>NZ_CP172716.1:0-3655594 GCF_057073745.1 Cupriavidus sp. C2SS-8b
GTGGCCAACAACCCAGGCAAGTCCTACAACCCGCTGTATCTCTATGGCGGTGTAGGCCTGGGTAAGACGCACTTGATCCACGCCATCGGCAATTTCATGCTGCTGGAGAACCCGCGCGCGCGCATCCGCTATATCCACGCCGAACAATATGTGTCCGACGTGGTGAAGGCGTACCAGCGCAAGGCGTTCGACGAGTTCAAGCGCTATTACCACTCGCTCGACCTGCTGCTGATCGACGATATTCAATTCTTCTCCGGCAAGAACCGCACGCAGGAAGAGTTCTTCTACGCGTTCGAAGCACTGATCGCCAACCGGGCGCAGGTGATCATCACCAGCGATACGTACCCGAAGGAGATTACCGGCATCGACGACCGCCTGATCTCGCGTTTCGACTCCGGCCTGACCGTGGCCATCGAGCCGCCCGAGCTGGAAATGCGCGTGGCGATTCTGATGAAGAAGGCCGCCGCCGAGAACGTGAGCGTGCCGGAAGAAGTCGCGTTCTTCGTCGCCAAGCACCTGCGTTCCAACGTGCGCGAGCTGGAAGGCGCGCTGCGCAAGATCCTGGCGTTCTCGAACTTCCACGGCCGCGACATCACCATCGAGGTGACGCGCGAGGCCCTGAAGGACCTTCTGACGGTGCAGAACCGCCAGATCTCGGTCGAGAACATCCAGAAGACCTGCGCGGACTTCTACAACATCAAGGTCGCGGACATGTACTCCAAGAAGCGCCCGGCCAACATTGCCCGGCCGCGCCAGATTGCGATGTACCTGGCCAAGGAACTCACGCAGAAGAGCCTGCCGGAGATCGGCGAGCTGTTCGGCGGGCGCGATCACACCACCGTGCTGCACGCGGTGCGCAAGATCGCCGACGAGCGCAGCAAAGACGCGCAGCTCAACCACGAACTGCACGTGCTGGAGCAGACGCTCAAGGGTTGAGTTTGGATGGATCCGACCCGGGGAAACCGGGCCGGATGGATTTTGAAGGGCCAGCCCGAAGGGGGTGGCATACTGTAGGTTCGGCGTCACTGGAGACCTCTCCGGGGCGCCTGTTAAACAACATCGGTCCAGCCGCAGCCGAGTGCAGTGTCAGCCACAGAATAAGGCTTTGCGGTGAGTCGGGACGGAATGCCGAAAGTGCGGTGGAAAGTGCGCGGCGAGCATCGTCGCTTTTTGTGCACAGACCCCACTTCCGGCGGTTTCGCCCCGCTTCACCGCAGCGGCTTATCCTTGGTACAATGGCATATTAACTCCTTGATTTCTAAGTGAATTGGAGTTGCCTGGAGTTTGCGGTCGCCGACGACAAACGACGAAGGATAAATTCAATGCAATTGGTCAAAACCTCGCGAGACAATCTGCTGCGTCCGCTGCAAATCGTGAGCGGCATCGTGGAGCGCCGCCACACCCTCCCGATCCTGGCCAACCTGCTGATTCGCAAGTCCGGCTCGAACGTATCCTTCCTCTCGACCGACATCGAGATCCAGATCACCACGCACGCCGAATGCGGCGTGGGCAATGACGGCGTGGCCACCACCGTGGCCGCGCGCAAGCTGCTCGACATCCTGCGCGCCATGCCCGACGGCGACGTCGCCCTGTCGCTCAACGACAAGCGCATGACGGTGCAGTCCGGCAAGAGCCGCTTCGCACTGCAGACCCTGGCCGCGGAAGAATTCCCGACCGTGGCCGAAGCCACCGAATTCAACGCCAGCGTCTCGCTGCCGCAGAAGACCTTCAAGCACCTGCTGGCGATGGTCCACTTCGCCATGGCGCAGCAAGACATCCGTTACTACCTGAACGGCATGCTGCTCGTGGTCGATGGCAAGAAAGTCATGGCAGTCGCCACCGACGGCCACCGCCTAGCCTACTGCGGCGTGGAACTCGACACTGAAGCCGCCGGCGTCGGCGCGCGTCAGGAAGTCATCATCCCGCGCAAGACCATCCTGGAACTGCAACGCCTGCTCGAGGACAACGACGATCCCGTGCAGGTGCAGCTCGCCGCCAACCAGGTCAAGTTCAGCTTCGCCAATATCGAGCTGATCTCCAAGCTGGTGGAAGGCAAGTTCCCCGACTTCCAGCGCGTCATTCCCAAGGGCTACAAGAACGCCTTTGCGATTGACCGCGTGAAGCTGCAGCAGGCGCTGCAACGCACCGCCATCCTGACGACCGACAAGTTCAAGGGCGTGCGCTGCATCATGGACACGCACATGCTGAAGATCAGCTCGACCAACGCCGATCAGGAAGAGGCGCAGGAAGAGCTGGAACTCGATTACTCGGGCGACGCGCTCGATATCGGCTTCAACGTGACCTACCTGCTCGACGTCCTCGCCAACCTGAAGAGCGAGCAAGTGCAGGTCAGCCTCGGCGACTCGAATTCGAGCGCGCTGATCACCGTGCCGGAAGACGACAACTTCAAGTACGTCGTCATGCCGATGCGTATCTGATGCCCCGGTAACAGGACACGCAGACAACGAGATACCGGAGCAGCAAACGGCACGCACCGACACCCGCTTCCATACGGGCAGTCTTCTCGCAGCAGGGGCAGGATCCAAAGCGATCCGCCCCTTTTGCCGTTTTTAGTAACCGCCTTGCGGAGCCTCCCGGGCCTGGCCAATGTGCCGCCGTGGCCGGACTTCGCATTTGCCGTGAGTAGGAAAACATGACCGAACAGCAGAACCCGCAACAGGAAAACACCTACGGAGCCTCTTCGATCCAGATTCTGGAAGGCCTGGAGGCGGTACGCAAGCGTCCGGGCATGTATATCGGTGACACCTCGGACGGCACCGGCCTGCACCACCTCGTCTTCGAGGTGCTGGACAACTCCATCGACGAAGCGCTGGCCGGCTACTGCACCGAGATCACGGTCACCATCCACAGCGACAACTCGATCTCCATCGTCGACAACGGCCGTGGCATCCCGCCCCTGGTCAAGTTCGACGACAAGCACGAACCGAAGCGCAGCGCGGCGGAAATCGCCATGACCGAGCTGCACGCCGGCGGCAAGTTCAACCAGAACAGCTACAAGGTGTCCGGCGGCCTGCACGGCGTGGGCGTGTCTTGCGTGAACGCGCTGTCCAAGTGGCTGCGCCTGACCGTGCGCCGTGACGGCAAGGTCCACCTGATCGAATTCGCCAAGGGCGACGTGCAGAACCGCATCGTCGAGACCGTCAACGGCCCGGACGGCCAGCCGGTCGAAGTGTCCCCGATGAAGATCATTGGCGACACCGACAAGCGCGGCACCGAAGTCCACTTCCTGGCGGACGAGGAAATCTTCACCAACGTCGAGTTCCATTACGAGATCCTCTCCAAGCGGATCCGCGAACTCTCGTTCCTGAACAATGGCGTGCACATCAAGCTGGTCGACCAGCGTACCGGCAAGGAAGAAGACTTTGCCTTCTCCGGCGGCGTGAAGGGTTTTGTCGAGTACATCAACCGCGCCAAGACCGTCCTGCACCCGAACATCTTCTACGCGAATGCCGAGAAAGACGGCATTGCCGTGGAAGTGTCGATGCAGTGGAACGACGGCTACAACGAGCAGGTGCTCTGCTTCACCAACAACATCCCGCAGCGGGATGGCGGCACCCACCTGACCGGCCTGCGCGCCGCGATGACGCGCGTCATCAACAAGTACATCGAAGAAAACGAGATCGCCAAGAAGGCCAAGGTGGAAACCAGCGGCGACGACATGCGTGAAGGCCTGGCCTGCGTGCTGTCCGTCAAGGTGCCCGAGCCCAAGTTCAGCTCGCAGACCAAGGACAAGCTGGTCTCGTCCGAAGTGCGCCTGCCCGTGGAAGAGCTGGTCAGCAAGGCGCTGAACGACTTCCTGCTGGAAACGCCCAACGACGCCAAGACCATCTGCAGCAAGATCGTCGACGCCGCCCGCGCGCGCGAAGCCGCCCGCAAGGCCCGCGAAATGACGCGCCGCAAGGGCGTCATGGACGGCATGGGCCTGCCCGGCAAGCTGGCCGACTGCCAGGAAAAAGACCCGGCCCAGTCCGAACTCTTCCTGGTGGAGGGTGACTCCGCAGGCGGCTCCGCCAAGCAGGGCCGCGACCGTAAGTTCCAGGCCATCCTGCCGCTCAAGGGCAAGATCCTGAACGTCGAGCGCGCGCGCTTCGACAAGATGCTCTCCAGCCAGGAAGTGCTCACGCTCATCACCGCGCTGGGCACCGGCATCGGCAAGGACGACTACAACCTGGAAAAGCTGCGCTACCACCGCATCATCATCATGACCGACGCGGACGTGGACGGCTCGCACATCCGCACGCTGCTGCTGACGTTCTTCTACCGCCAGATGCCCGACATCATCGAGCGCGGCTACGTGTACATCGCCCAGCCGCCGCTCTACAAGATCAAGCACGGCAAGGAAGAGCGCTACATCAAGGACGACGTCGAGCTCAACGCCTACCTGCTCAAGCTGGCCATGGAAAAGGCCGTGCTGGTGCGCCCGGATGGCACGGAGATCCATGGCGATGCGCTGACCGAGCTGGCGCGTCAGTACCAGCTGACGGAAGGCGTGATCGGCCGCCTGTCACGCATCGTGGATACGGATGCACTGCGCGCCATTGCCGATGGCGTGACGCTGGACCTGGACAGCGCGCCGGCGGCCGAGGCATCGGCCGTGGCGCTGAAGGCCAAGCTGGCGGAGATGCATGCCAAGACGCTGATCGGCGCAGCCGTCAACGACGATGGCACGGCGGATGTGTATGCCCAGTTCGACGAAAAGACGGACAAGCATCGCCTGATGATTGCGCGTCGTCATCATGGCAACGTGCGGCTGTCGCACATGGATGCGGACTTTGTCCACGGGGCGGATTACGCGGCGCTGTCCAATGCGGCCAAGACGTTCCAGGGGCTGACGCCTGAGGGGACCAAGGTGCAGCGCGGGGAAGGTGACAAGATGAGGGATCAGACTGTCAATGACTTCCATGGGGCGATGCAGTGGTTGCTGTCGGAGGCGGAGCGTGGGGTGTCGCGTCAGCGGTATAAGGGGCTGGGGGAGATGAATCCTGAGCAGCTGTTTGAGACGACGCTGGACGTTACGCAGCGGCGACTGCTGAAGGTGCAGATTGAGGATGCTATTGCGGCGGATCAGATCTTTACCACGCTGATGGGGGATGAGGTGGAGCCGCGTAGGAACTTCATTGAGTCGAATGCGTTGGTGGCACGGAATATTGATGTTTGATCGGTGTAGGATCGCAGAAAAGTTGATGTGTCGAGTGACAGAATTCGTGAGACTGTGGACACGATTAGTGAAAACCGGTGTCACCAAAACTGAGAATTCTCGATATCAGGTGAGACCCAAACCGCTGCCTCTCCGTCCCAGATGTATTTTGCGCTGTTGAGATCGAGTGCTTGCGGATGTGTGTTCAATTGCTGAGCGCGCCACTATTTGAACTAAAAGCCCAACCTCTATCGGTTGGGTTTTTTTTCTGCCCGGAACGGCAGTAGTGTGGGGCCCCCTGGATTTCAGCAGTTTGACTCCGAGTCAATCATTACCTTCCATATCGACCGGTGTACCAGCGTGACCTCGGTGAGCTTCGCTCGACTGACGCTCTTGTATTGGGTGTATGTGGCAGTCCAGTGACTTCCAGCGGCCCCGTTGAAACAAATTTCCGGCTAGCAGCGTCGCAGCAAGACTATTAGTCTTCGCGTGCGTCGCCCACATGGCACCCCTAGAAGTCCGAGGCCCGCTGTCGTGGTGCTACAGATGCCGCCATGCAGGCCGGCCAGCCCAGATTTCGGCGGCTCCGGATTTATCCCCCAGGCGGAGGTGGTGGGTCTGGCGCCAATAGGTCCGAATCGGCCCTACTCTTTCGACATCGCAGTCGCGGAAGATCACATTTAGTTGAGCAGCTTGTTCTCGATAGCTCCAGCGATTGCTGACCTTATCGGAGCTTGGAACCTGATGTGAGAAACTCTTACCCTGCTTACCCTTGCTCGATCCCCCTGAGGAGACCTGAATGCAAGTGATAGTTGCCTGTGCCGAGGCGGAGTCCTTCGACTTCCGAACCCCCGTCTACCAAATTAGCTACGAGAAGGGCGCTCATAACTTCTCGATGCCGCGTCCCATAGGCGACGATTGGCTTCAACGCATCAATCACACCCCCTCGCCTCCACCGATCTTGGTAAGAGTTCAAGATCAGATGATGTTCGTACTCTTCAGGTCATTGAAGTCTGCTGAGGAATTTTCTGCCTGGCTCTTGAACGCCGAAGTCGAGGTGCAGGAAGGCTATCGCACAATGCGCGGCTGACAAGGTGCAAGACCCCTCAGCAGAGGCCGACGGTGAGGTCTATTTGGTGCAGGATCTAGAGTCAGCACTCAACGCCACGCTGCGCCACGCAGCGCTGCTGCATGGTCTTGGCGGGCGAGCCGGGGAACGGCTAGAAGCCATCGAGGACTTCGCATTCGACCTGCGGGCGGAACGGCTGCAGACATCGACGCTACGCCGACGTGTAAATCAGCGGGGACTAGGCCGCTGCCGGGAAGGAACTGCGCCGATAGGCTACGCGGGTGGCCAGATAATGCCGGGCCTAATCGATATGCGCGATCCGAACCTCAGTGCTCTAAGAATAAGCACGGAAGAAGTGTCGGATCGCCGCAGAAAAGGGTTGCGCCTCAATTTTTACTTGCTCACTAGCCACATACGCTGCAACCTTTTCAGGCGCGTGCTCTTGAAGCCAGGCAATTGCGCTAACAAATGGCCGAACAGCGTCTTCGCGTGCCTTCCTCAGAAATGCCGAGTCCGCCAGATTGAAAACGCGAAGCGACTCGCACGCCCTTGTGCGCTGCTCATCGGTAAGTCCATCTTTTGGGCGCACGGTCCCATCCGTGACGAATAGCAGGAAGTCGTCGGGATCATCAGAGGATGGGTTAATCAGGTGTGCCGGGTCAAACTTCGCACGAACTCCGGACTCGCGGCTGCAGCCATCCTTGTATTTGCCGCAAGTGTTCTCGTCATTGCACGACCAGAACATGTTGGTCCATGTGAGCGTCAGGTCCTGAAAGACCGCTTGCTTCCTGAAGTGCTCTACGTGGCCATCTTTGGGATCTGCGCCTGTGCGACGCTCGCAGTAAGCGCAGCGTTGCCCCTGAATTGCCAGAAGGGCGGCTCTAATTTGATCCTTATCTGGCCTTCGTAGGTCGCCGTATGTCCAATCGGCAGGAGTAGCGTTCAAGCACTCTGGAACGGGTACTGTTTCCCTATCAATTCGCCGCATTTTTCGCCCCTTTCTCCCCATCGAGGCCCTGAGCATGTCGAAACTTCTGGAATCTACGAAGAGTCTCGAACTCGCCGAGCACAGGGTTTTCTGCACCGAAGTGCGCAACTATCTTCGCCCAAAGCGCGTCACTTTCCGGACTGTCATGTCGATCCGTTTGAAGTAGAGCTCGATAGTCGCTGAGCCAGCGCGACTCCTGAACCTGCGGAACGGGATCGACGTTCATAAGTCGCGCTAGAATATCTGCGCTCTCGATACCCTTAGTCTGATAGCTTGGCTTTCTGACGATCCCCTTTGCCCCCGTCAGTCGAATCAACCTGATTGATTCGTAGTCCACTGTCGATAGGACTTGCGGGCTGTGCGTTGTCACGATGAACTGCACGTGCGGAAATGTCCTGGTTAGCAATTCAACTACCACCTGCTGCCAGCGCGGGTGGAGATGCATGTCGATCTCGTCAATCAAGACAATCCCTGGTGTTCCAGCGGCAGCGTCCGCACCGAGCTCCGGATTCAATCGAACGCATCGGTACGACAGATCGGCAACCAGACTGATCATGTTCTTTACGCCATCGCTTAGAAAGTGAAGCGGGAGCGTGCCCCTCGTGGCGTGATCGACGGCAATACATTCGCCTTCAGCGAACTGATCCTCGTCTTCGGATCGGGCGCCTTGCCAAGAGAGGGAGCGCCATCCCGTCGGTTCGAGTGCGGCACTGATTGCCTCATGGATGGCTGCCAGTTGCTTTTCGAGACGGTCGCCCTTGTCGCGAAACTTGGAAGTGGATGTTCCCAGCTCGTTAAATGCCGAGCGATACCAATCGACAAAGGCTCCAAACGAAGAGGTCGGGGAGGACCAATCTTGGTAGCCAAAAGTCCTTCCCGCGACGGCGGAGGGACCCATGGTTCGTGTGCGTTCGCTCTGCGATGTCCAGAGGCGATCCGTGCGGTAATAGGCAACCGTAGGCAATACACTCGACGAATCACCAGCTGAGGCTTCCGCGAGTTGCGCAGCGGCACCAACTGCTTCCTTGAGATTCCGCGTCGAGGGTCTGGAGCGCTTGGACACACCGACCAATTCACGCCACCACGTTATGTCACTTTGTCCAGCAATGCTTCCCGTCGCTTGAATCTTGGTCGGTAGTGCCGGCACCATTCGCCCTGTGTCATTCCTCGTCAGATGGACCACACCTCGCGGAAACCCGCTTGCTGTGGTCCCAACTATGGTCGACACGATGGGGTCAAGAGCAATTGCGAGCGCGTCCAGGATGGCGCTCTTACCCTGCGCGTTCTCGGCAACAAGCACCGTCAACGATGGATGGAAGTCCAGGGTGCACTCAGAGAAGCAACGGTAGTTGCTGAGTTCCAGACGGTCGATCCGAAGGGGATCCCTTGCCAAATCTATTGGCTTGTTCAAGTCGCTCACTAGCATCACTCGAATTCAGCGTTCTTGAACCTCAGCACATTGCAGTTCTCCTTCACTGCGCGCTGCAGCCCGTCGTCGAACCCCGTCGGGGATTCAGACTGGATCTCGACAGCGATCTTCACTTTCACACCGGGGCGCAGGGAGAACTGCTGGACGACCTCATCGACTAGATCGGCGAACTGCTTCTTGGCGAGAATAGGGTCGAGTTCGATGCTGCCGTAGAACTGCTTCTTGAGTGACTGCGGGGCTATGCCGCTACCAGACGTATAGGTCGGCTCAGTGTCCTCGGCGCGTGGCGAGGCTTCGCCACCACCCTTGGTGCTGGGTGCGGAGTCTGGGTTCGGGCGCGCAGCATCTTCGGCGGCACGTTGCGCCTCGGCGTATCCTGCTGCGGTGACCGGCTCGATCAACAGTAGCGAAGAATCGAGGAATGGCGAGGTGCGTTTGCCAAAGCTGAAGCCGACATAACGGTCCTCCTCCTTTCCCTGTGCGAAACCGAAGAAGTCCCGGCTCTCTGCACCAACTACCAGCGTGTGCTGAAAGACTGTATCGTCCTTCAGGCGCGGCAGGTAAAGCTGCTGGCAGCTTTGCTGCCACACGTTGAGCGCGTTAGCTTCCTTGATGTCATCCTTCCAGAACCAATTCTTGAGCACGGCAGCCAGGTGGATCGGGGCCCACTCTGTGATCAGGAGTTCGTTTTCCTTTAGCACACGTTCGATTTCCTGCGACAGATTCTGTGCGCCTGGGTTGACCTGGAAGTGTTCCCACTGGATTTCGGACAGCCCCTTGCCGGGGCGAGCCTCCTGCATCGGCGCGACCAACCACTTGTAGGTTTCGCGAATCATACGGCGCAGGGCGTCATTGGCATCATCCAGGCTCTTGCTGGCCTGTCGCGACTGGAACTGATCGAGGTTGAGCTTCATCTCCTTGATGTCGCTCACGATGGATTGCCACGCCAGGGTGGAGCGCACCTGATCTTTCAAGCGGCTTACACTATCGTAGTCGGCAGTTAGGAAGAGCAGGCGATTCTGCTTAAAGCGCGGCTGGTCGCCACGGGTCTTTAGAATCTCGACGGCTCGCTCGATGGCGAGGCTTTGACCGCTGCGGCTGAAAGCTGCATCGGGCGGCAGTACTACAAGGCGCAGGTACCAGTCATCGGGGACATCGCTGCTGGTCGTGAAGATGTGGATGCCACCAAACACGCCACTGGCAAAGGTTTTCTGTACACGGTCACGGATCGCGGGGAACACGTCTTCCTTGTCCTGGAAGCGGCGTTTGCGCTCTTCCATCTCGCGGCGCAGGTTTGGTCGAGTATCGAACCAGAAGCGATTGTTGCCACTGTTCAGGTAATGCAGACGGTCGCCCAAGCGGCGCAGCGCGTCCTTATAGATGCCGACCTGCTGGCCCGGTTGCGCGACGCCCAGGGCTACTCGCTCCAGCTCGATGCCGCGCACCATCTGGTTCGCCGTGCTCGGCGCGCTGCCTAGAAAGATGGCCCGAGCCGAACGGCGGCAGGCTTGAACGCTGCCAAGGCGAGTGTCGCGATTCTCGATCTCTGTCGTCTCGGCGCGCTCGCCGTCCACATCACGCTCAACTACTGGGTCCCAGCCCTGCGGCAAATAGTAGATCACCTCGTTGCGCGTGTCGGCGTCCTGCAGCGGAAAACTGCCGGGCATGATCAGCGGGTCTTTGTCATTGTCCTTCCACAGCCGATGGATCACTTTGGCCATCAACTTCAGCACGCCACGCGTGCGCTGGAAGTTATCGAGCGACGACCAATCTTCGTACAAACGGTCGAACACCTCCGGGTGGATCGGGTAGGCGTGCATCAGGCGCTCGAAATACCGGCTTTCCTGCGTTTCGCGTGGGAAGTCCTCGCTGTTTGCCGTGTAGTAGTCGGCGAACGCACGGCACACCGATTCCGCTGCCAGCTTGTCGTTGATACTGGAGAATAGGCGGCGACGGACGATCTCGAACGCCTCCTCCGTACCCACCGGCTTCCACAGCGCCTGAACACGGCCGAAGTAGTGTGCCAGGGCTGCAAGTGTCTTCGCGCCACGCTGGCTGCCTGCTTCCTTGTCCGATTCCGGCAATGAGGCCAGCAGCACAGCCGTGGGTACTGCCTTCAATGCTTCGGTCAGTGCCTGCAAAAAGCTCAGATTCGAATCGAAGCTGCCACCGGTCAGCGTCTTGCCTTCTTCGAACTGGCGTACATAGGCCACCAACTCATCAATTAGGACCACACAGGGCGCGTAGCGACTGAGCAGCGTCTCCAGCACAGCCTTGCCCGGTGAAGTGCCCGATGCGTCGGCATCGGCCACCAGGGCGTAGCCCTCGGACTTACCCAACTGCCATGCTAGATCGCCCCACAGGGTGCGGATGGTCTGCCCTTCACGCACAACAGGCTGGTTCGGCGATGACTTGATGCCGTCCAGAACGGCAATCCGTGCGCGCGGCAGTTCCGTGACGCCAGCCGCATCCAGAATGGCGGGGACACCGGCCAGGTCACTGGCTGAAGCGTCTACTTTGGCGAGGTGGTAGACCGCCAGCATCGTGTGCGTCTTGCCTCCGCCGAAAGCGGTCTGCAGCTGGATGACCGGGTCGCCGCCCTTGCCAGACAAGCGCTTGACCACGGAATCGAGCAGTAGGCGCATCCCCTCGGTAATGAAGGTGCGCTGGAAGAAGAGCGTGGGGTCTTGATACTCGGCCGTTGCTGTGCCTTCGTGAACGCGAGACAGGTCGGCTGCGAACTCGGCTTGTTGGAACGTGCCCTTCAGGACATCCTCATGCGGAACAGCAACTTCACGCCACGGTTTGAGACTCATCTTATTGCTCCTCAATCAAATGTCCAGTTGCGCCTGCGAGCCAACGATGCCCGCGTCCGCCGATGCTTGTTCAATGCCAGACCACGCGGTCACGAGTTCGTTATAAGCTCGGGCTTCTTCTGCCCACCCTTTGCGCTCGCATAGCGTGTAGAGCCGGTACGCCAGCGCACGCATAGGCTCGGCGCGAGCCGGCATACGTGCGAGCAGCGCACCAGCCGCCGACTCGCCGTCCTGGTTCAAGGCGCGGATTAGCTGATGCAGCGCCTCCCACACCGGCGTCCGTACATCCCCTTCTGGTGACCAGTCCTTCGGCAGTTCGGCCCACCGCAGCAGCCGCAACCTGCCTCCGCCGCTCTCCACTACGCCAGACTCTTGAAGGCCTCCAACGCTTGTTCCTTTCGCGCGGGCCAGCACGTCGGCCTCACCGTACTTGCCTGTCGCCCAGCCTTGTTGCTCAAACCAATGCAGGCAGAACTGCGTGTCATGATCGAAATCATCTTCGGCGAGGAAGCGGTTGATGAGCTGCAGTGCAGTTCGCACGCTCATCGGCTTACCATCGGCCTCCAGCACTGCAGCGTACTGGCTGAAGATCGCCATACCAGGGCCGATGATTGCTTGTGACAAATCCACAGGCGCAACCGGCGAGTTGACTCCACCACGAGTCATTTCGTCGAGCGCTTCGGGCAACACGGCGTTGAGTTCGCGCAGAAATTCTCGGCGGCTAACGGTGGAAGCGTCCGCTGCTCGTTTGCGGCAGACGAGGACGATGCTGGAAGCAAGCGCATTAGTGCCAGAGCCGATCATACGGTTGCCCAGCTCTGTGCGCATCGGCCAGGTGCCGGTGAGTGCAAAACCGGCCTTAAGCACCGCTTCCAGAAAGGTCTCCCAGCCAGTGCTAGATGTACCCGACTCACCTTTGGTTTCTGCCTGTTTAAAGGCATAGTAGATGGTCACCGGAAAGGCCGGGTGCGCTTGCTCGGCCAAGTTGTGCATGGCAGCGGTCATGCCATCAAGAAAAAAGGCTTCTGCCTCGTCCTTGCCGCCATGGCGGTAGGGTGTGGCCACCAGTTCCTCGGCCTTGGGCACCGCCAGCGTGGCGTAAAGGCCGGGGAAGATAGGCTTCAAGCTCTTGCGCAGCCAGACATAAAAAAAATCCGACAAGTCAGCGTAGCCGATGTTGTCATAGTACGG
The DNA here is from genome assembly GCF_057073745.1 of Cupriavidus sp. C2SS-8b. Lineage (NCBI taxonomy): Bacteria > Pseudomonadati > Pseudomonadota > Betaproteobacteria > Burkholderiales > Burkholderiaceae > Cupriavidus > Cupriavidus sp. C2SS-8b. Next base: position 12,652 of record NZ_CP172716.1, read on the forward strand.
GGGGTCAGTTGAGATAACTCTTTCGCAGCTGATGGTCTGTCCTTGCGCATCCGAGTGAACCGCGTAGCCGTCATTGCAGGCAGGCAACTCAAGAAGCGCGCGAACCATGTTGCCAAGGCTGATGATGTAATCGCCAGCAGCTCCTCCAAATACGTTGTTCTCTGCAAAATCCCACATCATTGGGATTGACTGACGCCCAAACAGGTTACGGACTTGCGTTTTTGTCACCTCCCAGCGGCACAGTGCATTACAGATGTCTGTCAAACGGCTGAGGGCCAGCGCCAAATAGACGCCCACCGCCTGCGCATAAGCAGTGGCTCCGCTACCACCTGCATCTAGCCCTACGTCATCGTTTGCAAAACCCGCAGCAAGTGCATCCTGCCGACAGCGTTCGATTGCCTCCTGCACTAAGTCGGAATACGTGTCTAGTGCTACCAATTGTCGGGGGGTGAAGAGGTCGCCGAATTTGGTTAGACCATAACTCAGCGTCCAAAAATTACGCGGATCGTCCGGCAGGGGTGTTTCGGGCTTCCATTCTGGCCTGGCTTGTTCCGCAATCAGTTCGTGTTCTTCGGTCGGAGTGAGAAAGACACGACCCTGCGCACTCTCTGCGACAACAGCCATGAGCCTTTGTCCGATTCTTCCAGCGATTCCTTCTGCCTTGATGTATTTAGGGTCGATGGGTGTATCCGATAGCAAACACTGGAAATTTGCCCCGCGCGATAGCTTGGTGCCACCCTTCGCGCTTTCTGGTGACATGCCCATCTTCACCCTAAACTGATAACGATCGCCTTCGATCACCGGCTCAACGTAGGCTTCCTTGCCATCCTTGCTTGACAGCACAAAGGTCGACGCCAGCGGCACCTCGGCGTGGCTGAAGGCTGGATTGGGGCTATGCACGGTGCGCGCCCACAACCACGCAATTACGGTGAGCCTTTGGCCAAGCAGCGGTTTGAGGTCAGCGCGTTCGGCAACCATCGAGGAAGTGATCTCAATCTGCGGATAGAGGTGTCCGATTTTCTTTTCGGCTTTCGCACGTATCCAAGCACCATAACGGCGCACATCCTCAGCCAGCCCGCTTGCGCCAAACCAGTCTTCAGATAGCTTTCCCTGTTTGTCGCCCGCCAGTTTCGGTCCTACGGGGGCGCGCCCGGTGAATTTGGGCGGAATTTCGATCATGGCCTTGTTGATCGTCACGGCGACCGGGTTAAGGTCAGAGGCGTAGCTCTCCAGCCCTAGCCGTTGCGCCTCCAGGGGAAGCGCGCCACCACCGGCGAATGGATCATGAAAACCGGGCAACTTGTCGGGATTGAAAAGGCTGGCCGCATCGGGATGGGATTTGTTAAGCTCGCACGTCTCGCGCCAACTGCGCTGGATCTCGGCGCGGGCGCGGGCCAGCACGTCCGGGTTGTTAGTGTTCTCCCACTTCACCAGGTCTTCAATGATCTTGAAGAGTTCATCTCGCTTGATCTTTGCCTGCGCTTTAGTCATGCCAGCAAAGTAGCCTCGTTCACCGCCCGGATCGTTGACCATCTGCGCGAAGATCACTGCGCGGGCAGCAGCCAAGGGGCGGCGGGCCCACCATAGGTGTAGCGTAGAAGGATGACCGTGTCGGATCGACTTTTCTCGCGCCGCTGCCACGTTGATCGCGTCGAGAGGCAGCGCAATCTCGATGAGCTTCTTGGGGGTTTTTATTGTGATCATGGTCTTAATCGTCCTTATCGCTGTGATGGCCAACACTGCCTTCGCAGGCAACGCAGCCAGCCCAGAAGCTGTCGCACATGTCGCCAGCGTTCATATCTGAACACCAGCCACACTGTTGAATTTCGGTTTCATCGAACGTCTTGAAGCAAGACGCACAGGTCAAAGTTCCAGAAAACGGAACTACGGTCTGATAGCCATCGCAGTGTGCGCAGTGAGCGGGATAGCTGCTCTCCCAATTGTCTTTGTCACTGGCCATCCGCTCCCAGATGTGCGAAGCGAGCTCCTGGGGCTCGATGACGTGAGCACAATGCGGACACGTAGCAAAGCCGCAATCGTCGATAGAGACATCCTTACCACACGCTGGGCAGGTGGTTTCCAGCGTGGTCGTTTGGTAGTTGCAGACCGAGCAGCTGTGTTCGTTCAGCCCCGGCACGACCTCGTCAACGTGATCAGCCTTGAATCCACAGGAAGGACACGCCTGAATCCTTTGCCCTTGCTGAGCCTTCTGCTGCAAGGCATCCCGCTGGCCGTCATAGATGGCTTGCAAGTATTCGCGGTACTTGCGCATCTGTTGATCGAGCTGCTTGAGCGCGGCCAGTTGGGGCTTGAATACGGCCGACCAACTTTGCGTCAACAGCACGAACAGCGAGCGCCATGCGCTGCATAGCTCGGCGGCGACAGCCTGACGAGCCTGCGCTGCTTTTTCGCCGTCCAGTTCGTGATGAAAGTGGACAATCTTGTTGCGATGCTTCGCCAGTTGCTTAAACCGCCGTGCGTCGTCAGCCGAGACTGCGCTCCGCGCAACCTTCGCCAGCCTGTCGAGACATTCATCCAGCGTCACGGACTTGAAGTCACCGCGTTCAAAGCTGTCCCAGTTCGGGTCCTTCGAAACGATGAGCGACCAGTGTTCCGCCATCAGCCTGGCCTTGAGAAACAGCTCAACAGCAGCAAAAAAATGAATTACAGAAAACTTCGGCTCGGCATCGAACTCGGCCAGCGATTTCCGAAAGAAATCAAAGCCGTTGTTGATGATATTGTCCAGGGAGGGGCGCTTTGCCATCAGACAGACTCTGCCCTTGCCAACAACTGGCCGAGATCAAGATTGATGCTGGTCACCGCCCAGTCGGGCTCCTGCGTGAATGGTTTAGTCACGTAGAAAGGCCCCTCGTGCTGGTCGCCGTCCACCAGGACTATGGCTAGGATAAATTTGTCCTGCTGGTTCAGTCCATAGAGGATTTCGTTGCGGGTCACGGTGATCGTGCTATTGCCCTTGGCGCGGCCCTTGACCTCGATGTGGCGGGATGGTGGTAGCTTGCCATCTAGCGCCTTTGGCAGACTGGTCACATCCCAACCGCACTTTTGTGCCGAGACATCAATGACCTCATGACCGAGGGCACGCTCGGCGTCCATCACAGCCTTCATCGCCACCAATTCCACCCGAGCTCGTGCGTCAGCGTCGGCAGTCCAACCCGGCTTGCCCTTGCGCTGAGCCAACAGGCCAGCGGGAATCACCAATCCGCCACCGACGACCACTGGCGTAGCTGAGATGACGTGGCGCATCGCCAGCAGTTCTTTCTCGCGTGACTCGCGGCGCGCGGTCAGGTCATCGATCGTGCGGCGGACGTTTTCCAACGTAAGTCGCACGTCCTTCCCTGCTGCGATGTCGTCTTGCAGCTTGATGTAGCGATCCGACCAATAGCTGATCTCCTTGACCAGTCGCTCGTGGACGGCGGCCAGGGTCTTGTCCACGTTCTTCTCGCGCCGCGTGCGCGCTTCGTCGAAATGCTCCGGCACCAAGTGCGTGGACGCGTGGGCCAAGGCTAATTGTTCGAGGTTCTGCGTTATCCACGGCGCACCCAGCACGTCCTCGATCAAGGCTATGTCTGCCTTGGCGATGGGTTCCAGATCAAGGTGCGGGGCCCAGCCAGCGTTAATCGCACAGCCTTGCGGGTCGATCTCGACGAACTGCATCCGCCGGGAAACAACGTGGGAAGCGTCGCCACCTTCCTTGACGGAGTGGTCGATGATGAACATCACCTTGGGCGTGAGGCCCATGTCGCTAGGATCAACCAGCACAGCGCCCTGTTTGAGCTTGTTGCGGTGCTGCTCCATCACGAGATCGGTGACCGATTGCATCAGCGGGTGGCCCGGATGCATTAGGCTTGCCATGGAGGCACCGATACGATCGGTAAGGCGCACGTACTGTTTCTCGAAACAGACGCGCTCATAGCGGCGCAGCACGGGGTCGGCATTGCGACGATCCCGGCCAGTGATCTGGCGGTCGCGCTCGCGGATGTTGGCCGGGACGTGGGTGATCTCGTAGCGGCCCTGTTCGCGTGAGCGTAGTTCGCCGCCGAGTTGCTGGAACGCCTGATGGAAGAAGGAGCGGATGAAGTACGGCTGGAGCTTGCGGGCCTCGGCCTTTTCCATTTCTTCCTTGACGGCAAACAGGCGGCGCTCATCCATCACCTCTTCGCACAGGGCGTTGCGTTTGATGATAGTTTCGAGGTGCTGGGTGTCGAGCGCTCCTTCCACCTTGCGGAGCAGGCGGGCTCGTACCTCGGGGTCTGCGCCGTAGCGGATAGCGTCAATCAGCAGGTCTTTGAGGCTCCTATCCTCGAACACCTCGCCGAGGATGTCGAACACGCGACCGCCCAGGGCTTCGCGCTCGACTTCGAGTTTCTCGAACAGGCGCTGGAAAACGTCACCCTCGCGGGTCTCGGCGGCAACCATGTTCCACAAGTGGCAGACCTCAGTCTGGCCGATACGGTGGATGCGGCCGAAGCGCTGCTCCAGGCGGTTTGGGTTCCAGGGCAGGTCGTAGTTGACCATCAGGTTGGCGTTTTGAAGGTTCACACCTTCGCCCGCCGCATCGGTGGCCAGCAGCACACGAACGGCTGGGTCGTTGCGGAACAGTTCCTGCACCTTGCGACGCTCTTCGCGCTTGACGCCGCCGTGGATCATCACCACAGACTCTTCATTGCCGATCAGCCCGCGAATCTTGACCGCGAGGTAATTCAGCGTGTCCCGGTGCTCTGTGAAGATGATTAACTTACGCTGACGGCCATTGGCGTCGTGCATCTCGGGCGTGTTTTGGAGCAATTTGGACAGCTCGTCCCACTTGCGGTCTTGGCCGGAATGAACGACTTGCCGGGCCTGCTCCTCCAGCGCTTCGAGAATGATGATTTCGGCCTCGAGCTCCTGGATGGTCTGCGCTGCCGTTGCTTGATCGACGACCGCTTCCTCAAAGTTCTCGTAGTCGTCTGGGGACAGCGCATCGGCAGATTCCCAAATGTCCTCGGGGACATTGTTCAAGCCATTCGGGCCGAGGGGCTCGGCCAGCAACTGGCCGCGCTGGCGCAGTTTTTCGTCTTCGACACGCCGCTTGAGTTTGTTGCGGCGGCGCTTGAGTGACTGGTAGATGGCTTCCGGACTGGAGGCCAGTCGGCGTTGCAGGGCCGTGAGCGCGAAACCGACTGTGCCCTTCCGTGCTCCATCTTGGAGTTGATCCGCCCGGTTCATTTCCTCCTTCACATATTCCGTGACGGCGGCGTACAGGGCGGCTTCGAGGTCGGACAGTTTGTAGTTGGCTGTGCGGGCTCGACGCTCGGGGAACAGGGGGGTGCCGTCGAACTTGAGCAGGTCTTCCTTGACCATCCGGCGCATCAGATCGGTGACATCGACCTTGTGTGCGCCGTCGCGGAACTTGCCGTAGAAGCGGTCGGAGTCCAGCAAGGACATGAAAAGCTGGAAGTCCTCTTCCTTACCGTTGTGCGGTGTGGCCGTCATCAACAGGAAGTGGCGGGTGATCGAACCGAGCAGCTCGCCGAGCTGGAAGCGCTTGGTTTTGTTGATCTTGTTGCCGAAGTAGCTGGCCGAGAGTTTGTGCGCTTCGTCGACGACAATCAGATCCCATTGCGACAGGCGCAGCTTTTCCTGCAGGTCTTCGTTGCGGGAGAGCTGGTCAACCCGGGCGACCATCAGGTCGATGTCGTCGAAGGGGTTGCCGCTGCGGGACTGCTCTACCTGCTCGCGGGAGAACAGCGTAAAGGACAGTCCGAACTTCTCGAACATTTCGTCCTGCCACTGTTCGACCAGACTGCCGGGGGCCACGATCAAGACCCGCTTGGCGTCGGCGCGCATCAGCAGTTCGCGGATGAACAGACCGGCCATGATGGTCTTGCCCGCACCGGGGTCGTCGGCCAGCACGTAGCGCAGCGGCTGGCGTGGCAGCATCGACTCGTACACCGCCGTGATCTGGTGCGGCAGCGGTTCGACGTTGGACGTGTGGACGGCCATCATCGGATCGAACAGGTGCGCCAGATTGATCCGCCAGGCTTCGGCGGCGAGCTTGAAGTCTTCGCCCGGCGCATCGAAGGCCCAGGGGCGACCGGATTCGGCCAACGAGAGGTTGACCTCGTCAGTGCGGAACAGCATCCGCTCACATAATTGCCCGTCCGACTTCTTGTAGTAGACGGTCAGGGCGTTGTCGCCCACGGGCTCCGTGGTGACAATGCGCACCACCTGCCCCGGCTCGATGCCGGAGATGGCTGCGTTCTTCTTGATGTCTTCGAGATTGAGCATGTGTTCCTCCCCCGCGCGGCGCGCTCAGGCTTTTTCCTGCGACTCGTATCCCGGAGCGAGAACGAGGTTGGTTACTCCATAGAGCGCCTGCCGGTTCCTCAGCCACAGATGGAATTCGGCCCCCTTGAGGCTATGGTCTTCGGTGCAGTCCACATTCCAGCGGCGCATCAGATAGCCGGCCATCGCCGCACGCACACGCATCCGTAGCACGCCATTTTCCATGCCGTACTCGGCCTCGATGGTGTCGGGGTGCTGCACATTAGCGGGATGGGGTACCAGGTCGATCTCCGCGATCCGGTTCCACTGGATGTCCTGGTCGGCGGTTTCGTGCTCCTTCACCGTGACAGCCAGCAACCTCGCGTCGGCGATCCGGGTCAGCACGAAATCGCGGAAGTCACCACTGCGGCGGTCGTACCCACGGACGTGCCAACGCTGGCCGTTGTCAGCCAGGGCGAACGGAACGATCTCCCGGGTGGTCAAGCCGCTCGATAGCGCACGGTACGAAATCTCGACCGCCGACTTCTTGTGGATCGCCCGCGTCAGCACGGAAAGCATTTCGAGATCGATGTTGGTCGACAGGGCAGACCCTTCGCACGCAACCAAGGAGCGAAGCCGCAACGGCTCGCCATCGCCGAACCCCTGCGACAGCCATGTCAGCACGCGCTCGGCAGGGAAGTCGAACACCGGACGAAACCACTCGCCGCGCACATAGACCTTGCCCTTGGTGTCATAGTCCAGATTGCGCGGGCCGAGATCTTTGTACAGGCCGATGTCGCGGGTCGCCGCCGCGGCCTGGATACCAAATCGCGCCACCAAGTCCTGCCGACGGATTTCCCCGGTGAATCGCACGCGCAGCTCAACGAACGCGAGCCGGTCGCGCTGCGATTGAGTCATCTCTGAAAGTTGGGCGCTGGACATGACTTTGTCTTATGCGGTCTATCGTGTTTGGTGCATGATATCAAACTCAATACCACACGTAAAGAATCGCAAAACACGACGTAATCATCATCATTTTAATGATGACAAATTGGACGGTTTGCCCGGTTTGCTGTAAGGAATGAAGGCTAGCTACCTCGGTCAGGGCGAGAAGCGTTTGCGGCACGGACCTATCGCGTCGTCCTCGCAGGGTCTGAGTGCCGCGGCCGGAGCGGCCGCCTTGGGTGTAGGCGGTGGTCAGTGTGCTGTACGTGGGCGCCGGTTCGAGATCGACCCCCTTGGCCAGGATCTGTTTGACCGCGCCGGAGTTGGGCGTGCCGAAGTGGTTGGCTCGCCGGCACGCACATTCCAGCCGTTCGTCGCCGTATTGCTGTGCGAACCGCAACAGGCCTTGGACAGCACGCAGCTTGATCAGAACTCGATCGCCGGACCGCAGGCGCACCAGGCCGGAACAGGACGGGCCGATGCGCTTGGCCTCGCGCAAGCCTCGGGTGGCAAATGGCCGGTGACGGTACTGCGGGTGCCGGGCGCACACTTGAGAGAGCAGGAGGGAGAATGGCTCGATTAAGGCACGTCCCGAGCCGTGCAAACGGACATTTGTTCGAATTACGAAGCGGATTCGGGCAAGAGTTCTAGTTGCCGCATACGCTACTTTGTGAATTTATTCTCATACATGAACGTATTTTGATTTTCAGAAATCTATCTTGGTGGAGGAATATTTTAAAAAATCCCTAGAAGGAGTCGATGGATTTTAGATGGTCCACAGTTTTGCGCTTGAAAATAATATTAATTTTCCTTGCTGCGGGATGAACTTAACTGATTGATTGCATTGGGGGAAGATCTGTCCAGCATCGCTTCCCATGCGATCTCGGATGCCCTATAGTTACCCAATGCAAGATCCCAAAAAATCATCTCGAACATGACTGCGTTAGGCGACTTTATTCGACGGCATCGAATCGAATGCGAGCTCACGCAGGCCGAATTGGCGCGGCGCGCTGGTGTCAACGCGACCTATATCAATGCCATTGAGACCGGCAGAAATAGGCCGGATGGACCGCAGATATTGAATGCCCTGGCAGAAGCCCTAGGGCTTGACGATGATGGCCGGCGCGCTCTTGGCAGAGCTGCCGAGTTGTCGCAGCGATTGCTGAGGCTACCTGAGGAACTATCGCCAGCGGAGCATGAGTTCGTGAAGGCGTTAGTTGATGAACTACCGCGCCTCGGCGCGCCCGCTTTGGACATTCTCATGAATGTTCTGGCGGCGCTGCGCCTACAGCGTACGCAAACTTCAACGCCAGTTCTGGCAAGCGAACTAGGAGGATCTATGTAACGAAAAAGCGCCACAGACCGGAGGCCTGCAGCGCTTGTCCGGGATCCTTGTAGAGACAAAGACCCACAGCTGGCTAGAGCATGTGAGTTGAGTCTCTACCATCCCACCTCAAGCGTCAAGCCCCCCTTTTCTCTTTTTCCGCAATCGGAGGTCTGTGGCTTGACGATTTTTCGTCAAGCCGCCGCCCTCCTTCGTGCCTACGACTTGGAAACCGAACAACTTTTTGTTGTTTGGAGGGAGAGCCGTATGCCTAGAGAGGAGCTTGCATGTCATCTTCACTCACGCGCCCAAGGCTCAGACCTGAGCGTGCCCATCGCCCCGTGCGAAACGTCGCATCTAGATCCGGAGGGATTCCTCGAGGGAAATTCCCCAGCCGCAAGAACGGCAGAATGGTCGCCCATGAGCACCTGCTTGAGCGCGACGCGTTGGTCTTGCTCGAGTTCTCGCCGGCAATAGCCGCTGTCAGGGAGCAGCCGCGCCATATCTACTTTGCCGACGGGGCAGAGACCGGGCGGTACACGCCGGACTTCGAGGTACTTCTCGCGAATGGCAGTGGGCGCTCTGTCCTCATCGAGGTCAAGCCGGCGGCGCAACTGCATAAAGATGAAGTCCGCGCCAGGTTGACCGGCATTCACGCTCATCTCTTAGGAGAGGGTGAAGAGTTCGTCATTCTGACTGACACGGCCATCAGGCAACAGCCCCGCCTCAGCAACCTGAAGGCACTGCGTAAGTATTTACCGCCATTTCCGCCTGACCACCACGCACTTCGCCTTGCGATCCGACGAATGACCGTGGCTGACTCCTGCACGCTCGGTGACGTCGTATCGGTCCTTGGGTGGAGCATGGCGGTGTCGCTGTTGACTGCCGGGTACGCTCAGATCGACCTGACTAAAGTCTGCACGTCTGCCACTCAAATTCAATTCTCGAAGGAGATTCGCCATGACTGGTTTTTCCTTGATCAAGAACACGGCTTTTGAGCTTGACGGAATTGCAACCCGCATCGTGCGTATTCAAGAGGACGGGTCGGTATCTCTTGAGGATACAAAGAGCGGGACGTACAGCACGCAGTCTGTGGAGCGACTTCTAGAGGCATACGCCCAGGGCAGAATCTCCCGCCCGCGTGCTGATATTTCCAACGAGCGACCATCTGGAGGATATGGCAGGCCTTTTGCTGAGCTGCCGCAGAAGCTGCAGGCACTCGCGCTACGCAGCAAGCGATACTTGGACGGCATCCGCACCCACGGACCTTTGTGCTGGACGAGGAAGTTGATGGAGCCGCGAATTCGCGAGGTCGCCCAAGAGCTGGGTGACGCCAGGCCACCAAGCGTTTCGACGGTGTACCGCTGGCACCGCGATGCCATGCAGTCCGCCGATCTACGTTGTCTAGTGCCGCGCTTTGATAGGCGCGGCCCGAGAGCACCGCTCACTAATCCGGAAGTGGTGAAGCTATTCATGCAGGCGTTAGTTGACGTCTCCACGGTTTCGAAGGGGTGGACCGTACAAGATGCACAAACGCAGTTGCAGATGCTTCTCGACCGCGAAAATCGCTCTCGTCCGCTGGGTGAGCAGCTCCAAATGCCCAAGCTGCGCACACTGTACCGGCTTCTGGAACGTGTCGAAGAGTATGACGTTGCGATCTTCAAGGAGGGGGAGGGAGCTGCAAAGCGGAGGTTCAAGATCACGAGGGTCGGCGTGAAAACAACACGCATACTCGAGCGCGTGGAGATAGATCACACACCACTAGACTTCTTCCTGGTCAAGGACGAAAGCTATATCCCCTGCGGACGTCCGACGCTCACCTTGCTGATTGATCATTTCAGCCGGATGCCGCTTGGCTACTATCTCAGCTTCGGAGGCACATCGATGAACGCCGTCATCCGAGCTCTCCGACACGCAATTCTCCCGAAAACACCGGTTGCGGAGGCCGTGGCGGGACTCAAGATCCACCATAAGTGGCCTTGCTACGGGTTGATGGATGAGCTCGTCACCGACAACGGGTTGGAGTTCCACGGTTCCTCCGTGGAGGTGGCCTGCTTTCTTTTGAACATCCAACTTCACTTCTGTCCAGCGCGCCAGCCTCGCTTCAAAGGAGTCATCGAGCGGTATCTGAAGACAGTGAACTACAACTTTGTTCACAAGCTTCCGGGAACCAGTCTCGCGAAGTGGACCGATCGAGGCGACTATGACCCATTGAAACACGCTGTCATGACGATGTCTGAATTTCAGCATGTATTCGAAAAGTGGCTGCTTGATGTGTACGCCCAGACTTATCACAAGGGCATCAAGACTACGCCATTCGCTCGGTGGTCCGAATCGGCAAAAGTCAATCCACCTTACCTTCCCGACTCGATGAGTAAGCTTGTCGACGATCTTGGAATCTCGACAACTCGGAGCTTGCGCCATGATGGTATTCGTTTGCACAACCTCTACTACGCAAGCGATGCATTGCAGCCAATTCTGCGGGCCTATGGCGAAGGCGTCAAAGTTCGTGTGACATACGATCCGGAAAATATCGGGCGCATTCACGTTTGGTCACCAGACTCGCAAGAACCGGTGGTCGCGCACGCAACGGAGTTGGATTACGCCGCAGAGCTTACGCTCATGCAGCATAAATTGCTTCAGGATATCGTGATTAAAAAGGGTCAAGATGAGACCGACCTCAAGGCTCTGATGCAGGCAAAGATCGATCTAGCTGCCGCGATTCGATTGCAATTTACGGGCAAACGCTTACGAGACCGCAAACGTGCTGCTAGAGCGATGGGGATTAGCACTATCAAGCCCAAAGGCACGTCGCCAGTCTCCAGCTCCATCGAGACTTCTGCGACGCAAATCGATGTCGAGACGAGTCGGCCAAGAAAGTCTACATCGGCAATTGACATTCCGACCTTCTCCGTCGTTCAGCGCTCGTGGAATTGAGGGATGAAGGCATGATCGAAAATCTAACTATGGATCAGCGTAATGCACTCATCGGGTTCAAGCGGCAGACCATTATGTTCCCACAGTTTAACAATGCATATGCCGGCGTGAAGACCGCATTAACTCTATTTCGTGCCACGGGAATTGTTCAGAATCATCTAGTACTTGGGCAGTCCGGCTGTGGTAAGTCTACGCTATGCAGAATAATCGAAGATGAGAATCTCCGTTTTGACGAGCCAGAGCGGACGGTAGTTCCGGTGCTCTACGTCGTCGTTCCGGCGCTCGCAACGGTGTCTTCATTAGCTGAGGAACTGTTGGTGAAATTAGGCGATCCGGAGCCATACAAGGGCAAGTCATCAGACAAAACCGGTCGCCTAACAACGCTCATTCGAAAGTGTGGTGTCCAAATGATCATCGTTGACGAAATGCAGCATGTCCACGACCGTGGCCAGTATCCGACGATCGCCAAAGTCGCGGATTGGATAAAAAACTTGGAGGAAAGTGTCTCGATCCCTTTCGTTATGGCAGGCCTTCCTCGAGCAGAGATCTTACTTGATGCGAACGATCAGCTTCGTCGGCGGTTTAGTGCCACCCTCAACCTAGATAGGATGGCGCTAGATCAGGATGATGCCCAGGCAGCTGCATTCGTCGGTGTTGTCGCAGCGCTCCTAAGCGCTACTCGCATACGATGCGAAATAGATATGGATGACGTAAATTCTATTGAGCGAATCTACTATGCAACGGACGGCCGCATCGGCTATTTGGTCAGCTTGTTGTTGCGAGCCATACTTATTACGTACGCAACGGATCGATCCGCGATCGATTTGGAGGTGATGAGGCAAGCGTTCACCAGTGAGATCTGGCGAAATGGGAGCGATACCCTCAACCCCTTCTCACCAAAGTTCAATGCTAGGCGGCTCAATAAGACGGGGGAGCCGTTCGCAGATGTATTCCGTACGGTTTCTCGGCGGCGCATCCCTCGGCGCAGCGTGGAGACGGTGCTATGACCACTCTGCCTACTCAGTTTCTCGTGCGGCCCAGGCCTCGTCCTGCCGAAAGCATAAAAGGGTATGTCCATCGGCTCTACGTGGAGAATGGACATTACATCCGCGTAAGAGGTAAATCGCGTACCTGGTACGAATCCTGGCTGCGCGGGATAAGGCGAAAGGATGAATGCAATGCGTTGGAGAGGTCGTTTGCTGGCGTGGGTTCGATTCATCCAAAGATGGGACGAATCTGTTCGTCGGAGCACAAGTACTGTTCGCGCTGTGCGAGAGAGCTGGGCTACCAGACGTGGTACACGGACTACGCTCAAGTCTTGGCCTGTCCTATCCACTTGATTCGACTTCGCAATACTTGCCAAGTTTGTGGGACGCCGACAAATGCCGAAAGCTTGATGCGGTGCAAGTGCGACTGTGGTGCATCTCTTGCCACGGATGCGGGGGAGCAGCCGGTGCCGGCGGCATGGGCTACGTGGGAGCTGATTCTTTCTCGTTATGATGAAAGCGGGGCGCTTCCGCGAGCTGCCCACAGTCACTGGCAAACTCTTGCGCCGTGGATGCAAATGTTAACCGTTCCGGAAGCCACGGAGCTCGTATTTTGGCTTCAGACTCTCACCGAGGCGATGAAATTTCCTGAAGCGCACCTAGTCGCGCGCCAAGCACTCGTTTCGTGGCCTTCACAGTTCCAGACGCTGCTATCTCGGGTGCTGCAGCGGCGCGGAAGCGGAGCGTTTCAGGTGGTGGACCGACGATACCTCCTCGCAGGACGCTTGGGATTCGCTAAGTTCATAAGTAGGAAACACTGTTCGGAAGTAGCCACTCAGATTGAATGCTTTTTCGACGCACGTCGAGTGTCCCCGCGTCGCTCTGTTGGTGCCGGGGAGCTATACATAAACCCAGGTGTCGGGACTTACAGCTATGTGAGTCGTACACTCATACGGGGCGAAGCTATAGCCGAAGAATTAGGCTGGACGGTTCAAGGGACTGAAGCCGCGGCAGTCGCATTGGGACTGCCTGTCATTCAACTGCCGAACCGGCATCTTGCGTTGGAATGCGATTTGGCAAAGGAATTGACAGGAATGGCTCGTGGATACATTCCATGTGAGCAAGCTGCTGATAGCCTTGGTGTAAGCGTCAATGCCCTGTTTCATCTAATGCATATCGCGAAGGTTCAACCGCGGTGTATAGAGCTAAGGGCACATCAAGGTAGCAGCGGACAACGGCCGCTGAAACTGGTTAGCCTGAGATCCTGCGATGAGCTCCATCGGGCCATATACGATCGGTGTCGAAGACTGGCACCAGATGACGCGGTGGAATGGACGCCTCTATGCCATATGGTAGAGAACTCCGTGCGGGCTATTAAAGGCCGACGACGGAGTCGCATCTACAGAGCCAGGGTCGATGCGCAAGCTCGAAATAGGGTGGTAGTTGCTGAAGCGCTAGAGGCAATACTGAGAGGCAAATCTCGCGCGTTCTGTGTTCAGGACGCAAAGTCCATTTCCGACGTGCTAGTGACTCTTGATCGATGCGACGCTTTTGTGCAGGAGGCTCCCCTATGACCAGCACTCCTCTGATTCGTCCGCATCCCAAATTGGACGAGTGCGGGCTAGGGTACATTGCAAGAGTGGCACACTCAAATGGCCATCGTTTAGCGTCAGACCTGTTTAGCCTGAGAGGCTTCCAAATCCCCCTTTCCGAGCTGGCTGAAAGGTTGGGAGTCGGAAAAACGATACTGCAGCAGCTGCAGCCCCCTTGGCCAAAATGGGTAGAGGATCGTTGGAAGGGGACTGATCACTGTATTCGGCGTGGCACAGTCCTTACACGAATACGCGTCTGCCCACACTGCTTCAAGAATGAGGCATACATCAAAGCTGCTTGGAGCACAGCGTTCGCTGTGGCGTGTCCCAAGCACCAAGTGGAATTGCGAGATAGGTGCGACGAATGCCAAACTCCGCTCACGTGGCTCTCTGGCCAATTCGGCAGATGTAGGTGCGGACGCAACTTCGGCGACATGGCGTCGGGGGCCGCGAGTGATTGGACGTGCGAGGTTGCGGCTAGACTTCTTCCTTCGTGCGATACATCGCAAGAGAGGCTGTCTGACGTGCGCAGTTCTTCCATTTCAACGTTGGGAAGCTACGAGCTAACAACACTACTGTTTGCGCTCGGTCCAATTGTCGAGGCGCGGCCTAAGAGTAGAACTGGCGCAGTTCCTGGCTTACATGACGTGGCAAGGGCGAGATCATACGTCGAAGCGGCCGCTAACCTTTTGGACGATTGGCCCGTCCGCTTTCGGGGTGTCCTACAGCGAAACGTTGAAGAACATGCCGAGGCATCCAGTCTGTGTCAAGCCATGGGATTGATTTACAGGATTCTGTACTCGAGGGGGCTTTCCGACACGGCGTTCGAATTCCTTCGAAATGAACTTCGGACGTACGTGCTGGAGGTCTGGCGCGGCCGCCTGGATCGCCGCTACCGGCGGCTAGGGTCCATGGAAGCGGGTGATATTCTCACAGGAAAGGCGTTGCTGGCCGCACTCGGGCTTAGCTTCAACCGTGTACGCGCGCTGACATCAGCTGGAGAGTTACCGGCTGTAACCCTCCGCAGTCCGCATGGTCGACCGTTCACGTACTGCAAGCGAGTGGATGTCGCCACTGTGAAAAGACGTCTCCATGCGCAGGTTGATTTGCGTGCGGCCGCCAGAATTCTCGGATTGGGACGACGTCGTGTTCGGGCGCTTCTTGAAGCAGGTCTCCTGGCTGGAACCTACTCCGACGGCAGGTGGCATATAGAGCGATCCGAGCTACGTCTGTTTTCGGCGCAGCCCGCACTACGGACCGTGCCACTCCAGCTTGAACTGGTTACAGTGGGGCATGCACTTCGATATCTCCGTCTCGATGATCGCATGGGTCTCGATTTGCTTCGGCGCGTTCAGATAGGTGAAATTCGTCACTACGGCTGGCAATCAACTGTCAGGAACCTTGCGACGCTTCGCGTGGCACGAGCCGATATCGAGTCGATCCATCAGGAAGCCGGCCGGCGCGAAGGCCTTGGCATAAGTGCTATCGCCGCGGCAAAGGAGCTCGGGTTCAAGTCGGAGGTGGTCTACCAACTGATGGATACTGGCCTTTTGATGAGCAGAACGGTGACAATTGGAGGGAGAAAACAGAGGCTGGTGACATCGCGTGCGGTGCAGATCTTCAAATCCCAATACTGTTCGCTAGTTGAAATCGCGAAGCAATGGAGCATGTCGCACAGAGCGGCGCTGGGAGTCTTACTCCGGCAGCAGCTGCTCCCGGCTGCGGGACCGCAATCAGGTAATTGTCGCCAATATTTCTTCCGCCGTGACGTGGTGGCGCGCGCCTCAGTTGCGAAATAGGGGAACCAGGTTGGTTCGATCGCTATGGAAGATCGAACAAGGTGCTCGATTGCGATAGGTGACGTCTTCCTATGTTGCGAACGCTCGCGATGTGATGAGCGGAACGAAGGCGCCAACGTGGATGGTGTGAAGTCATGATTCTGTTTCTGGACTACGATGGCGTGCTGCACCCGGATGCGGCTTACCTGGTAAATGGGCGCCCGGAGTTGCATGCGGACGGTGAGCTCTTCATGTGGGCCCCAATTCTTGAGGACATTATTCGGCCATATATCGATCTCCGCATCGTCTTGTCGACGTCCTGGGTCCGTGTACTGGGCTTTAGCCGTGCACGTGATTACCTGTCCGCTGAACTAAGCTCACGAGTGATCGGTGGGACGTGGCACTCGGGGATGCGTCGTCACAGCGAAGCATCGCATCGGGTGGACGAAGCCTGGTTTATCGCTATGTCTCGATATGAACAGATCGCAAGGTATATTGCGCGAGCGGGCCCAAGGGCTCCGAGCTGGCTTGCTGTGGACGACGATGTGGATGGTTGGGATGAAGGAATGCGCGATCGGCTCGTGGAAACAGACGGGGACATGGGCCTGTCCTCTCCGGGTGTTCAGGAGGAGCTGCGAAGCAAGCTACGCAGCTTAGCATGCAAGTAGCTGCATCGAAGAGGATGCACTTCGGAATTGGGCGTGGGTGTATCTGCGCAACTTTTCTCTACCGACGCGAATCTTTGGGGCGCACATGTTGAAGATAACCATTGAGATCATTCCGAATGGGGAGCCGGAGCGGGCAAGGCGTGTTGGTGAACTCGAAATCGCCAACGATGACACTGGCAACGAATTCACCGGGCACTACGATTTTGTCTATCGCACATTCTCCGAGCGCTTTGGCCACGAGAGTGCTGCCGTCGCGCGCGGTCATATCGCCGACGTAGAGCGCGATATTATTCGTCCAGAGCAGCTAGCTGGTGTTGCATTTGGCCTAATCGCTCCCATAAAGAAGACAATGTCGTCGTGGCACGAGAATTCACGAGACACTGTTCATTGGGACGATGGGCCGACCCAGTCCTCTCGATAATCGCCGCGATTATAGAGCTGAGGCCAATGCAATTACGGTGCAGAGCGCTAAACGTGCTGGCGCCATCGAGAAATGTGACGTAGAAAATTTCACGCGACGAGAGAGGAGTCTCCCATCAAGATAGATGCAGCGATTCTCACGAGAGATGGAGGAAGGTCATGCTTATGTTCGTCGATACGGAGTTCACCGACTTGATCAACTGTGAGTTGATTAGCATCGCTCTGGTTGCTGAGAACGGTGAGGAGTTTTATGGGGAGTTGTGTGACTTCGATGAATCGGCGTGCAGTGCGTTTGTTCGCGAAGCAGTACTACCGCAACTCGGGCGGTTTTCGGACAGTATTTACACGAGCGATGGACTGCGCAGCGCATTGTTAGATTGGGGGACGAAAATTTGCGAACATGGAGAGTGCTTCGTCTGTGTGGACAACGTCATCGACTGGGACTTGTTGATCAACCTTCTTGGGGATGTCCCGCCGGGTTGGAAAGGAGTTCTTGTAGGGCACCTGATTGACCGAAGCGCCCAGGAAGCCTACTTCAAAGAACACGGTGGAAGGCATCATGCAGTGCACGACGCGCGCGCTTTGCGGACGGCTACGCCTTGTGACTTGACCAATGCCATTGCAGCAAGCGACGTCAAGCATTCGCGCTACTTCTGAAGCGCTGAAATGCGCTCATATAAGCACTGCCTACAAGGTAAGGCTTCGGCTACCGCCCTTACCCAAGAGGTGCGCGCAGTAGGTCGACGAGGCGCTTGCCGTTGCACCGAGCACGTCGAGTTGCTTCGGCCACATAAGTGCCGCTTGCGGCTCTTTTCGCTGTGGGTTGCTCTTGGCTTGATGCATTGGTGCTGCTCTTGTTTGCATATGCCTCCTCTGGGAACGATACCGCCTCAGGACATAACACTGATCTAAAAGTTATGTGTAGAGCACTTTAACGCGCTTGATGTCCCCCGATTGGGGCTGATTCGACACTGTGTTGTGATATTAGAATGGCATTCGGATGATTCTGAATGAGATGTTCTGATGTCCACTCTGATCCGGGCCCTTTACAGGCTCTCCGCGTGGGAAGGGTCTCTCGATGAACTCGCCGCGACCGGCGCGAGTCTGCTACGGGATCAGAAGACGTGGCAGGGCCAAGCGCTGCGTACCCCAACGCGGTCCGTGGTGGTCGATTATCGGACTGTCGGTCTGATCTCTCCAGCCGTACGCAAGCGGTATCAATGGCGTCATCTCGTGCAGCTGGTTGTTGCCTGTGTGCTGGTGCAGTTCGGGCAAACTCGCAAGGCTCTTGCGAAACGCACTCAATCCCTGGCACCGGCGGAGATCATTGCGCTGCTGGAGCAACGCGTTACAGACTCGAGCCCGAATCCCAACAGTTTGACTCTCGCGACCGTCGATGAAGCTCAGGCTCTGGCACTAGCGCATGAAGCTATCCCCTTGTTGGCCGCCGGTCTAGTCGACCAATTTCGCCGTGCGCGTGCCGGGCAACCTCTTATTCACGATGCCGCCCTGTCCCCTTGGTTGCGAGGGGCAATGTCACGGCTGGCCAGCCTGCACGTGATGTTAGGCTTGCAGGTGCAAGCTGATGGTGCGCATACACTCGTGGCGAAATGCCGCCAGACGCTACGCGAGCGTGACTGGGGGCTGCCAGTATTCGATTCGCCCAACTTCCGCTTTCACGCAATTCGGCTGCTCGACGCACAGAGCCGGTTGCCTACGATCGAATGCATCGATCTCGCGCGGCAGATCTCCTCAGAGCTCGACCTTCTGGAGCAGCAGGCATTTGCCCAACTGAATTCCACCTGCGATCAATTCGCCTCCCGCGGTAGCGAAGCGTATTCGTTACTGCGTGAATTCATTACCCGACACCCAGTCACAACCGCTGCAGAGCAACGCAGATTCCTGGAAGCACGGAACATGCAGTTAGCAGCACCGTTTTTGGCCTCGTGCTATGAGCCGGTGCAGCCTCACCATCTGGTTAGGGGGGCACTAATGCAATGTGCGAGCTGCAGGACGCCGATGCTTGCCTCGGTCGTCGAAGGCCACGTGAGTTGTTCGGTCCGCCAGTGCAAGGCTTTTGATTCGCCCGTGCTCCACAGATCGGCCCGACAGGCTTCTATTCAGGAAAGTTTGGTGGCCAAACCGCACATCCTGGTCTATTGGTGTGGCCCTGGTCAGGACGAAATCGCCCTCTATGACACCGCCGTCGCGGATCCACCAGGATTAAGTGCCACCCTCTATCCTATCCGCGACAAATGTGACATCAGCCTAGACAACGATACAGTTGGCATCGATGTGAAGAGTCATGCCAACCCATTCCTGCTGGCTGAGACACTCAATCGCAGCCTTGGGGGACTGGACCTATTCATCAAGAAGTACGTTGCCATCAACGATCAGGCGCTTTCGCGATTTCCCAACTATCTAGAAATCTTGCGCCAGGAGTGTAACCGACAAGATATCGAATTCACGTCGGTGAGTGCTCTACGTCGAAAGCTAAGAGCCAGCACATGATCGTTAGCCGACTCCAATCACTCGGACTGCATAGGCTAGATCTTCTGGCTGGTTTCTTCTTTCATGAGCTTGGCGTGAGCTCCCTGCATCATGCACCTGCTTTACTGATGGGCTTCCGTAGCGTCGCCCGTACTCCATTACTGCGTGCGCGCGAAGTGGAGTTAGACAATTGTAAGCGCGAAATTGACCCCACCTAGTATTTGCGGCTGAGAGTGGGCAGGCTTGCGTCCGCAACACTATTTGCGGACGCAATCATGATGGAAGCCGAGTTTGACGTTCTGCCGCTGAGGGTGATCCGTGTTCGCTCCAACGGGAAGCGAGACTTTGACCGGACGGACAAGCGCCGACTAGTCGAGGCATGTCTGCGGCCTGGGGTATCGGTATCCGGGATGGCCCTCAAGCTCGGTATCAATACGAACCAGTTGCGCAAGTGGATTCGGCTGCACCAGGTGGCAAATGAAGCCGCCGCGGCCACAGGGTCTACGATGCCGGCGTTCGTGCCGGTCGTCGAGGTGAACGACGTGATGCGCGTCACGGAATCGCCGGTGGTGCGGGGACGTCCGCCGGCCGAGGCGCCAGCTCGCACGCAGCCACCGCAGCGCTTATCTCTGACACCAGCGTTACTGAAGGCGCGGCTACCCAACGGCGTGACGGTCGAACTTGAATGCGGCGGGCAGGACGTTGCGCTGGTGAAGGCGATGATCGAAGCGTTGGGAGCGCGTTGATGTTCCGATTCGGCTCCGACGTACAGGTCTACCTTCACCGCAATGCGGTGGATTTCCGCCTCGGGATCAATGGGTTGGTTGCGCTGGTCGAGCAGTCGATGCAGCTTGATCCCTTTGCCCGCGCCGTCTATGCCTTCCATAACCGTCGGCGCAACCGCGTCAAGCTGTTGCTGTGGGACCGCAACGGGTTCTGGTTGCTGCTCAAGCGCCTGGAAGAAGACCGCTTCGCGTGGCCACGGCGTCAGCAGATGGTGGTCGAGCTGACAACCGAGCAGTTGCACTGGCTGCTGGACGGTATCGATGTGGACGCAGTGAAGCGCCATCCGTCACGCCAATATCAGCATACGGCTTGATGGCCGTGCGGGGTGACGTATACCTATCTGCGCAGTAGCTGCACTATCGTGTTCAGCATGACTGAACACGACTTCTCGCGATTGCCGCCGGCCGCCCAGGCCTATATCCGCGAACTCGAAGCGCGGGCTGCCACCAACGCCCAGCACATCGCCGAGCTGACGGAGCGCATCAAGCTCCTCGAAGAGCAGTTCCGCCTCGCACAGTCCAAACGCTTCGCACCGAGCAGCGAGAAGCTCAAGGACCGCGTGTTCGATGAAGCTGAGCAGATGGCTGCCACGGCCCTGTCTGACGACGAGGATGACGCGTTCGCGCTTCCGGACACGGGGTTGCCGGAACCTGATAGGCCTGCAGGCGGCAAACGCGGACGCAAGCCGCTGCCGGCGGAGTTACCGCGCCAGCGCATCGAGTACGACCTGACTGAAGACCAGAAGATCTGCCCATGCTGTCAGGGCTCGATGCACCGCATGGGCGAGGAGGTCAGCGAACAGTTGCACATCGAAGCAAAGGTCTCGGTACTGCAGCACGTACGCTTCAAATACGCGTGTCGGCACTGCGATCGCAATGCCGAGCGCACGCCGGTGTTGACCGCGCCGATGCCAGCCCAACCACTGCCCGGCAGCAACGCAAGCCCGGCAATGCTGGCGACGGTGACTATCGGCAAGTACGTTGACGGCACGCCGCTGTACCGCATGGAGGATGCGCTGGGGCGCGCTGGGATTGGGGTTGGCCGTGGCACGCTGGCGAACTGGATCATTCGCCCTGCACAATTGCACTACAGCCGTCTGTACGAGGCGCTACGCCGCACGCTGCTGTCGCAGCCGCTGATCCATGCCGATGAGACGACGGTGCAAGTGCTCAAGGAAGAAGGCAAGACCGCTCAGAGCAAATCGTATATGTGGGTCTACCGCAGCGCGGAGGACTGCGAGCATCCGGTGGTGCTATTCGACTACCAGCCGGGGCGCGGACAGGAGTATCCGCAGGCGTTCCTCGCCGGCTACGAGGGCATGCTGATGACCGATGGCTACAGTGCCTGGCGCAACCTCGAAGGCGTCACGCACTTCGGCTGCCTGGCGCACTCAAGGAGGATGTTCGTTGATGCGCAAAAAGGTCAAAAGAAGCCCAGCGCCCGAGTGGGAAAGGCCCTCGAGTACTTCAAGGCCCTGTATCAGGTCGAGGCGCTCGCCAAGGAAGATCTGCCCGATGGCGAAACGCGCGCCAACTACACGTATCGGCTGCGCCAGCAGCACAGCGTACCGTTGCTGAAAGCCTTCAAGGCGTGGCTGGATGAACAGGCGCCACAGGTGCTGCCGGAAAGCCTCCTGGGCAAGGCCATCGCCTACACGCGCAACCAGTGGGAATACCTGAGTCGATATGCTATCGATGGACGGGCGCCGGTGGATAACAACGCGGTGGAGCGTGACATTCGGCCATTCTGCACAGGTCGAAAGGCATGGCTCTTCGCGGACACGGTGGCTGGCGCGAAGGCAAGCGCCATGATCTATAGCCTGATGCTTACGTGCCGCGCCAGTGACGTCGAGCCATACGCCTATCTGCTCCACGTGCTCACAGAGCTGCCAAAGCGAAAGCCAGACGCTGACATTAGCGACCTGTTGCCGTTCAACTTCGCCCCGCCGCATCCTGCCTGAACAAGTTCATCGCACGCAAGGTGTGCAGAAACTAGCGCTTACAGACAATTTGCGTCGAGCCTGCGGCGGACTGTCAACTGTCGCGGCTCTCAAAGCAGCTGCTGTGCGCTACAACGACGTGGCCCTCGCATCAGGGCACCGGCGCCTGTTTCGCATCGATGAGCGCACCCTGACCATTAGGCCGCTGTTCGACATCGTCGCTCCTGAACTTCGCGACGCGTTGTCTGCTCTGAAAGAACCCCATGCGCCAGCTACGCATGGGCAGACGATCGCCCAAACGGACAAGCCAGTTTCGATTCATGTTCAGTTTGCAGGCGAGTCACGTCGATATTCGATCAAGTCGATACCTTCGAGCTTGCCGAAGCCCAACACACACGACACCGGACGACTTCCTGAACGGCGCCTCTCAATCGCGTGGACGGACCTTCTTGACGAAGCCAGCGAAATGGACGCCATTGACGAGCGCATGCAGATCCCGCGCCGCGGGAACTGGCAGCAACGATTGCAGGCGGTAGCTCTTCACAGCGTCGATGATGACGGCCAATTCAATATTGAACATCACCTTGAACTTGATGGCCTGAGGCATTTGATCGGACTACCGGGAGCCGGAAAGACAACACTTCTGATGTGCCTTCTGCGCTATCTCGGTTCTCGTGGCATTAAAGCGGCGGTTTTTTTTCCTTCCATTGAGGTATGTCGCCAGTATCTGGAAGACTTGCGCAGGTACGGCGTGCAAGCGGGGCTGTTGGTCGGCCAGTCGCGCGAAACTCGGCTGCGGCATGCGCACAAACTGGCCGAGTCCCTCGCCACGGATGATCCGCTGAAAGGATTTGGCGAGTCATCCGAAAGCGCGCAGTTGTTCGAAGGAGTGTGCGCACTACCTTCGCTGACCTCGGCCCCAAGCGCGGCCTTTGGCATTGCCGACAGTTTCTGCGCCGCTGTGCTACAGCGGCGCGGCGGCGAATCCGATGGCACCGAGGGTCGACCCGAGGACCTAGAGAAGCGCCTGTGCCCTATTTGGTCATTGTGCGGTTTTTCTCGCGCCGCACGCGAGTTGCCGCAGGCAAACGTCTGGCTCGGACACATCCTCTCAGCGGATACGCGTGTGCCGCGTCAGACGACCGCACTTGACGAGCGATACTTTGAGCTGATCGCGCGCTCCTTCGATGTCGTCGTCTTCGATGAGGCCGATCGCGCCCAACAGGACTTGGATCGAGGAGGTATTGCCGAGCTCAGCCTTTCTGGCCACGATCGATCATTCCATAGGCAGGTGCAGCGCAGCACGCTGCAGCCTATCGCAGCTGGGCAGAATGCCGTGCTACACGGCATCGAGTACGCGCAGTTGGCTATCGAGATTGCTGAATTCGAGAAGCTTAACGTGGCGCTGACCCACGCGGTCCTGCGCCTCACCGACGATTTGCGTAAGGCATTCGATGGCTTACTGATGTCGCCGTTGCGAATTATTGGCGACTGGCTATCGCCAAAGCGTGTTAGCCTCCTTGCGGAAACTCTGGAAGCCGACCCGCAAGCGCAAGCGAAGGACGCGCTTTGCGAGCTGTGGGAGGGGGCCGCAATCCGTGCGTTCCAACTGCGGGGAGCCCGAGCAGGTAGTTTGGCGCCGCCGGCGGATATGATTGCTCGTACAGCCGGCGCTTTTGGCATCACGGCAGAGGCGGCATCCTGCCTGCACAGCGAACTGGGGCGCTTGATGTCCGACTGGCTCGCCGAGTCGAGTCTTCAGGAGCTTGGTAGTCTGAGCAAGCGAATCGCCGAACTGCTGCGCGATGTACGTCGAACTTCGAGCGATGCTGAGGCGCAACAACTGGTCGGACTCTTGTTGCCAGTCACGTTCACCATCCTGAGCTACCGTCGGCTGTCGCCGCGACTGAACGACATGATTGATCAGGGCCTGCTCGAGCCAGTGCATGTCGACGAATTGGCCTCCAAGGCGTTAATCATGGCGTCGCCAGATAATATTCTCGGCAGCCTGAGTGGCGTGCGCTTCTTCTCCACACCGTCGGAACACAACACCTTCAGCAACGCGATTGATGTGCAGTTGCAGTATGTGGTCTTCGCGGGGACCCCTCGTCTACTCATGTACCGGCTTCACGACTGGGCGAAGCGCGAGGACGGCGCGCCCGGCGGTCCTGCCGTATTGCTCGCCAGCGCAACGAGCTTCATGCCACCAAGCCCGGCGCATCATATTGCAGTGCCGCCTCACTATGTGCTGCAGCGTCTAAAGCCGGAGCGCGATAACGCTCCGACTTCGCACTACGAGTTCAGACCGATTTCCGACGGCGAGGGCACAGAAACGAGTTTTCTGCGCTTCAGTGGTGAGCGATCCGACGCAATCCGCATGGCCAATCTCGAGAAGATGGCATTCGCTCTGCTTGATGGCGGCCCTATCCGCTCCCAACTTGCGCGCGACTGCTCTCAGTTCGACCTCCGCGATGGCGTAGCGCGCAAGGCGGCTTTGATTGTGAACAGTTACGACCAGGCGCGACGCCTAAAGCAGTTCATCGATCAACGTCTTCCGGCCTGGCGGGACAAGGTCGTCGCCGTAGTCGACGATCTGCCGCTCCTTGGGTCCACCGCGGGTTACGTGACGTCATCTCGAGTGGAAAGTCTGGGTGACGATGATCGCTGGCAAGTCCTGATCTTCCCACCGGGGGCTTTGGGGCGTGGAACGAATGTCGTGTTTACATCGGGGCCTCGCAGGCGAGATGCTGTCATAGGAACCTTGTACTTTCTGACTCGCCCTCATCCAGCGCCTAACGACATGAGCCTGCCGGTGAGCATGGCGGCAAGAGCCACCCTGGACTTCGATCTTCGCCACGATGACTCGACGTCGCTCGACGAATTGGGGCAGCGCTTGCTTGGGGCTCGCCGACAAGCCTACCAAAAGATTGGTCGGCTACTGCGGCGTCCGCTGTACGCACGGTCCCTCGGAAAATTGTTCGAGCCCTTCACTGCGAACATCGCTGTCACCCTATTGCAGACCATCGGACGCGCCATGCGAAACGGCTGCCCCGTGCAATGCTTCTTCGTTGACCGTGCCTGGGCTGAACGCACAAGCAGAGGTGAGCAGGACACGGAGACTAGCAGCATGCTCGTGCAACTTCGATCTATTCTTGAGCGCGGCGTTTCATCCGACGATCCCAGGGAAGCGGCCCTCTACCGTGCGTTGTATGGCGCTTTCCTCGAACCGTTGTCGCGCATTGTGGGCCTAAAAGCGGCATCGTCGGCCCAGGACGAGACTGCAGAGGAGCAGTGGGCGGATAACCCACTCTGGACGGCAGATGCGCCTATCCAATCGGAGGAGTCCTAATGAAGCCAATCGCTCGTGACGCGGCATTCGCGCTGGAGTTTGAAGAGAACGCTGCGCCGCTGGTTCAGAATGTCATTTCCACCAGTTGGACTTCCGCCACGCTGCGGATACTCAAGCAAATTCGCGACGAGGCAACGAGTCGTGCCAGGGAGAAGGACGAAGAGGCATTCATTCACTTGCCGTACGCAAGCCTGCGCGCCCAACTCCAGCTTAATATTGATGATTGGGCTTCGATGAAGGACGACATCGGACTGCGCTCGCTCTACGAGTCATCGAATGATCCCGAGCCTTGGGGGCTATTGACAAGCGGCAATGCCCGCGAGCATCTGCAGAAGGTACGCGACGCCTTTGCCCATTGGTCGGGAGGAGCCCTCGCCCATTTCAGCGAAGGGCGTGGCGCCTACACCGTTGGAATCGCCGCACTACGCAAGCTGAGCCAAGAGGATAAGGTTGTTCGTTTGAGTCCTTCTCGTGTCCAGGTGTTCCCTTGGGGAGCCTCGCTCAAGCCGGGATCTCTTA
This sequence comes from Cupriavidus sp. C2SS-8b, assembly GCF_057073745.1. Taxonomy (NCBI): domain Bacteria; kingdom Pseudomonadati; phylum Pseudomonadota; class Betaproteobacteria; order Burkholderiales; family Burkholderiaceae; genus Cupriavidus; species Cupriavidus sp. C2SS-8b. The sequence goes on from NZ_CP172716.1 coordinate 38,649, forward strand.
CACCGTTCGACGTTACGGCCGGCGTTCTCGCCTCCTATCTGGCCGGTAAGGAGATATTCCCCGGACTCGGTCCCGTAGTGCGCGTAGTTGGCAGCCCAGAACGCAACAGTGCTGAAATCATGACACGGCCCTACAGCGCGGCAGGCGGCTATTTCAGTTTGGTATGCGAAATTTCCTTGCAGACGCTCCCCGGAGCGAGCAAGCCGTTGGTTTACCTGAAATTCAAGCGACGACGCTGGGCCGATAGCTTGAACAGCAGATATCCGGCAAGTTCCACGATCGGGGGATTTGTCTTCCCCCACGCCGCCCGGCCGCATCATGCCTTCCGTTTCAGTGTAATGAGGCGCAATGACAAATGGACGACCGATCTCAGCTACCCGCAATATGAGTACGCATTCGATCTCGCACACGACTATCAGGACGACAGGGTGCTTAGCTACCCTAACGACGACAGAGCCAGTGTGGTCGTCATGGTAAAGGCGGAGGTAGCCGAGGCCAATCGCTCGGATCTGCAAGCCGGTGTCCCCTTGGTTGATCAGGCCGACGCCTTCACCGAAGCCGCCAAAGTACTTCAAGTACTTGGTCTGCGCCCTTTCACTGACTTCAAGGTCAGCAAGCCTGCGCCGGTAAAGGCGCCACCGTTAAGCGTCTTGAAGGCCGAAGTTGCCTTAGCGCGATTGCTTGAGCGCCATTCGTCGGACGATGATGCCTCCGTCGATGATGTTGTCGAGAGCGCTACGACCTCGCCATCCAGCCGCTGGTTTAAATCCGGCACCCCCGCCCCCCATCCCGATCATGGCCGCGTCATCGCTTCCATTCAGACCCTTGTGAAAGACACAGCCTACGTATCCGATGCGACCAGGCAGACGATCTACCTAATCAGCCACGCCACCGACGACGTGGAATGGGTCAAGACCACGGTCAGTTCGATGCTGGGGGATCGCATGAAGGTGCTCAGTGCCCGCTTGCCAGCAAACACACATGGACCGAGGAGCGTCCTACCGGAGGAAAAGGGTACGCGAAAACAGCGCTTCGAAGCTCGTGTGCGTGAGTGGCTTAGGTTTGCTGAGGCGGTTGGCATACCGGAACGGGCAATGGTACTTATTCAGGCCCCCATGTTCTACGATGTCGGCGATGGACGCAAGAAACCAGACGACAATGTCAACAAGCTAGCAGCGCGCAAGGCGTTTGCCAGCATAGGCTGCACTGTGCAATATCTCCTGCCTAGCGAGCCGGGCAGACTTGATAAGTTTCTGCCGCGTTTACAAGCAGCAGTGCTGGACTTAGTCTTTGGTCACGCCGGGTCTGTATGGGGCTTGAAGCAAGCCTGCGAAGCCTGCTTTGGAGAATCTTCGGACGCGCCACGCTGGGTCGGCGCAGTGAGTTCCCTGGTCGTCCGCACCGAATGGGATCGCTCCCAGTCAGTCTTTGTTGCCACGCGCTTGGAATGCTCCAGTGGAAAAGCCTGGGTGCGCTTTGCGCATCAGAGCGCGGAAGGCGTCGTGACGCCTTGGATGCGATTTGATGAAGGAACCAAGTACCTCGCGTCAGGTAGGATTGAACTGCCGCGTTCGCACATCGAGCAGCGCACATTGCTGGCCCAGTTCTTCGCAAGTACTTTCGACGAAATGGCTGCGTGGGATGCCAATGCGGTCATCTTTATCGACTCGACACGGGCCGCTCGCCTAGCATCGTGGCTGACCGACTCTGGCGTGCGCGACGACAAGCGCCAGATTGCACCGGGGGTGCTCGCGTCGGAGCGTTGGCCAACATTACGCTTGCTGAGAGTCCGGGAGCAAGCCCCGGCGATTGGCCAGGAAAAGCGATTCGGAGAAACTTCCGACAACGGGTTGTCGCTGCGCACCTGGACTTCAACACAGCGGCTATTCCAGGTCGGCGGCACTTCAGCCCCCACCTTTTGGTCGCTGGCCAAGCCCTCTACCCACCATAAGCGTGGCGCCAGTTGCTACCGAGAGATGATGCTACCTAACTCAAATAAGACACCAGAAAATTCTGCCCCTTTCACCCCCTTTCCGGCCCAACCTGACAAACAGCACTTGAACTCCCGTGCGGTGGAGGTGGTAGTCCTGCAGAAGCAGCCTCTCGACGATGATATTCAACTCGCGTCATTCGCCCAGCACCTACGAGCAGGTATGCTGACGGCTCGCAATGAGCGGTGGGTCACGACCCCGTCGCCGCTACGCATCATCGAGAAGTTCACTGAATATATGCGGGCCTAGGTACGTCGACGACAGTCTTTCTCGTTCGTGCAGAAGGAATAAGCCAAGAAGAGGAGAAGCATGATGGCCCCCGTGAGCTCGGCCCCCATCGTCAATGGCGTGCGCGTGACAGAAGTGCGCGTCTCTAACTTTCGGTCACTAACTAATGTTGTCGTCGAACTAGACGATTTGACCGTCCTGGTCGGGGCGAACAACGCTGGAAAGACCAGCTTTCTGGAGGCGATGTACGCCGCCATAGGCGCGGGGCGAAAGAGCCTTGGCCGGGATGATGTTCACGTAGGCGCAGCTGAAGCCGCAGCGCCGCAGGATCGGTCGGTCACTGTCGACGTGCTGGTTCGCCCGTTCGATACGGACGGAAGCCCACTTCCAACGTTTCCCGCTGGCAGTTACTGGACATCCCTTTGGGGAACGGGCATTTCGCAAGATTTGGACTTCCACGACTTCATGGCTTTTCGGACCACGCTGTCTTGGAGTACGACGAAGGGAGACTATGCTCTAGAGCGTAGGTTCCTAACGGAATGGAAGTCTGCTGACGATTGGTTGTCCTCTGCCGTGTCAACTGAGGGCGTGAGCGCCGAGCAACTCGAGCACATCGCGCTGCATTACATTGATGCGAAGCGCGACTTGGAAGACGATTTGCGCCGTCAAGGATCATTTTGGCGACGGCTCACTGACAATCTCGGTTTGGAGGAATCCGATATCGCGGCATTCGAGGAAGCGCTTTCCGAGCTAAACGACGGTATCGTCTCCAAGAGCGCGGTATTGCAGCACTTGAAAACGAATCTCTCCGACATGTCAGCGGTGGTCAGCGCTGACAGCGCGGGGGTGGAGATCACACCTGTCGCGCGTCGCCTACGAGATCTTTCGAAGGGTGTCGACGTCACGTTTGCTACCACCGGCTCCCAGGCCTTTCCGTTGACGCGCCACGGCATGGGTACTCGGAGCTTGGCCTCGCTGCTCGTGTTTCGTGCCTTCATGTCCTGGCGTTACGCGCTGGCTTTGAAGGAAGGAGACGAGACGCACTCACTTCTGGCGCTGGAAGAGCCAGAATCCCACCTTCACCCGCAAGCGCAGCGCGCACTGTTCGCCCAGATCAAGTCCGTACCTGGTCAGCGCATTGTCAGCACGCATTCCCCCTACTTCGCCGGCCAGGCAAGGCTCAGTGAGCTGCGCCTGTTCACCAAGCACAGCGGGATAACGAAGGCGAAGCGCCTCAATCTGAGCGAATTGAAGGACGATGACATTCGCAAGTTGGAGCGCACCGTCGTAGCATCGCGCGGGGACCTGTTGTTCGCGCGCGCTCTGATTTTGTTTGAAGGGGACACCGAAGAACAGGCGTTTCCGCTTTGGGCGCAAGCCTACTGGGGTGCCACTGCACATGAGCTTGGCTTTAGCTTTGTAGGGGTAGGTGGCACCGACTACTTCCCGTTTATCTGGCTCGCACAGAGCTTTGGCATCCCATGGTACATCTTCTCCGACGGTGAGGATAAGCCCGTCTCCAAGCTGAAGGGTGACGCGAAGCGGGTCGGTATTGACGACATTGCCAAGTGCGACAACATTGTCGTCATTCCGGACAAGGATGACCTCGAAGCTCATCTGCTCGAGGACGGCTATATGGATGCATTCGAGGTCGCGATCGGTGCGGTTGCCGGTGCCGATGGCCTTGACAAGTACATTACCAGCCTGAACGGAAAGCCCGGCAAGACTGTGGGAGGCGTAGCGACGACACGGGACTACAACGGCGCTGAAGGACGCCGGCGTGCGGCACTGGATATCGTGAGCGAGAAGAAGACGCGGTATGCCACACCACTGGCAAACGCTGTCATTGCTTCGGCAGTGCCCGAGCGCCGTGTACCGAAGCTGGTCGCGAAGCTACTCGACGTTATTGGCCATCAATTCAATCTTGAAAAGCTCGATCCGACCAAAGTCGGCGTCGAGTAACGGAGCTCGAGCATGTCCACTGTTCGCTTATCCGCTACACAGCGGCAGGTCGTGGAGTTCGGCGACGGAGCACTACTAGTCATCGCTGGTCCTGGCTCGGGCAAGACGCGAGTTCTGACCGAGCGTATCCGCCGTCTCTTGACGCAGGTGCCTGGTCATTTCCGGGTTCTAGCGCTCACATTTACAAATAAAGCTGCCAAGGAAATGACGGATCGGCTTGGCGATCTAGCCGAGGCGCGCAAGCGCTCTTTCGTTGGGACGCTGCATGGATTCTGCCTCGATGTACTCACCGATCGCGGCAAGCACATCGGGCTTACCACCATGCCGCAGATCTTCGAGCAATATCAGGACCGCAAGCAGATTCTTGCTCAAGTCGTTGAAGAGGACCCACTACTGCTAGGGGAGATCTCTCACCTATCGATGAAGGAGAGAAACCAGCGCCTGGATAACTGGCTAAAGAGCATCTCGTACATTAAGGCCCACCCGATCTCGACAGCTGGGAACGGCATCGACGACCCCGTGCTCCAGCGCGTATACGAGGGCTACAACGCGGGATTGCAGGCATGTGGGGCGTGCGATTTCGACGATTTGCTCCTCTATACCTACCGGCTTTTCACGGAATTTCAGCAGATTGCCGATTTCTATCGGCGTGTCTATGCCTACGTGTGCGTGGACGAGGCGCAGGATCTCAATGAGGCGCAGTACGCAGTCATTCGCGCGTTGGCCGGAGATTCCTTGCGCAACATTATGTTGGTCGGTGATCCGAACCAGTCAATCTATGGCTTCAATACGTCCAGCCCAAAATATCTGACTGTCGACTTCAAGAACGACTTCGATGCGACGGAGATCCATCTACAAGAGAACTACCGGTCATCCATGGCCGTTGTTCGAGTGGCCCAATCGCTGGACCCGACATACACAGTGGCAGGTCAGCTGCCCGTGGAAGGCGTAGCTAAACTTCTTGTCGGAACGGATGAGGCCAATGAGGCGTCGCGCGTCGTCGACGAGCTCAAACGGTTGATGGTCGCGGGACATCCGGACATTGAAGGCTCGGTCAGCCCGACGAGCTTTGCGATTCTGGGGCGCACCAGGTATGCCTTGCTTGGGGTGGAGCGGGAACTTAAGGACCGTGGTCTGCCCTACTATAGGCGGCTCAGTGTCACACACGAGAACGAATCTGACTTAGTCGACGAGTTCCAGCTTGCGCTTCGAATTCTCGCAAATCCGAAGGATGCCGTGCATTTGGCAGCGATTCATAAGCGATGGAATCTCCCCCCCTATTCAAGTACGCCAGCGAACGAGGCGGAAGTTGTTCAACGAATGCATGCTATGGCGGACGCGCAAGGCGCCCCAGGGAGCCGGGTCGTCGCTAACGCGGTTGCCGCCGTACATGCAACCGTTGGACGGCGCTTGGATTTCTTACCGGCATTCAAGACGTTGGAGGAATACGCCGATACGCTAGAGGTGCCTGAGAGACGCGCCGTTCGTGAGGATGTGGCCGTGCTCAGGCAGGAGTGGGACCACTTCTTGCGATCGGACGGCTCGCGGGTGCGTACTCTGCAAGGCTTCCTTAGCAACATCGCGCTCGGAACATCAGGCCAGGCGACCCGAGAGGGGGTGGCTCTGTTGACGGTGCACTCATCAAAGGGGCTCGAGTTTGATGTCGTTTTTGTGGTTGGAATGGCGGACGGAGTGTTTCCAGACTATAGGGCCACAGGGCAAAAGCAGAAGGACGAGGAGCGCCGGAACGCGTTCGTCGCGGTGACGAGGTCGAAGCGATTGCTATATCTGTCGTATCCGCGTCAGCGCTTGATGCCTTGGGGCGACGTCTGGCAGGGAGTTCCCTCCCCATACATAACTTCGGCGCCGCTTCAGTAGTTGGCGCGGCGTCCTCGCAGCTGAGGCGCTGGATAGCGGACGGTTGGTTTGCACCCGGCTATGCAATCGGTAGAACTGGGGAAAGTTAACGGACATGCTTCAACGCGATGTTAGGCGCGGTCATATGAACTGCGACATCGCGCGCGAACACGTCGATATGGGAGCTCACTGCTATGACGCCGACTTATAGTGAACGGCAAGAACTTAGGAAGCAGTTTGCCAAAGATGTTGACCGGATGCTTGTCTGCTTGGAGGAAGCTGCTCTCAAGAAAACGGACGACGAAACAGTCATGGCTTGGACGAAGTATTCCGATGACAACTTCGCGGATTGGTTGGCACTTCCGGATGACGATGCAACGTTACGGGATATCTTACTCAAGTACTTGGCGAATATCCGGTCGCCAGCCGTTTGGCAGGTCACTGCGGTTGCAGCAACCGACGAAAGCGGTGATCTCATTATTCCGTTGCCTTCCGAGCTGTCCGAACAGCTGGGGTGGAAAACAGCAGAAGAGGTAGTGGTTGAGACGGGAGATCCTGGCACAGTGATTGTGCGCCGCCGCTAGGATGCACTACCATGGTCACTGTCGGACGCATTGGACGGCGATTTTCCGCAGAATGTTGTCGGTAGGTACGACTTAGGGCCCTTGGCCAGCGTGCCAGAGTTTCAGCATGCGGTCGCTGGCTATCATTCGCAGCCAGGCCACCCGTGGCATCACGCACTACACGATGCCCACGCGCACCGCGCTGGGTGGCTTGCTATTGGTGGCCCTACGTAAACATTGGCTAATTTTTTCGGATATACCCTTGACAGGGAGGCGCCGCACTGACCTTCCGACAAGGCTGGCGGCATCGAGCATTCTCTGCAAGAGTTGGGGGCCGGCGCGGGGGTACTCCGGGGCTAAAAACTCCCTCAACATCCACCCGCTGATAAACGCAAAATACTCCCGCAACCAGGCGTTGTACCGCAAATAAAGCGGCGTTGCTGCCCCCACACCGGAAGCCGCCTGGAACCCCGCCTTATGGGCAATCCGCTTAGCGCGCATCAGATGAAAATCACTGGTCACCAGTATCAGCGGGTCTGCAGCGCTCACGCCCTGTTGCTCCAGCATCCGGCCGCTGAAGTGCATGTTGTCCTCCCTACTGATACTTCGATCCTCCGGATCAGGCGGTCCGGCGCCATGCCGTGCGCGGTCAGGTAGTCCGCTATGATGTCCGCTTCGCTACACCGCAGTCCGAAGTCCTGGCCACCGCTCACCACCACTCGCGCCATAGGCCATTGCCGTGCCAGCGTTAGGCCTTCGTTCAGGCGCGCGACCAAGGTAGGCGACGCGGTGCAATGCGGCGTGCCGGAGCCAAGGATGAGGATGGTCTTTGCGGGCGATCCCTTTGCCGCAGATTGGGAAGTGCCGGAGCTGATGACTTGAAAGAACATCGCCAACGTCACCCAGCCACGCGGAAAAGCCCAGCCAGCCTACCGCCCAGATCCATTGGTGCCGCCGGCTGGCCACACGCCATTGCGCCACGGCCTCCCAGCGCCATGCCAGCGCGAGAAAGGCAGAGCCGATTGCCAGGGGAGGGACAACACCAAAGTTGAACAGCCCCATTAGCATAAGCGCGATGGCATCGCCATTGAGCAATGCGCCAACCAGTGCAAGGCCGATGCGCCGCCAGCGCGCGCCAGCACTTTCAGCGAACGGTAGTGACTTCACCATTCCGAGCGCCGCTTCTGTTGGTATGTGAGGCCGTCGGTTTTCTTGCCCTTCCATAACCCGAACACATCAGCCTCAAGCGCCAGCTTTCGCTGCGAGATGTACGCCTCGATGGCATCACGGATGACAGCCGCCCGTGGACGGTGCTCGGCCTCCGCTATTGACGCTAATTCCTCTATTTGCGTATCAGGCAAGTTGACCAAGATTCGGCCCACATCCGTCTCCAATTGTGGCATAGGCGCCACATGCCACGCTGCAAGCGCATTCAAGCTTGGCTTATCACTACCGGACGGTACTAGAGAACTTCTCAGCTGGTGCAGTTAGTACAACACCATCGGTGGCCAAAGTCTAGGTCGCCAAATTGTGCGATTGGGCTCCTTATCCAAGTGCGCAATGCGCTGCTCGTCGATACAATCCGAGCACGTGCATCAATTGTCAAACGTTTCATGTCGACATTCGGCTGGACCTATTTATCGCGGGACGCGTTGCGCCGCGCAGAGGCTCAGATGGCGGATAAGTCTCAGGGCGTTCGGGACGAGATCGGCTTCCTGCATTTGCACCAGCGCTATGCAGATCTTTTCTTCCCAGGTACATCGGTACTGCAGACCCGTCTTCGATATGCTCTTTTCGTCCCATGGATGTATCAGGCCCTGCGCGCCAAGCCGCCAAAGGGAAGCGTCATTAACGCTGTGCGCGACGCGGAGCGCCGCTTGGTAGTGCGCCTGCTTAAGAAGTTGCCGGACGTGAAGGAGAAGCGCGGCATCATCGGCCGCGATAGCCCTAATTACATCAGCAGCCAGCCGCCCTCCATGGTCTATTGGGGCGCCCTCGGCGCTTGGGGCATTTTGCGAAGGAAGGATGGCCTGCGCCACTACAGCCGCGCGGATGTGCATCGCGGCCTGAGGCCCGGTAAGATTTCCCGCGACGATGACGGTGTGCCGCTCGGTGCGGTAATCGAGCCGTTTAACTCGTTGCCGCCGGTACCGGACGACTGGAGCTCCGACGACGAGATTAGATTCGAATTGAATTTCGTCGAGCGAAAGTTTTTCCGCGAACAATGGAAAAGGCTGCGATGCGCGGACGGTACGCGCCCACTGCTAGCGCAGCTTGCTCAGCACTCTTTGCCCGATATCATGGCCCTGCCGACTTGCTGGGCGGAGGAGGTGTGCGAAGTCGCCGGCGACCAGGCGCACTCACTCCGACGTGCTTCGGCCGCTGCGGCACTGGTGGGCATTGGCCGCAGTGTGTACGCGGCGTTGGTTGAACAGACGCGAGAGCAGCGCGATCGGCAGCCCACACCGAGGAAACACCGTGACTACCTCGTTGCAGTTGTCGAGGAACACGCTGAAGGGGCTCTCCGGTTCGACTTGGCGGCAGTCGAGGCCGATGTCGGCCGTCTTCCAGATACCCTGAGGGCCGTGTTGGAGCAAACCACGGAATGGCTGCGCAGCGGAAAGCGGAGCCCGGAGCCATTGCGGGCGGTGTATGAAATGGCCGAACTAGACCGGAAGCGATCCCGCGCGCGGTTACCGGACCGCGGGTTCGCACAGGCACGGCGCCTCGAATGGGGCAGCAACGATTACCCCCAAGCTAGCCCGCTCCACTATCGGTGGGACCGGGTCTCCCAGATGCTTGCCGACCTACACGGGCAATCGTGAGCAACGCGCCGAAAGCCTGGCCGAATCAGTCCTATCTCGATGCGTTACGACCGCCGCCGGGTGAGCGGGTCCGGTTCGCGCTGCTGGCCACTTATTCGGCGGACCTCTGGTCGCTAGGCGCCACACTATTGGCACTGGCCGGCCGGGATCTCGATAATGGGAGCGGAACTCGGGCCGATATGGCCGAGGCCATCGAAGCCCTTAAGGGACGAATCGGGGTGGTGGTCCAGAGAGGGAGATTGGCAAAGCCGCGGCGCACGCCAAAAATCGCGGCGGTTTTCGATCAGTTCGTCACAGAAGTGGCTTGCGATGAATCGATCAGCAGTTGGCACCCAAAAATTGCCCTGATTGGCTACGAACAGGCCGACAAGCCGACCTCCTGGCGACTGTTGATCGGAAGCAAAAACCTCACTAAGGCCTGGAACCTGGATTTCGGACTGGTCCTTAACGCCGGCACCGGCGATAGGCGCGCTCGCGACATCGAAGGGGTGGCCGACCTTGGCTACCATCTGGCCACGCTCGCAGGAATTCCAGGGGTGGATCCCAATACCGTCGCTGAGCAGTTGAAAGGCTTGAAGTGGGTCATGCCGCCTGGAGTCAAAGTCAAGCGGATTACTCTTAAGCGCGATCATGAAACGCTAGTGCAGCTGCCTGATGTGGCTCGGGCAGATGAAATCTTCGTAGTCAGCCCATTCCTGGATGGCACTTTTATAAAACGCATAGGTGCTTGGGGTGATGAACATTCCGCCCGCATCCTGGTGTCGACGGAAATGGCGGCGCGCGAACTCGCCAGCCAAGCCGGCGTCCCCCTCGAAAAATTCGGAAGGTATGTTTACGTTTACGATCAGCCGGAGCCCGATGCGAGCGTGCCCCAGCCGGCCGACGTACCGGACGCGCAGGCCATTGCCGCACCGCAGGAGGGCGAAGTCGTGCCATTCGGCCTTCACGCAAAGATTATCGCGCTAGTGACTGGACGTGCCGTCAAGCTGTGGGTTGGTAGTGCGAACGCGACCCAACGGGGATGGGGCAACAGGAACGTCGAGGTCATCGCTGAAATCGATTGCGAAGTCGCCATGCTAGACGGCCTGAGACACCTAGTAGGCCTGGCTCGACCGGTTGAGATCGCTGCGTTGCGGATTGCACCCATCGAGCCAGACCACGTGGCGGAGCGGCTTGAAGAATGCCGTTGTCACTTAGCCGCGTCGTTGGATGCTCTACTACAGCGCGATGGCGACGTCTTCACGTTGGTTGCGGCCGAGGCGCCGTGCCTGTCTGCCATGGATGTGGAGTTGCGGGTCGGACTGGCAACGACGGAGACCGTCCCCTGGCCGGCGGGGCAACGAACCGTCCTGCTTGGCAGCGTGCCCGTAGCCGAGCAGACTGGCTTGGTCCGTGTCCAGCTGGAACTGGCCGGACAAGTGTGCGAGTGGCTGCAGAAATTTGCCATCGAACCCGCCCTGCCCGCTGAGCGTGACCGGGCTGCAATTGCTGCGCACCTGGGTCCCCAACAATTCCTCGCGTGGGTGCGCGCCATGTTGAATGGGAACGGCGCCGATACAGATGAGCCTAACTGGGATGACGAAGATAAGGATGATTACGGCGAAGATTTGGGTGGCTACGATGAAGTGCACCTACAGCCCGCACGCTGGAAGGTGCGAGCGTTCCCCCAAATAACGCTGGAGGAGATTTTGTCTTGCTGGGCACGCGACCCCGAGGCCTTCGCTGCAGCCTATGCCAGAGTTGATGCGTACACGGATGCTGTGCTGCGGGTTGCCGGCCAGGCGGAAGCCGAACGAGCGCATCTGCACGAATTGCGCCGGGTCTGGAGCCTCGCCCACGCGTCATTGGGGTTACGCTGATGGCGGCGCGCGCCCAACCGTTCCAGTCCGCTACGGCCCGGCGAGCTTGCTCCATCCTTAGCGACACTAAGGGGATGCGACGCTTCCTTGTGGCAGACGAACCAGGCCTTGGGAAGACGATGGTTGCACGGGAGATCATCACAGCGTTCGTGGCCGATCGTCAGAAAATTGACCCGCGCCGCCCGGTCATCGTCTATTACATCACGAATGGGCTGCGCGTGGCGCACCAGAACCGTGATCGGCTGGTTGCGGCGCTCCAGGAAATGACGCCACACGATCTTGTCTCGCCCGCCGAAAGGCTGTCCCTGATACCGATGACGCCGCGCCTGCGCGGTCCGGTGGAATTGTTCGCGCTGACACCGGCAACATCCTTTCCGGGCAAGGCAACCGGCGCTACCGGCGGACGGGTCGACGAGAGAGCCTTTCTGCTGGCAATCCTGGAGCGGGCTCTGCCAACGGTGGCGGCTGAGATCCCCGACAAACTCCTGCGCCGGCAGGCCGGCGACGAGACGTGGAAGAAAGCGCGCTGGCGGATGGAGCAGCGGGCGGCCGGCTTGTCCGCTCGATTTTTCGGTTTGTTCCGGCGCACCATGCACGAGGAGTTCGGTGATGCGATGGATGACTTCGGCACATTGGTGGCGCAGAGCTCCGCCCGTACTCTGTTGACGCGGCTGCGGCGCGCGCTTTCGCACGCCGCCTTGCTTCTGCACCCTCCCGACCTGGTGATCCTGGACGAGTTCCAAAAATACCGGGAGATGATCTCCGTAGATGGACGCCAAGACCGGCTGGTCAGCACGCTCTACGCCGGCGTGAATGACATGCGCCCGGCAGTCCTGCTGCTGTCCGGCACGCCCTATCCGAGTGTTGGCGACGATGCCCACCTGCAGTTGTTTGAGCTTCTGGCATTCCTGAAAGGCAGCACGACCTTCAGCAAGGTCCTGTCCGACGATTTTCGGAACTTTGGCGCACTCCTACAGGCGATCGCGCGGGCGGCCGGCAACGCCGGGCTGCAGGGCGAGCTGGAAGCCGATGCCCGCGAGTTGCGTGACAGGATTCAGCGCAAGATGACGGCAGTGATGGCGCGCACTGAGCGAGCGATGCACGACGCCGCAGCACCGGAGTACATGACGCAACATTCCATGGCACCGCTGTTGCCTGCGGACATGAAGGCATATCGTGCACTCGTCTCGCTATTCCAACCCAAGGACCGAGGGGACGCTTTGGCGTACTGGCTTTCCGTGCCCCTGCCAGCCCAGGCGCTTGGTCCTCGCTATGACGCGTGGAAGCGCCGCAGACGCGTCAAGTTGACCGGGCCGAAGTTGGATTCAGGCGCGGTCGACGGGCTCGAGCTCCCTGCAGCATGGCCGCACCCGAAGCTGCGAGCGTTGCACAAGATAGCGCCCCCGGGCAACCTCGCCCTACCATGGATTGCACCTACCCTGCGTTGGTGGGACCTCCGCGGCGCCTGGAAACGTCGGGCGCCGGAAAAGCTACTAGTCTTCAGCCGTTTCAAGGCAACCCCTCAAAGCATTGCGGCACTCACTAGCTATGCTATTGACGCGACCGAACTCCATGCTGGGCAGCGAAATTATCGGCTCGCGGTGCGCGCTAGCCGCCTCCAACCGAGCAAGCCGCAAATGCCGCTGTTTGCGCTGTTCCACCCTTCGCCTTTCCTGGCCGCAATGACGGACCCACTCGCAGGTGGAATTTCCGGCTCGCTTGCCAGAGTTCGTCGGAAGCTACGCATCCAGATTCGGACAGCGCTGGGACCTGAAGTCGAGCTGCCCGACGAGCGCAAGCCCGCGCGGCGTTCCACGCACCGGCCAGTGTGGAAAGTACTGGCCGCCATCGAAAGTCGATTCAAGCACACTCTGGCCGTATGGGACGCTTGGTCAGGACCGGCTGGGCGCGATGCGAGCTTGGCGAAAATGCGAGAGAGCTGGTGTGCCGTTGAACCGCTCAAGGCACTCAGTGCGCGCGAATTGGACGACCTGGTCGAGATGGCGCTGTCAGCGCCGGGGGTAATTTGTGCCAGGGCGTTGCTTCGCCATCACCCAACCGCGCTGAGCCCGGGTCAGCTTGCACAACTGGTGTCGCTATCCTGGAATGGTCTGCGCATATACCTGGACGAACCAGTCTTCTGGGCCAAATGGAGCAAAGGGAAGATCGTGGAGGCCGTGTACGCCCTCATGGTCGACGGCTGCTTCGAGTCAGTGTTGGACGAGCACTACTGGATGCGCCTTCCTACGGTCGAAGGTGGCAGCACGAAGCTTGCTGAAGACTTGGCCAAGACATTTCAGCTGAGCGCGGGGTCGTTCACGTTCCAGAGGCTGGAACCCAATGAGCAGAAGTCCAAGGGCATCCGCATCCGCTGCCATGCGGCGGTGCCGTTCGGTGGAACTGAAGATAAGGGCTATGCCAAGCTTGGCGCAAAGGAAAGCTTAGCCGGCCGTCCATTGGCGCGATCAGACGACCTGCGTGTGGCATTCAACACGCCGTTCTGGCCCCACGTTCTGTCATCGACCTCGGTTGGCCAGGAAGGACTCGACTTCCATACCTGGTGCTCCCGCGTTGCTCATTGGGACCTGTGCCCGACGCCGGTCGAACTCGAGCAAAGGGAGGGCCGGGTTAATCGCTATGCGGGTCTCGCGGTGCGCAGGGTGCTAGCGGCGAAGTTGGGTGAGGAGGTCCTTTGCACACAAGAAGCTGATCGCACTTCGCCATGGGCTGCCGTCGAACGGCTAGCCAACCAGCAATGCAGCGACGAATCCGGGATGCGGCCCTGGTGGCAGACGGATGGCGCTTATATTAGCCGCTACTTGTTCCGGTTGCCTCTGGGTAAGGATGAGCTGCGGTTCGCGCAGCTTCAGGATCAACGGCTGTTGTATCGGCTTGCGCTGGGCCAGCCCAATCCCGAGGACCTGATACAGTCGCTAGCCGCGCGCGACGAGGCGACTTTGCGAATCCTGCGGGGGCTGGTCCTTAATCTGTCCCCGTACCGGCCGGAGCCAGGAGCGCGCTGGCCTGGCTGCGAAGCCGCATAATAGTTGGGCAGCGGGGCTGGTTTTTATCCTATTTTCGATAGCCTAGCAAGTAGAGATCACTACATGTCGAACTCCCAGAGCTTCCTCAGGACATTCTCAGACATTGAGCGCTGGTTGCGACAGCAAATCCAGGCAGATCGCAGCGTTACCTTCTACCAGCTCGTGGAGCGAGTCGCTGAAAAAAATACATCCGTTCGTCGATATAAGGAAGATTTGAAGGAATTCGCTGATCTTCGCAATGCTATTGTCCATGAGCGCTCGGATGAACATGTTATCGCCGAGCCAAATGACCGTGCGGTTCATGACTTTGATCGCGTCAGGGAGTTGTTGCTGAAGCCACCAGCCATATACCCCCAGTTTCAGAAGGTTGTCAAATCGCGTGAACAGCGAGACCCCATTAGCTATGCGATCGAAGACATGCGGGAAGGGTCATTCTCGCAATTGCCGATTACTTTCGATGGACGGTTCGTCGCATTACTCACAACAGAGACAGTCGTTCGCTGGTTGGCGTCTGAGATCTCGGAAGATCTCGTTAGCCTGCAATCAACGAGCATAGAGAAGGTGCTTCCGCATGTAGAGGACGACAACCATTACTGTTTTTTATCTAAGCGATCCACTCTCGATGATGCTTTGTCGAAGTTCGCAGGCTTCAATGCTCGCGGAAAACATCTTGATGCAATTCTAATAACCGAGGATGGAAAGATCGAACAGAAGCTTCTTGGAATCCTTACTGTGTATGACCTCCCAGAGGTCCACAAGACGCTGGGTATGGGCCGGAAGTAAAGTGACCGCAGGGCGCACGCTAGCACGAGCTAAGCTCTCTAATAGATTGTTCAACTTCTGCCTGACCAAAGGCGTTATCACATCGCCTGAAACGGCTGAGTCTCCAATCCTTAGTTGTTACCCCGCCCCTGGCCCTCGCTGTTCTCCATTTGCTCTGGTCCCGCAAGCGTTCGCGAGGTCACTTCTTTACTGGTGCGGGTTTAGAGGCGGTCGATTGTGGTCGCAGACTGCTGTAGCGGTGGCGACCGACGGCGGCAAGAGTACAGCCGCCGGTCGCGCATTCCAGCTCGATGACTGCAATTCGAGTTACTTCGTCAACCGCTGAACGCTCTCGAAGATTTCTTGTGCGACACGTCGAGCAGCGGCATCTTGTTCTTCGCTCATTGGCTCGAGTTTCAAGCCATCCCGGCCATCCACAAACATCGGGCCGCCAACGTCGTCGTCATAGAGCGATCCGTCCTCGTGGATGGCCACGTACTCATCCTTGGTCAAATCGACGCCGAGCAGCTCTGCGAGGTACACCCATGTCCAGCATTGTTGTCGGTCTTCGCGGTCGTAGTCCTCGATCAGCTGGCGCATGGCTTCCGTGTCCCCCCGTTTTGCGGCCTCCGTCAACCACTTCCTCGCATCCTCTGGTCGCCCCATGCGCTCGGCGATGTCGGCAACCGAAGAAGGATTGGCGTTCACTGAATCGGTCGCCTGCTCAAAGAAAGCCGGGTCGTCAAAACGATCGGCAAGTTCCAACAGTGCCTCTTGGTGTCCCAGCTTCGCAGCCTCTCGCAGGTGCAGAGAGAATCTTTCATCCTGTGCCAAACGGCTCGCATGAGCGTCGGCCCACTCCTGTTCCACGCCTGTCAGAACCCGTCCGTTTTGGGCCTGCATGTACCAGTAATCACTACCGACCCCTGAGGCATCGAAGTCGTCTTCCGTTGGAGCGTGGATCAGTGCCAATGCATAGTGAGCGGCGGCATGGCCTCTGCTCGCGGCCGCATTGAGCCCATCAAGCATGAGGGGTGAAAACAATTCGTCCGAAGAAGACCACCACCTAACCTCGTTCCGATCCCCCCGCTCAACTTCGTCAGGCCATGAACCGTGCCCTGACTCGTCCCGCAGATAGACGATCAGATCCGGAATCCTGACAAGCCCAAATTTGTGCTCGGTCATCAACGCCGGTAGCACGCCGGCGACCTTTGTAGCCGTATCGAACAGGTAACCGATCTCTAGGCAACGGTTCCTGACGTGCTCGCCAAAATCTGCCGCACGTCGACTTGACAGCGACTGCTCGGTGAAAACAGCTTCTGCACAAAGGGCTGCGTAGGAGTTGAAGCCGAAGGCTGCGGCCAGCAGCTCGTAGATGTGGGCGCGCTTGAACTGCGTGCCGGTGTGGGCCCGGAGATGATGCTGCGCAATATACGCGAGTTCCTTGATCGTCATAGTGAACCTTTCCTCAAACGCCACGCCGAATTCGGGTCAGGCGCACACGTTTAAGTCCCCGACGACGAGGCTCGAAGAGAGGTTTGCAATGACGGAAATAATGCCTGTTTTTACTCGTGTGCAAGTAAGGTGGGCACCCAGCGTCTATTCTAGTCTTGATGCCCTGACTCGTCTACCCGTCGCCCAGCGCGTTCGAATGGGCGTCGCCCCTGTGTCACGGGTAGGTACTATTGCTCAAGCGACACAACGTCGCGAATCGACTCGAACTCACGCACCAGATCAGGCTGGTGCTGACGCAAATACGCCAATACCGGCTCGCATTCCAGCAGATTCACGAGGTAGCCCTTGGCCAGTACGAGATTTAGCACATCCTGACCATAGGTCTGTTCCACGATCTTGTACTGCTCCTGCAGATTGCTCATCTCTCGCTCCATTCTCGCCATCTGTTCTTGACTCACGCCCGTGAGCTTGGCCGGCTTCTTACCGTCGACCAGGCGCGATGCGGGTGTGGCGACGAGCAGGGCCTCGGCGTAGGCGACTGTAACGTTGTTCGCTGCGATCATCAGCTCCACACATTCGACTTGTCGTGTCGGTTTCATCTTTCGAATCGCCCGAGCAACCTCGGGAGAAAACTGCCTATCTCGCAGCAGGTCGACAGCCTCTGGGCAAATGCCTTCCAGCAGGTTCATCTTCTTCATGATCTGGGTGATGTCGACGGAAAGTGCCCTCGCCAGACGTTCCGGCGAGACGCCCCGTTCGATCGCGCGCCGGATCATGAAGTGTTCCTGGATGGTCGACAGACGGTTGATGCGGTTGTTGTAGGTGTATGCCTCGTCATCTGTGGCAACCAGGCAGGCGGCCCCTTCATGCCCAAGCTCGTGTAGTGCCAACAGTCGGATATGCCCATCCAGCAAGGTATGGTTTCCAGACTGCTGGTCGACCGCAGTCACGGAAAGTGGCTCAATCAAGCCCACCTCCTCAATAGAGGACCGGATCTGCTTGAACTTCCGAGTGCTCATAATGCCGGCCGGAGTTCTGCGTGATGGAAGAATGCACGTCAGGGGGACAGCGAGCGGTTCAGGTACAAAGCCCAGGGCAACGCTTGTCATGGCGAACTCCCTGCTGGCCACACACGCTCAGCGAGATACTTCGGTAGCGTCGCCAAGGATTCGGCCCGAAGAAGGTTCACGAAATTCTCATCGGCAAATAGTTGCTGCAGTGCTCCGACGACAAACAGCAACCGTTGTTGCGTGAACTCTGCCTTGCGGACCATAGCCTTCTGGCGCTCTACCTCTCCCTCATAAGTGCGCACCAGGCTTGAGGTGGTCACGTCGGCTTGCCTGCCGGTCATATAGCGGGATGCAGATCTGCCCAAAGTTTGTCGCCGCTCGATAATCCGTCTCGCGTTGATAAGTTGCTTGCCGCGCAATTTTCCCGACTCATACGCTTCTTGTAGCGCGGCCTGGATCGCCTTGTCGTCATCGCCAGCCCCTACGATCGCGAGAGCAGCTGTTAGCGGAATCGTGCCCTTCTCAACAGCGATTAGCAAACGTTCTTCTCCATGTTGGAGCAACGTTAGGACGCCCTGTACATACGCAGTGGTCAAGCCGGTCTTCTCTGCGATGTGCTTTGGCGCGTACCCGCTATCGCGCAGTTGACGAATGCCGGCTAGCAGCTCTAGCGGACGACATTGGCGTCGCGCGATATTTTCGGCAAGACTCATGATGAACGCATCTTCGTCGCTGACGTGGACCACTATTGCCGGAATCGTCGTTTCGCCCAGCGAGCGAAACGCCTTGAGTCTCCCTTCGCCGCAGACGAGAAGAAACTTCTCACCACCGTCCGCGCTGGCCCTCGGCGTGACGGTGATTGGCTTCTTGAGGCCGATGGCCTTGATATTTCCGACGATCTCGTCAAAAACCTTTCCATTCCGCTCGCGTGGATTGATCACGTCGATACGGTCGATCGGGATCATCCGGATCTCCCCGGGTTGGGTCCGTGTGTTCATGCTGCCCTTCTCAATCTTGCGCGCTCGGCCATGTGATACAGGTAGTCCAGCGTATCGAAGCGATAACTCTCATACTCAATGGCATTGCGCTCAGCGAGGCGGATGCCGGGGCGGGCAAAGTCGAGCCGCGGGAGCAGGTAGTAGTCCAAAGGTGCGTCGTTTGCATTGTTCAGCCGGATGGCGACCGTGATGTCCGGCAGGAGGCTAGTATCGAATCGGACCTTCCAGTGGTACCCGCCGTTACCTCTCGGCTGGCAGCGCGACAGAACAATCGATACGGTGAACTCTTGGTTGACGTCCAGGATATCCGTCGCCGGGTCTCGGACGACTGTGCCACCAAGGTCGGCAATGGCCTGCTCCGCTTGTGTGACGATCTTCGGATGTAGTTGCCGCAGGAATCGGTTGATCTCCAGATACCGGTAGTCCCGATCCGGCGTAAAGCCTACAGCCTGGTAGGCACGTATCAAGCTGCCAAATCGATACATGTAGACAGCGGAAGATGGCATACCCTCGGTCTCGTCGATAATGAGGCCGGACAGAAATCCTCGATTCCGATACAGGTTTCGCAACCGCTCGATCAGCTCTTCGCTGCTATAGCGGCGCGCACGGGCACGAATGACGCCTTGAGCGGTATAGAAGACGTCCGGTGCCACGATCGGCTCGAAAGCCCCATTCTTGCGAACCCACATCTCGGGGGCATTCACAATGCGGGCACGCTTGAGCTTGTAGGACACACGGTTGTAGACATTGTTGCCGATGTACTTCTCGTTGGTGAGCACCTCCCTGACAGTTGCGCGAGTCCAGTCCCGGTCCAAGTCCGTGCGCACATGCATGCTGTTCAGTCGCGCGGCAATTTCGAACTCGTTCAGGGACTCGTCGATGAACCAGTTGTAGATCAGATTGACGATACGCACCTCGCTCTCCGGGCCGGGCATCAGGACAACACGGTCGGTCTGTAGGCTCTTGCGCTGGCCGCGGTAGAGTTCGGCCTTCATGAGACCATGCTCATCGACCAGCACGCGGCGCAATCCATAGCCGGCGAGGCCGCCTTGCCGGAACCCCAGTTCGATCAGCCGGCACTGGCCAGCAAAGACCTTCGCGGAGAGCTCCCGGCTGTATTCGCCGGCCATGGCACGCTTGACGCCCTTAACGATCGTCGAGACAGGGGAGCCATCGTTGTCGAACTGTTCGGCACAGTAGATGACCTGGATGCCTGCACGCCGGCAGATGTACTCGTAGTACGCGCTCTCGTCGGCATCCTGGAAGCGTCCCCAGCGGCTAACGTCGTAGACCAGAATCGCCTGGAAATCCGCGTGATCGCTGGTCACATCGCGAATGAGGCTTTGCAATGCCTCCCGCCCGTCGATTCGCAACCCACTCTTGCCCTCGTCGGCATAGGTCCGGACAACTTCAATTCCCCGTGACGTAGCGTACTCGCGGATCTTGTCGCGTTGGTTCTGGGTCGAGTACTGCTGATGCTCAGTCGACATGCGCACGTACTCGACGGCCCGAAGCGTGGAAGACGCGATCGGCGTAGCGCAGGTGTTCTGATCGATTGCCATAGTGGTCACCGGCCAATGTGAGAAACAGCTCTCCCACGTTAGGGACCGCCGTTCTGCGCTCCGGGGCAGCGCACGAAATCACGGTAGCAGGTGGACGCAGGCTGTGCCTCACATCATCTCTTTGCAATCAGCTCTTGAAGGCGCGCGCGGCGGCGGCAGCATTACGATTCGCACCGTCCAAACGTCCATCTTTGCAATCCCGTCTTCGGACGCGCGCTGAAGCACGTAAGTGCCTGTAGGCAAAGGCGTTTTCGGAGCTGACGCGTCCATCTTTGCAATCGTCCGCCGCTTCTGATTCCTTTCACGCTGCAGATTTCGGTTGCGCTCCGTATAAGCCGGGTGGGTTTCGCGATACTGCCGCCAGTAACCCCTGTGACGTTGGCTCCATGCTGAGGTGGCACGCGCCTGGTTATCGCGATAGTCGTCGTCAGTGCGCAAGTGCTGCTGTTGCCACCGGCGTCGACGTTGGCGCTGGCAGTCGGCAGCCGAGCAAAAGCGCTGACCGGGAATTTGTGGTCGGGGGAGAAATAGGGTGCCGCATGCTGCGCACCGTCTCCGAATCAGATTCATCACGGGCTCCGAGCAAGATCGCTGCGCGGGGCCAGAAAATAAATGTAGCGCTCGCGGTACTTGGCCAGAAATAGGAGGCTCGCACATCAGCCGAGCACACTTCCATCGGGCGCGAGCCACTACAGATTACGAATCCTGTATGCACATACATCAACCAAACACTGCCCGGCGCGTTCGATTTTGCCACGGGTGCGGAGCTGCTCTAATCGAAGGGCAAGAGTAGAAGGCTGGCAGCAGGCCTCCTCGCAACCATTTGATTTTTAATGGATATTTTCTACGAGCAAGGCCCTGCCGAGATTTTTCACTTTTCTTGGCACGTACGCCGAGTTTTTTCAGTAATCGTGGCAAAAGGCGCGAGGCGCCAAGTCTCAATTACTGAAAAAACGCTTTTGAATCATAGTGGGAGTTTTCGGGAATTGTGACACTCGACATGATGTTTTTCACAAATAAGTGACGTAAGGTGTCGGATGTCACGGAAAATGAGATCTGTGCCAAGTTACTGTAAACTTTGTGACGTGGAAAATGAAAAAACCGCCTTTAGGCGGTTTTTTCGTTAGCAGACGCAGGGGAGTGGTCCGCTGGAGAGCTTTGGCGCAAGTAGTGACCAAAAGCGAGAGGCGCGTTGTCGACGCTGCTGCAGCGTTCTCCGAAGGAGAAAGGGCTGCCACGGCTACCCCGTCCCAAAATCATCAATCGCCAGACTCGCCCCCCGCCGCGCAAGCTCCCCCAACAGCGCCTCCGTCACCCCATTCCCAGTCATCGCCATACTCTCCACCAGTTCCAGCTGCAGCCTGCCCGCCGGCACCCCGGTATCGCTCAGGATGGTGGTCAGGTCATGCAGGAACTGCTCATGCCGGCATTGCCGCGCGGATAGATTGACGGCAATCCGCCCAAACGCGAACCCCTCCTCCATCCACACCCGCGCCTGCCTGCAGGCTTCGCGCAGTACCCACGCCCCTATCGGCACGATCAAGGCCGAATCCTCCGCAGTGGTGATGAACGCGCCGGGTGCCAGCAGGCCCCGCGTCGGATGCTGCCAGCGCAGCAGCGCTTCCACGCAGACGATGTCCCCGCTGCGCAAGTCATAGACCGGCTGGTAGTGCAGGCGGAATTCGTCGGCCGCCAGGGCGTTGCGCAACTCGCTTTCGAGCGTGATCCGCTCCATCGAGGACGAGGTCATCTGCGTGGCGAAGAAGCGGAAGTTGTTCTTGCCTTCGTCCTTGGCCTCGTACATGGCGCGATCGGCCTGCATCAGCAACTGTTTCTGTTCGGTGCCGTCGTCGGGATAGATGCTTATACCGATGCTCGGTGTCACGAACACGGTTTGTCCGTTGGTGTCGATCGGCTGCCCGACCACGTTCAGCAATGACTGGGCAATCTGCGCGACGTGGCGGATGTCTTCGATGTCCTCGATGATCACGGTGAATTCGTCCCCGCCCAGGCGCGCCACCGTGTCGCTTTCGCGAATGGCTTCCCTGAGCCGCCGCGCGATGACCTTGAGGGCCTGGTCGCCCACGCCGTGCCCCAGGGTGTCGTTGATCAGCTTGAAGCGGTCGAGGTCGATGAACATCACGGCCACCCGCCTGGCGGCACGCTTGGCGCGGGCGATGGCCTGCTTCAGGCGCTCGCTGAACAGGGTACGGTTGGGCAGCGCCGTCAGCGCATCGTGCATCGCCAGGTGGTTCAGGCGCTCTTCGTCCATCCGGCGCTGGGTGATGTCCGAAAAGATCGCGGCGTAGTGCGTGCAGTTGCCATCGTGGCTGTAGATGCCCGAGATCGACAGGTACTCCAGGTAGAGCTCACCGCTCTTGCGCCGGTTCCAGATCTCGCCCTGCCAGTTGCCGTTCTCGCGCAGCTCGCGCCACAGCGTCTGATAGAACGCGGGGTCCTGCTTGCCCGAGCTCAGCATCTTCGGCGTCCGGCCGATGGCCTCGGCCTGGGAATAGCCGGTCAGTTGCGTAAAGGCCGGATTCACCCGCTCGATCACGCCGTTCAGGTCCGTCACCATCACGCCGTCGAGCGTGGCTTCGAACACGCGGTCCGCCAGCTTCAGGTGGTAGGCGGATTTCAGCAGCGCTTCATCGCGCTCGCGCAGCGCGAGCTGAAGCTCGTGCACATACTCGTACTCGATATTGCTCAGGATGTCGGCCAGGCTCAGCACACCCGCCAGTTCGCCGTGGTCGTCGAGCACGCCGACATGGCGGATGCGGTTCTCGACCAGCGTCTGGCGGGCCAGGTAAAGGCTTTGCGATCGCCGCAGGGCGCGCAGCGGGCGCGTCGCGTGTTCAGCCACCGTGTCGCCCAGCGCATTGGCGGCGGCCAGGCGGACGATATCGCGTTCGGTCAGGATGCCGTACTCATCCAGCGGATAGCGCACGACGATGGCGCTCAGCTCGGCTGTGCGCATGGTGTACATGGCGATGCGCAGGCTGGTGTGGGGTGCGACGATGACCGGCTGGGACAACTTTACCGAATCGATCGGCCGGGTGCGCAGGAAGAATTCCGCGCCCTGCCCCATGACGAGATCCGTCTGCGTGAGCATGCCCAGCGGGCGCTCGGCGTCGTCGACCACCAGGCAATGGCGGATGCCCTTGTTCTTGAAATGCAAGACCGCATCGCCAAGGCGCGTGCGGCCGGGCAGGGACTGCACAGGGTGGCTCATCAGCGCGCTGATCGGCATCGACAGCGCATCGACCGTGTTGCCGAGCGCCAGCGCATCGCGTTCGGTCCAGATGCCGACTGCCCGGCCCTGATCCATGACGACGATCGAACTGCAGCGGCGCCTGGCCATTCTGGTGACCACTTCGCTGACTGGCGCCAGCGGCCCGCACTCCAGCGTTGATGTCGATATCAGACGCTCGATCTCGATATCCAAGGTGTGATGCGGCATGTTGCTCCCTAGCCCCTGCGTGTTTTTGTTGTTTGGTCTACCCGTCAGCGCTCGCAAGGATAGTGGGGGGATGGTTGAGTACCGTTGATGCAGATCAAGGCGGCCTTTGCGTGGTACTTAACGGACACAGTGGCGGGAAACCGAAACGAACAATGCCCGCCGCCGCCCGGCAGCGTTGCGGGGCGGCGGCGGGCTTGCCGATTGTGGGGACTGTTTCGTCGTTCTAGTTACGCGCGGCTACCGTGCCTCGTGAACCCAACCTGCCCAGGCTTCCGATTCGGCGCGAACCCATTCTCGGCAAGCGTCTCCGCAGCGCTGTCATAGAACGTGCCGATCTTGTAGATCTCCCGCGCTTCCTCGCCGTTGGCAATATCGCGCCCGAACTCGCGCGACATGCGCACCAGTTGCTCGATCTGCGCCACAGTGCCCATCTTGCGGTCGCGGCGCTGGCTCCAGATGTTGTCCTCGATGCCGCAGCGCACGTGCAGGCCCAGCGCAATCGCCATCATGTTCAGCGGCAGCACGTTGAGCATGGAGGTCTCAAGCGTCAGCACCGATCCATTGGGGCACGCACGCACGAAGTTCGCCAGGTTGTAGAGGTTCGGCGCTTCAAAGCCGCCGCCGATCGCCACCCAGGTCAGGATCAGGGGCACGTTGCAGGCGCCTCGGCGCATCATCCGCTCCACCGTCTCCAGCTGTGCGATGGTGGCAAGCTGGAAGTGGGTCTGGATGCCATTGCTGCTCAGGCGGCGGATGTGTTCTTCTACCCATTCCGGCCCGGCGGGAATGGTCATCTCGCGATAGGCGCGATAGTTCGCCGGCTCGGCCAGCGAGGTGCCGGCCACGTCGGCCGCGCACATCTGCTCGACCACATTCATCTGGTTGGTGTTGATGGCGATCGTCACCTGGTCAGGCGTGGGCTTCAGCTCCGCCAGCATGTGGCGCGTATCGTCCGACAACCACTTGGCAAGCTCGCCATCGCTCTCGGGCGCGAAGGAGATCGAGCCCCCTACTTGCAGGATCATGTCCGGCACGCGGGCGCGGATGCCGGCCAGCAGTTCGTTGAACTTGGACAGGCGTTTGGAGCCCTTGCCGTCCGCTTCGCGCACATGCACGTGCAGCACGGTGGCGCCCGCGTTGTAGCAATCCACGGCCTTCTGGATCTGCGCTTCCATGCTCACCGGAATGTCTTCCGGGAAATCGGATGGCATCCATTCCGGGCCATAAGGCGCTGCGGTAATTACCAGCTTCTGCTGGTTCTCGGGGAACAGCGAACCGTCGATGAAATCCATGTCTCTCTCCTGGTGGTAGTTGGCTCAGGCGGCCAGTGCGGGTTCAAGTGTGCGGGCGTTGATATCGCGCTCGCCGATGCCAAAGGGCTTGTCGCCGATGATGCCGGCGCGCTCCATCTTGCGGTGGCAGGGCGCGTAGTCCATCACCGCGTAGTGCTGGGTGCTGCGGTTGTCCCAGATGGCCATGCTGTTGGCCTTCCAGCGCCAGCGGACCTGGTACTCGGGAATGAACGCCTGCGACACCAGGTAACGGAGCAGCTCGAACGCGCCCGGGTTGTAGTCCTGGCCGAAACGCACGTTGGCCGCCGTATGGAAATTGGTGAAGTGGGTGGTGAAGGCGTTGACGAAGAGGATCTTTTCTCCGGTCTCGGGGTGAATGCGCACCACCGGGTGTTCGGGATCGGGATACTGCTCCTTCAGTGCCAGGCGCTTTTCGATCGGCATGGCGGCGCCAAAGCTCGCTTCGATGCTGTGCCGCGCGCGCAGGCCGGCAATCTGCGTCTTCACGTGCTCGGGCAGGTTCTGGTACGCCAGCGCCATGTTGGCCCACATCGTGTCGCCGCCCACGGAAGGGCCTTCCACGCAGCGCAGCACGCACCCCATGGGCGGCGCTTCGCGCCAGGTCGCATCGGTGTGCCACGCGTTCTCGTAGCGGTCCATCGGCTGGTCCGGCTGCTTGTAGATCTGCACCAGGCCCGGGTATTTCGGATGGCTGCCGGCCACCGGGTGATTCTCCAGCTTGCCGAATTGCTCCGCGAACGCGACATGCTCGGCGCGGGAAATGTGCTGGTCGCGCAGGAACAGCACCTTGTGTTGCAGCAGCGCGGCCCGGATCTCGGCGAACAGCCCTTCATCGTGGATGGCATCGGCCAGGTTCACGCCGACCAGTTCGGCCCCGATGGTGGCGGTCAGTGGTTCTACGCGCATCATGCGGCCTCCGTGCGGGCAATGAAGGGGGCCGTGCATGGGATGCCGCGAGGGTAAATGTTGGTTGAAGTCACTCTTTGCCTCCTGCCGGTATGAATTTGGGGTCAATCAACGCGTCTGGCGTTGGATGAAAATTACTGTCCGGAGCAGGGCGGGACTTTTCATTGCGCGACAAGAGCATTGCGTTTGATGCCAGGGGCGGAGTGCGGGCCGTAGCGATTTGATCGCCGTCAAATTCTTCACCTCCTGCCGACACCATCCTTCCCGGCAGAGCCAGAGGGAGAGAGCAATGGAAACAAGAGTTCGCGCAGCAGCGTTGACCGGGTATTTCGACGTGGCGTCGCAATTGGGTCTGGATACGCAGCCGATCCTGCGGGCAGCCGGCGTCTCACGTGCCTTGCTCGATAACCCGGACGAGCGCATTCCGGTGTCGATGGCCATGACCTTGCTGGACGAGGCCGCGCGCGCAAGCGGCTGCCAGTCGTTCGGCCTGCGCATGGCCGGGACGCGCCAGCTCGCGGATTTGGGCGCCATCAGCCTGTTGCTAACGCACCAGGCGACTTTGCGTGATGCCTTACGTACGCTGATCCGCTATCGCAGCCTGATGAATGAATCGCTGGCGATGCTGGTGGAAGATGCCGGCGCGACTGTGATCGTGCGCGAGGAAATTGTGCTGGAGGATGCGCCGGTCTCTCGACAAGCCATCGAGCTTGCGACCGGCACACTGCATCGCACGTGTAACGTCCTGCTCGGCCTGCAGTGGAACCCGCACAGCATCCATTTCACGCATGATGCGCCGGCCGACCTGCAGCTGCATCAGCGGATGTTTGGCTGCAAGCTGAAGTTCCGCAGCGACTTCAACGGCATCGCCTGCGCCGCCGCGGATTTCGATCATCCCAACCCGGTCGCGGACCCGATGATGGCCGAGTATGCGCGCCGCTGTCTGGAGGCGCAGTCAGAGGTTTGCGCGACATCCTGTGTACTGGAGGTCCGCAAGGCCATCTATCTTCTGCTGCCCATGGGCCAGGCTTCGATTGAACAGGTGGCCAGGGGCCTGGAGATGGACGTGCGCACGCTGCAGCGCAGGCTCAAATCGGCAGGTACCGTGTTCTCCCATCAGGTCAATGACGTGCGGCGTGAACTGGTGGTGCGGTATCTCGTCAGCGGTGGACATTTGCTGGCCGAGGTGGCTGAACTGCTCGGCTTTTCGATGCCGAGCTCCTTTACGCGCTGGTTCTCGGCGGAGTTTGGTGTTGCGCCTTCGCAGTGGCGTCAGCGGCTGGTACAGGCTGATACACCGGCGGAGTATCGGCCGGTGTGCCTGCGGCATGGCTAGTGCCGCTTTTTTCCCGATTGCCTTGGCCTTGCCCTGATGGGTTCTGTCCCTCAGGACCTTGTCGAGCAACTTCATGAAATTGCGCTTGGAGCGATAGATTTCGCGGATATCCTCCAGTTCCCTGGCGAACTCGGCGCGCTCCCCCAGCTTTCTCCGCAGGCTGCCAATCGTGCGCACGACGTCAAAGGCCTCGTCATAGCGCGCTTTGCCCGAGCCGTTGTTCACGGCGACCTCCAGCAGCCGGTGATAGAGGCTAATCGCCTCATGTGGATGCGTTGCGGCGCGCACGGCGGCCATCCATGGCCACAGCTGCGTAGACACCCGGCCGCCGCCAAAGACATCCCAGGCGGCATCGTTCTTCTCTTCGGTCAGGAATATCCTGACCAGTTCCGAGCGCGTTGGCGTCTGCCACACATCGAGTCCCGAACTCTTGCTCGACTCTTCCTTCTTGATAAGGGTCCAGAGGTGCTTCAGTGCGCGTTCCCGGAGCTCATCGTTACCAGCAGCCGTGGCAACCTTCATCAACGCGGTGAACGTGTCGGCAGTCGGACGAAGCTCAAAGCGACGCCACCCGAACGTTGCGGCCTGTTCGAAATCGCCGCGACGCAGATGCGCTTCGATGCAAAAGTCGAGCAGGCGTGAGTCCACATGCCCGAACGATTCACGAAGCCCCCGCTCGGCCCACGCGATTCCCTCGTCCGGACGGCCATGATTCACGCAAAGTTCTGCGATCTGTAGAAAACGGTACGGACTCGACAGGTCCTTGGCGTGAATGCGGATGAGTGCATCAACGTCGCCGTCATGCTCCGCCAGAGATTCCATTGCGTTCTCGATATACAGACGGCGCGTCTCGAATGACCGGGAGTCCTTGCCTGGACCAAGCGTGGCAAGGGCTTCCCACGCTTTGCTGACCAGTGCCCGGTAGCGGCTCAATCCGCTCTTGCCCAGAGGTTCTGCGTAAGCTGGCAAGACATTGCCGAACGTATCCCATTTCCCTGCCGTCTGCAGGCGGAAGAGGCGCTCAGCAAGCTTCACCGGTTCGGGGCGGGTCTGATGGCATGCATCGAGATGGACAGATGCCAGCTCCACGATGCCCGGCATCACGCCTCCGAGGGAATCGTCAATTTGCTCAAGGCTGTCTTCCGCGCCGGCAATAGCCAGCTCGGTGAGTTCGACGACATCTGCAGCGTGCGGTCCGGTAAGCCTCTCGCGCAAGGTATCGGCCAGCGACATCAGGCCCCTGCCATACCCGTCTGCCTCGTTCCAGCCGAGCGGTCGGGAGATGCGCGTTACCTGCTGCACCGCGGTTCTCATGCCCGGCAAATCAGATTGCGCCGTACGTGCGGCGAACAGCAATTTGTCGCGTACCGTCCGGTCAAGCTCGGCGGCCTCCAGCAGCAGTTCCTGAAGCGCCCCCTTGTCCAGCGTCGCCACGTATTCGCGAATGATCTCCGCGTAGGTCTTACGCTTCTTGCGAGGCTTCTCCACGGCGCTATCTTCGGCATGGAACACCTCCGCCCCGGAGTTCTCGAGCCAGGCCAGTGCAACGGCTACCGCGTGCTTGCAGAATGCGCCTTCATCGCCAACCGGACAGTTGCATGCGTAGGCGAGCCCACCATCGCGAGCGACGGCCAGCTCGACACGGTACCGGTGCGTGCCGCGTACGCTGGCGCGAACAGCGTCTTCATGTGTCTCAAGGCGGGACACGACACCATCATGGAAATAAGCCATTCCGCGCTGGAAGGAACCGGTGTCGGCCAGTGTGCGGACTTCGGCGAGTGTGAGGATTTCAGCGAGGCTTGCAGTTGCGGGCATGGGAGGTCGGCTTATTGAAGACGTGCCGCAACGGAGGACACGATTTGGCACAGATGATACCTGCCCGAGCACGGCGGGCCTGGGTCATGCCGAGGCTGACCGATGCCTCAGGGATGATCGGCGCCGGCGGTCTTCCAAATACCGGCGTCAATCAACGCATGAGTCTCCGCAACCAACTCCGCAATAACAGCGCGCACCGCCGGGTCGGCCATGCGTGCGCGCCGCTGTCCCAGGCATACGGTTCTCGCAATGGGCGGATCAATCATGGATGCCGCCAGCGTCCCTTGCTGAATCTCCCGTGTCACAGCACTCCTGGCCAGCACGCTGAACATGCGGCCGGTTTCCACCAGCCGTATCAGCTGCTGGCCGGCGTCTATCTCCACGCGAATGTCGAGCGCCACGTTCGCCCGCGCGGCATGGGCCTCCAGGGTCGATCGGATGGCATGCAGACGCGACGGCATCACTAGCGGATATTCATCCAATGTCGCCGCCTTCACCGTGCTCGTGTTCCGCAGCGCTTCCGGCCGGCCAACCAACTGCATGTCCTCGCTGGCGATGGGCTCGCAATGCACTTCCGGTGTCGCTGTCCGGTCAAACATAACTGCCAGATCGAGTTCCCCTTCGGCGAGCCAGTTCCAGAGATAACCGGAAAATGTCTCGACCAGACGCAGCCGAATCCGCGGATACCGAGCCGAAATGCGTTCGACCAGCGGCAGTGCGAGTACAGCGGCCGATGAAGAAGGCAATCCCAGTGACACGTCCCCACCAGGGTCGGCTGTCCGCGCCTGCACCTCCTGAAACGTGGATTCGACGAGATTCACAATCTCGTAAGCGCGCCTCAGCAGCAGCAGTCCCGCTTCAGTCGGCTTGACTCCGCGAATGCCCCGCGTCAGCAACGCCGTTCCCAGGACATCCTCGAGCCTGCTCACGGTGACGGTCAATGCCGGCTGGGCAATCGCGAGCCTGCGCGCTGCAGCCGTGATGCTGCCCTCTTCGCAGATGGCGATAAAAGCGATCAAACGTGAGATGTCCAGCTTGCGGGCGTTCTGCATAGATTGCCATAGTACGAAGTTATGCCCCCCAACAAAAGCGATATTGGACGGCCATAGCATGACGCAACACACTGCATGCCGAGAAGCCGCTACGTCATGCGGCCGAGATCATCGATCAATGGAGGAGGACAACTTGCGACCAGACCATGTTTCCCACAGCGCAGCAGAGACTGCCGGCGGCGCCGGAGTCGAGCTCACCGCCGCGCCGGTGTCTGCGCTACGTGCGCAATGGTGGCGCCTGCTGGACTGTCGTATCGGTGTCGTACCGTTGCCGGTGTATCTGGCACTGCTCCCGATCGTTGCGGGATTCGCCATCATCGGCAAGGTGCCGTCTGATCTCACGATGGCAATCGCCGTATTGTCCGTAGGCGGATTCTTCTTCATGGAACTTGGCCGCCGCGTGCGAATGCTCAGCCTGATGGGCGGCGCTGCGATCCTTGCGTTTGTCGTGCCATCGGCGATGACGTACTACGGCTTGATTCCGGCATCGCTGGCGCTCTCGATCAAGGAATTCGTGAAGGCTTCCAACTTCCTCTACCTCTATGTCGCGGCCATCATCGTCGGCAGCATTCTCAGCATGGACCGGGAGGTGCTTCTCGGTGGCTTCCTGAAGATCTTTGTGCCGCTGACCGTCAGCTCGGTCGTTGCAGGCGTCGTGGGGACACTGACCGGCATGGCGATGGGGATGGATGCTTACCGGGCATTCTTCTTTGTCGTCGTGCCCATTATGGCCGGAGGACTTGGCGAGGGCGCCATCCCGCTTTCCATGGGCTATTCGATGATTACCGGGCAGCAACAACCGGATTTGTTCGCGCAGATCATTCCCGTGGTCATGTTGGGCAGCTTTACCGCGGTGTTGCTGTGCGGGCTGCTCAACGTACTGGGCAAACGCTTTCCGCAGCTCACGGGAGAAGGCGTCCTGCAGCGTGGGACACAGCATGCTGCGAGAGGCGACGCCGCGTCTGCGACGCCACCGGTGTTCGATCCGGTCAGCCTTGCCGGCGCCATGGTGACGATCGTTGCGTTCTATCTGGTCGGCGTGTTGGTCCAGCGGCTGCTGGATTTTCCGGCGCCGATCACCATGCTGTTCCTGATCGTGGCGGCCAAGCTCGGTCGTGCCATTTCGCCCGCGCTGGAGCAAGGCGGGAAGGGCGTATATCAGTTCTTCTCCGGCATCCTGACCTGGCCCTTGCTTTTTGCGCTGGGCGTTGCACTGACGCCATGGCGCGAATTCGTGAGCGCCTTCACGGTGCCCACCGTCGTCACGGTCTTTGCGACGGTCGCGTCCCTGATTGCCAGCGGATTCTTTGTGGCGCGTTTCGTGGATATGTATCCCATCGATGTGGCGGTCGTCACCGGGTGCCACAGCGGCCAGGGAGGCGCCGGAGACATCGCCATTCTCACCGCGGCAAACCGCATGCAGCTCATGCCGTTTGCGCAGATCGCGACGCGCATCGGCGGCGCCATCACCGTAACGCTGGCGCTGATTGCGATTCGCCATGCCTCCTGATTCCCCGTTTCATGCAACCATGCCCATCGCGCTCAGAGCCGTGCGCGGCTTTCATGTCGGCGGACGGCCGGTGGATCTGGTCGACCTTCCGCCTCGGCAACTTGCCACGGTCCCGGGCATACAGCCACGCGTTTCCAACCCGAACGGGCGTTACCAGGTGGGCCAGCTCTATGTCCAGCAGTTCGCCCTGGATACGCCCACTGCAAAGTATCCGCTGTTGATGTGGCATGGTGGTGGCATGACCGGTGCAACCTGGGAGTGCACACCCGATGGCCGTCCCGGCTGGCATGATTACTTCATGCGCAAGGGATACGACACCTTTGTGAGCGATGCGGTGGAGCGCGGCAGGGCGTCCTGGGCGCCAGCCAGCGTGGTGCCGGAAACTCCTGAGCACCGAACGCTGGAGCAGGCGTGGGGCATCTTTCGCTTTGGCCCGGTGGCGGGATACGACGCTGCCAAGGGGAAGCGCCAGGCCTTCGATGGACAGCGGTTCCCGGTGCACGCGCTGGACGAGCTCGCCAAGCAGTTCGTAGCGCGATGGACCAGTACGAACGGCATGGCGCTAGATGCCTATGTAGAACTGATCCGACGGGTTGGCCCATGCACGATCCTCGCGCATAGCGAGGGAGGACGGCTCGCCCAGCAAGCCGCGCTGTCGGTGCCTGAACTGGTAAAGGGACTGGTCCTGATCGAACCTGCCGGTGCACCATCGACAGCCGTGGACGATGCCAGTCGCCTTCGCGGGATTCCTCACTGTGTGCTGTGGGGCGACTATATTCCGCAGAACGCGTTATGGACGATATATCGCCGCCAAGCAGACGAGTGGTTGTCGGCCGTGCAGCAAGCGGGCGCAGACGTCAGTGTGCTCGACCTGCCTGCCATGGGCATTGGCGGAAATTCCCATCTGCTCATGATGGACGACAACAATTTGGCTATTGCCGAACTCGTCCATGAATGGATCAGCCTGGCCGTGGAGGGAGGGCGTATCTCTGAAGGCTAGCCTGCTGACGCCTCAATATTCCCTCAGTACCCAACTGCTGATTGATGCAAAGTACTCCCGCAGCCATGCATTGAAGCGAAGGTACAACGGCGTGCCGGCACCCACGCCGAAGACCTTGCTGAATCCGGCCTTCCGTGCGATACCCAGCGCGCGCCGCACATGAAAATCGCTGGTCACCACGATGATCGATCCGGTGTCGTCGATGCCTTGCTCTTCCAGCAGGCGCCGGCTGAACACAAGGTTCTCTTCCGTGCTGGTACTGCGGCGCTCCCGAATCAACCTGTCGGCGGCAACGCCATGCGCGATGAGATAGTCGGCCATGATGTCCGCCTCGGTGCAATCCCGCTGGAAATCCTGTCCGCCACTCACTACGACCTTCGCCGCTGGCCATCGCTGAGTTTGCGCCAGCCCCTTGTCCAGTCGCGCTTTCAGCGCGGGCGATGCCGTGCAGTCTGGCGTGCCCGATCCAAGAACGATGATGGCCTTGATCGGGATTCCCGCGGGTACGGTGACGCCAATGCCGCTGCGGATGCCGTGGAAGTACACAGCCACAGTCAGGAGCCACACGGCAAACGCGGTCCACGCCGCACGCCATAGCCACTGCCTGCGCCGATCGGCCTGACGCCAGCGTGCGACACGATGCCAGCCCAGCGCGAGCAGCAGGAACGCGATGCCGATCCCGCCGGGGAGCACGATGCCGAAGTTGAACAGCCCCATAGACATCAGCCCGATGGCGTCGCCAAGCAGTACGGCGCCCACAAGCGCCAGGGCAAGGCGTATCCATTGCCTGCCGGGATTCAGTGACCCCTCCATGGTCGCCTTCTGGTTAGCTGCCATCGTGCATGTGCAACGTGTCGCTGCTGAACTTCATGTTTTTCGTTGATTGATGGGCTCGCCGCAGCGGGTGGCTGAGCAAAGGCGAAGGCGACACTATAGCGGCGAGTCGATAACACTGTGGCTGCAAGTAGCCTATCGCAGACTCCATCACTATCGATTCTGCGCGTTTCAGCAATGAACTGCCGAACGCGAGCGATGCAGCGTCGCTTGCTTCGCCTGCAAGCCGTGTCGGCCTTTGATTTTGAAGGCGCATGCACCATGCTTACCAGGGTCCGTATGCCGCAAGGCAGTCCCGCAGGAAGTCCGTGTGTCGAAAGCGACGCGACCAGCCGATTCAGGGCGCCGCATAGTTCCTGGCGATCTCTCGTACAGCATGGACATATCCCGCTACATCTCCCGGAGATCCGACATGAAAGTCCTGATCGTCCTGACCTCACACGACCAACTCGGCGACACCGGTGAAAAGACCGGCTTCTGGCTTGAGGAACTCGCGGCGCCTTACTACGTGCTCAAGGATGCCGGTGTCGAAGTCACGCTCGCATCGGTAAAGGGCGGCCAGCCGCCGCTCGATCCGAAGAGCAATGATCCTTCCTTCCAGACCGCCGCAACGCGCCGCTTCGACGCCGACGCCGACGCAAAGGCCGCGCTGGCGTCGACGCAGAAGCTGTCCGATGTCTCGGCCGGCGACTACGACGCGGTGTTCTATCCAGGCGGCCACGGTCCGATGTGGGACCTCGCCGAAGATGTCCACTCCAAAGCCCTGATCGAAACCACGTTAGCGAGCGGCAAGCCCGTCGCACTGGTCTGCCATGCGCCGGGTGTGCTGCGTCATGTGAAGGCGAAGGACGGCAGCGCGATGGTCAAGGGCAAGAACGTCACGGGCTTCACCAACAGCGAGGAGGCCGCAGTTGGCCTGACGGATGTCGTGCCATTCCTGGTCGAGGACATGCTGAAGGCAAACGGCGCGAACTATTCCAAGGCCGGAGACTGGCAACCGTATGTCGTCACGGACGGCTTGTTGATCACGGGCCAGAATCCTGCATCCTCGGATCCCGTTGCCCATGCGCTGCTGACGATGTTGAAGCATCGCTGACCCGGAGCGGGAAAGCGGCGGAGCCTCAGGCGCCGGTTGCCGTGGATCGTTGGCGCGGTCAGTTGCTCTGGCGCTGTCAACGGTCAGGAGACTGCTGAGCCAGCACCCAAAGCATGGCGCCCACGGCCTCGGCCTGGGAGCGTGTGTGGGTCTTTTCGTAGATGGCTCGCAGCTGGGTACGCACGGTGTTGAGCGAGACGCCGGCACGGGTGGCGTACGCGTCGGGCGTGTTGCCGTCGACCAGTGCCTCGGCCACCGCGGACTCGGCTGCCGACAGGCCGAAAGCTTGCTGCAATTGCCGGGCAGTTACCAGCGGTGCGGCGCCGCGGCGCCTGGCGGTCACCAGCATGGTGGCGTCGCCAAACACGGCTCTCGTGTCCTGGCCCGGCAGTAACGTGATGCTGAGGAACACCTCGGGTGCCGCGCCGGAAGCGGCAGCCAGCGCAAGACTGGCGCCCTTGCGGGTTTTTGCCACGTGCCGGAGCATGGTTTGCAGGCCGGCATGCTGCTCCGCCAGCGTTGCAGCCAGCCGCCCGTGCTGCAGTTTCAGACAGGCGGCTTCGCGCAACATGCCTTCGGCCGCCTGGTTGGCGAAGACGACGCGTGACTGCCGGTCCAGGGCGAATACGGCAAGACCCAGTTGCTCCATCAGTTCCGTGCCGAGCGCGGCATCGCGATGCAGGATCCTGGTGTCCTGCCAGAGATTGATGGCGCGCTGCAGGTGGCTGGCCATGCCGGCAGCGGTGGCCCGTTCTTCGGCCGTGTAGGGCGGCCGGTCGGGTGCTCGAAGCAGTCCCAGGAGAATATTGTCGCCGCCCGCGCGGGCCAGGCGCGCACCCATGAGATAGCGTATGCCTGACGGAATCTGGTAATCCTGGAAGAACTCGCTGCGCGCGACGTCCTGTTCGGTCAGGTAATTATCGCAACAGACGAATTTGCCAATGGCGGCTTGTTCGACAAAGCTGCGCCGGGGATCGAGGGCGCCGTAGTACTGGTCGTAGCGCTCGACTATCTCGTCCCATCGCACGTCGGGGGTATATATGGAGAGGTGTGGGGCATTGCGCACTGTATCCCAGCTGAACATATGGAATACATTGGCGCCCATTCTCTCCGAGACGGTTTGAAATACTTCCAGAAATCCGTCGCGTCGGGCCGCGGCCTCATAGAGGTCCCCGATCAGATGATCACCGATCAGCAATTTACCCTTCTCCCCATTCCCGGCAGTTCGGTGGCGTCTTTTTAACCGGGGCCGTGCCGCCATTATTCACTGCGTTGTTTGGCTCAGGCTATCACAGGCATTCCGTTGCACAGGCGGTTTTTTTTGGTTCTTCGCCGATCTGCGTGACCGTATAGAAACAAAAAGGGCCAACGCGCCCACCACTGTTATCTTGGAGTTGCGACACAACAAGAATCAGGAAGGTGGAGGTTGGCCCTGCGCGATTGTATGGCCCAGCTCGGCTGCTGGGAAGGCTATCGCCTGCGCGATAGCTGGGAAGAGACCCGTAATGGGCAACGTATTTGCCTCATCCGGCTGGAACCTAAGGGGCGCCGGAGGCGGTGCTGCGATGGCTGTGGTCGAGGCGTTAGCAGTATCCACGATCGGGTAGAGCGACGCGTGCGGGATCTGCCTATGTTCGAGACTCCGGTGGAGTTGGTCGTGCCGCGACTTCGTCTAGCTTGCCGGCAATGTGGCCCGAAGCTGGAACGCCTGGACTGGCTCGCACCCTATGCGCGGGTGACAACGCGGCTAGCCGCCAGCGTAGCGCGACTGTGCAAGGTCATGTCGTTGCGCCATGTCGCTGCCTTCTATCAATTGGCCTGGACTACGGTCAAGCGCATCGACCTGCGTCATCTGGAACGGGAACTGGGGCCGGTCGACCTGAAAGGCGTCACCGTGATCGCGATGGACGAGTTTGCTATCCAGAAGGGCCATCGCTATGCCACGGTCATCGTTGAGCCGTCGAGCAAGCGGGTACTCTGGGTTGGGCGCGGACGCTCGCGAGAGGAAATCCGACCCTTCTTCGAGCTACTTGGCCCCGAAGGCTGCGCCAAGATTCGCGCCGCAGTGATGGACATGAATACCGCCTACGACCTTGAAGTGCAGATGCATTGCCCGCACGCACAGGTCGTCTATGACCTGTTCCATGTGGTGGCCAAGTACGGCCGTGAAGTCATCGATCGCGTTAGGGTGGATGAGGCCAATCGGCTACGCGGCGACAAGGCGGCCCGTAAGGTGGTGAAGTCTTCTCGCTGGTTGCTGTTGCGCAACCGCGAGAACGTTACCCGTGAGGCCGATCAGATCCGGCTTGATGAAATACTGGCGGCCAACCAAGCGCTGATGACCGTCTACGTGCTCAAGGACGATCTCAAGACACTTTGGACATACCGGCATCCCGGCTACGCCCGGCGCTTCTGGCAAGGGTGGTACGAGCGCGCCATGGCCAGCGGCATCGCACCTCTTTGCCTGTTCGCCAAACGCCTCAAGCCTTACCTGCCAGGCATCCTGGCTCATAGCCGCTGGCCGTTGGGAACCAATCTGGTGGAGGGCATCAATAACCGGATCAAGGTCATCAAACGGATGGCCTATGGCTTCCGTGATGACCATTACTTCTTCCTGAAGATCCGGGCGGCCTTCCCCGGAAATCGGTGAAGAACCTTTTTTTTCGGGCTTTCATCAGAATGAATGATGTCCTGCATCGGGAGTTTTTGCAGAATCCTCGTCAATCTGTGACTGCGGCACCGAAGTTGAGAAGAATGCCGCAGCGGATATGCCAATAAATGCACGGGAATGCACTCAGATTTTTATATGGCATGTTTTGAGAGGGACTCCGGTTTGTCCGGAGTCGGACTGACCCTCCGAAAGAGGGGTCATTACTTTTGTCGTCTTTTAAATACAACGGTCCGGGGAGTGGATAATGAGATTTACACCCATCGCATTTAGTGTTGCGGTGCTGGCTTTGTCGGCTTGTGGAGGAGGGGGAGAGTCATCAACCAGTGCGCCGGCCACCAACTCGCCGGCCACGCCCAGCGCGGTACTCAGCGGTACGGCGGCGACAGGCAGTGCGCTCGCCAATGCCAACGTGGCGATTACGGACGGTGCAGGGAATGCGGCTTGCCAGGAGTTGTCCATCACCACCACGGCACTGGGTTCCTACACTTGCACCTTGAAGGCCGGCGAGGCCGCCCCATTCTTTGTGGTCGTGACCGATCCGACCGGCAATACGCCGGCGCTGGTCAGCGTGGCCACGACCACGCCCGCGGCAGGCGCAACGCTTACCGTCAACGCAACGCCGCTGACCACCGCAATCGTTGCGCAGCTGTCGTCTGACGGCAATGCGATGAGCGTGGTCAACAGCAAGCAGGTCGATGCCGCGACCTTGCAGCAGGTGGTGACCAATGTCCTGGCCCAACTGAGCGAGGTGCTGAGCGTAATTGGCGCCCCGGCTGACTACAATCCCTTCAGCACAAGCATCGTCGCCGCCACGGCATCCGGTGTCGGCAACACGGCCGACCAGCTCCTGGACATCGTGAAAGTCGTGACCAATCCGGCCACCGGCAAGCTGGCCCTGACCACGGTGGACAATCCCACGCCTGTGGACATGGCCACGGCAAGCAGCAGCGGTACCCCGCTGGCCAAGCCTGCTGATGGCGTGGCGTCGTTGCCGCTAGCGGCCCAGCTCATGGCGAAGGCGCTCAATGCATGCTTTGCCATTCCGACTTCGCAACGCGTTCTGTCAACCGACACCACTGTTCCCCCTTCGGCTGGCGGACCTGAGATTACGTCGGCAGCCGCCGCCTGCCAGGACATCGCGGCAGACAGTTCCAACGCTGCGCACGTCGACTTCCTGCATAACGGCTACTCATCTGGACAGTTCTTCTACGGCCTGCTGACGAGCGACGCGATGAATGGCGCGCAGTTCAGCATGCCCGAGATCATGGCGTTCTATCCTGCCGCCTCGCCTTCCGACTCCGACCGGGCTGTCGTGAACATCCGCTATCTGGATGCGAACGGCAATCCCGGCAACGTGATCACCGTGGCCCAGAACATCAGCAACAGTTCGACGGCCGAGCGTCCGACTACGTGGTGGCTCGTGGGCAACCAGCATCCTGCGGATGTCTCGATCAGGCTGCAGGTGCGTCGTGTGGAGCAGTTGAATCCGTCGTTCTCCGCCACGGATAACCGGATGAGCACGTTCCAGACCGGGATCTCGGTAAATGCCAACGCGCGGGGGCCGGGTAGCGTCAGTGGGCAAGGTACCCTGCAATTGGTGCGGGTCTCGGGCCGGGGGCTGCCTGGCAATGGCAATCCGGGGACTGGTCTCGTCTACACTGCGGCGGGGATACCTTCGAACCAGTCGACCATGGATCTGCTAAACAAGGCAGGCGTTATCGACAGTACCAACACCAATGGTTTTGGCAAGCGGTGTGGCAACAACACTACTTATAACTGCCCGAATCTCTGGTTCACCCGGACTGCAGGGGTTACCGGTGCCGCCGCAACAACGCTGACGGCCAACCCCCCTAACTTTGCCTTTGCTCAGCCGAGCGATGGTGTGGATCCGAAGCTCGTGGTCAAGGGGGCCAAGTACAAGGTTGAGTTGTTCTATGGCTCGAGTCCCACGAGTATCACGAATCCGACGAATCCCGTTGTCTTCCACAAGACCTTGCTCAGCGACCTCGTTCAGGCAGAACAGGCTGTCAACCTGCCATGGAATACACCGGGCCAGCAGACATTGCGCGCGCTGGATCCGAACGGTGGCCTGACTGGTGCCCAGGCCAGCCTCACCGTCGATTGGGCGCAGAATGCTGCTGCCCAACAGATCGGCGGCGTGCAGTTCGTGACCGATAGCGCCGGCAGCTATGGGCCCATGCAACCGGTGGCCAGGGGCGCAACCTCGTTGACGCTGAATTCGGTGCCGGCATTCATTGCGCCTACCAACAGTCGTACCTTCCTGTTCAGCTACAGGATGCTCGACAGCAGCTCCAAGACGGCTGTCTACCGCTTTGATGGCCAATGACGCATTGCGCTGCGCGTTCCAGGGAGGGCGCAGCCTTTGTCTACTTGGTTGATGAAGCCAGGGCCCAGCGCCCTGGTTTTTTTGTTGTCGTGACCGCTCGAGGC
The DNA here is from genome assembly GCF_057073745.1 of Cupriavidus sp. C2SS-8b. Taxonomy (NCBI): domain Bacteria; kingdom Pseudomonadati; phylum Pseudomonadota; class Betaproteobacteria; order Burkholderiales; family Burkholderiaceae; genus Cupriavidus; species Cupriavidus sp. C2SS-8b. The sequence continues at coordinate 78,209 of NZ_CP172716.1, forward strand.
CGGAGCTTTGCATCTACCGGAAATCGCCATAGCAGATCGTTTGGCCCTTCTAATACACCCCCGGCACCATCCTCCAAGTCCTCGCGCAATACGCCTCATACTGCGCCCCAAACTCCGACCGCAACATAGCTTCCTCCGCACGGATGCGTGCCACCAGCGGCGGGATCATCAGCAATGTCAGGATCACGCCCACACTCGAGCGAAACGCCAGTACCCATCCCAGCGAACTGACGACGAAGCCGAGGTAGCTCGGGTGCCGGATTACGCCATACAGGCCTGTCGTCACGAGCTTGTGCCCGCGCTGAATCGCAACCAACCCGCTGAATCGCTTGCCCAGGATAAACACTGGCACCAGCCGCAGTACGCCGCCCCCTGCGAACAGCGCCACGCCGATCCAGCGCAGGGTGTCGCCGTCGATGACCCAGAAGCCGATGCGATCGTTCCAGGCTGGCACGTAGCCCGACAGCAGGCCGAGCACGCCGAACACTGCGAGCACCCAGCGGTTGCCGCGGTCTTCGCGTTCGCCGCTGCTGATGTTGCCTTGAGAGAAGACGGCGACCACGGCGAGCGCCATGGTCGCCTCGGCCAGTACGATTCGCGCCGGATGGGCAAAGAAGGGAGCCATGCCGCCCCAGCCGAGAACGGGAAGCGCAAGGTAGGCAAGGGTGCCCGCCAGGGTGAAGACAGCCATGCCGATGGATGAACGCATGCTGGGCCCGCCATGAGAAGGATTCTTAACCTCTAGCCTATGCCTTTTGGCCGCCAGTGGCTGGCCGGTCTGGCATGTTTCAATACGGCTTTGCCGAAGACACGTCATGCAGCAAACCATGCCTCTCATCGATATCAAGAATCTCCAGCAAGCCGCCATCGCGTTCGGCGAAGCGCGCGGCTGGGGCAAATATCACAGCCCGAAGAACCTGGCCATGGCGCTGAGCGTGGAGGTGGCCGAACTGGTCGAGATCTTCCAGTGGCAGACCGAAGAGGAATCGCGCGGAATCATGGCGACGGACGAGCGCGCGCACGTGGAGCAGGAGCTTGCCGATATCACCATCTACCTGACGCAGCTAGTGACGGCGCTGGGTGTGGACCTGGATGCCGCGGTACGGGCGAAGATGGAGATGAATGCGAAGAAGTATCCGGCCAAGAACCAGGCGTGACTCAAAGGCGATATTATATTCGCGCGATGAATGATGATGATGTATGTTTTCGGCAAACTAGTACTGATCCATATAGTGAAGGCGAAGGTCCTCTCGTTCTCCGTAAAAAATGCGGTGATTAGGCGCCGATGCAGGGATTTGCGCCCATAATCTCCGCATGGAACGCGGAGATTGGCTCTACATCTGGCAGGCCCCTGACTGGCCGGCCCTTCACTACGATCTGGCCAGACTGGCTTCGCCGCTGGCCGAGGTGGCGCGGGCGCAAGGTCTGTTGCTTGGCCGCATGGCCGATGTCGGCATGGCGCTGCGCGACCAGGCCAGCCTTGCCGCGCTGACCGAGGATGTGGTGAAATCCAGCGAGATCGAGGGCGAGCGGCTCAATGTGGATTCGGTGCGCTCATCCATCGCGCGTCGGCTTGGGGTGGACATCGGTGCGCTGGCTCCCGTCGATCGACACGTGGAAGGCGTTGTGGAAATGGTGCTTGACGCAACGGCCCGCTGCGATGCGCCCGTGACAGCGGAGCGGCTGTTCGGCTGGCATGCCGCACTGTTTCCCACGGGCTACAGCGGCATGTCGAAAATTCGCGTCGCTGGCTGGCGCGACGATGCAAGCGGCGCCATGCAAGTGGTGTCAGGTCCGTACGGCCGTCAGAGAATCCATTTTGAAGCACCGCCCGCGGAACAGCTTGAATCGGAGACCGCGAACTTCATTGATTGGGTCAATGCGGACACCGAAGACCCGCCGATTCTCAAAGCGGGACTCGCCCATCTCTGGTTCGTGACGCTGCACCCATTCGACGACGGCAACGGGCGCATCGCGCGCGCAGTCGGTGATCTGCTTCTCGCCCGCGCGGACGGCAGCCCGCAGCGCTTCTACAGCCTGTCGGCGCAAATTCAGCGGGAACGCAAGGACTACTACGACATCCTCGAGCGTACTCAGAAGGGAACGCTGGACGTCACGCCCTGGCTGATGTGGTTCCTGGGTACGCTGCTTCGCGCCGTTCAGAGTGCCCAGCACACCCTAGATGCGGTCCTGGCCAAGGCACGCTTCTGGCAACGATGGGCAGGAACACCGTTCAATGAGCGGCAGCTGAAACTGCTCAATCTGCTGCTCGACGGCTTCGACGGCAAGCTGACCAGCAGCAAGTGGGCGACGATTGCCAAGTGCTCGGCGGACACTGCGCTGCGGGACATTCAAGATCTGGTGGCGCTCGGCGTGCTACGCAAGTCCGAGGCGGGCGGGCGAAGCACGTCGTACGAGCTGGTCGAACAGAGTTCACCAGCTCGGGTTTGACTGAACCGATCCACTGTCGATCGGTCATCTCCCCACCAACACCTCCCTCCCATTCACCGCCTGCACCGGCCGCGCATTCATCTTGTACAGCTTCCTGAACGCCGCAAGCTGCGCGGACGAAATCGACACCGGCTCTTTCATCACCACCCATCGCACATCTTCGCTGCAGGGCGGAGTAGTCAGCGAGCCGATAAACGTGTAGTTGTCCCGTTTGGCCGGCAGCAGCTCGTTGACGTTGATGGTGCCGTCCAGCGCTCGCTTCTCACCCGCTTTCGCCGGCAGGCTCGCGAACACCGGTTTCAGCGTTGCATTGGCCTTGCCCGTGCGGAACAGCACGGCGATCACCGCAAGCTTGCCTTCGGCGCTCTTGTGCACAAGGTGTGCAACCAGCGGATAGGACTTGCCATCGATCTTCTCCTCGCTCGGCGTGTGGAAGTGGAACTGCGCAAGCTTGTACTCCACGCCGTCGATGGTGAGCGAGCCGCCGTTGGCCGGTTCGACCTGGATGGTATGGCCGTTATTGATGACCTCGGCATTCGCAGGCGCATAGGACAGATCGATGGCCTGCGCCGTGGTGCCGGTCACCTTGCGTGTCTCGATGTTGATCGGCGACTGGCGCTGGCCCGTCCCACACACGGCGTAGTCCGCTTCGAGGTGGGCCCACTGGCTCGCGCCAGTCTTGCCCTGGTAGGTCCAGTGCGGCGCTTCGGTGGCGCTGGCAATCGACGTGAGAAGCAGTGTGCCCAATGCTGCAATCGCAATGCGTGTCTTCATCTGATGGTTACCGTTGTGGAAACTAAGGGACGAGCAGGCGGCCGCATGCCTGAACGGACCGATGCCCATGGCTCCGGAACGCTGCGTGAAAGGCAGGGTTGACCGGGGGAATGCATCAAACCGTCTCATTGGACCGGGGAAGTGTAGCGGGCGATGGAGCGCGACTACGCGAATCCCATGATGCCGGTGTGAATGATGTGCCCCAAACAAAAACGGGCGGCTTTGCTCAGCCGCCCGGGCGCAGATACGCGCAGTGCCACATGAACAATCAACTACCCCGATACGTCCCGAAGCTCCACGGCGAGCACAGCAGCGGCACATGGTAGTGCTGCGCGGCATCGGCAACGGTGAACCGCACGGGCACGATATCGGCGAACACGTCCGGCGTCTTGAAGTAATCGGCCACCCAGAAACGCAGTTCGAAGTCTCCGGTGCGCGCCTGCGTGGCGGGCAGCATCGGCGTATCGGTACGGCCGTCGCTGTTGGTGCGTGCGCGAGTAATCAGTTTGGGCGGCTGCGTGCCCATGTCGAACAGTTCGATCTGCATGCCGGCGATGGGCCTTCCGAGCGATACGTCGAGTACGTGAGTGCTGATGCCTGCCATGTCGGTCTCCTTGTCAGCAAACGGGCCGCATCAGCTGCCGCGATAGTAGTTGTAGCTCCACGGCCCGAACAGCACGGGCAGGTGGATGCGCTGGCTGGCGTCGGTCACGCGGAAGCGCAGCGGGATCTTCGACAAGAACAGCGGCTGGGGCAGATTGGCCTTGCGCGCGGCGAAGTACTCGTCCACATGCAGCAGCAGTTCGTAGGTGCCCGTGCGGTAGGTGTCGCCGATCAGCAGCGGCGGTTCGCTGCGGCCGTTGGCGGCCAGCGTGACGGTCTGCATATGACGCGGCTGGCCATTGTCGATGCGGTACATATCCACGCGCATACCGGCAGCCGGCGTGCCGTGCCAGGTATCGAGCGCGTGCATGGTCAGTCGCGGGCTCAGGCCGCCTTGCTGCACCGGCCCCGTGGTCTGGTTGGGCGCAGTCTCGGCCAGGGCGTTGCCGGCCAGCAGGGCGCCGCCGCCCAGCGTCAGCGATTGCAGCGCAAAGCGGCGGCGGCTGGCGTCGAAGTCTGGATCTTGATGGTCGCGCATATCAGGCCTCACTCTTGTTGCGGAGCTGGCGGATGCCGACTACCACCAGCACCGCAGCCACGATTTCAATGACGGCCACGACGTACAAGCCGGTGGTGACCTTGCCGGTGGCGGTCTTGATCAGGCCCATCGCATACGGCGCGCCGAAGCCGGCCAGGTTCGAGACGGAGTTGATCAGTGCCACGCCCACCGCGGCGGCGCTGCCGGCCAGGTAGCGGTTGGGCAGTTGCCAGAACACGGGAATCGCGCTCATGGTGCCAACCAGCGAGGCCGTCATGGCGAGCAGGGCGATTACCGGCGACAGCGCGTTGATACCGAGCAGAATGGCAAGCACAGCCATGGCGCCGCCACCGACCAGCGCCGCGGTGCTGAAGTGCCAGCGCACTTCATTGCGGCGATCGGAGTGCGCGCCGTTGGCGACCATGCCGATGGCGCCGCACAGATAGGCCACCGCTGCGATCCACCCGACCGCCATCGGCGTGGTGAAGCCCACGTCCTTGATGATGGTCGGGATCCAGAACGTCAGCGTGGAGTTGGCGCACAGCAGGCAGAAGTAGATCGCGATCAGCAGCCACACCTTGGGGTTGGTGAACACGCTGCGCCAGTCGTGGCCGCGCTCGCCCATGGCCGCGTTGTCGCGCTTCAGGGCGTCGAGGACCACGCGCTTTTCATTGTCGGTGAGCCACCTGGCCTGCTCGGGCTTGTCGGTCATGTAGAACCAGGCAAAGATGCCGGCCAGCACTGAGGGGATGCCTTCGATGATGAACAGCCACTGCCAGCCGTGCATGCCATGCACGCCGCCCATCGAGGTCATGATCCAGCCGGCCAGCGGGCCGCCGAGCACGCCGGCGATGGCCGATGCCGACATGAACGTGCCGAATGCGCGGGCGCGGCGCTCCGACGGGTACCAGTAGGTCAGGTAGAGAATCACGCCGGGATAGAAGCCCGCTTCGAACGCGCCGAGCAGGAAGCGCAGCGTGTAGAACTGCAGGGGCGTGGAGACATGGGTCTGCAGCATGCAGATCACGCCCCAGCAGATCGTGATGCGCATGATGGTCTTCTTGGCGCCGATCTTCTGCAGCAGCATGTTCGACGGCACTTCGAACAGGAAGTAGCCGATGAAGAAGATGCCGGCGCCGAGCCCGTACACCGCTTCGCTGAACTGCAGCGAATCGAGCATCTGCAGCTTGGCGAAGCCGATGTTCACGCGGTCCAGCCACGCCAGCACCCACAGCACGCCCAGGAAAGGCAGCAGGCGCCAGGAGACCTTGCGGTAGACGCTGGCCTCGGCGTCGTCCGCTGTGCCGGCGAAGATCGGCACGCCTTGCTTCGTAATGGACATGGTGTCTCCTGTCTCGTCAGTTTGCGTCGTGCGTCCCGGCTGCCAGAGAGGCGATGCGGCGGGCGCCGTCGTTTGGTTGGAAGCAAGTATAGGAACGCGCCGACAGGGGGGAACGGGAGGGCTGGTATAGGCCCTATATCAGCATCGATATGGAGCGCAAAGCCTTGTGCGGCGCGGGTTTGCGGGCGATCGCGGGGCGGCCTCGCAGACCTATGGATTACCCTAGCCGGCCGGTTTTCGAGCGCTATGGCGGGCTGGGTTTTGCGCATGCGCTGGCCGACTCCGGGTTCGACCGCGTTGCCGTGCGGTGCGCGACACGCTACAAAGTGGCCATCGGCGGACTGGGATAATGCGCGATTGCGCTGTATGGCGCACCCGGCTGCCATCCTCGCCCAGGACTTCACCATGATCCGCGCCGACGATCCCTTCGATACTTACCTGCTGCGCGTGCTGTGCATCCTGATTGCCGAGCAGAGCGTCTCGCGCACGGCCATCCGCCTGAACCAGTCGCAGCCGGCGATCAGCTCGGCGCTCAAGCGGCTGCGCGTGATCTTCAACGACCCGCTGCTCACGCGCGAAAAGAACGTGATGGTGCCCACCGAGCGCGCGTTGCAGATCGCACGCAACGCGCAAGCCGCGCTCAGTGCGCTGGACAACCTGCTGGTGTCGGATGACCGCTTTGATCCCGCCACCACCGAGCAGACCTTCACCGTGGCGATGCCCGACTACCTGGCGCCGCCCTTCTTTGCCCACGTGGTGCGCGAGTTCCGCCGCGCGGCGCCGCATGCGCGCCTGGTGGCCGTGCCGCTGAGCGCGAGCTTCGACTACGAACAGGCCTTGTCGGAAGGCGCGGCGGATATCGTCATCGGCAACTGGCCCAATCCTCCGGAGCATCTGCACCTGTCGGTTCTGCTCGAAGATGAGGTGGTCTGCATGGTGGCGCAGGACAGCGTGCATAACCAGCCCGGAAAGTTCACTGCACAGGCCTATCTCGGTGCGGCGCATATCGTGCCCACGCCTTATTCGCGCGACCAGCGCGGACTGGTCGATTCAGGGCTGAGTACCATGCGCGTCCATCGCGACAACCGCGTGAGCTGCCCGTATTTCAATCTTGCGCCGAGCCTGATCCCCGGTACGGACCTGATCCTTACCACGGGGCGCCACTTTGCCAACTATCACGCACAGCACGTGCCCGTAGCCGTGCTCAGGCCGCCGATCGAGTTTCCGTTCATGCGCTTCTATCAGCTGTGGCATCCGTCGCGCCACCGCTCGGCCGCGCATATGTGGCTGCGCGGCATGCTGACGGCGGCCTCGCAAGCGTTGCGTAATTTGCGCGATATGGACCCCGCGTAGCGGTATCGGATTCTGTTATGCGACCTATAGGGTGGCAGGCCTCGCCGCTGCCCGGAGCGCTTCCTATACTCGGCCCGTATTCAACGTCCATGCCTTGCCGACGCGGCGGGTTTTACGGGAGAGTAGTCCATGTCACAGTCAATCGATCTCGCGCCGGTCAACGCGCTGGACCAGGCGGGCTTCGCGCGCGTGTTCGGCAGCGTGTTCGAGCACTTTCCGCAGGCGGCGGCAGGGGCCTGGGCACAGCGCCCGTTTGCATCGGTGGCGGCGCTGCATGACGCGATGATGGATGTGGTGCGCAAGCTCGACGACAAGGGCCAGCGCGATTTCCTGAACCTGCACCCGCTGCTGTCGGGCGCGAACATCCGCGCGGGCACGATGACGGCGGACTCGAATGCGGAACAGAAGAGTGCGGGGCTCGATGCCATGACGGCGCAGCAGGAAGCGTCGCTCGATCGCATGAACGCAGCCTACCTCGCGCGTCATGGTTTCCCGTTCATCATCTGCGTGCGGCACTACACGCGTGAAGGCATCTTCGCCGCGCTGGAGCGCCGCGTGGACCGCAGCACGCCGGTGGAACTGGATGAGGCGCTGGCACAGATCGCTGCCATTACGCGCGGGCGCTTGAATGCGCGGCTGACGGCTCTGGTGTCGTGATTGCGGCGGCGTGCGCGTGCAGGACTGCTGTGCACGCGACTCGTGCGTGCGATCCCTCAACGCGATGCGAAACTCGTCATGCGTCGCTGTCGTCAATGCATGCATTCACGAACCGATCTGATCCTCTCAGGCATCGTCCCCGGGTCGCTCCGGCGACGACGATGCGCTGCCATGCATTCCCCGTTGCCATGCAGCGTCCGTCGTGTGTCCGGCCAAGCTGCGCCGACCCTTTGGTGTTGAGGCGGCGCAGCAAATGCGTCGCTGCACTGCATCGCGCGGGTTCGCACGCTTTGCCGCGCGCAAAGTTTGGCTGAGCAATCATGCAGACAAGGAACGTCGTTCCTTTACAACCCATTACAAAGACTTACAACGGTTGTGCGGTTTGCAACATATTCTCCGATTAGCTTCCAACAACAAGCGGAGACATACCGTGTCAGACTTTTCCAAATCCTTTTCTTCCAGCGCATTGCGCATCGTTGCACTGGCCAGCGCCCTTGGGCTGGCCGCTTGCGGGGGCGGTGGTGGCGATGATTCGGGTGGTGGCCAGGGAACGTTGAAGGTCTCAATGACTGACGCGCCCGCCTGCGGCTTCGACCATGTCTTCGTGACCGTCAACAGGGTGCGCGTCCATACCAACGCCAATGCAGATCCGGGCGCCAGCGGCTGGGTCAACATCGACGTAACGCCAGCGCGCAAGATCGACCTGCTGTCGCTGACCAACGGGGTGCTGTCCACACTGGGCCAGACCGCGCTGCCCGCCGGCAACTACCAGCAGATCCGGCTGGTCCTCGACGCAAACAACGGGGCGGGTTCGGCTGCACTAGCGAACTCCGTCGTACCGACCGGCGCTAGCGAGCAGACGCTCGATACACCGAGCGCGGTGCAATCCGGCATCAAGATCAACCGGCCATTCACGGTAGCATCCGGCACGCTGACCGACCTGGTGCTGGACTTCGACGCCTGCAAATCCGTGGTGAAACGTGGCAACGGCAGCTTTGGCCTGAAGCCCGTGGTGACGGCGATCCCGATGGTGGTCAGCGGTGCCGTGACTGGCGTGGTGAGTTCGGCCCCGGGCGCCAGCGTCTATGCCGAGCGCAACGGCGTGGTGGTGAAGGCGACGGTGGCGGATGCCAACGGCAACTTCACGCTCTCGCCGATCGAGCAGAGCAGCACCGCCGGTTCGGTCGATGTGGTGGTGGTGCCAGGTTCGGCCAATGGCCGCGCCACGGGCATCGTGCGCAGCGTGCCGGTGGTGGCGGGCGGCAGTACCGCGATCTCGACGGCGGGCTCGCCGATGTCGCTGCCGACATCGGCGTACCGCAGAGTTTCGGGCACGGTGTCGCCGGCATCTGCCGACGCGACGCTGCGCGCGCTGCAATTGGTCAGCGGCGGCACGTTCGAGATTGCCGCGACCGCTGCCGCCAGCGATACCGGTGCCTATAGCTTCTTCGCCGCCGCGCCGGCGCTGCCCGTTGCGGCCCCGGTGATTGGCACGTACCAGACTGCGTTGCCGATCCCGCTGCAGCCGGACGGCGCCGCGGGCGGCAAGTACAGCGTGCAGGCCACCAGCGCGGCAGGGGTGGTGAAATCGCAGTCGGTGGATGTGAACACCGCTGACGTGATCCAGGACTTCTCGTTCTAAGTACCGACATCTGTCGTGCGAGCCGGGAGCGGGCGTAAGCCTGCCCCCGGCTTTGTTCCGATTGGCCGCCGGCTTCTCCTTTCCGCTGGCTGCGGTTTCCCGCTAGACTTCGATTCTCGCGCCCAGGGAGATCGCGCCATGGCAGCACGCACCGCGGCCAAGTCCGCATCCACGCCGGCAGAGCCGGTTGCCTCCGCACCGCAGCCCGCCTCGCGGCGCAAGACCAGGGCCGATACCCCGATACGCGTCGGCATCGGCGGATGGAGCTACGCGCCGTGGCGCGACAATTTCTATCCCGACGGCCTCGCGCAGTCGCGTGAACTGGAATACGCCAGCCGGCACCTGACGGCCATCGAAATCAACAGCACTTATCACGGCACCCAGAAGCGCACGTCGTTCGCCAAATGGCGCGACGAAACGCCCGATGATTTCGTGTTTTCGGTAAAGGCCTCGCGCTTTGCCACCAACCGCCGCGTGCTGGCGGAATCGGGCGAATCGATCGCGCGCTTCATTGACTCGGGCATCGCGGAGCTTGGCCCTAAGCTCGGGCCGCTGGTCTGGCAGTTCGCCCCGACCAAGCAGTTCGACGCCGAGGATTTCGAAGCCTTCCTGCAATTGCTGCCCGATTCCGTGGAAGGCGTGAAGCTGCGTCACGTGCTGGAGGTGCGGCATGACAGTTTCGCGGTGCCCGAATACCTGAAGCTCGCGCGCAAGTACAAGGCGGCCACGGTCTATACCGACTCGGCGAAGTTTCCGTCGATCGCGGACCTGACCACGGATTTTGTCTACGCGCGCCTGATGGAAAGCAGCGAGAAGCTGGCGACCGGCTACGGGCCGAAGGCGCTCGACGCGTGGGCCGGACATGCGCGGACCTGGGCCGCGGGCAAGGCGCCGGCTGAACTGGAGCAGGTGGAAGACAAGCAGCCGGCGGCCAAAAAACGCGAAGTCTTCATCTTCTTCATCAACGGCGCCAAGGAACGCGCCCCGGCGGCCGCGCAGGCACTGCTGTCGCGGCTGGGCTGGGCGCCGCAGGAACCGGTGCCGGTGAAAAAGCGCGCCTGAGAGCGGTTGACTGAAACCCCGTTGCTACAATCCGGCATGAACGAAAACTCCCAATCGCCGCAAGCCGGCGCCCCCGCCGCGGATTTCTCCGCCCTGCCCCTGTCGCCGGCCATGCTGGCCACGCTCGCCCAGCTCGGCTATGACGAGATGACGCCGATCCAGGCCGCCAGCCTGCCGTTGACGCTCGCCGGACACGACCTGATCGCCCAGGCTAAGACCGGCAGCGGCAAGACCGCCGCGTTTGCGCTGGCCCTGCTCCACCGGCTGGACACGCGCCGCTTCGACGTGCAGGCCATGGTGCTGTGCCCGACGCGCGAACTGGCCGACCAGGTCACGCAGGAAATCCGCCGCCTGGCGCGCGCCGAAGAGAACATCAAGGTGCTGACGCTGTGCGGCGGCTCGCCGATGCGTCCGCAGGTCGACAGTCTGGTCCATGGCGCGCATGTCGTGGTGGGCACGCCGGGCCGCATCCTCGACCATATCGACCGCGGCAGCCTGGAGCTGTCGGCGATCAACACGCTGGTGCTCGACGAAGCGGACCGCATGCTCGACATGGGCTTCTTCGACGATATCGCTTACGTCGCCAGCCGCTGTCCGAGCGAGCGCCAGACCCTGCTGTTCTCGGCCACGTATCCGCCCGGCATCGACAAGCTGACCCAGAAGTTCCTGCGCAAGCCGCGGGAGGTCAAGCTGGCCGAGCGGCACGACAACACCAGCATCCGCCAGTATTTCTATGAGGTCGAGGAAGGCGAGCGGCTGAACGCCGTGGGCCGCCTGCTCGACCATTTCCGTCCGGCCAGCACGCTGGCGTTCTGCAATACCAAGGCGCGCTGCCGTGATCTGGTGGACCTGCTGCGCGCGCAGGGCTTCCAGGCGCTGGCCTTGCACGGCGACCTGGAGCAGCGCGACCGCGACCAGGTGCTGGTGCAGTTCGCCAATGGCAGCTGCTCGGTGCTGGTGGCCACCGACGTGGCCGCGCGCGGGCTCGATATCGCGCAACTGGGCGCAGTGATCAACGTGGAAGTCACGCCGGACCCCGAAATCCATATCCACCGCGTCGGCCGCACTGGCCGAGCCGGTGAAGAGGGCTGGGCCTTCAGCCTGGTCAGCATGGACGAGATGGGGCGCGTAGGCAACCTGGAGCAGCACCACGGCGGCGAGTTCGAATGGCATCCGCTGGCCGAACTGCAGCCGGCCAGCAACGAACGGCTGCTGCCCTCCATGGTGACCCTGCAAATGCTGGGCGGCCGCAAGGAAAAGATCCGTCCGGGCGATATCCTGGGCGCGCTGACGGGCGAGGCCGGCTTCACCAAGGAACAGATCGGCAAGATCAACGTGATGGAGATGTCGACCTACATCGCGGTGGATCGCGCCATCGGCAAGGAAGCCGTGCGCCGGCTCAATGCCGGGAAGGTCAAAGGCAAGAAAGTGAAGGTGAGGATGCTCACGGAGTGAGTTTTCCACAGGCCACCGCATAGTGTCGCTCAGATCTGACTTCATGAAGATTCGTGTAAGTCACCCTGTTAGGGCGCACTATCCTTTGCTAATCTGGATGGACATGGCATTTGTGCTGCCAGCGCATGATCGACAGAAGAGGAGTGGGTGATGAAAACCGCACGCCAGGTCGTAGAGTCCAAGCCGACCCAAGCCATCTTCAGCATTCCGCCCACGGCGACGGTGTACGCCGCGCTGCAGTTGATGGCGGAGAAAGGCATCGGCGCCGTGCTGGTGATGGAGCACGGCAAGATCGTGGGGATCCTGAGCGAGCGCGACTATGCGCGCAAGGTGATCCTGATGCAGCGTTCGTCACGCGATACGCTGGTGCGCGACATCATGACGTCGTCGGTCATCTACGTGAGTGGCGACCAGAGCACCGACGAATGCATGGCGCTGATGACCAAGCACCGCATGCGCCACTTGCCGGTGATGAATGGCGAAGATTTGCTCGGCATGCTGTCGATCGGTGACCTGGTGAAGGACATCATTTCCGAGCAGCAATTCATCATCGAGCAGCTCGAGCACTATATCCACGGCGGCAGCCGCTAGCTGCCGGACGAACCCAGGGCGGTGCGCTCCGCGCGCACCGTTGCCTTTGCCTCTCCATCGGCGTTTCGGCCTCGTTGTTGCACGGGCGCCGCACGCCATAGGCGAGTCGGCATATAATTATGCGTTTGCTGAATTCGTGAATCCGGCCATCCGCCGCGGTATCTGAACGCCGCGCGCCTGGACTTCCGGCCGGAGCCAGTCCCCCTGCTTTGTTGACCGCCTGCGGCCATCTCGCCGCGCGCTGCCGTTGTCCGCCCATGTCATCGCTTACCCCGGCCAGTCAGGCCAACGCTTCCATTCCCCTTGCCCCGGCCGTTGACCACCACGCCATCATGCGCGTTATCGGCGGCATCGTGCTGTGCATCCTGCTGGCGGCGCTGGACCAGACCGTCGTCATCCCGGCTGTGCCGGCGATCGCCAATGACCTGAACGGCTTCGGCCACCTGTCGTGGATCGTGACGGCGTACCTGATCACCTCGACGGTCGCCACGCCGCTGTACGGCAAGCTGTCCGACAGCTTCGGGCGGCGCCGGCTGCTGATGGTGGCGATCACGCTGTTTATCCTGGCCTCGGTTGCCTGCGCGATGGCGCAATCGCTGGGACAGCTGATCCTGTTCCGCGCGCTGCAGGGGATCGGCGGCGGCGGGCTGATGTCGCTCGCGCAGGCTTCCATTGCCGATGTGGTGGCACCGCGCCAGCGCGGGCGCTACCAGGGCTATCTGGCGACGGTGTGGGCGGTGGCGTCCGTCGCGGGGCCGCTGGTGGGCGGATGGGTCTCTGACCACCTGTCGTGGCGCTGGCTGTTCTGGATCAACCTGCCGCTGGGCGGGCTGGCGATGGTGATGTGCTACCGCGGCCTGGCCATGCTGCCGGTGCGCGGCGGCCGTGCGCGCGTTGACTGGCTGGGCGCGCTGCTGCTGGCCGTGGCCATCGTCGCGTTCCTGCTGGCGATGAGCTGGGGCGGCGACGTGTTCGATTGGCTGTCGCCGCAAGTCGGCCTGCTGGCCTTGCTGACCGTCGGCGCCGTGGCCGCGCTGGCCTGGCAGGAGCGCCGCGCCGCCGACCCGATGCTGCCGCCGCGGCTCTTCGCCAACCGCGCCTATGTGATGGGCGTGGCCGCTTCGGCGCTGGCCGCGCTGAATATCTTCCTGTGCATCTTCGCCCTGCCCCTGCATTTCCAGCTGGTGCGCGGCGCCGATGCGTCGATGTCGGGTTTGCTGGTGGTGCCGTTCCTGCTGTCGACCGTGGCGGGCAACTTTATCGTGGCGTGGCTGGCGCCGCGCGTGGGCCGCATGCGCGGCATCCTGACGGGTGGCTTCGTGGCGGGCATGCTGGGCTTGGCGGTGCTGGCGCTGTCCACATCCGCCGTGCCGCTGGCGGTGGTGCTGCTGGCGATGGCCGTGGGCGGCGTTGGGCTCGGCATGGTCATGGTTGGTACGCTGATGAGCGTGCAGAACGTGCTGGAGCGCCGCGACACCGGCGCCGGCACGGGCGCCCTGCTGGTGCTGCGCTCGCTCGGCAGCGCGCTGGGCGGCGCTTTGGCCGGCACGCTGCTGACGCTGGAGTTCCGCCACGCCACGGCCGCCGCCGGGGTGACGCAGGCGCTGGACCTGGGTGCGCTGCGGCACGGCAGCGAAGCCTTCGCGCAGCTCTCGCCGATGGTGCGCCAGGTGCTTGCCGCGGGCGTCGAATCGGGTTTCCAGCTGATCTTCGCGGTGGGCGCCGTGGCGGCGCTGCTGGCGCTGGGCATCGTGCGCTGCATGCCGGACCTGGAGCTGCGCGGCAGCGTCACCGAACACGCCGCCACGCTGGCCATGGACTGAGCCGTTGCCGGCGGCAAGGCGGCCAACGGCGTAAACTATGGCGTACCCGATACAGCGAGACGCCCCCGCAAATAGAGACAGGAGACATCTCATGAACCGCCGTCAAACCGCCCTCGCCGCTGCATTCCTGCGCCCTTCCGCACTGGCTGCGGCCCTGGCGCTTGCCGTCGCCAGTGCCGTGCTCCTGCCGCAACCGGCGCGCGCTGCGGACAAGCCGGCCGCCCTCCCGGCCGCCGCGCCGGCCGGCAACTGCCCGGCCTCGCTCAATTTCCAGTTCCCGCGCCTGCAGGACGACGCGCCGCAAAACCTCTGCCAGTACGCCGGCAAGGTGGTGCTGGTGGTCAACACCGCGAGCTATTGCGGCTTCACGCCGCAGTACGAAGGGCTTGAAGCGCTCTACTCCAAGTATCGCGACCGCGGGCTGGTGGTGCTGGGGTTCCCGTCCAATGACTTCTCGCAGGAGCCGGGGTCGTCCAAGGAGATCGCGGACTTTTGCTACAACACCTACGGCGTCAAGTTCCCGATGCTCGGCAAATCGCACGTTCGCGGCGGCGATGTTAATCCGATGTACGCGATGCTGGCGAAGGAAACCGGTACGGCGCCGAAATGGAATTTTTATAAGTATTTGATTGATCGGAATGGGAGGGTGGTGGGGAGTTACGGGAGTAAGACCTCGCCGGATGATAAGCAGTTTGTGGCGGCAATTGAGAGGTTGCTGGAGGGGGCTCGGTGAGATGGGGGGGGCGTGCTTGGCATGCGCTGCTGTTTCGCCGGCGTAGCCGGCGAGTCACTTTTTGTCCGAGCGACAAAAAGTAACCAAAAAACGCGTTTACTTGCCCTAACGGGCGAATATTGATCGTAGCGTGCTGAGGGTGTTGTACGGGTATGAACTTCAGAGCGTGCCTGGCTGCCTGCCGCATGGTGCGCGTCCGCATGCAGGCTTTCAAGCCGTGATTGAACCAGCCCCGAACCTGTCCGTGGCCCCTGCTTCCGCCGTCATCGCATCATCGCCTTCGGCTGCTACGCGTCTCACTAGTCGGTTAGTCAGGGCATCAGCGGCGCTGGCGACGGTGCTTCCGTTACCCTCTTTTCTGGTTTTTACTGAGCCGCGCAGCAGCCGTAGGCGATGATGCGATATCGCGCCCACTGGCGGGCCACGGACAGGTTCAGGGCTGGTTCAATCATTGTGGGAGAGCCTACATACGGTTGCGCTCCATGCGGCAGGCAGCGGGGCAGACTCTGAAGCGAGTACCCGTACGAAATTCGTCGCACGCTACGATCAATATTCGCCCGTTAGGGCAAGCGACGCGTTTTTTGGTTACTTTTTGTCGCTCGGACAAAAAGTGACTCGCAGGCTACGCCTGCGAAACAGCCGCGCCTGCCAAGCACGACAGTCATTCCCCACCGCCCCCGCCGGCCGCGCCAGCAAAACAGCGACGCCTGACAATCGCATCAATCGCGTATCAGCCCTTCCAAACGCATTGCCTCCCGCACGGCGGGCCGCGCGGCCACACGCGAAAGAAATTGCTGCAGCGATGGGTACGCCGTCAGCGGCATCATCAGCATGCGTGCCCACCCCAGGATCGTGAAGCAGTAGGCATCGGCCACGGTAAAAGTGCTGCCGGTCAGGTAATCGCTGGATTGCAGGTGGCGATCGAGTTCGGCGAAGCGCAACTGCAGCTTGGCCTTGCACAGCTGCGCGGTGCTGTCGGCCGTTTCCTTATGCCACAGCCAAGGGCTGAACACCTTGTGCAATTCCGTGGAGACCAGCGTGAGCCAGCTAATGGCTTCCAGCCGTTCTCGCGTGCCGGCGGCCGGTAGCAGCTTGCTTTCGGGCACCAGATCGGCGACGTACTGCAGCAGGGCGGCCACTTCACTGTGGCGCGAGCCATCGTCGAGCTGCAGTAAGGGCACGTAGCCGCGCGGATGGATCGCGTAGAAATCGTCGCTGCCGTTCTCGGCTTCCACCAGCTTGTGGTGGACCAGGTCGACCCTGGCGAGCGTGACGGGCAGGCCCGCTTCACGCAAGGCGATGTGGACCGCCATCGAGCAGGCGCCGGGGGAATAGTAGAGCTTCATCAGGGTGTCCTATGTCGCGTTGGCCGGCCACTGCGTGATGCAGTGGCCGTGCAGCAGTCTAGGACGCGCCCCGATGGCACGCAATGCGCAATAGCCTGCGATCAGGCCAGCATTTGCGCGAGCGCTGCCGGCAGGCCGGCATTAGGCTTGCGCGGCGGACGCGCGAAACTGCCTTCGCGCGTGGTGCCGGCCTGCAGCGCGACCAGCGATTCGCAATGCCGCACGGCGCTGCTGACACCATCGACAACCGGCACCGGAATGCGGCCCTTGAGCGAACGCGCCAGGCCCGCGAGCGGCGCGCCGGCGACGATGATCACGTCAGCGCCATCTTCGCGCACGGCCTGCAGGCTAAGTTCTTCCAGCCGCGCGGCATGGTCTTCCTGCACGCTGCCGATATCGCGCAGCGGCTCCTGCAGCGAACGGATGCTTGCCAGACGCGACGAAAGCCCGTTGCTGGCCACGCATTCGCGATACCACGCCTCGATGCGATGCGAAATCGCAATGATCGAGAAGCGCTGGCCGAGCAGGCAGGCGCTGGCCAGTGCGGCCTCGGTCATGCCGACCACGGGCACATCGAACAGCTCCTTGAGCCCGGCCAGGCCCGGGTCGCCGAAGGCGGCGACCACCAGGCCGTCGAACTTGCCGGCATGCTCGGCGGCAGCGCAAGCGGTCGCGTAGCCGCCGACCAGCGCTTCAAAGCGCGTTTCGATATAGGCCACGCCGAACTGCGCAGTGGCCATGGTGATGTTCGTCTCGGGCGCGGCGGTGCGCAGCGCTTCCGCGTGGATCAGGTCGGTGACCGACTCGCTGATGTTGGGGTTGACGATCAGGAGATTCATGGTGGGTTTCGATGGATTCTGGTTCAGACCTCGGGCTGCCCGGCTTCCAGGAACCTGCCGCGTCCGGCTGCGGGCTCCAGGTATTCGCCGTTGCTCACCAGCATGTCGCCGCGCGAGAAAGCGGTCACGGGCCAGCCCGTCACTTCGATGCCTTCATAAGGCGTGTAGTCGACCGCGTGATGCAGCGCGTCGTTGGTGATGCGCACCTTGCGCACGGGATCCCAAAGCACGATGTCCGCATCGGCGCCGACCGCGATGGTGCCCTTGCGCGGATACAGGCCATAGATCTTGGCCGGACGGTACGAGGTCAGCTCGACAAACTGGTGCAGCGACAGCTTGCCGCGCGCCACGCCGTCGAACAGGAGCGGCAGGCGCGTTTCGATGCCCGGCACGCCATTGGGAATGTGGTCGAACGCATGCTCTGTGCTGCCGCCCAGCTTCTTGCCTTCCGGATCGTCGTAGTTGAACGGCGCATGGTCCGACGAGAACACGCTGAACACGCCGTTGACCAGCGCGCGCCACACGGCAGCCTGGTTCTCGGGGTCGCGCGGCGGCGGGCTGCAGACGCACTTGGCGCCTTCGTAGCCGTCATCGCCGGGCAGGCCCATGTCGTCGGCGGTGAGGTACAGGTACTGCGGGCAGGTCTCGGCCAGGATCTTCAGCCCGCGGCCCTGCGCCCAGCGGATCTGCTCGATCGCTTCCTTGCCCGACACATGCACGATCAGGATCGGCACATCGACCAGCTCAGCGAACGTGATGGCGCGATGCGTGGCCTCGCGCTCGACCGGCGCCGGACGTGCCAGGCCATGGAAGCGCGGGGCGATGCGGCCTTCGCCGGTGAGCTTGTCGGTCAGCCAAGAGATGCAGTCCGAGTTCTCGGCATGGACCATCACCAGCGCCTTGTGTTCGCGCGCGACGTCGAGCACCTCCAGCATTTCGCGGTCCGACAGCTTCAGGTCGTCATAGGTCATGTAGACCTTGAACGAGGTGTAGCCCTGTTGGATCAGCGCGGGCAGTTCGTCCTGCAGCACCGCTGGCGTCGGGTCGGCCACGATCAGGTGGAACGCGTAGTCGATCACGGCGCGGCCTTCGGCGCGGCTGTGGTAATCGGCGACGGCGGCCTTGAGCGAATGGCCCTTTTCCTGCGCGGCGAACGGGATCACCGTGGTGGTGCCGCCGCACACGGCCGCGCGCGTGCCGGTGAAGAAATCGTCGGCCATGCGCATGCCGTCGGGCATGGGCTGGTCCAGGTGGCAGTGGCCATCGACGCCGCCGGGCAGCGCGAGCAAGCCGGTGGCGTCGATCTCGCGGTTGCCTTGCGGCAGGCCCTGGCCGAGCGCGACGATGCGGCCGTCGCGCACGCCGATATCGCACTGGAAGCGGTCGGAAGCGGTGACCACGTCGGCATTGCGGATCACCAGGTCGAGGTTATTGTTTGCGGGCATGGTCATCACTCCGGTTCGGTTGGTGGACGCGCTGCCTTATTCGACTTCGCGGAACAGCCGGCCCCAGCCGGTCAGCGCGCGCGTATCCACGCCGGCCAGGCGCAGCGACTTCCACACCACGGTGGAGATGGTGTCGTACACCGGAATGCCGGTCTCGGCTTCCAGCGCTTCCACCAGGTGCGCTGCGCGCAGGTTGGTGCAGAACGTGGTGATGGCCTGCGGCTTGTCCTCGGCAAGCGCGCGCACCATGGTGCGGATGGTGTCTTCCTCGACCTCGGCGAAGCTGTAGTTCACGTGCAGGTCCAGATGGCGCTCGGCCGAGCAGTCAAAACCGCTGCGCTGGTAGTTCGCGATGATGCGCTGCTGCACGTCTTCGAGATACGGCGTGGCCAGGCCGAAGCGGCGCGCGCCGGTCTTCTCCAGGATCTCGTTGAGCGCCAGCACCGACGTGGTGGCGGGAATGCCGGTGGCTTCGGTGATCTGCTTGCACAGCGCCTCGTCCTTGTCGAAGCCGAGCCAGCCCGACGACGTGCCGTTCCACGCGATCACGTCGACGCGTGCGTCGGCCAGCAGGCGTGCGGCGCCCAGGATCTTCTCGAGGTCAAACTGGCCCAGGGCCTGGTCGCGCAGCGAGATCTCGGTCACGGTGAAGCGCGAGAAATGCGCGCTCACGTTCGGCAGGCCGCTGACCATCGCGCTGGTGATCGGTTCGAGGGCGGTGTTGGACGACGGCGTCAGCATGCCGAGACGGATTTGCTTGGTCATTGCAATGGTTCTCTGGAGTGGGCGGGCGCCGTCATGCGCGGCGCTCCGCAGTTTGTTTCGCGGGCTTACTGTTCGGGCTTGTCGTTGAAGGCGAGGGCGGTGCCGGGCACGCGCTGGCTGCTACGTGCCAGTTCGAGCTCCTTCTTCAGCGCGGCTTGTCGCGCGGCGTCGGGGTGCACGGCGTTGCCGGCCTGCAGCGCGGGCAGAACGTAGTCGTTCACCATGCGCCGGTACAGGTCGAGGTATGCCGCATCGCGCAGGCCGCCTTGCGTGGACATGATGCTGTTCATCACGATGACTGCGTTCTGCTTCGGCAGCACGGTGATGAACTGGCCCTTGTAGCCCATGGCGCTGAACTCGCGCTCGCTCTTCACGATGTTGTTGATCCAGCAGTAGAAGCCGTAGTCCTGTGCCGGTCCGGACGGCGCGGTCATGCGCGCGACCCATGACGCGGGCACGACCTGCTGGCCGTTCCAGCGGCCCTGGTTCAGCATCAGCATGCCAAGCCGCGCCATGTCGATCGAGCGCAGGCGCAGGCCCCAGCCGCCGGACACCGCGCCCTTGCCGTCGGCGCCGTCCCAGCGGTAGTGCTGCATGCCGAGCGGCTTGAAGAGGCGCTGTTCGGCGTACTGCTGTTCGGGCAGGCCGGTGACCTGGCTGATGGTGGCGCCGACTAGTACGGGATTGACGTCGATGTAGTCGAACTCGGTGCCGGGTGCGACGCGCACGCTGGCGGAAGCTGCAACCTTGAGCCGGTCGGGCACTCCGTAGTACAGCGTGTCAGTGCCTTCCACGAGCTTGTACGACAGCCCGCTCGACATCGACATCAGGTGACGCAACTGGATGGTCTGCTTGTCGGCCAGTGCGGGGGCGAGGTCTGGGCGCGCGGCGGCAAGGCGCTGCGCCGGCGCATCTTCGGCCTTGAGCTTGCCGTCGCCGACCAGCGTGCCCACCAGCAGGGCGCTGATGAACTTGGTGACGGAGTAGAGCTCATGGTTGTAGTCGCGCGAAAGGCCGTCACCATAGCGCTCGAACACGAGCTTGCCGTCCTTGATGACGAGCAGGCTGCGCACGTCGAGCTTGTCGCGGCGAATCCATTCGGACAGGGCCACGAGCTTCGTCGAGTCGACGCCGACTGCCTCGGGCTGCGCGGCAGGGATGCCGTCGGCGCCTGCTCGGGCGGGCGCCGGCGCGGCGGCATGGACCTGCAGGGCGCCTACGGCCAGCACGGCGGCGGCCAGCATGCGTGGGATGCGAGTCATGAAATGTCTCCTCCGCCGCCGCGCCCGCCGTTGCACGGGCGGTGGCGCGACGGGCGCGGCTATGTTTTGTTGGGGAGGTCGGTCAGACCGGGATCTTCGTTTCGTAGTCGATCGACGTCGACGCCAGCAGCAGGCCCACGCCGGCGGCCGCGAAGAACATCAGCGCCAGGAAGTACGAGCCCGTGGCTTGTACGATCAGGCCGACGATGATCGGCACGCTGATGCCGGCGATATTGCCGCCCAGGTTCATCAGGCCGCCCAGGAAGCCGATCTTGTTGCGCGTGCCGAGCATCGACGGCACGGACCAGAACAGGCCGCACCAGCGCAGGAAGAACATGGTGGAGGACAGCAGGGCGACCACGGCCACTGCGTTGGCGACATAGGCGACCGAGAAGATCGACACGGTGGCGACCACGGCGGCAATGCCGAACAGCGTGCGCATCACCACGTTGGGGCGGCCGCCGGCTTCCTTCCACTTGTCGGCGATCCAGCCGCCGACGAGTTCGCCGACAAAGCCGCTCATGAAGATCAGGAAGCTCGCGCCGCCCATGGTCTTCAGGTCAAAGCCGCGGGCCTTGCTCAGGTAGGTCGGCATCCAGGTCAGCAGGCCGTAGAACACGGCGTTGAAGCACATCCAGCTGATTGCCATGCACCACACCGAGCGGTACTTGAAGAAGTCCAACGAACGGCCGGAGAGGTTGGTCGGCTCGGCGCTGTGCTCGCGAGCGTGTGCCTCTTCGATGTGACGCGCTTCCAGTTCATTGACGCCGCTGTGTTCGCGCGGCGAATTGCGGATGTACCACCAGGCCACGAAGCCGGCGAGCACGGTGCCGACGCCGGCGACCACGAACGACATGCGCCACGAGCCGAGTTCGCTGATCAGACCGGCGATGATGAGCGAGCCGAGCGCCGCGCCCAGCGGCGCGCCGCCGTCCAGCAGCGTGGCCCCGCGGCCGCGTTCGTTCTGCGTCATCCAGATGGCATTGAGCTTGCCGCCGGCCGGATAGATCGGCGCTTCGGAGGCGCCCAGCCCGAGTCGGGTCAGCAGCAGCGCGGTGGCGTTGGTGCAGACCGCAGCGATGGCCTGGAAGAAACCCCAGAACACGGTGGCGCAGGCGATCACGATGCGCGGCTTGTACTTGTCGGCCAGCATCCCGCCCGGGATTTGCATGAATGCATAGGTCCAGAAGAAAGAACTGAGGATCAGCCCCTGCATGGCGGGGCTGAGGTCGAACTCCTTGGCGATCAGCGGCATGGCGACCGACAGCGACGCGCGGTCGATGTAATTGATCGCCACGAGCATCAGCATCATCAGGAAGATTTTCCAGCGCACGCTGCTGCGCGTGGCCGTGAGGGTGCCGGCTTGGCTTGTCGTTTGCATGACGGGGTGTCTCCTTACTCCAGGTCCTTCGATTGAGGCGTTTGTCGTCTGTGTCGCGCAACTGGATCGGAGTATAGGATACGTAATCTGTAATTACAACTCACGTAAGTCATTGATTTTGTGTAGATGCAATTGCACAATTGTGGGTGTGATAGCCTTCGGTTGGTGCAAATTTCCCCATGCTGGTGACGTCCGTGACACAAACGCTTCCGAAAACCGCCCGACTGCGCACTTTGGGCATGTCCGCAGAAATCGCATCGCGCCTGCGCACGATGATCGAAGAGGGCGAACTGCCGCCCGGCGAGCGCATCGACGAGCGGGCCTTCTGCGAGGCGTTCGATGTCTCGAAGACGCCGCTGCGGGAGGCGCTCAAGGTGCTGGTGGCCGAAGGTCTGGTGCTGCACCGGCAATACATTGGCTACCGCGTCGCGCCGCTGGATCTCGACGAACTGCGTTCGACCTTCGAAACGCTGCACGGCCTGGAAGCGACCGCCGGCGAACTGGCCGCGCAGCGCCTGGACGATGCCGCGCAGGCCAGGCTGGAGCGCCGCCACCAGGCCATGATCGACGCGCACGCGGCGGGGCGGCGCACCGACTATTTCCGCATCAACCAGGAAATCCACCAGCTCATCATCGACGGTGCCGCCAACCCGGTGCTGGCGGCGGTCTATGCCTCGCTGATGAGCAAGGTGCACCGCGCACGCGGCGCCGCCAACGCCGATATGCTGCGCTGGCAGGAGTCGCATGAGGAACATGAGGAAATCATGGCGGCGCTGCGCGAGCCGGGCCGCCCGCGCCTGGCTCAAGTGCTGCGCCGGCATTCCGAGAACACCGCCAACGAAGTGATGACGGTCGTCGCGCGCTCGCTCGCGGGGGCGGCCGACCGTCAGAACCATCCATCCAAGGGGAGAAAATGAAACTGGTGAGAACTGGCCAGCCCGGCGCCGAGCGCCCGGGGCTGATCGATGCGCAGGGCAAGGTGCGCGATTTGTCCGGCGTGGTGGGGGACATCACCGCATCGCAGCTGTCGCCGGATGCGCTCGCGCGCCTGGCGCAGGTCGATGCGGCCACGCTGCCGGTCGTTGAGGGCGCGCGCTTTGGCGTGCCCTGGACCGGCATCGGCAAGATCATCGCGATCGGCCTGAACTATGCGGACCATGCGGCCGAAGCCGGCATGCCGATCCCCGCCGAGCCGATCGTCTTCCTCAAGGCCAACAGCTCGCTCAACGGCCCCGACGACGACGTGATGCTGCCCTATGGGTCGGTGAAGTCCGACTGGGAGGTGGAGCTGGGCGTGGTGATCGGCAGCACCGCACGCAATGTCTCGCGCGAAGACGCGCTGAGCCATGTGGCCGGTTACTGCGTGGTGAACGACGTCTCGGAACGCGAATTCCAGATCGAGCGCGGCGGCACCTGGGACAAGGGCAAGGGCTGCGACACGTTCTGCCCGGTCGGCCCGTGGCTGGTCACGCGCGACGAAGTGCCAGATCCGCAGGCGCTGGGCCTGTGGCTGGAGGTCAACGGCGAACGTGTGCAGAAAGGCAGCACGGCCACCATGGTCTTTGACGTGGCTACGGTGGTCAGCTACGTCAGCCGCTTCATGACGCTGCAGCCCGGCGACCTGATCGCGACGGGCACGCCGCCGGGCGTCGGCATGGGCTTCAAGCCGCCGCGTTTCCTGAAGGCGGGCGACACGATGCGGCTGGGCGTCGAAGGGCTGGGCGTGCAGAAGCAGAGGGTGGTGGCGTACGAGTGATGTGCGCGTAAGCGATTGTTTGCTCCACTCTCCCACGAGCGGGAGAGGGAGCGACACAAGAGGCGTGGGCGTAGACCTCCTGAAGGTTCCCCGCCGAAACCCTTTCATACAAACCGTTCGGTTTCCACACAAAGCGTGCCGCGCGAGCAACAGTCCCGGTGTCGAAAAGGGCCCGATTACAGGGATTTACATGAAATCCCCCGCATGACGGTTGCGTTGCGATTTCTGCGTGAAATACTGGTTATAAGGACGGCGCTTCTGACCGTCCACAGTCTTCGCCAGAAAATCAAGCCATGTCCGAGCACGCCCCCGAGATCGAGACTTACCTTGGTACCACTCTGAAGCGCCGCTTCTGCGCGCTGGCCGACACCCTGGACAGCCGCGCCGAACTCGAAGCCATCCGGCGCAACATCCACCAGAACCCTGAACTCGCTTTTGACGAAGTCCGCACCTCCGGGCTCGTCGCCAGTCTCCTGGAGAGCTGGGGCTATGCGGTGACGCGTGGTGTCGGCGGTACCGGCCTGGTCGGCACGCTGAAGTCGGGCACGGGGGGGCGCAGCATCGGCATCCGCGCGGACATGGACGCGCTGCCCATCCACGAGCGCACCGGCCTGCCGTATGCGAGTGCGAACGAAGGCCGCATGCACGCGTGCGGCCACGATGGCCACACGGCGATCCTGCTTGGCGCAGCCAAGCAACTGGCCCGCACACGCAGCTTCAACGGCACCGTGCACCTGATTTTCCAGCCCGCCGAGGAAATCGGCGCTGGCGGCGGGGCCGAGCGCATGCTGGCCGATGGCCTGTTCGAGCGCTTCCCGTGCGACGCAATCTTCGGCCTGCACAACCACCCCGGCGTGGAGCAGGGCCATTTCCTGTTCCGCTCGGGCCCGTTCATGGCGGCGTGCGATACGGTCACCATCACCATCCGCGGCAAGGGGGGCCACGCCGCGCGCCCGCATCAGTCAGTGGACCCGATCCTGGTGGCGGGCAGCCTGGTGATGGCGCTGCAGTCGGTGGTGTCGCGCTATGTCGATCCGAACGAAACCGCCGTGGTCACCATCGGCACGCTGCACGCGGGCCACGCGCCGAATGTGATCCCGGACAGCGCGCGCATGGAAATCAGCGTGCGTTCGTTCAGCCCGGAAGTACGGGCCTCGCTGGAAGCTCGCATCCGCCAGCTTGCGATCGCGCAGGCCGAGGGCTACGGCGCCGTGGCGGAGGTGAACTATGTACATGGCTACCCGGTGCTGATCAACAGCGATCGGGAAACCGAATTCGCGCGGCAGATCGCCGAGGAACTGGTCGGCGCCGACAAGGTGGTCACGCAGGCCGCGCGCATTACCGGCAGCGAGGACTTCGCCTACTACCTGCAGCAGCGGCCCGGATGCTTCGTGCGGCTGGGCAATGGCGCCAACCAGCCCTTGCTGCACAACCCGGGTTACGACTTCAACGACGAAAACCTGACGGTCGGCGCGGCGTACTGGACAAGGCTCGTGGAGCGTTACCTGTCCCGGTAATCGGGTTCATCGAAAAAACGCGCTCGGCGGTACCCCGAACTGCCGCTTGAACATCGTCGCAAACGCGCTCGGACTTTCGTAGCCGAGATCAAGCGCCACATCCACCACCTTGCTGCCCGCGGCCAGCCGCTCCAGCGCCGCCAGCAACCGCGCCTGCTGCCGCCACTGCCCGAACGTCATCCCGGTTTCCCGCGCGAAGCGGCGCTGGATGGTCTTGGGATCGACCCCGAGCCGTTCGCCCCAATCGGCCAACGTCAATGAGGTATCGGGCGCGGCGATGATGGCATCGCAGATCTGGATCAGTCCGGCATCGGCCGGATGCGGCAGGTGCAGCGGCAGCGTCGGCACCAGCACCACCTCGTCGAGGAGCAGGCGCATCAGCCTTCCGTCGCGCGAATCGGCGGAGTAGGGCAGCGGCACGTCGATCGCAGCCAGGATCAACTCGCGCAGCAGCGGCGAGATGCCCAGCACGGTGCAGCGCCGCGGCAGGTCCGGCGCCGCGTCGGGACGGATGTAGGCGGTGCGCATCTGCACCTGCCCGACCATGCGGATCCAGTGCTGCGTGCCGCCGGGCATCCACATGCCGCGCGTGGGCGGCACGATCCACTGGCCCTCGTCGGTCGAGACGACCATCACGCCGTGGACCGCGTGGATCAGTTGCGCGTGCGGGTGCTGGTGCCGGGACGTGACGTCGCCGGGCTGGTAATCCGCCGCCATCGCCGTGACCGGCATGGGGCTGCGGTCAAAGTGCACGTAGCGCGGCGGGTTGGTGTACGTGTCTCCCAGGGTCTGGGTTGCCGCCGGTGCCGGCTTCCACACACGTGACGGTAGCATGTCCTTTTCTCCAAGGTTATGGACCCATTCTCGCAGGACAGGCGGTCGATGGCCAGATAGCATCGCGTTTCTTACTGTCCCGACGAGCGCCCCCAAACGGTTCGTCGCCCGTTTCTGTCGAGACCGCCAATGAGCACAACCATCGACTCCAAGGCCGCCGCTGCCGGCGTCCATCCCGAGCCATCTGCCGAACGCACGGGCTTCCGCGTCCTGTCCGCGATCAGCTTCGCCCACTTCCTCAACGACATGATCCAGTCGTTGATCCTGGCGATCTATCCGATGCTCAAGGGCGGCTTCAACCTGAGCTTCGTGCAGATCGGCCTGCTGACCATGACCTACCAGGTCACGGCATCGCTGCTGCAGCCGGTCGTGGGCCTGTACACCGACAAGCATCCCAAGCCGCACTCGCTGGCCATCGGCATGGGCTTTACGCTGGCCGGGCTGCTGTTGCTGTCTGTCGCGCCGACCTATGGCGTGCTGCTGGTAGCCGCGGCGCTGGTGGGCACCGGTTCGTCGATCTTCCACCCGGAGTCGTCGCGCGTGGCGCGCATGGCGTCGGGCGGCCAGCACGGGCTGGCGCAGTCAATCTTCCAGGTCGGCGGCAATGGCGGCAGCGCCATGGGGCCGCTGCTGGCGGCGGGCATTGTCCACAAGCAGGCCAGCGTGGCGTGGTTCTCGCTGGCGGCGCTGCTGGCCATCGCGGTGCTGTGGAAAATCGGCGGCTGGTATGCGCAGCAGCTCGCGCATCGCGCGCGCAAGGGCAAGGCGGCCGGTGCCACGGCCAGCCCGGTGCCGATGCGTGTGGTGGTACGGTCCATGGTCGTCCTGCTGGTGCTGGTGTTCTCCAAGTACTTCTACATGGCGAGCCTCACCACCTACTACACCTTCTACCTGATGGAGAAGTTCGGCCTGGCGCGCCAGACCGCGCAGGTCTACCTGTTTGTGTTCCTGTTCGCGGTAGCGGCGGGCACTATCCTGGGCGGCCCGATCGGCGACCGCATCGGCCGCAAGCGCGTGATCTGGGCTTCGATCCTTGGCGTGGCGCCGTTCACATTGGTGCTGCCGCACGTCGGCCTGTTCTGGACCGGCGTGCTGACCTTCATCATCGGCTTCATCCTGGCGTCGGCCTTCTCGGCGATCCTGGTGTTCGCGCAAGAGCTGATTCCCGGCAAGGTGGGCATGGTTTCGGGCCTGTTCTTCGGGCTGGCCTTCGGCATGGGCGGCATCGGCGCCGCGGTCCTGGGCGGGCTGGCCGACACGCACGGCATCCAGGCGGTCTACCGGCTGTGCGCGTACCTGCCGCTGCTGGGCCTGCTGGCGGTGTTCCTGCCAGACCTTGGCGGCCGGCGCAAGACTGCCTGACGCGCGCCAGCGCACACAGCGCCATTGCGCCCCGCCCTGGCGGGGCGTTTTCACTGGTACCGGCGTCTCCTACACTGGGGACTATGCCTGCTCGCCGGTCATCCCCGCCCACGCCCATGTCCGTCTCGCCACCGTCGGCGCTCGCCGCGTTGCGTGCGGACGGCCACGCGGCCGTGCTCGAACGCCGCGTATCAGTGATAGCCGCCACGCGCGACGCCGCACGGATGCCGCACCTGATGCGCGCGGTCGGCTATCGCATCGATGATGACGACGCCTGCGTGACCGTGTTCCTGTGCCGCCCGCAGTCGCTGCAGGTGTTGGCCGACATTGCCGCCAACCAGTCGATCGCCGTGGTCTTCAGCGAACCGACCACGCACCGCACGCTGCAACTCAAGGGTTTCGATGCACGCGAAACGCCGCTGCAGCCGGGCGATTGCGCGCGCGTGGCCGCCTACCGCCAGGCGCTTGGCGAGGAGATCAGCCTGATCGGCCACGAGGCCGCACTGGCCCATGCTTTCCTGGCGTGTCCGGACGGCGAACTCGTCGCCATCAGCTTTACCCCGACGCAGGCGTTCCAGCAGACGCCGGGCGCGCAGGCCGGCCAGGCACTCGGGGCGGCAACGACCTGAGATAGCAACGACGCGCGCCCCGATGAAGGCCCCGCTGACCGCCGCCGACATCCGCGATTGCCTGGAAGGCGTGATTCCCGCCGTGATGGCGACCTGCTCCGCGGACGGCACGCCCAATGTCGCGTATCTCTCGCACGTGCAGTACGTCGATCCGCAGCATGTCGCGCTGTCGTTCCAGTTCTTCAACAAGACGCGCGAGAACGTGCTGGCCAACCCTGTCGGCACGGTGCTGATGATCCATCCGGACACGGCGGCCATAATCCGCCTGACCGTGCATTACCTGCGCACCGAAACCGCGGGTCCGCTGTTCGAGCATATGAAGGCCCGGCTCGCCGGCATTGCCTCGCATTCGGGCATGGAGAACGTGTTCCGGCTGCAGGGCGCGGATGTGTACCGGGTTTCGTCAATCGAGGCCGTGCCGGGCGGCGGGCGCCTGAGCGAGCCTCCCGGCCAGGTTCGCTGGCAACGGCTCGGCGCACTGCGCTGCATGACCGAAAGGCTGGCATCCTGCACCGAGACCGGCCAGCTCTTTGACGTGGCGATGGCGGGGCTGGCGGCGGACTTCGGCATCGACCACGCCATGCTGCTGATGCACGATGCCAGCGCCGGACGGCTCTATACGGTCGCCAGCCACGGCTACGTGGCCTCCGGCGTGGGGTCCGAGATCGCGCTGGGTGAGGGCGTAATCGGCGTCGCCGCGCGCGAGCGCACGCCGATTCGCATCATCCACATGACTTCGGACCGCAGCTACAGCCGCGCCATGCGCGACAGCGTGATCGACACCGGCTTGTCGGCCCGGCTGGATACCGAGATTCCGCTGCCGGGCCTGACAGCGCCGGGCAGCCAGCTGGCGGTGCCGGTGTGCGCGGGCGCTGCGCTGCTTGGCGTGCTGTTCGTCGAAAGCGAGCGGGAACTGCGCTTCACCTATGAGGATGAGGACGCGCTGGTGGTGCTGGCCGGCCAGCTCGGGCAAGCCATGCGCGGGCTGCAGGCCAGCGCGGACGCCGCAGCCGATGAAGCCGCCGCGGCATCCGTCCCCGGCGATGCGCCGCCACGCGCGCCGCAACCCGTGCTGGTGCGCTACTTCGAGGCCGACAGCAGCGTCTTCCTCGACGACGACTACCTGATCAAGGGCGTGGCCGGCGCGATCTTCCGGCGCCTGGTCTGCGACTATCTGCACGCCGGTCGCGAGACCTTCACCAACCGCGAACTGCGGCTCGATCCCGCGCTGGGCCTGCCGGACATCAGCGACAACCTTGAAGCCCGGCTGGTGCTGCTGGCGCGCCGGCTGGTCGAGCGCGACGCCAGCGTGCGCATCGAGCGCACCGGCCGCGGCCGCTTCGCCTTGCGCGTGACGCGGCCGCTGCGGATCGAGCACGTGGAGCGAGGCGGCTGATCAGCCCGCGGCCCAGGCCGCCTGGGTGGGGCCAGCGGGCAGGCCGAGCGCGCGCGTCAGCTTCATCCAGTCCGGCATCGGCAGCAGCGTGCGGCAGACATCGAGCAGCCCGGTGAAGGCTTCCGCCGGCGCGTTGTCGCGGATGCCGGCCAGCATCAGCGCGCGTTCGGCCGGTGTGACGTTCGGCAGCATCCAGCGCGCGATCATGCCGACCGTCTCCTGCGGCAGCGACGCCACGATCCGGTTTTCCACGTCGAGCAGTTCGGCATCGGTATGGCTGGCCCACAGCACCGCGTTGTGCCGGGTTTCCTCGAAATGCATGTGTTCGTAATTTTCGGCAACGAACAGCGACAGCTGGCGGTACAGCTCGCGGACGGCGTCGGCGCGCGCCACCGGGACGGTGGCGGCGACCCGGTCGGTCAACGCGAGCAGCGCACGGATCTCGGCCATATGGGTGACGTGCTCGTGGGCGATGCGCGCCGTCGAGCCCGGCACGCGCGCTTCCATGGCGGCGTGCACATAGTCGTTTTCCTTGTGCAGGTGCTGTTCGCAGGCCGACAGCAGATCGCGTACCTGACTCAGCGTGCCGCGCAGCTCGGCCTCGTCGTCGGTGTCGGTGCGGCCGACGCGCAGCAGCGTGTCGGCCATGAAGGCGCGCAGCGCCTTGTGGATGCGCGCGTAGATATCGAAGCGCGGCGCTTGCTGCGCCTGTTGCGCCTGTTGATGGGATGGCGCGAAGCCGAGGGTATTGCCAGTGACTGCCATGATGAACCTGTCTCCTTCAGGGCACCTGCGGTGCCGGGCGGCCTGCGATTGGCAAGTCCGGCGCCAATGGCGATCCGGATCGCGGCGCCATCAGGCCGGTGCTGGCCGCCGCATGCAGGGCAGTCTAGAAAGCGGCGGGACGGCAGGTTCGTAAAAGTTCGCTCAGGAAATCTTAACTGTTCCTTAAAGCGCGAAATTGGGCGATTGCGTGCGAAAGCGGGTGAAGATCGCGCTTTCGACCAGTGCGCATGCGCGCGAATCGGATGAATCGCGATGGATGTGGTCTATATGGCGCAAAACCACGCGAATCCGGGCCGCGTGCGGCCGGGCGCGCAGCATGCGGACGTTTTGCGGCATCATGGCGGGCATGACGTCCGCCGTACCTTCGCTTCCTGCTTCTCCGTCCACCGCTGTTCCTGCCTGCGAGCGCTGCCTGGCGCTGGCGGCGGATCCGCGGCGCCGCGAACCGCCGTCCTGCCTGGCGCTGCGCAATACCGCACCGCAGGCTGGCCAGAGCCAGGCCGGCGTTCCGTACACCATGCTCACGTTTTGCTGCCGCGACTGCGGTACGGTGTGGCGTCTCTACGATCGCGCCAACGAACTGTTCGTGTCCTGGGTGCCCGAACACCCGCTGGTACGCTGAGACGGACGCTGGCCCCGCCAGCCGATCGGCTAACATAACGCGATGCGGCCCCGCGCCGCGCGCCTTTCCATCTCCCGTATCTGTCATGGCTTTTCATTCCCGCTTGCCCGTGCTGGCCGCGCTTGGCGCCGCCAGCCTGATGGCCGCAGCGTTGCCCGCTGCCGCCGCCGATTCCTACCCCAGCCGCCCGATCCGCATGATCGTCGCCTATCCCACGGGTGGCATCAGCGATACCGTGGCCCGCGCGCTCGGCGAGCGGCTCTCTGCCCAGATGGGGACTTCGGTGGTGGTCGAGAACAAGGCCGGCGCCGGCGGCAGCATCGGCATCGATGCCGTGGCCAAGGCCGCGCCGGATGGCTACACGCTCGGCTTTGCGTCGACCAGCCCGCTCACGCTCAACCCGCACGTGGGGCACGTCAACTATGACCCGCAGCGCGACGTGGCGCCCGTCATGAGCGTGATGTACTCGCCGGTGCTGATCGTCGCCACCAAGAGCTTCGCCGGCAAGACCTTCCAGGACCTGGTGGCGCAGGGCAAGGCCAAGCCGGGTTCGGTGCGCTGGGCAACCTCGGGCCTCGGCACGGTCGGGCACGTCATGCTCGAGCAGGTGAAGGCGAAGTCGAAGTCCGAGCTGACGCTGATTCCGTACAAGGGCGCTGGCCAGCAGATGAACGACGCGCTTGGCGGCCAGTTCGAGGTCATGAGCACCAATGCCAGCCCCATGCTGACCCAGCACATGCAGGCCGGACGGCTGCGCCCGCTCGCCGTGGGCGCGCCCAGGCGCCTCGAAAGCATGCCCAGTGTGCCCACGCTCGCTGAACTCGGCTACCCGAAGGCGAACTTGACTTCGACCTTCGGCATTTTTGCCCCGGGCAAGACGCCGCCGGCGATCATCGACAAGCTCAACGCGGAACTGAACAAGGCCCTCGGCGAGCCGGAGGTGCGCGAGCGCCTGCTCAAGGGCGGCGAGGTGCCTACCGGCGGCACGGCCGCGCAGTTCGCCAAGGCCATCCACGAGGAATCCGTCGACAACGCCCGCATCGTCAAGGAAGCCGGCATCAAGGCAGACTGACGTCTTGCGCTACCGGGTCCAGCCGGTTGCCGAGGCCGTACACGGCGCACAGCCGTACGCCATTGTGCGGCCACAATGCGAGCTTGGTGCGCACGCGCGACAGATGGCTGTCGACGGTGCGCGAAGCCGCCTCGACGTGATAGCGCCAGACCTCGTTCACCATGGTCTGGCGCAGCACCAGCGAGCCCAGGTTCCGGAACAGCAGCACGGCCAGGTCGAATTCCTTGGGCGCCAGCGCCACCGGCCGTCCGTGGACCCATGCACGGCGCTCGGCCGTGGCGAAGCGGAAGGCGCCGTGATGCAGGTCGCAGGCATGTTCCCCGCCCGGGCAGGCGCGGCGCAGCAGCGCCATCACTCTTGCGGCGAGTTCCGCCATGCCGACGGGTTTGCGCAGATAGGCGTCGGCGCCTTCGCCAAAGCAGGCCGCGATATGCCTGTCGTCGTCGCTGTCTCCGAGCAGCATCACCGGCAGCTCGTGGCCGAGCGTGCGGCGCACCCATGACAGCACGTCCAGCGCGGAAATGCCCGGCGCATCGCTGTCCAGCAACAGCATGTCGAAAGTGCCGCCACGCAGCGCCTGGATCAG
Source organism: Cupriavidus sp. C2SS-8b (assembly GCF_057073745.1). Lineage (NCBI taxonomy): Bacteria > Pseudomonadati > Pseudomonadota > Betaproteobacteria > Burkholderiales > Burkholderiaceae > Cupriavidus > Cupriavidus sp. C2SS-8b. Next base: position 110,831 of record NZ_CP172716.1, read on the forward strand.
CGAGCGGCCGTGGATGTAGCGCGTGCACTGGTGCCCGTTGAGGCGAAGGGTCTGGTCAATGCCGATAGCCCGGGTCGGGTCGGCCTCCAATACGGCAATTCTCACGTCGTCTCTCCTGGCGCCGCCGAATTGGGGGAAGTCCGGCGGGGAAGTCCGGCCGGTGCAATGGCCGGCACGGCATTGGCCCATGGTAGGGGCGCGCGTCTGCGGCCAGAAGTAAACGATTGTTGACGGGCCGTTTTGAGGGCCGTCCTATTCTGGCGTCCCGGTCCGAGGTTTCTAATTCCATCACGCGCAAACGCTGAGGAAGAGAGACCATGAGAAAGACCATTGCCTCGCTGGAAGCCGATCCCGTCCATGCGGCGCTGATCCGCAGGATCGTCAATGAAGCCGGCTACGAATGCGTGAGTTTCAGCCAGAGCCGGCGCCTGCTGCTGGCCTTGCATGACAAGGCTTTCGACCTGCTCCTGATCGACTGGCAGATGCCGGGCATGTCGGGCGCCGAGGTGCTGGCCTGGGTGCGCGGCAACCTGGACCGGCGCATCCCGGTCATGTTCCTTTCCGCGCGCGATGCCGAGGCCGACGCGGTCAGCGCGCTGATGGCCGGCGCGGACGACTACATCGTCAAGCCCGTCCGGGCCGCCGAACTATCGGCCCGCATCGGTGCCGTACTGCGCCGCGCCTGTCCCGCGGATTTCGCCCGCAACACGCCGTTGCGCCTGGCCGGCTACGTATTCGATTGCGCCGCGCGGCAGGCGACCTTCCACGGGCATCCGGTCTGCCTGACGCCAAAGGAGTTCGACCTGGCAGTGCTGCTGTTCCGCAACGAAGGGCGCATCGTCACGCGCGACCACATCATTGCCACCGTCTGGGGCCGCGAGATCTCGCCGCTGTCGCGCACCATCGATACGCATGTGTCGCGCGTGCGCAGCAAGCTGGGATTGCAAGCCGAGAATGGACTCCGGCTGACGCCGGTCTATACGCACGGATATCGCCTGGAACTGGCGGAGAGTGAAGCGGCCTGATGCCGCAGGGCATTGCGGCCGGCAATAAAAAAAGGCACCCGAAGGTGCCTTTCTGCCAGACATTCAACCGATCGGGAAACGATCAGAAAATGTGGCGGATACCAGCGGCCACGCCCAGCTGGTTGTTGGCGCCCGGCAGTTCGGTCGTCGCGCCGCCGGAGACGTGGTTGTAATCCATGGTGCCATACACCTGGGTACGCTTGGACAGCGAGTACTCGGCCAGCAGCACGCCAGCGTAACGGTGGCCGCCATTGCCGGCGATACCGTTCTTGTTCTCGATGTAGTCGTAGTAGAACGCACCGGTCACTGCCAGGGCCGGGGTGGCCTGGTAGGTCGTGCCGACGTAGCCCAGGTGATCCTTGCGCGGGTTGTTCACTGCACCGGCAGTAATCAGGGTCTGAGCGCCGCCAGTGGTCGATCCGGCCGACTGGTTCATGAAACCGTTGTCGATCACGCCCGTGCGATCCTTGCCGCCGAGATAGCCCAGGAAGATCTTGGCCGGGCCGATGCTGTACTTACCGGCAGCACCGAACATTTGCTGACGCTCGCCAGCCTGGTTGCGGATTTCCTGGTACACGCCGCCGATGCCGAACGGGCCATAGGTGTAAGCGGCGCGGGCACCCCAGTACTGGTTGGAGCTCATGCTGCCGGCGGTTTCGCCGAAGCCGTAGCTGGCGCCGACGTCCAGGCCGCCAAACTTGCCGCCGTAGCTGACCACGTTGTTGTTGCGGAACTGGGTCAGGAAGAACGGCCAGGCGTTGGCGGTGTAGTTACCGATGGTCAGCGGATCGTAGTCGCCGAAGAAATTAAAGCCTTCGGTGTACTGGCGGCCCATCTTGACGACGCCGAAGTCACCGCTCAGGCCAACGTAGGCTTGACGATTGAACAGCGTGTTGGCCGAGTTGAGCTTGCCGGTGTCGAGGCTGTAGCCATTTTCGAGCTGGAAGATCGCCTTCAGGTTGTTGCCCAGCGCTTCGCTGCCCTTCAGGCCCCAGCGGCTTTGCGTGACGGCGCCGTCGGTCAGTTCAGTCTTGCCGTGGCCCGATGCATCTGCGTGGGTGGTGTAGCGTACGCTGACGTCGGCAATGCCGTACAGCGTGACGGAAGTCTGTGCAAACGCGGAACCTGCCAGCAGGCTGCCGGCGGCAAGGACGATGGCCGATTTCTTCATGGTGCTCCTTTTCTGTTCTGTTCTGGTCTCCGCCGGATCACGGCGGGGCACGGGATCTACGTTTCCTGTGAACGCCGCGAAAATTTAACAAAACGTCAGAACGAAGGACACAATTACGCGCTGAAGGCCGGATTCGAGCAGGATTTTGGTGCAATTCCGTTGTCTGGCCGCTACACAATACCGTGTTGATGCGTTGCATCAGCATCAGACGCTAATTGGCAGTGCAGGGAGAGGGCGTGAAGCAACACCGGCGCACCCTTGCGGGAAGGGGCGCCGGTGACGGAACAGCGGGTGGGACTGGCGAATCAGCCCTGCGGGATCTCGATCTTGACTTCGAGCACTTCCAGGTTGTCCTGGCGCTCGAGACTCACGCGCAGGTCCTGGTCGCTGATCTTGACGTACTTGGAGATCACGGCCACCAGCTCGCGCTGCAGGGCCGGCAGGTAGTCCGCCGGGGGGGAATGGCCCGTGCGTTCATGGGCCAGGATGATCTGCAGCCGCTCTTTGGCGACCGAGGCTGATTTCTTCTTTTCCCCCAGCAGGAAGGACAGGATCGACATGGGGATGAGTCCTCCGTATTGGTTTTACTTGTTGCCGAAGATGCGCGACAGCAGGCCGGGCTTCTGGTAGTCGGTGAAGCGCATCGGCTTGTCCTTGCCCAGGAAGCGGTCCACCACGTCGCCGTAGGCGTCCGCCACGTCGCTGCCTTCCAGGTGGATGGCCGGCGTGCCCTGGTTGGACGCGTGCAGCACGGCTTCCGATTCGGGCACTACGCCGATCAGCTTGATGCGCAGGATTTCCTGGATGTCGGTCAGCGACAGCATCTCGCCGCCGTGCACGCGCTTGGGGTTGTAGCGCGTGATCAGCAGGTGTTCCTTGATCGGCTCGCCGCCTTCGCTGGCGCGCTTGGTCTTCGAGGCCAGGATGCCCAGGATGCGGTCGGAGTCGCGCACCGAAGATACTTCCGGGTTGGTCACGATCAGCGCCTCATCGGCAAAATACATGGCCATCAGCGCGCCCGATTCGATACCGGCGGGCGAGTCGCAGACGATGTACTCGAAGTCCATCTCGACCAGGCCCTTGATCACCTTCTCGACGCCGTCCTTGGTCAGTGCGTCCTTGTCGCGCGTCTGCGAGGCCGGCAGGATGAACAGGTTCTCGCACTTCTTATCCTTGATCAGGGCCTGGCGCAGGTTGGCTTCGCCCTGCACCACGTTGATCAGGTCATACACCACGCGGCGCTCGCAACCCATGATCAGGTCGAGGTTGCGCAGGCCGACGTCGAAGTCGATCACGGCAGTCTTGTGGCCGCGCAGGGCCAGGCCCGCGGCAAAGCTGGCGCTGGTGGTGGTCTTGCCGACGCCTCCCTTGCCGGAGGTCACAACGATGATTTTTGCCATGGCTCTTTGGTCCGTAATTAGGTTGAAGCTTGCGCTGCAGTGATTCAGTTCGTGGGGGGTCGCCGGCTCATCGGAACCGGATGGCTTCCAGGATCAGCTTTTCATCGGCCAGGCGAACCTGGGCGGTCTTGCCGAGTACGTCGGCCGGCAGCGTCTGCTCGGCCGTCCGATAGATCCCGGCAATGGAAATCAGTTCAGGTTCCATGCACGTGCTGAAGATGCGTGCGCTGGTGTTGCCCTTCACGCCCGCCAGCGCGCGGCCGCGCAGCGGAGCATAGACATGGATATTGCCCTCGGCGATAACCTCGGCGCCATAGCTGACCACGTCCATGATGACCACGTCGCCCTGCGCGTAGACCTGCTGGCCCGAGCGCAGCGGCTTGTCGATCAGGACGGTCTGGGTCTGCTGGATGGCGGCCTTGACGGCGGCGTCGGCGGCGGACTGGGCGGCCGCGCGGGCCGCTTCCTCGCGCGCGGCCTGCTCGGCGGCGGCCTCTGCGGCAGCGCGGTCGGCGGCCTCGGCGGTTTCCGCCGATTCACGCAGGCCGCGGCGGCTCTGGCTGTCGAGCAGCGGCAGGCCGAAGCGCTGCACCCACTCGTGCTGCGCCGGGCGCGCGACCACGCCGATGGCACGGGCCTTGAGCGTCGCCAGCGTGCCGATCACGGTGTCGAGCGAGACCGCCTCGTCGCTTTCGAGCGCGCGCAGGTCCAGCGCAATCACGTCATTGGAAAAGAAATCGGGAGTGGCTTCGAACCGGGAGAGCAGGTCGTCTCGCAGTGCAGCCATGTCGGCGGTCTGGAGCGCGAGAAGGAGGGCGTCTACATTGCCACTGCGCAGCTCGAAGCGTGGCGATTTCTTCTGTGACATAGCCGGGTGACCGTGGAAATGCCACATTCTAACTGCGGTTTCGGTGCGAACTGTAACAAATAGGGCGACTTTGTCCCCAGGTGCCGCACGCACTCCATGGGACGCCCCCAAGTGGCGCCAGCGCCAGCGCGGCCAACCCCGTCCGACGCATGCCCTGACGCCTTGTTACGATTGCGCCATCTGGGGAATGGAGCTGTCATGGGCGCGATCGTCAATTGTGTGGCTTACCGGGCGGGCAAGCGGCTCGGTACTGTCGGCATCGAAGAGATCCCTGAAGCATTGAGCGTCCCGGACACCTTCGTCTGGCTAGGTTTGCATGAGCCGGACCTGGCCTTGCTGCGCCAGGTCCAGCAATCCTTCGGACTACACGACCTGGCGGTCGAAGATGCACTCGATGCACACCAGCGCCCCAAGCTGGAGGCGTATGGCGACTCGGTCTTCGTCGTGCTCAACACTGCCCAGCTGGTCGAGGACGAGGTCGTGGTCGGCGAAACCCATCTGTTCGTCGGGCCGAACTATGTGGTGTCGGTGCGGCATGGCGCCAGCAGCACCTACGCGCCGGTACGCGAGCGGTGCGAGCATGATCCACAGGGCCTGGCCAACGGTCCCGGCTATGTGCTGTATGCGCTGATGGACTTTGTGGTCGATCACTATCTGCCCATCGTCACACGCCTGGAGGACACCTTCGCCGAACTGGAGCAGGGCATCTTCCGCGACGAATTCGACCGCGCCGCTATCGAGCGCCTGTACCAGATCAAGCGGCAGGTGCTGCGCCTGCGCAATGCAGTGAACCCGGTCGAGGATATCTGCAGCCAGCTCATCCGGCTGCACGAAGACCTCGTGCCCAAGGAATTGCGCGCCTATTTCCGCGACATCGAAGACCACGCGAGCCGCCTTGTGCGCACGCTCGATGTCGTGCGCGAGATGCTGACCACGGCGGTGCAGGTCAACCTGGCCCTGGTCACCGTGGGGCAGAACGAGGTGGTCAAGCGGCTCGCTGGCTGGGGCGCCATCCTGGCGATCCCGACGGTAGTGTTCAGCCTTTACGGCATGAATTTCTCGTTCATGCCGGAGCTGAAATTCCACTATGCGTACCCCGTGGTAATCGGCACGACGGCCGTGGCGTGCGCCGCGCTATGGCGCCGGCTACATCGCGCCGGATGGATCTGATGGGCCCGATTTATTCGCGGATAAAATTTCGTAACTCAATTTTGTCTGCCGTTGATTATTCGCCTGAATAATCTGGCCTCCGTCATCGGCTTCCGGCACGCATCGCTGCCTCCTACACTGGATTCAAGAAGGCCCAGCGCATCCGGAGTCCGCCATGCCACTAGCCCACCCCCCGCTTTGGCCCGCAGCTGCAGCCGGCCCGGTGCCTCGTCGTCCGCTGGCCGTTGCGGTGATGGCCATCATGCTGGCGGCCTGCCCCGGCGCCCGCATCCACGCCGCAACCGCGCCTGTGCAGCCAGCTCAGGCGCAGACCCGCGAGGCGCTCGCGGCTTACGAGTCCGGAGCGTTCGATGCCGCACTGCGCGGCTTTGCCGCCGCCGCGCGCGACGGCAACCGGCTGGCCCAGTTCAATTACGCGATGATGCTGCTGCGCGGCGAAGGCACGCCTGCCAAGCCGCAGGAAGCCTTGACCTGGCTGCGCAAGGCTGCCGACAACCAGATGACCCATGCACAGTTCACCCTCGGCGACTTGTACGAGCGCGGCGAACTGGTGCCGCGTTCGCTGGAAGAGGCCAATCGCTGGTATGAACTCGCCGCGCAAGGCGGCCACGTGCAAGCGCAGATGGCGCTGGCCACCAACTACTTCACCGGCCGCGGCATGCCGCGCGACTATGCCAAGGCGTTCGAGTGGTACAGCCGCGCTGCCAGCGCGGGCGACGGCGGGGCCCAGTACATCGTCGGCAGCTACTACGAGCGCGGCGAGCCCGGCGTGGTGGGCAAGGACATCGAACAGGCGAAGATCTGGTATGCGCGCTCGGCGGCGCATGGCGATCCGGGTGCATTGGCCAAGCTGCGCTCGTTGCTCGAGGAGACCGTGCGCGCGAAAGCCGGCGGAACGATGTGAGCGGCCCTCGGGAGGGTACAAGTCTCGCCCCCAAGGCCGCGGCGCCAATTGCCCCCGCCTTCGGCCTGGCACAGCCGGTCCCGGCGGGACACCTCGATGAATTGCGGTTGCCCGACGGTTCGCTGCGCGAGGCGTGGGCGCGCTTCTTCGCCGTCGTGGGCGAGCCTGGCGCTGACGTGCTGGCGCCGCGCGCGGTGGCCATGGCGCGGCAGATCCGCGACAACGGCGTGACCTACAACGTCCATACCGACCACGGCGCGGCGCGCGCCTGGCCGCTGGAACTGTTTCCGTTCCTGGTGACCGAGCAGGACTGGCACGTCATCGAGCGCGGCGCCGCGCAGCGCGCGACGCTGGCCAATGCGATCATGGCCGACATCTATGGCGAACAGACGCTGCTGTCGCGCGGACTGTTGCCGCCGGGGCTGGTGTACGGGCATCCGGGCTACCTGCATCCGCTGCGCGGCTACCGGCCGCCGGGCGGCAGCTTTCTGCAGATCGTCGCGGTGGACCTGGTGCACACCGAAGGTGGCTGGACCGTCATGGCGCACCGCACCGATACGCCTTCGGGCATGGGCTACGCGCTCGAAAACCGGCTCATCATCTCCAGCCTGTTCACCGATGCCTTCCGCGGCCTGCACGTGCGCCGCCTGCCGCCGGCGTTCGCGCAACTGGTGTCCACGCTCGCGCATGCGCCGCTGGCCGCGGCGACAGAAACGGGCAGCGGCACGGCCGCTTCCGGCACGGGCCACCACATCGTGCTGCTTACGCCGGGCCCCTACAGCGAGACCTATTTCGAGCACACGTTTCTTGCGCGCTACCTTGGCATCACGCTGGCGGAGGGCAAGGACCTGACCGTGCGCAATGACGTGGTCTACCTGAAGACCTTCGGTGGACTCGAACGCGTGGACGTGGTGCTGCGGCGCCTGGACGATGTTTTTTGCGATCCGCTCGAACTGCGCCATGACTCCACGCTTGGTGTGCCGGGGCTGCTGGAGGCGATGCGCGCGGGCAATGTCATGGTGTCCAACGTGCCCGGGTCCGGCTTCCTGGAATCCCCGGCAATTCATGGTTTCCTGCCCGGCATTGCGCAGGCGTTGCTGGGAGAGCCGCTGCTTCTGCCTGGTGTTCCGAGCTGGTGGTGCGGTGAAGATGCCGCGCGCGAGCAGGCGCTGGCCACGCTAGCTGAAGCGTTCGTCATGCCGACCTATCCACGCCGCGCCGATTTCAGCGACGAGCCCGTGCTCGGCATGGAACTCGGCCTGCAGGCGCTGGATGGCTGGCACGAGCACATTGCCCGCATGCCTGACCGCTACACCTTGCAGCCGCCGCTGCCACTATCGCACACGCCATGCTGGGAAGGCGACCGGATCGGCTCGCGCGCGGCCATGCTGCGCGTATTCGCCGTGGCGGATGGCAACGGCGGCTGGCAAGTCATGGCGGGGGGCTTCAGCCGGCTCGCGGCACCGGGGCTGGAATCGGTGTCGATGCAGCTCGGCGGCACGAGTGCCGATACATGGGTGCTGTCCGGCCAGCCGGTGCCCGCCGCACCGTTGGCGAGCCGCGCCGGGCTCGCCGCACCGACACCCGCGCGGGCGCTGGCGGTATCGAGCCGCGCGGCCGAGAACCTGTTCTGGGCCGGGCGCTACGCCGAACGCGCCGAGAACAACGTAAGGCTGTGCCGGCAGATCCTCGGTTCCATCGAAAGCAGCGACGATACCGATGACGGTACGCTGTCGATGCTGGGCCGCCTCGCGCAACTGGCGGGCCTGGTGCCGGCCGGGGCACCGCAGCCGAACGTATCGCTGAGCGGGTTCGAGCGCAGCGTCGTGGCCACGCTGGCGGACTCCCGCGCCAGCACGGGTCTGGTGCGGAACCTCGCCGCGCATGCGGCCACCGCCAACGAGATCCGCAACCGCCTGTCCAACGACCACTGGCGCACCATCCTGGCCGCGCGCAACGATTTCGGCGACGCCATGACGCAAGCCACGCTGGCTGCCGCCGACGGCAGCGCCGACAGCTACGACCGCGCGCGTGTACTGGCCGCGCTTGAGCATCTGGCGATGCAGCTCGGTGCCATCAACGGCGCGCAAGGCGACCGCATGTCGCGCGACGAAGCGTGGCGACTGGTCTTCATCGGCCGCCATATCGAACGCCTGTCCACCATGAGCGGCTTCTTGCTGGCCGCGATCGACACCGGCGCGCTGCGCTCGCGCAGCGGCTTCGAGCTGTTGCTGCACCTGTTCGATTGCACGTTGACGTACCGCTCGCTTTATCCGGGCCGCACCGACCTGGCGGCGCTTGTCGACTTGCTCGTGCTGGAGCCAGCCAATCCGCGCGGCCTGTACGGTGTGCTGGAGCGTCTGCGCGGCAAGCTGGCGCAGCTCGCGCCGGGCGGCAGCGCGCAGGCGCGTGTGCCGCTCGCGGAGCTGCTGCCCGCGCCGAGCGCGCTGCCAACGCGCGCAGCCCTGTGCGAGGCCCTTTGCGATGGGGAGGGCGATGCCGCCAACTTGTCGGCGTTGTGCCGCCTGTTCATCGAGCGCATGGCGCGCGTGTCGGACGAGATCAGCGCGCGCTACTTCAGCCACGCGGCGGCCAATCCGGACGAGGAGCTTCCGTGAGCGACGCCGTGACCTCTCCTGCCGGAAGCAGCACGCTCAACGTGCTGCATACCACCACTTATCGCTATTCGCAGCCGGTCGAGCACGCGCAGCAGCGTGCCGTCGTCACGCCGCCTGACTTGCCGTGGCAGGCCGTCACCGCGCACGACACCCGCATCGAGCCGGCGCCCACGCACGAGCACGTGCGTACCGACGCGTTTGGCAATCGCGTGCTGCATTACATGCTCGACGTGCCGCACACGCAGATGCAGCTGACCTGTTCCAGCACCGTGGTGCTGACGCCGCGCTGGCGGGCGCTGGACGTGTCCGCATCCGCACCGTGGGAGACGGTCGCGCAGTCGCTGCGTTTCCACGCGGGCCAGCCGTTCGAGCCGGCCACGCAATTCGTCTTCGCTTCGCCCAATATCGCGTTGCATCCGGCGCTGCGTGAATACGCGCTGCCAAGCTTTGGCGCGGGTGTGCCCGTCGTGGCCGGCGCGATGGATTTGATGTGGCGCATCCATGGAGATTTCACCTATCACAGCGAATCCACCGAGGTGGATACACCGGCCATGCAGGCCTTCGCGCAGCGCAGCGGCGTGTGCCAGGATTATGCGCAGGTCATGATTGGTTGCCTGCGCTCCGTGGGACTCGCGGCGCGCTATGTCAGCGGCTATCTATGTACTGAACCGCCACCCGGCGAGCCGCGGCTGATTGGCGCCGATGCTTCGCATGCGTGGGTGTCGGTGTATTGCCCGGTGGTGGGCTGGGTGGATCTTGATCCGACCAACAATGTGCTGGCGGATACGCGTCACGTTACGCTGGCGCTAGGCCGGGATTACAGCGATGTGCCGTTGCTGCATGGCGTGATCGTGGGCGGGGGGGAGCATGGGGTGGATGTGGGGGTGACAGTCAGGCCGGTTGGGTAGGTTGGGTAATTTGGCGGGGTGTCGCGCTTGGCAGGCGCCGCTGTTTCGGCGGCGTAGCCGCCGAGTCACTTTTTGTCCGAGCGACAAAAAGTAACCAAAAAACGCGTTTCCTTGTCCTAGCGGACGAATATTGATCGTAGCGTGCGGAGAATTTCGTACGGGTACTCGCTTCAGAGTCTGCCCCACTGCCTGCCGCGTGGTGCGCAACCGTATGTAGGCTCTCGGGCAATGATTGAACGAGCCCTGAACCTGTCCGTGGCCCCTGCTGACAACGTCATCGCATGATCGCCTTCGGCTGCTGCGCGGCTCACTAGTCGGTTGGTGAGAGACATCATCGACGCAGGCGCGGTGCTTCGCTTCTCCCTCTGTTCTTTGACTGTTCTCTGCTGAGCCGCGCGCAGCGCAGCCGTAGGCGATGATGCGATAGCGCTCGCAGTATCGGGCCACGGACAGTTTCGGGGCTCGTTCAATCATTGTGTGAGAGCCTGCATACCGTCGCGCTCCACGCGGCAGGCAGCCGGGCAGACTCTGAAGCGAATACCCGTACAACACCCTCAGCACGCTACGATCAATATTGGCCGCTAGGCAAGTAAACGCGTTCTTTGGTTACTTTCTGTCGCTCGGACAGAAAGTGACTCGCCGGCTCCGCCGGCGAAACAGCAGCGCCTGCCAAAGCGACAACCCATCGCTTTGTGAAAGCCGGCATCCTCGGGGGCCCAACTCCCTCACCCCAACTTCTTCTTCAGCAACTCATTCACCTGCGCCGGATTCGCCTTCCCCTTGGTCGCCTTCATAGCCTGCCCGACCAGGGCATTGAACGCCTTCTCTTTCCCGGCCCTGAACTCTTCCACCGATTTGGCGTTGGCAGCTAGCACATCGTCGATGATCTTTTCCAGTTCACCGGTATCGGACATCTGCTTCAGCCCCTTGGCCGCGATGATCGCATCGGCGTCACCGTCCGATTCACCAGCCCACATGGCGGGGAAGACATCCTTCTTGGCGGTATTGTTCGACACCGTGCCGTCAGCGATGCGCGCCAGCAATTTGGCCAGTTGCGCCGGCTTGACCGGCGCCGCATCGATGCTCATGCCTTCGCGATTCAATTGCGAAGCGACATCCCCCATCAGCCAGTTGGCCGCAGGCTTGGCATTGGCCGCACCGGCCTCGGTGACGACAGCTTCGTAGTAGCTGGCAAGCGCCTTGCTGGCGGTCAGCATGCTCGCGTCATACGCCGACAGGCCATATTGCGAAACAAAGCGCGCCTGCATCGCCGCCGGCAGTTCCGGCAGTTCGCCGCGCACGCGCTCGATCCAGGCCGCGTCGATTTCCAGCGGCATCAGGTCGGGGTCAGGGAAATAGCGATAGTCGTGCGCATCTTCCTTGGTCCGCATGGCACGCGTTTCACCGGTGTCCGGATCAAACAGCACCGTCGCCTGCTGGATCTTCCGGCCGTCCTCGATCTCGTTGATCTGCCACTGCACTTCGTATTCGATCGCCTGCTGCAAAAAGCGGAACGAGTTCAGGTTCTTGATCTCGCGGCGCGTGCCGAATTCCTTCTGCCCGACCGGCCGCACCGACACGTTCGCGTCGCAGCGGAAGCTGCCTTCCTGCATATTGCCGTCGCAGATACCCAGCCACACCACCAACGAGTGCAGGGCCTTGGCGTAGGCCACCGCTTCGGCCGCGCTGCGCATGTCCGGCTCGGTCACGATTTCCAGCAGCGGCGTGCCGGCGCGGTTCAGGTCGATGCCGGTCATGCCGGCGAAGTCCTCGTGCAGCGACTTGCCCGCATCTTCTTCGAGGTGGGCGCGCGTCAGTTGCACGGTCTTTTCATAGACCTCGCCCTTCTTGCCTTCGACCTGGATGGTGATGGTGCCGCCCTGCACGACGGGGATCTCGTACTGACTGATCTGGTAGCCCTTGGGCAGGTCGGGGTAGAAGTAGTTCTTGCGCGCGAAGATGCTGCGCGGCGCGATGGTCGCGCCGATCGCCAGGCCGAACTGGATCGCGCGTTCCACCGCGCCCTTGTTGAGCACCGGCAGCACGCCCGGCAGCGCAAGATCCACCGGCGAGGCTTGTGTGTTGGGCTCGGCGCCGAAGGCGGTGGAGGTCCCGGAGAAAATCTTGGAGGCCGTCGAAAGCTGCGTGTGCGTTTCGAGGCCGATCACCACTTCCCATTGCATGGCGGTATTCCTGTTCGGTTCTTGGGTTCTGTCTGTTGCAAAGGGCCGGCGCAACCGCCGACCTCATGTGTTTGTTTTTGCGCGCTCAGGGATCGGGACTGGCGAGCCAGGAGTCAAGCTGGGCCATGGCGGCCACGCGCGCCACGGCATCGCCGCCGACGGTCACGCCACGGCCGGCGCGCGCGCCGCCCGGCCCGTCGCGGCGCACCTGCAATTCGCTGGTGCCATCAAAGCCGTGATACGCGCCGGGGTAGATCTCCAGCCGGAAACGCGCGCCTGGCTGGCGGGCCAGCACCGCGTTCTGCAGCATCGCGCAGCGCGTGGCCGGGGTCCAGTCGTCGGCCCCGCCGATCATCAGCAATACCGGTGCGCGCAGCCGGAAATTGTGCTGCTGCACCGCCCGCTTGCAGGCCGGATAAAACGCCACGGCACGTTCCACTTGCGGCGTGTTGGCCGGCCACGGACGGCTTGCATCGACCGTGGCCAGCACCGCCTGCGCGCCGTTGGACCAGCCCAGCAGCACGATGCGCGTGGCGTCAATGCCGGGCTGGCGCGCCACCCAGCGCAGTGCCGTCAGCGCGTCGGCGCGGCGCACCCGCTCGTCCAGGCCACGCGCCTCCGGCGAATCGCCGCAGCCTGGCAGCTTGCCATGCGCCGACAGGCTGTCGGGCATCAGCACGGCGTAGCCGCGCTCGCTCAGCCATTGCGCGTAATCGCGATAGCGCGGTTGCAGCGCGGACGCGGCATCGCTGTCGCCGCCAGTGCTTCCCGCGTGTCCCGCTTCCACGCGCACGGCTTCCGGGCGCGCGCCGATCAGGCCGCTGCAGCCATGCAGCGCGATCACCACCGGCAGCGGCTGGGTGCGCGGCGTGCTGCCTTCGCGCGGCACGAACCAGTAGGCGTTCAGCGGCGGTGCGCCCTGATCGCCCGGCAACTGCACGCGCAGTGCCGGCGTGGCCGGCCGGACGGCCGGCGCCGTGCGCGTGGTGGCGCCGGGCGCGAGCGCGGTGAGCGGCGCCGTATTGGCCGGCTGCACCAGTGCCGGCGTCGGCGGCGCGGGCGTGTGCGCGAAAACGGCGCCAGCCAGCAGCATGCCGGCCGCGCCGGCCACGCGCGTGGCGAGCCGGTGCAGACGATGCAGGCAGTAGCTGGCGGGCGTCGCGGTCATCGCAGGCCTCAGCGGGTTTGCGCGCAGGCGCCGGTGCCCGGCTCGAACATCACCGGCCAGGCCTGTTCGTAGATCCCCGGCGTGCAGCGCTGCGCGCAGTTGGCGTGCGCGAGCGTGACGCGGCGCGGATCCTGCCAGACCATCAGCTTGCAGCCGCTGCCGTCGTTGGCGCGCAGCTCGATATGCGGCTTCTTCTGCGTCTGGCGGAAATCGGCCAGGTTGAACGTGCAAGAGCCTCGCTTGCCGACCCACAGCTTCCACGAGAGCTGCTGCACGCTGTTGTCGGACACGCGCAGCTGGGCGTCCTCGCGGAAGCCGTCTTCCTCGGTGCGGCGGCAGTCGCCGACGAGGTCGATATCGCGGCTGGCGATCGGCGTCGGCTTGCCGATGAACGGCAACTGGATGCAGCCGGCCACCACCGCGGCCAGGGCAGCGGCGATGATCAGGCGGAAGCCTTGCGCTAGCCGTTTCATGCCTTGGCGGGACGGCGCAGGTGCCAGTCGGTGGCCTGCTGGAACGCGTGCGCGGTCTGCAGCAGTTGTGCTTCGTCGAAGTAGTTGCCGATCAGCTGCAGGCCGACCGGCATATTGCCCTCGCCGAAGCCGCACGGCACGCTCATGCCGGGCAGGCCGGCCAGGCTGGTCGACAGCGTGAAGATGTCGGCCAGGTACATCTGCACCGGGTCGGAAGTCTTCTCGCCGAGCTTCCACGCGACGGTCGGCGCGACCGGGCCCATGATCACGTCGCACTGCGCGAACGCGCGCTGGAAATCGTCGGCGATGATGCGGCGGATCTTCTGCGCCTGTAGATAATAGGCGTCGTAGTAGCCGTGCGACAGCACGTAGGCGCCCACCATGATGCGGCGCTTGACCTCGGTGCCAAAACCTTCGGCGCGGGTCTTCTTGTACATGTCGAGCAGGTCGCGGTACCCGGCCGCGCGGTGGCCGTAGCGCACGCCGTCAAAGCGCGACAGGTTCGAGGAGGCCTCGGCCGGTGCGATCACGTAGTAAACGGGGATCGACAGCTCGGTCTTGGGCAGCGAGACCTCCACCAGCGTGGCGCCAAGCTGCTCGTACTGGCGTAGCGCGGCGCGCACGGTCTCTTCCACGTCGGGCGACAGGCCCTTGCCGAAATACTCGCGCGGCAGGCCGATGCGCAGGCCCGCCAGCGGCTGGCTTTCCGAGGCACCGGCGCGCGCGCGGCCCAGGTGGCGCGTGAAGTCCTCATCCACGCCGCCTTGCTCGGGTGGGATGCTGGTCGAGTCCTTCGGGTCGAAGCCGGCCATGGCATTGAGCAGCAGGGCGCAGTCCTCGGCGGTGTGAGCCATCGGGCCGCCCTGGTCCAGCGACGACGCGAAGGCGATCATGCCGTAGCGCGACACGCGGCCATAGGTCGGCTTGATGCCGGTGATGCCCGAGAACGACGACGGCTGGCGGATCGAGCCGCCGGTGTCGGTGCCGGTCGCGGCCGGCGCCAGGCCGGCGGCCACGGCAGCGGCCGAACCGCCCGACGAGCCGCCCGGGACGCGGTCGGTGTCCCACGGGTTGCGCACGGCGCCAAAGAAAGAGTTTTCGTTGGACGAGCCCATCGCGAACTCGTCCATATTGGTCTTGCCCAGCGTGACCATGCCGGCGGCGGCCATGCGCTCGACCACGGTGGCGTCGAACGGGCTTTCGTAGTTGGCCAGCATCTTCGAGCCGGCCGTCGAGCGCCAGCCACGCGTGACGAACACGTCCTTGTGGGCCAGCGGCACGCCGGTCAGCAGCGTGGCCTCGCCGCGGGCGCGGCGCGCATCGGCTTCGCGCGCCTGGGCCAGCGTGCGTTCGGCGTCGACATGGGTGAAGGCGTTCAGCGCGCCGGCCTGCTCGATGCGGGCCAGGTAGGTGCGGGCGAGTTCCTCGGCGGAGACGGTGCGCGCGGCCAGGGCATCGGCAAGCTGGCGCAGGGAGGTCACGGAATCAGCGGAAAAGGGCATGACAGTCGGTTGGCATCAGGGGTGGCGTGCGTCGGTGCGGTGCGGTCGGGACATCCGGCCGGGGTCATTCGATGACCTTGGGCACCAGGTAGAGGCCATCCTGGGTGGCCGGCGCGGGGCGCTGGTAGTCTTCGCGCCGGTCACGTTCGGTCACGGCGTCTTCGCGCAGGCGCTGGGCCATGTCGCGCACGGTGGCCAGCGGGTGGGCCAGGGGCTCGATGCCGGTGGTGTCGACCGCCTGCATCTGCTCGACCAGCGAAAAGAAATTATTGAGCTGCGCAAGCGTCTGGGACGCCTCTTCATCGGTGGTTTCGATGCGGGCCAGATGGGCGATGCGCTTGACGTCGGATAGGTCGAGGGCCATGGCGAGGTGGATAGTTCGGGTGCAAAAAGGCGCTTGCGGCACAGGCGCCGGGGGCATGCGGCGGGTGCGTCGCGCGGCCGGGGCAGGTGCCGGAGGAGCGCCCCGGGGTCGTCGGATCAGCTGTGGTTTTCAGGCCGTAAACGCCCGATTCAGCAGGAATTATAAGGTATCATTGCGTGCCTCCCGACCTTTGGCAGCGTCTACGCCACATGACCGCCGGCGTTATCTCGCGGGTGCGCAAATTGTCACTTTTTCGGCGTAAGCTTGCTGCCGTCAAACGTGCTCCGGACTGCACTGGCCATGTGCCGTGCGCTGCCCGAGGCGCGATGGTCTGGGTCCCTCTGATTAGCCCTCCGCTGCATTGCTGATCTTCAGCAAACTGGCATCGACGTGATCTTTTCGCGAACTTTTTCGTGAGGTCTAATCAAAGGTTCCCGTAAGAGTGGTGCGCGACAGCGCACTGCGGCGGTTTGCCGACGCCCCCTGCGAGGGGGCGGATGGCCGGCTGGCCGGCACCCGGGAAGCCTCGACCTTACCCGCATGAACATATATTGTGGCCGGCCCGCAGGCGGTGCCGGCCACTTCGCCTACCCGCGAACCCAACAGAAACAGGATTCCTGATGTTCGGATTTCTCCGCAGCTACTTCTCCAACGACCTCGCCATCGACCTCGGCACCGCCAACACGCTGATCTATATGCGCGACAAGGGCATCGTCCTGGACGAGCCTTCGGTCGTGGCCATCCGCCAGGAAGGCGGACCCAACGCCAAGAAGACCATCCAGGCAGTGGGCAAGGAAGCCAAGCAGATGCTGGGCAAGGTGCCGGGCAATATCGAGGCGATCCGCCCGATGAAGGACGGCGTGATCGCCGACTTCACCGTCACCGAGCAGATGCTCAAGCAGTTCATCAAAATGGTGCATGACACCAAGCTGCTGCGTCCGAGCCCGCGCATCATCATCTGCGTGCCGTGCGGTTCGACCCAGGTCGAGCGCCGCGCCATTCGCGAATCGGCGCTGGGCGCCGGCGCCAGCCAGGTGTACCTGATCGAGGAGCCGATGTCGGCCGCGATCGGCGCCGGCCTGCCGGTGTCTGAGCCGTCGGGCTCGATGGTGGTGGACATTGGCGGCGGCACCACCGAGGTGGGCATCATCTCGCTGGGCGGCATGGTCTACAAGGGTTCGGTGCGCGTCGGCGGCGACAAGTTCGACGAGGCCATCGTCAACTACATCCGCCGCAACTACGGCATGCTGATCGGCGAACAGACCGCCGAAGCCATCAAGAAGGAAATCGGCTCGGCCTTCCCGGGCTCCGAAGTGCGCGAGATGGAAGTCAAGGGCCGCAACCTGTCCGAAGGCATTCCGCGCGCGTTCACGGTGTCGTCCAACGAAATCCTGGAAGCGCTGACCGATCCGCTCAACCAGATCGTATCGGCCGTCAAGATCGCGCTGGAACAGACCCCGCCCGAACTGGGCGCCGACATTGCCGAGCGCGGCATGATGCTGACCGGCGGCGGCGCGCTGCTGCGCGACCTGGACCGCCTGCTGGCCGAGGAAACCGGCCTGCCGGTGCTGGTCGCCGAAGACCCGCTGACCTGCGTGGTGCGCGGTTCCGGCATGGCGCTGGAACGCATGGACAAGCTGGGCGGCATCTTCTCGTACGAGTAAGGCCACCGCAGTGCCCGCGACGATGCACCGCTTGCCGGATCTGCTGATCAGGGCTGCGGTGCAGCGCCGCGCCCGCGGGAACGCTCTCGCGGCACCCATTGCCGCCCCGGCCCGCCGGGGCGGCAACGTCTTTGCGCTCTCGCTTGTGTTTCCGTCTTCCATCCCGTCAACGCCCGCGCCCGGCTAAATGGATTACTCTCCACCGCCGCTTTTCAAGCAAGGGACTTCGGCCGTCGCGCGCCTGGTCCTGTACGTGGCCATCGCGCTGGCGCTGCTGATCGTCGATGCGCGCTTCAACGCGCTCAGCGTGGTGCGCCAGGTGGCCGCCACGGTGCTGATGCCTATCGAGCGCGTCGTGCTGGTGCCGCGCGATGCGCTGCGCGCCGTGTTCGACTATGCGCAATCGTCGGCCGCGCTGGCCAGCGAGAACCGTGAACTGCGCCTCGGCGCCGTGCAGCAGGCCGAAGCCTCGGTGCGCCAGGCCCAACTCGAAGCCGAGAACAACCAGTTGCGCAAGCTGCTAAGCCTGCAGCAGCAGTCCGCCACGCCGGTCACGGCGGCGGAAATCCTCTACGACGCACGTGACCCGTATTCGCAGCGCATCGTGATCGACAAGGGCAGCCAGCAAGGGCTGCGCGCCGGCTACCCGGTGATCGACGAACGCGGCGTGGTGGGTCAGGTGACGCGGGTCTCGCCGTTCCAGTCCGAAGTCACGCTGCTGACCGACAAGGACCTGGCGATTCCCGTGCAGGTGGTGCGCAACGGCCTGCGCAGCGTGGCCTTCGGCGGCGCGCGCGCCGGCCAGCTCGACCTGCGCTTCATGGCCGCGGCGGCCGACCTGCAGCAGGGCGACCTGCTGGTGACCTCCGGACTCGACGGCACTTACCCGCCTGGCCTGCCGGTGGCAAAGATCACGCATATCGAGCGCAAGGCCGATACCGCCTTCTCGCGCGTGTGGTGCGAACCGGTGGCCGGCGTGCGTGCGCACCGCCAGCTGCTGGTGGTGCGCTACGACTCGGCCATGCCGCCGCGCGAAGCGGCCGAGGACAAGGCCGAGGCGCCCGCCAAGGGGGCCCGCTCGGCGGCTGCGCGTGCCGCGGCGGCCAGTGCGGCGGCGGCCAAGGCTGCCACCGCCGCCAAGGAGGCTCAATAGTGACCAATCCCCAGTACCTGCTGCGCCCGGTGAACCCCGCGTTCATCGCGTTCAGCTTTGTCATGGCGTTCCTGTTCAACCTGATGCCGTGGGGCACCACCTTGTGGATCCCCGACATGGTGGCGCTGGTGCTGGTGTTCTGGAACATCCACCAGCCGCGCAAGGTCGGCATGGGCGTGGCGTTCGCGCTGGGCCTGCTGATGGACGTGCATGACGCGCGCCTGCTGGGCGAGCATGCGGTGGCCTATACGCTGCTGGCCTATTTCGCCATCACCATCCACCGCCGCGTGCTGTGGTTCACGGTCTACACGCAGGCGCTGCACGTGCTGCCGCTGCTGTTCGTCGCGCACGCGGTGCCGGTGGTGATCCGCCTGGCCATGGGCGCGCCGCTGCCGGGCTGGCCGCTGCTGCTGGCGCCCGGCATCGAAGCGCTGCTCTGGCCGCTGGCTACCGCCGTGCTGCTCGCGCCGCAGCGCCGCTCGGTCGACGTCGACGAAACGCGTCCGATCTGAGCGCGACAAATATCCAACCCGGCAACCCGGCAGTACCATGACCGAAATCCGCAACGTCGAACTGGAAATCGGCCGCTTTCGCCTCCGCGTAGCGGCCGCGGCGCTGTTCACGGTGATCTGCTTCGGGCTGCTGTTCACGCGCTTCCTCTGGCTGCAGTGGTACAAGCACGACCAGTATTCGGCCAAGGCCGAGGACAACCGCATCTCCGTGGCGCCGATCGAGCCTAACCGCGGCATCATCATGGACCGCAACGGCATCGTGCTGGCGCGCAACTACTCGGCCTACACGCTGGAAATCACGCCGTCCAAGCTGACCGATACGCTGGAGAACACCATCGAGGCGCTGTCGACGCTGGTCGACATCCAGCCACGCGACCGCCGCCGCTTCAAGCGCCTGCAGGAAGAGTCGCGCAGCTTCGAAAGCCTGCCGATCCGCAGCCAGCTGACGGACCAAGAGGTGGCGCGCTTTTCCGCGCAGCGTTTCCGCTTCCCCGGCGTGGATGTGCGCGCGCGGCTGTTCAGGCAGTATCCGCTCGGCGAATCGGCCTCGCACGTGATCGGCTATCTGGGCCGCATCTCGCAGCGCGACCAGGAACGCATCGAGGCCATGGACGAGGCCAACGACGCCGATGGCGCCAAGTACGACCCGCGCAAGGACGCCGACAACTACAAGGGCTCAAACTACATCGGCAAGATCGGGCTGGAACAGAGCTACGAAACCGAGCTGCATGGGCTGACCGGCTTCGAGGAAGTGGAAGTGAGCGCCGGTGGGCGGCCGATCCGCACGCTGTCGACGTCGCCCGCCACGCCAGGCAATAACCTGATCCTGTCGCTCGACATCCGCCTGCAGCAGCTCGCCGAGGAACTGTTCGGCGACCGCCGCGGTGCGCTGGTGGCGATCGAGCCTTCCACGGGCGACATCCTGGCCTTCGTGTCCAAGCCGACCTTCGATCCGAACCTGTTCGTCGAAGGCATCGACACCAATACCTGGAACGAACTCAACGGTTCACCCGACAAGCCGCTGCTGA
Organism: Cupriavidus sp. C2SS-8b; assembly: GCF_057073745.1. NCBI lineage: Bacteria > Pseudomonadati > Pseudomonadota > Betaproteobacteria > Burkholderiales > Burkholderiaceae > Cupriavidus > Cupriavidus sp. C2SS-8b. Next base: position 130,942 of record NZ_CP172716.1, read on the forward strand.
ACCGGCCGCTGCGGGGCACCTATCCGCCGGGCTCGACCTACAAGCCGTTCATGGCGCTGGCGGCGCTGACCACGGGCAAGCGTACGGCCGCCTGGGGCATGCATGACCCGGGCTCGTTCACGCTGGGCAACCACACCTTCCGCGACGACAAGCCGGGCGGCCACGGCTGGGTCGACATGCACAGCTCGATCGTGCAGTCGTGCGATACCTACTACTACGCGCTCGCGCGCGACATGGGCGTCAACGCGATCCATGATTTCATGAAGCCGCTGGGCTTCGGCCAGATCACGGGCATCGACATCGAGGGCGAAAGCCGCGGCATCCTGCCGTCCACGGACTGGAAGCGCAAGGCCTACCGCAAGCCCGAGCAGCAGAAGTGGTATGACGGCGAGACCATCTCGCTGGGCATCGGCCAGGGCTACAACAGCTTCACGATCCTGCAGCTGGCCAACGCGATTTCCATCATCGTCAATAACGGCGCGGCGATGAAGCCGCACCTGGTCAAGGCCGTGGAGGATTCGGTCACGCGCAAGCGCACGCTGACGGTGCCCAAGGAAAGCTACCGGCTCGACTTCAAGCAGGCCGACATCGACGTGATCAAGCGCGCGATGGTCGCGGTGACGCACTCGGGTACCGCCGCGCGCGTGTTCGCCGGTGCGGCCTATGAGTCGGCCGGCAAGACCGGTACGGCCCAGACCTACACGCTCGGCAAGAACGAGAAGTACAACCACCACGCGCTGGACGAGCGCAAGCGCGACCATTCGCTCTACACCGCGTTCGCGCCTGCCGACAACCCGAAGATCGCGCTGGCGCTGATCGTCGAGAACGCGGGCTTCGGTGCCGCGGTGGCGGCCCCGATCGCGCGCAAGGTGATGGACTACTACCTGCTCGGCAAGTGGCCGGCGGAACTGGAGGCCTCGGCGCCGCCGCCGGCCGAGCGCCCGCCGGTCGATACGGCCAGCGTATTCACCACCGGCAACACCGCGAGCATCGCCAGCGCGACGGTGATGTCGAGCGGTGCCAGTTCCGTGGCGGCCAGCGCGGTTGGTGCCGCTTCCGTGGCGTCGGCGGCGCCGGCGTCCACGGTGGCGGGCGCCTCCGCGGCCGTGGCGCTCGACCCCGCCGCGATCGCGCCGGCTTCGGCCGTCGAGACGCTGGACGAGCGCATGCTGCAGGCGCTGGGCCACAGCAAGCCGAAGCCCGTGGCACCGGCCTCCGCGGCCGCCGCCGCCAAGGCGCCCGCGCCCAAACCACGCGTCAAGCCTGTAGCCGCCACGCCGGCCACGGGCGCCGACGTCACCCGTTGAAGGAGACGCGCATGGACAAGCGTCGCGTCCTGTCGCTGATCAAGACAGCGTTCACCGGCTTCGACAAGCCGCTCGCGCTGATCGTGTTCCTGTTGTTCGCCACCGGCATCGTGGCCCTGTACTCGGCCGCCATCGACATGCCGGGACGGGTCGAGGACCAGCTGCGCAATATCCTGCTGTCGTACGTGGTGATGCTGGTGATCGCTTACCTGCCCACGCAGACGCTGATGCGCGTGGCGGTGCCGATCTATACCATCGGCGTGGCGCTGCTGATCGCGGTGGCCATGTTCGGCCTGATCCGCAAGGGCGCGCGCCGCTGGCTCTACGTGGGCATGGTGATCCAGCCGTCCGAGATCATGAAGATTTCCATGCCGCTGATGCTGGCCTGGTACTTCCAGAAGCGCGAGGGCGTGGTCCGATGGTATGACTTCGCGGTGGCGCTGGTGCTGCTGCTGATCCCGGTCGGCCTGATCGCCAAGCAGCCCGACCTGGGCACCGCGCTGCTGGTGATGGCGGCGGGCATCTACGTCATCTACTTTGCCGGCCTGACCTGGCGCATCATCGTGCCGCTGATGGCGATGCTGGTGGTGGCGGTCTCGCTGCTGATCACGTTCCAGAACGACATCTGCGCGCCCGGCGTGACCTGGCCGGTCCTGCATGACTACCAGCAGCATCGCGTGTGCACGCTGCTCGATCCGACCACCGACCCGCTCGGCAAGGGCTTCCACACGATCCAGTCGATCATCGCGATCGGCTCGGGCGGCGTGGAGGGCAAGGGCTGGCTCAAGGGCACCCAGACCCACCTGGAATTCATCCCGGAAAAGCACACCGACTTTATCTTTGCGGTGTATTCGGAGGAGTTCGGCCTGATCGGCAATGCCATCCTGCTGGTGTTGTACTTGCTGCTGATCTTCCGCGGCCTGTTCATTGCCGCCAACGCGCCGACGCTGTTCTCGCGGCTGCTGGCCGGCTCCATCACGCTGATCTTCTTCACCTATGCCTTCGTCAACATGGGCATGGTGAGCGGCATCCTGCCCGTGGTGGGCGTGCCGCTGCCGCTGATGAGCTACGGCGGCACGGCGCTGGTGACGCTGGGCGCGGGCATCGGCATCCTGATGGCGATTTCCCGACAGAAGCGGCTGATCCAGACGTAATACAGCGGGAAGATGGCCAGGGGCGGGGCGCCGGCGCCCCGCTTTGCTAAACTGCCATGCAAAATTCTCTCGGTTCGAAGCCCATGAACGCCCAAGACGTCGCCGCCTACCTGCAGAGCAATCCCCAGTTCTTCGAAGACCATGCCGAGCTGCTCGCCACCGTGCAGCTGACCAGCCCGCACAGCCACCGTGCGGTGTCGCTGCAGGAACGGCAGATGGAAATCCTGCGTGAAAAGAACAAGGTACTGGAACTGCGCCTGGCCGACCTGATGCGCCACGGGCACGATAATGACCGCACCCAGCAGCGCATGCATGCCTGGCAAATGCGGCTGATGGGCGAGCCGGACTCGCACGCGTTGCCCTATGCCGTGCAGGACGGCCTGCAGCAGGTGTTCGATGTGCCCGCCGTGGCGCTCAAGCTGTGGGATGTGGCGGAGCAGTATGCCCATATGGAAGTGGCGCAGGGCGGCAGCGATGACCTGCAACTGTTCTCCGAAGGCCTGCGTGCACCGTACTGTGGCGCCAACGCGGGTTTCGAGGCGGCCGGCCTGCTGGAACTCGACGAAGTTGCTTCGCTCGCCATGGTGGCTTTGCGTCCGCCCGTGCGCACCGCCGGCGAGGTGCCGGGCCCGGCCTTCGGCCTGCTGGTGCTGGGCTCGCCCGACCCGCGCCGTTTCCTCGAGGGCATGGGCACGGCCTACCTGACGCAGATCGGCGAAGTGGCCGGTGCCGCGCTGAATCGCCTGCGCGACTGAATTCCAGCGGGCCGCGTCGTCCACGCCTTGCTTCCATGACCCATGATCCGACCAAGGTCTCAGCGGCGGATACGGAACCGCAGGCGGCCGACCCCGTCATTGCGCAATATCTGGCCTGGCTGCAAGGCAGCCGCAAGCTGGCCGAACACACCATCAGCAGTTATCGCCGCGACCTGACCGCACTGCAGGCGCACGCCGCCAGGCACGCGCCGGGGTTTGCGCTGCTGGCGCTGCAGACGCGCCATATCCGCGCCTTTGCCGCGCGCCTGCATGGCGAAGGGCTGGCCGGCACCACGATTGCCCGTACCTTGTCTGCCTGGCGCGGCTTCTATCTTTGGGCGGCGCAGCACGGCCTGGGGGTCCAGGCCAATCCCGTGGATGGCGTGCGCGCGCCGCGTTCCGGTCACCGGTTGCCCAAGGCGCTATCCGTCGAGCATGCCGTGGCGCTGGTCTCGCATTCGGCGGGGACCGATGCCGCCGCGCTGCGCGACCAGGCCGTGTGGGAGTTGTTCTATTCCAGCGGCTTGCGCTTGTCGGAACTGGTGCAGCTCGACGCCCGCTATGAAAAGCGCGATGGCTATGAATCGGCCGGCTGGCTCGATATGTCCGGCGCCGAACTGACCGTGACCGGCAAGGGCTCGCGCCGGCGCACGTTGCCGGTCGGCAGCAAGGCGATGGAAGCGTTGCGCGGCTGGCTTGCCGTGCGCGAGCAGCTATTGCGGCCGGGTGCCGCGCCCGAGGATGCGTCCGCACTGTTCCTCGGTGCGCGCGGACAGCGGCTGTCGATGCGCGTGGTGCAGTTGCGGCTCAAGGAGCAGGCGATTCGTGCCGGCGTGCCCGCCGACGTGCATCCGCATATGCTCAGGCATTCGTTTGCGACGCATATGCTGCAATCGTCGGGCGACCTGCGGGCCGTACAGGAGCTGCTCGGGCATGCCAGCATCTCCACGACGCAGATCTACACGTCGCTGGACTTCCAGCATCTGGCGAAGGTCTATGACAAGGCGCATCCGCGGGCCGGAAGGGCGGCGTCGACAAAGGACGATGACGACGATGACAAGGCGTCGTCCCCGAAGGACTGAGTTCTCAGTCCGCCCACTGCGCCAGCACTTCCCGGAACCGGTCGATCTCCGGCAACAGCCAACCTCGAAACGCCTGCACTTTCGGCGAATCCAGCGCCCCGGGCGCGCACACGAAATACAGCAGCCACGGGCACGGAATGCTGACATCGAACAGCCGCACCACGCGGCCGGACAGCAGGTCGTTGTAGGCCAGCGAAGAGCGGATCAGCGTAATGCCCTGGCCCTCGGCCGCCGCCTGCAGCAGCAGCGAAGAATCCTCCAGCAGCAACCCCTTGCGCGGCTCGGGCCAGTCCAGCCCGGCGGCTTCGAACCATGGCTTCCACGGGTCGCCCTCGCCGCGCAGCAAGTTCAGGCCTGCCAGGTCGGCAGGCCGCTCCGGCAGGCGTCCGCCGTTGAAGCCCGGGCTGCAGACCGGAAAGAACACATCGTCGAGCAGCTTTTCCACGTACAGGCCCGGATAGTCGCCAGTGCCCATGCGCAGCGCGATATCGACCTCTTCCTGGCCAAAATCCACGAGCGTATTCGATGACAGTAACTCCACGTCCAGTTCCGGATGCCGTTCGATAAAGCTGCCGATGCGCGGCATAAGCCAGCGCGCGGCGAATGACGGCATGGTGCTGATCGTCAGCCGCTTGTCTCGGTTGCCGGACTGCAGCACGCGCGTGGCGTCGGCGATTTGCAGCAGGGCATCGCGGATGCGCTCGGCATAAAGGCGCCCCGCTGGTGTCAGCGCCACGCGCTTGCCGTGGCGTTCGAACAGCGGCATCGCAAGTTCCTCTTCCAGCGCGCGGATCTGGTGGCTGACCGCGCCGTGCGTGACGAACAGTTCCGTCGCCGCGCGCGAAAAGCTCTCGTGCCGGGCCGCCGCTTCGAAGGCGCGCAACGCCGTCAGCGCCGGCAGGCGCGGCAATTCGCGGTGCCAGCCACGCGGCATATCCCTTTCCCATGCACCCTTCCATGCCATGACATGCTCCGCTTTGTGAGCTTGGCTAACAAGAACATTAAAAATATATCGTTTTGCCAGTGCCCGGGCAATCACTAGAATTCAGTTCACCGGCGCCCCACTACCACGGTGAATCGAAGTGTACTGGCAGGAAAACCAGGCCAGTACGGGTCATGTGGCAAGACTCGGCAAGCGTGCCGAGGCCGGCGGACAGGAGATCCATCATGCAAGCTCTGCTCACAACGACAGTTTTCACCCTGAATCCCGGCGAAGTCACCGCGCTGTCCATGCATGTGGCACAGCGCCTCCATGTGGAAGATGCCGCCGGCACCGACCTGTGGATTACCCGCGAAGGCGATTCCGAGGACTACTGGCTCCGTTGTGGCGGGAGCCTGCTGCTGCGGCGTGGCGATGAAGTGGTCTTGAGCATCGATCCGCGTGCCCGCCGTTCCGTACGGCTGGCGCTGATCGCCGAGGCGCGCCGCCCGGCGCTGACCCTGGCCGATGTCCCGCACCTTGTGTACCGCAGCCTCCGGCGCCTGGTTCGAGGCACGGAATGGACGCCGGGCGACGACCACGCCAAGGCCGCGTGACGCGATGGGCGGAGAGACGTCCGAAGCCCATGCGCCAAGGCTGCGCCTGGTCTGGTCGAGGCCGCGTGATGAAACCGGCAGCCCGGACACGCGGCCGGACTGACTAATTCCCCATGAACGTGGCAGGGGCCGGCGTAAGCCGGCCCTTTTCGTTACACTCTCGCCATGCATCCGATTCAAGTCTTCGAGCGAGGCCGCGAGGATTACCAGCCCTGCTTCGACGCGATGCGCGCCTTCACTGCCGCGCGCACGCCCGAGACGCCCGACCAGGTCTGGCTGGTCGAGCACCCGCCGGTCTACACGCTGGGCCAGGCGGGCGATCCCGCGCACCTGCTGGCGCCGGATGCGCACATCCCGATGGTGCAGATCGACCGTGGCGGACAGATCACTTATCACGGCCCGGGCCAGGTGGTGGCTTATCTCTTGCTCGATCTCAAGCGTCGCAAACTGATGGTGCGCGAGCTGGTGAACGACATCGAGCAGGCCGTGCTGGACACGCTTGCCGCGTATAATCTCGCGGCTGAGCGCAAGCCCGGCGCCCCCGGCATTTACCTGTCGGACGGGCCGCACCGGGGCGCGAAGATTGCCGCACTCGGGCTCAAGATCCGCAATGGCTGCAGCTATCACGGCGTCAGCCTGAATGTGCAGATGGATCTGGCGCCGTTCCTGCGCATCAATCCGTGCGGCTATGCCGGACTGGAAACGGTCGACATGGCCACTGCCGGTGGACACTGGCAGGACCAGCCCGTGACCGCCGCACAACAAGCTGACATCGCGCGACGCCTGGCGGCGGCATTGTGCGAGGTGCTGGCAGCGCGCGAGGCCCGTGCGCTGGCGGCCGACAAGACTGCCGCCACGCCGGCCCTGGCCTCTTAGTGACAAGCTGACAAGCGAATTGCACGCCGTTGCGCGTGCGGAGAAATTTATGAGCGACGCCCTGATCGCCTCCTCCAGCGAAGCCCCGCAATCCCCCGCGGAGCAGTACGATCCGACCCGCAAGCAGAAGTCTGCCGACAAGACCGCGCGCATCCCCATCAAGATCGTGCCGGCCGAGAAGCTCAAGAAGCCGGACTGGATCCGCGTGAAGGCCGCCACCGGCAACTCGCGCTTCTACGAGATCAAGGACATCCTGCGCGCCAATAACCTGGTGACGGTGTGCGAGGAAGCGAGCTGCCCGAACATCGGCGAATGCTTCGGCAAGGGCACGGCCACGTTCATGATCATGGGCGACAAGTGCACGCGCCGCTGCCCGTTCTGCGACGTCGGCCATGGCCGCCCCGATCCGCTCGACGTGAACGAGCCGGGCAACCTGGCGCGCACCATCGCCCAGCTCAAGCTTAACTACGTGGTGATCACCAGCGTCGACCGCGACGACCTGCGCGACGGCGGCGCCCAGCACTACGTCGACTGCATCAGCCAGACCCGCGAGCTGTCGCCCGTGACCCGCATCGAAGTGCTCGTCCCTGACTTCCGCGGCCGTCTCGACAAGGCGCTGGACATCCTGCAGGCCTGCCCGCCGGACGTGATGAACCACAACATGGAAACCGTGCCGCGCCTGTACAAGCAGGCTCGCCCGGGCGCCGACTACGCGCACTCGCTCACGCTGCTGAAGGAATTCAAGCGCCGCAACCCGAACGTGGCGACCAAGTCCGGCCTGATGGTCGGCCTGGGCGAGACCGACGAGGAAATCCTCGAAGTCATGCGCGACATGCGCGCGCACGACATCGACATGCTGACCATCGGCCAGTATCTGGCGCCGTCGAACCACCACCTGCCGGTGCTGCGCTACGTCCATCCCGACACCTTCAAGATGTTCGAGGACGAGGCCTACAAGATGGGCTTCACGCACGCCGCTGTGGGCGCGATGGTGCGCAGCTCGTACCATGCGGATCAGCAGGCGCATCAGGCCGGGTTTGCCTGAGCGCTTCGCCTGACGCGATCAGGCTGTCACGCAGCCACGCTGACGCGCCGGCCGGGTTCTGTCCCGGCCGGCGCGTTTTCCTTTTGGCGCGCTGCCAGCAGCCCTACATCTTGTAGCGCAACGCCAGCAGCGCCGTGCGCGGCGCACCGGGCATGTTGTAGTTCTCGGCCGCGCCATGGGCCGAAATGAAGTAGGCGCGGTTGAACAGGTTCTGCAGGGTGAGCGTCACGTCGACATGACGGCTGCGATAACCGGCGCCGAGGTCTACGGTCATATAGCCCGGCAGCGTCGTCACGTTGTATTGCGAGGCGAAGCGCGCGCTTTCGGCGCGCATGCCACCGGCCACGTAGAAGCCGTAGGGCAGGTCGTGCTTGAGCCACAGCGAGCCGCTATGCCGTGGCGTGAGCGACGGCTGGTTGCCGCTGACGGCCACGCCGCCGCTCTTGTCGTACGGATTGTCCAGGCGTCCGTTCAGGTAGGCATAGCTCGCGATCAGCGACCACGCCCTGGCAATCTCGCCGGTGAACGACAACTCCAGTCCGCGCGTGCGCTGCGTGCCGATGGGCACGCCCTGCAGCGTGACGGGGTCGGCCGAGGTCAGGTTGGTCTGCTTCATGTCGAACAGCGCGGCCGTCACGCTGGCGCCTGCGGACAGGTCGTACTTGGCGCCGATCTCGTAGTTGGTGGTCGACTGCGGGGCCAGCGAACTGCTGTTGGGAAAGAACACGAAGCTGTCGGACACCGGCTGGAACGAGCGGCTTGCCATGGCATACAGCGACAGCGGCTCGACCGGGTGATAGACCACACCCACGCGCGGGCTGAACGGCCGGTCGTTGCGCGAGATGTCCTGGTTCTTCGGCGTCAGGTCGTCGCGGCTTTGCTTGAGGAGCTCGTAGCGCAGGCCGGCCAGCACCGTCCACTGCTGCGAGAGCTTGATCAGGTCCTGCGCGTACATGGCGTAGGTTTCGTTGTGCGACAGGCCGTAGTTGTTGGGCACCGCGCTGGCCGGCACCGTCGGCAGCACCTGCAGCACCGGGTCGAACAGGCTGTAGGTGAAGCTCTGCTTCAGGCCCGCCACGCGGTCGCTCTTGTCCTGGTAGCCCAGTTCGATGCCGTACAGCAGCGTGTGCTCAATACCCCAGGTCTCGGCCTTCTGGGTCAGTTCGTTCTGCCAGAAGGTGCCGCGGTCGCTGCGGTTGCGCTGGTTGACGTTGAGCGTGACGGTCGGGATCGGGCCGTCGTTCACGCTCTTGACCGTCACGTAGTTGTTGCGGCCGAGCGAGTATTCGTAGGTGCGTACCGCGCTGTGGAACGACCATTTGTCGTTGAAGCGGTGGTCCAGCGTGGCGGTCGCGCTCTTGACCGTGCTGTCGACATTGCCATCGCCCGCGTTGGCCGAGCCGTAGCGCGTGCTGATCGGCACGTTCGCGGGACGGCCGTGGTACGACGGGATGCCCTGGTCGGCAATGCGCTTGTCGTGCAGGTAGTCGAACTGCAGGGTCAGTCTGGTGTCCGGCGCCAGGTTGAACAGGAAAGACGGTGCAAGCGCCTGCCGGCGCAGGAAGTAGTCGTTGCGGAACCCGCCGGAGTCCTCCACGGCGCCGTTCAGGCGCGCGCGCACCGCGTCGTTGCCGACCGAGGTGTTCAGGTCGAAATCGGCGCGTTTCTGGCCTTTGGTGCCGAACAGCACGCCGATCTCCGCCATGGTCGGCGTCACCGGCTTTTTGGTCACGCGGTTGATGATGCCGCCCGCGGAGCCGCGGCCGTACAGCACGGCGGACGGACCTTTCAGGACGTCGATGCGGTCGATGTTCGATAAGTCGCGGAAGTACAGCGAATCGTCGCGCAGGCCGTCCACGTACTGGTCGTTGATCGACGAGAAGCCGCGGATGGTGACCTGGTCGCGCTGCGCATCGCCCAGCGACGCCGACACGCCCGGCACATTGCGCAGCGTGTCGTTGATCGACAGCGCGTTCTGGTCCTCGATCACCGCGTGCGGCACGACGTTGACCGATTGCGGAATCTCGCGCAACGGCACCGGGATCTTGGTGGCGGTGCCCGAGACTGGCGCGTCGTAGCTCGTATCGTCGCGCTTGGCCGAGACGGTGGCGGCCGGCAGCGTGCCTGCGTCGGGCGCCCCCTCGGCGGCACGGACGCCAGGCGCTAACGGCAGGGATCCAAGGACGGCCAGGGACAGGCACAGGCGTTTCGTTGGCATTGCGGTTTCCATGAAAAGAAAGTTGACCTGGTTGGTGATCAGGCAAGGTGCGCGGGCGGGCGCCCTCGCTTTGTCGATGTACGAATTCGCGTGCCAGGCATGGCTGGATCCGGTCAGACCTGATCGCGGCCTGGCCCATATGCCAGCGATTGCCGAAAATCAGCCGCCGGGCATGGTCAGGCCCGCCGGGGCTGTGGCAGCAGGTGTGGCTGCCCAACGCACGAACAGCAGCGTCACGAGCGCCACGCCGTACACGGCCGCCATGGCGACGAATCCCGCACGCCAGCCGAACAGCCCGGTCGAGACCGCGGCTACGCCCAGGCCAACCAGCGCGCCGCCTTTGGCCGCACTGCTGCACAGGCCCAGGGCGAAGCCCTGTCGGTCTTCCGGACTGGCTTCGGTCACCAGGCTGTTGAGTACCGGAAGCAGGCCGCCAAGGCAAAGTCCCCACGCCAGGCGCGCAGCGATGAAGCCGGTCTCGCCCTGCGCGTAGCCTTGCCACAGTGCCGTTGCCGCGCACACGGCAGCGAGCGCGCAGACACGGCCCAGCGTGAGGTGGATCGGCAATCCCGCGAAGCGCCTTGCCCACCAGCGCGCCGACAGCGCGAGCGTGGCCGCCGTGGCGCTGTAGGCGATGCCGGCCAGCATCACCGAGCCGTGCAGCGTCTCGGTGATGTACGGCGCGAGGAAGGCCTGCGGCATGATTCGCGCGGCCTGCACGGCCATGGTGCCGAGCAGCAGGCCGATGACCAGGCCGCCCAGCGGCGTGGGAGCCGCCGCAGCTGACGTGGCGGCGAGAGGCGCCTGGCGGCGCGGCGCCGGGGCGGCCGATGGCAGGCACAGCATGGCGAGCGGAATGCAAGCCAGGATGATCGCCGCGCCGGCTGTGTTGGCCAGCCGGAAGCCCGTCGCGCTCACCAGCCATGCGCCAACCGGCGGCGCCATGAAGCTGCCGCATGCGGTGACGGTTTGCAGGTCGGCGAAAACGCGGCGGCGCGCATCGGCCGGTGCCACGCGCATCGCGTAGACCTGTGCCGCCGCCAGGAAGCCGGCCAGGCCGCCCTGCACGGTACGCGCCAGCAGCACGCTGGCGGCGGAATCGGCATACACCGTCCACAGCTGTGATGCCGCCAGCGCGATCAGCGCGCGCAGGATCATCGGCTTGGCGCCGACGCGGTCGGCAAGGCGTCCCCACCACGGCGCGGTCAGCAGCGTGGCGGCCATTGGCGCGAAGTACGCCGCGCTGGCCACCCATGCGAACGGCACGTGCGGCACCGGCGCCAGTTCGCGCAGGAACAGAGGCCAGAATGGACCGGTCATTTCCATCGCGCCCATCGACAGCGCCTGGATGACCAGCAGCCATCGGATGGCGCGGCGCCAGGCGCCGGCGTCAGTCGACGGATTCATGCTGGCACCGCCGGCGCGGCAACGTTCGCCAATGGATTGGGCAGCGTGGCGTGCATGTCGTCCGACTGGTCGCGCAGGCGCATGCGGACGAAGGTCTTGAAGGTCCACGGTGCCTGCAGCAGCGCGTGACGCTCGTGCGCCCATGTGTCGGCATCCAGCATGGTCCGATGCTGTTCGAACACGGTATGCATGGCGTCATGCCACTGGCGCAAGCCCTGCGCGCTGCCGTGCTCGGGAAACAGCGCGAGCGCCAGTTCGCCGATGTGGCACAGCAGGAAGGCATGGATCAGCTTCCTGCGCGCAATGGTGCGATCGGGGTACGTGGTGTGGCCGGCACGGAACGGCGAGATGGAGAAGCCTTGCGCCTCGAGCGCTGGCAGCGCGATCTTCACGTCGCCGAAGTCGCGCACCACCAGCCGTTGCGGCATGCCCGCCGCGTCGAGCACGACGAAGGTGTTCTGCTGGTGCGCTTCCAGCGCGATGCCGTAGCGCAGGTAGAGCCCGACGATGGCCGGGATCGCCACGTGCAGATAGGCGTCAAAGAAGCGCATGGCCCGTTCGGCGCGGCTGCCGTTGGCCTGGCGCGCGAGCACGGTGTCGAGCAGCACAGGCGCGGCAGTGGCCGTCATGTCGGCGGTGAAGTCCGGGGTGAACAACGCACCGACCGGCAGCAGGCGATGGTTGCCGGCAACGCACGTGGTCGGGTTGTCGCGCACGATCATCGACAGATGGCGCGCACGATTGTCGTCGGCGTCGATCAGATGCAGGCCATGGCGTTCGGGAACGACCGACAGCACGCGAGCAAGCGCCGCATCGGTGGACAAGATGCGCTCGATCAGGGTGCTGACGCGTGGCCCCATCACGGCGGATTTGGGGGATACCGTGCGTTCCACGCTGGTCAGCCTCATGCTGACGGGCAGTTTGAGCATCGGGCCACCCGGCGCACCGTCGGCAGCCACGGTGCGAAATGACATCGTGGGGCGTGCGGCGATGGACAGGTCAGGCAGGAGAATCAGCTCGCCGGTGGTCAGTTCGGCGGCAAAGGTCTCGCGCAACGCCGCATCGCGCTGCCACGGATGCACCGGCAAGGGCAGCCATGCCTCGGGTGCGAGACCGCGTTGCGCCAGTGCCTTGCGGAACCCGGCCATCGCCTCGGGGAAGGTGGCGGCGAACCATGCGACATACCGCGGCGTGCCTTCCATGGTCGTCACACTGACACGGTGCGCGGCCACCGCGGTCAGACCGACCTGCACCTGGGCCTCGAACTCCGGCGATAACGCGATCACCTGACCGGGTGCCAGCCCCAGGCGAGTCTTGCAGGCCGGGTGCCAGGGATGCCCGCCCGTGCCCCATTGCTCGGTGCGCGCCAGAGCGGGAGGCGTGCCATCGCCCGTAAGCAGGCTGATGGCGTCCCGTGCCCCGGTGGCGGCGCGTTCGGCCGCCAGCCGTTCACCCCAGGCAAGCCGGTACGCCTGGCACAGCGTGTCGTTGTCCTGGCTGTTGTCGAGTTCGATCGATAGCCGGATGATGGCGGCCAGGCTCTCGGCGCCGGCATCCTGCGTATCGAGCAGCGGCCCAAGGCAATTGAGCAGGGCCGACGGTCGCTCCACAGGAACGGGCGGGCGACCGTGCGCGAGGACGGTCACGTCGCCGGCCAGGATCCAGCTGCCAAGCGCCCCAGGGCGCAGGCCGGTGAAGCGCAGCAGCACCCGTTGCTGCCAGACCGGCAGCAGCATGACGTCCGCGCATGTGTCGACGATCAACTGGTCGGGGCTGAGCAAGGCTTCGCGAAACAGCGCCTGCAACAGGCGTGACAGCACGCGCCGGCGTGCCATCTGCCGGGCGTCGGACCAGTGCGCGGCATGGACGCCGGCTTGGGCGAGCGCGGGAATCGCTTCGAGAGACAGGTTGTCGGCCGCGGCGACAGGGGTGGCAAGGGCGGCGGAATCGGCTTGGCGTTGCACGATGGCTCCTACGGGTCAGGGACGCGTGCGGACGAGCCAGAGACTCGCCCCGCGACGCAAGGGGGTCTGATGTAGGGACCGATCGATGACCGGATACGCGATCCGGGAATGGTGTGTTTTTTTCTGCCCGGTAGTTTAAACGTAAACGAATATCATTTGCAATTACATATGGCTTTTGGCCTCCTCCTCGATCTTGTCATGCGGGACCCCTCCTTGGCCCACCAAAAACCTAGGGTCATCCCCGGTGCCGGCCACGAGAGGGTTTCGATATGATGAATTCATCGATAAATTGTCGATGAAGTACGATTAAATCGCGCCGGTGTCGTTCGATGCCTTCGACGCCCTTCGTGCCCCGGTATTTTGGTGCCTACACTGCATACACCGTGGCCAGTCTTGTTTCCGCCTGTAGTTGCCATGTCCCAATGCACCGTCCACCGTCTTGCCGAACAGGCGCTGCTCTACAGCGCGCCGCCGCCGGCCTCGCTGGAAGTCCAGCGCCGCATCTGGGCCATGGCAGCGCGCGCCGCCGACTGGCGCGGCGTGGTCGACGTCGTGCCCGGCATGAACAACCTGACGGTGATCTTCGACAGCACGGCCGATGTCGCCGCGCTGGAGCGCAACCTGAAGCTCGCCTGGGCCTCGGGCGAGGCGAGCCAGGCCACCGGCCGGCTCGTCGAGATCCCCGTGCGCTACGGCGGCGAGCATGGGCCCGACCTGGCCGATGTGGCCACGCATACGGGCCTGAGCCCGCAGGAAGTGGTGCGCCGCCACAGCGCGGGCGAGTATGTGGTCTATTTCCTCGGATTCCAGCCGGGCTTCGCCTACATGGGCGGACTGGCGCCGGAACTGGCCACGCCGCGCCGGCGCGAGCCGCGGCTGGCGGTCCCGGCCGGTTCGGTTGGCATCGGCGGCGAGCAGACCGGCATCTATCCGGCCTCGGCTCCGGGCGGCTGGCAGTTGATCGGGCGTACCGATGCCGCGCTGTTCGTGGCTGACCGCGACCCGCCTTCGCTGTTCGCCCCCGGCGATACCGTGCGTTTTGTTGCCGAGGAGGTCATCGCATGATCGAGATCATCCGACCTGGTGCGCTGGCCTCCGTGCAGGACCTTGGCCGCACCGGCTTTCGCCGTTTCGGCGTGGGTCGCTCCGGCGCCATGGATCCGCTGGCGCTGACCATCGGGAACCGGCTGCTCGGCAACGCCCCCGGCTGCGCCGCTGTCGAATTCACGCTGGGCCGTGCGGCCATGCGTTTCCACGACGATATGCGCGTGGCGCTGGCCGGCGCCGAGTGCAACGCCAACCTCGACGGCGTATCGGTCTGGTCATGGCACGCCTTCGATGTTCACCGTGGCGAGACGCTGACGCTGCCCGCCACGCGCGGCGGCACGCGTGTCTACCTGTGCGTGGCGGGCGGCATCGATGTGGAGCCTGTCATGGGCTCGCGCAGCACTGACCTGAAAGCCGGCTTCGGCGGCTTTGGCGGCCGCGCCCTGCATGAGGGCGACCGGCTTGCCGCTGCACGTCCCGGCGTGGCGGAGGGCTCCGACTGGCTCGGCGTGCAGGCGCCGTCGTGGGCGCTGCCGTGTGCCGATGCCGGCGGTGTCATGCCCATCCGCATGCTGCCCGGCCCCGAGTACGACGATTTCGAACCCGCTGCGCAGGCTGCGCTGTGGGAATCCGAGTGGACCATCACGCCGAACAGCAACCGCATGGGCCTGCGTCTGCAGGGCCCCGCGCTCGCGCGCAAGACGGAGCGCAGCGCCGACCTGCTTTCGCACGGCGTGGTGCCGGGCGTGATCCAGGTGCCGCCGGCCGGCCAGCCGATCGCGCTGATGGCCGATGCGCAGACCACCGGCGGCTACCCAAAGATCGGCGTCGTGATCGGCGCAGACCTTTGGCGCCTGGCGCAGGTGCCGCTGGGCGCACCGGTGCGTTTCGTGCGCGTCACGCTCCAAGAGGCGGCCGCCGCGCAGGCAGCGGTGGATCGCTACCTGCGCCAGATCGACCAGGCCCTGCAATGGCAGGGCGATGGCATGACCATAGCCGCGCGCCGCCGTACCCGCACGCGCGCCGCAGCCTGAAGGAGAACCGCAATGCAGATCGATTTGAATGCCGACCTTGGCGAAGGCTGTGGCAATGACGAGGCGCTGCTTGCGCTGATCAGTTCCGCCAACGTGGCGTGCGGCTGGCATGCGGGCGATGCTGCCACCATGCTGCAGACGGTGAAGTGGGCCATTGAAAAGGGCGTGGCCATCGGCGCGCACCCGAGCTTCCCCGACCGCGAGAATTTCGGCCGCACCGAGATGCAGCGCGACCCCCAAGCGGTCTATGCGGACGTGCTGTACCAGATCGGCGCGCTCGCCGCGATCGTGCGCGCGCAGGGCGGCCAGCTGCATCACGTCAAGCCGCACGGCGCGCTGTACAACCAGGCCGCGCGCGACCCGGCGCTGGCCGAGGCCATCGTGCGCGCCGTGCGCGATTTCGATTCCGATCTCGTCTTGTTCGGCCTGGCCGGCAGCAAGATGATCGACGTGGCGCGCCAGGCTGGCCTGTGCGTCAAGGAAGAAGTCTTTGCCGATCGGGGCTACAACCCCGACGGCTCGCTCGTCAAGCGCGGCACGCCGGGCGCGCTGCATGAAGACGAGGAAGTCGCCCTGAACCAGACGCTGACCATGGTGCGCGAGCAGCGCGTGCGCGCCATCGACGGCAGCTGGGTACCGATCCGCGCCGAGACCGTGTGCCTGCACGGCGACGGCGCCCATGCGCTGGCCTTTGCGCGCCGCATCCGCGAGCGGCTCGGCGCCGAAGGCATTGCAGTCCGCGCCGGAGCCTAGGCCCACAACCGTGGCCTCCGGCATTTCCCGCGGCCTTCCCCGTCGTGCCGTCTGACGGCTGAAGGCCGCTTGCCTCCATCACACTCTTATTGGTGCCCCCATGGAACAGGCAGTGAACCTCTGGCCCCTCATCGGGGTCGGCGTCATCATCATCGGCTTCGTGCTGCGCTTTAATCCCATGCTGGTGGTGGCCCTTGCGGCCATTGCCACGGGCATTGCCGCGTCGATGCCGGTGATGCAGATCTTCTCCGCGATCGGCACCGCCTTCGTCAAGGCGCGCAACCTGCCGCTGATCATCCTGCTGCCGCTGGCCGTGATTGGTCTGCTGGAGCGGCACGGGCTGCGCGAGCATGCGCAGGCGTGGATCGCGCGCATCGCGTCGGCCACCGTCGGCCGCTTGCTGATCGTCTATCTCGGCGTGCGCGAGCTGACGGCAGCCGTTGGCCTGACCAGCCTCGGCGGCCATCCGCAGATGGTGCGCCCGCTGCTGGCACCGATGGCGGAAGGTGCTGCGGAGAACCGCTTCGGCCACCTGCCGGAGCCCGTGCGTCAGCGCATACTGGCGTTCTGCGCCGCCACCGACAACGTGGGGCTGTTCTTTGGCGAGGACATCTTCGTGGCGTTCGGCGCCATCGCGCTGATGCACACGTTCCTGCTGTCGTCGAACATCGACGTGGAGCCGCTGCATATTGCCGTGTGGGGCATCCCGACCGCGGTCTGCGCATTCCTGATCCACGCGGTGCGCCTGAGGCGCCTGGACTTCTGGCTCGAGCGCGAGCTTGGCGGCAAGGCCGCCGCTGCCGATGTCGCTGCCAAGAGCGGGGAGTAAGCCATGATCATTTCCATCGAGTACCTGTATTGGCTGGCGGGCCTGGTCCTGGCCATTACCGCGCTGCTGACCTTCGCTGACCGCGAACATCCGCGCCGCTTCAGCACGGGCCTGTTCTGGCTGCTGTATGCGGCGGTCTTCCTGATCGGTGACCGCCTGCCGCCCGCGGCAGTGGGTATCGGTGCCGTGGTGATGGCGCTGATTGCCGGCTTCGGCGGGGTCGGCCACGGCAAGCACGACACGCTACCCGAAGAAGAGCGCCGCGCCAGCGCGCGCCGCCTCGGCAACAAGCTCTTCATCCCGGCGCTACTGATTCCGGTGGTGACCGTGATCGGTACCGTACTGTTCAAGGATGTGAAGATCGCCGGCATTCCGCTGCTCGACCCGAAGAACGTGACCTTCGTTTCGCTCGGCATCGGCTGCCTGATCTCGCTGGGTGTGGTGTGCTGGCTCACACGCGACTCGGTCGCGCAGGGCTTGCGTGAATCGCGCCGGCTGACGGAATCGCTCGGCTGGGCGCTGGTGCTGCCGCAGATGCTGGCGATGCTGGGCCTGGTGTTCGCCGATGCCGGCGTGGGCAAGGCCGTGGCGCACCTGACCACTGCCTACATCAACATGGATTACAAGCTGGTCGCCGTGGTGGTGTACTGCGTTGGCATGGCGCTGTTCACGGTGATTATGGGCAACGGCTTTGCGGCATTCCCGGTCATGACCGGCGGTGTCGGCGTGCCGATCCTGGTCGGCATGTTCCACGGCAATCCGGCGGTGATGGCGGCGATCGGCATGTTCTCGGGCTATTGCGGTACGCTGATGACGCCGATGGCGGCGAACTTCAACATCGTGCCGGCCGCGCTGCTCGAGCTGGAAGACAAGAACGCCGTGATTCGCGCGCAGGTGCCGACCGCACTGGCGATCCTCGTCGCGAACATCGCGCTGCTGTACTTCCTCATGTAAATCCGGAGACCCGCCATGCGCACCGTATTGCTCACAGGCTTCGAGCCGTTCGAGAACGAGCCGATCAATCCGTCGTGGGAGGCGGTGCGCGCGCTGGACGGCGAGCGCATTGGCGATGCCGTGGTCGTCGCTCGCCAGTTGCCGTGTGTGTTTGGCGTGGCCATCGATGCGATGAATGCGCTGCTGCGCGAGCTGAAGCCCGCAGTGGCCATCGCGGTCGGGCAGGCGGGCGGACGCATGGAAATGTCGGTCGAGCGCGTGGCCATCAATGTCGACGATGCCCGCATTGCCGACAACGCCGGCGCGCAACCGATCGACACGGTGATTGCTGCGCAAGGTCCGGCGGCGTACTTCTCAACGTTGCCAATCAAGGCGATCGCGCGCGACATGCGCGCGGCCGGCGTGCCTGCCGCTGTGTCGCAAACGGCGGGAACGTTCGTCTGCAACCACGTGTTCTATGGCCTGATGCATTGCCTTGCTAGGCCTGCCGGCGCAGGCGTGCGTGGCGGGTTTATTCATATTCCCTATCTGCCCGAGCAGGCCGCGCGCCATCCGGGCCAGCCCAGCATGTCGCTGGAGATGATGATTCGCGGCATCCGCCAGGCTGTTGCCACCACGCTGACGACGGAAGTCGATGTGCGGGAGCAGGGCGGGCAATTGCATTGAGCGCCCGGATTACGACACCGATGGTTCCGCCCCTCTCCCGCTCGCGGGAGAGGGGCCGGGGGTGAGGGCAAGAGCCGCCACGAAGTTACGGCGCTGACTAGCTCAGTCAACTCACTCACAACATCACCCCACTGGCCCCGAACGCTTCGGTGCCTGCCAAAAACCCGCATATGCCGGATCAGCGTCAGTCGCACCGGTGCACGATCGGACCAGCAGTCCGGCGAACTTTCTCCGTAGATTTTATTTCAGCACAGGTTGAAGCCGTGCCGTTCCCATTACGGTGTTCGCCCGGCTATTCAATACGCGTTCACTCCCAATCATGAAAATCCGCATTTATTTGCAGAAATTTCTTAGCGAAATATAAGACAGGCTGAAGTCAAATTTTAATCCACCTCAATATTCAGCTTATCTTCTGAAATTTACTATCGCTTTTCCCCTTAATTGGATGGAACTATTCAAGGCGTCCACCGACGCCGCTGCATCCAACTTCAGAATGCCGTGCCGCCACTGGATAGCGGAGCTGATCTGGCTCCGTTGGTGTTTGCAATCCAATGGCGGGCGTCATGAATTCCAAGCTATATCGTCTGATCTTCAGCGCCGCGCGCGATATGCTGGTTGCCGTGCAGGAATGCGCGAAAGGTTGCGGCAAAGCTGGCAATGCATGTGTGGGCGCCGGTGCAGGGTCGTCAGTCTTCGTGCCAGTGTTCTGGTTCACTGCGCTCACTGCAGCCATGACGGGTTTGCCGATGGCGCTGCACGCACAGACCCTGCGGATCCAGGTCGACAAGGGTGCGCCAGGCGCGCAGCCATACGTCGGCACGGCAGCCAACGGCACGCCTGTCGTGAACATCGCGCCACCGAACCGTCCGGGCGGCACAAGCATCAATCACTTCATCCGGTACAACGTCGGCCCCTCCGGGGTGGTGGTCAATAACTCGGGCCAGAACAGCCAGACGCAGATAGCCGGCTGGGTACAGGGGAATATGCAGCTGGGCAACAACCATGCGGGCACCATCGTGCAGCAGGTCACGGCGCCCAACCCCTCGCAACTGCTGGGCATGCAGGAGATCGCTGGCAATCGCGCCTCGCTGGTGATCGCCAATCCGGCGGGCATTACGTGTTCGGGTTGCGGGACCATCAATGCCGACCGCTTTACGCTGAGTACGGGGCGACCGGTTTTCAGCGCCGGCGGCGAGCTGACTGGCTTTGACGTGCGCCAGGGCGGCATCGCCATCGATGGTCAGGGCCTGTCCAGTCCGCAGGCCCAAGTCAATTTGCTCTCACGCGCGATCTCCGTCAATGCGCAGGTTTGGGCCGATCGGCTCAATGCGGTGACAGGCGCCAACCAGATCGACCATCAAAGCCTTGGGGCAACGCCGCAGGCGGGGATGGGTGCGGCACCGCAGATTGCACTCGATGCGTCAGCGCTCGGGTCCATGTATGCCGGCGCGATCCGGCTGGTAGGGACAGAGAAAGGCGTGGGCTTCAATATTGGCGGCAATATCGCTGCGACCACGGGCGACATCACGCTGGACGTCAACGGCGATGTCCGTATCGTGCCCGGTGCGCGGTTGCAGTCGTCCGGGGCAGCGACCATTGCCGGCAGCAACATCGACAATGCCGGCACGATCACCACGCGCGGCAGCATCATCGCGACGACTCAGGGGCAACTCGCCAACAGCGGCACGCTGGCCGCCGGCGCCGACCTGCTGGCGCAGGCGGATCGCATTGCCAACTCGGGGACCATCGGCGCAGGGGTCGACGAGAACGCCAACGTGACGGTCGCCGCGACTGCGAAATTCGTCGCAAAGATCAGTCTGCAATCCAGCGGCAGCGTCGTCGCGGGCGGGGACGCGAATCTGTCCGCCGAGACGCTCGACCTGTCGAACGGCTCAGTCATCTCGCACGGTACGGCAAACCTTTCTGCGTCAGGCGACATCATCCATCGCAATGCCCGTGGGGAAGGTGCCGCGCTGCGAATCGATGCCGGCGGCGATCTGGACAATCAGGGCGGTGCGCTGGTTGCCGGCCGCAGCGGCGCTACGATCTACACCGCGAGCCTGCAGAACCAGGCCGGTACGGTCACCAGCGGCGGCGCGCTCGATCTCACGGCGGGGCAAGTCATCGACAGCACCGGCGGCACCATTGCCAGCACAGGGGACACGACCGTGACCGCGGCAAGCGTGATCAACCGCAGTGGCACGCTGGGATCGACGGAGGGCAGTCTCACGTTACAGGGCACGATCGATAACACCGATGGCAAGGCGCTCGCGACGCGAGACCTCAAGGTATCTGGAGGAACGATCGCCAATGACAACGGCAAGATGGCCGGCCAAAGCGTCTTGCTCGACGCCGGCGATCAGGCACTGAGCAACGCCGGTGGCACCATTCAGGGCGGAACGGGCGCCACCGCGCTAAGCGCGGGCAACGTGACCAATGCAGCCGGATCAATCACGAGCGCAGGCACGCTGGATGTGCGCACACCGGGGAGGATCGATAACCAGGGCGGCACGCTGGCGGCCAATGGTTCGGCGACCGTAGCCGCCGGCCAGATCAACAATCAACGCGGCTCGCTGGGGTCGTCCCAGTCAAGCCTGTCGCTTACCGGTCCGCTGGACAATACCGGCGGCAAGGCGCTGGCCGCGATCGACCTGACCGCAACAGGCGGCCCGATCGTGAACGATGCGGGCCAGATGTCGGCCGGCCAACGCCTGTCACTGGACACCGGTGGCCACGCGCTTGCGAATGCTGCCGGTAAGATTTCCGCCGGAGACCTCAGCGCCAGAACGGGTGCGCTGAACAACCGGAGCGGCGTGATTCAGGCGACGCGCACGATGTCGCTCGATACCCACGGTCAGCCCTATGACAACAGCCAGGGCGGTCTGACCGTCGCCAACGGGGACCTCACGTTCGACACGGGCTCGCTGAACAATCACGGCGGCACCGTGTCAGGCGGGCGAGATCTCAAACTCACCGGGACGACACTGGACAACACTTCCGGCAAGATCATTGCCGACGGGCCGCTCGAGATGACCGGTGACAGCCTCGCCAATGCGGACGGCAAAGTCGCATCCAATGGCGACGCGACGCTGCGCATTGCCAACGTCCTAGACAACACCGCCGGCCATACACATGCCGGCGGCACGCTCGACGTGCGGGCGGGCACAATTTTCAATCGCAACACGCTTGGCAGCACCGTTGACAACCCGCTTGGCATGGAGGGTGGAGCGGTGAAGCTGGCGGCCAGCGTCATCGACAACACGCAGGGTGCGCTGCGCGCCGATACTACGCTGATTGCCACGACCGCTGCATTGGACAACAGTCGTGGCGAGACAACATCCGGCGGCACAGCCCAGCTCTATGTTGCTGCGACGACCAACACGCGCGGCTTGCTGTCGGCGGATCAGGCGATCCTCGTCTCCGGCACCAGCCTGACCGGCGACGGAACGGTGCAGTCGAAGGGCGATGTGACGCTGAATCTGGCCAGCGATTTCAATAACGCCGGCACCGTCACCTCAGGCCAAAACACGACGCTCGATACCTCGGGCGATATCACGAATACCGGCATCCTCAGCGCCGGACAAGCGCTGGACGTGCATGGCCGCAACATCACCAATGCCGGCGAACTGTTCGGGCAGGAATCCAGCCATCTGCGGGCGGACCAGGCGGTCACCAACAGCGGACTGATCGACGGTGGCATCGTGCGCGTCGATGCCGGCACCGCGGTGACCAACGTGGACCGCATCTACGGCGATTCGGTATCCATTGGCGCCGGCCAGAAGATCGTCAATGATGCGAATCCCGCAACCGGCAATGGTGGCGTCATTGCTTCGCGCGTCGGAGACGTGAATCTTGGCGCGCCCGATATCGTCAACCGCGAACACGCGCTGATCTATTCGTCGCAAGACCTGAATGTGGGCGGCGCGCTGGACGACAGTGGAAACGTCGTGGGTCGCGCCAGCTCACTGACGAACGCGTCGGCGACGATTGACGTGGCGCGCAATGCGAATATCGATGCAGCGAGCATCCTCAATCAGAACAGTCATTTTGCGACGACGGTGACGGACACCGGGACGGTCACTCAACTCATCTATCGCCTCAAAGGCACTGCGGTCGACATTGATCCCGCCACGGCGATCTTCTTCGACTGGAAGTACGGCGCGACCGATTACTATCATCCGGCCACAGATCTCGGGTGGCTCCACCAGGATGGCAATGAACGGGGCGCCCCGCGCTGGCTGGTCCTGCCTTCGGACCAGTATCCGTTCTCGCAGTTTGGCCCGCCCTTCGACTGGTCGCGCCGGATGGACGGAACGGCCGGGCCTGTCCTCGCGTGGGGCAGCTATCAGGTGGAGGGCGACAACTCTTTTGCACCGGTAGACCAGTGGTCGCCCGTGGGCCTCGCCTTTGCCCAGTTCAGTGAGACGGACAACGTGGGCAATGTCGTGAGCGTGACCAATGAGCGCTTCTACTACAAGCCCGACGATGCGATCTGGGACAAGTTCGATGTTGCACGTCCGGGCTCCGCTCCTCCGCCATTCCAGGGTCCATGCGCGAACGACGCGCCGGCATCGTGTCAGACCGCCCAGCGGGCCTACCAGGCCTGGCACGATGAGAACTTCCCGAAGTACCAGGCGCTCAACGACAAGATCAAGGCGTTCAACAAGGACTTTCACGCACGTTCGGTCTCGGATTTCTACGTGCTCGAGGAGCAAACGCGCGTCCGCGATGAAACCGTCGCCAGCACGGACCCTGCACGCATTCTTGTCGGTGGGGACGCCAGGCTGAACGGCGCCGTCGTGAACGACAAGAGCCAGATTCTGGTTGGCGGCACGCTCAAGGTCCCCGCGCCCGTGGACAACCGTGGTTATACCGGCACCCGTATCGAATCGATCTCGGGCTCGCAAGACTGGTACTACGTCAACTATGGGGTAAATGATCCCGACCGCCGGATCAAGCCGGGCGCGCTGCCGCCTGTCGACCTTACCCTGCCGGTCGTTCTGGCGACGGGCTCTTCGCTGGATCACCAGCTCGTGAATGGCACGGGAACCAACGTGGGCACCAAGCCGGGCATTGCGCCGATCTCCAACGCGCCGACAATGATGCAGGTGTCGCTGGACACCGGCGGGGCGACGTCCGGTCCGCAGTTGGAGGCCAATGATCCTGGCTCCTGGCTCGGCGGTGCTGTCATCCGTACCGTCACGCCATCGCTCGCGGTGCCGCGCAATGCGCTGTTCACGGTCAACACGCAACCGGGTGCGCATTACCTGATCGAGACTGATCCGCGTTTCACCAGCCAGCGCCAGTGGATGTCCAGCGACTACATGCTGAATCAGCTTGGCCGTGACCCGGGCAACGTCCTCAAGCGCCTGGGCGACGGATTCTATGAGGCACGACTGGTGGCCGACGCGGTGATGCTCGCCACAGGCCAGCGCTTCACAGGCGACTATGCCGACAATCAATCGCAATACATCGGCCTGATGAACGCGGGTGTGACGTTCGCTCGGAAGTACCAGCTGACCGTCGGCACGGAACTCTCGCCGGAGCAGATGCGGGCGTTGACGAGCGACATCGTGTGGCTCGTGGAGAAGACCGTCCAGCTGCCGGATGGTAGTACGCAGACGGTCCTGGTGCCGCAGGTGTACCTGATGACGCGCGTGGGCGACATCAAGGGGGACGGCACGCTGATCTCTGCCAACAACGTCACTATCCAGACTGACGGCGACGTGAAGAACGCCGGCACGATCGCCAGTCGCAAGGTGATGCTGATCGAAGCCGGCAGCATCATCAACGAGCGCGGCACGCTCGCCGCCGGCAGCATGGAGCTCGATGCAAAGCAGGACATCGACAACCTGGCGGGCACTATCAATGCAGGCAAGCTGTCGGCAACCGCGGGGCGCGATATCAACCTGACCTCGACAACGGCTACCGGCAGCAACCGGATCGGCGAAACGGCTACAAGCCACACCGCGGTGAGCGGCGTATCCGTCCTCAATGTAGATAGCGCCACGCTGAAAGCCGGCCGGGACGTCAACGCCCTGGCAGCGAGCATCACCGCAACGGGCGATCTTGCCATGCACGCCGAGCGCGACATCAACCTCGACACGGTGCATGTGGGCGACCGCCGGGATTCCGTGACCGATTCGCGCAATCGCACCAGCACTGCGTACAGCGCGGACATCGGCACGCAGATAACGGGCAAGAACGTCACGCTGGCCGCCGACCAGGACGTGAACGCCAAGGCGGCGTATGTCAACGCGGGGGAAAAACTGGACGTCCACGCCAGGCGCGATATCAACGTGACGGCAGGCCAGGCCAGCGTGGCGATCCGGGACGAGCAGGGCAGCACAAGCGGTGGCTTCCTGTCGAAGTCGTCGACGCATACGATCGACGCGATCAGCCGGATGGAGGCGATGGGCAGTACGTTCTCGGGGGACACGGTGACGATGAAGGCCGACCGGGATCTTGCTGTCGCGGGCAGCACGGTGGTTGCGACACACGACCTCAATCTGACGGCGGAACGCAACCTTGGCATTACGGGGACCGAGACGGAATCCTCCGCATATAGCTTCAGAGAAGAGAAGAAGTCCGGCTTCGGCGCGACGGGCGGTGGAATCTCTTATGGCAGCCGGAACCAGAAGGACACCATCAACGACCGTGGCACGCAACAGGCGGGCAGCCTGGTGGGCTCGACGGATGGCAGCGTGAACATGAAGGCGGGAAGCACGCTGACGGTCAACGGCAGCGACCTGATTGCGAAGCAGGACATCACGGGCGTCGGCGCGGATGTGAACATCGATGCGGCGAAGAACCGGCAGCACCATGACGAGACGCACGAGGTAAAGCAGAGTGGCTTCACGCTCGGTGTATCGGGCGGCGCGCCCGGAGCGGCGCTCGATGCGGGCAACAAGATCAGCAACGCCTCAAAGAGCGAGGACGGACGTGCCTCCGCGTTGTGGGGCATGGCTGCGACGCGGGATATCTACGACGCCGGCAAGCTGATGGACAGCAAGGGGGCCATGGAGGGCGCAGCGGTGACGCTTTCGTATGGGACCACCCACAGCAAGCAGACGCTGACGCAGGACAGCACCAGCCATGACGGCTCAAGCGTGAGGGCTGGCGGCACTGCCAAGTTCGTTGCTACCGGCGTGGATGCCGACGGCAACCGGACTGCGGGCGACCTGAACATCGTCGGGTCGGAGATCGACGCGAGCAAGGTGGCGCTTGGGGCGAAGCACGATGTCAACATCGTCTCGGCCACGGATACCGATGAAAGCCATAGCACCAACAAGTCCACCAGCGCGAGCGTTGGCGTTTCGTACGGACTGGGGAAGGACAACGCGGGCTTCGGCGTTTCCGCGTCCGCGTCGCAGACGAAGGGCAACTCGGACAGCGTGGGTGCGACCCAAAGCAACAGTCATGTGCGGGGGAAGGAGTCCGTCGTGATCGTTTCGGGGAACGATACCAACATCCAGGGCGCGACGATCCATAGTGGCACGGTCGGCATGGACGTGGGCGGCGGCCTGAATCTAGCGAGCCGTCAGGACACCGGTGATTCCCACGCGCGGCAGCAGAGCGTTGGCGGCGGCATCAGCATCAGCCAGGGCGGTGCCAGCGGCAGCTTCTCGGCGTCCAAGGGCAAGGCCGATGGCAGCTATGCCAATGTCTCGGAGCAGTCGGGCATCTTTGCAGGCGAGGGCGGCTTCGACATCACGGTGAAGGGCAACACCGACCTGAAGGGCGCGCTGATTGACAGCGAGGCCGGCAAGGACAAAAACCGCCTGAGCACCGGCACGCTCTCGTGGAGCGATATCGCCAACCATTCGGACTACGGCGCTACATCGTACGGCGTGTCGGGTGGCGGGACTGTTGGCAGCAACAACAGCGACAAGAGCAGCGGGCAGACGTCAGGCAAGAACACCGGCGGCATCAGCCCGATGATTCCGCAGCACAAGAGCGGCAGCCAGGATGGCGCGGCGCAAGCGGCGATTGCCGATGGAACCATCACGATCACGGACTCGGCCAACCAAAAGCAGGATCTTGCGACGCTCAGGCGGGATACGACCGGCACCAACAGCCAGGTGGGGAGCAATCCGGATCTGGAGAAGCTGCTGAACAAGCAGGCCGACACGATGGCGGCGGCGCAGGCGGCGGGTGAGGCGGTGGCGAAGACGGTTGGGGATATTGCGCAGGCCAAGCTTGAGGATGCCAACAAGCGGTATGCCGAAGCGGCCGAAGCGAACCGGGTAAATCCGAGTGCCGAGAATCAGGCGGCAATGGAGGCGGCGCAGGCTGATATCGATGGCTGGAGGGACGGCGGCGGCTATCGGGCGGCGTTGCATGCGGCTGGCGGCGCATTTATTGCGGGGTTGGGTGGCGGCAATGCGCTGGCCGGGGCCGGCGGCGCTGCTGCGGCATCGCTTGCCGGGGAGAAGCTTGGGGAGTTGAGCAGGGCGATTGCCGGACGGGCTGATACGGGCAATGCGGCGGTGGATGAGGCGTTGGGGAATTTTGCGGCGAATATTGCGAGTGGCGGGCTTGGTGGGTTAGTTGGCGGGGGTTCCGGCGCTGCTACGGCGGCGAATGTGGATCGGTTTAATCGGCAGTTGCATCAGAGCGAAAAGGACCTGATTCACGCGAAGGCTAACGGTGATGCCGCAGAGGAAAAGCGGCTGACCGATGCGGCCTGTTATCGAGTGCAGTGCTGGGCGGAATTCTCGCCGAACAGTCCGGAATACTTGGCAAAGTACGTCAGCGACGCGGACGCCACCAGGCTGAGCTCTGAGCTGGCTTGGGTGGACAGCCAGAGGCTGGCAGGTGGGCGGTTCGATTACACACTGCCTCAACAGGCGAAGGACATTGTGTCGCGTCAGTGGGATCAGTTCAGTCGTGGTGTCCAGAAGATCGGGCAGGACGTCCTCAACTTCCCGAGCGATGTGGTGAACCAGTTCCCGAGAATTGGCGGCGGTGCTCCGCAAGGCGACCCGAATCCGCTGATCGATGTGAAAGACGGGGGTAACGGGACGCCACCAACGCCCGCTGTGGTGACCGGTCCGGTAACGGGAATGACGCCAAATGGTATGCCGGTCCCTATAGCTCCCGGAATTGTGGTTCCTGGCTCTCCTGAGACGCAAGTGCCGAGCAACGCTCTCGCGTCAAGTGACAATGAACACGTGGGAGGACGGAATAGCAGCGCAAATGGTGAGAAGGGGTTCGACCCTTCAAACATTGAAGACAAACTGAATGGATATCTGCTTGATCCGACACACACGCAGAATCAAACAAAGGCAAATTGGTTTAGTCAGGCATTGGGCTTCGATCAGAGTAATTGGCAAGATCTTGCCAAGCAGTTGTACTTTGACCCGGCGAAAGCCGTACCGACGAAGGCAACTCAGTATGGGCAAACGTATGAGCAAGTGATTTCCATCAACGGCGCCAATGGGAAAACCATCGACACGACATTTGTGTTCATGAAGGACAGATCAGGTACAGTCCGCCTTGTAACGGGCATTCCTGCAAAGAAGTGAAAATGATGAAAGAGAACGACACCTTTAAGTTGTCAAAACCTGTCGAAGCCACGGTAATTGGCGAAACTCGGACCGTAATATTGCCTGCTGGCACCGTCGTTACAGTGGTACTAGTCTTCGGGGATCCAAGTTTTCCTGCTGCTTATGAAGTGGAAGCCTTCATGCGGGACGACGACGTTTATGTGCTTGCGACAGTCGAATCAAGTGATGCTGGAGAGAGCAGTTGATCGGCAGCAGGCGTTCTTTGACTTCGACGTGCGCCGTGGCAGTGCTGGCTGGCCCGATCTGGCCCCTGAGCTGCTCGGTGTCAAATAGGGAGGTGGCTTGGTTCGATGGCAGCGTAAACGTGGGGCGAATAACCGTTAGGGGTAAAAAAGGTGAGGCTAATTTCACAAAAGGAAAGGAACCTTTTCCTGCGATTAGGGGAAATAGGCGCTGTCCAAAAAGTACGATCGCTCGTGGATATGCAAGATCTGCGTGTGGAGTCCTTTGGTGATGGCGGAATGGGTAGTTTTTGGATAGAGCTGCCGCCGGAGTACGAGAATGAAGAAATAGATATGGTAGGCGCGGCCGCGAAATCAGTGGATAAGGATGGTGTTGTTTTGATTGCCACATTGTTCTTGAATGGAAATGACTTTCCTTGTTCAGTTGATGTTTGGAAAGTTGATTTTTCACCAATAATTGAGCTTCCAGATAACTGGGAAAAGGAAGATTTTCCGAGATTTCCTGGGTCAGGTACTGGCGGAACCGCGGCATAGGCTTTGTAGGTTCCCTCGGCTAAGTCAGGAACCTGCTTCTGTTGTGAACAGTATCAGGAATACATTATGAATTTATTCGGAATACAATTCAAACCGCCTTCCGTACTGACATCGGACCGCTATGCACTTGCGCAAGTCGCGCTCTATATCTTCGCGTTAGCGTCGGGCGTCACGGCAGGATTTCAATTGGTGGCAGCCCTCGCTACGCCTGCTGCGCAAATCCCGGCAGGTGGGAGCCGCCTGCTGCTGTATGCGATTCCTGCCATTCAGAACGCATTCTGGACCGCCGGGATAGTCTATCTGTCGTACAAGCTGCAAAGCGATATCAATGAAATAGTCTGGCGATTGTGTGTTGGCGTCATGCTGTTGCAAATCATTGCGTCTGCGCTGCAATTGCTTGCCCAGGTAAATTTGCTCCCGCTGGTCGCATTCGCATTGGCGATCTTCGGACTTGGCTCGCTTCTCGTCGGAAAGGAGAGTTCAGTTCTCCGAGAAGTCAGCACGGATTACGAACAAGACGAGTAGGCGCGATTCCATGTGGTCATCCATTTCTGACGCTCGCCGCAAGGCGCGCGGTGTCCCCCTTTTTGCCTCGTTTTTCCTAACCCTGCCTTCAGTTGCCGCAGCCCAATCCCTCCCATTCTTCCCCTCAGTCACTCCCAACGACGCCATCGAGCGCCGCCAGGAGCAGCAGCAGGAAGCCGTCAGGCAACGCGCCATGGCCCGCCCGGACGTGCTTTCGCCCGCCGCTGCCGAGCCCGCCAGGTCTAGCCCTTTGATCCTCCCAACCGAAACACCTTGCTTTCCCATCCAGTCCGTAGTCTGGGATGGCGCCGACGCCTTCACCTGGCTGACCCGGGAATCAGACATCCTCATCAACCAATGCGCCGGCAAGCAGGGCCTGCAAGCCATTCGCGACTACTTCGCAGCACGCCTCGTGACCGAAGGCTTCGTCACCACACGCGTATTCATTCCCGAACAGAACCTTTCCACTGGCACGCTGCGCCTTCAGGTTGTCGCTGGCCGTATCAATCAATTGAAATCCGAAGGCACACCCGGTTGGTGGCGCACGGCGCTGCCCACCGGACCAGATGGTCTGGTCAACCAGCGCGACCTTGACCAGGGCACGGAGAACATCCGCCGCCTGCAAGGCCAGGCCGACGCGACCATCGATCTGGTTCCGGGTGACAACCCGGGCGAAGCCGATCTGGTCGTCAAGCCCGGCACTGGCAAGCGCTGGCACGGCCTCATCATGGCGGACAACGCCGGTCTCGACAACACGGGCAAGTACCAGATGGGCGGCACCCTGACCGTGGATTCGCCGCTGTTCCTGTACGACAGCCTCACCGTCTCCGGCAATACCAACGCCAACTACGGCAACGGCTCGGCTGGCACGCGCTCGTCGGCGATCAACTACAGCATCCCGTTCGGCTACTGGAACGCCTTCTTCAACGCGAACCAGTCGCACTACAAGCAGACCGTCGCGGGCTTCGATGGCGATATCGTCTATGGCGGACGCAACACGCAGATTGAAGCGGGCCTCGGCTATGTGCCGTTTCGCAATGCCTCGGGCAAGACCAGCCTCTACGGCAAGGTATTCCGCAAATCGGCCAGCAGCACCATTAACGGCCTTGACCTGCCCGTGCAGCATCGGGACTTCGTCGGCTACGAACTCGGCGCCTCGCATCGCCAGTACTTCGGGGCGAGCGTCTTCGATATCGGCGCGGCATGGCGCCAGTCACTGCCGAGCCATTCAAAATCTCCCGGTTTCGTACTGGGCGATCCTGCCTGGGACGGCGAGTCCGAAATCCTGCTAGGCAACCTGGGCTTGATGATTCCGTTCCAGGTCAGCGGCCAACGCCTGCGCTACCAGGGCACCGTGCGGATGCAATACGCGCCGACGCGCATCCTGCCCTCCGACTACTTCGTAATCGGCAACCGTTACTCGGTACGCGGCTTCGATGAGCAACTGACGCTCGCCGCGGAGAACGGCGTGACGATGCGCAACGACCTGGCCTGGCAGATCGGCAACACGGGGCAGGAGGCGTTCGTGGGCTTCGACATGGGCCACATCAGCGGCCCGTCTGCGGCGTTTCTGGTCGGACAGACGCTGATGGGTGCCGTCATCGGTGCACGTGGACGATGGCGGCTCGGGAGCCTGGCCGCGCTGTCGTACGAGGTCACACTCGGTACGCCGGTCATGAAGCCGGACAACTTCCGAACCCACGGTACAAACATTGCCGCGCAGATGGGATTAGAGTTCTGATGGCGCGCCTCCATCAATTTTCCGATACCACCGCCTTCTCCCGCTTGACCGCCTCCCGCCGCGCCGCAGCCGCCTTGCGCCGCTCATGCCGGATCAGGCTCACTTGTTCAAACCGCCACATCACATAGCAGAACGCCAGAAATGGCCACAGCCACCCGAGCCACTGCGCCAGGCTGTTGAAATGCACGAACCGCCCCATTCTCCAGCCTTGCTCGGAGATCCATGCATACGGATTCGATGGCAGCACATTGGTGAGCATGACCAGCGTGATCAGCGCAGCCATGGCGAGCACCGCGCGCAGCCAGCGTGGCACATACAGCAACAGCGCCAGCGCCAGCGAACTCGTCAGCAGCGCGAAGCGGCCGCCTTCGGACAGCCAGATGAAAGCGTTGCCATCGGGGAACTGCAGTTCCGCCACCGCGGCCTTCAGCAGCAGCGCCGCGGCCAGCAGTCCGGCCAGGATTCGCAGCATCGGCGCGTGCCGCCGCATCGAGATCGAAGCGAACAGACCGGTGCCAAGCCAGCTGCTGGCTGTCACCATCGTTTCCAGCAACTGCTGGCTCTGCATGTCGTCAGGACGCAGGCCAATGCTCTCCTGCCATGCAGGCAGCGACGGCACCAGCATCTGCAAAACCTGCATCGGCCATGAGTCCGGATCGGTCAGCCATTCGCGCACGATGCCGCCCATGCCGAACAGGTGCTCCTGCGGAAAGATCTGCGCGAACGGCCACAGCAGCAGCAGGATGATGGCAAAGCTCGCATGCGGCTCGAACCACGCACTGCGCAGCTGCGTGAGCGTGCCGCGGTCGATCAGCGCGGACGTGAACGGCGCCACCACGGCACCGCCGAGCAGCGCCCCCAGCGCATTGGTGATGAGGTCGATGTTCGACGAGATGCGGTTCGGTAGCCAGGTCTGCAGCGCTTCCATGCAGGCGGAGAGCAGCGCACCCGCTACCAGTGCGATCAGCGTGGCGCGCGCACCGGACATGCGCGGATGCAGCGCGAGCACGACGAGCGCGCCGAACGGACAGTAGCCGAGCACATTGGTGAGCAGGTCGAACTCGGTGATGTAGCGCGGCTTGGGCGCCGTCAGGAATGCAAACGGCGAGATGCCGTTGTCGACCCAGCCGCTGAACGGGTACAGGCTCGCGTAGACCACCAGCAGCGAGAAGCACACCAGCCCCACGCGCGCCAGCGGCGAGTGCCGGGGCGCGTCCACCTCAGGCAGTGGCGCCTGCGGCGGCATGGCGGGCGGCGTGCGGGCCGGCACCATGGTGCTGTCGTCCTACTTGCCCTGCATGGGCAGGGTGGCCGCCCAGGCCAGCATGTCGGCGATGACCTTGTCGGTGCTGTCCGCCAGCGCCTTCACGCCACCCGCGCCGTCGGCGCTGGGCGCGGGCTCGCGCGCGGCGAAGGTCTGCTGGCCGATCATGCCGTGGAGGTACACCGTGGCACGCACGCGCACCACGCCGCGGCTTTCGGTGGCGCTGTCGAACACCTGCTCGAACTCGAGCATGTCGATCTTGAGCGCGGGCACGGTGGTATCGCCAAACCACGTCAGCGCGCCGCGCGCGGCCACGGCTTCGCGCAGGCGGCCATCGAACAGCTGCGTGGGCGGTATCACCCAGCGCTGCGTCGCATAGGACTGCATCCGCTGCGCTTGCGAGTACTGCAGGCGGTAAAACAGCGCATTGCTTTCCATCCAGGTCGGGCCGTCGGTCTGGGCGATTCTTAGTTTCGGCAGCTT
Organism: Cupriavidus sp. C2SS-8b; assembly: GCF_057073745.1. Taxonomy (NCBI): domain Bacteria; kingdom Pseudomonadati; phylum Pseudomonadota; class Betaproteobacteria; order Burkholderiales; family Burkholderiaceae; genus Cupriavidus; species Cupriavidus sp. C2SS-8b. The sequence continues at coordinate 163,867 of NZ_CP172716.1, forward strand.
GGGCAGCGTCCCGGCAGATTGTTCCGCGGCCAGCGGCGGCCCCAGGTCATAGGTCGTGACGGGCGGCGACGAACGGGTCAGCGCGCAGCCGGCAAGAGCGGACACAACGGCCAGTGCGGCGAACAGGGTCCTGGCGGCGCGGCGTGCGGTGGGCAGGTCTGGTGTCGATGTCACGATTGGCCTCGTTGGTTCATCAGGGCTGGCATATGGGTCACGGCGGGGTCACGGCGCGCTGAAGCCGGGCTCGCCCGGGCCCGGCACCGGCGTCGGCGAGCCGAACAGCAGGCTGTTCGGGCTGTCGCTGAACTGACCGGCGGCGCGTTCGAAGGTGCGCGCGGTCTGGCGTGCGTCGCGCGCCAGGCCGTTGATCTGCGGCAGCGTTTCCTGGCTGAGCGTGCCGGCGGCCGACTGGATCGACTCGGCCGCGCCCTGCAGGTCGCGCCCGACCGTATCGACCGTGCGCAGCACCGTGCCGTTCGGATTGGCCAGCTCCTGCGTGAGCCGGCGCGTCGATTGCAGCGTCACGTTGAGGTTCTCGGCGACCTGCGGCAGCCGTGCCGCCGCGGGTTCGAGCGACGCCGACAGCTTCGAATAGTCTTCAGCGGTCTTGTGGATCGAGCGGATGGCCGCCATCAGCTCGGCACGGTTGCTGGTCTGGAACATGTCGTTGAGCGAGGTCATCATGGTCTCGACCTGCGTGAGCAGCGAGTCGCCGCGCTTTTCCAGTTCCTCGAAGAATCCCGGCCGCATGGCGATGCGCGCCACGGCCTTGGGCGAGGTGCGCAGCGGCGGCGACGTGACCGCGCCTTCTTCCGCAGCCGTGTCGTCCAGCTGCACGTAGGCGATCCCGGTCACGCCCTGGAAGCCCAGCGTGGCATACGTGGTGCGCGTGATCGGCGTGTCCTGGTTCACGTTGACACGCACGATGATCTGGCCCGGCACCTGCGGGTCGAAGCGGATCGACACCACCTTGCCCACTTCCAGGCCGCGGTACTTCACGTCCGCCTGCGGCCCCAGGCCGTTCACCGTGGAGCGCGTGATCAGGTCGTAGGGCACGCGCACGGCGTGGTCGCTGCTGAACCAGAAGATCGCGAACAGCACCAGCACGGCCAGGCCGATCGTGAACAGGCCGGCAAGGAAGGCGTGTGACTTGTTTTCCATCATGCTTCTCCAGGTTGCGCGCCGCCCTTGGCCGGCTGCAGGGCCTGCATCGCGCGCTGCGCGCGTTCGCCCAGGAAATAGTCGCGGATGAACGGGTGGTCCACCTTGACGACTTCCCCGATCGGCGCCGCGGCCAGCACCTTGTGGTCGGCGAGCGCGGCGACGCGGTCGGACAGCGCCACCAGCGTGTCGAGATCGTGGGTGATCATCACCACGGTCAGTCCCAGTTCGCGGCGCAACTCGCGAATCAGCTCGACGTAACCGTCGGAGGCCATCGGGTCGAGGCCGGCGGTGGGTTCGTCCAGGAACAGCAGCTCCGGCTCCAGCGCCAGCGCGCGCGCCAGCGCCACGCGCTTGATCATGCCGCCGGACAGGTCGGACGGCATCTTGTCGGCATCGCGCGCCGACAGGCCCACCATCTGCAGCTTGAGCAGGGCAGCCTGGCAGATAAGATTGTCGGGCAGGGCCCGGAGTTCACGCAGCGGCAGCGCGATGTTGTCGATGACCGACAAGGCCGAGAACAGCGCCCCGCCCTGGAACTGCAGGCCCCAGCGATTGCGCAGCGCCTGCAGCTGCGCGGGCTTCAGGCGGGCCGGGCTTTCGCCAAAGACGCGGATCGACCCTGACGTGGGCCGCTCCAGCCCGACGATCTGCCGCAGCAGCACGGTCTTGCCACTGCCCGATCCGCCCACGATGGACAGGACTTCGCCGCGGTACACATTGAGGTTCACGCCGTCGTGCACGACGGCCTTGCCGTAGCGCTTGACCAGGTCGCGCACCTCGATGACGGCTTCGCCGCGCGCGGGCGGGGAGGTGGACGAGGCGGCGGGCAAGGTGGCCGATGGGATCGTGCTGGTCGCGGTGCTCATATGCCCACGTCCTTGAACATCACGGCGAAGATGGCATCGGCGATGATCACGATGGTGATCGACACCACCACCGAGGCCGTGGTGCCTTCGCCCAGGCTTTGGGTATTGGGCCGGATACGCAGCCCGAAGTGGCAGGCGGCCAGCCCGATCAGCATGCCGAAGGCCACGCCCTTGCCCAGGCCCAGCCACAGGTTGGCCACGGGCACGGCGTCGGGCAGCGCGCGCAGGAAGAACGTCGGGCTGATGCCGAGCTGCATGCGCGCGGAGATGATGCCGCCGGCCAGTGCCAGCACGTCGGTCCATGCCACCAGCAGCGGCATGCACACGGCCAGCGCGACCACGCGCGGCATGATCAGGCGGAAGCCGTGCGAAATGCCCATGACGCGCATGGCGTCGAGTTCTTCGGTTACGCGCATCACGCCGATCTGCGCGGTGATGGCCGAGCCCGAGCGCCCTGCAACGAGGATCGCGGCCAGCACCGGGCCCAGCTCGCGGATCACGGCCATGCCGAGGATATTGACGATGAAGGTGCTGGCGCCGAAGGTGCGCAACTGGTTGGCCGACAGGTACGACAGCACGATGCCGATCAGGAAGCCGACCAGTGCCGTGATGCCGAGCGCCTTGTAGCCGATGTTGTAGATATTGGCTGAAATCTCGCGCCACGGTCCGCGCTGCGGCACGCGTGCGAAGCGGATCAGGTCGAAGGCGAGCTGACCGAGCATGCTGACGCCGTTGGCGGCCTGCGCGCCGAACGACAGCACCGAACCGCCGAATTCCGTGATCGGGTTGAAGCGCTCGACGATATGCTTCTTCCAGCCTTCGCTATGCAGGTTGGCGATGCGCTCGAACACGCGGCGCTGGCCGTCGCTGGCATCGAGCCGCTCGGGCAGCTTGCCGTTCCACGCCTGCCACAGCAGTTGCCCGCCCACGTGGTCGAGCTTGTCCACGCCGGCCAGCGACCAGTGGGCATCGTCGGGCGCATCCGCCAGCGCGTGCAGGCGGGAGCGCATGGTGCGCGCCTGATGGCAACCGGCCAGCGCCAGCGCGGTCCAGTCACCGCACAGCTGCACGCTGACGTTTCCGTCCTCGTGTGTGATGTTGAAGGCAGGCGTCGTCTGACTTTCCAAGGGCAAGGACAATGTGATGGCTTAGTCCCGATTCTAAGCCACAGGCCGGGGTGGCGCGAGGAAAGGGCGCCCGCGGCTACAATGCGGCCTTGGAACCGGCGCTTGCATCACGGCGGTTCCCAGCGCCAGCCGGACCGGCGCCGCCTACCAGCTTTCCATGCCCTTGCCACGTCCTTTCCTCGCTTTCCCATGACCGCCGCCCCCGATCCGCAGCCCGCCCACGCGCCATCCTGGCGCATCGACGCCGCCGCCCTGCGCGCGGCATTGCCCCAGTCGCTGCAGGGGTGGACGCTGGAGCTGGTCGAAGAGACCGGCTCCACCAACGCCGACCTGACGCAGGCCTGCCGGCAGGCGCCCTGGTCGGATGCGGGCACCCTGCGCCTGGCCTACCGCCAGACCGCCGGCCGTGGCCGCCAGGGCCGTCCATGGCAGGGGCAGGCGGGGCTGACGTTCTCGGTGGCGTTGCCGCTGGCGCTGGCGCCGTCGCAGCTGAGCGGCCTGAGCCTGGCCGTCGGACTGGCGCTCGCGCAGGCGCTTGACGATGTCGACGCGGGCCTGGGTGCGCGCGTTGGCCTGAAATGGCCGAACGACCTGCAGATCGACGGGCGCAAGCTGGCGGGCATCCTGATCGAGGCCGTGCCGGCAGGCCCGCAACGCGTATGGGCCGTGATCGGCATCGGCCTGAACCTGGTGCGCGATCCGCAAATGGAGCTTGCGCTCGGCCGCGAACTGGCCGGCGTGGCCGAGGCCGTGCCGGGCTTTGACGCGCAGCGCGACGCCACCGCGCTGCTGGCCGCCGTGCTTGCGCGGCTGGGTGCGATGCGCGAGCTGTTCCTGGCGCAGGGCTTTGCGCCCATGGCGGCGCCATGGTCCGCACTGGATGCGTATCGCGACCAGCCCGTCCGGCTGCTGCACGATGGCAAGGTGCTGGCCGAAGGCATCGCGCGGGGCGTCGACGGCGATGGTCAGCTGCTGCTGGAAACGCCAGCGGGCATGGAGCGCATTAACAGCGGCGAGCTGTCGTTGCGGCCCGCCGGGGGCGCGGCATGAGCGCGCCGCTGCTGCTGGTCGATATCGGCAACACCAGGCTGAAATGGGCCTGGTGCGAGGCTGGCCGGACGCACGTGGCCGAACCTGGGCACCTGCCCACGCCATGGCGGCACGGCGGCGCCCTTGCGCACACCGAAGGCGGCGCCATGGACACACTGGCCGGCACGTTGCGCGCCCTGCGTGGCGAGGGGCCGATGCCGCCGGTATGGATCACCAATGTCGCGGGACCGGTGATTGCCGCGCAGGTCGACGCCATGCTGGTGGCCGCATTCGGCGAATGCCCCGCCGTGCAATGGGTGCGCAGCGCGACCAGCCACGGCGACCTCGTCAACGGCTATCGCGAGCCCACGCAGCTTGGCGTGGACCGCTGGGTCAGCAGCGTCGGCGCGCATCGCTGGCTGCCTGGCGAGACCCTGCTGATCGTCACGGCGGGCACGGCAACCACGCTCGATATCATCACGGCGCAGCCGGACGGCCGGGCATGCTTCGAGGGCGGCCTGATCCTGCCGGGCCTGGCGTTGATGCTCGGCACGCTGGCGCGCAACACGGCGCAACTGCCGGCACTGGATGTGGAAGACACCGGCACCGCAGCTGCCATGCGCCTGTCGTGGGCTGACAACACCCATGACGCCATTGCCGCGGGCTGCCTGGCCGCGCAGGCCGGCGCCGTCGAACGGACCTGGCGCACGCTGAGCGCGCGCAGTCACACGCGTTGCCTGCTGTCGGGCGGCGCGCGGGACGCGCTGGCGGGAGCGCTCGCCGTGCCGTTCGAGATGCACGATAATCTCGTGCTGCTCGGGCTGCACGCGATGGCAACGGCCTGAGCGCCACGCCGCCGCCGCCGCCGCCGTTATCGCTGCGCCCCGGCAATCGTCCACGCGTCGACCCTTTCACATCGCCCCGCCCCATGTTCCGCCTTGGCCCGCCCGACCGGCCGCACTGGCTGTCGATCCTGCTGCCGCTGTTGCTGCTGGCAAACGTTTTCCTGCTCGCGGCCGTGCTGGGCGCGTTCGGCCCGGACCCGATGTCGGGCTGGCTCGGCACGCCGCGCGAACCGGCACGGCTGCGGCAGCAGGTGCGCACCGAACGCATGGAGCTTCGCCCCGCGCCGCCGGCGCCCGAGGCGGTTCCGCGCAGCGCGGGTCCGGCCGGCAAGGTCATTGCGGCAGCGGCAGCGGGCGCGGGCAGCGACAACAGCCAGTGCGTGGAAATCGGCGGGTTCAGCGCGCAGGCCGTTCGCCGCGCGGCCGAAGACCTTTCCGGTGGTTCCTGGCAGGTCGAGCAGTTCGAGCGCCGCGAACAGGTGCGCTGGTGGATCCACCTGCCGTCCCAGCCCACGCGCGAGAATCTCGAACGCAAGCTGGCCGAACTTCGCCGCCGCAACGTGACCGACTATGCGGTGGTCACCAGCGGCACGCCAGACGCGGAGTGGTTCACGGTATCGCTAGGCTTGTTCCGCGAGCGCGAACACGCCGAACACTACCTGGAGACGCTGCGTGGACAGGGCGTGCGCACCGCCGTGCTGGCTGACGCGCCGCACCCGTTCATGCGCCCGTGGCTGCGCGTGCGCGGTGCCGACGAAGCGGCGCGCGCACGGCTGGACGCAATGCGCCAGCGCTACGGCGCCGAGACGCTGCTGCCCTGCGGCGCCGCCTGAGTATCCGGATTCGGTGGAAGAAAGCGGATGTGGGGGCCAGGGCGCCGGCCCGTTGCTTCAACGATGCTGCCGGACTTTGGTCAGCAGCTTGGTGGTCGAGCGGTCGTGCAGGAACGGGATGGCGATGGCCGTGCCGCCCCAGCTACGCACCAGGCGCGTTTCCTCGAGCGTCTCGATGTCGTAGTCGCCGCCCTTCACGTAGATATCCGGGCGCACCTGGCGGATCAGCTCCACCGGGGTCTGCTCGCGGAACATCGCCACCAGGTCCACCGAAGCCAGCGCGGCCAGCAATGCCATGCGGTCGGATTCATGGTTCAGCGGGCGGTCGTCGCCCTTGCCCAGCATCCGCACCGAGCCGTCGCTGTTGACGCCCACGACCAGGCTGGCGCCGAGCTCGCGCGCCTGGGCCAGGTAGGTCGCGTGGCCCCGGTGCAGGATGTCGAAGACGCCGTTGGTGAAGACCAGCGGGCGCGGCAGCGCCGCGATGCGCGCGGCCAGCGCCGCGGCATCGTCGGGCAGGGTCAGTTTGGATTCGAAGGCGGGTACGGACATGTCTGGGGCCAGGTTTTTCATCCCCGGAATGGTACCCCACGCCGGTTGGTCCGCTGGCAGCCGATTCAGCCGGCACGCCGCCATGACAGGGCGTCGTCATTGGCCGGTAGCGGCATGGTGGCCGCCGCAATTCCGCGCAGCACCGTCAGCAGCTCCCGGCGCACCGTGTCGAGCCACGGCGCTTCGGCGCATCCGGCCAGGTAGAACAGGCTCAGGTTGGCCCAGGCAGGGAAGCCCGGCGGCACCTCGGTCACGTAGGCCGCGCTGGCGCCATCGATCCACGGCACGTTGAATTTCAGCACCGGTGTCAGGCCGCCGCGCGAGCGCCACAGCGCCAGCTGGCCGTTCCAGGACGGCGCCACGGTCAGGCGCACGCCATCGGCCGCCCCGGCCAGGTAGCGCCGCACCGGGCTGTCGGAATCGGCATCGTCGCTGAGCAGGGTCCAATGCTCGCGCTGGCCGTTGCACAGGCCGGTGTCCACCGTCGGCAGGCTGATCATGCAGCGCTGGGCCCTGAGCATGTGCTCGCTCGCGATGCCGTCGAGCGATACCACGCCATCGACCGTCACCGCGCAATCGATGAGCCCCTTGCGCAGCGCCAGGCCCACCTGGCGGCCATTGTCGAGCACGCTGGAGACGATCTGGCGCTCCGGCAGCGCGGCCGAGAGCCGCGCCAGGATTTGCGTCAGCGCCGGGTCGCCGAGTGCCATCGACAGACCGATGCGCAGCGTCTGCCTGGGTCCTGCGAGCCGCGGCGCCTGGCGGTTGTGCTCGATCAGGCCGTGCCAGTTCTGCAGCATGCCGGAGGCAGCTTTCTCGAGTTTCAGCCCCCGCGCGGTCGGCACCAGGTTGCCGCGCCGTTCGAGGAAGAGCGGGTCGCCGGTCACTTCACGCAACTTGCGGATGGCGTAGACCACCGTGGGCGCGCGCATGCCAAGTGCCGCGGCGGCGCTGGCAATACCGCCGTGGCGCATGACGTGGAGAAAGACATCGAGGGCCTTGAAATCAATGTGACGCAATATTCAACTCCCTAGCGATTATGTTGCCGCGTGCCGAATTAAAATTCCGGCCGATCGAATAACCGGTCTTGTACGGGAATTTCCATGCTTTGGTGGAAAATCCGGATATATCGGAATGGGATTCCCGCTTCAACGCAGGGTGGCTCACCCATTCGGGCTATGGGCACTACAGCAAGACCTCTCCAGAACAGGAGGTGCGATTATCTTATCGTATATTCCAGGCCCTTACAAAATGACTAGATTGAATCGTCTAATGTTTGTGGAAACAAACATTAATAATGAAAAATCGTTACCACATTAATCTGCGGTGGTGATTTAGTTTTTCTTTTTTGTGATTTCAAGGATTTCGTGAAAAACCCGGAAACCCAGACGGCAAGCCCGCCGCGAGGGCGAGGTGTCCGACGATGCAAGCGATGTGGTAACCCGTTACTACCTGGGCGGGCAATATTGCCGGTAGCATCCTGGCCCCTTTTGAATGCCGCGGCGATTTTGAGCGTATTGATGCGTTGTTTCGCCCCATCGCTACACGACGATTGTGTCAGGGGGATTTCGGGCGGATGTCACCATGCCGGTGCGTTCGTCCATCCAAAACGGCGGGCACCAATGAAAAAAGCCCCATCGATGCGATGGGGCTTTTCAGTCAGCGGGAGTCAGTCCTGGGTTCAGGCCGGTTGCTCACCGCCGCCGGCCTGCAGGCTGGCGTTCAGTTCCTTGCGATAGCGGTTCAGGTCCTGCACCGTTTCGAAGGTGCGCTCGAACAGCAGCGACATATTGTGCAGGATCCGCTCGATAACCTTCTTTTCCCAGCCTTCGTCGAAGCGGATCTGCTCGTCGAGCCACGTTTCCAGCCAATCGGGATCGGGCAGGCGCGACTGCACGGTGTCGTTCGGGAACAGCGCCTTGTTGACGTGCAGGTTGGTCGGATGCAGCGGCTTCTCGGTGCGGCGCGCCGAGGCCATCAGCACGCCGATCTTGGCGAACGCGGCGCGCGCGTTGTCGCCGAACTGCGCCAGGTACTTCTTCATGTAGCGCAGGTAGGCGCCGCCGTGGCGGGCTTCGTCCTGCGACAAGGTGCGGTAGATATGCTTGATGACCGGTTCCGAATGCCACTCGGCCGCGCGGCGGTACCAGTGGTTCAGGCGGATCTCGCCGCAGAAATGCAGCATCAGCGTTTCCAGCGGCGGGGCCGGGTCGAACTCGAAGCGCACCGCGTGCAGTTCTTCCTCGGTCGGCACCAGGTCCGGGCGGAAGCGGCGCAGGTACTCCATCAGCACCAGCGAATGCTTCTGCTCTTCGAAGAACCAGATGCTCATGAAGGCCGAAAAGTCGGAGTCGTGGCGGTTGTCGCGCAGGAACATCTCGGTTGCCGGCAGGGCCGACCATTCCGTGATGGCGTTCATGCGGATGGTCTTGGCCTGGTCGTCCGTCAGCAGGCTGGCGTCGAACGTATCCCAGGGGATGTCCTTGTCCATGTGCCAGCGGACCGCTTCCAACGATTTGAACAGTTCGGGGTAGAGCATGGTAAGCCTTTGAAATTACGGGCGGATTCTACCAGATGCGAATTATTCTCTATTCCCTTTTTTAGGGCGGATCGCCGCAAATGCAACGACTATCTCAGTGGTTCGGGCGGATTCGGCGCCATATTTGGGCGATTAGCGACACGCTCGTGCAGCCATGTGCCAATGGCGGCGCTTGTCGGCTGGGAGCCTGTCTTTATACGACGTGTGCATGGGTGATCTGCGCGGCGCCTGCGTGGCCCGACGGTGTGCCCGGGATGATGCCATACAGGAAGGCCGCCAGTTCATCGGCCTGGGCCGCGGCGTCCCGTTCGCCGAGCGCGATCAGGGCCTGGGTGAACTCGGGCTCGAACAGCAAGTAGCTCGCGAACGCGGCCCCGCGCGCTTCGGTGCCGCCCAGCGGACTGAGCAGCGCGCGCACGGTGCGCGGCAACTGCTGCAGGTGTTCGGCGGCAATGGCCTCGATCGGCTCGCTCGGCGAGATTGTCATGACCTGCACGGGGCGCCAGCCTTCGGCATCGCCAGCCAGTTCCGGCATGCGCGCCAGCAGGCGGTTGATGTGGAGCAGGCGCTCCAGGTCGGCCGAAAGCCCGTCCAGGAAGATGCTTGCCAACGCCTGCCCGCCGACCTGGGCCAGCGACGGATACCCGCCGGACGGCACCGTGTCGAACCAGCCGGGACGCTGCCGCGAAGCCGATCCGATGGCCAGCACGCGCGCGGCGCCCAAGTGGATGGCCGGTGACAGCGGCGACATCTGGCGCATGGTGCCGTCGCCGAACCACTCGTGATGGCCATCGAGTTCCAGCGCCATGGCCGGGAACAGGAACGGGATCGACGACGACGCCAGCAGGTGGTCCACCGTGATCTGCGCGGGCACCGCAATGCGCTGGCTGCGGTGCCACGGGTGGATGCGCCGGTGCGACTGGTAGAACGTCACGTGCCGGCCGGTGCTGTAGGACAGTGCCGTGACCGCGAACGCCTGCAGCAAGCCGGCATCGAGGCTCGCCTGCACGCGCTGGCCGTCGAACAGTTCGCCCAGCATGCTGCCCAGCGGCGCGTTGTCGAGCAGCGCGCGCGGCGCGCGCCGCTGCGTGACCCAGCCGAACGCCAGCGCCGACAGCCAGCGCGCGCCGGACACCCCCGCGCGCAGCACGTCGGTGCGGTAGACGTCGTCGGTGTGGATGCCGTGCCAGAGTGCCGAGAGGCTGTCCGCGGCGGCCTGGAAGTCCGCCGCCTGGATCGCCAGCCCCGCACCGTTGATGGCGCCTGCCGAGGTGCCGGCGAGGATGCCGAACGGTATCGGCTCATGGGCATGCCCATGCTCGGCTGCGATGCGCGCCACGCCGCTGAGCACGCCGGCCTGGTAGGCCGCGCGCGCGCCGCCGCCCATCATGATCAGCGCGGTGGCGTTGCGTTGCACGCCGCCGTGGTGTCCGTGGCGCGGCGTGGTGGCGTGGTGGGTGAAATTGTCTCGATGCATGCGGCAAGCCGGGCAGGCCGTAGGCGCCAGCGGCGTTACTTGTCGCCGTTGGCAGGCTTGGCCGTCTTGCCAGCGCCCGACGGCTTCTTGCGCGCGGCCGTGCTCCTGGCCGCGTCCTTCGTGGCCCCCTTCGGTGCGGTGTCGGCGTTGCGCGCGGGGCTGGCCGCCGACTTGTCCGTGGCGGCTGGCTTGGCGGCCGGCTTGTCGCCCGGTTTTTCTTCAGGCTTTGCCGCCGTGGCCGGTGTACCGGCGCCAAAGCCGCTCATGCCGAACGGCGCAATGCTGGCTGCCGCCGCGCCGCTGGCGATCTGGTTGAACTGCTGCTGCAGCATGTCCCACCACAGCGATGCGTTGGGCGGCAGCGCCTCTTCAGCGGCCTTGCCGGCGCCTGCCTCGGCCGAGGCGTCGGCCTGCGCGGCGGGTTCCGGTGCGGCTTCCTGGGCAGGCTTTTCACTGGCGGCAGGACGCTGCGAGGGCGTGGTGCCTGGCGTGTTGGCCGCGCGTGCCACGGTTTCCATGGCGTTCTGCATGGCCTCCGGCGACAGCGCGTTGCCGAAGGTCTGCAGCGCCACCAGCGTGGCGCGCTGCACCTCCAGGCCCTGGATGGTGGTGTGCAGCAGGTTGGTGTTGAGCTGCAGCCAGCTTTCCACGGCCTTCAGGTCGTGGATGCGCTTGTCGAGCTCTTCAAGGTTCATGGGCGGCGTCATGGCCGCCTGCAGGCCGGGCATCAGGCTGCCGGGCAAGCCGGCGCCGCTGCCCCACAGCTTGCGCATGAATTCGAAGCCGTTGGTGAAATCGGGAATCTGTCCGAACATGTCATGCGCTCCGTCATGGAGCCAGCCGGGCAGGCAAGGGGCGCCGCGGTCTGTCTCCGTCCAATCGGGTTGGACTACTTGAACTCAGGCGGCCGCTTCTGGCGCAGGCTCGCCATGCCTTCGTGCACGTCGGGGCCGGCAAAGCCCATGAATTCGAGCGCCAGCGAGGAATCGAAGGCGGGACCGGCCATCCGCAGCCAGTTGTTGAGCGCGTACTTGGTCCAGCGGATCGCCGTCTGCGAACCGGCTGCCAGCCGGTTGGCGACGTCAAATGCGCGCTCGACCAGTTCGTCTTCATCCACCGCCAGCGAGACCAGGCCGATCCGCTCGGCTTCCTCGCCGCTGACCGACTCGCACAGCATCAGATAGTACTTGGCCTTGGCCATTCCGCACAGCAGGGGCCATACGATCGCGGCATGGTCGCCGGCTGCCACGCCCAGGCGCGTGTGCCCGTCGACGATGCGCGCGGTCTTGGCGGCGATCGAGATATCGGCCAGCAGCCCGGCCACCAGGCCGGCGCCGACGGCGGGGCCGTGCATGGCCGAGACCACCGGCTTGTCGCAGTTGATGACGTTGTAGACGAGGTCGCGCGCCTCGTGCCAGACGCGCGTGCGCGTCTCGAAATCCGTGGCCATGGCCTCCACCAACGACAGGTCGCCGCCGGCGGAAAAGCCCTTGCCCTCGCCGCGGATCAGCGCCACGCGCACGTCCGGGTCGGCCGACACATCGCGCCAGATCTCGGCCAGTTCGCGGTGCATGCTGGCATCCGCGGTGGCCAGCTTCTGGTTGGCCGACTGCGCCGCGCCCATGATGATCTCCAGAATCGGGCCATGCTGGCGCAGCGTGAGTGCGCGATAACGTTCGTAGCGGGAAGAGGGCGGCGTGGGGGCTGGGGTCGGGGTCGTCATGGCAGGCCTGTGCAATGGAAAAAGGGCCGTGCCGGGTGCATGGATTCATTCACCAACCGGCCGGTCGGTAAATTATATGCACATCCGACACGGCCCTGTCCGGCCTGCGCTCTTGCCGTCAGGGTTGGGCCACGAGCTGGTCGATGGCGCCGAACACCGAATGGCCCTGGGCGTCGAACATCTCGATCTTCACCGCGTCGCCGAACTTCATGAACTCGGTCGACGGCTTGCCGTCCTCGATGGTTTCCAGCATGCGCTTCTCGGCGATGCAGCAGTAGCCCTTCTTGCGGTCGACATTCGAGATGGTGCCGGAGCCGACGATGCTGCCGGCGCGCACGTTGCGCGTCTTGCAGATATGCGCGATGAGCTGGCCGAAGTCGAACACCATGTCGGTGCCGCAGTCGGGCTGGCCCACCTTCTTGCTGTTCCAGTGCACGGTCATCGGCAGGTGCACCTTGCGCTCGCGCCAGGCATCGCCGAGTTCATCGGGCGTGACCGCCACCGGCGAGAACGCCGTGGCCGGCTTGCTCTGGAAGAAGCCGAAGCCCTTGCCCAGCTCCGCCGGGATCAGGTTGCGCAGCGACACATCGTTGGCCAGCAGCACCAGGCGGATGCCCTCGGCCGCCTGTGCGGGCGTGGCGCCCATCTTCACGTCGCCGGTGATGACGGCGACTTCGGCCTCGAAGTCGATGCCGAAGGTTTCGCTGGCGCACACGATGTCGTCGTACGGCCCCAGGAAATCGTCGGAGCCGCCCTGGTACATCAGCGGATCGGTCCAGAACTCGGGCGGCATCTCGGCGCCGCGCGCCTTGCGCACGAGTTCGACGTGATTGACGTAGGCAGAGCCGTCGGCCCACTGGTAGGCGCGCGGCAACGGCGCCATGCAGTGCTTGGGATCGAACGGGAACGGGTGGCGCGCGCGGCCCGCATTGAGGGCGTCGGAGAGATCCTGGAGCTGCGGCGCAAAGAACGCCCAGTCGTCCAGCACGGTCTGCAGGCGGCCGGCGACATCGGTGGCGTAATGGGCGGTCTTCAGGTCGCGCGAGACGACCACCAGCTGGCCGTCGCGCGAGCCATCCTTGAGGGTGGCGAGTTTCATGGTCGGTAAAGGAAAGCCTTGGCTTGATGAGTCGGCCGTCAGTCTACCGTGATGCCTTTGGCCTTGATCAGCTTGCCCCAGCGCTCGGCCTCGGCGTGCGCGTATTGCGCGAACTCTTCCGGCGTGCTGGAAACCGGTTCGACGCCGACGCCTTCCATGCGCTTCTGCACCTCGGGGCTCTTCAGTGCCTTGACCAGTTCGGCGTTGAGCCGGGTGACGATCGGCTTGGGCGTGCCGGCCGGCGCCACCACCCCTTGCCACGCGTAGGCCTCGAAGCCGGCAATGCCGCCTTCGGCCACGGTCGGCACATTGGGCAGCACGGCCAGGCGTTTGGGCGTGGCCGTGCCGAGCGCGCGCAGCTTGCCGCCGGTGATGTTCTGCTGGCCCGATGCCAGGTCCACGAACATCAGGTCCACCTGCCCGGCCAGCAGGTCCTGCACGGCCGGCGCGGCGCCCTTGTAGGGCACGTGGGTCATCTTGATGTGGGCCTGGTCCATGAACAGTTCCATGGCCAGGTGGTGCGGGCTGCCCGCGCCCGGCGAGGCAAAGTTGACCTTGCCGGGGTTGTGCTGCGCGTACTCGATGGCTTCCTTGAGCGTCTTGGCCGGGAAGTTCGGCGCGGCCACCAGCACCAGCGGGAAACGCGCCACCATGCCGACGTGGACGAAGTCCTTCTCGGCGTTGTAGGGCAGCTTCTTGTACAGCGACGGGTTAGCGGCCAGCGTGGCCGTGTCGGCAGTCAGCACCGTGTAGCCGTCGGGCTTGGCGTGGGCGACCGCGTCGGCGCCGACGATGGTCGCCGCGCCAGGCCGGTTGTCGACCACCACCTGCTTGCCCAGCGCGGGCGAGATGGCCTGGCCCAGCGTGCGCGCCACCACGTCGGTGCCGCCGCCGGCCGGATAGGGCACGACCCAGCGGATCGGCTGCGACGGCCATGCATCCGCCGCACTGGCGGGGGCGGCAAAGGCGGCAAGGGTGGTGGCAAGGGCGCAGCAGGCGGCGCGCAGCGCGGCGCGCGAAGGGCGGAAGGGCGTCACAGGTTGTCTCCGTCTGGTGTCCTCAGCCCGGCTTGCTTGGCGGCACCGTGGTCCATGGCGGACCGGCCGGTGCACCGGGTCTGTCGCGAAAGTCTACTCACCGTTTAAAAATTGGTAAATCGATTTCGCTATAGTAAATTCACGTAAGGATTTCGCCCGAGGCCCTGTGCTGGCGGCGGCGAATCCCCCACAATCCTGCTGTTGTTCGCTGACTCACGCCAATCTTTCCACTCACGGTGCCCAACCCTCGCCGCGCATGACCGAACTTGACGAAGACGACGCCAAGCTGCGCTCCGGTATCCAGTCCATCGAGGTGGGTTTCAAGCTGCTGCAGGCGCTGGCCGCCTCGCCGCGCGCGATGATGCTGCGCGACCTCGCCGCCGCCGCCGAGATGAACCCGGCCAAGGCGCACCGCTACCTGGTCAGCTTCTTGCGCCTGGGCGCGGTGGCGCAGGACCCGGTGAGCGGGCGCTATGACCTGGGGCCGTTTGCCCTGCAGCTCGGGCTGGCCGGCCTGAACCGGCTGGATCCTGTCAAGAAGGCGCGGCCGATCCTGTCGCAGCTGCGCGACGAGATCGACCTGACCGCCGGCATCGCCGTGTGGGGCAACCACGGGCCAACCATCGTGCACTGGGAGGAATCGAGCCATCCGGTCACCGTCAGCCTGCGGCTCGGCGATGTGATGCCGATGCTGAACTCGGCCACCGGCCGCCTGTACGGCGCCTACCTGTCGCGCAAGCAGACCCAGCCGCTGATCGAGCGCGAACTGGCCGCCCGCGGGCAGGACGACGTGCCAGACATTCCGGCCAGCGCCGCCGACTACGACGCGATCTGTGCCGAGGTGCGCGCCCATGGCGCGGCGCGCACGCGTGGCGGCGTGCTGCCCGGCATCAATGCGTTCTCGATGCCGGTGTTCGACGCCAATGGCCACCTCGCCATGGGTTTGATCGTGCTGGGCGCGCAAAGCATATTCGATGCAGAATGGGGTGGTACGGTCGATCGCCGCGTGCGTGAGATCGCCCAACAGCTTTCATCGGAACTCGGCTATCTTGGCGCCGCCCAAACGGCCGGACGGACCGGCCAATCCTGATTCCCGCGCCCGTGCCGGCGCCGACCCGCGCGCATGGCGGCGGCGGCGCTGGATCCTCGTCATTCTGCTGGTGGTGCTCGTGCACATGCTGGCCGTGATCGGCTTCCTGCGCATGCCCGGGCCACTGATTCCGCTTGATGTGAGCGAGACACCGTCGCTCGAAGCGGTGCTGCTGCCGCCGCCGAAACCGGTACGCCCGCCGCCCCCGATCCCCCAGCCGGAGGCGAAACCGCGCCCGGCCCCGCCGCAACCGGCACCGCCGCAACCGGCGCCCCCTCAACCGGCACCGAAAGTCGTTGAAACGCCGCCCGAGCCGCCTGCACCCGCCGTGGCGACGTCCGATCGTGGCGTCACGGAAACCGTGACCGGCCCCGGCGGCAGCGGTGTCGCGCCCGCCGCCGCCCCGACGCCGGCACCGCCGGCGCCCCCGGCCCGCCCGCGCAGGAGGGCGAGAAGTACCTCGCGCCGCCGTCGGCCACCATGCATTACGCCAGCTTCGTCAACGGCGTGCAGAACCCGGATGGGCTGATCCGCTGGCAGCAGGATGGCAAGCACTATCGGCTATCGGTCGAGACGCGCGTGCTGTGGTTCCGCTTTGCTTTTCAGAGCAGCGGCGCGATGACGGAGAACGGTCTGCTGCCCGAACGCTACGAGGAAAACCGGCGCGGCAAGTCCGAGGCCGCGCGTTTCGACCAGGCCGGTGGCACCGTGGCGTTTTCGCCGGGTACGCAGGCAGCGTTGCCGCCGGGCGCACAGGACCGGTTCAGCGTCTTCCTGCAACTGGTGGGGCGGGTACGCGGCAATCCGCAGCGCTATGCGTCGCCGGGCGTCACCGAAACGTTCCAGGTGGCCGATACGCGCGACATGCAACCGATGCAAGTGCAGTATGTTGGAGAAGAGGAGATAGATACTGGCCGCGGCATGGTGCGCGCCAAGCACTTTGTGCGGCTCCAGCGGCACGCCGGCGACAAGCGCCGCGTGGAAATCTGGCTGGCGCAGGCGCTTGGATGGATGCCGGTCAGGCTGCGCCAGACCGAGCCGGACGGCACGCAGATCGACCTCGTCTACCGCAGTACCGAAGGCCAGTAATGGCTGCGGCGCTGCCCGCGTTCACACGCCAACCCTTTCAAGGAGTTCCGCCATGACCGCCAGCACCGTAGCCACTGCCTCCGGCGAGACGCACCGCATCCAGGTCGAAGGCGTCGGCCTGCACGTTCGCGTGGACGGCGCCGATGGCCCCTGGGTGATTCTTGCGCATGCACTCGGTGCCAACCATACGCTCTGGGATGCGACCGCGCGCCACCTGTCCACACGCTATCGCGTGGTGCGCCCGGACATGCGCGGGCATGGCGAAAGCGATGCCCCGGTCGGCCCCTACACCATGATGCGCCTGGCCGACGACGTCGCGGCCATCATGGACGCGCTGCAGATCCCGCAGGCACATTTCTGCGGCATCTCGGTGGGCGGCATGATCGGCCAGACACTGGGCGTGCGCCATGCCGAGCGGATGCTGTCGCTGACGCTCGCGGCCACCATCAGCCACACGCCGCTCGACGCGCACCCGATGTGGCATAACCGCATCGGGCAGGTCGAGGCGCACGGCATGTCCGGACTGGTCGATGCCACGCTGGAGCGCTGGCTGACCGAGCCGTACCGCCAGGCGCATGGGGACGAGGTCGCGCGCATCCGCGCCATGCTGCTGGCCACGCCGGTGCGCGGCTATGTCGGCGTGGGGCAGGCCATCATGGCGTTCGACGTGCGCAGCGCGCTGTCCCGCATCCACTGCCCGACGCTGCTGGTCGCGGGCGAACACGACCAGGGCGCGACGGTGGCGATGGCGCAGTCCATCGCCGAGGCCATTCCCGGCGCGCGGCTCGAAGTCTTGCCGGCGGCGCATCTGGTGTCGGTCGAGCAGGCCGAGCGCTTTCACGCCGCCCTTGACGCCTTCCTTGGCAATGCCGCCTGCGGCGGCCAATGCGACGTTCCATAACGCACAACGCAGTGGTGCCCTATTCTCAAGAAACTTGTTGGTGTTGCCGTTGCCCAACTTATAAAGGCAGAAAACGTTGTATCCGTACGGCGGCTCTCACGCAAAACTTGAAATCGGCGTGGCCGCCCCTAGCTTGGAGGTAAGAACGCGGCGCCCCCGCTCAATTTGCAACAATGAAAGGGCCCGCCGCCAACCATGACGCGAGGAGGTGTGCCATGCAAATGATCTACAACAGCGACAACTACTGCATCGTGGAATTTGGTGCGGATGTCGAGCAAGCGCCTCTCGAATTCGGTGGTTATGAAATCGTCGACAAGAACATGAAGCGCGAGATTTTCCTCGGCGGCAAGCTGGCCGAGAACTTCAGGGCTGATGTGCAACGGCTGATCGAGAGCGAGCCGTCGGTTGAAGAGGTTGACGATTTTCTCGGGAAGTTCGATACGGTCATGACGCATCCGCTGGTGATGCACTGACGCTCGAACGAATCGCGTCTGGTGGTGGTAACGCCCGCGCTTGCGCGGGCGTTTTTGTTTTTTTAAGCGTCTTCAGGCGCCAATACGTCAATACTGCTCCCAGTCCAACCCTTCATACCGCCATCCGTTCACCGTATTCCGATGCCGCTGCGCATCGAGATCGCCTTCGAATCCGTGCAGCACGTTATAGACGCTTGAGAAGCCCGCGCCCTCAAGCGCGCGCGCCGCGGCCGTGGAGCGATTGCCGCTGCGGCAGATCAGCAGCACGGGCCGCGCTGAAACGTGGCCTGCCAGCTTTTTCACGACCTGCACGAAATGCGGATTCACTTCCCAGTCCGGCCCGTCGTTCCACGGTACGTTGTGCGCACCTTTGGGGTGGCCGACGAACAGGTATTCCATTTCGCTGCGGCAATCGATAAACAGCGTGTCGGGGGATTCCAGCAGCAAGTTCTGGGCGTCGGCGGGGCTGAGATGTTCCATGGCAGGGCGCGGGAGCCGGCAGGAATGCCGGCGATGGGGATCCGATGGTGACTCGGTGGTGACTCGGTGGTGACCATTACGCCTCTCAGTGTAGGTCCGCAGCCGTCGCACAGGCAACCTCCTGCACCCGCAAGGCCTTGATACACCTGATAAAATCGCCCTCTTGACGATTCGTCCCGCCTTTCACTGTCTCCGCCATGAGTGCCCCTGACCAACCCTCCGTGCGTCCCTTTACCCGGGCTGCCAACCTGCCCCGGCTGCTGCGCGAGCGCATCCTGATCCTGGACGGCGCCATGGGCACCATGATCCAGCGCTACAAGCTCACCGAAGCCGACTACCGCGGCGCCCGCTTCACGGAACACAAGGTGGACGTGAAGGGCAACAACGAATTGCTGCTGCTCACGCGCCCGCAGGTCATCAGCGAGATCCACGAGCAGTACCTCGCTGCCGGCGCGGACATCATCGAGACCAATACTTTCGGTGCCACCAGCGTGGCGCAGGAAGACTACAAGATGGCCGAGCTGGCCTACGAGATGAACGTCGAGGCGGCAAAGCTCGCGCGCGCGGCCTGCGACAAGTACAGCACGCCGGACAAGCCGCGCTTCGTTGCCGGCGCGTTCGGCCCCACGCCGAAGACCGCGAGCATCTCGCCCGACGTGAATGACCCGGGCGCGCGCAATGTCACCTTCGAGCAACTGCGCGAGTCCTATTACGAGCAGGGCAAGGGTTTGCTCGAAGGCGGCGCAGACGTATTCCTGGTCGAAACCATCTTCGACACGCTCAACGCCAAGGCCTGCCTGTTTGCGATCGACCAGCTGTTCGAGGACACCGGCGAACGACTGCCCGTGATGATCTCCGGCACCGTGACCGATGCGTCGGGACGCATCCTTTCGGGCCAGACCGTGGAAGCGTTCTGGAACAGCCTGCGCCACGTGAAGCCCGTCACCTTCGGCCTGAACTGCGCGTTGGGCGCGACGCTGATGCGTCCGTATATCGCCGAGCTGGCGAAGGTGTGCGACGTGGCGATTTCCTGCTACCCGAACGCCGGCCTGCCCAACCCGATGAGCGACACCGGCTTCGACGAAACGCCGGAAGTGACTTCGTCGCTGGTGGAAGAATTTGCCGCCTCCGGCCTGGTGAACCTGGTGGGCGGCTGCTGCGGCACCACGCCCGAACACATTGCCGCGATCGCCCAGCGCGTGGCCAACAAGACCCCGCGCACCTGGCCGGGCCAGTACAGCGAAGCCGCCTGAGCCAGCGAGAACAACCCATGAGCACGAACCAACTGCCCCCGCGCCCGATGCGCCTGTCCGGCCTGGAGCCGTTCACGATCGACGACGACACGCTCTTCGTCAACGTCGGCGAACGGACCAACGTCACGGGCTCCAAAGCCTTCGCTCGCATGATCCTGAACGGCCAGTTCGACGAGGCGCTGGCGGTGGCCCGCCAGCAGGTCGAGAACGGCGCGCAGATCATCGACATCAACATGGACGAGGCGATGCTGGATTCGAAAGCGGCGATGGTCCGCTTCCTGAACCTGATCGCCTCCGAGCCCGACATCGCGCGCGTGCCGATCATGATCGACTCCTCCAAGTGGGAAGTGATCGAGGCCGGCCTCCAGTGCGTGCAGGGCAAGCCCGTGGTGAACTCGATCTCGCTGAAGGAAGGCGAGGAGCAGTTCCGCCACCACGCCGAGCTGATCCGCCGCTACGGCGCCGCCACCGTGGTGATGGCCTTCGACGAGCAGGGCCAGGCCGACACGTTCGCGCGCAAGACCGAGATCTGCAAGCGCAGCTATGACTTCCTGGTGAACGAAGTCGGCTTCCCGCCCGAGGACATCATCTTCGACCCGAATATCTTCGCGGTGGCGACGGGTATCGAGGAACACAACAACTACGCGGTGGACTTCATCGAAGCCACGGCCTGGATCAAGCAGAACCTGCCGTATGCCAAGGTGAGCGGCGGCGTGTCGAACGTGTCGTTCTCGTTCCGCGGCAACGACCTGGTGCGCGAGGCGATCCACACCGTGTTCCTGTACCACGCCGTCAAGGCCGGCATGGACATGGGCATCGTCAACGCCGGCCAGCTCGGCGTGTACGACCAGCTCGATCCGGAACTGCGCGAGCGCGTGGAAGACGTGGTGCTCAACCGCCGCGATGACGCCACCGACCGCCTGCTGGAAATCGCCGATCGCTTCAAGGGGGGCGGTGCCAAGCGTGAAGAGAACCTGGCCTGGCGCGGCACGCCCGAGGCGCCGGTGCCGGTGGGCGAGCGCCTGGCGCACGCGCTGGTGCACGGCATCACCAATTTCATCGTCGACGACACGGAAGAAGCCCGCCAGCAGATCGCCGCGCGTGGCGGACGTCCGATCGAGGTGATCGAAGGCCCGCTGATGGATGGCATGAACATCGTCGGCGACCTGTTCGGCGCGGGCAAGATGTTCTTGCCGCAGGTGGTCAAGAGCGCGCGCGTGATGAAGCAGGCGGTGGCCCACCTGCTGCCGTTCATCGAGGAGGAGAAGCGCAAGCTGGCCGACGCCGGCGGCGATGTGCGCTCGCGCGGCAAGATCGTCATCGCCACCGTGAAGGGCGATGTGCACGACATCGGCAAGAACATCGTGTCGGTGGTGCTCCAGTGCAATAACTTCGAAGTGGTCAACATGGGCGTGATGGTCCCGTGCAACGAGATCCTGGCCAAGGCCAAGGTCGAGGGCGCGGACATCGTCGGCCTGTCGGGGCTGATCACGCCGTCGCTGGAAGAGATGGCCTACGTGGCCTCGGAAATGCAGCGCGACGATTACTTCCGCGTGAAGAAGATCCCGCTGCTGATCGGCGGCGCAACCACGTCGCGCGTGCATACGGCGGTGAAGATCGCGCCGAACTACGAAGGCCCGGTGGTGTACGTGCCGGACGCTTCGCGCTCGGTCAGCGTGGCATCGAGCCTGCTGTCGGACGAAGGCGCGACGAAGTACCTGGACGAACTGAAGACCGACTACGACCGCATCCGCGCGCAGCACGCCGGCAAGAAGGCATTGCCGATGGTGACGCTGGCCGAGGCCCGTGCCAACAAGACGCCGATCGACTGGAGCAGCTACGTGCCGCCCAAGCCGAAGTTCATCGGCCGGCGCGTGTTCCGCAACTACGACCTCGCGGAACTGGCCAAATTCATCGACTGGGGCCCGTTCTTCCAGACCTGGGACCTGGCCGGCAAATTCCCGGACATCCTCAACGACGAGATCGTCGGCGAGTCCGCGCGCAAGGTCTACTCGGATGGCAAGGCCATGCTGTCGCGCCTGATCCAGGGCCGCTGGCTGACCGCCAATGGCGTGATGGCGCTGCTGCCGGCCAATACCGTCAACGACGACGATATCGAGATCTACACCGACGAGACCCGCAGCAAGGTTGCCCTCACGTGGCACAACGTGCGCCAGCAGAGCGAGCGTCCGGTGGTGGACGGCGTACGCCGTCCCAACCGCTGCCTGTCCGATTTCATCGCGCCCAAGGCCTCGGGCGTCGCGGACTACATCGGGCTGTTCGCGGTGACGGCCGGTATCGGCGTCGACAAGAAGGAAGCCCAGTTCGAAGCCGACCACGACGACTACAGCGCCATCATGCTGAAGGCGCTGGCCGACCGCTTCGCCGAAGGCTTTGCCGAATGCCTGCACCAGCGTGTGCGCACGGACCTTTGGGGCTACGACGCCGACGAGCACCTGAGCAACGACGACCTGATTGCCGAGAAGTACCGCGGCATCCGCCCGGCGCCCGGCTACCCGGCCTGCCCGGAGCACACCGTCAAGGGGCCGATGTTCAGCTTCCTCGACTGCGCCGAGATCGGCATGGGCATTACCGAGGCGCTGGCGATGACGCCGGCGGCCTCGGTCAGCGGCTTCTACCTGTCGCATCCGGACTCGACCTACTTCACGATCGGCAAGATCGGCCAGGACCAGCTCGACGACATGGCGGCCCGCCGCCACGAGGACCGCAACGCCGTGGCGCGCGCGCTCGCGCCCAACCTGTAACGGCATGCGTCGCGTGGGCACCGCAAACGTGCGGTGCCCAACGCGCGCAGGTCGCTGATGCAGCAGGGAATTTTCCTTGCATCGCAGCATCTGCCTTTCGAAGGCGGCGTTCGCGCCGCTTCACAACTCCTTACACTGCATTGCAATCGCTCACAGACCGCGGGCGGATGCGTCCCTAGACTGGGTTCCAAGTTCACGTGAACAACAGCGTGGATGCCGCGGCGAATGTTTCGCAGCGGATCACCTGAAAGGAGCCCTTCCATGAAGAAACTGCTGATCTCCCTGTCCGCCCTGTCGATCGCTGCGGCTTCGTCGCTGGCCATGGCGCAAGGCACCAGTACCACCACGGGGAACGCTGGCGTCAGGGCCGACGTCGGTGCCGCCGTGAACGCGCCCGCTCCGACGACCGGCGGCGCGCATGCGGGCGTGGGCGCGTCGACTTCGCTGGACAAGGGCACCGCCGCCACACCGGCCACACCGGCCACTCCCGCAACGCCTGCCACATCCGCCACATCCGCCACACGTGCCACGCCTGCAACCCCGGCCGAGCCGGCTGAGCCGGCCAAGGCCGATACCGGCAAAGGCAAGTCAAAGCACAGCGCCAAGTCGCACAAGAAGGACAAGTCGGACGCCTCCCTCGGGGCCAGCGCGGGCGCCGAAGCGGGTGCCAAGACCCAGTAAGCCAAAGCGCAGGCCGGCCCAGCCGGCTTGATGCAACGCAGCAGAGCGGGACGGACCTCCAGCCGTCCCGCTCTGCTTTGGTGCGTGCGGTTGTCACGCGGCGCAATGTCAGCCTGACACTGACAGTCCGCAGCGCGTTGCGGCACTACAATGCTTACACAGCAAGCGGTTCCGCCTGCACCCGTCTTTAGGCGAAAGCCCCAACAGTGGAGCCATGATGATCCGCGTCCTGATCGCTGATGATCACGAGATTGTTCGCGCAGGGCTGCGCCAGTTCCTTGCTGATGAACCTGATATCCAGGTCACCGGAGAGGCCGGTAGCGGCGACGAAGTCATGGCGCAATTGCGCGATGGCGAATTCGACGTGCTGGTGCTCGACATCTCGATGCCCGAACGCAATGGCATCGACGTGCTCAAGCTGATTCGCCAGCGCAAGCCGGACCTGCCGGTGCTGATCCTGTCTACCTATCCCGAAGACCAGTACGCGATCAACCTGATTCGCGCCGGGGCTTCGGGCTACCTGACCAAGGAAAGCGCGCCGGATGACCTGGTCAAGGCTATCCGCACCGTGGCACAAGGCCGGCGCTACGTCAGCGCGGCCGTGGCGGACCTGTTGATCGGCGGCCTCGACAAGCCGACCGAGCAGCCGGTGCACCAGATGTTGTCCGAGCGCGAATTCCAGATTTTCTGCAAGCTGTCGCGCGGCCAGTCGGTATCGGTGATCGCGGACGAACTCTTCCTGAGCGTGAAGACCGTCAGCACTTACCGTTCACGCATTCTGGAGAAAATGGGCATGAAGACCAACGCGGATCTGACCTACTACGCCATCAAGAACGGCCTGGTCGAATAGATCAGATCAGGCGATCTCGTCGCGCAGGGCTGGCTGGCGCGATGGGGCAACCCCACCACCGGACGTAGTTGACGAATGTCGGAGCAGGCTTCGAACCCCCCATACCGGGCACTGCGCGTTCTTCTGATCGAGGACTCGGCAGTGCTGCGCGGCATGCTCCTGGAGTACCTCAGCGACTTTCAATATGTGCAGAGCGTCGACTGGGCCGATACCGAGTCCATGGCACTGCGCATGCTCGCCAACGGCCAGCCGTATGACGTGGTGATCGTCGACCTGCAGCTGCGCCAGGGCAATGGCATCAATGTGCTGAGCGCCATGAAGAGCAAGGGCTTGCCCGGCATGCGCATCGTGTACACCAACCATGCGCAGGTCTCCATGTACCGGCGCCAGTGCGCCGAGGCCGGGGCCGACTATTTCTTCGACAAGTCGCTCGAACTCGAGCAGGTGTTCCGCGTGATCGAGGAACACGCGGCGGGCGCTGCCTGACCCCTGCCAGACCTGCTTCCCAGGGCGTCCCGCCTGCCTCGCCCTTCTTTGCCACTTGCGCTGAGTGGCTATTCCGGCTGGGTCTCGGCCGGCTCCTCCGCCGGTGCCAGCACCGACGCGGTGAGCGGCACCTCCACGCGGATGCTGACGCCCGTATTGGGCGACGACACGATCTCCATGCTGCCGCCGAGCGCCGTCACGCGCTGCTCCATGCCAAGCAGGCCGTGGTGTCCGGCCGTGCTGCCGGCATCGAAGTCGGGCGGCAGGCCCTTGCCATCGTCGTGGATCGTCAGCGTGAGCTGCGTCTCCGTGTGGCCCAGCGACAGGCGGATATGGGTCGCCTCCGAATACTTGCTGGCATTGGTGAACGATTCCTGGGCGATCCGATAGAGCGCAATCGCGGCATCGTCGCGCAGGCGCGGGAGGTCGTCGGGAATGCTGACTTCTGACTCCCAGTGATTGCGCCCGGCGACGTCCTCGACCAGCTGGCACAGCGCCGCCCGCAGCCCCAGGTTGAGCAGCACGGTCGGCCGCAAGTCTTCAATAAGGCGGCGCTTGATCTGGATGCCCTGGTCCACGTGGAGCATCACGCGCGTCAGCTTGTCCGCGGCTTCCGGGTGGCTCTCCTGCACGCGCCGGCGGACCCAGTGCAGGTCCAGCTTGATGGCGGTGAGGATGGCGCCGAGTTCGTCGTGCAGTTCGCGCGCCAGGCGCGTCTTCTCGTCTTCCGTCACGCGCTGCAGGTGACCGGCAAGCGCCGACAGCTGTCGCGTGCGCGCGCGCACCTTGCGGTCGAGCCGCAGGCCTTCCTCTTCCGCCTGCGAGCGCGCGGCTTCGGACATGGTCAGGCGCTTGGCGTGGCCCAGCCCCACCGCGATCAGCAGCACGATATTGATGGCCGTCAGCAGGCCGATGCCGTAACGCGACAACTGCACGTCGCGCTCCGCGCCCACCAGCCGATGGGCGACGGTCTCCGCTTCGCGCGCCTGGAGCTGGTCGAGGCCGCGGCGCGCGTTGTCCATGGTCTGCTTGCCGTAGTCGGTGCGCACCAGGTCCAGCGCCACCATCAGGTCGCGCTTGCCGTACAGCAGCGTCAGCGCCATTTCATTGAGCTTGCTGCTGATCTGCTTGGATGTGTCGCCGAACAGCCTGAGGCCTTCTTCGTCAGTGGCGTAGTCAGCGCGGATGCTCGCCGTCAGGTCGGCGATGCGCGGCAGAGCCTTGTAGTAGGGCTCCAGATATGTGTCCTTGCCGGTCAGCAGGAAGCCGCGCTCGCCGGCCTCCGCATTGACCAGCTCGCCATGGAGTGCGGCCAGATGCGTCTGCAGGCGCTGCGAGCGGATGACATCGTTGTAGCTCTCGCGCAGGCGGATATTGCCGGTTTCGGAGGCGACCAGTACCGCCAGGGTCAGCAGGATGCCGCCGGCGAGCAGCAGGGTATGGGGCAGGAAGGACTGCTTGAACTGCTTGAGCATGAGGCAATTCCTCGGTGGGGCGCTTGCCGCCGGGAGCGGCCATGGGATCACATACTCACGGCGAGGTCAACCTGCGACTGTGTCCCCGGCCACGTCTCGAAGGACTTTCGGCGAGGCCGGAAATACGGTCGCGGACGGCACTGTAGGACTTGGCTGACAGCGGAATCGGCCCGCTTTCGGTGTCTGTGCCGGGGGCGGCTTCCTACGATGAGGCTATGAGCTTGCACGTCACCGCGCAAGTCCTAACCGGCGATGCTGCCCGTCCGGCGGGCAGCTGTCGCCACCATCGGGAGTCCAGTCATGCTGCAATATGCACTCGTCTTTTTCGTAATCGCGCTGATCGCCGCGGTGTTCGGCTTTGGCGGTATTGCTGCCGGCGCCGTGGAGATCGCCAAGATCCTGTTCTTCATCTTCCTGATCGTGGCCCTGGTCGCCGCCGTGATGGGTCTGGTCCGCAGGCGGTGACGCGTAACGTGTCCCGAACCGTGCCCTGAGACTTAGGAGTAGCCCTATGCTGACGCAGAACCCGAAAGTCCGGAAGGAAATCACCCACCTCGCCGACAGTGCCGACAGTACGATTCGCCGCATCCGGCACGCGGCACGCGACACGCGCGATGCCGCCGGCCCGATCTCGGACGAAGTGAAATCCCTGATCGCGCAACTTCAGCACACCATCGAAGTGCTGGCCACCGAAGGATCCGAGCAGAGCCTGAGCGCCGGGCGCCGCCTGCGCGAACGGGCCAGCGAAATGACCGATCGCCTGCGCGCGCAGGCCGGCGACAGTGTGACGCACGTTCGCGAGCGCATGGATGGTGCGGTCGTGCAGGCACAGCAGCGCGTGGCCGAGTCCCCGCTCAAGGCAGTCGGCCTGGCCGCCGCGATCGGTGCGCTGATCGGCCTGTTGCTGGCAACGCGTAACGGGAGTAGCGGGAGTAGCCGGGAGTAGCTCGCTGCGGCCGTCCGCGGGCAGGCGCGACGGCCGGTGGCAACGTTCCCCCCTTGTCCGGAAGACATCCACGTTCCGGAAGCCTGGCCCCGCTGAGGCGGCGCCAGGTGTTTTTTTTGTTGGCCACAGCCGTCGTTACGATGCCGCCTTCCGCCGTGGCGCCGCCCTGATTGCCGTCAGACGCCCCAGAGCACATCCACGCCTTCTTTCTGCGAGGCGCGCAGCATGTCGAGGAACGGGTAGGCACGCTGGCCGAGATGCAGCGGTTCGTCCTCATCGTCATGCTTGTCTTCGTTGACGGCGGTTTCCGCGGGGTGATTGCGCTTGGCGTCGCTCACGGCGGCTTCCAGCTTCTGGATCGCGCGTGGCATCTCTTCCGTGGTGATCACCCCCCGCTCTCCGAGATGCTTGCCGATGATGCCCAGGAGCGTCACGGCCAGATCCCTCATCATGATCAGGTCTTGCGCGGCGTGGGATTTAAAGGTGATCAGCATGATGTTGTTTCCTTTTACGGACACGCATGACGCGGTCTCCCGGGGGCGGGAGCGGCCGCGCGGATTGTGGCTCTTGCGAGCCGCGCGCATGATGTCAGCATAGCACCTGATAAAATTCCGCGTTTCCGAATTCCTTTGCCGGTCACGCGGCGCGGCGTTCACTTGCGCGCCGCCTCGTTCGACTCCGCGGCGCCTTGCCCGTGGCTTTACGCCGGCCTTGCCGGCTCGGCTCACGGGCGCGTCGCGACGCCTGCCAGACTTACTGCCCACCAGGGCTTTGACATCCATGCTGCCTGTTCAGACCTCCAATCTTGCCGCTGCGTTCACCGATGCGGTGCGCGCGCTCGCTCCGGCCGACGCGGCCCTGCCGGCCGTGACCTTCGAGCGGCCCAAGGCCGCCGCCCACGGCGACCTGGCGTGCAACATCGCCATGCAGGTGGCACGCGCGCTCAAGAGCAATCCGCGCGAACTGGCGCAGCGCATCGTGGCGGCGGTCCAGGCCGATGCGCGCGCGGCCGGCCTGGTCGCGGCCATGGAAATCGCCGGCCCCGGCTTTATCAACCTGCGCCTGACGCCGGCGGCCAAGGCCGACGTGCTGCGCGCGGTGCTGAACCAGGGCGACCGGTACGGCGCGCAGGAACGTGGCATGCATGGCAACGTGCTGGTCGAGTTTGTCTCGGCCAACCCGACCGGCCCGCTGCACGTCGGCCACGGCCGCCAGGCCGCGCTCGGCGATGCGCTCGCCAACCTGCTGTCCTGGCAGGGCTACGACGTGCACCGCGAGTTCTACTACAACGATGCAGGCGTGCAGATCCAGAACCTGGCCGTGTCGGTCCAGGCGCGTGCGCGCGGCTTCAAGCCCGGCGACGCCAACTGGCCGGAAGCCGCCTATAACGGCGACTACATCGCCGACATCGCCACCGACTTCCTGGCCGGCAAGACCGTGAGCGCCTCGGACGGCCAGCCGGTGACCGCATCGGGCAATCCCGAGGATGTCGACTCGATCCGCAAGTTCGCGGTGACCTACCTGCGCAACGAGCAGGACATCGACCTGCAGGCCTTCGGCGTCAAGTTCGACCACTACTACCTGGAGTCGTCGCTGTACACCGACGGCCGCGTGGAAGCCGCGGTGCAGGGCCTGGTCGCCAAGGGCAAGACGTACGAGAGCGAGGGGGCGCTGTGGCTGCGCACCACCGACGACGGCGACGACAAGGACCGGGTCATGAAGAAGACCGACGGTACCTACACCTACTTCGTGCCGGACGTGGCCTACCACACCACCAAGTGGGAGCGCGGCTTCGGCAAGGTCATCAACGTGCAGGGCAGCGACCACCACGGCACCATCGCGCGCGTGCGCGCCGGACTGCAGGGCCTGGACATCGGCATCCCCAAGGGCTACCCCGACTACGTGCTGCACAAGATGGTCACCGTGATGAAGAACGGCGAGGAGGTCAAGATCTCCAAGCGCGCCGGCTCCTACGTGACCGTGCGCGACCTGATCGAATGGTCCAACGGTGGTGACGAAACCATCCGCGGCTGCCTGGACGCGGGCGTGTCCGACTGGCCCGCGCACTTCACGCGCGGACGCGACGCGGTGCGCTTCTTCCTGCTGTCGCGCAAGGCCGATACCGAGTTCGTGTTCGACGTGGACCTGGCGCTCAAGCAGAACGACGAGAACCCGGTGTACTACGTGCAGTACGCCCATGCGCGCATCTGCTCGATCTTCGAATCGTGGGGCGGCGCCGAGTGGGAAAGCCGCCTGGCCGAACTGGCGGGCACCGACCTGGCCGCCGTCACCGGCGCCGACGTCAGCCCGCAGGCACTGGCACTGGGCCAGCGCCTGGCCGAGTTCCCCGAGATGCTGGCCGCCGCCGCGGGCGAACTGGCGCCGCACGCGGTCGCGTTCTACCTGCGCGACCTGGCGGGCGACTTCCATGCGTTCTACAACACCGACCGCGTGCTGGTCGACGACGAATCGGTCAAGCGCGCGCGCCTGGCACTGCTGGCGGCCACGCGCCAGGTGCTGCGCAACGGCCTGGCGGTGATCGGCGTCTCGGCGCCCCGCCGCATGTAAGCATGTAAGCATGTAGGTCACGACGCGACCGCAAGACCAGGCCGGGGAGGACAGGGCCGCGCGCGCCGCGGCCGGTGCCTGCGCGGGCGGCGCTGGCACTATAATCTCCCGGCAACACCTAAGAGGACTTATGCAACAGCAACGCAAGCGCGATGCGCGTAGTGCCCGCCGCAGCCAGCAGCGCGGTGGAACGTTCCTGGGCCTGGTGCTCGGGCTGATCGTCGGGCTGGCCATCGCCGTGGTGGTCGCCCTGTACATCACCAAGTCCCCGGCGCCGTTCCAGCAGAAGAACGCGCCGCGGCCGGCTGCCGAGCCGGGCAACGTGGCCAGCACGCTGCCCAGCCCCGCGCAATCCCAGTCACAGCAGGAAGGCCCGACCGACCCGAACAAGCCGCTGTGGAGCAAGACCCCGGCCAAGCCGGTCGGCCAGCCCGTGCCCGAGGCGCCGTCGCAGCAAGCGGCGCCCGACCGCAGCAACGGCGATCGGCAGCCGCCGGTAGCCGTGGCGCGTCCGGCGGAAAAGCCGGCCGAGAAGCCTGCGGAAAAGCCGGCTGAAAGGCCTGCCGAGAAGCCGCTCGCCATGAACAAGCCGGTCGAGAAGCCGGTGGCGGACCCGATTGCCGAGATCGCCCAGGCCGATGCCAACAAGGTCGGCTACTTGCTTCAGGTGGGCGCGTTCCGCTCGTCGGACGACGCCGACCGCCAGAAGGCCAATCTCGCCATGCAGGGCTTCGAGGCCAGGATTACCGACCGCGATGTCAACGGCGTCAAGATGTACCGCGTGCGGATCGGTCCATACAACCGCATCGAGGAGATGAACAAGGCGCGCGACCGGCTGCAGTCGGCCGGCTTCGACGCCTCGGTGATCCGCTTCACCAAGCAGTAACGCGCTGTAACCCCCAGGGCCGGCGGCTCGCTGAACCGCATGCCGCCGCCGCTGTCATACGCTCATCGCCCAACCCGGAAGGCTGCTCCAAGATGAAGAAACTCGCCGCACTGATTGCCACGTTTGCCGCTGTCGGCGGCCTGCTGATGACCGCCCCCGCCCAGGCGGCGCCCACCGAAGGCAAGGAATACCAGGTGCTGAAGGCGCCGCAGCCCGTGCCGGCCGGCAAGATCGAGGTTACCGAGTTTTTCTGGTATGGCTGCCCGCACTGCTTTGACTTCGAGCCGGAACTCGAGGCCTGGGTCAAGAAGCAGGGCAAGGACGTCGTGTTCAAGCGCGTGCCGGTAGCCTTCCGCGACGACCTGCTGCCGCACACCAAGATCTTCTATGCGCTGGAGTCCCTCGGCAAGCTGGACGCCATGCACGCCAAGGTCTTCAATGCGATCCACGTCGAGCGCAAGCGCATGCTGGACCCGAACGAGATCGCCGACTTCATGGCCAAGAACGGCATCGACCGCAAGGCGTTCCTGGATGCCTACAACTCGTTCTCGGTGACCACCAACGCGCAACGCGCCAACAAGATCGCCGACGCCTACAAGGTCGATGGCGTGCCGACCGTAGTGGTCCAGGGCAAGTACGAGACCTCGCCGTCCATCGCGGGCACCAAGACCGGCGCGATCCAGGCCATGGATTACCTGGTCACGCAGGTCCGCGACAAGAAGCTCTGAGCGGTATTCCCGAAGGCCGGTACGGTTGCGTACCGGCCTTTTTTCATTTGAGTCTCCGGTAGAGATAGACCGATGCGCCCCCTGAAAGTCTTTCTTACCGGCGCCTCCAGCGGCCTGGGCCAGGCGCTGGCACGCGAGTATGCGCGGCAAGGCGCCATCCTGGGCCTGGTGGCGCGGCGCGAGGACGCCTTGCGCGACCTGGCGCAAAGCCTGCCCAATCCCGGCGCGGTCCATGTCTATGCCGCCGACGTGCGCGACGCCGACGCCATGGCGCGGGCCGCGCAGGATTTCCTGGACCGCATCGGCGTGCCCGACGTCGTGATCGCCAACGCCGGGGTATCGGTGGGTACCGTGGCCAGCGAGCGCGAGGACCTCGAGGTCTTCCGCATGGTCATGGACACCAACTGGTTCGGCGTGCTGACCACGTTCCAGCCGTTCCTGCAGCCGATGCATGACCGCGAACCGGGCGCCGGCGGCTGGCGCGGCACGCTGGTGGGCATTGCCAGCGTGGCGGGCGTGCGCGGGCTGCCCGGTGGCGGCGCCTACAGCGCGTCCAAGTCGGCGGTGATCAAGCTGCTGGAAAGCCTGCGGCTGGAGCAGCGGCGCCATGGCATCCGCGTGGTGACCATCGCGCCCGGCTATATCCGTACGCCGATGACGGCCCACAATCCGTACCGCATGCCGTTCCTGACCGATGCCGACGTGTTCGCCCGCAAGGCCGTGCGTGCGATTGCGGCGGGAAGCCGTTTCCGGGTGATTCCGTGGCAAATGGGCGTGGTCGCGTCGCTGATGCATGTGATGCCGCGCTGGCTCTACGACGCGCTGGCCGCCAAGGCGCCCCGCAAACCGCGCGGCGGCAACGGAGACTAGACATGTGGCGCGACGCCATCGGCCAGCAACACGCCGCCGCCAGCGGCGATGTCCGCATTGCCTCGCTGGTGCCGTCGGTGACCGAACTGCTGTTCGCGCTGGAACTGGGCGGCCAGATGGTGGCGCGCACGGGTTTCTGCATCCATCCCGAGCCGGAAGTGCGCGCGGTGGCCAAGGTCGGCGGCACCAAGGACGTGAAGCTCGACCGCCTGCGCGCGCTAGCGCCGACGCATGTGGTGGTCAATATCGACGAGAACCGGCGTGAAACCGTGGACGAGATCCGCCGCTTCGTGCCGAACGTGATCGTCACGCATCCGTGCGCGCCGGACGACAATCTGGAGTTGTACCGTCTGCTGGGCGGCATTTTCGGACGGCAGCCCCAGGCGCAGGCGCTGTGTGCCGCGCTGCAGGCGGAACTGGATGCCGTGCGCGCCCGCGCATGGCCGGCGCGCAAGGTGCTCTACGCCATCTGGCAGGACCCTTGGATGACGGTGTCGCGTGGCACCTATATCAGCCACATGCTGGCGCTGGTGAACTGGCAGACCTGGCCGGAAGACGTGCCGCAGGCCTGTGCGGACGGCGACTGCAGCCGTCCCAACACGGCGGGGGAACGCTATCCGAGCTTCCGCTGGAGCGATGCGCTGGTGCGCGGGCTCGACGAGGTGCTGCTGTCCACCGAACCCTACCGCTTCACCGAAGACCATGCCGATGCGCTGGAGCGGCAGCTCGGCAAGCCGGTGCAGCTGGTCGATGGGGAGATGCTGTCGTGGTATGGCAGCCGGGCGATCGAGGGCGTGCGATATTTGGCGCGGCTGGCTGGCAGCGTCTGACTGATACCGGGGGCCTTTGGCTCCGCGTTGGTTTGCTCCCGGCCTCACCCCGCCCGGAACCGAATCACCCCATCATCCCCAACTTCCCGCACCAGTTCCCCGCGATGCCACAGCGCATGCAGGTGCGCCAGCGACTCGCCCATGGCGAAGGTCATCTGGTGGATATCGAACTGGCGCTTGAAGATCACGCCGACGATGTCGTGCGCGCTGCACGGCTTTTCGCGGCAGGCTTCCAGCGTTTCGGCCAGGCGGTCCACATGGTGCTCGCGCAGCTGCGTGATGCGCGTATGCAGGTTGCGGAAGGGGCGGCCGTGCGACGGCAGGATCAGCACGTCGTCGGGCAGGTCCTGGTACTTGCCGAGCGAATCGAGATAGAGCTGCAGCGAGTTGGCTTCCGGCTCCATGTCGAACACGCTGACATTGGTCGAGATGCGCGGCAGCACCATATCGCCCGAGATCAGCACGTTGGTGGCGGCGTTGTACAGCGCCACGTGCTCGGGCGAATGGCCGAAGCCGGTGATCACGCGCCAGCCGGCGTTGGCCGGATCGGTGCCGATGGCAACGGTGTCGCCGTCCATCAGGCGGCGGTAGCGCGTGGGCAGGTCCGGCACCAGCGACGGATAGTAGGTCTTGCGGGCGCGCAGTTTTTCCTGGCTGTCGGGGTCGGTCAGGCCATGGAGCGCGAAGTGCTCGGCCGCGAGTTCCCCGCCGGCGCTGGAGCCCGCGCCGGTGCCGCTGCCCATCACGCGGGCGCTCATATAGTCGCCCAGGCTCATCCACAGCCGCACGTCGAAGCGCTTGCACAGCCAGTGCGCCAGGCCAACGTGGTCGGGGTGGCTGTGAGTGACCAGCACGCGCAGCACCGGCAGGCCTTCGAGTTCGTTGGCGAAGATGGTTTCCCAGTGCGCCTTGATGGTGTCGTTGGTGATGCCGCAATCGATGATGGTCCAGCCGTCGCGGCCGTCGATCCGGTCGCGCAGCAGCCACAGGTTGATGTGGTCCAGCGCGAACGGCAGCGGCATGCGAAGCCAGTAGACGCCGGGCGCCACTTCCTGCTTTGTGCCGGGCTCGGGCATGGTGTCCGCGAACGGGTATTGGAGCTGGTGTTCGAGTGCGTTCATGAGGAGTCTCGTCGTCGAAGCCCTGCGCCGGGGCAGGCGGGGCCTTCTCGTGTTTGCCGTCATGCAGAGCCAATTCGACCGGGCATGACAACGCCGGTTGCCAGTCGCGTGGGTTGACGCTAACGTAAACGTCAATCCGTGCGACTCGTCTCAATCTTAAGCCAAAAGTTGACTTCGCAACGAACGACCGTTCACTTTCATTGGGCGCACCATGGCAGCCACCACCGTTTCCGGATCGTCTCCCGGTCCCGCCACCTATACGATCACCGACCTTGCGCGCGAGTTCGATATCACGCCGCGCGCCATCCGGTTCTATGAGGACCAGGGCCTGCTGGCGCCCGAGCGCGCCGGCCCGGGTGGCCGCACGCGCGTGTACAACGGGCGCGAACGTACCCGCCTGAAGCTCACGCTGCGCGGCAAGAGGTTGGGGCTTACTCTCAACGAGATCCGCGAGATTCTTGATCTCTACGAGTCTCCGCGCGACAGCGCACCGCAACTCGAACGCTTCCTGGACGCGCTGGCCGGCCACCGGGCCGCACTGGAACGCCAGCTTGAAGACCTGCAGGCGCAACTGGCCGAGATCGACCAGCATGAGAAGCATTGCAGGGCGCTGTTGGACGCACAACAGGCGCCTGCCGGTGGACCGTCCAACCATGAAACTGCCTGACGCCGCACTTGAAGTGCATCTTCGTATCGCTTCGGATTGACGTTTACGTAAACGTCAATAGAATACGTCGAACCATCTCACCAGGGAGTCGCCATGACGCAGGACCTTGATGCTGCCGCCAGCCCCGTCCAGCCCGAACTGCTGTCTGCGGACCGGGCCGACACCATTGCCGGCAGCTTTGCCCGCCAGGGACTGATGCGCACCTTTGGCGCCGCCCTGGCCCGCGTCGAACGCGGCGAGGTCGAGATCGCCATGCCATGGTCCGAGGGCGTGACCCAGCAGCACGGCTTCTTCCATGGCGGCGTCGTCGGTGCGCTGGCCGACAGCGCGTGCGGCTATGCGGCGCTCACCATGGTGGGCGAGGGCGAGGCCGGCCTGACCGCCGAGTACAAGATCAACCTGCTGTCCCCGGCGCAGGGCGAACGCCTGATCGCCGTGGGGCGCGTGCTCAAGCCCGGCCGCACGCTGATCGTGGCCCAGGGCGATGTCTTCGTCGAGCAGCAGGGCCGCCGCAAGCTCGTGGCGACCATGCTGATGACGCTTTGCGTGGTACGCACGCTCGAACACGTCTGACGCGCACATTGCGACGCCAGCAAGATTCCAACCGGAGACCATCATGACCGAACTGCCTGGCCTGAAATTCGACCTGGGCGAAGACATCGAGATGCTGCGCGGCGCCGTGCGCGACTGGGCCCAGGCGGAACTGGCCCCGCGCGCCGGCGAGATCGACCGCACCGACCAGTTCCCCATGGACGCCTGGAAGAAGATGGGCGACCTTGGCGTGCTCGGCATCACCGTGGCGGAGGAATACGGTGGCGCCAACATGGGCTACCTGGCCCACATGGTGGCGATGGAGGAAATCAGCCGCGCCTCGGCTTCGGTCGGCCTGTCGTACGGCGCCCATTCGAACCTGTGCGTGAACCAGATCCACCGCAACGGCAGCGCCGCGCAGAAGGCGAAGTACCTGCCGAAGCTGGTGTCCGGCGAATGGATCGGGGCGCTGGCCATGAGCGAACCCAATGCCGGCTCAGACGTCGTCAGCATGAAGCTGCGCGCCGATTTCAAGGGTGACCGCTTCGTGCTCAACGGCACCAAGATGTGGATCACCAACGGTCCGGACTGCGATGTGCTGGTGGTCTATGCCAAGACCGAACCGGATCTCGGCGCGCGCGGCATGACCGCCTTCATCGTCGAGAAGGGCATGAAGGGCTTCTCGGTGGCGCAAAAGCTGGACAAGCTCGGCATGCGCGGCTCGCATACCGGCGAACTGGTGTTCGAGGACGTGGAACTGCCGGTCGAAAACATCCTCGGCGGCGAGAACAGCGGTGCCAAGGTGCTGATGAGCGGCCTCGACTACGAGCGCGCCGTACTGTCAGGTGGGCCGGTCGGCATCATGCAGGCCTGCATGGACGTGGTGACGCCCTACATCCACGACCGCAAGCAGTTCGGCCAGAGCATCGGAGAATTCCAGCTGATCCAGGGCAAGGTGGCCGATATGTACACCACGCTGCAGGCCGCGCGCAGCTACCTGTACACGGTCGGCAAGAACCTTGATTCGCTCGGCGTGGATCACGTGCGCCAGGTTCGCAAGGACTGCGCGGCGGTGATCCTCTACACGGCTGAAAAAGCCACGTGGATGGCCGGCGAGACCGTGCAGATCCTGGGCGGCAACGGCTACATCAACGAATACCCGGCAGGGCGGCTGTGGCGCGATGCCAAGCTGTATGAGATCGGTGCGGGGACTTCGGAGATTCGGCGGATGCTGATCGGTCGGGAGTTGTTTGCCGAGACGATGTGATTTTTGGGGCGCTCGTCTCGCGCCCCAAATCGAGCCTTAAAACCCATTTACAATTCCACCAGCCCCCGCCCCATCGTCCACCCCGTCCCATGTCCCACTTCCCCAAACTGCTCTCTTCGCAGATTGCCTTCGACGTGGCGCGGACCATGCTGGACGGGTTCGACAAGCATTACCGGCTGTTCCGGGAGGTCAGCCACCAGGCCAAGGTGAAATTCGAGGAAGGCGACTGGCTGGGCCTGCAGCAGATCCAGCGCGACCGCATTGATTTCTACAACGAGCGCGTGCGCGAGACCAGCGTGTTGCTCGAAGACGAGTACGACGCCGAGAATATCGAGGACGAGATCTGGCAGCAGATCAAGCTGCACTACATCGGGCTGCTGACCAACCACCACCAGCCCGAACTGGCCGAGACCTTCTTCAACTCCGTCTGCACGCGCCTGCTGCACCGATCGTACTTCAACAACGACTTCATCTTCGTGCGGCCGGCCATCTCGACCGAGTACATCGAGAACGAGGAGTCGCCGATCAAGCCGACGTTCCGCGCGTACTATCCGGGCAGCCGCCACGGCATGGCGGACTGCTTCGAGCGCATCGTGCACAACTACCAGCTCGAGCGGCCGTTCGAGGACCTGCGGCGCGATATCGGCTACGTGGTCAGCACCGTCGAGGAGCATTTCGGCGATGCGCGCATCGCGCCGAATTTCCAGATCCACGTGCTGTCGTCGCTGTTCTTCCGCAACAAGACGGCCTTTATCATCGGCCGCATCCTGAACGCCGACCGCACCTATCCGCTGGCGATCCCGATCGTGCACGGGGCGTCGGGCAAGCTGGTGCTCGATGCGGTGCTGTTGAAGAAGCTGCAGGTGATGATCCTGTTCTCCTTCACGCACTCGTACTTCATGGTCGACATGGAAATTCCGTCGGCCTACGTGACTTTCCTGCGCGACATCATGCCGCGCAAGCCGCGCGCGGAGATCTACACCTCGCTGGGTTTGCAGAAGCAGGGCAAGAACCTGTTCTACCGGGATTTCCTGCATCACCTGCAGCACTCTTCGGACAAGTTCACCAGCGCGCCGGGGATCAAGGGCTTGGTGATGCTGGTGTTCACGCTGCCGTCGTATCCGTATGTGTTCAAGGTGATCAAGGACTTTTATCCGGCGCCGAAGGAGACCACGCGCGCGCTGGTCCAGTCCAAGTACCAGCTCGTCAAGCAGCATGACCGGGTCGGCCGCATGGCCGATACGCTGGAATACTCGAACGTGGCTTTCCCGCTGTCGCGCTTTGATGACGAGCTGGTGCGCGAACTAGAACACCATGCGCCGTCGATGATCGAGTATCAGCGCGCCAAGGACGGCGCCGAGGAAATCGTGGTGCGGCACGTCTATATCGAACGCCGCATGACGCCGCTGAACCTGTGGCTGCAGGAAGGCACGGACGAGCAGGTGGAGCACGGCGTGGTCGAGTACGGCAATGCCATCAAGGAACTGATCGCCGCGAATATCTTTCCTGGCGATATGCTGTATAAAAACTTTGGCGTCACGCGCCATGGCCGCGTGGTGTTCTACGATTACGACGAGATCGAGTACTTCACCGACTGCAACGTGCGCCACGTGCCCGAGCCGCGCAACGAAGAAGAGGAAATGTCGGGCGAACCCTGGTACACCGTGCGTCCGCACGACATTTTCCCCGAGACCTTCCGCACCTTCCTGCTGGGCAACCCGCGCGTGCGCGAGCCATTCCTGCGTCATCACGAAGATTTATTCGACCCTGCCATGTGGCAGGGCCACAAGGACCGGCTGCTGGCCGGACAAGTTCATGACTTCTTTGCCTATCCCATCTCCGAACGCTTCATCCACCGCTATGGTTCCGGACGCAGCGCGCCTGTCGCCGGTATCGCAAGGAGAGTCGCATGAGTGACGCCATCGCCCAGCTGTTCCGCAACAACCGCGACTGGGTCGACCGCGTCAATGCGGAAGACCCGACCTTCTTCATGCGCCTGGCCAACCAGCAGGCGCCTGAATACCTGTGGATCGGCTGCTCCGACTCGCGCGTGCCCGCCAACCAGATCCTGGGGCTGGCGCCGGGCGAGGTGTTCGTCCATCGAAATATCGCCAACGTGATCGCGCACAGCGACCTGAACGCGCTGTCGGTGATCCAGTTCGCAGTGGAAGTGCTCAAGGTGCGCCACATCACGGTCGTGGGCCACTATGGCTGCGGCGGCGTGAAGGTCGCACTCAAGCGCGAGCGCATCGGCCTGGCCGACAACTGGCTGCGCCATGTGCGCGACGTGGCCGACAAGCATGAGGCCTACCTCGGCACCATCCTGCGCGAGGACGACGCCCACACGCGCCTGTGCGAGCTGAACGTGATCGAGCAGGTCAACAACGTATGCCAGACCACCGTGCTGCAGGACGCGTGGGCGCGCGGCCAGGACGTGACCGTGCACGGCTGGGTCTACGGCGTGTCCGACGGCCTGCTGCGTGACCTCGGCATGGCCGCCAGCAACAACGACGAGCTGCACGAGCAGCTGGCCGCCGCCTATCGCCAGTTCGGCGACCCGCCGCAGGCGTCGATCCGCTGATCGCGGCCACCAACACAACTCGATTCGCGCATACCGATACCAGGAGAACAGACATGCAAGACCCCATCGTCATCGTTTCCGCCGCCCGTACCCCCATGGCGGCATTCCAGGGTGAATTCGCGTCGCTGACCGCGCCGCAGCTCGGCGCCGTTGCCATTCGCGCAGCGGTCGAACGCGCCGGCATCAAGCCGGAGCAGGTCGAGGAAGTGGTGTTCGGCTGCGTGCTGCCAGCCGGCCAGGGCCAGGCCCCGGCGCGCCAGGCGGCACTCGGCGCGGGCCTGCCGCTCGGCGTGGGCTGTACCACGGTCAACAAGATGTGCGGCTCGGGCATGCGCGCGGCCATGAACGTTTATGACGGCCTGGTGGCCGGCTCGTTCGACATCGCCATTGCCGGCGGCATGGAAAGCATGACCAATGCGCCGTACCTGATCCCGAAGGGCCGTGGCGGCTATCGCATCGGCCACGGCATGATCTATGACCACATGATGCTGGACGGCCTCGAAGACGCCTACGACAAGGGCCGCGCCATGGGCACCTTCGGCGAGGACTGCGTCGCCAAGTACGGTTTCACGCGCGAGCAGCAGGACACCTTCGCGATCGAAAGCGTGCGCCGCGCGCAGCAGGCCACCGAGTCGGGCGATTTCCGCTGGGAGATCGCCCCGGTCACCGTGCCGGGCAAGGGCGGCGACACCGTCATCGATACCGATGAAGGCCCGCGCCGCATCAAGCTCGACAAGATTCCCGCGCTGAAGCCCGCGTTCGCCAAGGACGGCACCATCACCGCAGCCTCGTCCTCGTCGATCAACGACGGCGCCTCGGCGCTGGTGATGATGCGCGAATCCACCGCGAAGAAGCTCGGCCTGCAGCCGATCGCGCGCATGCTGGGCCACACCACGCACGCGCAGGCGCCGGGCTGGTTCACCACCGCGCCGGTGGAGGCCATGGCCAAGCTTTACCGCAAGCTCGACTGGACCACCGACAGTGTCGACCTGTTCGAGATCAACGAGGCTTTTGCCGTGGTGCCGATGGCCGCCATGCACGACCTGAAGATCCCGCGCGAGAAGGTCAACATCCACGGCGGCGCCTGCGCGCTGGGCCACCCGATCGGCGCTTCGGGCGCACGCATCATGACGACGCTGATCGGCGCGCTTCGCAAGACCGGCGGCAAGCGCGGCGTGGCCAGTTTGTGCATTGGCGGTGGCGAGGCGACGGCGGTGGGGATCGAGATCGTCTGACGTTCTCCCTATTCACTGGTTTTCTCCCCTCTCCCGCTTGCGGGAGAGGGGAGTAAGCCCGAGGTAGTTCGCTGAACCTGACTATCCAGACCAAGGAGCCCAGCCATGCCAACCGCACTCATCCTCGGTGCCTCGCGCGGCATCGGTCTTGAATTCGTCCGCCAGTACCGTGCCGACGGCTGGCGCGTCATCGCGGCCGCCCGCACGCCTGAAGGCGTTGCCGCGCTCAAGGCATTGGGCGCCGAAGCCCACCAGGCCGACCTGACCGACCCCGGTGCCGTGGCCGGCCTGGGCTGGAAGCTTGATGGCGAGTCCCTCGACGTGGCCATCTACAACGCCGGCGTGCTGGGACCGCGCACCGAAGGCGCGCAGCCCGTCACGCGCGAGGACTTTGATCGCGTGATGCACGTGAACGTGCTCGGCCCGATGATGGCGTTGCCGCTGGTGCTGCCCTATGTCGAGACCGGGCAGGGCGGCCATGGCGGCGTGCTGGCCGTGCTGTCATCGCGCATGGGCAGCCTTGGCTCGATGGACAGCAACGGCAGCTGGCTGTACCGCGTCAGCAAGGCCGGCGTCAACGCGGCGCTGAAGTCGGTATCGCTCGACGCGCGCCATGCCACCTGCGTGGCGATGCATCCGGGCTGGGTGCAGACCGACATGGGCGGCAAGGCGGCGGACATCACGCCGCAGCAGAGCGTGAAGGGCATGCGCCAATTGCTGGCCGGGGCCAAACGCCGCGACAACGGCAGCTTCTTCAACTACGACGGCACCCCCATCCCCTGGTAAGCGCGGGCCGGACTCACTCATACAGAAACGACATGCTGCTGACATCCGAACAGGAAATGATCCGCGACGCCGTGCGCCAGTTCGCGCAAGAGGTGATCGCGCCGCAGGCCGCGCAGTGGGACCGCGACAAGACCTTCCCCAAGGACGTGCATCGCGAACTGGCAGCACTGGGCGCCTACGGCGTGGCGGTGCCGGAACAGTATGGCGGCGCCGGCCTCGACTACCTGTCGCTGGCGCTGATCCTGGAGGAGATCGCCGCGGGCGACGGCGGCACCTCGACCGTCATCAGCGTCAACAACTGCCCGGTCTGCAGCATGCTGATGGCGTTTGCCAATGAGGCGCAGAAGCAGCAATGGCTGGTGCCACTCGCGCGCGGCGAGATGCTCGGCGCGTTCTGCCTGACCGAGCCGCACGTGGGCTCGGACGCCGCGGCGCTGCGTACCACTGCCGTGCGCGATGGCGATCACTACGTGCTCAATGGCGTCAAGCAGTTCATCACCAGCGGGAAGCATGCCGACGTGGCCATCGTCATGGCCGTGACCGACAAGGCCGCAGGCAAGCGCGGCATCAGCGCGTTCCTGGTGCCGACCAGCACCCCCGGCTATGTGGTGGCGCGCATCGAAGACAAGCTCGGCCAGCATTCGTCGGACACCGCGCAGATCCTGTTCGAGGACTGCCGCGTGCCGGCCGCCAACCTGCTCGGCGACGAAGGCGCGGGCTACAAGATGGCGCTGTCGGGGCTGGAAGGCGGGCGCATCGGCATTGCCTCGCAGAGCATCGGCATGGCGCGCGCGGCGTTCGACGCGGCGCTGGCCTATTCCAAGGAGCGCGAGAGCTTCGGCCAGCCGCTGTTCCAGCACCAGGCCGTGCAGTTCCGCCTGGCCGAGATGGCCACGCGCATCGACGTGGCCCGCCAGATGATCTGGCACGCGGCCTCGCTCAAGGACGCCGGCCGGCCCTGCCTGAAAGAAGCGGCCATGGCCAAGCTGTTCGCCAGCGAGATCGCGGAGAAGGTCTGTTCGGATGCGATCCAGGTCTTCGGCGGATATGGCTACGTCAGCGATTTCCCGGTCGAGCGCATCTATCGCGACGTGCGCGTGTGCCAGATCTACGAAGGCACCAGCGACATCCAGAAGATCCTGATCGCGCGCGCCCTGGCGTAGCCGCGGCGCGCCGACACGCGTACCATGGGGCTTGGGAAGCACGGCCAGGCGTCCTGGAGGCTTCCCCAAGCCATCCGACCATCCACCACGACCAAGGGCCCCCGACCATGACCGCTGCGATCGACTTCTACTTTGATTTCTCGTCGCCGTATGGCTACTTCGCCAGCACGCGTATCGACGAGCTGGCGCAGAAGTACGGTCGCTTCGTGGCCTGGCATCCGATCCTGCTCGGGGTGGTGTTCAAGACCACCGGCTCTTCGCCGTTGCCGCAGATCCCGCTCAAGGGCGAATACTGCTGGC
This sequence comes from Cupriavidus sp. C2SS-8b, assembly GCF_057073745.1. NCBI lineage: Bacteria > Pseudomonadati > Pseudomonadota > Betaproteobacteria > Burkholderiales > Burkholderiaceae > Cupriavidus > Cupriavidus sp. C2SS-8b. Next base: position 206,180 of record NZ_CP172716.1, read on the forward strand.
GCGACTTCGAGCGCAGCGCGCGCTTTCACGGCATCGAATACAAGCGTCCGACGCACTTCCCGCTGCCGACCACGCATGCCGCGCGTGCCATGCTGTGGCTGCAGAACCACCACGGCGCGGATGTCGCCACGGCATTTGCCAAGTCGGTGTACCACGCGCTGTTCGTGGACGACATCAACATCGCCGAGCCGGCCGAGATCTCGAAGCTGGCCGAACCCCTTGGCGTGGACGTGCATGCCATGGACGCCGGCGCCACCAGCTACCAGATCAAGGACCAGCTCAAGGCCGAGATCGAGGTCGCCATGGCCAAGGGCGTGTTCGGCTCGCCATTCGTCATCATCGACGGCGAGCCGTTCTGGGGCTTCGACCGTTTCAACCAGATCGAAGACCACCTGAAGCGCGACCGCCAGACCGAGCTGCGCGCCGTGACCAGCGTGGACAGCAACAAGGAAAAGAAACCCGCATGACTGCAGCAGACCGGGCCGTGAATGGTCCAATTTCAGGTCCAACCTCCGGCCCATCGTCGCGTTTTGATTGTGTGATCTTCGACTGCGACGGCGTGCTGGTCGACAGCGAACCCATCGTCAACCGCTTGCTCAACGAAATGCTCAACGAGCTTGGCATTGCCATCTCGTTCGAGGATTCGACCAAGTGGTTCCTGGGGCGTGCCGTGCGCGAAGAGCTCGGCAATATCGAGCGCAGGCGCGGCGCGCCGTTGCCGGAGAACTGGCTGTCGCAATGGTTTGTGCGGCGCAACCAGGTGCTGGAGGCCGAAGTGCAGAGCGTGCCCTACGTGCGCGAAGCGGTATCCGCGATTGCCGCGACCGGCATGCCGGTGTGCGTGGCATCGGGCGCGGACCGCGTCAAGGTCAAGCTGCAGCTCACGCGCACGGGCCTGGTGGAGCTGTTCCAGCAGGACGAACGCGAGCATATCTTTTCCGCCACCGAAGTGGAGCGCAGCAAGCCGGCACCGGACGTGTACCTGCTCGCCGCCCGCACCATGGGCGTCGAGCCGTCGCGCTGCGCGGTGGTGGAGGACAGCCCGACCGGCATCACCGCCGGCGTGGCAGCGGGCATGACCGTTTTCGGCTATGCGGCGCGCAACGATCCTGCACTGATGCGCGAAGCCGGCGCCCACCATCTGTTCACTGACATGCGAGAACTGGCGGAGTTGCTCGGATGAGCGCAAAGCGACCGCCTCGCGCGACCGCCGCGCCATGCCCCTGTGGCCTCGGCGCGGACTATGCCGCGTGCTGCGGCCGCTATCACCGCGGCGAAGCCGTGCCGCCCAATGCCGAGTCGCTGATGCGCTCGCGCTATACCGCATATGTCATGGGCAATATGGATTGGTTGCGGCAGACCTGGCACCCGTCCACTTGCCCGGCCGACCTGGCGCCGGACACGGGCACGCGCTGGCTGGGTCTCGCCATCAAGGCCCATTCCCAGCAGGACGATACGCATGCCGAAGTGGAGTTCGTGGCGCGCTACAAGGTAGGCGGGCGCGCCTGGCGGCTGCATGAGCGCAGCCGGTTCGTGCGCGAGCCGCGCGCGGCCGGCGAGGCGCCGGTGTGGCTGTATGTGGATGGCGACATGATCGGGGAGGCATCATGAGCATCGAATCGAAGGCATCCGGCGAAACGCCGGAATACCTGCTGTACTGCTTTGCCCAGTCCGGCAATGCCTACAAGGTGGCACTGCTGCTGGAGACCGTCAGCGCGCAACGCGACCGGCAGTTGTGGCAGCCGCGCTTTGTCGATTACTTCAACGGCGAGACGCGCACGCCGGAGTACCGCGCCATCAATGTCATGGGCGAGGTGCCGGTACTGGAGTTCGGCGGGCAACGCCTGTCCCAGTCGGGCGTGATCCTCGAAACGCTGGCATCGCGCCTCGATGCCTACGGTGCCGCCAACGAGGCCGAGCGCGCCGAAGTCCTGCGCTGGCTGTTATTCGACAACCACAAGTTCACGTCGTACACCGCTACCTATCGCTTCTTGCGCGCCTTCACCGCGACACCGGACCAGACGGTGCTGCAGTTCTTCCGCACGCGCTGCGAAGGCGCATGGAGCGTGCTGAACGCGCAGCTGGCCGGTCGAGCCTTCGTCACCGGCGAACATGCCACCATCGCCGATTTCTCGCTCGCGGGCTATGTGTTCTTCGACGACGAGATCGGCGTGCACTGGCGCAAGGAGTATCCGCATATCCACGCGTGGACCGAACGCATGCGCGCGCTGCCAGGATGGAAGCATCCGTATGACCTGATGCCCGGGCATCCGCTGCCCAAGCGCAGCGGCTGACGCTGGCAGGCGATCCTGACGCGAAAGATTTCGAGCAACCAAGCGGCAAGAGACCGGAAAGAGACCTCAACATGCCCACGCTGGAAACCAAACTCAACGCGCGTTCCGAATCGTTCAAGGCCAACGCCGAAGCCATGCGGGCGCTGGTGGCCGATCTCAAGGCCAAAGTGGCGAAGCTGGCAGAAGGCGGCGGCGATGCCGCGCGCGACAAGCACCTGGCGCGCGGCAAGTTGCTGCCGCGCGACCGCGTGCAGCAACTGCTGGACCCGGGCACGCCGTTCCTGGAGCTGTCGCAGCTGGCGGCGTATGACATGTACGACAATGCCGCGCCGGGCGCAGGCATCATCACCGGCATCGGTCGCGTGGCCGGGCAGGAATGCGTGATCGTCTGCAACGACGCAACCGTCAAGGGCGGCACCTACTACCCGATGACGGTCAAGAAGCATGTGCGCGCGCAGGAGATCGCCGAGCAGAACAACCTGCCGTGCATCTACCTGGTCGACTCGGGCGGCGCCAACCTGCCAAATCAGGACGAAGTGTTCCCCGACCGCGACCACTTCGGCCGCATCTTCTACAACCAGGCCAACCTGTCGAAACAGGGCATCCCGCAGATCGCCGTGGTGATGGGCTCGTGCACGGCTGGCGGCGCCTACGTGCCAGCGATGAGCGACGAGTCGATCATCGTCAAGAACCAGGGCACGATTTTCCTTGCCGGCCCGCCGCTGGTGAAGGCCGCGACGGGTGAAGTGGTCAGTGCCGAGGACCTCGGCGGTGCTGATGTCCATACGCGCCTCTCCGGCGTGGCCGACTATTTCGCGCAGAACGATCATCACGCGCTGTCGCTGGCGCGCAATATCGTGGGGCACCTGAACCGGCGCAAGCCCGACCAGATCCGCCTGCATGAGCCGGCCGAACCGCTGTATCCGGTGGAAGAGTTGTACGGCGTGATCCCGACCGATACGCGCAAGCCGTTCGACGTGCACGAAGTGATCTCGCGCATCGTCGACGGCTCCGAGTTCGATGAGTTCAAGGCGCGCTACGGCACCACGCTGATTTGCGGTTTCGCGCGCATCTGGGGCTACCCGGTCGGCATCATCGCCAACAACGGCATCCTGTTCTCGGAGTCGGCGCTCAAGGGCGCGCACTTTATCGAGCTGTGCTGCCAGCGCAAGATTCCGCTGGTGTTCCTGCAGAACATCACCGGCTTCATGGTGGGGCGCAAGTACGAGAACGAAGGCATTGCCCGCAACGGCGCCAAGATGGTGACGGCCGTGGCGACGGCGCAGGTGCCAAAGTTCACGGTGATCATCGGCGGCTCGTTTGGCGCCGGCAACTACGGCATGTGCGGCCGCGCATATTCGCCGCGCTTCCTGTGGATGTGGCCGAACGCGCGCATCTCGGTGATGGGCGGCGAGCAGGCGGCGAGCGTGCTGGCCACGGTGCGCCGCGACGGCATTGAATCGAGGGGCGGCCAGTGGAGCGCGGAAGACGAAGAGGCATTCAAGCAGCCGATCCGCGATCAGTACGAACACCAGGGCCACCCGTATTACGCGAGTGCGCGGCTGTGGGATGACGGCGTGATCGACCCGGCGCAGACGCGCACGGTGCTCGGGTTGGGCCTGTCGGCCAGCCTGAACGCGCCGATCGATGATATGAAGTTCGGCGTGTTCCGTATGTAAGGGAGCTGGCCATACGCGCCGTACGTCACTGTCATGGGTTGTCCTGCCTTTTTGCTTCGATGTCTCGCCGCACTGCAAGTGCTGGGGCTGCTGCTGTATGCGCCGGCCGTGGCGCAGGCCCAGCCGCCGGGCACTGCGCAAAGCGCACCGGCGACGCGCGTCCGTTTTTCGGAGCAGGTGGTGCTGGTGCCCAAGGCGGCTTCTCCGTTCCGCGTTGACCTCGAAGCCACGGTATTCCGTCCGTCCGGCGAAGGGCCGTTCCCACTGGTCGTCATCAACCACGGCAAGTCGCCCGGCAAGCCGGTCTTCCAGGGGCGTGCGCGCTTCCCGGCGCAGACCGTGGAGTTCCTGCGCCGCGGCTACGTCGTGGTGCTGCCGATGCGCCAGGGCTTCGCACGCTCGGGCGGGCCGTACATCGGCGGTAGCTGCAATATCGAGATCAACGGACTGCAGCAGGCGGAGGACGTGGTCGCCGCGCTGGATTACATGGTCAGCCAGCCTTACGTCGACAAGGACCGCATCGTGGTCATTGGCCAGTCGCATGGCGGCCTGACGACCATGGCGTTCAGCACCATCTCCTATCCCGGCGTGCTCGGCGTGGTCAATTTCGCGGGCGGCCTGCGCAACCTGAGCTGTCCGGACTGGGAGGACAAGCTGATCGAGACGTTCGGCGACTATGGCAAGGACGCGCGCTATCCTTCGCTGTGGATCTACGGCGACAACGACAGCTACTGGCCCGCACCGCTGCCCGACCGCATGTTCAACGCCTACAAGGCCAACGCGAAAGGGGCCGCAGCCGATGCGCGCATGATTGACGTGGGCGAGTTCGCCGGCGATTCGCACCGCCTGTTCAGCTCGCGCGAGGGCATTCCTGTCTGGTTGCCGGAAGTCGGCGCCTTCTTTCGATCGCTTGGCCTGCCGTTCGAGAACGGCTCCTGATCCGGCGCCGGCTGCTGCCGCGCGGGTCGGCATCCTCATTCCATCCGGAGCGCAACATGAACTTCACCACGCTTACCGTCAACGTTGCCAGCCACATCGCCACCGTCACGCTGAACCGGCCCGATGTGCGCAACGCCTTCAATGAAACCGTCATTGCCGAACTGACCGGCGCTTTTCGCGCGCTCGGCGACATGGACGGGGTGCGGGCCATCGTGCTTGCCGGCAACGGGCCGGCATTCTGCGCCGGTGCGGACCTGAACTGGATGAAGAAGATGGCCGGCTACTCGGAGGACGAGAACCGGGCGGATGCGCTGACGCTCGCGCAGATGCTGCATACCATCTGGTCGTGTCCGCGCCCGGTCATTGCGCGGATTCAGGGGGATACGTATGCCGGTGGCGTGGGGCTGGTCGCTGCCTGTGATATCGCCGTGGCGGCCGAGCACGCGCATTTCTGCCTCTCCGAAGCGCGGCTTGGCCTGCTGCCGGCGACGATCAGCCCGTACGTGATTCGCGCCATGGGGGAGCAGGCGTCGCGGCGTTACTTCATTACCGCCGAGCGGTTTGATGCGGCGGAAGCGCTTCGGCTCGGATTCGTGCATGCCGTGGTGCCTGCCGAGGCCCTGGATGCCAAGATCGGCGAGATTGCATCGGCGCTGGTTGCCAACAGTCCGAATGCCGTGCGTGAGAGCAAGCGGCTGGTGCAGGAGGTTGCGGGGCGGATGATCGATAACGACTTGCTGGCGGATACGGCGGACCGGATCGCGAAGGTTCGGGCGTCGGCGGAAGGGAAGGAGGGGGTGAGGTCGTTCTTGGAGAAGCGTTCGCCGGGTTGGAGGGTGGGGTGAGCGGGGTTTTGGTGTCTGAGCCGCGCGTAGCGCAGCCGTAGGCGATGATGCGATATCGCGGCCACTGGCGGGCCACGGACAGGTTCGGGGCTGGTTCAATCATTGCCTGAGAGCCTGCTTACGGACGCGCACCATGCGGCAGGCAGCCAGGCAAACCATGAAGCCCATACCCGTACGAAATTCTTCGCACGCTACGATCAATATTCGCCCGTTAGGGCAAGCGACGCGTTCTTTGGTTACTTTCTGTCGCTTGGACAGAAAGTGACTCGCCGGCTACGCCGGCGAAACAGCAGCGCCTGCCAAGCACCTCCCCTAAAAAATTCCCATTCAGTCTTTTTGCGTGAAGATCCCAGCACGAAGCGGCGAAACTTAGCGCTTCATACGCAAAAATCCTCCTAAATTCCCCCAATTAACGCCGATTTCAATAAATCCAGGATCATTGCCAATCCCGCCGAGACATTCCTAACATGGCCCTCCCGAACCCTTCCATCGCCCGGCCCAGCCGCAGGCGCACAACGCGAAGGGTCAACAAAGGAGGACTCCCTTGGAACAACAGTCCCTGCATGCCCCGGCCGGCGATTCGCTTGGCCAGCGCAGCAAGCGCGTGGTCTGGCACCCGTGCACGCGGCTGCGCCCTGACGACGACGTGACGCCGCTGGCCATCGTGCGCGGCGAAGGTCCGTGGCTTCACGATGCCGATGGACGGCGCTACTTCGATGCCACCAGTTCCTGGTGGGTCAACCTGTTCGGCCACGCCAACCCGAAGATCAATGCCGCGCTGGCGGACCAGCTGCAGACGCTGGAGCACGTCATGCTGGCCGGCTGCACCCATGCGCCGGCCGTGGAACTGGCCGAACGCCTGTCGGCGCTGACCGGCGGCGCGCTCGGCCACGCGTTCTACGCCTCGGACGGCGCGTCGGCCGTGGAGATCGCGCTCAAGATGAGCTTCCACTACTGGCGCAACACCGGCCTGCCGGCCAAGCGCGAGTTCGTCTGCCTGGCCAATGGCTACCACGGCGAAACCGTGGGCGCGCTGGGCGTGACCGACCTGGACGTCTTCCGCGATGCCTATGACCCGCTGATCCGCCGCGCGCACGTCGTGATGTCGCCTGACGCGCGCCAGGCCGCAGCGGACGAGACCGCCGCCGACGTCGCCACGCGCGCGCTGGCCGCGCTCGAGACGCTGCTGCGCGAACGCGCCGGCCAGATCGCCGCGCTGATCGTCGAGCCGCTGGTGCAGGGCGCCGCCGGCATGGCCATGCACGACCCGTCCTACCTGGAAGGCGCGCGCGCCTTGTGCGACCGCTACCGCGTCCATCTGATCGCCGACGAGATCGCCGTCGGCTGCGGCCGCACGGGCACCTTCTTCGCATGGGAGCAATGCCGTGACGGCGAGCAGCCGCTGCCCGCGCATGCCTGGCCCGATTTCCTGTGCCTGTCCAAGGGCATCAGCGGCGGCTACCTGCCGCTGTCGCTGGTGCTGTCGCGCCCGGAGATCCAGCGCGCCTTCGTCGCCGACGATCTCGCGCGCAGCTTCCTGCATTCGCATTCCTATACCGGCAACCCGCTGGCCTGCCGCGCCGCGCTGGCCACGCTCGACGTGTTCGCGCAGGACGACGTGATCGCGCAGAACCGCGACCGTGCGCAGTGGCTGTCCGACGCGATGGCGCGGTTCGCCGACGATGCGCGCCTGCACCGCATGCGCCAGCGCGGCCTGATCTGGGCCGTCGATGTGCGCGACGAGGTTGCCGGCGAAGGCTTCGCCGGACGCTTCCACCAGGCTGCGCAAGCGCGCGAGCTGCTTGTGCGGCCGATCGGCAACACGCTGTACGTGATGCCGCCCTATGTCTTCGACGCCGCGCAGGCGCGCTGGCTGGCCGGGCAACTGCTCGCCACGCTGGACGATGTGCTCGGTTCCACCCACGCCAGCAAGGAGGCCCGCCATGCTGCTTGAACAACTGCGCCGCGCAGCCGATGAACGCCAGGCCCGCGCGCTCACGCGCCGGCGCCGCATCGCGCACACGGCTTGCGCCCCGCACCAGTCCGTCGGACCTGCGGATACGCCCGCTCCGCAGTCGTTGCTGACATTCTGCAGCAACGATTACATGGGCATGGCCAGTCATCCGGATGTCGTCGCCGCGTTCGCCGAAGGCGCACAGCTGTATGGCGCCGGCAGCGGCGCCTCGCATCTGGTCAGCGGCCATTCGCTGGCGCACGCGCGCCTCGAAGAGGAACTGGCGCGCTGGTTTGCCCCGTATATCCCGCAAGCCCGCACGCTGTACTTCTGCACGGGCTACATGGCCAACATGGCCGTGCTGACGGCGCTGGGGACCGCGGGCGCGACGCTGTTCTGCGAGTCGCTCAACCATGCCTCGCTGATCGACGGCGCCCGGCTTGCGCGCGCAGACGTGCAGCGCTACCCGCATTGCGATGCCGCGGCGCTGGACGCGCTGCTCGGCGCCAGCACCAGCGTGCTCAAGCTGATCGTGACCGACAGCGTGTTCAGCATGGACGGCGACGTGGCGCCGCTGGCCGAACTGCTCGCGCTGGCCGAACGCCATGACGCGTGGATCATCGTCGACGATGCGCACGGCTTCGGCGTGCTGGGTGATGATGGCCACGGCGTGCTGCAGGCGCTCGGATTGAACTCGGAGCGTTTTATCTACATCGGCACGCTGGGCAAGGCCGCCGGCGTGGCTGGCGCCTTCGTGGCCGCGCACGAGACCATCATCGAGCACCTCGTCAACACCGCGCGCCCCTACATCTACACCACGGCCGCGCCACCTGCGGTGGCCCACGCACTGCTGGCGAGCCTCGCGATCATCGAGGGCGAGGAGGGCCGGCAACGCCGCGCCAACCTGAACCAGCTGATTGCCGACCTGCGCGCCGGCCTGGCGCCGCTGGCGGCGGCAGCGGGCTGGCAGTTGGGCGACAGTGCGACGGCCGTGCAACCGCTGATCGTCGGCGACAACGCAACCTCGCTCGCGCTGTCGGCGCGGCTGGAAGCCGACGGCATCCGCGTCGGCGCCATCCGGCCGCCGACCGTGCCCGAGGGCACCGCGCGGCTGCGCATCACGCTGTCCGCCTCGCACACGGCTGCGGACGTGCAGCGGCTGGTCGGCGTGCTGGCCGACGCCGTGATGCGCGACGCGAAGCAGGAGGCCGCATGAGCCAGCCAGCGAAGTTCCAGTGCTTTGTCACCGGGACCGATACCGGCGTGGGCAAGACCCACGCGAGCGCCACGCTCCTGCACGCGTTGCATGCGGCTGGCTATGCCGCCGTCGGCATGAAGCCCGTGGCCAGCGGCAGCGAATGGCGCGGCGACCACTGGCATAACGATGATGTGGCCGCGCTGCGTGATGCCAGCTCGGTCACGGTGCCGCTGGCGCAGACGTGTCCGTTCCTGCTGCGCACGCCGTGCTCGCCGCACCTGGCGGCTGCGCAGGAAGGCGTGCGCATCACGCGCGCACCGATCCGCCATGCTTTCGATGCGCTGCGCCAGCAGGCCGATGCTGTCGTGGTCGAAGGCGTCGGCGGCTTTCATGTGCCGCTCGATACCGGCGCGGTGCGCTGGAGCACGGCGGACCTTGCCGAGATGCTCGCGCTGCCGGTGGTCCTGGTGGTGGGCATCCGCCTGGGCTGCCTGAACCATGCCGTGCTGACCGCCGAGGCCATCCGCGCGCGCGGGCTGACGTTGGCCGGCTGGATCGCCAACCGCGTCGATCCGGACATGCTGCTGGCCGACGAGAACATCGCCACGCTGCATGGCGCGCTCGATGCGCCGTGCCTCGGCGAATTGCCGTGGCAAGTGGCGCCGGCCGATGCTGCCGCACGCCTCGACCTTTCACCGCTGCTCGCGCACTCCATCCAATACCAGTCCGAGGCCCAAGACCTCGCTGCCTGACATAAGACCGAACCGATCATGACCCAAGCCACTCAGACCGTCGCCACCATTTCCGCCGAATCGCTGCGCCAGACCGCGCGCAACCATGCACTCCCCGAAGACGCGCGCTGGAGCGTCGATGACGTCGCCGCGCTGTTCGCGCTGCCGTTCAACGACCTGCTGTTCCGCGCGCAGCAGGTGCATCGCGAGAACTTCGACGCCAACACTGTGCAGCTGTCCACGCTGCTGTCGATCAAGACCGGCGGCTGCGAAGAGGATTGCGGCTACTGTCCGCAAAGCGCGCACCATGATGCCGGCGTCAAGGCCGAGAAGCTGATGGCGCTCGATGAAGTGCTGGAAGCCGCCCGCACGGCGAAGGCCAATGGCGCCACGCGTTTCTGCATGGGCGCCGCGTGGCGCAGCCCGAAGGACCGCCACCTGGAGCCGGTGATGGACATGGTGCGCGAGGTCAAGGCCATGGGCCTGGAGACCTGCGTCACGCTGGGCATGCTGAAGGCCGAACAGGCGCAACAGCTCAAGGAAGCGGGCCTGGACTACTACAACCACAACCTCGATACCTCGCCCGAGTTCTACGGCAAGATCATCACCACGCGCACCTACCAGGACCGGCTCGACACCATCGGCCACGTGCGCGATGCCGGCATCAACGTCTGCTGCGGCGGCATCGTCGGCATGGGCGAAGCGCGCGAGGCGCGCGCCGGTCTGATCGCGCAGCTCGCCAACATGGACCCGTATCCCGAGTCGGTGCCCATCAACAACCTGGTGCAGGTGGAAGGCACGCCGCTGGCCGGCACCGATGCGCTTGACCCGTTCGAGTTCGTCCGCACCATTGCCGTGGCGCGCATCACCATGCCGGGCGCGATGGTGCGCCTGTCGGCGGGGCGCGAGGCGATGGAAGAGGCCCTGCAGGCGCTGTGCTTCATGGCCGGCGCCAACTCCATCTTCTACGGCGACAAGCTGCTGACCACCGGCAACCCGCAGGCGGACCGGGATCGCGCGCTGCTGGCCCGCCTGGACATCCGCGCCGAAGGCCACGCAGGCTGAATAGTTAAGAAATCACCACGCGGAGAGCTCGCCGCCGTAAGATCCCGATAACCGGGTCAAAACGGAGGGAGCTCATGTTCAGCAAGATCCTGATCGCCAACCGCGGCGAGATTGCCTGCCGCGTCGCCGCCACCTGCCGCCGGCTGGGCATTCGCACCGTCGCGGTGTACTCGGACGCCGACGCCGATGCGCGCCACGTCGCCTTCTGCGACGAGGCCGTGCATATCGGCGGCGCCGCGGCGCGCGACAGCTACCTGCGCGCCGATCACATCATCGAGATGGCGAAGGAAACCGGGGCTCAGGCAATCCACCCCGGTTACGGCTTCCTCTCTGAGAACGAGGCCTTTGCCGAAGCCTGTGCGGCGGCGGGACTCGTGTTCATCGGCCCGCCGGCCTCGGCCATCCATGCGATGGGCAGCAAGAGCGCGGCCAAGCAGCTGATGGAAACGGCCTCGGTGCCGCTGGTGCCCGGTTACCACGGCGAAGACCAGAATCCCGGCCTGCTGCGCAGCGAGGCCGACCGCATCGGCTACCCGGTGTTGCTCAAGGCCAGCGCCGGCGGTGGCGGCAAGGGCATGCGCGTGGTGGAGTCGGGCGATGCCTTCGAAGCGGCGCTCGCCTCGGTCAAGCGCGAAGCGTCGGCGAGCTTTGGCGACGACAAGGTGCTGGTCGAAAAGTACCTGACTCGCCCACGTCATATCGAAATCCAGGTTTTTGCCGACACGCACGGCAACTGCGTCTACCTGTTCGAACGCGACTGCTCGGTACAGCGCCGCCACCAGAAGGTGCTGGAAGAAGCGCCCGCGCCGGGCATGACGGAAGAACGTCGCCGCGCGATGGGCGAAGCTGCTGTGGCCGCCGCCAAGGCTGTCGGCTATGTCGGCGCGGGCACGGTCGAATTCATCGCCAACCAGGACGGCTCGTTCTACTTCATGGAGATGAACACGCGCCTGCAGGTCGAGCATCCGGTCACCGAGATGATCACCGGGCAGGACCTGGTCGAGTGGCAACTGCGCGTAGCGGCCGGCGAGCGCCTGCCACTGACGCAAGAAGAACTCCGCATCGACGGCCACGCGCTCGAAGCGCGGATCTACGCCGAGAACCCCGACAAGCAGTTCCTGCCTTCCACGGGCACGCTGCGTTTCCTGCGCACACCGCCCGCCGTGCAGTTCATGCGCGGCGGCGATGCCCACGGCCCGGCTGGTGTTCGCATCGACTCCGGCGTGCGCGAAGGCGACACCATCAGCCCCTACTACGACCCGATGATCGCCAAGCTGATCGTCTGGGGGAAGGATCGCGATGAAGCCCTCGCGCGCATGCGCCAGGCGCTGGGGGCGTATCACGTGGTCGGCCTGTCCACCAACGTGGCATTCCTGCAGCGGCTGTTGAAGTCCGAAGCGTTCCGCACAGCCGATCTCGACACGGGCCTGATCGAACGCAACGAGGCCACCCTGTTCCCGGCGCCCGCGCCGGTCGGCATGGAGATCATCGCGCTCGCAACCGCCGCGCTGCTCGACCGCGAAACACGCGAGCGCCGCCTCGACGCGGCTGACCAGCATTCGCCGTGGACGCATGCCGGCGCGTGGCGGCTCAATGGCGGCGCCACGCGCACGCTGCGTTTCGCTTACGGCAGCCATACGCTCGATGTCATGCTGACCGCGAACGAGCGCGGCTGCACGCTGATCTATGCCGACCAGGCGGCGCCGTTCCGCACATCGTGCCAGGCCGACGATATCCGCGTGGATCTCGGCACGCGCCGCGCGCATGGCCAGGTCCATGTGGAGGGCAACGATTTCCACGTCTTCAACGCCGGGCGCCACGCGGTGCTCGGCTGGCTCGACCCGCTCGCGCATGCGGGCGAAGCCGAGGGCGAGGGCGGCAAGCTGACCGCGCCGATGCCGGGCAAGGTCATCGCCGTCATGGTCGAACCGGGCAGCACGGTGACGCGGGGCACGCCGCTGCTGGTGATGGAAGCCATGAAGATGGAGCACACCATCAGCGCGCCGGCCGATGGAGTCGTGAGCGAGATCTTGTACAGCGTGGGCGAGCAGGTGGCGGAAGGGGCGCAGTTGCTGGCGTTCGCGAGCGGGGAAACCCGAGCCTGAACCGAGGCAGGCAGGCGCGGGGCGATTGCCGGCCAGTGGCGGGCGCCGTCCCGCAACCTCTGCCAAAATGATCCATCCCGCCACGGAAGACCCGGAGTCCCTCCATGAAGTTGCAGTTGTATGTGCCTGACGGCCGCTATGAGCCCTGGATCGAAGGTTTTGCGCAGGCGCTGCCCGAAGCCGAGTGCCTCAAGTGGGAGGACAGCCGCGGCGAATCCGCCGACTATGCCGTGGTCTGGCGCCCGCCCGTGGAGATGCTGCGCGGCCGCACCGACCTGAAGGCGGTGTTCAACCTGGGCGCCGGCGTGGACGGCATCCTGGGCCTGCGTGACCAGGACCCCGACGCGTTGCCCGCTGGCGTGCCCATCGTGCGTCTGGACGACGCTGGCATGGCCGCGCAGATGGCCGAGTACGTCACGCATGCCGTGCTGCGCTATTTCCGCCGGCTGGACGACTACGCTGCCCAGCAGCAGGCCGGCAACTGGAAGTTTCTGAAGCCACACCGCCGCGCGGACTTCACCATCGGCGTGATGGGCGTCGGCGCGCTGGGCACGCATATCGCCAGCACGCTGGCCGGTTTCGGCTTTCCGGTGCGCGGCTGGAGCCGCTCCGCGCGCGCGATCGAGGGCGTGGTGGGATTCCATGGCGATGCGGGTCGCGCCCCGTTCCTGAATGGCCTGCGCGTGCTGGTCAACGTCCTGCCGCTGACGCCGCAAACCGAAAACATCCTGAACGGCGAACTGTTCGGCAAGCTCGCCAAAGGCGCCTACGTGATCAACGTGGCGCGTGGGCAGCACTTGGCCGAGGATGACCTGCTGGCGGCGGTGCAGGCCGGGCAGATCGCCGGCGCGACGCTGGATGTGTTCCGCACCGAGCCGCTGCCGGCCGCGCACCCGTTCTGGCAGGAGCCGCGCATCACCATCACGCCGCATATCTCGGCGCTCACGCTGCGCGAGGACAGCATCGCGCAGATCGCCGGCAAGATCCGCGCGCTGCGGGTGGGCCAGCCGATCGCGGGCGTGGTCGATTTGCAGCGCGGCTACTGAACGCCACCGCCACGCGGACAACCACAGACATTGGAGATAGCCATGAACCTGCCCAACTACGTAAAGATCGTCGAGGTCGGACCGCGCGACGGCTTGCAGAACGAAAAGGCCATGGTGCCGACCGACGTCAAGGTGGCGCTGATCAACCAGCTGACCGAGGCCGGTTTCGTCAATATCGAGGCCGCGTCCTTTGTCTCGCCGAAATGGGTGCCGCAAATGGCCGACGGCGCCGACGTGATGGCGCGCATCCAGCGCCGCCCGGGCACGCTGTATTCGGTGCTCACGCCCAATATGAAGGGGCTGGAGGGCGCGGTGGCGGCGGGAGCCGATGAGGTCGTGATCTTCGGCGCCGCCAGCGAGGCGTTCTCGCAGAAGAACATCAATTGCTCGATCGCCGAATCGATCGCGCGCTTCGAGCCAGTGGCAGCGGCCGCGAAAGAAAAGAACATTCGCGTGCGCGGCAGCATTTCGTGCGCGCTGGGCTGCCCGTACCAGGGCGAGGTGCCGGTGAGCGCCGTGGTGGACGTGGTGCGCCGCATGCGCGCGCTGGGCTGCGACGAGATCGATATTGCCGACACCATCGGCGTGGGCACGCCGGGCAAGGTGCAGGACGTGATGCGCGCGGTCTCGGCGGAATTTGCGCTCGACCGGCTGTCGGGGCATTTCCACGACACCTATGGCCAGGCGCTGTCGAACATCCTGGCCAGCCTGGAAGTGGGCATCTCGATCTTCCACGCATCGGTGGCCGGCCTGGGCGGCTGTCCGTACGCCAAGGGTGCGACCGGCAACGTGGCGACCGAGGACGTGTTGTACATGCTGCACGGGCTGGGCATCCATACCGGTATCGACCTGGAAGCCGTGGTGCGCACGGGCGATTACATCTCGCAGGCGATCGGCCGCGCCAACAGCTCGCGCGTGGGCCGCGCATTGCTGACCAAGTGGGCCGCCGCCAGCGAAGCGGCGCCGATGTGCGCGTGACGCAACGAACGATATGACGAAGGAGCAAGAATGAGCCAGTCCGCCGATCCGATCGCCGAATTGCCGGAATCCGCCCAGCGCGTCGCCGGCCTGCTGGCCGAACTCGGCCATGACCGGCCGGTGGTGATGCTGCCGGCCACCGGCAAGACCTCCGCCGAGGCCGCGGCTGGACTGGGCTGCAGCGTGGCGGAGATCGCCAAGTCGATCATCTTCCGGCGCGTGGAAGACGATGTGCCGGTGCTGGTGATCGCCAGCGGCAACAACCGTGTCGATGAGGCCAAGGTGGCGGCGCGCGTCGGCGCGCTGGGCAAGGCCGATGCGAGGTTCGTGCGCGAGAAGACCGGCTATGCCATCGGCGGGGTCTGCCCGATCGGCCATGCGGTGCCTCCGGTCATGCTGCTGGACCAGGACCTGTTCCGCTATGACAGCCTGTGGGCCGCGGCCGGGCATCCGCACGCGGTGTTCAACCTGACGCCGCAGCAGCTGCAGCAGATGACGGGCGCGGAAGTGGCGGATGTCGCCCTGGGAGCGGCGGCATGAGTCCCGAACTGCGGCCCGGCCTTGAGTTCTCGTGGCAGTACGTCGTGCCGCGCAAGGCCTCCGTGCCGCAGCTCTACGATGACATCCCGATGTGCACGGAGATGCCGGACGTACTGGCCACCGGATACATGGTCGGCATCATGGAGTGCGCCTGTCTGCAGGCCCTGCGCGAACACCTGGACTGGCCGCGCGAGCAGACCCTCGGCACGCTGGTCAGCTTTACGCATCTGGCCGCCACGCCGCCGGGCATGACCATCACGGTCAAGGGCCGGCTGGTGGAGGTGGATGGGCGCAAGCTGCGTTTCGAAGTGAGCGCCTGGGACGGCGAGGACAAGATCACGGAAGGCGTGCACGAGCGCCACGTGATCGATGCCGCGCGCTTCAACCAGAAGATCGCCGCCAAGGCTGCCCGGGTTGCCGGCTGAAACGATGGCGCTACCAGTCTCCCTCATCAAGGACATCAAGCGCCGGGCATGTGCGGCGCAGACCCAGCAGCCGGTGCCGTCGCCGTGCCGCAACGTGTGCCGCATGGACGCGGCCAGCGGCTATTGCGAAGGCTGCCTGCGCACCATCGAAGAGATTGCCGCCTGGTCCGCCATGGCCGAGGACGACAAGCGCCGCGTCTGGGCGCAATTGCCACAGCGCGCCGCCTGGCTGGACGGGCTGGACGAATAGGAGACCCTCGCCTTGAGCGACACCACGCCCCCGCAGTTGCCGGCCACCTTGCGCGTGTTCGAGCGCGGCTGGCTGTCGGCCAACAACATCCTGTTCATCGACGGCGACGATACCGCGCTGGTCGACAGCGGCTACGTCACGCACGCGCCGCAGACCGTGGCGCTGGTCGAATCGGCGCTACAGGGGCGTTCGCTGAAGCGGCTTATCAATACCCATCTGCATTCCGACCATTGCGGCGGCAATGCCGCACTGCAGGCGCGCTGGCAGCCGCACACGTCGATTCCCGGCGCCGAAGCGGCAGCCGTCTCGGCGTGGGATGTCTATGCACTGACCTACAAGGCCACGGGCCAGCAATGCGACCGCTTCACGTTCGATGCGCTGCTGCATGACGGCGACAGGCTGCGCCTTGGCGGCATCGACTGGCAGGTGGTCGCCGCGCCGGGGCACGATCCTCACGCGGTGATGTTGTTCGCGCCGCAGCCGCGCATCCTGATTGCCGGCGATGCGTTGTGGGAAAACGGCTTCGGGGTGATTTTTCCGGAGCTGGAAGGGGAGAGCGGGTTTGTGGAACAGGCCGCGGTGCTGGAGCGCATTGCGGAACTCGATGTGCGCGTGGTGATTCCCGGCCACGGCCGCCCCTTTGCCGACGTGGCCGGAGCCCTCGAGCGGGCGCGTGGCCGGCTCGCTTACCTCGGTGGAGATCCGCAACGCAATGCGAGCCACGCGCTCAAGGTGCTGGTGAAGTTCAAGCTGCTGGAAGCGCAGACGATGCGTCGCGATGCATTGCTGGCGTGGATGGAGCAGGCGCCGCTGATGGTGACCATGCGCGAACGCTTTATGGCCGCGCAGTCGATGGAGGAGATTCTGTCGCAGACGCTGCGGGCGTTGGCGGGGGGGCGGGCGTTGAGGGTTGAGGGGGAGATGGTTTGGAATCTTGATTGAGGGATTCGTTCTTGGCAGGCGCCGCTGTTTCGCAGGCGTAGCCTGCGAGTCACTTTTTGTCCGAGCGACAAGAAGTAACCAAAAAACGCGTTTACTTGCCTAGCGGCCAATATTGATCGTAGCGTGCTGAGGGTGTTGTACGGGTACTCGCTTCAGAGTCTGCCCGGCTGCCTGCCGCGTGGAGCGCGTCCGCCCGCAGGCTCTCCAACAATGATTGAACCAGCCCCGAACCTGTCCGTGGCCCGACACTGGCCGCGATATCGCATCATCGCCTTCGGCTGCGCTGCGCGCGGCTCAGCATGGCAGGGCGACAACCTCGTTGTCGCCCGGGCCTTAAAACATCGTCCTGAACCCCACCTTCACACTCCGCCCCGGCATCGGCGCGATGTCCCTGAGGATCGAGGAAGCATTGCGCGCTTCCTGGTTGGTCAGGTTGTCGCCGCGCAGATAGACCAGCGTCTGCGTACCGGAGGCCTTGAACTTGTACGTCAGCGCCAGGCTCAGCAGCGTGTAGGCGTCGGTTGGCGTGTCGTTGGTCGGCACGCGGGTCTGCTTTGCCGCATAGGTGACATCGACGCGCGCGCCCCACGGACCCGCGCCATAGACCAGCGCGCCACCGAGCCGCAGCGGCGCGAGTCTCGGCAGCGGTTCACCGGTATTGCGATCCTCCCCGCGCACGTAATCCGCCCGGGCTTCGAAATCCAGCGTATCGCTCGACGTCAGCATCTTCTGGAACAACCGCGCCTTGCCTTCGGCCTCGAAGCCGTACAGCGTGGCCGGTACGCCCAGGTACTGGAACTCAGGCAGCGAACCTGGGCTGCCAGGGGCCACGACATCGCCCGCATCGTCGCGCGCGCGGCCCGTCGACATCAGCGCCAGGTAGTTGGCGAAGCGGCTGTAGTAGCCCGACACGCTCGCGCTGTGCGGGCCGTATTTGTAACGCATGCCGAGATCGACGGAGGTGGCGCGCTCCTTGTTGGCGTTCGGGTCGCCTAGCTCCCATGAACCGGTGGCCACGTGCGGCCCGTTGGCGTACAGCTCGTAAAAGGTCGGCGCGCGCTCGGTGTACGAGACATTGCTGGTCAGCGACCACAGCGCGTTCAGCTTGTACAGCAGGCCCGCCGAGGCACTGGTGGCATTGAAGCTGCGGTTGGCATCGGTGAAGCGGTCATTGCCATTGGCGCTGGCGCGGATGCTGCTGTGGTCGAGCCGGCCGCCGACGTTGAGCTTGAAGTCGCCGGCGCTGTCGAGCGGCATTTCCTCGAAGACGAACAGCGCGGCGTTGTCGGTGTTGGTATTCGGCACGAACGCTTCCTCGCCGAGCGCGGAGAACTGCGTGTGGCCGAACTGCGTGCCGATGACGCCGTCCATCCTGCCAATCTTCGCGTGCCTGGCCTCGAAGCGCGCGTCCCAGCCCTGGTTCTTGAAGATGGTACCGGTTTCGCCGGCCTCGATTTCCTTGTGCTCGTAGTCCGTGTAGCTGAACTTGCCCTTGACCGATTCGATCAGGCCGGAGCTGTTGCCTTGCAGGTTGCGCGCCTCGCCTTCGAGCGCGAAGCGGTCCTGCCGCATCTTCAGCCGCACGTCATCCTCGGCCGGCGTGCCGTATTCGTTGCGGTACGCGCTGTAGTTGGCGCCGACGAAGCCGTCGGCCCAGGTGTAGGAGCCGCCCAGCGAGCCGCCGTCCTGCTGCGCGCTGGTGTTGGGCAGGCGGCCGCTGGCCTCGGTCTCGCCTTCGGGCAGCGGCTGGCTGGCGCGCAAGGGTGCGCTGCGCGCGAAGCCCGGGATCTTCAGGTCGCTGGTCTTGCGCGCGAATGCGTCGGCGTGGATTGCGAACTGCCCGTTGCCGGCCTCGACCAGCGCGCTGGCATTGCGCGCCGCATCGCCGCCGGCGGTGGCGCTCGCGTCGACCGCGCCGCCGATGCCCTCGATCGGCTCCTTCGGAATGCGGTTGTCGATCACGTTGACCACGCCGCCGATGGCATTGCCGCCGTACATCAGCGCGGCCGGCCCGCGCACGACTTCGATGCGCTCGGCCACGAGCGGATCGACCGGCACCGCGTGGTCATAGGACAGCGTCGAGGCATCGACCGTGGAGCCGCCGTTCTGCAGCACCTTGATGCGGTCGCCATCGAGGCCGCGGATGATGGGCCGGCTCGCGTTGGGGCCGAAGTAGCTCGACGACACGCCGGGCAGCTTGTCCAGCGTCTCACCAAGGGTGCTGTTCTGGCGCAGCGACAGCGCGTCGCCGCTCAGTGCGGAGACTGGCGCGACCATGTCGTTCAGCTCGCTGCCAAGCGGGTTCGCGGTGACCACCACTTCCTTGAGGGTGGCGGCAGCGGGCGCGGTAGGGGGCGCAGGTTCGCTGGCGGTCTGGGCAAGCGCGCTGGTAGAGACAATCAGGGCAGCAATGGCTGCCAGCGGCGTGCGCCGCAGCATGGGGTGTTGCAGGGTATGAGACATGGCTCGCGATTCGATGCGATGGCAATCGGGCGGACGGCCGTGCCGGTGCCGAATTGCGCGAGCCCTGCAATCTCAATTGCGGGACGGGCGCAAAGCCTGCCGGCATGGACGCACGCGTTCGTACTGCGGGCAGGCGGCAAGGCCGCGGCCCGGATCAGGCGAAGGCGGGCGTGTGCGCCGGCGGCGCGCGCGAGCGGAAAGGGTAGGCGGAGGGAAGATCGGGCCAGCGCCAGGCCAGGTTGGCCGGCTTGACCGGTTTGCCAAAGGCCGGCGTGATTGCCGGCAGATGGCAGAAATGGCTGTCGGCGACGGTGGCGCCATCGAACAGCACGCACGAGTGCCCGGCCAGCTTCTGCGCGAACGGACTGGCGTCTCCATGATCCGCGGCGCTCGCTTCGGCGGCCATGACGGACAGCGGCGCGCCCATCAGGCCACCGTGGGCCACACGGTGCACAAGGCCCGCATGCTGCGCGCCCAGCAGGCATAGCACCAGCCACACGGCGTGCCACAGCCCGGGACCACGCGCGCGCAGGCGGACGAGAGACCGGGTGATCTCAGTGATCATGCAGGTGGCCACAGTCGCAGTCGCCGTGCGTGTGGTCATGGCCGTGATGATGGCCATGGTCGTGATCGTGGCCCTCCTCGTCGAAGGCATCTTCCCAGGCGGGGAACGGGTCGGCATATGCGGCCCAGGCATCGGGGCCGGCCGCCATTTCGGCGTCGGTCAGCAGGCAGGCGTCGAGGCAGGCTTCCAGCGCGTTGCGGTCGAGACCCACGCCGACCAGCGCCAGTTCCTGGCGGCGGTCGCCATATGGCGCCGGCTGGCCGACCTCGAGCATGTCGGCGTCGAGCGCCGCGCGATCCGCCGCATCGGTCGGCCATTCGGACGGATCGAGCGCGGCCCACCATGCGCCAGCGGCGGCGGGACGGCATACGCCGCCAGCCTGGGCCCAGTCACCGGCGATGCCCATGCGGCTGGCCAGCCAGAACAGGCCCTTCGAACGCAGCACGTTGCCATGCTCGCGCATCCATTCGGTATGGATCAGGTCGGCAAAGCGGCCAGGATGAAACGGCCGGCGGCGGCGGTAGACGAAGCCGCCGACGCCATGGGACTCGGGCAATGACTCGCCGCGCTGCAGCGCCAGCCAGCCCGGTGCGCTCGCGGTTTCCTCGAAATCAAAGCGGTGCGTGTCGAGCACGCTTGCGGCAGGGATCTTGCCGAAGCTTGCCGGGATGATCTGCGCGCGCGGGTTGAACGCGCGCAGGACGGCTTCGAGTTGTGCCATCGCATCCGCGCTGACGAGGTCCGCCTTGTTCAACACGATGACATCGGCGAACTCCACCTGGGCGATCAGCACGTCCACCACGGTGCGGTCGTCCTCATCGCTGTCATCCTCCGGCGGCGCGACGCGATCACGCAGGAACTCGGCGTCGTTGACGTCGCGCAGGAAGGTCGAGGCATCGACCACGGTGACCAGCGTGTCCAGGCGCAGGGCCGTGCCCGCGCCGTGCTCGTCTTCGAACAGCACAGCCTCGGCGATGGCCATGGGATCGTCCGTTCCCTCGGCCTCAAGCAGCAGGTGATCGAAACTGCCGCTGCCCGCCAGCCCGGTGGCCTCCGGCAAATTGCCGGCCACGCCTACGCGCTTGCCGGCATTGGCGGCAAGCAGATGCTGCAGCAAGCTGGACTTGCCGGCGCCGGTGAATCCGGACAGCACGGTAACGGGCAGGCGATTGGCCATGGTAAGGACGAGCAAAGGGGCGCCGCGCGGCGCACCCGGTGTTATTGCAACAAAGTTGCGACTGTACCAGAAAGGCCCTGCCGCCGACAGCCGGCGGGCGGGCTTACACCATAGTAATGTCGTCGTCGCGCCGCGACAAAGCAAAACGGCCCGGAGATCCGGGCCGTCGGGGTGCTCAGAGGCGGGCGCGCGGCTCAGTCGCCGAACAGCTTCTGGCGCAGTTCGCGGCGCTGCTGGGCTTCGAGCGACAGCGTGGCGGTCGGACGGGCCAGCAGGCGCGGCACGCCGATCGGCTCGCCGGTTTCCTCGCACCAGCCGTAATCGCCGGACTCGATGCGGGTCAGCGACTGCTCGACCTTCTTGAGCAGCTTGCGCTCGCGGTCGCGCGTGCGCAGTTCCAGGGCGTGCTCTTCCTCGATCGTGGCGCGGTCAGCCGGATCCGGCACGATGACCGTTTCGCGCAGGTGTTCCGTGGTCTGATCAGCGTTCTTCAGGATTTCGTCGCGCAGCTGCTCAAGGCGATGCTTGAAGAAGGCGAGCTGCGCTTCGTTCATGTAATCCTTGTCGCTCATCTTCAGGATTTCAGCTTCAGTCAGAAGTTTGTTGCTGCTCATGGTTGCTGCTGATTCTCTTGTTGATCTGACCGGCGGCGTCTGGGTCCGCTCGGGTGCTGTGTCCGCGTGCTTGCGCGGGGCGGACGTTTCACTCTGGCTGGCTGCAGTCTTGCTGCTTCGCGGGCCTCCCTTGGTCTCGACCGCGCCGGCGTGGGCCGTACCGCCGCGGGGAGCCGGCGCAGCCTTCACAGACTGCGCCTTGAGCGTCTCTGCCGCGGCACTACCTGTCTTGCTGCGGCTTTCTTTCGTCTTCGTTGCGGCTGTCATGGGGACACCTCTCTCTCGCGTCGGTATGGAACGGCGCGTGCCGGGTCCCCAAGCGGAGGGCGGTCTCCGCACGAAGCCCTGCGACCGCACCTGCCGGCGGCCTGCCTCGTGCTGACGACAACCGCCGCCCTGCAACACCGGCGGCGGGAAAAAGGTGCGCCGTCGGTATCAAATCCGGCCTATTGTACTTGAACAAAATTTTCCAAGATACGGAAAAGGCCTTGCCATAACTTCGGTGTTTCCCCGGTACCCCGAACGGGGGGGCGTACCAGGGACGACACGTAGCGAGGGGCCGCCATGAGGCGGCTGCCGCACTCAGGCCAGGCAATTGGCCAGGCCTTTCAGAATCGCATCCCGGGGCAGGTCCACGCCGATGAACACCATCTTGGTGCCGGGAGTCTCGTCCTCCCACTTGGCGCCGACGTCGCTGCCCATCAACTGGTGGACACCCTGGAACACGACTTTCCGGTCCACACCCTCCATATATAGTACGCCCTTGTAGCGCAAGAGTTTTTCGCCATAGACGGCCAGGATCCCGGACAGGAATTCCTCGAGCTTGCCGTAGTGGAACGGCTTGTCGCTGCGGAAGACGAACGACGCGATGTGGTCGGTGTGGTGGTGATGGTGGTGGTGGTCGTGGCTGTGGTCATGGCCACATTCCGTGCCGCAGTGCTCGCCGTGCTCGTGATTGTGGTCGTGATCGTGATCGTGATCGTGATCGTGATCATCGGCGCTGAGGAACTCCGGGTCGATCTCCAGCTTGGCGTTCAGGTTGAAGCCGCGCAGGTCGAAGATGGTGTCGATCGGCGTGTCGCCGAAGTTTGCCTGGCGGATCGGCGCGCGCGGGTTCATATGCAGCAGGCGGTGGCGCAGCTCGGCCACGTCGGCTTCGCTGACCAGATCCGATTTGGTGATGAAGATGGCGTCGGCAAAGCCGACCTGGCGCTGGGCCTCTTCCTGCTTGTCGAGTTGCAGGTGGGCATGCTTGGCGTCGACCAGCGTGATCACCGCGTCCAGCAGGTAGCGCGAGGCGATCTCGTCGTCCATGAAGAAGGTCTGCGCCACCGGGCCCGGATTGGCCACGCCCGTGGTTTCGATGACCACGCGGTCGAAGTCGAACTCGCCGGCGTCGCGCTTGGTCATCAGGTCGGACAGCGCCTGGACCAGGTCGCCCCGGATGGTGCAGCAGATGCAGCCGTTGCTCATCTGCACGATCTGCTCGCGGCCGTCCTGCACCAGGATCTCGTTGTCGATGTTTTCTTCGCCGAATTCGTTCTCGATCACGGCGATCTTCATGCCGTGCTGCTCGGTGAGGATGCGCTTGAGCAGGGTGGTCTTGCCGCTGCCGAGGAAGCCGGTCAGGATCGTGACCGGGATCAGTTTGGACATGGGTGGGTTCTCCGGGGGAATAGGGGACGTCTCAGGACGGGCAGCCCGGCGGCCGCGGCATGCGCGCGCCGCAGTCGGCGCACACGCCGTTCACGGTCAGTTCGACATGTTCGATGGCAAAGCCGCTGGGCACGCGCGGCGCAGCGGGCTGTGCCGGGAGGCTGGCGTCGTCGAGGCAGAATGTGCGGTCGCAGCGCGTGCAGTGGAAGTGGCTGTGCTGGCGGTGCACCTCGGCGCGCGCGGCCTCGTGCTCGATCAGGCTGAAGCGGAACACCCGGTCGTTGCCGGCGCGCTTCTGCGCCACGCCCTGTTCCACCAGCCAGTCCAGCACGCGATACACCGTGACGCGATCGATGGCCTCGCCCGCTCCGGGCAGGCGGTCGATCACGGCCTGGTGCGTCAGCGCCTCGTCGCTGGCGATGAGGCAGGCAAGGATGCACAGCCGCGGCTGCGTCACGCGGGCGCCGAGCCGGCGCAAGCGTTCCTGGGCTGCTTCGAAAACGGCCGGCGCCGGTGGGGTGTCGGGCTGGCTCGGGATCAGACGGGTCATGCGGAAGATTTAACCATAGGCCCTGCGCTGTTGCAATTCAGTTGCGTGTGGAGCGTGTGGGCCGGCCGCAGTGGCTTCGCAGGTTCCCACTGCCTGTCGCATCAAGATGCAGCGGGTTAGCCCTGATTCCGTTCGGATGTCTGCAGTTGGTAACATCAACGCCCGGCCCGGCCGCCATACAGGCGAATCTGGCCGCGCTGCCAACAGCCATGGTCGATCGCGCAACGGGACTACCCCGCCTGATTGCGCACGGACCGCGTCATGACGCGCGGCATCCGGCACCGGCGGCGCTTTGCAGACGGAAGGAATTGGAGAGCACTATGAAACGAGTTGCAAAATTTGTCGCCGCCATCGCGGCAGTGGGCGCCATGGGCGCATATGCCGGCGCGCAGGCCCAGGAATTCCCGGGCGGCAAGCCGATCTCGGCGGTGGTGCCGTTCTCGGCTGGCGGCCCGACCGACAAGGTCGCGCGCGAGCTGACCGCGATCATGTCCAAGCACCTGGGCTCGACCGTCGTGATCGAGAACCTGGGCGGTGCCGGCGGCACCATCGGGGCCAAGAAGGTGGCGCAAGCCAAGAACGACGGCCACACGATCCTGATCCACCATATCGGCATGGCCACCGCCCCGGCGCTGTATCGCAACCTGGGCTTCGATCCGCTCAAGGACTTCGAGATGGTGGGCGAGATTGCCGACGTGCCGATGATCATGGTCGGCAACAAGCAGTTGCCGCCGAACAGCTTCAAGGAGCTGCTGCCGTACATCAAGGCCAATGCCAGCAAGCTGTCGCTGGCCAATGCCGGCATCGGTTCGGCCTCGCACCTGTGCGGCCTGCTGTTCCAGAGCGCGATCCAGACCGAGCTGACCACGGTGCCGTACAAGGGTGCCGCACCGGCGCTGACCGATATCCTGGGCGGCCAGGTCAACCTGCTGTGCGACCAGACCACCAACCTGGCGGGCCACCTCAAGGCCGGTTCGGTCAAGCCGTACGCGGCCATGCAGGCGCGCCGCGTGGAAGCGTTCAAGGATGTGCCGACCGCGCAGGAGCAGGGCATGCCGGGCGTCGAAGTCAAGGTCTGGCACGCCATGTACGCGCCCAAGGGCACGCCGAAGCCGGTGATCGACAAGCTGTCGGCCGCGCTGCAGAAGTCCGTGACCGACCCGGTCTTCCGCGCCAAGATGGCCGAGCTGGGTGCCGAGGCGGTGCCGGCACAGCGCGCCACGCCGGATTCGCTGCGCACTTACCTGACTGCGGAAATCAACAAGTGGACCCCCGTGATCAAGAAAGCCGGCGTCTATGCCGACTGAGTGATGCGAGAGGCGGGGGCGCCCGTTGGTGCTGCCTGCCTCGAACCAGCAAAAAGGCCATGCGACTGCGCATGGCCTTTTTGTTTTGCGGGCGACCGAACCGTCCCGGGCGCGGCGTCGTCCTATATTTGTCAGATTGCGTGGATGCGACTGCGCACCTGCAGATGGCGTTGCGCCCAGCGGCCCTTGAAACCGGCCTGGTGCGTCGCCACCTACCGTCCTGACATATTCACGGAAGCCACCATGGAACAGTATCACGGCACTACCATCGTCAGCGTCCGCCGCGGCAATCAGGTCGCGCTCGGCGGTGATGGTCAGGTCACTCTCGGCAATATCGTGATGAAGGGCACCGCCCGCAAGGTGCGCCGCATCTACAACGGCAAAGTGCTGGTGGGGTTTGCCGGCAGCACGGCCGACGCGTTTTCGCTGCTGGACCGCTTCGAGGCCAAGCTGGAAAAGTACCAGGGCAACCTGACCCGCGCCGCGGTCGACCTCGCCAAGGACTGGCGTTCGGACCGCGCGCTGCGCCGGCTGGAGGCCATGCTGATTACCGCCGACCGCGACACCACGCTGGTCATCACCGGCAACGGCGACGTGCTGGATCCCGAGGGTGGCATCGCGGCGATCGGCTCGGGCGGCTCGTACGCGCAGTCGGCCGCGAAGGCGCTGGTGGAGAACACCGAGCTGGCGCCGAAGGACGTGGTCGAGAAAGCGCTGACCATCGCCGGCGAGCTCTGCATCTACACCAACACCAACTTCGTCATCGAAACGCTGGAATAAGCGCCGCCCGGCCCGCGCACGGGCCGGCACGCCCCCACTGAACGGATACCATGTCGCATACCATGACCCCGTCGGAAATCGTTTCCGAACTCGACAAGCACATCATCGGCCAGAACAAGGCCAAGAAAGCCGTGGCCGTGGCGCTGCGCAATCGCTGGCGCCGCCAGCAGGTGGCCGACCCGCTGCGCCAGGAAATCACGCCCAAGAACATTTTGATGATCGGCCCGACCGGCGTCGGCAAGACCGAGATCGCGCGCCGCCTGGCCAAGCTGGCGGATGCGCCCTTCATCAAGATCGAGGCGACCAAGTTCACGGAAGTCGGCTACGTCGGCCGCGACGTGGACACCATCGTGCGCGACCTGGCTGAGATGGCGATCAAGCAGACGCGCGAGTCCGAGATGAAGAAGGTGCGCACCAAGGCCGAAGAAGCGGCCGAGGACCGCCTGCTCGACGTGCTGCTGCCGCCGCCGCGCGACATCGGCTTCTCGCAGCCGGAAGAGAAGGATTCCAACACGCGCCAGGTGTTCCGCAAGAAGCTGCGCGAAGGCCAGCTCGACGACAAGGACATCGAGCTGGAAGTCGCCGCCGGCCTGCCGAGCATGGATATCATGGGTCCGCCGGGCATGGAGGAAATGACCGAGCAGATCCGCACGATGTTCGCCGGCATGGGGCAAGGCAAGAAGCATCGCCGCAAGATGAAGGTCAAGGAAGCGTTCAAGCTGCTGATCGACGAAGAGGCCGCCAAGCTTGTCAATGACGAAGAGCTCAAGCACAAGGCCATCACCAACGTCGAGCAGAACGGCATCGTGTTCCTGGACGAAATCGACAAGATTGCCAACCGCAGCGAAATGGGCGGCGGCGAAGTGTCGCGCCAGGGCGTGCAGCGCGACCTGCTGCCGCTGGTGGAAGGCACCACGGTGAGCACCAAGTACGGGATGATCAAGACCGACCACATCCTGTTTATCGCCTCGGGTGCGTTCCACCTGTCCAAGCCGAGCGACCTGATTCCGGAACTGCAGGGCCGCTTCCCGATCCGCGTCGAGCTCGATTCGCTGTCCGTGCAGGACTTCGAGGCCATCCTGACGCAGACCGACGCGAGCCTGACCAAGCAGTACCAGGCGCTGCTGAAGACCGAAGCGGTCGAGCTGCAGTTCGCGCCGGACGGCATCCGCCGGCTGGCCGAGATCGCGTTCTCGGTCAACGAGAAGGTCGAGAACATCGGCGCGCGCCGGCTGTACACGGTGATGGAGCGGCTGCTGGAAGACCTGTCGTTCCACGCGACCAAGTCGTCGGGCGAGACGGTGACGGTCGATGCCGCCTATGTCAACGAGCGGCTCGGCGATCT
Organism: Cupriavidus sp. C2SS-8b; assembly: GCF_057073745.1. Lineage (NCBI taxonomy): Bacteria > Pseudomonadati > Pseudomonadota > Betaproteobacteria > Burkholderiales > Burkholderiaceae > Cupriavidus > Cupriavidus sp. C2SS-8b. The sequence goes on from NZ_CP172716.1 coordinate 233,628, forward strand.
GGCGGTGAACGAAGACCTGTCGCGCTACGTGCTGTAAGGCGGCTGACGGCCAGCAAAAAGGGCGCACCAGGTGCGCCCTTTTTTGCGTCCGAGATGGACGGATCAGTGCGAATGTCCGTGCGCGTGCCCCTCGGGCGCCAGCACGTCCAGTGCCGCGGCGGGCGATTTCAGGTCGCGCGTGGTCTGCCCATCGGCCGGCACCTGTGTCCATTCGGCCGTGCCGTTCTCGCACTCCTGCACCACCGGGAAGTAGAGCTTGCCGCCTTGCCCGGGCAACTTCATCAGCATCACGAATTCATCGAAATGCGCGTCGGCCAGCGTGCCGCCGAACCAGCGCAGCGTGCGCACATCGTCGGTCATCAGCTTGCCGTGCGACTGCACCGGCCTGGCCAGCGGCGCGCGCTTGACCTCGAGTTGCCAGCCGGCCTTGGGCTGCGGATGCGCGCCCTGCACGCCTTCTGGAATGGTGACGGTGATGGCGCGCGTGGCGCTGCCGTTGCAGCCATGGCCGACCATCAGCGCGCCCTTGTAATAGCTGCCGGCTTCCGCCTGTTTCTGCTCGAAGACGACGTGGGCCGATGCGGTGGCGGACAGCGCCATCAGCGCCGCCGGCAGCAGCCACTGGCGCGCGTGGCGCGGGGAAAGCGGGAAATGCATGAAGTGCTCCTTGTCAGCCCGCCAGTCTAGCGTTGCGCGCGGCGGCGCGCGCTGGCGCCCGATGCGGCTTAGTGCCGCACCTTGGCTGCGGCCTCCTAGGACAAGGCTTCCTGTCAGGGCGTATCGGGGTGCCACCTGTCGGTAAGGTTGGTAAGCATTGGTAAGCACACTGGCGCACACCTATCGCGCAATGAGACGCTTGCGCACCTTGAGCCCCATGGCAGATGCGGGAGCCACCGCATTGCAAACTACCTACTGGCAGGAGGAAAACCTGGTGAAGACACAATTCAGCCGCGTCATGATCGCGACCGCCGGCCTGCTGGCCACGCTGGCGGCGGCCACTGCATTCCTGTGCATGCGTCCGGCGAACGCCGCCGCGCATGCCCCCCATCACGGCAACCTGGGCGCAGCCGCGGTCGCCGCCGCCACGCTGGCACTGCAATCCGGAGAGCTTTTCACGCTGGCGGACCGCCACGCGAGCGATGCCTTGCGCGTCGTCGCGCAGGGCGATGGCCCCGATGGCGCGGGCGACGCGCTCGAGTGGGACTACGTTCAGCTTCGCCTGTAACAGATCGCCGCGGGCCTGGATCGCCGCTGGCTTAGCGCGACACCGGGCGCTTGCCCAGCTTGCGCTGCAAGGTGCGCCGATGCATGTTGAGCGCGCGCGCGGTCGCCGAGATATTCCCGGCGTGTTCGTTCAGCACGCGCTGGATATGTTCCCATTCGAGCCTGGCCACCGATAGCGGCACCGGCTCTTCCAGCGCGGCTTCCGCCGCATCTTCCGAGATGCCCGCCATCAGGGCGGTGAGGATCGAATCCACGTTCGCGGGTTTGGCCAGGTATTCATCCGCCCCCTGCTTCACCGCGGCGACCGCCGTGGCAATGCTCGCGTAGCCGGTCAGGACCAGGATGCGCGCTTCCGGCAGCGCCTGGCGCAGCGGCCCCACCAATTGCAGGCCCGATTCGGCGGCGGCCGTGCTGCCAGCCTCGGGCGGCGGCCCCAGGTGCAGGTCCAGCGTGACGTAGGCGAACGCCGTACGCGCGGCCAGCGCCAGCGCCGTGCTGGTGTTGTGCGCGACCTGCACGGCGTAGCCGCGGCGTGTCAGCGCGCGGGCCAGCGTGCCGGAGAACACGGCATCGTCGTCGATGACAAGGAAGGGCGAGCCTGCCGGCGCGATCGACTCGGGAACCGGATGGTGGATAACGGTCATGACGGATTCACTGCAACAGTGGAAGAGGCCGGCACGCGCAGCGTGGCGACGGTGCCGCCGCCGGGGCGGTCCTGCCACGCGAGCCCGCCGCCCATTTGCCGCGCACCGCTTTGCGCCAGGTACAGGCCGATGCCCTGGCCGCCATGCGGACTGGCGACGGGCGCTTCGCCCAGCTGCGCGCGCAGCGCGGGCGGAATGCCGTCGCCGCGGTCGCTCACGCGAAACGCCAGGTCGCAGTGCTCGAGCGCAATGTCGAGCTGCAGCGGCAGTTTCGCGTGTCCCGCCGATTGCTGGCTGCGTGCGGCGTTGTCGAGCAGGATGGTCAGGATCTGCCCCACGCGGGCGGGCTCGATCGCGAGTTCGCCCGCCTGCGGGGAAGCGCTGGCCTGCAGCGTGGCATTGGGATGGCGCAGTTGCCAGCGCTCGGCGAAGCTGCCCAGCCACGCGTCGATGCGCTGCGGAGCCAGCGTGGCCGGATCTTCGCGCAGGCGCGCCAGGATCGTGCGGCACAGTTCCAGCTGCTGCTCCACGGTGAGCAGGTCCGGCAGGTAGTCGGCCACCGGCGTGGCGCCGCGGACGCGGTCCGAGGCGTCGCCGCGCAGTTCGCCCGCAATGACCGCCAGCGTCGCCAGCGGCGTGCCGATCTCGTGCGCGACCGCCGCGGCCTGGGCATTGAGGTCTTCCACGCGCGCTTCACGCAGCAACTGCTCGCGGGCCAGGTGCAGTTGCGCCTCGCGCTGTCGCAGCACGCCGGAAAGCCGTGCCACGAACAGGGCGATCATCACCGCGCTGGCCACGAAATTCAGCCACATGCCGGCCAGGTGGTAGTTCACCGCCTTGTCGGGGTCGTGCAGGTCCAGCGGCAAGTACTCGAACAGCAGCACCGTATAGCAGGCCAGCGCGTAGCAGGCGAGCGCCACCACTTGCCGCCACGGCAGGATGGCCGCGGCGATGGCCAGGCCCGGCAGGTAGAACGAGACGAAGGGGTTGGTGGCGCCGCCGGTATAGAACAGGATCGCGGACAGCGCGGTCAGGTCGACGAGGAACTGGCCCATCAGCTCGGCTTCGCCGGGCGCCGAGCCGTGGCGGGTGTGCAGCCGCAGGCGCAGGCCGGTCAGCACGTTGAACAGCGCCTGCAGCGCGAAGACCACCAGCAGCGGGCTGGTCGGCAGCGCGACGCCGATAATCGGCTCGCACGACATCATGCCCAGTGCCTGCCCCCCCAGCAGCGCCCAGCGCAGCCAGAACAGCCGGCGCAGGCTCACCAGGCTCGGGCGCGCGGCCGGGCCGGCTGGAAGCGGCGGCGAGGCACTGAGGACTGGCGGGTGGGTCACGGCGGGGATGGCATGCATGCACGCGAGTGTATCAACGCGGCTCGCAGGCGCCGGCCAGTGCGACACCTTGCCGCATTGGTCGCGCGGGGGCGGCGCTGCCAGACTATCGGGTTATCCGCAGGGCCGGCACCCGCCGTCGGCCGCATGGTCTAATGTCTGCTTTCTGGGAGCCTTGTATGCAAGCCAAATTCCGCGCGGCCACGCTGGCCGCTTCGTTCGCCATGCTGGCCTCGGGCGCCGCGCTGGCGCAGGTCGATGTCAGCAACGCCTGGGTGCGCGGCACGGTGCCGACCCAGACGGCGTCGGGCGCCTTCATGGTGCTGCACGCGCATGAGAATGCAAAGCTGGTCGGCGTGTCGTCGCCGGTCGCGGCGGCCGAGTTGCACGAGATGAAGATGGAAGGCAACGTCATGCGCATGCGCCAGGTGCAGTCGCTGGACCTGCCGAAGATGCAGAACGTGGAACTCAAGCCCGGCGGCTACCACGTGATGCTGATGGACCTGAAAGGCCAGCTCAAGAAAGGCGACACGGTGCCTATTACGCTCAAGATCGAGCAGGGCGGCAAAGTCATCGAGCAAAAGGTGAACGCCGAAGTGCGCGATATGACCGCGAGTGCCGCCAGCCCGGCTGGCCACGGCGATCACAAGCACTGAATCTGACTGGACCGCGGGGCAGCCATGGCCAACAAGCAGCTCGGCACCCGCCAGAAGATGGTGTTCCGCGGCGGCACGGGCGCGCCGCCGCCGCCGCGTGACAAGGGCGCCGGCCGCAAGCCAGGTCCGCCGCAGACCGGCAACGCGGCAGGCAAGTCGCCGGTGCGGCGTCAGCCGCGCAAGCTGATCGGTTCGTCCGATTCCTGAGTGGCCGCGGCGGCCTGCACGCGCTCGCGCAGCCAGGTATGCCCCGGATCGGCGTCCGTGCGGTCGTGCCAGATCATGCTGAAGGTGAAGTTATCGAGCGCGAACGGCGGATCGAACACCGCGTAGCGCGGGTCCGCCTCCAGCGCGGCCAGGCTGCGGCGTGCAGTGGTCAGGACCAGGTTGGTCCCCGCGATCAGCGCCGGCGCCACGCTCCAGTGCGGCACCACGCAGGCGATCTTGCGACGCCCGCCAATTTTTGCCACGGCCGCGTCGATGGCATCCACACGCTCGCTGTGCGTCGCGACCAGCACGTGCGAACGCGCCAGGTAGGCGACCTGATCCAGCCGGCCCGCATCGCGCACCGTGGCCGCATCGACCGCGCAAGCGTAGCTTTCCTCGAACAGGGCGACCGCATGCACGTCTTCAGGCTGATGCGAGAAGACGCCCAGCGCCATGTCGATCTCGCCATCGGCCACTTGCGCCGTCATGGCTTCGCGGCTGGCCTGGGTCACCACCAGGTCGATATTCGGCGCGGCCTTGCGCACCGCGCGCAGCAGCCGCGGCAGCACCACCAGCGCGCCGTAGTCGGACATGGCGAGGCGGAAGCTGCGGCGCGCCGTTGACGGCTGGAAGCCGCCCGGACCGAGCAGGATGCGCACCTGCGCCAGCGCTTCGGCCAGGGGTCCGGAGATTTCATGGGCGCGGGCACTCGGCACCAGACCGCCCTTGCCGCGTACCAGGATGGGGTCGTCGAGCAGTTGGCGCAGGCGTCCCAGTGCGTGACTGACGGCGGGCTGGCTCAGGTGCAGGCGCAGCGCTGCGCGCGAGATATGGCGTTCGGCCAGCAGTGCTTCCAGCACCACCAGCAGGTTCAGGTCGATTCCGCGTAAGGTATTCATTCCGCGAATGTTAAACGTATGAAAGCAGAATTGGAAATTCATTCTGCGATATTTCACACTGGCGGGTATCGAATATTGCCTTGCGGAGTGCGCCATGTCCGGCACGACCCTGCCCGCGAACCTGCTTCTCCCCCTTGCCACCGCCATGCTGGCCGGTGCCGCGATCCCATTCCAGGCCGGTGCCAATGCCACGCTGGGCCGGGCGCTCGGGCATCCGCTATGGGCCACCGTGGTGTCGCTGCTGGTCAGCCTTGCCGTCATCGTGCCGCTGCTGTGGCTGCTGAAGGTTCCGTTGCCCACGCTCCGGGCGGCGGGTCGTGCGCCGGCGTGGATGTGGATTGGCGGGGTCCTTGGCGTGTTCTATATCACGGCGGCGCTGCTCGTGGCACCGCGTCTGGGCGCCGGCGGCTTTATCGCCGCTGTCGTTGCGGGCCAGGTCGTGGCGGCGTTGCTGGTCGATCAGTTCGGGCTGGCTGGCTTCGCGGTGCGCGCGCTGACGCCGGGGCGCCTCGCCGGCGCGGCGCTGATCGCCGCCGGCATGGTGGTGATGCAGTGGAGTTCGGCGCAAGAGGCACGGCCCCACGCCGCGCCACCGCTTCAGTCCGGCGCCTGAGTTGGCGCCTGCCTCTTTTTCAGGCAAGCGGGGCACAGGCAATGCTGGTCCGGCACGATCCTGCGCGCGGGCAGCAGCGGCTGGCTGGCGCACCAGCACTCGGGCAGACCGGCCGCATAGCCGCATACGAAGCCTGCGCCGCATTCGCTGCAGTGTTCGACCGGGCGCAGCTGCCCCGTGAGGACGGTGGACGGATCGGTCATGGCCGGCTCCGCGGCGGCTCCTCGCCATCCTGGCCCATGCGGTGCATGGCCGAGCGCATCAGCCGCATCTGCGCGTCGAAGCGCGTGCAGGCCGCGCAGATCAGCAGATGGCCGCGCAGGCGCAAGCGCTCGGTCCAGCCGAGCGGGCGGTCCATGGCCTTCATGGTGAGGTGGTGGATTTCCTCGCAGTCGGGCAGTAGGCGGTGAGGGCGTGGCGAGTCGGGCATGGAATCGTGTCGGGATCCTTGCGGGCGGGTCAGCGTGCCTTGCGGGCGCCGGGCGGCAGCCCGAACCAGTTCAGCTCCAGGCATTCGCGCAGGCGCATGCGGGCGCGGTACAGGATCACCCAGACATTGGTCGCGCTGAGCTGCAGATCCTGACAGATTTCTTCGGTCTCGAGCTCCAGCCACTCGCGCATCATGAACACGCGCGCGGTCTGCGCCGGCAGGCGGTCGACGCAGGCCTGCAGCACCTCGAAGAACTCGCGCCGCTCCAGCGTCCGGTCGGGATCGCCCCAGTCGGATGGCATGTCCTGGTAGTGGCCGTTGCGGGTGAAGAGCACGTCGAAGGCGTCCTGTTCGGAGTGGGTCTCGCCGTCGTCGTCGGTGGCCAGGGCCAGCCGCACTTCGCGCCGGCCGCTGCGCAGCAAGTCGATGATCTTGTGCTTGAGGATGCCGATCAGGTAGGTCTTCAGTGCCGACTGGCCGGTAAAGCGCTCCGGGTGTTCCAGCGCGGCGAGCAGGGTGTCGGACACGGCGTCCTCGGCCAGGGTCTCGTCGCGCAACTGGAGCCGGGCGAAGCGCAGCAGGTGGGGGCGCAGGGACTCCAGGTCGGCGGTGTCGTGAGGCATCGGGGCGGCGAGGGTGATACCTGTTGCGCAAAGATGACGCCGGCGCGCCGCGTCGTGCGCCACGCGGCGCATCGGGACGGCTTGTACCGGGCCTATGGGGCCGGCTGCCCGCGCTCCTCGCGGATTCTTGTAAAATCGGCGCCTGCCGTGGCCCTATGGTGCACTTTCGGGTGATCCCCGCGAGTTCCCCGCCAGGTCTGCGGCCGATTTGCCATCATACCTGTTGAATCTCACGGATGTCCCAAGCCATGAACGCCGACCACCCCGGAGCTGCCGCGACTGCGGTGGCCGCTATTGCCCCCGCCCTCAAAGCCGAGATTCTCGCCGAGGCGCTGCCCTATATCCGCAAGTTTCATGGCAAGACCATCGTGGTCAAGTACGGCGGCAATGCCATGACCGAGGAAAAGCTCAAGCACGGCTTCGCGCGCGACGTGATCCTGCTGAAGCTGGTCGGCATGAACCCGGTGGTGGTGCACGGCGGCGGCCCGCAGATCGATGAGGCGCTCAAGAAGGTCGGCAAGGTCGGCACCTTCGTGCAGGGCATGCGCGTGACCGACGAAGAGACCATGGAAGTGGTCGAGTGGGTGCTCGGCGGCGAAGTCCAGCAGGACATCGTGATGCTGATCAACCAGTACGGCGGCCAGGCCGTGGGCCTGACCGGCAAGGACGGCGGCCTGATCCGCGCCAAGCGCCTGCAGATGCCGGACCGCGAGAACCCGGGCGCCTTTATCGACATCGGCTACGTGGGCGATATCGAGGCGATCAACCCGGCCGTGGTCAAGGCGCTGCAGGACGACGCCTTTATCCCGGTGATCTCGCCGATCGGCTTCTCCGACGACGGACAGGCCTACAACATCAACGCCGACGTGGTCGCCGGCAAGATGGCCGAGATCCTCAAGGCCGAGAAGCTGGTGATGATGACTAACATCCCGGGCGTGATGGACAAGAAGGGCAACCTGCTGACCGACCTGTCCGCGCGCGAGATCGAGGAACTGTTCGCCGACGGCACCATCTCGGGCGGCATGCTGCCCAAGATCTCGTCGGCGCTCGACGCCGCCAAGAGCGGCGTGCATTCGGTGCACATCATCGACGGACGCATCGAGCATTCGCTGCTGCTGGAAATCCTGACCGAGCAGGCCTTCGGCACGATGATCCGCTCGCACTGAGCGGCATCCACGGGGCAGCGCCCGCCTGGCGCGCTGCCCGCTGTCTTCTTCCCCCTTTGCAATTCCAATCGTCCGGCGTGCCTTCCAGTCATTCCACTTCGCGCCGCGTGCGGGCGCGCCTGCGCCGCCGGCCGGCCGGCGACCAGTCCGGCGACACGGTGTGGCTGTTCGACCTGGACAACACGCTGCACGACGCCTCGCACGCGATCTTCCCGGCGATCAACCGGCTGATGACCGCCTACGTGGCGCGCGTGCTCGGCTGCGACGACGCCATCGCGAGCCGCGTGCGCGTCGACTACTGGCAGCGCTACGGGGCGACGCTGCTCGGCATGATCCGCCACCACGGCGTGGACCCGGCGGATTTCCTGCGCGCCGCGCACGAGTTCCCGGACTTGTCCGGGATGGTGCGCGTGCGGCGCGGGCTGGCGGCGCACCTGCGCCGGCTGCCGGGGCGCAAGATCATCGTCACCAACGCGCCGCATGACTATGCGCGCGCGGTGCTCGATATTGCCGGCATCAGCCATTGCTTCGAACGCGTGGTGGCCATCGAGCACATGTGGGTGCACGGACACCTGCGCCCCAAGCCTGACCGGCGCATGCTGCGCCGCCTGCTGGCGCAGACCGGCATTGCGCCGCATCGCGCGGTGCTGGTGGAAGACACGCTGTCACACCTCAAGCGCTACGCCGGCCTGGGCATCCGCACGGCGTGGGTGACCGGCTACCTGCGCACGATTGCGCCCTCGCGCCCGCACGTGGTGGCCGCGCCGGAGACGGCCGGCAGCCGCCGCGATGCCGCGGTGCGCTCCACGCTCGATGCCGAAGACCGCCAGCACGCCAGCCATGCCGCGCAGGAGCATTCGGTGACGCTGGTCGCGGCGGAATCCCAGGTGCCGCCCGCTGCCGGGGCCGCCGCGCTGTCGCCGCAGTCGCAGCCCGACGCGCCGCGCGTGCGGGCACGCGTGCCGAACCGGCCGGCGTATGTGGACATAAAAGTACAATCCATGCATCAACTACAACGAAGAATGCGGAGAACCGGGTCATGATGGAAAGCAACGGAACCCCGCCGGAGGCGGTCCTGCCGGAAGGGCAGGACGACGCGCCGGCGAGCGAGAACGCGCCGCCGGCGCGCAAGCGCCCGCGCCCGGGCGAGCGCCGCGTCCAGATCCTGCAGACGCTGGCGGCCATGCTGGAGCACCCGCGGGGGGAAAAGATCACCACCGCCGCGCTGGCGGGGCGCCTGAGCGTGTCGGAGGCGGCGCTGTACCGTCATTTCGCCAGCAAGGCGCAGATGTTCGAAGGGCTGATCGCCTTTATCGAGCAGACCGTATTCGGCCTGATCAACCAGATCACGACCAACGAAGAGCACGGCGTGCGACAGGCCCAGGCCATCGTGCGCATGCTGCTGTCGTTCGCCGAGAAGAACCCCGGCATGACGCGCGTACTGACGGGCGAGGCGCTCGTGGGCGAGCACGAGCGTCTGCAGGAGCGCATCAACCAGATGGTCGACCGCATCGAGGCGTCGCTGCGCCAGTGCCTGAAGATCGCCGTGACGCAGGGCGCGTTTCCGGCCGATGCCGACGTCGCGCTGCGCGCCGCGCTGATCATGGCCTACGTTCAGGGCCAGTGGCACCGCTACGCCAAGAGCGGCTTCCGCAAGTCGCCTGGCGAGCGCGCGGAAGCGCAGCTGCGCGTGCTGCTCGGCTAGGCCGTCGCGTCTTCCGAACCCGTATCCGCAACCATTGCGGCCGCCGCCTGTTCACGCTGCGGCTGCAGGGCAGCACCGGCCGCGTACCAGTCGACCTTGCGCGTCACCACCATGATCGCGGCGAGCAGCAGAAACAGCAGCAGCGAGCCAAGCGCCAGCGCGTTGTCCTCCGATCGCAGCAGCACATAGAGCGCGCCATACAGCGTGGTCAGCAGCGTGGCGAAGCCCAGACCGCGTTTCCAGCTGCGCAGCACGAACGACAGGTAGAAGCCGAGCAGGCCGATGCAGGCGCCGCTTGCCGCCAGGTAGGCCAGCGCGAAGGCGATATGCTCTGACAGGCTCAGCAACAGCAGGAAGAACAGTGCCAGCGCCAGTCCTACCAGAAGGTACTGCACCGGGTGGATGCGCAGTTGCTTGATCAGCTCGAACAAGAAGAAGCCGGCGAAGGTCAGCAGTACGAACAGGATGCCGTACTTGGTAGCGCGCTCGGTCTGCAGGTAGATGTTGACCGGCTCGATCAGCTTGACCGAGACCGTATCCAGCGCCATGCCGCGCGAACCCGACAGCTGTTCGCGTGCCTTGGTATTGAATGCCGTGACACTCCACTTCGCGCGGAAGCCGGTTGCATCGACGGATCGCGTGCGCGGCAGGAACTCCCCGTCAAAGCTCGGATGCGGCCACGGTGAATCGATGGCGATATCGTTCTGCGCAGCCAGCGGCACCACGGCGAGCGACTGCGCGCCGAGCAGCGGCAGTGTCAGCGAGAACGGCACGGTGCGTCCCTCGGTGCGCGGCTGGGCCGCCGCGGGCTTGAATGCGGGCAGGTCCAGCTCCGCATGCAGTCCCTGCGGCAGCGTGGACAGCTTCGCGCCCTGCTGCAGCGGAAGTTTGCGGCCATCCAGTTCCAGCGTCGGCGCGCTCATCAGGCCGCGCGTATCGGTGATGCCCAGTGCCACGAAAGGCTGGCCGACTTCGAAGCGCACATGGCCCGGCGAGCGGGTCAGGTCATCCGGCGTGGGCAGCGTGATGCTGCCCTCCCAGCGGCTCTGCATTTCATACACTAGCGTCTTGTGGATGCCGCGGTAGCGCTCGCCCGGCGTAACGCTGGCTTGCACGCGCAGCGCCTGCGGAAACACCAGCAGCTGTCGGGCTTCGACGTTGTGCGTGATGGCCGGCGGCTGCTTCGGATCGGGGCGCTCGGTGACGGAGGTGACTTCCTTGTACGGCACGACGATCACGGGGCCGGTCAGCGTCTGCGGGCCGGCATAGCTTTTCCAGATGCTCTGCTCGGCTTCCTGGCCGTAGGCCTTGCGCTCCTGGACCAGATGGCCCACGAGGCTGAGCGGGATCAGGATCAGCACGATCAGGACGCCGGTGATCAGGGATTTGTATAGCAGGATCTTGTTCATGGCACGGGCCCGGTGGTGATGGTGCCGGCCAGCTTAGCCACGGCCTGTGCGCGCACGGTGGAGCCCGTGTGAAGTCTCTGTGTGCCTTTTGTGAAGCGGGCAGGTTGGTCAGGCCGCGGCCGGCAGTGTCAGCGTGGCGAGGGCGCCGCCGCCGTCGCGGTTGGCAAGGACGATCTCGCCCTTGTGCAGGTTGGCGACTTCGCGCACGAAGCACAGCCCGAGGCCGGTGCTCTTGTCCTGGCCGCCGGGCCGCGGCAGCGAGTAGAAGCGCTCGAACAGGCGAGGCAGCGCATAGTCGGGGATGCCGGGGCCGCGGTCGGCCACCTCGATCGACACCTGGCCGGCGGTGCCGTTGCCGGTCACGCCGACCTGCACGGTGCTGCCAGCCGGCGCGAAATCGAGGGCGTTCTCGAGCAGGTTGGCCAGCGCCTGGCGCAGCAGGAACGGGTCGCCCGGGACGGATGGCACAGGCCCGATGCCTGGCTCGATTGCAAGCGTTACGCCGCGCTGGCGCGCACGCGGTTCCAGTTCGTTCACGAGCGTACCAAGCAACGGCAGCAGTTCCACGCGCTCGGTGGTGTCGAGCCGCTGCTGCTGCTCCACCGCGGCCAGCGCCAGCAGCTTGCGGATCATCTGCGCGAGTCGCTCGGACTGGCCGCGAATATTGGCGACGAAGCGCTGGCGGTCGGTGGCCGGCATGTCCTCCTGCAGCAACTCCGCGGCGCCGCTGATCGCCGCGAGCGGGCTCTTCATTTCGTGCGTGAGCGTGTGGATGTAGTGCTCGACATACTGCTTGCCCTCGAGCCGAAGCCGCATGGTTTCCACGGCGCGGCCGAGCTCCGCCAGCTCGCTGGCGCCGTGCAGCGGCATCTGCGCGCGTTCGCCGGCTGCCACTGCGCGCGCATAGCGCTGCAACTGGCGCAGCCCGTACACCAGCCACAGCGTGCAGGCCAGCCCGATCACAAAGGCCACGCCCATCAGCAGCAGCCCGTGCAGCAGGATCTTGCGCTGGCTGCGCTCGATGAACGGCGTCATGGCCAGGTTAGGCTTGGCCACGGTCAGAACGCCCAGCGTCTTGCCGTCGATGGGGTCGCGGATCGGCGCGGCCACATGCATGACGGTGCTGTTCTCGTCGTCGGGGTTGGCGCGCGTGCTGCGCGCGCCGTACTTGCCCTGCAGCGTCAGGTAGACATCGTTCCAGCGCGAATAGTCGCTGCCCACCGCGCTGCCGGTGGTGTCGAAGCGAACGATGCCATGTGTATCGGTGATGTAGATGCGGTAGCCCACCGACTGCTTGCGCAGGCCCCACACATTCGCGTCCACCGGCGTGTCCTGCGCCCGCGCCAGGCGCTGCGCAAACGCGCCGTCGGCGATGCGGCCCTGCTTCATGTCGTCGGCGGCCAGCGCGGCCAGCACGTTGGCGGTATCGACCAGCGTGTCTTCCATGGCCTGGCGCACGCCGGGCTTCACCTCCTGCACGAACACGCGCAGTGTGAGGAAGGCCGCCAGGCCGACGATCACGAAGAAGCCGAAGAAGATGCGAAGCCCGATATGCATGCGCAGGACCGTCGGCCGTTACGGCTCGATGGAATACCCCATGCCGCGATGCGTGCGGATCGGGTCGCTGTCGGCATCGAGCGTGCGCAGCTTGGCGCGCACGGTCTTGATATGGGTATCGACGGTGCGGTCGATGGTGTCCGGCGCGTCGTGCCAGACCGCATCCATGAGCTGCGCGCGCGAATAGATGTGGCCGGGGTGCCGCAGCATCAGTGCCAGCAGACGGTACTCGTAGCGCGTCAGTTCGAGCCAGTGGCCTTGGTAGGCAACGCGCGCGCCGTCGGCATCGACCGTGAAGGCGCTCTGGCGAGATGGAGTGGGCGCGGCGTGGCAAGCGCCTTCGGCTGAGGACTGGCGGTTCGCTCGACGCAGGATCACCCGCACGCGCGCGGCCAACTCGCGCGGCGAGAACGGCTTTACGACATAATCGTCCGCGCCGATCTCCAGGCCGACCACGCGATCGATCTCGTCATGCCGCGCCGTCAGGAAGATGACCGGCACATCCGTGAACGTGCGCAGCGTGCGGCAGACCTCGAAGCCGCTCACGTCGGGCAGGCCGACGTCCAGGATCACCAGGTCATACGCCTGCGCGCGCAGGCGCTCCAGGCCGGCGCCGCCCAGCGCGCAGTGTTCCACCGCCATGCCGTCGGTGGACAGCGCATAGACGATGGTGTCGGCAATGGCGGATTCATCTTCGATGACCAGGATGTTCGGCTTGTGCATGGCGATTCGTCGGTGCCGGACCATGCCGCGTGCGGCAGGTTCGCGCCCGATGCGGCGCGTCCGGCGGATTGCACTATAATAAGCCGTCGCGCCGATTTGATGACTGGCTTGCGGGCGCGCGGCAGCCGGATGGCCCTGGAAAACCTGGGATCTCTGTCTGCGAATATAAATGCGGCTAAAGAAGTTGGGTCGGCGCCCCCAAGGCAGGTTCGGGAATCACGCCGGCACGCGGGACACCGCGAATACCCGACTTGGCTGCGACGCTTTATACGCACTGCCGGTCGGGTTTTTTTATGCCTGCGTTTTTTATGCCTGCTTTAGGCGGGCCGATTCCATGACAGATGTCGCCTTGCCGCCTGCCGCGCTCACGCTGCCGAATGATTCCGTCGGCGTGGTCACGCCGCAGCGCATGCATTTCCAGGAGCCGCTGAAGCTGCGCAACGGCTCGTCGATCGCCGCCTACGACCTGATGGTCGAGACCTACGGCACGCTCAACGCCGACCGTTCCAATGCCGTGCTGGTCTGCCACGCGCTCAATGCTTCGCATCACGTGGCCGGCGTCTACGCCGAGGATCCGCGCGATGTGGGCTGGTGGGACAACATGGTGGGCCCGGGCAAGCCGCTCGACACCAACCGCTTCTTCGTCATCGGCGTGAACAACCTGGGTTCGTGCTTTGGTTCCACCGGGCCGATGAGCACCAACCCGGCCACGGGCGAGCCCTATGGCGCGATGTTCCCGGTGGTGACGGTGGAGGACTGGGTCAACGCGCAGGCGCGCGTGGCCGATGTCTTCGGCATCGCGCAGTTCGCCGCGGTCATGGGCGGCAGCCTGGGCGGCATGCAGGCGGTGGCCTGGAGCCTGATGTACCCAGAGCGCCTGCGCCACTGCATCGTGGTCGCGTCCACGCCCAAGCTGTCCGCGCAGAACATCGCGTTCAACGAGGTGGCGCGCAGCTCGATCCTGTCCGACCCCGATTTCCACGGCGGCAACTACTACGCGCATGGCGTGAAGCCCAAGCGCGGCCTGCGCGTGGCGCGCATGATCGGCCATATCACCTATTTGTCGGACGAGGACATGGCCGAGAAATTCGGCCGCGAGCTGAAGTCCGAGGACATCCGCTTCTCGTTCGATGTCGAATTCCAGGTCGAGAGCTACCTGCGCTACCAGGGCGACAAGTTTGCCGAGTACTTCGACGCCAACACCTACCTGCTGATCACGCGCGCGCTGGACTACTTCGATCCGGCGCTGGCCTACGGCGGCGACCTGACGCGCGCGATGGCGCAGACGCAGGCGAGCTTTCTCGTGGCGAGCTTCAGCACCGACTGGCGTTTCGCGCCGAACCGCAGCCGCGAGCTGGTCAAGGCGCTGCTCGACAACAAGCGCCCGGTCTCGTACGCCGAGATCGACGCGCCGCACGGCCATGACGCGTTCCTGCTCGACGATCCGCGCTACCACAACCTGATGCGCGCCTATTACGAGCGCATCGCAGAGGAGATCGGCGCATGAACGCCCTCGCCAATCCCAATATCCTCGCCTTGCGCCCGGACTTCCGCGCGATCGCCCGCTGGGTCGAACCCGAGTCCACCGTGCTCGACCTCGGCTGCGGCGACGGCAGCCTGCTGCGCGTGCTGCAGGACGAACTGGAAGTGCAGGCCTACGGCATCGAGATCCGCGACGAAGGCGTGCTGGCCTGTGCGCAGAAGGGCGTCCATGTGATCCAGCAGAACCTGGAAGGCGGCCTGGCGCTTTTCGAGGACAAGAGCTTCGACACGGTGATCCTGTCGCAGACGCTGCAGACCATCCACAACACCGCGCAGGTGCTGCGCGACACGCTGCGCGTCGGGCGCGAGTGCATTGTCTCGTTCCCGAACTTCGGCTACTGGCCGCACCGCCTGTCGGTGTTCCGCGGGCGCATGCCGGTGTCGGAATCGCTGCCGTACCAGTGGTACAACACGCCGAACGTGCGCGTGCTGACCATCAGCGATTTCGAGGCGCTGGCGCCCAAGGTGGGCCTGCGCGTGCTCGACCGGGTGGTCATGCACGAAGGCATCACCGTGAACTGGGGCGAGAACTGGCGCGGCAGCCTGGCGGTGTACCGGGTCTGCTCCGCCTGAACGCTGCAGTGTCAGCAACCTGACCCGTGTGGGATGGCGATCGGCGTTGACGTGAACCCTGACTACGGCTAATGTAGGCAGGTATCGAACGACCGTGCTATTTGCCATGACCTTCGCGCCCCAAACCGTTACCGCCGCTGCCGCCGGCACGCTGCTTCATCCCTTTGACGATGCGCTCGTGCTGGAGCCAGCCGGCGAGCATCGCTTCCTGGGCCGCACTACGCCGGCCTACTGGAACATGATCGGGCCGTTCGGCGGCATTACCGCAGCGACGCTGCTGCAAGCGGCGCTGCTGCACCCGCAGCGCCTGGGCGATCCGCTCTCGCTGACGGTCAACTTCGCGGGGCCGATCGCCGAAGGGCCGTTCGAGATCGAGGCACGCCCCACGCGCACTAATCGCTCGACCCAGCACTGGCAGATCGAACTGCGCCAGGGCGATGCGGTGGCCACGACGGCCACCGCTGTGTTTTCGCTGCGGCGCGAGACATGGTCGTGCGGGGAGGCGGTGCGGCCCGAGGCCCCAGCGGCGAAAGACGTGCCGGCCATGGCCGGATTTGCGCCGGTGCGCTGGCTCAAGTCCTATGACATGCGCCCGTTCCGCGGCGCCAAGCCGACCACGGAGCCGGGCACGGAACACCCGGACAGCCTGACGCAATTCTGGCTGCGCGACGAGCCGGCCCGCACGCCGGACTTCCCGGCCATGGCCGCATGGTGCGACAGCTTCTACCCGCGCATCTTCCTCAAGCGCGCGGGTTTCGTGCCGGCGGGCACGGTGTCGCTGACCACGTATTTCCACGCCGATGCCGCCACGCTGGCCGCGCTCGGCGACAGCCACGTGCTATGCAGCGCGCGGGCCCAGGTGTTCCGCCAGGGTTTCTTCGACCAGAGTGCGCAGGTCTGGAGCGCGGGTGGCGAGCTGCTCGCCACGTCGCACCAGATCGTGTACTACAAGGAGTAAGGCCGCTCCTGGAGGCTCAGGCGATCGCCTCGCGCGCCTGGGCTTCGTAGCGATGGACGGTGTGGCGCATGGCCCAGAGCAGCAGCACGCCGGGCAGCGCCACCAGCACCGTGCCGAGGTAGAAGGGCGCCCAGCCCCACGCCTCCACCATGTAGCCGGAGGTCGGCCCGACATAGACCCGGCCAACCGAAGCCAGCGCCGACAGCAGCGCGTACTGGGTGGCCGAGAACGAGCGGTTGCACAGCGTCATCAGCAGCGCCACGAACGCTGCCGTGCCCATGCCGCCGCACAGGTTCTCGATCGCGATGGTGGCGCCCATCGACCACAGGTGCGGCGGCGTCACCGACAGGATCCAGTAGCCCAGGTTGGACACCGCCTGCAGCAAGCCGAACAGCATCAGCGACCGGTACAGCCCCAGGCGCACCATCAGCGTGCCGCCGAACAGCGCGCCGACGATGGTCGCGGCCAGCCCCAGCGTTTTATTGACGATGCCGACTTCGCCGGCGGAGAAGCCGACGCCGCGGATCAGGAACGTCGTGGACAGGCTGCCCGCAAAGGCATCGCCAAGCTTGTAGAGCACGATCAGCAGCAGCAGCCACCACGCACCGGGGCGCGAGAAGAAATCGCGCAGCGGGCCCACGATGGCTTCCTCGAGCGAGCGCGGCGCGCGCGCCGGCACGTCGGGCTCGGGGGCCCACAGCAGCGTGACGATGCCAATGCTCATCAGCGCGGCCATCAGCAGGTACATCTGCGACCAGCCCAGGACGCGGTCCGCCAGCCACAGAGCGAGCCCGCCGGAGACCAGCATCGCCAGCCGGTAGCCCAGCACCTTGACGGCCGCGCCCACGCCGCGCTCGGCCGGGCGCAGCACGTCGGTGCTGTAGGCGTCGAACACGATGTCCTGCGACGCCGACAGGAAGGCCACCAGCGTGGCCAGTGCCGCCAGCGTCCAGAGCGCTTCGCGCGGCGGGCAGAACGCCATGGCGGCGATGCCCGCCACCAGCCCGAGCTGCGTGACCAGCAGCCAGCCCTTGCGCCGGCCCAGGAGCGGCGGTGTGTAGCGGTCCATCAGCGGCGCCCACAGGAACTTGAAGATATAGGCCTGGCCCACCAGCGAGAAGAAGCCGATGGTCTTGATGTCGAGTCCTTCCACCGTCATCCAGGCCTGCAGCGTGCCGGACGTCAGCGCCAGCGGCAGCCCGGAAGCGAAGCCAAGCGCCAGCATGGCGCCGATGCGGCGGTTGCGGAAGATGTCGAGATAGTCCTGGAAAGTCATGGATGGCGTGGGCGGATGGCGCCGCGCGGCTGCGTGGGCGCCGTGTATTATTGCATCACCCGTTTGCCCGCTTTGTGTCCGACTGCCACCGGCTTTCCCTATCGCCCCCAAGGAACCGAACATGTCCCGCCACCTTCCAGGTGTTTCGCGTCCTGTGCTGTCCCGCATGGCCTGCGTGCTGGCCCTGGGCGCGGCGATCACGGTGGCGCCGCTGGCGCTGGCCCAGCAGGACGGCGACCAGGAAGATGGCATCCGCTTGCAGCGCGGCGGCTCTGCAGTACGAAATATCGTGCCGGTCGAGGTCATCGAGCAACAGGCCGCGCAGGAATACGAGCAGATCAAGCAGGAGGCGATCGCCAAGCGTGCGCTTGCCGGCGACAGCAATCCGCAGCTGCAGCGCCTGCGCGCCATCGGCAAGCGGCTGCTGCCGGAAACCGCGCGCTGGAACGAGCGCGCGCGCCAGTGGCAGTGGGAAATCAACCTGATCGGCTCGAAGCAGGTCAATGCCTTCTGCATGCCGGGCGGCAAGATCGCGTTCTACACCGGTCTGCTCGACCAGCTCAAGCTGACCGACGACGAGATCGCCATGGCCATGGGCCACGAGATCGCGCACGCGTTGCAGGAACATGCGCGCGAGCGCGCCGCCAAGTCGGAGATCACAAACCTTGGCGCCAATGTCGTTTCGCAGCTGTTCGGCTTCGGCAATCTCGGCAATATGGCGCTGGGGACCGGCGCGCACCTGCTGACGCTGCGCTTCTCGCGCGCCGATGAAAGCGAGGCCGACCTGATCGGCATGGACATCGCCGCGCGCGCCGCCTATGACCCGCGCGCGGCCGTAACGCTGTGGCAGAAGATGGCCAAGGTCACGCAGTCGGGTTCGGAGTTCCTATCGACGCACCCGTCGGGGCGCAGCCGCATCGCCGATCTCGAGAAACACATGCCGGAGGTGCTGCCGCTTTACGCGCGCGCCATGAACACCACGGTGGACCGCCTGCCGCCGTATCGCGCCAATATGGCCAATCTCGGCGATGCGCCGGTCGATTCCGGCGATGACGATCGCCAGCGGCCGCTGAAACGCTGATCGCCCCCGCGGGAAACAAAAAAGCCGGCAATGCCGGCCTTTTTGCTTGAGCGTGGAGAGCGGTCAGGCTTGCAGGCCCGTCGCCTCGTCGGCGCCCACATGCACGTTCATGCATTGCACCGCTGCGCCGGCTGCGCCCTTGCCGAGGTTGTCCAGGCGCGCGACCAGGTTCAGGCGCTCGGGCGTGCCGAACACGAACAGGTCGACCCGGTTGGTGTCGTTGTTGGCCTGCACGTCGAAGAAGCCGTCGTCGAGGTTGTCGTCGCTGTTGTAAGGCATCACGCGTACGAACTGCTCGCCTTCATAGTGCTTGCGGTAGATGTCGACGATCTGCTCGGGGCTCACCTTGCGCGCCAGGCGATCCGCGAACACCGGCACCGTCACCGCCAGGCCCTTCAGGAAGTTGCCGACGATCGGGTTGAAGATCGGTTCCGACGCCAGCCCACCCTGCACGCGCATCTCGGGCAGGTGCTTGTGCTGCAGGCCCAGCGCGTATTTGCGCGGGCTATGCAGCTTCGGGTTACCGCCGGCTTCGAACTCGGCAATCATCTTCTTGCCGCCGCCGCTGTAGCCGGTCAGCGAGAACGCCGACACTGGGTAGTCGCGCGGCAGCACGCCGGCATCCACCAGCGGGCGCACCGCCAGCACGAAGGCGCTGGCGTGGCAGCCCGGCACCGCGATGCGCTTGCTCGCGCGGATCTTCTCGCGCTGGCCACGCACCAGTTCCGGCAGGCCGTAGGCCCAGTTGTTGTCGGTACGGAACGCGGTGCTGGCGTCGATCACGCAGGTATTCGGGTTGGTCACCAGCGACACGGCCTCGCGCGAGGCCACGTCCGGCAGGCACAGGAAAGCGACATCCGCGGCGTTCAGGAAGCGTGCTCGCTCAGCCGGATCCTTGCGCTTGTCTTCTGCAATGCGCAGCAGCTCCACATCGGAACGACCGGAAAGATAGTCAAGCAACCGGAGACCGGTCGTGCCTTCCTGACCATCGACGAACACTTTGAAAACCATGGCGGACTCGCTCTTTGAAATGCGGGGAATGCGAAACATCTCCTGCCGGGCGCAGGGGCGAACCTGCATTGTAACGGGCTTGGGGGTCAGTCGCAGGGGTTTGTACCGATTGGATTATTGCGGTCTGGCGTGGTTCGAGGCTTGCGGGATTTAACCTAGTAGGTTAATTTGCATGGAGAAGGGCACGGCGCATTACAAGCTGCGGCATGTGAAGGTCATGCTGGCGGCAGGCCAGATGAAAATGACTTACGCCGCGTATGCCGGAGCGGCGCTAATGAAACTGGACTGGCACGGGGTGCGTGACATCCTGCTGGGCCTTGAACCGGCGGATTTCTATAAAAGCATGACTGCTTACGAGGATCATCGGGTGTGGCAGGACGTCTACCGCCCTGCCACACCATATGGTGGCCTCTACGTAAAGCTGACAATGACGGATAAGGTGCTCGTGGTGTCGTTCAAGCCCCGATAACCAACGATCCGGGCTGACTAAGGAGTTGCGGATGAGGTGTCCTGTTTGTGGTGGTGCGGAATTGGTGAAAGGTATGCGTGACATGCCTTATACGTATCGCGGAGAAACCACCGTAATCTGCGATGTGCAGGGGGAGTGGTGTCAGGAATGCGGCGACGGTGTACTGGACATCAATGACGGCGACAGAGTTAGTGAGTCAATGCTGGCCTTCAATAAACAGGTCAATGCGTCACTCGTGGATCCTACATATATCACCGCCGTCCGCAAGAAACTTTGCCTTGACCAGCGGCAGGCCGCAGATATTTTCGGCGGCGGCGTCAACGCGTTCTCCCGCTACGAAACGGGCAAGACTAAACCACCGCTGGCGCTGATCCAGCTCCTCAAGCTGCTGGACCGTCACCCGGAGCTGCTTGCAGAAGTCCGGGCGGCGTAAAGCCCGCGCTCAGAGCGGGTAGTCGTAATCGATCGACAGCGGCGCGTGGTCGCTGAACTTCTCGTCCTTGTAGATCGAACACACATGCGCCGTGGTGGCGATCTTTGGCGTCGCCAGGTGGTAATCGATACGCCACCCGACGTTCTTGGCGTAGGCCTGGCCGCGGTTGCTCCACCAGGTGTACTGCTCGGGCCGCGAATCGAGTTGGCGGAACACGTCCACATAGCCGTGGGTATCGAACAGGGCACCGATCCACGCGCGCTCTTCCGGCAGGAATCCAGAGTTCTTCAGGTTGCCCTTCCAGTTCTTGATATCGATTTCCTTGTGCGCGATGTTCACATCGCCGCACAGCACGATTTCCCGCCCGCTGGCCTTCAGTTGCAACAAGTGCGGAAGGAAGGCCTCCATGAAGCGGAACTTTGCCTGCTGGCGCTCCTCCGAACTCGAGCCTGATGGCACGTAGACCGAGATCACCGCGAGATGGGGATACTGCACTTCCACGTAACGGCCTTCGCCGTCGAATTCCGGGTTGCCGAAGCCGGTGACCACGCGCTCGGGCTTGTGCCGTGTGTAGAGCCCGACACCGCTGTAGCCCTTCTTCTCGGCGTAGTGGAAATATCCGTGGTAACCATGTGGCGCCAGGAACGCCTCGGTCATGTCGGCAGCCTGTGCCTTGAGTTCCTGTACACAGACCATGTCCGCGTCCTGCTTGCCCATCCACTCGAAAAAGCCCTTCTTGGACGCGGAGCGGATGCCGTTGAGGTTGGCGCTGATAATCCGTAACATGCGGGAAATTTTTGAATTCAGAGAGAAAAGATGACGCAGCAGACGACGCCTTCCACCGCGCAGCAGGCCGGCCAGCCGGACCTCAGCCAGACCTTTATCCGCTTCGCGCTGGATGCCGGCGTGCTGTCCTTTGGCGAGTTCGTCACCAAGGCGGGCCGGAAGTCGCCCTACTTCTTCAATGCCGGCTTGTTCAACCAGGGCGCCATGCTGGGCCAGGTGGCGCAATTCTATGCGAAAACCCTGCTGGCCTCGGGCGTGCAGTTCGACGTGCTGTTCGGGCCGGCCTACAAGGGCATCACCCTGGCCTCGGCCACCGCTGTGGCGCTGGCCGGCATGGGCCGCGATGTCGGCTTTGCCTACAACCGCAAGGAAGCCAAGGACCACGGCGAAGGCGGCACGCTGGTTGGCGCGAAGCTCCAGGGCAAGGTCGTCATCATCGATGACGTGATCTCCGCGGGCACCTCGGTGCGCGAGTCGATGCAGCTGATCCGCGCCGCGGGCGCCGAACCCGCCGCCGTCCTGATCGCGCTGGACCGCATGGAGAAGAGCGGCACCGCCGAGCAGATCGGCACGCATTCGGCCGTGCAGGACGTACAGCGCGAATACGGCGTGCCGGTGATCGCGATTGCCAGCCTGAAGGACCTGCTGGCCTACCTGGATGCCTCCAACAATCCGTCGCTGTCGGCTTCGCGCGAGGCGGTGGCTGCTTACCGGCAGCGCTACGGCGTCTGACCGGAATCCCGGCGCATCGCCACCCGGGAACGGTCCCGGGCGGGCGGCGCCGTAGCAGGACTCTTCACTTGGCAAGGAGCATGGCGTGGCGGGCAAAGAGCGGCAGGAAACGCAGGAAGCTGGAGCACGAGCAAAGCCCGCGCGCAAGCGCAAGGCACAGGTAGATCCGTGCGGGCCCGCGGAGGACTTGCCCAAGGGCCCCGAACCGGGACGCCCACCCCACGAGGCCTACGCCGTGCGCGCGCTGGTGCTGCAGGGTGGCGGCGCGCTCGGTGCTTACCAGGCTGGCGTCTACCAGGGCCTGACGGAAGGCGGCATCTACCCGAACTGGGTCGCCGGCATCTCCATCGGGGCGCTGAATGCAGCGATCATCGCCGGCAATCCGCCCGAGCGGCGCGTGGAGCAGTTGCGCGCGTTCTGGGAATACATCTGCGCGCAGCCGTGGCTCCCCAGCCTTGCGCATTCGAACATGTTCGAGAATGCGGAGTCCTGGCCCGAACCGCTGCGCGTCTGGTTCGACGGCCTGCACGCCGCGCGCGCGATGTTCGAAGGCCAGCGCGGCTTCTTCATGCCGCGCAACTGGCTGGAACTGGTCACGCGCTATACCGACCCGACGCGCGCCAGCTACTACGACACCACGCCGCTCAAGGCCACGCTCGAGCGTTTTGCCGACTTCGACCTGATCAACCGGCCCAAGGAGATGCGGGTGTCGGTGGGCGCGGTCAATGTCCGGACCGGCAACTTCGCCTATTTCGACAATACGCGCGACACGCTGCTTCCCGAGCACTTCATGGCTTCCGGCGCGCTGCCGCCGGGGTTCCCCGCGGTGGAGATCGAGGGCGAGTACTACTGGGACGGCGGGCTGGTTTCGAACACGCCGCTGGCCGAAGTGCTCGCCGCCCAGCCGCGCCGCGATGCGCTGATCTTCCAGGTGGACCTGTGGAGCGCGCGCGGCAAGCTGCCGCATGACCTCAGCGAAGTGGCCGAGCGGCAGAAGGACATCCAGTACTCCAGCCGTACGCGCACGATCACCGACTACATGCGCGAGCAGCAGAATTTCCGGCGCATGCTCAGCGAAGTGATGGCGCTGGTGCCGCCGTCCAAGCGCGACAGCGACTGGTATCGCCGCGCGGCCGAGCATGCGTGCGATGCGCGCCGCAACGTGATCCAGCTGATCTACCGCGACAAGTCGTTCGAGAACAGCGCCAAGGACTACCAGTTCGGCTTGCTCGCGATGCAGGAGCACTGGTCCAGCGGGCTCGACGATATCCGCGACACGCTGCGCCATCCGAAATGGCTGGCGATGCCCAGCCGGGAGCACCCGTTCATGACCCACGACGTGCATCGCGGCAACGGCGACAACGAGTGACGCGGCAGCGGTGCCGCTGCCGCGATCGCGCTACTCGATCTTGACCTTGTCCAGATCGGGCTGCGGCGGCGGATAAGCCGGCTTGAGCTGGCGGAACACCTCGGACAGGATTTCGGCCACCATCAGGTTGCGGTGGGTCTTGGAGTCCGCCGGCACGACGTACCACGGGCACTCCGGCGTGCTGGTGGCGGCAATGGCTGACTCGTAGGCGTTCATGTAGGCCTTCCAGTGCTTGCGCTCGGCCAGGTCGGTCGGATCGAATTTCCACTGCTTCTGCGGATCGGCCAGGCGAGCTTCCAGGCGCGACTTCTGCTCGTCCTTCGAGATGTGCAGGAAGCATTTCACAATGGTGGTGCCGGTCTCGGTCAGCAGCGTCTCGAATGCGCGGATCTGCCGGTAGCGCCGCTCGCATTCGTCATCATTGATCCAGCCATGCACGCGCGTGATCAGCACGTCTTCGTAGTGGCTGCGGTTGAACAGTACGATCTCGCTGGATTTGGGTACTTGCAGGTGGACGCGCCAAAGGTAGTCGCGCGCAAGCTCTTCCGCGGTCGGGGCCTTGAAACTGACCACGCGGATGCCAAGCGGATCGAAGCTGCGGAACACCGAACGCACGGTGCCATCCTTGCCGCTGGTGTCCATGCCTTGCAGCACGACCAGGATCTTGCGCCGGTGCTCGGCGTAGAAGATGTCCTGTTCGAGATCCAGTTCCTCGCTGATCTGCGCGATGCGCGCCTGGTCTTCCTGCTTGCCGCCTAGTGAAAATGGCTTGCTTCCGGGGTCGAAGCCGGCAAGGCTGAAGCGCTTGCCCGAGGTGATGCGGTAGTCGTCCAGCGGCATAGGGGCTCCATCGTTTCGTTCGGAAGCCCCGCCGCAGTCACGCAGCGATGAAGCGGAGCGGGGCGCACAGGCCCCTATGGTCACGCTGGCAGGGCGGCCAGGTCAATCGTGCCTTCGAACACCGTGGTAGCGGGGCCGGTCATGCGCACGGGCGTGGCGGCGCCGTCCCAGGCTATGCTCAGGTCGCCGCCGTGCGTGTGTACCTTGACCGGCGAGTCCAGCAGCCCCCGGCGGATGCCGGCGACGACCGCCGCGCAGGCGCCGGTGCCGCATGCCAGGGTTTCGCCGGCGCCGCGTTCGTACACGCGCAGGCGGGCGGTATGGCGGTCGACCACTTCCAGGAAGCCGGCATTGACGCGGTTCGGGAAAGTGGGGTGGTTTTCCACGATCGGGCCGTCCTGGAGCACCGGGAAGTCCTCGACATGGTCGACCACCTGCACGGCGTGCGGATTGCCCATCGACACCGCCGATATCCACGCCGTGCGGCCGTTGACCTCCAGCCCGTAGAGGGTGTCTTCGCCCTGCGCGCGCGTGGGCAGGCCTTCGGCGCGGAACGGCACGCGGGCCGGTTCCAGTTCGGGTGCGCCCATGTCCACCGTGACCTGGCCGTCATCTTGCAGCGTCAGCGTGATGATGCCGTTCATGACCTCGACGCGCACCGAGCGCTTGTCGGTCATGCCCTTGTCGGTGACAAAGCGCACGAAGCAGCGCGCGCCGTTGCCGCAGTGCTCCACCTCGCTGCCGTCGGCATTGAAGATGCGGTAGCGGAAATCGACATCGTCGCGGGTCGGCTTTTCCACCACCAACATCTGGTCGGCGCCCACGCCGAAATGCCGGCTGGCGAGCGCGCGCCACTGCCCGGTGGTCAGGTCGAGTTGCTGGTGGATGCCGTCGAGCACGACGAAGTCGTTGCCGGCACCGTGCATCTTGGTGAACTGGAGTTTCATGGTGCGAATTGTAGTCGTGCAAGGCCGGGCCTGCCGGCCGCGGTCAGTAGATCGACGGTTCGCCGGCCGGGCGGTTCTTGAAGCGCTTGTGGACCCAGTAGTACTCGGCCACGCGCGGTCGGATGCAGTCCTCGAAGAAGGCGTTCATGCGGCGCGTGTCCTCGGCCACGCTGTCGCCGGGATAGTTTTCCCAGGCCGGCAGGATGCGCAGCACGTAGCCCTGGTAGTCGGGCAGCATCTCCGTGTAGATGGGCACCACCTTGGCCCCCGTCATGCGGGCCAGGCGCGACACGGAAGTCAGCGTCAGCGCCTGCACGCCGAAGAACTCGACATATTCCGAATCACGTTCGCCGAAGTCCATGTCGGCGATCAGCTGCAGCGCCTCGCCTTTCTTCAGGCAGCGCAGGATGTCGCGCGCGCTGTCGCCGCGCGAGATCATCTTGGCGCCGAAGCGGCCGCGCGCATGCTTGAGGAAGCCGTCGAACAGCGTGTTCTTCTGCGTCGTGTACAGCGACGCGCCCGAGCGGCCTACATGGTCGCGCAGGTGGATGGTCAGGCGGATCGCGCCGGCCTCTACGCCGGACAGATGCAGCGTGACGAGGATGTGCGGCGTTCCGTCCATGGCGACGAGATCGGCCTGGTCGTCGATCTGCACCCAGCGGCGCATCTGGGCTTCGCTGCCGGTCCAGAAAATGCCGCGCTCGGCAAAGCTGCGGAACACGGTGCGAAATGACTCGCGCGACAGCGCGTCGATCTCGGCCTCGCCTTTGTCAGGAAAAGCGGTGCGCAGGTTGGCCTGCACGATGCGGCGCCGGCTGCTGGGCACGCGGTAAAGCAGGCTGCCCAGCCCTTCGCCAAAACGGGCCACCAGTGGATAAGGCAATTTGCCCAGCACGGTCAGCAGACCAATGCCAAGCCACGTAAAGATACGGCTCATGAGTGGGAGGATTCGGTGGCCGGCAGCGCGTGGGGCGGACGCTCCATGCCGGACGGGGTCTTGTAACGGTTGTAGCTCCAGAGGTACTGCGTGGGGGCAATCGCCACGAGTTCCTCGATGGTGCGGTTGATAACGGCGGCGGCTTCAGCCGGATCTTCGGGCAACATGCCGCCATCGTTGATGATGCGAAGATGGCCGCGATAGCCGGCGCCGCGCGGCAGGCGTTCGCCGAAGATGGCGGCCACCGGGGCGCGCGTCAGTTGCTGCAGGCGATGCACCAGCGCCATGGTGTAGGCGGGTTTGCCAAAAAACGGTGCCCAGTGGCCCTCGCCGCCGCTTGGCACCTGATCCGGCAGGATGCCTACGGCCTGTCCGCGCTTGAGCGCCTTGACCAGCATGCGCACGCCGCGCGGCGTGGCGGGGGCCATTGCCAGGTTTGGCCGGGTGCGCATGCGTTCGATCCAGTCGCGCAGCCAGACCTGGTGAGGCGGCTTGAACAATGCCGTCACCGGGCGCAACAAGGCGTGCGATTGCGGCAGCACTTCGAAGCAGCCGAGATGAGGCGTCAGGATAATGAGGCCGTGGCCGCGCGCCTGCAGCCTTTCCAGTTCCGGCCAGAGGTAATCGTCGAAGCCATACAACTTGGCGCCAATCTTCTTGCGGCTCCAGAAGTAGGGCATTTCCAGCGCCATGCACCCGGCCGAGCGCGCTGCGTCGGCGATCATCGATTCGGTTGCGTCCGGGTAGGCAAGCAGAAAGTTCTCCCGCAGCCGACTTCCGTAGCGGCCCGGCAGGCGGGCGGCCAGCAGTCCGAGCGTACCGCCGATCGCCTGGAGCAGGCGCAGCGGAAGGCGGGAAATCAGCCAGAACAGGAAAGTCATCGAACGTGGCGGTGGGGGCTCCCGGCGGGAGCCGATCTGCGAAGCAGCCTCAAATATTCATGCAGGGCTCAGGATCCCGGCGATTCCTGCCGCTAACCATGGATCGCACCGGCGTATGCCGGCGCACGGTGGCCCCGGGGCCACTGCCTGCATTGTGCCGGCAGGCGCGTATAATAGCGTGTATCGCCGAGTTAACTGACAACTTGCGGGGCGATACCGCTCTAACCGGGCGGCCTGAAAATACCGCTAAAGCGTCGCCGCCATGACCCGACAGGCAGGCACGCAATAGCCAACCCTGGAGAACAAGTTCGTGGCAAACGACTTCCTTTTCACTTCGGAGTCCGTCTCCGAAGGCCATCCCGACAAGGTCGCAGACCAGATTTCCGACGCGGTCCTGGACGCCATCCTGGCACAGGACAAGTACGCGCGCGTGGCTGCCGAGACGCTCTGCAACACCGGGCTGGTCGTGCTGGCCGGGGAAATCACCACTACGGCCAACGTCGACTACATCCAGGTCGCACGCGACACCATCAAGCGCATCGGTTACGACAACACCGATTACGGCATCGACTACAAGGGCTGTGCGGTGCTGGTCGCGTACGACAAGCAATCGCCCGACATCGCCCAGGGCGTGGACCGCGCCTCCGACGACTACCTGAACCAGGGTGCCGGCGACCAGGGCCTGATGTTTGGCTACGCCTGCGACGAGACCCCGGAACTGATGCCGTTCCCGATCTATTATTCGCACCGCCTGGTCGAACGCCAGTCGCAACTGCGCCGCGACGGCCGCCTGCCCTGGCTGCGTCCGGATGCCAAGTCGCAGGTCACGGTGCGCTATGTCGACGGCCGTCCGCACAGCGTGGACACTGTGGTCTTGTCGACGCAGCATGCCCCGGACATCACCCAGGCGCAGATCCGCGAAGCCGTGATCGAGGAAATCATCAAACCGGTGCTGCCGCCCGAGATGCTCAAGGACACCAAGTACCTGGTGAACCCGACCGGGCGCTTTGTGATCGGCGGTCCGCAAGGCGATTGCGGCCTGACCGGCCGCAAGATCATTGTCGATACCTACGGCGGCGCCTCGCCGCACGGCGGCGGCGCGTTCTCGGGCAAGGATCCGTCGAAGGTCGACCGTTCGGCCGCCTACGCCGCCCGCTACGTGGCCAAGAACGTGGTCGCCGCCGGCCTGGCGCGCCAGTGCCAGGTGCAGGTGAGCTACGCCATTGGCGTGGCGCGCCCGATCAACGTGACCGTCTACACCGAAGGCACCGGCAAGATCCCTGACGACAAGATCGCCGAACTGGTGCAGGAACATTTCGACCTGCGCCCGAAGGGCATCGTGCAGATGCTGGACCTGCTGCGCCCGATCTACGAGAAGACCGCCGCTTACGGCCATTTTGGCCGCGAAGAGCCGGAATTCTCGTGGGAAGCGACCGATAAGGCAGCGGTGCTGCGCGCAGCGGCCGGCCTGTAAGCAAGGTCGCTGTACCGAGGTAAAAACCCCGCTGGCTGCCGGTCAGCGGGGTTTTTTATTGGGTAACTTGCCGGCGCATGGTTGTGATCAAATCATCACGCAGAAATGGCGCGGTAGAATCCGCCCATCCGGCAAACCGAGAAAGCCCATGCCATCCGCTACCTCTTCCGAAAAACTCGACCTGATCCGCCCGCAGCCATACACCGATTGGTCGCCCGCGGTGGATGCCGCGACGCAGGCGGACCTGCGCCGGCAACTCGAGCAAGGCGCGGTGCTGTATTTCCCGGACCTGCACTTCCGCTTCGAGCCGGGCGAGGAACGCTTTCTCGACAGCCGCTATTCGGACGGCAAGTCGAAGAACATCAACCTGCGCGCCACCGATACCGCCGTGCGCGGCGCGCAGGGCACCGAACAGGACCTCGCCGACCTGTACCGCCTGATCCACCGCTATGCCGAATTCAGCGAAAAGCTGGTGCTGTCGCTGTTCCCAGAGTACGGCCCGTACATGACGCGCGCGGGCACGTCGCTGCGGCCGAGCCAGATTGCCGGCCGCGCCGTCAGCTGGCGCAAGGACGACACCCGCCTGCACGTCGATTCCTTCCCGTCGAATCCGCTGCTCGGCAAGCGCCTGCTGCGCGTGTTCCACAACATCGATCCGGAAGCGCCGCGCGTGTGGCGCGTGGGCGAGCCGTTTGCCGATTTTGCGCAGCGCTTCGTGCCGAAGACCCGCGGCATGTGGCCCGGGCAGGCGGCGCTGATGAAGCTGCTTCACATCACCAAGCGCACGCGTTCCGAATATGACCATCGCATGCTGCAGCTGCACGATCTGGCCAAGGCGGACCTGGACTATCAGGCCAGCGTGCCGCAGCAGGAATTCCACTTCCCGCCCGGATCGACCTGGATCGTCTTCAGCGACCAGTTGCTGCATGCGGCCATGCGTGGCCGCGCGATGATGGAGCAGACCATCTACCTGGATCCGAAGGCCATCTCGGACCATACCCACTCGCCGGAAGCCGTGCTGTCGCGCATGCTGAGCCGGCCGATGCTGGTTTCCTGACCGTCCCGCGCGCCCTGCGACGCTGCAAGGCGCGTAGCCACCGGCCTTCACTTCGCGCTACGCCAGCGCCTACACTGGTCTTCATGGCTTGCCATCCTCCGGGGCGGGCAGAGGGCGCACGCCCCGCCGCAATCTCCGGGGTCGCGGGGAGACAGATGGAAACCACGTATGACTATGTCATTGTCGGCGCGGGTTCGGCCGGATGCGCGCTGGCCGGGCGCCTGGCCGACAGCGGCAGCGACAGTATCGCGCTGATCGAAGCAGGCCATCACGACCACCATGTGCTGGTGCGCACACCCGCGGGCGCCGCAGCATTGCTGCCGCGCGCCGGCGCGCGCAACTATGCCTACGAGACCGTGCCCCAGCCGGGCCTGAACGGCAGGCGCGGCTTCCAGCCGCGAGGACGCGGGCTGGGCGGCAGTTCGTCGATCAACGCCATGATCTACACGCGCGGCCGTCCGGCGGATTACGACGACTGGGCCGCCATGGGTTGCGACGGCTGGTCCTGGGACGACGTGCTGCCGTACTTCCGCCGCGCCGAGTGCAATGCGCGCGTGGCGGGCAGCGACGACGATCCGCTGCATGGCGGCACGGGGCCGCTCCATGTGTCGGACCTGCGCACGCCGAATCCATTCGGCCAGCATTTCATCGACGCCGCGCAGCAGGCCGGCTATGTGCGCAACGACGACTTCAACGGCGAGGAGCAGGAAGGTGTCGGCTGGTACCAGGTCACGCAGCATGAGGGCGAGCGCTGGAACGCAGCGCGTGCCTACCTGCATGGCGGCAACGCACGCGACAAGGCCTGTAACGGCGGACGTGCCGGCCTGCACGTGCTGACCGGCATGCAGGTGCTGCGCATTGTGTTCGAGGGCAGGCATGCGGTGGGCGTACTGGCTGTGCGCAACGGCCGCCAGCACCTGCTGCGCGCGCGCCGCGACGTGATCCTGTCGGCCGGCACCTTCGGCTCGCCACAGCTGCTGATGGCCTCCGGCGTTGGGCCTGCGGCGCACCTGCGAGAACATGGCATACCGGTGGTGCATGACCTGCCCGGCGTGGGCGGCAACCTGCAGGACCATCTCGACATCATCCTGCACAAGCGCGTGGCCGCGCCCGAACTGTTCGGCCTGTCGCTGGGCGGCGCCATGCACATGCTGTCCGAGATGCTGCGCTACCGGCGCGAGCGTGCGGGCATGATGAGTTCGAACTTTGCCGAGGCCGGCGCGTTCCTGCGCAGCCGTCCCGAGCTGGCCGAGCCCGACCTGCAGCTGCATTTCGTGGTGGGCATGGCCGACGACCATATGCGCACGATCCGCTTTGGCCATGGCTATTCCTGCCATGTGTGCGTGCTGCGCCCGCGCAGCCGCGGCGAAGTGCGGCTCGCATCGCCCGACATGCGGCGCGCGCCGCGCATCGATCCCGGCTATCTTTCCGATCCGCGCGATCTCGACGACATGGTCGCCGGCGTGAAAATCGTGCGGCAGATCTTTGCCCAGCCGCAGCTTGCGTGCTTTGGCGGCCGCGAGTTGTATTCCGCGCACCTGCATGCTGACGGCAGCGACGATGCGGCCGTGCGCGAGATGATTCGCGAACGCGCCGACACGATCTATCATCCGGTGGGCACGTGCCGCATGGGCATGGACGCGCTGGCCGTGGTCGATCCGCAACTGCGCGTGCGCGGGGTCGAAGGCCTGCGCGTGGTCGACGCCTCGATCATGCCGACGCTGGTCGGCGGCAACACCAACGCGCCCGCCATCATGATCGGCGAGCGCGCGCACGACCTGATCCGCTATGCGCCGCGCGTGCTGCTGCGCATCCGCGAGCCCATGGAAGCCTGAGGCACGGTACCGGCTTCAGGCGCTCCAGCCGCGCTCGAACACCCGCTTCAGGGCCTCGGCATCGAGGTCGAGCGTGCCGAACACGCGCCCATGCTGCCGGCCCAGCCGGCTCGCGATAAACGCTTCGGCGTTTTCGGCGTCGGCATGTTCGAGCATCAAGGCGGCCTGTGCGGCCAGCACCAGTCCCTGTGCAAAGCGGCGGGCATTCGCTTCCAGTTGATCCGCCGGCTCGCGCAGCATGGCCTGGAGCGAATCCAGCTCCGCGCGCACGGCCGGGTGGGACGTGGCGCGGCGCGACAGGTCCTGCAGCAGCAGCGCCGCGTCATCGGGCGTGCGCTGGATCGCGCGCAGCACGTCCAGGCACATGATATTGCCCGAGCCCTCCCAGATCGAATTGACCGGCGCTTCGCGATAGAGGCGCGCCATCGGGCCGTCCTCGACATAGCCGTTGCCGCCCCAGACTTCCATGGCCTCGCCGGTCGCCTCGATCGCGCGCTTGCAGATCCAGAACTTGGCTGCGGGCGTCACCACGCGTTTCCACGCCGCGGCAAGCGGGTTGTCGGCGTGCTCGAACGCATGGGCCAGTTCCATCATCAGCAGCGTGGCGGCCTCGCTTTCGAGCGCAAGGTCGGCCAGGACGTTGCGCATCAGCGGCTGGTCGGCCAGCAGGCGGCCGAACGCGCTGCGGTGGCGCGTGTGGTGCAGCGCCTGGACGTAGGCGGCGCGCAGGATCGCGGCGCTGCCGATCACGCAGTCGAGCCGCGTGCTGGTCGCCATCTCGATGATGGTCGGGATGCCGCGGCCTTCCTCGCCGATTAGGATGCCGCTGGCCTCGCGGAACTCGACTTCGCTGCTGCTGTTGGAGCGGTTGCCGAGCTTGTCCTTCAGGCGCTGGATCAGGATCGGGTTCTTGCTGCCGTCGTCGCGAAAGCGCGGCACGGAGAAGCACGACAGCGGCCCGTCTTCGGCGCCCATGCGCGCGACCACAAGGTGCGCATCGCACATCGGCGCCGAGAAGAACCACTTGTGGCCCGTCAGCAGGTATTCGGCGCCACGGCCTTCGCCGCGCACGGGGCGGGCCACGGTGGAATTGGCGCGCACGTCCGAGCCGCCCTGTTTCTCGGTCATGCCCATGCCGATCATGATGGCGGTCTTGTCGCGCCACGGCAGGTCGCGCGCATCATGGTCCTTCGCATACAGGCGCGGTTCGAGCTCGGCGATCAGCGCGGTTTCCTTACGCAGCACGGGAATGCTCGCGAACGTCATCGTGGTCGGGCACAGCGACCCCGACTCGACCTGCGCCTGCAGGAAATAGCCCGCCGTGCGCGCTATCCAGGCGCCCGCGCGCGGTTCGGCAAACGGCAGCGCCTGCAGTTGCTGGCTGCGCAGCAGCGACAGCAGCGCATGCCAGCTCGGGTGGAAAGTGACTTGGTCGATGCGTTCGCCGGTGCGGCTGTGCGTATGCAGTTCGGGCGCGTACCGGTTGGCATCGGCGGCCCAGGCCTGCACCTCTGGCTCGCCCAGGCGCGCGCCATAGCCGGCCAGCGCCGCGCTATGCCAGCCGCCGCCAAGTCGCTCCAGAGCGTCGCTGACGATTGGATCGCAGCCAAAGAGGTTGTAGTGCACGAGATCCGGCACCTGGTTGAAGACGCGATGCGTGGCGGCGTCGGTCATGATGTCTCCTGGATCGGGCCGTTTGATTGAATGGTAGAGCACGTAGCCGCCACAAGAGTGCGCCGTTGTGCCCCTGTCGTCGATTCTTGCGGTGCAACATCGGCAATTCGATACTCCTGCGCACAGCTGTGGCACCACGAATGAGTGGGAACTGGCACTGGCGCCGGCCGGGGGCTTGTGCTTAAATTCACCCCGTTGGATGAAACAGGGGTGCCGTACGGATGGGCCGTGCGAGCTGAGAGAGTCCCTTCGAACCCGATCCGGTTAATGCCGGCGTGGGAAGTTTCTAGCAAGACCAAACGCTCTTGTCCCTCCGGGACTCGCCTCCAGGCCTCAGGCCCCGGCGGCGCTCACAGGGCTCCTGGTTTCGTCCACCCCGCAAGAGAGAGGACGACACCCATGGCCCGTACTGCCCCCGCTGCTTCCTTCGAATCGCTCGAAAGCGATCTCGACCAGAAATTCGCCTACCCGGCTTCCAGCAAGACCTACCTGACCGGCAGCCGCCCGGACATCCGCGTGCCGCTGCGTACCATCCTGCAGACGTCCACGCGTACCGAGAAGGGCGATATGCCCAACCCGCCGATCCCCGTCTACGACACCTCGGGCCCGTACAGCGACCCGGACGTGCATATCGACCTGAAGGCCGGCCTGCCGGCGCTGCGCGCGAAGTGGATCGATGAGCGCGGCGACACTGAAATTCTCAAGGGCCTGTCGTCGGAATACGGCCGTGACCGCGCCAACGACCCCGCCACCGCGCACCTGCGCTTCGCCCAGCTGACCAACCCGCGCCGCGCCAAGGCCGGCGCCAACGTGTCGCAGATGCACTATGCGCGCAAGGGCATCATCACGCCGGAAATGGAATACGTGGCGCTGCGCGAGTCGCTGAACCTGCAGGCGCTGTACGACAAGCCGGAATACAAGGCGCTGCTGCGCCAGCACCCGGGCAACGCGCTGGGCGCGGGCCTGCCGCTGCGTCCGGAAGACATCACGCCGGAATTCGTGCGCAACGAGATCGCCACGGGCCGCGCGATCATCCCCGCCAACATCAACCACACCGAGCTGGAGCCGATGGCGATCGGGCGCAATTTCCGCGTCAAGATCAACGGCAACCTGGGCAACTCCGCGGTGACGTCGTCGCTGGCCGAGGAAGTGGAAAAGATGGTGTGGTCGATCCGCTGGGGCGCCGACACCATCATGGACCTCTCGACCGGCAAGCACATCCACGAAACCCGTGAATGGATCCTGCGCAACTCGCCGGTGCCCATCGGCACGGTGCCGATCTACCAGGCGCTCGACAAGACCGGTGGCATCGCAGAGGACCTGACCTGGGAGATGTTCCGCGACACGCTGATCGAGCAGGCCGAGCAGGGCGTGGACTACTTCACGATCCACGCCGGCGTGCTGCTGCGCTACGTGCCGCTGACGGCGGACCGCGTGACGGGCATCGTCTCGCGCGGCGGCTCGATCATGGCCAAGTGGTGCCTGGCGCACCACAAGGAAAACTTCCTGTACACGCACTTCGACGAGATCTGCGAAATCATGAAGGCCTACGACGTGTCGTTCAGCCTCGGCGACGGCCTGCGTCCGGGTTGCATCGCCGACTCGAACGACGACGCCCAGTTCGGCGAACTGCGCACGCTCGGCGAGCTGACCGCCAAGGCGTGGAAGCACGACGTGCAGGTCATGATCGAAGGCCCGGGCCACGTGCCGCTGCAGCGCATCCAGGCCAATATGGATGAAGAGCTGAAGCACTGCTACGAAGCGCCGTTCTACACGCTCGGACCGCTCGTGACCGACATCGCCCCGGGCTACGACCACATCACCAGCGGCATCGGCGCGGCCAATATCGGCTGGATGGGCACCGCCATGCTGTGCTACGTGACGCCGAAGGAGCACCTGGGCCTGCCGGACAAGGAAGACGTGCGCGAAGGCATCATCACCTACAAGATCGCTGCCCACGCCGCCGACCTGGCCAAGGGCTGGCCCGGCGCGCAGCTGCGCGACAACGCGCTGTCCAAGGCACGTTTCGAGTTCCGCTGGGAAGACCAGTTCAACCTGGGCCTGGACCCGGAACGCGCGCGCTCGTACCACGACGCCACGCTGCCGGCCGAAGGCGCCAAGATCGCCCACTTCTGCTCGATGTGCGGGCCGAAGTTCTGCTCGATGAAGATCACGCAGGAAGTGCGCGACTACGCGGCCTCATTGCCGAAGGAGGCGAAGGAAGCGCAGCAGGGCATGGAAGAGAAGTCGATCGAGTTCCTGAAGAAGGGCAGCAAGATCTACTCGTAAGGCAGTACGGGCACGGTTCGCAACCGTGCCCCCGTTCGTTCCGCCTGTCGCGCAGCGCCCCGCGCGGCGGGCTATCCGTAAAAGGAGGCCGGAAGCCGCGTCGATTGCGCTGGTAGCCGGCACACATCCATGACAGCAGTGCAGTCCTTTGATGTCGCCATCCTCGGTGCCGGCCTGGCCGGGCGGCTGGCCGCCTGGCTTCTCGAGCGCCAGGGCGTGCGCGTGGCGCTGGTCGAGCGCGGCAGCCCGGACGGCTCCGGGTCGGCCGCGCACGTCGCGGCCGCCATGCTGGCGCCGCTCGCGGAGTCGGCGATTGCCGAGCGACGTATCGTCGATCTCGGCATCGCCAGCGTCGGCCTCTGGCGCGCCTGGCTCATGCAGCTGCGCGAGCCCGTGTTCTTCCAGGAGGACGGTACGCTCGTGGTATGGCATGCGCGCGACCGCGGCGAAATGTCCCTGTTCACGAGCAGGGTGCGTGCCGTAGCGCCGCCGGAACTGGTGGCGCAGCGCATGCGCGCGCTGGACGGCAAAGGCGTGGCCGAGATCGAGCCCGCGCTGGCGGGACGTTTTCCCCAAGGCTTGCTGCTGTCCGGCGAAGGCCAGCTCGACAATCGCGGGGCGCTGCGCGCGCTGCTGTCGTGCGCGGTCAGCGACGGCGTGCATTGCGTGTGGGAAGCCGGAGATGTAGACGTCGCAATGCTGCCATCGCTTGGCATTCGCGCACGCGTAGTGCTCGACTGCCGCGGCCTTGGTGCGCGCGCGGCATGGCCCGCCGAGCCGGGCAAGGACGGTCGAAGCGCGATGCCGGGCCTGCGCGGGCTGCGTGGCGAAGTCGTGCGCGTGCATGCGCCCGACGTGAAGCTGCACCGCCCGGTGCGCCTGCTGCATCCACGCTATCCGATCTATATCGCGCCCAAGCCCAATGACCTGTACGTGATCGGCGCCACCGAGCTGGAAAGCGAGGACGATTCGCCGATGAGCGTGCGTTCCGCGCTGGAGCTGTTGTCGGCGGCGCATTCTCTGCATCCGGCATTTGGGGAGGCGCGCGTGCTTGAACTGAACGTGCAGCGCCGCCCTACGCGCCCCGACCACCTGCCCGCGATCCGCGTGGACCAGCAGGCGCGCGTGGTGCGCGTGAACGGGCTGTACCGGCACGGTTTCCTGATCGCACCGGCAGTGACCGAGGCGGCGTGCGAGGTGGTGAACGCGCTGCTCAACGATGACCCGGCCGCGCATGCGGTGCCGGCCGCCCTGCGCTGGCCAGGCATGATCGAGGCCGTGACGGAAACACCCGCACTCGCCGAGGCCCCCGTAGGCCGCACCGGCCTGCTGCACTGAAGCTGAACCCATGGATATCCTGCTGAATGGCCGCCCCCTCGCTGTCGCCGACGCCGCCACGCTGGCGGACGCGGTGGTCGCGGCCAAGATTGCCCCGCCGTTCGCCGCGGCGGTCAACGGCCAGTTCGTGCCGCGCGCGGCGCACGCGGCCACGCTCCTCGCGGCCGGCGACCGCATCGACCTCGTCCAACCCGTGACGGGAGGCTGACCCCATGACATTCGAACCAACAGAAACCCTGCGCGACCCATTCGTGCTTTATGGCGAGTCCTTCGACTCGCGCCTGCTGCTGGGCACGGCCCGCTATCCGTCGCCGGCCACGCTGCAGGCGGCCGTGGAAATCTCGCGCCCGGCCATGGTGACCGTGGCGCTGCGCCGCCAGGGCGCGGTGGGCGAAGGCGAGGGCGGCCAGGCCTTCTGGCAGATGCTGAAGGCGCTGGGTGTGCCCGTGCTGCCCAACACCGCCGGCTGCTTTGCGCCGCAAGAGGTCATCACCACCGCCATGATGGCGCGCGAGGTGTTCGAGACCGACTGGATCAAGCTGGAGCTGATCGGCGATGACTACACGCTGCAGCCCGACACGCTGAACCTGCCCGCGGTGGCGGAAACGCTGATCAAGGAGGGCTTCAAGGTGCTGCCGTACTGCACGGAAGACCTGGTGCTGTGCCGCCGCCTGCTCGATGTGGGCTGCCAGGCGCTGATGCCGTGGGCCGCGCCGATCGGCACCGGCCGCGGCGCCGTCAACCCGCACGCGATGCGCGTGCTGCGCGAGCGCCTGCCGGACACGCCGCTGATCGTCGACGCGGGCCTGGGCCTGCCGTCGCACGCGGCGCAGGTGCTGGAGTGGGGTTATGACGGCGTGCTGCTGAATACCGCCGTGGCGCAGGCCGCCTATCCGGTCAACATGGCGCGCGCGTTCGCGCAGGCCGTGGAAGCGGGCCGCATTGCCTACCTGGCGGGGCCGATGCCCGAGCGCGAAGTCGCGCAGGCCAGCACCCCGGTGGTCGGCATGCCGTTCTGGCACGCCGAAGGCGCGGAGCATCGCGCATGACCCGCCACGCGATCCATGCCGCCAGCGACGGCCCGCTGCGCCAGGCCGTGCTGGAGCACTACGGCGAAACGTTTGGCGTGTCCGATCACCCGTGGCAGGCATGGCGACTCGCCGACGCGCCCGCCAGCCCTGGCGTGCACGACGTGCTGTTGTCGGATGGCGAAGCCGATGCCGACGTGATCGCACGCGTGGCCGCGGCGGGCGCAACGCTGATCGAGACCGATCGCGAAGGCGGCCACTGGATCGACACCGTGCGTTCGCCGATGGGCACGTGGGTGCTTTCCGCTCGCGCGGACGATGACCATGCGCACTCGCCGGCGTTCGTCGCGGTGCTGCTGGCCAGCCTGTCGCTGCATTTCCCCGCGCATGACGCGCTGTGCCTGGCACGTGCGTGGCGTCCGGGATCGGCGGAATGGCCGACGGAGTTCGAACGCTTCCCGCGTGTGCGCCATGCCGCCCTGGTGGCGCCCGAGGCTACCGTGCCGGCTTTTGCGCCGTGCCCGCCGGCGCTCGGCCTTTACGCCGTGGTGCCGAGCGCCGAATGGATTGAGAAGCTGGTGCCGCTGGGTGTGCCTACTGTGCAGTTGCGTTTCAAATCGGAGGATCCCGCTGCGGTGCGTGCGGAAGTCGCGCGTGCAGCGCAGGCCGCGAAGGGGTCGCAGTCGCGGTTGTTTATCAATGACCACTGGCGGATTGCGGTCGAACTGCATGCCGCCAGCGGCGGCGACAGCGGCATCTACGGCATCCACCTCGGGCAGGAAGACCTGGACGAGGCCGATCTCGACGCCTTGCGTGCGTCAGGTCTGCGCTTGGGCGTGTCCACGCACGGCTATGCCGAAATGGTGCGCGTGGCGGCGATCCGGCCGAGCTATCTGGCTCTGGGTGCAATCTTCCCGACCACCACCAAGGTCATGCCGACGGCGCCGCAGGGGATGGGGCGTTTCCAGGCGTATGTGAAGCTGATGCAGCCGGTGATTCCGTCCCTGGTCGGCATTGGCGGGGTTAATGCATCCAATATGCAGCAAGTGCTCGCGGTTGGCGTTGGCAGCGCTGCGGTTGTGCGGGCGATCACGGAAGCCGATAACGTCCCCGCAGCCGTGGCGCATCTGGTCAACCTGTTTCCCACGGGCTAAGCCTCATACAGTAGAGCGAGGCGGCCCGAGCTTTGACGGGATACCATGCGCGCTATGGAGCCCGTCATGCTTGCCATCCGATTACCTGCCGACATTGAGGAACGCCTGGAAGCCTTAGCCAAGCGGACAGGTCGCACGAAGACGTCCCATGCACGCGAAGCCATCATGCAACGCTTGGGATATCTCGAAGATCTGTATCTGGCAGACAATACTGTCCGACGTGTCCGCGCGGGGAGCGAGTCCACAGTAACGCTTGATGAGCTGGAGGATCGGCTTGGCCTCGCGGATTGAAGTCAGGCCAAGATTTGTGCGACATTCGCCCAGCCTTGGGAGCCGAATCTGACCCCGCCGCTATCATGTCGTGCCGCATCCCCGGCCACTCACCGAGCGTTTCCCAACATGTCCAGCCCGATCGAAATCGTCCCCGCCGCCCCCGGCACGCCCGAAAAGCCGTACTTCGGCATCGACGTCCCGCTGATGCGCTATTTCGGCCTGCAGCCGGAGCTGATCGAAGCGGACTATTGCCGCACGCGCCTGCCGGCGCACCCGCAACTCGTGAACAGCCGCGGCGACGTGCACGGCGGTACGCTGATGGCCGCGCTGGACTTCACGCTGAGCGGCGCGGCACGCTCGCATGCGCCCACGGAGACCGGCGTCATCACGATCGATATGTCCACACATTTCCTGGCCGCGGCGCGGGGCGAGCTGACGCTCGAAGCCCGCTGCATGCGCCGGGGCGCCCGTATCGCCTTCTGCGATGGCGAGGTCAAGGACGCCTCGGGCACGGTGGTGTGCGTCGCACGCGCGGCGTTCAAGCTGGTGCCGCTGTCCAGCGGCGGCAACTGATTCAGTCGGGCAGGCGGCGGTACACCGCCGCAAAACGCGCCTGCTCGGTGATGCCGTAGTCGCCAGGCGCGTATTGCATCAGCCAGTCGCCCGGCTTGCCGTGCAGTACATCGCCGCCGTCGGAGCGCGCGATGCTGAAGGCCTCTTCCATGCGCCGGGCCAGCACGGGTACCGGCTTGTTGCGGTAAGGGCCGTCCTCACCGTGTGCCGAGGGCTCCAGGGCCACGTACTTCGGATCAAAGCGCTCGCGCGAGACGACCCAGCGGTCGCCGGTCGCGCCGGTGACAATGGCATCGCCGACGCCGTAGCGGTTGGGGCCTTCGCGGCTCTCCAGTTCGCCGGCTTTCGCTGCAAACATCACCTGCACCTGCTCTTCCTTGACGTAGCGCGCGGCAGCGGGGTCGTCGCGCAGGTCGATATCGTTCAGTGGCTGCATATCGGCTCCGTTCAGCCCAGCACGCGCGGTGCGAAGGCGTGGTTGAGCGGGCCATTGCCCGCACCCAGTCTCAGTCCAGCGCCGGCGGCAATCGCCTGCGCCACATAGTCCAGCCCCTTGCCCGCCGCGACTTCCAGTGTGTCGCCGCGTGCCAGTTGCGCAGCGATGGCGGCAGCCAGCGTGCAGCCGGTGCCGTGCAGGTTCTTCGTGTCGATGCGCGGATGCGTGAACACGCGTACGGTGCCGTCGGCCAGCATCAGCAGGTCATCCAGCGCGCCGCTTGCGCTCGCGGGGCCATCGTCGTCGAGGTGGCCGCCCTTGAGCAGCACGGCGGGACAGCCCATCGCGATGAGGTCGGCGGCGGCTTGCTCCATGTCGGCGCGGCGCGTGATCGTGCGGCCGAGCAGGTAGGAGGCCTCGGGCAGGTTGGGCGTCACCAGCACCGCGCGCGGGAACAGCAGGCGCACCATGGCCTGGCTGGTGGCGTCATCGGAAAGCGTTGCGCCGGAGGTGGAAATCATCACCGGGTCGACCACTAGCTTGCGGATGCCGTGGCGGTCCGCCGCCGCGGCCACGGCCTCGACGATGGCCGCGGTGCCCAGCATGCCGGTCTTGGCTGCATCGACGCCGATGTCGCTGGCCACCGCGTCGATCTGCGCCGCCACCATGTCGGCGGGAATCGCATGCACGCCGGTGACGCCGAGCGTGTTCTGCGCGGTGATGGCGGTGATGGCGCTCATGCCGAAGCAGCCCAGCGCGGAGAACGTCTTGAGGTCGGCCTGGATGCCGGCGCCGCCGCCCGAGTCGGAGCCTGCGATGGTGAGGGTGCGGGGTGGTGTCGGGGTCATGTCAGGGAAGTGAGCGGAAAAAAGCCGGCGGCATTTTGCACGGGTTCACGCCGGCAGGCTACAATACCGCCACTCCGAGGAGCGTTGCAACGGATCGTGGCGTAACATGCCCTCCGCCAGGCTCGGACTGTCTCAAACGGCGCTCGCTGATCCGTGGTTCGCACGGTGGCGAGTCGACCTATCCGCCCGCTTCATTGGTGTTGCGCACGTTACGCATCGCGTTTCGTGCCTCCACGAAGCGCGGCCTGATTTCCCCGCCCGTCACCGTCGTCCACTCTTCACCGGGAGTGAAACATGAACGCTGTGACCGACCTCAAGCAAGATTACCTCGTGGCCGACATCGGCCTGGCCGGCTGGGGCCGCAAGGAAATCGCCATCGCCGAAACCGAAATGCCGGGCCTGATGGCGATCCGCGACGAATTCGCCGCCGCGCAGCCGCTCAAGGGCGCGCGCATCGCCGGTTCGCTGCACATGACCATCCAGACCGCCGTGTTGATCGAGACGCTGGCGGCACTGGGCGCCGATGTGCGCTGGGCTTCGTGCAACATCTTCTCGACGCAGGACCACGCCGCTGCCGCGATCGCCGCGGGCGGCACCCCGGTGTTCGCGTTCAAGGGCGAGTCGCTGAAGGAGTACTGGGACTTCACGCACCGCATCTTCGACTGGGCCGACGGCGGCACCCCGAACATGATCCTGGACGACGGCGGCGATGCCACGCTGCTGCTGCACCTGGGCGCCAAGGCCGAGAAGGACGCTTCGCTGATCGCCAATCCGGGCAGCGAGGAAGAGACCTTCCTGTTCGCCGCGATCAAGGAAAAGCTGGCCAAGGACCCGAGCTGGTACAGCCGCAACCTGGCCGCCATCCGCGGCGTGACCGAGGAAACCACCACCGGCGTGCACCGCCTGTACCAGATGGCGCAGAAGGGCGACCTGAAGTTCCCGGCCATCAACGTCAACGACTCGGTCACCAAGAGCAAGTTCGACAACCTGTACGGCTGCCGCGAATCGCTGGTGGACGGCATCAAGCGCGCCACCGATGTGATGATCGCCGGCAAGGTCGCCGTGGTCGCGGGCTATGGCGACGTGGGCAAGGGCAGCGCACAAGCACTGCGTGCGCTGTCGGCACAGGTGTGGGTCACCGAAATCGACCCGATCTGCGCACTGCAGGCCGCGATGGAAGGCTACCGCGTGGTCACCATGGACTACGCCGCAGAACACGGCGATATCTTCGTCACATGCACTGGCAACTACCACGTCATCACGCATGACCATATGGCCAAAATGAAGGACCAGGCCATCGTCTGCAACATTGGCCACTTCGACAACGAGATCGACATCGCTTCGATCGAGAAGTACGAATGGGACGAGATCAAGCCGCAGGTCGACCACGTCAAGTTCCCCGCAGTTGGCGACAAACCGAGCAAGAAGCTGATCATCCTGGCCAAGGGCCGCCTGGTGAACCTGGGTTGCGCCACGGGCCACCCGTCGTACGTGATGAGCAGCTCGTTCGCCAACCAGACCATCGCGCAGATCGAACTCTGGCAGGAACGCGACAGCGGCAAGTACCCGGTGGGCGTCTACACGCTGCCCAAGCACCTGGACGAGAAGGTCGCCCGCCTGCAGCTCAAGAAGCTGAACGCGCAGCTGACGGAACTGACCGAGCAGCAGGCGGCCTACATCGGCGTTCAGAAGCAAGGCCCGTACAAGGCTGATCACTACCGTTATTGATCTGAAGGGTGGGCTCCCCTCTCCCATGAATGGAAGAGGGGAGCAACCCAGCCACCGATGTTATTAAAGGAGCCGTCATGAGACTGCTGATCGTCTGGATCATCAACGCCGTGTCGCTGTTCGTGCTGCCGTACATCCTGCCGTCGATCCACCTCAAGAGCTTCGGCTCGGCGATGCTGGCCGCGCTGGTGCTGGGCCTGGTCAATACGCTGATACGGCCGATCCTGGTGATCCTGACGCTGCCGGTGACGGTGCTGACGCTCGGGCTCTTCATCTTCGTGATCAACGCGCTGCTGTTCCTGTTCGTCGGCAACCTGCTGTCGGGCTTCTCGGTCGGCGGCTTCGGGGCGGCCCTGCTGGGCTCCATCCTGTACAGCGTGATCTCGTGGCTGCTGTCCAGCCTGCTGCTGGGCGAACGCGCAGCCTGACGGCCACGCACTGCCGCGGGTCCTCGCGGGTCCTACCAAGCGCGCCGCGCCAACGCGGCGCGCCACTATCATGCAAGACCGCTACTACAGCTTTGAATTCTTCCCGCCCAAGACGGCGGAGGGCGCCGAGAAGCTGCGCAACACGCGCGCGCAGCTCGCTCCGCTGAACCCGAAGTACATCTCGGTGACGTTCGGCGCAGGCGGCACCACGCAGCAGGGTACGCTCGACACCGTGCTGGAAATCCAGCGCGAAGGCATCGAGGCCGCGCCGCACCTGTCGTGCGTCGGTTCTTCGCGCGAGAGCATCCGCGCGATCCTGCAGCAGTACCGCGACGGCGGCATCCGCCATATCGTCGCGCTGCGCGGCGACATGCCGTCGGGCATGGGCGAGATCGGCGAATTCCGCTACGCCAACGAGCTGGTGGAGTTCATTCGCGCCGAGACCGGCGACTGGTTCCAGATCGAAGTGGCGGCCTACCCGGAATACCATCCGCAGGCCAAGTCGCCGCGCCATGACCTGGAGAACTTCGTGCGCAAGGTGAAGGCCGGCGCCAACTCCGCCATCACGCAATATTTCTTCAACGCCGACGCGTACTTCCGCTTCGTCGATGACGCGCGCGCGATGGGCGTGGACGTGCCGATCGTGCCGGGCATCATGCCGATCACGAACTACTCGCAGCTGATGCGCTTCTCCGAGATGTGCGGCTCCGAAGTGCCGCGCTGGGTGGCCAAGCGGCTCGAAGGCTTCGGCGACGACCGCGAGTCGATCCGCGCGTTCGGACTGGACGTGGTCACGGCGCTGTGCGAACGGCTGCTGGCTGGCGGCGTGCCGGGCCTGCATTTCTATACGCTCAACGCAGCCGGCGCCACCAAGGCGATCTGGCAGCGCCTGAAGCTCTGAGCGTGGCCGCGCGCCGACCCGATCCCTTCATCGAGCACCTGCTCGAACTGATGGGGCCCTTGGCGGCGCGCATCGGGGCGATCTCCGCGCGCCGCATGTTCGGCGGGCACGGCCTGTTCTATGACGGGCTGATGTTCGCGCTGGTCAGCGGCGGGCAGTGTTATCTCAAGGCCGATGGCAAGACCCTGGCGCAGTTCGAGGCCCAGGGCAGCCATGCGTTTCGATATGCCTCGTCAAGGGGCGAGGTGACGTTGCGCCATTACCTGACGCTGCCGCCGGAATGCCTGGAATCGCCCGCGGCGATGACGCCGTGGGCGCAGGGGGCGGTGGAAGCGGCGCTACGGCTGGCGAACCAGAAGGGATGAGGGCAGACACCGCGCCAACGGTGTCATACTCAGCGCCATGGTCACCGCCACTTTCCGCT
The DNA here is from genome assembly GCF_057073745.1 of Cupriavidus sp. C2SS-8b. NCBI lineage: Bacteria > Pseudomonadati > Pseudomonadota > Betaproteobacteria > Burkholderiales > Burkholderiaceae > Cupriavidus > Cupriavidus sp. C2SS-8b. The sequence continues at coordinate 278,110 of NZ_CP172716.1, forward strand.
TTTACGAAGAGCTGAACGACTTCCTTGCGCCGGACCAGCGCGGGCGTGACCTGTCCTGCCCATGCGCGCGCGCCGCCACGGTCAAGCACATGATCGAGGCACTGGGCGTGCCGCATACCGAGGTCGAACTGATTCTCGTGAATGGCGAGTCGTCCGTCTTCGACCGTATGCTCGCCGATGGCGACCGCGTTGCGGTCTATCCCAAATTCGAATGCCTCGATGTCACCCCGCTGCTGCGGGTACGCGCCCACCCGCTGCGCGTCATGCGCTTTGTCGCCGACGCGCACCTCGGTGGCCTGGCGCACCTGTTGCGCATGATGGGCTTCGACACCCTCTACGACAACCACTTCGAAGACAGCGAGATCGAGCGCATCGCCGTGCAGGAGGGTCGTGTCGTGCTGACGCGCGACCGCGAGCTGCTCAAGCGCCGCGGCATCACGCATGGCTGCTACGTGCGCGCGATCAAGTCCACGCCGCAGGTGCGCGAGGTCTTCAGCCGGCTCGACCTGGCCCGCAGCGCGCGGCCGTTCTCGCTGTGCCTCGATTGCAACGTACCGCTGCAGCACGTAGCGCGCGAAGCCGTGGCAGGGCGCGTGCCGCCCGCGGTGCTGGAGCGCCATGAGCGCTTCGTCACGTGCGATCACTGCCGGCGCGTGTTCTGGGAAGGCTCGCACTGGCGCTGCATGCGCACGCTCGTCGACGAGTTGATCCCAGCACCGACCGAGTCCTAAAGCCTCGCGCTATTTCACCGTTAGTGCTGGCGTCAGAACACGCCGGCTTCGCTGACGATCCAGTCCATCGGCAGATCATGCGCCTGGGCCTGCAGCGCGATGCGGCAGGCCTCGAAGCCGATGCCGATGGCGACCGGCGGCGTCGGCATGGCGGCCAGCGTGCGGTCGTAAAAACCGCCGCCGTAACCGAGACGGAACTTGTCGGGGCTGTACCCGACACAGGGAATCAGCAGGGCATCGGGCTGCGCCGCGTCCGTGCCGTCCGGTACCGGAATGCCGTAGTGGCCCTTAGTCATCGGCGTCTGCGGGGTCCAGAGATGGAAGTCGAGCGGCACGCCGGGGCGGCTGACGGCGGGCAGCGCGGCATGGCGGCTGGCGTCCGCGGCGAGCCACCCAGCCACGACGGCGCGCGCATCGAATTCCTGCTGGATGGGCCAGTAAAAACCGAGGCAGCGGATCGCAAGCCGTTCGAGCAGCGGCGCCAGGCTGGCGGCGATGCGGGCTTCGGCGACGGCGCGATCGGGTACGGCGGCGCGCTGCGCGAGCAGGCGCGTGCGCAGGGCGCGGCGATCTTCTTCTGCGCCGTTGCCGGGTGGCGGCGAAGGCGGATGGGCGGCTGACATGGCGTGGGATAATGTCTGCGAACAAACCAACACTGACGGCGGCTGCGCGGATTGCGGGGCGATGTCCCCGGCATGGGCGGCGCGGCCTGGCGTCAATAACAAGGAAGCAAAGAATGCTGAAGGGAGTATATCTGCGGCGTGCTGGCCGGGCCGCATGGGTCGCCGTGGCGTGTGCCTTGCTTGCCACCCCCGCGCTGGCGCAAAAGCGCCCGCAGGCAGCGGCCGTGCGCGCGCCCCAGCCGCCGGTCATCCCGTCCGACCCGGATGATGCCTTCACCGCGCTGCGCGAAGCGGCCCGCAAGAACGACGCGGACCGCGCCTATGCGATCTCGGCGACGCTGGTGGACTATCCGATCCCGTCATACGTCGAGTACTTCCGCATCAAGCCGCAGATGTTCGACGGCAGCGGCCTGGCGCGCATCGATGCACCGGATGACCAGGTGCGCGCCTTCCTGCAGCGCTACAAGGGCGAAGCCATTGCCGACCGCATGCGCAACGACTGGCTGCTGGTGCTCGGCAAGAAGCGCGACTGGGCCAACTTCGACGCGGAGTATCCGCAGTTCGTGCTCAAGGACGACACGCAGGTCGAGTGCTACGCGCTGCTGTCGCGCGCGCTCAAGGGCCAGAACGTGGCGGCCGACACGCGCAACGTGCTGAGCGATGTGCGCTACTACGGCGAAGGCTGCGTCGACCTGATCAGCTACCTGGTGCAGAGCCAGCAGATCCAGCGCAGCGATGTTGCCTTCCAGACGCGCCAGGCGCTGGAACAGAACCTGACTTCGTTGGCCGCCAGGATCGCGGCCACGGTGCCCGATGCGCGCATGGACAGCGACACGCTGGCCACCATCGTCAAGATGGCGCGCAATGACCCATCGCAGGCCGCGGCCTACCTGACCGCCAGCGCCGGCGGCCTGTCGCGCGACGAACAGGGCGCGGCGTGGGGCGTGGTGGGGCAGTATGCCGCCAAGAAGCTTTTGCCGGATGCCGCCGGCTACTACCGCCGCCAGATGGACCTGGGCGGCAACCAGTGGCTCTCCGACGAAAGCCAGGAATGGCGCGTGCGTGCGGCGCTGCGCCAGGGCGACTGGAAGCAGGTGCGGCAGGCCATCGAGATGATGCGTCCCCAGCTGCGCGCCAAGGATCCGGCCTGGACCTACTGGTACGGCCGCTCGCTGAAGGCCGATGGGCGCGATGCCGAGGCCCAGCAGCAGTTCCAGCAGATCGCCGGCCAGTTCAACTTCTACGGCCAGCTGGCCACCGAAGAGCTGGGCAACCGCATCACGCTGCCGGTGCGCACCACCGTGACCGATGCCGAAGCCATGGCCATGCGCAGCCGCGCCGGCTTCCAGCGCGCGCAGAAGTTCTACAACCTGAACTTGCGCTTCGAGGGCACCCGTGAATGGAACTGGGAACTGCGCGGCATGAACGACCGCGAGCTGCTGGCCGCAGCCGAGTATGCGCGGCGGATCGAGCTGCTGGACCGCACCGTCAATACCGCGGACCGCACGCGCGCCGAGCATGATTTCTCGCTGCGCTTCCCAATGCCCTACCGCGACCTCATGCAGCGGGCCACCGACGACGTCGGCCTCGACATGGCGTGGGCCTATGGCCTGATCCGCCAGGAATCGCGCTTCATCATGAGCGCGCGCTCGTCGGCCGGCGCGCATGGCCTGATGCAGGTGATGCCGGCCACGGCCAAGTACGTCGCGCGCAAGATCGGCATGGCGGACTTCTCGCCGTCGATGATGGGAGATCCCAACATCAACATCGTGCTCGGCACCAACTACCTGAGCATGGTGCTGACCGACCTGGACAGCTCCTGGACGCTGGCGTCGGCGGCCTACAACGCCGGGCCGGGACGGCCCAAGGCCTGGCGCAGCACGCTGTCGCGCCCGGTCGAAGGCGCGATTTTCGCCGAGACCATTCCGTTCAACGAAACGCGTACGTACGTGAAGAATGTGCTTTCCAACGCTACGTACTATGCTGCATTGATGAGCGGCCAGCCCCAGTCGCTGAAGTATCGGCTGGGCCAGGTTGCACCGTCGGCGGTGACCACCACCAGCCTGCCCTGAGGTGAGAGCGCGCTCCGCTCTGCGGGGCGCTTCCCGGACTGGCTTGCCGCCGCGTGCCGTTTCCATCGCACGGAGGCATCCATGCAGTCCAGCAATGTCCTCATCGTCGGCGGCGCCGGGTTTATCGGCAGCCATCTGGCTTCCCGGCTGGCCGGCGCCGCCTCGGCGTCCGGTGCGCCGCTGGAGCCCGGCGCCAATCCTGATTCCCCCATTGCGCCCGACCGCATCGTGATCGGCGCCCGCAACGTGGAGCATGCGCAGCACCTGCTGCTGCTGCCGCGTGTCGAGGTCGCGGAACTGGGGCTGGCCGACAATGCGGCGCTCGACGATGCGATCGGCCCGCTCGGCACGGATGGCATCGTCGTCAACCTGGTCGGCGTGCTGCACGGCGAGCGCGGCGATCCCTATGGTTCCGAATTTGCCGCGGCCCATGTGGAGATGGTGAGGCAGATCGTGGCCTCGTGCCTGAGTACCGGCGTCCGGCGCCTGGTGCATATCAGCGCGCTCGGCGCCGACAGCAGTGGGCCGTCGATGTACCTGCGCAGCAAGGGCGACGGCGAACGCATCGTGCGCAGTAGCGGCCTGGACTGGACCATCCTGCGGCCCTCCGTGGTGTTCGGCCCCGACGATCACTTCCTCAACCTGTTCGCCCATATGCAGGAGATGGCCCCCGTGGTGCCGCTGGCCTGCGCGCATGCGCGCTTCCAGCCGATCTACGTGCAGGACGTGGTGCAGGCCATCGTCAACGCCATGGTCACGCCCGCGACCATCGGACGGGGCTATGACCTGGGCGGTCCGCAGGTGTACACGCTGGAGGAACTGGTGCGCTTTGCCGGGCGGGCGTCGGGCCACCCGCGCCCGGTGATTGCGCTGCCCGACGCGCTGGCGCGCGTGCAGGCCGCGGTGATGGAGCACATGCCAGGCGAAACGATGCTGTCGCGCGACAACCTCGATTCGATGCAGCTCGACAACGTGTTGCACGGCCCCATGGCTGGCGAGCTTGGCCTGCAGCCGGTCGGACTGGAAGCCGTGATGACCGACGTCCTGTCCGGCCGCAACCGCGATGCGCAGCTCACGGTCATGCGGGCAAGCGTACACCGATAGTCCGCTCTCTTTCCGCGCGCTTGTGACCAGGATTCACAGCGGTTGCGAGTGCTTTTGACTTTGAGGGGCGTCGTGGCGCTGGCAGAATGACTGGTTCGGCGCGCCCGCCGGCTGCATGCGGGCGCGCGGGTCTCCGGGCAGGAATGCTGCGTGTGTCCGGTGGCCTTCCCCTATCCCGCCCCCAAGGATCCTGCGATGAAGCTCGTCATCGGCAACAAGAATTACTCGTCCTGGTCGCTGCGCCCCTGGCTGCTGATGCGCCATCCCGGCATTGATTTCGAAGAAGTGAAGGTACGGCTGTTCGTCGACAGCTTCGCCGCCGAGGTCGCGCAGTATTCGCCGGCCGGCAAGGTGCCGGTGCTGGTGGACGGCGACATCTCGGTGTGGGACACGCTGTCGATCGCAGAATACCTGGCCGAGCGCTTTCCCGAAAAGGCGCTCTGGCCCGCCGGCCGCGCCGAGCGTGCCTATGCCCGTTCGGTCTGCGCCGAGATGCATGCCGGCTTCGTCAACCTGCGCAATCAGCTGCCGATGAACGCCACCGCGGTGCTCCCTGGCCGCGGCTGGAACGTGGCGGTGCAGCGCGACGTGGACCGGATCGCGCAGATCTGGACTGACCTGCGTGCGCGCCATGGCGATGCGGGGCCGTTCCTGTTCGGCGCCTTTACCATTGCCGACGCGTATTTCGCGCCGGTGGTCAGCCGCTTCGCGACGTATGGCATCCACCTTCCCGATGCGGCCAAAGCGTATGCGGACTTCATCCTCGAGTTGCCGGCCATGCAGGAGTGGATCGCCGGCGCGCGCGAAGAGCGCGATTTCCTGGCCGACGACGAGCCGTATCGCCTGGCGCCCGACCAGGGCAATGCGATTATCATCGGCCACTGAGCGCTGCGTCGGCGGCGCGCCATAGCGAGACAAGACCATGCAGGTGTACGCCGTCGGCGGTGCCATCCGCGACGAATTGCTGGGCAAGCCAAGCCAGGACCGCGACTATGTCGTGGTCGGCGCCACCCCCGCCGAGATGGAAGCCGCCGGCTACAAGCCGGTCGGCAAGGATTTCCCGGTCTTCCTGCATCCGCGCACGAAAGAGGAATACGCGCTGGCGCGCACCGAGCGCAAGACCGCCATGGGCTACAAGGGCTTTGCGTTCTATTGCGAGCCCGATGTCACGCTCGATGACGACCTGGTCCGGCGCGACCTGACCATCAACGCCATGGCGCGCGCGGTCGATGCCGAGGGCAACCTGACCGGCCCCGTCATCGATCCGCACGGCGGCCAGCGCGACCTGGCCGCGCGGCAGTTCCGCCATGTCTCCGACGCGTTTGCCGAAGACCCGGTGCGCATCCTGCGCGTGGCGCGTTTTGCCGCGCGCTTCCATGAATTCACCGTCGCGCCCGAGACCGTGGCGCTGATGCGCAAGATGGTGGACGCCGGCGAGGTCGACGCGCTGGTGGCCGAGCGGGTCTGGCAGGAACTCGCGCGCGGACTGATGGAGGCGCGTCCGTCGCGCATGTTCGAGGTGCTGCGCCAGTGCGGCGCGCTTGCGCGCCTGCTGCCCGAGCTGGATCGGCTGTGGGGCGTGCCGCAACGCGCCGACTACCATCCCGAAGTCGATACCGGCATCCATGTGATGATGGTGATCGACTGCGCCGCGGCCATGCATGCGCCGCTTGCCGTGCGCTTTGCCGCGCTGGTCCATGACCTGGGCAAGGGGACCACGCCCGAAGACGTGCTGCCACGCCATCTGGGCCACGAAGGCCGCAGTGTCGAGCTGCTCGAAGACGTCTGCAAGCGCCTGCGCGTGCCCAATGACTGCCGCGACCTGGGGGTGGTGGTGGCGCGCGAGCATGGCAATATCCACCGCTGCATGGCATTTGGCGCTGCCGCGATTACACGGCTGCTAGAACGCTGCGATGCCCTGCGCAAGCCCGGCCGCTTTGCCGATGCGCTGCTTGCGTGCGAGGCGGACAAGCGCGGCCGCAAGGGCTTCGAGTCGGACGCCTACCCGCAGCGTGCACGGTTGCTGGCCGCGCTGGAGGCAGCCGCCGGCGTCGACGCCGGTGCCATCGCGAAGGCGTCGGCCGATGATGTCAGCCAGATCCGGGAACGTGTGCACGCGGCGCGCGTGCAGGCCGTCGAGGCTCGCCTAGATCAGTTTCCCGATCACTAGCGCGAGCAACGACAGCAGGATCGTCGACGCGAACGGCAGCATGTACTCGCGCCCGAACAGGCGGAAGCGCACATCGCCGGGCAACCGGCCGATGCCGAGCTTCTGCAGCCAGGGCAGGGCGGCTGACAGCACGACCACGCACAGGAAGATGGTGAGGGTCCAGCGCAGCATGGCGGCAGTGGCTCAGAGCGTGTGGCAGCGGTCGCCGCGCGCAAAGCCGGCGAGCGGCTCGCTGCCATCCAGGCCGCGGGTCAGCGCGATCACCTTGAACAGCTCGCCCATCTCGGCTTCGGACAGCAGCTTCTGCACCGCATTGGCGGCGGGCAGGAAGGCGCGCGTATCCGACGGGTCCAGGGTCATCAGCAGGTCGGTGATGCCGGCATTCATCAGGAAGCGCGCCTGCGAGGTGAAGCCCGACACGTCCAGGCCGGCATCGACGGCGGCATGCGCGATGCCGCTGAAATTGACGTGCGCCGTGATGTCCTGCAGCCCCGGGTACAGGAACGGATCGGGATGCGCGTGATGGCGGTAGTGGCACATCAGCGTGCCGCCGCTGCGCTGCGGGTGGTAGTACTCGCCGGACGGGAAGCCGTAGTCGATGAAGAATGCGGCCCCGCGCGCCAGCATGGCGCCGACCGCGCGCGCGAAGCCGTCGGCCTCGGCATGGGTCTCGGTGACGATGTCATGGTCGCCCGGCATGGCGTGCAGTGCATCGGGGACGGCATGAGACGGGACCAGGCGGTCCTCGAACGCGAAGGCGTGCGCGGCGGTGCTGTCATCGCCCGTGACGGAGCGGGCCACGCCGCGTTCATGCCAGCGGCCGCCCGTGCGCGCGAACAGGCGCACCGGCATGGCGTCCAGCACTTCATTGCCGACGATGATGCCCTCGAAGCGCTCGGGCAGCGTGTCCAGCCACTGCACGCGCCCAGCCAGGTGCGGCGCGCGCTGCGACAGCGTGTCCTGCTGGCGGGCGCGCAGTTCGCCGGACAGCTCGACGATGCCGTAGGACTCGGGCAGTTGCCCTTCCTGTTCCAGCGCCAGCAGCAGGTCAGCCGCCAGGCGGCCGGTGCCGGCGCCGAATTCGAGCAGGCGCGGCAGGCCTTGCGCCAGCAGCGGCGCGAACTGGCGCGCCAGCGTGCGGGCGAAGAACGGGCTCAGTTCCGGGGCGGTGATGAAATCGCTGCCGTCGCGCGCATCGCGCCCGAACTTGGCGGCGCCGCCGCTGTAGTAGCCCAGCCCGGGCGCGTACAGCGCCAGCGACATGTAGCGGTCGAAGCCGATCCAGCCACCGGCCGCATCGATGGTTTCGCCGATCAGCGTGGCCAGCGAGTCGGAAGCGGCCAGCGCATTGGCGGAGGGAAGGGGTAAACTAACGGCTTTCTGCATGCCTCGATTGTAGCAATGCCCGAATCGAATCAACCTGCCGGCACGCCGGTCCAGATGCCGGCCCAGATGCAGCCGGCCCGGACGCAAGCCGCCGCGGCGCGCGGCGTGGCCATCGTCACCGGCGGCGCGCGCCGGCTTGGCCGCGCCATTGCGCTCGAACTGGCCGGACAGGGCTGGGACGTGGCCGTGCACTGCCATCGCTCGCGCGACGAAGCCGAGGCACTGGCCGTCAACATCCGCGCCCTCGGCCGCCGTGCCGCGGTGCTGCAGGCCGACCTGGCCGACGAAGCCTCCACCGCGACGCTGATCGCCGCCTGCACGGCCGAGCTTGGCGTGCCGACCTGCCTGGTCAACAACGCCTCGCTGTTCCAGTACGACGTGGCCACGAGCTTTTCGTATGCGTCGCTGGACACGCATATGCGGACCAACGTGGCGGCGCCCTTGCTGCTGGCGCGCGAGATGTACAAGGCACTGAGCGCCGACACGGACGCAGCCGATCCGCGCGGCGTGGTGATCAACCTGCTCGACCAGAAGCTCGATAACCTGAACCCGGATTTCCTGTCATACACGCTCTCCAAGGCCGCGCTGCAGACTGCAACCGTGCAGCTGGCGCAAGCGTTTGCGCCGCGGCTGCGGGTGGTGGGCGTCGCACCCGGCATCACGCTGGTGTCGGGCGAGCAGTCGGAGCAGAGCTTCCGCCGCGCGCACCGCGTCACGCCGCTGGGCAAGTCGTCCACGCCGGAAGACATTGCCCAGGCCGTGGCCTACCTGGCGCGCGCCAACGCCGTGACCGGCACTACGCTGTACGTCGACGGCGGACAGCACCTGATGCCGCTGTCGCGCGACGTGATGTTCCTGACCGAATGATGTGACCCGCGTGCCGCGCCGCCTTCCGGGTGCGGCACGCCAGATCCCTTCCCGAATTACCTTTCCCCGCTTGCCATGACCATGCTCGCCGCCCTTACCCATCCCAGCCTGCAAGACTGCCGCCGCATGTTCCTGCGCAACTATGAAGTCCAGATCAATATCGGCGTGCACGAATTCGAGAAGAAGGGCGAGCAGCGCGTGCTGATCAATATCGACCTGTTCGTGCCGCTGGCCGCCAGCACGCCGCAGGCCGACAAGCTCGAGGAAGTGGTCGACTACGATTTCATGCGCAACACCGTGGCCGAGCGCATGGCGCTGGGCCATGTGCACCTGCAGGAGACGCTGTGCGACGACGTGGCCCGCGCCATGCTCAAGCACCCGAAGGTGCGCGCCGTACGCGTCTCCACCGAGAAGCCGGACGTCTACCCGGATTGCGATTCGGTGGGCGTGGAAGTCTTCCACATCAAGCAGGACTGATCGGTCCCGGGTAAAATCTCGCCCCTTCCGAGCCGTCCGGCCATTTCATCCGGGCGGCCGCAACGATCCGGTATGCCACATGACCCACTCCAATAACTTCTACCGCCTCGAAACGAGGCTGCAATCGCAAACCGGCAAGGCCATCGGCGACTTCGGCATGATCGAGGACGGCGACACCGTGCTGGTCTGCATGAGTGGCGGCAAGGACTCATACACCATGCTGTCGGTCCTGATGGCGCTGCAGAAGCGCGCGCCCATCAAGTTCAAGCTGATCGCGATGAACCTGGACCAGAAGCAGCCCGGTTTTCCGGAACATGTGCTGCCGGAGTACCTGAAGGCAACCGGCGTGGAATATGTGATCGTCGAGGCCGATACCTACTCGATCGTCAAGGAGAAGGTGCCCGAGGGCAAGACCACCTGCTCGCTGTGCTCGCGCCTGCGCCGCGGCGTGATCTACCGCACGGCCAAGGAGCTGGGCGCCAACAAGATTGCGCTGGGCCACCACCGCGACGACATCGTCAACACTTTCTTCCTGAACATGTTCTTCGGCGGCAAGATGAAGGCCATGCCGCCGAAGCTGGCTACGGATGATGGCGCGCACGTCGTGATCCGGCCGCTGGCGTACTGCGCGGAGAAGGACATCGCCGCCTATGCGCGCGCGATGGAATTCCCGATCATCCCTTGCAACCTGTGCGGCTCGCAGGAAAACCTGCAGCGCAAGAAGGTCAGCGAGATGCTGCAGGGCTGGGAGCGCGAGAACCCCGGCCGCATCGACAACATCTTCGCGTCCCTGCGCAACGTGGTGCCGTCGCACCTGGCCGACACCGAACTGTTCCCGTTCACCGGACTGGCAACGGGCCTGGCCAAGGTGGATGAAGCTTCTCTGTTCGGCGAAACGACGTTCACGCAGCAGCCGCTGGTGTTTGCCGGCAGCAGCGACGAGAACCGCATGGAGTTCGTGCGTTTCGAGCGCCCAGCGGCCGCACCGCAGGCTAGCGCCGAGTAGGCCGGCCGGCCGGAAAACCAGACGCCCGCGTGGTCACGCGGGCGTCTTGCTTTGGGCGTCTGGCGATCGCTACTGGTTTGCCGCCTGAGCAGTGTTGCCCTGGCGCTCGCGCATCAGGCTGCGCGTGTCGTCGATCCATTTCTGGAAGCGTTCCACGGCATGTGCTTTCTGCGTCGGCGTGGTCAGGTTTGCGATGGTCGTGGCCAGCGCCACGCCGGCCTGGTTGTTGGCATCGTAGCTTGCGGCGCGGGTCTCGCCTGGCGGGTGCTGCCAGTGGTCCGCGTAGCGGCGCAGCAGCTCGACCACCTGCGCCTTGGGCGGATGCGTCTGCTGGACCTGCCGCGCCAGCGCCAGCCATTCCTCCTGGCGCCGCAGCCGCTCCGCGTAGCGCGCCTGTACGCCTTGCATCAGCGGGCCCATGGCGGCATGGATGGCCTTTTCCTGCTCATCGGAGAAGCTGCCGTAGATCAGCTTCGCGTAGTCCATCACCTTGTCGAAGCGCGCCGATTCGCGGTCCGAGGCGTTCCCGCTCAGGAATTTCTTGCGGTATTTGGTGTTGCCTTCGTCGAACTTCTTTTCCATGCGGTCGATCTGCGCGGGGGTCAGCGTGAGCAGCAGGTCGGCCACGTCCGGGATGGCCTGGTTGAACGACTGCCGTGCCAGCCGCTGGCTCGATTCCTGGAACTGTGCAATGGCCGCGGCATTGACCGGTTGCTGGACCTGGTTGCGCGCCTTGGTCAGCAGCGCCGAAATTTCGGGAAGCTGGGACTGCCGATGCCATGCAAAGAAGCGGGCAATGGCGTCGCGCGTGGGCGGCTCCTGGGCGTCGCTGACGTCGACATAATGGTCGATCCACCAATAAGCCAGGCGGTCGCCCTGCTGGTAGCCAGTCTTCATCGCACTGCATCCGCACAGGACGGCCGCCGCGAATATCGCCAATATCCGGCGCAGCCAGCGATTGTGAAAATCGGAAACAGGAGCGTATTGGGCAGAAATCGTCATGTTAAAATCGCCGCGCATCTTGCAGGGTTGCCTGATTGCCCGCAAAACCAGTCCTGGCAATGGGTTCTGGCGGCTCCAGGAAGGCGAAAGCCACCACCGCAGGGCTTACGAACGCCGGGTGTCGAACACACGGCTCGTGCTTTAAAGAATATATTTCCTGATACACGCGCCAAGGGGTCTCCTTGTGAATATCGTCATTCTCGCCGCTGGCATGGGCAAGCGGATGCATTCCGATTTGCCCAAGGTCCTGCACCCCGTCGCCGGGCGTCCCCTGCTTGCGCATGTCCTCGACACGGCACGTACGCTGTCCCCTTCGCGCCTGGTGGTCGTGGTCGGCCACGGTGCCGAACATGTGCGCACGGCCGTGGCCGCCGATGACGTCACCTTTGCGGAGCAGCCCCAGCAGCTGGGCACCGGACATGCGGTGGCGCAGGCACTTCCTCAGTTGGACGACAGCCAGCCCACATTGGTTCTCTACGGCGACGTGCCGCTGACCACTGCGGCGACGTTGAAGTCACTGGTCGAAGCCGCCGGCGAGAGCCGGTTCGGCGTCCTGACGGTGGAGATGCCGGACCCGAGCGGCTACGGCCGCATCGTGCGCGATGCCGCGGGCAGCATCGTCCGGATCGTCGAGCAGAAGGACGCTAGCGAAGCCGTCCGCGCAATCCGCGAAATCAATACCGGCATCATCGTGTGCCCGACCGGCCACCTGCGCCGCTGGCTGTCCACGCTGCGCAACGACAACGCCCAGGGCGAGTACTACCTGACCGATACCGTCGAGCGCGCGGTGGCCGACGGCGTCGAGATCGTCTCGGCCCAGCCCGCGGCGGTGTGGGAAACGCTTGGCGTCAACAGCAAGGTCCAGCTTGCCGAAGTGGAGCGCATCCACCAGCGCAACCAGGCCCAGCGCCTGCTCGAGGCCGGCGTGACGCTGGCCGACCCGGCGCGCATCGACGTGCGCGGCGAGCTGACCTGCGGGCGCGATGTCAGCATCGATATCGGCTGCGTGTTCGAGGGCCGCGTGCATCTGGGCGATGGCGTGCAGATCGGCGCCAACTGCGTGATCCGCAACGCCACCATCGACGCCGGCGCGCAAGTGCAGCCGTTCTGCCATATCGACAGCGCGAAGATCGGCGCGCAGGGCCGCATCGGCCCGTACGCGCGGCTGCGCCCGGGCACCGAGCTGGGCGAGGACGTGCATATCGGCAACTTCGTCGAAGTGAAGAACTCGCAGGTCGCGGCGCACAGCAAGGCCAATCACCTGGCCTATGTGGGCGACGCCACGGTCGGCTCGCGCGTGAACATTGGTGCCGGCACCATCACCTGCAACTATGACGGGGCGAACAAGTTCCGCACGGTGATCGAGGATGATGTTTTCATTGGCTCCGATACGCAGCTGGTGGCGCCGGTGACGGTGCGTCGCGGCGCGACCATCGGGGCGGGCACCACGCTGACCAAGGAAGCGCCGGCCGACCAATTGACGCTGTCGCGCGCCAAGCAGATGACCGTCGCCGCGTGGCAGCGGCCGGTCAAGCAGCCGAAGCCGTAAGCAGTACGGCCGCCGCCCGCGGTGGCCATCGGGCAATACAACACGGCCGCCGCAGCGATTGCGGCCGTACCGGCGCGGCACAATGGCCGTTGCCGTCATTGAAAACGGGCGCCGGTGTCGGCGCCGACCACAGGAGTTCAGCATGTGTGGCATCGTCGGCGCGGTTTCCACGCGCAATATCGTTCCGGTCCTGATTGAAGGCCTGCGCCGCCTCGAATATCGCGGCTATGACTCCTGCGGCGTGGCCGTGGTGCGCGATGCTGCCGTCGAGCGTGCGCGCACGGTGTCGCGCGTGGCCGATCTGGACGCCCAGACCCAGGCTTCGGGCCTGGCCGGCACCACGGGCGTGGCGCACACGCGCTGGGCCACGCATGGCAAGCCCGATACCGTCAACGCCCACCCGCACCTGTCCGGCGAGACCATCGCGCTGGTGCACAACGGCATCATCGAGAACTACGAGCCGCTGCGCGAGGAACTGCGCGCGGCCGGCTACGGCTTCGAGTCGCAGACCGACACCGAGGTCGTGGCCCACCTGATCCACCAGGCCTACAGCTACCCGAGCAGCGCCACGCGCGGCGACCTGTTCGCGTCGGTGCGCGCCGTGACCAAGCGCCTGCATGGCGCCTATGCGATCGCCGTGTTCGCCAAGGACCAGCCCGAGCGCGTGGTCGGCGCGCGCGCCGGCTCGCCGCTGGTGGTGGCGCTCGGCGACGGCGAGGCTTTCCTGGCTTCCGACGCGCTGGCCGTGGCCGGCACCGCCAACCGCATCATCTACCTGGAAGAGGGCGATGTGGTGGAAGTCACGCGTGACGGCGTGACCATCCGCGATGGCCACGATCATCTGGTCGAGCGCGAGGCACGCGTGGTCGAAGCGCACGCCGCCACGGTGGACCTGGGCCCGTACCGCCATTTCATGCAGAAGGAAATCTTCGAGCAGCCGCGTGCGCTAGGCGACACGCTCGAGGGCATCGACGGCATTTCGCCGGAGCTGTTTGGCGAGCGTGCGGCCGAGGTCTTCCCCGAGATCGACAGCGTGCTGATCCTGGCCTGCGGCACCAGCTACTACTCGGGCTGCACGGCCAAGTACTGGCTTGAAAGCATTGCCAGGATCCCGACGCAGGTCGAAGTGGCGAGCGAATACCGCTATCGCGAGACCGTGCCGAATCCGCGCGCGCTGGTGGTGGTGATCTCGCAGTCCGGCGAGACCGCCGATACCATGGCCGCGCTGCGCCACGCGCGCGCGCTGGGCCACACTCACACGCTCTCGATCTGCAACGTGGCCACCAGCGCCATGGTGCGCGAGACCGAGATGCGCTTCCTCACGCGCGCCGGCACCGAGATCGGCGTGGCGTCGACCAAGGCCTTCACCACCCAGCTCGCCGCGCTGTACATGCTGACGCTGGCGCTGGCCAAGGTGCGCGGCCACCTGTCGGAAGACGCCGAGGCGAAAGACATGGCCAACCTGCGCCACCTGCCCGCCGCGCTGCATGGCGTGCTGGCGCTCGAGCCGCAGATCATCGCGTGGTCGGAAGAGTTCGCACGCCGCGAGAACGCGCTGTTCCTGGGGCGCGGCAAGCACTACCCGATCGCCCTCGAAGGCGCGCTCAAGCTCAAGGAAATCTCGTACATCCACGCCGAAGCCTACCCGGCCGGCGAACTCAAGCACGGCCCGCTCGCGCTCGTGACGGAGGCCATGCCGGTGGTGACCGTCGCCCCGAACGACACGCTGCTGGAAAAGCTCAAGTCCAACATCCAGGAAGTGCGGGCGCGTGGCGGACGCCTGTACGTGTTTGCCGACAGCGACACGCACATCCAGTCGACGGACGGCATCCAGGTGATCCGCATGCCCGAGCATTACGGCGATCTGTCGCCGATTCTGCACGTGGTGCCGCTGCAGTTGCTGGCGTATCACACGGCATGCGCGCGGGGGACTGACGTGGACAAGCCGCGGAACCTGGCGAAGTCGGTGACGGTGGAGTAGGACGTTTGGGACGTTCAGCGGCGAGATCTTCGGCCGAACGTTCGATGCATTGAAATGGGAAAAGCCGCGATATGCGGCTTTTTCGCTATCCAGTCGGCGGAGCGCTGCCGCGCTCAGGCGCGGCGCATGCCCGATGCTGCGCGCTCGAGGATCTCGAACACCGCCATCCCCGCTACCATGGCGGCCACAATGCCAACCGCCTTTGGATAGCCAGCCCCAAGCGCCACGAGCGCCACGAGCGCCGGGCCCGGGCAAAACCGGGCGATTCCCCATCCAACGCCAAAAGCCGCGCTGCCAAGCACCAGGCGCAGTGTGACTGTTGTGCTGGCGGGCAACTGCATGGGCAGCCCGAGCAACGAGCTGCGGCTACGGGCAAACAGGAAGGCGATTGTGCCGATGGCGATGGCACCCACCATCCCACCATCACACGATGTCGGGGTCGGGCTTGTTCATGGGACAGCTACAGTATTGTCCCGTATATTATATAAAAAAATATAATGTTGGGCGAATGGGGGGCTTTATGGCCCCGAGAAGCCGTTCCTCGACAAGAGCGTGGAAGCTGCCGGACGTCGAGCGCGCGAATGGGCCGGCGCTACGCCCGCTTCGTCAGAACGACGTGCAGCGCGGCGGACGTGCTCGCGTGTTCGGTGCAGGCATAGCCGAGCGCTGGCAGGTCAATGCCGGCAAGCAGCGACTCGCCGCTGCCGAGCAGCGTCGGCGCCATGGCGAGATGCATCTCGTCGATCAGGCCGGCCTGCAGGTACTGGCGGATCGTCGCCACGCCACCGCCCACGCGAATATCGCGGCCCTGCGCGGCTTCGCGTGCGCGCGCCAGCGCCGCGTGGATGCCATCGGTGACGAAGTGGAAGGTCGTGCCGCCCTCCATCTCGATCGATGGCCGCGCGTGGTGCGTCAGCACGAACACCGGCACGTGATAGGGCGGGTTGTTGCCCCACCAGCCTTTCCAGTCGTCATCGGGCCACGGCCCACGCACGGGGCCGAACATATTGCGGCCGAGGATCCACGCGCCCAGATTCTCGAAGCCGCGTTCGGCAAAGTCATTGTCGACGCCGGTGCTCCCGCCTTCGCTGCCGAGCATGGCCTGGAAGCGCCGTGTAGGGAATACCCATTCGTGCAGTGACATGCCGCCGACGCCGAGCGGATTGGCGAGGCTCTGGTTCGGGCCGGCGCCATAGCCGTCAAGCGACAACGAAAAACAGTTCACCCTGAGTCGGGATACTGGCTACGAGAGATTCATGGTCCACTCCAGTCGAACGGTTCAGCACGCGATCGGTTCCCCCGAGCATAGGAAAGAGCGGGTATCCCACTCCATCTTTTTCACGGGCAATGGGCGCCGCGCTTTTTCTTCCGGATAGGCAATTACCGCATTCCTGGCATTTTTACGCGGGACTGATAATCGCGGCGAAAATCAAAACCATACGCATTCTCGATCCAGCGCACCGCAGGCGATGATTTCCCGCGCATTTTGCCGTCTCGCTTGATGTCGCGCCAATCAGGGCTACCATGAAAATTGACCGGCGCAAAAGCCGGACCGGATCAAACAAGGAGAAACAGGATTTTCTGCCCCGGGGGAAGGGGATATGCCATGAAATCTGACAAGAAGGTCATCCAGCTCCTCAATGCCCAGCTCAAGCACGAACTGACCGCGATCAACCAGTATTTCCTGCACGCGCGCATGTACCGGCATTGGGGCATCAACGCGCTGGGCAAGCACGAATACGAGGAATCGATCGAGGAAATGAAGCATGCCGACAAGCTGATCGAGCGCATCCTGCTGCTCGACGGCCTGCCGAACCTGCAGGACCTCGATAAATTGCTGCTCGGCGAAAACACCGGTGAAATGCTGGCTTGCGACTTGAAGCTCGAGCAGGTTTCCCAGGCCAGTTGCAAGGAGGCGATCAAGTATTTCGAATCGGTGGGAGACTACGTATCGCGCGAAGTCGTCGTCGACATCCTGGAAGCGACCGAAGAACATATCGACTGGATCGAGTCGCAGATCGAACTGATCGGCAAGGTTGGCATCCAGAACTACATCCAGTCCGGCATGGGCGGGGTCGAATAACCCCGCCGCGAGTACGGCGCCTGCAGACTTTCCGATTTACCGCTACACTGCGCCCCGCAACACGATTTGTCCCCGGACCTTTCGTCCACGGCGGGGTGGCAGAGTGGTGATGCGACGGCCTGCAAAGCCGTTTACGACGGTTCGATTCCGTATCTCCGCCTCCAGTTTCCTTCCGCGCGCATCGCGCGGGATGCCTGCGGTGCCCTGAGCGGCACGATCCCTGCTTGTCTCTTCGCATATCACCCGTACGGGCGTGGAACCAACCGGTCTCATGCTGTACCGTGAGCGTTGTTTACGCGTTGTTACCGTCTGGAACAACGGCGCTCTTTGCGGTAGTGTGTTGACGCGGCAATGCGTTGGTGCAGGTGCATCCGGCGCTTGCGCACGTGACGACCATGCAGGGCTTCCGTGGTGTTCCCGTAGTGACGCAAGATTAAGAGGCTCCCGATGATTAAAGATCTGCGAATCCGGGCAGCGGTACCTCCGGATGCGCCAGCGGTCGGCGCGGTGCTGGAGCGCTGCAGCCTGCCAACCGATGATGTAATCCGCATGCTGGAGCACTTCCACGTTGCCGTGCACGAATCGCAGGTGGTTGGCTGCGGGGCTGGCGAGCGTTTTGGCGAGACCGTGGTGATCCGCTCGGTCGCGGTGCTGCCGGAATACCGCGACCAGGGCATCGCCACCCACGTGGTACGCGCGGTGCTGATGCGCGCGCGTGCCAACGGGGCCAAGCGCGCCGTGCTGCTGACCCCGACCTGCCCGAGCTATTTCGCGCGCTACGGCTTTTCGCTGATCTCTGCCTCGAGCCTGCCGGCCGAGGTGCTGTCCTCCAGTGAATTCCATCGCCATACCGACACGCCGCCGCTGTGCATGTGCTGCGAGCTGACCTGAAGCCGTGCGCGTAAGCGCAGGCATATTTTCCCGCAAGCGGAAATAATCGAGTCTTCGCAGCCGTCGACGGATAACCGGCAGCAGGATCCGTCAGGCGTGCCGCGCGGCGCGCACGCCCGGATGGTTTTCGTCGCGGCAGATGCTAATCTCCACCGTCACATGCACGAGCTCTTCATGCACGGACAACGCCTCGCGCACGCGCTGCGGTGTCAGCGTGGTGTCATGCGTGACCAGGCAGACGATGCAGGCAAACTGCTGCTTGCCGACGCGCCAGACATGGAGGTCGGTCGCGCGCGTGGCATCGCGGTCGTCGTCGGCGTGCTCGAATGCGGCCAGTACCTCGCGCACTTCACCGACCACCGGGTGGTCCATCTCGCGATCCAGCAGCACGGTGCCGCTCTGGCGCAGCAGCCCCAACGCCCAGCGGCCGACCAGCACCGCGCCGACCAGGCCCATCACCGGGTCCAGCCAGCTCCAGCCGAGCCACCAGCCGCCAGCCAGCGCGACGATGGCCAGCACCGACGTTGCGGCATCCGCCACCACATGCAGGTAGGCGGAGCGCAGGTTGATGTCGTGATGGTGCCCATGCCCGTGCGCATGGGCATGATCGTGGTGGTGATGGTCGTCGTGGTGGTGCCCGTGCCCATGATGGTCATGGCCATGGTGCGCGCCGCCGAGGATCAGCGCGCAGCCGAGGTTCACCAGCAGGCCGAGCGCCGTGATGGCCATGGCTTCGCGATAGTGGATGGCCTGCGGGCTGAACAACCGCTCCACCGAGCCGATCGCCATCAGTGCCGCCACGCCGATCAGGAACACGGCGCTGGCGAAGCCAGCGAGCACTTCGATCTTCCAGGTGCCGAAGGCAAAGCGCGCATCCGACGCGTAGCGCCGCGCGGCCGCGTAGGCAAAAGCCGTCATGCCGATCGCCAGGGCGTGCGAACTCATGTGCCAGCCATCGGCCAGCAATGCCATGGAGTTGAACCACCAGCCGGCAGCAATTTCCACACCCATGGTGACGGCCGTGATCATCATCACCAGCCGGGTGCTGCGCTCGGCCGCATGGTTGCCAGTGTCGAACACGTGGCTGTGGGTCCACGTAGAAAGATTTTCGGTGTGCATGGAGGGCGATCCGTCGGACGGAGCAGGAAGCGAGCGGGTAGGGTAGCAGACTGCCCGTGCGCGAACCCGGGCCGCCCCTGTGGCCGGAGCGGGAATGCGCAGAGGGCCGCATGCGGTGTGATCTTCTCGCGTTTATACATACATACATTCACGTATGCATGTATAATTTCAAAAAATATTCACATTCCATCCCCACATTTGTTGTCGATTTCGATATGAGCTACCGTTTCATTGCCGTCTGCATGGCGGTCTGGATTGGCATTTGCGCGACCGCTGGCATGGTGGTCGAGCGCCTCTGGAGCTGAGCCGGCAGCGGGCCGGTTCAGGCAGCGCGCACGGCGTGCCCCCGGTCCGACAGGCTGTCCAGGAAGTCCCATAACGGCGGCGCGTCACCGGTTGCCACATTGAAGCGGATCCATGGCGAATCCGTTTCCTCCGGCTCGAAATAGGATCCTGGCGCCAGCCAGATGCCATGTTCGAGCGCCAGCGTAGCGAGCCGGTTGCCGGTCATCGGCATGCCGTCGGCTAGCGCGTCGCGCACGCGGGCCCAGGCGAACATCCCGCCTTCCGGGCGCAGCAGCACCTCCAGGCCGTGCGCTTCCATCTTCTCCGTCACGCGGTCCTGCTGGGCGCGCAGCCGTTCGGCCAGCGCCGCGACGTGGCGGCCGTAGTGGCCGCTGGTCAGGACCGAATACACCAGCCGCTCCGTCACTTCCGACGAGGTCAGCCCGACTGCCATCTTGGTCCGCGCGAAGGCCTTGGCGAGGTCCGCGCTGGCGGCGAGATAGCCGACACGCAGCGACGGCGTGATGGTCTTGGAAAAGCCATTGACGTAGACCACCTGCGACAGCCCGTCCATCGCGGCCAGCATGGGCGAACCCGCCGGCGCGAGTTCTCGGTAGATATCGTCTTCGACTACCAGCAGGCGGTGCTGCTCGGCCAGTTGCAGCACGCGGAACGCGTTCATGCTGGTGAGGCTGGCGCCGGTCGGGTTCTGCAGCACGGTGTTGACGAACAGCGCCCGCGGCGCGTGCGTGCGGATGGCATCTTCCAGTGCATCGGTATCGAGCCCGGCCGCGGTGCGCGGCACGCCCACTACGCGCAGGCCGGCGAGCCGCAGGATCTGCAGCAGGTTGCAGTAGCAGGGCGCCTCGACCAGCACGGTGTCGCCGTTGCGCAGCAGCGTGCGCACCACCAGGTCCAGCGCCTGCGTGGCGCCCTGCGTCAGCACCACCTGTTGCGCCTGCATCGGAATCCCGTACTGGCCGAGCCCGGCGGCGATATGCTCGCGCAGCGGCGCATAGCCGTAAGGCTGGCCGTAGCCCGACACCTGCGCGGCCGGCACGCGCGCGGCGGCGCGCATGGCCTGGTGCAGGCCTTCCTCGTTGAGCCAGTCGCCCGGCAGCCAGCCGGCGCCGGCCTTGATCGGCACGGAATGATCGGCGAACACATCCGACAGCAGCCACGCCGCATTGAGCCCGGGCGCTTCCCAGCGCGGCGCACGCGCGCCGCCCGCCGGCGCATGGCGGTGGGCCACGGTGTAGCCGGAACCTGCGCGCGCGGCAAGGTAGCCCAGCGCGGTGAGCCGGCCGTAGGCCTCGGCCACCGTGAAGGTGCTGACGCCATGCTGCTGCGCAAAGCGGCGTACCGACGGCAGCGCGGAGCCGGCGCGCAGCGCGCGGCGGTCCACCAGCGCGGCGATGCCAGCCACGATCTGTTCGGTCAGGGTTTCGCCGCCGCGGCGGCTGCGGGTCAGGTCAAGGGTCAGCATGCGGCACTTTAGAGGGAAGCTACCTGTACAGTTTAGCGGCAGCACGAAGGCGTCTGGCCAACGCGCCGGTATCCACGTCAAAAATGACGCACTGCAATGTGTGGCGCCGTGCGGCACCGCATGGCGGGTCCCGTTGGCGTGACCCGGCGTCGCTGCTGCAGCGGCACAATCCTGTACGGTTTGCCTTGCCTAAACTGTACGGTAAGGCGACGTTGTCCGGACTGTATATTTTGTCGCCCCTGGGCCGCCGGTAGAGTGGCCGACATCCCTGCCGCTGCACGCACTTCGCCGTGACAGCGCGCGCCAACCCGCTTGCCAGAGGAGGACGTATGGACGCCGCCAAGACCGTGATTCCCGATCTCGATGCCCTGTGGATGCCCTTTACCGCGAACCGCCAGTACAAGGCGGCGCCGCGCCTGCTGGCCTCCGCCAGCGGCATGTACTACACCACCCACGACGGACGCCAGATCCTGGACGGTTGCGCGGGCCTCTGGTGCGTGGCCGCCGGCCACTGCCGCAAGGAAATTGCCGAGGCCGTGGCGCGCCAGGCCGCTACGCTGGACTACGCGCCGCCGTTCCAGATGGGTCATCCGCTCTCGTTCGAGGCCGCCACCAAGGTGGCCGCCATCATGCCGCAGGGCCTGGACCGCATCTTCTTCACGAACTCCGGATCGGAGTCGGTCGACACCGCGCTGAAGATTGCCCTGGCCTACCACCGCGCGCGCGGCGAGGGCCAGCGCACGCGCTTTATCGGGCGCGAGCGCGGCTACCACGGCGTGGGCTTCGGCGGCATGGCCGTGGGCGGCATCGGGCCGAACCGCAAGGCGTTCTCGGCCAACCTGATGCCCGGCACCGACCATCTTCCGGCCACGCTGAACATCGCCGAAGCGGCGTTCTCCAAGGGCCAGCCGCAGTGGGGCGCACACCTGGCCGACGAGCTGGAGCGCATCGTAGCGCTGCATGATCCGTCGACCATTGCCGCGGTCATCGTCGAGCCGCTGGCTGGCTCGGCCGGCGTGCTGGTGCCGCCGGTCGGCTACCTGGACAAGCTGCGCGCGATCACCAGCAAGCACGGCATCCTGCTGATCTTCGACGAGGTCATCACCGCATTCGGCCGCCTGGGCACCGCCACCGCGGCGGAGCGCTTCAAGGTCACGCCGGACCTGATCACGATGGCCAAGGCCATCAACAACGCCGCCGTGCCGATGGGCGCCGTGGCCGTGCGCCGCGAAGTGCACGACACGGTGGTCAACTCGGCCGCGCCGGGCGCGATCGAGCTGGCGCACGGCTACACCTATTCGGGCCACCCGCTGGCCGCCGCGGCCGCGATCGCGACGCTGGACCTGTACCAGCGCGAGAACCTGTTCGGCCGTGCCGCCGAACTGTCGCCAGTGTTCGAAGCCGCCGTGCACAGCGTGCGAGAAGCGCCGCATGTGAAGGACATCCGCAACCTTGGCATGGTGGCCGGCATCGAGCTGGAGCCGCGTCCGGGCCAGCCGGGGGCGCGCGCGTATGAGGCCTTCCTCAAGTGCCTGGAGCGCGGCGTGCTGGTGCGCTATACCGGCGACATCCTGGCGTTCTCGCCGCCGCTGATCATCAGCGAGGCGCAGATCGCCGAGCTGTTCGATACCGTCAAGCAGGCGCTGCGCGAAGTGCAGTAACGAGGGACACCGAAGTGAACATTGCAGAGAACCGGCAGATCGCCGAAATCCACCATTACATCGGTGGCACGGTCCGGCAAGGCGCGTCCGCGCGCTTTGCCGATGTCTTTAACCCGGCCACCGGCGAGGTGGCCGCGCACGTGACGCTTGGCACCGCGCAGGATGTGTCCGATGCCGTCGCGGCCGCCAAGGCCGCGTTCCCGGCATGGGCCGACACGCCGCCGCTGCGCCGCGCGCGCATCCTGTTCAAGTTCAAGGAGTTGCTGGACAAGCACCACGACGACCTGGCCGCGCTGATCACGCGCGAGCACGGCAAGGTGTTCAGCGATGCCAAGGGCGAAGTCACGCGCGGCATCGAGGTGGTCGAGTTTGCCTGCGGCATTCCGAACCTGCTCAAGACCGATTTCACCGACAACGTCGGCGGCGGCATCGACAACTGGAACCTGCGCCAGCCGCTGGGCGTGGTGGCCGGCATCACGCCGTTCAACTTCCCCGTGATGGTGCCGATGTGGATGTTCCCGGTGGCGCTCGCGTGCGGCAATACCTTCGTGCTCAAGCCATCCGAGCGCGATCCGTCGCCAAGCCTGCTGATTGCCGACCTGCTCAAGCAGGCTGGCTTGCCCGACGGCGTGTTCAACGTCGTGCAGGGCGACAAGGTGGCCGTCGATGCGCTGCTTGCGCATCCGGACGTGCAGGCGCTGTCGTTCGTCGGCTCGACGCCGATCGCCGAATACATCTACACCGAAGGCACGAAGCACGGCAAGCGCGTGCAGGCGCTGGGCGGCGCGAAGAACCATCTGGTGGTGATGCCCGACGCGGACCTCGACCAGGCCGTCGATGCACTGGTCGGCGCGGCCTACGGTTCGGCCGGCGAGCGCTGCATGGCGATCTCCGTTGCGGTGGCCGTGGGCGACGTGGCCGACAAGCTGGTGCCGCGTCTGGCCGATCGCGCCGCAACGCTGAAGATCCGCAACGGCATGGAAGCCGACGCCGAAATGGGGCCGCTGGTGACCGGCGCGCACAAGGCGAAAGTCGAAGGCTATATCGAGAAGGGCGTGCAGGAAGGAGCAAAGCTCGTGACCGATGGCCGTGGCCACAAGGTCGAGGGCCATGAGAACGGCTTCTATGTCGGCGGCACGCTGTTCGACAACGTCACGCCGGACATGACGATCTACAAGGAAGAGATCTTCGGCCCGGTGCTGTCGGTGGTGCGCGTGCATGACTTTGCCGAAGCGGTGGCGCTGATCAACGCGCATGAATACGGCAACGGCGTGTCCTGCTACACCAGCGACGGCGGCATTGCGCGCGCGTTCGCGCGGCAGATCCAGGTAGGCATGGTCGGCATCAACGTGCCGATTCCGGTGCCAATGGCGTGGCATTCGTTCGGTGGCTGGAAGCGCTCGCTGTTCGGCGACCATCACGCCTACGGCGAAGAGGGCGTGCGCTTCTACACGCGCTACAAGAGCGTGATGCAGCGCTGGCCGGACTCGATTGCCAAGGGTGCAGAGTTCACGATGCCGGTCGCGAAGTAGCATCCCCGCAGGGATGATCTGCGCGACGCGTGACGTGGATCATCCCGCCCGGCGCCTAGTGGCTTTTGGCGCACGCTCACAAGAGTAAACTCCCGTCCTTTCCAGGAAAGGGCGAAGCTGTCCACAAGACGGCATTCGCGGGAGTTGTTCTGATGAGTCTGTTCCGCACCAAGAATATCGACGCCATGCTCGCCGTGGCGGATCACGACGGCCTGAAGAAAGTGCTCGGGCCGATCGACCTCGTGATGATGGGCATCGGCGCCATCATCGGCACCGGCATCTTCGTGCTGACCGGCACCGGCGCGCTGACGGCCGGGCCCGCGCTGACGGTGTCGTTCGTGATTGCCGCCATGGCGTGCGGGTTTGCCGCGCTCTGCTATGCCGAGTTCGCCTCCGCCATTCCCGTATCGGGATCGATCTATACCTACAGCTATGCCACGCTCGGCGAAATCGTCGCGTGGATGATCGGCTGGGACCTGCTGCTCGAATACGGGCTGGCCACGTCGGCGGTGTCGGTGGGCTGGTCGGGCTATTTCCAGTCGCTCGTCGCCGGCTTCGGCGTGAAGTTGCCGGCGGCACTCACGGCAGCGCCAGGCGCGGTGCCAGGCGTCGCGACCATGGTGAACCTGCCGGCCGTGCTGATCATGCTGGCGATCACGTGGGTGGTGTCGTACGGCGTGAAGGAATCCGCGCGGCTGAACAATGTGATGGTGGCGATCAAGATCAGCGTCGTGCTGCTGTTCATCGCCGTGGGCGTGTGGCACGTGAAGCCGGTGAACTGGCAGCCGTTCGCGCCGTTCGGCATGACCGGCGTGTTCAATGCGGCGGCGCTGGTCTTCTTTGCGTTTATCGGCTTCGACGCCGTGACCTCGGCAGCGGAGGAGGTGCGCAACCCGAGCCGCGACCTGCCCGTTGGCATCATCGGCTCGCTCGCGGTCTGCACCGTGCTGTACGTGGTGGTGGCGGCGATCATGACCGGCATCGTGCCCTTCGCCAAATTCGAGGGCGTGGATCATCCCGTGTCGCTGGCGCTGCAGTTCGCCGGGCAGAACTGGGTGGCTGGCTTTGTCGACCTGGGTGCCATCCTCGGCATGACCACGGTGATCCTGGTGATGACCTACGGCCAGACCCGCATCATCTTTGCCATGTCGCGCGATGGCCTGTTGCCCGAGCGGCTCTCGTCGGTGCATCCCGTGCATGCCACGCCGTACTTCGCCACGTGGACCGTGGGCATCGTGTTCGCCATCATTGCCGGCTTCGTGCCGCTCAATGTGCTGGCCGAGCTGATCAATATCGGCACGCTCGCGGCCTTCACGCTGATCTCGATTGCCGTGCTGGTGTTGCGCCGCACGCGCCCGGACCTGCCGCGCGCGTTCCGCTGCCCCGGCGTGCCCGTGGTGCCGCTGCTGTCCGCGGGCTTCTGCCTGTTCCTGATGGCCCACCTGCAGGCACTCACGTGGATTGCCTTCCTGGTGTGGCTGGCGATCGGCCTAGCGGTGTATTTCCTCTACGCGCGGCGCAATGCCGTGCTGCACAACCACGGCGGCTGAAGCCTCTCAGCCTTTCGCGGCGGCCTCTCGCATGAACGCCACCGAGCGCGGTTCGTTGGCATACGCGGTATTGACGCGGATCCACGCCGAGGTCTCGCCGCCCGGCCGGAAATAGTTGCCGGGCGCGAGCATCACGCCGTATTTCTCGCCCAGCGCGACCAGCTCGCGCGAGTCCTTGATGCCCGGCGGCCGCGCCCACAGGAAGTTGCCGCCCGCGGGTTCGCAGAAAACTTCCCAGCCGCATGCCGCGAGCTGGCGCACCGCGTTGGCCGAGGACTCGCGCACGCGCAGGCGCAGCCGTTCCACGTACTTGCGATAGGCGCCGCGTTCCAGCAGCGAGGCGGTGACCGCCTCGGCGAAGTGCGAGCCGGCCACGCTGGTGAGCACTTTCACATCGACGAGGTCCTTCACCAGCGCCTTGTCCGCCACCAGGTAGCCGGTGCGCAGCGAGGCCGACACTGTCTTCGAGAACCCGCCGATGTAGATCACGTGCTCCAGTTGGTCGAGCGTGGCGAGCCGGTCGGTGAAGTGCGTCTGGAAGTCCGAGAAGATATCGTCCTCGACAAAGCGGAAGCCATGGCGGCGCGCGAGTTCCAGCAGCCGGAAGGCAACCGGCGGCGCCAGGGTCGAGCCCGTGGGGTTCTGCAGCACGCTGTTCGTGAAGAACAGCTTGGGCTTGTGCTCGCGCAGCAATGCCTCGGTGGTCTCGGGGTCGGGGCCGGACGGCGTGTGCGGCACGCCCACGAGCTGCACGCCGTGCAGGCGCAGCAGGCCGAACAGGTTGTAGTAGCCGGGATCTTCGACAAACACCGTGTCGCCCGGCTTGAGCAGGTGGCGTACCACCAGGTCCAGTGCCTGGCTGGCGCCGGTGGTGATCAGCACCTGGGGCAGCTCGGCCGCAATGCCTAGCTGGCGCACGCGCAGCAGCACCTGCCGGCGCAGTTCCGGGTGGCCCATAGGCGTGGCGTAGTGGATCACGCTGTCGATGTCGTTGCGCGACACCGCGCGGATGGCCTGCGTCAGCCCCTCCACATCGCGCCAGGTCTCGGGTACGAAGCCGCCGGCCAGCTTGAGCGCGCCGCTCGGGTGGTTGAACTGCTCCATGATGTGGCCGGACAGGTCCTCGGCCAGGCTCGGGTCCGACCAGCCGCGCGCCGACCGGGTGGCCAGCGGGCTCTCCGCCACATAGAAGCCCGACCCGTGTCGCGAATCCAGCAGCCCTTGCGATACCAGGCGGTCGTAGGCCTCGATCACCGGGAAGCGGCTGATGCCGTTGTTCAGCGCCAGTTGCCGGATCGAAGGCAGCCGCGCGCCGGGGCGCGCCTCGCTGGAGCTGATCCATGCCTTCACGCCCTGGATGATCTGCTCGGTCAGGGGAATGCCCGTGGTGGGATCAATGATCAGCTTCATGGTGGCGTCGACCTATCGTCGAACTGTCAGGAAAAACTACTGAACAGTTCATGGAAAACTGTTCACAACTGTACATGGGATTCTAGTCGGGGATACGAATAATGGAAGCATGGCGGAGATCGGTGCCGCCGCGCTGCAAGGAGTGCGACATGCGTGAACTGAGGGTATTTGAACTGGATGAACCGGGGCAGCCGGTGAGCCTGCGCGCGGGCTACGGGCAAAGCGTGAAGGTGATCGAGGGCCGGGTATGGGTCACGGTGGAAGGCTGCGTGGCCGACTTCTGGCTGCAGCCTGGCGACGTTTTTGCGCTGGCCGAGGGCGAGCGCTTCTGGCTGTCGGGCGAGGGCGGCCCGGCGCGATTTGCGCTGGCAGCAGTATCCGCGCCGTTGTCGTGGGCGCGGCTGGCCGGGTGGCTGCGCGTGCTGGCGCACCGCTGGTGCGAGTGGAAGACGGATGCGTTTGGCGAATGCCCGCGGTTGAGCGTGCGGTGATGGAGATGTCTGTGGAACGAAGGCCGCCTCTGGGCGGCCTTATCCATTCTGCACCTCAGGCCGCGACCGAATGCCGCTTGATCTCCGCCAGCTTGTCGGCACCGATTTTTTCTTTCGCCATTTCGGTGTCGTAGTAGGTCTGCAGATTCATCCAGCTTTGTGCGTCGGTGCCGAAGAAGGCGGCCAGGCGCACCGCTGTGTCTGCGGTGATTGCGCGTTCGCCCTTGACGATTTCGTTGATGCGGCGCGGCGGCACGTCGATGGCTTTTGCCAGGGCTCTCCGCGAAATGCCATGTGGCTCGAGCCACTCCCTCTTAAGAATCTCACCCGCGGTAGACAGTGGTACTTCGCGAACCATCGATCGCTCCTTTCAATGTTCACGCCAGAAGGTGAGTGTGATCGGACGGCCTTGCGGCCACAACGGCTTCCGACTTGCCTTACGTTAACGTTAACGTCATATAATCGACAGGCCCCCGCCGCATCGGGGGGCAGTCCGCATGCACGGCCAAGCCGACATCCGATCGGCGCACAGGCTGGCAAGCGGCCGCCAGCCAATCCCAGCCAGCGGTGGAGACCATGACCGATCTTTCCGATGTGCGCGATGTTCGTCGCGATGCGCCCCAGGCGCAGGCGCGCGGCCCCGTCAACAAGGTGCGCTTCGTCACGGCGGCTTCGCTGTTCGACGGGCACGACGCATCGATCAACATCATGCGGCGCATCCTGCAGTCCCACGGCTGCGAGGTGATCCACCTCGGCCACAATCGCTCCGTCGATGAAGTGGTGACCGCAGCGCTGCAGGAAGACGCGCAGGGCATTGCCATCTCCAGCTATCAGGGCGGCCACGTCGAGTACTTCAAGTACATGGTGGATTTGCTGCGCGAGAAGGGCGGCGAGCACGTGCAGGTGTTCGGCGGCGGCGGCGGCGTGATCGTGTCCGATGAAATCCGCGAACTGCAGGCCTACGGCGTGGCGCGCATCTACAGCCCCGAGGACGGCCAGCGCATGGGCCTGGCCGGCATGATTGCCGACATGGTGCAGCGCTGCGACATCGACCTGAGCCGTTACGCGCCCACAACGCTCGATGCGGTGGCCGCAGGCGACCGCCGCGCGCTGGCGCAGCTCATCACCGCGCTGGAAAATGGCAAGGCGGATCCTGCGCTCGTAAAAGAACTGCACGAGAAGGCGGAGAAGGCCACGGTGCCCGTGCTCGGCATCACCGGGACCGGTGGCGCAGGCAAGTCATCGCTGACGGACGAACTGATCCGTCGCATCCGCCTGGACCAGCAGGACACGCTGCGCATCGCGATGATCTCGATCGACCCGTCGCGGCGCAAGTCCGGTGGCGCGCTGTTGGGCGACCGCATCCGCATGAATGCGATCAATCATCCGAACATCTTCATGCGCTCGCTGGCCACACGTGAAGCAGGCAGCGAGATCTCGCAGGCACTGCCCGATGTCATCGCCGCTTGCAAGGTGGCCGGGTTTGATCTGGTCGTGGTCGAGACCTCGGGCATCGGCCAGGGCGATGCGGCCATCGTGCCGCATGTGGACGTGTCGCTCTACGTGATGACGCCCGAGTTCGGCGCCGCGAGCCAGCTCGAGAAGATCGACATGCTCGACTTCGCCGATTTCGTCGCGATCAACAAGTTCGACCGCAAGGGCGCGCAGGATGCCTGGCGCGATGTGGCCAAGCAAGTGCAGCGCAACCGCGAGCAATGGCATGGCAAGCCCGAGGACATGCCCGTGTACGGCACCCAGGCATCGCGCTTCAACGACGACGGCGTGACCATGCTGTACCAGGGCCTGCGCGAAGCACTGGCCGCGAAGGGACTCAGGTTGCAGCCGGGCACGCTGCCCGTGCTGGCCGGCCGCATTTCGACCGGACAGAACGTCATCGTTCCGCCGCAGCGCAGCCGCTACCTGGCGGAACTGGCCGATACGCTGCGCGGCTACCATCGGCGCGTGGCGGAGCAGAGCCGCATTGCGCGTGAGCGCCAGCAACTGCGCGCGTCGAGCCGCATGCTCGCGCAAGCGCAGGGCGAAGGCGTTGCCGCACTGGACAACCTCGCCGCGGAGCGCGACGCAGCGCTTGGCGAGCTCGAACGCAAGCTGCTGGACATGTGGCCGCAGATGCAGCAGGCCTACAGCGGTGACGACTACGTGGTGAAGATCCGCGACAAGGAACTGCGTACGCGGCTCGTAAGCACCACGCTGTCGGGCACGAAGATACGCAAGGTCGTGCTGCCGCGCTTCGAAGACGAGGGCGAAGTGTTGAAGTGGCTGATGCGCGAGAATGTGCCCGGCAGCTTCCCCTACACCGCCGGCGTGTTCGCATTCAAGCGCGAGAACGAAGATCCCACGCGCATGTTTGCCGGCGAGGGCGATGCGTTCCGCACCAACCGGCGCTTCAAGCTGGTGTCGGAGGGCATGGAGGCCAAGCGGCTTTCCACCGCATTCGACTCGGTCACGCTGTACGGTGAGGACCCGCACGTGCGTCCGGACATCTACGGCAAGGTCGGCAATTCCGGCGTGTCGATCGCCACGCTCGACGACATGAAGGTGCTCTATGACGGCTTCGACCTGACCAGCCCGGGCACGTCGGTGTCGATGACGATCAACGGCCCGGCGCCGACCATCCTGGCGATGTTCATGAACACCGCCATCGACCAGAACCTCGACAAGTTCCGCGCCGACAACGGCCGCGAGCCGAGCGCCGACGAAGAGGCGAAGATCCGCGCGTGGGTGCTGCAGAACGTGCGCGGCACGGTGCAGGCCGACATCCTCAAGGAAGACCAGGGCCAGAACACCTGCATCTTCTCGACCGAGTTCTCGCTCAAGGTGATGGGCGATATCGCCGAATACTTCGTGCACCACCAGGTGCGCAATTTCTACTCGGTGTCGATCTCGGGCTATCACATTGCCGAGGCCGGCGCGAACCCGATCTCGCAGCTTGCCTTCACGCTCGCCAACGGCTTCACCTATGTCGAGGCGTATCTGGCGCGCGGCATGCATATCGACGACTTCGCGCCCAACCTGTCGTTCTTCTTCTCGAACGGCATGGACCCGGAGTACAGCGTGCTGGGCCGCGTGGCGCGCCGCATCTGGGCGGTGACGATGCGCGACAAGTACGGCGCCAACGAGCGCAGCCAGAAGCTCAAGTACCACATCCAGACCTCGGGCCGCTCGCTGCACGCGCAGGAGATCGACTTCAACGATATCCGCACCACGCTGCAGGCGCTGATCGCGATCTACGACAACTGCAACTCGCTCCACACCAACGCGTACGACGAGGCCATCACCACGCCCACCGGCGAATCGGTGCGCCGCGCGCTGGCAATCCAGCTGATCATCAACCGCGAATGGGGCGTGGCGAAATGCGAAAACCCCAACCAGGGCAGCTTCCTGATCGAGGAGCTGACCGACCTGGTCGAAGAGGCGGTGCTGCAGGAGTTCGAGCGCATTGCCGAGCGCGGCGGCGTGCTCGGCGCGATGGAGACCGGCTACCAGCGCGGCAAGATCCAGGAGGAGTCGCTGTACTACGAGCAGATGAAGCATGACGGCACGCTGCCCATCATCGGCGTGAACACGTTCCGCAATCCGGACGGCGACCCGACACCGCAGAAGCTGGAACTGGCACGCTCGAGCGAAGCCGAGAAGCAAAGCCAGCTCGAACGCCTGGCCGCATTCCAGCATGCCCATGCCGACGCGGCGCCCGCCATGCTGCAGCGCCTGCGCGAGGCCGTGATCGACAACCAGAATGTGTTTGCCGTACTGATGGACGCAGTGCGCGTGTGCTCGCTGGGGCAGATTTCGCACGCGCTGTTCGAGGTCGGAGGCCAGTACCGCCGCAATATGTGAAACAAGAGGCAGAAAACCGCACGGAAATCTGGGGGCGGCGGGGGGCTGTCACGGCCACGGCCGCCCCTGTGCGTTAAACTCGGCAGTTCGCCGGATCCCGGAACCATGCCGCACCCGACCATGAACAGCCCGTACGACACGAATAACATTTTTGCGAAGATCCTGCGTGGCGAACTGCCGTGCATCAAGGTCTATGAAGATGCCGACACCATCGCCTTCATGGACATCATGCCGCAATCCGACGGCCATACCCTGGTGGTGCCGAAGGAAGCCGCGGTCAACCTGTTCGACCTGTCGGAAGCCGGCGCGGAAGCCGCGATCCGCACCACGCAGCGCGTCGCGCGCGCAGTGCGCCAGGCATTCAATCCGGACGGGTTGTCGATCGGCCAGTTCAATGGCGCCGCTGCCGGCCAGACCGTGCCGCACGTGCATTTCCATATCGTGCCGCGCTATTCGGATCAGTCCTTGCGCGGCCACGCGCGCGACACGCAGACCCCGGACGTGCTCGAGGCCCACGCGCAGCGTGTCATCGCCGCGCTGCGCGAACAGGCGGCCTGAGCGGTCGCGGACAACGAATACATAACCAGCAAAAGGAAGAGAGAGATGGCAATCAGGACAGTGGGCATCGTCGGTGCCGGCACCATGGGCAACGGCATTGCACAGGCCTGCGCGGTAGTTGGCCTTGACGTGGTGATGGTGGATATCAGCGACGCAGCGGTGCAGAAGGGCGTCGCCACCGTCGCCGGCAGCCTGGACCGCCTGATCAAGAAGGACAAGATCAGCGAGGCCGACAAGGCCGCCGCGCTGGCGCGCATCCACGGCTCGACCGCGTATGAAGACCTGAAGAAGGCCGACATCGTGATCGAGGCCGCCACCGAAAACTATGACCTGAAGGTCAAGATCCTCAAGCAGATCGACGGCATCGTCGGCCCGGAAGTGATCATCGCGTCGAACACCTCGTCGATCTCGATCACCAAGCTGGCCGCCGTGACCAGCCGCGCCGACCGCTTTATCGGCATGCACTTCTTCAACCCGGTGCCGGTGATGGCGCTGGTCGAACTGATCCGCGGCCTGCAGACCAGCGACGCCACCCACGCCGATGTCGACGCGCTGGCCAAGGAACTGGGCAAGTACCCGATCACCGTGAAGAACAGCCCGGGCTTCGTGGTCAACCGGATTCTTTGCCCGATGATCAACGAGGCTTTCTGCGTGCTGGGCGAAGGCCTGGCCTCGCCGGAAGAAATCGACGAAGGCATGAAGCTCGGCTGCAATCATCCGATCGGGCCGCTGGCGCTGGCCGACATGATCGGCCTGGACACCATGCTGGCCGTGATGGAAGTGCTGTACACCGAGTTTGCCGATCCGAAGTACCGTCCGGCCATGCTGATGCGCGAGATGGTGGCTGCGGGGTATCTGGGCCGCAAGACTGGGCGTGGGGTGTACGTGTATAGCAAGTGATTTGAGTTTGGCCTGACCCCGTGCGGGACGAGCAAGCGCCGGCGACTTGGACCTGCGGTCAGTCGCCGGCCTTTTTTATGGATCTTCGGGGAATTGGGGGGCGTCGTGGTTGGCAGGCGGGCCCTTGGGGGTTGTGGTTGTGACTTGGTCTTCGCTCTTGGCATGCGCGGCTGTTTCGCAGGCGTAGCCTGCGAGTCACTTTTTGTCCGAGCGACAAAAAGTAACCAAAAAACGCGTTTACTTGCCCTAACGGGCGAATATTGATCGTAGTGTGCTGCGAGTGTTGTACGGGTATTCGCTTCAGAGCGTGCCCGGCTGCCTGCCGCGTGGTGCGCGTCCGCCTGCAGGCTCTCCAGCAATGATTGAACCAGCCCCGAACCTGTCCGTGGCCCGACACTGCCAGCGCTATCGCATCATCGCCTACGGCTGCTGCGCGGCTCACAAGTCGGTGAGTCAGGGGCATCAACGGCGCAGATGCTGGTGCTTCCGTTTCTTCTCTTCTCTTCCCTCGGTTTTCACTGAGTGCGCGCAGCCGCAGCCGTAGGCGTCATACCGATGTCGGGGTAGGAAGGGCTTGGCGGAGGGCGCGGTGACCGAAATTTCAGTTGTAAAACAATCTTTTACAACTGCCGGCTGATGGCAAGAACTACCAGACCATGCTCCACAGATGTCAAGGACGCCGGTCTGCTGAATCGGATAGAGGAGCAGCTTGAGCGCCAAGGTCTGGAAGGCGCGAAAGGGAGGTGCCAGAAATGATACATAATCGCGTCGCCTGAGGTCGCCGGGCGTTGCCACCCGACAACGCCGAATGTGCAGTAACCGCCGGCCGCCATTGAGGCGGCCGGTTTGCTTTTCCACGTGAAATCACGGCCCCGCCGCGCGCCGCGAAAGCCGCTTACATGGTTTCACATGCAGAAACAATTCCACCTCACTCGTTACGCGACTGTCGCGTTAGAGTGAATGATAGATTCAAGACAAAGAAGGACTCAAATGATCCGCCCCCTCCTTGCCGCTTTTACGCTTGGCGCGTTGTCGCTGGCGGCAGCCAGTCCCGCCATGGCACGTGTCGATGTTGGCGTCAGCATCGGCGTGCCTGCACCGGTGTACGTCGAGCCGGCCCCCGTCTATGTCGCTCCCCCGCCGCCGGTCTATGTGGCGCCTCCGCCTCCAGTCGTCTATGGCCCGCCGCCCGTGGCATATGGCCCGGCGCCGGTCGTCGTTGCGCCGGCCATCGTGATGGGCTGGCATGGTGACCGCTATTGGGACGGCCGCCGCTGGTGGGGACGCGAGCAGTGGTACGGCCACCGCGGCCATCGTGACCGCGATTGGGATGATGACCGTGGCCATGGTCACGGTCACGGCCACGGACGTGGACATGACCGCTGGTAGCCCGCCCTCCGGGGGCAGGGCCTGATTTCGCCTATAACTGAAATCGCCCAGCCCACCACCGGAGACGGCAATGCAAAGAACCTGTCTGGCTGTCCTGCTCCTCGCTTTGTCGCTGACCGGCTGTATCTCGGTCAGCAGCAGCGACCCCAATCCTCCGGCCAACAATGCGGCAGCAAGGCCGTCCTCCGGCACCACCCTCACGTGTACGCAGCTGCCGTGCTACTAGCCGCCTGGCAGCTTTCAGGGCGCCAGTCCTGCGCCTGACTGTTCCGAGGCGATCCGCCTGACCTGCATCATGACGTCGTCCGCGAATACCGCAATGGGTGCCAGTGGCAACCCGGCGTGACGCAGCGCGTCTGCCGTCCACGTATTGCACGTGTAGAGCAGGCTGTAGGCGGCGGTAGCCGACAAGTAAGCGCCGCCTTCATAAGGGCCGGCACCAAGCCTGATGGGGGAATCGTCCGGATTCCTCTGCACTGCGCCCCGAAGATAGTTGCGCAATCCCTCGAGCCCCGGCCGGCTGACCGCCAGGCCGACCACGTTCGCAGCGCCGAACGCCTCGGATGGCGGCGCCCGCAGCGCGGTCATCAGCACCACGCCGCGTCCCGGCACCAGTGCCAGCAGCATGGTCACGACACCGTGGTTGCCCCGCATCACGTAAGAACGGTCCCCGAAGCCGAAGCAGAGGTAGCGCACATCCTCGAATCCGGCCCCGAGGCTGCGCACGCCAGGGTCCGCGTCCTCGCTGCGCAGGCAGACATCGGTGTGCCAGTCGCGCGCTACCACGTCGATCATTGCAGCGGCCGGAACCACTGGCGTCATGGATGGTGCCGGCGGCAGTGGCGCGCAGGCGGCGGCAGCGCATGCGGTCGCGCAGGTCAGCAGGCGGCGGGTCAATGAAACGGTTCGCTGCACGCTCAGCGCAGCAGGATCAGCTGCGGCACGGCATCGGCACCACTCCAGACGATGGCGTTCTGGCCGTGCTTCGTTCCGAGCGCGCGCGCGGCGTCGAGCGATATCCCTGGCACCAGGAAGCTCGGTTCGCCGGGCCAGCCGTTGTCCGGATGCTGGCCGATGCCCGGGATGGCAGCAAAACCAAGCCGCGCGAGTTCGTCGGCCAATGCCTGCTGCCGCACGTCGTTGCGCAATGGATCAAAAGTCTGGCTGAACGGATTCGCCGCGGTGATGAACGCGCTCGACGCTACCTGCAGGCGTGCATGCAAGGCAGCCAGCGGTGCGCTTGGCTGGTCGATCTTCAGCACCAGCGGCGCATCGCCATGCACGCAGTACTCGGTCTCGCGATAAGCCCGCAGCGTGCCCTCGTCGATCGCGGTGCGCGCAGGCATGGTGTCACTCGCCGTACTGGCGCAGCCCGTCCAGGTCCAGCACTTCGATCACGCCGTAGTCCACGCGCACCAGGCCCTGCTGCTCGAGCACCTTGAGCGCCTGGTTGGCGCGCTGGCGCGAAATGCCGGCGAGCAGGCCGATCTCTTCCTGCGAGATCTCCAGCGTGTTGCCGATGCCCGGATAGAGATGCTCATTGAACAGCGACGACACCGCGCGCGCCACGCGCGAATCGATGTCGAGCAGGCGCTCGTATTCCACCGCGGCGATGAACTGGCCCAGCCGCTCGTTGAACTGCGTGAGCAGGAAGCGTGTAAACGGCAGGCTGGTATCCAGCAGCCACTGAAAAGTCTCGCGCGGCAGGAAGGCAATCGACGAGCGGCGCAGCGCCATCACGTCGTACTTGCGGATCTCGGATTTGAGCACCGCGCCTTCGCCAAACCAGCCGCCGGTCGGCACGCCGGTGAAGGTGACGGACTTGCCCGATGGCGACACGGTAGTGATCTTGACGATGCCTTCGAGCACGCCGAGCCAGTGCTCGGCGATTTCACCCTTGTGACAGACGTAGTCGCCTTGCGCGTACTCGCGCACGAACATCGCGCGGCGCACGCGTTCGCGCTGCTCCGGACTGAGGTCCGCGGCCCATACGCAGCGGTCGACGAAATCGTTCAGCATGGCCTGGAAAGGTCCTGTAGGGATTAACCCGGAATTGTCACCGGCGTGACAACCGGGGGGGAAGGCATCGGCTATCTTACGATCACTACGGAGCCGGCAAGTGCCAGAAGACAAGGCACGACGGGCTTGATGCGCTGCGGCATGACGGCCGCCAGGCAAAACAGGCCAAGTATAACGACCCGGACCGGCGCTTGACACCGCGCGTGGATCCCCACGACGGAGGGACAGGAGACAGCGATGCAGGAATCGTCGGCGACGACCTTTCCGCGATTGCTGCTGGAGCACGCCCGGCAACGGCCCGCGCATCCGGCGTATCGCGAAAAGGATCTCGGCATCTGGCAGACATACAGCTGGGCACAGGCCGCGCAGGAAGTCCGCGCACTGGCATGCGGCCTCGCGGCACTGGGCTTTACGCGCGGCATGAACCTGGCTGTGGTGGGCGACAACCGTCCGCGCCTGTACTGGGCCATGACCGCGGCGCAGGCGCTTGGCGGCGTGCCGGTGCCGCTGTACCAGGACGCCATTGCCAATGAAATGGTCTACGTCCTCAACGATGCGGAGATCGATTTCGCCATCGTCGAAGACCAGGAGCAAGTGGACAAGCTGCTCGAAGTCGAAGAGCAACTGGCCGCCTCCGGCCGCAGCGTGCGCCATGTCATCTACGAAGACCCGCGCGGGCTGCGCGACTACGATCATCCGTCGCTGATGTCGTACCAGCGCCTGCAGGAGATCGGCCGCGACTATGACCGGGCGCATCCGGGTTTCTATGACGAGGCGATTGCCGCGGGCGAGCCGGAAGACACGGCCATCATCCTCTATACGTCGGGCACCACCGGCAAGCCCAAGGGCGTGTGCCACGCGCACCGCGGTTTGATCGGATCGGCGCAGAACGGTTGCGGTTTCGACGGCCTCACTGAGAAGGACGACGTGCTGTCCTACCTGCCGATGGCATGGGTCGGCGACAACCTCTTCTCTTACGCACAGGCCATGGTGGCGGGCTTCACCGTGAACTGTCCGGAATCGCGCGAGACCGTCATGACGGACCTGCGCGAGATCGGGCCGACCTATTACTTCGCACCGCCGCGCATCTATGAAGGACTGCTCACGCAAGTGATGATCCGCATGGAAGACGCGGGCTGGATCAAGCGCAAGCTGTTCCACTGGGCCATGGATGTCGCGCGCCGCTGCGGTGCCGACATCCTCGACGGCAAGCCCGTCGGATTGGCCGACCGCATGCGCTATGCCGCCGGTGAGTTTCTGGTCTACGGCCCGCTGCGCAACGTGCTCGGCATGAGCCGCATCCGCGTCGGCTATACCGCCGGCGAGGCGATCGGCCCGGACCTGTTCCGCTTCTACCGCTCGATCGGCGTGAACCTCAAGCAGTTCTACGGCCAGACCGAAACCTGCGCCTATGTCTGCCTGCAGCCGGACGGGCAGGTCAAGTTCGATTCCGTCGGACCGGCGGCGCCCGGCATGGAAATCCGCATCGCTGACAACGGCGAAGTGCTGGTGCGCGGCGTGGGCCTGCTCAAGTCCTACTACAAGCGCGATGACGCCACGCGCGAGGCCATCAACGACGAAGGCTATTTCATGACCGGCGACGCTGGTGTGATCGATGCCGACGGGCACCTCAAGATCATCGACCGCGCCAAGGACGTGGGCAAGCTGGCCGATGGCTCGATGTTCGCGCCCAAGTACATCGAGAACAAGCTGAAGTTCTTCCCCTACATCAAGGAAGCGGTGGCCTTCGGCACCGGCCGCGACCAGGTCTGCGCTTTCATCAACATCGACTTCGATGCGGTGGGCAACTGGGCCGAGCGCCGCCACCTGCCGTATGCCGGCTACGTCGACCTGGCCGCCCAGCCGGATGTGATCGCGATGATCGGCGAATGCGTGGACCAGGTGAACGCGGACCTGGCCAACGATGCCATGCTGGCCGGCTCGCAGATCTCGCGCTTCCTGATCCTGCACAAGGAACTGGACCCGGACGACGACGAGCTGACTCGCACGCGCAAGGTGCGGCGCGGCTTTATCGCCGAGAAATATGCGGTGCTGATCGAAGGGCTGTATGCGGGCAAGAGCGAGCAGTTCATCGAGACGCGCGTGAAGTTCGAGGACGGGCGCGAGGGCAGCGTGTCCGCCACGCTGAAGCTGGTGGATGCCAAACGCCTGCCGCCGTCGGCACGCGCGGCGTGAGCAGGGGAGCAAGAGCATGACGCAAGTGGCCTGGCAAGGATCGGACCGCGCGAGCGCAGGACAGCGCGGCGGACAAGCGGAATGGAATGGCATGGCGCGCACGGATGCATCGGGCGCCATCCCCGGCGGCGGCGCCATCGCGCCGGCCGGCCCGATGGTGCCCGGTGCGCCGCTGGCCGATGCTGGCCTGCAGACCGGCGCACAGCGGTCGCAGCAGACGCATGAGCAGGCGCGTACCGGTGGCGAGGTGATTCTGGACCTGCAGCACATCTCGCTGTCATTCGGCGGCGTGAAGGCGCTGACCGATATCTCGTTCGATGTGTGCGAGCACGAGATCCGCGCCATCATCGGCCCGAACGGCGCGGGCAAGAGTTCGATGCTGAACGTGATCAACGGCGTGTACCACCCGCAGCAGGGTCGCATCGTGTTCCGCGGCGAAGAACGCCGCCAGATGCATCCGACCGCGGCGGCGCGCCAGGGCATTGCGCGCACGTTCCAGAACATCGCGCTGTTCAAGGGCATGACGGTGCTCGACAACATCATGACCGGCCGCAACACGCAGTTCCGCACGGGCTTTCTCGCTCACGCGTTGTGGTGGGGCCCGGCGCGCAATGAAGAGATGCGGCATCGGCAGAAGGTCGAGGAGGTCATCGACTTCCTGGAGATCCAGTCGATCCGCAAGACACCGGTGGGGCGCCTGCCCTACGGGCTGCAGAAGCGCGTGGAGCTGGCGCGCGCGCTCGCGGCCGAGCCGTCGATGCTGCTGCTCGATGAACCGATGGCCGGCATGAACGTGGAAGAGAAGCAGGACATGTGCCGCTTCATCCTCGACGTGAACCGGCAGTTCGGCACCACCATCGTGCTGATCGAGCACGACATGGGCGTGGTCATGGATATCTCGGATCGCGTGGTCGTGCTGGACTACGGCAAGAAGATTGGCGACGGGACACCGGAAGAGGTGAAGGCCAATCCGGATGTCATCAAGGCCTACCTCGGCACGTCGCACTGAGCCCGCACGTGGCTTTCCACTCAACTGATTCCACCGGAACGCAGCCATGACGTTCTTCATAGAAATCCTGCTCGGCGGCTTGCTGTCGGGCCTGATGTACTCGCTGGTGGCGCTGGGCTTCGTGCTGATCTACAAGGCCTCGGGCGTGTTCAACTTCGCGCAGGGCGCGATGGTCTACTTCGCCGCGCTCGCCGTGGTCGGCCTGATGGACAAGGGCCTGCCGATGTGGGCCGCCGTGATTGGCGCCTTTGTCGTGATGATCATTGTCGGCATGAGCACCGAGCGCTTTGTGCTGCGCAAGCTGGTCAACCAGCCGCCCATCACGCTGTTCATGGCGACCATCGGCCTGTCGTTCTTCCTCGAAGGCCTGGGGCCGCTGCTGTTCGGCAATGAAGTGCGCCCGATCAACCTCGGCATCGTCGACGAGCCGATCGAAGCGATCCTCACACGCTTCAACATCGTGCTCTCCAAGTTCGACATTGCCGCCGCCGCGATCGCCGGCGTGCTGGTCGGTTCGCTCGCGCTGTTCTTCCAGTACACCAAGGTAGGCCGCGCACTTCGCGCAGTGGCTGACGACCACCAGGCCGCGCTGTCGCTGGGCATTCCGCTGCAGCATATCTGGGCGATCGTGTGGGGCGTGGCCGGCTTTGTCGCGCTGGTGGCCGGCATGCTGTGGGGCTCGCGCAATGGCGTGCAGTTCGCGCTGACGCTGACGGCGCTGAAGGCGCTGCCGGTGCTGATCCTCGGCGGCTTTACCTCGGTGCCGGGCGCCATTGTCGGCGGCCTGATCATCGGTGCCTCGGAGAAGCTCGCCGAGATCTATATCCCCCCGGTGTTCCAGTCGGCGTTCGGCGGCAACTTCGGTGGCATCGAGGGCTGGTTCCCGTATGTGTTCGCGCTGCTGTTCCTGCTGGTCAGGCCCGAAGGCCTGTTCGGCGAGAAGCATATCGACCGCGTCTGAACCGACTTCGCTCCAGGAGATTTTCCATGTTCTATCGTGAAGCCGGC
Source organism: Cupriavidus sp. C2SS-8b (assembly GCF_057073745.1). Classification (NCBI taxonomy): domain Bacteria; kingdom Pseudomonadati; phylum Pseudomonadota; class Betaproteobacteria; order Burkholderiales; family Burkholderiaceae; genus Cupriavidus; species Cupriavidus sp. C2SS-8b. The sequence continues at coordinate 318,523 of NZ_CP172716.1, forward strand.
CAGTTCAAGACGAGCTACGTCTCCGACAGCCAGATCTTCCCCATCCGCCAGGACCGCATCGGCTTTGCCGTGCTGATGGCGGTGGCCTTCCTGGTGATTCCGTTCGTTGGCTCGGAATACTGGTTCTCGGCCATCCTGATCCCGTTCCTGATTTTCGCGCTCGCGGCGCTGGGCCTGAACATCCTCACCGGCTATGCCGGGCAACTGTCGCTGGGCACGGCGGCCTTCATGGCGGTGGGCGCTTATGCGGCCTATAACTTCCAGCTGCGCGTGGAAGGCCTGCCGGTGCTGTTGACGTTCATCCTCGCGGGCCTGTCCGCTGCGCTGGTCGGTGTGGCGTTCGGCCTGCCGTCGCTGCGCATCAAGGGCTTCTACCTGGCGGTGGCCACGCTCGCCGCGCAGTTCTTCGTGGTGTGGGCGCTGACCAAGTTTCCCTGGTTCTCCAACAACAGTTCGTCGGGTGTGATTACCGCGCAGCGGCTGGACCTGTTCGGCATGGCCATCGACACGCCGGTGAAGAAGTACCTGTTCGTGCTGGCGATCGTCACCGTGCTGGCGTTCATCGCCAAGAACCTGGTGCGCTCGGCCACGGGCCGCGCGTGGATGTCGGTGCGCGACATGGACGTGGCGGCCGAGGTGATCGGCATTCCGCTGATGCGCACCAAGCTGCTGGCCTTCGCCGTCAGCTCGTTCTACTGCGGCGTGGCCGGCGCGCTGTACGCGTTCTGCTACCTCGGCTCGGTGGAGCCCGACGGCTTCTCGCTGGACCTGTCGTTCCGCGTGCTGTTCATGATCATCATCGGCGGCGTGGGCAGCATCCTGGGCTCGTTCCTGGGCGCGGCGTTCATCCTGCTGCTGCCGATCTTCCTGGACAACGTGCTGCCGCCGCTGGCATCGCTGCTGCACCTGCCGTTCACGAATGCCACGGTGTCGCACATCCAGCTGATGGTGTTCGGCGGCCTGATCATCTTCTTCCTGATCGTCGAGCCGCACGGCCTTGCGCGGCTGTGGCAGATCGCCAAGGAGAAGCTGAGGCTGTGGCCGTTCCCGCACTGATCGTAGTCCCTGCTTTCTGACGTAGCGTTCCATCAAACGGGTACCCCATAACAAACGCACCTGCCAAGGTGAAGGAGACTGTCATGACAACCCTGATTCGCAATGTGCAGCGTGCCGTGCTGGCCGCGAGCGCCGCCGCGGCGCTGATGGTGCCGGCTGCAACGGCGCTGGCGCAGACCAACGAGCAGTTCGTGGCGCTGCCGAGCTACCGCGTGGGCCCGTATGGCGCCAACGGGCAGTCCTGGTATGGCGGCTTCGTCGATTACCTGAACTACGTCAACATGAAGGACGGTGGCGTCAATGGCGTCAAGCTGAGCTGGGAAGAGTGCGAGACCGAATACAACAACGCCAAGGGCGTGGAGTGCTATGAACGCCTGAAGGCGAAGAACGCCACCACCAAGGGCACCGCGTATCACTCGATGTCGACGGGCATCTCGTACGCGCTGGTCGACAAGACCGCCGCCGACAAGGTGCCGCTGGTGATGATGGGCTACGGCCGCACCGATGCGGTCGATGGCTCGGTGTTCCCCTATGCCTTCCCGCTGGTGACGACCTACCAGATGCAGGTGTCGGCCATCGTGAAATACCTGGCGAGCAAGAATGGCGGCTCGCTTGCCGGCAAGAAGATCGTCTACCTGTACCACGACTCGGCCTATGGCAAGGAGCCGATCGTCGCGCTGCAGGCGGAAGCCAGGCTGGGCAAGTTCAACCTGGTGGAGATCCCCGTGGCGCACCCTGGCAACGAGCAGGGCGCGCAATGGCTGAAGATCCGCCAGGAGAACCCCGACTACGTGATCTTCTGGGGCTGGGGCGTGATGAACCAGACCGCGCTGAAGGCCGCGCAGAAGGTGGGCTTCCCGCGCGACAAGATGATCGGCTCGTGGTGGGCGGGCTCGGAAGAAGACACCGTGCCGGCCGGCGAAGCCGCGAAGGGCTATATGAGCGCGACGTGGAACGTGGCCGGCCGCGGCGTGCCGCTGATCGCCGACATCGACAAGGTGGTCTATGGCGCGGGCAAGGGCAATATGCAGGACAAGAACAAGGTTGGCTCGGTGCTCTACAACCGTGGGGTTTCGGCGGCCGTGGTGACGGTTGAAGCGATCCGCGTGGCGCAGGAGAAGTTCGGCAAGGGCAAGCCGATGACCGGCGATCAGATGCGCTGGGCCTTCGAGAACCTGAACCTGACCAACGCGCGCCTGCAGCAGCTTGGCGCGACCGGCCTGCTGCCGGAAATCAAGACCAGCTGCGACAACCACGAAGGTTCGGGCAAGGTGAAGATCCAGCAGTGGGATGGCACCAAGTGGGTCGTGGTGTCCGACTGGATCGAAGGCAACAAGAACCTGATCCATCCGCTGTTCAAGGCGACCGCGGCGCAATACGCGAAGGAGAAGGGGATCACGCCGGGGTGCATGAAGTCGTGATGCCATACGCGTTCTGATGGTTGTCTCCCCTCTTCCTGAGGGAGAGGGGAGACAGCCGAATGGAACGCAAGGTCCAGAGTTATCGCAACGCCAATTCGAGCCGTACCATGACCCTTCTCTGCGTCAACAATATCGAAGTCATCTACGATCACGTGATCCTGGTGCTCAAGGGCGTGTCGCTCGAAGTGCCGGAGGGCAAGATCGTCGCCCTGCTTGGGGCCAACGGCGCGGGCAAGACCACGACGCTCAAGGCCATCTCCAACCTGCTGCATGCGGAGCGCGGCGATGTCACCAAGGGCTCGGTCGAATACCGCGGCGACCGCGTCGACCAGCTCACGCCGAACGATCTCGTCCGGCGCGGCGTGATCCAGGTGATGGAGGGCCGGCACTGTTTCGCCCACCTCACCATCGAGGAAAACCTGCTAACCGGCGCCTACACGCGCGGCCTGTCGCGTGGCGAGACCCGTGACGAGCTGGAGAAGATCTACAACTATTTCCCACGCCTGAAGACGCGCCGCAAGTCGCAGGCGGGCTACACGTCAGGCGGCGAGCAGCAGATGTGCGCGATCGGCCGGGCCATGATGGCCAAGCCCGCGATGATCCTGCTCGATGAACCGTCGATGGGTCTGGCGCCGCAAATTGTCGAAGAGATCTTCGAGATCGTGCGGGACCTGAACACGCGCGAGAAGGTCAGCTTCCTGCTGGCCGAGCAGAACACCATGGTGGCGCTGCGCTATGCCGACTATGGCTACATCCTCGAGAACGGCCGCGTGGTGATGGATGGCGACGCCGAGTCGCTGCGCACCAACGAGGACGTCAAGGAGTTCTACCTTGGCGTGGCCGCCAATGATGCCGATGGCGCGGAGCGCAAGTCGTTCCGCGACGTAAAGAGCTACCGGCGAAGAAAGCGTTGGCTGGCGTAGCGCATCCCGATTGTTTTCCCTCTCCCCTCAGAGGGAGAGGGATGCCGCCGTATTAACCTAATCCGTAGCACCACACCATGTCCGAATACTTCGATTCGCTGGAAACCCGCGCGCCGGAAATTCGCGAGCAGGCGCTCCTGGCCGCGCTCTCGCGCCAGGTCGCCCATGCCAAAGCGCACGCGCCTTACTTCACCGAAGCGCTGCGCGACGTGGACCCTGCCGCGCTGACCTCGCGCGACGCACTGGCCGCGTTGCCGGTGACGCGCAAATCGGACTTGAGCGCACGGCAGAAGGCCATGCCGCCGCTGGGCGGACTCAATGCCACGCCAATCGGCGGCCTGCGCCATATCTTCCAGTCACCTGGCCCGATCCATGAGCCGGACGGACATGGCGCCGACTGGTGGCGCATCGCGCGCGCCATGTTCGCGGCGGGATTCCGCTCGGGCGAGCTGGTCTACAACACCTTCTCCTACCATTTCACGCCGGCCGGCATGATGATGGAAACCGGTGCGCACAAGCTCGGCTGCTGCGTGTTCCCCGCGGGTGTCGGCCAAACCGAGTCGCAGGTGCAGGCGCTGGCCAGCCTCCAGCCTTCCGCCTACGCGGGTACGCCATCGTTCCTCAAACTGCTGCTCGAACGCGGCGAGGAAATGGGCACGCCATGCCACAGCCTGTCCAAGGCGCTGGTATCGGGCGAGGCGCTGCCGCCTTCGCTGCGCGGCTGGTTCCAGGAGCGCGGCATCCGCGTGCAACAGATGTATGGCACGGCCGATCTCGGCCTGATCGCCTATGAAACCGAGGGCGGCGATGGCTGGGTGGTGGACGAAGGCGTGCTGGTCGAGATCGTCGAGCCGGGCGGCACGCGGCCGATGCCGGAAGGCGAAACCGGCGAGGTGGTGGTCACGGTGCTCGGCAACGGGGACTATCCGCTGATCCGCTTTGGCACGGGCGACCTGTCGGCGATGGTCGCCGATTCCTCGCACCATGCGAGCCCGTGCGGCCGCACCAATATCCGCCTGAAGGGGTGGCTGGGCCGTGCGGACCAGACCACCAAGGTCAAGGGCATGTTCGTGCATCCGGGCCAGGTGGCCGACGTGCTGCGCCGGCATCCGGAAATCCGCTCTGCGAGACTGATCGTGACGGGCACCATGGGCTCGGATGTGATGACTCTGCATTGCGATGCCGCGCGCGACGACGATGCGTTGCGCCAGGCTGTCGCGGAGTCGCTGCGTGAAGTGATGCGCCTGCGCGGCGAGGTGACATTCGTGCCAGCGGGATCGCTGCCGCAGGACGGCAAGGTGATCGAGGACGCCCGCCGCTACGACTAACCAGCGCCATCCAAATGACCGCCGGTTTGCTCCCCTCTCCCGCTTGCGGGAGAGGGGCTGGGGGAGAGGGCCGGCGCTCGCAATAGCAGCATCCTGTGCGGCCCTACGCGCCGCGGCATGCAGCCAATTGAACGAGCGTTAGCGATCGTGCCCGCTCGGCGGCCGTGTCGGCAAGCGCAGCATCCATATGCTCACCGCCGCCGCACACGCAATCAGCGCGGCCGACGCCATCGGCCGGGCGCGCATGAACCAGGCCGTGGCGCCCATCGACGTCCACATCATCACCAGTGCCAGGCACTTGGCGCGCGGTGGAATGCTGTGGTGGCGCTGCCAGTCGCGGACCAGTGGGCCGAAGCGCGGATGCGCCAGCAGCCAGCCGTGGAAGCGTTCGGAGCCGCGCGCGAAGCAAGCCGCCGCGAGCAGCACGAACGGCGTGGTCGGCAGCACCGGCAGGAAGATGCCGATGATGCCCAGCAAAAGACTGATCGCCCCCAATGTCACCCACATCGCGCGCACCAGCCGCTGCCGGCGGCTTAGTCCGGCCGTGGCGGCAGGCTTCGAAGTATCGCGGTGCAGGGACGTCAAAGGAGACAAGCGTGATCCGTGCTTAGCGCGCAATACCGAGACGCGCCTTGGCGGCGTCGTACTCCGCCTTCATGCGCGCGATGATCTCGCCGGCGGGCGGGATATCGTGGATCTGGCCCACGCCCTGGCCGGCGCCCCAGATGTCTTTCCATGCCTTGGCCTTGGAGCTGCCGCTGGAAAAATCCATCTTGCTCTTGTCGGCCACGGGCAGGTTCTCCGGGTCGAGGCCGGCCCCCACGATGCTCTCGCGGATGTAGTTGCCGTGCACGCCGGTGAACAGGTTGGTGTAGATGATGTCGGCGGCGGCCGAGCCGGTGATCGACTGCTTGTACGACTCGTTCGCGTGCGCTTCCTGCGACGCGATGAAGCGCGTGCCGACGTAGGCGAAGTCGGCGCCCATGGCTTGCGCGGCCAGCACGGCATCGCCGGTGGCGATCGAACCCGACAGCGCAATCGGGCCGTCGAAAATCTTGCGGACTTCTCCGACCAGCGCGAACGGCGACAGCATGCCGGCATGTCCGCCGGCGCCGGCGGCTACCAGGATCAGGCCGTCCACGCCGGCTTCCAGTGCCTTTTCGGCATGGCGCAGGCTGATGACGTCGTGCAGCACGATGCCGCCGTAGCTGTGCACGGCATCGATCATCTCCTTCATCGGCGCGCGCAGCGAGGTGATGAAGATCGGCACCTTGTGGTCCACGCAGACCTTGATGTCATGTTCGAGCCGCGCGTTCGAAGCATGCACGATCTGGTTCACCGCGATCGGGCCAACCGGCTTGCCGGGATTGGCCGCCTGGAAACTGGCCAGCTCTTCCTGCATTTGCGTCAGCCATTCGTCGAGCAGTTCCGCCGGGCGAGCATTCAGCGCCGGGAACGAGCCGACGATGCCGGCCTTGCACTGCGCCAGCACCAGTTCCGGATAACTGACGATGAACATCGGCGAGGCGATGACGGGAAGAGCCAGGTTTTGCAGCACCTGAGGCAATTGTCGGGCGGCGGGCATGGAGTCTCCTGAACCACGTGCGGGCGCCGGTGGCACCCTGAAATGAACGGTCGTTCGATTATAGGGATTTTCAGATTGGGGAGGCTAGAAGCGTCAATCTACGCCAATTCGGGGAATCGTCGCTTCCGACGAAGCCTGCGGGATGAGTCGACCGCAAGAATCGCTTAGGACACGCAAGCGGCTGCCGCTTTGCACGGCGGTCCGACACCTCATGGAGACAGTCATGCCCGCAAAAAGCCGTCGTGGATTCGCCGTCCAATTGAGTGCCCTCTGTCTTGCCGGCATGCTGCCTTGCATCGCCGGCGCGCAATCAGCAGGCAGCTATCCCGCGAGACCAGTGCGCCTGGTGGTGCCGTACCCGCCTGGCGGGCCGACTGATACCGCGTCGCGCATCATCGGCCAGAAGCTGGGCGAGGCGCTGGGCCAGCCCGTGGTGATCGACAATCGTCCCGGGGCCTCCGGCACCATTGGTGCCGAATCGGTCGCGCGCAGTGCGCCGGACGGCTACACGCTGCTGGTCATGACCAACCCGACGCTGCTGGCGCCGCGCCTGACGCACCGCAAGAGCTACGACCTGTTCAAGGATTTCACGCCGGTGGCGTCGGCCTATGACCTGCCCATCGTCATGGTGGTCAACCCAAAGACCATGCCGGATGTGACCACGCTGCCGCAGTACATCGCCTACGCCAAGGCGCACCCGGGCGCCAACAACTACACCAGCGCCAGCAATGGCAGTTTCGGCCATATCTCGACGGAGCTGCTCAAGAGCCTGGGTCATTTCGATGCACAGCACGTGCCCTACAAAGGCAGCGCGCCAGCCATGGCGGATGTGCTGGCCGGACAGGTGCCGATGATGTTCTCGGACATGATCGCGGCGCTGCCGCACATCAAGGCTGGCAAGCTGCGGCCGCTCGCGGTGGGTTCGGCGCGGCGCGTCAGCTTTGCGCCGGATGTGAAGACGATCGCGGAACAGGGCTTCCCGGGTTTCGATGCGACGTCGTGGGCGGGCATCGTGGCGCCGGCAGGCACGCCACCTGAGATCGTTGCCAAGCTCACTGGCGACCTGAAGCGCGTGCTGGCCGATCCCGTCGTGCAGGAGAAGCTGCAGGGCGCCGGAACATTGGCGGCCTACATGCCGCCCGAGCAGTTCGCTGCGCGCATGCGGGAAGAGTATCGGAAGTGGGGGAAGGTGATCGAGGACAACGGCATTCGGGCGGATTGATGCCGACTCCCAAAACACGCCATCAGTAGGACGCCTACGGCTGCGCTGCGCGCACTCACCAGAAAACCGGAGGGGAATGGCAGAGGGGAAAGGGAAGCAGGCGCCGGCGTCGTTGATGGCACCGACCGACCCACTACTGAGCCGCGCAGCAGCCGAAGGCGATGATGCGATAACGTTGGCAGTGTCGGGCCACGGACAGTTTCGGGGCTGGTTCAATCATTGTCGGAGAGCCTGCAGGTGGACGCGCTCCACGCGGCAGGCAGCGGGGCACGCTCTGAAGCGAGTACCCGTACGAAATTCTTCGCACACTACGATCAATATTCGTCCGCTAGGACAAGTCAACGCGTTTTTTGGTTACTTTTTGTCGCTCGGACAAAAAGTGACTCGCAGGCTACGCCTGCGAAACAGCGGCGCCTGCCAAGAACTCCGCCCTGCAATTCGCCGAAGAGCCAAAAAAACGCCCCGCACAAGCGGGGCACCAATTACCACGAAGACTGATAAAAGAAGCAAGCAGCCAGGGCACCTGCCAATGCCGCAACCGCACACGAAATATAGTCGTCGATTGTGACGTTGCCATGGCAGCGTAGTGAAAACCCCGAGGCACGTTATGCAGCGCGTTGCCTATAGCCTATAACCCATATCGCTTGATCTTGTCATACAAGGTCGCCTTCCCCACCTGCAGCAGGTCCGCCGCCTGGCTGACGGCGCCGCCGGTGCGCGCCAGCGCATCGGCGATAACAGCGCGTTCGAAATGCTCCATCCGTTCGCGCAGCGGCGCGGTCTCGTCGGGCGCAGCCGTGGCCGCGCCGGCCTGGCCACCTTCGGGCACGCCCAGTACCAGCCGGTCCGCCGCATTGCGCAGCTCCCGCACATTGCCCGGCCACGGCCGCTGCGCCAGCGCCTGGCGTTGCGACTCCGACAGGATGGGGGCCGGCCGCTGGTACCGCACCGCCGAGATCAGCATGAAATGCTCGAACAGCGGCACGATGTCCTCGCGCCGCTCGCGCAGCGGCGGCAGCGCAATGGTGACGACGTTGAGGCGGTAGTAGAGATCCTGCCGGAACACGCCCTGCGCGACCAGCGCATCCATGTCGCCTTTGGCGGCCGCCACGATGCGCACGTCGATTTTCACCGATGCATTGGACCCCAGCCGCTCCAGCATCCCTTCCTGCAAGACCCGCAGCAGCTTGACCTGCAACGCCAGCGGCATGCTTTCGATCTCGTCGAGGAACAGCGTGCCACCCGAGGCGTGCTCGAGCTTGCCGATGCGCCGCTTGCCGGCGCCGGTGAACGCGCCGGCTTCGTGGCCGAACATCTCGCTTTCGAAGATCGACTCCGGCACGGCGCCGCAGTTAAGCGCGATGAACGGCCCGTCGGCGCGGTTGGACAGCGCATGCAGGCTGCGCGCCACCAGCTCCTTGCCCGTGCCGGTCTCGCCATTGATCATCACCGGCACGTCGGTGGCCGCGACGTTGGCCACCAGCCCGCGCACCTGGTCGATCGCATGCGAGCGGCCAATAATGCGCGTGCCGGCCGCCGAGCCCGCCAGTTCCCGCCGCAACGCCTGGTTTTCCAGCTCAAGGCCGCGCCGTTCGATGGCGCGCCGCACCGTGTCGGTCAGGCGGTCGGCACCGAAGGGCTTCTCGATGAAGTCATACGCGCCTTCGCGCATCGCCTGCACGGCCATCGTGATGTCGCCATGCCCGGTCACCAGGATCACCGGGATACCGGGCGCGGCGTTGCGGCAATGGTGCAGCAGGTCCAGCCCGCTGGCGCCGGGCAGGCGCACGTCGGTGACCAGCACGCCGGGGAAATCGGCGCTCAGGTGGGGCAGGGCGGCCTCGGCCGAGGGCAGTGCCAGCACGGAGAAGCCGGCCAGCTCCAGGCTCTGTGCGGTGGCCTGGCGCACCAGTGGTTCATCTTCGACGAACAGGACGCGCAAACCGTCTTGCATCGGATGCCTCAATGTGTCTGGCTGGCCGGCGCGCCGGCTTCCGCCGGGGCGCGCGTCAGCACGATGGTGAATACCGCGCCGCCGCCATCGGCATTGGCGGCGCTCAGCTGTCCGCCGAATTCGCGCACGATCGACGACGTGATGGCCAGGCCCAGCCCCAGTCCCTGGCCGGTTTCCTTGGTCGTGAAGAACGGCTCGAACAGGCGCGGCAGGTCTTCCGGCGGGATGCCGGTGCCATTGTCACGCACCTCGATCATCACGGCGCCAGCCTTGGCGCGCACGGACACGTCGATGCGGCCCTGCGCGGGCGCGGCGCTGGCGATGGCGTCGAGCGCATTGCCGATCAGGTTGAGCAGCACCTGCTCGAGCTTGAGTTCGTCGGCGCGCACGGCGATGCCGGGCAGCGCGTCCAGGCCATCCACATGCAACGTCACGGCGGACAACCGAGGTGCCAGCAAGGCCACCACATGTTCAAGCGCGGCGCGCACCTGCACCGAGCGCCTCGGCGGCCGCGCCTTGCCGGCAAACAGCTTGAGCTGCCCGGTGATCTTGCCCATGCGTTCGGTCAGGTCGGCAATGGCCGACAGGTTGCCTTCGGCCGCGCCGAGCTGGCCGCGCTCCAGCAGTACGCGTGTGTTGTCCGAGAACGTGCGCAACGCGGCCAGCGGCTGGTTCAGCTCATGCGTGATGCCGGCCGCCATCTGCCCGAGCGCGGCCAGCTTGCTGGCCTGCACGAGTTCGTCCTGCGCCGCGCGCAGTTCGCTTTCGGCGCGGGTGCGTTCGGCGACTTCGTCCTCCAGCTTTTCGTTGATGGCCATCAGGTCGGCGGTGCGCGCTTCCACGCGCCGCTCCAGCTCGTCATAGGCCGCTTCGAGCAGGCGGCGGCTGTACTGCATGTCGCGCGCGCGCTGGCGGCGCTGGCGCCAGTTGACCAGCAGCAGGCAGATGCAGGCATAGGCCAGCGCCGCGGCCACGGTGGCGTTGCGCGCATTGGCCAGCACGGGGTCGAGCGGCGCCATCACCTGCATGGTCCAGTTCGCCGGACCCACCTTGCGGCCGACCTCGAGGTAGCGGTCGGCACGCTCGCTGCCGTCGGGATTGGTGCCGTTGGCCCGCACGCGCACCAGGCGCGCGCCCGGGTCCAGCGCGGTGGCGGCCAGCCACGCGGTTACCGGCGAAGTCAGCGGTTCCAGCGGCAGCGGTGTCACGTCGCGGTCGTGGTACTGGCGCGTCTTGCCGAGTTCGTCGCGCAGTTCGGGCGGCAGCGGACCCAGCGTGCGGTACTGCCAGCCCGGCACGGAAGACAGGAAGATCACCCCGTGGGCGTCGCTGACCATGAGCGGCTCGGCGCTGCCGCCGCCGGCGCGCTGGAACCACTCCAGGTTGAGCTTGACCACGGTCACGCCGATCACCTTGCCGCCTGACTCCACGGGCTGGGCGATGTAGTAGCCAGGTTCGTCGCTGGTGATGCCGATGGCGTAGAAGCGTCCCATCTCGCCGCGTGCGGCAATCTGGAAATAGGGTCGGAAGCGGTAGTCGGTGCCGACGAAGCTGCCGGGTTCGCCGGCATTGCTGGCGGCAAGCGCGATGCCGTTGGCGGCGATCACGTAGGTGGCCGACGCGTGCGAGCGCCGGTTGACCTCGGCCAGGTAGTGGTTGGCCGCGGCCACGCGGGCCGGGTCGCCGGGGGCCTGCAGCAGGCCGCGCACGAACGGGTGCAGCGATACCAGCGCGGGCAGGAATTCGTAGCGGTCGAGCGTGCTTTCGAGCGTGGCGGCGTAGCGGTCGGCGCGCGTGGCGGTGGATTCCTGCAGGGTCGCCAGGCCGCGCTGCACCGATACCAGCCAGGTGAGCGCGCACAGCAGCACCAGCCCGACGCCCAGCGCCACGGCAAAGCCCCACCAGCGGCGGTTCTCGCTGCCGGGCTCGTGCGCCGCCTGGGCGGCGGCGGGGTCATGTACGGCGAGGAAGTCGTCGGAATGGGGCATCGGCGCGCGCGGAGGCTGTCGCGCCGATGATACTCGCTGCGGGGCGGCCGGCCCATCGGGCACATCAGGCCGGCCAGCCCCGCGCGCGGCCTCAGACGTTCTGGCCGGCGTCGGCGAGTTCTGCCTCATCGTCAGTGCTCTGCTTCAGCGCACGGCGCAGCTTGACGCGGTCAAGCTCGCGTTCCCAGGCCGAGACCACCACGGTGGCCACGCCGTTGCCGATGATGTTGGTCAGCGCACGGCACTCGCTCATGAAGCGGTCGATGCCAAGGATCAGCACCATGCCGGCCACCGGAATGGTCGGCACCACCGCCAGCGTCGCGGCCAGCGTGATGAAGCCCGCGCCGGTCACGCCGCTGGCGCCCTTGGAGGTGAGCATCGCCACGCCCAGGATGGTGAGCTGCTGCATCAGCGTCAGTTCGATGCCGGTCGCCTGCGCGATGAAGATCACCGCCATGGTCATGTAGATGTTGGTGCCGTCCAGGTTGAACGAGTAGCCGGTCGGAACCACCAGGCCCACCACGGACTTGGAGCAGCCCAGCTTCTCCAGCTTTTCCATCAGGTGCGGCAGCGCGGCTTCGGACGAACTGGTGCCCAGCACGATCAGCAGCTCTTCCTTGATGAACGCGATGAAGCGCAGGATGTTGAAGCCGGTCAGGCGCGCGATCGTGCCGAGCACGAACACCACGAAGATGATGGCCGTGAAGTAGAACGTGCCGATCAGCTTGAGCAGCGGCACCAGCGAGCCCAGGCCGTACTTGCCGATGGTGAAGGCCATCGCGCCGAACGCGCCGATCGGTGCCACCTTGGTGATGACGTGCACGATGTGGAAGAACACCTTCGACACCTGCTCGATCAGCTGCACGACGATGCGCGCGCGCTCGCCGATGGCGGACAGGGCCGCGCCGAAGAACAGCGAGACCAGCAGGATCTGCAGGATATCGCCGTTGGAGAACGCGCTGAAGATCGTTTCCGGAATGATGTGCATCAGGAACTCGACCGTGCTCTGGCCGTGCGCCTTGGACACGTATTGCGAGATCGACGCGGTGTCGAGCGTGGACGGGTCGATGTTGAAGCCCACGCCCGGCTTGAGCAGATGCGCGGCGCCCAGGCCGATCAGCAGCGCGAAGGTCGAGACGATTTCGAAGTACAGCAGCGCCTTGCCGCCGACGCGGCCGACCTTCTTCATGTCGCTCATGCCGGCAATGCCGGTCACCACGGTACAGAAGATGATCGGGCCGATGATCATCTTGATCAGCTTGATGAAGCCATCGCCCAGCGGCTTCATGGCCACGCCGGTTTCGGGCCAGAAATGGCCCAGCAGGATGCCGACGAAGATGGCGAACAGCACCTGCACGTACAGGATCTTGTAGAAGGGTTTCCTCATGATGTCGTCCTCGGTTTTTTGACCATGCCCATCGGCGTGGCGGGCGCACGCCGTCACGGAATGCAGCGCGTCTCGGACTCAGGAATTGCAATCGATATGCCAGCGTGTGGGGATCGGCTAACCCGTTGATTTGAAACGGAGCGTGGCATCACGCGCAGGGTCCGGCACTCCGGATTTCCGGAATTTCGGAATCGCCGGCTCCGGGGATCCGGAATGGCGGCGATGCCTGGGGTGGCCGATATGGCACATCCGCGGCCAGGTTTGGGCGCGGGGCGTGCCGGCGATGCCGATGGCGGGCCGGATTGCCTTAGTCTGGCCGCCGACACACCGTATAATTCCGAGCTTCCATCAATGCCGCCGGACGCATCGGAGCCCGAGCCGGTGCCACCGCGGTTTTCGCCTTTTTTCCCCAGCACGCATGAGCAGCTACTACCAGCACCACGTTTTTTTCTGCCTCAACCAGCGCGAGGACGGCGAGAACTGCTGCGCCCAGCACAACGCCAAGGCCATGCAGGAATACGCCAAGAAGCGCTGCAAGGAGCTGGGCATCGCCGGCGGCGAAGGCCGCGTGCGCATCAACAAGGCCGGCTGCCTGAACCGGTGTGAACTCGGACCGGTGCTGGTGGTCTACCCCGAGGCCGTCTGGTACACCTACGTCGACGAGCACGATATCGACGAGATCATCGACAGCCATCTGCTGCACGGCAAGCCGGTCGAGCGGCTGATGGTTGACCACTGATGGCGACGCCTGCCGGTGCGGCAGCGCCGGCGTCGAGGATGTCCCCAAGGTATTCCGGTTGTTCCCGTAGCAGTGCCGCTTCAGCGCAAGCGTAGCGGCAGCGTTTCCCTTGCCCCCAGTTGTTGTTGCATCGTCCATTGCCATCATGAACGCGCATACCCAGGTACTGACCATTGCCGGCCCGGCCGGCGCGATCGACCTCTCGGTCGACCTGCCGCAAGCGGCGCCGCGCGGCCTGGCGCTGGTGGCGCACCCGCACCCGCTGTTCGGCGGCACCAAGGACAACAAGGTGGCGCAGACCCTGGCGCGCTGCTTCGTGCAGCTGGGCTACGCCACGGTGCGTCCGAACTTCCGCGGCGTCGGCAACAGCGCCGGCGTGCATGACAACGGCGTGGGAGAGCAGGACGACCTGCTGGCCGTGGTCGCGTGGATGCGCGAACAGACCGCGTGGTCGCCCGATGCCGCCACGCTGCCGCTGGCCCTGGGCGGCTTCTCGTTCGGCAGCTTCGTGATCACGCACGTCGCGAAGCGCCTGGCCGATGCCAGCACGCCCGCGCAGCGCCTGGCGCTGGTCGGCACCGCCGCGAGCCGCTGGGAAGTCGCCGACGTGCCGGCCGATACCATCGTCATCCATGGCGAGCAGGACGACACCGTGCCGCTGCAGAGCGTGTTCGACTGGGCCCGCCCGCAGGAGTTGCCGGTCATTGTCATCCCCGGCGCCGATCATTTCTTTCACCGCAAGCTGCACTTGATCAAGCAGCTCGTCGTCAATGCGTGGGACCGGTGAGGCCAGTCGGCACGCCGTCCCAGGCGCCATGCCGGTGCCCGCAACCGTTCTTCGCGAAACTTATCTTGTCGGAAACTGAAACATGCTGAACAGAGCCACGCCGCGCCTTGCGTCCGTCTTTGCCCCCGCCGCACTCGTCGCGGCCGTCACGCTTGCCGCCGCGCCCGCCGCCGTGCTGGCACAGGGTGTGCCGATGCCGCAGGTGGCGGCCAAGTCCTGGATGCTGTACGACGTGACCAGCGGCCAGGCCCTGGCGTCGCAGAATGCCGACCTGCGCATCGAGCCCGCTTCGCTGACCAAGCTGATGACCGCCTACCTGGTGTTCGAGGCGCTCAAGGAAAAGCGCCTGACGCTGGACCAGACCATTACGCCGACCGAGATCGTGCGCAAGGTCAAAAGCGATGAATCGCGCATGTTCATCGAAGCCGGCAAGCCGGTCAGCGTGAACGACCTGCTGATGGGCCTGATCGTGCAGTCCGGCAACGACGCCTCGCTGGCGCTGGCCGAAGCCGTGGGCGGCTCGGAAGAAGGCTTCGTCGCGATGATGAACCGCGAAGCCCAGCGCATGGGCATGAAGGGCACGCACTTCACCAACACCGATGGCGTGCCCGATCCGAACCACTACACCACGGCCGTGGACCTGGCCACGCTGTCCACGCGCCTGATCAAGGACTTCCCCGAGTACTACGGAATGTACTCGCAGAAGGAGTTCACCTATAACAAGATCAGGCAGCCCAACCGCAACCGCCTGCTGTACATCGACCCGACCGTGGACGGCCTGAAGACCGGCCATACCAAGTCCGCCGGCTACTGCCTGATCTCGTCGGCCCAGCGCCCGCTGGCCAACGTGCCGAATGGCTCGCGCCGCCTGGTGTCGATCGTGATCGGCACGGCCACCGAGCAGATCCGCACGCAGGAAAGCCTGAAGATCCTGAACTACGGCTTCCAGTTCTTCGACACGCTGCGCCTGTACGACAAGGGCCAGGTACTGGCCACGCCTGACATCTACAAGGGCAAGGCCGGCACGGTCAAGATCGGCGTGCAGAACGAGACCTTCGTCACCGTGCCCAAGGGCACGGGCGGTCGCCTGAAGCCGGTGCTGGAGCGCCAGGAACTGATGATCGCCCCGATCGCGGCAGGCCAGCAGGTGGGCACGGTGAAACTGATGGACGGCACCACCAAGGTGGCGGAGTTCCCCGTGGTGGCGCTGGAAGAAGTGCCCGAGGCCGGCTTCTTCGGCCGCCTGTGGGACACCATCCGCCTGTGGTTCAAGCGCAAGTGATGATGAAGCGGCCCGGCACGCCATGCGCGCCGGGTTGCTGGAGAAACTGAAATGGCAACCGACAGCAATGGCGGCGGCAAGCCGGGCGATATCCCGCCCGAGCAGTCGCTGATCGAGTATCCCAGTGATTTCCCCATCAAGGTGATGGGTGCGATGCAGGATGGCTTTGCCGAAGCCATCGTGACGCTGGTGCAGGAGTTCGACCCGGGCTTTCACGCCGGGAAGATGGAAATGCGTCCGTCGAGCAAGGGCAACTATCTTGGCCTGACGGTCACGGTGTGGGTCACCAGCCGCGAACAGCTTGACGATCTTTATCGCGCGCTGACGGCGCACCCGATGGTGAAGGTGGTGCTGTAAGGCATCGACTCACAGAACACCGCTTGTTTTCTCCCTCTCCCGCTCGTGGGAGAGGGGAGCCCTCCGGCTTGCATATCCGCGGTTTTGACGCCCCGGACTCTGCTGTATTTCCATACCAACATGAACACCATCACCCTCAAGCCCGGCAAGGAAAAGTCCCTGCTGCGCCGTCACCCGTGGATCTACGCCACCGGCATTGCCACCACGGAAGGCCGCTGCGAGCCCGGCGCGACCGTCATCGTGCGCGCCGCCGATGGCCGTTTCCTGGCCAAGGCGGCCTACAGCCCGGAATCGCAGATCCGCGCGCGCGTGTGGACCTTCGACGAAAACGAGCCGGTCGACCACGCGCTGTTCAAGCGCCGCGTGGCGGCGGCGATCGCCTATCGCCGCCAATGGGTGAAGGACAGCGATGCGGTGCGCCTGATCTTCGGCGAATCCGACCGCCTGCCGGGCCTGATCGTCGACTACTACGGCAACGGTGCCAATGGCCAGCTGGTGTGCCAGTTCAATTCCGCCGGCGTGGAGCACTGGAAGACCGCCATCGTGCAGGCGCTGGTCAAGGAGACCGGCTGCCCGAACGTGTACGAGCGTTCCGACGCCGCCGTGCGCCAGCGCGAGGGGCTGGAGCTGGTGACTGGCGTGCTTGCCGGAGCCGAGCCCGATCCCGCGCTCTCGGTGACCGAGCATGGCGTGCGCTACTACGTGGACGTGCGCAACGGCCACAAGACCGGCTTCTATGTCGACCAGCGCGACAACCGCAAGCTGGTCGGCGACCTCGCCGCCGGGCGCGAGGTGCTGAACTGCTTCTGCTACACCGGCGGCTTTTCGCTGGCGGCGCTGCGTGGCGGTGCCACGTCGGTGACGTCGATCGATTCCTCGGGCGAGGCGCTGAAGATTGCCGCGGGCAACGTCGCGCTCAATGGCTTCGACGAGAACCGTGCGACCTGGCTCGATGCCGACGTGTTCAAGACGCTGCGCGAATTCCGCGCGGAAGGCCGCCAGTTCGACCTGATCGTGCTCGACCCGCCGAAGTTCGCGCCGTCGGCCCAGCATATTGACCGTGCCGCCCGCGCCTACAAGGAAATCAATCTGGTCGGCACGCAGCTGCTGCGTCCGGGCGGCCTGCTGTTCACGTACTCGTGCTCGGGGGCGATCAGCATGGAGCTGTTCCAGAAGATCGTGGCTGGCGCGGTGACCGATGCGCGTGCCGATGCGCGGATCCTGCGACGGCTGTCGGCGGGCACGGATCATCCGATGCTGTCGGCATTCCCGGAAGGGGAGTACCTGAAGGGTCTACTGCTGGAGAAAGTGGCCTGACGACGGCGGAGCCGGCCGCGCTCAGCGCCACATATTGCGCATGCGGCTGGCCAGATCCACCGGCGCCAGCGTCGCCTTCGACGGCGTCTCCCCCGGCATCGGCGCAGGCGGCCACGACCTGCTATAGAAATTCGGCATCACCCGGTTTGGCAGGAAACGCGTGCGTGATGCGTAGACATGGCGATCGCCGAACCCCGGCTGCTGGTGCACATAAAAACGCTGCGGCACCACGACATCCAGATGGTCCTTGGCGCGCGTCATGGCCACGTACAGCAGCCGCCTTTCCTCTTCGATCTCTTCCGTAGTGCCCGTCGCCAGGTCCGACGGCATGCAGCCGTCTACGGCATTTAGCACGTACACCGCCTTCCATTCCTGGCCCTTGGCCGAGTGGATCGTCGACAGGATCAGGAAATCCTCGTCGCGCAGCGGCACGCCCGATTCATCGCTCGATGCACTGGGCGGGTCCAGCGTCAGTTCAGTCAGGAAGCGCTCACGCGAGGCATAGGTCGCGGCAATGCGCTCCAGCTGCTGCAGGTCGGCCATGCGCGCGGCGGCATCGTCGTGGATGCGCTCCAGGTGCGGCTGGTACCAGGCGACCACCTGCTCGAACTCCGATGGCCACGGCGACGCCGGGCCCAGCAGCGTGCGGGCCAGCGCCAGCAGGTCGGTCCAGGCCGGCGCGGCGGCCGGCGGCGCCTCGAACGATTCCAGCGCGAACAGCGGCTCGGTGGCGACTGCTAGTGCGTCGAGCACGCGCGCGGCGGTCTTGGGTCCGATGCCGGGCAGCAGCTGCAGTGTGCGGAAACCCGCGATGCGGTCGAGCGGATTCTGCAGCCAGCGCACCACGGCCATCGCGTCCTTCACGTGCGTGGATTCGAGGAACTTGAGGCCGCCGAACTTCACGAACGGGATATTGCGCCGGGCCAGCTCGATCTCCAGCTGCGCGCTGTGGTCGGCGGCGCGGAACAGCACCGCCTGCGCCATCAGGGCCAGGCCAGCCTCGCGACGCTCCAGCACGCGCTCGACCACGAAGCGGGCCTGGTCGGCTTCATCGTTGACCACGACCACGCCCGGCTTCTCGGCCGAGGTGCGCTCGGACCATAGATCCTTGGTGTAACGCTCGGACGCAAGCCCGATCACCGCGTTGGCGGCCTGCAGGATCGGCTGCGTCGAACGGTAGTTCTGCGACAGCGTGACCTGCCGCGCGGGCGGCGTGAACTGCGCGGGGAAATCGAGGATATTGCGCACGGTGGCGCCGCGGAACGCGTAGATCGACTGCGCGTCGTCGCCGACCACCGTGAGGCCGTGGCCATCGGGCCGCAGCGCCAGCAGGATCGACGCCTGCAGCGCGTTGGTGTCCTGGTATTCGTCGACCAGCACATGGTCGAAGCGCGCACCCATGTCCTGTGCGATCGCGGGCTCGGTCAGCGCCTGCGCCCAGTACAGCAGCAGGTCGTCATAGTCGAGCACCTGCTGCTTCTGCTTGGCTTCGACATAGCCTGCGAACAGCGCGCGCAGTGCATCGACCCACATGGTGTAGCGCGGGAACCAGCGCTTGAGCACGTCCTCGAGCGGGGCCTGCGTGTTGACCACGCGCGAATAGATCGACAGGCAGGTTTCCTTTTTCGGGAAGCGGCTGGCCTGCTCGGACAGGTCCAGGTCATGCCGCACCACGTGCATCAGGTCGGCCGCGTCGCCGCGGTCGCAGATCGTGAAAGCCGGCGACAAGCCCAGCGTTTCCGCGTATTCGCGCAGCAGCCGTGCGCCGATCGCGTGGAAGGTGCCCGACCACTGCAGCGCGGCACGGCCGGCACCGGTACTGATGCCGAGCGCCTGGTCGACGATGCGCTCCACGCGCCGGCCCATCTCGGCCGCCGCACGGCGTGAAAACGTCAGGAGCAGGATGCGGCGCGGATCGGCACCCTTGAGCACCAGGTGCGCGACACGATGGGCGAGCGTATTGGTCTTGCCCGAGCCCGCGCCCGCGATGATCAGCAGCGGACCTTCGCTGGGGTGCTCGACCGCCGTCCGCTGTTCCGGATTGAGCCGCGCAAGGTAGGCGGGGACATCAGCGTCCGGCGAGGCTTGTTCGGCAAGGGCGGAAGGCGATTCCGCGAGGGGGGCAAGATCCAGTGACACGGGAGGGCGGGCAGGAAGACTGGCGCAAACTGTATATCCATACAGGCCCCCGGCGCAAGCCGCTTGAAGCGGGCGCGGCACCAGCCCAACAAAAAAGGTGCTCGATGAGCACCTTTTATCGCTGTTTTGCAGCCGTTGCCGGAAATTCGTCAGGCCGCCTTGGCCAGCGCGCCGTCGAGCAGCTTGTGCAGCGCGTCCCATTCGGGCTCGCCGACATAGCGCTTCAGGATGCGGCCGTCCTTGTCGACGACGAAGGTGGTGGGCGTGAGCTGCACATTGCCGAAGGCTTTCGATGCGGTGCCATCCGAGTCCATCGCGACCTTGAACGGCAGGCCGCGCGTCTTGGCGTAGTTCATCACGTACATCGGCGGATCGTAGTTCATGGCCACGGCCACGAATTCCAGGCCCTTGTCCTTGTACTGCTCATAGGTGCGGACCATGTCCGGCATTTCCTTGACGCAGGTTGCGCAGCTCGTGGCCCAGAAGTTGACCAGGTAGACCTTGCCCTTGAGGTCGCCCGTGCTGACTTTTTCGCCAGAGAGCAGCGTGAAGGTGGCGGCGGGCACCTGGCTCGACGGCGACAGCGCGCGGTAGCCGAACCAGCCCAGCGCGGCGAGTACGACGACGACCACGGCGATGGGCCAAAGCTTGCGGGGTCGGGAAGTGGTGGAGGCGGCGTTTGTCATGGCAATGCGGTCCGGCAGGGGGGGGCCGTTCAACTGTCAACAGGCCATTCTAAACCCGGGCGCGGCGTGGTGCTGCAATCCGTCGCGTGCGTCAATCCGCCGCAGTGGCGGGTGGGTCAGCGTGCGGTGGCGACAGCTGCACGCGCCTGGCCCAGCGACTGTTCCAGGTAGGCGCCGTAGAAATCGGGCTGGAGGCCGCGTAGCGGGGCGGCGGCCTGCCGTCCGTCGCGATCGAGGAACAGTACGGTCGGCGCAACGCGCACCTGATGGGCCTTGGCCCACGCGCGTGCCGTGGTCATCGAGCCATTGGTGTCGCGCATCGGGGTGTCGGCGGTCATGTCGACTTCGCGCACGGCGATTTCGCCGGCTGCCGCCTGTGGGCCGAGATAGCTCTTGCGCACGGTGTCGCAGTAGCCGCAATCGGGCAGCGAGACCAGCACCACGAGCGGCTCGCCGCGACGAGCCGCTTCGGCGGCGTGGGCGGCAAGGTCAGTCGCGCGCGGCAAATGTGGCGTGCCCGCGCTGGCGGGGCCGACGAGCGTGGCGAATGCCAGCAGCGCGGCTGCCGCAAGACGAACGGAGGAGCGACGGGTCGGGATCAACGGGGGCATGGTGTGAAGCGCAGCAAGCACGGGCTGGCGGCTTCCCGGATAATACCGGTTTCCGCCCGGCGGCGAGGCCTCTGCCCGCCGCCGTCCCGGCCCCGACAATCCGCGCCGCAACGTAGCGGCCACGCCCCCGATGCCCCCTCCTCAGGTCTGTCAGTGGTTCTCCCGGCTTCGCCTGGCGTTGCCGGCCATGCTTGCCGTGGCCTGGCTCTGCGCGTGTTCGCCGCGCTATGACTGGCGCACGATCCAGTCGGGCGAGGGCGGCTATGCCGCGCTCTATCCGGGCAAGCCGACCAGCGCCGCGCGCGACGTGGCCATTGCCGGGCACAAGCTGCCGATGACCATGCAGGCGGCGCGCGTCGACGAGATGCTGTTCGCCGTCGGCGTGGTCACGCTGCCGGCCGACGATGCCGCCCTGCGCCGCGAGGCGCTGGCTGCCATGCAATCCGGCCTGCTGGCCAACCTTGGCGTGCATGCCGGCGAGCCCGTGCGCACGCGTGCGGTGACGATCCAGTCCGCCGACCAGCCGGCGCGGCCGCTCGACGGCATCGAAGTCGAAGTCAGCGGCGTGTCGCCGCAGGACAAAGCGCCGCGCCGCCTGACCGCGCGGCTCGTGGCCGTGGGCCCGCGCGCTTACCAGGCGGTGGTGCTGGAGTCGGGCGAGGGCGCTCGCGACCAGCGCCACGCCGAGCAGGTGGAACAGTTCCTGGGCGGATTCCATCCGTATTGATCCGCCGACAAAGTCTTATCTGAAGGAGAGAAGTGATGCGTTGGGAAGTCTGGCTGGCCTATTTCGCCGCGTGCTGGGTCATTGCCGTGTCGCCCGGTTCGGGCGCGGTACTGTCGATGAGCCACGGCCTGTCGTACGGCGTGCGCAGGACGTCGACCACCATCTTCGGCTTGCAGGCCGGGCTGGTCATCATCCTGCTGGTCGCCGGCGGCGGGCTCGGGGCGCTGCTGCTGGCGTCGGAGCATGCGTTCGCCGCGGTCAAGACCGTGGGCGCCATGTACCTGATCTACCTGGGCCTGCAGCAATGGCGCGCGCGGGTCGAAGAAGGCACGGCAGCGAATGGCAGCGGTGCCGTGCGCGTGACGCCGATGAGCCCGCGCCGGCGCTTCGCCACCGGCCTGCTGACCAACGTGACCAACCCGAAGGGGATCATCTTCATGGTCGCGGTGCTGCCGCAGTTCATCGATCCCGCGCATCCGCTCGGGCCGCAGCTGGCTATCCTCGCGGCGACGATGTGCGGCGTCGATCTGGTCGTCATGCATGGCTATGCGCTGCTGGCCTCGCGCATGCAGGGCCTGTTCCGCAATGCGCGCGCTGTGCGCTGGCAGAACCGCTTCTTCGGCAGCGTGCTGATGGCCGTCGGCGCGGCGCTGTTCTTCGTGCGCCGCCAGCACGCCTGAAGGCGGCTTGCCTGGTCGCTGCTGGCGATAAGCGGTCCCGTTTGCTTCAATGAGGGGAGACCTTCGTCGCGGAGATCCCCTGATGCCGACTTTCCTTTTGCCCGCCGGTACGACCGCGCGCCCCGCGCATACCGTCCCGCCCGTCGACGATCCCACGCCGCCGGGGGTCCCGCCCGACCTGCCCCTGCCGCCGGAAGACGATCCGGTCCCGCCACCCGTGGAACCGCCTGTAGGCGTACCGCCGCGGCGCTGAATCCATCGTGCGATATCAACCAGGCGTGCGCAATGCACGCCGATACTGGATGGCCTCGCCGATGTGCGCCGTGGTCAGGTTCCCGGCGCCCTCGAGGTCGGCGATCGTCCGTGCCACCTTGAGCACCCGGAAGTACGATCGTGCCGACCATGCCAGCCGAGCCATGGCGCCGCGCAGCAACGCCTGGGCGGTCGGCTCGAGCGGGCAGTGGTGCTCGATCTCGCGTCCGGCCAGGTCGCTGTTGGGCTTGCCTTGCCGCGCCAGCTGGCGTTCGCGCGCTGCGAGCACGCGGGCGCGCACGACTTCGCTCGGTTCGCCGGCGGGACCATCCAGCATCTCGCCCTGATCCTGCGCCGGCACCTCGATCTGCAGGTCGATCCGGTCGAGCAGCGGCCCGGAAATCTTCGACTGGTAGCGCCGGACTTGATCGGGCGTGCAGCGGCATGCGCGCTCCGGATGGCCAAGATAGCCGCAAGGGCAGGGGTTCATGGCGGCCACGAACTGGAAGCAGGCCGGAAAGTCGGCATGGCCCGCGGCGCGCGCAATGGTGATGCGGCCCGATTCCAGCGGCTCGCGCAGCACCTCCAGCACCTTGCGGTCGAACTCGGGGAGTTCGTCCAGGAACAGAACGCCGTGATGCGCCAGCGAGATTTCGCCAGGGCGTGGATTGCCGCCGCCGCCGACCATGGCCGGCCCGGACGCGGTGTGATGGGGCGACCGGCACGGCCGCACGCCCCACCGCGACGGCTTGAAGCCGCCGGGCGTCAGGCTCAGCACGGCGGCCGATTCCAGTGCCTCGTCGAGCGACATCGGTGGCAGCAGTCCGGGCAGGCGCTGGGCCAGCATCGATTTGCCCGTGCCGGGCGGACCCACCAGCAGCGCGGAGTGCTGGCCAGCGGCGGCCACTTCCAGCGCCCGCCGCGCCTGCGCCTGGCCGCGCACGTCGCGCAAGTCCGGCCCAGGCTCCGGCACCCGCGCGAGCGCGGCCGGGACCGCGCGGGCAATGCGCTGGTCGAGCGGCGGCGCGAAGTGGCCACAGACCTCTCGCAGCGTGGCGGCGCCATGGACGGCCAGGTCTTCGATCAGTGCCGCCTCGGCAGCGTTGCCCGCTGCCACCAGGAATGCGCGCGGGGCGTCGCCGCAGGCCTGCCGCACGGCGTTCTCGCGCGCCAGGCGCATGGCCATCGCCAGCGCGCCGCGCACCGGCCGCAGATCGCCCGACAGCGATAGCTCGGCGGCGAACTCGTATTGGTCGAACTCCGCCGACGGTATCTGCCCGCTGGCCGCCAGGATGCCTAGTGCGATGGCCAGGTCGAAGCGGCCCGACTCCTTCGGCAGGTCCGCCGGCGCCAGGTTGACGGTGATCCGGCGGTTCGGGAACTCGAAGCCGCTGTTCAGGATGGCGGCGCGCACGCGCTCGCGGCTTTCGCGCACGCCGGTGTCGGCCAGGCCGACGATGGTGAAGACTGGCAGGCCATTGGCCAGGTGGGCTTCGACACGCACGGGCGGCGCCTCGATGCCGGTGAGCGCGCGGCTGTGCAGGACGGCAAGGCTCATGTGTCTCGAACGTCGTTGTGACGCGGTTGTGATGGAAGCTTGTTGGAAACGTTAACGAAAAAGGCCGCCGTGAAACGGCGGCCTTTCGGCAACGGGTCGGGCCAGCGGCCTGGGCGTCATGCGCCCCCGGTGCTGTCCACGGCACCAGGGCCGGGCGGAATGCCGGCGCGGCGCTCGAGCTCGGCCACGCGTTCTTCCAGTTCCTCCAGGCGCGCGCGCGTGCGGGCCAGCACCTGCGACTGCACATCGAATTCCTCGCGCGTGACCAGGTCAAGCTTGGCGAAGCCCTGGGTCATCATGCTGCGCACATTTTTTTCGATGTCCCTTGCCGGCGAGTTGCGCAGTGCCTCGTTGACCTTGTTCTGCAGGTCGTTGAAGAGATCGGTCGGTTTCATGGTTTCTCCTTCGCGCACCGTGGTGGTGCCAATGCCGGGGACGACCTGCCGCATGCCTCGCTTTCGCACAGCAATTGGGCGCGCCTGTCGCGGGCGACGTGCTCGCTGCCGTGTCGGCCAGTCATCTTCAGGCTTCGATTATCGCCCTTCAGGCACGTGGGTGAAAGTGTGCCGCGTCGCTGTTCACACCTTTTGACGCGATTCTGGCCTTGTTGCAAGCCAGATTGACGCCTCGTCCGGATCACCGTTCACATGACCGGCCTCCCCGGATGCTCGTCTCTCGCGTAGCTGGCACGGCTGTTGCAGTAGTGGGTTCGCAAGATCACCGATAAGCAAATAAACGAAATCCGAGCCAGATAAGGAAAAGGAGTAGGAATCCATGAGGAAGTTGGCCCTTGCAGTCAGCGCGGTCGTTCTCTGTAGTTCCGCTGCCACCGCATTCGCCCAGAGCGCCACGGATGCGGCAGCGCCAGCCCCGGCTGCCGCTGCCGCCGAGCCCGCATCGCCCCATACGTTCACGGCCAACGTCGCGCTGGTATCGGACTACCGCTATCGCGGTCTCAGCCAGACCAACCGGCGTCCGGCCATCCAGGGCGGCTTCGACTACGCGCACGAAAGCGGCTTCTATCTCGGCAACTGGAACTCCAGCATCAGCTGGATCTCGGATGCCGACAAGTCGGTGTCGGCACCGGTCGAGATGGATTTCTACGGCGGCTTCAAGAACACCTTCAAGGCCAGCGACCTCGAATTCAACTATGACGTCGGCGTGCTGCAGTACTTCTATCCGGGCGGCTACAGCCAGCCGCGTCCCTACACCACCGAGGTGTATGCCGGCATTGGCTATGGCCCGGTATTCCTGAAGTACTCCCAGGCGCTGACCAACCTGTTCGGCATCGCCAACAGCCAGTACAGCAGCTACATCGACCTGAGCTTCAATTACCCGCTGAATGTGTGGGACCTGACGCTGAACGCGCATGTCGGCTACCAGAACGTCCAGCACATCAGCGCCGCGTCCTACCTGGACTGGAAGCTCGGCCTGACCAAGGACCTGGGCAAGGGCTTCGCCGTGGCGGTGGCCTATATCGGCACCAACGCGAAGGACTCTTTCTACACCAACAGCTATAACCACAACGTCGGCAACAACACGGGGTGGGTGTCGCTTTCCAAGACCTTCTAATCGAGCGTCAGTCCGGGCACGCCGCAGCGGTCGTGCCCACAGGAGAAATCGATGAAACTGATCATCGCAGTCATCAAGCCGTTCAAGCTCGACGAAGTGCGCGAGGCACTGTCGGACGTGGGCGTATCCGGCATCACCGTCACGGAAGTGAAGGGCTTCGGCCGCCAGAAGGGCCACACCGAGCTGTATCGCGGCGCGGAGTACATCGTCGACTTCCTGCCCAAGGTGAAGATCGAAGTGGCCGTTCCCGACGACGTGGTCGAACGCGCCATCGAAGCCGTCGAGAAATCCGCCCGCACCGGGAAGATCGGCGACGGCAAGATTTTCGTCGCGCCGATCGAGCAGGTCATCCGCATCCGCACCGGCGAGACCGGCAGCGATGCCCTGTGACAGCACAACGACAAGAGGGTAAGCAAATGAAAACCTGGTTCAAGCGAATCCTGACGGCGGGCGCGATGGCGCTGGCCATCGGCACGGCCGGTGTCGGCCTGTCCACCCATGCCGTCGCGCAGGACAAGCCGGCGGCCGAAGCCTCCGCGCCAGCCGCATCCGTGGCGCCCGCGGCGGCCCCTGCCGCCGCCGCCGCCGCCGCTGCGCCGGCGGAAGCGACTGCCGCACCGGCTGCCCCCGTGCCCAACAAGGGCGACACCGCCTGGCTGCTGGTCAGCACGGCTTTCGTGATCCTGATGACGCTGCCAGGCCTGGCGCTGTTCTATGGCGGCCTGGTGCGCTCCAAGAACATGCTGTCGGTGCTGATGCAGTGCCTGGTGATCTTCTCGGTGGTGGCGCTGCTGTGGGCCATCTATGGCTACAGCTTCGCCTTTACCGAGGGCAATGCGTTCTTCGGCGGCACCGACCGGCTGTTCATGAAGGGGCTCACGGTCGATGCCGTGGCCGCGACCTTCAGCAAGGGCGTGGTCGTGCCGGAACTGGGCTACTTCGCCTTCCAGTGCGCCTTTGCCTGCATCACCTGCAGCCTGATCATCGGTGCCTTCGCCGAGCGCGCCAAGTTCTCGGCCGTGCTGGTGTTCGTGGTGCTGTGGTTCACCTTCGCCTACATCCCGATGGCCCACATGGTCTGGTTCTGGCCCGGCCCTGACGCCTTCACCGATGCCGCCGCGGGTACGGCTGCAACCGGCAAGTCCGGCTGGCTGTTCCAGAAGGGCGCGCTCGACTTCGCCGGCGGCACCGTGGTGCACATCAACGCCGCCGTGGCGGGCCTGGTGGGTGCCTTCCTGTTCGGCAAGCGCATCGGCTTCGGTCGCGAGGCGATCCGTCCGCACAGCCTGACCTTCACCATGGTTGGTGCCTCGCTGCTGTGGTTCGGCTGGTTCGGCTTCAACGCCGGCTCGGCCCTGGAAGCCAACGGCTCGGCCGCGCTGGCCTTCGTCAACACGCTGCTGGCGACCTGCGCCGCGGTGCTGTCATGGACCTTCGGCGAGTGGATCGGCAAGGGCAAGCCGTCGATGCTTGGCGGTGCTTCGGGTGCGGTGGCCGGCCTGGTGGCCATCACCCCGGCGGCCGGATTCGTCGGCCCGATGGGCTCGATCGCGATGGGGCTGCTGGCTGGCCTGCTGTGCCTGTGGGGCGTGACCGGCCTGAAGCGCATGCTCGGCATGGACGACTCGCTCGACGTGTTCGGCGTGCACGGTGTCGGCGGCATCATGGGTGCGCTGCTGACCGGCGTATTCGCCGCACCGAGCCTGGGCGGCACGGGCATCTACGACTACGTGGCCAACAAGGTGGCGGACGACTACTCGATCGCCGGCCAGGTCTGGATCCAGTTCGAGGGCGTGCTGACCACCATCGTGTGGTCAGGCGTGGTGGCCTTCGTGGCCTACAAGCTGGTGGACATGCTGATCGGCCTGCGGGTGCCGGAAGAAGAAGAGCGCGAGGGCCTGGATATCACCTCGCACGGTGAAACCGCTTATGAGGTCTGATCGCAAAGGTGTTGTGCTGGAGAGCTGATTTGGGAATCGACTCTCAGGAGTTTTGCCCGGCCGCGTGCCGGGCTTTTTTCATTTGCGCCGCCCGGCCCGGCGTGGCGCGGAAGCGGGCTGATTTCGCCGGGTGCTTAAATCCGATCTTAAAAAGCTTCAATTGTATTTGGGGGGTAGCGCACATACATTGCCAGTGAGGCAGTTTCCTCCACCTGCAGAACGCTCCCCGTATCTGTCAGGCCATTTGAAGGCGCGGCAATGCCGCGCTTCTTTTTTTGTGCCGACGCCGGGGTTTACATCTGCGCGGACGTCCCCATATCCACATCCCTTATGCTGCGCCGGGCATATCCTTATAAAGGGCGTGCCAGCAGCCAATTGGCCGTTCCTCTACAATCTGGGCGAACGATTAAGACGACCAATAGATCAACAGGATGGATATGGTCCCGCATCTCATCACCGCGCTGAACGGTCCGCTGCTCGAACTGGAGAAGAAAATCCTGGACGCCACGCCGTCCATCGAGCGCTGGTTCAGGCTGGAATGGCAGGAACATACGCCTCCGTTCTATTGTTCGGTGGACCTGCGCAATGCCGGTTTCAAGCTGGCGCCGGTCGACACCAACCTGTTCCCGGGCGGCTTCAACAACCTGGCGCCCGAAATGCTGCCGCTGGCGGTCCAGGCCGCCATGGCCGCGATCGAGAAGATCTGCCCGGACGCCAAGAACCTGCTGCTGATTCCCGAGCGCCATACCCGCAACATGTTCTACCTGCAGAACGTAGCGCGGCTGTCGCTGATCATGCGCCAGGCGGGCCTCAATGTGCGCCTCGGATCGCTGTCCGAGGAAATCACGGAGCCGACGCCGATCGAACTGCCCGACGGGCAGACCCTGGTGGTGGAGCCGCTGGCACGCCTCGGCACCAAGGACCGCCGCCTCGGGCTGAAGGATTTCGATCCCTGCTCGATCCTGCTGAACAACGACCTCTCGGCCGGCATTCCGCCGATCCTCGAGAACATCAACGAACAGTACCTGCTGCCGCCGCTGCATGCGGGCTGGTCGACGCGCCGCAAGACCAGCCACTTCGCCGCCTATGACGAGGTCGCCAAGAAGTTTGCCAAGCTGATCGACATCGACCAGTGGATGGTCAACCCGTATTTTGCGCGCTGTTCGGGCGTGAATTTCCACGAGCGCATCGGCGAGGAAGCGCTGGCCGACTCGGTCGAGGCCGTGCTCAAGAAGGTGGCCAAGAAGTATCGCGAATACGGCATCAAGGAAACGCCTTACGTGGTGGTCAAGGCCGATGCGGGCACCTACGGCATGGGCATCATGACCGTGCGCGACCCGTCCGAGGTCAAGGGCCTGAACCGCAAGGAACGCAACAAGATGAGCGTCGTGAAGGAAGGCCTGGAGGTCAGCGACGTCATCATCCAGGAAGGCGTCCATACCTTCGAGAAGGTCAACGAGGCCGTGGCCGAGCCGGTGGTCTACATGATCGACCGCTACGTGGTCGGCGGCTTTTATCGCGTGCACACCGGCCGCGGCAACGACGAGAACCTGAACGCCCCTGGCATGCACTTCGTGCCGCTGGCGTTCGCGCCCAACGGCATCCCGGACAGCCACGCCAAGCCGGGCGCGGCGGTGCCGAACCGCTTCTACATGTACGGCGTGGTGGCGCGGCTGGCCCTGCTGGCGGCCTCGCTCGAACTCGAAAAGACCGACCCGAATCCGATTCTCTGACGAGCCGCCATGCGCATCCTCTTCATCACCGATCCGCTGGAGACCTTCAAGACCTACAAGGACTCCACCTACGCCATGATGACGGAGGCCGCCGCGCGCGGCCACCAGCTGTTCTGGAGCCTGCAGTCGCAGTTGTCACTGTTCGGCGACCAGGTCGAGACGGTGGCGACGCCGCTGCAACTCACGGGCGACAGCCATGACTGGTTCCGCGAAGGCACGCCGGCGCTCACATCGCTGAAGGACTTCGACGCGGTGCTGATGCGCAAGGATCCGCCGTTCGACATGGAGTACGTCACCAGCACCTGGCTGCTGGAACTGGCCGAGTCCCAGGGCGCGCGCGTGTTCAACAAGCCGGGCGCCATCCGCGACCACTCGGAGAAGCTGGCGATCAACCAGTTTCCGGAATTCATCACGCCGACGCTGGTGACGCGCGACATCGCGCGCATTCGCGACTTCCACGCAGAACACCGCGACATCATCATCAAGCCGCTCGACGGCATGGGCGGCATGGGCGTGTTCCGGGTGGGCGCGGACGGCATGAACCTCGGTGCCATCGTCGAAACGCTGGGCGAGGACGGCCGCCGCACGCTGATGATCCAGCGCTATATCCCGGCGATCAAGGACGGCGACAAGCGCATCCTGCTGATCGGCGGGGTGCCGGTACCGTACTCGCTGGCGCGGGTGCCGATGGCCGGCGAAGTGCGCGGCAACCTGGCGGCAGGCGGCACGGGCCGCGCGCAGGAGTTGAGCGTGCGCGACCGCGAGATTGCCGAGGCGCTGGCGCCGGGGTTGTGGGAGAAAGGCTTGCTGCTGGTGGGGCTCGATGTGATTGGTGATTACCTCACGGAAGTCAATGTGACGAGCCCGACCTGTTTCCAGGAGATCACCCAGCAGACCGGATTCCAGGTGGCCGCGATGTTCATCGACGCGCTCGAACATGCGGTAGAGGCGCCTGGGGCCTGAGCGCAGCTTGCCGGTAGGAGGAGTCCGAAAGCGGGCGGAATGGGGTCAGGAGCGCGAAAAGACCGGGGAAGGCGCCTGCTACAATCGGGCCAGTCCAACGGATTCACACCATGGCAGGAATTCTGATCATCGCGCACACTCCCCTGGCTTCGGCCTTGCGCGATTGCGCCACCCATGTCTACTGTGGCCAGCCGCAGCGGCTGGAGGCCATCGACGTTCTTCCTGACGCGGATCCTGCTGCCGTCCTTGCCGAAGCCCGGCAACGGCTCGACGCCGTCTGCGAAGACAACGGCGCGCTGGTGCTGACCGACATCTTCGGGGCCACGCCGGCCAATATTGCGGCGCGGCTGGCGGAACCGGGGCGTGTCCGGGTGCTGGCCGGCGTCAACTTGCCGATGCTGGTGCGCGCCATCTGCTATCGCGGGGAAAAGCTCGACCAGCTGGTGGCCAAGGCGCTTGCCGGCGGATCGCAGGGCGTGCTGCAGGTCGGCACAACAACCGTACAAAACCAAACAGCCAACCATCCCGACCGATATGCTGCAGAGGGACACCACCATAATCAATAAGCTCGGGCTGCATGCCCGCGCATCGGCCAAGCTGACCCAGCTGGCCGGCAGCTTTGCCAGTCAGGTCAAGATGTCCCGCAACGGGCGCCAGGTCGATGCCAAGAGCATCATGGGCGTGATGATGCTCGCGGCGGGCATCGGCTCCACGGTGACCATCGAGACCGACGGGCCGGACGAGCAGGCGGCGATGGACGCGCTGCTGGCGCTGATCGCCAATCGCTTTGGCGAGGGCGAGTGAGGTCCGCCGCGCCACGACGCTTCCCTGAACGTTCCTGACGGAGCGGCACATGTCATTTGCCCTGCACGGCATCCCGGTCTCCCGCGGCGTCGCCATTGGCCGCGCCCATTTGCTGGCGCCCGCGGCGCTGGACGTCTCGCACTACCTGGTGGATGAAGACCGGCTCGACGACGAGGTCGAGCGCCTGCGTTCGGCCCGCGCCGCCGTGCGGGCCGAACTGTCCGCGCTCAAGCGCGACCTGCCGCGCGAAGCCCCCGAGGAAATGGGGGCGTTCCTGGACGTGCACGCGATGATCCTCGATGACGAGGCCTTGTCGCGCGAGCCGGAAGCCCTGATTCGCGGGCGCCGCTACAACGCGGAGTGGGCGCTGACCACGCGGCTCGAAGAGCTGATGCGCCAGTTCGACGAGATCGAAGACGAATACCTGCGCGAGCGCAAGGCCGACATCCAGCAAGTGGTGGAGCGGATCCTGAAGGTGCTGGCCGGCGCGCCGGTGCTGGCGCCCGCGCCTGTGCCCGCCCTGGCCGCCGACGGAGAGCCGGCGCCGGGCGTGATCGTGGTGGCCCACGACATCGCGCCGGCCGACATGCTGCAGTTCCGCCACACCGTCTTCCACGGCTTTGTGACGGACATGGGCGGGCGCACCTCGCACACGGCCATCGTCGCGCGCAGCCTGGACATCCCGGCGGCGGTCGGCGTGCAGAGCGCCAGCGAGCTGATCCGCCAGGACGACTGGATCATCATCGACGGTGACGCCGGGCTGGTGATCGTCGATCCGTCGGCCATCATTCTCGAGGAATACCGCCACCGCCAGAGCGAGCGCGCGCTCGAAAAGAAGCGCCTGCAGCGCTTGCGGCATACGCCCGCGGTCACGCTGGACGGCCAGGAGATCGACCTGCTGGCCAATATCGAAATGGCAGAGGACGCCGGCGCCGCGCTGGCGGCAGGCGCCGTGGGGGTCGGCCTGTTCCGCTCGGAATTCCTGTTCATGAACCGGCGCGGCGAGTTGCCCGACGAGGACGAGCAGTTTGCCGCCTACCGCCGCGCGGTCGAAGCCATGCATGGCCTGCCGGTGACCATCCGTACCATCGACGTCGGTGCCGACAAGCCGCTGGACGGACGCGGCGACGATTTCGAGACCGCGCTCAATCCGGCGCTCGGGCTGCGTGCGATCCGCTGGTCGCTGTCGGAGCCGACCATGTTCCTGACGCAACTGCGTGCCTTGCTGCGCGCCTCAGCCTTCGGGCCGGTGCGGCTGCTGGTGCCGATGCTGTCGCATGCGCGCGAGATCGACCAGACCCTGGAGCTGCTCGCGCAGGCCAAGCGCCAGCTCGACGACTGCGGCGTGCCCTATGATCCCGGCCTGAAGGTTGGCGCCATGATCGAGATCCCTGCGGCGGTGCTGATGTTGCCGCTGTTCCTGAAGCGCATGGATTTCCTGTCGATCGGCACCAACGACCTGACGCAATACACGCTCGCCATCGACCGTGCCGACAATGCCGTGGCACACCTGTTCGATCCGATGCACCCCGCCGTGCTGCAATTAATTGCCCGGACCATCCGCGAAGCCAACCGGGCCGGCGTGCCGGTGGCGGTCTGCGGCGAGATGGCCGGTGATCCGGGCATGACGCGTCTGCTGCTGGGCATGGGGCTGCGCGAATTCTCGATGCATCCGGCGCAACTGCTGCGAGTCAAGCAGGAAGTCCTGCACGCCGATTGCACCCGTCTCGAGCCGCTCGTCGAGCAGGTGCTCTGCGCCTACGATCCCGAGGAGCAGGAAGCCGCGCTGCGGCAACTCGCTAAGCCCTAGAAGTCAAAGGGTTTTTCTGCAAGTTTTGCGCATAACCGTCACTTTTTACGGCGAATGTGCGCCAGAAATTGCTTGTTGCGCGCCTGGACGTGACGCAAATCCCACCTTCGCACATGTGGCTTAATGGGAATTGTTATCATTTTCGATCTTTGGTATTCTGACGTTCATTCGAGCGGCATGCCGGTGCCGCCAGCCCCCAAGGAGGGAGTTGTGTACGTCTGCATCTGCAACCAGATTACCGATCGCGAAATCCATGGAGCCGCTCTTCTGGGCGTCGAGACCCTCGACGAACTGGCCGAGACGCTTGGCGTCGGGACTTGTTGCGGCCGGTGCCGCGAGTGCGCCCGCGAGGTGCTGCAGGAAGGCGTAGCTGCCGTGCGCAATGTGACCGCGGCCACGATCGGGAGCATTCCGGTTGTGGAGATTTCTACCTGTTCGGTGTCCAGCACATGTACCATAATGGACACTCGGGACCCGGCAGTCGCGAACGACCAGCGTCAGGCGCTGGTGGCTTGAATGCGCCCATGAACTGAAACGCGGTTCACGGCGCGTTTTCGCGCATTCTTGATTCGACTGCAAACGGCGCCTCTGGCGCCGTTCGTGTTTTGGCGCGGGCCCGATGCAACAGGAGCCACCCATGAAAGGTGACAAGAAGGTCATCCAGCATCTGAATGCCCAGCTCAAGAACGAGCTGACCGCGATCAACCAGTATTTCCTGCACGCACGCATGTATCGCCACTGGGGCCTGAAGAAGCTCGGCGACGTGGAGTACAAGGAATCGATCGGCGAAATGAAGCACGCCGACCGGCTGATCGAGCGCATCCTGATGCTCGACGGCCTGCCCAACCTGCAGGACCTGCACAAGCTGCTGCTCGGCGAAGACACGCCGGAGATGCTCAAGTGCGACCTGAAGCTGGAGCAAGGCGCGCATGCCACTGTGAAGGAAGGGATTGCCTACTGTGAATCCGTTGGCGACTATGTCAGCCGCGAGATCCTGGTCGATATCCTCACCGACACCGAGGAGCACATCGAATACCTGGAGACGCAGCTGGACCTGATCGACAAGGTCGGCCTGCAGAACTACCTGCAGTCGCAAATGGAGCCGGGCGAGCAGTAAGCCGCCAGTTCCTGCCGGGCTGCCTTTTCGGGCGGCCGGCATCCCCGCGTGGCGCATCCGGGCGCCGCCGACTTGTTTGCCCGCCTGCAGTAACCCTTCTCATTCCAATTCTCTCCATCCAGACCGCCGTACAGGAGCCATGACCATGGCCGAATTCATTCGCCTGACGCAGTACAGCCACGGGGCCGGCTGTGGCTGCAACATTGCCCCCAATGTGCCCGACGTAAGCCGCGCCGGTGCGGAGCTTGCCCCTGTCGTCGAACTCGCCGTGCGCCGGAGGTGGTCTGATGCGTGAGGACACCGGCGACTTCCGGCAGCTGTTTCTGAGCGGCGCGCCGATGATGGATGTGCGGGCGCCACTGGAGTTTGCGCGCGGCGCTTTCCCAGGCACCGTCAGCTTGCCGCTGATGGACGACGAGGAGCGGCATCAGGTCGGCCTTTGCTATGCGCAGCAGGGGCAGGACGCGGCGATCGAACTCGGTCATCGCCTGGTGTCGGGCGATATCAAGGCCGCGCGGCTCGCGCAATGGGCGGCGTTTGCCCGCGCGCATCCGGACGGCTACCTGTACTGCTTCCGTGGCGGGCTGCGCTCGCAGATCGTGCAGCGGTGGCTACGCGACGAGGCAGGCATCGAATACCCGCGCGTGACCGGCGGCTACAAAGCCATGCGCAGCTTCCTGATCGACGTGACGGAGCAGGCCGCGGCCACGCGGGATATTCTCGTGCTGGGCGGCATGACCGGTACCGGCAAGACCGACGTTATCGACGAGGTGCCGGCGGCCGTGGACCTTGAGGGGCTGGCCCGTCACCGCGGCTCCGCGTTTGGCCGCCGCGCGCAGGCGCAGCCGCCGCAGGTCGATTTCGAGAATGCGCTGGCCATCGACCTGCTGCGGCGGGCCGATGCCGGCTACCGCGCGCTGGTGGTCGAGGACGAGGGCCGCTTCATCGGCGGCCGCGACCTGCCCAAGGTGCTGTGGCAACGCATGCAGGCAAGCCCGCTGGTGTGGCTGGAGGCGTCATTCGACGAGCGGGTCGAACGCGTATTGCGCGACTATGTGCTGGGCCTGGCTGCCGAGCACATCGACCAGCTCGGTCCGGAGGCCGGGTTCGAAGCGTATGCGGCGCGTCTGCGTGACGCCATGACGGCAATCTCCCCGCGCCTGGGCGGCGAGCGCTACGCACTGCTGTCGACGCTGCTCGAACAGGCGCTGGTCCGCCAGTCGGAGCAAGGCGATACCGGCCTGCATCGCGGCTGGATCGAAGTGCTGCTGCGCGATTACTACGATCCGATGTACGCCTACCAGAAGCAGAACCGCGCGGCGCGCATCGTGTTCCGCGGCGACCGCGCCGCGGTGACCGAGTGGCTGCGGGAGCGCTCCGCGCGCTGAGGTTGGCCCGGCGTCGCGCTACTGTCCCGCGCAGACCGGGCAGTCCGGCGTCCGTGCGAGCTGCATCGTGGTCCACTCCATCGTCATCGCATTGACCATCAGCAGCCGGCCGGCCAGGCTCTGGCCCACGCCGCTCAGCAGCTTGAGCGCTTCGGCCGCCTGCACGGTGCCGACCATGCCCACCAGCGGCGCGAACACGCCCATGGTGGCGCAGGCGACTTCGGGCGCTGGCTCTGACGGCGGGAAAAGGCAGGCGTAGCACGGCGCGTCATCGCGGCGCCGGTCGAACACACTGATCTGGCCATCAAAGCGCAGCGCCGCACCGGATACCAGCGGCACGCGGTGCCGCACGCAGGCCCGGTTGACAGCCTGGCGCGTGGCAAAGTTGTCGCAGCAATCGAGCACCACATCGGCCTGCGCCACGAGCTGGTCCAGCTCCGCATCGCCGACGCGGGTCGCGATGATTTCCACCTGCACGCCGGGGTTGATGCGCAGCATGCCTTCGCGCGCCGATTCCACCTTCAGTCGGCCGACGTTTTCCGTGGTGTGGATGATCTGGCGCTGCAGGTTGGTCAGGTCCACATGGTCGTTGTCGACCACGCTGATTCGCCCGACGCCGGCCGACGCCAGGTAGGGCAGGGCCGCGGCGCCGAGGCCGCCGGCGCCGATCACCAGCGCGTGGGCGCCCAGCAGGCGTTCCTGGCCTTCGATGCCCAGTTCATCGAGCAGGATATGGCGCGAGTAGCGCAGCAGTTGATCGTCGTTCATGGCATCAGGCTCAGGACAGGGCCCGGAGACAGCGCTCAGGGCAGGGCGTGCAATGTAAAAGCGGCCCCGCGGGGCCGCTTCTGGTCAGGGTGCCGCTCAGGGCGAGGGCGCCTTGCCGGTCGGCGTGCCCAGCGGTTGGCCGATTGGCGCGCTGGCCGGCGGCTGCTTGGCCGGGGCCGGCGCAGGCTTGGCCGCCGGAGCGCTGCTCTTCTTCGCTGGCGCGGCCTTGGCCGGCTTGTCGGCGGGCGGGTTGGTTTCGAGCTTCGACTTGGAACGCTTGACCGGCTGGCCGTCGAGCTGGGCGATGGCCTGCTGCAGCATGAAGTCGTCGGCCGAGCCGAATTCGATCGGCTTCTTGCGGCGATCCTTCTCGCGCTCTTCCGGCGTCTTCTTCGCGTTTTCCTCTTCGAGGCGGCGCAATTCTTCCACGCGGCGCTGTTCGCGCTCGTTCATTTCCGGCTCTTCCGATTCCTGCTTGTTGTGCAGGTGGCGCTCGGTGTCGATCTCGCGGGTGATCAGCGCGTCGTCCGGATCCCCGTCAGCGTTCTGGTCGACCGGGATGTCCGGGCGGATGCCCTTGGCCTGGATCGACTTGCCCGTCGGCGTGTAGTAGTACGCGATGGTCAGCTTGATGCCGGTGTCATTGGTCAGCGGCCGCACGGTCTGCACCGAACCCTTGCCGAACGTGGTCTTGCCCATGATCAGCGCGCGGTGGTGATCCTGCAGCGCGCCGGCCACGATCTCGGACGCCGACGCCGAATAGGCGTTGGTCAGCACGACCATCGGGATCTTCTTGTACAGCGCGGGCAGGTCCTTGAGCGGATCGTCCTCGATCGACGACAGGCGGTAGTTGTTGAAGGTCGCCTTGTACACGCGCTTGGCGTCGGGAACCTGGCCGTTGGTGGAGACCACGGTCGAGTCTTCCGGCAGGAACGCCGCGGCCACGCCGACCGCGCCTTGCAGCACGCCGCCGCCGTTGTTGCGCAGGTCCAGGACGATGCCCTTCAGGCCCGGGTTCTTCTGCGCCATGTCGTTCAGCCTGCGGCCCAGGTCCGCCACCGTGCGTTCCTGGAAGCTGGTCAGGCGCACCCAGCCGATGGTGTTGTTGTCCAGCATCTTGGTCTTGACCGACTGGACGCGGATCTCGGCGCGGGTGATCGAAACCGGGAAGGTCCGTTCCTCGCTCTTGCGATAGATCGTCAGCGTAACCTTGGTGCCCGGTTCGCCACGCATGCGCTTGACCGCCTGCTCGAGCGGCAGGCCGCGCACGGGCTTGTCGTCGATACGGGTGATCAGGTCGCCGGGCTGGATGCCGGCGCGGAACGCGGGCGTATCCTCGATCGGGTTGATGACCTTGACCAGGCCTTCTTCCTGCGAGATCTCGATGCCCAGGCCGGCGAAGCGGCCGCGCGTGCCTTCCTGCAGTTCCTTGAAGTCCTTCTCGTCCAGGTAGGCCGAGTGCGGGTCGAGGCTGGCGACCATGCCCTTGATGGCTTCGGTCAGCAGCTTCTTGTCATCGACCGGCTCCACATATTCGCGCTTGATCTGCCCGAAGATGTCGGCCATCAGCCGCAGCTGGTCCAGCGGCAACGGGCCGGAAGAATTCTGCGCGGTTGCGGAAATCTGCAGCGTGGCCAGCACGCCGGCGACAAGTCCGACCGAAACGAGACTGATGTTCTTGAGCGTCTTACGCATGAGGGCTGCCTGAACGTGTACGTAGGGGGATTATGCCGGCTGCAGCCGCCGCGCGTGGGGCGCGGGTCGGTTTGTCCGACAGTATAAGTGGGTGTGAAGAAAAAGGCCTGTCACGTACCGGCGGTCGGTGGGCGGCCGCACCATGGCTGGTGCAGACCGCCCGGCGGGCTTTCAGCGCGCCTTGCCCTGGCTGGCCACGGCCGCCAGCGAGGCGGCGATGGCTTCCTGGTCGCCCAGGTAGTAGTGGCGCAGGGGGCGCAGGTTGGCGTCCAGCTCATAGACGAGCGGGGTGCCATTGGGGATGTTGAGGCCGACGATATCGTCATCCGAGATCTGATCCAGGTATTTCACGAGGGCGCGGATGCTGTTGCCGTGAGCGGCTATGACCACGCGCTTGCCCGATTTGATGTCGGGGGCGATGGATTCGTTCCACAGCGGCAGCACGCGGGCCACGGTGTCCTTCAGACATTCGGTCAGCGGAATTTGTTCGCGCGGCACGTTTGCGTAGCGCGGATCATCGTAAGAGGCACGCGGATCGCTCGGTTCCAGCGCCGGCGGCGGGGTGTCGTAGCTGCGGCGCCACACCAGCACCTGCTCGTCGCCGAACTTCGCGGCGGTTTCCGCCTTGTTCAGGCCGGCAAGCGCACCGTAGTGGCGTTCGTTCAGGCGCCACTCGTTGCGCACCGGAATCCACATCTGGTCCATTTCGTCCTGCACATGCCACAGCGTGCGGATCGCGCGCTTGAGCACCGAGGTATAGGCCACGTCGAAGGCGAAGCCGGCTTCCTTAAGCAGCTGACCGGCCAGGCGGGCTTGGGCGGCGCCGGTGTCGGTCAGGTCGACATCGACCCAGCCGGTGAAGCGGTTTTCGAGATTCCACGTCGATTCGCCGTGGCGGATAAGGACTAGCTTGTACATGCTGCTGCTTCCAGAGTGTAGGTAACCTGCGTGCGCCGGTATCGCCTCATCAGCGTCGCCATGTGCCAGCCAGGCAACAATGAGGCGACAATGGCCGCTGTGGCCTGACAGCGGAGGCCCGGACACCAAACCGCGTATTTTATAATGCCGCCGACCCAACCCAACGGAACGCCAACGTGAATTTCTTCGCCGACTATAACAACCTTGCCCTGATCGCCCTTGCAGTGGTCTCCGGCGGACTGCTCGCCTGGCCCACGATCGCCCGCGGCACCGGCGGAAAAGCCGTCAATACGGTGGCCGCCACGCAGCTGATCAACAAGCGCGGCGCCGTGGTGGTCGACATCCGTGATGCGGCCGAGTATGCCAAGGGCCACCTGCCGCAGGCCAAGAGCGCCCCGCTGGCCGACCTGGCCTCGCGCGCGGCCGGTCTTGCAAAGGACAAGGCCGTCCCCATCATCGTGGTATCCCAGACTGGCCAGGGCCTCGGCAAGGCTCAGGCAGCGCTGAAGGAAGCCGGGTACAGTGAGACCTATGCGCTCGAAGGCGGCCTCGCCGCCTGGCAGCAGGCCGGTCTTCCGGTCATCAAGTAAGCCGCGCCCGACTGGCCCGGCCTGTCCGTCACATCGCGCCGGACCTCGCATCTCGCAGGGCCGTGGCGTTTGAGTATCGAAGGAGATTCAGCATGGCCCGCGTCGTCATGTACAGCACGATGGTGTGTCCCTATTGTGTGATGGCCGAGCGCCTGCTCAAGGCCAAGGGCGTGGAGACGATCGAGAAGATCCTGATCGACCGCGAACCCGGCAAGCGCGAAGAAATGATGTCGCGCACCGGCCGCCGTACCGTGCCGCAGATCTATATCGACGACACCCATGTTGGCGGTTTCGACGATCTCTCCGCGCTCGACCGCCAGGGCGGCCTGTCGCCGCTGCTGGCTGCCTGAGCCCGCCGCACGGCCGGCCCGGCGCGGGTGATATTGCCACCCGCGTCATGTACCATATGCGTTTTCCAACCGGGCGCAGGCTCGTGCCGATACCGGCCGCCACGCCCAACGCCCATCCCGGAAGCCTTTCATGAGCGACCAGCAAAACACCCAGCAGGAAGACCAACCCTTCTTCAACATCCAGCGCGTGTATCTCAAGGACATGTCGCTCGAGCAGCCGAACTCGCCGGGCATCTTCCTGGAATCGGAAGCGCCGTCGGTCGAAGTGCAGGTCAACGTGGCCGCTTCGCAGCTGCAGGAAGGCATCTTCGAAGTGGTGGTGACGGGCACCGTGACGACCAAGGTCCAGGAAAAGGTCGCCTTCCTCGTGGAAGCGCACCAGGCCGGCATCTTCGACATCCGCAACGTGCCGGTCGAGCAGCTCGACCCGCTGCTGGGCATTGCCTGCCCGACGATCCTGTATCCGTACCTGCGCGGCAATATCGCCGACGTGATCACGCGCGCCGGCTTCCAGGCCATCCACCTGTCGGAAATCAACTTCCAGGCCCTGTACGAGCAGCGCCTGCAGGCCGCCATGGAAGAAGCCCAGGCCGCCGGCGGCGGCAACGGCAACAGCGGCATCGTGATGCCCGACGGCAGCCAGGCTCGCCACTGATCCGGCAGTCCCGCACTGCCTGACGAAACGGGGCTGCGGCCCCGTTTTGCCTTTCCGGGCCACGCGCACCGGATTACCATCGATTGCGCCGATCCACCGTTCGAGCCGCCATGAAACTGACCTTCCTCGGTGCGGGTGCCTGGGGTACCGCACTCGCCAGCCATGCCGCCGTCAACCATGACGTGATCCTGTGGGGGCGCGATCCTGCCCAGCTTGCCGCGATCGGGGCCAGCGGCAGCAACGATGCCTATCTGCCGGGTGTGCGGCTCTCTGAGCGGCTGCGCGTCGAGGCCGATTTCGAGCAGGCGGTTGCGCATGCCGCCGACGATCCGGGCGGTCTCGTGGTGGTCGCCACGCCGGTCTCGGGCCTGCGCGAGATGACCCGAAGGCTGGCCACGCGCGGCCAGGGCCATGTCCGCATGCTGTGGCTGTGCAAGGGCTTCGAAGCCGGCACGCACGCGCTGCCGCACCAGATGGTGCGCGAGGAGCTCGATGCCGCCGGCCGTACCAGCGGATTCGACTACGGCGTGCTGACCGGGCCGAGCTTTGCCCGCGAAGTCGCGCTGGGTTTGCCGTGCGCGCTGACGGTGGCGTGCAGCGTCCCCGACCTCGCCGATTGCGCGCAGGCCGCCTTTCATCACCACGCCATGCGCATCTACGGCAGCGACGACTTGACCGGTGTCGAG
The DNA here is from genome assembly GCF_057073745.1 of Cupriavidus sp. C2SS-8b. Lineage (NCBI taxonomy): Bacteria > Pseudomonadati > Pseudomonadota > Betaproteobacteria > Burkholderiales > Burkholderiaceae > Cupriavidus > Cupriavidus sp. C2SS-8b. The sequence goes on from NZ_CP172716.1 coordinate 359,511, forward strand.
GTCGGCGGCGCAGTGAAGAACGTGCTGGCGATTGCCACTGGCGCCAGCGATGGCCTGGGCCTGGGGCTGAACGCTCGCGCCGCGCTGGTGACGCGCGGCCTGGCTGAAATGACGCGGCTGGGCCTGGCGCTCGGCGGCCGCGTAGAGACTTTCATGGGCCTTGCCGGCGTGGGCGACCTGATCCTGACCGCTACCGGCGACCTGTCGCGCAACCGCAAGGTCGGCCAGCAACTCGCGGCCGGGCAGACCCTGGAGCAGGTCCTTGCCGGACTCGGGCATGTCGCCGAAGGCGTGCGTTGCGCGCAGGCAGTGGCGGCGCTGGCCGCTGTCCACAAGGTCGAGATGCCGATTACGCGTGCGGTGTGCGCCGTGCTGTTCGAAGGCCTGAGCGCCGCCGATGCCGTGGCGCAACTGCTGCAGCGCGACGCGCGCGACGAATAGCCTCCTTCCAGTTTTTTTTTCGACTCGACATCGCATGACTTCCCGTCGCCGCGCGCTGATCGCGCTTGCCTGCGCCTGCGCCGCCGGCGCTGCTTCCCCGGCCTGGGCCGATACCTGGCCGTCGCGGCCGCTGCGCATGGTCGTGCCGTTCCCGGCGGGATCATCGCCGGACCTGATCGCGCGCATCCTCACGGAAAAGCTGGCGGCCACGCTGGGCCAGCCAGTGGTGGTGGAAAACCGCCCTGGCGCCGGGGGAAACATCGGCACCGGCATGGTGGCGAAGGCGGCGCCGGACGGCTACACGCTGCTGTTCACGATCAACGGGCCCCTGGTGACGGCGCCATCGCTGTCGCGCAACCTGAACTATGACCCGTTCCGCCAGCTGGCTCCCGTCACGCTGGTGGCGACGTCGCCCAATGTGCTGGTGGTCGATGCCAACCTGCCCGTGCATAACGTGCGCGAGTTCGTGGCGCTGGCGAAATCCAAGGCCGGCGCGCTGAACTACGGCTCGGTCGGCAATGGCAGCGCCGCGCACCTGGCGATGGAACAGCTCAAGGCCATGGCCGGCATCGAGCTGCAGCATGTGCCCTATCCGGGCTTCCCGCAGGTCACCACCGCCATGGTCGGCGGGCAGATCCAGGCCGGCTTCATGGTGCCCGCGATTGCGATGCCGCTGGTCAATGCGGGCAAGCTGCGCATCCTCGCAGTCACCACCACGGGACGCACGGGCGTGTTGCCTTCGGTGCCGACCGTCGCGGAATCGGGTTATCCGGGATTCGAAGCGATTTCCTGGCAGGCGGTGCTGGCGCCGGCGGGCACGCCACCGGCCATCATCGACCGGCTCTACCGCGAACTGGTCGCCATCATCGGCAGCGCCGACGTGCGCGAGAAGATGCGCGCCCAGTATTTCGTGCCGGCGGGTACGGCGCCGGCATCGCTGCGCCAGACCATGGCGAGCGAGAAAGTGCGCTGGGACAAGGTGATCCGCGCCGCGGGCGTGCAGCCCGAATAACGGTCACAAAGGCTCGCTCAGGCGCCGCCGGCAAAGCCGTTCTGGCGCCAGGCTTCGAAGACGACCACCGCCACGGTGTTCGACAGGTTCAGGCTGCGGTTATTGGGCCGCATCGGCAGGCGGATGCGCTGCGACGCCGGGAACCCTTCGCGCCGTTCCGGCGCGAGCCCGCGTGTCTCCGAACCGAACACGAACCAGTCGCCAGGCTGGAAACTGACTTGCCCGAACGGCGTCGAGCCATGCGTGGTGAGCGCGAACATGCGGGACGGGTCGGGCTGTTCGCTGGCCATCAGCGCGTCCCAGTTGTCATGCACGCGCATGGTCGCGTACTCGTGATAATCGAGTCCCGCGCGCCGCATGCGGGCGTCTTCCAGTGGAAAACCCAACGGCTTGACGAGGTGCAATTGCGCGCCGGTGTTGGCGCACAGGCGGATCACATTGCCGGTGTTGGGCGGGATCTCCGGTTCGACCAGGACGACGTTGAACATGGGGACTTCCTTGCAAAGGGGGCATCGAAAACGGTGCGCAGCTTACCGCGCGACCGCGGCGCTGTCATCCGCGCTGTCATCCGCTCAGGGCGTGCGCAGCGCCACGATCACGCTGACCCGCGCCGCACCGTGCGCTTTGAGCGTGCGCGCCGCTTCATCCAGCGTGGCGCCCGTGGTCATCACGTCATCGACCAGACCGATGTGCCTGCCCGCCAGCGACTGCGGGCGGGCCAGGCGGAACGCGCCGCGCACGTTCAACTGCCGATGCGCCAGGTCCAGCAGGTGCTGGGTAGCGATGTCGCGCGGGCGCTCGAGCAGTACCGGGTCGCCGGGCACGCCGAGGTGGCGCGCAAGCGGCCGGGCGATCTCCCAGGCCTGGTTGAAGCCGCGTTCGGCCAGCCGTTGCGGCGACAGCGGTATCGGTGCGAGCAGGTCCAGCAGTAGCGCGCCGGTGCGCAACCCGCGCTCCATCCGCTCAGCCAGCGCGGCGGCAAGCCAGCTGGCCAGCGGCAGTACCTTGCCGTACTTCAGTGCCAACACCAGCGAATCCTGAGGGAACGCGTAGTCGCCCAGCGTGACGGCCTGGTCGAATGCGGGGCGGTGCTCGGCACAGGCCGGGCACGGATCGCCGGGCGCCCGGCCCATCGCGCAGACCGGGCAGCGCGACACCGGGTAGAGCAGGTCGCTGACGCAGTCACGGCAGACCACTTCGTCCTGCACCACGCCGCAGAGCGCACAGGCGCACGGCAACAGCGCACGCGCCAGCCCGCGCACGTGCCCGGCGGCTTTCGCGGTGCGCGCGTATACTTGCCGTCCAGCCGCCCGCCAACGCGCGCGGCCGCCATGCGCGGCGTCTGCTGCCGCGACTTCCCCGTCTTCCTGTTGCCTGGTTTTCCCGTGTCCCTGCATGCCGCCGATTCCCCCGATGCCTTCCTGCCGCCCACGCGCCTGACCCGGCTGGCCTTCGACCGGCGCAGCGCCGCGTTCGGCCAGCTCGACTTCCTGCTCGGCGAGATCGGCCGCCGCATGCAGGAGCGCATGGAAGTCGTGCGCCTGGCGCCGCAGCGCGCGCTGGATCTTGGCTGCGGGCATGGCCAGGGGCTGGCGGGCCTGCGGGCGCGCTTTCCCGATGCGCAGATCGCCGGCCTCGATATTTCCGGCGCGATGCTGGCCGAAGCGGGGCAACGCGATCCGCAGCGGCGGCCCGGCTGGGTCGGCCGCCTGCTCGGCAAGCGCCCGCTGTTCGATCTGGTCCAGGGCGATCTTGCCACATTGCCTTTTGCGCCCGGCAGCTTCGACCTGCTGTGGTCCAACCTGGCGCTGCACTGGCATCCGGAGCCGCACCGCGTGTTCCCCGAATGGCATCGCGTGACGCAGGACGACGGCCTGGTGATGTTTTCGCTGTTCGGGCCCGATACGCTGCGCGAGCTGCGCGCGGCCTTCGCCGAGGTCGATACCGCGCCCCATACGTTGCGCTTTGTCGACATGCACGACATCGGCGACATGCTGGTCCACAGCGGCTGGTCCACGCCGGTGATGGACATGGAAACGCTGACCGTGACCTACGAATCGCCCGAGACGCTGCTGCGCGAGGTCCAGGCCTTCGGTGGCTTGCGTGCGCACCCGGACGCGCGCCACGCCGGCCTGCATGGCCGGCGCTGGCACGAGGCGGTCTGCGCGGCGCTGGCGCGCCGGCGCAACGCCGATGGTGTGATCCCGCTGAGCTTCGAGATCGTCTATGGCCACGCGTGGAAACTGCCCCCGCGTGGTGCGCAGCAGCTCGATGACGAGGGCCACGCCGTGGTGCCGCTGGACAAGATTGGCCGGGCAAGACCGCGTCGCTGAACGCGGCGCCGAGCGGTTACGACTGTATTGACTTTCGTGTAGCGGCACGATGTGCCGATCGCCCGCAAAGCCGCGCTGGCATTGGCTTTACGGGTAGTCCGATTGATAGCGTCTAAGCATAAATCCTTACGGCGCGCAAGCGCTTTGGTCAATGTGCGGCCTTGTCCGTGTATGCGAAGCGCCCTATAATGCGCCAGTTTGTCGCAGTGGTCCCCTGGCACAAGAACGTCCTGGAGTTGCACTCGCAAGGTGCACTCCTGGCGCAATCGTCCCGGGTGTGCATCCAAATGCAGAGTGGTTGGCGATGCAAGACTTGGGTATCGCATTCCAGACGGCAAGTGGTGACTCCGGCGGAAATCTCGACGGACCTCCTCCCGCGCCCCACGACTGGCTGATGAAGCGGAATTGCTCGCTCTCTCCACGCCAGGTCGGCTGGTTTTACCTCTCGATCTTCACTGTCTCGCTTGCCATCGCGTTGTTTTTCGCGGTGCAAGGGTCTTGGCTCGTGCTGCCATTTGCCGGCCTGGACCTGCTCGGACTGGGGATTGCTCTGCTTGTGTACGCACGTCATGCGACGGACTATGAGCGTGTCAGCATCAACGATGGCGTGCTGGTCGTGGAGACAGCCAGCGCGCAGCGGTTGACGCGCGAGGAATTCAACCCGCACTGGGTGCGGGTCGAACTGGGGGAATCGCCCCGCGCGCTGGTAACGCTGCGCTCGGGCGGGCGCGATGTGCAGGTGGGGTGCTATCTGGACCTGCACAGGCGGCGCAAGTTCGCCCAGGAGCTCGCAGCGGCCCTGCGCCGCCTCTGAGAGGTGGCAGGGGCGGAGGCGGGGGCAGATTTGAATCTGTAAATTGGGTAGATAACAAATGAAAATGTGGAAGAAGGCATCCGCAGTTTGTCTGGCGAGCGCATCCCTGCTTGCCAGCCAGGCGGCCCTGGCGGTCAGTGACATGCCCGGCGGTCCCGCCGTGCGTCAGCTGAACCTGACCGAGCCGGTCACCAAGATCGCCGAGCAGATTCACTGGCTGAACTGGATGATGCTGATCATCTGCACGGTGATCTTCGTCGCCGTGTTCGGCGTGATGTTCTATTCCATCTTCACGCACCGCAAGGCCAAGGGTGCCAAGTCCGCCTCCTTCCACGAAAGCATCACGGTCGAAGTGGTCTGGACCATCGTCCCGTTCCTGATCGTGATCGCCATGGCCCTGCCGGCGACGAAGACCGTCGTGGCCATGAAGGACACCACCAATTCCGACGTCACCATCAAGGCCACCGGCTACCAGTGGAAGTGGGGCTACGACTACCTGAAGGGCGAGGGCGAAGGCATCTCCTTCGTGTCGACCCTGACCACCCCGCGCGAGCAGATCAACAACGAAGCGCCGAAGTCCAACACCTACCTGATGGAGGTGGACAACGAACTGGTGGTGCCCGTCAACAAGAAGGTGCGCATCGTCACCACGGCCAATGACGTGATCCACGCGTGGATGATCCCGGCCTTCGGCGTCAAGCAGGATGCGATCCCCGGCTTCGTGCGCGACACCTGGTTCAAGGCCGAGAAGATCGGCGTCTACCGCGGCCAGTGCGCCGAGCTCTGCGGCAAGGAACACGCCTTCATGCCAATCGTCGTGCGCGTCGTGTCCGATGCCGACTACACCAAGTGGGTCGACGGCAAGAAGAAGGAAATGGCCGCCAAGGCCGATGATCCGAACAAGACCTGGACGCTGGACGAAATGAAGGTCCGCGGCGAGAAGGTCTACACCGCCAACTGCGCGGTCTGCCACCAGCCCAACGGCAAGGGCGGCGGCGCATTCCCGGCGCTGGACGGCTCCAAGATCGTGAACGGCCCGAAGGCCGGCCAGATGCACATCATGCTGGAAGGCAAGAACGCCATGCCGTCGTGGAAGCAGCTGTCCGATACCGAACTGGCCGCTGCGATGACCTACGTGCGCAACAGCTGGAGCAACAAGACCGGCGAAGTGATCCAGCCCAGCGACTTCGTGAATGCCCGCGCCGGCAAGTTCCCCGAAGGCGGCGGCGCCGCGGGCGGCGAGGCACCGAAGGCGGACGCCAAGCCCGCCAAGGACCAGGGTAGCAAGCAGGCCAGCATCGCGGGCAACCGCAGCGCGGGCTGACCGGCTGAAGACAGGACAGGATTAGAGGAGCATTTGCGATGAGTACTGCTACCCACGACGCAATCGGCCATCCGCACGATCACGCGCACGATCATGAACATGACCACGCGCACGATCACCCGCATGGCTGGCGCCGCTGGTTGTTCGCGACCAACCACAAGGACATCGGCACGCTGTACCTGCTGTTTTCGTTCACCATGCTGCTGTCTGGCGGCGTGCTGGCGCTGCTGATCCGCCTGGAGCTGTTCGAGCCGGGCCTGCAGTTCTTCCGCCCCGAACTGTTCAACCAGTTCACCACCATGCACGGCCTGGTGATGGTGTTCGGCGCGATCATGCCGGCCTTTGTGGGATTCGCCAACTGGATGATCCCGCTGCAGATTGGCGCGTCCGACATGGCGTTCGCGCGCATGAACAACTTCAGCTTCTGGCTGATGCCGCCGGCCGCGCTGCTGCTGGCCGGCTCGTTCTTCGCGCCGGGCGGCGCCACGGCCGCCGGCTGGACGCTGTATGCGCCGCTGTCGGTCCAGATGGGTCCGGGCATGGACATGGCCATCTTCGCCATGCACATCATGGGCGCGTCGTCGATCATGGGCTCGATCAACATCATCGTGACCATCCTCAACATGCGCGCCCCGGGCATGACGCTGATGAAGATGCCGATGTTCTGCTGGACGTGGCTGATCACCGCCTACCTGCTGATCGCCGTGATGCCCGTGCTGGCTGGCGCCATCACCATGGTGCTGACCGACCGGCACTTCGGTACGAGCTTCTTCTCGGCCGCCGGCGGTGGCGACCCGGTCATGTACCAGCACATCTTCTGGTTCTTCGGCCACCCCGAGGTGTACATCATGATCCTGCCGGCTTTCGGGATCATCTCGCACGTGGTGCCGGCCTTCGCCCGCAAGCGCCTGTTCGGCTACAGCTCGATGGTGTACGCCACGGCTTCGATCGCCATCCTGTCGTTCATCGTGTGGGCGCACCACATGTTCACGACCGGCATGCCGGTGACGGGCCAGCTGTTCTTCATGTACGCGACCATGCTGATCGCGGTGCCGACGGCCGTGAAGATCTTCAACTGGATCGCGACGATGTGGCGCGGCTCGATGACCTTCGAGACCCCGATGCTGTTCGCGATCGGCTTTATCTTCGTGTTCACCATCGGCGGCTTCACCGGCCTGATGCCGGCGGTGGCCCCGATCGACATCCAGTTGCAGGACACCTACTTCATCGTGGCGCACTTCCACTATGTGCTGGTGGCCGGCTCGCTGTTCGCGCTGTTCGCGGGCTTCTACTACTGGGGTCCGAAGTGGAGCGGTTTCATGTACAACGAAACCCGCGGCCAGATCCACTTCTGGGGTTCGCTGATCTTCTTCAACGTGACCTTCTTCCCGATGCACTTCCTGGGCCTGGCCGGCATGCCGCGTCGCTATGCCGACTACCCGACCCAGTTCGCGGACTTCAACGCGATCGCATCGATCGGGGCACTGGGCTTCGGCCTGATGCAGGTGTATTTCTTCTTCTTCGTGGTGCTGCCGTCCTACCGTGGAGGCGAGAAGGCCGCGGACAAGCCCTGGGATGGTGCCGAGGGCCTGGAGTGGACCGTGCCGTCGCCGGCGCCGTTCCACACCTTTGAAGTGCCGCCGCAAGTTCGCTAAGCACTGAACGCAACAAGGCACGGAGGGCGCCAGCCGCCTTCCGTGCCGGCAGGTAATACAAGATGCAGAAGATGCAGGCTCCACAAAAAAAACCATCGCAAGCAGGCCAGAAAGCCGCCAACCGGCGCCTGGGGCTGATCCTGTTTTCCATCGTGGTGGTTTTCTTTCTGGGGTTCTTCGCCAAGATGGTGTTCCTTGGCTGAAGCTGCGGAGTAGCGGGGAAGCGGGATGAGCGTCGATCAGCAGGAGCAGCAGCAAGGTCAGGGCAGGGAAGCCGACAAGCGGTTCAACCGCGGCATGATGCTGCGGCTGGTCGTGATCGTTGGCGTGATGTTCGGCTTTGGCTACGCGCTGGTGCCGCTGTACAAGAAGATCTGCGACCTCACCGGGCTGAACGTGGTGACCACGCGCGAGCTGTATGGCGGCTCGCTCAAGAACACGCAGGTCGACACGAGCCGCATCGTCACGGTGGAGTTCGATTCGAACGCGCGCGGCCTGTTCGCCTTCCGTCCGGTGAAGAACAGCATGGAAGTGCATCCGGGCGAGATGGTGACGATCGTCTACGAGGTGGCCAACGGGCAGTCGCGCGATATCTCGGCGCAGGCGATCCCGAGCTACGCGCCCAAGCAGGCGACCGAGTACTTCAAGAAGCTCGAGTGCTTCTGCTTCAAGCAGCAGACGCTCAAGGCCAAGGAAGCGCGCGAGATGCCGGTGGTGTTCGTGATCGATCCGAAGCTGCCGAAGGACGTGAAGAACATCACGCTGTCGTACACCTTCTTTGAAGTCGGTACGCCGGTGGCGCAGGCACCGCAGGGCGCGCTGGAAAGCCCGCCCGCGGCGCGCAGCGGCGGTTGAGGCAGGAGGAAGCGCCGTGGGTGAAATGAAGGACGCGGTCAAGCGCAAGATGTCGTTCGCGCAGACCATGCGTGCGGTGTTGTGGTCGTTCATCGGCCTGCGCAAGGGCGCGGAGCACGAGAGCGACATGGCCAGGCTGAACCCGGTGCATGTGGTCATTGCCGGGGTGATCGCGGCGGCGGTGTTCATCGCGATCCTGATCATGATCGTACGGGTCGTGGTCAGTTCCGCCGCGGCCTAGCAGGGCAGGTAGGGTAGACAGAAAAGCAGTGCCGCCGGCGGCCAGGGAGACAAAGCCGCCGGATGCGCCGATATAACGATTGAACCAAGACTCTGAGCTGGAGATAAAAGAATGAGTGCGAATCGCGCAAACGCTCCGTACTACTTCGTACCGGGACCGTCGCGCCACCCGATCACGGCAGCCATCGGCCTGCTGATGACCGGCGCCGGCGCTGCCGGCTGGGTGAACGGACAGCACTGGGCGCCGTACCTGTGCGGCTTCGGCCTGCTGTGGTTCCTGTTCGTGCTCAAGAGCTGGTTCAGCGACGCCATCGGTGAATCCGAAGGGGGCATGTACGGCAAGAACATCGACCTGTCGTTCCGCTGGTCGATGGGCTGGTTCATCTTCTCCGAGGTGATGTTCTTCGCGGCCTTCTTCGGCGCGCTGTTCTACGCCCGCACCATCGCCATGCCGTGGCTGGGCGACCTCGACAACAAGATCCTGTGGCCCGACTTCGCCGCCGTCTGGCCCAACACCGGCCCGGCCGGCGTGGTCGAGACCTTCCAGACCATGGGCCCGTGGCCGATCCCGACCATCAACACGGCACTGCTGCTGATGTCGGGCGTGACGCTGACCTGGGCGCACCACGCGCTGCTGGCCGGCAAGCGCAGCCAGCTGATCCAGGGCCTGGTGCTGACCATCATGCTCGGCGCAATCTTCATGTGCTTCCAGGCGTACGAGTACATGCACGCCTACTCGGAACTGAACCTGAAGCTCACCTCGGGTGTGTACGGTTCCACGTTCTTCCTGCTGACCGGCTTCCACGGCTTCCACGTGACCATGGGCGCGATCATGCTGACCGTGGTGCTGATCCGCGTGCTCAAGGGCCATTTCACGCCCGACCATCACTTCGCGTTCGAAGGCGCCGCATGGTACTGGCACTTCGTTGACGTGGTGTGGCTGTTCCTCTACATCGTGGTGTACTGGCTGTAAGCAGCAATTTGTCGTACCGGCGGAAGGCCTGAAGCGCCTTCCGCTGCGGGACCACAAAACAGAAGCGCCGCAGGAGGGAAACCCAGCCTGCGGCGCTTGTTTTTTGCGGTATCGGAAGACGCGGCGTCTAGGGACTCATGCGGATGCCGGTGCTGTGGATCCAGCCCATCCAGTTCGAGAACAGGATGAACAGGAACAGCGCCACCGAGAAGCCCACGCGCAGCATCAGCGAGCGCATCATGTTCGGCGTCCTGCCGCGGTCGCGCATCATGAAGAAGAGGGCCGAGGCCAGGCTGCCGATGATCAGGAGAAAGGCGACGATGATGACAAAGCGCATGGCGGGGCAGGCTGGCCGCGATACGTACGATACGTACGACAGGTACGATACGTGCCGCGGGCTCGGGGGCGGAAAGTGTCATTATCGCACCGCCGGCATGTCGCCGTATGCGACGGGAGCGGCCCGATGAAGCTGTGGCGCGCCCTGAGTCCGGTGCCGACTGTCGCGGCCGCAGCGGTGATCGCGGCGACCTGCGCGCTCGGCAACTGGCAGCTCAATCGCGCGCACGAGAAGATCGCGCGTGCCGAACGGCTGCAGGCACTGGCCGCACAGCCGCCGGTGACGCTGACCACCGCGCCCGCTCCGGGCGGCCTGGCGGACCGCACCGTGCGCGTCACCGGGCGCTTTGAAGCGAACCGGTCCGTCTTGTTGGATAATCGCCCCCACGGCAATGGCGCCGACAGCCGCGCCGGCTTCCTGGTGCTGACGCCCCTGCAGATCCGGAGTGATGGCGCCGCCGCCCGCAGCGTGCTGGTGCTGCGGGGCTGGCTCCCACGAGATGTCCAGGACCGCACGCGCATTGCGCCATTCCCGACGCCAGCCGGTGAAGTCACCATCGAAGGCACGGCACTTGCTGCCGTGCCCAAGGTCTATAGCCTGGGCCAGCCCGCAAGCGCCGAAGCCGGACAACGGATTCGACAGAACGTGGACCTGGCTGCCTACGCGGCCGAGACCGGCGTGGCGTTGCAGCCGATTGTGATCGAGCAGCGCACCGATACCGGCGATGGCCTCGCGCGCGACTGGGCGCCGGCTGACCTGGGGGCCGACCGGCACTACGGCTACGCCTTCCAGTGGTTCGGCCTGGCCGCGCTGACACTGGTGCTGGTGGTAGCGCTGGGCTGGCGCCGCGCGCGCCGGCTTGCCGTGGCAGGACCCACTTGACGAACAACAGGCGCGCGCCATCGGGCGGGCGCCACGACCAACGAACGACAGACGTACGCATGCCACACCAAGACTCCGCCCCGGCTCCGGCCGGCACGGCACCGGCGCCGGACTCGCGCATCGACGCCCGCACCCGCCGCGGCCGCATCCAGATGCTGATGCTGTTGCTGGTGTGCGCCTCGCCGGTGATCGCGTCCTACCTGACGTTCTACGTCTTCAAGCCGGCCGGCGGCGCCACCAACTATGGCGCGCTGATCGATCCGCAGCGTCCGATGCCGGCCGTGCGCGTCGCCAACGAGCGCGCCGAAGCCGTGCCGCTCGAAAGTTTCCGCGGCAAGTGGCTGCTGGTAACGACCGATCCGTCCGCCTGCGGCGAAGCGTGCGCAAAGAAGCTGTTCACCATCCGCCAGATCCGCGCTGGCCAGGGCCAGGACCGCGAACGGATCGTGCCGGTCTGGCTGATCACGGATGAGGGTGCCGTCGACGAACGCCTGTCGGCCGCCTACAACGAGCCGTATGCCGGCGTGCGCTTCCTGCGCATCGCGCCTGACGTGGCGCGCCAATGGCTGCCCGCGGCCGAGGGCGGGCATATCGAAGACACCATCTTCCTGGTCGACCCGCTCGGCAACCTGATGATGCGCTTCCCGAAAGACCCCGACCCCAAGAAGATGAGCGGCGACCTCAAGAAGCTGCTTCGGGTCTCGCGCATCGGCTGAGGGACGACTGGCATGCTGCTTCAACTCGCCATCATCGGCGTCCTGATCGCGCTGTTCCCGATCTCTTACGTGCTGGTCCGCGGCGACCGCAACAAGTACCGCAAGCTGGTCTGGATCACCGCGTTCCTGACGCTTGACCTGATCATGTTCGGCAGCTTCACGCGGCTGACCGATTCCGGCCTCGGCTGCCCGGACTGGCCGGGCTGCTACGGCCATTCCAACCCGCACGCGGCGATGGAGCCGATCCACGCTGCCCAGACCGCGCTGCCCAGCGGCCCGGTGACGCTGGCCAAGGCGTGGATCGAGATGATCCACCGCTATTTCGCCATGGCGGTGGGCGTGCTGATCATCACGCTGATGGTGCTGGCGTGGGTCAAGCGCAAGGAACTGAAGCAGTCGCCGTGGTTCGCCACCAGTGTGCTGCTGCTGGTGTGCGTGCAGGGCGCGTTCGGCGCCTTCACGGTGACGATGAAGCTGCAGCCGATCATCGTCGTGACGCACCTGCTGCTCGGCATGAGCCTGCTGGCGGCGCTGATCTGGCTCGGCTCGCGCAATGATCCGCCGCATGCTGTCGCGCCGCAGGCCGGGGCGTTGCGCTGGCCCGCGCGCGTGGCGCTGCTGCTGCTGATAATCCAGATCTTCCTGGGCGGCTGGGTCAGTACCAACTACGCGGTGATGGCGTGCACCGATTTCCCGCTGTGCAACGGCCAGCTGGTGCCCGAGATGGATTTCACGCACGGCTTCACGCTATGGCGGCAGCTCGGCATGACGGCTGATGGCGACTACATACCGCATGCGGCGCTGGTGGCGATCCACTGGGTGCACCGCTGCTTCGCCGTGGTCGTGCTGGGCTACCTGGCGTGGTTCGGCCTGCGCGCACGCAGGCTTGAAGGGCTGGGCGGCACGTCGCGCTGGCTGCTGGCCGCGCTGGCGCTGCAACTGGCGACCGGACTCTCGAACATCGTGCTCGACTGGCCGCTGGTGGCCGCCGTGCTCCACAACGGCGGCGCGGCGGTGCTCCTGCTGCTGCTGGTGCGACTCAACTACAATATAGGGCTCGCGACCCGACGCGCCGACGCTGCCTCCAGCGTGCCGGCTGCCGCTCGCGCCACATGAAAGACAAACTCCCTCCCGTGGTTACTGCAACACAACCCCATCCCGTGGGCCGGCTGCGTCACCTGGCTCGCCAATATGCCGCCCTGACCAAGCCGCGCGTCACGCAGCTCGCGGTGTTCTGCGCCATTATCGGCATGTTCCTGGCCACGCCGGGCATGGTGCCCTGGCGCGTGCTGATCGGCGGCGCCGCAGGCATCTGGCTGCTGGCCGGGGCCGCGTTCGCGATCAATTGCCTGGTCGAGCAGAAGATTGACGCGCTGATGCGCCGCACCGCCTGGCGCCCGTCGGCCACCGGCGAGATCACCACCACCCAGACGCTGATCTTCTCGGCCGTGCTGGGCGGCGCCGGCATGTGGCTGCTGCATGTGTTCGCCAACGACCTGACGATGTGGCTGACCTTCGCCACCTTCCTTGGCTATGCCGTCGTCTACACCATCCTGCTCAAGCCGGCCACGCCGCAGAACATCGTCATCGGCGGCCTGTCGGGCGCCATGCCGCCGGCGCTGGGCTGGGCGGCCGTGGCCAACGACGTGCCGGCCGAGGCCTGGTTCCTGGTGCTGATCATCTTCACCTGGACCCCGCCGCATTTCTGGGCGCTGGCCTTGTACCGCCGCGCCGACTACGCCAAGTCGGGCCTGCCGATGCTGCCGATCACGCACGGCGAGAAGTACACGCTGCTCAATATCCTGCTGTACACGCTGGTCATGATCGCCGCGACGCTGCTGCCTTTTGTGTATGGCATGTGCGGCTATATCTACCTGGCCAGCGCGCTGGTACTGGGTGTCTGGTTCCTGAAGTACTCGTGGACGCTGTACCGCAATTACTCCGACGAACTGGCGCAGCGCACCTTCCGCTTCTCGATCCTGTACCTGTCGATCCTGTTCGCGGCTTTGCTCGTCGATCACTACTTCAAGTTCGTGCCGCAGATCTGAGCGGCACCATTGTTCGCGGCCTGCGGCATCTTGTCGCGGCCGCCGTGCCGCACGGCGCGGATGGGCGATACTGTGTGCTGCCCTCGCCATCGCGCGCCACCGCAGTCTTGCCGGCGCCCCGACTTCCAATCTCGCATGAACAAGCCAAGCCAATCTTCCGGGCTCCTCGCCTCGTTCCGCCGTTTTGCCGCGCTGGCCCTCCTGGCGCTGGCGCTTGCCGCCTGCGGCCAGCAGAAGGCCTCGTTCCGCAACGTCGACATCAGCGGCGGCGCTGACTTCGGCAAGGATTTTTCGCTGACCGACCACAACGGCAAGGTCCGCACGATCGCCGACTTCAAGGGCAAGGTCGTGGTGATGTTCTTCGGCTACACGCATTGTCCCGACGTCTGCCCGACCACCATGGCCGAACTCAAGGCGGTGATGGAGCAGCTCGGCCCGGACGCCGACAAGGTGCAGGTGCTGTTCGTCACGGTCGATCCGGAGCGCGATACGCAGGCGCTGCTGGCGCAGTACGTGCCGGCGTTCGATCCGCGCTTCCTGGGCATGCGGCCGGCCGACGAGGCGGCGCTGCAGAAGGTCGCCAAGGATTTCAAGGTGTACTACGCGAAGGTGCCGGGTTCTTCGCCGAACAACTACACGATGGATCACTCGGCCGGCAGCTACGTGTTCGACCCGGAAGGGCGGCTGCGGCTGTTCATCCGCCACGGGCAGGGGCCGGAGCCGATCGCTCACGATATCAAGCAGCTGCTGTCCTGAGCGCAGCGCGGGAATGAAAAAAGGCCGGTCCAGTGGACCGGCCTTTTGCATGGCGCCAGCGGTTGCCCGGGGCGCGGCGGCGATCAGGCAAATGCCTGCAGTGCGCCCTTCATCTTCTTCATGGCGGCCGCCTCGATCTGGCGAATCCGTTCGGCCGATACGCCGAATTCATCGGCCAGCTCATGCAGCGTGGCGCCACCCGAGCCATCATCCTCGACGTTTAGCCAGCGCGCCTCGATGATGCGGCGGCTGCGGTCGTCCAGGCGCGTCAGCGCTTCTTCCAGCCCCTCGACCTGCATGCGGTCGTGACGCTTGGCTTCCAGCACGCGCGTGGGCTCGTTGTGGTTGTCCGCCAGGTAGGCGATCGGGGCGAAGTCTTCCTCGCCGTCTTCGATTTGCCCTTCCAGCGCGAGATCGCCACCCGACAGGCGGGTTTCCATCTCCATCACTTCTTCCGGCTTGACGTTGAGCTCGCGCGCAACGGCTTCGATCTGCTCCGGCGTGAAGGTATGGGCGCCCTTCTTGTGGCTGCGCAGGTTGAAGAACAGCTTGCGCTGGGCCTTGGTGGTCGCCACCTTGACCATGCGCCAGTTCTTCAGCACATACTCGTGGATCTCGGCCTTGATCCAGTGCATCGCATACGACACCAGGCGCACGCCCTGGTCCGGGTTGAAGCGCTTCACGGCCTTCATCAGGCCGATATTGCCTTCCTGGATCAGGTCGGCGTGCGGCAGGCCATACCCGAGGTACTGGCGTGCGATCGACACCACCAGGCGCAGGTGGGACATCACCAGCTGGCGTGCGGCATCAACGGAATCATGGTCGCGCAGTTCGCGCGCGAGACGCTGCTCTTCCTCGGCGGTCAGCAGGGGAATGCGGTGGATGGCCTGGATATAGCTTTCCAGGTTGCCCACGGTGGCCGGGAAGGTCAATGCAAAGCTTCCAGCCAGCTTGGGCGCCGTCGGCAGACGGCTGTTCAGCACGGTTTGGTCGGCAGGCAAGACTGCGTTCACTCAATTACTCCTTTCGCATCCGGCGGTTCGGTTGCCGGTGTGCCGCTCCGGATGGGAAGGCACAGCATTGCAACACATCTTAGCACTCAAGCCGGGTGAGTGCTAATTGGAGTCCCTAACGGCCTGATAGTTCCTGATGATTGTCATCTATGTTCAGATAGTGTTATGCGCAACAAGATACTCAGACTGCATATCCGGTGCTCGGATATCCTGAGTTAGAGGGCCGCGCGGGCCCTCGGTTCGCACTCGCCGGCGGGATACAGTATTGCGCCAGCCGCTACACTGACAGTGCTGTCACGAGCACCGTCACGGCGTGCACAAGAGCCTGCTTCAAGATCCGGAGGAGCTATGTCTGCCATCGAACACCTGCTCAAGCCCCATGTGCGGGACCTGGGCGATTTCACCGTGCGTCGCCTGCTGCCAGCCGCTGCCGCCCAGACCGTCGGCCCGTTCATCTTCTTCGACCATATGGGTCCGGTGACGCTGCCGCCTGGCCACGGTGCCGATGTGCGGCCGCATCCGCATATCGGCCTGGCCACGGTGACTTACCTGTTCGACGGCGAGATCATGCACCGCGACAGCCTTGGCAGCGAGCAGCTCATTCGCCCCGGCGACGTCAACTGGATGACCGCCGGCAACGGCATTGTCCATTCGGAGCGTTCGCCCGAGACCGTGCGCGAAGCCGGCGCGCGCCTGCATGGCATCCAGACCTGGGTGGCATTACCGAAGGACCATGAGACCGTGGCGCCGTCGTTCTTCCATCATCCCGGTGCCACGCTGCCGAAGATCGAACAGCCGGGCGTGCGCATGACGGTGATTGCCGGAGATGCCTTTGGCAAGACATCGCCAGTCAAGGTATTCAGCCGCACGCTGTACGTGGCGATTGAACTCGATGCCGGCGCGAGCGTGGAGATTCCGCCGGAGCATGCCGAGCGGGGCATCTATCCGGTCGACGGCAGCGTGGCGCTCGACGGCGAAGCGCTGCCGGCCGAGCATATGGTCGTGCTGACGCCTGGCCAGGCTGCCACCCTGACGGCCACCGCGCCGTCGCGCGTGATGCTGCTGGGCGGAGATCCGACCGACGGTCACCGCTTTATCTTCTGGAACTTCGTCGCCAGCAGCAAGGAAGCGATCGAGGCGGCTTCGCAGCGCTGGGAGGATGACGGCTTTCCTCATGTCCCCGGCGAGACCGAACGCATTCCGCTGCCGCCGCGCAAGACCTGAAGCGCCTGCGGGTCAGAGCGGACTGGCCCAGGCCACGCGCGTGCCCTGACGCAGGCATTCCTGGATGGCGCGCACCTGCGTTGCGATCGGCGCGGGCACCGGCACTGCTCCGTCCAGCACCTTGCGCGTCCAGGCCGCCGTGTCGGCCACGTCGCTGCCCTGGGGCAGCTCGGGCACATCGGCAATCGATCCGCTGGTCGGGTCAACCAGCGTCTGCTGGTGCCCGTCATGCAGCCAGTCGATGCGGCTGCCGCGGCGCGCATCGGCCACCACCTCGCCTTCGGTGCCGCGGGCCAGCAGCACATTGGCGGGCTCGTGCGAGAAATAGTCCGTCAGCGTTTCTCGGTATTCCGGGTGCGTGTAGCTGTACAGGCGCAAGGCCTCGGCCGGCGAATGCGAGCCGACCGGCTGCAGCATCTTGGCCACGGTGTGCGACGAATTGCGCAGGCCGATGACCATGCGCCGGTCCAGCAACTGCGACAGGCCCGGCGAGAGCACATCCACGGGCACCACCGCCAGCGGCCCATTCGCCCCATCGCCATCGCGCAGGCGCGCAGTGGCCTCGTCGGTGGTGGCGCACAGCGGTACGCCCAGCGCCTCGAACAGGGCCAGGCTGGTCACGCGGCCCTGGAACTCGCGCGAACCGTGCACCAGCACCGGAATATTCTCGCGAGCCAGCAACAGGGCCAGCAAGGGTACGAGGTTGGGCTGCTTGCGCGCGCCGTTGTAGCTTGGGATGACTACCACCTGTCGATCGCCCGGCGCGGCCAGCGGCTGGCAGTGCGCGTGCGCGGCCTCGAGCATGCCGGCCAGTTCGTGCGGGGCTTCGCCCTTGATGCGATAGGCCATCAGCACGGCACCCAGTTCCAGGTCGGATACGCGCCCGGCCAGCATGGCGTCGAACAGGGTTTGCGCGTCTTCGCGCGGCAGTGCGCGGGCGCCGTTCACGCCGCGACCGATTTCCTTGATGTAGCGGGCCGCTGAAAACGGGCCCGTGGCAGGTGTGGCGGTGGATGTAGTCATGGGCGGGCAGCGTGGGGTTTGGTGTTTCGCTTCATGATAGCGGAGCGTCGCCGCCACGCCCATGGCGGCGGGCGCGTCCGTGGCCGTTCACGCCGCTTCCTGAAGGGCCGGGTTGCGCTGCTTGCGGTAGAGGAAATCCAGCACCGCCGTGCGGCAGGCGTGGTAGTCCTTGTCCTCGGCCAGCGCCACGCGGTCGCGCGGACGCGGCAGGCCGACGCTGAGGATTTCGCCGATCGTGGCCGCCGGGCCGTTGGTCAGCATCACGATGCGGTCGGCCAGCAGCACGGCCTCGTCCACGTCGTGCGTGACCATGACCACGGTGCTGCGGCTCTGCTCCACGATCTTCAGCAAGGCATCCTGCAGATGGGCGCGCGTCAGGGCGTCGAGCGCGCCGAAGGGCTCGTCCATCAGCAGCACCTTGGGCGCCATGGCGAGCGCGCGCGCAATGCCCACGCGCTGCTTCATGCCGCCCGAGATCTCGTGCGGGAACTTGCCTTCCGCGTGGGTCAGGCCCACCAGCGCCAGCGTGTCCTGGGTACGCGCCCTGAGCTGCGCCTTGCTCTCGCTGCCACCGAACACGCGTTCCACGCCAAGGTGGACGTTGTCGAAGCAGGTCATCCACGGCAGCAGCGAGTGGTTCTGGAACACCACCGCTCGCTCGGGTCCCGGGCCGGCGATTTCCCGGCCCGCGCAGATCAGCGTCCCGGTGGTCGGCGTGGCCAGGCCCGCGACCAGGTTCAGCAGCGTGGACTTGCCACAGCCTGAGTGGCCGATCAGCGTGATGAACTCACCCTGCGCGATCTGCAGGTCGATGTCGCGCAGCGCCACGAACGGCCCCTTGCGCGTCTTGAAGGTCTGCCCGACGTTTTCGATGCTGACGAACTTTTTCATGGGGATTTCCGTTGGGTTTGCGCGCGGTGCAGTCAGGGGTTGCCGTAGCTGAAGCGCCGGGCCAGCGCGAGCAGCGCGTGTTCCAGCAGCAGCCCGATCACGCCGATCACGAAGATGGCGATGACGATGTGCTCGACCTTCAGGTTGTTCCACTCGTCCCACAGCCAGAAGCCGATGCCGGTGCCGCCGGTCAGCATTTCCGCGGCGACGATGACGAGCCACGCGGTGCCGATCGACAGCCGCACGCCAGTCAGCATGTATGGCAGCACCGCCGGGAACAGCACGCGCGTGAACACCTTCCATTCGGACAGGTCCAGCACGCGCGCCACGTTCAGGTAGTCCTGCGGCACCCGCGTGACGCCCACGGCGGTATTGATCACCATCGGCCAGATCGAGCAGATGAAGATGGCCCAGATCGCGGCCGGGTTGGCGGCCTTGAACAGCAGCAGCCCGATCGGCAGCCACGCCAGCGGCGACACCGGCCGCAGCAGGCTGATCACGGGCGACGCCATCGCATTCAGGAAGGCGAAGCGCCCGAGGATGAAGCCGGCCGGAATGCCAACCAGTGCCGCCAGCCCGAAGCCCGCCCCCACGCGCGCGAGCGATGCCAGCACGTTCCAGCCGATACCCTGGTCATTGGGGCCATTGCGATAGAACGGGTCGGTGAACAGCGGCACGGCGGCATGCCAGGTGGCGCCCGGCGTTGGCAGCGCGGGGATCAACGTGGCGATGCCGTGCCAGGCCAGCACGAACAGCGCGAAGCCCAGCAGTGGCGGCATGCATCCGAGCAGGGCGGCGCGCAGCGCCTCGCGGCGTTCGGCGCGCCGTGCCTGGGTTTCGATTTCCAGCGCGCGACGCCGCGCGCGTTCGCTCGCATCAGGGTCGGCCTGCAAGCCGGTGGCGCCTTCCGGCGCGGGTCTGGCTATGGCATTCACGTCTGGCTCCTTGGTTCAGGGGCAATCCGAAACGATGTCGATGACCTGCACGTCAGGCATCGATCTTGAAGCCGTCGGCGTAGGCCTTCGGATCCTTGGTGGCATCCCACACCACGCCGTCGATCAGCTTCGCGGTGCGGAAGTCGCTCTTGGGCAGCGGCACCTGCGCCGCCGTGGCGGCCTGCTTGTAGACGTCGATGCGGTTGACCTGCTTCGCCACCGCGAGATAGTCGGGGTGGGTCTTGAGCAGGCCCCAGCGCTTGTGCTGCGTGAGGAACCACATGCCGTCCGACAGGAACGGGAAGTTGGCCAGGCCGTCCTGGTAGAACTTCATCGAGTCCGGATCATCCCAGGTCTTGCCCAGGCCATTGCTGTAGCGGCCCAGCATGCGGTCCAGGATGATGTCCATGTCGGTATTGACGTAGGACTTCGCGGCAATGGTCTCGGCCGTCTTGCGGCGGTTCGAGGCCGATGCGTCGATGAACCTGGAGGCTTCGAGGATTGCCGCCACCATCGCGCGCGCCGTGTTCGGATACTTCTGCACGAATTCGGCGGTGGTGCCGAGCGTCTTCTCGGGGTGGTCCTTCCAGATCGCCTGCGTGGTCTCGACCGTGAAGCCGATCTTGTCGGCAATGGCGCGCGCGCCCCATGGCTCGCCCACGCAGAAGCCATCCATATTGCCCACCCGCATATTCGCCACCATCTGCGGCGGCGGCACGGTGATGGCCTTGGCGTCCTGCATCGGGTTGATGCCGTTGGCGGCCAGCCAGTAATAGAGCCACATCGCATGCGTGCCGGTCGGGAAGGTCTGCGCGAAGGTGTAGTCGCGCTTTTCCCTGGCCATCAGCGCCCTAAGGCTGGCGCCGTCCCTTACGCCTTTCTCGGCCAGCTTGGACGACAGCGTGATGGCCTGACCGTTGTGGTTCAGGCTCATGAGCACCGCCATGTCCTTCTTCGGGCCGCCGATGCCGAGCTGCACGCCATAGATCAGCCCATACAGCACATGCGCGGCGTCAAGTTCGCCGTTGACCAGCTTGTCACGCACGCCGGCCCAGGAAGCCTCCTTGGTCGGCGTGATCCTGATGCCGTACTTCTTGTCCAGCCCGAGCGTCGAAGCCATGACCACCGAGGCGCAGTCCGTCAGCGGAATAAAGCCGATGCGCACCTCGGGTTTCTCGGGCGCGTCCGAACCCGCCGCCCAAGCGCCGGCGCGCACCAGCGGATCCACCAGCGTCATCACGCTGGCCCCGGCCATGGTGGCCAGCGCGCGGCGGCGGCCGCTGCTGGCCGGTGCCGCGTCGGCGGTGGCGAGGCTGGCGTCGACCGCGGCGTGCTGCGGCCTGGTAATCCTGAGGCGAGAGGGCATTGCTTGGCTCCAAGAAAAAAAAGCATCCCGATCCGCAACCCCGCATTTGCCAGAAGACAGGGTGCAGCGCAGGACGCCGTTGTCCGTGGCGTAGCGCGGCCCGCGTTGGCCATGCCCGCCTGAGTTGTGATCGACCCTCGTTGGCCGATGTGCGGATAACGCAATGGCTGTGCCAGGGCGTTGCGGTGGGTGGAGAGGCCGTCCGACGGCCGAGAGCGGGACAAAAGCAGAGTTTGGGGACAGGCATGCCCGCCAGCTGCGCGAGCCGGGTCCAGGGCGGAGGCGCGACGGTCATGGATCGGCGCCAGTTTTGTGCATTGCACCAGCCGCGTGCCGCGGCCGCACCGCACGCGCGGACTCAGCCCATCACGTCGATGACGCGCTGGGCTGCCTCCACGAGCTTCAGCCCGCGTTCCATGGCCATGCTGCGCAGGCGCTTGTAGGCGTCATCCTCGCTGAGGCCGCGCGCCTGCATCAGCAGGCCCTTGGCGCGTTCCACCACCTTGCGCTCGGCCAGCTTCAGGCGCGTGGCGTCGAGTTCGGCGCGCAGTTGCTGGTCGAGTTCGAAGCGGGCGTAGGCCACGTCCAGCACGGTCTTGACGCGCTCGGCGCGCAGGCCGTCGACAATATAGGCCGTGATGCCGGCCGACAGCGCGGCCTTGATGCGCTGGGCGTCGTCGTTGTCGGTGAACAGCACGATCGGGCGCGGCGCATGCTGCGTGGACACACACACATGCTCCACCGTGTCGCGCGCGGCGGACTCGGAAGCAATGATGATCAAGTCCGGTTGCCTGGCCGCGATGACATCGGGCAGGCGCAGGTCGGCGTCCACCGTCTCGATGTCCGTAAATCCCGTGCTGATCAGCCCGCCCCGGATGGTCTCGACATTGAGCGGGTCGACGTCATGCGGGTCGCGCACCAGCAGGATGCGCAACGTGCGCGTGGCCGGTGCGCTGCCGTGCGAGGAGGCGCTGGACTGGTTTGGCGAGGGGGGCGCAGGGTGGCGAGTCATGGGTATTCTGGGTTGCCTCGCGTTATGCAAGATCCGCGCCGGGAACCCGCTGCGGCACGTCCGCCGGTACATCGGGGGCTTTCCCCCATCCACTGTATGCCGTCGTACGCAGCCCCGTGGGCAAGGTGTATGCTGTTGCCCTGCTGCGCGCGGGGGTGTCTGCTGGCGACGCCGCTCACTCGTGCGCAGGAATATCAGAACAAGCCTGGAGAGATGCATGACCGAATTCGTTTTTGCCCCGCCGGCACCCGTTGGCGTGCCGGTGCGCGGCAGCAACGCAAGTTTCCCGGTGCGCCGCGTGTACTGCGTCGGCCGCAACTACGCCGCCCACGCCCGCGAAATGGGCTCGGACCCGGACCGCGAACCGCCGTTCTTCTTCTGCAAGCCGTCGGACGCGGTCAGCTACGTGGCGGACGGCGCCGAGGGCACCTTCCCGTACCCGCCGGGCACCAGCAACGTCCACTATGAAGTGGAAATGGTCGTGGCGATCGGCAAGGGCGGCAAGGACATCCCGGTCGAGCAGGCCGCCAGCCACGTGTTCGGCTACGCCGTGGGCCTCGACATGACGCGCCGCGACTTGCAGAACGAATCGAAGAAGACGGGCCGCCCCTGGGAGACCGGCAAGGCCTTCGACCATTCGGCGCCGATCGGCCCGATCGTGCCGGCATCGGCCATCGGCCATCCGGAAAAGGGCGAGGTGACGCTGTCCGTCAACGGCGTGGAAAAGCAGCGCGGCGACCTGGCCGACCTGATCTGGTCGGTGCCGGAAATGGTGTCGTACCTGTCGAAGCTGTTCGAACTGCAGCCCGGCGACGTGATCTTCAGCGGCACGCCCGAGGGCGTGGGCCCGGTGGTCAAGGGCGACGTGATGCAGTGCCATGTCGGCGGCGTGGGCAACCTGACCATCAAGGTGGTCTGATCCGATGAAGCTCTACAGCTATTTCCGGAGCTCCGCGTCCTATCGCGTGCGTATCGCGCTGGAGCTGAAGGGCCTGCCGTACGACTACATGCCGGTGCACCTGCTCAAGGACGGGGGGCAGCAGCTGCTGCCCGAGTTCCGGGCGCTGAACCCGGACGGCCTGGTGCCCGCGCTCGTGCTAGACGACGGCAAGGTGCTGCAGCAGTCGGTGGCCATGATCGAGTACCTGGACGAGATCCATCCCGAGCCGAAGCTGCTGCCCGGCACCGCACTGGACCGCGCCTATGTGCGCGGCCTGGCGCTGGAGGTAGCCTGCGAGATCCATCCGCTGAACAACCTGCGCGTGCTCAAGTACATCAAGCGCACGCTGGGCGTTGCCGACGAGGCCAAGGACGCGTGGTACCGGCACTGGATCGAACTGGGCTTTGCCTCGGTCGAGGCCAACCTGGAGCGCCAGGGAAAGGCCGGCCGCTTCTGCTTTGGCGATACGCCGACGCTGGCCGATATCTGCCTGGTGCCGCAGGTCTTCAACGCGCAGCGCTTCAATATCGACGTGAGCCGTTACCCGACCATCGCGCGGATCGAGCAAGCATGCATGGCGCTGCCGGCGTTCCAGAAGGCGCAGCCGAAGGAACAGCCCGACGCGGAGTGATGCGCCGGCCCGGCCATGAAAAACGCCCCGGTCATGCCGGGGCGTTTTTCATTCGGGTGGCGTGATCAGCCGAGCAGCGCGTCGGCGAACTCTTCAGCCTTGAACGGCTGCAGGTCCTCGACCTTCTCGCCGACGCCGATGAAGTAGACCGGCACCGGCCGCTGGCGCGCGATGGCCGCCAGGATGCCGCCCTTGGCGGTTCCATCGAGCTTGGTCACGATCAGGCCGGTCAGGCCGAGCGCATCGTCGAACGCGCGCGTCTGCGCCAGGGCGTTCTGGCCAGTGTTGGCGTCGATCACCAGCAGGACCTCGTGCGGGGCCGTGGGCATGGCCTTGCTGATCACGCGCTTGACCTTCTTGAGCTCTTCCATCAGGTGCAGCTGCGTGGGCAGGCGCCCGGCGGTGTCGGCCATCACGATGTCGATGCCCCGCGCGCGCGCCGCATTGACGGCATCGAAGATCACGGCGGCCGGGTCGCCGCTTTCCTGCGCCACCACGGTCACGTTGTTGCGCTCGCCCCAAATGGTCAGCTGTTCGCGCGCGGCGGCGCGGAAGGTATCGCCGGCGGCCAGCAGCACGGATTGGCCGTAGTGCTGGAAATGCTTGCACAGCTTGCCGATGCTGGTGGTCTTGCCGGCGCCGTTGACGCCCGCGATCATCATCACCAGCGGCTGTTCGCGGCCCAGCGCCATGGTTTTTTCGAGTGGGCGCAGCAGCTGGATCAGCAGGTCGCGCAGTGCGGCCTTGACGCCCTCGGCGGTCTCGATGCGGTCGTTGCGGACGCGCTTGCGCAGTTCACCAAGCAGGTATTCGGTCGCCTCGACGCCGGCGTCAGCCATCAGCAGGGCGGTTTCCAACTCCTCGAACAGGGCTTCGTCGACCTTCATGCCGACAAAGAGCGTGCTGATATTGCGGCTGGTCTTCGACAGGCCGGTGCGCAGGCGCTGCACCCAGCCGCGGCGGGCTTCGGCCGTCTGCGCCGGCGCCGGGGTCAGTTCCAGCTCTTCGAGCGCGACCGGCTCGACCGGTGCAATGGGCGCGGGGGATGGGGCATAGGACTGTGCCGGGCTGGCGACAGGAGAGGGCTCCGGAGTGGGAGCCGGCGTGGCGGCGGGCTGTTCTGCCGGCGCTGGGGCCGGCTCGGCCTTGCGCTTCTTCCAGAAACTAAACATTGGGGAAAGGGGTCAATACCCCGTCAGGATCGGCCGCCGTCCGGCGGCGTCGTTAATCAATCAGGCCTTACGCATTATCCCGGCACCCCACCAGCCTCTCGTTGTGGTGCGCGCCTGCTTTTGCGTATAGTTCGTAACACAGCGGATTCATGGATACATGAATCGATCGGCAAAATTCTAGCAGACGGGGTTGCATGGACCATTGCACAGTCTTGACCGGAACGGGCGCCGCCCGCCCTGAACCCTTCCCCGCCCGTGCCGCGGGCCGGGCGTCGCTGCAACGCCTGGCCAGGCGGGCACTACCCGTGCTGCTGCTGGCCGTGTTGCCGTGGTCGGCCGGCGCCGAGGCGCAGCGCACGGTCGCCTCGCCCATGCCGTCCGGACAGACGGCCCCGGTCGGCGCCACGGCGCAGGGCACCACCGAATACCGCTTGTCCAACGGCCTGCGCCTGATCGTCAAGGAAGACCATCGCGCGCCCACGGTGGCGCACCAGATCTGGTATCGCGTCGGCGGCGTCGACGAGGTCAGCGGCACCACCGGCGTCGCCCACATGCTCGAGCACATGATGTTCAAGGGCACGCCCAAGGTCGGCGTGGGCGAGTTCTCCAAGCAAGTCGCGGCGCTCGGGGGGCGCGAGAACGCCATGACCAACCGCGACTTCACGCTCTATTACCAGCAGATCAGCAAGCAATACCTGCCACGGATGATGGAGCTGGAGGCTGACCGCATGGCCAACCTGATCTTCAACCAGGGCGAGTTCGAGCGCGAGATGAAGGTCGTGATGGAGGAGCGCCGCCTGCGCACCGACGACTCGGCGCGCGGCACGGTCTACGAGCAGCTGCTCGCCGCGGTCTATGTCGCCGCGCCTTACCGGCACCCGGTGATCGGCTGGATGGACGACCTGGTCAACATGCGCCTGGACGATGTCCAGGCCTGGTACCGCAGCTGGTACGTGCCCAACAACGCCACGGTGATCGTTACCGGCGACGTCAAGCCGGCCGAGGTGCGTGCCATGGCCGAACGCTATTACGGCAAGCTCAAGCCGCGCACGCTGCCACTGCGCAAGGAGCAGGTCGATCCGCCGCAGATCGGCATCAAGCGCGTCTGGGTGAAGGCGCCGGCCGAGAACCCGTACATGGTGATGGCCTACAAGGTGCCGCGCCTGCGCGACGTGGAAAAGGATGTCGACCCGTATGCGCTGGAAGTGCTGGCCGCCGTGCTCAACGGCTACGACAACGCGCGCCTGACGCGCGAGCTGGTGCGCGAGCAGCGCCTGGCCGACGACGTCAACGTCGGCTACGACAGCATCAACCGCGGCAATTCCCTGTTCGTCCTCGACGGCACGCCGGCCGATGGCCACACCACCGACCAGATCGAGGCGGCGCTGCGCGAGGAAATCCAGCGCATCGCCAAGAGCGGCGTGTCGCCGGAGGAACTCAAGCGCGTCAAGGCGCAGGTCGTCGCCAGCCAGATCTACAAGCGCGATTCGGTGTTCGGGCAGGGCATGGAAATCGGTGTCGCGGAGATCTCCGGCATTTCCTGGCGCAACATCGATCGCATCCTCGACAAGATCAAGGAAGTCACCCCGGCCCAGGTGCAGGCCGTGGCCGCGAAGTACTTCAACGACGACAACCTGACCGTAGCCACGTTGTTGCCGCAGCCGATTGATCCGAACAAGCCCAAGGCCAAGGCCCCTGAAGGCCTGCGCCACTGAGAATCCACGCATGTCCTTATCTGAGATGAGCGAGATGAGCGCGATGAGCGAGTCGACTATTCCTTCGCCGCGCGCGCTGCGCCGGCTGGCTGGCGCGGCGCTGGGCGCGCTGGCGCTGCTGCTTGCGCAAGGCGCGCTGGCCGCCATTCCGATCGAACACTGGACCGCCTCCACCGGCGCGCAGGTGTTCTACGTGCACAGCCCGTCGATCCCGATGCTGGACGTCAATGTCGATTTCGACGCCGGCAGCCGCTATGACCCTGCGGGCAAGGCCGGGCTTGCCACGCTGACTGCGGCGCTGCTCGACAAGGGCGCGGCCGCGCGCAACGGCCAGCCCGCGCGCGACGAGGCGCAGATTGCCGACGCCTTTGCCGATACCGGGGCCGTCTTCGGCGGCGCCGCGGGCGGTGACCGCGGCGGCATCGGCATGCGCACGCTGACCGCGCAGCCGGAGCTCGACCAGTCCGTGGCGCTGGCCATGCAACTTATCCAGGCGCCCACTTATCCGGATGCCGTGGTGGGCCGCGAAAAACAGCGCCTGATCAGCGCCATCCGCGAGGCCGACGCCAAGCCGGGCGTGATCGCCGACAAGGCGCTGGCCAAGGCGATGTATCCGGGCCATCCGTACGGCGTGTCGGCCACAGCGGCCTCGGTCGAGTCGATCACGCGCGATGACATCGCCAAGTTCTGGCGCGACAACTACGGCGCGTCGCGCGCGGTGGTCACGCTGATCGGCGCGGTCGACCGCAAGCAGGCCGAAGCGATCGCCGAGAAGCTGACCAGCGGCCTGCCGCAGGGCAGTGCGCCGCCGGCCATGCCGCAGGTACAGATGACCATCCCGGCCAGCGAGCAGCGCGTGCCGCATCCCGCGCAGCAGGCGGCGGTGGTGACTGGCCAGCCGTCGATAGCGCGCGGCGATCCGGATTACTTCGCGCTGCTGGTCGGCAACTACGTGCTTGGCGGCGGCGGCTTCAGCTCGCGCCTGACCGATGAGGTGCGAGAGAAGCGCGGACTCACCTACGGCGTGGACAGCTACTTTGCGCCGTCCAAGCAGCCGGGTCCGTTCGGCATCAGCCTGCAGACCAAGAAAGAGCAAACCAACGAGGCGCTGGCGCTGGTACGGCAGGTGCTGGCCCGCTTCGTCGCCGAAGGCCCGACCGACGCCGAACTCAAGGCCGCCAAGGACAATCTGATCAATGGCTTTCCGCTGCGCATCGACAGCAATCGCAAGCTGCTGACCAACGTAGCCAATATCGGCTGGTACGGCCTGCCGCTCGACTACCTGGACACGTGGACGGCGCAGGTCGGCAAGGTCACCAGCCAGCAGGTGAAGGCGGCCTTCGGGCGCCATGTCCACCCGAATGCCATGGCCACGGTGATCGTCGGCGGTCCGGAGTGAGCCCTCGTCCTCTTCGGCCTGCCGCACCCGGTGTGCAACGACAACTGATAGCCGAAGCGCCGACAGGCCCTACAATCACGGGATGAATTCGCGTTCCCGATCTCCTTCGCCCGCCGCGAGCGGGCGATCGTCTTCTCCGGCGCCCCGCCAGGCGCCGTCCCAGGTCCGTATCATCGGTGGCCGCTGGAAGCGCACGATGCTGCCCGTGCCTGAAGCGCAAGGGCTGCGGCCCACGCCCGACCGCGTGCGCGAGACCCTGTTCAACTGGCTGGGGCAGGACCTCGCCGGCCTGAACTGCCTGGACCTGTTCGCCGGCTCCGGTGCGCTCGGTTTCGAAGCGGCGTCGCGCGGTGCACAGGGCGTCACGCTGGTCGAATTCAACCCGCGCGTGGCCAAGCAGTTGCGCGACAACCAGTACCGGCTCGATGCCCCCCAGATCCGCGTGATGCAAGGCGACGCATTTGCGATTGCCTCGCAGATGCCGGACGCCAGCTTCGATGTGATCTTCCTGGATCCGCCCTTTGCCGAGGACTGGCTGCGGCCCGCACTGGAACATGCGGCGCGGCTCCTGAGCCCTGGCGGCGCCGTGTACGTGGAAACGGACCGTTCGCTGACCGGTGCGGATGCGCCGGTCCCCGCCTCGCTGGAAATCGTCCGCCAGGCACGCGCCGGCGCGGTGCATTTCCACCTGCTGCAGCACCGCAGCGCCGGGAACGGTGCGGCTTGATGCATGCGGCGGCGCACGGTGCGATGCGGCAAAAGCACACGTTGACGACTTCCAATTCACGGAATTAGCGTTACACTACGCCGCTGTTATAACGCTCGCGACGCATCAACCACCCGGCGCGGCCGGTAGGTCAGGGCGGTCCGGAAAAGGGCCGGCAGCGGGCAGATCAAGGAGGAAGTATGGCCATCGCGGTCTACCCCGGTACGTTTGATCCCATGACCCGGGGGCACGAGGATCTGGTCCGCCGTGCGTCGAATATTTTCGACGAGCTGGTGGTTGGCGTGGCGCACAGCCCCAATAAGCGCCCGTTTTTCTCGCTCGAAGAGCGCATCAGCATCGCTCGTGAAGTGCTGGGCCACTATCCCAATGTGCGTGTCGAAGGTTTTGCCGGACTGCTCAAGGATTTTGTCCGCAAGAACAACGCACGCGTGATCGTGCGCGGCCTGCGCGCCGTGTCGGATTTCGAGTACGAGTTCCAGATGGCGGGCATGAACCGCTACCTGCTGCCGGACGTGGAAACCATGTTCCTGACGCCGTCCGACCAGTACCAGTTCATCTCCGGCACCTTCGTGCGCGAGATTGCGGTGCTTGGCGGCGATGTCAGCAAGTTCGTGTTCCCGTCGGTGGAGCGCTGGCTGCAAGAGAAAATCGCCAAACCGGAATAAAATACCGGTTTCAGACGCGTCGATTCGCGGCCAGTTCGGGCGCGGGCGTGTCAGCTGGAAGGAAACACCATGGCGCTACTGATCACCGACGACTGCATCAACTGCGACGTTTGTGAACCCGAGTGCCCGAACGAAGCCATTTCGATGGGGCCCGAGATCTATGAAATCGACCCCAACAAGTGCACCGAATGCGTCGGGCATTTCGACGAACCGCAATGCCAGCAGGTTTGCCCGGTCGCCTGCATCCCCAAGGATCCGAACCGGATCGAGACCCACGAGGTGCTGATGCAGCGCTACCGCCTGCTGACGGCCGCCAAGCACGCTGCCTGAATTGCCGTCCCATACGGGCGACAGGTCGATACGGCACAAAAAAGCCCCCGCCACCGCAAGGTGGCGGGGGTTTAATTTTCCCCAGTTACTACGGTACTGCCTGCAACACTGCGCGGTCAGGCGCCCATCGGCTTGCCGTCGGGGCGGCGTACCACGATGGTGGACGAGCGCGGCGGCTTGGCTGCATCCGGCCACTTGCCGGTGGGATGCTGGATATTGATGAAACAGGTGGTCAGGTCCGGCGTGTACGCAATGCCGGTAATCTCGCACCCGGTCGGGCCGGTCAGGAAGCGCTTTGACTGACCGGTCGGCGAGATGTAGTACATGCTGTTGTTGCCGAAGGTGTTGATGTAGCTGGCGCTGGTGCTCGAGTCGGTTTCGACCCACATGCGGCCCTTGGGATCCACGCGCAGCCCGTCCGGGCTCGAGAACGTGTCGCCGTTGATATTGCCCTTGAGGTTGGCGGTAGCCAGCGAGGGGTCGCCGGCCAGCAGCAGGATGCTCCAGGTGAACGTGGTGGCCAGCGGCGAGCCGCCGGCTTCCCGCCACTGGATGATGTGCCCATGCAGATTGCTCGTGCGCGGGTTGGCGGCGTCGGTCTGCTTGCGTCCGCTGTTGTTAGTCAGCGTGCAATAGATGGACTTGTCCGGCGCCACCGTGATCCACTCGGGGCGGTCCATCAGCGTGCCGCCGGCTACGCGCGCGGCCGCCTTGGTGTTGACCAGCACGTCGGCCTGGCTGGTGAAGTCGACCGTGGCCGGGGCCGGTGATGTGGCGAACTGGGTCCAGTTGCCCGGGTCGGAAGCGCCGACGGTCAGGCCGTTCTTGCCCTGCGTCAGCTCCACCCACTGGCCGCTGCCATCGGCGTTGAACCTGGCGACGAATAGCGTGCCGTTGTCCAGCAGATTGGCGTTGGCGGCGCGGTTGTCCGGGTCGAACGCCTTGGTCGGCACGAATTTGTAGATGCAGCCTGGCGTGCCGTCGTCGCCCATGTAGAAGGCGACGTTGTTGCCGGCATCGGCCAGGAAGGCGACGTTCTCATGGTCGAAGCGACCCATGGCGGTGCGCTTGGCCGGCGCGCCGAGCGTGCTGTACGGATCGATTTCGACGACCCATCCGTAACCCTTCTCGTCCTGGGTCGGGTCGAGGTAATTGTCCGTGCTTTCTTCGCAGGTCAGGTACGTGCCCCACGGCGTGTAGCCGCTGGAGCAGTTGTTGAGCATGCCGACCACGGTCGAGCCCACTGCGGACGCGGCCGGGCCGCTCACGCGATACAGCGAGTTGCCGGTGTGGCGCTTGTTGTAGGCGGAGCCGCGCTTGACTTGCCAGTTGCCGCTTGCGGCCAATTCCACCTCGATCACCGAGATGCCGACGGCCGAAAGCGCGATGCGCTTTTCCTCGGGCGTGGCGGTGCCGGCGTTGTAGGTGCCGCTGGCAAACAGGATGTTGTAGTCGGGCAGCTCGTGGTTGATCGCGAGCAGGCCGCCTTTCTGCGGATCGACGCCGGGCAGCGCGAAGTAGTGCATGCCGTCGTGGTTGCCGCCTGCGTGGCGCTCGGTTTCGGCCGAGGACTGGAAGGTGCCGGCATAGCCGGGGGAGCCGGCCTCGACCGGATCGCCTGCGGAGAACAGCACGTCGACGTTGTAGCCTTTGGGCACGACCACGGTATCGGCGGTCGACCTGGCCACAGGTTCGAAGGTGACTTCGTAGCTCAAGGGGACGGCGTCTGGTGTGACCGGCGCGGGGGTAGGCGCCGCTGCAGGTGCCGCTACCGGATCGTCGCCGCCGCCGCATGCGGCCAGCATGCCGCTGCCAAAAGCAGTGGCCAGCGACAAGCCCAGACCGCCGCGCAGCACGCGGCGGCGGGCCGGATTGGCGGCGACGATGTCCTCCAGCCTCTGGCCGGGCACGTCAACATCGGGCTTGGCGGCACGGCTGGCGGCGCGCGCTGCGTCGGTCAGGTAC
This sequence comes from Cupriavidus sp. C2SS-8b, assembly GCF_057073745.1. Classification (NCBI taxonomy): domain Bacteria; kingdom Pseudomonadati; phylum Pseudomonadota; class Betaproteobacteria; order Burkholderiales; family Burkholderiaceae; genus Cupriavidus; species Cupriavidus sp. C2SS-8b. The sequence continues at coordinate 390,905 of NZ_CP172716.1, forward strand.
GACATGGACTCTCTCCTGTGGGGTTTGTCATGTGCGGCCGCCATCCTGTAATGCCGGCCCGCTTGCTGAGCCCGCAATGTAGGTGCTGTCCGTGTAATGCTGATGACAAGATGTCTGCTACAAGAGACCGGATGCGAAACGGATATCGAAATGACAACGGGCCGCTGATGGCGGCCCGTTGTCATTCGGTTTCACGTAGTGGTCGCAGAGCCATGCCTGCGCCGGCTGGATCAACGCGCGGTATGCAGCTGCGCCATGGCGCGCTCCGCATCTCCCCTGGCCAGCAGGCCGAGCGGGTCGACGCAGCGGTCGATGGCTTCGTCGATGGCCTGCTGCTCTTCCTTGCGCGGCGGCTTGAGCACGAAGTTGACGACATCCTCACGGCCCGCGCCGGCGCCGCCGGGCAGGTTGCGCGGATGCCCCACGCCCAGGCGCAGGCGCCAGAATTCCTGCGTGGTCAGGTGGGCGGCAATGTCCTTCAGGCCGTTGTGGCCGCCCGCGCCGCCGCCGCGCTTGAGCTTGGCGGCGCCCGGCGGCAGGTCCATCTCGTCATGCGCGACGACGATCTCGTCGGGCAGGATCTTGTAGAAGCGGGCCAGCGAGACCACGGCCAGGCCAGAGCGGTTCATGAACGTGGACGGCTTGAGCAGCCAGATGTCCTGGTCCCACAGGCGGGCACGTCCGGCCAGGCCGTGGAAACGGCCTTCCACGCGCAGCGTGGTGCCGCCCATGCGGGCCAGCTGGTCCACCAGCCAGAAGCCGGCGTTGTGGCGGGTCGCCTCGTATTCCGCGCCGGGATTACCTAGGCCGACGATGAGCTTGATCATGCGATGAACTGGATAGGATGGCGGCGGGGTTCATGTCGAACCGCAGCCGCCAAGCATACGCCAAAAAAAACCGCCGGCAGGACCGGCGGTTTTTTTCCGTCTTGCGGCCAGGCCGCAATGCCGGGTAGGCAGCTTAGGCAGCCGGCGTTTCGCCTTCGCCTTCAGCGCCTTCGGCAGCCGAAGCGGCACCAGCCGGCAGCGAGATGCTGGCGATGGCCGGGTTTTCGTCGCCGTGGGTCACGACGGTCACGCCCTTCGGCAGCTTCAGGTCAGCCAGGTGCAGGGTCTGGCCCAGTTCCATCGTGCCGACGTCCACTTCGATGAACTCGGGCAGGTCGGCCGGCAGGCACGACACTTCCAGGTCGTTCACGATGTGGTTGACCAGGCCGTGGCCCAGCTTCACGCCAGGAGCGGTTTCCTGGTTCATGAAGTGCAGGGGCACCTTGACGTGAATCTTTTCGCTGGCCGACACGCGCTGGAAATCGACGTGCAGCACCATCGGCTTGAACGGGTGCATCTGGAATGCGCGCAGCAGGGCCTTTTCCGACTTGCCGGCAACTTCCAGGTCCAGGATCGACGAGTGGAAGGCTTCCTTCTTCAGGGCGTGCCACAGCGCGTTGTGATCCAGTTCGATCATCTTCGGATCGGCAGCGCCGCCGTAGATGATGCCGGGGGTCTTGCCCGAATTGCGCAGGCGGCGGCTCGCACCCGTTCCCTGTACGCTACGCTCGAAAGCGACTACTTTCATGATGACTCCAAAGTAAAGAAGGCTGTCCGCGACCAGACAGCCCTGTTGTGGCGCAATCGAAACTGATGCGCCGGTCACACGCGCTGATTGTCGGAAAACCGCAATCAGCGCGGCAAAGCCGAAAATTCTATCAGGAACCCGCGAACAGCGACATGATCGAGTCGCCCTTGACGATACGCGTGAACGTTTCGGCGAGCAGCGGGGCGGTCGACAGCTGGCGGATCTTGCTGCATTTGGCAGCTTCTTCCGACAGCGGGATGGTGTCGCACACCACCACTTCGTCCAGTGCCGAGTCCGCGATGCGGGCAGCCGCGCCGCCGGACAGCACCGGGTGCGTGCAATAGGCGAAAACCTTCAGCGCGCCGCGCTCCTTCAGCACCTGGGCCGCCTTGCAGAGCGTGCCGCCGGTGTCGATCATGTCGTCCATGATCACGCAGTTGCGGCCGTCGACTTCACCGATGATGTTCATCACCTCGGCCACGTTGGCCTTGGGACGACGCTTGTCGATGATCGCCAGGTCGCAGTTCAGTTCCTTGGCCAGCGCACGGGCGCGGACCACGCCGCCGACGTCCGGCGACACGACCAGCAGGTCACCGTAGTTCTTCTCGCGCAGGTCGCCCAGGAGTACCGGGGATGCGTAGATGTTGTCGACGGGGATATCGAAGAAGCCCTGGATCTGGTCGGCGTGCAGGTCCATCGTCAGCACGCGCTCGACACCGGCGACTTCGAGCATGTTGGCCACGACCTTGGCCGAGATCGCAACGCGCGCCGAGCGCGGGCGGCGGTCCTGGCGGGCATAGCCGAAGTAGGGCATGGCGGCGGTGATGCTGCGTGCCGAGGCGCGCTTGAGCGCATCGACCATCACCATCAGTTCCATCAGGTTGTCGTTGGTCGGCGCGCAGGTGGACTGCAGCACGATGACGTGCTTGCCGCGCACGTTTTCCTGGATATCAACCTGAACTTCGCCGTCTGAGAAACGGCCAACGAGCGCCTTGCCCAGAGGAATGCCGAGGTGCTGTACGACAGCCTCCGCGAGTTTGGGGTTGGCGTTGCCGGTAAATACCATCAAGCCTTCGCTGCTCATTCGGGGCACCTGTCTTGCTGCTGGGGGAGCTTGTAGTCACCGGCAAGGCCGGTGACTGATACTGAGGGTCCGTGAGGACACTATAGGAATGTAATGGCAGGGGAAGAAGGATTCGAACCTTCGAATGCCGGAATCAAAATCCGGTGCCTTGACCAACTTGGCGACTCCCCTACACAACCTTGCTGCTCGTCGTGATACCTGACTGCTGTACCGCGCCGAACCATAACTTGCTATGCGAACGCTGCGAGCGGATGATGTGCCAAACTGCGCACACATCTGCCATCCCATTCAGGAGGCAACCGATTCAAGACCTGCTGCGCAGTCTGCTCGTCGGGAAAACGTGCAAACACGCAGGCTCCGGAACCGGTCATCCTTGCATGCTGATTGAACTGCTTCAGCCATCCAAGGGCTCGGGCAACTTCGCCGAACTTCGCTGTTGCTATCGCTTCCAGGTCGTTGCGACCGAAAGAGAATTTGTTTGTGCAAGCAGCGAAGACCGCAATTATGGAGAGGGGGGTGTCCCTTGTCAAGCACTCGTCCGAAAAAATTTCAGACGTCGGCACATGTTGTTTCGGATGGATGATCACGAACCAGCTGTCAGGCAGCTCGACGGGCGTCAGTTCTTCGCCGATGCCTTCGGCGAAGGCGTTTTGCCCGAACACGAACACGGGCACGTCCGCACCCAGCGTCAGCCCGATGCGCATCAGCTCCGCGCGCGCCAGGCCAAGTCCCCACAGGTGGTTCAGCGCCAGCAGCGTGGTGGCCGCGTCGGAGGAGCCGCCGCCGATGCCGCCGCCCATCGGCAGGATCTTGTCGATCTCGATGTCGGCGCCGTAGCGCGTGCCCGTCGCCTGCTGCAGCGCGCGCGCTGCACGCACGACGAGGTCGGTCTCCGCCGGCACGCCGGGGATGTCCGTGGCGCGCGTCACGATACCGTCGTCGCGGCGCTGGAAATGCAGCGTATCGCACCAGTCCACGAGCTGGAACACGGTCTGCAGCGTGTGGTAGCCATCCGGGCGCCGGCCGGTGACGTGCAGGAACAGGTTGAGCTTGGCCGGCGCCGGGCAATCGCGCAGTTGCGGCGGCGGCAGCTGGGTGGTGCTGGTCAAGGTGTTTCCTCCGGGTCGATCACGAGTTTGACCGACAGCGGCGTAGGGCCGCCGTCGCGCTCCAGGTCGATGCGGCGTGGTCGCGCGGTCGTCATCTGCGCGCTGTCGGGCGCATCCTGCCAGGCCACGTAGCGCACGCTCCAGCCGTCCTGCGCCAGCGTGGCGAGGCGCCCCTGGGCATCGCGCGTGGCCTTGGCCGGCCGCCCGGCCGAAGGGCGCCCGTGCAGCCAGTCGCGCATGCCGGCCACCGGCAGCGCAAAGCCGAGCGCGTCCTCGAGCAGGCTGTCGACTTCCGGCGCATTGCGCGGCGGCTTGTTGGGCAGGTCGAGGGTCGCGCCCGAAGGCGTGGCGGTGACGACGGCCAGCGTCTGGCCCAGCGGCGAGAGCAGGTCAAGGCGAACGTTGCGGCCCTGTTCCTCCCAGCGGAAACTGCCCTGCACGCCTTCGTCGCGGCCATAGCGAACGTAGTTTGCGGAAAAGCGGCCGGAGTAGTGCCGGCTTGCGGCGGTTTCGCCGGCATCGAAGCCGCGCGAAGGCGCGACGCTGGCGCAGGCTGTCAGCAGCATGGGCGCGCCAAGGCAAAGCAGGGCCAGGCGGCGGGATCGGTTCATGTTAGGCATTCAGGAAAGCGGGGCCGCCCTGGTGGGACGGCCCGCGGCAGATGGCGCGGCCGGTCGCACGGACCGGCCCGGGCTTACTTGGACAGCAGGACGTTGTAGCGGCGCAGGGTATCGACCAGGATTTCGTTTTCTGGCTCGATCTTGGCGGCTTCGGTCCATGTCTTGCGGGCTTCGTCGCGCTCGCCGAGCTGCCACAGCACTTCGCCCAGGTGCGCGCCGATCTCGGCCTCGGGCGCCTTGGCGTAGGCGTTCTTGAGCAGTTCCGCCGCCGGCTGCAATTCGCCCATGCGGAATTTCACCCAGGCCAGGCTATCCATGATGTACGGATCATCCGGCCCGAGCTCGGAGGCGCGTTCGAGCAGCTTGCGCGCTTCGGGCAGGCGTACGTTGCGGTCGGCCAGCGAGTAGCCGAGCGCGTTGTAGCCCTGCTTTTGCTCGGGCTGCAGCGCGATCACGCGGCGCAGGCCCTGCTCCATCCGGTCGTAGCGCTTCTGGCGCTCGTCCAGCATGGCAAGCTCGTAGATCCAGTCGGCATTCTCGGGCTCGGCCGTGATGCGTTCGTCGAGCAGCTTGCGCGCGCGATCGTAGGACTTGGTCTCCATCAGCGTGGCGACCTCGGCCTGGCGGATCGCCATCATGCGCTGCGAGCGCTGGGCCGGATCGGGGATGTCCTCGGCATCGCTGAGCATGTCGCCGAAGATGGCCTGGGCATCGTCGAGCTTGCCCATGCGTGCGAGCAGCTGCGCGCGCTTGGCCGCGGCGGCCGGTGCCAGGCGGCTGTCCTCGATGCGTTCGAGCCACTGGATCGCGCCGGCGTAGTCCTTGCGTTCCTCGGCAATCTGCGCCAGGTATTGGAAAGCGATGTCCGGATTGGCGGTGGGCACCTTCTCGGCCAGCTGCAGGTATTCCTTGAGGTACTGCTCGGCTTCGCCGAAATCCCGGGCCTGGAGGCTGGTCAGCCCCAGCGCGAGCGGCACGCGCGGGTCGTTTGGCGCAACCTTGCGCAGCGTCTCGAATTCCTGGCGCGCGGCCGGCATGTCATTGCGCATCAGGTACAGCCGCGCCAGCGTGATGTGGCCGCTGACTGACCGCGGCGACTTGTCGAGGAAGCGGCGCAGGCCGGAAACCGCCTTGTCGGGCTCGCTCTCGGCGCGCAATTCGGCTGCCATCAGCGCCGCGGGCTCGAAATCGGGGCGCAGCCGCAGCGCTTCGTCGAGCGCCGCGAGTGCGGCCGGCATGTTGCCCGCGATCTCCTGCGCCCGGGCCATGGCAAGCTGTGTTTCGGGCAGCCGTGCATCGTCGCGGGTCAGCTCCTGCAGCAGCGCCGCGGCGCCGGCGGGATCGCTTGTGCGCGACATCTGCTGTTGAAGCTGGAGGATGCCCTCGGCACGATGGTTGGCGGGCACGCCGGCCAACTGCTGGACCAGCAGCGGCCGTGCTTCGCTCCAGCGGCCGTTGAGCACCAGCAGGGTTGATAGCACCTGGCGCGCCGCCGGCGAGCCGGGCGCGATGTCGCTCCACAGCCGCGCGGCATCGAGCGCCTGCTGCGGGATGCGCGCATTGAAGGCGATCTCCGTCGCGCGCTGGGCAAAGCGCGGGTCGCGCGTGGAGCGGGCCAGTTCGACGTAAGTGCGGTAGGCCGGGCCGACCAGGCCGCGCTGCAGCGAGATCTCGGCGGCCATCACGCTGTACATGATGTCGCCGGTCAGCGATACGTTCGGCAGCGTGACGCCGGCGGGCGACTTGTCGGGCTGCGCCGGCGCGGCCTGGACCGCGCCGACCGCGGCAAGCGCCAGGCAGGCGCCAGCGATCAGGGACCGGATGTGGCGCCCGGTACTGGCCGCCGACCGAGCGGACATGCCTGGGCGCACAGTGATGGCCTTCGCGGGGAAGTCCATGGCAGCGGGTCTCGCAACGGGATCCGGAAAAAGTTCCGACATGTGATGATTGCTCCGGCGCGTTCAGGCGTTCGAATGATAGGGGCATTGTAGCGTGCCGCTACAATGCGCTGCTTGCCGGCGCAGCAAGGCGTGCGCGCTTCCGGCAGGAGTTTGGAGCGGTAACCAACGGAGAGGTTCGATGCCTGAATTGCCGGAGGTCGAAGTGACCCGACGCGGCCTGCTGCCGCATGTGGTGGGGCGGCGTATTGCCGACGTGATCGTGCGCCATCGCGGCTTGCGCTGGCCGATCGACGACGACCTGGAGGCACGCCTGGCCGGCCGCCTGGTGCAGCGTATCGAGCGGCGCGGCAAGTACCTGCTGCTGGAGTGCGTAGATGAAGCCACAGGCGATGCCGGCTGGTTGCTGGTCCACCTGGGCATGACCGGGACGCTGCGCGTGCTGCCCGATGCGCCGGCCGCCGGCACCCACGACCACCTGGACCTTGCGCTGGACGATGCCGGTGGCAGCCGCATCGTGCTGCGCTTTCGCGATCCGCGCCGTTTCGGCGCCGTACTCTGGAGTCCGCTGAGCGAGGCCATGCTGCCCGGACACCCGCTGCTGCGCGGGCTCGGCATTGAGCCGTTCGATCCGCATTTTGACGGTGGTTGGTTGCACCGTCATACGCGCGGGCGTTCCGCGGCGATCAAGACCGTGCTGCTGGCCGGCAATATCGTGGTGGGCGTGGGCAATATCTACGCCTCCGAAAGCCTGTTCCGCGCGGGTATCCGCCCGACCACGCCGGCCGGCCGCCTGAGCCTCGCGCGCTGCGAACGGCTGGCGCTGGCGGTGCGCGAAACACTGGCGCAGGCCATCGAACGCGGTGGCAGCACGCTGCGCGACTTTGTCGGCAGCGACGGCGCGAGCGGTTATTTCCAGCTTGATTGCTTCGTCTACGACCGCGCCGGAGAGCCTTGCCGGATCTGCGGCACGCCGGTGCGGCAGATCGTCCAGGGCCAGCGTTCGACCTTCTACTGTACGCACTGCCAGCATTGAATCGCGGCGCCCTGGCGGCCAGCGGCGCGTCCCGCCGTGTGCCGATGGCTCGGCGCAACACTCTCCGGCCAAGGGGCGCGAAATCTACAAAAGCACCACAAAAGCGCCACAAAAGCGCCCCGGAAACCTGTATCTTGTGCGCAGTCATAAAAAGTTACAAAAACACCGCACGCTTGCAAAGTCGGCACTTGCGCCAGATTGCCGGACAGGAACCCAGCCGAACCGCCGCCATGACCACGCTCGCACACCAATTTGAACAATACGGCGCCTGGAGAACCGGGGTACTCCAGGCGTTGGCCGAATTCCAGTCGTGGCTGCAGCAGCACGACCTCTACGACGCGACCGCCGAAGAACGCGTGCAGCGCATCCAGAACGTGCTGCGCAGCGACCGGCTCAAGGTCGCGTTCATTGCCGAGTTCTCGCGCGGCAAGAGCGAACTGATCAACGCCATCTTCTTCGCCGACTACGGGCGTCGCATCCTGCCGTCATCGGCCGGGCGCACCACCATGTGCCCGACGGAGCTGCGCTACGACGAGCACGAGCCGCCCAGCATCCGCCTGCTGCCGATCGAAACCCGGCTGCAGGAAGCCTCGACCGCGGACTTCCTGGAGGCCGGCACTTCGGCCTCGCACTGGCATTCGGTGCCGCTGGACCCGTCATCGCCCGAGGGCATGCTGGCGGCGTTCCAGCATGTGGTCGAGACCATCCGCGTGCCGCCGGCCCAGGCCGAAGCGCTGGGCCTGTACCACGAGGAAGACCCGGACGCCGCCTATGCGGTGGATGCCGAAGGCATGGTCGAGATATCGCGCTGGCGCCACGCAGTCATCAATTTCCCGCATCCCCTGCTGCGCCAGGGGCTGGTGATCCTCGATACGCCGGGACTGAACGCTATCGGCACCGAGCCTGAGCTGACGCTGCGCCTGATCCCGGATGCACACGTGGTGGTGTTCGTGCTGGCCGCGGACGCCGGCGTGACCAAGAGCGACCTGGAGCTCTGGCGCGGGCACGTGGGCGCCGGCCATCGCCGCGGCTGCCTGGCCGTACTGAACAAGATCGACGGCTTGTGGGACCCGCTGAAGTCGCAGGCCGAGATCGCCAAGGAGATCTCGGGCCAGGTCACCTCGACGGCGCAGGTGCTTGGCATCGAGCAAGGGCGCGTTTATCCGGTATCGGCGCAGAAGGGCCTGGTGGCCAAGGTCACGCATGACCAGACGCTGCTGGCACGCAGCGGCCTGCCGAATTTCGAGCACGTGCTGTCCGACCAGCTGATTCCGCGCCGGCGCGAGATCGTCGCCGACCAGGTCCATCGCTCGGTGCAGGACATGGCGCGCGGCGCGCAGCAACTGCTGCAGAGCCGCCGCCGCGACATCGTCGAACAGCTGTTCGAGCTGCGCGGCCTGCGTGGAAAGAACCACGCGATGGTCAAGCACATGCTGATGCGCGTGCAGAGCGAGAAGGAAGAGTTCGAGCAGAGCATCAGCAAGTTCCAGGCGTTGCGGCTGGTGTTCGGCCGCCACAGCGCGGACATCATCAAGAGCCTGCAACTGCGCGACGTGCGCCGCACCATGCGCGACGCGCGCGAGCAGATGAAGGAGCGCTTCTTTTCGCGCGGCCTGCGTGAAGACATGGACGCGCTGTTCGCGCGGCTGACCACGCTGATCACCGACGCGGATAACAAGATCGGCCAGCTGCACCAGCTCATCGACAGCATGTACCGGCGCTTCAATGCCGAGCATGGCTTCACGCTGCCGGCGCCGATGCAGTTCGTGACCTCGCGCTATGTCGCCGAACTCGGCGAGATCCTGCAGCTCGTGCAGACGCACTTCGGCGCGGTCAGCATGCTGACGCGCTCAAGGCCAAACCTGGTGCAGGGCGCGTTCGATACCATGGCCAGCCGCGTGCTGGAGAATTTCCGCGACCTGAACCGTGATATCGAAGTCTGGCTCAAGTCCGTGATGACGCCGCTGGAAGCGCAGGTGCGCGAGCACCAGAAGCAGCTGCGCCGCCGTGTCGATTCGATCGAACGCATCCACGAGGCTACCGACACGCTGGAAAGCCGGATCGCCGACCTGGAAGAAGTGCTCAACGGCCTGGATGAACGCAGCGGGCGCATCGAGGCCCATATCCAGCGCATCATCCGTCCGGACGGGACTGACACGAAGGGCGCGCAGCTCGCCGTGGCCTGATCCGGGGCCGGGCGGTATATCATGTGGCGCCGCCTTCGAGCGGCGCTTTTTCTTTTGCGCGGCCTGTTTGCCTGCCGTGCGATTCATGCGCCTGATTGTCCCGATGCCCCGCAAGTCCGCCCCCGCTGTCTCGTCCGCCACCGTCAACGCCAATGCCGCGTTGCAGTCCGACATCCATGTCCCCGCCGACTTCGGTGCGCGCGTGGTCGACTGGCAGCGCGTGCACGGCCGGCACGACCTGCCGTGGCAGAACACGCGCGACCCGTACCGGATCTGGCTGTCGGAGATCATGCTGCAGCAGACCCAGGTGAGCGCGGTCATCGACTACTTCCAGCGCTTCATCGCGCAACTTCCGACCGTGCAGGCGCTGGCCGCCGCGCCGGCGGACCAGGTGATGGCGCTGTGGGCAGGGCTGGGCTACTACTCGCGCGCGCGCAACCTGCACCGTTGCGCCATGCAGGTCGTCAGTGACCATGGTGGCCGGTTTCCGACTGATCCCGCCGTGCTGGTCACGCTGCCCGGCATTGGCCGCTCCACCGCGGCGGCGGTAGCGGCCTTCAGCGCGGGCGTGCGATCGCCGATCCTCGACGGCAACGTCAAGCGCGTCTTTGCGCGCGTCTTCGGCATTCACGGCCATCCGGGCGAGCGCGCCATCGAAAAACGCATGTGGGAACTGGCAGAGGCCGCGCTACCCGCGGCCGGGCCGCGCCAGGCTGAAGATATGGTGGCCTACACGCAGGGCCTGATGGACCTGGGCGCCACCGTCTGTTCGCGCGGCAAGCCGGCATGCCTGGCCGATGCCGCGGCTTGCCCGCTGTCGGCGGACTGCGTGGCGCGCCGCGATGGCCTGACCGGGACGTTGCCAACACCCAAGCCGCGCGCGGCGATACCGGAGCGCAGTACCGTGATGGTCATGGTGCGCCATGGCCGCGACGTGCTGCTGCAGCTTCGCCCAGACAGCGGTGTCTGGGGCGGCCTGTGGAGCCTGCCCGAAATGCCCGTGGCAACGGTGCCGTTCGATGCGGAACTCGCAGAGGACGATGCGCTGGGCTATGCGCGCGCCTTCGGACAACCCGCGCGCGCGGCGCTGGCCGGCGAACTGGTCCATGTCTTTACGCATTTCCGGCTGCAGATCCGAGCGATCCGGGTCGACATGGCCGCGCTGTCGCTGCGTGAACCCGATTCGGGGCCGGCCCAACGATGGCTTTCGCTCGATGATCTCGACGCGCTCGGCACGCCCGCACCGGTGCGCAAGCTGCTCGAACTGCAGGCCCGCGGCGGCCTGTTCTGATTCGCGCTCGGCGAACCGGAATGGCTACACCATGTGGTGCTGCCGCATGTAGCGGTGCACGATCTCGATGCGCATGCCCGCGTCGGGCAGTTCCATCAGCATCTGCTTGGCCTTGAGCGGCACCGGCAGCAGTTCGCACAGGCGGTTGGTGACCCAGCTTGGGTCGTCCCACAGGTAGGGCTCGGCAACCGGCATGCGGTCGGGCTGCTCGGCATGCAGCCGCGTGACGATCCGGCGCAGCACCGTCAGGCATTCGCCCAGCAGTTCCAGCTTGCAGTCGATGATGTCCGCGGGCAGCAGCTCGGCGCTGGCCACGATCAGGCCGTCGTCGCGCTTGTGGTGCTCGAGCACGCGGAATCGCTGCCGTCCGCGCGTTTCGATCAGCAGCACGCCAAGCTGCTCCATATTGCAATCGATGATCTCGGCCAGGCAACCGATCGATTCCGGCACGGTTGGCTTGCCCGAGCGCGCGACTTCCTCGCCACTGGCGATCAGGCATACACCGAACGGTGCCGCATCGCGCAGGCAATTGCGCACCATGTCCACATAGCGCTTCTCGAATACGCGCAGCGGCAGGCGGCCGTCGGGGAACAGCACCGTGTGCAGCGGAAAGAGGGGCAGGTTGTCCAGCGTCGGCGGCGTCGCGTCGACGGGGGCGGTGTGGCGGAGAAGGTCTGTCGAGGACATGCGATGGCTGGTGTTCCACTGGATCGGGGAAACCGGCCGCCGGATCGGGCGCGGCGACCGCCATGCTGCCAGGCTAGACGTACCTGGCGACACGGGAAAACCACGCACGCAGGCGGCTATGCCGCCGGAGCGAGTTCCCGGTGTCTCACCAGCACATTACCATGCGCGCGGAAATAGTTGGCGAGCCTTTCCGCAATATAGACCGAACGGTGCTGTCCGCCGGTGCAGCCGATGGCGACGGTCAGGTAGCTGCGGTTATCCGCAATGAAGCTTGGCAGCCACTTTTCGACATAGGCGCGGATGTCTTCGGCCATGGCCAGCACCATCGGCTGGGCCTGGAGGAAGTCGATCACCGGGGCATCGCGACCGGTCAGCGGGCGCAGCGCCAGGTCGTAGTAAGGGTTGGGCAGCGAGCGCACGTCGAAGACCATGTCGGCGTCGCTGGGCACGCCGTGCTTGAAGCCGAACGACTCGAACAGCAGCGTCAGACGCTGGCTGTCCTCGCGGATCAGCTCCTTGATCCAGCTGCGCAGCGTATTGGTGCGCACGTTGCTAGTATCGATGCGGTGCGCAGACTCGGCCAGCGGGCTGAGCAGTTCGCGCTCCATCTCGATGGCTTCCATCAGCCCGCGGTCATTGAACGCCGCCCGTTCTTCCTCGGAGCGGGGCGCGCCGTTGGTCAGAATCGACAGCGGATGGCGGCGACGCGTTTCCGAGTAGCGCTGCACCAGTGCGTCGGTGCTGGCCGTGAGGAACACGACCTCGACCTGATGGGTCTCCGCCAGTTGACGAACCGTGTCGGGCAGGTGGTCCAGCGATTCGCGGCTGCGGATATCGGTGGCGACGCCAAGGTGCGTATAGCCCTCGCCTGCAAGATAGCGGGCCAGGTCGGGGATGAATTGGGCCGGCAGGTTATCGACGCAATAGTAGCCTGCATCTTCAAGCACGTTCAGTGCGACGGATTTGCCGGAGCCGGAGATGCCGGTGATGAGGATGATGCGCATAGCATCGGAAGCATAGCATCCGGAAGTGGCCACGTCATGACAGCGGCCGCGCTGACAAAAATGGCGAACCGCGCGGTTCGCCATTTTGTCGGGATCGACCGCCGATTACTTCGACAGGCATTCCTTCATGTACGCCTTGTATTCGTCGCCCTTCTTGCCCTTGCCTTCCTTGCTGCACGCTGACATCTTTTCCTGCTGGGTCTTGGTCGGCTGCACGCCCTTGGCCGAGAGGCACTGCTTCATGAAGGCCTTGCGATCGTCGCCCTTCTTGCCGGCAGCCTGATCGTTGCAGTCCTTCATCTTTTGCTGCTGCGCGGTGGGCGCCTTGGCCGACGATGCGGGCATAGCCTTGTCGCCCGGGCCCGGAGCTGCCGGCATGGCGGGGTTTGCGGGAGTGGCGGGCGCAGCGGGGGTAGCCGGCGTAGCGGGCTTGGCGGGCGTAGCAGGTGTTGCAGGCTGTGCCATGACGCCAGTGGCCAGCAGCGGCGTCACCAGCACACACATCGCGATCAGTTTCTTCATGCTTGCTCTCCTGGGTGTGGAAAACTTCATGGCCGCGGTTTGCTGGCTCAAGGCTGGCGCCGCGGCGCCGAACTGGGCTCCATGCCCATTACAGCACAAAACGATGGAAGTCCCCACCCCGTTGACCAATTTGTCAACGGCGATGTAAGCAATTGAAAACGGGCCCCGATGCCTCAGAGCAGCCTGCCTTGCCCGCGCGAGACCGCATCGGCCTGCATCGCGGCGCGCTGCCGATCCATGAAATCGCGCAGCGTATCGATGCCGCGCAGGCGCAGGATGGTGTTGCGCACGGCGGCCTCGACCAGCACGGCGAGGTTTCGGCCGGCCGCCACCTGGATCTTGACCATATGGATCGGCAGGCCCAGCACGTCGAGGTACTGCGAATCGAGCGGCAGGCGTTCGAACTCGCCGTCGTTGCGGCGCACCAGCTGGACCACCAGCTTCATCTTCATCTTCCGCCGTACGGCGGTCTCGCCGAAGATCGTCTTGATATCGAGCAGGCCCAGGCCGCGTACTTCGAGCAGGTTCTGCAGCAGCGGCGGGCAGCGGCCTTCAATGAAATCCGGTCCCAGGCGCACGAAATCCACCGCGTCGTCGGCGACCAGGCCGTGGCCGCGCGAGATCAGTTCCAGGCCGAGTTCGCTCTTGCCCAGGCCCGACTCGCCCATGACCAGCACGCCCATGCCGAGGATGTCGAGGAACACGCCGTGCATGGTCACGCGCGGCGCCGAGATTCGCGACAGGTACAGCCGCAGGTGGTCGATGACCGCCGCCGAGGAGACCGGCGTGGTGAACAGCGGCGTGGAAGAGCGCGTGCAGCGCAGTTCCAGGTCCGGCGGCGGCTCCATGCCGTCGGCCACGACCAGGAACGGCGGCTCGAGCAGGATCAGCTCGCCCATCTGGCGCTTGCGGGTCTCGTCGTCGAGGCGCTGGTAATAGGTGATTTCGGGCTTGCCGAGCACCTGGATCCGGTTCGGGTGAATCAGGTTCAGGTGGCCGACCAGGTCCGCGGCCGAGGTGGCCTCGCGGGCAAACTCCACGTCGAAGGCGCGATCCGCACCCTCCAGGCCAGCCACCCACGAGAGTTTGATGTCGGCTGCGTTGTCGTCGAAGATCGACTGGGAGGTGACGCCGGTGAGTTCCATGCGTGATGACTTTCGGGGCGGGGACTGTGCCGGATTTTACGATGGTCCGGTCTGTTGCCAGCCCAGGGGAGGGATCAGGGATGCCACTGCGTCAGGAGTTCATGGACCGCGTCCGGCGTGGCCAGGGTTGCCAGGCCTTCGCGCATGTCGCGATCCGACAGCAGCTGGGCGATTTCGGAAAGAATCTCGAGATGCTGCTGCGTAGCCTGTTCCGGCACCAGCAGGAAGATCAGCAGCGAGACCGGCTTGCCATCCGGCGATTCGAACGGGATCGGCTCGGCCAGCCGCATGAAGGCCGCCAGCGGTTGCTTCAGTCCCTTGATGCGCCCGTGCGGAATGGCCACGCCCGCGCCCAGGCCGGTCGAACCGAGCGACTCGCGCGCGAACAGGTTGTCGGTCACGGTCGCCCGCGCCACGCCATGGTTGTTCTCGAATAAGAGCCCGGCTTGCTCGAATACACGCTTCTTGCTGGTGACGCTGACGTCGAGGTTGATGTTGCCGGGTGGCAGCAGTTTGGCCAAACGATTCATGGGCGATGCGAGGATTTCAGTTAGCAGGCAGATCGGACTGCTCAGCCCGGAAACGAAGTGGGGCCGGTTTGCGGCCACGCCATGGCTCACCAGGCGTTCGGCCATTATAGAGCAGCGTCTCCCCTGTCCTTGTGCAATGCAGCGCCGGGCCCCTGTATGGCCCGGTCCGTGCTGGTGCCGCCACACCTGGGTACGGTGGCCGCGCCGGAGTCGCCACGCGCGATGTCTTGGAGAGCATACACCGTGCTGCGCCAGTTGCGAACACTTGTGTCCAGGACGCGCGCCAGGTCAGGGCTACAGATGCAAAAAAGCCGCGCTACATGGCGCGGCTTGCTTTTATCAGTCCTGTTTCAATGCCCAGCCTTGCGGCTGGCAGGCTTGATCATTGCTGCTGTAGTTGAGACTCGGCCATCTGGTACTTGACCGCTTCGCGGTCGTGGCCTTGAACGCGGTCCTTATAGCGAAGCACCTGGCGGTCCAGCTTGTCGACAAGTGCGTCGATGGCCGCATACAGGTCTTCGTGATGGGCTTCCACAAAAATGTCCTTGCCCCGAAGGTGCAAATTGATTTCCGCGTACTGACGCCTGTCCTTTTCCTTGTGATTGTCGACTGAGAGTAGCACGCTGACGCCAATGACTTGATCGAAATGCCTGACGATACGCTCCAGCTTCGTTTCCACGTACTCACGCAGCGGCGGCGTGATGTCCAGGTGGTGTCCACTGATCTTGAAGTTCATAGCGCTTCTCCTTCTGAAAGAGCTGCACCAGGCAGGCGGTGCAACTCGGCTACAAAGTCTTGCGGAGATTGACAGCAGGGATCTTCAGGGCTTCGCGATACTTGGCGACGGTACGGCGCGCGACAACGAAGCCTTGTTCACCCAGCAATTCGGCAATTCGGCTGTCGGAAAGAGGACTCCTCGGGTCTTCGGCTCCTATAAGTTGCTTGATCAAGGCGCGGATCGCCGTTGAGGAAGCCGCCCCACCGGTTTCGGTGGAAACGTGGCTGCCAAAAAAGTACTTCAGTTCGAAAGTACCCATCGGCGTTGCCATGTATTTATTGGTCGTCACCCGGGATATGGTTGACTCGTGTAATCCCAGTGTATCGGCAATCTCCCGCAAAACCAAGGGGCGCATCGCGATTTCCCCGTGCGTGAAGAAGTTCTTCTGACGCTCGACAATCGCCTGCGAAACTCGCAGGATCGTGTCGAACCTTTGCTGGATATTCTTGATCAGCCAGCGCGCTTCCTGCAGCTTTTGCTGCAGCCCCGCGGCACCGGATTCTCCCTTGGCGCCACGCAGGATCTGCGCGTACATGTCGTTGATGCGCAGGCGCGGCATCACATCCGGATTGAGCTGCGCGATCCAGCCGCCGCCGCCCTTGCGCACGAATACGTCGGGCACCACGAAGTCCGCTTCAGGGCGGCTGTATGCGTGGCCCGGGTAGGGCGCGAGCGAGCGGATCAGTTCATGCGCGGCCTTGAGCGCTGCTTCATCCACCTGCAGTGCTTTTTTCAGGCGCGTGTAGTCGCGCACGGCAAGCAGTTCGAGATGATGGTTGACGATCGAGAGCGCCAGCTCGCGCTGCGGATGCTGCAGCCGGCGCAGTTGCAAGCTCAGGCATTCGGCGGCATTGCGCGCGCCCACGCCGGGCGGGTCGAAGCTTTGCAGCAGCGTGAGGATCGCCTGCAATTCGTCGACCTCGAATTCGAGTTCCTCGGGCAACTCGGTGCAGATCTCGTCGAGCGACGCGCTCAGGTAGCCATCGTCGTCGAGCGATTCGATCAGGAAGATCGCCAGGCCCTTGTCGCGCGTCGAGATCTTCAGCGGCGCGAGCTGCTCCATCAGGTGTTCGCGCAGGGTGGGTTCGGCGTCGCGCAGCTGCATGGGCGTCTTCTCGTCGTCCTCACCCTGCGGGCGCCGCGCGAAATCGTCCAGGCTCCAGTCGCTGCCGTAATCTTCGCTACCGCTGTCGCTATAGCTCTCATCCTCGCTGGCCGGGCTGCTGGCGTTCGCGTCGCTGTTGCCCTGCGGTTCGGCCGGTGCGGGCGCGGGTGCGCTCTGCAGGTTGACCGAGCCATCGGCCGCCACGCGCAGCGGGCTGTCGATCCAGTCGTTCTCGCGCTCCAGCAGCGGGTTTTCCGTCAAGGCCTGCTCGACTTCCTGCTGCAGCTCAAGCGTAGAAAGTTGCAGCAGCCGGATCGACTGCTGCAGTTGCGGCGTGAGTGCCAGATGCTGGGAGAGACGGAGCTGTAGCGACGGTTTCATGCGACCTATTCTATGCGCATCCAACCGATGTTGGAACGGAAATTGCTATCGCTGATGCTGCCTGATCGTCTCTGCCAAGCGCACCTGCCGCCCCGGCTTCACATGCGGAAGTTTTCGCCCAGGTAGACGCGGCGCACCGACTCGTTGGCGATGATTTCGTCGGGCTGGCCCGATGCGAGTACGGTGCCTTCGCTGATGATGTACGCGTGGTCGCAGATGCCAAGCGTCTCGCGCACGTTGTGGTCGGTGATCAGCACGCCGATATTGCGCGCCTTGAGGAAGCTGACGATGCGCTGGATCTCGCCGACCGCGATCGGGTCCACGCCGGCGAACGGTTCATCGAGCAGGATGAAGCGTGGCGAGGAAGCCAGCGCGCGGGCGATTTCCACGCGGCGGCGCTCGCCGCCCGACAGCGACAGCGCAGGGTTGTTGCGCAGGTGGGCGATCTGCAGGTCGTCGAGCAGCGTATCGAGGCGGCTGTCGATCTCGGCCTTCGGCAGCGGCTTGCCGTTGACCAGCTGCAGCTCCAGCACCGCGCGGATGTTCTCTTCCACATTGAGCTTGCGGAACACCGACGCTTCCTGCGGCAGGTAGGAGAGGCCCATGCGCGCGCGCTCGTGGATGGCCAGGCCGCTGATGTGCTGGCCGTCGAGCACGATATCGCCCTCGTCCAGCGCGACGAGGCCCACGATCATGTAGAACGACGTGGTCTTGCCCGCGCCATTGGGGCCGAGCAGGCCCACCACCTCGCCGCTCTTCACCTCGAGCGATACGTCCTTCACCACCGTGCGCGACCCGTAGCGCTTCTTCAGGTGGCGCACGACCATCGTGCTGCTGTCGGCACGGGCGTCGGGAGCGGCGGAAGCGGGCGTGGGGGCGAGCATTGCGGTATCGGTCATGGTGGCGGTGATGCGTTCGGGCGCGTGATTCAGGGCTTGCTGGACGGCGCGGGTGCCGACTTCAGGTCGAGGGGCGGGCTGGCGGCCGCACCGCTGGCCTCCTGGCGCGGCGAGAGCACGGCGCGCACGCGTCCCGACGGATTGCCGGCCGACGTGTTGTCGCCGCCGCCGGCGGCGGTGTAGAACTCGTTGCGGCTGTCATAGGTCAGGACCGCGCCGCGGATCTCGTCGACCAGCTTGGCCCCCTGCAGCCGCGCCATGCGCGCGTGGCCGATCAGCTTGGACACCTCCTGCTTGCCATCGTATTCGATGCGGTCGCCCCAGCCGTCCATGTACTCGTCCACGCCTTCACGCTTCTGGCGGATATAGGCCTGCTTGCCGCCCTTGGCCGTGGCCACCGCGTACTGGTAGCCCTCGGGGTCGGTGCGGATCTCGGCCGCGTCCGACTTCAGCACCATGGTGCCCTTGGTCAGGACCACGTTGCCGGTCAGCGTGTAGATCTGCTTGACGTCGTCGTAGCTGGCGTTGTCGGCTTCCAGGACCAGCGGCTTGTCCTTGTCCGCGCGTTCGGCATGGGCGCCCAGCGGCGCCAGCGCGGCAATCGCGGTGGCCACGGCCAGCAGCAGCGGGGCGGCGCTCCGGCGGGACAGGGTCGTCAGGGAAGCAATCATGTTGGCAAGGGTCGCAGAAAAGCGGAGGGTCGGGCGCGATGCTCAGGTCCGCGGTGCCGCCCCGTCGGGCGCGGGCGGCTGTTGTTGTCAGGATCCCGGAGTCCGGGTGGGCGCACCGGTGATGATGGTGCCGCGTACGTTGCCCAGCAATTGTACTTCGCGGGTAACGTTGTTGAAGACCAGCCCGTTGGCGGTCATGACCGACGGGCCGCGCGTGAGCTTCACGGCCTTGTCGGTCTTGACGATGTCGTCATTGACCAGGACCTGGAAGTACTCCGACGCGGCCGTCATCAGCGGGTCCTTTGCGGCATCGGCGCCCTTTTGCCGCTCGATGAAGCCGTTGCCGTACAGGTCGATCACCGAGCCTTCGGCATTCATGCGGCCGCGATCGGCGCGCGCGGTGACCGGCGGACGCTCGG
The DNA here is from genome assembly GCF_057073745.1 of Cupriavidus sp. C2SS-8b. NCBI lineage: Bacteria > Pseudomonadati > Pseudomonadota > Betaproteobacteria > Burkholderiales > Burkholderiaceae > Cupriavidus > Cupriavidus sp. C2SS-8b. The sequence goes on from NZ_CP172716.1 coordinate 409,845, forward strand.
GCTGGTAGGCGCGCATGGCGGGACGGGTGAACTCGTAGGTCTGGTCGTCGTCGTAATGGACCATCTTGTCGCCGGTGAAGCGCATCTTGGTGCTGCCGTCCTGCGCGAGTTCGGTGGCCGAGAAACGCTCCATGTAGTAGTCGGGCTCGTGCTTGCGCACGGTCGGCGCCTTGGTGCCTTCCTGCTGCGTATTGACTTGCACCAGCCAGAACGTGCTCCCGGCCACCACGGCCATCAGCAGCAGCGGCAGCAGCCGCAGGACGATCCCGGTGAGGGAGGACAGGAGTGCCTGCATGGTCTCGTTGCGTTCGCGGTGCGCTTCAGATGACCTTGGCGCGGGTCAGGTCGTGAATGTGCAGCGCGCCCACCAGGCGCCCGTCATGGTCCACCACCAGCAGCTGGTTGATGCGGTTGGCCTCCATGACCTGCACGGCTTCGACGGCGAGCTGGTCTTCATGGACCACTTGCGGGTTCCGGTGCATCACCTCGCCGATCGGCACGGTCTTCCAGTCGCGCGGGGTTTCCAGCAGGCGGCGCAGGTCGCCGTCGGTGAACACGCCGATGGCGATGCCGTCCGGGTCGACCACCGCGGTCATGGCCATGCCCTTGCGCGTGATTTCCATCAGTGCCTGGGCCAGCGGCGTGTTCTCGCGGACTTCCGGCACGGCGTTGCCAGTGCGCATGACATCGCGCACGTGGGTCAGCAGCTTGCGGCCAAGTGCGCCGCCCGGATGCGAGCGGGCAAAGTCTTCTTCGCCGAAGCCGCGTGCATCGAGCACCGCCACCGCCAGCGCGTCGCCGAGCGCCAGCGCCGCGGTGGTGCTGGCCGTGGGGGCCAGGTTCAGCGGACAGGCTTCCTTTTCCACGCCGGCATCCAGGTGGGCGTCAGCCAGCTTGGCCAGGTTCGATTCCGGGTTGCCGGTGACCGAGATCAGCCGCGCGCCGATGCGCTTGACGATCGGGATGATCGACAGCAGCTCGCCGGTCTCGCCGGAGTTGGAGAAGGCAATCAGCACGTCCTCGCGCGTGACCATGCCGAGATCGCCATGGCTGGCCTCGGCCGGGTGCACGAAGAACGAGGGCGTACCCGTGGAGGCCAGCGTGGCCGCCACCTTGCGGCCGATATGGCCCGACTTGCCGATGCCCGACACCACGACGCGTCCGCTGCACTGCAGGACGAGCTGCACGGCGTGCGCGAAGTCGGCGGTCAGGCGCCCGGAGAGCGCGGCAACCGCGTCGGCTTCAATCTGGAGGGTACTGCGGGCGAGCCTGAGTGCTCGATCCGCATCGAAATTGGCTATCATGGCGACGAAGTATACCAACGAATGCGGCGACGCCCGGGGCCGTCCCGGCGAGCGCCGCGCTTGCCGTGTTCCGCCGGCAGGGCGCCCGTGCCGGGGCACGGCGCCGGCCAGCCCTGCCGGTTCTTCCTGAGCATCTTGATGCATTCTCCGCTGGAACTGACCCTGGTGCTGCTGGCTGCCGCCGTATTCGGCGTGGTCGCGTTCCGCATGCTGCAGCTGCCACCCATGCTCGGTTACCTGGCGGTCGGCATCCTGATCGGCCCGCACGCACTGGGCCTGGCCAGCGACACGGCGCAGACCAAGTACCTGGCCGAGTTCGGCGTGGTCTTCCTGATGTTCTCGATCGGCCTGGAATTCAGCCTGAGCAAGCTGCGCGCCATGAAACGGCTCGTGTTCGGGCTGGGCGGCTCCCAGGTGGTGCTGTCGATGCTGGCCGTGGTGCCGGCGAGCTGGCTGTTCAACTGGCTGTTCCCGCTGTCCTGGCAGGCTTCGGTGGCGCTCGGCGGCGCGCTGGCGATGTCGTCCACGGCGATCGTCTCGAAGATGCTGTCCGAGCGCGTGGAGCTGGAAAGCGAGCACGGCCGCAACATCATCAGCGTGCTGCTGTTCCAGGATCTGGCCGTGGTGCCGCTGCTGATCGTGATCCCGGCGCTGTCGCGCGATCCGGGCGACCTGGTGGTGGCGCTGGGCCTGGCCACCGCCAAGATCGCCGTGGCGCTGGGCGCGATTTTCTTCCTCGGCCAGCGCCTGATGAGCCGCTGGTTCCACGTGGTGGCGGCGCGGCGCTCGCAGGAACTGTTCATGCTGAACCTGCTGCTGGTCACGCTCGGCATGGCCGCGCTGACCGAACGGCTGGGCTTGTCGATGGCGCTCGGTGCGTTCATGGCCGGCATGCTGATCTCCGAAACGCCGTACCGGCACCAGGTGGAAGAGGACATCAAGCCCTTCCGCGACGTGCTGCTCGGGCTGTTCTTCGTCACCATCGGCATGCTGCTCAATATCCAGGTGGTGCTCGAGCACGTCTGGCTGGTGCTGTTGCTGCTGGCGGTGCCGATCCTGTTCAAGCTGGTGCTGATTGCCGTGCTGGCAAGACTGTTCGGCTCGCGCCAGGGCGTGGCGATCCGTACCGGCCTGGGGCTCGCGCAGGCCGGCGAATTCGGCTTCGTGCTGCTCAACCAGATCGACGGGCTGAACCTCGTGGACCCGGTGCTGATCCAGGTGATCCTGGCGTCGATGCTGCTGTCGATGCTGGCCGCGCCGTTCCTGATCCAGTACAGCGACGCCATCGTGCTGCGCTTTGCCGCGAACGAATGGCTGATGCAGTCGCTGAACATGACCCGCATCGCCGCGCAAAGCCTGCAGACCGAGAAGCACGCCATCATCTGCGGTTATGGGCGCAGCGGCCAGAACCTGGCCCATATGCTGGAGAGGGAGGGCATCACCTACGTGGCGCTCGACCTCGACCCGGACCGCGTGCGCGAAGCCGCGGCGGCCGGCGATACCGTGGTCTATGGCGACGCCGGCCGGCGCGAGGCGCTGATCGCGGCAGGTATCCACCGCGCCGCGGCGATTGTCGTCACGTACGCGAACACGCCGTCCGCGCTCAAGGTGCTGCACCACGTGCAGGAACTGGCGCCGGCGCTGCCGGTGATCGTGCGCACGGTCGATGATTCGGAGCTCGACACGCTGCAGAAGGCGGGCGCGACCGAAGTCGTGCCGGAGATCATCGAGGGCAGCCTGATGCTGGCCTCGCATGCGCTGGTGCTGCTCGGCGTGCCCATGCGGCATGTGCTGCGCGGCGTGCAGGAAGCGCGCGATGCGCGCTACAGCCTGCTGCGCGGCTACTTCCACGGCCGCGATGACGAGGAAGACATGGTCGAGCGCGATTCGGTGCGCCTGCATTCGGTGTCGCTCGGGGCGGCCGCGACGTCCGTCGGACGGCGCATCGGGGCGCTGGGACTGGAGCGGATCGGGGCTGAGGTCACGGCCGTGCGCCGCCGTGGCATCAGCGCCTTCGACCCGGAGCCGGACACGGTGCTCGAAGCGGGCGATATCGTCGTGCTGCGCGGCACGCCGGAGGCGCTTGAGGCAGCGGAGTCGCGGATCCTCAGCGACTGAGCGGAATCACAGCGGCGTGCGAGCGCCTAGTGCGCCGCTCCTGCCGGTGCCTCCACCCAAGACGGCGGCAAGCTGTCCAACACAGCGTGTGCGTCCAGCGAGCGGATCGGAACGCCCTTGTCGGCAGGGATGCGCCCCTCGCCTTGCAGCATCAGGTAGCGCAGGCAGCACACCCGCAGGAATGACGAGAAATTGCCAGCCACCGCCTCGTCGCCGCGATGCGCCGTCAGTTCATCGTGCAGCCGGGTAATGAGCTGGTTGACGCTCATGCCGTCGCGCTGCGCGAGTTCGTCGAGCACTTCCCAGAACAGGTTTTCCAGCCGGATGCTCGTGGCAACGCCATGCAGCCGCAGCGATCGCGCCTGGCATTCGTACGACTGCGGGTTGGCGCGGATGAAGATCTCACACATCGTAACTCCCGTGCTGGCGGCGCCTGCCAGGTGTGGCCGCGCCGTGTTCGGAAGCCTCTAATGTACGATCCGCGTCCCCAGCACGGCAAGGAACTGGGCCAGCCATGCCGGGTGCGCGGGCCATGCTGGCGCCGTGACGAGGTTGCCGTCGGTGTGGGCCTGGTCGACCGGGATATCCGCATACTTGCCGCCGGCCAGCTTCACTTCGGGCGCGCAAGCGGGGTAGGCGGAGCAGGCGCGGCCTTCCAGCACGCCGGCGGCGGCCAGCAACTGGGCGCCATGGCAGACCGCCGCGATGGGTTTGTTGGCGCTGGCAAAGTGCTGGACGATCTCCAGCACGCGCGCGTTCAGGCGCAGGTATTCCGGCGCGCGTCCGCCGGGGATGACCAGCGCGTCATAGGCGGCCGGATCGATCTCGGAAAAGGTCGCATTGAGCGCGAAGTTGTGGCCGCGCTTTTCGGTGTAGGTCTGGTCGCCTTCGAAATCGTGGATGGCGGTGGCGCAACTGTCGCCGGCTTTCTTGTCCGGGCATACCGCATGCACGGTGTGGCCCACCATCTGCAGCGCCTGGAACGGGACCATCGTCTCGTAGTCTTCGGCGAAGTCGCCCACCAGCATCAGAATCTTTTTTGCCATCGCGGTCTCCTGTATGGTTACGGGTGTTTCGGCCGGCCTTGTTGGCACGGCATGGCACGGCATGGCACCGGCAGGGCCATTTTGCGTGCGGCCCTCGCGGTCGGGGTGGTAACCCGTTACCACGGCCGGCCTGCCCCGGGGCGCGCGTGGCGCAACCTACATTTCACGATTCCCATGGCAGATTCCATCATCCAGTCCCCCGAGCTCGGCGACGTCACCGGCTACCTGCGCGACCGCATCCGTACCGTGCCGGACTGGCCCTTGCCCGGCGTGCAGTTTCGCGACATCACGCCGCTGCTGCAGGACCCCAAGACCCTGCGCGTGCTGATCGACGTCTTCGTGCACCGCTACATGGATGCGCAGCTCGACCTGGTCGCGGGCATCGACGCGCGCGGCTTCATCCTCGGCGCCATCGTCGCGTATGAGCTGAACCTCGGTTTCGTGCCGATCCGCAAGAAGGGCAAGCTGCCGTTCCAGACCGTGGCCGAGGAGTACGAGCTCGAATACGGCAGCGCCACCGTCGAGATCCACGCCGATGCCTGCAAGCCCGGCGACCGCGTGCTGCTGGTCGACGACCTGATCGCCACCGGCGGCACCATGATGGCCGGACGCAAGCTGCTGGAGCGGCTGGGCGCCACGGTGGTGGAGGGCGCCGCGATCGTCGACCTGCCCGAGCTGGGCGGCTCGCGCCTGCTGCAGAACGGCGGGCTGCCGCTGTTCACGGTGTGCCGGTTCGACGGCCACTGATATGGCCACGCGCTGACGCGCCAGCCGCACGATCGATTCCGACGGAGACCCCATGCCCGACTTGCTGCTGTTCCTGGTGACCTCGATCGCCATCACCCTCGCCCCGGGTCCGGACAACCTGCAAGTACTGGCGCGCGGCATGGCGCAGGGCCGGCGCGCGGGCGTGGTGGCGGCGCTCGGGTTTGCGGTCGGTTGCTTGTTCCACACGATGATTGCCGCGGTCGGCCTGGCGGCGGTCTTGCGTTCGTCGCCGCTGGCGTTCCAGCTGATCAAGTATGCGGGCGCCGCCTACCTGATCTGGATCGGCATCCAGGCACTGCGCGCGAAGAGCGGGCTTGCGCAAGGTGGCGACGTGGCCGCAGTGCCGCTGCGCAAAGTGTTCCGCCAGAGCGTGCTGGGCAACATGATGAACCCGAAGGTCACGCTGTTCTTCCTCGTGTTCCTGCCGCAGTTCGTGCATGCGGACGCCGCGCACCCGGCGCTGCAGTTCGTGCTGCTGGGGCTGGTGTTCATGCTGCAGACCGCCGTGGTGTTCTCGCTGTTCGGCCTGTGCGCGGGGTGGCTCGGTGCATGGCTGCGCCGGCGTCCGGCCACGGGGCGCTGGCTCGATCGCGCGGCCGGCGCGATCTTCGTCGGCCTGGGCATCAAGGTCGCGCTGCCCTGAACAGACGCTTTACCGACGCATCCGGGGCGCGCCGCATGCGTGCGCTGCACGCCCCATGGCGTTGCCCCGCCCCCCTGTCGCGCGCATAATGAGTCCTTGACAACAACATGATGACCGGGCGGAGCCTCCGAGCTGTAGCCGTCACCGGTCACACAGGGGCGCACGATGGGCGTACTTCTGCATCTTCTATCCGGCGTGGCCCTGCTTGTCTGGGGCACGAACATCGTCAAGGTCGGGATCCTGCGCGTCTATGGCGCCAATCTCCGACACGTGCTCTCGACCAGCGTCGCCAACCGGTTCACCGCCTTCGCGGCCGGGCTGGGCGTCACCGGGCTCGTCCAGAGCAGCAACGCCACCGCCGTCATCGTCAGTTCCTTCGTGGGGCAGGGCCTGATCGCCGTGGCACCGGCACTGGCCATCATGCTCGGCGCCAACGTGGGCACCGCGATCATGGTGCAGGTCTTCTCGCTGGACCTGTCGTGGCTGTCGCCGCTGCTGATCTTCGTCGGCGTGATCCTCCACCTGTCCTGGAAGGGCAGCAAGCCTGGCCACGTGGGCCGCGTATTGATCGGCCTGGGTCTGATCACGCTGGCGCTGGAACTGATTTCGATCGCCACGCGCCCCATGGTGCAGGCCGCGGGCGTCAAGGTGCTGTTCGGCACGCTGACCGGCGATGCGGCGCTGGACATGCTGATCGGCGCGTTCCTGACCATCCTGTGCTATTCGAGTTTGGCCGTGGTGCTGTTCTGCGGCGCGCTGGCCTCCGCCGGCGTGGTGTCGATCCATGTGGCGCTCGCGCTGGTGCTGGGTGCGAACCTCGGGTCGGGGATCTCAGCATTGCTGACCACGTCAGGCAACAACCAGCCCGGCAAGCGCGTCACGCTCGGCAACCTGCTGTCGCGCCTGCTCGGCTGCCTGGTCGCGTTGCCGTTCCTGAGCGAGGCCGAGCGCCTGCTCGCGCTGATTGACCATGATCCGCAGCGCCTGATCGTCAATTTCCACTTGTTGTTCAACGTGGCGCTGGCCATCCTGCTGCTGGGCGCGACCGCGCCGCTGGCCAGGCTGTGCGAAGCGGTGCTGCCCGGCCGGAACACCGGCGAAAGCCAGGTCACGCCGCGCCACCTCGACCCCGCCGCCTTGCCCACGCCGACGCTCGCGCTGGCCAACGCCGCACGCGAGGTGCTGCGCATCGGCGACCGCATCGAGCAGATGCTAGACAACATGCTGCGCGTGCTGCGCACCAACGACGCCAAGCTGGCGACCGCCACCTGCCGCATCGACAACGAGGTGGACGATCTCTACACCGCCATCAAGCTCTACCTGACCCGCATCAGCCTGGAAGCGCTGGACGAGCGCGACGGCCAGCGCTGGACGGAAATCATCTCGCTGACCATCAACCTGGAACACGCGGGCGACATCATCGAACGCGTGCTGGTCGACGCGAAGGAAAAGAAGATCGCCCACAACCTGATGTTCTCCGAAGCAGGCATGCAGGAAATCGCCGAGATGCATGCGCGGCTCGTGGCCAACCTGCGGATCGGCCTGTCGGTGTTCCTCAATGGCGATCTCAAGAGCGCGCAGACGCTGATGGCCGAGAAGGCCAACTTCCGCGAACTCGAGCAGAAATACGCGCGCACCCACTTGCACCGTGTGGCTGTGCAGACCGCGGAAAGCATAGAGACGAGTTCGCTGCACCTGGACGTGATCAGCGAACTCAAGCGCCTGAACTCGCTGTTCTGCGCCACGGCCTACCCGGTGCTCGAGCAGGCCGGTGTGCTGAACCGCAGCCGCATGAGGGAAGACGATGCGCCCGGCGCACCGCCGATGCAACAGCTGAGCACCGCGGCGCGGCAGTAAGCTAGAGCTTGTAGCCGATCTTGCGCAGCAGGTCCCGCCGCTCACGGACATCGGCATCGGTCTCGATGCCCAGCGGCGATGCGCCATCCACCACGCCCAGCACGGCCCGACCGCCATCGGTCTGCGCGATGATGACCTCGGTGGGATTTGCCGTCGCGCAGTAGATCCGGCAGACCTCCGGCACCGTACGCACGACGCCGAGCACATTGACGGGGAAGAAACCGTCGCCCAGGAAGATGAAGAACGAATGTCCCGCGCCGATCGTGCGGGCGTTCTCGCAGGCCAGGTCGATCAGCGCCTCGTCGTTGCCCGACCAGCGCACCAGCCGCTTGCCCGAAGACTCGCAGAACGCCAGTCCGAAGCGGATGCCGGGTACGGTGCCAACGAGCGCTTCATGCAGGTCTTCCACTGTCTTGATGAAGTGCGACTGGCCGAAGATGAAGTTGGTCGCTTCCGGCTTGGTGACCGGGACTGACAGGAGTTCCATGGCGGGCCTCCAGGTGTTGGCGGCGACGGCCTTTGTGGCCGTCCCTCGCCGTTCATGGTAGGCCTTGGGGCACCGAATGCAAGGCGTTGCCGCCGCGGCTTAGGGCCGCGCCAGCAACGGCTTCAGATACTTCCCCGTAAAGCTCGCCTTGCTCTTCGCCACATCCTCCGGCGTGCCGCGCGCAATCACCTGCCCGCCGCCGGCACCGCCTTCGGGACCCATGTCGATCAGCCAGTCCGCGGTCTTGATCACGTCCAGGTTGTGTTCGATGATCACCACGGTATTGCCCTGGTCGCGCAGCTTGTGGATGACCTTGAGCAGCAGTTCGATATCGTGGAAATGCAGGCCCGTGGTGGGTTCGTCCAGGATATAGAGCGTGCGGCCGGTGTCGCGCTTGGACAGCTCCAGCGACAGCTTCACGCGCTGCGCCTCGCCACCCGACAGCGTGGTGGCCGACTGGCCCAGGCGGATATATCCAAGACCCACGTCGAGCAGCGTCTGCAGCTTGCGGCGCACCACCGGCACCGCGCTGAAGAACTCGACCGACTGCTCGACCGTCAGCTCCAGCACCTCGGAAATGTTCTTGCCCTTGTACAGGACTTCCAGCGTCTCGCGGTTGTAGCGCTTGCCGTGGCACACGTCGCACGGCACGTAGACGTCGGGCAGGAAGTGCATCTCGACCTTTAGCACGCCGTCGCCCTGGCAGGACTCGCAGCGCCCACCCTTGACGTTGAACGAGAAGCGGCCCGGATCGTAACCGCGTTCCTTGGCCGACGGCACGCCGGCGAACAATTCGCGGATCGGCGTGAACAGGCCCGTATAGGTGGCCGGATTCGAGCGCGGCGTGCGCCCGATCGGACTCTGGTCGACGTTGATGACCTTGTCGAAATGCTCCAGTCCCTCGATACGGTCATGCTGCGCGGGCTCCGCCGTGGAGCCGTACAGGTGGCGCGCCACCGCGTGGTAGAGCGTGTCGTTGATCAGCGTGGACTTGCCCGAGCCCGACACGCCAGTGATGCAGGTCAGCAGCCCGACCGGCACCTCCGCCGTGACGTTGCGCAGGTTGTTGCCGCTCGCATTGACGATGCGCAGCAGGCGTTCGTCGTCAGGCGCCGCGCGGTTGCCCGGGACTTCGATGCGTCGCTGGCCCGAGAGGTACTGCCCTGTCAGTGAAGCGGGCGAGTCCTCGATCTGGCGCGGCGTGCCCTCGGCCACGATCATGCCGCCGTGCACGCCGGCGCCTGGGCCGATGTCGACCACGTAGTCGCTCGCGCGGATCATGTCTTCGTCATGCTCGACCACCAGCACCGAATTGCCGATGTCGCGCAGATGCTTGAGCGTGTCGATCAGGCGGTCGTTGTCGCGCTGGTGCAGGCCGATCGATGGCTCGTCGAGCACGTACATCACGCCGGTCAGGCCCGAACCGATCTGCGAGGCCAGCCGGATGCGCTGCGCCTCGCCGCCCGACAGCGTGTCGGCGCTGCGTTCGAGCGACAGGTAGTCGAGCCCCACGTTGTTGAGGAAGTTCAGCCGCGCGGTGATTTCCTTGATGATCTTGTCACCGATCTCGCGCTTGGCGCCATGCATGTCGAGCGTGAGGAAGTACGTCAGCGCCTCGCGCAGCGGCCAGCCGTTGATCTCGAAGATGGCGCGCGCCTGCTCGCCTTCGCCGACCTTGACGTGGCGCGCCTCGGTGCGCAGGCGCGTGCCATGGCAGACCGGGCAGGGCTGGTTGTTCTGGTACTTGGCCAGTTCCTCGCGCACGGCGACCGAATCGGTCTCGCGGTAGCGGCGCTCCAGGTTCGGGATGATCCCTTCGAACCCATGCGCGCGCACCGTGGTGCGGCCGCGTTCGTTCATATAGGTGAACGGGATTTCCTCTTCGCCCGAGCCGTGCAGCACCACCTGCTGCACCTTGGCCGGCAGCTCTTCGAACGCGGTATCGGTGTCGAATTCGTAGAAGGCCGCCAGGCTCTGCAGCATCTGGAAGTAGAACTGGTTGCGCCGGTCCCAGCCCTTGATCGCGCCGGAGGCCAGCGACAGGTTCGGGAAGGCCACCACGCGCTTCGGGTCGAAGAACGTGATCTGGCCCAGGCCGTCGCAGCTCGGGCAGGCGCCCATCGGGTTGTTGAACGAGAACAGGCGCGGTTCGAGTTCCTGCAGCGAATACGAGCAGATCGGGCAAGCGAAGCGCGAGCTGAACATGTGCACCTTGCCGGTGTCGAGTTCCAGCGCGAGGGCGCGGCCATCGGCCAGGCGCAGCGCGGTCTCGAACGATTCGGCCAGGCGTTGCTTGATGTCCGGGCGCACCTTGACGCGGTCCACCACGACTTCGATGGTGTGCTTCTCCGTCTTCTTCAGCTTGGGCAGCGCGTCGACCTCATAGACCTTGGCCTCGGCCTCGTGCGTGGTGCCGCCGCCCGAGCGGATGCGAAAGCGTACGAAGCCCTGCGCCTGCATGGTGTCGAACAGGTCCGAGTGCTCGCCCTTGCGGTCGGACACGACCGGCGCCAGGATCATCAGCTTGGTGTCTTCGGGCAGTGCCAGCGCGGCATCCACCATCTGCGCCACGCTCTGCGCCTGCAGCGGCAGGTTGTGGTCGGGGCAATAGGGCGTGCCGGCGCGCGCGTACAGCAGGCGCAGGTAGTCGTGGATCTCGGTCACCGTGCCGACCGTCGAGCGCGGGTTGTGGCTGGTGGCCTTCTGCTCGATCGAGATGGCGGGCGACAGGCCCTCGATCAGGTCCACGTCCGGCTTTTCCATCAGTTGCAGGAACTGGCGCGCGTAGGCCGAGAGCGATTCCACGTAGCGGCGCTGGCCTTCCGCGTACAGGGTATCGAATGCCAGCGACGACTTGCCCGAGCCCGACAGGCCGGTAATCACGATCAGCCGGTTGCGCGGCAGGTCGAGATTGATGTTCTTCAGGTTGTGGGTACGGGCCCCACGGATCTTGATTTCTTCCATATGCCCAAAAGGCCGAAAAGTCGTCGCCGGGCAGGCCGACGGCCAGCGCGGCGCGCATGGACAGTCGGTCTGACGGAAATCCCAAACTGAATTTGCTGGAAAGCGGGTGCTCTATGCGCCATCCGCGAGCGATGCCGCGGATCGTTCCGATCACCGCGATCTGCCGGCCGATGCACGCGCCGGCGGTCGCCCGCCGCAGCCGGGTGACCCCGGGAGCGCGGAGAAGCAAACCTGTTAATATACCGAACTTCGGTTTCCCGGGTTGCCTGCACAAGGCGCGCACCTGTGGGAACCGGGCTGAATGCCGCGCGTGCCTGGTCGACCGGGATGGCAACTTCTGCCCCGGATGCCGATCGAAACAGCCATTGCCGCCAGCGCCGGCAACCAGCCTGACCCATTCCCACGATCGCCATGTCGCCGATCCCGTCTTCTTCCCCAGATGCCGCCGTTGCCGGCGATTCCAAGACCGAGCCCCAGCGCGAACGCATGACGCGTACCGAGTTGCGCGCCAGCCTCTCGCTGGCCAGCATCTTCGCGCTGCGCATGCTGGGCCTGTTCCTGATCCTGCCGGTCTTCGCGGAGTACGCGCGCGGCCTGCCGGATGGCCATGATGCCCAGCGCGTCGGCCTGGCCATGGGCATCTACGGCCTGATGCAGGCTTTCCTGCACATCCCGCTCGGCTGGCTGTCGGACCGCATCGGCCGCAAGCCGGTCATGGTGGCCGGCTTGCTGCTGTTCGTGGCCGGCGGCCTGGTGGCCGCGTTCTCGCACACGCTGTTCGGCATCACGCTGGGCCGGGCGCTGCAGGGTACCGGCGCGATTTCCGCGGCCATCACGGCCTGCATCGCCGACCTGACGCGCGAACGCCACCGCACCAAGGCCATGGCCATGGTGGGCGGCAGCATCGGGCTGACCTTCGCGCTGTCGCTGGTGATTGCCTCGCCGCTGCTGCATGCCATCGGCATGCCGGGCATCTTCGGGCTGATGTCGGTGCTGGGCGCCGTGGCCATCATCGTGACGCTGTTCGTGGTGCCGAGCCCGCCGCCGCCGCATCCGGTCCGGCTGCCGTTCCGCCAGGTGCTGCTCAATCCGGACCTCGTGCGCCTGAACGTCGGCGTGCTGGCGCTGCACGCCTCGCAGGTTGCCATGTTCATGGTGGTGCCCGCCATGCTGGCCGACGCGGGCATGCCGCTCGACCAGCACTGGAAGGTCTACCTGCCGGTGGTGCTGGTGTCGTTCGTGCTGATGCTTGGGCCGATGATGGCCGCGGAGCGCTATGGCCGCGTGCGGCCGGTGCTGCTGAGCGCGGTGGGACTGATGACCGCGGTCCAGCTGCTGTTCGCCGCCGTGCACGGCCTGTGGGCGATCGTCGTCGTCCTGCTGTTTTTCTTTGTCGCCTTCAACGTGCTGGAGGCCATGCAGCCGTCGCTGGTGTCGCGCTACGCGGCCGCCTCGCGCGGTGCGGCGCTCGGCGTTTACAACACCACGCAGGCGCTGGGCCTGTTCCTGGGCGGCGCGGTGGGCGGCTGGCTGCTCAAGCATGAAGGGCGCAGCGCGGTGTTCGTCGGTTGCGCGGTGGTGCTTCTGGTCTGGCTTATAATCGCCTGGAGCATGAAGCCGCCGCCGGCCAGGGGGCAGGCAAGTCCACAGGCGGCAGCCTGACGCGGTGTCAGCCGCATCACTTTGCAACAGTTTCTGGCCGAATATGGCCTAGCATGACCGCGCCTCCCGACTATCTGGCCGGGGGCGCGTTGTTCGTTTACGTTGTCGCTTTTGCAGTCGTCACATCGTCACGAGCGTCGCAATGGCTGCGGGATCCTGGTAGGGGATGGCCCCGTGGTCGCCGCAGCTGCAGCAATCCGATTCAATCTACATACTGAGCGTATGCCACGCTTTTCAGCACAGCGCGTGGCTTTTGGAGAACTATCACATGGCATCGGTCAACAAAGTCATTCTCGTCGGCAACCTGGGCGCGGACCCGGAAACCCGTTACATGCCCAGCGGCGACGCCGTGACCAACCTGCGCCTGGCAACCACTGACCGCTACAAGGACAAGCAGTCCGGCGAAATGAAGGAAGCCACTGAGTGGCACCGTGTCTCGATGTTCGGCAAGCTGGCCGAAATCGCGGCCCAGTACCTGCGCAAGGGCTCGTCGGTCTATATCGAAGGCCGCATTCGCACCCGCAAGTGGCAGGACCAGAGCGGCCAGGACAAGTACAGCACCGAAATCGTCGCCGACCAGATGCAAATGCTGGGCGGGCGCCAGAGCGCTGGTGGTGGCGGCGATGAAGGCGGCTACGGCGGTGGTGGTGGCGGTGGCGGCGGCTACAGCCGTGAATCGTCGGGTGGTGGCGGTGGCGGCTACGGCGGCCGAGGCGGCCAGGGCGGTGGTGGCCAGGGCGGTGGCGGCCAGCAAGGCGGCGCGCGACGCCAGCAGCAGGCACCGTCGAACGGCTTCGAGGATATGGATGACGATATTCCGTTCTAAAGCCGCCGTTCTTAGTTTCGTAAAGATTCACCTTGAGGCCCGCTTGCAGCGGGCTTTTTTCACATCTGGACCGTCAATTTTCGTCGGACACGTTTTTGGGTTTCTTTACACCGTAAAGCATTGTCATGAGCATGAGTTCCTTCTGCCGTCGGCATTCGGCGGCAGAAGGAATCTGAACGCAAACCTGCTGTGTGGACGTTCAGCTTGGCTCCGGATTCGGTGTCACGATGTTGAACCACGTGGGAAACGTGTCGAGCATCGCCAGCAACTGAACGAAGGCATCTCGCTTGCCTTCAATGCGCAGATCCCCCGATGCTGTCGCTTGTTCGATCGTCAGGTCTTTTCGCTGCAGGCGCTCCAGTACGTTCTTGCTCAAGGCCAGCGTTACGTCGGCCTTCGGCCTTGCCTTGGGAAAGTGGTTGAGCACCCCATTCTTGACCTCGAGCGCGTACTGCTGGTTCAGGTCAGTCAGCGCCACGTTCAGCACGATATGCTTGCCTGCCGCCTTCGGTCCGTTCAGGCGGATCGCCATGTAGTTGAACAGCATCTCCGGCGGCATGGCGCGCACCGTGTCTGACGAGGCGCTCTGCATGCGGCGGATGTTGGGCACGCCATTGCGCAGTTCGTAGGCGCCTTGCAGGTATTCGGCTCGCCACGATGGCGCTTCCGCCTGGTAGCCGAGCTGTTCGTAGGTATCCGCCAGCAGTTCGCGGGCCTCCTTGTTGCCGGGGTTGGCATAGACTACCTGGCGCAGCGCCTCGGCCAGCCAGCGATACTCGCCGTTGTCGAAATCCTTGCGCGCTCGCGCCAGGATCGCCGCCTCGCCACCCATGTACTCCACGTACTTCTTCGCCGCAGGCACCGGGGGCAGCGGATCCAGTGATGACGGATTGCTGTCATACCAGCCCAGATAGCGTTGGTACACGGCACGCGTGTTGTGCTTGACCGTGCCCCAGTAGCCCCGGTTCGGCCAGAAGTTGGAAAGCTCCGGCGGCAGCTTGACGGCTTCCGCGATTTCAGTGCCGATGTAGCCTTCGTTCATCAGCCGGACCGACTGGTCATGGATGTACTTGTAGGCGTCGCGCTGCTTTTCGAAGTAGCTGATGATGCGGTCATGGCCCCACATCGGCCAATGGTGCGACTGGAATTTGACCTCGATGTTGCTTCCGTAATTCGCGATGGTGGCGTTGACGCCATCGACCCACTTGGTCGCGTCGCGCACCTGCGCGCCGCGCAGCGTCAGCAGGTTGTGCAGTGTGTTGGTGGTGTTCTCGGCCATCCACATGGCCTTGAACTGCGGGAACCACGTGTTCATTTCCGCCGGGGCTTCGGTGCCCGGCGTAAGCTGGAACACCATCTTTACGCCGTCGATGACCATTTCCTGGCCATCCTTCGAGATCGTGTCGGTGGGCGACATCAGCGAGAGCGTGCCGGGAGCGCCGAACACGCCCAGGCCGGCCCCCAGGCGGCCCTGCGGATTCACCGGCAGTGGCGCACCGCCCATGAAGACCGCGCGGCGGTTCATGGCGTTGCCCGCGATCACGTTCTCGCTGACGGCTTCCTCCATGAAGCCTTCCGGCGCGACGATGCGCACCTTGCCGGCCTTGACGTCGGCGTCGCTGACGATGCCACGGATGCCGCCATAGTGATCGCCGTGCGAATGGCTGAAGACCACCGCCACGATCGGGCGCTGGCCCAGATACTTGCTCACGAGATCGAACGCCGCGCGGGCCGTCTCCGAATAGCTCAGCGTATCCAGCACGATCCAGCCAGTATCGCCCTGGATGAAGGTCATGTTGGCCAGGTCAAGACTGCGTACCTGGTAGATGCGGTCCGTCACCTTGTACAACCCGTAGTTGGCCAGCAACTGCGAATTGCGCCAGAGGCTCGGGTTGACTGTGTCGGGCACCGGCTTGCCGTCGACCTGCGCACGCAGCGCGGCCAGGCTCGCGCCGACGTTGCCGTGCGTGGCGCGCAACTCCGTCAGGTCCGGCGCGGCGATCAGGCCGCGCTGCGCATCCTCGAAGTCCTGCTTGTCCTGGAATGGCAGCGCCTTGAGTACCGCGGCGTTGGCCGCGCGCGTCGCCGCTGTCGCGGGCTTGGGTGTGGCCAGCTGCGGCGTGGCCGCGGGCGCCGCTTGCGCCAGCACGTTGCCGTGCACGAGGACCGCGATCACCAGGCCGGCGGCCAGGCGCGCGGGGGTCGGAGAGCCGGCGCGCCGGTTGCGGGCCGAGGGCTGCATAGTTCGGGACAAGCGTTGGACTGCCATGGGTTCCTGCTGGATGTGGTTGGGGGGAAGGTCGGTGTGCTCGCGCGAGACAGTCGCCGCCGCGGCGCCATTGGCTGGCGGCGTGCCCGCGGCGACTATGTCATGCCGTCGAACTCAGAAGACGTGACGGATACCGGCCATCGTGCCGATCATGTTCTTCTGGCCCGGCGCCGAGGCGTAGTTGAACAGGTAGCCGGTGAACGGGCCGTCGTTGGCGAGGCTGCCGTTGTGGGCCCACGCCGTGGTCAGGTAGACGTCGGTTCGCTTGCTGAAGGCGTAGTCCAGCACCAGGCTCACTTGCTGCGGATTCGCAGGGTTGGTCGCCGCAGCGGTGTTGGTCAGCGCCAGCTTCTTGATGTTCGTGTAGAAGTAGGCGAGCTGGACATCGAATGCGGGGGTGAAGCGATAGCTCACGCCGCCGAACCAGTAGTCGTCGCGCATGCCGGTGTTGCCGTTTGCGTAGGTCTGCTCGCCCCAGCGATATCCGGCGGTGAACTTTAGCGGACCGGTGGTATAGCTGCCGGCTGCGGCAAGCTTGCGCACCTTGCCCGGGTTGCCAACGGTCACGGCCGGATGCCACTCGTCGTAGCCGATGCCGAGGCCGATGTTCTCGCCCAGATAGGTCGCCGAAGCGCCCCACGCCGTGTTGTCCTTCCAGGCGCCAGGTGTTTCGCCGAGGCCGCCGCCGTACAGAATGCCGCCGCCGCTGAGCGACGACAACGCCGTTCCGGCGCCAAAGGAGTAGTGGGCCGCCACCGACAGCGCGCCGAAGCTGCCCGTGTACTTGACGGTGTTGGCGGGCCGGTAGTTCACGCCCAGCCACCACACGCCCGGCTCATAAGCCGGCGCAGCGCGGGTTGGCGAGAAGTTCAGCATGCCCTCGGCGAGGCTCGAGTACTGCTTGCCGAAGCCGATCTTGCCGTACTGGTTGGCCAGCGCGACATACGCCTGCCGGTTGAAGAGGCCGCTATTGCCCGCGAACGCGCCCGTATCGGGCGTGAACTGGCTTTCCAGCACGAAAGAGGCCTTCAGGCCACCGCCGAGGTCTTCCTGGCCGCGCAGGCCCCAGCGCGAAGCCGACAGGCCGCCATTGCCATTCATGCCGACCCGCGGGCCGGCGGGAGCAACGCCGCTCAGGGCGTTGGTCGGCGACAGGGCACTCGGTGCGGAGGCGACCCGGTTGACGTACTCGATACCCGTGTCAATCACCCCATACAGCGTCACGCTGGTCTGGGCATTCGCCGCCCCTGTCACCGCGCTGAGCGCGGCTAGGGCGATAAGCGATTTCTTCATGCTCCGAAGTCTCCTTTTATTCCTTTGGTCTCTGTTTCGTCGACGCAGGCTTGTGCCTGTCTCGGGCGGTCCGTGCGATACGCCGGCAGCGCTGCCCGTCAGCAGGGCGCCAGCGCGCTTTGACAGTAGAGATGGCGCGGTTGGGCTTCGCCTATCAAAAAGGGAGGGGGAGGGGTGGGCGGCTGCGGCCACGGTGGCACGCAGTGTCCCCGGAGACCGCCGTGCGCCACGATGGCGCAGGATGGCACGTGCGCATCGCGCGGCCGTGAGGGATTTCACCAGTGTGTCGACAGAACACAACAACAGTGGCCGGTAGCGCGCAGGCATGAGCAATCACCTGGTTTCCATCCCCCTGTCCGAAAGGGAGGGGCATAGCGATCGGCCCACGGGCTACCTTTCATCGCAAGCACAGAAGGACGGTGGCCGCGCAAAGGGTGCAGGCCACCGGCAATGTTGATCCGGAACCCGTTTGGCCCCGCTGGTCGGCTGCGATGGTTCTACTGCGGGAGTCCCCATGTATCGCCCTGATTCCGAACACTTCGGCCCGGCCGCACGGCTGCATTATCCATGCGGTGAAGCCCCGGGCCCTGGCCAGGCGTTCGAGATCGCTCCCGGCGTGCTGTGGATGCGGCTGGCGCTGCCCAATGTGCTGAAGCACATCAACGTGTGGGCCATCGACGATGACGACGGCTGGGCGATCGTCGATACCGGCGTGCTCTCGCCCGAAACCGCACAGGCGTGGGAAGCGCTGCTGGCAGGTCAGCTTGGCGGACGTCCGGTTACGCGCGTGCTGGTGACGCACCAGCATCCCGACCATGTCGGCATGGCGGGATGGCTCACCGAACGCTTCGGATGCCGCTTGTGGATGACGCAGCTGGAATACCTGCACAGCCTGGCCATGATTGCGGAGGTCGGGCAGGAAGTCCCGGCCGAAGGGCTCGCATTCTACCGCCGCGCTGGCTGGGACGAAGCCGCGCTGGCCGGTTACCGAAGCCGTTTTGGCCGTGCGGGGAGAATGGTCTCGCGTCTGCCGCGCAGTTTTCGCCGCATGGAGGATGGCGCGGTCGTGCGCATCGGCGCGCACGACTGGCAGGTGGTGATCGGCCGCGGCCATACGCCCGAGCATGCTTGCCTGTATTCGCGCGATCTGCATGTGCTGATTGCCGGTGACCAGGTCCTGCCGCGCATCTCGCCCAATGTCTCGGTGCACCCGATGGAGCCGGACGCCAATCCGCTTGTGGGCTGGGAAGCGTCTCTCGCGCGTATCCGGCGCATGGTGCCGGCCGACGTGCTGGTGCTGCCGGCCCACAATGAACCGTTCGAAGGACTCCATGCGCGCATCGACCGCCTTGAGCAGGCGCTGTGGCGCGGCGTAGCGCGGCTGCGCGAGGCGCTGCGCGAACCGCGGCGCGTTATCGACCTCTTTGCCGTGCTGTTCGCCATTCCCGTGAACGGAGACGACGCGCTGCAGTACGCGCTTGCCACGGGAGAGGCCATGGCTCACCTGAATTACCTGAATGCGCTTGGCGAGTTGGAGATTCTGGCCGACGCGGACGGTGTGGTGTGGTACAGCGCCAGGCGATCGCCGACGGCCGCCTGAGCGGCACGCGAGCGCAACGGACGGAGGATGTCATGACGCATGACGCCGGCATCGTATCGCCCTCGCTCCAGGCGTTGCGGCAACGGCGCGACGCGCTGCTGCTGCGGCTTGTTCGGACCGGGCGGACTGATCGGGCCAGACAATCGGAGGCGCATGCCCATGCCGCGATCGACGACCGGCACAGCCTGCTGCTCGAACTTGCCCGTTGTGCGCTGGACCTTCGCGCCGCTGCAGCCGTGCCGCACTCGCAAGTGTGCTCGACCCCTCCAATCACGGGAGGGGAAAGGGCGCTTGTGGACCTCTATGCTGCGGCTGGCAACCGGGCCTCAGCGGGCCTGTTTCCTGCGGAATGCACGGCGGTACCGCCGCGCGCCGCCACCGTACGACTGGACATCAAGCGATCACCGCCATGGCAGACATCAACACAGCACTTCTCACCGAGCAACAGATCCTGATCAACGATGCGGCGCGGGCACCAGCCATATCCAGAAGCTCATCATTTCCCGCAGCCTGGGCTGACAGAACCCAGGAGACATCATCGTGAACGCGTTTCGCTTTCAGACCGTACCGACCATCGTCGTCGAGTGCGGTGTGGCGCGCCGGCTTGGCGCGCTGCTGCGCGAGCAGTATCCGGACCTGTCGCGCCTGTGCGTGGTCACCGACGGTTTCCTGCACCGCAGCGGTTTGATCGCGCCGGCGCTGGCGGATCTCGAATCCAATGGCTGGCAGGTCACGTTGATCGACGACGTGATCGCCGACCCGCCCGAGCACATCGTGGTTCAGGCCGCGTACCGTGCCAGGTCCGCGGGCGTGGAAATCGTGCTCGGTCTGGGTGGCGGTTCTTCAATGGACGTGGCCAAGCTGCTCGCGGTGCTGGTGCCGGGCAAGCAGTCGCTGCCGGAAATCTACGGTGTGAAGCAGGTCCGGGGCGGGCGCCTGCCGCTGGTACAGATGCCGACCACCGCGGGAACCGGCTCGGAAGTGACGGCCGTTTCCATTGTCACCACGGGCGAGACCACCAAGACCGGTGTGGTCGCGCCGCAATTGCTGGCGGACGTGGCCATCCTCGACGCCGAACTCACCACGGGCCTGCCGCGCGAAGCCACCGCGGCGACCGGCATCGATGCCATGGTCCATGCGATCGAGGCCTGCACCAGTGTGCATTTGAAGAATCCGGTATCGACCATGCTGGCGCATCAGGCGTTGCGGCTGCTGTCGCGCCATCTGCTGCGCGCCTGCGATGACGGTGGCGACCGTGAAGCCCGCGAGGCGATGCTGCTGGGCGCAATGTTCGCCGGGCAGGCGTTTGCCAACGCGCCGGTGGCGGCGGTGCATGCGCTGGCCTATCCGATCGGGGGGATATTTCATGTTCCGCATGGCTTGTCGAATGCGCTGGTGCTGCCGCACGTGCTTCGGTTCAATGCGCCCGCGGCCGCGGATCTTTACGCGGAACTGGCACGGGTCATGCTGCCCGATGCGAAGGGCAGTGAGAGCGAACTGGCTGGCAAGCTGACAGGCCACCTGGAGAGCCTGATCGAAGCGACGGGAATTCCTCGGCGCCTGCGGGATGTCGGTGTCGGCGAGTCCGATCTGCCTCGCCTGGCGAAAGATGCGATGCTGCAGACACGGCTGCTGGTCAACAATCCGCGGCCTCTCACGGAAGCTGACGCGCTGGCTATCTACCAGGCTGCATATTGAGTCGGGCCCTTGCTGAATTGCGGGAACGTCTTGCTTGGCAGGCGCTGCTGTTTCGCCGGCGTAGCCGGCGAGTCACTTTTTGTCCGAGCGACAAAAAGTAACCAAAAAACGCGTTTACTTGCCCTAACGGGCGAATATTGATCGTAGCGTGCTGAGGGTGTTGTACGGGTATGAACTTCAGAGCGTGCCTGGCTGCCTGCCGCATGGTGCGCGTCCGCATGCAGGCTTTCAAGCCGTGATTGAACCAGCCCCGAACCTGTCCGTGGCCCCTGCTTCCACCGTCATCGCATCATCGCCTTCGGCTGCTACGCGTCTCACTAGTCGGTTAGTCAGGGCATCAGCGGCGCTGCCGACGGTGCTTCCGTTACCCGCTTTTTTGGTTTTTACTGAGCCGCGCAGCAGCCGTAGGCGATGATGCGATATCGCGCCCACTGGCGGGCCACGGACAGGTTCAGGGCTCGTTCAATCATTGTGGGAGAGCCTACATACGGGCGCGCACCACGCGGCAGGCAGCGGGGCAGACTCTGAAGCGAGTACCCGTACGAAATTCGTCGCACACTACGATCAATATTCGCCCGTGAGGGCAAGCGACGCGTTTTTTGGTTACTTTTTGTCGCTCGGACAAAAAGTGACTCGCAGGCTGCGCCTGCGAAACAGCTGCGCCTGCCAAGCACAACGTCCCCGCAGTTCGCCGAAGAACCCAAAAAAAACTCCGGCACGAAGCCGGAGCGCCAAATCAACGCGGAGATCAAGCGCGAAGACTGTGATGGCGGCAGGCCGGCAACGCTACCTCCCCCGAAGCCGTGCCGTCTGCCGCCAGACGTAGCTCAGGACACTTGCCTGGGCTGTTCCGCCCAGTATTTCTCTCGCACCCGCCGGCGCAGGACCTTGCCGACCGCACTGACCGGCAGCGCCTCGACCATGGCAACCGTCTTGGGTGCCTTGAAGCGCCCGAGCCGGTCCTTGACGTGTTCGATCAGCGCCTCGGCTTCAACTTCCGCGCCCGGCCGCAGCACCACCTCCGCGTGCACGGCTTCCCCCCACTTGTCATGCGGAACGCCGACCACGGCCGACATGAACACAGCAGGATGGGCATTGAGCGATGCCTCCACCTCGACGGCATAGACGTTGAAGCCGCCGCTGATGATCATGTCCTTCTTGCGGTCGACGATGAACACATAGCCGGCGTCGTCGACATAGCCCAGGTCGCCAGATTTCCAGAAACCATCGGAGAACTCCGACGCCGTGCCTTCCGGGTTGCCGTAGTAGCCGTTGATCGTGCCGCGGCCACGCAGCCAGATTTCACCGGTGGCGCCAGATGGGACATCGTTGCCCGCCTCATCGACGATCCGCATCTCGATGCCAACGGTCGGTCGGCCAGCCGAAGCGAGCCGCCCGGTCTCCACCGCTGTCAGATGGTCGGCCTGCGTCAGCGTGCAGACCGCCTGCGCGCATTCGGTCGCGCCATAGAGCTGGAAGAAGATGTTGCCAAAGCGCTGCTGCGCCTGGCCCAGCTTGGCCGGGCTCATGGGTGCCGCGCCGTAGTAGAGCGTGCGCAGGCTGGACAAGTCGTGCGCGGACGCCTCGGGAAGATCCAGCAGCATGTTGACGAGCGTGGGCACCATCAGCGTGGTGGTCACCTTCTCTGTCTCGACATTGCGGCACCACGCCTTGAGGTCGGCCGCGTTCTGCGTCAGCGTGCAGCCGCCGCGGAACAGCGTCGGCAGGAACGACAGGCCGGAACCATGGCTGACCGGCGCGATATGCAGGTAGCGCGTGCGCTGGTTCAGCGCCACGCTTTGCTCCGGGTCGGCATACATGGTGTCGCGCGCGGCAAGCCAGTTGTCGATGGTGTACTGCGCGCACTTGCTGCGGCCTGTGGTGCCCCCCGTGAAGCGGTAGATCAGGATGTCGGATTGCGTATCGGATTGCACCCCCGGTGCGGCATCGGAGATGCCTTCGAGCAGATCCCAGAACACATGCACGCCATCGCGCGGTTCCGGCGGGGCGTCCATGCACACCACGGTCACGCCGCGCTCGCGCAGCATGTCGGCATAGCGATCGAGCAGCGGCGTTTCCAGGAACACGACCTTCGGGCGGATGAACTCCACCTGCCAGCGATGCTCGTCGAAGGCGTCGCGGATATTGGTATGCGCGACGGCGGCTTCGCCCTTGAAGGCGGTCCAGGCATGCAGCAGCGACAGGTTGTCGTTCTCCAGGATGCAGAGCGCGACATCGCCGAGGCGCAGGCCAAGGCGCGTAAGCATCATGTTGGCGATGCGGTTGGTCAACTGATGCAGCTCGCGGAAGCGGTAGCGCCGGCCGCGCTCGATATTGACGAGGGCCTCCTGGTCGGCGAACTGCGCGGCCACCTGCCCCATCGCGCGGGCGAAGTCCATGTTCATCGCTGTCTGTCTCCGTGGTTTTCTTCTGGTGGTCTTGCCGGAGCAGTGTAGGAGTGCCGTTTTTCGTCATGCCCCTCCCCTGAGGAGAGGGGACGGTGCCGCGCCAGGGCCGCCCCTCCCCATGCGAGAGGGGCGGCACGCCTGCGCGGCGGCTAATCTCGGCGCAGCGAACCATACGCGGCCACGCATGCCTGGCCGGAAATCCTCCGAGATCATGTCCTCCCTCCACACACGCATCCAAGACGGCCTGCTTATCCGCGAACGGGCCTACATCAACGGCAACTGGGTGGCGGCCAGCGACGGCAGCACCTTCCCCGTCCAGAACCCCGCTACCGACCGCACCATCGTCCGCGTGGCCAACCTTGGCGTTGAAGAAGCCACGGCGGCCATTGCCGCCGCCGAGGCTGCGTTGCCCGCATGGCGCGCGCGCACCGGCAAGGAGCGCGCGGCGTACCTGCGGCGCTGGTTCGACCTGATGACCGCGAATGCGCAGGACCTCGCCGCCATCATGACGGCCGAGCAGGGCAAGCCGCTGCCCGAGGCTCTCGGCGAAGTCGGCTACGGCGCGTCGTTCGTCGAATGGTTTGCCGAGGAAGCGAGGCGCGTGGACGGTGACGTGCTGGCCTCGCCGGCAGCGGACAAGCGGCTCATGGTGCTCAAGCAGCCGATTGGCGTCTGCGCCGCGATCACGCCGTGGAACTTCCCGATCGCCATGATCACCCGCAAGGCGGCCCCTGCGCTCGCCGCCGGATGCACCATCGTCATCAAGCCGGCTGGCCAGACACCGCTGTGCGCGCTGGCGCTGGCGGAACTGGCGCACCGCGCCGGCATCCCGCCGGGCGTCATCAATGTGGTGCCGACCGGTTCGGCCTCGTCGGCGATCGGCAAGGTGTTATGCGAGTCGCCCGTTGTCCGGCATCTTTCGTTTACCGGATCCACGCCGGTCGGCAGCATCCTGATGCAGCAGAGCGCGTCCACGGTCAAGAAGCTCGCACTGGAGCTTGGTGGCCATGCGCCGTTCATCGTGTTCGACGATGCGGATATCGACGCAGCGGTCGAAGGGGCGATTGCCTCCAAATACCGCAATGCTGGCCAGACCTGCGTCTGCACGAACCGCTTCTACGTGCATGACTCGGTCTACGACACCTTCGTCGACAAGCTCGCGCGCCGGGTTGCGGAACTGCAGATCGGCGACGGCTTCGAGCCCGGTGTGGCACAGGGCCCGCTGATCGACGATGCCGCCGTGGCCAAGGTGCGCGAACACATTGACGACGCTCTCGCCAAAGGCGCGCGGCTGGTGACCGGCGGCGATCTGGTAGCCGGATGCGGCTCGGCGCGCTTTGTCCGGCCGGCGGTGCTCGCCGAGGCCACGCACGACATGCTGATCGCCACAGAAGAGACCTTCGGGCCCGTGGCTGCCATGTTCCGTTTCCGCGATGAAGCGGAAGTCGTGGCGATGGCCAACAACACGGAGTCGGGGCTGGCCTCCTACTTCTACAGCCGCGACATCGGCCGCGTCTGGCGCGTGGCGGAAGCGCTGGAGTACGGCATGGTCGGCATCAATACCGGCCTGATTTCGAATGAAGTCGCGCCGTTTGGCGGTGTCAAGCAATCGGGCCTGGGACGCGAAGGGTCGCGCTACGGCATCGACGAGTACCTGGAAATGAAGTACCTCTGCCTGGGCGGGCTGTAAGGCTGCCCGGATTGAAGCCAGTCGCCACCATGCCGGATCCGCTGTCCCCGACGACCCCGGTGCATTGCCTGCTGCATTGGGAGCACAAAACCCCGCTCGCGGTCTACCTGACCCAGCCGCAACCGGACGGCACGGTGGTGGACTACCGCTGGTGCGAAGTCGCCGACGAGGCGCGGCGCATGGCGGCGTACCTGCTGGCGCTGGATCTGCCGCCGAAATCTGCGATTGCGATTCTCGGGCAGAACAGCGCGCACTGGATCATTGCCGACCTGGCGATATGGATGGCGGGACACGTCAGCGTGCCGGTGTACCCGGACGCGGACGGGCGCGGCGTGGCCTATGTGCTGGCCCATAGCGAAGCGCGCTTGGCATTCGTCGGCCTGCCGTGCGAGCACGCGGCGCGCTGGCGCGCCGCGGAAGCGGCGTTGCCGCCGGAACTGCCGGTGATCCGCCTGCCGCAGGCCAGTCCCGGCCGCGGCGACGCCTGGCATGCGATTGTCGCGGCGACCGCCCGGCTGCGGGAAATCGACTTGCCCGACCCCGACACGCTGGCGACCATCCTCTATGTGCCGGGCAGCACCGGCCGCCTAAAGGGCGTGATGCACCGCTTTCGCACGCTGTGTGAAGTGCCGCGCGCGCTCGACGGCCTGCTGCCGCGGCAGCAGGGGCGTACCTCGGCCGATCGCCTGCTGGCCTATCTGCCTCTCGCGCAGTGCGCAGGCCGGCTGGTCGTGGAATGCGCGTCGCTGTGCTTTGGCTACCGCGTGTACTTCTCCGGACGGCCCGACACGATCCTGCAGGACCTGCGCCGCGCGCGGCCCACCATTTTCCACGCCATACCCCGCGCCTGGGCGCTATGCGACCTGCCGTTCAGTGCCTGGGTGCCGCCACGCCTCCATCATTGGCTGATGTCCGTGCCGGGGCTGTCACGCGCACTGCGCTGGCTGCAGCGCCGCCGCATCGGGCTGGACCAGACGCGGATCGCCTTCGCCGCCGGCGCGCCGGTGCCGCCTGCGGTGCGGGCATGGTTCCGCACCGCTGGCCTTGAACTGATCGAGGGCTATGGACTTCCCGAAAACTTCGGCTATTCGCACCTCAGCGTGCCGGGGCAAGGGCGCGACGGATATGTGGGCCAGTGCAATCCGGGTGTGAGGTGCCGTGTCGACGGCAATGGCGAGGTCCTGGTCAAGAGCCCGGGTCAGATGATGGGTTACTTCAAGGCCCGGGAAAAGACCGCAGACAGCCTGACGCCGGACGGGTTCTTCAGAACACGGGACCTGGGTGAGATCGATGCCATGGGGCGGTTGCAACTGCGCCGCCGCCGCAACGTCCTGGTTGCCGTTTAGCGCAAGGCCCCCCGCGGGAATGCCATACCCCTGCAAAAAGGGGAGGGGAAGAAAGCGGCCCCGCGTCTCTAAGATGATTTCGCACGCCAATGCGCGCTGGCGTCCACCACGACCTGGCGTGTTGCAGCCCAGTGTATTGAGATGGCCGGCCTGACGGTGGTATGGCACCCGGGCGGCCGCAAAGGACATAGCATGGACTTCGATCTGAGTTCGGAACAACGGCTGTTGCAGGACAGCGTGCGCCGCTTTGTCGACAAGGCGTACAGCTTCGAAGCGCGCACTGCCTTGCTGAAAGCGGGCAGGAACGGCAGCCCCGGCAACTGGAGCCTGTTCGCCGAGAACGGCTGGCTGATGGCCGCGCTGCCGGAAGCATACGGCGGTCTCGGCGGCACGCTGGAGGATACCGCCATCATTGCGCAGGAGCTGGGGCGCGGCCTGGTGGTCGAGCCCTATCTCGGCTGCGCGGTCATGGCCGCGCAG
Source organism: Cupriavidus sp. C2SS-8b (assembly GCF_057073745.1). Lineage (NCBI taxonomy): Bacteria > Pseudomonadati > Pseudomonadota > Betaproteobacteria > Burkholderiales > Burkholderiaceae > Cupriavidus > Cupriavidus sp. C2SS-8b. The sequence goes on from NZ_CP172716.1 coordinate 436,304, forward strand.
ACACTGGCGGCGGGCGGCACGGTGGCGCAGAAGGAGCGCCTGCTGCCGCGGCTCGGCGCGGGATCGCTGCGCATCGCGCTGGCCTACAGCGAACCGGCATCGCGCGGCATGGCGGAACCGGTGGCCCTGAGCGCGGCGCGCGATGGCGAGCACTATGTGCTGCATGGTCGCAAATCGCTCGTGCTCGGCGCGCTCGGCGCCCATGCGTTCATCGTGTCGGCCCGGGTAGCGGATACCGACGGCATCACGCTGCTGCTCGTCGATGGCGATGCGCCGGGACTGGGCCGCCAGCCCTTGCCGCTGCACGACGGCACCTGGGTCGAGGAACTGACCTTCGATGGCGTCAGCGTGGCGCCGGACGCTGTGCTGGGCGCTCCGGGCGAAGGACTTGCCGCGCTCAATGCCGGACTGGCATGCGGCTAGGGGAATTACCATGACGATTCGCTTCGACGGCCGTGTGGCCATTGTGACGGGTGCCGGCAACGGCCTGGGCCGCGTACACGCGCTGGAACTGGCCCGCCTCGGCGCCAAGGTCGTGATCAATGATTTCGGCGGCAGCCGCGATGGCAAGGGCGGTTCGTCCGATGCCGCGCTGGCCGTGGTCGAGGAGATCCGCAAGGCCGGCGGCGAAGCCATTGCCAACGGCGCCAACGTGGCGGACTTCGAGCAGGCTACCGCCATGGTCGAGCAGGCCAAGGCCGAGTTCGGCCGCGTCGACATCCTGATCAACAACGCCGGCATCCTGCGCGACAAGACCTTCTCCAAGATGGAGATGGCCGATTTCCGCGCCGTGGTCGATGTGCACCTGATGGGTTCGGTGTACTGCACCAAGGCCGTCTGGGAAACGATGCGCGAGCAGAACTACGGCCGCGTGCTGATGACCACGTCGGCGGCGGGACTGTTTGGCAATTTCGGCCAGACCAACTACGGTGCCGCCAAGATGGCCGTGGTTGGCCTGATGAACATGCTGGTGCTCGAAGGCAAGAAGAACAACATCCGCATCAACACGCTGGCCCCCATGGCTGCCACGCGCATGACCGAAGACGTCCTGCCGGAAGATATTCTCAAGGCCACCGGACCGGAGCAGGTCACGCCGGGTGCGCTCTATCTTGTCAGCGAAGACGCACCGAACAAGGTGATCCTGGGTGCGAGCGGCGGCGTATTTTCCTCGATCCGCATGGAGGAAACCGCGCCCGTGTACATTGCGCGCCAGGAACTGTCGGTCGATGCCGTGGCGGCCCACTTCGCGCAGATCAATGACTTCAGCGCGTCGGTCTACCGCGACGATGCCAACCATCAGGTGCATGCTTTCGTTTCCACCATGATGCAGCATGCCAAGGCCGCCTGAGCTCGCTGTTGTGGGCGCATTGTAATGAGTAAGGGAATCCCGGCCAGCGGCGCGGGATTCCCTTTCTGCATACTGGCATGCCCGATCCGCATCGAAGCGGCCGGCTTACGGTGCGGGCAGACAAAAAAGGAGACAGAACATGAAGACGAATTTCGCACGCCTGTTCGGCAACCTGGTGCTGCGCTTCGGCGACCGGGAGGCGCTGGTCAATATCGAGCGCAACCGCCGCTACACTTACCGCGAGTTCCATGGGGTAACGAACCGCATCGTGAACATGATGCGCGACCGCCTGCAGTTGCGCCGCGGCGACATCTATCTGTGCGTGCTCGAAAACGACAATATGTCGCTGCTGCATTTCTGGACCGCGCTCAAGGGCGACGCGGCGGCGGCCTACACCAACTTCTGCGATTCGTTCGACGAGCACCGCCGCCAGGCCGAGTACATCCGGCCCAAGGTCGTGTTCATCGAGACCGCACTGCTCGACCGCTACTACGGCATGCTGCGCGAACTGGGCTGCACGGTGGTCTGCATGGATCCGCCCGCCGGGCCGCGCGACGGCCTGCATTATTTCTGGGACTTGATGGAAGGCGTGCCGGACCACAATCCGGGCGTCGAGAGCGACGCGGAGAAGGACATCCTGGTCTACCGCTTCACCGGCGGCACGACGGGTGCGGGCAAATGCGCCGCCTATACGATGGACAACTGGCTGGCCTGCCGCGACACGATGTTCATGGAGGCCGACCAGGTCCAGCTGCCGGATACCCGCATGCTCCACATGGCGCCGATCAGCCACGGTTCCGGCTTTGGTGTGCTGGCCACGCTGTTCCGCGGCGCCTGCACCGTCACGCAGAACCTGCCGGACCTGGCGCTGATGTGCAAGAACATCGAGGCCGAGAAGATCACCATGACGCTGCTGCTGCCGACGCTGGTCTACCGGCTGCTCGACATGCCGGAAGCCACGAACTACGACCTGTCGTCGCTGCAGACCATCGCCTACGGCGGCGCGCCCATGAGCCCGGCCAAGCTGCGCCGTGCGCAGGAGCGCTTCGGCAATGTGTTCGTGCAGTATTACGGCGCGACGGAGAGCCTTCAGTCGGTTGGCATCCTCGGCAAGGCTGACCACCTGACGGCTACCGACAAGCAGCTCGGTTCTGCCGGTCGCCTCCAGCCGCATGTCGAAGTCAGGATCGTCGACATCGACGGCAATGATGCCCCGCTCGGCTCGGTCGGCGAGATCTGGGCGCGTAGCCGCGGAGTGATCTCCGGCTACTACAAGAATCCCGAGGCGACGGCAGCGGAGTTCCAGGACGGCTTCTGGAAGTCGGGCGACCTTGGCTATCTCGACGAGGACGGCTACGTCTACCTTGTCGACCGCAAGAAGGACATGATCATTACCGGCGGCTTCAACGTCTATGCGATCGAAGTGGAAGCGGCGCTGAACGCGCATCCGTCCGTATCGATGTCGGCCGCGGTGGGCGTGCCGCACGAGGAATGGGGCGAAGCCGTCCATGCCGAGGTCCAGTTGCGCAGCGGCGCGCAGACCAGCGAACACGAGCTGATCGAGTTCGTCAAGGAGCGGCTCGGCCGGTTCAAAGGGCCCAAGTCAATCACGTTTGTCGAAGTCTTGCCGATCAGCGTGGTGGGCAAGGTATTGCGGCGCCAGGTGCGGGACAAGTACTGGGAGGGCAAGGGCCGGAACGTTGCCTGAACGATGGGGGCTCGCGGGCCCCTTGCAATGCATCGCGGCGCCCGAGGGCGCCGCGATGCATTCGTGGTAGGGCGGGTGTCGACGCTCGCTTAGCCGGCGGAGACCTCGCGCAACGACGCCATGTCGATCACGAACCGGTACTTGACGTCGTTGGCCTGCATGCGCTGGAAGGCGGCGTTGATCTCGCGCACGTCCACCATCTCGCAACTGGGCAGCACCTTGTGCTCGGCGCAGAAGTCGAGCAACTCCTGCGTTGCCGGCAGACCGCCGATCAGCGACCCGGAGATCGAGCGGTTGTTCACGACCAGCAGCGCGCCGTGGATCGGCTCCAGCGGTTCCAGCGCGCCCACCAGCACAAGCACGCCATTGCGCCCCAGCAGCATCAGGTATGGGTTGGCGTTGTGCTTCGTCGGGATGGTGTCGAGGATGAAGTCGAAACGATTGGCCGCTGCCTGCATGGCCTTCGGCTCCTTCGACAGGAGCACGTCGGTGGCGCCGAGGGCACGGGCGTCGTCGGCCTTGCCGGCCGAGGTTGTGATGACCGTAACTTCCGCGCCAAGGGCCACGGCCAGCTTGACTGCCATGTGGCCGAGACCACCCAGGCCGACCACCGCCACTTTCGTCCCCTTGCCCACGCCATGGCGGCGCAGCGGTGTCCAGACGGTGATGCCCGCGCACAGCAGCGGGCCGGCAAACCTCATGTCGAGCGCATCGGGGACGCGCAGCACGAACTTCTCCCGCACGACGATGCTCTCCGAATATCCGCCGTGCGTGATGGCGCCGGTATGGCGGTCCTTGCCGTTGTAGGTGGCGGTCAGTCCCTTGCTGCAGTGCTGTTCGTGGCCATCGTCGCAGGACGGGCAGTCCTGGCAACTGTCGACCATGCAGCCGACGGCGACACGGTCGCCGACCTTGTATTGCGTGACTTGCGGACCCACGGCGGTGACGTGGCCGACGATCTCGTGCCCGGGCACGCAGGGATAGACGGTCGTACCCCAGTCATTGTTGACGGCGTGGGCGTCGGAGTGGCAGATGCCGCAGTAGTCGATGGCGATGGCGACATCGTCGGCGCGCAGCCCTCGGCGCTCGATGTCAATGGGGGTGAGGTCGGCGTGCGCTTCGCACGCACCGTAGGCTTTGCAGGTGGTCATGGTCGCGGATTCCATAGCGAAGAAGGAAGAAGGGTCCGGGCCGCAAATGCGGGCCGGACCGGGCGGTGCTTATGCCTCGATGTTCGGGCGTGTCCAGGGTGCGGGTGACGTTTCGGGAGAGGCGACCTGGTTCGAGATCCATTTGCCCATGCGCCGCAGCGGCTCGATCGCGTCCTGCGGTGCGGCCCATTTCATTGCGGCAGCGTAGCCAAGCGAGACGATGCGTTGCGCGCCGTACAGCGGCAGCTTGTCCTTGAGTTCTTCCTTGATGCTTTCCGGATAGATGCCGACGGTCTGCGTGTAGGCGTCCACGGCTGCCATCACCTCATCGAGCGAATCGACCGGCACAAGGTTGGCGGTGCGGTCGTCAAGCAGCGTGGCAAAGGAGACCGGCTCCGGAATTTGCGAACAGATGATCGCGCCTTCGCCATCCTTGCCGCCGATGACCTGGTACCACTCGTCATCGAGCCGCAGTGCGTCGACTTCGGCCTTGAGTCCGGCGTCATAGCGCTTGGGCGCGGTCGACAGCGTGTTGGGCAGGCCGAGCATCGCATCGTAGACATAGCGGCCGAACGTGTTCAGCTTGCGCAGGCCATCGTCGTCGGTGCCGCTCTGCACATAGACCACGCGCGCGCACACGCAGCCCTTCTGGTTCAGTGCGCCGATGTCGCTGGCCAAGCGCAATGCCGCTTCACGCATGGCGTCTTCGCTGGCGAAGGTTTCGCGCCCGATGATGCTGGCACTGCGCTTCGGGTCGAGCGAGATCAGTTCTAGGCCCGGCTGGATGTACTGCGTTACGTGCTTCATGGACGCATAGCCGCCCCAGGCGACGATCTTCTCCAGGTGCTGCGGCTGGTACAGGCGCGCTTCAAACGCCTTGTCACCGCCCTTCCAGTAGGCCACGCTCAGGTGCCGCGTGAGCGGGTGGTCGGGCGCCATGTCGATCATCGTGCGGGCGATGGCCAGCGCCGTGAAGGGGTCATTGGACGGCGCCTTGATGATCGCGTCGCTGCGCAGCACCATGTTGCGGATGATGGTGACCAGTGACAGGCCGGCCGCATTGCCCGCGACAATATGCAGCGTGCGCGCGCCGAAGCAGCGCACTTCGAGGTCTGTACCGTCGATCAGTTTCTGCTTTACCCAGCCTTCGAGGTACCGAATGCCCACGGTGCTTTCCACGGCTTCGGTGATCGCCGCGCGTGACAGCATGTTGGGCAGCGCCATGTAGCCGCCCTTGACCATGGTCGGCGTCACCGGCGCGGTGTGGTAGGACAGTTCGCAGGCTTCCCGCAGGTACGGGTTGGTCGCCAGGTTCAGACGCTCGCCGAGCGCTTCGGCGTAGTCGAGGATGTCGTCGAAGCTGAGCTTGTACAGGTCGGCAAGCCTCGCCGGATTGCCCAACGGCAGCTTGTCGAGATATTTGTGCGCGTCGGGGGTCATGAAGGTCAGGTCGCCGCCGCGGCCGCCGACTTCGACGAGATGGTCAGTGATGACCTGGCCACGAATGACCATCGGTGCGATGGGAAGGGTATTGGGTTGGGACATGTATCAGGTCTCGGTCTTGGTGCCAGTGATGGCAGCGTTACTGCTCGATGGTGTTCAGGAAATCCATGGCTTCGCGGTGCGAGCTTTCGGTGGCGGCACACGTGATCTTGTCGTCGCCACCGTTCTTCTCGCTGTAGCGCTGCACGCCGCCCGTTACATAGCGGCTCGGGCGGCCGCACGCGCAAGGCTTGTCCCATTCGACGGTGACCTCATCGCCGGTGATAAAGCCGCCCCAGTGGATATCGGCACCCAGGTCGTAGAAGGCCGCGCGTCCCGTCACGCGGCCTTCGCGCGGAAGCGGCTGGCTCGTTTCGGGATCGAGCACGAACGGGATCACGGTATGCGCGAAGTGGAAGTTGCCGTGCTCGCAGCGCGGGTTCGAGCCGCTCACGAGTTCGGACATGGCGTAGGTCTCGTTCAACCAGCTGACGCCCGTGAATCGCATCACATCCTCGCGCCAGCCTTCGGGCTGAACGACGCCCTTGGCGCCGCCGGTGGTGGAGATGAACGAGTCCGGGTGAAACACGCCCTCCAGTCCGCGTTCCAGACCCGCTTTGGCCATGCCGTGCAACAGGTTCCAGGTTGCGCCGATATACACGCGCTTGCCACGCAGCTTCGTTGCCATCTCGCCGAAGAATGCGGCGAGATGGTGTGGCATCTCGGCCTGCAGCTTGTCGAATTCTTTCTTTTTTTGCAGCATTGCCGGACTGATTTCCAGCCGGTCGAGCGTGCCCTTTGCGTGGGCGGCGCGGATCTTGGCGCCGAGGTGAAGGACGTCGCTGGAAAGCGTGGCCGGATACGCAGCGTGAAAGTTCTGTTCCCCGGGCAGCAGCGCGCGGATCATGAACTCATTGGCGCGCACATGGCTGAGGTACCCTTTTTTGAAGTAAGGGTAGGCCGTGTGCAGGTTGGGATCCGGCATGTCCGGGCCTTCCTGCCGCCACACGAACAGCTTGCGGTCGGCGGCTGCCTTTTCCCACTCGCGCACGCTGTTGGGCAGGAAGGAGACGGTACCCGAGGTACCCGACGTATGGCTGATGCGAAGGTCGGGCACCGCCAGTTCCATCGCGGCGAACCAGTCGTCAAGGCCGTTGCATTCGCTCACGTCCGCGCTGGCAATGCGGTCGGACATCTCCGGCGTCACCAGCTTGCCGAGCCACTTGTTGATCTGGCTGAAGCTCTTCTTCTCGAGCAGTGACGGCGGATAGGACTTGAAGACGGTGTGCTCGAACAGCAGCGGCACCACATCGTCAAAGTTTTCGACCTCCGTCACGCCCTCGGCGTCGGCCAGCTTCTTCAGCACGGGCACGCGGTCGCGTAGCAACGCGAAGCGCTGCTTGAGGGCCGCGAGCTGGATGGCGTCGACGTCCGCTCGCGGCAGGTGCTGCCACGCATGGACGTTATGGTTCGCGAGCGCCGCCGGGTCGTTCAGCAGCAGTTCGACTTTTTTCTCTAAGGATGCTTGCGCAGGGCACATGGACAAGACTCGCTCACTGGATTGGGATTCCGGTCAGGGAAAAAGGGAAGCGACGCAATCCTCGCCGGGAGGACGTCCGCTCTTTGCCGGCAGGTCAGTATAGGAGCGCGAAACGCGATTTTTCCTCCGGATTCCCGAGGCCGGATTCTGGTTGCAAGTGTTTGAATGAAAAGGAAAACGGGATGATGAGGAAGGGGGTGGCTCTGCGTTTCGGATAGCCACGTTCCGCATGCGGAACGCCGCTCCGGATGCATCCGATTTGGGAGGGGACTGCCTTGGCCATTGCAGGCAAGCTAACTCGCTTGCTTGGCCCAACGCAGGCATTCGCTCCCCGTTTTCCAGCCCGTTGAGTACCGGCCATGACATCTCGCAGACCCCCCGTACCCGCCGAGACTTTGCAGATTGACTTGCCTGCGAGGCCGCGCAAGAGGCCAAGGCAAGAGCGTTCGGTGATGCTGGTCGATGCGCTGAAGAAGGCCGGATGGGAGATTCTGGAAAAGGAAGGGCGCGCCGCGCTGTCGCTGGAGCGGCTGTCGGTGCGCGCAGGGGTGGCCGTCAGTTCGATCTACGAGTATTTCCCGACCATGGAATCACTGGTCGTCGCCATTTTCGATGACTTTCGTGCCGAAGCGCGTCAGCGGTTGATCGAGGAGCTGCAAGAATTGCCGCCATCAACGAAGTTGTTCGACGGCATCATGCTGTTGCTCAACATCGGCATCCCAATGCTGCACAAATGGGTTCTGCTCGACCGGGACCTGTTCGTGAAGTCATCACACTACGACGAACTGGTGCGGCTCGACCTGGTGAAGCCGGAGCAATACTGGACCTCCATGGCGACTGACGCGCTGATGGAGCGCTTTCCCGACGAGGTCCGGGTCCGGGATCGCACCAAGGCCAGATTCATGGCATTTCACACCATCCTGGCATTACCACGCGCGATGGCGCTCATGCGGCCGGAGTACCTCGGCGATGAAGACACGCAGTTGCTGATGGGGCGCATGCTGTATGCGCTGCTGACGACCTCTGATAGCGGTGATATCGCTGGTTGCTGAACGCATTCGCTGCGCAAGGGAGACCGGCGGCGAAGGGACCTTCGGCGCGTCGGCTAGCAGAGGCGGTGATGGGTGGCCGCATGCAGGGCCAACCCTCGCTACTCCACTTCACCGCTATCGGTGTCTTCGGTTTGGGCTTCGCTCGCCGGTCAATGGATCCTCCGGCCTTGCGTGTCGACCACGGCCTCGCCGTCTTCCTTGGTGAAAGCGCCTTGCTGCGGCGCCGGCAGGATGTCGAGCACGAGTTCCGACGGCCTGCACAGCCGCACACCAAGTTCGGTGACGACGAAGGGCCGGTTGATCAGGATCGGATGGGCCAGCATCGCGTCAAGCAACTGGCCATCGGTCAGCGCCGGATCGCCAAGGCCAAGCTCGGCAAAGGGCGTGCCCTTCTCGCGAATGGCTTCGCGCACGGTGAGCCCGGCATCGCGGATCATCGCCTGCAAGGTCTGCCGGTCAGGCGGCAAGGCCAGGTACTCGATGACGCTTGGCTCGATGCCGGCATTGCGGATCATGGCCAGTGTGTTGCGCGACGTGCCACAGGCCGGGTTGTGATAGATGGTGACGGTCATGGGAATCCCTCAGTGCGATTCGTACCAGTGCTGCGAGCGGTTGACGACGCCGACAACAAACAGCATCACGGGGACTTCGATCAGCACGCCGACGACGGTGGCGAGCGCCGCGCCGGATTGGAAGCCGAACAGGCTGATGGCCGTGGCCACGGCCAGCTCGAAGAAGTTGCTCGCGCCGATCAGCGCCGATGGGCCGGCCACGCAATGCGCCACGCCGAGCTTGCGGTTCAGCCAATACGCCAGGCCGGAGTTCAGCAAGACCTGGATCAGGATGGGCGCGGCCAGCAGCAGGATGATCAGTGGCTGTTCGACGATGGCATTGCCCTGGAAGCCGAACAGCAGCACGAGCGTCGCCAGCAGGGCGGTGATCGAGTAGGGACCGAGGGCACCGACAACGCGCTTGTAGGTGACTTCGCCCCGCGCCAGCAACGCCTTGCGGATGAGCTGCGCGATCAGGACCGGCACCACAATGTAGAGCGCGACCGACGTGATGAGCGTGTCCCAAGGCACGGTGATCGACGACAGACCCAGCAGCAGCGCGACGACCGGCGCGAAGGCCACGACCATGATGGCGTCGTTGAGTGCGACCTGCGACAGCGTGAAGTATGGATCGCCCTTGCAGAGTTGCGACCAGACAAACACCATTGCCGTGCAGGGCGCCGCCGCCAGTAGGATCAGGCCCGCGATGTAGCTGTCGAGCTGGTCGGCCGGCAGCCAGCCTGCGAACAGATGGCGCACGAAGATCCAGCCCAGGAGCGCCATCGAGAACGGCTTGACGAGCCAGTTGACGAAGAGCGTCACGCCGATGCCTCGCCAGTGGCCCGCCACCTGGCCCATCGCGCCGAAATCGATCTTGATCAGCATCGGGATGATCATGACCCAGATCAGCATGCCGACCGGCAGGTTCACCTGTGCGACTTCCATGGCACCGATGGCCTGAAAGACGCCCGGCAGCCATTGGCCGAGCAGGATGCCGGCGACGATGCAGAGCGCCACCCAGACGGTCAAATAGCGCTCGAAGAAGCCAATGGCGCTGGGTTGCGGTGCCTCGGCGGATACGGGGGTGATCAGTTCAGACATGGTGCGGGATCAAGGCGACCATTGGATGTGGAAGCGCTTCATGGTTCAGGACGCCGTGGCGACGGAACAAGAGGACACTGGCGAACACGGATTGCCACCACAGCAGTTCTCCGTGAGATAGCCCAGCAGGGCGTTCATGGTCTCGAAGCGAGCCATGTAGATGATCGACCGGCCCTCCTGGCGGCTCGCCAGCAATCCGGCGCGATGCAATTCCTTGAGGTGGAACGATAGCGAAGACGCCGGCGTCTCCATCAGTTCGGCAATACGGCCAGCCGGCAGGCCTTCGGGGCCGGCCTGCACGAGCAGACGGAACACGGCCAGGCGGATGGCGTGGGCGAGCGCAGCAAGCGCTTCAAGGGCGTTATCGGTTTCCATTATTCGAATATAGTCGAAATATCAAAGCGTTGCAACCGTGCGTCCTTTCGAAGTGCCGTACATTTATTTGACATAGTCTCAAATAACACCTAGATTATTGAGACGGTGACATTTATTGAAGGAGACAGCGTGACAGACCACCAGAAGCCACAAGTGACGGCCGGCATGCGAGGCGCCTCATGGGACGCCCGCTTGATGGATCGTCCATACCAGATGGTGCCTTATGCGTTGACCACTGCCGACGGCCAGCGCACGCTTGGCTTCTTGTTCACCACGACCGGGAAGGAGAAGACTGTCGTTACGCTGATGCATCCGCGCGAGATGGCCATTACGCACTATCTCGTGCCGTTCGTCCTCGATGCCGGCTGCGCTTGCTGGGTGCAGGGTCCGCGCTCGATCGGCAATGACCTGCGCCTGGAGCATGAGATCGCGCTGTTCGATGTGGCCGCCGGCATGACGCATCTGCGCGAACTGGGCTACGAGAACATCGTGATGCTCGGCAACTCCGGGGGCGCCGGCCTCTATACGTTCTACAACCAGCAGGCGCTGACACCGCGCGAGCAGCGCATCGCGCGCACGCCGGCTGGCCGTCCGACGAACCTGGGCGAACTGCACATGCCAGAGGTCGACGCATTCATCCTCGTGTCCCCGCATCCGGGACAGGGCAAGTTGCTGATGAGCGGCATCGATCCATCCGTCATCGATGAAGACGATCCGATGCAGACCGATCCGACCCTGGACCCGTTTTCGACGGCCAATGGGTTTGACGCCGAAACCGGAAAGGGCCACTACGCCCCAGACTTCGTCACCCGCTACCGGGAAGCGCAAACCGCGCGCGTGGCACGCATCGATGCGCGCGCCAGGGCGATGCTGCGCGCCAAGCACGAAGCGCGCGCTGCGCTCAAGGCCGGCGTCGCCACGGAGGCCGATCGCCGCATGGGCGCGCATGCGCCGATCTTCCAGGTCTGGCGCACCGACGCCGACCTGCGCTCGTGGGATATCACGCTGGATCCGTCGGACCGGAAGACCGGTTCGCTCTGGGGCAAGGACCCGTTCACGTCGAACTGGGGCAGCGTCGGCTTTGGCCGCACGGTTACGCCGGAGTCGTGGCTGTCCACGTGGTCGGGCCTGTCCTCGAATGCCGCACTGGACAAGACGCTGGGCACGCTCCACCAGCCCACGCTGCTGATCGAATACACCGGCGACCAGTGCACCTTTCCCGCCGATATCCGCGAGATCTACGCGCAGATTCCCGCGGCCCGCAAGCGACACCTGCGCGTGCGGGGCAACCACCACGGCATGGCCCTCGGCCGTGAGGAACCGTCCGGCCAAAGCATCGCTGGCCGGCACATCGTCGAGTGGCTGCGCGAGACGATGGCCTGAGCCGGCACCGCCGGACAAATCTATAAAACGACAGAGGTAGACATGCTGCAACCCACCCACGTGCGCCCGTCAGTGCTGCTCGACGGCGTGCGCTATCCCGACGAAAACCGGCTGCGCCAGTATGTGGCGGACGGCTACCTGGGCACCGAGACGCTGGTCGGTGCCTTCCGCCAGTCGTTCCGCGACCACAAGGACCGGCTCGCGCTGGTCGGGCCGGAAGGCGAGTTCACCTACCAGGCCTTCGACGAGCAGACCGACCGGCTCGGCGCCGCGCTGCTGCAACTGGGGCTGAAGCCGCTCGACCGCGCGATCTTCCAGTGCGGCAACTGCAATGAACTGCTCCTGGCCTTCATTGGCTGCCTGAAGGCCGGCATCATCCCGCTGTGTTCGCTGCAGGCGTTCCGCAAGCTCGAGATCGGCTATCTCGGCAAGCTGTGCGACGCGCGCCTGCACTTCGTGCAGGGCGATGACCCGAAGTTCGACGACGTGGGCTTTGCCGAGGCCATGCAGGCCGAAGTGCCGAGCCTTGCGTTCATCCTCCAGGCACGTGGGACACGCCGCGGTAGCGCCGTGCTGTTGGAAGACCTGATTCGCGACATGCCGCTGGCGCGCGCGCAGGGCATCCTGGCCGACGTCACGCATGAGCCATTCCAGGCCGCGGTGTTCCAGTTGTCCGGCGGCACCACGGGCGTGCCCAAGATCATTCCGCGCTTCCAGAACGAGTACCTGTACAACATGCGCGCGGTGGCGGAATGGAACCGCTACACGGCCGACGACGTGCTGTTCTTCCCCACGCCGTACATGCACAACCTCAACATGGGCTGTTTCTTCGGGCCGTTCCTGTTGAGCGGCGCGACCGTGACCGTGGCGCCCGATCTCTCCGAAGACACGCTGCAGGCCCTGGTGCGCGACTACGAGCCGACCTGGTTCGGCGTCGCCGGTCCGATCCTGAACCGCATCGCGCCGGTGCTGCTGCGATCGACGCCGGCTGAGCGGCTGCGGCGCAATTTCATCGTGCCCAAGAATGCGGCCAACCTGACGCGCCTGACGGGGTCGCCGACGCACCACATCTTCGGCATGACCGAAGGCGTGATCATGTTCACGCGTCCGGAGGACCCGCAGGAGATCCGCGAGCAATCGGTCGGCCGCCCGGTCTCGGCGGCCGACGAAGTGCGCATCGTCCATCCCGGCACCGAGGACGATGTGCCCGACGGCGAGGCTGGCGAGGCACTGTTCCGCGGTCCGTACACGATCCGCGGCTACTACAAGTCCGAGAAGGAAGATGCCACGCGTTTCACCGCCGATGGCTTCTACCGCTCGGGCGACCTGATGTCGTCGGCCGTGGTGGACGGCAAGCGCTACTACTTCTTCCGCGGCCGCATCAAGGACGTGGTCGACCGTGGCGGCGAAAAGATCAATGCCGAGGAACTCGAGAACGTCATCAACGAACACCCGTCGGTGCTGGCGTCGGCCGTGGTCGGCATGCCAGACAAGGTCTACGGCGAACGCGTGTGCGCATTCGTCCTGCTAAAGCCCGCCGCTGTGGCAGCGGGACTGACGCTGCCAGCCCTGACGCAGTTCCTCGAACAAGCCGGCCTTGCCAAATTCAAGTGGCCGGAGCGGCTGGAGATCATTCCGGAGTTTCCGCTGACTGCCTCTGGAAAACTCAGCAAGGTGCTGCTGCGCGACCGCATCGTGCAGTGCCTGCAAGCCGAGGCGGAAAAAGCCGCGGACAAAGATGCCGTTCAGCAAAGCCAGTGAACAAGGAACAGACATGACCCAATCCACGCAAGCCGCCATTCCCGCAGTCGCGCTGCACGGCGTCCACCACACCGCGCGGCCAACCTGGAAGCTGGCCGAGACCGTGCACTTCTACCGCGACCTGCTCGGCCTGCCGCTGGTCCACGCGATCTCGGCCAAGGGCTGGGGCCCGGACAACCACGCCGATTTCCTGCACTTCTTCTTCGACAGCGGCAACAGCAGCACCATCGCCTTCTTCTACTACATCGGCACCGAGCGGCCGGACTGGCTGACGGTGCGCGAGCACTACCAGGACCGTGCCACACACACCGCGTGGCGCGTGCGCGATGAGGCCGAGCTGCTGCAATGGCGTCAGCGCGTCGAAGCCGTGGGCATTCCGCTGCGCTACCAGATCCGCCACGAGGTGATCGAATCGATCTACTTCAACGACCCGAACGGCTACCCGATCGAGATCACATGGCAGGTGCGCCCGTTCAGCGATGCCGACCAGCGCGATGCGGCGCTCACCATCGACGCGGCGATCGAACTGGAACGGGCTCGCGACGATGGCGCGGCATTCGCGTCGATCGAGCCGGTCTGGCAGCGCAAGGCCGGCAATATCGAGGGCCAGGGCGTCGACAAGGACAAGGCGTCGGTCTATGTGCTCGACGTCCCCGAGTTCGCGCCGCTGATCGACGTGGCACGCAAGACCGACGGCTACCGCACCACGGCGCTCGGCAATGGCTATGTGCGCATCGACGGCAACCCGACGCTGCAGTTCCGCCGCAAGGAACTGGGCTTCAAGCCCGCCGTGTGGTACGGCGCCCTGACCGGCGGCCTGGCGGGCGAGATCCGCCAGTTCGACATGGACGCGCTGGTGATCGCGCCGGGAGTCTCGGAATGAAAGCGACCATCATCGGCGGCGGGCCGTCCGGGCTGTTCCTCGCTATCCTGCTCAAGGAGCGCCTGCCGGATGTCGAGATCGACGTCTTCGAGCAGAACCCGGAGAACGCCACGTTCGGCTTTGGCGTGGTGCTGGCCGACACCGGCCTGGCGAACCTGCGCTCGGCATCGCCGACCGTGGTCGACCGCCTGGCCACGGTCATGCGGTTCAACGACCAGCATGCGATCGTGTGCCACGAGCAGCCGATCGTCATGAAGAAGCCCGGTGCGGGCGGCGGCGCGATCCCGCGCATCAGCCTGCTGGCCGTGCTGCAGCAGCGCGCCCGCGAACTCGGCGTGCGGGTCACCTACAACAAGCGCATCGCCGACTTCAACGCCATCGACGCGGACCTGATCGTCGGTGCCGACGGCATCAACTCGCAGCTGCGTACGGCCAACGAGGGCGGCTTCGGCACCACGCGCCGCATGCTGACCAACCATTTCGCATGGTTCGGCGTCGAGAAGCCATTCCCCAGCCCGGCGCTGGTGTTCCGCAAGCATGAGGGCGGCTACTTCGTCGCGCACTATTACCCGTACTCCGACTCGATGAGCACGTTCGTCGCCGAGTGCGACCACCAGACGTGGCTCGACTTCGGCATGGAGGACATGAGCGCCGAAGCGCGGCAGGCCTTGTTCGAGCGCGTATTCGCGCCGGAGCTGGACGGCTACGCGCTGGTGTCGAACAACTCTGCGTGGCGCCAGTTCCCGGTCATCCTCAACGCGAACTGGCATGTCGGCCGCCAGGTGCTGATTGGCGATGCGCTCACGAGCGCGCATTTCTCGATCGGCTCGGGCACGCGCATCGCCATGGAAGACGCCATGGCGCTGGCCGATGCCATCGTCGCGCATCCCGCCGATGTGCCGGCCGCGCTGCTGCAGTACGAAGCCGTGCGCAAGCCAGAGAAGGCCAAGCTGATCAGCGCGTCGGAGGCTTCGTACAACTGGTACGAGCACATCCGAGAGTGGATGGATTTGCCGACGCCGCACGAGTTCGTGTTCCGCTTCATGACGCGCACCGGCCGCGTCGATGCCGAGCGGCTGCGTGCGCAGTTCCCGGCGCTGATGGCGGAGCTTGCCGCCGGTGGCGTCACCGGCGACGCCGCAGTGGGGCAGCCATGATCAACGCCACGGAGTACGTGCTCAGTGAGCGCCCGTTCGTCGTCAGGCGGCGCGTGCGCTGGGGCGACTGCGACCCCGCCGGCGTGGTCTACACCGGGCGCTTCACGGACTACCTGCTGGGCGCGGTCGGACTCTATACCGCGCATATGGCCGGCGGCGACGGCAGGCTTGGCGAAGTCCACGGCGTCGGCACGCCGTGCAAGGCGATGCGCTTCGAATTCATCGGCACGCTGTGGCCCGATGATGTGATCGACATCACCTGCACGGTGGAAGCCATCCGCACGCGCTCGTTCGACATCCGCTGCGTGGCCCGCCGGCCCGACGGCGCGCCCGTGTTCGACGCGATGTTCTCGCCGATCTGCGTGCGCCTGGATCGCCGCGAAGGCACGCCGATCCCGGATGCGCTGCGCGACGTGCTGAAACGCTTCCTTGCGCCCGCTCTCTAGCCGCAGCCTCAACACCCCCTCGAACGTTTCCGGAATTTTCAACGATGAAGTATCGAATCGGACAGATCGTGCCCAGCTCCAACATCACGATGGAGCGCGAGGTCCCCGCCATCTTCGCCGCGCGCATGCAGGTGCTGCCGGAGCAGTTCAGCTTCCATTCGAGCCGTGTGCGCATGCACCGCGTGGTGGCCGAGGAGCTTGAAAAGATGAACCGCGACATGGGCCGCTGCGCATTGGAGCTGGCCGATGCGCGTGTCGATGTCATGAGCACGGCCTGCCTGGTGGCGACCATGAGCATGGGCATGGGCTACCACCGGCAAGTGATCGAGGATCTCGGCCACGCGATGGCGGAGGCACTGTACCGGCCGCAGATCATGACTTCCGCGGGCGCGCTGGTCGATGAACTGAAGGACTTCGGCGCGCGCCGCATCTCGCTGATGGCGCCGTACAGCGACGCGCTGACGAAGACGGTGATCGAGTACATCGAACACGAAGGCATCGAGGTCAAGGATGCGATCAATTTCTCGATCCTCGACAACCTCGAGGTTGGCGAGCGCGATCCGCTGCAACTGCTGGAGGACGTGAAGCGGCTCGACGTCCGTGGCGTCGATACCGTGGTGCTGTCGGCGTGCGTGCAGATGCCGTCGCTGTCCGCCATCGAACTTGCACAACAGGCGCTCGGTATTCCCGTGACATCCACGGCCGTTTGCACGGCGCGGCAGATGCTGCGCCGGCTCGGCCTTGCCGCCACGGCGCCCGGCGCGGGCGCTTACCTCGGCAGCCAGACCGGATTGCGCTGACCGGCGCCGTTTCGCTTCGGCAGCCGCCCGCAGATGGCGGCGCCACCCACCCGGAGACAAACCATGCAAACCGCCCCCGACGCGCTGCCGCGCGTGTCCATCCGCATCTATGCCAGCATCATCCTTGGCGCCGCACTCGGCATGCTGGCCGGCTATGCGCCGCTGTTCAACGCCACGGCCGGCGTGTTCGTCCGGCCGCTTGCCGCCGAGTTCGGATGGGGGCGCTCGCAGGCGTCGCTGTCCTATGCGGCGTCGATGTTCGGCCTGGCCATCGTCAGTCCCGTCGTCGGCGCCATGATGGATCGCTTTGGCATCCGCCGCGTGATTGCGTGTTCTGCCATCGTGTTCGGCGTTGCCACGTGCGCCATGTCGCTTCAGGACGGCAGCATGCTGGCCTGGGTCGGGTTATCGATTGTCGTCGGGGTGTCGGGCGCCGCCACGTCGGTGCTGGGCTACCTGGCCGTGTTGCCGCAGTGGTTCGACCGGCGCCTGGGGCTGGCACTGGGCATCGCGATGTGCGGCCTCGGCGCGGGCACGGTGATCCTGCCGATGACCGCGCAGTACCTCGTGACGATGTTCAACTGGCGCACGGCTTATCTGGTCCTCGGCGCGGGTTCGGTGGTGCTGTCGCTGGTAGCGTGCGGGCTGCTGCGCGAGCGCTTTCCCGCCGGCAGCCGGGCAGGGCGGCAGGCATTGTCCGCGCCGGCCGGCGTGCCGCTGTCGGCCGCGGTGCGCAGCTATCGGCTCTGGGCGATCTGGGTGGTCTTCGTGCTGAGTTCGGCCGCCACGCTGTCGCTCGGGCCACACCTGCCATCGCTGTTCGCGGACCGCGGCTTCGACGTGGCCATGGCGGCTCGCAGCGCGTCGATGATGGGCGTCGGCCTGCTGATCGGACGCTTGATGACCGGGCTGCTGATCGACCGTATTCATGCCCCGCTGGTCGCCGGCGTGTTCTTCGTGGGCGGCGCCGTTGGCGTGTTCCTGCTGCGCGGCTCGCACGACTACGGCACGCTGCTGGTTGCGACGATGCTGATCGGCCTGACCATTGGCGCGGAAGGTGACCTGATCTCTTATCTGGTGCGTTCCTACTTCGGGCTGACCTCGTTTGGTTCGCTGTTCGGCATCGCGTTCTCGGGCTATGGGCTTGGCGCGGTGATCGGGCCGATCGGCCTCGGTGCGTGGTTCGACCGGCATGGCAGCTACGACGTGCCCTTGCTCGTGTTGCCTTGCATGTTGCTGGCGGCGTCCGGCCTGGTGCTGTCGCTCGGCCGCTATCGCATCGCGCAGCGGGTCGAGCCAGCAGCGGCGGCGGCGTCCGCGTAGCAAGGCGGCGACGTGGCAGAACCGGCGAACGCGGATAGAATTGGCACACCACCAATTCCGAGCCGGCCCGCTTCGCCTCTCCATCATGCCCGCCGCACGCAAATCGCCCGCAGCCAAGGCCGCCGCACCGCAGCCGTCCAGCCCCGTACCGCGCCGGCGCGGGCGTCCGCCCAAGACGGAATCGCCGATCGGCGCCGAACCGACGCTCAGCCGCACGACGATCCTGCAGCACGCGATCGAGCTGACCAAAACCACGCCGCTGGATCAGATTTCCATGGTGCAGCTCGCCAAGGATTTTGGCGTGGCGCCTGGGCTGATCCACTATTACCTCGGTGGCCGCGACCAGCTCGTCACCGGCGTGCTCAATGACTACTACCGCCAGCGGACGCTGCGCCTGCAGCCGCTGACCGGCGACTGGCGCGCGGATGTCGAACGGATCTCGCGGCTCAGCTTCCAGGTCGCGATCGAGAACCCTGGCGTGAGCAACTATGTGGCGTCGCATAACCGGTACCGCCTGTTCCAGGATGTGCAGCCCGGTGAAACCGACTATGGCCTGGAGTTCTTCAACCGCATGACGTCGGCCCTTATGCAGGGCGATTTTTCGGCGGAGCAGGTCGCGCTGGCGTATCACCTGCTGGCGCAATACCTCGTCTCCGCCAGCATGGCTGAAGCGTCGCGGCAACTGCCGGCCTATCACCAGGCCTTCATCCAGAGCAAGCTCGACGGCGTATCGGCGGAGCAATATCCCGGCGCACGCTTCGTCAGCAAGGCGTTCTCGAAACTGTCTTCCGACACGGCCTTCGAAGAAGGGCTGCGCATTACGCTCGATGGCATCGAAGGCTGGCCGCGCAATGCGAAGCCCGCAAAGAAGAAGGGCGCGCGCGCTGCGTAGCCAAGCAACACGACGCACTACGGCAAGACGTCGCGATTGTTTTCTCCCCTCTCCCGCAAGCGGGAGAGGGGAGCCAGCCGACCGGTCCTTCCGGACTTGTCAGCAAACAGCCCCTACATAGGCGGCCACACTCCCTCTTACTGATTTCCCCCCACCGACTTTCGCAGCGCGCCAGGCGCTAGTGGTATCTACTTATTTGAGATGCAGCCAATAAAACTAAAATGTTTATTTGATTGCATGTCAAATAAAGCGCCGGCCATCGGGTCAGGCGCAACAGACGTCGGAGACAACATGAAGCGCCCCCTTCTTGCGCTGGCCTTGCTGGCCGGCTCCATCCTTGCGCCGAGCGCGCACGCGGACGCCTATCCGGACCGGATGATCCGCATCCTCGTCCCCTCCATTGCGGGCAGCGCGCCCGACATCATTGCGCGACAAGTGGCGGAACGCCTGACGAGCGCATGGAGGCAGCAAGTAATCGTGGAGAACAAGCCGGGCGGCAACGGCATCGTCGCGATGGGCGCATTGAAGCAGGCGCCCGCCGACGGCCACACGCTCGTCCTGTTCCACGCGGCCGCGGCCGTGACGACGCCGGTGATGTACAAGGAGGCGAAGTTCGACATCCAGCGCGATACCGCCGTGGCCGCCACGGTGGCCTACACGCCGATGATGTTCGTGGCGGGCCCTGCCACTTCGTACAAGAACCTGTCCGACGTGCTGCGCGACGGCAAGGCGCATCCTGACGATGTGGTGATCGGCAGCCCCACGCGCGGCTCCGTGCCGCACCTGACGGCCGAGATGATGGGCCAGCTGCAGAACACGAAGTTCCGGCAGGTCAGTTTCAGTGGCACGACGCAGGCAATCCAGGCCGTGGTGAAAGGCGATATCCCGGTCTACGTCGATGGCATCGCGCCGCTGCTGCCGCTCGTTCGCGCGGGGCGGCTCAAGGCGCTCGCCGTGACCTCCGATGCGCCGTTGCCTGGCCTGGAAGGCATTGCGCTGGCCAAAGAGGCCGCACCGGGACTGGTTGCCAAAGGGTGGTTCACGATCTTCGCGCCGAAAGGCACCCCCAAGCCAGTGCTCGACCGGATCAATGCGGCAGTCAACCAGAGTCTCTCTCAGCAAGCCTTCATCGATCGCCTGAAAGACCTGGGCACCTATCCGATGCCGATGTCGCGCGCGGACGGTGCACGGTTCATCGAGGCGGAGAAGGCCCGCTGGGAGAAGGTGATCGCTGACGCCGGCGTGAAGCCTGAATGAGTGCGACCCGATACATCACAACAACGCTTACGGCTTGCTGACAGCGGCGCGCGCTGTCAGCGGCGTGCCTGCCGCGCATGTCCGTTGCCGCACTTGCGCGCATGCGCGCCGCTGCCAGTGCCGCCGCCAGTGCCGCCGCAGTCTCCTTCACGCGCGTCATCTACGTGTTTTCCCCGGTGCGATGGCATCGCCCGTGTAAGAAGCAGGTAAGGGGCAGGCCTTACCTTATCGTCACGGACCGGGGCTGAGACCACCATGCATGCGCTGCTGGCGCATGCACTGTCAGCCCACGGCAAGGCCGTAGCACGATTGGCAGGAGACACGGATGAACGAAGAACTGGTCGCAAGACTGAAGGCCAACCCGACGTATCGCGAGCTTGTGCAGAAGCGCTCGCGCCTCGGCTGGGCGCTGACCGCGGTGATGCTCGTGATCTACTACGGGTATGTACTTTTGATCGCCTTCGACAAGGACCTGCTCGCCACGAAGACAGGCGCGGGCGTGATGACATGGGGCATGCCGATCGGCCTGTTCGTGATTATCTTCACCGTGGTCATTACCGGTCTCTATGTTCGCCATGCCAACCACGCCTATGACGAACTGACCGAGCAGATCAAGCGGGAGGTGGCATGAAAGCGAACCACGCAATCCTCGCCAGCGGCACGCTGCTGCTCTCGACGGCCGCGCTCGCGGCAGGGGGCGACCTTGGCCAAGCGGTCAAGCAGCCGACCAACTGGACCGCCATCGGCATGTTCGTGCTGTTCGTGATCGGCACGTTGTTCATCACCAAGTGGGCGGCCAGGCGGACCACGTCGGCCGCGACGTTCTACACGGGCGGCGGCGGCATCACGGGCTTCCAGAACGGCCTGGCGATTGCCGGGGACTTCATGTCCGCGGCTTCGTTCCTGGGCATCTCCGCGGCGGTCTATGCCAACGGCTATGACGGCCTGATCTATTCCATCGGCTTCCTGGTGGGCTGGCCGGTCATCACGTTCCTGATGGCCGAACGGCTGCGCAACCTTGGCCGCTTCACCTTTGCCGACGTCGCCGCGTACCGCTTCAAGCAGGGACCGATTCGTGCCTTCGCGGCATCGGGCACTCTCGTGGTGGTGGCGTTCTACCTGATCGCGCAGATGGTCGGCGCGGGCCAGCTCATCAAGCTGCTGTTCGGCCTGGAGTACTGGGTCGCGGTGGTGATCGTCGGCGCGCTGATGATGGTGTATGTGCTGTTCGGCGGCATGACCGCCACCACCTGGGTGCAGATCATCAAGGCCTGCCTGCTGCTGGGCGGCGCCACGTTCATGGCCTTCATGGTGCTGGCCCAGTATCACTTCAGCCCCGAGGCGCTGTTCGCCAAGGCGGTCGAGGTGCATGCCAAGAAGGACTCGATCATGAGCCCGGGCAACTTCATCAAGGACCCGATCTCCGCGATCTCGTTCGGCATCGCGCTGATGTTCGGTACGGCTGGCCTGCCGCACATCCTGATGCGCTTCTTCACCGTGCCCAACGCCAAGGAAGCGCGCAAGTCGGTGTTCTGGGCCACCACGTGGATCGGCTACTTCTACATCCTCACGTTCATCATCGGCTTCGGCGCGATTGTGCTCGTCGGGACCAACCCGAGCTTCCAGGACGGCAGCGGCAAGCTGCTTGGCGGCATCAACATGGCGGCAGTGCACCTGGCCAGCGCGGTGGGTGGCAATGTGTTCCTCGGCTTTATCTCGGCCGTGGCGTTCGCGACGATCCTGGCGGTCGTGGCGGGCCTGACGCTCGCCGGCGCATCGGCCGTGTCGCACGACTTGTACCAGACCGTCTTCAAGCACGGCAAGGCAACCAGCGCCGAGGAACTGCGCGTGTCGAAGATCACGACGATCGTGCTGGGCATTGTTGCGGTGGTGCTGGGCATCGTGTTCGAGAAGCAGAACATCGCGTTCATGGTGTCGCTGGCGTTCGCCGTCGCGGCCTCGGCGAATTTCCCGGTGCTGTTCATGTCGGTGCTGTGGAAGGGCTGCACCACGCGCGGCGCGACGATCGGCGGCTTCCTCGGCCTGCTGTCGGCGGTCGTGTTGACCGTGCTGTCGCAGGCGGTCTGGGTAGACGTGTTCCACTTCAAGGACGCGCCGTTCCCCTACACCTCGCCGGCGCTGTTCTCGATGACGATCGGCTTTGTCGGCATCTGGATCTTCTCGCTGACGGACAGTTCCACACGCGCTCGCGTGGACAAGGCGGGCTTCGAGGCGCAGGAGCTGCGTTCGGAGACCGGGATTGGCGCGGTGGAAGGAGCGTCTCACTGAAAATGCCGGGATAAACGGGGCGAGGACGATCGCGCTTCGCCTGCTAACGCTTTCATCATGGCCCGCGCCGGCAAGGCGCGGGCCTTTTTCTTCGTTCTTTCCTGAATTGCGGGCCACATCTGCGCCGTTGATATCGTCTCGCCGGCCGACTAGTGAGCCGCGCAGCAGGCGAAGGCGATGATGCGATAGCGTTCGCAGTATCGGGCCACGGACAGTTTCGGGGCTGGTTCAATCATTGTCGGAGAGCCTGCAGGCGGACGCGCTCCACGCGGCAGGCAGCCGGGCATTCTCTGAAGCGAGTACCCGTACGAGATTCTTCGCACACTACGATCAATATTCGTCCGCTAGGACAAGTAAACGCGCTTCTTTGCCTACTTTCTTGTCGCTTGGACAAGAAAGTAGGTCGCCGGCTACGCCGGCGAAACAGCAGCGCATGCCAAGCACGCCGCCTCCGCAATTCGCCGAAGAGCCTTTCACTTTTACGGAGTGAAAAATTCGTCATCAACTCCGCAATAGCCATTCCCTTATAGTTATGACTAACGGCTTAATAAATTATTAAATCTGAATTATCTCGTTATGAAATAGGATTCATCGCGGAATGAATCCGTGAATTCATAAAAACACCACGGCATAAATAACGAATCATTGCGCCAGCCATTCTTTGGGAAGCGTGGCTCCGTTCAATTGCCCGGGCGCTTGCGCCTGCAATCCGCCGCGCATGGAACGGAAGGATCTGAACGTAATGCGCAATCGATGAAGGAGCGTGAGTGTATGAGAAAGGGTCAAGTTGGAAAATTTATGAGGCGGGCAAGGTCCCGGCATGGTTCTTCCGGCATTCCAGGAAGCCTGTTTGCCGTCTTGCTCTCGACCTTCGGCATGGGCGAGGCGAATGCCGGCGTGTACGTGGATGCCGGTCAGACCGGGGTCGGTGGCACGACGTGCAGCATCATCAGCGCTAACGGCTTGATCACCGGCGGGGGCAATGGTCCTGGGGTGCCGGGCTGCGCCTTTCCCGGTAACGGTCCGGGAGCATCGACGGCGGGAAGTCCGGGTTCCAATGTCGTGATGTACACGAACTATCAGACGCAAGCCTCGGGCGACGGCCCCGATTCCCTGGCAATCGGCGGCTATCTCGATGTCTGGAACCGCGCGACATTTTTCAATGGGGTCGATATGGCGGGCACCAGGCTGAGCCAGCTCGCCGCCGGCACCGCGGACCAGGACGCCGTCAACGCCGGACAACTCAAGGGCGCGCTCGCGGCGCTGGGCGGTGGTGCCGGCATCGCCGCGGATGGCACGATTACCGCACCGACGTACACGGTCGGCGGCAGCATGTTCCGCGATGTCGGCTCGGCCCTGACGAACCTCGATGGCCGGATGGTCCATCTGGAGCAGCAGGGCGGCGGCGGTGCATCGGCAAGTGCCTATTTCCGTGCCGACGGCCAATCCGATGGCAGCGATGCCGCCGTGGTTGCCGCCGGCACGCTGGGCGTGGCGGCTGGCTCCCATGCGCAGGCACAGGCTAGCAACACCGTGGCGATCGGCGCCAGTTCGCGCGCCATGGCCAGCGACGCCACGGCACTGGGTGCCAATGCACAGGCCACGGCGCCAGGCAGTGTCGCGATCGGCACGCATTCGGTGGCAGACCGGGCCAACTCGGTATCGGTGGGGTCGGCGGGTGTTGAGCGACAGGTCACCAACGTCGCCGCTGCGACGCAGGACACTGACGCCGTCAACCTCGGGCAACTGCGGGATGTCTCCAGCGAGGCGGGCCGGCAGGCTGTCAGCCAGGCCAACGGCTACACCGACCAGCGCGTGGATGCCCTGGGGCGCGAAGCCAACGCCGGCACCGCAGCGGCCATGGCCATGGCCGGGCTGCCCCAGTCGACGATCCCGGGCAAGGGCATGATCGCCATGGGCGGTGCCACCTACCGTGGACAGAACGGGCTCGCGATCGGCGCCTCGCTGATGTCGCCAGGCGGTCGCTGGGTGTACAAGCTGACCGGCAGCACGGCGCGCAGCACGTACGGCGCGAGCGTGGCTGCTGGCTTCCACTGGTAAGCCCGCTCACGCATCGATCCGCACGCACATAAGGTGTGCGCGGCGCGGGGCGTCTGCTATCTTGGTTCGAGGATCAGCAACGTCCCGCCGTCGGCTGCATCAGGCAATGCGGGTGCTGGCCCCGCGCGCAACCGACGACGCCGGTGGTCATTTCTGTACACGGCACAGGCCCTACGGGTCCTGCGTTGCCGGAGGCAACCGACCATGAAGCCGCAACCCTTCGCAGTGACTCCCGACGCGCATGCGCGCGCGCTCAACGTGGTTGGGGAGAAGATCACGGTGCTGGCGCCAAACACCGCCACGCAAGGCTATGAGGTCTTCCTGCAACAGGGCGAAGAGGGCAGCGGACCGCCGCCGCACTGTCATGATTGGGACGAGTCGTTCTACATCACGCGCGGCACCATCGACATTGGCTACGACGACCGGGTCATCACCGCCACGCCGGGGACGTTTGTGCATGTGCCTGCAGGAACCATGCATCACTTCAGATTCGGCGTCGGCGGTGGGGAGATGATCTCCGTCACCAGCCACGGCGGCAATGCTTCCCGCCTGTTCCAGCGAATCGACGAGGAGATCCCGCCCGGTCCGCCCGATATCGCCAGGCTGCTCGCGGTCGCGAGGGAGTGCGGGGTGACGGTGGCGGCGGGGGATTCGACGCATGACTGAAACCCACGGCGAATTGCGGGGCGGCGTGATTGGCGGGCGCCGCTGTTTCGCAGGCGTAGCCTGCGAGTCACTTTTGTCCGAGCGACAAAAAGTAACCAAAAAGCGCGTTTACTTGCCCTAACGGGCGAATATTGATCGTAGTGTGCGAAGAATTTCGTACGGGTATTCGCTTCAGAGAATGCCCGGCTGCCTGCCGCGTGGAGCGCGTCCGCCTGCAGGCTCTCCAGCAATGATTGAACCAGCCCCGAACCTGTCCGTGGCCCGACACTGCCCGCGATATCGCATCATCGCCTTCGGCTGCTACGCGGCGCACTAGTCGGAGGGCGGGACGACATCAACGGCGCCGATGCTGGTGCTTCCCCGCTCTTTGGTTCCTTTCTGTCGCTCGGACAGAAAGGGACTCGCAGGCTACGCCTGCGAAACAGCCACGCATGCCAAGAGCGACGACCCATGAAATACCGCGACATGTTTTCCACCGCGACACCCCCCGGATGTCCTCCTATAGTTCCGTCCGTTGCCGCCGCACTGGCCGGCCGAAACCGAAACTGAAGGACCTGACATGACCTCACGCTTTCCCCGCCTGCTTGCCGCCGCCACCGGTGCGCTGATCGTCCTGGCCAGCACCCCGGCGTTTGCCGGGTGGTCCGGCCACGGTACGGCCTACACGCCGCGCGGCACCTACAACGGCGCGCACTTCGGCTCCTGCAGTGGCGGCAGCTGCTCGCATGCCGGGGGCGTGGCCGCCCCTTACGGCGGCCTGGCTACCAACACCGGCATCGTGACCCGCAACGCGCCGGGGCAGTTCTCGAACAGCGGCACCGCGACCGGCCCGAACGGCCGCTCGGTGCAGCACGATGGCAATACCAGTTGCGCCGGCGGCACGTGCTCGCACACCGGCAGCCTGACCGGGCCGGACGGGCAAACCGCCAATACCGCAGGATCGGTGACGCGCGAAGGTGCCGGCCAGTACGCCTCGTCAGGCACTGTGACTGGTGCGAATGGCAACACCGTGGGCCACTCGGCCTCGACGACCTGCGCCGGCGCGACCTGTGCACGCTCGGGCACGATTACCGGTGCGGACGGCGGCACCGTTACGCACGCCGGCAGCGCGACCAGCGTGGCGCCGGGCGTCGTGACCACGGGCGGCGGCAGCACCGTCGTCCATGGCAGCACGGTCGTTGCCACGGGCACCGTGACGACAGCCAATGCGGTCGTGGCCGTGGCTACGCCGCCGGTGGTTGTCCCGCCGCCACCGGCCACGGTCTATATCCCGCCCTCACCGGCCACCGTCTATGTCGCACCTCCGCCCGCAAAGGTGGTAGTCGCAGTGCCGCCGCCCCCGACCACGGTTGTCGTTGGCGCGGCTCCGCTGCCGCGCACCGTGTATGTCGCGCCTCGCACGGTGTATGTGGCACGCCCGCCGAGGGCGGTCATGGTGCCGGGCCACTGGGCCGGCGGCATGTGGGTGCCCGCGCACATCGTGTAACGGATACCCCGCGCAGCGTCCTGCTCGACGGCGCGCGCCGGCTATACCACGGAGAACCTTATGAAGACGATGATGGCAGGGCCCGTCTTGTGTATTGTTTCTCCAGGACGCCGTGGGGCGAGGCCTATGCCGGAGAACCCGCCATGGAGCAGGTGAACAGGATTATCGTGCTCGACGACGAAGCCGAGCTGCGTAATATGCTGCAACGCTTCCTTACCGGGCACGGGTTCCGCGTGCGCGCGGTCGCCGACGGCAAGCAGCTCGACCGCCATCTGCATCGCGAGCCCTATGACCTGCTCGTGCTGGACCTGATGATGGAGCCCGAAGACGGCCTCGCCATCTGCCGCCGCCTGCGCGCCGAAGGGCAGACGCTGCCGATCCTGATGCTGACCGCCAAGGGCGATCCGATGGACCGCGTGGCGGGCCTGGAAACCGGCGCCGACGACTACCTTGCCAAGCCCTTCGTGCCCGATGAACTGGTCGCGCGCGTGCGCGCGCTGCTGCGGCGCCAGAAGATGGCCGCGGGCGATCCGACGGTGACCTCGCAGACGCTGCGCTTCGGCGATTTCAGCTTCGATGTCGGCAAGCAGACGCTGATGCGGCGCGGCGAGCCGGTGGAGGTGCATTCCGCGCAGATGCTGTTGCTGCACGCGCTCGGCTCTTCGCCCAACCGCGCCGTGAGCCGCGACAACCTGCTCGCGCGCGCACGCGGACGCGATCACGATGCGCTCGATCGCAGCATCGACGTGCAGATCCTGCGGCTGCGCCAGATCGTCGAGGACGATCCGTCCAAGCCGCGCTTCATCAAGACAGTGTGGGGCGTCGGCTACATGCTGGTGGCCGGCGTCGAGGCGTGATGCGCATCGGGATGCCGCGCTCGCTGCTGGCGCGCAATATCGCGCTGCTGGTCGTGCTGGTGGCGATCACGCAGGCCTGTTCGCTGAGCGTGCTGCTGCATTTCGTGCAGCGCCCGCGCATCGAGCGCGCGGCCGTCATTTTTTCCGACTACGTGAAGATGCTCGACGGCGTGCTCGGCGCCATGCCGGCGGGCTCGGGCGGTGCGGTGGCGCAGCGGCTCGGCGCGCAATTGCAGGACCCCGAACAGGCTCCGCCGCGGGCGGATCCGAACGTGCTGCTGCTGTTCCGCACTTACCAGCGCGACGTGTTCCTGCAGGCCCTGCAGCGCCACCTGCCGCCCGACATGCCGGTGCGATGGCAGTCCGGCGATGACGAGCGGCTATGGATCCGGCTGCATGTGGCAGACCTGCCGCGCTGGGTCGCCATGCCGATGACCGAGGATGCGCGCGCGGCCGGCATCACCACCGCACTGGTGTTGTCGACCGCGCTGGCCTTGCTGGCCGCGCTGACGGGCTACCTGATCCAGCTTCACCTGAACCGTCCGCTG
The DNA here is from genome assembly GCF_057073745.1 of Cupriavidus sp. C2SS-8b. Lineage (NCBI taxonomy): Bacteria > Pseudomonadati > Pseudomonadota > Betaproteobacteria > Burkholderiales > Burkholderiaceae > Cupriavidus > Cupriavidus sp. C2SS-8b. The sequence goes on from NZ_CP172716.1 coordinate 464,421, forward strand.
CGGGACCTGGCGCAGGCCGCGCGCCACATCTGCGCGGGCGAATCGCCGCCGCCGCTGCCGACCGATGGACCCACGGAGATCGCCCAGGTCAGCAGCGCCTTCAACCAGATGACGCAGGCGCTGCAGCAGGCCGAGCAGACGCGCGCGCTGATGCTCGCCGGGGTCTCGCACGATATCCGCACGCCACTGACCAAGCTGCGCCTGGCGATGGCCATGTCGATCCCGCGCGGCGCCGATGAGAATTTCGTGGCATCGGCCGAAGGCTATCTCGATCACATCGAGAACATCCTGCAGCAGTTCATGGACTATGCGGGCAGCGGCGAGAAAGAGCTGCCGCAGCCCGGGGATATCAACGCGCTGGTCGGCCAGCTCGCGTCGGACTTTGCCGGGCTCGGGCATGCGTTCGAGCTCTCGCTCGGCGATCTGCCGCCGGTTCCGTACCGGCCCGTCAGCCTGTTGCGCCTGCTGATGAACCTGATGCAGAACGCCGTCGTCTACGGCAAGACCGGCCTCGGCGTGCGCACGTGGCGCGACGGCGAACACGCCTGCATCGCCGTGTGCGACCGCGGCACCGGCATCACGGCGGCGGAGCTGGAGCAGCTCAAGGCGCCGTTCAGCCGCGGCGCCAATGCGCGCAGCCATTCGGGCGGTACCGGCCTGGGCCTGGCGATCGTCGATCGTATTGCGCGCCTGCACGGCGGCTCGCTGCAGTTCCGCGCGCGCGATGGCGGCGGCCTGGAGGCCGTGGTGACGCTGCCGTTGCACACGCCAGGCATTTAGCACATCGGAGCAGACCATGGCGCCACGCCGTGACATCGCGCGAAATAATTGCCGCATGGCGCTTTGCGGGGGGATTTTCCATACTTTGGCCACCGAGACGCGACGCACCGCAAAACCTCGCGGTGACAGCGTTCCCGACCACTGAATGCACCCGCCCCCCGACAAAGGACCTGATATGCGTACCACCTTCAAAGCCCTCGCCCTGAACACCAAGCGCCTGGCCGTTGCAGCCGTGGCTGCAAGCGCGATGCTTGCCGCCGGCTGCGCCAGCGCCGGCGTGACCGGCATCCAGCAAACCGGCCTGATGCAGCCGGTGCACGCGGACGTCATCTATGTGCATGCGTTCAAGGCCGAGGCGGGGCAGGTGAAGCTGGACGGTGGTCTCGCGCAGAAGCTGAAGACGATGGCCTCCGGCGGCGCGTCCGCCAGCACGCAGTCCGGCACGGCCGCGGAAGCCAGCGAACACGTGGCGGACGAGATCGTGCGCCAGTTGCAAGCCGAGGGGCTGCATGCCGTGCGTGCCGATGGCCCGGCCCCGGCCAATGCCAGCGCGCTGATCGTCGACGGCGATTTCAGCAAGATCGATGAAGGCTCCAGCCGCCGTCGCTTGCTGATCGGCCTGGGCGCTGGCAAGAGCGAAGTCGGTGTCGCCGTGCGGATCTCGTACAAGCCCGCCAACGGTGCGCCGGTGCCGCTGCAAAGCTTCGTCGCGACCGCAGACAGCGGCCATATGCCCGGTGTTGCCGAGACCGCCGGCGTGGGTGCTGCGGCTGGCCACATTGCCACGGCCGCGGCGGCAGGCACGGGTGTGCATGGCGTGTCCGAAGCGAAGCGCGACAGCCTCTACGCCGACGCCACGCGGCTGGCGGGTTCGATCGCCAGGCAGGTAACGGCTGCAAGCACGGAAGAGGGCTGGCTCTCGGCCGCTGCAGGCAACTGAGCGTGGTTCGTGTGCCGCGTCGCGAACTCTCGTGATGGGTATCCGGCGAGGCACTCCAACGGCTGCTGAAAGCGCATGCGGCGATTTGTGACTAAGCTGGTAGAGGCTGTCCGGTTGCACCGGCAGTTCGGTTTTCGTACGCAAGGAGATCACCATGAAGATAAGAAGAGCGCTGCCCGCGCTGTTGCTGATCGCTGGCGTCCTGACGGCTCCCGCCAGCTTTGCTCAACACCACAAATCGAGGGCGGCCGCGCCCGCCGCACCGGCTCCGGCTTCTGCCGCCGCTACGTCCCCCTACATGCAGGTCCAGGAATGGAAGAAGGGCGACCGGCTTCCCACCGAGTTCCGCGACCGCCAGTATGTGATCGATGACTGGAAGCAATACAGCCTGCCGGCGCCGCGCAAGGGCACGCACTGGGTCGGGGTCGGTGCGAACTACTACCTGGTGGCGCCCAATGGCGTGATCCAGCAGGTGGGTGCCGGAACCTGACGCGGATCGCGTCCACTTCATCCTCCCGCAACAAAGAAACGCCCGCGCGGGCTGACCTGCGCGGGCGGCGTTTCCTTGTGGTGCCGGCAGCGTCAGATGCCGAGGATCTTCTTCGCCTCGAGCAGCGACTTCATGGCGTCATCATGCTGGCCGGCCATGTGGTAGGCCTCGCCTTCGGCGCGCAGCTTCTGCACGCGCGCGGCGTCTTCCGGCGACAGCGCCGGCTTGGTCGAGAGCTTGGCGTCGATCGCCTTCATCTCGTTGGGACAGTTATGGGCCAGGGCAACGGTGCTGGCACCAGCCAGCAGGATTGCCGCGAGGACAGAAAGAGTCTTGCGCACGTTCCCTCCCGTTCATGAGGTTGGGAAATCCAGCATAGTCGATGCGCGATGGCGGCGCCCGGGATCCTGCTGCTAAGGCGCCCCGGCAGGCATTCCGGTGTTATGTTCGAGGTACCGCACTGGCTGGCATCGTCCCGACCGTTCCGACCGTCCTGACCTCGCATGGAATCCACCGCCGAGCACTACTCTCTCGCCTTGCTGTGCGCCGCCATCCTGACCGTGACGGTGGTGGCCATCCACTATGAAGCGCTGCGGCTGTTCTCGGCGCTGCACCCCAGTCGCTGGAGCGGGCGCGTCAATATCGGCGTGCTCATCATGTGCATCATCGTGGTCCACTGCCTGGAGGCCATGGTCTTTGCGCTGGGGTTCTGGTTGTGCGACCACGGTCTTGGCCTGGGCGGCCTGACCGGCAGCCGCGAGATCACGCCGGTGATCTATGTCTACTTCGCCCTGGAGACCTACACCACGCAGAGCCTGGGCGATATCTACCCGGTCGGCGCGAGCCGCCTGATCGCCAGCATCGAACCGCTGGTCGGCCTGATCCTGATCGGCTGGTCGACGTCATTTACCTACGTGATGATGCGGCGCGACTGGCAGTTCGATGAGAAGGTACAAGCGGAAAGGCGTGCGGAGCCGTAGCGTTTCCGCGCTGGGCGATACTACGTGCTGCGAGCCACGCATAACAAAGGAGAACTTTCATGCAGAGTCGATTCAAAGGGATGTTCCGCCTTGCCGCAATCCTGGCGCTGGGCACCGTTTGCAGCGCCCACGCGCAGCGGCAGGACGGCAAGGACGCCGCCGCCGCGGCCATCGGCAATGCAGTACAGGAAGGCGCGTCGCCGTACCGGCCCGAACCCCGCAGCGAATCGCTCGCCGCCGAATGCCGCGAACTGGCGGCGCAGATCGGCGGGGCACCCAAACGCGAGTACCAGGTCGGTGGCCAGTCCATTGAAACCGCACAGGGCAGGGTAGTGCCCGAACTCGAAAGGGAACGACCCAAGAAGGAGCTGCAAGAGGCCTATCGGACCAAGTGTACGGATTGAAGCCTGGATTGTGCCCCTGGCTGAAAGACGAAGAAGGGGAACCCGTCGAATAGAACAAGCGTTTCATGGTAATCCATGATGGAACATACGTTGCTAAACCCATAGCATCCCATCATCCCGACGGCGCCCCCAACATCGCCCTTCAAAGGAGTCACCATGCATCCCATGAAACTCACCTGCCTGAGCCTGGCCATGGCCGGCACCCTGGTCGCGGGCGCCGCGCAGGCGGTCGACGTAGCCGGCAGCCCCACGCTGAGCAAAATCAAGGCGTCCGGCACCATCTCGATCGGCCACCGCACGTCGTCGATCCCGTTCTCGTACTACGACAGCAACCAGAAGGTGATCGGCTTCTCGCAGGATCTCTGCGACCGTGTGGTGAACGAGGTCAAGAAGGAGACCGGCGTGGCCAACCTGCAGGTCCGCATGGTGCCGGTCACGTCGCAGAACCGCATCTCGCTCGTGCAGAACGGCACGGTCGACCTGGAGTGCGGCGTGACCACCAACCTGAAGTCGCGGCAGGAGCAAGTGGCGTTCTCGACCACGTTCTTCGTGGCCGGCACGCGGCTGCTGGTGAAGAAGGGCAGCCCGGTGCATGACTTCTCCGACCTGTCCGGCAAGGCGGTGGTCACCAATGCGGGGACGACTTCGGAGCGCATCCTGCGCAAGCTGAACGACGAGAAACACGCCAATATCACGATCCAGAGCGCCAAGGACTACGGCGAATCGTTCCTGATCCTGCAGTCGGGACGCGTGGCCGCGTTCATGATGGACGACGTGCTGCTGTCCGGCGCCCGCACGCTCGCGCCGAATCCGGCCGACTGGGTCGTGGTCGGCACGCCGCAATCGTTCGAAGCCTACGGGTTCATGATGCGCAAGGACGATCCCGGCTTCAAGCAGCTGGTCGACGGCGTGCTGACCGGCCTGATGAAGAGCGGCGAGATCAATACGCTTTACGACAAGTGGTTCCTCAAGCCCGTGCCGCCCAAGAACATCAATTTCGAGTTCCCGATGAGCGAGCCGGTGAAGAAGGCCTACGCCAACCCGAACGACCACGCGTTCGAGTAGCCCGTGGTCAGCCGCGATTTCAGCCGCGGTCGGCCGGCACGTAGGCGCCGGCGCGGTGCAGTTCGCCTTCTGCCTGTTCCAGCGCACGGATGGCGCCCTTGCCTTTACGTGCGAGGAGTTGCTCGACCAGGGCTTCGACCGTGGCGATGCCGGCCGTGATCGACGGGAAGAACGACGGGCTTTCCACCGAGAACAGCAGCGTGCAATCGGCGGCCAGCGCAATCGGTGCGACCGAGCTGTCGGTCAGGGCCACGACCTTGCAGCCGGCCTCGCGCGCCGCGCCGGCCACGCGGATGATCTCCTGCGAATACGGCGCAAAGCTGACCACCAGCACGGCGTCGCGCGGGCCGAGGGCGCGCAGTTCCATCTCCAGGCTGCCCGCATCGCCGCGCACCAGTTGCACGGTGCTGCGGAACAGCCGGTAGACGTAGTGGAAGGTGTACGCGATCGGGAAGCATGAACGGAACCCGGCCACATGCACGCAGGCCGCGGCCGACAGCAGTTCCGCGGCGGTCTGCAGGGCTTTCTCGTTGCCGGCGCCGATCTGGTCGAGGTTGTTGTGCTGGGCTTCGAGCATCTCGCCGAGCATGCGGCTGGTGCCGCCTTCGCTCACGACCTTGCGGGCCCGGCGCGCATAAGGCTGCGCGCTGCCGCGCAGGGCGTCGACAAACAGTTCGCGCAGGCCCTGCCAGCCTTCGAAGCCCAGGTGCTGCGACAGCCGCACCAGCGTGGCCGGCTGGACTCCCGCACTGACCGCGATCTTGCGCATGGACAGCACCGGCACATCCTGCGGATGGTCGAGCAGGTAGCGCGCGCCGCTCTGGAACTGGACGCTCAGCGTCGGATAGCTCGCGCGCAGCCGGGCTTCCAGGGCGTCCAGGTCTTCTGGCGGGGTGATGCTGGTGGACGACATTAGAGCTCCGGATCAAGGTTGTAACGATTGTTGCACAGCCGGGCGCGGCGCGGCATCCCCCGGTTGTGTGATGCGGCCTGCGCATTGGCCGACTGCGGGCGCCACGGCGCGCTTCCGGCTGTGATTCATCCGATTCCCGTGGCGACATTAGTGAAACATATGTTGCAATTCGCGGTGCCTTCTCCTTATACTTCGTGCACCGCGTTGCAGCGCTTGGCTGTATATCGACCACCGGATCCGGAAGCTGTAAGTCGGCGGCGCGCTGCCCGATTCCCGTTGCCCTATTCCTCTTCCCATTGCAGGAACGATCGCCATGACCCACGTCTTTCATCGCAATCCCCGCCAGGCCCTGCCAGTCGCGGTCGCCGGCCACGGCATCGAGCTGGTCGACAGCGAAGGCCGGCGCTACCTCGACGCGTCGGGCGGTGCGGCGGTGTCGTCGCTGGGCCATGGCCATCCGCGCGTGATCGCGGCAATCAAGGCGCAGCTCGACACCATTGCCTACGCCCATACCTCGTTCTTCACCACCGAGGTGTCCGAGACGCTGGCGCAGACGCTGGCGGAGGCCGCGCCCGGCGACCTCGATCATGTCTATTTCGTCTCGGGCGGTTCCGAGGCGGTCGAGGCCGCGCTCAAGCTCGCGCGGCAATATTTCGTCGAGTTGGGGCAAGGCAGCCGGCGCCACTTCATTGCGCGGCGCCAGAGCTACCACGGCAACACACTCGGCGCGCTGGCCATTGGCGGCAACGCCTGGCGTCGCGAGCCGTTCCTGCCGCTGCTGGTGCCGGCCCACCATGTGTCGCCCTGCTACGCCTATCGCGACCAGGCGGCCGGCGAGACCGATGTCCAGTACGCGCAACGGCTGGCCGACGAACTCGAGGCCAAGATCCTGGAACTCGGGCCCGAGAACGTGGCGGCCTTTGTGGCGGAGACCGTGGTCGGTGCTACGGCCGGCGCCGTGCCGCCGGTGGCGGACTACCTGAAGCGCATCCGCGCCGTGTGCGACAAATACGGCGTGCTGCTGATCCTGGACGAGGTCATGTCCGGCATGGGCCGCACCGGCTATCTCTACGCCTGCGAAGAGGACGGCGTGGTGCCGGACATCGTCACCATTGCCAAGGGGCTCGGCGGCGGCTACCAGCCGATCGGCGCGATGATCTCCACGCGCCGGATCTACGACACCATCGTCGCCGGCAGCGGCTTCTTCCAGCACGGCCACACCTATATCGGCCATGCCACGGCGTGCGCGGCCGCGCTGGCCGTCCAGCGCACCATTGCCGAAGACAACTTGCTGGCCAATGTGCGCGAGCGCGGCGAGCAGCTGCGCGCGCGCCTGCGCGAGGTCTTCGGCGACCACCCGAACGTGGGCGACATCCGCGGGCGCGGCCTGTTCGTCGGCGTGGAATTCGTCGCCGATCGCGACAGCAAGGCGACGCTCGACCCCCAGCTCAAGACCCACGCGAAGCTGAAGGCTGCAGCGGTCAGGAACGGCTTGCTGGTCTATCCGATGGGCGGCACCGTCGACGGCGTACACGGCGACCACGTGCTGTTCGCACCGCCGTTCATCTGCACGGCGAAGGACATCGACAATATCGTCGAACGCTTTACCGGCGCCGTCGCGGCTGTCTTGCCGGCATAACACCAGTCGATCGTGGGGTTGTGGTTGCCTGCGCAGTCTGTCTTGTCGCTGCAACGCCGCGGTCCCGACATAGTAATTTCTTTGACCCGTGTAAAAGCGTGGCTTACACTTCGCGCCATAGCGCTGGAAATAGGTCATCCAGCACATAATATGCATCGGAGCGCGGCATGGGACATAGAAGCCCGGCAGTGCGACACGACAGCAGGGTCAAGCGTTTCGGGCTGTCGTTTCGGGTCATTGGGGTAAGCAGGTCTGGGACTGCCGGCATGCCATGCCGGCATGCACGCGCGCGCCGTACAAGGCCGACGCGCGGGTTTACGCTGATCGAGCTGATGATTACGGTGGCGATCATCGGGATCCTGGCGTCGATCGCAATTCCTTCCTACACGCAGTACGTCGTGCGCTCCAACCGGGCCGCAGCGGCAGCGCTGATGCTTGAAATTTCCGGCGCACAGGAGCGGTTCCTGCTGGACAACCGCGCCTATGCGCCCGACATGACTACGCTCGGGTACACCACGCTGCCGCCCGAAGTCGCTTCCAAGTACACCGTGACGATCACTCCCGTCGCGGGTCCTCCTCCCGGCTACAGCATCGTCGCGGCGCCTCAGGGCGCCCAGTTGAGCGCTGATACGGCCTGCGGCACCCTGACGCTGACCAATGCCGGCGTCAAGTCAGCGTCGGGCAGTGGCACCAGCTGCTGGAAGTGACCATGTCCGCCCGTGTCTCGCCCGTGGCGTCCCGCACTTCCGGCAATCCGTGCATTTCCGGCGTGATTCGCCAGCGCGCGCCGCGTGGCGGCTTCACGCTCGTCGAGTTGATCGCCGTCGTCACCGTGCTGGGGATCGTCGCGTTCATGGCGGCGCCTTCGTTTCAGTCGATGATCGCGATGCAGCGCGTCCGCGGCGCGGCGCTTGACGTGTCGTCTGCGCTGGTGCTGGCGCGCAGCGAGGCCGTCAAGCGCAATGCCACCGTCAGCATGGCGGCGACCGGCGCCGCGTGGACCGGCGGCTGGATCGTCGCGGTCGGTGCCGAGACCGTGCGCAGCTTTGGCCCGTACAACGGGCTCACCATTGCCGCCAGCGCGGGCAACACGCTGAGCGTGGGCAACGACGGCCGCCTCACGGGCGGCGGCACGCAGACCTTCCAGGTAGCGCCCTCGAGCGGCGCCACCAGCGCCTCAACCGTATGCGTACAGATCAGCCAGACCGGCCGGGTCGCATCGTCCGCAGGAGCTTGTTCATGAGGCGTTTCCCCACGCGGGCATCGAGCGCGCGCAAGGCGCGGCGGCAGCGGGGCTTCCTGCTGATCGAAGTCCTGGTCGCGCTCGTCATCCTGCTTGTCGCCCTGATGGGAACGGCGGGGCTGGTCGCGCGCTCCAGCCAGTCCGAGATGGAGTCCTACCAGCGCGTCCAGGCGCTTGCCCTGCTGCAGGACATGGCCACGCGGATCAATGCCAACCGGCAGATCGCCACCTGCTATTCGAATGGCGCCACCGGCATGAGCCTGGGCACTGGCGCTGCCGCCCCCGCAGCTTGCACGCAGGGCACGGCGGCGCAACAGGCCATGGCCACCAGCGACCTTGCGGCCTGGAATACGGCATTGCTTGGCAGTGCCGAAGCGCGGGTCAGTGCAAGTGGCGCGCAAGCCGTCGGCGCCATGATCGGCGCGCGCGGCTGCATCGAGAACGTCGATGTAGCCAACCAGGTCTATCGCGTCACGGTCGCGTGGCAAGGCTTCACGCAGACGGTTGCGCCGTCCTTGCCTTGCGGGCAGGGACAGTATGGCAATGACGCGAATCGCCGCGCGGTCAGCACGCAAGTCCGGATCGGAGTGTTGTCATGACCGGGGCGCGCCGCAGGCTCTTGCTGCGCCAGCAAGGCGTCTCGCTGGTCGAGTTGATGATCGGCATTACGCTGGGCCTGCTGCTGCTGACGGCGCTGGCCGGCCTTTACTACGCGAACAGCGTCAACCGGTCTGAACTGGTCAAGTCGAGCGAGCAGATCGAGAACGGGCGCTATGCCCTGGACCTGATCCGTCGTGACGCCGAGCTCGCGGGCTTTTTCGGCACGGGCGGCATTACCAAGGGCGCCACGCCGGCGCAACCGCAACCGGCACCGTGCGAAACCTCGGTCGCCGCGCTGGGTTTCTCCACGTCGCCTTCCGTCACGTTTCCGCTGCCCGTGATGGGGTACGCACCCGGAACCGCCTTGCCCTGCATTGCGGACCTTGCGCCGACCTCCGAGATCGTGGTGATGCGCCGTGTTTCGACGTCGGTGGCTGCCGCGGCGGCCGTCGGGGTGCCGTACATGCAGGTGTCTTCGTGCCCCGACGATGGCGCGCTCTTTGTGTTTGATGCCAGTGCCGCGGCCTTCACCATGCGCACCAAGACTTGCGATCCGACCGTGAGCGCGCCGTTGCGCCAGGCCATGGTGCGCATCTTCTACCTGTCGGCGTGCGACCTGTGCGCCAATGGCGGCGACGGCATCCCCACGCTGAAGATGGCCGAACTGGTCAACGGCGCCTTCCAGACCCAGTCGCTCGCGCAGGGCATCCAGGACATGCACGTGCAGTACGGCGTGGACCTCGACAACAACGGCTCCGCGGATTGCTACGTCGACGATCCGGGGGTGAACAATGCCGCGGCCTGCCCGAGTGTGCCTGGCTATGACTGGAGTGTTGCCCTGACCAACTGGTCCAATGTCACCACGCTGCGGACCAGCGTGCTGGCGCGCAACATCCAGGCGTCGAACGGTCAGGTGGACAACCGCACATACGACCTGGGCCGCGCGGTGGCAAGCGGGCCTTTCAATGACCGCTACAAGCGCCACGTGTACTCGGCGGTTGCGCGGGTGGTCAATGTGGCCGGCGCACGGGAGCAATAAGTGAAATTCTTTCGCCGCAGCCAGTCCGGGGTGACGCTCATCGTCACGCTGATTTTCCTGGCGATGTTCATGCTGATCACGCTGGCCGTCGTCAATTCTGGCCTGACCAATGTCAAGGTCGCCGCCAACCAGCAGCACACGGTGGAGGCGCGCAATGCGGCGCAGCAAGCCGTCGAGCAGGTCATCAGCCAGGACTTTACGGCCGCCCCGGCATCGGCCGCTGCCGCGGTGCCCGTCGATGTGAACGCCGACGGCAAGGCGGACTACACCGCCCAGGTCGCCGCGCCGGCGTGTATCTCGGCCTTGCCGATCAAGAATACGCAACTGAACCTGAATGACCCCAACGACGTTTCCTGCTTCGTCGGTTCGGGCAGCCAGAACACCGGCATCCTCACCGGCTCGACCAGCGGCGCGGGGAGTTCCCTGTGTGAATCGACGCAATGGGATGTCGCGTCCACGGTGAACGATGCCGGCGTGACCAATGCGGCCGTGACGGTTCATCAAGGCATTGGCGTACGCGTGCCCGCACCGGCGGTATGCCCTTGACGGACGGAACGCACCGATTGTTCTTATGGCGTTGCGTTGGCGCAGTCGCCGGTACCACCATCCAAGCTCCAGGATCCAGCATGTCAAATCAGGCTCGTCGTTTCCGCCGCTACGCGGTGTGCGCGCTCTCCTTGCTGAGCATCGCCTGCGTCCGCAGCGCACTGGCCGAAGATATCGACCTGTTCACCGGCTTGCAGACCAGTACGACCGGCAAGCCCAATGTCCTGCTCATCCTGGACAATGCCGCGGCCTGGGATGCGAACGTTGCCGTCAATTGCACGTCGCCCGGCTATGTCGCATCCGGCAACAGCACCAGCAACGTCGGCGCGGAGCAGTGCGCGTTGTATGCGGCAGTGGCGACGCTATCGCAGAACCCGGCGATGGCGGGAAACATGAACATGGGCCTCATGATGTTCGGCACCAGCAGCAACTACGGCGGGCAATTCAAGTTCCAGGCCGCGACCCCGCCCAATCCGCCGCCAGCGCCCGCCCTGCCGTTGATGGACGCAACCGGCACCGCCAACTTCATGAACTATCTCAAGACCATTGACCGCAATGGCGACAAGGGAAACGGCTCTCAGGTGGGTGGCGGCATGCAGGAGGCATGGGCCTTCTTTGCTGGAAAGACGGGCATATCGGGCACGAATTACGCGGGCCGATCGCCTATCACCGATCCCTGTCAGCGAAATTTTGTCATCTATATTGCGAACGCAATGAACAATGGCAAGCCACAGGACGGCGGCCAGCTGTCTGCCGCGACACTGGCTGCAGCCGGTGCTACCGTTGCGCAACAGCAGCAGATCACGATTCCGGGACCCTACACCAAGTACCAGGACAACTGGGGCGATGAGTGGGCGCGGTTCATGTACCAGACCGACGTGAACGGAAGCCTGTCGAACAACCAGAATGTCATCACCTACACGATTGCCGTGACCGATGGCGCGAACCCCGACTACGTGGCCTTCACCCAGAGCATGGCCAACAATGGCGGGGGGAAGTCCTATGTCGTCAAGATGGGCGACATCAAGGCGATGACCGATGCGTTGCTGGAGATCTTCAGCGAAATGCAGGCGGTCAACAACGTGTTCGCCTCGGTCAGCCTGCCGGTCAGCGTGAACAGCCAGGGCACCTACCTGAACCAGGTCTATATCGGCATGTTCCGCCCGGATGCCACGGCGGCACCGCGCTGGATCGGCAACCTGAAGCAGTACAAGCTCGGTTATGACGCGAACAACCAGATCGTGATGCTGGATTCGAGCCCCGCGGGCCCGAACCAGCAGAGCGCCATCAGCAATGCGGGCACCGGCTTCATTTCGCCGAACGCCAAGAGCTACTGGAGCGCCGAGCCGCCACTCACGTTCAGCACGGCCGGCTATGGCAAGACCGCGGTCACAAGCTGGCCATCGACGGGCTTCTGGTCGAGCAGCCCGTCCGGCAATTCGCAGGCGCTGGACCTGGCGGACGGCGAAGTGGTCGAAAAGGGCGGCGCTGGAGAAATGCAGCGCGCGCAGTTCCTGACCGACCAGAGCGGCCGCCGTCTTCTGACCTGCGCCGGCGGGGCATGCGCCGCCGGCACGGCGCTGGCCTCGTTCGACACCGGCAACAGCTGGCTGACCGGCACCAGCGGCCAGACGGCGCTCAAGTCCACCGCCACGGACGTCAACAACCTGATCAACTGGGTGCGCGGCACGGACGTTTATGCCGCCATCGCCGCAGCGTCCTCAGGCAATGGCAAGGGCTCGACCACGACGACCACCAGCCTGGTCGGCGCGGAAGCCGAACCCGGCCCCGGCGGCCTGGTAACGGTGCGCCCGTCGATCCACGGCGATGTGCTGCATTCGCGCCCGGTTGTGGTGAACTACGGCAGCCCGACCGGTATCGTGGTGTTCTACGGGGCCAACGACGGCGTGTTCCGCGCCATCAACGGCAACCAGGCGAGCGGGATCAACGGCGTGCGGCCCGGCGGCGAGCTGTGGGGATTCGTGCCGCCCGAGTTCTATAACAAGCTCGGCCGCATCTACGCCAACACGCCTGCCATCAAGCTGCCCGGATCCACCTACGGCACGCCGCGCGACTACTTCTTTGACGGCACCACGACGCTCTACCAGGACATGCGCGATCCGAAGAATCCGCGCGTGATCCTGTACATCACCGCGCGGCGCGGCGGCGCGTTGCTCTACGCGATGGATGTGACCGACCCCGTCAACCCGAAGTACCTCTGGTCGGTGACGAATTCACAGATTCCGGAACTGGGCCAGACCTGGTCGCAGCCGCGCGTGGTGCTGGTGAAAGGGAACACCAATCCGGTACTAGTCATGGGCGCCGGCTACGACACCGCCGAGGACAGCGACCCGTCGTCGGGCACGAACACGGTCGGACGCGGCGTGGTGGTGCTGGATGCCATCAAGGGCACGGTGGTGCAGGCATGGCTGGGGAACTGCGGCGGTCTGGGCAGCAGCGTTTGTTCAACCCCGACAGGCCTGAGCCGCGCGATTCCTTCCGACGTGGCCGCCGTCGATCGCAATGGCGACGGCTATGTTGATAAAGCCTATGTCGGCGATGTCGGCGGCAATGTCTGGCGCGTCGATTTCGAGACCAGCAAGGGTTCGGCGCCGTCCAACTGGACCATGGGCATGCTGGCGGCGCTGGGTGGCGCGGCCAATACCAATGATGCGCGCAAGTTCCTCTACGCCCCCGACGTGGTGTCTACCGGCACCTACGACGCCATCGCGATGGGCACTGGCGACCGCGAGCATCCGCTCTATTCCGCGTCGACGACAGCGGGCACGGCCTACAACGTAGTCAACCGCTTCTATGTGATCAAGGACACGGTCGTCACGGGCGGCTTACCGGCGACATGGACACCGTTGACGCAAGCGAGCCTGTTCGATGCGACCGCCACGCAGTATGTGGACACGACCAGTGGCAAGGGCTTCTACATCACGCTGGGCCGGGGCGAGAAGATCGTCAACGCACCGCTGACGGTGTCGGGTTATACGTACTTCGGCACCAATACGCCGTCGGTGCCCACGCCGGGCGCGTGCTATCCGGACCTGGGCATTGCCCGCGGATATTCCGTGTCGTTCCTGACCGGGCTGGGCCAGAACGCCAACCGCTACGTCACCTTCGACGGCGGCGGCCTGCCGCCCTCTCCGGTGTTCGGCATTGTCTCGGTCACCGATGGCTCCGGTGTCACGAGCAATGTCGGCGTCCTGATCGGTGGTGGCAACCAGACGGGGCCTGGCGGTGGCAACAATACGTCGCCGCTGGGCGGACAGAAGGTCGTGCCCACGGGTGTGGGCAAGCGCAAGCGGCTCTACTGGTACTCGCAGATCGACCAATAAGGTCGCGGCCTGAAGGCGTCGCTGGCGACGTCTTCAGGCCCCTGTCACAATACGGGCATCGTCGTCGCGGCACGACATTGGCGTTTCCCGTGTTCCCCAGATTCCTGATTTCGATCCTGCTGTTGCTGGCTGTGGCGTCCCCTGCCCGTTCAGCCGGGGGAGGGCGCGCGAGCGCGAGTGCGCCTGCGGCGGCCTCCGCCGTCCAGGCGCCACGTCCGAGCCGCTCCGACCAGTATGCGCTGCGCCCCAGCCATGACGACGGGGCACAAAGCGGCTTCGGCCTGAAGCTGCGGCCATCCGGCGCGGCCCAGGAAGACGGCGCGCGCAGGCCGGGCCTGTACAGTCCCTCAAGGTAACGCCGTTCCCGCATCGCCAGCGGCTTTGCGCTACGCTTGGCATTTCGTGCCCACCGCAGGAATGCCCATGCCCGCCAGCCCAAGCCGCCACCCGTCCGATCCGCTCGCCCATCTCGTCCCCCAAGCCCGCCCCACCGTCCGCCACCTGCGCGCCTCGCGCATCCGCGAAGTCGCCAACGCCGGCATCGGCCTGCCTGACGTGCTGCCGTTCTGGTTCGGCGAATCGGACCAGGCCACGCCGGACTTCGTGCGCGATGCGGCGGCGCGCGCACTGGGTGGTGGCGCCACGTTCTATACCCACAATCTCGGCATCGCGCCGCTGCGCAGTGCGCTGGCCGACTATGTCGGCGCGCTGCATGGCGCGACGGGCATCGACAACGTGGCAGTGACGAGCGCGGGCGTCAATGGCCTGATGCTGGCCGCGCAACTGGTCGTCGGCCTCGGCGACCGTGTGGTGGCCGTCACGCCGCTGTGGCCCAATCTGGTGGAGATCCCGAAGATCCTCGGCGCCTCGGTCGAAACAGTTTCGCTCGACTATGGCGCGCACGGCTGGACGCTCGACGTCGACAAGCTGCTGGCCGCGCTGACCCCCGGCACGCGCGCGCTGATGGTCAACTCGCCCAACAACCCGACTGGCTGGGTGATGTCGCGCGCGGCACAGCGGACCGTGCTGGACCACTGCCGCCGGCATGGCATCTGGATCATCGCCGACGAGGTCTACGAGCGCCTGTACTACGGCGACGAGCCCGGCGGCGGCGAGAGCCGCACCGCGCCTTCGTTCCTGGACATCGCCTCGCGCGAGGAACGCGTCATCTGCGTCAATTCATTCTCCAAGGCCTGGCTCATGACCGGCTGGCGGCTTGGCTGGATGGTGCTGCCATCATCGATGATCGACGATCTCGGCAAGCTGATCGAATACAACACCTCATGCGCGCCGTCGTTCGTGCAGGAGGCCGGCGTGGCGGCGGTGCGCGACGGCGAGCCCTTCACGCGCGACCTGGTGCAGCGACTGCGCACCGCGCGCGACCACCTGGTCGGCGCACTCTCCGCCTTGCCGGGCGTGGATGCACAGGCGCCCGATGGCGCGATGTATGTTTTCTTCCGCCTGGCCGGCGCCTCGGACAGCCTGGCCTTGTGCAAGCACCTTGTGCGCGAGGCAGGACTGGGCCTGGCACCGGGCAGTGCGTTTGGCGATGAAGGCGAAGGCTTCGTGCGCTGGTGCTATGCCTGTGATCCGGCCCGGCTCGACGAGGGCGTGCGGCGCCTGCTTGGGTTCCTCGCGCGCTGAGCGAGCCAATCCTTCATTGCATGGCCGGAGCCGCCGCAGCGGCGGCGCTGGACTGCCCTTCTTCCTCCCACCAGCCACCACCCAGCGCCTGCAGCAACGCGGCGGAATCCGCGAGCCGGCTCGCGGTCGCCTGCGCCAGGTCCAGCGAGGCCTGCCGCGACTGGCGCTCCGCATCGAGCAGCGTGAGCTGGCTGACGCCGCCCAGCCGGTATTGCTCCGAGACGATGGCCAGCGTGGCGCGCGCCTCGCGCGCATTGTCGGCGCGCGCGCGCAGCGTGGCAGCGTCGGCCTCGAGCGCGCGCAGTGAGTCGGCCACGTTCTGCAGGCCCTGCAGCACGGCCTGGCGATAGGCCGCCAGCGACTGCTCATAGGCGGCTTCTGATGCGCGCTTGCGCGCCAACAGTTCGCCACCGTGGAACACGGGCTGCACCAGCCCCGCGGCCAGGCTCCAGACATTGAAACTGTCGAACACGTTGCGCGCCGTGGTGGACTGCCAGCCGCCGCTGGCACTGAACGTGATCTGCGGATAGAGATTGGCCGTGGCCACGCCGATATTGGCCGAGGCCTGGTGCAGCAGCGCTTCGGCCGCGCGGATATCCGGGCGGCGGCGCGCGAGCGTGGAGGGCAGGCTGACCGGCAGCGTATCGGGCAGATGCAGGTCCTCCAGCCTGAACTCGGGCAGCTGCGCCGCGGCGGGCGTCTGGCCCGTGTAGACCGCAAGCTGGTGGCGCGTGGCTTCGATTTGCTGCGCAAGCCCCGGAATCAGCGCCTGCGTCTGCGCCAGTTCGGCGCGCTGGCGCTGCACGTCGACGCGCGCGATGCCACCGGCGCGCAGCCGGTCCTCCGCGATGCCCACCTCGCGCTGCTGCGCCTCGGCAATCGCCACGGTCTCGGCCAGCTGCGCGCGCAGGCCCGCTTCGCGGATCGCGGCGGTGGCGACATTGGCGGCGAGCGCGAGGCGCGCGGCATCGAACTCGTAGCGCTGGTAATCCACGGCCGCCTGCAGGCCTTCCAGCTCGCGCCGCTGGCCGCCAAACAGGTCCAGCACGTATGAGACCTGCACCGTCGCGCCGTATAACGTGAATGGCCCGGGACTCGGGATCGCCGTGATGCCGAGCGATTGGAAATTGACCTGCTGGCGCGTGGTGTTGAGGTTCGCGTCGACCGTCGGCCAGCGCGTGGCGCCGGTGCGCGCGGCCAGGTTTTCCTGTGCCTCGCGCAGCTTCGCCTGCGCCTGCGCCAGCGTGGGACTGCCATCGAGTGCGGCGCGGATGGTCGCATCGAGCGCAGGGCTGCGGAACAGCGCCCACCATTGCGCGGGCACATCGGTGCCGGCAGCGAATGCCTGCGACTGGCCGTGCGGCAAATTGCGCGGCATGTCAGCGGCAACAGTGGCCTGCGGCTGCGGGCCGGCCACATAGCCGGTGTCGGCGGGCGGCGCCGGCGCGCGGAAGTCGGGGCCAACCGCGCACGCCGTCATCAGCAGGCAGCCAAGAAGCGGAACAGGTGAACGCATGGCGTGGGCTCCGTCAGTCCAGCGTGCGGCGGTAGAAGCGCACCGCGATCGCCATCACCACCACGATGAACAGCGCCATCGGCCACACATTGGGCCATAGCTCGGTCCATCCATTGCCCTTGAGCAGGATGCCGCGAATGATGCGGTGGAAATACGTCATCGGCAGGATGTTGCCGATCGCCTGTGCCCAGCCCGGCATGCCCGCGAACGGGAACATGAAGCCGGACAGCAGGATATTCGGCAGGAAGTAGAAGAACGTGAGCTGCATCGCCTGCAACTGGTTCCGCGCGAGCGATGACAGCGTGATGCCCACGGTCAGGTTGGCCGCGATAAACAGCAGCGCCGCCATGTACAACACCAGCACGGAGCCGAAGAACGGCACGTGGAACACCCAGCGCGCGGCGATCAGCACGATGGTGGACTGGATCAGGCCAATGAAGATGTAGGGAACGATCTTGCCGGTCATCACCTCGATCGGCTTCACGGGTGTGGCGAGCAGGTTCTCCATGGTGCCGCGCTCGCGTTCGCGCGTCATGGCAAGGCCCGTCATCATCACCATGGTCATGGTCAGGATCACGCCCATCAGCCCGGGGATGATGTTGTACTGCGTGATGCCTTCCGGGTTGTAGAGCCGCTGCACCTGCACATCGAAGGGCGCCTTGCCGCCGGCCAGCGGCGCAAGCGATCCCTTCAGGTCGGTGCGTGCCACGCTGAACGGCAACTGCGCGAGCGCGGCTATCGCGGCGCCGGTTGCGGACGGATCGGTGGCATCGGCTTCGACCAGCAGCGCGGGCCGCTCGCCGCGCAGCAGCTTGCGTGTGAAGTCGGGCGGGATGCTGACCACGAACTGCACGCTTCCTTTCATCAGCGCCTCGCGCCCGGCGTTTTCATCGGGCAGCGTGCCCACCATCTTGAAATAGGTGGAGTTCTCCATGCCGGCGATGAACGATCGCGTGAACTCGCTCTGGTCGGCGGCAATCACGGCGGTCGGCAGGTGGCGCGGGTCGGTGTTGATGGCAAAGCCGAACAGCAGCAGCTGCATGATCGGCAGCCCCACGATCATGCCGAACGTGACGCGGTCGCGCCGCAGCTGCAGGAACTCCTTGAGCACGATGCTCCACCAGCGGTCGAAGGAGAAGCCGAATCGTCCGTTGCGTTTCATGACTGGTCCTTGCCTGTCTTGCGGCCCGCCTCGGCGCCCGCGCTCATGTTGTCCTCCGCGCGGCTCATCATGTGGATGAAGACGTCTTCCAGGCTGGTCTGGGTTTCCTCGACGCGCCGGTCCGGGCCGGCCATGCGCCGCAGGGTCTCGCCGAGCAGAGCGCCGTCGCGGCCCGTCACGTGCAGCGCGGTGCCGAAGACGACGGTCTGCTCCACCCCCGGCGCGCCGTGCAGCTGCTCGGAGAGCTGGGCCAGGTCGTCGCCCTCGACGCTCCAGGTCACGAGTTTCTGGCTGGCGACGACTTCTTCGGCGGTGCCTTGCGCAAGCAGCTTGCCGTAGGCGATGTAGGCGAGCTTGTGGCAGCGCTCGGCCTCGTCCATGTAGTGCGTGCTGACCAGCACCGAGATGCCGCGCGCGGCCAGCAGGTGCAGCTGCTCCCAGAAATCGCGGCGGGCCTTCGGGTCCACGCCGGCCGTCGGTTCGTCGAGCAGCAGCAGCTCCGGCTCATGCAGCAGGCAGGCCGCGAGCGCGAGCCGTTGCTTCCAGCCGCCCGAGAGCGAGCCGGCAAGCTGCGCGGAGCGCGTGGCCAGCCCCAGGCCTTCGAGGGCGTGGTCGACTGCCTCGCGCCGGTTGGCCATGCCATAGACGCGCGCGACGAAGTCCAGGTTCTCGCGGATCGACAGGTCGTCCCAGTACGAGAATTTCTGCGTCATGTAGCCGACGCGGCGCTTGATCTCGTCGGTTTCGCGCAGGATGTCGAAGCCCAGGCAGGTGCCTTGTCCCGAGTCGGGCGTCAGCAGGCCGCACATCATGCGGATCGACGTGGTCTTGCCGCTGCCGTTCGGGCCCAGGAAGCCGAAGATCTCGCCGCGCGCGACCTGCATGGTGAGATCGTTGACCACGTGCTTGTCGCCGTAGTGCTTGTTGAGGCCGCGCACGTCGATGGCCAGGCCGCCGTTTGCGCCATTCGCGCCATGCCTGCCATTCGCGTGATGAGTGCCGTTTGCGCCAGGCGTGCTGCTCATGGCTGGTGTACCTCCACGGGCTGGCCGGGCCGCAGCTTGGGCGCATCAGCTTCGGTGGGGCGCGCTTCGATCAGGAACACGAGCTTGCGGCGCGTCTCGTTGCTGTAGATCACGGGCGGGGTGTACTCGGCTTCGTTCGAGACGTAGCTGATGGTGGCGGCCACCGGGGCCGGGCAGCCATCGCAATGCACCTGCACCGACTGGCCATTGCGCAGCGCCCCGACCACGGTCTCGGGCACGTAGAAGCGCACCTTGACGTTGCCGGGCGGCAGCATGCGCACGACGGGGCTGCCGGCGGGGATCCATTCGCCGAGGCGATACGGCGTGTCATAGACCAGCCCGGCCTGCGTGGCCGATACCGCCTTGCGCGAAAGCTTCCATTCCGCCTGCGCCAGCGCCGCGCGCGCGGCTTCGACCTGCGCGGCTTGTGCGGCCTGCTGGGCGTCGCGGCCCGGCAGGCGCGCGACGTCGATATCGCGCTGCAGTTCGCGCACGCGCGCGGCGTCGCTGGCGGCCGTGGCGCGCGACTCTTCGAGCTGCGCCTGCGAGATGCCGCCGATGTCGTATTGCCGCTGGTCCCGGCTCAACTGTGCGGCGCTGCGCTGCGCGGTGGCCTGCGCCTGCGCGAGCTGGGCGCGGCTGACCTCGACCTCGACCGGGCGCTTGCCGGTCTTCATGTCGGCCAGTTGCGCCTCGGCGGCGCGCACCTGCTCGGCTGCCTGCTGGCGCGCGGCGCGTTCATCGTCGGATTCCAGCACGAACAGCGCCGTGCCCTTGTCCACTTGCTGGCCGCGCTTGACCGCAAGGCTGTCCAGTCGGCCCGCGAACGGCGACGCGACGCTGACGAATTCGCCTTCAACATAGCCTTGCCACGTGGCGGACTTGTCCTGGCTGCATGCCGTGATCGCGAGCGGTAGCAGCAGGGCCAGCGTGCGCGAGGTTCGACGTGTGGTGGCGTGGCTGGCGGTCGGGGAGGGGGCTTGCATGGCAGCTCGGGACATGGCGTGGGTGCGGTCAGTCGTTGGCGCCGTCCGACGGCGCCTTGGCAGTGGATGCGAGGCCTTGGGTCAGCAGCGTGCTGACATGGCGGACCAGCGTCTCGGTATCGACATGCTCCGCGCCCGGCAGCCGCTGCCAGATATGAGAGGTGGCTAGCGGCAGCAGCGTCAGTCCGATCAGCGACGGCATCACCAGTGCCGGCTCCAGGCCGGGATTGAGCTTGCCACCGGCGATCGCCGTGGCCAGCGGCGCGCTCAATGCGCCTGCGCGCTGCAGCGCGAAGCGGTTCAGCACGCGTTCGCGCA
Source organism: Cupriavidus sp. C2SS-8b (assembly GCF_057073745.1). Classification (NCBI taxonomy): domain Bacteria; kingdom Pseudomonadati; phylum Pseudomonadota; class Betaproteobacteria; order Burkholderiales; family Burkholderiaceae; genus Cupriavidus; species Cupriavidus sp. C2SS-8b. The sequence goes on from NZ_CP172716.1 coordinate 485,055, forward strand.
GCAGGCCGTCGGCGCCGGCCACTTCATGGATCCACAGCCCGGGAAACCATGGCGTGGACGCGGCCACGCGAATCATCCGGCCGGCAATGCCGACCAGCATGGCCACCGGGTCTTCGGGGGCCGCCGCGGGCGCAAAGATCGCGTCGACGAGTAGCTGCAGGCGCTCGTCGACGATGGCGTCGAGTAGTTGGTCGCGGTCGCGGAAGTAGTAGTGCACCAGCGCGGGTGTCACGCCCGCATGCTCGGCAATCGCGCGGATCGGCGTCCCGGCGACGCCGTGGCGTGCGAACAGCTCGGTGGCGGCGTCGAGCAACTGGTCGCGCTGGCCAGGATTCCCTGCCGCCGGGCGGCCAGGACCCCGGCGTTCGGCGCGAGGCTTTGCGGTTTTCCGGGCGGCTGGTGGTGGCATCGGCTGGAATCGCTAATGGCGAGGGAAGCCGTTTGATATTAATTTTTGAGTTAATTAATTCAAGGCTTGTTACAACGTTAATAGGCAGTCACCTCTGCGTTCATGGCAGAATGCTGCGTTGCAGCAAGGGCGGTAGACACGTCATATCGCCTTGGCTATTCTTCGACCCGCCCATAGTCTGGTTCCAGGGTTCGAATCAGAACAACCCCCGCGCCCATGCGTTTTCGATTCCCGGCTGCATTGCCGAGCCAGATACTTGCCCGCTGCCTTGCCGCCATGCTGTCGGCGGGGGCTTGTGCGCCAGCTCTGTCGCAAGACGCGGCGCCCGAAGCCGGCACGGACGCCGCGGCCGAAAGCCCGTTCGCCTTCCACGGCCAGGCCACTTATATCTGGCAGCGCAAGCCGGCCTTCAACGCCGCCTATTCGGGCCCGAACAGCCTGACCACCGATCGCGCCAAGAGCTACTCGTTCACGAGTACGCTCGATTTGGGTTTGCGTCTGTGGCAAGGGGCGGAATTTCACCTGAACCCGGAAGTTGCGCAGGGTGTGCCGTTCTCGCAGTTGCATGGCATGGCCGGGCTCTCGAACGGTGAGCTTGCCAAGGGCGCGAGCACCAATCCCGTCGTCTACCGCGCGCGCGCTTTCATCAGGCAAACGTGGGGACTCGGGGGGGAGACCGAGAAGCTCGACGCGGACTTCAACCAGTTCGCGCGCACGGTGGACAAGCGCCGCGTGGTGCTGACCGCCGGCAACTTTGGCGTGCTGGACGTATTCGATCAGAACGACTACGGCTCCGATCCACGCACCCAGTTCATGAACTGGTCGTTCCTCACGCATGGCGCGTTCGACTACGCCGCCGACGCGCGCGGCTACAACTGGGGCGTAGCGCTCGAATACATCGGCGACGACTGGTCCGCGCGCATCGGCCGCTTCCTGCAGCCGCTCGAATCGAACGGGCTGGAGCTCGACACGCGCATGTTCGAGCATTACGGCGATGTGCTGGAAGTCGAAAAGCGCTACGCGGTGTACGGGCGGCCCGGCACGGCGCGCTTGCTGTTCTTCCGCAACAAGGCGCGCATGGGGGCGTTCAATGACGCGATCCAGTTCGGGCAGGCCAACAACATCACGCCCGACCTGGCCGACGTGCGGCAGGAGCATGCCAAGATGGGTGTCGGCCTGACGATGCTGCAGCAGGTCAATGATTCGCTTGGAGTGTTCTTCCGCGCCAGCATGTCGGACGACAAGACCGAGACCTATGCCTTCACCGAGATCGGACGGCAGGTGTCGTTCGGCGGCGTGCTCAATGGCAGTTCATGGGGCCGGGCACGCGATGCCGTCGGGATGGCTCTTGCCGTGAACATGCTGGGCGCGAACCATCGCGCTTATCTGGCCGCTGGCGGGCAGGGGGCGTTCCTGGGGGATGGGGCGCTGAACTATGCGCCTGAGCAGGTCTTTGAAATCTATTACAGCTTTCAGCCGTTCAAATACCTGAGTATCAGTCCGGATTTCCAGTATGTCAGGAATCCGGGATATAACGCGGATCGCGGCCCTGCCAAGTTTTATGGGATTCGGTTTCATGCCGAGTTTTGAGGGGTGACCTGGCAGCATCTGGCCGTTGATGTCGTCCCGCCGCCCGACTTGTGAGCCGCGCAGCAGCCGAAGGCGATGATGCGATAGCGTGGGCAGTGTCGGGCCACGGACAGGTTCGGGGCTTGTTCAATCATTGCCCGAGAGCCTGCATACGGTTGCGCACCACGCGGCAGGCAGCCGGGCAGACTCTGAAGCGAGTACCCGTACAACACCCCTAGCACGCTACGATCAATATTCGCCCGTTAGGGCAAGTCAACGCGTTTTTTGGTTACTTTTTGTCGCTCGGACAAAAAGTGACTCGGCGGCTACGCCGCCGAAACAGCGGCGCCTGCCAAGCACGACAACCGACCACCAACCCATTCCCTTACTGCCGGGCATTCCTAAGGTTATCCGGCCAAGCCGTATTAAAGTTAGTCCGGAACGGATTAATATCGAGCCCCCCGCGCCTCGTATATCGCGCATAGACGGCGAGCTTCACCGGCTTGCACTCCCGCATCACATCCATAAAGATCCTCTCCACGCACTGCTCGTGGAACTCATTGTGGTTGCGGAACGAGATCAGGTACTTCAGCAATCCTTCCTGATTGATCGGCGCCCCGACATAGCGGATCTGCACGCTGCCCCAGTCGGGCTGCCCGGTCACCAGGCAGTTGGACTTCAGCAGGTGCGACACCAGCGTCTCTTCCACCGGCGATTCGGTCTGGTCCGCGCGCAGCAAATCCGGCGCAGGCTCGTAGCGGTCGACTTCAATGTCGAGCCGGTCCAGCAGCAAGCCATCGAGCTCGCCCATCTTCTGCTTGCCCAGGTCGGCCTCGGTCACCAGCCGCACCTGCACCGTCCCGCCGGTCGCTTCCGACAGGTCATGGTGCAGCAGCTGCTGCAACGCTTCGGGCGACGCGATCTTGCTCTGGTTGAACGAGTTCAGGTACAGCTTGAACGACTTGGACTCGATGATATTGGGCGTGCCGGCGGGAATGATGAACGTGGCCAGCGCCACCTGCGGCTTGCCCTTCATGTTCAGCCACGACACCTCGTACGCATTCCAGATATCCACGCCGAAGAACGGCACGGGCTTGCCTTCCGACAGCCCGATCTCGGTGCGCTTGGGCTGGCGCGGAATCGGGAACAGCAGCGTCGGATCGTATTCGGTCTTGTAGGCCGAGGGCTTGCCCAGCGGCGAGTGTTCGGGAAGGCTCATGCTTGTTCTGCGCGGTCGGAGAGGAACAGCTTGTAGACCGGGTTTTCGGTCTCGTCCCAGTGTACGTAACCCAGCGTCGAAAGGAATGCACGGAATGCGCGCTTTTCGTTCCTGGGCACCTGGATACCGACCAGGATATTCGAGGTGTCGCCGCCCTGGTTGCGGTAGTGGAACAGGCTGATATTCCAGTTCGGGCTCATGCTCGACAGGAACTTCATCAGCGCGCCGGGCCGCTCGGGGAACTCGAAGCGATAGAGCAGTTCGTCATGCGCCAGCGGCGAGATGCCGCCCACCATGTAGCGGATGTGCTGCTTGGCCAGTTCGTCGTTGGACAGGTCCAGCGTGTCGAAGCCGTGGCGGCGGAAGTTCGCGGCGATCTTGTCGTTTTCGGCGCGGCTGGCGATCTGCACGCCGACGAAGATGTGCGCCATGCGCTTGTCGGCGATGCGGTAGTTGAACTCGGTCACGCTGCGCGTGCCCACCAGTTCGCAGAAGCGCTTGAAGCTGCCGCGCTCTTCGGGGATGGTGACGGCGAAGACGCCCTCGCGTGCCTCGCCCACTTCCGCGCGCTCGGCGACGAAGCGCAGGCGGTCGAAGTTCATGTTGGCGCCGCAAGCGATCGCGACCAAGTGCTGGCCCTTGAGCTTTTCGCGCTCGGCGTACAGCTTGAGGCCGGCCACGGCCAGCGCGCCGGCCGGCTCCAGGATGCTGCGCGTGTCCTGGAACACGTCCTTCAGGCCCGCGCAGATCGCATCGGTGTCCACCAGCACGATCTCGTCGACCAGTTCGCGCGTGATGCGGAAGGTTTCCTTGCCGACCAGCTTGACCGCGGTGCCGTCGGAGAACAGGCCCACATCCTTCAGTTCGATGCGCTTGCCGGCTTCGACCGAGCGCTTCATCGCGTCGGAATCCACGGTCTGCACGCCGATCACCTTGATCTCCGGGCGCACGGCCTTGATGTACGAGGCGATGCCCGAGATCAGCCCGCCGCCGCCAATGGCAACGAAGATCGCGTGGATCGGGCCCGGATGCTGGCGCAGGATTTCCATGGCGATGGTGCCCTGGCCGGCGATGACCTCGGGATCGTCGAACGGGTGGATGAAGGTCAGCTTGTGCTTCTTTTCAAGCTCCGCGGCGCGGTTATAGGCGTCGCTGTACGATTCTCCGTGCAGCACGATTTCCACCCACTTGCCGCCGCGCTCGCGCACGGCATCGATCTTCACCTGCGGCGTGGTGACCGGCATGGCGATGATGGCCTTGCACTGCAGGCGCGCGGCCGACAAGGCCACGCCCTGCGCATGGTTGCCCGCCGACGCCGCTATTACGCCGCGCTTGATCTCGTCCTGCGTGAGCGACGCCATCTTGTTGTACGCGCCGCGCAGCTTGAACGAGAACACGGGCTGGGTGTCCTCCCGCTTGAACCACACCGAATTGCCGGTGCGTGCCGACAGGTTGTGCGCGAACGTCAGCTCGGTCTCCTGCGCCACGTCATAGACCTTGGCGGTCAGGATCTTCCTGAGATAGTCGGGTTTGGAGGAGGCGGGCTTGCGGTTCATGTCTGCGGTTGGCGAAGAGCCCTGGCGGCGCGACGAAACGGCGAAAGGGCAAAAATGGGGCGCAAGAAGGGCGCGCAAAAAAGGCCGGAAATTTCGGCGGAAACCGCCAATGATAAAGGATCGGAACGCCGCTCAAGGCCTTGGACGCCAATGGGCATCCCGGCCGGGGTGGCGCCGCGCGCACTGCGGGGCGGACGGCGCCAGGCCAATGTGACGGGTGTGCCGTGTAGGACAGCGCCCGGTGGACGCTCGCCGGGACCCCATGTTACGGTTTAACGCGATGCCCCCGTTACCGCTAATCGAACCCAATACGGCGCTCTTTCTCGACTTCGACGGCACCCTGGCCGACCTTGCGCCCCGTCCCGAGCTGGTGCAGGTCGAGCCCGAACTCGTCGGAACGCTGCGCCGGCTCCATGACCACCTGGACGGCGCGCTCGCCATCGTATCCGGCCGGCCGATCGTCGAACTCGACTACTTCCTGCAGCCGCTGTGCCTGCCGGCCGCCGGCATTCACGGGGCCGAACTCCGCAGCGCCGGAGCGCGCATTGAGATGAAGCCGGCGCCCGGCCTGGAGCCGCTGATCCCGCCGCTGGAAGCCCTGGTGCGCCGTTATCCTGGGCTGCGCCTGGAGCGCAAATCCGTGGCGGTTGCCATCCACTATCGCGAAGCCCCCGAACTGGAGGGGCTGGTGCGCGCCGCCGTCACCGACGTGCTGCGCCACGCGAACGGCCTGGAGGGCATGCCCGGCAAGATGGTCGTGGAGATCAAGCCCGCGGGCATCAACAAGGGCGACGCCATTGCCGCTTTCATGAACATGCCGCCATTCGCCGGACGCGGGCCGGTCTTTGCCGGCGACGATGTGACGGACGAGGCCGGCTTTGCCGTGATCCGCAAGCTCGGCGGCCTCGGCGTGCTGGTCGGCCAGCGCGACACCATGGCCACGGTCAGTGTTACCGGGCCGGCCGCGCTGCGTTGCTGGCTGCACCGCTCCGCGCGCGCGCTCGACGGCACACCGGGCCCGGATGATTTTCCGCCGGCGTCCGATCCACAACGAGATCTTGAGGGGGATTCGCTGTGAGCACTGTAAGCAATCCAAGCAGCCCATCGGAACTGGGCCAGCAGCCGTCCGACGGCGTGTACAAGACCGTCGATGGCGGGAAGCGCCATGCCAAGCCGTCGCTCTCGCTCGGCATGATCGGCAACTGCGCGTTTTCGGCGCTGGTCGACTGCCGCGGCCGGATCGTATGGTCATGCATGCCGCGCTTTGACAGCGAGCCGGTCTTCAACGCGCTGCTCGACCCGAGCGAGAACGCCGGGCATTTCTCGATCGAGATCGAGGACTTCCACGCGTCGAGCCAGTGGTACGAACCGAACACCGCCGTGCTGCGCACGCGGCTGACCGATATCCACGGCAACTGCCTGGAGATCACCGACTTCGCGCCGCGCTTCTTTCGGCTGGGCCGCTATTTCCGGCCCCTCACGCTCGTGCGCCGCATCCGCCCGGTGCGCGGCGCGCCGCGCGTGCGCGTGGTGGTGGCGCCGCGCTTCGACTGGGGGCGCAAGGTGCCGGAGATCACGCGCGGCAGCAGCCATGTGCGCTACATCGGCGACAGCATGACGCTGCGCATGACCACCGATGCGCCGCTGGCCTATGTGCTGTCGCACACGCCGTTCCTGGTCACGCGCAGCCACAACTTCATCCTCGGTCCCGATGAAACGCTCAATCACGGCGTCGAGGAAACCGCGCGCGATTTCGAGCAGGAGACCACCTCTTATTGGCGCATGTGGAGCCGCCGGCTTGCCGTGCCGCGCGAGTGGCAGGACGCGGTCATCCGCGCGGCAATCACGCTCAAGATGTCGCTGTACGAGGAGACCGGCGCCATCGTCGCGGCGATGACCACCAGCATTCCCGAAGCGCCCGGCAGCGGGCGCAACTGGGACTACCGCTACTGCTGGCTGCGCGATGCATTCTTCGTGGTGCGCGCGCTCAACAGCCTGTCCGAAGTCGGCACCATGGAAGACTACCTGCGCTGGCTCTCCAACGTGGTGATGCAGTCGCAGGACGGGCATATCCAGCCGCTGTACGGCATCGGGCTGGAGCGCGAACTGCCCGAAAGCATCCTCGAGCACCTGCCCGGCTACCGCGGCATGGGGCCGGTGCGCCTGGGCAACCAGGCGCAGGAACACTTCCAGCACGACGTCTACGGCAATGTCGTGCTGGGCGCGGCGCAGGCCTTCCACGACCACCGGCTGCTGCACCGTGGCGGCCCGGCCGAATTCCGACGGTTGGAAGAGGTGGGCGAGCAGGCCGTGCGCGTGTTCGGCACGCCCGATGCCGGCATGTGGGAGTTGCGCACGCGGGCGCGTGTGCATACCTCGTCGGCGCTGATGAGCTGGGCCGCCTGCGACCGGCTCGCGAAGGTGGCGGAAAAGCTCGAATTGCAGGCGCGCGCGGAGTACTGGCACGGCCATGCGCTAGGCATGAAGGAGCGCATCCTGGCCGAATCCTGGAATGAATCGCGCCAGGCATTTGCCGAAAGCTTCGGCGGAAAGGAGCTGGATGCCAGCGTGCTGCTGATGGCAGAGGTGAGCTTCATCGACCCGCGCGATCCGCGCTTCATGTCGACGGTCAAGGCACTCGAAGAGAGCCTGTGCGACGGTCCCTATATGCGCCGCTACGAAGCGCCGGACGATTTCGGCAAGCCCGAGACCGCTTTCAATATCTGCACCTTCTGGCGTATCGATGCGCTGGCGCGCATCGGCCGGCGCGAGGAGGCGAGGGAGATTTTCGAGGCCATGCTGGCGGCGCGCAATCCGCTGGGCCTGCTGTCCGAAGACACCCATCCGGTCACCGGCGAGATGTGGGGCAATTTCCCGCAGACCTATTCGATGGTCGGGTTGATCAATGGCGCCATGCGCCTGTCGGCGCCGTGGGACAGCGTGATCTGAACGGGGGTGGCATGACTAACACGAACAACTCTATATGCCCAGACTAGTAGCGGTATCCAACCGCGTCGCCGATCCGCGCAACGTTGCCGCGGGCGGGCTCGCGGTGGCGTTGTCCGAAGCGCTGCGCCAGACCGGCGGCCTGTGGTTCGGCTGGAGCGGCAAGGCGCTGGAGACCAACCAGGGCGGCACGCCGGGCGAAGGCGAGCTGCACCTGCAGCAAGCCGGCAATGTCACGCTGGCGACGGTGGATATGTGCCGGGAGGACCATGATTCGTATTACCTCGGCTATAGCAACGGCGTGCTGTGGCCCGCGTTCCACTACCGCCTGGACCTGGCCGACTTCGACTCGAACTACCTCAACGGCTACCGCCGCGTGAACCAGCTGTTCGCGCGCAAGCTGGCGCCGCTGCTGAAGCACGACGACATCATCTGGATTCACGACTATCACCTGATCCCGCTGGCGGCGGAGCTGCGCGCCATCGGCTGTGGCCAGCGCATCGGCTTCTTCCTGCATATCCCGCTGCCGCCGCCGCTGATCCTGGCGGCCATCCCGCAGCATGACTGGCTGATGCGGGCGCTGTTTGCGTATGACCTGATCGGCTTCCAGACCCACACCGACCTCGAGCATTTCTCGCGCTACGTGCAGAACGAAGCGTTCGCCGAACCGATGGGCGAGCATCGCTACCGTGCGTTCCATCGCACCGTGCGTGCGGAGGCGTTTCCGATCGGCATCGATGTGGACGAGTTCGCCGAACTGGGGCGTGGCGCGGAGGCGCAGGAAACGTTCGAGATGATGTGCGCGCAGTATGCGCAGCGCCGGCTGCTGCTTGGGATCGACCGGCTCGACTATTCCAAGGGGCTGCCGCAGCGGCTGAAGGCGTTCTACCGGCTGCTCGCCGAATACCCGGAGAACCGCAAGAGCGCGACGCTGGTACAGATCGCGGCACCATCGCGAGAATCGGTGGATGCGTATGCGGACTTGCGCAGCGAGATGGAACGTTTAAGCGGCGCGATCAATGGGGAATTCGGCGAGCTGGATTGGATGCCAGTGCGCTATATCCACCGCACTACAGCGCGCAAGCGGCTACCGGGGCTGTGCCGCGCCAGCCGCGTTGCGCTGGTGACGCCGCTGCGGGATGGGATGAACTTGGTTGCCAAGGAATTTATTGCGGCGCAGGATCCTTCAGATCCCGGCGTGCTCGTGCTGTCCCGCTTTGCCGGCGCGGCGGAGCAGCTTAAGGAAGCGCTGCTGGTGAACCCCTACGACACCTACTCCACCGCGCAGGCGATCCAGCAAGCCTTGCACATGCCGCTGGCCGAGCGGCAGGCGCGGCATGAGAAGCTGCTGGAACGGGTCCGCTGCCAGGATGTGCATTGGTGGAGCCGGGAATACCTGCGCGCCTTGTCGGAAACCGAGGGCGGCTGAAGATTTGTTGCGGCTGCAGAAGGAGCATTGCCATGAGCGAGCAACTCGAAACTCAGACCTGCACGCCGTGCCGTGGTGGCGTTCCACCGCTGGAGCGTGCCGAGGCCGAAGCGCTATTGGCCGACACGCCCGGATGGACGCTGACCGATGACGCTGGCAGGCTGGAGCGAAGCTTCACCTTCCGCAACTTCGCGCAGGCGCTGGCCTTCGCCAATGGCGTGGGACAACTGGCGGAAGCGCAAGGGCATCATCCCGAGATCAGCTTTGGATGGGGGCATGCCACGGTGTCGTGGCGGACCAAGAAGATCAAGGGATTGCACAGGAATGATTTCATCATGGCAGCCAAGACTTCGGGAGTGGCGCAGCAGTTGGCAGAGGCCAGTTAGCCATCATTTGCCTTGGAATGCTGATGTGCTGATGTGCTGATGGCGTGACGCCTCGTGACGCCGTGGCTCCCCTCTCCCGCGCAGTGGAGAGGGGAGCAAACAGGCGGTACCGCGGCTGCAGTGCAGCTAGTTCAAATCCCCGGGCAGATCCACGTCCCGAAACGCCCCGTCGTCCTCCGTCAAGATCCTCGTCACCGGCTGCGCCTTCAACAGCGCTCGCGCTCCCTCGTCCCCGTCGAGCTTCAGCAATTCCTCCCGCCAGGCTGCCCCGAACCCGACCGGATGCCCGCGCTGCCCGTCGCGCCAAGGCGCGGCGATGGTGTCTGGCGTGGTGATGGTCAACGCCACCGCCCTGACCAGTTCCATCGGCAACCACGGCATATCGGCAAGCGCCACCACCCAGCCACGCGCGTCGGGCGTGGCGGCGACAGCGGCGCGCAACGCAGCGCCCATGCCGGCCTCGGCCTCGGCCGCTTCGACCACCCGGCAGCCGCCGCGCCGCAATTCCTCGGCGAGAGCGGGATGGCCAGGCCGGATCACGGCAATCGAGTCAGGCAGCGCAGCGGCCAATGTCCGCGCACTGCGCCACGCGATGGTGCGGCCGTCAGGCAGTTTCTCCAGCAGCTTGTTGCGCTGGCCGTTGGCGTCAAAGCGCCGGCCGAACCCGGCCGCCAGGAGAACCCCGGTCGGCAGGTCGGTCTTGATCAGGGGAGCGTTGCGGGCGGCAGTCATGGCGCGTCCTCAGGTGCTGCAGCTGCTGCCGGTGCCGGCCGCCATTTCCCGCGCCGCCTTGGCACCTTCCACCTGCAGGATGTCGGGCAGCGAGACATGGTTCTTGGCGGCCACGACTTCAGCCAGGATGGAAATGGCAATCTCCGGCGGCGTGCGGCTGCCGATGAAGATGCCAACCGGGCCATGCAGGCGGGCCAGCTGTACGTCGTTCAGGTCGAATTCCTTCAGGCGTTCGCGCCGTGCCTGGTTGTTGCGGCGCGAGCCCAGCGCGCCAACGTAAAACGCGCGCGTACGCAACGCTTCCATCAGCGCCAGGTCGTCGAGCTTCGGATCGTGCGTGAGCGCAATCACCGCGCAACGCTCGTCGAGGTTCATCTCCATCACGGTGTCATCGGGCATGGTCCGCACCATGCTTACACCCGGAATGTCCCACGTTTCCGTGTATTCCTCGCGCGGGTCGCACACGGTAACCTGGAAGCCCAGGCCCACGGCAATCTGGCACAGGTACTTCGACAACTGCCCCGCGCCGATCACCAGCATGCGATAACGCGGCCCGTGAATGGTGCGCAACGTCTGGCCGTCGAAGGCCAGGCCATCGGTGGCCTCCGCCGGCCCCAGCGTGGCGTTGCCGGTTGCCATGTCGAGCGTGCGCGTCACCAGCCGGCCGTTCTGGACGGCGTCGAGCAGTTCGGCGATGCCACTCGCGGGGGCGAGCGGCTCGGTCACCAGTTCGATCGTGCCGCCGCACGGCAAGCCGAAGCGGTGGGCTTCCTCGGCGCTGATGCCGTACTTGACCGATTCGGGATGATCCGCGGTGATGCCGAGCCGGCGCACGCGGTCGATCAGATCGTCTTCGATGCAGCCGCCGGAGACCGAGCCGACGACAAGCCCGTCATCGCGCACGGCCAGCATCGCGCCTTCGGGGCGGGGCGACGAGCCCCAGGTCCTGACTACCGTCACCAGCAGCACGCGGTGGCCTTCCTGCTGCCACCGTACGCTGCTTCTCAGGACTTCGAGATCCACGCTGTCCATGATCGCTTCCGCTTGGGTTCCTCTGTTTGTTGCTCTGTTTGTTGAGTATCACCGCCATCGGGGGCGGCGTCTTGTCGTGGTTCGGCTTCATCGGGCGCCGGCGCGGCCAGTGCCTCGGTGAAACGCGTGAAGAAGGTTTCTGCCATCTTGCGCGCCGCGGCGTCTACCAGCCGCGAGCCGATCTGAGCGATCTTGCCGCCCACCTGCGCGTTGACCGCATAAGTGAGCACCGTTTCATCGCCGTCGGGAGCCAGCGTGACGTGTGCAGACCCCTTGCCGAAGCCCGCCGCACCGCCTTGTCCGTCGAACTGGATGGTGTAGCTGTCCGGTGCCTGGATGTCCTGCAGCGCCATGCGGCCCTTGAAGCGCGCCTTGACCGGGCCCACCGCCGCAGTCAAGGCGAGCTGGTAGGCATTTTCGCCGTCAGGCTGGATGCTCTCACATCCGGGGATGCACTGCTTGAGCAACTCCGTGTCGTTGAGCGCTTCCCATGCCACTTGCTGGGGCACCGGCAGGCGCTGGCTTTGGTTCATTTCCATGGGGGCGCTCCTTGTCTCTTGTGATTGGTTTCATAGGTGAAGCGAAAGCCGTGCCGGCGTCCGGCTCGGACAGCAAGGTCTGCAAGGCGAGCAGGCTGTCGAGATTGTGCGCCGGTCGCAGCGCATCCACATGCGGCAGGATGGCCTGCACGCCGCGCGCCTGCGGCGCGAAGCCGGGGTAGCGCAACAGCGGGTTGAGCCAGATGATGCGGTGCGCGAAGCGCCGCAGCCGCGCCATCTCCTGGCCGAGCAAGTCGATGTGCTCGTGGTCGAGCCCGTCGGTGACGAGCAGCACCGTGGCGCGTCCCGACAGCGTGCGGCGTGCCCACTGGCGGTTGAAGCTCGCCAGCGCTTCGCCGATGCGCGTGCCGCCGGCCCAGTCGCGCACCTGGCCGGTGATGACGGCCACGGCTTCGTCGGGATCGCGCTCGCGCAAGGCGCGCGTGATGTTGGTGAGCCGCGTGCCGAACAGGAATACGGATAACCGCTCGCGCGAGAGCGTCAGTGCATGGCAGAAGTACAGCACCGCGCGCGAGTACTGGCTCATCGATCCGGAGATGTCGAGCAGCAGCACCACCGGCGGCTTGCGTTCGGCATGGCGGCGGTATTTCCAGCGCAGCCATTCGCCATGCTGGCGCACGGCCAGGCGCGCGCTGGCGCGCAGGTCGGCACGCGTGCCGCTGCTGGCCGGGCGCAATCTGCGCGTGCGTTCCATGGCCAGGTGGGCGCGGCGCTTGCGCACCAGGTGCTGCAGCGCGCGCCATTCCTGCGCGGTCAGCGTCTCGAAATCGCGCTGCGCCAGCCGCTCCTGGTCCGAGAACGTCAGCGGCACCGTCATCCGCTCCGCTTCGGTCTGCTGAGGCCGGGCGGGCAGCTCAGGCTGGCGTGCCGCCAGCGCATCGGCCAGCCGGTTGCTGCGCCGCGGCGGCGGCGCGCCGGCATCGACGCGCGGCAGCAGCATCGCGCGCAGCTTGCCTTCCCAGTCGGGGTCGCGCCAGAACAGGTCGAACGCGGCATCGAACAGCGGCCGCTGGTCGGGGCCGGACAACACCAGCGCGGCCAATGCCGCGCGAACATCGTCGCGCCGGCCGATGTCCACGTATTGCAGCGCATCGAGTGCGTCGACCGAATGCGCGGGCGACAGTGCGAAGCCGCCGTCGTGCAGCAGCCGCATGAAATGCGCGACGTTGCGCGCCAGCACCGGCAGGGCGGGACTGGGCTTGCAAGCACGGGCGGGGTGCAGCGTGGCCATCGGTCAGGTCGCGGCGGATGCGCCCGCGAGCAGTTCGGCCACGGTCGGGCCATCGGCGCGGGCCAGGTCGTCCTGGTACTTGAGCAGCACGCCGAGCGTGTCGCGCACCGACTGCGGGTCCAGCTCGGTCACGCCGAGCGCGGACAGCGCGCGGCACCAGTCGATGGCCTCGGCGATGCCGGGCGCCTTGAACAGGTCGATGCCGCGCAGCCGGTGGATGAAATCGACCGCCTGCGCCTGCAGCCGCGCGGCGGCTTCGGGCGCGCGCGCGGCGACGATCTGCAGTTCGCGCTCGCGCTGCGGATACCCCATCCACTGGTACAGGCAACGGCGCTTGAGCGCGTCGTGCACCTCCCGCGTGCGGTTCGAGGTAACGATGATCAGCGGCGGACGCTCGGCGCGGATCACGCCGATTTCGGGGATCGACACCTGGTATTCGGACAGTATCTCGAGCAGGAACGCTTCGAACGGCTCGTCGGCGCGATCGATCTCGTCGATCAGCAGCACGCGCGGCGCGCCGGGTGCGGCGGGATCGGGCAGCAGGGCTTCGAGCAGCGGGCGTTTCAGCAGGTAGTCGTCGTGGTAGAGCGATTGCGCTTCAGGCCGCTCGCCACGCGCCTCGGCCACGCGCAGGGCCATGATCTGGCGCGGGTAGTCCCATTCGTACAGCGCGCTGGCCGCGTCGAGGCCTTCGTAGCACTGCAGGCGCAGCAGGCGCGTGCCCATGACTTCGGCCATGGCCTGCGCCAGCGCGGTCTTGCCTACGCCGGGTTCGCCTTCGAGGAACAGCGGGCGCTGCATGCGCAGGGCGAGGTAGAGCACCGTCGCGGTTTCGCGGTCGGCGAAATATTGGTGGGATTCGAGCAGGGACTGGGTGTGGTCGATGGAGGTGGGAAGCATGGGGGCTGCCGGTGCTGAAGAGGGCAAGGTCTGCTTCCCTCTCCCGCTTGCGGGAGAGGGGCCCGGGGAGAGCGCAGGCGCATGGCAAGCACCGTGGCGCTGCACTTCGTGGAGGCTCCTGCCCTCTCCCCCGCCCCTCTCCCATAAATGGGAGAGGGGAGACAACAGTCGCAGTATTTGACGCCGTTGGCGAGCTATCCAGCCGCCTCCACTGCCCGCGCCGCCAGCACCGGAATCAAATGTGCCCGGTACTCAGCCGACGCATGCAGATCGGCATTGAGCCGCGATGGATCGACCTTCACCGCCTTCGCCGCTGCCGCGGTGAAGTTGGCCGCCAGCGCCTGCTCCAGCGGCTGGCAGCGGAACACGCTGTCGGCAGCTCCCGTGACAGCGACGCGCACGTTGCCGCCGGTGCGCGCGACCATCACGCCGACCAGTGCGAAGCGCGAGGCCGGATTGCGGAACTTGATGTAGGCGGCCTTTTCGGGCACCGGGAAGCGCACGGCGGTGATCAGTTCGTCGGGCTCCAGCGCGGTTTCATACAGGCCTTTGAAGAAGTCATCGGCCGCAATGCTGCGGCGGTCGGTGACCACGGTAGCGCCTAGCCCAAGCACCGCAGCGGGGTAGCAAGCGGCGGGATCGTCATTGGCAAGCGAGCCGCCAATGGTGCCCATCGCGCGGACCTGTCGGTCGCCGATGCCTTCGGCCAGCGCGGCCAGCGCAGGAATGCGCTGGCGTACCTCCGCGTTGGCCGCGACATCGGCGTGGCGGGCGGCGGCGCCGATCACCACCTCATTGCCTTCGACGCGGATATCGCTCATGCCTGGTATGCGTGCCACGTCGATAAGCGTGGACGGCGCGGACAGGCGCAGCTTCATTGCCGCCAGCAGGCTCTGGCCGCCGGCAAGGAACTTGGCGTCCGGATCGGCCTTGAGCTTGGCGACCGCCGCCTTGGCATCCGCCGCGCGTTCAAACTGGAATGTGTACATGTCGGTTTCCTTTACGGTTCGTCGGCGGGCTCAGGGTTGGGCGGCCTGGATGGCCTGCCACACGCGGTGCGGCGTGGCGGGCATCTGCAGGTCCTTCACGCCAAGCGGCGACAGCGCATCGACCAGCGCGTTGATGAACGCGGGCGGCGAGCCGATCGCGCCCGCTTCGCCGCAACCCTTCACGCCGAGCGGGTTGTGCGTGCAGGGCGTGCCCTTGGCGGTCTCCACGGTGAAATCGGGCAGGTCGCCGGCGCGCGGCATGGCGTAGTCCATGTAGGAGCCGGTCAGCAGCTGGCCGCTGTCGCTGTCGTAGATGCACTGCTCCAGCATGGCCTGCCCCAGGCCCTGGCCAATGCCGCCGTGTACCTGTCCCTCAACGATCATCGGGTTGATGATGTTGCCGAAGTCGTCGACAGCGGTGAACTTCACTACCTGCGACTCGCCGGTGTCCGGGTCGACCTCCACCTCGCACACATAGGCGCCCGACGGATACGTGAAGTTGGTCGGGTCGTAGAACGCGTTCTCGTTCAGGCCCGGCTCCAGCTTGTCGAGCGGATAGTTATGCGGCACGTACGCGGTCAGCGCGACTTCACCGAAGGTCTTGGTGCGGTCGGTGCCGGCCACGCGGAATACGCCGTTGCTGAACTCGACGTCGGCGTCGGACGCTTCCAGCAAGTGCGCGGCGATCTTCTTGGCCTTGGCCTCGATCTTGTCCAGCGCCTTCATGATCGCCGAGCCGCCCACGGCGAGCGAGCGCGAGCCATAGGTGCCCATGCCGAACGGCACGCGCCCGGTATCGCCATGCACGATTTCGACCGATTCCAGCGCGATGCCAAGCCGGTCCGCCACGATCTGCGCGAAGGTGGTCTCGTGACCCTGCCCATGGCTGTGCGAGCCGGTGAACACCGTCACGGAGCCGGTCGGATGCACGCGGATCTCGCCGACCTCGAACAGACCCGCGCGCGCACCCAATGCGCCGGCGATATTCGACGGTGCCAGCCCGCATGCTTCGATGTAGCAGGAGTAGCCGAGTCCGCGCAGCTTGCCGCGCTGCTTGGCCTCGTCGCGGCGCGCCGGGAAGCCCTTCACGTCGGCGAGTTCCTGCGCACGTGCGAGGCACGGCTCGTAGTCGCCGGTGTCATAGGTCAGGCCGACCGGCGTGGCATACGGGAACTGGCGGATGAAGTTCTTGCGGCGCAACTCGGCCGGGTCGGTCTTCAGCTCGTGCGCGGCGGCTTCCACCAGCCGTTCGACCACGTAGGTGGCCTCGGGCCTGCCGGCGCCGCGGTAGGCGTCCACCGGCGCGGTGTTGGTGAACACCGCCTTGACCTCGGCGTAGATGGCTGGCGTGGCGTACTGCCCCGCCAGCAGCGTCGCATATAGGATGGTGGGCACGCTGCTGGCGAAGGTCGACAGGTACGCGCCCATGTTCGCGGTGGTGTGCACGCGCATGGCCAGGAACTTGCCGTCGCTGTCGAGTGCCAGCTCGGCCTTGGTCACATGGTCGCGGCCGTGCGCGTCGGTCAGGAACGACTCCGAACGCTCGGCGGTCCACTTGATCGGGCGGCCGACCTTCTTCGACGCCCAGGTCAGCGCCACGTCTTCCGGATACAGGAAGATCTTCGAGCCGAAGCCGCCGCCGACGTCCGGCGCGATGATGCGCAGGCGCGATTCCGGCAGGCCCAGCACGAAGGCGCCCATCAGCAGGCGTTCCACGTGCGGGTTCTGGTTGGCGACGTAGACGGTGTAGCTGTCGTCCTGGCGCGCGTAGCTGGCGTTGACCGCGCGCGGCTCGATGGCGTTGGGGATCAGCCGGTTGTTGACGATATCGAGCGTGGTCACGTGCGCGGCTTTCGCGAACGCGGCATCGGTCGCGGCCTTGTCGCCGTGGCCCCACGTGTAGCAGGTGTTGGCGGGCACGTCGTCATGCACGAGCGTGGAGGCCGCTGCGGCATCGGCAGCATTGACGACGGCGGGCAGCTCCTCGTAGTCGACCACGACTTGCTCGGCGGCGTCCTTCGCCTGCGCGAGCGTCTCGGCCACCACCAGTGCCACCTGGTCGCCGACATGGCGCGCCTTGCCCTGCGCGATGACAGGGTGGGGCGGCTCCTTCATCGGCGAGCCGTCAATGCTGTGGATCAGCCAGCCGCAGGGCAGGCCGCCCACCTTGTCGGCGGCCATGTCCTCGCCCGTCAGCACGGCGATCACGCCGGGCGAGGCCAGCGCGGCGCTCTTGTCGATCGACCGGATGCGCGCATGCGCATGCGGCGAGCGCACGAAATAGCCGTAGCTCTGCTGCGGCAGGACGATGTCGTCGGTGTACTGGCCGTTGCCGGTCAGGAAGCGGAAGTCTTCCTTGCGCTTGACCGGCGTGCCGACGAACTTCTGCGATTCGGGTGCGTTCATGGCTGGCCTCCCTTACTCGGCGCTCGTGGCGGTGGCGCCGCGCATGGCGGCCTGCCCCTGCTGCACGGCCTTGATAATGTTGTGGTAGCCCGTGCAGCGGCACAGGTTGCCATCGAGCTGCTCGCGGATGGCCGTGGCATCCGCGTCCGGGCGGGCCTGCACCAGCGCAGTGGCTGCCATCACCATGCCGGGCGTGCAAAAGCCGCACTGCAGGCCGTGGCATTCGCGGAAGGCTTCCTGCATCGGGTGCATCGGCGCCCCGTTGCCGACGCGCGTGCCGGACAGTCCTTCGATGGTGGTGACCTCGGCCCCATCGGCCTGCACGGCGAGGATATTGCAGGACTTGACCGCGCGCCCGTCAAGGTGGACCGTGCAGGCGCCGCACTGCGCGGTGTCGCAGCCGACATGGGTGCCGGTCAGGCGAAGCTGTTCGCGCAGGAACTGGACCAGGAGGGTATTGGGTTCTACCTGGGCGTCAACGGGCTTGCCATTGACCGTCAGGCGGATCGGAATCGCCATGCTTGTCTCCATGTGGGTGGACGCGCATGACCAATTCCCCGAAATCGCAAAATAAACAGCGCGGGACTGGCCACGACGCGGTACTGCCGTTTGCTACGGCTATTTCGTGATATTGGTGCTGCCGGTGCTGCCCACGGCCATTGCCGTGCGGGAGGAACCCCCCGGCGGCCGGCGAACGTTTGGCCGCGACGGGCTGTAACAGTTAATCACAAATCGCGGGCCACTGCCATGCGGGTTGCCCGTGCCCCGAAAGGGGGACAGCTAGAATGATCGACACCACCCGGCACTAGCCCTAGCCCGATACCAGCCCAACGACATGGAAGCCTTCTTCGACTGGCTGTTCGACATCGTCGCCCTCCCGAAAGTGGGCCTGCCCGCCATCTTCGTCGTCAGCCTGGTGTCGGCCACGCTGCTGCCGCTCGGCTCGGAGCCGGCGGTGTTCGGCTATATCAAGCTCAATCCGCACATGTTCTGGCCGGCGGTGGTGGTGGCCACGCTCGGCAATACGGTAGGCGGCGCCATCGACTGGTGGCTCGGCTACGCGGCCAAGCTTGCGCTGGTGCGCTACCACAAGCGGCGCCGGGAGCGCGAACATGAGCAGGAACACCTCGAACATCGCAAGCATGTGCGCAAGCCCACCAAGCCGAAGCTGGACGCGCGCTATTTCCATTGGATGCGAAGGCTCGGCCCGCCCACGCTCCTGCTGTCATGGCTCCCCGCCATTGGTGACCCATTGTGCACATTGGCCGGCTGGCTGCGGCTGTCGTTCTGGCCGAGCCTGGCGTACATGGCGATCGGCAAGTTCCTGCGCTACCTGGCCATGACGGCCAGCCTGCTGTGGATACCGGACAGTTTTTGGCACAACATTGTTCAAATGTTCCGCGCCTGGTTCTGAATCCGCATGTGGCAGACCGTGCACAAGGCGGCGCTAAACCCTTGTTCCGGCACGGGTTGTGCCATGTTGCGGCGCGGCGAAACCGTGCCATGCAGTACAATCGCGCTTTAATGAACGATCGGCGCACACCTTCAGTGCGCCCGCAGGAAGCGGTCCCCCCATGAACGCCCCACTCGTGCTCGACGCCAAGCTGGCCGCGCAGGACGCCCCTGCGCGCCTGCGTGAAATTCCCTATAACTACACGTCCTTTTCGGACCGCGAGATTGTCATCCGCCTGCTCGGCGAAGAGGCCTGGCGCATCCTGGACGAGCTGCGCGGCGAGCGCCGTACCGGCCGGTCGGCGCGCATGCTGTACGAAGTGCTGGGCGACATCTGGGTAGTCCGCCGCAACCCGTACCTGCAGGACGACCTGCTCGAGAACCCCAAGCGCCGCCAGATGCTGGTGAGCGCGCTGCACCACCGCCTGGGCGAGATCGAGAAGCGCCGCGCCGCCGACCGTGCCGAGCACGCCGAGCCGGCCGCCGAGGACCGCTCGCACCGCGTGGAGCAGCTGGTCGCATTCGCCAAGCAGGCGATCGAGGACTTCAAGAACGAGTTTGCCGCCGCCTACGACCTGCGCAAGCGCGCGCAGCGCGTGCTGGGCCGGGTCACGCAGAAGGACAACATCAAGTTCGATGGCCTGTCGCGCGTCTCGCACGTGACCGACGCCACCGACTGGCGCGTGGAATATCCGTTCGTCGTGCTGACGCCGGATACCGAGGAAGAGATCGCCGGCCTGGTCAAGGGTTGCTTCGAGCTCGGCCTGACCATCATCCCGCGCGGGGGCGGCACCGGCTATACCGGCGGCGCCGTGCCGCTGACGCCGATGAGCGCGGTCATCAACACCGAGAAGCTGGAACAGCTCGGCCCGGTCGAGCAGACCGACCTGCCGAATGTCTCGCACAAGGTTGCCACCATCTTCTCGGGCGCCGGCGTGGTGACGCGCCGCGTGGCCGACGCCGCCGACAAGGCCGGCCTGGTATTCGCGGTGGACCCGACCTCGATCGACGCGTCTTGCATCGGCGGCAACGTCGCCATGAACGCGGGCGGCAAGAAGGCCGTGCTGTGGGGCACCGCGCTGGACAACCTGGCCTGGTGGCGCATGGTCGATCCGGAAGGCAACTGGCTCGAAGTCACGCGCCTGGACCACAACCTCGGCAAGATCCACGACGTGCCGGTCGCCACCTTCGAACTGAAGTGGTCCGACGGCAACCGTGCGCCGGGCGAGAAGGTGCTGCGCACCGAGACCCTCGCCATCGAGGGCCGCAAGTTCCGCAAGGAAGGCCTGGGCAAGGACGTCACCGACAAGTTCCTGGCGGGCCTGCCCGGCGTGCAGAAGGAAGGCTGCGACGGCATCATCACCAGCGCGCGCTGGATCCTGCACCGCATGCCGAAGTTCATCCGCACCGTGTGCCTGGAGTTCTTCGGCCAGGCGCGCGATGCGATCCCGAGCATCGTCGAGATCAAGGACTTCCTCGACGCCGAGTCGAAGACGCCGGGCGGAGCCATCCTCGCCGGCCTGGAGCACCTGGACGAGCGCTATCTGCGCGCGGTCGGCTATGCCACCAAGAGCAAGCGCAACGCCTTCCCGAAGATGGTGCTGATCGGCGATATCGTCGGGGACGATGAAGACGCCGTGGCGCGTGCCACCTCGGAAGTGATCCGCATGGCCAACGGCAAGAGCGGCGAAGGCTTTATCGCCGTCAGTCCGGAGGCCCGCAAGAAATTCTGGCTCGACCGTTCGCGCACCGCCGCCATCGCCAAGCACACCAACGCCTTCAAGATCAATGAAGACGTGGTGATCCCGCTGCCGCGCATGGGCGAGTACACCGACGGCATCGAGCGCATCAACATCGAGCTGTCGATCAAGAACAAGCTGGGGCTGGTGGACGCGCTGGAGGCTTTCTTCGCGCGCGGCAACCTGCCGCTGGGCCGCAGCGACGATGCCAACGAAATCCCGAGCGCCGAGCTGCTGGAAGACCGCGTGCAGCACGCGCTCACGCTGCTGCGCGAAATCCGCGCGCGCTGGCGCTACCTGCAGGACCACCTCGATGTGCCGCTGGCCACCGCCAAGGCGTCGCTGATCGGGCACGGCCTGGGCCTGCTCGGCCAGGCCTTCGACGCGCGCCTGGTGCAGCAGCCCGATGCCAATGTGTTCCACCTGCTGCAGGACCGCACCATCCGCGTGTCCTGGAAGGCTGAAGTGCGGGCCGAGCTGCGCAAGATCTTCAATGGCGGCGAGTTCAAGCCGATCCTCGACGAAGCGCAGGCGATCCACAAGCAGGTGCTGCGCGGACGCGTGTTCGTGGCGCTGCATATGCACGCCGGCGACGGCAACGTGCACACCAACATCCCGGTCAACTCCGACAACTACGAGATGCTCCAGGATGCCCACCGCGCGGTGGCCCGCATCATGGACCTGGCGCGCTCGCTCGACGGCGTGATTTCCGGCGAGCACGGCATCGGCATCACCAAGCTGGAATTCCTGACCGAGGACGAGATCGGCGACTTCCGCGCCTACAAGCAGAAGGTCGATCCGCAAGGCCGCTTCAACAAGGGCAAGCTGCTGCCGGGCGCGGACCTGCGCAATGCGTACACGCCGTCGTTCGGGCTGATGGGGCATGAGTCCATCATCATGCAGCAGAGCGATATCGGCGCCATTGCCGACAGCGTCAAGGACTGCCTGCGCTGCGGCAAGTGCAAGCCGGTGTGCGCCACGCACGTGCCGCGCGCCAACCTGCTGTACAGCCCGCGCAACAAGATCCTGGCGACCTCGCTGCTGGTCGAGGCCTTCCTGTATGAAGAGCAGACGCGCCGCGGCGTGTCGATCAAGCACTGGGACGAGTTCTCGGACGTGGCCGACCACTGCACGGTGTGCCACAAGTGCGCAACGCCGTGCCCGGTGAAGATCGACTTCGGCGACGTGTCGATGAATATGCGCAACCTGCTGCGCAAGATGGGGCAGAAGAAGTTCAACCCCGGCACGGCCGCGTCGATGTTCTTCCTGAACGCCACCAGCCCGGAGACGATCAACCTGACCCGCAAGGTCATGATCGACTGGGGCTACAAGGCGCAGCGCCTGGGCAACGAGGTGCTGAAGAAGGTCGCCCGCAAGCAGACCGCGCATCCGCCCGCGACCGTGGGCAAGCCGCCGGTGCGCGAGCAGGTGATCCACTTCATCAACAAGAAGATGCCGGGCAACCTGCCCAAAAAGACCGCGCGCGCGCTGCTCGATATCGAGGACAACGAGATCGTGCCGATCATCCGCGACCCGAAGGCGACCACGCCCGAGACCGAAGCGGTGTTCTACTTCCCGGGCTGCGGCTCCGAGCGGCTGTTCTCGCAGGTCGGCCTGGCCACGCAGGCCATGCTGTGGCACGTGGGCGTGCAGACCGTGCTGCCGCCGGGCTACCTGTGCTGCGGGTATCCGCAGCGCGGCAACGGCCAGTACGACAAGGCCGAGAAGATGGTCACCGACAACCGCGTGCTGTTCCACCGCGTGGCCAATACGCTGAACTACCTCGACATCAAGACGGTGGTGGTCAGCTGCGGCACATGCTACGACCAGCTCGCCGGGTATGAGTTCGAGAAGATCTTCCCGGGCTGCCGCATCATCGACATCCACGAGTACCTGCTGGAAAAGGGCGTGAAGCTCGAAGGCGTGACCGGTACGCGCTACATGTACCACGACCCGTGCCACACGCCGATCAAGACCATGGACCCGACCAAGCTGGTCAATGACCTGATGGGCGGCAATGCGGGCGCCGGCAAGATCGAGAAGAACGAGCGCTGCTGCGGGGAATCCGGCACGCTGGCGGTGACCCGCCCGGACGTCTCGACGCAGATCCGCTTCCGCAAGGAAGAGGAGATGACCAAGGGCGCCGACAAGCTGCGCACCGATGGCTTCACCGGCGACGTCAAGATCCTGACCAGCTGCCCGTCGTGCCTGCAGGGGCTGTCGCGCTACAACGAAGATGCGTCGGTGCAGGCCGACTACATCGTCGTGGAAATGGCGAAGCATCTGCTGGGCGAGAACTGGATGCCCGAGTACGTGGCCAAGGCCAACGCCGGCGGCATCGAGCGGGTGCTGGTGTGACACGCGCGGCGGGTTGCCCCCTTTGCGAAGCCGATGGCGGCGAACTCATCTGGATGGGCGACCGCGCCCGCGTGATCCTGGTCGAGCACGACCGTTTCCCCGGCTTCTGCCGCATCGTCTGGAACGACCATGCGGCCGAGCTGACCGACCTGGAAGATGGCGACCAGGCCTGGCTGATGCGGCTGGTGGCGCGGGTCGAGCGCGTGGTGCGCGAGGTCATGACGCCGGACAAGGTCAACCTGGCCGCGTTCGGCAATATGGTGCCGCACCTGCACTGGCACATCATTCCGCGCTACCGCTGGGACACGCATTTCCCCGAGGCAATCTGGGCCGCGCCGCAACGCGCGGCTGACGCGGCGCGCGTGGCTGAGCTGCAAGGCCGGCTGCCTGCGCTGCGTACGGCACTTTCGGCGCTCGCCACCGACGACTGAACCAGGCGGCTGCGTGGAACCGCGCCGTGCGGGACGCGTCTGAATCCTGTTGTCATCGCAATGGCCGTCCCGGCCGTTGCGCATTCCAGAAGAACAAGCCCGCCGCAGCGCCGGCGGGCGTACCGCTGCCGCTATGTCCACCACACCGACTTCCGTCACTGTACCGGGCCCGGCCGTTCCCGCCCGGGCCCTCAAGATCCAGAGCCGGCTGCGCATGGCCGCGACCTGGGCGCTGATCAAGCCCTACTGGAAGTCCGAAGACCGCAAGGCGGGCCTTGGGCTGCTTACGCTGGTGGTCGCGCTTAATCTCGGCATCGTCTATATCAACGTGCTGCTCAACGAGTGGAACCGCGTGTTCTACAACGCGCTGGAGCAGCGCGATTACGCGTCGTTCAAGGTGCTGCTGCTGCGCTTCTCGTGGATCGCGGCGTTCTTCATTGTGGCCGCGATCTCGCGGCAGTACTACACGATGATGCTGCAGATGCGCTGGCGTACCTGGATGACGGGCCGCTTCATGGACCACTGGATGGGGCACCAGGCGTACTACCGGATCGAACAGACCCATACCACCGACAACCCCGACCAGCGGATCTCGGACGACCTGCGCCAGTTCACCGACGGCGCACTGACGCTATCGCTGGGCCTGCTCAATTCGGTGGTGACGCTGCTGTCCTTCGTCGGCATCCTGTGGACGGTGTCGGGCCCGATCAGCCTGGCGCTGGGCGGCAATGAGATCGTGATTCCGGGCTACATGGTTTGGTTCGCCGCGGGCTACGCGGTGATCGGCTCGCTGATCGCGCACGTGGTCGGACGCCCGCTGATCGGCCTGAATTTCCAGCAGGAACAATACGAGGCCGATTTCCGTTTCACGCTGGTGCGCCTGCGCGAAAACAGCGAACCCGTCGCGCTGTACCGCGGCGAGCCGACCGAGCAGGCCGGCCTGCGCGCGCGCTTCGACCGTATCCGCGCGAACTGGAACCAGCTGATGCGCTATACGCGGCGGCTGACCTTCGTGAGTTCCGGCTATGCGCAGTTTGCGATCATCTTCCCGATCCTGGTGGCCGCGCCGCGCTACTTTGCCGGCAAGATGACGCTGGGCGGCCTGATGCAGACCAGCTCGGCCTTCGGCCAGGTGCAGGGCGCGCTGTCGTGGTTCGTGGACAGCTACGCGACGCTGGTGGGCTGGAAGGCCGCGGCCAACCGGCTGATCGATTTCCAGGAGGCGATCCGCGTAGCCGAGCGGCAGGACGTGTCGCATACCGGCGTGCGCGATATCGAGGTCGAGCACACTGGCGAACCGCAGGCCGGCATCCGCGTCGACGGCCTCGGCCTGGCGCTGCCGGTGCGTGCCCAGCGCGGCGCGAACGTCGGCCAGCGCCCGCTGGTGGCGCCGTTCTCGCTGTCGATCGCGCCGGGCGAGCGCTGGCTCGTGAACGGGCCGTCGGGCTGCGGCAAGAGCGTGCTGTTCCGCGCGCTGGCCGGAATCTGGCCATACGGCAGCGGCACCATCACCATGCCCGTTGACGCGCGCACGCTGTTCCTGCCGCAGCGCAGCTACCTGCCGATCGGCACGTTGGCCGACGCACTTGCCTATCCGGACGCGGGCACGGCCCACCCTGCCGCCGCGCTGCAGGCGGTGCTGCGACAAGCGCGTTTGCCGCAGCTCGTGGACCAGCTCGATGTGTTCGACAACTGGTCGCTGCGGCTGTCGCCCGGCGAGCAGCAGCGCCTGGCCTTCGCCCGCGCGCTGCTGCAGAAGCCGCGCTACCTGTTCCTGGACGAGGCGACCAGCGCGCTCGATGAGGAAACCGAGGGCATCATGTACCGGATGGTGGTCGACGCATTGCCCGACGCCGCCATCATCAGCATTGCCCACCGCAGCACGGTCGCGGCGTTCCATGGCCGCCGCCTGCGCTATGTGCCGGATGACGGCGCCGGCACCCAAGATGGGCAAGGCGAGGGCGCTGCGGTAAGCTATCGGGTCGTATGCGAGGCGTGAACGCGAACCGCACACGTCGCATCACGCCAACCCACCAGGCGCCCACGCCGGCGAATCCACTATGGCAGGCCTCGAAAAAGATACTCCCCATCCCACCGCGCTGACGGTGCACACGCAATCGCGCGTGCTTGAAGTCGGCTTCGACAACGGGCGCAGCTTCCGGCTGCCGTTCGAGCTGCTGCGCGTGTATTCGCCATCGGCCGAAGTGCAGGGACACGGCCCCGGCCAGGAAGTGCTGCAGACCGGCAAGCGCGAGGTCGGCATTGCCGCCGTCGAGCCCGTGGGCAACTACGCCATCCAGATCCGCTTTACCGACGGCCACGATACCGGCATTTATTCCTGGGAACTGTTGTATCGCCTGGGCGACCAGCAGGATGCGCTGTGGGACGACTACCTGCAGCGCCTGGAAGCCGCCGGCGCCGACCGCGACACGCCCATGGTGGCCGCAGGCGGCCATGGCTGCGGCCATCACCACTGATCTGTACCTGGAGTCTGAGATATGAGCGAAACCCACTTCGGGTTCGACAAGGTCGACGAATCGGAAAAGGCCGGCAAGGTCGCCGGCGTGTTCCATTCGGTCGCCAGCAAGTACGACGTAATGAACGACCTGATGTCGGGCGGCATGCACCGGCTGTGGAAGATGTTCACCATCGCCCAGGCCAACGTGCGGCCCGGCCAGAAGGTGCTGGACATCGCCGGCGGCACGGGCGACCTGGCCAAGGCGTTCGCGAAGCAGGCCGGCCCGACCGGCCAGGTCTGGCTCACCGACATCAACGAATCGATGCTGCGCGTGGGCCGCGACCGCCTGCTCGACAAGGGCATCGTCACGCCCGTGGCGCTGTGCGACGCCGAACGCATCCCGTTCCCGGACAACTACTTTGACCTGGTCACGGTGGCCTTCGGCCTGCGCAACATGACCCACAAGGACGCCGCGCTGGCCGAGATGCGCCGCGTGGTGAAGCCCGGCGGCAAAGTCATGGTGCTGGAGTTCTCCAAGGTGTGGAAACCGCTGGAGAAGGCCTACGATATCTATTCGTTCAAGGTGCTTCCGTGGCTCGGCGCGAAGGTGGCGGGGGATGCCCCCAGCTATCGTTATCTGGCAGAATCCATCAGAATGCATCCGGACCAGACTTCACTTGTACGCTTGATGGAACAAGTTGGGCTGGAGAAGGTCGAATACTTCAATCTGACGGCCGGAGTCGTGGCGCTCCACGTCGGGCGCAAGTACTAAATCGCCATTTCTGGCTTGAATTCGGCATTTGAGACCGGATTTGAGTGGAAACTGACAGGGGATCACTGAACATGTCTTCAATTCGCGGAAAATTCCTGGTGGGGTCGCTGATTGCCGCGATCGCGCTCGGCTCGGCGCTGGACGCCAATGCCAAGCGCATGGGCGGTTCGCGCAGCATTGGCAAGCAATCGTCCACCGTGACGCAGCAGCGCCAGCAGGCACCCGCACAGCAAACGCCGACGCAACAGCCGGCCCAGCAGCCTGCGCAGCAGGCTGCGCCGGCCACCGCCGGGGCTGCCGGCGCAGCCGCGGCCGCGGCAAAGCCCAAGCGCAACTGGGCTGGCATGCTCGGCGGCCTTGCCGCGGGTCTGGGCATCGCGGCGCTGCTGTCGCACTTTGGCCTGGGCGGCGCGGCGGCCAGCTTCTTCGCAAACCTGATCCTGATCGCCCTGGTCGCGTTCGTGGTGATCTGGCTGATCCGCAAGTTCCGTGGCGGCAGCCAGCGGAGCCAGCAGCCGGCCTACGCCGGTGCCGGCAATGTGGGCGGCATGGGCGGTAACGCCGAGCCGATGCTGCGCCAGCAGACGTCGACGCCGGCCGCGAACCCGGTGATGCCGGCCGCGAGCGCCGCGCCGCTCGCCGGCGAAGCTGTGGCCCAGCAGCCGTGGGGCGTGCCGGCCGACTTCGACACCGAAGCCTTCCTGCGCAATGCCAAGGTGCATTTCGTGCGCCTGCAGGCAGCGTGGGATGCCGGCAACCTCGACGACATCCGCGAATTCACGACGCCGGAAATGTTTGCCGAGATCAAGATGGACCTGGCCGAGCGCGGCACCGAAGTCAACAAGACGGACGTGGTCACGCTGGAAGGGCAGATGCTGGGCATTGAATCGTCGCCGACCCAGCACCTGGCCAGCGTGCGCTTCTCGGGCATGATCCGCGAGCGCGCCGGCGAAGCGGCGCAGCCGTTCGCCGAGGTCTGGAACCTGGCCAAGCCGGTTTCCGGAACGGGCGGCTGGCTGCTGGCCGGTATCCAGCAGGAATCCTGAGTGCCGTCAGTGCCCCATGGCGGCGACGCCAGCGGGGAGTAGCTTAGAATGGAGGGCCCGTGCGCAAGCGCGGGCCTTTTCCGTTTGGAGGCGGCGCCCGGCGCTTTTGCCGGCCCTGCCAGTCCAGCCGTTCGCAGCAAGCCAATCGCCATGAACCCTCTGCCTTCCGCCCTGGCCGCGCCCGCCGTTGCCGCGCTGAACCACCTGCTCGAACAGGAACCCTGGGCCCGTGGCCAACTGGCGGCGTTTGCCGGCCGCGTGGTCCGGCTCGACGCGGCCGCGTTCGCGCTGTCGCTGCGCGTGACCGAGGACGGTGCCATCGAGCTGGCGCCCGCGGCCGAAGCGCCGGCGGTCGCGATCCTGGTGCCGCTGCAGCAATGGCCGCTTGTCGCCGCCGACGTGGCGGACGGCGGCCAGGCCGCGGCGATGCGCCATGTACGCATCGAAGGCGACGCCGAGCTGGCCAACACGGTTTCGATGCTCGCGCGCAACCTGCGCTGGGACGCGGCCGAGGACTTGTCGCGCGCCTTTCGCGGGATCCTCGGCGGTCCGCTCAGCGACAGCCTGGCCCAGCGCATGGTCGATGGCGCGCGCCAGGCGCATGAGCAGGCCACGCGCGTCGGCCGCACACTCGTCGAGAACGTCACCGAGTACCTGCTGGATGAAAAGCCGACGCTGGTGCGCCATGGGGCGCTGGACGGCTTTGGGTCCGACGTGGGCCGCCTGCGCGATGACCTGGCCCGCCTGGAGAAACGCCTGGAGCGGCTCGAACGCGCGCGTCCCGCCGGGGCCTCGGCGCTGCCGTCCGCCCATCGCTGACCGCGCCGCCGGCATGACGCCAATTTCTGCTGCCGCCCGCCTCGCGCAGCGCCACCGCTTCCTGAATTTCGTCGCATGACCCGCCTTCTGCGCCTCGGCAAGATCCTCTTCGTCATCCTGTACTACGGGCTGGACGAGCTTGTGCTGTCCGGTTTCCAGAACCGCAAGATCCGTTTCCTGGTCCGCGTCATGACCGTGGGGCGCAAGCTGGACATGCCGCGCGGCGAGCGCCTGCGGCTGGCGCTGACCAAGCTTGGGCCGATCTTCGTCAAGTTCGGCCAGGTCCTGTCCACGCGCCGCGACCTGATGCCGCCGGATATCGCCGACGAACTGGCGAAGTTGCAGGACCAGGTGCCGCCTTTCGACTCGGCGGTGGCCGTGCGGATCGTCGAGCGTTCGCTCGGGCGCTCGCTCGACGAACTGTTCGAGACGTTCGAGCATCAACCCGTGGCCAGCGCGTCGATCGCGCAGGTGCACTTCGCCACGCTGCGGGGCGGCCCGAACCATGGCCGCGAGGTGGCCGTCAAGGTGCTGCGCCCCGGCATGCTGCCGGTGATCGACAGCGACCTGGCGCTGATGCGCGACATGGCCACCTGGCTCGAGCGTTTCTGGGCCGACGGCAAGCGCCTGAAGCCGCGCGAGGTGGTGGCCGAGTTCGACAAGTACCTGCACGACGAACTGGACCTGATGATCGAGGCGGCCAACGCCAGCCAGCTGCGCCGCAACTTTGCCGATACCAACCTGCTGCTGGTGCCCGAAGTGTTCTGGGACTGGTGCAGCAGCACGGTGTTCGTGATGGAGCGCATGCACGGCATCCCGATCTCGCGCACCGAATCGCTTAAGGCGGCCGGCGTCGACATGCACCAGCTCGCAGAAGAGGGCGTCGAGATCTTCTTCACGCAGGTGTTCCGCGACGGCTTCTTCCATGCCGACATGCACCCCGGCAACATCCTGGTATCGGTGCAGCCGGAAACCTTCGGCCGCTATATCGCGCTGGACTTCGGCATCGTCGGCGCGCTGTCGGAGTTCGACAAGAACTACCTGGCGCAGAACTTCATCGCCTTCTTCCGGCGCGACTACCACCGCGTGGCGCTGCTGCACGTGGAATCCGGCTGGGTGCCGCCCGATACCCGCGTGGAGGAACTCGAAAGCGCGGTGCGTGCTTGTTGCGAGCCGTACTTCGACAAGCCGCTCAAGGAAATCTCGCTGGGCATGGTGCTGATGCGCCTGTTCCAGACCTCGCGCCGCTTCAACGTCGAAATCCAGCCTCAGCTGGTGCTGCTGCAGAAGACGCTGCTCAATATCGAAGGCCTGGGCCGCCAGCTCGACCCGGACCTGGACCTGTGGAAAACCGCCAAGCCCTTCCTTGAGCGCTGGATGCACGAGCAGGTCGGCTGGAAGGGCGCGTGGGAACGGATCCAGGTCGAGGCGCCGCTGTGGGCCAAGATGCTGCCCGACTTCCCGCGGCTGGCGCACCAGTTCCTGGAACGCCGCGCGCTGAACACCAATGGCGAGCAGGAGCGTCTGCTGGCCATGCTCGTCACCGAGCAGCGCCGCACCAACCGGCTGGTCGGCACCGTCCTGCTGCTGGTCGGCGGCTTCCTGGCCGGCATTGTGCTCACCCATCTGCTGGCGTGGGCCGGCTCCTGACAGGTCGAAGGAGAGACCACATGAACCCGGCCGACAAGGCAGCCAGCCCGCCGTCCTTCACCACCCGCAATGCCGCGGACCCGGCGTTCTGGGACGAGCGCTTCGAACAAGGCTTCACGCCCTGGGACCTGCAAGGCGTGCCGGCGGAGTTCCAGCAGTTCGTAAACGGCAAGACGCCGTGCCCGACGCTGGTACCCGGCTGCGGCAACGGTTGGGAGGCTGGCTGGCTGTTCGAGCGCGGCTGGCCGGTCACGGCGATCGACTTTTCGCCGCAGGCCGTGGCCTCGGCCCGCCGCGCGCTGGGCCCGGCCGCTGCAATCGTGCGTGAAGCGGATTTCTTCGCCTATACGCCGGAGCCGCGCTGCGAACTGATCTATGAGCGCGCGTTCCTCTGCGCGCTGCCGCCGGCGCTGCGCGAAGCCTACGCCGAACGCGTGGCGGCATTGCTGCCGCCCGGTGGCCTGCTGGCCGGTTATTTCTTCCTGGGCGACAAGCGCGGCGGGCCGCCGTTCGCGATGCTGGCGTCCGACCTCGATGACCTGCTGGAGCCCGCCTTCGAACGTATCGATGACCGCCCGTCCGCCGCGCCGCTGCCGGTCTTCGCAGGGCAGGAGCGCTGGCAGGTCTGGCGCCGCCGGGGCTGATACTGGCGCCGGCGCAACAGTCCGCCGGCCCGGCTGTGGCCGTTACGATGCAGCGCCAGCCCAATCCAGCCCGGTGCGGGAATTTTTTTCGCCCGCCAGGGTCTGCGTCGCTATAATCCGCGTTTTGATTCGGCTACGACCGCAGGCCAAGTGCGCCATCCCGCTCAGGGGACCGGCGTCGCATGCCCCTCAAGCGGCCCCGACCGATGAATTGGACTCTGGGACAGCAGGCCAGCACCTGCGCCCCGGCATTCGGTTTCTCGCCACAAGGGCACTTTCTGCATAGGGCAGCGGCATGCTGATCTGGTTCGTCATCATCTACTGGGTAATCTCGGTCGGCATCGGCTTGTGGGCCGCGCTGCGCGTGCGCAACACCGCCGATTTCGCCGTGGCCGGGCGCAGCCTGCCGTTCTACGTCGTCACCGCCACCGTTTTCGCCACCTGGTTCGGTTCCGAAACCGTGCTGGGCATTCCCGCGGTATTCCTGAAAGAAGGCCTGTCCGGCGTGGTCTCGGACCCGTTCGGCTCGTCGCTGTGCCTGATCCTGGTAGGCCTGTTCTTCGCGCGGCCGCTGTACCGGATGAACCTGCTCACCATCGGCGACTACTACCACAACCGCTACGGGCGGCTGGCCGAGGTGCTGACCACGCTGTGCATCGTGGTGTCCTACCTGGGCTGGGTGGCGGCGCAGATCAAGGCGCTCGGGCTGGTGTTCTACACGGTCTCCGACGGCGCGCTGTCACAGGACGCCGGCATGATGATCGGCGCGGCCAGCGTGCTGGTGTATACGCTGTTCGGCGGCATGTGGGCGGTGGCGGTGACGGACTTCCTCCAGATGATCATCATCGTGGTGGGCATGCTCTACATCGGCTATGAGGTCAGCGGCCAGGCCGGCGGCGTGGTGGCGGTGGTATCGCACGCGGCGGCGGCCGGCAAGTTCGAGTTCCTGCCTTCGCTGGACCTGGTGCAGATCATCGGGTTTGCGGCGGCGCTGTTCACCATGATGCTCGGTTCGATTCCGCAGCAGGACGTGTTCCAGCGCGTCACGTCGTCGCGCACCGAAAAGATTGCCGGGCGCGCGTCGGTGCTGGGCGGCGTGCTGTATTTCTTCTTCGCCTTTATCCCGATGTTCCTGGCCTATTCGGCCACGCTGATCGATCCGGGCATGGTGGCGAAATACATCAACTCGGATTCGCAGCTGATCCTGCCGCAGCTGATCCTGCAGCACGCGCCGATGTTCGCGCAGGTCATGTTCTTCGGCGCACTGCTGTCGGCCATCAAGAGCTGCGCCTCGGCGACGCTGCTGGCGCCGTCGGTGACGTTTGCCGAGAACATCCTGCGGCCGTATTTCCGGCATCTCGACGACCGCAAGTTCCTGCGCGTGATGCAGACGGTCGTGCTGGTGTTCACGGGGATGGTGACCCTGTTCGCCCTGAACTCGCACCTGTCGATTTTCCACATGGTCGAAAATGCCTACAAGGTCACGCTGGTGTCGTCGTTCGTGCCACTGGCCTTTGGCATGTTCTGGAAGTCCGCCACGCGCCAGGGCGGCCTGGCGGCTATCCTGATGGGCCTCGGTTCCTGGCTGACCTGCGAGATCGCGTTCGCCGACGCGATCATGCCGCCGCAGATGGTCGGCCTGCTGTTCTCGATCAGCGGCATGGTGGTCGGATCGCTGCTGCCGCAATGGATTGCGGATCACGCGCCGGTCCAGGAAGTGCATATCGCCTGACCGGCACCTCGGCGGGACGGCTGCCTGATGGCACGATGCCGGTCACTGGTAGCTGGATGTGCTGCTTTGTGCCCGTATTTCCGCCCGTCAGGCAACCCCGTAAGGGTTTATAATTCAAGGCTTTGCATCGTCGCGCGCGCTCGCGCGGACGACGCCTGCGCTGTTCCGATCCTGATTTTTCGCCAAAGACATACCATGCCGATCTATGCCTACCGTTGCGACGCCTGCGGCCACGGGCGCGATGTGCTGCAGAAAATGAGCGATGCTCCGCTGACCGACTGCCCGTCCTGCGGCGCAGCCGGAAGCTTCAAGAAGCAGCTGACCGCGGCCGGTTTCCAACTCAAGGGTTCGGGCTGGTACGTGACCGATTTCCGCGGCGGCAGCGGCGGCACCAGCGCCGCGGCGACCTCCGGCGCGGCGGCTCCTGCCGCCGCCGAAAGCACGGCTGCGGCATCGACCGAATCGTCCGCCAGCACCACGGCTGCCTCGACGCCCGCCGCTGGCGGTTGCGGCAGCGCCTGCGCCTGCCACTGAACGCAGGACGGCCGTGGTCGCTAAGAAAACCTCCGCGCTGAAGACCTGGTTCCTGACCGGGTTGCTGGTGCTCGTGCCGCTGGGCATCACGCTGTGGGTGCTCAGCCTGGTCATCGGCACCATGGACCAGAGCCTGGCGCTGCTGCCCGAGGCGTGGCGCCCGGACCAGCTGTTATTCGGCAAGCGCGTGACCGGCCTTGGCGCCATCCTGACGCTGCTGTGCATCCTGCTGGTCGGGCTGCTCGCGCACAACTTCATCGGCCAGCGCCTGGTGCGCTGGTGGGAAGCGCTGCTGGGCCATATCCCGGTGGTGGGCCCGATCTACACCAGCGTCAAGCAGGTCTCCGACACGCTGCTGTCGTCGTCGGGCAATGCCTTCCGCAAGGCGCTGCTGGTGCAGTACCCGCGTGAAGGCTCGTGGACCATCGCCTTCCTGACCGGCCGTCCGGGCGGCGACGTGCAGAACCACCTGCAGGGCGAATACGTCAGCGTCTACGTGCCGACCACGCCCAATCCGACCTCGGGCTTCTTCCTGATGATGCCCAAGGCCGACACCATCGAACTCGACATGACCGTCGACGCCGCGCTCAAGTACATCGTATCGATGGGCGTGGTGGCACCGGCGGACCTGCCCCGCAAAAACGGCGGCCCGAGCCGCCCGGCGGATCCCGTCAGCCCTGCCAGGGCGACCGGCGCTGATGCCGGCCACGCGGCAGCGGTCGAGGCGGCCGATCCTTCGCATACCAATTGATCACGGGCCGCCCGGCGGGCGGTCGCGTATTACCGGGAAACATCTTATGTCCTCCATGCGTACTCACTACTGCGGTCTGGTGACCGAACAACTCTCGGGCCAGGAAGTGGCCCTGACCGGCTGGGTGCAGCGCCGCCGCGACCATGGCGGCGTGATCTTCATCGACCTGCGCGACCGCGAAGGCCTGGTGCAGGTGGTGTGCGACCCGGACCGCCCGGAGATGTTCAAGGCCGCGGAAGAGATCCGCAACGAGTTCTGCATCCGCATTACCGGCAAGGTGCGCCCGCGCCCGGCCGGCACCGAGAACACCAACCTGACCTCGGGCAAGATCGAGGTGCTGTGCCATGAGCTGACCGTGCTGAACCCGTCGGTCACGCCGCCGTTCCAGCTCGACGACGACAACCTGTCGGAAACCACCCGCCTGACGCACCGCGTGCTGGACCTGCGCCGTCCGCAGATGCAGTACAACCTGCGCCTGCGTTACAAAGTGGCGATGGAAGTCCGCAAGTTCCTCGATGCGCAAGGTTTCATCGACATCGAAACGCCGATGCTCGGCAAGAGCACGCCGGAAGGCGCGCGCGACTACCTGGTGCCGTCGCGCGTGAACCCGGGCCACTTCTTCGCGCTGCCGCAATCGCCGCAGATCTTCAAGCAGATGCTGATGGTGTCGGGCTTCGACCGCTACTACCAGATCACCAAGTGCTTCCGCGACGAAGACCTGCGCGCCGACCGCCAGCCGGAATTCACGCAGATCGACTGCGAGACCTCGTTCCTCACCGAACAGGAAATCCGTGACCTGTTCGAGGACATGATGCGCGTGGTGTTCAAGAACGCCATCGACGTCGACCTGGACGCGAAGTTCCCGGTGATGGAGTTCCGCGAAGCCATGGCCCGTTTCGGCTCGGACAAGCCGGACCTGCGCGTGAAGCTCGAATTCACCGATCTGACCGACGTGATGAAGGACGTCGACTTCAAGGTGTTCTCGGGCCCCGCCAATAGCGACAACGGCCGCGTGGTCGGCCTGCGCGTGCCGGGTGGCAGTGCGATTTCGCGCGGCGAGATCGACGCCTACACCCAGTTCGTCGGCATCTACGGCGCCAAGGGCCTGGCCTGGGTCAAGGTCAACGAAGTCGCCAAGGGCCGTGACGGCCTGCAGTCGCCGATCGTCAAGAACCTGCACGACGCGGCCATTGCCGAGATCCTGAAGCGCACCGGCGCCCAGGACGGCGACATCATCTTCTTCGGCGCCGACAAGGCCAAGGTGGTCAATGACGCTATCGGCGCGCTGCGCCTGAAGATCGGCCACTCGGAATTCGGCAAGGCCAACGGCCTGTTCGAAGACGTGTGGAAGCCGCTGTGGGTGGTCGACTTCCCGATGTTCGAGTACGACGAGGAAGACGCCCGCTGGGTCGCCATGCACCACCCGTTCACCAGCCCCAAGGACGAGCACCTGCAATACCTGGAAACGGACCCGGGCAAGTGCATTGCCAAGGCCTACGACATGGTGCTGAACGGCTGGGAAATGGGCGGCGGCTCGGTCCGTATCTATCGTTCGGACATCCAGAGCAAGGTGTTCCGCGCACTGAAGATCAGCGACGAGGAAGCCCGTGCCAAGTTCGGCTACCTGCTTGATGCGCTGCAATATGGCGCGCCTCCGCACGGCGGCCTGGCCTTCGGCCTGGACCGTATCGTCACCATGATGGCCGGTGCCGATTCGATCCGCGACGTGATCGCCTTCCCGAAGACCCAGCGCGCCCAGGACCTGCTGACGCAGGCGCCGAGCGCGGTCGACGAGAAGCAGCTGCGCGAACTCCATATCCGCCTGCGCGCCGCCGAGCCGAAGACCACGGTCTGAGCCTGACGGCCTCACCAACAAAAACCGCACCATGTGCGCGGTTTTTTCGTTTCTGGTCGAAGTGATTCCGGAGCCGGTCAGCGCGCCAAAGTTTCCATTTGTTACGGGTCGGAACATCACCCGGGCTCGCAGTGTCTCTTTTATCTAGGCGTTGACCGAGCTCCCGCATCCAAGGTGGGCCGGCGCGCGGGAGGAAAATAACGTGAACCTGGATACAGACCTGATCCGCCAGTTCCTGCTGGCCCATGCCGAAACGCTTCTGACATGGCTGGTGGCCGGCCTGGTCATGATGCTGCTGGCACGCTTCGAGTTGCGCCGCGCGGTACGCAAGTCGGCGCGGGCCATGTCGGAATCGGTGGCGACGACCGTGGCGGCCTGTGTGCCCGACATTGCCCACGCCGCCGCGCAGGCGACCAGCGGGGGGGCAGTGGCCGAGCCGGTGGAATCGAAGCGCGCCGACGCGCTGCGCCACGTGGCGCTGGACACCGTGGCCGCCGTGATGGCGCGCGGCCGCTGGCTGGAAGAGCTCGGCAACCTGCGCATTCCCGACGATGCCCTGTTGAGCGGCCAGCGTGCCGCCGGCGCCGATCCGCTGCTGGTGGTGGCGCCGCAGCCCGTGGTGCAGGCCTACCTGTTCGCGCAGCGCACCTTCGAAGAAGAAGCCGCGCGCGTGCAGGACAGCCGCCGCGACGCGCAGCGCCGGCAGGACGCGCTCCACGCGCTCGAAGCCGAGGCGGCCCACGTCGAGCAGGAGACCGCCAGCATCGTGATGCGCTTCGAACAGGCGAACGCCCGCGCGGCGCAGCGTGAGGAAGCCGGCGATCAGCAGCGCTTCCTGATCCAGAAGTACAACGCCCTGGGCCAGCGCGAAAAGGAAATCGTCCAGCAGCGCGGCATCCTGCGCGAGCAGGCGCAGGGCAGTGCCGACGACCTGGCGTTCCAGGCGCGCGACGCCGCGCTGCGCTACCGCGAAGCGCTTGCGCCCCTGATGCAGCAGCTGCGCGAAGCCTGGGGGCACGGCGACGCGCCGGACGTCTTCGACACCTGGCTGAGCATCGACCCGATGCACCCCGAAAACGAGCGCGACGCCGCCTGAACGCGGCGCGGCTGCGCTATCCTTGGGGGTGTCCATCGGACCCATGTTCCATGCCCTACAAGATTCCTGAATCCGTGCTGGTCGTGATCTACACGCCAGATCTCCAAGTGCTGTTGCTGGAACGTGCCGACCGGCCGGGCTTCTGGCAGTCCGTGACCGGCAGCCTGGACACCCATGACGAGCCGCTGGCGCTGACCGCCGCGCGCGAAGTGTTCGAGGAGACCGGCATCATCGCCGGCGAGCACCAGCTCGCCGACTGGCAGCACACCATCCAGTACGAGATCTATCCGCAGTGGCGCCACCGGTATGAGGCCGGCGTCACGCGCAATACCGAACACTGGTTTGGCCTGTGCGTATCCGGGCCGCTGCCCGTGACGCTCGCGCCACGCGAGCACCTGCAATCGCGCTGGCTGCGATGGGAGGCGGCCGCGCAGCAGTGCTTCTCCAGCAGCAACGCGGAGGCGGTGCGCCAGCTTGCCTGGCGCGCCGCGGGCAGGCCTGCCGTCTGTGGAGCCGGTTGATGAAGCTGCGCGTGGTCACCTACAACATCCATAAGGGCGTGACCGGCATTTCGCGCCGCCCCCGAATCCAGAACGTGCGCGCAGGGCTGCAGGCCATGGACGCCGATATCGTGTTCCTGCAGGAGGTGCAGGACCGCAACGACCGTCTGGTCGCCGCAGCGCTGTTCGACCCTGAACACACGCAGCTGAACTACTTGGCCACGGATGCTTACCCGCACTCCGTGTATGGGCGCAACGCTGTCTACGAACACGGCCACCACGGCAACGCGATCCTGTCGCGGCATCCGATCCTGATGTCGGAGAACCTCGATATTTCCGATCACCGCTTCGAGCAGCGTGGGCTGTTGCACGCGGTGGCCGACGTGAACGGCAGGGAAGCCCACCTGATCTGCGTGCATTTCGGCCTGTTCGCGCGCAGCCGGGCGCGCCAGGCCGAGGCGCTGGTCGAGCGCGTGCGCAACGTGGTGCCGCCCTCGGCGCCGCTGGTGATCGCCGGCGATTTCAACGACTGGAACCACCGGCTCGACGCGCAGATCTGCAATACGCTTGGCGCGGTGGAAGCGTCTCACGCACGCGGCGCGCGCCTGCATACGTTTCCGAGCCATATGCCGTGGTGGCAACTCGACCGCATCTACGTGCGCGGCTTCGAGATCGAGCGGGCGCATGCCCTGACCGGGCGCGACTGGGCGCAGCGCTCGGACCACGTGCCGCTGGTGGCGGAGCTGGCTCAGCAGGCCGATGACGGCAGCGCGGCCGGCGGGAAGGCCGCCTAGCCGGGTTCGGCCTGGTCCAGCCGGCTGCGGATGAACTGGAAGATGGCGTCGGGATCGCCGAGGTCCAGCACCGGCAGGGACGTCATCTGCGCCACGGTTTCCGGCGCATCGGTGGCCACGGCAACCACGCCGGGCACCTCATCCCACAGGGGCGCACGCCCCAGCGATGGGCGAAACACTTCGAGCTTCGGGAAATCGCTGCGTTTGTAGCCTTCGACCAGGACCAGGTCGGTATCCGCCGGCAGCACGGCTAGCGCATCGTCGAGTTCCGGCGACGGGACATCCTCGGGGTAATGGCGCATCAGCGTCATGTGCCGCGCGCCGACCAGCACCACATTGCTGCAGCCGGACTCGCGCATGCGCCACGAATCCTTGCCCGGTGTATCGGGGTCGAAACCGTGGTGCGTGTGCTTGATGCCGTTGACCCGCATGCCGGCGGCGACGAAGCGCGGGATCAGCGCGTCGAGCAGCGTGGTCTTGCCGCTGCCCGACGAGCCGGTGATGCCGAATACCTTCACAGTGCTGTCCCTGGGTGCCTGAGTGCATCGACGATAGCAGAGATGCGCCGCACCATGTGCAGATGGCGCCTTGTGTCCCATAATCGCGTCATGTCACGGATATCCGACACCGACAAGCTGGCCGCCACGCGTGCCGCCGCCGTGGCGCAGGTTGCGGCGCGGGATGGCGACGCCGGCACCACGGCCGCGCCCGCAGGACGGCGGCGCCTGCTGCGCTGGGCCGGAAGGCATAGCAAGCCGGTGAGCGGCAACCAGGTACGCCTGCTGAGCGGGGGGCGCGATTTCTTCCCGGCGCTGATCGAGGCCATCGATGCCGCGGCCTTCCAGGTCATCGTCGAGACCTACATCTATGCCGACGACGACGTCGGCCGCGCCGTCAGCGACGCGCTGATCCGAGCGGTGGCGCGCGGCGTATCGGTACGGCTCACGGTGGACGGTTTCGGTGCCGGCGACATGTCCGCCGAGCTCGCGCAGCGTCTGCGCGACGGTGGCGTGCAACTGCGGGTCTACCGCGTCCTGAGCGGCTTTCGGTTGGCGCGCCGGCACCTGCGCCGCCTGCACCGCAAGCTGGCGGTGATTGACCGGCGCGTGGCGTTCGTGGGTGGCATCAACATCATCGACGACTACAATCACGGGCCGTTCGAGCACGAAGGGCTGGGGGCCCGCTACGACTTCGCCGTCGAAGTCAGCGGGCCGCTGGTGGACCGCATTGCACTGACGGCCGAACGGCTGTGGTGGCGGCTCTCCCTGCGCGGCGAATTGCACGGCGTCGGGCTGGCGGGCGCGGCGGCCGGCTACCCGCTCGTCACCGACCTGCCGCCACGGCGCGACACCGCGGGCGGCGTGCTGGCGGCGCTGCTGCTGCGCGACAATCTGCGCAACCGCCGCACCATCGAGCGCGAATACCTGCGCGCGCTGGGCGTGGCCCGTGACGACGTGATCCTGGCCAACGCGTATTTCCTGCCCGGCCACAAGATGCGGCGCGCGCTGCTCGCGTGCCGCGAGCGCGGCGTGCGGGTACGATTGCTGTTGCAGGGCAGGGTCGAATACCGTCTCCAGCATTTCGCCACGCATGCGCTCTATGCCAGCTTGCTGGACGCCGGGGTCGAGATCTACGAGTACGCCGAAAGCTTCCTGCACGCCAAGGTCGGCGTGGTCGATCAGTCGTGGGCCACGGTCGGGTCGAGCAATATGGATCCGTTCAGCCTGCTGCTCGCGCGCGAAGCCAACGTCTGCATTTATGATCCGGCCTTCGCCGCCGGCTTGCGTGCGGAACTGGAGCGGGCCATCGCCCAGCGCAGCGTGCGCGTCATGCCCGAAGCCCATGCACGCCGCTCCTCGGTGCGGCGCGTCGCGAACTGGGCGGCATACATGGTGTTGCGCCTTGGCGTCGTCATCGCCGGCGTGACCGGGCGCTACTGAGGCGCGCATGGCGTATTGCTTCGCAGCACGATACAGGCTGCGTGGCTTGAGGCAACAGGCGGCGCGATGATGTTGCAACGCAGTCTGTTTAGAAACGTGGGTCTAATTAAAAGCTTGATGGCAACGGGTCACGACAGAATAATCTGAACGACCGTTCTTTTTTGGCTTAGACTGCGTGCATTCGCGGCGAAAACCGGCATTTCTGCGGCCGCCGCATGCAATAAGCAACGTCAGGGTCATACGTGGCGCCCAGTGAAGGCGCCACAAGAACGGAGAATTAATTATGCGACACCAGTCAGCTCGTCTCGAATCCGCCACCGCTTCCCCCGCGCCGATGCGCAAGGGGGAAATGACGCGCGTGGCGATTCTGGATGCCGCACTGGAATTGTCGTCCCGCGACGGGCTCGAAGGTCTGACCATCGGGCTGTTGGCGGAACGCATGCAGATGAGCAAGAGCGGCGTCTTCGCGCATTTCGGTTCGCGCGAAGACCTGCAGGTGGAAGTTGTGCGCGAGTATCACCGGCGGTTCGAGCAGGAGGTTTTTTACCCTTCCCTGCATGAGCCGCGCGGGTTGCCTCGGCTGTGGTCGATGGTGCGCCGGTGGATGGAGAAGCGCATCCAGGAAGTGACGACGGGATGCATCTACATCAGCGGCGCGGTCGAGTACGACGACCGCGCGGAAAGTCTGGTGCGTGACGAGCTGGTCAAGAGCGTCAGCATCTGGCGATCGGCGCTGACGCGTGCCATCAGCCAGGCCAAGGAAGAGGGGCACCTGCGCGCGGACAGCGATCCGCGCCTGATGCTGTTCGAGATGTACAGCCTTGAACTGGGCCTGCATCACGACGCCCGCTTCCTGCGCCTGCCGGACAGCGCCGAGCTTGCCATGGTCGCGCTCAACAAACTGATTCAGTCTTACCGTACCTGAGGCTGTCGCGTACGGACCGTGTCACCCGCCTTGTCGGGCAGTGCACGGGCGGCGTGACGGCATCTTGAAACTCCAAGGAGCTTTTGATGGGCCAGTACACCGCACCGTTGCGCGACATGCAATTCGTCCTTCACGAACTGCTCGGCGCCGAAGCCGAACTCAAGGCGATGCCGCCGCACGCGGACATCGACGCGGACACCATCAACCAGGTCATCGAAGAGGCGGGCAAGTTCTGCTCGGACGTGGTGTTCCCGCTCAACCAGGTGGGCGACCGCGAAGGCTGCACCTACGTCGGCGACGGCGTGGTGAAGGCGCCGACCGGCTTCAAGGAAGCCTACCAGCAGTACGTGGAAGCCGGCTGGCCGGCGCTGGCCTGCGACCCGGCCTTCGGGGGGCAGGGCCTGCCGATCGTGGTCAACAACGTGCTGTACGAGATGCTGAACTCGGCCAGCCAGGCGTGGACAATGTACCCGGGCCTGTCGCACGGCGCCTATGAGGCGCTGCACGCGCACGGCACGCCGGCGTTGCAGCAGGCGTACCTGCCCAAGCTGGTGTCGGGCGTGTGGACCGGC
The DNA here is from genome assembly GCF_057073745.1 of Cupriavidus sp. C2SS-8b. NCBI lineage: Bacteria > Pseudomonadati > Pseudomonadota > Betaproteobacteria > Burkholderiales > Burkholderiaceae > Cupriavidus > Cupriavidus sp. C2SS-8b. The sequence continues at coordinate 526,487 of NZ_CP172716.1, forward strand.
ACCATGTGCCTGACCGAGCCGCATTGCGGCACCGACTTGGGCATCCTGCGCACGAAAGCCGAACCGCAGGCCGATGGTTCCCACCTGCTGACCGGCACCAAGATCTTTATCTCCGCCGGCGAGCACGACCTGGCCGAGAACATCATCCACCTGGTGCTGGCGCGCCTGCCGGATGCGCCGCAGGGTACCAAGGGCATCTCGCTGTTCGTCGTGCCGAAGTTCATCCCCGACGCCAGCGGCAACCCGGGCGAGCGCAACGGCATCCAGTGCGGCTCGATCGAGCACAAGATGGGCATCCACGGCAATGCCACCTGCGTGATGAACCTCGATGGCGCGCGCGGCTGGCTTGTGGGCGAGGCCAACAAGGGCCTGAACGCCATGTTCGTGATGATGAATGCCGCGCGCCTGGGCGTGGGCGCGCAGGGTCTGGGCCTGACCGAAGTCGCGTACCAGAATTCGGTGGCCTACGCGAAGGACCGCCTGCAGATGCGCTCGCTGACCGGGGTGAAGGCACCGGACAAGCCGGCCGACCCGATCATCGTGCACCCGGACGTGCGCCGCATGCTGCTGACGCAGAAGGCCTATGCCGAAGGCGGCCGCGCGTTCAGCTACTGGACCGCGCTGCAGATCGACCGCGAGCTGTCGCACCCGGATGAAGCCGTGCGCAAGCAGGCCGGCGATCTGGTGGCGCTGCTGACGCCGGTGATCAAGGCCTTCCTGACCGACAACGCGTTCACCAGCACCAACGAAGGCATGCAGGTGTTCGGCGGCCACGGCTACATCTCCGAATGGGGCATGGAGCAGTACGTGCGCGACGCCCGCATCAACATGATCTACGAAGGCACCAACACCATCCAGGCGCTGGACCTGCTGGGCCGCAAGATCCTTGGCGACATGGGTGCGAAGATGAAGGCCTTCGGCAAGATCGTGCAGGCATTCGTCGAGGAAGAGGGCACCAACGAGGCCATGCAGGAGTTCGTCAATCCGCTGGCCGACCTTGGCGACAAGGTGCAGAAGCTGACCATGGAAATCGGCATGAAGGCCATGGGCAACGCCGACGAGGTGGGCGCCGCGGCGGTGCCGTACCTGCGCGTGGTGGGCCACCTGGTGTTCTCGTACTTCTGGGCCCGCATGGCGAAGATCGCGCTGGAGAAGGAAAGCAGTGGCGACAAGTTCTACGCTGCCAAGCTGGCGACGGCTCGTTTCTACTTCGCCAAGCTGTTGCCGGAAACGGCTGGCGAGATCCGCAAGGCGCGCGCCGGCTCGGCCACGCTGATGGCGCTGGACGCTGACTTGTTCTGATGCGCCGGGGGCATCTGCCCCCACTGGTTTGCTACCCCTCTCTCAGAGGGTGAGGGGAGCAAACCGTCAGCCCGCGAAACGCTTGAAAAATTCTTATCTCAACGCTCACTGACCTAGGAGCGCTCATGTCCAATTTCATCGTCAAGAAAGTCGCCGTGCTCGGCGCCGGCGTCATGGGGGCGCAGATCGCCGCCCATCTCGTCAATGCGCGCGTGCCGGTGGTACTGTTCGACCTGCCGGCCAAGGAAGGCCCCAAGAGCGGGATCGCGCTGCGTGCCATCGAGAACCTGAAGAAGCTGTCCCCCGCGCCGCTGGGCATCAAGGACGAGGCCGGCCTGATCCAGGCCGCCAACTACGAAGACGATATCGCCCTGCTCAAGGACTGCGACGTGGTGATCGAGGCGATCGCCGAGCGCATGGACTGGAAGCACGACCTGTACAAGAAGGTCGCGCCGCACCTTGGCGCGAATACCATCTTCGCGAGCAACACCTCGGGTTTGTCGATTACGGAACTGTCGGACGGCTTCGACGCCGACCTGAAGGCGCGCTTCTGCGGCGTGCACTTCTTCAACCCGCCCCGCTACATGCACCTGGTCGAGCTGATCCCGACCGCGACCACGCAGCCGGAAATCCTCGACAAGCTCGAAGCCTTCCTGACCACCACGCTCGGCAAGGGCGTGGTGCGTGCGAAAGACACGCCCAACTTCATCGCCAACCGCGTGGGCATCTTCTCAATCCTGGCGGTGTTCGCCGAGGCCGAGAAATTCGGTATCCCGTTCGACATCGTCGACGACCTGACCGGCTCGAAACTGGGCCGCGCCAAGTCGGCTACGTTCCGCACCGCCGACGTGGTGGGACTGGACACCATGGCCCACGTGATCAAGACCATGCAGGACAACCTGCATGAAGATCCGTTCGCGCCGGTCTACAAGACTCCGGCGGTGCTCAAAGGGCTTGTCGATGCAGGCGCACTCGGCCAGAAGACAGGCGCGGGCTTCTACAAGAAGGAAGGCAAGGCGATCAAGGTGCTCGACGCCAAAACCGGCCAGTATGTCGAATCGGGCAAGAAGGCCGAGGAGATCGTCGTGCGCATGCTCAAGAAGGCGCCGGCCGAGCGCATCAAGCTGCTGCGCGAATCGACCAATCCGCAGGCGCAGTTCCTGTGGTCGGTGTTCCGTGACGTGTTCCACTACATCGCGGTCTACCTCGAACAGATCGCCGGTTCGGCGGCCGATATCGATCTGGCGATCCGCTGGGGCTTCGGCTGGAACTCCGGTCCGTTCGAGGACTGGCAGGCGGCCGGCTGGAATCAGGTGGCCGAGTGGGTGAAGGAAGATATCGACGCCGGCAAGGCACTGTCCAAGGCACCGATGCCCGCGTGGGTGTTCGAAGGTCCCGTGGCCGAGAACCAGGGCGTGCATGCCGCGCAAGGTTCATGGGCACCGGCCACGCAGCAGTTCGTGGCGCGCAGCACGCTGCCGGTCTATCAGCGCCAGGTATTCCGCGCCGCGCTGGCGGGCACGGCCGCCGTGGATCCACGCAAGGCCGGCCGCACCGTCGAGGAGAACGACGCCGTGCGCATCTGGGTCGCCGAGGGCGAGGACGATGTGCTGGTGGTCTCGTTCAAGAGCAAGATGAACACGATCGGACCGGACGTGATCGACGGCCTGACGCGCGCAATCGATCTTGCCGAAGCCGAATACAAAGGCCTGGTCGTGTGGCAGCCGACTTCGCTGCAGCTGGGCGCGCCGGGCGGCCCGTTCTCCGCGGGCGCCAACCTGGAAGCCGCGATGCCGGCCTTCATGATGGGCGGCGCCAAGGGCATCGAGCCCTTCGTGAAGAAGTTCCAGGACGGCATGATGCGCGTGAAGTATTCCGCGGTGCCCGTGGTGTCGGCCGCATCGGGCATTGCACTCGGCGGCGGCTGCGAACTGATGCTGCATTCGGCGGCACGCGTGGCGGCGCTGGAAACCTATATCGGTCTGGTTGAAGTCGGCGTGGGCCTGGTGCCCGCCGGTGGTGGCCTGAAGGAAGCTGCGTTGGCGGCAGCGCGCGCTGCGCAGGCAGCCGGCAGCACCAATTACCTGCAGTTCCTGACCAATCGCTTCCAGAACGCGGCGATGGCCAAGGTGTCGGCTTCCGCGCTCGAAGCGCGCCAGATGGGCTACCTGCAGGCCTCGGACACGATCGTCTTCAACGTGCACGAACTGCTCCACGTGGCGCTGAACCAGGTGCGCGCGCTGGCCGATGCCGGCTATCGTGCGCCCCTGCCGGCATTGGTGCCGGTGGCCGGCCGCTCGGGCATTGCGACCATCAAGGCATCGCTGGTCAATATGCGCGACGGCGGCTTTATCTCCGCGCATGATTTCCTGATTGCCGCGCGCATTGCCGAAGTGGTGTGCGGCGGCGACGTCGAGGCCGGCTCGCTGGTGAGCGAGGAATGGCTGCTCGCGCTCGAGCGCAAGGCCTTCGTCGACCTGCTCGGCACCAGCAAGACGCAGGAACGCATCATGGGCATGCTGCAGACCGGCAAGCCCGTCCGCAACTAAGGCAGCGAGGAACCGACATCATGAAACAACTGCAAGACGCCTACATCGTTGCCGCGACCCGCACGCCGATCGGCAAGGCGCCGAAGGGCGCGTTCAAGAATACGCGCCCGGACGACTTGCTGGCGATGATCCTGAAGGCCGCCGTGGCGCAGGTGCCGTCGCTCGATCCGGCGCTGATCGAAGACGCTATCGTCGGCTGCGCGATTCCCGAAGCGCAGCAGGGCCTGAACGTGGCGCGCATCGGCGCGCTGCTGTCGGGCCTGCCGAACACCGTGGGCGGCATCACCGTCAACCGCTTCTGCGCCTCGGGCCTGAGCGCGGTGGCGATGGCCGCCGACCGCATCCGCGTGGGCGAGTCCGATGTGATGGTCGCCGCCGGCGTGGAATCGATGAGCATGGTGCCGATGATGGGCAACTCGCCGTCGATGTCGCCCGACATCTTCACGCGCGACGAGAACGTTGGTATCGCCTACGGCATGGGGCTCACGGCCGAGAAGGTCGCGCAGCAATGGCAGGTCAGCCGCGAGGACCAGGATGCGTTCTCGCTGGCCTCGCACCAGAAGGCCATCGCCGCGCAACAGGCCGGGGAGTTCAACGACGAAATCACGCCGATCGAGATCGTCGAGAAGTTCCCGAACCTGGCCAGCGGCGAAGTGAGCGTCAAGACGCGCACCATCGCGCTGGACGAAGGCCCGCGCCCGGATACCTCGCTCGAAGGCCTCGGCAAGCTGCGCCCGGTGTTTGCCAACAAGGGCAGCGTGACCGCCGGCAACAGCTCGCAGACGTCGGACGGCGCGGGCGCGCTGATCCTGGTGTCCGAGAAGATCCTGAAGCAATTCAACCTGGTGCCGCTCGCGCGCTTCGTGTCGTTCGCGGTGCGCGGCGTGCCGCCGCAGATCATGGGGATCGGTCCGAAGGAAGCGATTCCTGCGGCGCTGAAGGCGGCCGGGCTGACGCAGGACAAGATCGATTGGATCGAGTTGAATGAGGCCTTTGCCGCGCAGTCGCTGGCGGTCATGCGCGACCTGGAGCTTGATCCGGCCAGGGTCAATCGCATGGGCGGTGCCATTGCGCTGGGCCACCCGCTCGGCGCGACCGGTGCGATTCGCTCGGCCACCGTGGTGCATGCGCTGCGTCGCCATAACCTGAAGTACGGCATGGTGACCATGTGCGTGGGCACGGGCATGGGGGCAGCGGGGATCTTCGAGCGCGTCTGATGCGCCGCGGGCGTTGCTTCGGCGGCGCCCCATCCAGCCATTGCAGCTACGTATCACCACGAGAGGCATCCATGAGCATCAGCACCAGCATTGACCAGGGCATCCTGACGATCGAATTCGATCGTGCCGAGAAGAAGAACGCCATCACCGCATCGATGTACCAGGCTATGGCCGACGCGCTGCGCGCGGCCGAGTCAGACAGCGCGGTCCGCGTGATCCTGATCCGCGGCAAGGACGAGATCTTCACCGCCGGCAACGACCTGGAAGACTTCATGCAGCGCCCGCCGACAAGCGGTGAAGGCACGGAGCCGGCACCGGTGTTCCAGTTCCTGGACCAGATCAGCCACGCGAGCAAGCCGATCGTCGCGGCCGTCAGCGGTGCGGCCGTGGGTGTGGGCACCACGCTGCTGCTGCATTGCGATTTCGTCTATGCATCGGAAACGGCAAAGCTGTCGCTGCCGTTCACGCAGTTGGGCCTGTGCCCGGAGGCGGCATCGAGCCTGCTGCTGCCGCGGCTGCTCGGCTACCAGCGCGCCGCCGAGAAGCTGATGCTGGGCGAGCCGTTCGGCGCGCAGGAAGCGCACCAGCTTGGCCTTTTCACACGCGTGCTGCCGGTGGCGGAGTTGCACGACTTTGCACTGCAGCAGGCGCGCAAGCTCGCCGCGCTGCCGGCCTCGTCGCTGCGCGAGACCAAGCGGCTGATGAAGGGTAACGACGTGGCGGCCGTCGAGAAGAAGATGGCCGAGGAGGGCGAGGTGTTCCGGCGCATGCTGGTGGCACCGGAAGCGAAGGAGGCGTTCACGGCTTTCTTCGAGAAACGCAAGCCGGATTTTACGAAGTTCAGTTGAGCGGCTGAGGGCGTTTCCTCTACCGCCGGCTTGCTCCCCTCTCCCGCTTGCGGGAGAGGGGTTGGGGGAGACAACAATCGGCAGATGATTCTGCCGATCTTCTGCCTTACTCCGCCGGCAACACCCTCGGCTGACGGCTCTCATCCGTCGCCACATACGTCAGCGTGGCTTCCGTCACCTTGACGATCTCATTGCTGTGCCGCATGCGCTGCGCATAGACCTCAACCGCCACCGTGATCGAGGTGCGGCCGGTCTTCTCGATCTCGGCATAGAAGCTCACCAGGTCGCCGACAAACACGGGGTGCTTGAACAGGAAGGAATTCACGGCCACCGTGGCCACGCGGCCCTGGGCGCGCTCGACCGCGGGAATCGATCCGGCGATGTCCACCTGCGCCATGATCCAGCCGCCGAACACGTCGCCATGCACATTGGCATCGGCGGGCATCGGGACAACGCGAAGGGCGGGGCTCTTGCCGGCTGGCAGGGCGGGGACGGTATGGGGCGAGTTCATTGCGGGAGACCGGAAAGGGGAGGGAAGGCGGCAATCGCGCCGAGGGGACGCAGCCGGGAGGCGCCCTGCCGGCCGGCGCGATCTCTGCGACAATCGGCCATTAGTCTGAATTCTATCGTATGCGCAGCTATTCCACGACCGCGGAACCGCCCCCCGCAAAGCCCGCCACGCTGTTCCCCGGCCAACGTCAGCCGCGCAGCGACTGGCAGACCGTACGCAACCTGGTGCCCTATGTCTGGCACTACAAGTGGCGCGTGATGCTTGCGCTGGTCTGCCTGGTGGCGGCCAAGGTCGCCAACCTGGGCGTGCCGGTGCTGATGAAGCGGCTGATCGACAGCATGAACATCACCGCGGGCGACCCCCGTGCGCTGCTGGTGGTGCCGGTCGGGCTGATCGTGGCCTATGGCGTGCTGCGGCTCTCGTCGACGCTGTTCACCGAGTTGCGTGAAATCCTCTTTTCCAAGGTCACGCAAAGCGCGGTGCGCGAAATCGCGCTGCAGGTGTTCCGGCATCTGCATGCGCTGTCGCTGCGCTTTCACCTCGACCGGCAGACCGGCGGCATGAGCCGCGATATCGAGCGCGGCACGCGCGGCATCCAGTCGCTGATCTCGTACTCGCTGTACAGCATCCTGCCGACGCTGGTGGAGATGGCGCTGGTGCTCGGATTTTTCGTGCTGCACTACGACATCTGGTTTGCCGCCATCACGGGCTGCGCGCTGGTGGGCTACATCGTCTTCACCATCGTCGTGACCGAATGGCGCACGCATTTCCGCCGCAAGATGAACGAGCTCGATTCGCGCGCGAACCAGAAGGCGATCGATTCGCTGCTGAACTTCGAGACGGTCAAGTACTTCGGCAACGAGGAATACGAGACGCAGCGCTATGACGAGAACCTGCGCAATTACCGCACCGCGGCGATCCGTTCGCAGAACTCGCTCTCGTTCCTGAATTTCGGCCAGCAGACCATCATTGCGGCGGGGCTGATCCTGATCCTGTGGCGCGCCACCGTGGGCGTGGTGGCGGGCAAGCTGACGCTGGGCGACCTGGTGCTGGTCAACACGCTGATGATCCAGCTCTACATCCCGCTGAACTTCCTCGGCGTGATCTACCGCGAGATCAAGCAGGCCACCACCGACATGGACCGCATGTTCGTGCTGCTGGGCACGCACCAGGAGGTGGCCGACACTGCGGGCGCGCAGCCGCTGAGGGTGCAGGGCGCGGAAGTGCGCTTCCGCCATGTGCGCTTCGGCTATGAATCGAGCCGGGTGATTCTCGACGATGTCGATTTCACGATCGCCGCGGGCACCACCACGGCGGTGGTGGGACACAGCGGCTCGGGCAAGTCGACGCTCGCGCGCCTGCTGTTCCGCTTCTATGACGTCAGCGACGGCGCCATCCTGATCGACGGGCAGGACATGCGCGAGATCACTCAGGACAGCCTGCGCCGCTCGATCGGCATCGTGCCGCAGGATACGGTGCTGTTCAACGACAGCATCTTCTACAACATCGCCTATGGCCGGCCCGATGCCACGCATGACGAAGTCATCGCGGCGGCGCGCGCTGCACAGATCGACCAGTTCATCCGCGAACTGCCGCAGGGCTACGACACGCCCGTCGGCGAGCGCGGCCTCAAGCTGTCGGGCGGGGAAAAGCAGCGCGTGGCCATCGCACGGACGCTGCTGAAGAATCCGCCGATCCTGGTGTTCGACGAGGCAACCTCCGCGCTTGACTCGCGCACCGAGCAGGCCATCCAGGCGGAACTGATGCGGCTCGCGCAGAACCGCACCACGCTCCTGATCGCGCACCGCTTGTCCACCGTGGTTCATGCCGACCAGATCCTGGTGATGGACCATGGGCGCATCGTCGAGCGCGGCACCCACGCCGAGCTGATGCGCGCGGGCGGCCGCTATGCGGAGATGTGGGAAATCCAGGCGCGCAGTGCGGCACGCGGCGAGGCGGTACGGGACGAACTGGCGATCGACGTCGGCGACGCCACGCAGGACGCCTGAGCGCCGACACTACGCATAATCAAGCGGCAGCGCCGTGGTGTACTTGATCTGCTCCATCGCAAAGCTGGAGCTCACGTCGGCGAGTTCCGAGCCCTGGATCAGCTTCTTGTACACGCGGTCATAGGCGGCGATGTCCGGCACCACCACGCGCAGCAGGTAGTCGGTGTCGCCGGCCATGCGGTAGAACTCGGTCACTTCCGGAATCGAGGCCACCAGCGCATGGAACTGCTTGAGCCATTTGACGTTGTGCTGGCTCGTGCGGACCGAGACGAACACCGTCACGCCGGCATTCAGCTTTGCGGCATCGAGCAGCGCCACGCGCTTGCGGATCAGGCCGGCTTCCTCGAGCTTCTGGATGCGGCGCCAGCACGGCGTGGAAGTCAGCCCGACGCGTTCACCGATCTCGGCCACCGGCACCGTGGCGTCTTCCTGCAGGATGGCAAGAATCTGTTTGTCGTAGCGGTCCATCGGTGTATGCGTGTTCCCGTAAGTCGTGGCAGCCTTGGCGCCGCCACCGGGCGGCGTGTCAGGCGTCGATGGTGTCAACCAGCAGGTTGACGCCGGTGGAGATGTGGTCCTGGTCCACGCCGTACACATGCAGCGACACGGCAACGGTGTCGCTGGCATTGCCGAGCGCGTGGATGTGCTGCAGGCCTGCCGGCACGCTGAAGGTGGCGCCGGCACGGCGCTCGACGCTGCCGCTCTGCGCGGCGCGGCGGGTGGAAGGGTTCCACTGGTAGTGGCGCTCGCTCAGCGTGCCCTGCAGCACGCGGTAGGCGCACCAGGTGCGATGCCCATGCACCTGGCTCGACTGCCCGGGGCGCCAGACCAGCAGCATGGCCGAGAACCGCGCGAGCGGATCGGCATAGACCAGGTGGCGCGTGTAGGCGTGCGGGCTGCCCAGCAGCGCGCCGGGCGGCAGGCAGGCCAGCAGCGTGTCGGCGTCGGGCAGGCAGCTGTCGAGATGGCTGGCCACCATGCGGGCGCTGTGCGCGAAAGTGGCCTCCATGCTGAGCGCAAGCTGGCCCAGCGGGCCGGCGTGGACGGCGGGCGTGCTGCCTGCGGCGGCTGGACTGGGTGGCATGGCGGGCTCCGTGGCGTTCTTGGTATAGGGAAATCATAGGAGCGGCCCCGGAGCAAAGGCATGCATTCTGTCATCGGATGTGGTGAAGCCGTGCAATCAGATGCTAGCAATATACCAAGTGATAGAATGGCATTCCACTCCAGCCCATTTCCACGAAATAGGTTGCATGCCAGTGCCACCGGCGCCCGGGCCGGTGGATAATCCGCGTCATGGAAATCAAATGGCTTGAAGACTTCGTCAGCCTGGCCGAGACGCACAGCTTCTCGCGCTCGGCCGAACTGCGGCATGTCACCCAGCCGGCGTTTTCGCGCCGGATCCAATCGCTGGAGGCGTGGGTCGGTACGGAGCTGATCGACCGCTCCAGCTACCCGACCAGCCTGACCGCCGCCGGCAAGGTGTTCTACGAGCAGGCACTGGCGATGCTGGCGCAGGTCAGCGAGACGAGGGCGCTGATGCGCGGCCAGCGTTCATCGAACGCGCAGGTCCTGGAATTTGCCGTGCCGCACACGTTGTCGCTGACGTTCTTCCCGGAATGGCTCAAGGCGCTGGAGCGCAAGGTCGGCACGCTGCCGTGCCGGCTGCGCGCGCTCAACGTGCACGACGCGGTGCTGATGCTGGTGGAGGGCGGCTGCGACCTGGTGATGGTCTACCACCACGCGCGGCAGGCGATCCAGCTCGATCCATCACGCTATGACATGCTGGTGCTCGGCATGGAACGGCTGTCGCCCTACAGCGTGCCCGACGGCACGGGCAAGCCGCTGTACCGGCTGCCCGGCACGGACAAGAAGCCGGTGCCGTTCCTGAGCTACACGCCCAATGCCTTCCTCGGCCGCATGGTGGACATGCTGCTGGCCGATACCTCGGAAGAACTCAAGCTCGACAAATGCTACGAAACGGACATGGCCGAGGCGCTCAAGGTCATGGCGCTGTCTGGCCACGGCATGGCGTTCCTGCCCGAGAGCGCGGTGCGCGACGACGTGGCACAGGGCCGGCTGGTGCGGGCAGAGTCCGCGCGCGGGCTGCCGCTGTCGATCGACATGGAGATCAGGCTGTACCGCGAGCGTCCGGGTGAGAACGGCAATGACCGGCGGGCCACGGCGGCACGGAGGAAGCGGCAACTGGTGGATCAGGTGTGGTCGACGCTGGTGCCGGCGCAGGCCCCGGCTTAGCGACGGTTTGCTGCCCTCTCCCGCTTGCGGGAGAGGGAGCACGCTCGTGGTTTGCATCGGCCGACACTCAATTGATCATTGGTTGGAAAACGTTATGCGCGTTTTGCATGACCGGATGAGCAAACGGCATTGGATTCCGAACTGGCCCCACGCCTAAGCTTGCGGGCATTCTCCACCCCGGAACCCACCAGATGTCTTCCGCAGCACCGACTCAAATTGCTGGCCAAAAGCACGCACTGCCGTCCTACCTCAACGCCGACAATCTCGGCCCCTGGGGCATCTACCTGCAACAAGTCGACCGTGTCACGCCCTACCTGGGCTCGCTGGCACGCTGGGTTGAAACCCTCAAGCGCCCCAAGCGCGCGCTGATCGTCGACGTACCCATCGAGCTGGACAACGGCACCATCGCCCACTACGAGGGCTACCGCGTGCAGCACAACCTGTCGCGCGGCCCGGGCAAGGGCGGCGTGCGTTTCCACCAGGACGTGACGCTGTCGGAAGTGATGGCGCTGTCGGCGTGGATGTCGGTGAAGAACGCCGCGGTAAACGTGCCCTACGGCGGCGCCAAGGGCGGTATCCGGGTGGATCCGCGCACGCTGTCGCACGCCGAGCTGGAGCGCCTGACGCGCCGTTACACCAGCGAAATCAACATCATCATCGGGCCGAGCAAGGACATCCCGGCGCCGGACGTCAACACCAATGCCCAGGTGATGGCGTGGATGATGGATACCTACTCGATGAATTCCGGCAGCACGTCCACCGGCGTCGTGACCGGCAAGCCGATCTCGCTGGGCGGATCGCTCGGCCGCCACGAGGCGACCGGCCGCGGCGTGTTCGTGGTCGGCTCCGAGGCCGCGCGCAATATCGGCCTGGAGATCAAGGGGGCCCGCGTGGCGGTGCAGGGTTTCGGCAACGTCGGCGCGGTCGCCGCCAAGCTGTTCCAGGAAGCCGGCGCCAAGGTTGTGGCCGTGCAGGACCACCGCACCACGCTGTACAACCCGGCCGGCCTCGACGTGCCGGCGATGATGGAATACGCCTCGCACAGCGGCACGATCGAAGGCTACCAGGCCGAAGTCATCTCGTCGGAACAGTTCTGGCAGGTGGACTGCGACATCCTGATCCCGGCTGCGCTCGAAGGCCAGATCACGGCGCAGAACGCGCCCCATATCCAGGCCAAGCTGGTCATCGAAGGTGCAAACGGCCCCACCACGCCGCAGGCCGATGACATCCTGCGCGAGCGCAATATCCTGGTGGCTCCGGACGTCATCGCCAACGCCGGCGGCGTGACCGTGTCCTATTTCGAGTGGGTGCAGGACTTTTCGAGCTTCTTCTGGACCGAAGAGGAAATCAACCAGCGCCTGGTACGGATCATGCAAGAGGCATTCCGCGCGATCTGGCAGGTGGCGCAGGACAACAAGGTAACGCTGCGCACGGCCGCGTTTATCGTGGCCTGTTCGCGGATCCTGCAAGCGCGCGAAATGCGTGGCCTGTATCCCTGATGCGAACGCCGTTGCGCCGTGACTTTGACTGTTGCGGCGCAGCAACCTGGCAACCACCGCCTGACGCGGCCCGAGGATTTGTCCGAGGGCCGCGTTGTCGTATCCGGCAGCGAGTGCGCACCTATGCCGTGAATTCCACTTCTAGGAGTAAAACCCAGTTGTTTTGAGCGGGATGCTGCGCAATACTGTTTCATCTGTGGGACATTCGTCATTAGAATCCCGCCTTTCTCTCTTCATGGTCAAGGAGATGTTATGAAATTTGCCAAGTTGGCTTCCCTGATGCTGGCCGCTGGCCTGGTGTGCGGTACCGCACAGGCAGCCGAGCAACTGACGGGCACGCTGAAGAAGATCAAAGATACCGGTGTGATCACGCTTGGCGTGCGCGATTCGTCGATCCCGTTCAACTACAACCTCGGCGGCGTGCGTCAGGTCGGCTATTCCTACGATATCAACATGAAGATCGTGGAAGCCATCAAGGACCAGCTCAAGATGCCGAACCTGCAGGTGAAGGAAATCCCGATCACCTCGCAGAACCGCATCACGCTGCTGCAGAACGGCACCATCGACATCGAGTGCGGCTCGACCACCAACAACCTTGAGCGCCAGAAGCAGGTTGCCTTCACGGATTCCATCTTCATCATCGGCACGCGCATCATGGTGAAGAAGGATGGCGGCATCAAGGACTGGGCCGACCTGAAGGGCAAGAACGTGGTGACCACGGCCGGCACCACCTCCGAGCGCCTGCTGCGCAAGATGAACGATGACCAGAAGCTGGGCATGAACATCATCAGCACCAAGGACCATGGCCAGTCGTTCCTGACGCTGGAATCGGGCCGCGCGGTGGCATTCATGATGGACGACGCGCTGCTGTACGGCGAGCGCGCCAAGGCCAAGAACCCGGCCGACTGGATCGTGGTGGGCAAGCCGCAATCGCGCGAGGCCTATGGTTGCATGATCCGCAAGGACGACCCGCAGTTCAAGAAGGTTTCCGACAACGTGATCGCCGGCATGATGAAGGACGGCTCCATCAACACCCTGTACACCAAGTGGTTCATGCAGCCGGTGCCGCCGAAGGGGCTGAATCTCGATTTCCCGCTGTCGGACGACATGAAGGCGCTCATCAAGAACCCGAACGACAAGGCGCTCGACTGACCTGCTGAAATCAGGCGCGCGAAACGGAAGGCGAGTCCTTCCGTTTCTTTTTGAGGACGCATCATGAACTACAACTGGCATTGGGGAGTATTCCTCGAGCAGGCGGCCCAGAACGAGACCTACCTGGACTGGATGATTTCCGGGCTGAAGGTCACGGTCGCGCTCGGGCTATCGTCCTGGGTCATTGCGCTCGCCATCGGCTCCGTGCTGGGCGTGCTGCGCACCGTGCCCAACAAGTGGCTGTCGGGCATTGCCGCGGCCTATGTCGAGATCTTCCGCAACATTCCGCTGCTGGTGCAGCTGTTCATCTGGTACTTCGTCGGCCCCGAGCTGCTGCCCGGCGGCGAGGCCATCAAGCAGATGAACCCGTTCACCCAGCAGTTCCTGGCCGCCATGCTGTGCCTGGGCACCTTCACCGCGGCCCGGGTCTGCGAGCAGGTGCGCTCGGGCATCAATTCGCTGCCGCGCGGCCAGCGCAACGCGGGCCTGGCCATGGGTTTCACGCTGCCGCAGACCTATCGCTTCGTGCTGCTGCCGATGGCCTTCCGCGTCATCGTGCCGCCGCTGACGTCCGAGTTCCTGAACATCTTCAAGAACTCGGCGGTGGCGTCGACGATCGGCCTGCTCGAACTGGCGGCGCAGGGGCGGCAGCTGGTGGACTACACCGCGCGCCCGTATGAGTCGTTCATCGCGGTGACGGTGATGTACGCGGTCATCAATATCGTCGTCATGCTGATCATGCGCTGGGTCGAGGCCCGCAGCCGCGTGCCCGGTTTCATCGGCAGCAAGTAAGGGGGCGCCATGGCATACGAATTTGATTTCAGTTCCATCACCCCGGCCACGCTCGATGTGCTGGGCGAGGGCATGCTGGTCTCGCTCAAGATCACGGTTACGGCCATCTTGGTGGGTATCGTCTGGGGCACGATCCTGGCGATGATGCGGCTGTCGTCCATCAAGCCGTTCAACTGGTTTGCGCAGGGGTACGTGACCATCTTCCGCTCCATCCCGCTGGTGATGGTGCTGTTGTGGTTCTTCCTGATTATTCCGCAGCTGCTGCAGAGCGCCTTCAACCTGTCGCCGGCATCGGACCTGCGCATGACATCCGCGCTGATCGCGTTCTCGCTGTTCGAGGCGGCGTACTACTCGGAGATCATCCGGGCGGGTATCCAGAGCGTTTCGCGCGGGCAGATGTTCGCCGCGCAGGCGCTCGGTATGACCTACGCACAGACCATGAAGCTGGTGATCCTGCCGCAGGCGTTCCGCAACATGGTGCCGCTGCTGCTGACGCAGGGCATTATCCTGTTCCAGGATACGTCGCTGGTTTACGTGAGCGCGCTGGCCGATTTCTTTGGCCAGGCCTACGGCGTTGGCGAGCGTGATGGCCGCATCGTGGAAATGCTGCTGTTCGCCGGCCTTGTGTATTTTGTTATCTGCTATTCCGTTTCGCTGATGGTCAAGCGTTACCAGAAAAAGGTGGCCCTATGATTGAAATCAACAATGTTTCCAAGTGGTATGGCTCCTTCCAGGTGCTGACCGACTGCACCACCAGGGTTGCCAAGGGCGAGGTCGTGGTGGTTTGCGGGCCGTCGGGCTCGGGCAAGTCGACGCTGATCAAGACTGTCAACGCGCTGGAGCCGTTCCAGAAGGGCGATATCCTGGTGGACGGCACCTCGGTCGGCGACCCGAAGACCAACCTGCCCAAGCTGCGTTCGCGCGTGGGCATGGTGTTCCAGAACTTCGAGCTGTTCCCGCACCTGTCGATCACCGAAAACCTGACCATCGCGCAGATGAAGGTGCTTGGCCGCTCGAAGGAAGAGGCTACGGCCAAGGGCCTGAAGTACCTGGAGCGCGTGGGCCTGAAGAGCCAGGCAGCCAAGTACCCGGGCCAGCTCTCGGGCGGCCAGCAGCAGCGCGTGGCGATCGCGCGCGCGCTGTCGATGGACCCGATCTGCATGCTGTTCGATGAACCGACTTCGGCGCTGGACCCGGAGATGGTCAACGAAGTGCTGGACGTGATGGTGCAGCTTGCGCAGGAAGGCATGACCATGATGTGCGTGACCCACGAAATGGGCTTCGCACGCAAGGTGGCCAATCGCGTGATCTTCATGGACGCGGGCAAGATCGTCGAGGACTGCGCCAAGGAAGAGTTCTTCGGCAATATCGAGCAGCGCTCGGATCGCGCGAAGCAATTCCTGTCGAAGATCCTGCAGCACTGAGCCTGCGCTGAGCCTTAGCACGCCGCAACAAGAAAGGGACGCCATGGCGTCCCTTTCTTGTTGGCTGATCTGTCCGGCGTCCGGCGTCAGGTGCAGGCCGTATTGGCCGCGTTCTTCGCCTGCACTTCGGGTGGGATCGGCACGGACAGCGTCATCTCCGGGCGTCCGTCGATGAACATGATCAGCTCGCCCGGCTCGAAGCGCGTCCAGGTCTCGTTGTCGGTCAGCGGCTGGGTGGCGATCACCGCGACCCGGTCATCCTGCGTGGTGACTTGGGCGAAGTCGATCGACAGGTCGGCGTCGATCAGGTGCGCGGTGGAAAACGGCCATTGCCGCACGATGTAGTACAGGCGCGTCGAGCAGTGCGCGAACAAGGCCTGCCCGTTGCACAGCAGGTAGTTGAAGACGCCGTGCGTGGTGATCTCGCGGGTGATGTCCGCCAGCGCATGGCACAACTCGTTCAGCGGCGGCTGCGATCCCGGGAAGCGCTTGCGCAGCCCCTGCATCAGCGTGCAGAAGGCGAGTTCGCTGTCGGTGTCGCCCACGGGCTGGTAGACGCCGGACAGGAACGGCGCGAAGTTCAGCAGGTCGCCGTTGTGCGCGAAGATCCAGTGCCGGCCCCACAGCTCGCGCATGAACGGGTGGCAGTTCTCGAGCAGCACCGTGCCTTGCGTGGCCTTGCGGATGTGGGAGATGACGTTCTTGGACTTGATCGGGTAGCGCTTGATCAGGTCCGCGACGGGCGAGGTGCCGGCCGACTGGTTATCGATGAAGAGCCGGCAGGCCTTGTCTTCGAAGAACGCCACGCCGAAGCCGTCGGAGTGGTGATCGGTCACGCCGCCGCGGGCGGCGAAACCGGTGAAGGAGAACGTCACGTCGGTCGGCGTGGCGCAATTCATGCCTAGCAGCTGGCACATGGCGGGGCACCGGGGCGGCAGGGGGCTGCCGCTTTGCAATAGAATGCAGACATTATCCAACGCCCCCGGGCCGCTGCCAAGCGCATGCCCCAAGGGTGCCTCCGGCCATCCCGCAACACGCCTCCCGACCGCTATGAGCCAATACAAGATTGCCGTGATTCCCGGAGACGGAATCGGCACGGAAGTGATCCCCGAAGGCATTCGCGTCATGGACGCCGCCGCGCGCAAGTTCGGCATCGACTTCCAGTTCGACCACTTCGATTTCTCCAGCTGCGACTACTACGCCCGCCACGGCAAGATGCTGCCGGACGATTGGTTCGACACGCTTGTGAAATACGACGCGATCTACTTTGGCGCCGTCGGCTGGCCCGATGCAGTGCCCGACCACGTGTCGCTGTGGGGCTCGCTGCTGCAGTTCCGCCGTTCGTTCGACCAGTACGTGAACCTGCGGCCGGTGCGGCTGATGCCTGGCATCAAGAGCCCGCTGGCTGACCGGAAGCCCGGCGATATCGATTTCTACGTGGTGCGCGAGAACACCGAGGGCGAGTATTCGAGCATCGGCGGCCGCATGTTTCCGAATACCGAGCGCGAGATCGTCATGCAGGAAACGGTGATGAGCCGGGTCGGCGTCGACCGCATCCTGAGATTCGCGTTTGAACTGGCGCAGAAGCGTCCGAAGCGGCACCTGACCTCGGCGACCAAGTCCAACGGCATCTCGATCACGATGCCTTACTGGGACGAGCGCGTCGAGGCGATGGCGGCGAACTACCCTGGCCTGAAGGTCGACAAGTACCACATCGATATCCTGACCGCGCACTTCGTCCAGCATCCCGACTGGTTCGACGTGGTCGTGGCGAGCAACCTGTTTGGTGACATCCTGTCCGACCTGGGCCCCGCGTGCACCGGCACCATCGGCATCGCGCCGTCGGGCAATATCAACCCGGACCGCACGTATCCGAGCCTGTTCGAGCCGGTGCACGGCTCCGCGCCGGATATCGCCGGGCGCGGCGTGGCCAACCCGATCGGCCAGATCTGGTGTGGCGCCATGATGCTGGAGCACCTTGGCCATGACGAGGCCGGCGCGGCGGTGCTGGGCGCGATCGAGAAGGTGCTGGCCGCCGGGCCCGAACACGCGCCGCTGACGCGCGATATCGGCGGCAAGGCCGGTACGGCGGACCTCGGCCGCGCGATCGCGGAGGCACTGTGATGGCGGCGGGCGGTTTCAAGGGCGATCCGCGCGCGCTGCTGCTGGAGACGTTCCAGACTGCGGTTGCGGCTGCCGATCCGCTCAAGATCGTGGCCGTGCACCTGCCGCCGCCGCAGGCTGGCAGCCGCACGCTGGTTGTCGGCGCGGGCAAGGCCGCGGCGTCGATGGCGATGGCAGTGGAGCAGGCCTATGCCGGCAAGACGCAGATCGAGGGACTGGTGATCACGCGCTACGCGCATGGGCTGCCGACCGACCATGTGCGCGTGATCGAGGCCGGGCATCCGGTGCCGGATGAGTCGGGCGAACAGGGCGCGGCCGAGATCCTGGCCCGCGTGTCGGCGCTGACGCCGCAAGACCGCCTGCTGGTGCTGGTGTCCGGCGGCGGCTCGAGCCTGCTGTCGCTGCCGGCCGAAGGCATTCCGATCGCGGACCTCAAGGCGACGACGAAGGAACTGCTCCGTTGTGGCGCGCCGATCACCGAGATGAATATCGTGCGCAAGCATATCTCGCGTATCCAGGGCGGTCGGCTTGCGCAGGCCAGCCAGGCGCCGGTGACCACGCTGATCGTCTCGGATGTGGCTGGAGATGACCCCAGCGCGATTGCGTCAGGGCCGACCGTGGCAGACCCGAGCACGTTTGCCGATGCGCTTGATATCCTGCGGCGCTATGGCGCCACCGTTCCGGCGAGCGTGCAGTCGCACCTGGAGCGCGGCGCCTGCGGGGAGATCCCGGAAACGCCGAAGCCCGGCGATCCGCTGTTCGGGCGCGTCGACAACCGCATGATCGCCACCGCGCATGGCAGCCTGCAGGCCGCCGCGGCGCAGTTCCGCGAACGCGGCATCACCCCGGTGATCCTCGGCGACACGGTGACCGGCGAGGCGCAGGAGGTCGCGCGGGTCTATGCCGCGCTGGTGCGCGAAATTCGCGCGTACAATGCGCCGTTCGCCCCGCCCGTGGCGCTGATCTCGGGCGGTGAATGCACGGTCACATTGCCGGCCGGCGGCGGCAGCGGCAAGGCAAGGGGCGGGCGCTGCTCGGAATTCCTGCTGTCGCTGGCGATCGAACTGGCAGGCATGGAAGGCGTGCACGCCATCGCGGCCGATACCGACGGCATCGACGGTTCCGAGGACAATGCGGGCGCGCTCGCGGACCCAACCACTCTGGCACGTGCCGAGGCGGCTGGCGTGCCGGCGCGTCGCCAGCTCGATGCACACGACGCCTGGGGCCTGTTCGATGCCATCGGCGACCTGGTCGTGACCGGCCCCACGCGCACCAATGTGAACGATTACCGCGCCATCCTGATTCTCTAACTTCCAGACCGCCTGCCGCACTCGCGGCGGCAGGCCCAGCAAGCCATGACCCAGAAGCTCACCATTACCCGCCCGGACGACTGGCATCTGCACCTGCGCGACGGCGCCGCCCTGGCCGCCGTGCTGCCCGATACCGCGCGCCAGTTCGGCCGCGCCATCATCATGCCGAACCTGAAGCCGCCCGTGACCACGGTGGAGCAGGCGCAGGCCTATCGCGCCCGCATCCTGGCCGCGCTGCCGGCCGGCATGAGCTTCGAGCCGCTGATGACGCTGTACCTGACCGACAACACCCCGGCCGAGGAAATCGTCGCGGCCAAGGCGAGCGGCTTCGTGCACGGCGTCAAGCTGTACCCGGCCGGTGCCACCACCAACAGCGATGCCGGCGTCACCGACATCCGCCGTTGCGCGGCCGCGCTCGAGGCGATGCAGCGCGCAGGCATGCCGCTGCTGGTGCACGGGGAGGTGACCGATGGCGATATCGACATCTTCGACCGCGAAGCCGTCTTCATCGACCGCGTCATGACGCCGCTGCGCCGTGATTTCCCGGAACTGAAGGTGGTGTTCGAACACATCACCACGAAGGACGCGGCCCAGTACGTGCGCGATGCCAGCGGCCCGGTGGGTGCGACCATCACGGCGCACCACTTGCTGTACAACCGCAACGCCATCTTCACCGGCGGCATCCGCCCGCACTATTACTGCCTGCCGGTGCTCAAGCGCGAGATCCACCGCGAGGCGCTGGTCGCCGCCGCGACGTCCGGCAGCGAGCGCTTCTTCCTGGGCACCGACAGCGCCCCGCACGCGCGCGGGCTGAAGGAACATGCCTGCGGCTGCGCCGGCTGCTACACCGCGCTGCACGCGATGGAACTCTATGCCGAAGCATTCGATGCCGCTGGCGCGCTCGACAAGCTGGAAGCGTTCTCCAGCTTCAATGGCCCGGCGTTCTACGGCCTGCCGCGCAATACCGGCACGCTGACGCTGGAGCGTGAAGACTGGGAACTGCCGGCCGAGCTGCCGTATGGCGATGCCACGCTGGTGCCGCTGCGCGCAGGCGAAACGCTGCGCTGGAAGGCGCGCTGAAGCGCAAGGCATTGAGCGCAGTCACATCAGCGGCGAACCTGGCGTTCGCCGCTTCTCTTTCGGCGATCGACTGGACGCGGCCGTGGTTCCAGCCATTCGCAGCCATCGGCGCGGGCCTGGCCGGCGTCGTGGCGGATGGTGCCTCCTTGCACGCGAGCCTGAACGAGCAGGCAGTCCGGGCGGAGTTGCGCAATATCCGCGACCTCCCGCTGAGTTTCATCGCGCAAGAGGCGTTGCCGGCCGGTACCGCCTATGAAGCACATATCCACGCCACCGGCGCGGTGCCGACCCGCGACAACCTCCACGATTTCTTCAACGCGCTGATCTGGCTGCATTTTCCGCGGGCCAAGGCACGGCTCAATGCGATCCAGGCCGAGGTGATCGGATGCGCGGGAGTCAAGGCCGGCCGTGGCGGCGTGCGGGATGCCGCAACGCTGTTCGACGAGAACGCCGTACTGTTCCTCAGCGCTGACGCCGGCCTGGAGGCGGCGCTGCGCGGGTTTGGGTGGCAGGAGTTGTTCGTCGGGCGCAGGGAAGACTGGGGCCGCCATTGCACGGTGGTGCCGTTCGGACACGCACTGCTCGAAAAGCTGGTGGATCCGTACAAAGCTGTCACGGCCCATGCCTGGCCGCTGGCGCTGCCGGCGGCAGCGGCCGGATCGCCCATGCTCGATGATGCGTTGGCCGTGTCATTGTGCACGGCGGCCGACGCCGGCACACTGCGCGGCGGTCGAAGCTTCGCGCCGCTGCCCGTCATGGGCATTCCCGGCTGGTGCGATGCCAATGCCGATGCGACGTTCTACGCGGACACGACGGTTTTCCGGCCGGGCCGGCGACAGTCGATCGTGGACTGACCGGCGGCCCGCAATGGTGTTAGACTTCGGGCCGCAAAGCAGGCCAGACAATCGCTGCTTGCATCGCAAGGTGCAAGGGGAGGAAAGTCCGGACTCCAAAGGGCAGGGTGTTGGCTAACAGCCATCCACGGCAACGTGCGGAATAGGGCCACAGAGACGAGTCTTGCCGCCAGGTCTTCCTGGCGGGAAGGGTGAAACGCGGTAACCTCCACCTGGAGCAATCCCAAATAGGCAGGCATCGAGGCGGCCCGCTGAGCCTGCGGGTAGGGAGCTGGAGCCGGCTGGTAACAGCCGGCCTAGAGGAATGGTTGTCACGCGCCGCCCGCCGCAAGGTGCGGTGGCGTGCACAGAATCCGGCTTATCGGCCTGCTTTGCACTTATCTTCCGATGTTTGCCCCGGCCAGTCTCGGACTGCCCGGGCATCCGCACTTCGTCAGCCTTCGACGATTTCCATCGTGTGGGTAATCTCTGCGGTCTTGGCGATCATGATCGACGCCGAGCAGTATTTCTCGTGCGAGAGCTTGATGGCGCGCTCGACCGTGGCCGGGTTCAGGTTCTTGCCGGTCACCACGAAGTGGAAATTGATGCGGGTGAAGACCTTGGGGTCTTCGCTGGCGCGCTCGGCTTCGAGCTTCACGCTGCAGCCGCTGACTTCCTGGCGGCCGCGCTTGAGGATCAGCACCACGTCATAGGCGGTGCAGCCGCCGGTACCCAGCAACACCATCTCCATCGGACGCGGCGCCAGGTTATGGCCGCCGCCTTCCGGTGCGCCGTCCATGGCGACGATGTGCCCGCTGCCGGTCTGGGCGACGAAACTCATGCCCTCGGTGCCCATCCATGTCACTTTGCATTCCATTTTGTTCGTTCCTGTTATCTGAGTCGTATGTTTGCGGTCACAAGCGCGTGATCTTGAATCTTGCTTTTTCCAGGATACGGCATCTTAAAGTGCTGGCGGATGATGCCGATATCCCTAAGGAAACTGAGGGTTTCTTCTAATGTGTCAGTCAGGTGACAGCGTGGTTCGCTGATCAAGTTACTGATTTTAAAAGAAAAATATCAGCTTTTCGTCGAGCGGTCTTCATCCCATGATGTGGAATCGCATTTCGCACTGCAAATTTCTCTTGCATCAGGGATTACCCCATGTATAATTGCTTTCATTGAACGACGGCGCAGACAGCGCGCCAGAGTGCGAAAACGAAGCCACCGGCCCAGTCCTCCGCACCACCCGCATTGAACACCGTCGATCTCCCAGTGTCTCCTCCACCCTCCTCCTTTGGTGGATTCAAACCCAGGCCTCAACCGGCTTGGGTTTTTTTTCGCCTGTACCCGGCAAGTGCATCAAGCGCCTCGGCCCGTCGCATTCATTGTCAGCGGCGGTATGGCGATCTTGACGAAATCCCTTGACTTTGCTTGTGCCCGGCTCGCGTTCGACAGTATAATCTACGGCTTTTCCGCCATGCCCGCGGGAAGAGAAGTAGGGAGAGCCTGCGAAGACAAGCAGGAAGGCCAGGTCCACAGGATCGGCCGACGAGATTTGCAGGGGCGAGTACAAGCCTTCGCGAGTCAGTAAATCGGGCAGTTCTCTAATAGTCAGGAAAAATCATGAAGACCTTTTCCGCCAAGCCTCATGAGGTAAAGCGCGACTGGTACGTGATTGACGCGACGGACAAAGTCCTCGGCCGTGTTGCCAGCGAAGTGGCACGCCGTCTGCGCGGCAAGCACAAGCCGGAATTTACTCCGCACGTCGACACGGGTGATTACATCATCATCGTCAATGCAGCCAAGCTGCGTGTCACGGGTACCAAGGAAACGGACAAGAAGTACTATCGCCATTCGGGTTACCCGGGCGGTATCTACGAAACGACGTTTGGCAAGATGCAGCAGCGCTTCCCGGGCCGTGCCCTGGAGAAGGCTGTGAAGGGCATGCTGCCGAAGGGTCCGCTGGGCTACGCGATGATCAAGAAGCTGAAGGTTTACGCCGAAGCCGAGCATCCGCACGAAGCGCAGCAGCCCAAGGCGCTGGAAATCTAAGGAGGCCAATCCATGATCGGTAACTGGAATTACGGTACTGGCCGCCGCAAGAGCGCCGTGGCACGTGTCTTCATCAAGTCGGGCAAGGGCGATATCATCGTCAACGGCAAGCCCATCAAGGAATACTTCGCTCGCGAAACTTCCCTGATGATCGTGCGCCAGCCGCTGGAACTGACCGAACACGCCGCAACGTTCGACATCAAGGTCAACGTTACCGGCGGCGGTGAAACCGGCCAGGCCGGTGCCGTCCGTCACGGCATCACCCGCGCCCTGATCGACTACGACGCAACGCTGAAGCCCGCCCTGTCGAAGGCTGGCTACGTCACCCGTGACGCGCGTGAAGTCGAGCGTAAGAAGGTCGGTTTCCACAAGGCACGTCGCCGCAAGCAGTTCTCGAAGCGCTGATGTGTGTTCGCCGGTCCGGCATTGCCGGATCGCGCGAAGCAAGAAAGCCGCACGCTGGTCGTGCGGTTTTTTTTCGTCCGTGGCGGAGGGGAGCGGTTCCTGCCTGCGGAAAAAGTCACAATTTTGGGCCCTACTTTTGTGGGGAGAATGACTGCTTCACCGATTACAATGCGCCCCGCATGTTGACGGCAGAGCGCTTTAGAATCCATCAAGGAGTGAAGGATGTTGTTTTCCAAGAAGAAGGGGCTCTCGATCGATACGCTGATCGGTGAAGGCACCGCCATCGATGGCGATCTGGTGTTTTCGGGTGGCCTGAGGCTCGACGGCAAGGTGCGTGGCAATATCCGCGCCGCCGGAGACAAGCCCAGCATGCTGGTCATCAGCGAAAAGGGCATGGTGGAAGGCGAGATCGCCGTCGGCCACCTGATCCTGAATGGCACGGTGAAAGGCCCGGTCCATGCGGGCGAATTGCTGGAACTCCAGCCCCACGCACGCGTGCTGGGCGAGGTGCGCTATGCCGCGCTCGAGATGCATCAGGGCGCATTGGTGGAAGGGCGGCTAGTGCCGCTGGGCCAGGAAGAACTCAAGACGGTCCCGAAACTTCTGGCCGCCGAAGGTGCCGAAGAGGACATTGAAGGCGCCGATGCCTCGCTCGACGTTGCCGAAGCCGGGAAAGCGGCCTGAGCGCCACGTGCAATCTTTCGCAGAAGCCCTTGAAAACCAAGGGTTTCGGCACGATTTTCCAGTAGCGCTTAGAATACAGGCGTATCTAATCAGGAGAA
Source organism: Cupriavidus sp. C2SS-8b (assembly GCF_057073745.1). Lineage (NCBI taxonomy): Bacteria > Pseudomonadati > Pseudomonadota > Betaproteobacteria > Burkholderiales > Burkholderiaceae > Cupriavidus > Cupriavidus sp. C2SS-8b. The sequence goes on from NZ_CP172716.1 coordinate 550,629, forward strand.
CCCCATGAACGCAGTCGCAGAGGCACCCGTAACCGAGGACGTGCCGGCACCGTTCGTCTTTACCGACAGCGCCGCCGACAAGGTCAAGCAGCTGATCGAGGAAGAGGGCAATGCCGAGCTGAAGCTGCGCGTGTTCGTGCAGGGCGGCGGCTGCTCAGGCTTCCAGTATGGCTTCACGTTCGACGAGGAAGTCAACGAAGACGACACCACGATGGTCAAGAACGGCGTCACCCTGCTGATCGACTCGATGAGCTACCAGTACCTGGTCGGCGCGGAGATCGACTACAAGGAAGACATCAACGGCGCGCAGTTCGTGATCAAGAACCCGAACGCATCCACTACCTGCGGTTGCGGCTCGTCGTTCTCGGTCTGAGGTTGGACGTTGGAAAGGAAGCGCACCTTCGGGTGCGTTTTTTTTGGCTCTTTTGCGAATGGCGGGGGCGTCGTGCTTATCAGGCGGGGTTTGAGGTTTATGACTGGGTCGTCGCTCTTGGCAGGCGCCGCTGTTTCGCAGGCGTAGCCTGCGAGTCACTTTTTGTCCGAGCGACAAAAAGTAACCAAAAAACGCGTTGGCTTGTCCTAACGGACGAATATTGATCGTAGTGTGCGAAGAATTTCGTACGGGTATTCGCTTCAGAGAATGCCCGGCTGCCTGCCGCGTGGAGCGCGTCCGCCTGCAGGCTCTCCAGCAATGATTGAACCAGCCCCGAACCTGTCCGTGGCTCGACACTGCCCGCGATATCGCATCATCGCCTTCGGCTGCTACGCGGCGCACTAGTCGGAGGGCGGGACGACATCAACGGCGCCGATGCTGGTGCTTCCATTTGTTCCCGCCCTCGGTTTTCTGCTGAGTGCGCGCAGCGCAGCCTTAGGCGTCCTACTGAAGGCGGGGTTACGAGGGGCCACCAAGTAATCCGGGTTCGATCATTCGAGGTGTCTATCCTGATCATCTACGCGGCAGGCAGTGTGGCTATGCCCTTTACCGTCTTTACCCATTGAGCCGTTCGTCGACCACGTAAACGCGTTTCTTGGTGACTTCTTGTCGCTTGGACAAGAAGTTACTCGCCTGCTACGCCGGCGAAAGAGCCACGTCTGCCAAGAACGATGACCCGGTCATAACCAAAGCACCCCACCGGCTACGCGGTTCGAAACGAACCTGGCCAGTGTCCGATGGTGGGGTCAGCCTGGATAGATTGCGCCAAGCACGCGCGGACCGGCCGCGCCGGTGACGGTGGCGACATTGCCCGGCAGGCGCAGCAGGCACTGGCGCGCCAGCCAGGCGAAGGCGATGGCCTCCACCTGCGAGACCGGCACCCCGAAGTCTTCGGTCGTCTGCACGGACAGGCCGGGCAGGGCCTGAGCCAGGCGCCGCATGATGTAGCCGTTGCGGGCGCCGCCGCCGCAGACGATCAGGCGTCGCGCCTGGGGTGAGTGGGCCCGGACATCGCGCGCGATCGCCTCGGCCGTCAGCGCCGCCAGTGTCGCCTGCACGTCGGCCGGCGTCGGCTTGGGATTGCCGCGCGTCGCGAGGCGCGCTTCCAGCCATGCGGGATGGAACTGGTCGCGGCCCGTGCTCTTGGGCGGTGCGGCATTGAAATAAGGGTCGGCCAGGCATTCGGCCAGCAATGCGTCGTCGACGCGTCCGCTTGCGGCCCACGCGCCGTCGTTGTCGAACGGCATGCCGAGCTGTTCGCCGATCCAGTAGTCGAGCAGCGCATTGCCCGGCCCGCAGTCGAAGCCGATCACGGCGCCGCCGTTGCCGGGCAGCACGCTGATGTTGGAGATGCCACCGATATTGCAGATCACGCGCGCCTCGGCCCCGTCGCCGAACAGCGCCTGGTGCAGCGCCGGCACCAGCGGCGCGCCCTGGCCGCCCGCCGCCACGTCGCGGCTGCGGAAATCCGCCACCACGTCAATGCCCGCCAGTTCCGCCAGCAGCGCGGGATGCTGGCTTTGCCGCGTATAGCCGATCTTGTCGTAAAGGCCTGGCCGATGGCGGATGGTCTGCCCATGCGCACCGATCGCTGCAACATCATCCGGCTGCAGTCCCGCCTGTCCGAGCAGCGAGCTCACGCAGCTCGCATAGACGCGTGCGAGCGCATTGGCGGCCAGCGCCTCGCGATGGATCTCGTTGTCGCCGGGCTGCTGCAACTGGCCGAAATCCGCGCGCAGCGCCTCGGGGAAGGGTTCGTGCGCGGCGGCCAGCACCGCGGGGCGATCGCCGCTGAAGTCCACCAGCACGGCGTCCGCGCCGTCCATGCTGGTGCCAGACATGATGCCGATATAGCGGTCGCCGTGGGCGCGCATGGATTCTCCGGGCGGAGCGGCTGTCAGTTGGCCGCGGTAAGGACGTTATAGGTGCGCAGCGCGTTGATGCGGCTGAGCATGGTGCTGGTATAGCCCAGGAATTCCTGGCGCGACTTGCCGGTCAGCACAGGGGCTTCCATCAGCGATGCGATGCTCAGCGGATTCTGCGGCACGTCGTTGAGGCGGAACTCGTAGTGCAGGTGCGGCCCCGTGGCCCAGCCGGTCTGGCCGACATAGCCGATGACCTGTCCCTGCGCTACCCGCTGTCCCTGCTGCACGCCGGCAAAGCCGGACAGGTGCGCATAGTAGGTCGAGTAGCCGTTGGCGTGCTTCAGGATGATGATGTTGCCGTACCCGTTCTGGCTGCCGACAAAGTCGATCACGCCTTCGCCGGTAGCCAGCACCTTGGTTCCCGTGGGCGCGGCGAAGTCGACGCCCTTGTGCTGGGTCCATGCGTGATGCAGCGGATGATCGCGGCCGCCGAAGCCCGACGACACGCGCGAGAACTCCACCGGCGAACGCAGGAACGGGCGCTTCATGCTGCGGCCGTCGAAGGTGTAGTAGGCGCCGTTGCTCTCGCCTTCGGGCGCGAACCAGAGCGCCTGGTGGAGCTGGTTCCGGTTGATCAGCTCGATCGCCACCACGCGGCCGTTGCGGATGAATGAGCCGTCCTGGAAACCGGCTTCGTAGATGATGCGGAAGCGGTCGCCGCTGGCGATGTCATGCTGGAAGTCGATCACGCCGGAGAAGATCGACAGCATCTGGTGCACGATGTCGTCGGGCACGTTGGCCGCGTCCATGGCCTTGAAGAAGCCGCCCGCGGCAATCGAGCCGGACGCCATTTCATAGCGCAGGTCGTTGTCGACGTTCTGCACGCGCGCCTTGTAGCCCGCCGTGCCAGTTGCCTTTGCCGGCCCGGCGCGCTCGATCACGAGTTCGCGCGAGGTTGCGGCGTCGCCGCCCAGGTTGGCCTGCAGCGACACCAGCATATTGCTGTCGTCGATCTGCGCCTGCACGGTCTGGCCCGGGTTGAGGTTGAACAGCCCTCGCGCGGTCGGGTTCTTCAGGATGAACGCCTGCGCGTCGGGATCGTCCACGCCCAGGCGGCGCAGCAGCGACGCAATGGTGTCGCCGCGCTGCATGCGCTCCTGGCGCACGTAGACGGCATCGGAATCGACATCGACAAGCTGCGCGAGCTGTTCGCGCACATCAGGCATGCGCAGCGTCTCGTTGACGCGCGGCGCATCCGGGTCGTTGAAGGCGCTGCGGGGCGCCACGCCCATGGCGGCAGCCATGCCGAGCGTGAAAATCGCGCCCACCGAAGCGGTGAGCTGCTTGCGCCGTCGCGCGTGCTGGGGGTTGGTCGGGTCGACGAGAACCACCAGCTCACGCGCGAAAACTTCGCGGAGTCTGGACCACATCACGTAAAATTCAGCCTTGGTCTGGGCACCGCTGCCGCGACGATGTCTGTCGTCTGCCTTCCTCCCCCGAGGTGCGGCGCGTGCTATTCAAATTTATTTGCCACCTGGTGTCGGCACTAGAATGGCGGGTGGCGCGCGGGCTTGGTACCGCTTGGCGCCGGGAAGCGCGGATTATACCAAGAATCGGCCCGGGGCCGAGTGGCGCATCCGCCAAATTTTCATGTATTTCAAAGACTTACGTCATGACTGAAGCATCCTCCGGCCCCGCGGCCAAATATCCCCTCACGCCGTCGGTCATGCACGCGCTTGAGGTCTCGAAGCGTGGCTGCGACGAACTGCTGATTGAAGCCGAATGGGCCCAGAAGCTGGCCCGCAGCGAAGCGACCGGCGTGCCCCTGCGCATCAAGCTCGGCCTGGACCCCACCGCACCCGACATCCACATCGGGCACACCGTGGTCCTGAACAAGCTGCGCCAGCTCCAGGACCTGGGTCACCAGGTGATCTTCCTGATCGGAGACTTCACCTCGACCATCGGCGACCCGTCGGGCCGCAACAGCACCCGGCCGCCGCTGACGCGCGAGCAGATCGAGACCAACGCCCAGACCTACTACCGCCAGGCCAGCCTGGTGCTCGACCCGGCGCGCACCGAAATCCGCTACAACAGCGAATGGTGTGACCCGCTCGGCGCACGCGGCATGATCCAGCTGGCCGCCAAGTACACGGTGGCCCGAATGATGGAGCGCGACGACTTCACCAAACGCTTCCGGTCTGGGATTCCGATTTCGGTCCATGAGTTCCTTTATCCACTCATGCAGGGCTACGATTCTGTTGCGCTGAAGTCCGATCTGGAACTCGGCGGCACCGACCAGAAGTTCAACCTGCTGGTCGGGCGCGAGCTGCAGAAGGAATACGGCCAGGAGCCGCAGTGCATCCTGACCATGCCGCTGCTGGTGGGCCTGGACGGCGTCGAGAAGATGTCGAAGTCCAAGGGCAACTACGTCGGCGTGACCGAAGCGCCCAGCGAGATGTTCGGCAAGCTGATGAGCATCTCGGACGACCTGATGTGGCAGTACTACACGCTGCTGTCGTTCCGCCCGCTGGCCGAGATCGACCTGATGAAGCAGGAAATCGCGCTTGGCCGCAACCCGCGCGACTGCAAGGTGATGCTGGCGCAGGAGATCGTGGCGCGCTTCCACAGCCAGGCCGATGCCGAGAAGGCGCTCGAGGACTTCAACCACCGCGCGCGCGGCGGCGTGCCGGACGACATCCCGGCCGTCAGCCTGGCGGGCGCGCCGCTGGGCATCGCACAGCTGCTCAAGCAGGCCAACCTGGTGCCGTCCACCTCGGAGGCCAACCGCAATATCGAGCAGGGCGGCGTGAAGATCGACGGTGCCACGGTCAGCGACAAGGCCGTCAAGGTGGCAGCGGGCACCTACGTGGTCCAGGTGGGCAAGCGCCGCTTTGCCCGCGTGACGCTGGCCTGAGCCGGACGATGATCGCACTGATCCAGCGCGTAGCGCAGGCCCGGGTGACCGTCGGCGGCCGCACCACCGGGGAGATCGGCGCCGGGCTGCTGGCGCTGGTCTGCGCCGAGCGCGGCGATACGGAGGCGCAGGCCGACCGTCTGCTGGCCAAGATGCTGTCCTATCGCGTGTTTTCCGACGCGGACGGCAAGATGAACCTGCCGGTGCAGAATATGGACGGCAACGGCGGTGCGGGTGGGCTGCTGGTGGTGTCCCAGTTCACGCTGGCGGCCGATACCAACAGCGGTACCCGGCCGAGCTTCACGCCTGCGGCGTCGCCCGAGGACGGGCGCCGCCTGTACGAGTATTTCGTCGAGCGGGCGCGCGCGTCGCTCCCGGACGTGCAGACGGGCGAGTTCGGGGCGATGATGCAAGTGAGCCTGACCAACGACGGACCGGTGACGTTCTGGCTGCGCGTGCCGCCGCCCGGCAACGCCTGAGCCCGCCGCAGACCGTTGCAGCCCGGACAGACAGCAGGAAACCACGATGGCCGCGTCCGCGCTGGCCATCCACAGACAGGAGAGACAAATGAAACTCTGGAGCAAGTCCTTCGCCGACAACACGCCGATTCCCGGCGAGTTCGCCTTCTGCGTGCCCGACGCCGATACCCACGTGGCGCTGTCGAGCAACCGCAATCCAGACCTGCATTGGGAAGACGCGCCGGCCCAGACGCGGTCCTTCGTCCTGATCTGCCATGACCGCGATGTCCCGAGCAAAGGAGACGACGTCAACAAGGAAGGCCGCGAAGTGCCGGCATCGCTGCCGCGCGTGGACTTCTACCACTGGGCGCTGGTCGATATTCCGCCGGGCCTCACCACGATCGCCGCCGGCTCGCACAGCGACGGCGTGATCGCGCGCGGCAAGCCGGGACCCGAAGCGGCCGGCGGCACGGCCACCGCCGGCGGCCTGCGCCACGGCATCAACGACTACACCGGCTGGTTCGCCAATGACGCCGACATGAAGGGCGACTACTACGGCTACGACGGTCCGTGCCCGCCGTGGAACGACACGCTGCTGCACCACTACGTGTTCACGGTTTACGCGCTGGATCTGGAGCGAGTGCCGCTGGACGGCAAGTTCACGGGCGCCCAGGTGCTGGAAGCCATCCGCGGCCATGTGCTGGCGCAGGCCAGCCTGACGGGCACTTACACGCTCAACCCCAAGGTGGCCGGCTGAGGTCGTGTGCCCGGCGTCCGCGCCGGGCAAGGAAACGCAAGGAAAGGGCATGTTGCAAAGCTCCGGGCCGCATTCGCTGGCCTACACGCACCTGATCGTGATCCGTCATGGCGAGACGGCCTGGAACCGCGAGCGCCGGCTGCAAGGCCAGCTCGACATCCCGCTCAACGAGACTGGCGAAGCCCAGGCCCGGGCGCTCGCCGCGGCGCTGTCAGGCGAGCCGATCGACGCGGTCTACTCCAGCGACCTGGGCCGCGCCATGCAGACGGCGTCGCCCCTGGCCGAGGCGCTTGGCCTGAAGGTGAGGTCGGAGCCGCGCCTGCGCGAGCGCAGCTACGGCACCCTGCAGGGCAAGACCTACGCCGAGGTCGCCGAGCAACTGCCCGAGGACTTCGCCCGCTGGCAGGCGCGCGTGCCCGACTACGCGCCGCCGCAGGGCGAGTCGCTGGCGCAGTTCCATGATCGCGCGGTCGAGATCGCACTGTCGTTGTCGCGCCGTCATCCGGGCGAGCGCATCGCGCTGGTGGCCCACGGCGGCGTGCTCGACTGCCTCTACCGCGAGGCCACCGGCATGACGCTGGAAGCGCCGCGCCAGCATGAACTGCTCAATGCCAGCATCAACCGGCTGCGTAGCGACAGCCATCACCTGACGCTGGCCCAGTGGGGCGATGTGACCCACCTGGAAGCGCTGGCGCTCGATGAAGTGGACCGGCGCGTTCCCTGACGGGACGCCACGGGCAGGACGCCGGCCTCAGACGCGCAGGCGGAACGGCGTGAAGTTGGTGTTGCGGTCGTACCAGTCCTCGTTCTCGGCGCGCTTGAGGAAGTTCACGACCTTGTACGTGACCGGCGTCATCACGACTTCCCAGCCGGTCTTCAGCACATACTGCGCCACCGCAACCTGGAGCACCTTCTCCAGCGGCCAGATCCCGTAGAACGCAATCACGTAGAACAGGGACGAGTCGACCAGCTCGCCGGCCAGCGTCGAGCCGATGGTGCGGGTCCACAGCCAGCGTCCGCCTGTCCACAGCTTCATCTTGGCCAGCACATAGCTGTTGGCGAAGCTGCCGCAGCAGAAGGCGATCAGCGACCCTAACGCGATGCGCCAGGTATTGCCGAATACGTCTTCGAGGCTCTTCTGGTAGTCGGCCATGAACGGCGCCACCGGCATGTGCAGCACCACCAGGCTCATGAACGTCGCAAACGCCAGGGCCGCGAAGCCCGCCCACACCACGCGGCGGTCGCGGCCATAGCCGTAGACCTCGGTCAGCACGTCGCCAAAGATGTACGAGATCGGGAAGAACAGCACGCCGGCCCCGAAGGTAACTGGCCCCAGCAGTGGGACTGTCACTTGCGCCGCCTTGGCGGCCCCGATCAGGTTGGAGCACAGCAGCACGGTGACGAAGGCCACCATGACGAGATCGTAGTAACGGTAGACGCGCCCGGTATGGGTGGAGGCGGCTGTGGGGGCGGTGGGCAGGGCGGACATCGAGGTTCCCGGTTGGGCGGCGCTTTCCGCGCCTGCGTTTTTGGCGCGATTATGCCAGCCGGAGACGTGCCTTGCCGTGCAGCAAGAAAAATCCCGGCCGTAGCCGGGATGCAGTAGTGTGCCGGGCCCTGCGGCTATGCAGCCGCGGGTCGGCGCCACCGGATCAGATATCCAGTTTGGAGATCTTGGCGCCGTTGATCGACGCATCGAACATCAGGCCAGCATTGGTCTGCACGAAGCCCACCACCGGCTGCTGGCTGGTCAGGGTATCGAGCTGGCCATTGGCGCCGATCTTGGCGAGTGCCACGTTCGCATCGGCGCCTGCCGTCCAGCCCTTGCTCGACACGAACTTGTTGTACGCCTCGGGCGTCATGAACATGATGATGACGGCCTTGGACTGGCCACCGGCGGTCAGGCCAACTGAAGCTTGCGCGGTGCTGTAGTAGCCCACGGTCGAACCGTGCGAGCGCAGGGCCCCTTCGCCGTATTCGCCACCGACCACCAGGCCCGCCGAGATGACGCGCGGGAATACCAGGATGCCCTGCGCGCGATTGGCAAGTTCGTGCGAGCCCTTGGTCGAGGAATACAGGCGGTTCAACGCGCCATCCACACCCGCATCGATTTCCTGTCTTTTCGCTGCCGGATCGGACGAGGCCTTGGTGCCTGTCGTCGTGCAGCCAACCGTGAACGCGGTGGCGACGAGCAGCCCCGATCCGGCAACCCGGGTAACAAAATGGCGTCGATTCATAGGTAACCTCCTGGTGGGGTAAAGTACCGCGTCTGGCTTGGTGGTCAATTGGCTGCGGATGCAGCCGGGGCTCTGACCGTGATGGCTACGACTTCACGATAGACGATCTTTGCCATCTGGCCACGCTGGATCTTGCTGAGATCGATGGCAGGATCTTCTACCTTGACTGTGCGCAAGGTTTCGCGCGGGCCCCGGAACGTGACCAGGTGCTTGGCCGGCTCGACCTTCGTGATCTCTGCCGTCACCGTGGTGGTGACTTCGCGCATGATGCCGGGCTTGCTGCCTTCGGCCGCGCGCGAGGTCCGCTCCACCGACTCCGCCAGCGCGGACGATTTGCTGTCCACCGGTTCCAGCGATGCCACGAGCGCCGCGCCACGCGCGATGGTGAGGATGTCGCCCTTGTGGATCTGGCCGAAATTCTTCACTTCGTCGCCGCCCACCAGTTCGACGACGTTGCCGCGCGGGCCTTGTACCAGCACAGCCTTGGTGTTCGGATCGATATCGATGATCTTGCCGCTGACGACGGCCTCCTCGGCAACGCCGACCGGAGCCTGCGGACGCTGGGCGTAGGCGCTGGTGGCGATAAGCATGGCAGCCGCAAACACCGCGACTGGCAGGGAGGACGGACGACGGATCATGGCTTTCCTTGGCGATGGTGAGGGGCCATGCCAATCGGCACGGCTGCCGGGGCACCCTGGCTTGGGTGCCGTTGAAGCCATTGTGGACAATCGGACATGGGCCAGCAATCCACTTCGAAAAAATTTGGGATGCCGGACAAAAAAGTTTAATTGGCGACCAGGGAGGCGCCAGGCCGGGGGTTATTGCGGCGCAGCAATCACCTCGATGGCTGGGGTTCCTCAGCCGGGCAGTTCGCCGGTGCCGCCGCTGTCGGGCGCTGGAAGGCCGAAGTGCAGGTAGGCCGCCGCCGTGGCGACGCGGCCGCGCGGCGTGCGTTGCAGGTAGCCCTGCTGGATCAGGTAGGGCTCCAGCACGTCCTCGATGGTGTCGCGCTCCTCGCCGATCGCCGCGGCCAGGTTGTCGACGCCGACCGGGCCGCCGCCGAACTTTTGCAGCACGGCCTCCAGCAGCTTGCGGTCCATCAGGTCGAAGCCCACGCCGTCCACGTCCAGCATGGCCAGCGCGGCATCGGCGATCTCGCGGCTGATGGTGCCGTCGCCCTTGACTTCGGCATAGTCGCGCACGCGGCGCAGCAGCCGGTTGGCAATCCGGGGCGTGCCGCGCGCGCGGCGGGCGATCTCCAGCGCGCCCTGCGGGTCGATGCGGGCGCCCAGCAACTGGGCCGAGCGCGTGACGATGCGAGCCAGTTCGCCGGCCGTATAGAACTCCAGCCGCGCCACGATGCCGAAGCGGTCGCGCAGCGGGTTGGTCAGCATGCCGGCGCGGGTGGTGGCGCCGACCAGCGTGAACGGCTGCAGGTCGAGCTTGACCGAACGGGCCGCCGGGCCTTCGCCGATCATGATGTCGATCTGGTAGTCCTCGAGCGCCGGGTACAGGATTTCCTCGACGACCGGCGAGAGCCGGTGGATTTCGTCGATGAACAGCACGTCGTTGGTTTCGAGGTTGGTCAGCAGCGCGGCCAGGTCGCCCGGGCGTTCGAGCACCGGGCCCGAGGTCTGGCGCAGGTTGACGCCCATTTCGCGCGCGATGATATGCGCAAGCGTGGTCTTGCCCAGTCCCGGCGGGCCGAACAGCAGCACGTGGTCCAGCGCCTCGCGGCGGTTGCGTGCCGCGTGCATGAAGATATCCAGCTGTCCGCGCACCTTCTCCTGGCCGACGTATTCGTCGAGCAGCTTGGGCCGCAGCGCGCGCTCGAACGCCTCTTCGTGCGAGGAAGCGGGCGTGGCGGCGATCACGCGGTCGGGGGCGGAGAACTTGTCGGTTTCAATCATGTCGGCGGCGTCAGGTGTCGCGCTATTTTACGCTTCACGCCTTGGACAGGGCCTTCAGCGCCAGCTTGATGCCATCTGAAACGCCCGTGCCGGCGGGCACCTGCTTGATGGCCGCGGCGGCCTCCTTTTCCGAATAGCCGAGCGCCAGCAGCGCGTTGAGGATATCGACCGCGTTGTCATGCATGGGGGTTGCGCCCGGCGCATGGCCGAGTTCCGCGCCGAGCTTGCCCTTGAGTTCGAGCAGCAGGCGTTCGGCGGTTTTCTTGCCGATGCCCGGCACGCGCGTGAGGCGCCCGGCTTCCTGCAGCGTGATGGCCTGCGCCAGTTCCTGCACGGACATGCCGGACAGCACCGCCAGCGCCATGCGCGCGCCGATGCCGGTGATCTTGATCAGCTCGCGGAACGTATTCCGCTCGGTCGCCGTGCCGAAGCCGTAGAGCAGGTGCGCGTCCTCGCGCACGATGAGCTGGGTCAGCAGCGTCACCGGCTGGCCGGTCGCGGGCAGGTTGTAGAACGTGCTCATCGGCACATCGATCTCGTAGCCGACGCCGTGGCAGTCCACGAGCAGGTGCGGAGGATTCTTCTCGACAAGGGTGCCGGCGATGCGTCCGATCATGGTGTTTGGGTTTGCTTTAGGGGTAAGGGGAGGGGGCGGGGTCGGTTCAACGGTCTTGCGGTCTTGCGGTCCTGCGGAAGGCCGCAAGTGTAGCCCAGCAGCGCCTCCGCCCCTCACGGGTTCCCGGCGTCGATGGCACGCCGGCCGAGCGCGGGGTCGTCGGTGAAGACACCGTCCACGCCGGCGGCGACAAAGGCCTCCACCTCGCGCACCATGCCCGCGGGGCTGCGCGTGGCGGCGTCTCCGCCAGTCTGGAAGGCCTTGGGCAGGAAGGCATTCTCGGGGCGGAACGTATAGGGATGCACCAGCAGGCCGGCCGCATGCGCGTTGCGCACGACGGCGGAAGGCGCGCCCAGGCCGCCGTGCGCATCGCGCGGCACCACGCTGTTCTTCTCGGGTCCGATGCCGTCGGCATAGGTAGCTACCTCGCGCAGGCCGGTCCGGGTCAGCATGTCGGCATAGGTACGCGTGTCGCCGGACAGCCGCCAGTCGGGCGGGGTCTGCTTCGGGTTGCCGATCAGTTGCACCAGCCTGACATTGGGCATGCCGTTGCCCAGGGCCCGGCGCACCTCGCGCAGGGCGCCGGCCTCGAAAGACTGGATGAAGATGGGCGCCTCGCGCAGGTAGGGCTGGCCGCGCAGTGCCTCGAGCAGTTTGTCTTCAAGCGGCTTGCCGATGCCGCGGAAGTAGCTCGGGTGTTTCAGTTCGGGATACAGGCCGATCTGCCGGCCGGTGCGCAGCGACGCCTGTTCGGCGAGCCGCACGATCTCGTCGAAGGTCGGGATCTCGAACTGGTCGTTGAGGCGGGCATTGGCCGGGCGCAGTTTCGGGATGCGCTCGCGGGCCCGCAGCGTCTTGAGTTCGGCCAGCGTGAAGTCCTCGGTGAACCATCCGGTCAGGCGTTCGCCGTCGATGATCTTGGTGCGCTTGCGGTCGGCAAACTGCGGCATCTCGGCCACGTTGGAGGTGCCGCTGATTTCGTTTTCATGGCGCGCCACGAGAACACCGTCGCGGGTGATGACGAGATCGGGTTCGATGACATCGGCACCGTCTTCGATGGCCTTGGCATACGCGGCCAATGTGTGCTCGGGGCGCAGCGCGCTGGCGCCGCGGTGCGCGATGACCAGCGGTTTGCTGGCCGGTGCGGGCGCGGGGATTTCTTTGGCTGCGGTGGTAGGCTTGGGTGCGGAAGGCGGGGGCAGCTTCGTGGCGCAGCCGGCCAGCATGATGGTTGCCAGGGTTGCGGGAAGACAGATTCGGAAGCGGAGCATGGCTGAGGGTTCGTGGCCGCCGCGCGGCAAATGCCCTCGATTGTAAGAGACGGGAGTGTTGGGCTCTTGCCGCGGTATTTGTCAGCCGATCAGCCGCCCGCGGCGCACGCGCATGCCCTTGCGGACGAGGTCGGGGGCCAGGCCGGACAGCGTGCCCAGCGTGTCGCCGCCGTTGGCGTGGCAGATGGCGACGCCGAGAGCATCGGCGGCATCGGTGCTCGGACGCCCCGGCAGGCTCAGCAGTCGCATCACCATCTCCTGCACCTGCTCCTTGTTGGCGCGGCCATAGCCGACTACGGCTACTTTCAGTTGCAGGGCGGTGTATTCGAATACCGGGAGGCCTTGCCCCACCAGCCCACAGATCGCCGCGCCGCGGGCCTGGCCTAGCAGAAGCGTTGACTGCGGGTTGACGTTGACGAACACCTTTTCGATCGCCGCGCAGTCCGGGGCGTAAGTGCGGGCTACCTCGCTGATGCCGTCAAACAACGTCTTCAGGCGCGCAGGCAGGTCAGTGTCCCCATTGCTCTTGATGGTGCCCGAGGCAATGTAGGAAAGCTTGTTGCCATGCTTTTCTAATACGCCAAAGCCGGTGGTGCGGAGGCCGGGGTCGATGCCTAAAATGCGCATTTGGGGAGGGCTGGTTTTTGGGGCTATTTGGGATGGGGGAGTGCTTGGCAGGCGCCGCTGTTTCGCCGGCGGAGCCGGCGAGTCACTTTTTGTCCGAGCGACAAAAAGTAACCAAAAAACGCGTTTACTTGTCCTAGCGGACGAATATTGATCGTAGTGTGCGAAGAATTTCGTACGGGTATTCGCTTCAGAGTCTGCCTGGCTGCCTGCCGCATGGTGCGCACCCGCATGTAGGCTCTCCGACAATGATTGAACGAGCCCTGAACCTGTCCGTGGCCCGACACTGCCAACGCTGTCGCATCATCGCCTACGGCTGCTACGCGGCTCACTAGTCTGTTAGCTGGCGCATCACCATTGCTGCCGCACACTGACACGGGCCATTGTCTTGGTCTTCAGCTCCGGCCTGCGCGCTCAGACTACTGAGCCGCGCGTAGCGCAGCCGAAGGCGATGATGCGATATAGCTGGAGAGCCCGGGCCACGGACAGGTTCGGGGCTCGTTCAATCATTGTCGGAGAGCCTGCATACGGACGCGCTCCACGCGGCAGGCAGCCGGGCATGCTCTGAAGCGAATACCCGTACGAAATTCTTCGCACGCTACGATCAATATTCGCCCGTTAGGGCAAGCGACGCGTTTTTTGGTTACTTTTTGTCGCTCGGACAAAAAGTGACTCGGCGGCTACGCCGCCGAAACAGCGGCGCATGCCAAGCACGACAACCTAATCAAATCAGTGGCGGAAATGCCGCGTGCCAGTCAGCACCATGGCAATACCCCGTTCATCCGCCGCCGCAATCACCTCATCATCCCGCATCGACCCACCCGGCTGAATCACGCAAGTCGCGCCAGCGTCCACCACCACATCGAGCCCGTCGCGGAACGGGAAGAACGCATCCGACGCCACCGCCGAACCGGCCAGGGTCAGCCCCGCATTCTGTGCCTTGATGCTGGCGATGCGCGCCGAATCCACCCGGCTCATCTGCCCGGCGCCGACGCCGAGCGTCATGCCGCCGCCGCAGAACACGATGGCGTTCGACTTGACGTACTTGGCAACCCGCCATGCAAACATCAGATCATCCATTTCCTTCGGCGTCGGATGGCGGCGCGTCACCACGCGCAGTTCCGACGGCTTCACGTTCTTGGCATCCGGGCCCTGCACCAGCAGACCGCCGCCCACGCGCTTGAAGTCATACTGGTTGACACCCTTGCCAAGCGGGATCTCAAGCAGACGCACATTCTGCTTGGGCGCGAACACGGCGCGCGCAGCGGCGCTGAACGACGGCGCGATCAACACTTCGACAAACTGCTTCGCCACGGCCTGCGCCGCAGCTTCATCGAGTTCCACATTGAAGGCGATGATGCCACCGAAGGCCGAAGTCGAGTCGGTCTTGAAAGCCTTGTCATACGCTTCCAGCGCATTCGCACCGACAGCCACGCCGCACGGGTTTGCGTGCTTGATGATCACGCAAGCCGGCGTCGAGACGTCGAAAGACTTCACGCATTCCCACGCCGCATCGGCGTCGGCGATGTTGTTGTACGACAGTTCCTTGCCCTGCAGCTGCACGTAGTTGGCCAGCGCGCCATCCACGGCCTTCAGGTCGCGGTAGAACGCGGCCGACTGGTGCGGGTTTTCGCCGTAGCGCATTTCCTGCACCTTGTCGAACGCCAGGTTCAGCGTCTGCGGGTAGGCACTGCGGCCCTGGTGCGACTTGTCGGTACCCAGGCTGGTCAGGTAGTTGGTGATCGCGCCATCGTACTGCGCGGTGTGCGCGAACACCTTGGTGGCCAAGCGGAAGTTGGTGTCGTAGCCGACCTTGTTCCCATTGCCACGCATTTCGTCGAGCACCACGGCGTAGTCGGCCGGATCGACGATCACGGTCACGTCACGGTGGTTCTTGGCCGCCGAGCGCAGCATGGTCGGGCCGCCGATGTCGATGTTCTCGATCGCGTCCGGCAGCGTGCAGTCATCCTTGGCCACGGTCTGCTGGAACGGGTACAGGTTCACCACCAGCAGGTCGATCGTCGGGATATTGTGCTCGGCCAGCGCGGCCATGTGCTCGGGCAGGTCGCGGCGCGCCAGGATACCGCCGTGCACCTTCGGGTGCAGCGTCTTCACGCGGCCGTCGAGCATCTCGGGGAAGCCGGTGTAGTCGGCCACTTCCGTGACGGGCAGGCCGCTGTCGGCCAGCAGCTTGGCGGTACCGCCGGTGGAAAGCAGCGTGACGCCGAGCGCGTTCAGTTCGCGCGCGAATTCGACGATGCCGGTCTTGTCGGAAACGGAAAGGAGAGCTTGCTTGATCATGGCTGTGCGAAACGCTTCAAATTCAAATTAAACCGTGCAGCTGCAACTTCTTGCGCAGCGTATTGCGATTGATGCCCAGGTAGGCGGCGGCCAGCGACTGGTTGCGCTCGGCGCGCACCATCACGGCTTCGAGCAGCGGGCGCTCGACGGCCTCCAGCACCATGTTGTACATATTGGACGGCTCTTCGCCATCCAGATCCCGAAAGTAGCTGTCCAGGCTGTCCCGGATGCACTGGTCGATAGCGTTGCGGCTCATGCGGCAAGCAACTCCCCTTTTTTGTTGTTGTTGTCCGTTTCATCTTCCCCCTCGCCCGCACCGGCTTCATCGACATAGACCAGCCGGTCGGACCACTGCGCCTGCTCGTCAAAGAACGCATTGACCGCGGCAAGCTGTTCGCCGGTGCTCTCCAGCGTGTTCATGCGGTGGCGGAACACGTTCGCGCCACGCAGTCCGCGCGTGTACCACGCAATATGCTTGCGCGCGGTACGCACGCCGGTGAACTCGCCGTAGAAATCGTAGTGGTCTTCCAGGTGCGCGTTCATGATGGCGCGGATCTCGGCCACCTCCGGCGGCGGCAGCGATTCGCCGGTGGCCAGGAAGTGCTCGATCTCGCGGAACAGCCACGGCCGGCCCTGCGCCGCACGGCCGATCATGATGGCGTCGGCGCCCGTCAGCGCCAGCACCTGCTTTGCCTTTTGCGGTGTCGTGATATCGCCGTTGGCGACCACCGGAATACCGATGGTGGCCTTGACCGCGGCGATGGTCTCGTACTCGGCGTCGCCGTGGTACAGGTCGGCCCGCGTGCGGCCATGGATGGTCAGCATGCTGATGCCAGCGTCTTCCACCATGCGCGCGACGCGCAGGGCGTTGCGGTTCTCGCGGTTCCAGCCGGTGCGAATCTTCAGCGTGACCGGGACACGATCCCCGACGGCACCGACCACGGCCTCGACGATGCGCACCACCAGCGGCTCGTTCTGCAGCAGCGCGGAGCCCGCGGCCACGTTGCAGACCTTCTTGGCCGGGCAGCCCATGTTGATATCGATGATCTGCGCCCCGCGGTCGACGTTGTAGCGGGCGGCCTCGGCCATCATGGCCGGCTCGGCGCCGGCGATCTGGACCGAGATGGGCTCCACTTCGCCGGCATGGTTGGCCCGGCGCATGGTCTTTTCGCTCTTCCAGAGCTGTGCATTGGACGCCACCATTTCCGACACCGCATAGCCCGCGCCGAGCTGCTTGCACAACTGGCGGAAAGGGCGGTCCGTCACGCCCGCCATGGGGGCGACAAACAGGTTGTTGCGAAGCTGATGGGGTCCGATCTGCACGTTGAGGCGGCGATTCCGGTGATTCCGGCGGCCACGGCTCCCGGCGGCATGCGCATGGCGCAATGCGGAGCAGGTCGGCCCGGCTGCGTGGTTCTGGAGTGAAACGGAAAAACACGCCCGCGCCGAAACAGCTGTCGGCAATCTTCACGGGCATGAGCGAGGGCTGGATTCTAACGCCAAACGACTGCCGCTGCCCAAGAATTGAGCATCAAGACAATAGGTGGCATCTGAAAACGATAGGCCCGGCTGGGCGAAAAGTGGCGAAAGCCGCATGCGCGGCTTTCGCAGGGCCTTTCAGCGGCGCATGCCGAACATCATGTGCCGTGCCAGCGCGTGCTTGAGCGGCGCCAGGCAGGCCAGCGCCGCCAGCGAAGCCCCGCGCGCATGGGCGGCCATCGGGTAGTTGACGCCGAATGCGCGCGGCAACAGGTCGGTCACGCCGATGGTCACGGCCCGGTCCAGGCGGTGGCGCGAGGCAAAGGTCCGCAGCGCCCGCGGCGTGCAGCCCGTGCGCAGCGAGTCGGCCAGCGCGAAGGCATCGCGCAGTCCGAGGTTGAGCCCCTGGCCCGCCACCGGGTGCAGGGTCTGGGCGGCATTGCCCACCGCTGCAATGCGGCCGTCGACCGTGACCGGCGCCGCGTTGAGCCCGAGCGGGAACGCGTGGCGCTTGCCAGCCAGCGTGAAGCGGCCCAGGCGGTCGCCGAATGCCTCGCCAAGCTCGGCCGCGAAATCGGCGTCGGACAGCGCCAGCCGGCGTGCCGCCTGTTCGGGCGGGCAGCACCAGACTAGCGCGTAGCCGTCGACGCCATGTTCGTCGTAGGGCAGCAGCGCCAGCGGCCCTTCGGCGGTGAATCGCTCCCACGCCCAGCCCGGCCGTGGCCGCGAGCAGGCAACGTGCCCGATCACGGCGGTCTGGCCGTAATCGCGATGCCGCGCGCCCTGGCCCGCATGCGCGACCTGCTGGTGGAACAGGCCGCCTTCAGCCTGCACGGCAATGCGCGCGGCAAAGCGCGCCGCCTGCCCGTCGGCCGTCGTGCCGGCAAGGTGCACGGCGCCGGCCATGGCGTCCAGGCCGTCGAAGTCCCCGCCGATCAGCGGGTCCTGCCGCAGCTCGTCGATGCGGGTCTCGAAGACGCGCAGCAGGCGGGAGGCACCGGCCTGCTGGACGGCGCGCCCCAGTGCACGTTCAAGCACGTTGCACAGTTCGCCGTAGCGGACCACATAGCCCAGCGCGGGTACGCCGTAGTCTTCATGGTGGAGCTTCACATGGCCGAGATGGCCGCGTTGCGAAACATGGATATGTTCGATCGCCGTGCCCGCCACCGGCCAAGCACCGACCTGCTCCAGCAGTTGCCGGCTGCCATGCGACAGCGCGATCGCGCGCGGGTCGCGGGCCGCCCGCGCTGGCGTGGCCGCATCGATGAGCGTGATGCGCCATTCGGTCGCCAGCAGCAACTGGCAGGCCAGCGCCAGGCCTACCGGCCCGCCGCCGACGATGGCGATATCCCTGACTTCAGGCTCGGCCTGGGTCATTGCCGGCGCTCCCGTCCGTATTGAGATCCGGCGCCTGCTCGGGCGCGCCGCGTTTCCAGCAGATCGCGTCGGAGCGCGACTTGCCGGCCTCGGCATCGCGCAGGGCGTTGTCGAGTTTCTGCTGGTTGAAGCCGGGCAGGGCCTGCAGGCGCTCCAGCAGGGCGCTGGCGTTGGCCGCGTCCATCGGCGCGACGCAGCCCTGGCCGCTGTCGGCGGCGCCCACCAGGATCAGCCAGGCCTTGCCGGCCCAGGGGGCGGCCCTGGAAACCCGCACCACCACGCGTTCGAGCGAATCCCACATGACCTCCTCGCGCTGGCCATCGGGGCGGTGCACCACCACGCGGTCGTCGTAGAGGTTGAGCACGAACGGTTCGTTCGGATCGACGTGGCGTTTCGTGGGCGCGTTGTGCGGTGTTCCGGCGCCGGGAAACAGTCGTCGCAGCCATCCGATCATGCTTTGCCTCCGGTAATGCTATTGCGGTCGCGCATCAAGGCCTCGATCTCGTCGGCCTTGACCGGCACGCCGCGCGTAATGATCTCGCAGTCGCCACTGGTGACTACGGCATCGTCCTCGATGCGGATGCCGATATGCCAGTAGCGTTCCGGCACGTCCTCGGCCGGACGCACGTAGATGCCCGGCTCCACGGTCACGACCATGCCCGGCTCCAGCGGCCGCCACGGGCGTTCGCCGTCCACGGCGGGCGCGGCCGCGCGGTACTCGCCCACGTCGTGCACGTCCATGCCGAGCCAGTGGCCGGTGCGGTGCATATAGAAGCGCCGGTAGCTGCCGCTCGCCAGCACGTCGTCGAGCGTGCCTTCCTTGTTGCGGTCGAGCAGGCCGGTATCGAGCATGCCCTGCGCGAGCACGCGCACCGCGGCATCGTGCGGCACGTTATAGGGGACACTGACGCGCGTCTCGGCAATCGCAGCTTCCTGCGCGGCCACCACGAGGTCGTACAGCTCGCGCTGGGCCGGCGAAAAGCGTCCGGACACGGGGAAGGTGCGGGTGATGTCGGACGCGTAGCCGTCCAGCTCGCAGCCGGCGTCGATCAGGCACAGGTCGCCGTCGCGTAGTTCGGCGGGGCCGGCGCGGTAATGCAGCACGCAGGCGTTGGGCCCGGCCGCGACGATCGAGTTGTAGGCCACGCTCTGCGCGCCGTGGCGGCGGAATTCGTACAGCAACTCGGCTTCCAGGTGGTACTCGCGCAGGCCGTGGCGGGTCGCCTGCATGGCGCGCACGTGGGCGCCCGCGGAGATCTCGCCGGCGCGGCGCATGGTGGCCAGTTCGCCGGCATCCTTGATCAGGCGCATCTCGTCGAGCAGCGTGCGGATATCCTGCGCGACCGCGGGCGCCGCGACACCGGCACGGCCCTGCATGCGCACCGCATCCAGCCAGCGGCGCACCTGCATGTCGGTGCGCGTCGACGCGGCCAGCGGATACGCCAGCTGCACGCGGTTGGCGAGCAGGCCGGGCAGGATGGCGTCGATCTCCTCGACCGAATGGGCTTCATCGAAGCCGAAGGCCGCGCGGGCGCCGTCGGGGCCGTAACGGAAGCCGTCCCAGATCTCGCGCTCTTCATGCTTGGGGCGGCAAAACAGGATGCTGCGGTCGGCTTCGGTGCCCTGGCCGGCGACCAGCACCAGCACGGAATCGGGCTCGGTGAAGCCGGTCAGGTAATAGAAATAGCTGTCATGCCGGTACGGGTAGTCGCTGTCGCGGTTGCGCATGGCTTCCGGCGCCGTGGGCAGGATGGCCACGCCACCGCCGCCGGCGCGCAGGTGCTGCAGCACGCGCGCGCGACGGTCGCGGCAAGACGCCAGAAGGGCTGTATCGGGTGCGGACATAGGATTGCCAACTGGATGGGGGAATGACTCAGATTCTAACGCCGACCGGGCAGGAGGCCCGGCGGCGCAGGCAGGCGGCTCAGGCGCCGCCCGCGGTGGCCGTGCCATGCGCGGCGACGGCGTCGTTCAGCGCGGCCAACTGGGCCGGCGTGCCGACGTTTTCCCAGCGGCCGTCGAAGCGCTCGCCGCTGGCGGCGCCCGCTGCGATGGCGGCGCGATAGCAGGGCGTCATCGCCACCTTGGTGCCGGGGGCGATATCGCGGAACAGGCGCGTGTCATACAGGCCGATGTTGCCGAAGGTCAGGCGCTCGGCACCCGGCGCCGGGTCAAGCGCCAGCCGGCCGTCGGGCCACAGCGAGAAGTCGCCCGCCGGGTGGAACGGCGGGTTGGGCACCATCACCAGATGCATGCGAGGGACCGGCGCACCGGCCATCTCGCGGGCGCGCGGCAACAGGGCGCGGAAGTCGTACTCGCAGAAGATATCGCCGGAAACGGCCAGGAAGATCTCGCCGTGCTCCGCGTGAGGCGCCTGCGACAGCAGCGGCAGTGCCTTTGCGATGCCGCCGGCCGTCTCCAGCGCGGTGCCCTCGGCGGAATAGGCGATGCGCGCGCCGAAGCGGCTGCCGTCGCCGAGCGCGGCCTCGATCTGCTCGCCGAGCCAGGCATGGTTGATGACGATATCGCGCAGGCCGGCGCGCACCAGTGCCTCGATCTTCCAGAAGATCAGCGGCTTGCCGCCCACGGTCAGCAGCGGCTTGGGGCAGGTGTCGGTCAGCGGACGCATGCGGTCGCCGCGGCCGGCGGCGAAGATCATGGCTTTCAAATCAGGGTCTCCATGGCGAGCAGGGCGGCCATGCCGCCGACGATGGTCCAGCCGATGCTGCGCGTGCGCGCCGCGATCACGATCGCGACCAGGCCGGCGACCAGCCTCGCGTTGAGCGGGCTCACGTAGAGCTCGCCGCCGCGCATCAGCAGGTCGGGGGCGATCAGCGCGGACAGCATGGCGGCCGGCACGAACTGCAGCGCGGTGCGGAACCACGCCGGCAGCCGCACGCGGCCTTCGACCGCGATGAACGACAGGCGGATCAGGAAGGTGGCCAGCCCCGCGCCAATGAACACCCACAGCAAGGTCAGCGAGTTCATGCCGGCTCCTTGCCGACGGCGGCGTCCTTGCCGGCCGGGCGTTCGCCGGACAGGTTGCCACGGCCGAGCAGCAGCATGCCGGCGGCAATGCCGCCGAGTGCGGCGACCATCAGCCCGAGCTTATGCGGCATGCCGAAGCACGCCACCGCCAGGGCCGTCGCCACCAGCGCCGCGGCAACCTGCGCGCGGTGCTTGAGCCCCGGCACGATAATGCCGATGAAGGTCAGCGGCAGGAAAAAGTCCAGCGGCCAGTCACGCGGCACCTGGGCGCCGACCAGCACGCCGGCCAGCGTCGACACCTGCCAGCTGGCCCACAGCGCGAATCCGCCGCCGAAGTAGAACCAGTGGCGGTAGCGCGCGCGCGGACCGGTGTCGGCCAGCCGGTGCGTCATGGCGGCAAACGCTTCGTCGGTCAGCAGGTAGGCGACCAGCGCTTTCCAGCGGCGCGGCAGGTGCGCCAGCGTGGGGGCGATGGTGGCGGAGTAGAGCGCATGGCGCAGGTTCACCATGGCGACGGTGACGGCGATCACCAGGGCCGGCGTGCCGGCCGACCACAGTTGCGTCAGGATCATCTGCGAAGCGCCGCCGAACACGATGGCGCTCATGGCGCAGGCGAGCCACGCGGGCATGCCTGCGCCGACCGCCAGCACGCCATAGATCAGTCCGAACGGCACCACGCCCAGCAGCATGGGCGCGAGCGCGCGTACGCCCGCCCACCATTCGCCCGAGCGCGTGATGGCGCCGGGGTTGTCGGGATGGTCCGGCGGGGGCACTGCGCAAGCCCCGCTCAGAACGTATAGCCGGCCGGGCTCGCGGCGCCTTCGAGCGCGTCGAGCA
This sequence comes from Cupriavidus sp. C2SS-8b, assembly GCF_057073745.1. Classification (NCBI taxonomy): domain Bacteria; kingdom Pseudomonadati; phylum Pseudomonadota; class Betaproteobacteria; order Burkholderiales; family Burkholderiaceae; genus Cupriavidus; species Cupriavidus sp. C2SS-8b. The sequence continues at coordinate 572,696 of NZ_CP172716.1, forward strand.
GGCGGATCAGCTTGCGCAGTTCCGTGTAGCGGCCCGCGACCTGGCGCGTGTACTTGAGCACCAGGGGCAGGTTGGCGAGGTAGCCGTCCTTGCCGTCGCGGTGGTACAGGCGCGCGAAGATGCCGAGCACCTTCAGGTGGCGTTGCAGGCCCATCCACTCGAAATCGCGGTAGAACTCGCCGAAATCGGCGTTCACCGGCAGCCCGGCCTTGCGCGCGCGCTCCCAGTAGCGGATCAGCCAGTCGAGCTGCTGCTCCTCATCCCATTCGATATAGGCATCGCGCCACAGCGACACTGCGTCGTAGGTGATGGGGCCGATCACGGCGTCCTGGAAATCGAGCACGCCGGGGTTGGCGCCGCCGGGCAGCACCATCAGGTTGCGCGAGTGATAGTCGCGGTGCACGTAGACCTGCGGCTGCGCCAGGATGTTGGCCAGCAGCACATCCATCACTTCGCGCAGGTCGGCCTGCTGGGCGTCCGTGAGCGTCGCGCCCAGGTGTTTCGCGATGTACCACTGCGGGAACAGGTCCAGTTCGCGCTGCAGCAGGGCGCGATCGTAGGCCGGCAGTTCGCCGGCACGCGTGGCGGCCTGGATGCGCACCAGCGCGACCGCGGCGTCGGCGTACATGCCGCTTGCGGAGGAATCGTCGAGCCGGGACAGGTAGGTCTGGCTGCCCAGGTCGGCCAGCAGCAGGAAGCCCTGCTCAAGGTCCTGTGCCAGGACCGTGGGCACCGTCACGCCGGCGGCGCCGAACAGCGCCGCGACATGGACGAACGGCCGGCAGTCCTCGTGCGCGGGCGGCGCGTCCATCACAATGGCGGTCGGATGCGCGGCGTTGGCCGTGCTGACGCGGAAGTAGCGCCGGAAGCTGGCGTCGGCCGAAGCGGGAGCGCAGGAGTCGGGATCGACGGACCAGTCCGGACCGAGTCCGGATACCCAGGATTTGAGCTGGTCCAGGCGCGGGTCGTGAGGAAGTGCTGCCATGCCGGAAAGGTAGTATTGGTTGCCCCGTATAATACCCGACCAGACCCGGGCGCCGGGCGGCCCCCGGGAGGGGCCTTCGGTTGCCCCCGCAGCCTGTTTCGACGGGGCTGGCGGCTCGCAGGCAAGCCGCCACCGACGACGTGACTGAAAACCCGCTCGCATGACCGAACAACGACGATCAACGAACCACCGAGCCAACAAGCCGCCTGCGCTTTCCGGCCCTTCCAGCCGCACTGGCCGGCTGCCTGCCGGCGCCCTGCGGCCGCTGGTGCTGGCCATGGCCGGCCTGTCGGTGGGCGCGCACGCGCAGATGTCGAGTTCCGCCATCCCCGACATAGACCAGACCGAGCCCCTTATCGAAGTCGCCCCCCAGGCGCCGCCCGCGCCCACGGTGTCCGGCGAACTCGTGCCGCGCCTGGCCGAGCCGTCCAAGTCGGGCGAGCCCGGCGAGAATCCGCCGGCATTCGTGTCCGGCGACCGGCTCAACGGCTACAGCGAGCGTGGCGTGGAAATCGAAGGCAATGCCGAGCTGCGCCGTGGCGGTGCCGTGGTCAAGGGCGACAAGCTGACCTACGACCAGGATACCGACGAGGCCTTCGTCCACGGCAATGCCCGCGTGTCGCGCGGCGGCGCGCTGGCCGTGGGCCCCGAGGCGCGCATGAAGATCGAGGCGAACGAGGGCTACATGCTCTCGCCCGACTACTATTTCCAGCAGACCGGCGGCACGGGCAAGGCCGAACGCATCGATTTCGTCGACAAGGACCGCAGCGTGATCAAGCGAGCCACGTACACCACGTGTTCGCCCGACAATGCCGACTGGTACTTCAGCGCGCGTCAGCTCGACCTGGACAGCGATCGCCAGGTCGGCGTGGCCTACGGCGGCGTGCTGCATTTCTTCGACGTGCCAATCGCGGCCGCGCCGGTGTTCAGTTTCCCGCTGACCGACGAGCGCCGCAGCGGCTTCCTGTCGCCGCTGTTCGGCTACGGCTCGAAATCGGGGCTCGATGTCACGCTGCCGTATTACTTCAACATCGCGCCGAACCGCGACCTGACGCTTTATCCGCGCATCATGACGTCGCGCGGCTTCATGCTCGGCGGCGATTACCGGTACCTGGGGCAAGGCTATTCGGGCCGGCTGCGCGCGGAAATCCTGCCGGATGATCGCCAGACCGGCACCAACCGCTGGTCCTACTCGTTCCAGCATATCCAGAACCTTGCCAAGGGGCTGAACGCCTACCTGAACCTGAACCGCGTATCGGACGACAAGTATCCGGACGACCTGACGCGCACGGTGTCGCAATCGACGCTGCGGCAGTACACGCAGGAAGGCGGCGTCACCTACAACTGGCAGGACTTCACGGTGTTGGCGCGCGTGCAGAAGTTCCAGACGCTGCTGCCGAGCGGGCCGTCCTACGAGCGCGAACCGCAGCTCAACGGCAAGTACATCCGCTATGACCTGGGCGGCTTCGATGTGCAGGTGGAAACGGATTACACGCGCTTCCGCATTCCGCTGTCCAACGGCTTCCAGCAGCCGCAGGGCGAGCGCATGTTCGTGCAGCCGACGATCAGCTATCCGATCGTGCGCCCGGGCTGGTATGTGACGCCGAAGGTCATCTTCAATGCGGCGCAATACCAGATGGAGGCGCAAAGCAACACGCCGACCGCGCAGACCAATTTCTCGCGGACGGTGCCGACCGTCAGCCTTGATTCCGGCATGACCTTCGAGCGCACTGCGCCAACGATGAGCCGACTGTTCGGGGTCAACTACCTGCAGACGCTCGAACCACGGCTGTTCTATGTCTACACGCCGTTCCGCGACCAGAGCCAGTTCCCGCTGTTCGATACCGTGCAGTCGGACTTCGGCTACGGTCAGATCTTCTCCGAGAACCCGTTCACCGGCTACGACCGGGTCGCCGACAACAACAAGCTGACCGCGGGCGTGACCACGCGCCTGATCGAAGCCGATACCGGCGTGGAACGTTTCCGCGGCACGATCGCGCAGCGCTACGACTTCACCGGCCAGCGCGTGCAGATCAACGGCACGCTGCAGGACCCGAAGGCGGGCAGCTCGGACCTGCTGGCCGCCACCACGATCCAGCTGTTCCGCGGCTACTACGTCGACGCGGGGATCCAGTACAATCCGGACTCCGAGCACGTCAATTACTCGAACGTGGCGTTTGCCTGGCGCCCGGAGGCGCGCAAGCTGCTCAACGTGGGCTACCGCTACCGGCGCGCCACGTCGGTGACGGACAATACCGCCATCGACCAGTTCGAGATTTCCGGTCAGTGGCCGATTGCCCAGCGCGCCTATGGCATCGGGCGGTTCGCCTTCGACCGGAACGCCAACCAGATGGTCGATGCGCTGGCCGGCGTGGAATATGCCGCCGACTGCTGGGTCGGCCGTGTGGTCTACCAGCGCTTCCGCAACACCTCGCAGGGCTACACCGGCCGCATCTTCCTGCAGGTGGAGTTCCGCGGGCTGTCGAAGATCGGCTCGAATCCGCTGGATATCCTGCGCCTGAATGTTCCTGGGTACGAACCTGTCACCGCCAAGCCGGTGCCGACGACCCAGTTCGATCACTATGAATGACGGATTACGATGAAACGTCAAGAATTTGCCGTGTTTTCCCTGGTCTCGTCGCCCTGGCGCCGCGTGCTGCTGTCGGCCGTGCTGGCCGCCGTGGCCGGGCCGGCCCTGGCCCAGCTCAAGGCGCCTTCGCAAGGGCCGCGCACCACCGGCATCTTCGTGCCGAAGTCCTCGGACGTGGCCGTCCCGTCGAGCCAGCCGCAGCTTGGCGTGCCGCAACCGGGCAGCAGCGGCAAGCGTTCGCAGCTGGTTGACGAGGTCGTCGCGGTGGTCAACAACAGCGTGATCACGCGGCGTGAACTGCTCGACCGCGCCGACGAGATCGAAAGCCAGCTTCGCGCCGCCAACCGCCCGGCGCCCGCACGCGCCGACCTGCTTGGCGAAGTGCTCGAGCGCCTGGTGATGGAGCGCGTGCAGACCCAGGCCGCGCAGGATGCCGGCATCAAGGTGACCGACCAGGAACTGGACCGTGCGATTGAATCGGTGGCGCAGCAGAACCGCCTGAGCCCCACGGAGCTGCGCAGCCGCGTCGAGTCCAGCGGCATGACCTGGACCAAGTACCGGGACGAACTGCGCAAGCAGGTGCAGGTGATCCGCCTGCGCGAGCGCGAAGTGGACTCGAAGGTACAGGTTTATGACGGCGAGATCGACAACTACCTTGCCGCGCGTGGTGGCCAGGGCGCGGCAGCGACCGGGCCGACCGAGTTCAACGTCGCGCAGATCCTCGTGCGCGTGCCTGAAGATGCCTCCGACGCGCAGAAGCAGGCGCTGAAGGCCAAGGCGGAAGGGCTGCTCAAGCAAGCGCAGGGCGGGGCCGATTTCGCGCAGCTGGCGCAAGCGAATTCGCAGGCGCCGGAAGCGGCGCAGGGCGGCTCCTTGGGCTTTCGCGAGATCGGCCGCCTGCCGGCCATCTTCGCCAATGCGGTGGTCGACCTGCAGCCGGGGTCAGTCGCGCCGGAGGTGGTGGAAAGCGCCAATGGCTTCCACATCCTGAAGCTGACTGCCAAGCGCGCGGCGCCGGCTGCGGCCGCCTCCAGCCCGGCCGCGGCCTCGCGTATCACGCAGACCCAGGTCCGCCACATCCTGATCCGCACCGGCCCGAACATGCCGGAAGCGGAGGCACGCCGCCAGCTCGGCACGCTGCGCGACCGCCTTACGCATGGCGGTGATTTTGCCGACGCCGCCAAGCGCTTCTCGCAGGACGGCTCGGCCCAGGCCGGCGGCGAGCTGGGCTGGGTGTCGCCGGGCGAGCTGGTGCCGGAATTCGAGCAGGCCATGAACCGGCTGCGCCCCGGCGAGATCTCCGAGCCGGTGGTGACGCAGTTCGGCGTCCACCTGATCCAGGTGGAAAACCGCCGCGAAACCGAGATGGCGCCCGAGAAGCAGCGCGACTTCGCGCGTGCCGAAATCCGCGAGCAGAAGCTGCGCGCGGCCTATGATGACTGGGTGCGCCAGCTGCGTTCGGCGGCGTACGTCGAGTACCGCGTCAACCGACAGCGCTGAGGCCCCGCCGCACGACCCCGACATGCCCGACCCGCTTGCGCTAGCTATCTCGACCGGCGAACCCGCCGGTATCGGCCCCGACATCACCATCGGGGCGCTGTTGCGGCTCGCGGGTGACAATGGCCACTGCCGCTACCATGTGCTTGGCGATGCGCAACTGCTGGCATCGCGCGCCGCCGCGCTCGGCGTGGCCCATGCCTGGGAGCGCCTGCTGGCCGAGGGCGACGTGGTCGTCCATCACGTGCCGCTGGCGGTTGCCTGCGACCCGGGCCGGCTCGATGCGCGCAACGGTCCCTACGTACTGTCGATGCTTGACGCCGCCATTGCCGGCTGCCGCGCCCAACAGGGCAGCCCCGCGCGTTTCGCGGCCATGGTCACGGCGCCCGTGCAGAAGAGCACGATCAACGATGCCGGCGTGCCGTTCACCGGCCATACCGAATACCTTGCCGAGGCGGCCGGCGTGCCGCGCGTGGTGATGATGCTGGCCGGCCCGCAGCCGGCGCATGACAACGCCATGCTTCGCGTGGCGCTGGCCACGACGCACCTGCCGCTGCGCGCGGTGCCCGACGCGCTGACCATACCGCTGCTGCTGCAGACACTGTCGATCATCGACGCCGACCTGCGGCGCTGGTTCGGCATTGCGCGGCCGCGCATCCTCGTGACCGGTCTCAATCCTCATGCCGGGGAGAGCGGCCACATGGGCCGCGAGGAGATCGACATCATCGAACCGGCGCTGGCGCAAGCGCGCGATGCCGGCATCGACGCGCGCGGCCCGTACCCGGCCGACACGCTGTTCCAGCCGCGCCACCTGCGCGACGCCGACTGCGTGCTGGCGATGTACCATGACCAGGGGCTGGCGCCCCTGAAATACGGCACGTTCGGGCACGGCGTGAATATCACGCTGGGCCTGCCTTTCATCCGCACCTCGGTCGACCACGGCACCGCGCTCGACCTGGCCGCCAGTGGCCAGGCCGAACATGGCAGCATGATCGAGGCGATCCGCAGTGCGGTCACCATGGCCGGGCATGCCAACGGCAGGCATGCAACGGCCAGGGCATCGCACTAGTGGTGTAATCCTCCATGCGTTCAAACATGCACCAGGGCCACGTGGCCCGCAAGCGATTCGGCCAGAACTTCCTGGTCGACGATTCGATCATCCACGGCATCGTCAATGCCATCAATCCGACGCCTGACGATGTGCTCGTCGAGATCGGCCCGGGCCTGGGCGCGCTGACCGACCCGCTGCTCGAGCGCGTGCCGCAGATGCAGGTGGTCGAACTGGACCGCGACCTGGTCGAACGGCTGCGCCGCCGCTATGGCGACCGGCTGCTGGTCCACGCGGGCGACGCGCTGGCGTTCGACTTCAGCCGGCTGGCGATGGCAGGGCGCCCGCTGCGCATCGTCGGCAACCTGCCGTACAACATTTCCAGCCCGCTGCTGTTCCACCTGATGGAGTACGCCGACCACGTGCGCGACCAGCACTTCATGCTGCAGAAGGAAGTGGTCGACCGCATGGTGGCCGAGCCCGGCAGCAAGGCCTTCGGCCGGCTGTCGATCATGCTGCAGGTGCGCTACCACATGGAGCACGTGCTCGACGTGCCGCCGGGTTCGTTCAACCCGCCGCCGAAGGTCGATTCCGCGGTGGTGCGCATGATCCCGTGGCCGCGCACGGTGGACGGCCGCCTGCGTTCTCCGCATGCCGATTGCGATATCACCGTGCTCGGCGACCTGGTCACTGCCGCGTTCTCGCAGCGACGCAAGGTGCTGCGCAATACGCTATCGTTCCTGCGGGACCAGGTCGATTTCGAGGCCATCGGCTTCGACCTGGGCCGCCGCGCCGAAGAGGTGCCCGTCGGCGAGTACGTCGAACTGGCGCGCCGCCTGGGCGGTGCCGCGTCCGACCGGCCGGCCGCCTGATCGCAAGATAGATTACATCCCGAAATTTCCGCGAATTTCCGTCATGACCGCCAATACGCAAACCAACAAGCGACCCGTCATCCTGACCGGCGATCGTCCCACCGGCCCGCTGCACCTCGGCCACTACATTGGCTCGCTCAAGACGCGCGTGCAGCTGCAGGACACGCATGAGCAATACCTGCTGCTGGCCGACACGCAGGCCATGACTGACAACGCGCACGATCCCGACAAGGTCCGCCGCAACGTGCTCGAAGTGGCGCTGGACTACCTGGCCGTCGGCATCGATCCGGCGAAGACGACCATCACCGTGCAGTCGTACCTGCCGGCGCTGGCGGAACTGACGCTGATGTACCTGAACTTCGTCACGGTATCGCGCCTGGAGCGCAACCCGACCATCAAGGAAGAGATCCAGGCGCGCGGCTTCGGCCGGGACATTCCGGCTGGCTTCATGTGCTACCCGGCGGCGCAGGCCGCGGACATTACCGCGTTCAAGGCGGACATCGTGCCCGTGGGCGAGGACCAGGCGCCGCTGATCGAGCAGACCAACGAGATCGTGCGCCGCATCAACCACCAGGTCGGCCGCGACGTGCTGAAGGAATGCCAGGCGCTGATCCCGAAGTTCGGCCGCCTGCCGGGCGTCGATGGCAAGGCCAAGATGAGCAAGTCGCAGGGCAATGCCATTGCGCTGGGCGCTGCGCCCGAGCAGATCAAGGCGGCCGTGCACAGCATGTACACCGACCCGGATCACCTGAAGGTCTCGGACCCGGGCAAGGTCGAGGGCAATATGGTGTTCACCTACCTCGACGCCTTCGACCCGAACACGGAAGAAGTGGAAGAACTCAAGGCGCATTACCGCCGTGGCGGGCTGGGCGACATGGTGCTCAAGCGCCGCGTCGAAAGCGTGCTGAACGAGCTGCTGGGACCGATCCGCGAGCGCCGCGAACAGCTCGCCAAGGATCCGGACTATGTGTTCGACCTGCTGCGCGATGGCACCAACCGGGCCAAGGCCATCACCCAGCAGACGCTGGACGAGGTGCGCGAGGCGCTGGGCATGTTCTCGTTCGGCAGCCGCTGAAAGCTGGCTAGGCTCCGATAAAAAAACGCGCGGAAAGCTCCGCGCGTTTTTTATTTCCGCACCGCGTATCTCAGCCGCGGCGGTTCACCAGCACGATCCCCGCCAGCACCAGCACGGCTGCGACCGCAAAGCGCGGTCCCACCGCATCCTGCATCAGCACCACGCCGAAGGCGACGCCGAACAGCGGCGTCAGGAACGAAAATACCGAAAGCCGCGAGGCCAGGTAGCGCCGCAACAGCCAGAACCACGCCAGGTAGCTGGCAAACGCGATCAGCACCGACTGGTAGAAGAGACTGGCGAGCACTGCGCCGTTGAGCTGGACACTGTCCGCCTGGCCGCCCATCAGGGCCATGGCCAGCAGCAGCACGCCCGATACCGCGAGCTGGTAGAGCAGGGTCTTGCTGGCCGGAGCGCTGGCCAGCGGCGTGGCGCGCACCACCACGGTGGTCGCTGCCCACAGCAGCCCCGCCACTACGCCCAGCGCATCGCCGGCCAGCGTGCTGCCATGCGCGGAGGCGGCCGTTATGCCGTCCGCAAAGGCGAGCACCATGCCGCAGAAGGCCAGCACCACGCCCAGCCACTGGGCCCCGCGCAGCCGCTCGCCCGCGACGGCGAAATGCAGGCCGACCGCGGTGAAGATCGGCGCGGTGTACAGGAACACCGCCATGCGCGATGCCGTGGTGTGGCCGAGCCCGACGAAGATGCAGAAGAATTCGGCACCGAACAGCAACCCCGCCAGCAAGCCCGCGCGCAGCGTACCGTCGCGCTGCCAGATCGGCGTGCCGCGCCACGCGGCAAAGCCAAACACAAGCAGCGCCGCGATGGCCGAGCGCACGCCCGCCTGCAGCACCGCGCCCATCAGCGGCGCGGTCAGCTTGATCACGACCTGCTGCAGCCCCCAGGACGCGCACAGCACCACCATCAGGCCGATCGCGGCGCCGTCCAGCGGGCGCCGGCTCAGGGTTTGCGCATCCATGCCGCGCGCTCAGGGACGGCTGGCGTCGCGCGTGGAATTGCGCTCGATCAGTTCGATCTTGTAGCCGTCCGGGTCTTCGACGAACGCGATCACGGTGGTGCCGCCCTTGACCGGGCCGGCTTCGCGCGTGACCTTGCCACCTGCCACGCGGATGCGGTCGCAAGCCGCGGCGGCGTTGTCGGTTTCCAGCGCGATGTGGCCATAGGCGGTGCCTAGGTCGTATTTGTCGACGCCGTAGTTGTAGGTCAACTCCAGCACCGCGGTTTCGCTTTCCGGGCCATAGCCGACGAACGCCAGGCGGTACTTGTACTCGGTGTTGTCGCTTTCGCGCAGCAACTGCATGCCGAGCACGCGGGTGTAGAAGTCGATGGAGCGCTGCAGGTCGCCGACGCGCAGCATGGTATGGAGGAGTCGCATTTGAGATGCCCTGTGGGTCGTTCTTGAGGGGAATGCGACATTTTAGTGCGTTTGCGTGAAACGCACCGGCGCGGCCGGGCGTGCCGCCGCTATGCAGGACCGTCGCTCAGAACGTCGGCAGCAACTCGGGCGGATGGGCACGCAACTGTGCCCTGGCATCGCGGAATTCCGGGAAGATCGATTCCACGGTTTCCCAGAAGCGCGGGCCATGGTTCATCTCCTTCAGATGCGCCAGCTCGTGCGCCGCGACATAGTCGATCATCGACATCGGAAAGTGCATCAGCCGCCAGTTCAGGCGGATCTTGCCGTCGGCAGTGCAGCTGCCCCAGCGCGTGGCGGCGGAGGTCAGCGCGAATCCGCTATGACGCACGCCCAGACGCTCGGCATACAGGTCGAGCCGTTGCGGCAGCAAGCGGCGGGCTTGCTGCTGCAGCCAACTCTGCACGCGATCCTTGATCTGCTGCTCGTCGGCATGCGCCGGCATGGCCAGGTGGAGCACCAGCGTCTCGCCATTGAACAGCACCGCGCCGATCGGCGATTCCAGCATGAGCGTGATGGTCTGCCCAAGGAACGGCAGCGTGGCGCCATCGCGCCATTGCACCGTGGGCAGCACGCGCCGCGTTTCGCGCTGGCGCCATTCGCCAAGCTTGTTCAGGATCCAGCGCTGCTTTTCGCGGATGGCGCTCTCGACATCGGCCAGCGTGACCCAGCGCGGGGCCGTGATCGACAGGCCGCGGTCATCGACCGTGAAGCCGATGGTCCGGCGCGACGACCGCTTGAGGGTGTAGTGCAGCGTGTGCTCGCCCACCTGGAGCCGGCGGCCATCCGGTTGCGGTGCCGGCCATCCAGTCGCGGGCGGCTGCGGCGCCGACCCGGCCACGATGCCCTGCGCGCTGTCGGCCAGTGGCAGTTCCAGCTGTGCGCCGGGGGCATCGGGAGCGGGACGCAGCAAGCTCATGCGGCCTGTCCGCTAGCGTAGCTTGGCGCGTCGATGCGGCGCATGTCGCGCTCGATCCAGTCGCGCACTTCCTGGTTGAGCTGGTCGGCCGTCTTGTTGGCCGACGGGATCGACGGCCCGATGGAGATCGTGATCATGCCCGGGTACTTGAAGAACGAATTGCGCGGCCACACCCGGCCCGAATTGACGGCCATCGGAATCACCCATGCGCCGGTTTCCACCGCGAGGCGGGCGCCGCCGCTCTTGTAACGCGGGTTCTCCAGGCCCGACGGCGTGCGCGTGCCTTCCGGGAACATGATGATCCACGCGCCCTCGGCCAGGCGCTCGCGGCCCTGGCGCGCGGCGGAGGAGAACGCCTTGATGCCTTCCTTGCGGTTGATATGCACCATCTTCAGCAAACCGAGGGTCCAGCCGAAGAACGGCACCAGCAGCAGCTCGCGCTTGAAGACGAAGCACAGTGGCTTGGGCATCAAGGCCACATAGGCGATGGTCTCCCATGCGGACTGGTGCTTGGAGAGCAGCACCACGGGCTTGTCCAGCATGGTGTCCATGTGCTCCCGCCCTTCGATCTGGTAGCGGATGCCGCAAATCACACGTGCCGCGCCGATCGCAAGGCGGGTCCACCCGCGCACGAAATCGAAGCGCCGCGCGGCATTCATGAACGGGAACACGATAAAGCAGACGGTTGCGTAGGGTGGTGTCAGCACCAGCAGGTACAGCGCAAACAGAAGGGAACGCAAAAAAGTCATCGAGGGGGCGCTTGATGGGGGTCAGCAGGGAATTCAGGAAGACGCCGGGCGCGGCGCGGCGTCGCCACCGGCCAGCCAGCGGGCGAAGGCGCGCAGATCGTCGTGAACGCGCGTGCCGGGCGGCAGGCCGCCCTTGTCCAGGGTCTTCTGGCCCTTGCCGGTCAGTACGAGGTGCGGGGTGCAGCCGACCGCCACGCCGGCCTCGAGATCGCGCAGCGAGTCGCCGACGATGGGCACGCCCTTGAGTTCGATGCCGAAGCGTTCGCTGATCTGTTCGAGCAGACCGGACTTCGGCTTGCGGCAGTCGCAGGCGTCGGCCGCGGTATGCGGGCAGAAGAACACGGCGTCGACACGCCCGCCAAGGTGGGCCAGCGCCTTGTACATCTTCTCGTGCATGGCGTTGAGCGCGCTCATCTCGAACAGCCCGCGGCCGATGCCGGACTGGTTGCTGGCGACCACCACGCGGTAGCCCGCCTGGTTCATCATGGCGATGGCTTCGAGGCTGCCTTCGATCGGCACCCATTCGTCGGCCGATTTCACGAACTGGTCGCTGTCGAGGTTGATCACCCCGTCGCGGTCGAGGACGATGAATTTGGGCGGTGTCTGCGGCATGTCTGGTTTCCGGTGCGGCGTGCGGCCTGGTTCAGGCCGCCAGCTTGGAGATGTCGGCCACGCGGTTGGCCAGCGCATGCAGCGAGGCCAGCAGCGCGAGGCGGTTGGCGCGCAGCTGCGCGTCCTCCGCCATCACCATCACGTTGTCGAAGAAGCCGTCCACGGCCTCGCGCAGCTGGGCCAGGTCGCGCAGCGCGCTGGTGAAGTCGCCGCGGGCGAAGGCCGCTGCCACGGCCGGGCGCACCTGTTCGATGGCGCCATGCAGCGCGCGCTCGGCATCTTCCTGGAACAGGGCCGGGTTGACGGCGGCGATGTCCTGCGCGGCGTCGGCGTTCTTCTTCAGGATGTTGGTGATGCGCTTGTTGGCGGCGGCCAGTGCTTCAGCTTCCGGCAGCGCGGCGAAGGCGCGCACGGCTTCCATGCGGCCGAGCACGTCGTGCAGTTGCTGCGGGCGCAGGCTGACCACGGCTTCGACTTCGTTCGTGGTGTAGCCCTTGTCCTTCAGGTAGCCACGCACACGGTCATAGAGGAAATCGGCAATCGCCTCCGGGGCCGCCTTGACGGCCGGCACGCCGGCAAAGGCCTGCTGGGTCAGCGCGAGCAGCGCGTCGACCGACAGCGCCAGCGGCTTCTCGATCAGCATGCGCAGGATGCCCAGCGCATGGCGGCGCAGCGCGAACGGGTCTTTCTCGCCGGTCGGCTGCAGGCCAATGCCCCAGATGCCGACCAGCGTTTCCAGCTTGTCGGCCAGCGCCACGGCGGTGCTGACGGCGCCTTCGGGCAGCGCGTCGCCGGCAAAGCGCGGACGATAGTGCTCGGAGCAGGCCAGCGCCACGTCCTCGGCTTCGTCGTCGTGGCGGGCGTAGTACGTGCCCATGGTGCCTTGCAGCTCGGGGAATTCGCCGACCATGTCGGTCAGCAGGTCGGCCTTGGCCAACTCGGCGCCACGCATGGCGGCGGCTTTATCCACCGCGACGCCAGCCGCGTTGAGCGCGTCGGCGATATGGCCGGCAATCTGCTGCAGGCGCTGCACGCGGTCAAGCTGGGTGCCGATCTTGTTGTGGTAGACCACGCTCGCCAGCTGCGGCACGCGCGACGCCAGCGTCTTCTTGCGGTCCTGGTCGAAGAAGAACTTGGCGTCGGCCAGGCGCGGACGCACCACGCGCTCGTTGCCCGTGATGATCGACTGCGGCGTTTCCGTGGCGAGATTGGAGACGATCAGGAAGCGGTTGCGCAGATGGCCGTCGGCGTCGGTCAGCGCGAAATACTTCTGGTTGGTCTGCATCGTCAGGATCAGGCATTCCTGCGGCACCGCCAGGAAGGCTTCCTCGAAATGGCAGGCGTAGACCACCGGCCATTCGACCAGCGAATTCACCTCGTCGAGCAGCGCATCCGGCATGACGACCCGGTCTGCGCCGGCGGCCTTCAGCAGCTGTTCGCGGATCGACTCGCGGCGCTGCGCGTAGCTCGCGATCACCTTGCCCTGTTGCAGCAGCGCGTCCGCATACTGCGTCGCGTGCGGGATCTCGATCACGCCATGCGACAGGAAGCGATGGCCCTGCGTCAGGTTGCTGGCCTGCAGGCCAAGCAGGGAGACCGGCACGATCTCGCTGCCGAACAGGGCCACGAGGCGGTGCGCGGGGCGCACGAAATGGACCGTGTCGCCGCTCGGGCGCTGGTAGCTCATCACCTTCGGAATCGGCAGCTTGCCGATGGTGTCGTCCAGCGCGGCCTGCAGGCCGGCGGCCAGTTCCGCGCCCCGGGCGGTGTAGCGATAGAAGAAGGCCTCGGCCTTGCCGTCGGAGGCGCGCTCCAGCGACTGCCAGTCGATTTCCGGCACGCCGACGGACTTGGCCAGCGCGGCGAGCTTCTTGGCCAGCGGCGCGGTCGGTTCGCCGTTGGCGTCCAGCGCCACCGTCAGCGGCAGGACCTTCTCGCGCTGCTCGCGGTCCGGCGCGCTGCGGCGCACGCCGGATACCAGCGCGGCCAGGCGGCGCGGCGAGGCATAGGGCGTGACGGCGGCACCGTCGTCAAGCAGGTCACGCTCGCGCAGTCCGGCGAAGAGGCCCTGCGCGAAGGCGTCGCCCAGGCGCGACAGGGCCTTGGGCGGCAGCTCTTCGGTGAACAGTTCGATCAGCAGCGAGTCGGTCATGGGTTGCGACATGAATCGTTTCCAACAAGTTGTGGCACGCCCTGCAATCAGCAGTGCGGCTCGAGATTAGGTTCTACACCGGAGAGCAGCCAGAGGCCGTTCTGTTGCCGGAATTGCAGGGTGGTGAACGCGCATTGCGGCACGGCGACGGCACTTGCCGCACCGTTGCCGGCGGCGCGGCTGCCAGCGGCCGGAAAGCGCGCTTCGATACGGCGCAGGCGCTTGTCGTAGCGGATCTCGTCGATGCGCCCGCCCACCCAGAAGTCGATCTTCGGCGGCAGCTGCGCGGCCGAATAGTAGGTGCGCATGACGCGGCGCGGCTTGCCGTTGCGGATTTCCGTATCGGTCCAGGTCAGCGGATAGCGAATTGCGCTTTCATACGCGCGCAGCGGCACGCGGTGCCAGCCGAGATCGCGCGAGCCCGACAGGTCGCACGCGAACGAACGCACCAGCTGGGTCCACTGGTCGAGCGAGTTCAGCGACGGCTGCCAGTGGCGCGCCATGGCGACCTGCAGTGCCTGCGGTTCGGCTTCGCATACATTGGAGAGGTCGGCCGGCAGCAGCAGCGCCTGCGGGCTCCGCGCGGGCTGGGTCTTGGCGCGCGCGGCGGCACCGCCCGTCAGCCCCAGCACTGCCATGACCATGGCGCAGCACAGCGCGCTGCGCGTCAGCATCCTCATGCCTTGGCCCCGCCGCACATCGGGAAGCCCAGCGCTTCGCGCGAATCGTAATAGGCCTGCGCGACCTGGCGCGAAAGGTTGCGGATGCGGCCGATATACGCGGCGCGCTCGGTCACGGAAATCGCGCCGCGCGCGTCCAGCAGGTTGAACGTGTGAGCGGCCTTGAGCAGCTGTTCGTAGGCGGGCAGGGCCAGGCGCGCGCCGGTGCCGGTTTGCGCTTGAGCGCCGCTGTCGGCTGTCTCGCCGGCATTGCCCATCAGGCGCTTGGCTTCACTCTCATGTTCGGCGAAATGGCGGAACAGGATTTCGGTGTTGCTGTGCTCGAAGTTGTACGTGGACTGCTCGACTTCGTTCTGGTGGTAGACATCGCCATAGGTCAGGCGGCGCGTTTCGCCGTTCTCCTGCCACTCGGTCCAGACCAGGTCATAGACGTTCTCGACCTTCTGCAGGTACATGGCCAGGCGCTCGATGCCGTAGGTGATCTCGCCCGTGATCGGCTTGCAGTCGATGCCGCCGACCTGCTGGAAGTAGGTGAACTGCGTCACCTCCATGCCATTGAGCCAGACTTCCCAGCCCAGGCCCCATGCGCCCAGCGTGGGGTTCTCCCAGTCGTCCTCGACGAAGCGGATGTCGTTCTGCTTCAGGTCCAGCCCCAGCGCTTCGAGCGAGCCGAGGTACAGCTCGAGGATGTTCTCCGGCGCGGGCTTGAGCACCACCTGGTACTGGTAGTAGTGCTGCAGGCGGTTCGGGTTCTCGCCGTAGCGGCCGTCCTTGGGGCGGCGCGACGGCTGCACATAGGCCGCGCGCCAAGGCTCCGGGCCGATCGCGCGCAGGAACGTGTGCACGTGCGAAGTCCCCGCGCCGACCTCCAGATCGATGGGTTGCAAGAGTGCGCAGCCCTGCCGGTCCCAGTAGGCCTGCAGGGTCAGAATCATTTGTTGGAAGGTCAGCATAGGAAGACTAGATCGGGAGTCCCGCCGCGATGCCGCGCCATTCAGGGCGCGGGCTGCAGTCAAAGTGCAGCGGGCGACGCATACGGTTGGTGCCAAACCCTGAATTCTATCGGGTTTTTGGGCGCCGGCCTGCCTTTGCGGGCCGCGGCGGCATGTCGGGCTTTCGCAACGCATGGGGAAAACACCGACGGGGGATTCAGGCTTGGGGTGCCCTTGCCGATAACGTTTTTGTATACAGTATGAGTAAGCAACCAGTTGTCAGAGTTGCTAAGAACTACCAAATGATGGGGACACGGTCATGGCATTACTTTCTCGCAAACCTTATCTGCTCGCCATCGCGGTCATGATCGCCGCGGCAGCTGTGACGAGCCTGCTCGCCTGATTTGGCGGCGACTGGAAGCAGACGGCATAGCCAGGCAACACCGCGGCGATGCCGGGCCTGGACGCGCACCGCACTACCCGTGACGGACGCGCCCTGGCGAACCTGCTGCCTGTGACCAGGCAGCCAGTTCAGCGTGCGCGCCGCGCGCGCCACGCGGCCAGCGCCAGTACGGCCGCGAACCACGCCAGCACCGGCACATTCCCCCAACGAATATAAGGCGTCAACCCGTCCATGCCCTGGACGGAGGCCGTCAGGGTATCGATGGTGAAGGTCGGCAGGCGTGCCTGCACCTTGCCGTCGGGCGCCACCACGGCTGTCATGCCGGTATTGGTCGCGCGCAGCATCGGGCGACGCATTTCCAGCGCGCGCATGCGTGAAATCTGCAGATGCTGGTCCAGTGCGATGGTGTCGCCGAACCACGCCAGGTTGGTCAGGTTCGCCATCATGTTGGCGGGCTCGGCCTGGTGCCGCAGCGTCTGGGCGATTTCCTCGCCGAACAGATCCTCGTAGCAGATATTGGGCGCCACGCGGATGCCGCGCACCGGCATCGGCGCCTGTTCCAGGCCGCCGCGCCGGAAGTCGCCGAGCGGCATCTTCATCATGTCGACGAACCAGTGGAAACCGAGCGGGATGAATTCGCCGAACGGCACCAGGTGGTGCTTGTTGTAGCGGTAAAGCCCGCGCGACAGCGGCCCGATGCCGAATACGCTGTTGGTGAAATCGACCGGCGAATCGGCGCCGGCGGCACCGAACAGCACGGCGGTGCCGGACTTTTCCATGAAATCGCGCATGGCGACCGCAACTTCGACCGGCAGATCCTGCAGGATGACCGGGAACGCGGTTTCGGGCGTCACGATCAGGTCGGCCGGCGTGGCGGTAATCATGTCGCGGTACAGCTCGATCGAACGCTGCACGCCGGCCTGCTCGAACTTGATGTCCTGCGGCACGTTGCCCTGCAGCAGCCTGACCGTGATCGGGCTGCCCGCAGGCGTGGTCCACGCAATCGGTGCCAGCGCCGCGCCGGCGATCGGCAGCGCCGCCACGAACGCGGCGGCCACAAGGCCGTGGCCGCCGGCACGATGCCCGAATGCACGTACGGCCAGCACCAGCAGCGCCGCCACGGTAGCGGCCAGCGCGCCGATGCCATACACGCCGAACAGCGGCGCAAAGCCGGCCAGCGGGCCATCGGCATGCGCATAGCCGCCCGACAGCCACGGGAAGCCGGTGAAGACCACGCCGCGCAGCCATTCCGACAGTCCCCAGGCCGCGCCGAACGCCAGCGGGGTCCAGATCGACAGCCGCGGCAGGCGCGTGGCAAGGCGATGCCAGGCCGCGCCGGCCAGCGCCGGGTAGAGCGACAGGAAGGCGCTGAACAGCACCACGGCAAGCGCGGCCATCCAGGCCGGCATCTCGCCGTAGACGTGCATGCTGATGTAGAGCCACCAGATGCCGGACAGGAACCAGCCCAGGCCGAAGGCATAGCCGGTGGCAGCCGCCACCCGCGCGCGCGGGGCATCGGCGATCAGCGCGGCCAGGCCGGCCAGCGACAGGATCTGCAGCCACCACCAGTCATGCGGGGCGAAGGCCTGGGTGTGGGCAATGCCGAGCATGCCGGCCAGCAGCAAGCGGGTGAGGATCGCGGTGGACACGCGCTCGCGCGCCGCGCCGGACGTGCCGGCCAGCACCGGGGCGGGGCGCTTCATGCGTCGGCCAGGTGATTCGCGGGCGACTCGCGGTGCACGAGCAGCAGGTGGACCTGGCGCGCGTCGGCGCGCAGCACTTCAAAGCTGACGGGCGGTAACGTGATGATCTCGCCGCGATGCGGCACGTGGCCGAGATGGTTCGACAGCAGGCCGCCCACGGTATCGACGTCGTGGTCGGAGAACGCCGTGCCGAACACCTCGTTGAACTGCGAGATCTCGGTCAGGCCGTGCACGCGCCAGCCACCATCGGGCAGGGGCAGGATGTTGTCCTGATCCTCGTCGAGGTCGAACTCGTCTTCGATGTCGCCGACGATCTGCTCCAGCACGTCTTCGATGGTGACCAGCCCGGCCACGCCGCCGTATTCGTCGACGACGATGGCAATGTGGTTGCGGTTGTTGCGGAACTCGCGCAGCAGGATGTTCAGGCGCTTGGATTCCGGAATGAACACCGCCGGGCGCAGCGTCTCGCGCAGGTCGAACTGCTCGTCGGTGTAGTAGCGCAGCAGGTCCTTGGCCAGCAGGATGCCGATGATGTTGTCGCGGCTGCCTTCATACACCGGGAAGCGCGAGTGCGCCGTATGCTGCATGAACGGGATGAAGGTCTGCGGCGCGTCCGCGATATTGACCATATCCATCTGCGAGCGCTGCACCATGATGTCGCGCGCGGTCAGTTCGGAGACCTGGAACACGCCCTCGATCATGGAGAGCGAATCGGCGTCGATCAGGTTGCGCTCATGCGCATCCTGAAGCACGGCAAGCAACTCCGCTCGGGATTCGGGCTCGGGGGAAATTAGGTCGGTCAGGCGTTCGAGGAGCGATCGGGGACGATCGGACTGCCTGAATTGGGCAGGCTTCGAACTGGGATAGGGGTCGTTCATTTCGCGGCAAGCGCGTGGTGGAGATCGTCTGAAGGATACACTAAAAGCCCGTCGATCCCTGTGACACAGCCCGCCAGGGCGGCAGGCTGTGTGCGGGCGGGCTCACTTCAGGCGCGAAGCCGAGTCACCGAGGGGCGTTCAGTGCGCGACCGGGCTGCGGTCGTCGCGGTACGGATCGTCATAGCCGAGGGCCTGGAGCGTTTCGGTCTCGATCGCTTCCATTTCCTCGGCTTCACCGTCGTCATCGTGCTCGTAGCCTTGCGCGTGCAGCACGCCATGCACGATCAGGTGCGCATAGTGCGCTTCCAGCGGCTTGCGTTGCTCGCGCGCTTCGGCTTCCACCACGGGGCAGCACAGCACGATGTCGCCGGTGACCGGGTCGTCCTCGGTCTCCGCGTAGGCAAACGTCAGCACATTGGTGGCGTAGTCCTTGTCGCGATAGGTGCTGTTGAGCTGGCGGCCTTCGTCCTCGCCGACGAAGCGGACGGTCAGGGCGGCGTCCGCGTACAGCGCCGACGTCACCCAGGTCTCGATCTGCTTGCGCGAGGGCAGGCCGGCGCGTTTGCCGACGCCGTCGCCTTGTTGCACTTCCAGTTCCAGCGCCGGCGGCGTGGCGGGCGTGCCCGTCGTGGTGACGACCGGCGTCGCGGTGACGGCCACCGACAGCGCATCGTTATTGTCGGGGCGCACCAGCAGGCCGGCCTGCTGACGCGTGTCGGTGTGCTCGGCCAGCAGGGCCACCACGCCGTCGGCGGCCTGCGACAGGTCGACGGTCAGGCTGCGGCCATCGGGCAGCTGCACGCGCACGGCGTGGGCGGCGCTCTTGCGCGCACGGCCTTCGCCATCGAACAGGGTCAGGCTAATACCGGAACCGGAACCGGAAGACTGGGCTTTCTTGGATTTCACTTACGCGTCCTTGTGCTGGGCGTGGTATTCGTCATAAGCGTCGACGATGCGGGCCACCAGCGGGTGGCGCACGACGTCGATGCTGGAAAAGCGCGAGAACGCGACGCCGCGCACATCGCGCAGCACGTGCTGGGCCTCGACCAGGCCGCTCTTCTGTCCGCGCGGCAGGTCGATCTGCGTGGTGTCGCCGGTGATCACCGCCTTGGAGCCGAAGCCGATGCGCGTGAGGAACATCTTCATCTGCTCGGGCGTGGTGTTCTGCGCCTCGTCGAGGATGATGAAGGCATGGTTCAGCGTGCGCCCGCGCATGTACGCCAGCGGCGCGATCTCGATCATCTGGCGCTCGAACATTTTCTGCGTGCGGTCGAAGCCGAGCAGGTCGTACAGCGCGTCATACAGCGGACGCAGGTACGGGTCGACCTTCTGCGCGAGATCGCCGGGCAGGAAGCCCAGGCGCTCGCCGGCTTCCACGGCCGGGCGCGTCAGCACGATGCGCTTGACCGTGTCGCGCTCGAGCGCATCGACCGCGCACGCCACGGCGAGATAGGTCTTGCCGGTACCCGCCGGGCCCACGCCGAGCGTGAGGTCGTGCGACAGGATGTGGCGCAGGTACTCGCGCTGCGTGGCGGTGCGGCCCTGCAGCCCCGAGCGCCGCGTATGCAGTACCGGGGAGTTGTCCTCGAACTCGGTGGCGCCGTTCTCGTTGTCGGCCTGCGGCAGGTAGCTGCCGTGCGCCGAGATCTGGCGTGTCTCCACCAGGCCCAGCTGCACGTCGTCGATCGACAGCGCGGTGCGCGCCTCGTTGTAGAAGCGCTCCAGCGCAAGCGCGGCATCCTGCGCGTTGGTCCCGCGCACCGTCATGCGATGGCCGCGGCGCTGGATGGTCACGTCGAGCGCCTGTTCGATCTGGCGCAGGTTCTCGTCGAGCGGGCCGCACAGGTTCTGCAGCCGCGTGTTGTCGTCGCGCGGGGCGACGAATTCTGCGGTAGGAATCTTCATTCTGGCGCGTGGGGTGGCTTCGCTCATTGCCGCACCACGATCTCGCCGCGCAGCGAGTGCGGGAACGCCTGCGTGACCGACACGTCGACCATCTGGCCGATCATGCGGTCGCGCTGCGCTTGCGGTACGCCCGGCAGCGCGAAGTTGACCACGCGGTTGTTCTCGGTGCGGCCGTGGAGTTCGGTCGGGTCCTTGCGGGACGGGCCTTCGACCAGGATGCGCTGCACCGAGCCGACCATATTGCGGCTGATGCGCTGCACGTTCTCTTCGATCGTGGCCTGCAGGTGTTGCAGCCGGCGCAGTTTCACCTCATGCGGCGTGTCGTCGTGCAGGTTGGCCGCCGGCGTGCCGGGGCGCGGGCTGAAGATGAACGAGAACGAGGTGTCGTAGCCGATCTCTTCGACCATCGCCATCAGCTTGTCGAAGTCGGCTTCGGTTTCGCCGGGGAAGCCGATGATGAAGTCCGACGACATCGACATGTCAGGCCGCAGCGCGCGCAGCTTGCGCACGATGCTCTTGTACTCGAGCACGCTGTAGCCGCGCTTC
This sequence comes from Cupriavidus sp. C2SS-8b, assembly GCF_057073745.1. NCBI lineage: Bacteria > Pseudomonadati > Pseudomonadota > Betaproteobacteria > Burkholderiales > Burkholderiaceae > Cupriavidus > Cupriavidus sp. C2SS-8b. The sequence goes on from NZ_CP172716.1 coordinate 593,674, forward strand.
ATTGCCATCAGCACGCGGTCGGAGGCGTGCTGCACCGGCAGGTGCAGGTGGTTGACGAGCTTGTCACAGCGGCCATAGAGCTCGACCAGGCGGCTCGCGAATTCCTTCGGGTGGCTGGTGGTGTAGCGGATGCGTTCGATGCCGGGGATCTCGGCCACGTATTCGATCAGCAGCGCGAAGTCGGCGATCTCGCTGGTGCCGCCCATGGCGCCGCGATAGGCGTTGACGTTCTGGCCCAGCAGCGTGACTTCGCGCACGCCCTGTTCGGCCAGGCCTGCCACTTCGGCCAGCACGTCCTCGAACGGGCGCGAGACTTCCTCGCCGCGCGTGTACGGGACCACGCAGTAGCTGCAGTACTTCGAGCAGCCTTCCATGATCGAGACAAAGGCACTTGGGCCATCCACGCGGGCCGGCGGCAGGTGGTCGAACTTCTCGATCTCGGGGAACGAGATATCGACCTGCGACTGGCCGGTGCGCTGCTTGCGCGCGATCAGGTCGGGCAGGCGGTGCAGCGTCTGCGGGCCGAACACCACGTCGACATACGGCGCGCGCGAAACGATGCTCGCGCCTTCCTGGCTGGCTACGCAGCCGCCCACGCCGATCACGAGGTCGGGTTTGGCGGCCTTGAGCGCCTTCATGCGGCCCAGTTCGGAGAACACCTTCTCCTGTGCTTTCTCGCGCACCGAGCAGGTGTTGAACAGGATCACGTCGGCATCTTCGACGTTGTCGGTGGGTTCCAGCCCCTGGCTGGCGTTCAGGACGTCGACCATCTTGTCCGAGTCATACTCGTTCATCTGGCAGCCGTACGTCTTCACAAATACTTTCTTCATGCCGGTCTCAGTGGTTCACCTGGGGGCATCAGGGTGTGGCAACAACACGGACGGCGCATGCGCCGCCGCACTTCGGTGGGTCAGGACTTCGCCTTCAGCGCCTTCTGTTCCTGTTCGCTGAGCACCCATGCGGTCAGGAGCTGGCCGTACAGGTCGAGCTTGTAGCGCACCGGCAGCTTCTGCCCGGCGATGGCAGCCATGTTCATCAGCTCGTTGTCGGTGCTGAACACGCGCAGGCCCGGCGCCACGCCGATGGTCTTGCCATCGAGCGTGACCGTCTGCGGCGCGCCGGCCGATGGCGCGGCGACAACCAGCTTCGCCTGCGGCGCATCGACCGGGATCACGCGGATCGGCTGCGCCATGGCGCCGGCGGCACCGAGCCACAGTGCCGTGCCCAGCGATAGGACCAGCAGCGGCTTGAGAAAACGCGATGAGGCACTCTGACGCAGGGAACGGCCAGCGGGCATATTGGCTCCGGAAAGGGCGCAGCTCAGGTTGAGATGGGGGCGGAAGCGCAACCGCGTATTTTACCCCGTTCGACCGGCACCGTGCCGTGCCCGTTGGCCGCATCGCCTAGAACAGACAGGATGCCTCTTGCAGCACACGTTGCTTGGAGACCGTGCCCATCAGCTCGCGGCTGCCCGCATCGCGCACTAGCGGAATGCGGTTGATGCCGTGCGCGGCAAAGACTTCCAGCGCGTCGCGCAGCCGCGATTCCGGGGTCAGCGACGGGAAGTCGCGCTCGGCCAGCGCCAGCACGCCGGGGGCGGAGTTTTCGCGCTGCGCGCGTTGCAGCGCGTGGATCGACAGCGCGCCCAGCAGGCGGCCATCGGGCTCGACCAGATACAGGTAGCGGGTGCCCGTCTCGGCAAACTTGTCCGCCGCAGTGGCCAGCGAGGCATCTGGTGCCAGCGTGGTATCGGTCGGATCGCACAGCCCGGCCAGCGTCATGGCACGCGCGTGCTCTTCGGCGGCGGAGGCCTCGGCGCGCTCGGCAATCACACTGTAGAGCGACAGCGTCTGGCAGCGTGAAGCCGTGTAGTACGCCGCCACGGCGCCGATCATCGAGGGCAGCAGCAGCGCCGGGGCCAGCGTCATCTCGAACACCATCAGCACCGACATCAGCGGCGCCTGGCTGGTCGCCGCAAGAAAGGCGCTCATGCCGACCAGCGGCAGCACCGGCGAGGCCGGTGCGCCGGGCACCACGGCCTGCATGACGATCGCCAGCAACTGGCCCAGCGCCGCGCCGACGAACAGCGAAGGCGTGAACACGCCGCCGACCGCGCCGGAGCCCATGCTGATGACCGTCGCGGCCAGCTTGGCCAGCAGCACCAGGCCCACCGAAACCGTCAGCGGCTGTTCCTGCAGGATGGTCTGGATCGTCGAGAAGCCATTGCCGACGACTTCGGGCACGGCCATGGCCAGCACGCCCACCAGCGCGCCGCCCAGCGCCAGCCGCGCCACTGGGCCGCCGGGCACCTGCGCGAAGCGCCCGCGCGCCTTGCTCGCGGCGCGCAGGAACAGCGCGCCAACGATGCCCGCGGTCACGCCGAGGCCTGCCGCGGCCAGTATCAGCTGCGGGCGCAGGTCCGGGTCGATGTGCAGGCCCGGATACAAGGGCTGCAGCCCGCCGTGCCACTGGCTGACCATGGCGCCTGCCACCGAGGCCAGGAACAGCGGCATCAGCCGTTGAACTGCCAGTGCGCCAAACACCACTTCGGCGACGAACACGGCGGCAGAGAGGGGCGTGTGGTAGACCGTCGCAAGGCCGGCGGCTGCGCCGCAGGCGGTCAGCATGCGGCGCATATTCGATGCGCCATCGGGCCGGCCGATGCGTGTCGATGGAAACAGCGAGCCGCACAGCGCGGCGAGCTGGATCATCGCGCCTTCCTTGCCGACGGAACTGCCGCTGACGATGGAGCAGAACGACGACAGCGAGCGCAGCAGCGTGACGCGCACCGGCAGGCGGCCGCTGCCGTTGGCCACGGCTTCCATGTAATCGGTCGCGCCGCCGCTGCCGGCGAACCGGTTGGCCGCGGAAAGCAGCAGGCCGGCCAGAGCGCCGCCGGCTGCCGGCACCACGATGCGCCAGGCCAGCGCGAGGCCCGCAAACACGGCGACGACGTCCGCGTCGCTGGAGAAGATCACAACGCCGGCCCGTTCGAGGGCTTCCTTGAACAGGGTGGTCGCTATGGCTGCCAGAATGCCGACCGGAATCGCCGCGAACAGCGTGACTTCCTGGTCTTCGAGGAATCGGAACCGCATCGGTGCTTGCATCGGTCGCGCTACCGCGCGCCGTGGTCCAGAACAGGTGGTGGCCGCATGATAGCGCAGCGCCACACCCGGGCGCGCGTACCGGTGTGGATCAGCCGGCGCCCCATGCCCATGTGCCGAATAGGTTTGCCCGCGGCTGTTACACTACCGACCTTCGTAAGCGGATGCCGCCGGCCCCCGCTTCGCCGGTCCCCCGACCGGTGTTGTTTCAGATCTCACAGGTCGCCTGCTGGCTGGCGCGCCCAGCGCGCAGCAGACGGCCGAAGCATCCATTCATGTCTTTCTCCGAACTCGGCTTGTCCGACAAGCTTGTGCGGGCCGTGGCCGAACAGGGCTACACCACCCCGACTCCCATCCAGGCCCAGGCAATTCCCGCCATCCTCAAAGGCGGCGACTTGCTTGCCGGTGCCCAGACCGGTACCGGCAAGACCGCCGGCTTCACGCTGCCGATGCTGCAACTGCTGTCGGAATCCGGCGCGCAGCGCCCGGGCCGGCCGGTGGTGCGCGCGCTGGTGCTGACCCCCACGCGCGAGCTTGCCGCGCAGGTGGAAGAAAGCGTGCGCAACTACGGCAAGCACCTCAAGCTGCGCTCGATGGTCATGTTCGGCGGGGTCGGCATCAACCCGCAGATCGAACAATTGCGGCGCGGCGTGGACATCGTCGTGGCAACGCCTGGCCGTCTGCTCGACCATGTGTCCCAGCGCACGATCGACCTCTCGCACGTCGAATTGCTGGTGCTCGATGAAGCCGACCGCATGCTCGACATGGGCTTTATCCACGACATCCGCAAGGTGCTCAACGTGCTGCCGCCGAAGCGCCAGAACCTGCTGTTCTCGGCCACGTTCTCGGACGAGATCCGCGGGCTGGCGGACCGGCTGCTGAACAACCCGGCTTCGATCGAGGTCGCGCGCCGCAACACCACGGCCGAGACCGTCGAGCAGCGCGTCTACCCGGTGGACCGCGAACGCAAGCGCGAACTGCTGGCACACCTGGTGCGCCAGCATGACTGGCACCAGGTGCTGGTGTTCACGCGCACCAAGCACGGCGCCAACCGCCTGGCCGAGCAGCTGACCAAGGATGGCCTGTCGGCGCTGGCGATCCACGGCAACAAGAGCCAGTCGGCACGCACGCGCGCGCTGTCGGAATTCAAGGCCGGCACGCTGCGCCTGCTGGTGGCGACCGATATCGCCGCGCGCGGCATCGACATCGACCAGTTGCCGCACGTGGTCAACTTCGACCTGCCCAACGTGCCCGAGGACTATGTGCACCGCATCGGCCGTACCGGCCGCGCGGGCGCGGAGGGCGAGGCGATCTCGCTGGTCTGCGTGGACGAGCACGGCCTGCTGCGCGATATCGAACGCCTGATCAAGCGCAAGTTGGAGCAGACGGTACTGCCCGGCTTCGAGGTGGATCCGAGCATCGCGGCGGAGCCGATCCAGAAGGGCCGCCAGCAACGTGGCCAGGGCGGCGGCGGACAGGGCGGTGGACGTGGCCGCGCCCAGCCCAAGGCGGCTACGCCGGCGCAGGCACAACCGCGCCAGCGTCCTGCCCAGAATGCGCCGCGTGGCGGCGCGGGCCATGCCGGCGGCGAATCCGCCCGTGGCCAGGGTGGCGCGAGCCGCAATGCCGCGCCGGCCCAGTCGCGCAGCCAGCCACGCAGCGGCGCCCAGTCGCGGCCGATGCAGGAAGGCGCTGGCGCTCCCGCACGCAACCGTCGCCCGGCGCAGGCCGCGCTGCTTGGCGGCACGCCGGCCAAGCGCGGGCGCTGAGCCCTCCAGGCCCGAAGGCATGAGCGCACATCAGGCATCCGGCGACAGCGGCATCCCGTTCGCGGGGCTGACGCCCGAGCTGATCCTCGATGCGCTCGAGTCGGCGGGCATGCGCCCTGACGGCCGGCTGCTGGCACTCAACAGCTACGAGAACCGGGTCTGGCAGATCGGCATCGAGGACGCCGCGCCCGTGGTGGCCAAGTTCTACCGGCCTGGCCGTTGGACCGATGCCGCCATCCTGGAAGAGCATGCGTTCGTGCAGCAGCTCGCCGATGCCGAGATTCCCGCAGTCCCGGCGCTGGCCGGACCGGACGGCAGCACGCTGCAGCGCCACGCAGGTTTCCGCTTCGCCGTCTTTGCCCGCTGCGGCGGCCGCGAACCCGCGCTGGACCGCTCCGACACGCTGACCTGGCTTGGCCGCTTCATCGGGCGCATCCACGCCGTGGGTTCTACCCATGCGTACCAGGCGCGGCCGGTGCTCGACGCGCAGACCTTCGGCGTGGCATCGCGCGACTGGCTGATCGCGCACGACTGCATCCCGGCCGATCTGCGCGAACCGTGGCAGGCGGTGGTGGACCTTGCGCTGGACGGCGTGCGCCGCTGCTATGACCGCGCCGGCGACGTGCGCCTGCTGCGCGTGCATGGCGACTGCCATCGCGGCAACGTGCTGTGGATCGACGGCGATGATGCCCGGTCCACCGGCCTCGCCGCCGCAGGTCCGCATTTCGTGGATTTCGACGACAGCCGCATGGCGCCCGCCGTGCAGGACCTGTGGATGCTGCTCGAAGGCGACCGCGCCGCCATGCAGGACCAGCTGGCCGATATCGTCGCGGGCTACGAAGACTTTGCCGAGTTCGCGCCACGCGAACTGTGGCTGGTGGAAGCGCTGCGCACGCTGCGGCTGCTCCATTACAGCGCCTGGCTGGCCAGCCGCTGGCGCGATCCCGCCTTCCCGGCGGCGTTCCCGTGGTTCGGAACGGCGCGCTACTGGCAGGACCGCATCCTGGAATTGCGCGAGCAAGTCGCGCTGATGGAAGAAGCGCCCCTGTGGGGCGCCTGAGACTCTGCTGAAACGGTGCGGTAGCGGTCGGCCCGCCCCCGCTCAGGCCTTTTCGGGCGCCTTGACCAGCAGCACCGGGCAGGGCGCCTGCGCCAGCACGCGGCCGGCCACGGATCCGATCACCGCATCAAAGAACGAACCCCGGCCGTGCGTCCCCATGACGATAGCCTGAGCATCCGCCGAGCGCGCGTAGGCGACGATGCGCTCCGGTGCGAACCCGTGCAGCGCATGGCGCTCGAACGGAATGCCGGCCGCGGACAGGATCTCGCACACGCCGGCCATGGCCTTGTCGCTGGCCTCTTGATGCCAGGCATCGATGGTTTCCTTGCTGACAAAGGCGCGGACCTGTCCGCTGACTTCGGGCGCGACGTGCACCACATGGACGGTAAAGCCGCTTTGCAACAGCTTCCCTTCGGCGATGAAGCGGGCGGCCGCGTCGCTGAAGGCCGATCCGTCGGTGGCGAGCACGATATTGGTCATGGCGGGAATCTCCTGGAGGGGGCGCTGAACGGACACGCCAGGTTATAGGATAGGCAGGATCGGCGCCGCGGATCGATGAAGCGGCGGCGAGCCGTCCGTCACCATCATGGCAGCAAGTCTTTCGCCACAATCCGATTTAGATCAAGTGACTCGGAAATTTCCTTTCGCGGAAATGCAGCAGGATATGTCAAGGCGCCTGACACATTTAGCCATTGCCGCCCACTGGTAACCCCGCTTAGCATGTGCCCAGCCCGGCTGGCGCTGCCGTGATATGGCGCCCGGCCTTTCTACCCCAGAACATCAGGCGATCCGGCGGGCCGGACGCCCAGACGGAGACAGCAAACATGAGCGAAAGCGGCAACCTCCTGCCACTGCGTGGCGTCAAGGTAGTGGAATTCGAAGGGATCGGTCCGGGCCCGCTGTGCGGTGCCATGCTGGCTGGCCTGGGCGCGGAAGTTACGCTGGTGGCCCGTCCGGTCGCCCCGGATGCCCGGCGGATCCTGCGCGGCCAGAACGTGCCGGCCGAGATGGAACTCGAGCATGGCAAGACCGTGGTGCAGCTCAACCTGAAGTCTCCGGAGGACGTGGCTAAGGCGCTGGACCTGGTGGCCGGCGCCGACGCGCTGATCGAAGGGTTGCGCCCCGGCGCCATGGAGCGCCTGGGACTGGGTCCGGCGCAATGCCATGCGCGCAACCCGCGCCTGGTCTACGGCCGCATGACCGGCTGGGGCCAGACTGGCCCGCTCGCGCAGAGCGCCGGGCATGACTTGAACTACATCGCGCTGACCGGCCTGCTGTCGATGGCCGCGCGTGACGGCGCGCTGCCGATGGTGCCGCCTACGGTCGTCGGCGATGCCACGGGAGCGCTCGGCCTGGCGTTCGGCATCACCAGCGCCATCCTGCATGCGCGTTCGAGCGGGCAGGGCTGCGTGGTGGATGCGGCGATCACCGATATCGTCGCCATGCTTGGCTCGCTGGTGCAGGTGTCGCGCGCGGCCGGCACGCTGGGCGGCCCGCAGCCCAGCGCCTTCCATGACTCCCCGTTCTACGACGTTTATGCGTGTGCCGATGGCCGCGCCATCACGCTCGGCGCGCTCGAGCCGCAGTTCTACCGCGAACTGCTCGAGCGCCTCGAACTCACGGACATCGATCCGGCCGCGCAGTATGACCGTGCGCAGTGGCCGACGGTGAAGGCGCGCATCGCCGCGCTGATCGCTTCGCGTCCCAGCACGCACTGGGAATCGCTGCTCGGCGGCACCGACGTCTGCTTTGCCCGCGTGCTCACGCTGGACGAAGCGGCACGCCACCCGCACAACCAGGCCCGCGGCACCTACCGCCTGCACCGCCAGGGCGATCGCGAAGTCGCGCGCTCCACGCCGGCACCGCGCTTCTCGCCGGCCAAGCCGTCCTGAGCGCGAGCTGACCGCGTGGCGGGTGGGCGTATAGCCCGCCCGGGACGCAGAAATTCTCCAGCTCATTTGCGACAAGTACGCATGCAAATGCAGCCGTTTCGCCGATCCGGCGTGGAGCCCACGACCTAATCTTCGCGGTAGTCCCTTCAACAAGGAGCCGCGCGTTGGATCCCACCTCGTTCGATGAAGCCCTGATCGTCGATGCACGGCCCGCGCCGCCGGGCGAGGCATCGTGGCAAATCGTGCAAGCGCTCGGCGCGCGCCGGACGATGCTGGCCGACAACGTGCGGCTGGCCCGGCAGCTGGTGCGTGATCGCCAGCCCCGGCTGGTCGTGATCGAGCTGGACACGCTGGGCCAGGCCGGCATCGCGCTGATCAGGCGGCTGGCCACCGGCTATCCGGCGGTGCGGCTGCTGGTGTTGTCCGACAGCGATGCCACGATGGCGCCGGTGCAGGCGCTGCGCGCGGGCGCCCATGGCTTCGTGCCGCGCCAGCGGGACCTGGCGGAAATGGTCCAGGCCGCGCAGGGCGTGATGTCGGGCTACCTGGTGTTTCCCACGCAGACGCTGGAAGCCGCACGCCTGCTGCGCCTGCCGTCTGCCGGCAGGCTGGCGCGGCTGACCGAGCGCGAACTCATGGTGCTCCAGTACCTGGCGCGCGGACACTCGAACAAGGAGATCGCCGCGCTGCTGCTGATCAGCAGCAAGACCGTGAGCACCCATAAGACCAACATCATGTGCAAGCTGAATGTGGAGTCCGTCGTCGAGATGGTCGACTGTGCGCGCCGGTACCGGTTGCTGTGATGGAGTCCCGGTAGGTCGGGTGCCACCGGGCCACGCCGAGGAGCCAGGACCTGTCCTTAGATGGCCGGCGTCATAATGGATGACCTTGCAGGTGGGCGAATCCGCATTTCACGCCGTGCGCGGGCTGCTTCGCAGCCACACGCCCCGCGCAATACTGGGCGCTGCCCGCCCTGTGTATAGAATATGAACATGACCACCGTTCACGATAACGACGACAAGCATGCTGCTGAGGAGTCGGGCCACAATGACCCGAGGACGATGCACGCCCGCAAGTTCCGCCGTTATCGAACTGAAGACGGCATTCCAGTGGAAGTTCTCTACAAGATGCTGCGCGAGCAATCCGCGGACGGGCGCGACGCCGCCAAAACGCCGTGGGCGCTAATCTTCACAGCCGTGGGGTCCGCTCTCGCGGTCATCTTCACGGCGTTGACTTACATGTCATCGAACACCCAGGACAAGGTCGACCGTGGCACTGCGCCGCTGAACGTGCAGATCAGCGAAATGGACAAGCGCATCACTGGCCGACTCGACTCCAATGACAAGGTGCTCGAGAAGGTCAATGCGCGCCTCGATTCGATCGACGGCCGCCTGAGCACGATCGAGCTGCGCCTGGAGCGCATCGACAGCAAGCTCACGAAGTAACTTCCGTCCTGCGCCTTGCAGGCTCGCCCGCACCACCTCCTGGGGCTTGTAGCGCCGCACCCTTATGCTGAACCGTGCGCGGCAAACCAAAGCAAAAAGCCGCGAACCCTTTCGGGAGCGCGGCTTTTCAAATAGATGGTGGCGAATCAGGGACTCGAACCCCGGACCTGCGGATTATGATTCCGTCGCTCTAACCGACTGAGCTAATTCGCCAACAGAGACCGCTATTTTACCGAGAATTTACGACCTGTCAACACCTCTTTGAAAAGATGATGACACGGGCGTGAAAAGAAAAACCGGCAGGCTTTGCGGCCTGCCGGCTGGAGCGACCGATTACCGGATCGGTCTTGCCTCAAAGGGTTGGCTCAGTCGTTCGCGTAGATATCCACGTCCTTGGTTTCGCGCACGAACAGCGCGCCGACCACGAAGGTGACTGCGGCGATGATGATCGGGTACCAGAGGCCGTAGTAGATGTTGCCGTTCTGCGCCACGAGCGCGAACGAGATGGTGGGCAGCAAGCCGCCGAACCAGCCATTGCCGATATGGTAGGGCAGCGACATCGAGGTGTAGCGGATGCGCGTCGGGAACATCTCGACCAGCATCGCCGCGATCGGGCCGTAGACCATGGTTACGTAGATCACCAGGATCACCAGGATCACCAGCACCATGATCGTATTCATCTGGGCCGGATCCGCCTTGGTCGGGTAGCCGTGCGCGGACATCTCGGCGCCAACGGCCTTCTTGAACTCGGCGATCTGCTTCTTGCTGGCGTCGTCGAACGCACCCTTGGTCACCGTGGCGTCGAAGGACTTGATTTCCTTGTCGCCGATCTTCACCGATGCCACCGTACCGGCCGGGGCCGGCACGACTTCATAGCTGGCCGATGCCTGGGCCAGCGTACGCTTGACGATGTCGCACGAGCTGCGGAAGTCGATCTCGCGGGCGATCGGGCTGCCCTGGAACGAGCAGCTTGCCGGGTCCGCGGTGACCACGATCTGTGCCGACTGCTGGGCGCGTTCCAGTGCCGGGTTGGCATAGTGGGTCATCGCCTTGAACAGCGGGAAGTAGGTCAGCACGGCCAGCGCGCAGCCGATCATGATGATCCACTTGCGGCCGATCTTGTCCGACAGCGAGCCGAAGAACAGGAAGAACGGCGTGCCGATCACCAGTGCGCCGGCGATCAGCAGGTTGGCCGTCTTGGCATCGACCTTCAGCACCTGGGTCAGGAAGAACAGCGAGTAGAACTGGCCCGTGTACCAGACCACGGCCTGGCCGGCGGTCAGACCCAGCAGCGCCAGGATCACGATCTTCAGGTTGCGCCACTGGCCGAAGGATTCGGTCAGCGGGGCCTTCGAGGTCTTGCCTTCGGCCTTCATGCGCTGGAACGCCGGCGATTCGCTCATCGACAGACGGATGTACACCGACATCGCCAGCAGCAGGATCGAGACCAGGAACGGAATGCGCCAGCCCCAGGCGTCGAAATTGGCGCCGGTCAGTTCACGGCACAGCAGGATCACGATGAGCGACAGGAACAGGCCCAGCGTTGCGGTGGTCTGGATCCAGGCCGTGTAGGACCCGCGCTTGCCGTGCGGCGCGTGTTCCGCCACGTAGGTGGCGGCACCGCCGTACTCGCCGCCGAGCGCCAGGCCCTGCAGCATGCGCAGGGCGATCAGGATGATCGGGGCGGCCCAGCCGATGGTGGCAAAGCCCGGCAGCAGGCCGACGATGAACGTCGACAGGCCCATGATCAGGATCGTCACCAGGAAGGTGTACTTGCGGCCGATCATGTCGCCGAGGCGGCCAAACACCAGCGCGCCGAACGGGCGCACGATAAAGCCGGCGGCGAAGGCCAGCAGTGCGAAGATGAAGGCGGAGGTGGGATCCAGGCCGGCGAAGAACTGCTTGGCGATCACTGCCGCCAGCGAGCCGTACAGGTAAAAGTCATACCACTCGAACACCGTGCCGAGCGACGAGGCCAGAATGACCTTCTTCTCCTCGCGTGTCATCGGTGCATGCTGCGCGCTGCCTCCAGGCATCGCTACATTCTGCGGGCTTGCCATGTTGTTGTCTCCTCCGTCTGAAATGGTTCACCGGCGAGGCCGCGGACGCACCGCAAGACATGGCGCGCTGCGGAGCCATAGGCACCGGAGCTGTATGGATTCTGGGAGGCGAAACTTACTGAGTTCTGACAGATTTCCGCTGTCTGGCGCGCAAAGCGTCGGGGTATACGCTAGCCCGCGCAGCGCATAAGCCGGCACTTTCGTTGCTGCATTGCGAGGGGGCAAATGCGGCGAGCGCCATGCGCTGGCGCTCTGCCGGCTTGGTGCTAAGCAGCATCCTTGCCGGCGTCTGCATTCATGCCCTGCGAAGGTGGGGGAGCGTCGGCGGCGCCCTCGTCAGCTTGGTCGTCGGCCCGGTTCATGCGCCAGGCATAGAGCGCGGTCATCAGGACGTAGACCACCGGCGCGCCCTGGGCGCCCATCCAGAACGAGAACGGCCAGCCGAAGAAGTCAAAGCGCAAGTCGCGTGCGAACCAGCTGACGACGAAGGTGACCACGAACCAGACCGCGAGCAGCGCGCAGATCCAGCGCTGGTTGCGCCGCCAGGCGCGCTTGAGCGCCGGATCGGGGGGCGGATGCGCGCTCATGCCGGCAGCTCCGGTGCGGGCTGCCGCAGCGTGATGCGAAAGCGCGTGCCGGCCAGCCGCGGCTCTTGCTGATAGACGTGGTCGTCGATCCCGACTTCGCCGCCATGCTGCTGCACGATCTCCCGGACGATGGCCAGGCCCAGGCCGCTGCCTTCGGTATTGGTGCCCAGCACGCGATAGAACCGTTCCATCACGCGCTCGCGATCCGCCGGCGCAATGCCGGGCCCGGTGTCCTCCACATCGAGATAGGCGAACGGCTCGAACGCATCGGCGCTGACGCGCACGGTGGCATGCCCGTGGGGCGGCGTGTAGCGGATGGCGTTGTCGATCAGGTTGTTGAGCATTTCGGTGAGCATCAGGCGATTGCCCTGGACCATGACCGGATGGTCGCTGGCATCGAGCCCCAGGTCGATCTGCCGGGCCCAGGCGCGCGGCAGCCAGTCCTTCACCACGTCGCGCGCCAGCGCAGTCAGGTCAAGCGCGGCCATGCTGCCCGCGCCAGCCAGGTTCTCCATGCGCGCGAGCGACAGCAACTGCGTGACCAGGTGCGCCGTGCGTTCGGAACTGCCCGCAATCTGCGCCAGCGACCGGCGCAATTCCTCTGGCGACTGTTCGCGCTGCGCCAGTTCGGCCTGCATGCGCAGTCCCGCGAGCGGGGTTTTCATCTGGTGCGCGGCATCGGCGATAAAGCGCTTCTGCGTCTGCACCGACTGGTCCAGCCGCGCCAGCATCTCGTTGAACGACGCGACCAGCGGCGTGATCTCTTGCGGCGCGGCGCGCTCGTCGATGGGGCTGGTATCGCCGGGATTGCGCGCGCGGATACGCTGCTGGATCGCCGTGAGTGGCGCCAGCCCGCGCGTGAGCCCGAACCACACCAGCACCACGGCCAGCGGCAGGATCACGAACTGCGGCAGGATCACGCCCTTGATGATCTCGTTGGCAAGCCGCGCGCGCTTGTCGAGGGTCTCGGCCACCTGCACCAGCACGGGCTGGGTACCGCCGACGTTCTTGAGATCGACATAGGTGTAGGCCACGCGCACGTCGTTGCCCGCCACGCGGTCATCGCGCAGCGAGACCAGGCCGGGATGGCCCTGGTCTTCTTCGGACGGCAGCGGCAGGTCGTGGTCACCGGCGACATACTCGCCGCGCTTGCCGACGACCTGGTAGTAGATGTTGTCGGTCTCGTCCGCGCGCAGGATCTCGCGCGCGGACAACGGCAGTTGCAGCGTGACACGCCCGTTCACTTCGCGGACCTGCTGTGACAGCACGATGGCGCTGGCTTCGAGCGCGCGGTCGAACGGCCCGTTGGCGATCGACTTGGCGACCAGGTATGTCACGGCGATGCTCATCGGCCAGAGCAGCAGCAGCGGCGCCAGCATCCAGTCCAGGATCTCGCCGAACAGCGAGCGCGGGGCAGGGTGGGCGGTGCTCTCCTCCAGGTGCGGCAGGGCGTCGGCCAGGTCGTCCGGATCTTGCGGATCGCCGCCGCTGGCAGGGGGCGCGGGATCCTGGGCGGGCCGATGCCGCCATGGCAGTCGCAGCAAGCTCATCTCGGCAAAGGAGTGTGGCGGTTTCGGTCGAGTGATCGGCTGCGTGGGCGGGAACGGCGCGCAAGCGCCTTAGTTCGGGGCGGTCACGGCCGGTTGGAATTTTTCCAGGCAATAGCCCAGTCCGCGCACCGTGGCGATGCGGATGCCGCCGACCTCGATCTTCTTGCGCAGCCGGTGCACGTAGACCTCGATCGCGTTATTGCTGACTTCCTCGCCCCATTCGCACAGGTGGTCGACCAGTTGCTCCTTGGAGACCAGCCGCCCGCTGCGCGTCAGCAGGATTTCCAGTAGTCCGACTTCGCGCGCCGACAGGTCCAGCATCTGGTCGTTCATATAGGCAATGCGACCCACCTGGTCGAAGGCGAGGGGGCCATGTCGCATCAGCGTGGCGCCGCCGCCTGCGCCGCGTCGTACCAGCGCGCGCACCCGGGCTTCGAGTTCGGTCAGCGCGAAAGGCTTGGCCATATAGTCGTCGGCGCCCAGATCCAGGCCCTTCACGCGCTCGCCCACGCTGTCCGCGGCGGTCAGGATCAGCACGGGCAGCATGGCGCCGCGCGCGCGCAGGCGCTTCAGGACTTCCAGGCCCGGCATGCGCGGCAGGCCCAGGTCCAGGATCAGCAGGTCGAAATTTTGGGTCGACAGCGCGGAATCGGCCTCCAGGCCATTCGTGACATGGTCGACCGCATAGCCCGAGTGGCGCAACGAGCGCGTCAGGCCGTCGGCCAGCACATCGTCATCTTCGGCGATCAGAATGCGCATGGTTGTCTCCACCACGGCCGGCATTGCCAGCGGCCTCGCAAACAATGCGGACAGGGCTTGCCAAGCATACTGTTTTTTTATACAGTACCCGCACATTCCGCGCACGCCGCAGCAGAAGGCGGCTGTGCAGGCAGTCGGGTGATTTTGTAGTTGAGGCGCAAGACCGGTAAACCGATCGGCAGCAATCGGAAAAGTCTGAAATGCCGGTGCCGCGCCACATTCGACCCTTTATACCACCATTGACTCAACATTTGACTCAAGGACGACCATGGACGACAAGAAGGCAGGTGCCGGCGTGAGCGCCGAGAAGCAGAAGGCGCTTGCCGCCGCGCTCTCCCAGATCGAGAAGCAGTTCGGCAAGGGCTCGATCATGCGCCTGGGCGATGGCGAGGTCGAAAAGGATATCCAGGTGGTGTCAACCGGTTCGCTCGGCCTGGACATCGCCCTTGGCGTCGGCGGCCTGCCGCGCGGGCGCGTGGTCGAGATCTATGGTCCGGAATCGTCGGGCAAGACTACGCTGACGCTGCAGGTCGTGGCCGAAATGCAGAAGCTGGGCGGCACCTGCGCCTTTATCGATGCCGAGCACGCGCTCGACGTCAACTACGCGGGCAAGCTGGGCGTGAACGTCGGCGACCTGCTGATCTCGCAGCCGGACACCGGCGAGCAGGCGCTGGAAATCACTGATGCGCTGGTGCGCTCGGGCTCGGTCGACCTGATCATCATCGACTCGGTGGCCGCGCTGGTCCCCAAGGCCGAAATCGAAGGCGAAATGGGCGACTCGCTGCCCGGCCTGCAGGCCCGCCTGATGAGCCAGGCGCTGCGCAAGCTGACCGGCACCATCAAGCGCACCAACTGCCTGGTGATCTTCATCAACCAGATCCGCATGAAGATCGGTGTGATGTTCGGTTCGCCGGAAACCACCACGGGCGGCAATGCACTGAAGTTCTATGCCTCCGTGCGCCTGGATATCCGTCGTATCGGTTCGATCAAGAAGGGCGACGACGTGATCGGCAACGAGACCAAGGTCAAGGTGGTCAAGAACAAGGTGTCGCCGCCGTTCCGCGAGGCCTTCTTCGATATCCTCTACGGCCAGGGTATTTCGCGCCAGGGCGAGATCATCGACCTGGGCGTGGACGCCAAGATCGTCGAGAAATCGGGCGCCTGGTACAGCTACAACGGCGACAAGATTGGCCAGGGCAAGGACAATGCGCGCGAATTCCTGCGCGAGAACCCGGACATTGCCCAGGAGATCGAGAACAAGGTCCGCACCGCGCTGGGCGTGGCGCCGATGAATGGCGTGCAGGCGGCCGCGGTCGTGGAACAAGACTGAGCGCTGCCGACAGGTACGCTCCAGGGCTGGCGCATTGCCGATGCGCCAGCCTTTTTTATTTCCCGCCTTACCCGAATTCCGAATTCTGAATTGCGCCGATGGCCACCCGACCCCCGCTTTCCCTCAAGGCCCGCGCCGTAGGCTACCTGTCGCGCCGCGAGCACAGCCGGGCCGAACTGGCGCGCAAGCTGGCGCCGCACGCGGAATCCCCGGAGCAGCTCGAACAGCTGCTCGACGCGCTCGAGCGCGAGAACTGGCTGTCCAACCAGCGCTTTGCCGATAGCCTGCTGCACCGGCGCGGCAGCCGCTACGGTGCCGCCCGCGTCATCCAGGAGGCCAAGACTCACCAGCTTGGCAGCGAGCAGTTGGGCGAATTGCGAGATCGCCTGCGTGAGTCCGAGCCCGAGCGCGCGCGCGAGGTCTGGCGCAAGCGCTTTGGCACTCCGCCCGCCACGCCGGAAGAGCGGGCGAAGCAGATCCGTTTCATGATGGCGCGCGGTTTTTCGCGCTCGGTCATCGGCAAGGTGATCCAGGGGGCCGAGGACGAGTATCCGGACGGGATGGAATAGGGCGGCCGGCCCGCGTATCGGGTCCGAGTTCATGGCAATACCAGTACTGGCGACAAGTGTATTCGGCCGTATGCCAGCTACGCCGTGGGCCGAATCCGGCACCGGGAGCGGCCATATGGCTTTTAGCCGCCGGTTTTCCGCTCCGGTTGGCCGACAATCCGACGCCGACACTTGGCGCATGCGGATGTTCCCGGGCAAAGCGGTCCGGCATGTTAAACTCTTCGGGTTTTTCGGCGCCGTTGCCTTTCCACGGTACCTTGCCCCCGCGGTACTTGCCCCCGTATTCCCAGTCTGGTCATGCCTCTTTCCCAGCCCGTCAACCGTTCCCCGCGTCATACCCGCGCCATTACGGCCCAGGCTTACCTCAGGGAAGACGGCTTGTGGGACATCGAGGTCAACCTGACCGACACCAAGCCGCGTGACATTGACCTGGCGGGCGGCCGGATCCGTCCGGTGGGCCAGCCGCTGCACGACCTGTGGCTGCGCGTCACGATCGACGAGCAACTCAACGTGCTGGATGCGGAGGCTTGTTCCGACTGGGTGCCGTATCCGACGCAATGCGACCAGATTGGCCCGGCTTACCGCAAGCTGATCGGGCTGAACCTGCGCAAGGGCTTCCGCAAGGCGGTGCGCGAGCGGCTGTCCGGTATCCAGGGCTGCTCGCACCTGACCGAAGCCGCCGGCGTGCTGCCGAGCGCCGCAATCCAGGCATTCGCCGGCGAAGTCATCAGCATTCGCGATGGTGCCGACGACGATCCCAATCCCGAACCCCCTTACCAGTTGAACGGCTGCCACGCGCTGCGTTTCGATGGCGAGGTGGTTCGAGAGTTTTACCCACGCTGGTATGGTCACCAGCCGAAGCCCAAGGTTCGGGCCGAGGCGGAGCAGGCCGCTGCGAACACGCCTCAGGCGCACGCGGCTGCCGGCCACGGCAATGTTCCGTACGACCGGCCAACCGGCACTTCCGGCTGATCCTCAGGATCGGCCACGGACGAGAGAGTTCGTCTTCTTTCAGATTCTTCCCTTCTACCTTTTACGCCTACCCGAAAGGAAACACGCATGAATATCCATGAGTACCAAGGCAAGGAAATCCTGCGCAAATACAATGTGCCGGTTCCGCGCGGCATCCCCGCGTTCTCGGTTGCCGAGGCCCTGAAGGCCGCAGAAGAGCTTGGCGGCCCGGTTTGGGTGGTCAAGGCACAGATTCATGCGGGTGGCCGCGGCAAGGGCGGCGGCGTGAAGGTTGCCAAGAGCATCGACGACGTCAAGACCTACGCCACCAACATCCTGGGCATGCAGCTGGTCACGCACCAGACCGGTCCGGAAGGCAAGAAGGTCAACCGCCTGCTGATCGAAGAAGGCGCCGACATCAAGAAGGAACTGTACGTTTCGCTGGTGGTGGACCGCGTGTCGCAGAAGATCGCCCTGATGGCATCGAGCGAAGGCGGCATGGACATCGAGGAAGTCGCTGCCCACACCCCGGAAAAGATCCACACGCTGATCATCGAGCCGTCGACCGGCCTGACCGATGCTGACGCCGACGACATCGCCCGCAAGATCGGCGTGCCCGACGCTTCGGTGGCCCAGGCTCGCCAGGCCCTGCAAGGCCTGTACAAGGCGTTCTACGACACCGACGCTTCGCTGGCCGAAATCAACCCGCTGATCCTGACCGGCGAAGGCAAGGTCATCGCGCTGGACGCCAAGTTCAACTTCGACTCGAACGCGCTGTTCCGTCATCCGGAAATCGTCGCCTACCGCGACCTGGATGAAGAAGACGCCAACGAAATCGAAGCTTCGAAGTTCGACCTGGCCTACATCTCGCTGGACGGCAACATCGGCTGCCTGGTGAACGGCGCCGGCCTGGCCATGGCCACCATGGACACCATCAAGCTGTTCGGCGGCGAGCCGGCCAACTTCCTCGACGTGGGCGGCGGTGCCACCACCGAGAAGGTGACCGAGGCCTTCAAGCTGATGCTGAAGAACCCGAACGTGGAAGCCATCCTGGTCAACATCTTCGGCGGCATCATGCGCTGCGACGTGATCGCCGAAGGCGTGATCTCGGCATCGAAGGCTGTGAACCTGACGGTTCCGCTGGTGGTCCGCATGAAGGGCACCAACGAAGACCTGGGCAAGAAGATGCTGGCCGATTCAGGCCTGCCGATCATCGCTGCCGACACCATGGAAGAAGCCGCCCAGAAGGTTGTGGCTGCTGCCGCCGGCAAGAAGTAATCCGGGCGCCGAAAACATTCAAGCGGACTGGGGCAGCGCGCGTGGCTGCGTGCCCGTGCTGCCAGAGCCAAGCAAAGGAATAACGTATGTCGATTCTGATCAACAAAGACACCAAGGTCATCACCCAGGGCATCACTGGCAAGACCGGCCAGTTCCACACCCGTGGCTGCCGTGACTATGCCAACGGCAAGAACTGCTTTGTCGCAGGCGTGAACCCGAAGAAGGCCGGCGAAGACTTCGAAGGCATTCCCATCTACGCCAGCGTGAAGGATGCCAAGGCCCAGACCGGCGCCACCGTTTCCGTCATCTACGTGCCGCCCGCAGGCGCCGCTGCCGCCATCTGGGAAGCCGTTGACGCCGACCTGGACCTGGTGGTCTGCATCACCGAAGGCATCCCCGTGCGCGACATGATGGAAGTCAAGGACCGCATGCGCCGCGAGAACAAGAAGACCCTGCTGCTGGGACCGAACTGCCCGGGCCTGATCACGCCGGACGAGATCAAGATCGGCATCATGCCGGGTCACATCCACCGCAAGGGCCGCATCGGCGTGGTGTCGCGCTCGGGTACGCTGACGTACGAAGCCGTGGGCCAGCTGACCGCGCTGGGCCTGGGCCAGTCGTCGGCTGTCGGTATCGGTGGCGACCCGATCAACGGCCTGAAGCACATCGACGTCATGAAGATGTTCAACGACGATCCGGATACGGACGCCGTGGTCATGATCGGCGAGATCGGCGGTCCCGACGAAGCCAATGCGGCCCACTGGATCAAGGACAACATGAAGAAGCCGGTGGTTGGCTTCATCGCTGGTGTCACCGCGCCTCCGGGCAAGCGCATGGGCCACGCCGGCGCGCTGATCTCGGGTGGTGCCGACACCGCCCAGGCCAAGCTGGAAATCATGGAAGCCTGCGGTATCACGGTGACCAAGAACCCGTCGGAAATGGCTCGCCTGCTGAAGGCCAAGCTGTAAGTCACACATCCAGGCCCGGCGCGCTCATGCGGCGCGCAAGGCCCTGTGTGGAACCGCTCCGGCGTGGCTGGAGCGGGATTGCCCCCGCCAAGTGCGGGGGCAATGTCATTGTGGCGAAGCGCTTCCTAGGGTATTTCCCGAGAAGTTTGCTGCTGACTTGAAATCGAATCGAAAGGTTCGCACGCTATACATGTCTGTTTTTTCAGACATCCGAACTGCCGCAATCGGGCGCGGTCGGACATATTAGATAGAAAACCTCGAGGAGCACTGCCGTGGAACTGCTGTCTTCCACCACGTTCTGGATTGCGTTGGGATCGATCATCCTGACCAACATCGTCCTGTCCGGCGACAACGCGGTCGTTATCGCGCTCGCCTCGCGCAACTTGCCGCCCGCGCAACAGAAGAAGGCCATCTTCTGGGGTAGCGCCGCCGCCATCATCATGCGGGTGGTGCTGACCGTGGCCGCCGTCAAGCTGCTGAGCCTGCCGTACCTGAAGATCGTCGGCGCCGTGCTGCTGGTCTATATCGGCGTGCAACTGCTGACCGGCGAAGATGACGAAGACGGCCACGACGCCAAGGACAACATCTGGCAAGCCATCCGCACCATCCTGATCGCCGACCTCGTCATGTCCCTGGACAACGTGGTGGCCGTGGCTGCTGCCGCGCAGAAGGGTCCTGAGGGCAGCCAGCTGATGCTGCTGATCCTGGGCCTGGGCCTGTCGATCCCGCTGATCGTGTTCGGCAGCACGCTGCTGCTCAAGGTCATGGAGCGCTTCCCGGTCATCATCGTGCTGGGTGCTGCGCTGCTGGGCTACCTGGCCGGTGAAATGCTGGTGAGCGATCCGGTCGATGCCGCCTGGTTCGAACTCAACGTGCCGCATGCCCACCTGGTGTTCGGTATTGCCGGGGCGCTCCTGGTGGTCGTGGTCGGCAAGCTGATGAGCCGCCGCGCTGCACAGACAGCCTGACGAAGCCGGCGTTCTGAACGCCGCATAGCAAAGGGCAGCCCTGGTGGCTGCCCTTTTCTGCTGATGGATGCCCCGAAATGCGGGGCTAACTTATGTGAGTTATCGCATATTTTGTCGGTCTGGCAGGAGACATTGGCAGACAACTGACAATTTTTGGTGCTAGGACATGGGTGCTCATTTGCCGGGTGACGAAATTTGTCGCCTGGCCCCCTGTTAGTGGGGTATCGGTGCTTGGCACGGTAACTGCTCTATCCTCCCCGCACTTCACAGATCGAAGACGTGCAGTGCATCAACCTAAAATCTCTTCGAGGGGTCATCTCATGCAACGGGTACAACAAATCAAAAAGCTGGGCCGTCGGGTTCAGAAGGGCTTTACGCTGATCGAACTGATGATCGTTGTGGCGATTATTGGTATTTTGGCGGCGATCGCTATTCCCCAGTACAGCGACTACACTTCGCGTACTCGGGCCGCCGGTGCAATGGCCGAATTGGCTGCAGTCAAAACTGCCGTCTCAATGTGCTACCAAGAACTGGGGGCTCTTACCGCTTGCGATTCGGGCGCCAACGGTATCCCGAGTATCAACGTGACGAAGAACATCACCGTTGCCACGGCGACAGCAGTAGTGGATGGCGTCATCACTGTGACTACTGGTGCCACCGACACAGCAACCCCGCCCGTGAACCTTACGATTGTCGATACGCCCACGTTCACTGCCGGGAGCAATACTCTGACGTGGACGAATTCGGGCACGACTTGCACTACAGCATCAGCAAGCTCGCGTGCCTTCAAGCCGGGTTCGGGCGATTGTCCGTAACTGGATCGAGGTCTTTGCGTTTGGGCGATAGACCTTACTTCCTGATCAAAGCGCCTTCGGGCGCTTTTTGTTTGCCCGTCCCTCAAGCTATCATGCGCCTTTTGCCAACAAGGCGTCGCATGCCGCAGCCCAAGACCGCCGTTCCGGCGATCTTTCTTGTCCTCACGATTGCTTTCCCGCTACTGGTTTCCCGGCACACTTTGCCGCAGGCCACCTT
Source organism: Cupriavidus sp. C2SS-8b (assembly GCF_057073745.1). Taxonomy (NCBI): domain Bacteria; kingdom Pseudomonadati; phylum Pseudomonadota; class Betaproteobacteria; order Burkholderiales; family Burkholderiaceae; genus Cupriavidus; species Cupriavidus sp. C2SS-8b. Next base: position 614,996 of record NZ_CP172716.1, read on the forward strand.
CTACGGCGAATGGGCAGCGGCGGCGGCATTCCTGCTGCTTACTGGCTTGCTGACGTTATCGACACTCCGATCGAAGTCCGACTCCCAAATCTCCTCGATTGCAAGCCTTCCACTCTGGCTGATCGCCCTCGGCGCACTCCAATCAGCCTCCGGCCTCAATGACCTGACCGGCAGTCGCTTCACGACGCAACTCACACTGGCACTCGGCGCAACAGTCATGCTCGCCGCGTGGCGTCATGGCGCTTCCACGTTGCCAAACAACCGCCGTGCCGTAGCAGACGCCTTCGCCACCGCTTTCCTCCTCGCAGGCCTGCTCGGCACCCTGGCTCAGTGGGTCCAACTCTTCCACCTTGAGTCCCATAGCTTCGGCCTTGTCTCTGCCTATTTTTACGACGACAACCGCCGCCTCTGGGGCAACGTCAACCAGCCCAATCACCAGGCCACCATAGAGGGCATGGCATTGGTCGCCGCGACATGGCTAGCCTCGCGCGGCAAGCTGCGTTTCCCGATGTGGCTGGCAGCCGTGGTCCTGCTGGAAAGCGGCATCGTCCTGTCAGGCTCACGCACAGGCGTCTTGCACGTGGGCATCGCGGCGCTGTACGCCATCATCGCCGCATGGCTTGCGCGCGGTGCGCGTCGCGATATCGATCCGATGCAGCGACCCGTCGGCCTTCTGGTTGCGGCAGTCGTCACGGTCATCGTCCTGCTGGCGCTGCAGCCGACCATCAAAGCCGCAAGCCACGCCTTCGACTGGCGCCTGTTCGATACCGTCGCACAACTGAAGTCCGCCGACCAGACATCCGCTCGCCGCGCGCTGTGGACCCACGCCTGGGCCATGTTCCGCACGCATCCATGGCTCGGCGTAGGCTGGGGCGAATTCGGCTGGGCGCAGTTCCAGCAGTTGCCGCAGGTCGGCGTGAAGGTCGAGATGGCGCTGCATTCGCACAACGCGATACTCGACCTGCTGGCCAAGACTGGAATTGTCGGGACCGCAGGCGTGGCCATTGCGTTGGCGGGATGGTTGTGGCGCGTGGTGTGTGTCCGGCTGGTGCAGGCGGATAGCGACGAAAGGGCGCAAACCGTTGTCGTCCTGACATGGCTGGCCATGCTGTGCGCGCATTCGATGCTCGAGTACCCGCTGCACTACCTGTACTTCTTCCTGCCGTTCTGCTTCATGCTGGGCTGGCTCGAGCCGAGTGGTTTCGGGCGATGGCACATGCCGCGCTGGCTGTCTCTAGGATTGCTGGCGGGGTTCGCCGCGGTCAGCGCGATCGTGCTCGCTACGATGTGGCAGGACTACCGGCGTGCCGAGGCGCGCGAGTATGCCAGCCGTGAGCGTCGAGCCACGCTGCCGATGCCCGCGTACTGGTTCCGCCCGTATGCGTCAGCCGATGTCGCCGAGCGTGCGATCATCACGCCCGCCAATGCCGCACAACTGTTGCCTTCCCATATCGCCGCCGTGCATCTGCTGCCGACGCCGACGATGATTGCCCGCACCGCATGGCTGATGGCGCTGACGGGAGACGCCGCGCAAGGGCGCGCGTGGCTGGAGCGCCTGCGTTTCTACTATGCGGGGGATGAACCGGCCCAGTACGCCGCGCTCGATCAGGCCTGTCGCGACGTCGACCATGCGGCGCGGCCGCGCGAGTTCTGTCGATGGATGCGCGAGCAGGCGCGACACATGCCCGAACAGGGCTGACCGGTCAATACCATCCACCGTACCCTGGTGGCGGAGGGGGCGGCGGATAGTAATAAGACGGCCCCGGCCGCGCCACCGCCATGTTGCCGTGGACCGGTACGCGATGCCCGCTGGCATACATGCATTGGAGGTAGGCCGCGTCATACTGCCGCTGCGTGCCGTAGCCCGAGTACTGCGCATTGCCAGCGCCATATGCCGCACCGGTCAGCAGACCCACGCCGGCACCCACGGCTGCACCCTCGCCGCCGCCGAATGCCGCGCCCGCGGCGGCGCCCAGCGCGGTACCGACCACCGTGCTGCCCACCGCGCTGGTATTCGCCGCCTGCGCGGAACTGACGCCGCCTACCTGTCCGAATGCGTACTGCCGGCAGTTGCCGTCGTCAGCCCGGAACTGGTCAAAGCTCTTGCCGGTACCCGGCAGCACCATGACCGACGGGCCAGATGGCATCACGGCGCAAGCCCCCAGTGCCAGTGTCGCCACAGTCAGTGCCACAGCCTGCGAACGACGGATAAGGTAAGCACGTGCCTTCATGACGATACCCCCGGCGCAGGCGATTCAGGTGCGACTGAACCGGACGGAGGCTGGGCCGGCACCTTCTGCCATCCGCCAGGGCAAGCGTGAATATAGGGGTAATAGCCTTCGGGCTGGTTGCAGTGGTACCACCAGGCCTGCGCCGGTGCTTCGGAGGGCATGGCGCCTTCAGGTCCGGGCGCGGCGACCGGTCCGTCGGGACCCTGTTCGATGTATTGCGGCGGTGACGCCGGCGCCGCCATCACCGCGGGCGGATAGTAGTACGGGTACGGATAGTAGCCATAGGGATACCCGCCGTACACGAATCCCGGGCCGAAATACACGCCCACGCCGACACGCGCAGGGTAGTAGCCGCCGCGATAGTAACCGCCGTGGTAATAGCCGCCGTGATAGCCGCCGCCATGGTAATAGGCCCGGCCGGCGACTGCCGCGCCGCTGGTGGTGACCGCCGCCAGAGCCAGCGCCAACTGGCAAAGCTTGCGCCCGTTCATCGAACTCACCCTATGCGAATGCGCCAGGCCGCGCCGGCACCGCGGTACCGCGGTACCGCGGCCTGTCCGGCCATGCTGGCCTGATTGGTATTGAATACCAATTTACGCCTGCCGGCGGCGGCGCACGGCGCCATGAAATGCGTCGTTACCTTTATTACGGCACGGTGCGCCAGCCGTACGCATGGTGTTCGGTCGAGCGACGAGGCGTTGCAAAAGACGCTTTGATTTTCATACTTCACCGCGCTGCGGCGAGATTTGTAATAAAGTGTTTCGAAGTTATCACGCAGCCAAGACCGTGAACCTCGAATCCCCATCTGAATTTGCCATTGACCCGTTGCGCGTGGAGTTTCGCCAGGCAGAAACGGAGCTGGCATTCCAGCGCCACCACCTGACGCGCAGCCGGTCGTCCCTTCATCTGACACTGCTGTTCTGCTCGGCGTTCTATCTGGCCTTTTCGATGACGGATGTCGCGGCGCTGGGCTATGGGCGCGTGGCGCTGGTCCTGTTCGTCGGCCGCATGCTGGTCGCGATCACGGCAGTGATGGGCCTGTATCTGCTGCGCGACGAGTCCGAATCCATCGCGGCGCACTGGTTCGTCGCAAGTGCTGCCGAGGTCGTGGGCATGGCAACTTTCATGCTGATCGTTTGGTACCGGCCCACCGAGATCCCATGGCACGCGATGTCACTGTGCATCATGCTGATCGTCGTCTATATCTTCATTCCCAACCGGCTGGTCATTGCAAAGGGCATCGCTATCGCTGCCACCGCGGTCTTCATCCTGATCGCGGTGGAGAAGGGGAACCTGAGCCCGTCGGATGCCCTGACCATGACGATGCTCTTGCTGCTGGCCAACAGCTTCGGGCTGGTGGCGGCCCGCCGCTACCACCGGCTATGGCGCGACGAGTACCGGTCGCTGACCGAACTGAAGCACCAGTCGACCAGGGACCATCTCACCGGGTGCTACAACCGGCGCCATTTGCATGAAACGCTGCTGCCGATGGAGATTGCCAGGGCAGAGCGGTACAAGCATTGGCTGACCCTCGTGGTTTGCGATATCGACCACTTCAAGCGCATCAACGATACCTTCGGCCATCAGACCGGCGATGCCGTGCTTCAACATGTGGCGGACCTGCTTCAGGCGATGACGCGCCGGCATGTCGATAGCGTGGTGCGCTACGGCGGGGAAGAATTCCTGCTGGTCCTGTCGCAGACGGACCTGGACGGTGCCTTGACCGTTGCCGAGCGGTTGCGGGCGGCGATTGTGGATAATCCGACCGCCGACGCCGCCAGCGGCAACATCCCGACTACCGCCAGCTTTGGCGTGCTGGCCGTGGATTTTTCCGTGGCGAGGCACGGTGCCACCGAAAAGACCTTGATTGCCGCAGCCGACGCCCTGCTGTATGAAGCCAAGGAAGCGGGCCGCAACAGTATCCGATGCAGCGAATGGTCCGATGCAGCCATCGGGCGCGCGACCGGTTCTCTTCCGCTGACGATTTACGATTCAGGATCGTCGGACGGGCATCGGCTTCTTGCCGACTGGACCGAGGCGCCGTAGACGAGGCACGTCGAATCGCCGATGGCTGCTTCCGGTTGTCACGGCTTCTGTCTAAGCGCCAGCCACCCAGTCGCCTGACTTTCCGCCGTGCTTCTCCAGCAACTGCACTCCGCCCATCACCATGCCACGATCGACCGCCTTGCACATGTCGTAAATGGTCAGCAGCGCCACCTGCACGCCGGTCAGTGCCTCCATCTCCACGCCGGTCTGGCCGCGGGTCTCGGTGCGCACGGTGCAGCGGATAGGGCGAGAGTGCTTACTAACATCCGTCAACGTTCAAACCTTCGATCTTGACCAATCCGGTTGATCAAGTGGAACGGTGTTGGAGCAGAAGTGGAGCAGAAATGGAGCAATCGCTCCAACGCCAGCCATGAGTTTACGAGATGACGTTGCAACTGGCGATAGCTGTCTATCGGCACGGTCACGGCTACAGTCGATGATGTTTGCATTACGACCGGCAAACCGGCTGCTGCGTCGTCCGCTTCCACATGTCCCCAATGGTTATCAAAAGCCGGTTCACATGTCGTCATTCGGAGACGGCCCATGTCACGCCCACGTAGGAAAAGAAGCGATGAACTGCTACCGTGTTACGGCGACATTAAACGGCTTCGCGCCAGTCTAGGTGTTCGCGCCGACAGACCTCGATCATTGCCGCCAGAACGTGTGACCATGATCACCATGCACATTGAGGGTGAATTCACAGAGCCAGTAGCAGGAACTTCGCAGTTTTCCATCATGGCGTATGTCAATGCGAACCCGGTCGTCGGTCAGAAGGAAGTGCCATCGATTGGCGCAATCATTGCTGTCAAGCCGGTTTTACAGGCCGTTATCGACCTATCCCCAAGTGAATTTCAGTCTCTGCTAACGATGGCGTCTGCTGGAATGCTTCGGTCATGTTATCTTTGCATCACAAAACCACGTTACCGTTCGGCCTTGATTGTCACCGCCGACTTCAATTCGAAGACAGTGGACGAGCTTGACGAATAGCCGACGCCCATTGAGGTGCCTGTGCATTGCAACGTCTCCACTGCTACGGTCGGTGACTGTGTTCGATCATTTCCCCCAGCCATTGGCAATGGTCACAGTCAAAGCAGGACACAGTCCGACATTCGCAGTGCGGGCTGTAAACCATTGTCAGCGTGCGGGCGTTTGTAAGTCCCCAATGGATGTCACAGTCGCACAACCGTTGGTCCGGCAGCCATTGGTAGGCAATGATCCAATGGGACCATTGCCTATTGCCATCATTGGGGCAGTTGGTCGCTTCAGTTGGGCGGATGGGGCCAGTCATCACCAATACGGAGGACGCATTTGACGAACCGAAGCGAAATAAAGGCTGGATTCGAGTCACTGCTACAGAACCATGCCAGCGATAAGGCGGTTGCGGGCTTGGTTGGCCTCTTAGTGGGCGACGCCGTTGGAGTACCTTGGGAATTTCATCCGCCAGAGAATCTTCCCACCCGCGACCTCATAGAGATGACACCCCCGGTCGGCTTCTCGCGTGCCCATGACGTGCCGGACGGTACGTGGTCGGACGACGGCGCACAGGGTCTTTGCCTGTTTGCCAGTCTGCTTGACCAAGGCCACTTCTCATTGACCGACTTCGCTGACCGCCTGCTGCGCTGGTACGACGAAGGGTATCTTGCGGTGGATGGAGACGTGTTCGACATCGGGGCGCAAACTTCAAGCGCCTTAGACCGGCTTAGAGACGGAGTGTCGCCTTTTGAAGCTGGCGGTGCGTCGGTCATGGACAATGGCAACGGATCGCTGATGCGTGTTCTGCCGCTTGCCTTGTGGCACACCGACACCGATGAAGACTTGGTCCACGACGCCCATTGTCAGTCGCTTGTGACCCATGCCCACCCCCGGTCGCTGGTAGCCTGCGGTTTATACGTGCTGGTGGCGAGGGGCTATCTGCACCGGCTTGCCGATCCGTGGGTCTGGGCAGACAGCCGTCTTGAAGAGATATACACCGGGAGCGACGGTCAGGAACGGCAGACCCTGTTGCGCGAACTAGATGTCCTTCGTAGCTTCCCGAAGACCGGCAAGCCAAGGGGCACAGGGTATTGTGTCGATACGATTTGGAGCGCCCGTATCGCAATGGAACAGGAAACCTTCGCGGATGTGGTCAAGAGCGCCGTCCTCTTCGGTCACGACACCGACACGACGGCAGCTATCGCGGGTGGCCTCGTGGGCTGCCGCGATGGACTGTCGGCAATCCCCATTCGCTGGCTGCAAAAGTTGCGCGGGTATGAACTGGTGGAACCGTTGATCACCCGGTTCCACGAACAACGCGGATGAATGTCACGCTGCCCTGACAGTGGTGTGCACTTCTTCTCCGAGAGAATATGCCTTGGCGTTCGACCATCCAGCCTTGCGATCAGCGAAGTGGGGTATTTCGATAATTTGGGCGTTCACGTTGCGCCCCGCAAGATGGTGGTGTACGTCCTTTCCAAACGCGACTAGTAGCCGTGGCTTGATGCGATCCAGAAGAAAGTCGAAAGGCGTCGTGTCCCGTTGGGCATGTCGAAGATCACGGTAGGCCGGCGCCGCTGTGGAGAAGATATTCGTTTCCAGTGCCTTGATGCTGCCAAGTCCGTCAAGCATGTGATTGACCAGCCTTCGAGTGCGGGAGACAGGGAGAACACGTGTCTTCCCCTGCTTGGGTCCGGCAGCTATCCGTTCCTCTTTGTATGTCGTGAACCACGCCGCCCGGTCAAAGCCGACGCCCGGTGTCCAGAAGTCCCAGAATCCAGTCTTCATTGGGGTCGCAGGGTTCAGTCCGACGAAAAAAACGCTGCAGTCAAGCGGTGAGCCGTCGCATATGAAGGGACGAAGGGTCGTCGGGAAGCCAATGATGGCCTTCAGGTCTTCTTCGAATTTCTCTAGCTGTTCCATAGAAAAGGCAGGGATGCGGCGCAAGTGTGTCGCTTGAACTTGGGGATGCCCGATTCTGCCGGTAAGAGACGGTCCCCGACGCAATAATGGGGACCGTCCCAACGACCGGATTGGATGGCAAACGTTACCGCTCGCCCTTCTTGGCGCGTACTCGCGAACGGTCCCAATCGACAACCGCACATGGGACGCCATCTGGGCCAAGCGCACCCTGTTCGATGTCCTCATCCAGTTTCTGCTGGCGGTGACTATCAGCAACAACGGTCAACGCAGGTGCGCCATCGGCATGCTTCGACTTCCCATCCACAGGTACGGCCTGCTGGAAGTCGAGACGTGGCAGTGACCGGACGATCTTCATCGTTTCCAGACTTACCGTCACTACCCGCTGGAACAGTTCCAGCGGGTAACGAGGGTTGCCCATAGTCTCGACAGCCCAATCGTTGGCGTCGTTGACGATGCCACTGTCCTTGTCGGTCTTCACGCACTGACGTTCCACGACCCAATCCAGTGCCGGTTTGCCGTTGACCACGTAGTCATAGGCTTCCAGTGGGATGCCGGTCAGGGTGATCTTGTCGTTGTAGATCAGCGTCGTGAGGTCTTTGTCCTTGCCCTTCTTCCCATAGCGCATCTTCTCGACACGGTAGTCGGCATCGTTCAACAGCAGGCCGCCGCCAACGATTTGCAACGGGTACTTCTCCACCGTCTCATAGTTGACGTGCAGGTCCGCCAGCTTGCGGCCAGCCTTGGAGAAAGCCCAGAAGTCAGCGGCGGTTTTCATGCATGGTATGCGTGGCAGTTCCTTGCTCAGGTTGTCGGCATACCGGTCCCGGTAATCGGACGAATGCAGCAGGCCATAGACGTAGTAGAACACGTCTTCCTTGCCGATCTTCTCGCCCGGATAGGCTGACTGGAAGTGTGCAAGTCCGTCGTCGGTGATCGCATCGCGGCGTTGGGTCGGTGGCTCCTCCGTATGTGATGCCCCAAACAGACCAGCTTGCTCCTCGTCCTCAGTGGTGGTTCCGTTCTCGGAGGTGTTATAGAGATACAGTGGGTAACACTGACCGTTTGCAAGTAGCTGGACATCAGGCAAGACATCGCTCATGACAACGGAAAATTCTTTGGGCGTGCCTAGACCCGTTAAGCAGATTACTCGGTTTTCTGCCACCGCACTTGGGAAGATGCGTGGCATTTGATAGACGCAGTTATTGAAGTGCTGGTTGAAGTAGACCCATGTCTTTGAGAATGGTCGGTAGGCTGCGGGAACAATTCCTTCTGGCAAGAACGTCCTCGTTTTCTGCCTCCCTAAATCCTGCTTGACTTCGCGAGTCCAACTCATTTTTGTCGAATCGAAGTCAAGAAATGTATCCACATCTGGCCAGTCCGTCTTATTTCGCCCCGCGCACGCGGCCTTGTACCGATCCACCTCCAAATTGTAGAACCCGATCATCCCCTTTGCGGTGGAAATCAAATTCTTGCGGGAATGGTTATAAACCCACGCGTCTCGATTGGTCTTCACTCCACTGGAATAGTTCTCGAAGAGTACGGTGGTACTCTTGCCCTTCTTTTCCCCAAGTGAGATAAAGTCGCCGAAGGTGTCGTCACGCTGGTTAAGCCAGTCGCCGTACTGGTCAGGCATTACCATCTTCCAGCCCTGAGCATTGGTGATCCCAGCAATGCTCGCGAAGGCGCCGATCTTTTCCAGTTTTTCTTCGCGCGTCAGGTAGTCACCGATGTCGTGAAAGTAAATCTGACCGTGCTGCGCTGCGTTGGGGTTCTTGATCAGCAGGGAAATGGCAATCGGCGCGCGACTGCCGCTACCAAAAATCTTGCCGCCCTCCCGCCGCGAAAGTTCACCAGATGTGCGTTGATTTCCGCGCAAGTGGAACACATAGATACTAGAAAACTCGTCGGCCAGGCATTGGCGTAGACCATCAGCCGTGTTCGAATCTAGGAAGCCAGCATTTGTAACGAAACCAATGACGCCGCTGTTGCCGATACGGTCACTCGCCCACCGGAGAGCACGGACATAGCTGTCATACAAGGCGTTCTTCAGTGTCGCAGTGGAACGCTCAGCATAGGTGCTGCGAATCCTGCTATCCAGATGCGGATACGCCACGTTTTGGTTGTTGTCGTTGGCGCTATCTTGGCCTGCCGAGTATGGCGGATTGCCGAAGATGACGCGAATGTCCAGTTTCTTCTGGCGCTTTCGGCGGGCGCTGTTGTTTGCCAACAGCGCATCCACCATGTCTTCCTTTTCGTACAACTGGAAGGTATCGGTCAGGCAGATGCCTTCGAAGGGCTGGTACTTCCCGCCAACAGCACCGTGGTACACCGCTTCGATGTTGATCGCCGCAATGTAATAGGCCAGCAGCACGATTTCATTGGCGTGGATTTCGTGCTTGTACTTGTGGGGCAGTTCTTCCGGCTTGATCAAGCCGCTTTGCAGTAGGCGGGTGATGAAGGTGCCAGTGCCGGTGAAAGGGTCGATGATATGTACGCCCTTGCTGCCAAGGGTCTGCCCAAATTCGGCTTGCAGGATGTGGGCGACACTGTGGATGATGAAGTCCACCACTTCGACCGGCGTGTAGACGATCCCCAACCGCTCGGTCATCTTTGGAAATGCATTGCGGAAGAATTTGTCGTACAACTCCACAACAATCTTCTGTTTACCCGCCGCGTTGTCGATGCCTTCCGCCCGCAGCTTCACGCTTTCATAGAACTTCTCCAGCGTGTCAGCTTCCTTTTCCAGCCGGTGTTCATGCAGTACATCCAGAACGTTCTGCATGGCGATGGACATCGGGTTGTGCTGGGCGAAGCTGTAGTCCGCAAAGAGGGCGTCGAACACCGGCTTGGTGATGAGATGCTGCGCTAGCATCTCGATGATTTCGCCATCTGTGATGCTGCCGTTCAGGTCGTCGCGCAGTTCGTGTGTGAAGGCGTCGAAGGCTTCACGTTCCTTGGTGTTGGCCGGGTTCTCGATGATGCCGGTGATGCGGTCGATATGGGTCCGGGCGATCTTGGCAATATCGTTGGCCCAATCTTCCCAATGGTGGCGATTGCCGACCTTCTGCACCAGCTTGGCGTAGATGGCCTTCTCGATCTCACCGATCTCGAACTCCATTTCGTGCTGTTCCTGCGTGGTGCGTGGCTTTGCCTTCTCGCCAATGGTGAAGCCGCCCTTTGCAGCATCCTTGGCCCTATCACCCCTTGACTTCTTCCCCTGCTTCTTCTGGATTTTATCTGTGACAGCAATGATCTCCATCTTGCTGGTGTCCTTGCCGATCAAGTCCAGCTTATTGACCATCGCGTCAAAGCGGTCATCGTGCGAACGCAGCGCCTGCAAGACCTGCCACACCACGGCATAGGTCTTGTTGTCGTTCAGGGCTTCGTGCGGCTCGACGCCAGCGGGGATGACCACAGGCAGAATGACATAACCCCGTTTCTTGCCGGGTGCATTTCGCATGACGCGTCCCACCGACTGCACCACGTCTACTTGCGAATTGCGCGGCGTCAGGAACAGGACGGCGTCCAACGCCGGTACATCCACGCCTTCAGATAGGCACCGGACGTTGCTCAGGATTCGACAGGTGTTTTCCGGCGTTTCGGCCTTCAGCCAAGCCAGCTTTTCTTCCTTCTCGCTGGCGTTCATGCTGCCGTCCACGTGTTCGGCTTCGCAGGTGAGGCGGGTGATCTGTTCGAACTCTTCCTTTTCCTGATATTCCTCGACTACGGCTTGGAACATGCCTGCGATCTGCTTGGAACTGACCTTGTGGGCCTTGGTACCTTTCGAAACTTCGATGACCTGACAGAAGGCCACCGCACGCCGCATCGGATCGCCATCGCCGATGAGGTCTTCCGTCAGTCCCTGTTTGGACAGCGCCTTCCAGCAGCCAACGATCTTGGCGGCGTCATCAACTTTGAGTTGGTTGTTCTCGTCTTTCAGCAATCCTTGCAGGCGGCGGCTGACGTGGGCTTCTTCCACTGCCAGCACGATGACCTTGTAATCGACCAGCAGGCCACGCTTGACGGCCTCTGAGAAGGTGATAACGAACAATTCCTCGCCATACAATGCTTCATCGTCCATCGAACACAGGGCCACATTGTCTTTCTCCGCGCTGGCCTTAGCTGAATCGCCATAGATGCGCGGCGTGGCGGTCATGTATAGGCGCTTGGCGGCACGGATGAAGTTGGCATCGTGAACCTTGACGAAGGCGCTTTCATCTTCGCTGTCGAAGGTGGCACCAGTGGTGCGGTGTGCCTCGTCGCAGACGATCAGGTCGAACGCCGGTAGGCCGCATTCCTTCTGCGAACGGCTGATGACATCGATGGAATGGTAGGTACTGAACACGACGCTCATGTGTTGGGCGTCGTGCCGCTTGTTCATTTCCGATGCAAGGCGCGCTGGTTCGGTGGTCGCCGGGTACCGCAGTTCATGAACGAAGGTCTGAACGGCGTCGTCGTCCTTCTTGCGCTTCTTGCCCACGTCGCTGTCGGAACACACAGCGAAACTGTGCAGCGGCGTTTCCGATTCCTGCGTCCATTCAGTCAGGGTCTGGGACAACAGAGACAAACTTGGCACCAGAAACAGCACGCGTTTGCCTGATCCGGCGAGGGTTTCGGCAATCTTCAGGCTGGTGAAGGTCTTACCGGTGCCGCAGGCCATTATCATCTTGCCCCGGTCGGCGTCTGCCAGACCATGCGCGACCGCGTTCAGGGCGTTCTTCTGATGGTCCCGCAATTGCTTCTTGTCCTTGAAGACAGGTGCTGCCATGGACTGGTACTTCGACCAATCGATCTGGCTTTCTTCAAGGGCCGTCAGATCGATTTTGCTGACAGGCGGTTGCTGATCGATCAGCGCATCTTCGGCGTGTTCGGACCAGTGGTTCGTCGTGCTGACGATGATGCGACGCGCAAAGGGCTTCTTACCGGATGCGGTGAAGAAGCTGTCGATGTCGCCTTTTTGCAGGCGGTAGTCCGGCGCATACAGCTTGCATTGAATGGCGTGGTACTCGCCTGTACCTTGGGTCTTGGCAACGAGGTCAATGCCGGAGTCCCGCTTATCCAACTTTTGCAGGTCCGCCCACTGTGCATAAGTCCACACATCGCTGTACAGGTCGCGGTAAGTGGCTTCGTTCCTCAGGTAGCAAACGATCAGTTCTTCGAAGTAAGTTCCTTTCTCACGTTCGGTGACTGCGGCGGAGCGGAAGGTGTCCAGAAGCTGTTCGAGAGCCGTCATTTTTGTGCGGATACATTTTGGCAAGGTTCAGCATTATGCCCGCCCGCCGCGACATTTCGGCCACAAGCGGAGACTGTTGGCCCCTAGCATCAAGTGATCGCCGTGCGACCCACCGTTACTAATCGACCGTTTCCCAACACGTAGCCGACATAACCAATAAGACTGTTGGAAATATAGGGTTGACCAATTCCAACACCAGATGATATTCTGACACCCTTTTCCAACACGTCGCGGGGCACAATGGCGATCTTCGGGTACGGCAGGGTGAGCACCAAGGACCAGACAACTGAGAACCAACGTCTGGAAATCGAAGCGGCTGGCTTCAAGGTGGACTACTGGTTCACCGATGAGGGCATCAGCGGAAAGACCCATGCGACCCAACGCCCGCAGTTCGTCGCTATGCTCGGCAAGATTCGGGACGGTGAGACGCTGGTTGTTTCCCGCCTTGACCGCCTTGGCAGGGATGCGGAAGACGTGCTGCGCACTGTGCGGACCTTGGCCGAACGCAAGATTGAAGTCATCGTGCTTCAGCTTGGGAAGATGGACCTTGGGTCAACTGCCGGGAAGCTGATGCTGACGATGCTGTCTGCTGTCGCGGAGATGGAGCGTTCGTTGCTGATCGAACGGACACAATCTGGACTGGCACGTGCGAAAGCCGAAGGGAAAATCCTTGGCCGACCATCCAAGACCACGCCATCGCAACGTGATGAGATGAAGACGAAGTATGCGGCGGGCGAGACGGTCAGCGCCTTGGCACGCGACTATGGCATCTCACGGTCCAGCGTGCTGGCCGTGGTGAATCCGTAGGGCGGATGCAGCAACAAAGCCAACCAAAGTATGAACCTACCAAGACCGGAATATCTTTCCCTCGGCGACCTGGCAAGCAGGTGGGGTTATTCCGAAGAATATGTCCACAATTTAATCCACACCGCCAAGATCATCCCTGAAATTGCGCTGTCGGACGCGGAACGATACGTCGGCGGTGAATTCAGTGGCGGTTATCTCGTTGGAGACATCGACAACGCGAAGCACAAAAGCTACAGCGAATACTACGTCGGAACGATTATCGATCAGGATAATCACTATGAGAATTGTCCTCAGTGCAAGCGGCTAGTCTTCTGTCACTGCCCGGTTGACGATGGAAACAGTGGCTACCTGTTCCAGTTTGTCAGCGAAAGCCCTTATCCCGGTGATACAGAGAAGTGGTTTTACCTCGACCACGCGGCGCACATCGGCAGTGCCGACTGGAAACGATTCCGGTTTGTGTGGCCGGAAATCGAACGCTATGAGGATGAAAATGGAGTCTGTCAGGAGTCTGCACCCAATGAACTTCGGACTGTCCAGAACAAGCTGAAAGACCGTGTGCAGGTTCTCGACGTGGAAATCGAGATGGCAAGAAGGGCAGCGCTTGACCCGAACGACGCAAACAGCGTGTGGGCAGAACTCCTCAAACTAGCAGATGCACGGAGAGGATGCTTGCTTGGGGTCGCTGAAGGTGATGTGAAATACGATGCAAGCGGAACAGTTGCCTTCTTTAAGAAACGTAGCCTTCGTGAACGTCTGCGGCGTGCAGCGGCACGGTAAGCCACGCTACGGCACGCCAAGACACGCTAAGGCACGCCCGTATCGGGAAAATCAGTAATCGGCGAGAAAATGTGAATTCCAACAACGAACAAGGAATTCACCTTGAAAATCATTCAACAAGTCGATAGGACTGTAGCAACCCCTCTCCCGCTTCAACCGTTTGCTGAGCAGTCTGCTTCGCTGGTCACTTATTCGCGGTTCGAAAGTTACACTGATACTATCGCAGAGCGGGTTACTGAATCGTTCTATTCGCTGGCAGAGCGGTGCTGCGAACCTATTATTCGCGAAGACAAAAACGGTCCGGCATTCTGTCCGGCTACCTTTGCACCTGCCTATCGCAACAGCAAGAATGCCCAAGAATGCCATTTTCTGGCGTTCGATTTGGACGACCTGCCGGACCACATAATGGCTGAAGACGTGCTTGATTGTGTGTCAGGCTTGCTTGCTTTCACCTACAGCACACACAGTCACAAAATGCCGGGGAAGGGTAACCGCTTCCGGGTCGTCATCGCAATCCACGCCCCTATTCCCGCAGCACAATACAAAATGGTTGCAACGAATTTCGCAAAGCGGTTTGTGAAGTTGATAGGTATCGTCGATTCTGCGGGATTTTCCCCTAGTCAAATTATGTATTTCCCGTCTTGTCCTTCTGGCCAGCTCGAACATTTTGAGTTCGAGGGGCAAGAAGGCGAACCGTACAATTGGTCGGCAGTGTTATCCGATTCCCAGACACTGATCTCCAAGGGTTCGCGCAATAAGGACCTGTTTCAAATTGGTGCGGCGATGCGTGGTCGCGGCCTGGGTGACGATGAAATCAAGGCGGAACTGTTGGCGAAGAATGAGCAGTTGTGCGTTCCGCCGCTCGACGTTGGTGAAGTTATGGGCATCGTCAAATCTGTATGCAGTTATCCGCAAGGCAATGCCTTGGTGCCGTCAAACAAATCAACAACCGTCCTTGCCCGCGTTGAGACGACCATTACGGAACTGAGCCTCGCGCAGGAAGTGGCGCAGCTTCACGGCGGCCAATTTCATTTCGTGGCAGAAACCGGAAAATGGATGCTGCTTGATCCCACGTCCAATGTCTGGAAAGAAGATGCCACCGGGCAGGTAAACCGCTGGGCACTCGAACAGATTCAGCGGCGGGCCGAGTATGCTGCCGATTTGATCGGGCAGGGGCAATACAAATACGGTCAGGAAATTCTGGCCGGTGTCCGTAAAGCTGAAAGGAATGGTTTCATCAACGGAACCCTGTCGCTGCTGAAGTCGCTGGTAGGCATTCAGGTTACCAAGAGTGAGTTCGATGCGAACCCTTACGTCATTGGTTTTCATGGCGGCAAATGTGCCGATCTACAGACATTGACTATTCGCGATATTGTTCCCACGGACAAGGTGACGAAGCTGGCTGGCGCGGAATACGTGGCAGATGCACGTTGCCCCTTGTGGGAAAAATCGATCATGGACTGGTCATGCGGGGATCGCCAACTGGCGCGGTTTTTGCAGGTCTGGGTCGGTTATACCCTATCCGGGCTGACGGAACAGCAATATTTCCTGTTCCTGTTTGGCGGTGGTCGTAACGGCAAGAGCGTGTTTATCGACATTATCAACGCGCTGCTGAAAGACTACGCCATGACGATGAACCCCGAAAGTCTGATGCTCAAATCGGGCGGTGGCGGTGCGAACAATGACATCGCACGGCTTGCCGGGGCGCGGTTGGTAACTTCGGTCGAACTACAAGAAGGGCGCGTGTTTGACGAGAATCTGATCAAGCAATTGACGGGCGGGGATAAGATCACTGCCCGGTATCTATACCGCGAAAATTTCGAATTTCATCCCAATCTGAAGCTTGCCGTAACGGGAAATCATAAGCCGATTGTCAAGGGTACTGATTTCGGGTTCTGGCGTCGTGTCTTGATGGTCCCGTTCTTTGCAAATGTAGATAATCCCGATACTGGTTTGACCCGGAAACTTGGGGGCGAACTGCCCGGAATCTTGAATTGGGCGCTCGAAGGCTGGCGCATCTACCAAGCCGAAGGCTTGGTAATCCCGAAGGTCGTTGAACGCGAATCTTTTGCATATCGCGAAGAGATGGACATTGTCGGTCAGTGGAAGCAGCAATGTACTGCAACGCTGGCTGGTAATGAGATTCGCGCCAATGTTCTGTATCACTCGTTCAAGAAGTGGGCCGAAGAAAACGGTTTCTTCAGTATGAACAGTTCGGCATTTGGACGGAAACTGGCTGGTGCTGGCCTTCGCACGCGGCGCGATGGTCGTGGGATGATTTACCTCGACCTACAGCTGACCGGTTGACGTTGACGGTTGACGGGTTGACGGGTTGACGGGTTGACGGGTTGACGGGTTGAACGGTGTAGGGTGTGTAGGGGAACCCATGATTTTGATATTTCTATTCCATTTTCGTTCTATAAGGATTTCTTGGAAAATAGATATTTACCTACACTCCCCTACACAACTGGTTAAATCCCAACTGGTACCGCTGTATAAGGGGATGCCCCGGCGCTAATCGCCCGTCAATATGGTGGCTTGCCCCCCTTGCACACGCAGCCACCCCTTCCCGGACAACAGTAAGCGAAGTGCCTCTGCTCGCGAAATTTTCCCGGACAGAACGAGTTCTAGTAGTCCTAGTAAATCAATCGTTCGCATTACAAGCACATTGAGGTGAGCGGCGTGTCTCACTTGCTCATCCGCAATTTCCTGCTCTTTCTCTTCGATTGATCGGGCGCCCTTGATATTTGTGTTTGCTACGAGTAGTGCGGGGAAGTTGCTATCGAAACCGGATCGCTCGCGATGTGAATCTGTTTGATTAATATTTTCGCGTTTGATCCCGCGATTTATGCCCTTCACTTCGCACACGCAAATTGGCTGGTCGTTCTCATCAAGTAGCTTGATGTCTTCTCGGAAGTCATCAACTGCGTCTACCTTGATCCCAAGTCCGTTGTCGAATATGCGGCTCACGTCGGCAACCAGATCCACCCCGGTATGAATCAGTGCAGCTTTATATTGAGTGAGTTTATCGAGTTGCTTGTTTATTATCTCAATTTTCTCGTCTAGAGAGGTGCGTTCGCCAAGCAGGGCGTTTTCCTCGGAAAATCGAAATGAGGAAATCCATTCTGGTAAGTCTTGCCGAAGTTTATTGTTGGATGCCGTTAACGCATCGGTTAATAGTTCAAAATATTCGTTAATATTATTTGGTCTATTATCAGGCACAAGGGATGGTATGAAATACTCATGGCGACCAATGACGTAACCCACCGGCGCTCCCTGCACTTCTGCGATCACGCGAAGTTCGAGAGAGTTATTATGATTCTTAATGTGGCTGTTTGCCGCCCCGTAGATGTCTAGAAACCGCCTAAACTCATCAAGGAGGCAAGTGACGTGGGCGATGCGGTTCCTGAAATTTTCACGATAGAGATGAGCATAGTTGAGATGGTGCTTTGCAAGGTCGGTATTGCTAAGGTCTTGCCTATCGTTTCGATCAATAAATGGGTCAGTCAGAAGGAAGCAAATGAACCCCCCTTGGGCGACTAAGATGGCTGCTTCTTTTTTTCGCTTGTCCAGTTCATCCTGATCATACGTATGGGTGACGTAGGAACCCATATAATGACTTTCGCTTTTAAATTTCTCAAATATTCCTTGAAAGAGAATTACTCCGTCGTACTCATTTAGACGGCGAGGCGTGTTGTACTTCTCGAAGAAAATCGAAAAATTCCGTGTTCGAAGAGGTTCCTCCGGTGCAGTTAGCCCCTTTCTTTCAATTCCCAAGGCTAGGATATTGTATGTGCGCTGAGATTCTTCGGCTCCGGGCATGGATGTGAGATATTCTTTTGTTTGATGTAGCTGTCGGGGCGATGGCCCCATTCCGTTGTCAATAGCCTAAGTCGCGTGTCGGATCAATCACTCGATCGTAGCCCGGTACTTAGCCTTGATCGTCCGCAGGCAGCGGACACTTGACTTCGATCAGTCGCTTCCTTGCAATCGCAAGCTGTTCGGTGGTGAACAGGTCGCGCCACGGACCTTGAAGAACCAGATACTCCACGCTGAGACGAAGGTTCTCAGGACCTCGGAGAAAAAGTTCGGTGAAGCCTTCTGATGGCTTGTTCGTTGCCAGCAGCCGATTTGCAGTCTCCTTCCCACCATGCCTATTCACCATACCGAGGAAGTAGGTTGCTCGATACGGCGGCTTCAGTTTCAGTGCGGCGTCGTAGATACCACGCATTGCTTGGTCAAATTGTTCGAGGATTCGGTCCGTCATGGTGCCTTCGAAAGAGGATGGGTGCCCATGATCTTATCGCCACTGGCTTGGATCGACATGGCGAAGACGGTGGTACAGCAACCGGCTGTTCAAGAACCGGCAGCACCGGCACCGGTAGTGCCTGAAGCCAAGGAAGTACCGGCGACCGCCGCCACGGCATCACTCACCCCGGAGAAGACTGTCATCGAAGCATCGTTTGACTGTGCCAAGGCGGCGTCCAAGATAGAGAAGTTGATCTGTTCGTCGCCGGAGACTGCGGCTGCCGGCAAGCGACTGGCATCCGCTTACAGCGCCGCCAAAGCGAAGTCCTCCGACATCAACGTCCTGAAGGCACAGCAGTTGCAATGGATGAAAGATGAAAGAAACGCCTGTGCAGATTCGGCCTGTCTGCTGAAGGTTACAGCGGATCGAATCCAGAAGCTGTCGGCGTCATAACTGACCGCCCCACGAACGATAAAGGATGCCTGTGCGGCATCCTTTTGTTTTTCTGGGGAGCGCAGGCGAGGTCGAGGATCAGAAAACGCTGCGGATGCGTGCCGATATCGTCAGTCCCAGAAGCCATACTCTCGACAGAATGCGGCGGACCCAAGTGTTCTGGTTCTTGCCTTCTAAGACATTCAGTTCTTGCTGTATCAAGGTCGGGCTGGTACCACGACGCACACGGCCACACGTGGTCCGTGCATATGCATTGCGAAAACGACCTGTCGAGACCCGCATGTAGTCGTCTTGGCGCGGTAGCAACCGTACCGATTCGCGGACATTCAGAAGGATTGGGTAGGGACTCCCTTCTGGGGCCGGAAATGCAAGGTCACCGGCGCGTTTCTGGCGGTATGAAAGCCCCACTGCGGTCAGATACACAGGAAACATCCCAAGGTTGGTGACCTGTATACGGATTTCATGACTGTTCGGGTCTTCCGCATAGGCAGTGCCCTGTGGAATATCGGGGACAACGCTGAGTCGAACACGTCGCGGGCTAAGGACCAAGTACGCATTCCAAAGGGCCGCGAACGCACTGATCGCAGTTAGCGTGATGTTCAGTCCGGTGACTGTGTGGTCTTCCATTCGCGCTCTCCAATTGGCAGCACCCCAGCAAAATCAAGTCGAGACTGGCGGGGTCCCCCGTCAGCGATGCGACCGATCCGCATTGACGACATTGAACGCCAGTCGCATGACGCCGTCTGCTGTGGATCATGCCAGTCATCGGTAGTAGCCCGGCAGTGGGGTGTTGGATTGCAGCAACCGGTACATCGAATCTCTTCTGTTAGATTCGACACCCAGACGATTTGAACAAAAAATGAGGTGGGTCAATGGGTCGGAGAAGAAAGGAGCCGTCTCTCAGCGAGATACTGTTGGACGCACCGTGGTGGGTTTCGGCTGCGCTGGCGTTGGGCAGCTACATCGCCTTTCACGCCGTAGTTCCGGCTGCCTTTGCCAGAAATCCATTTCTGATCGGTCTTGCCATGACAAGTCGGTCCCTCGCATGGGTTCCGGCAACAATGTTCGGCTTCCTTGGGCTGCTGGCATACCTTCGCACCCGGAAGCGGCATGAGGAAGGCAGTTCGGCCTCTGGCCGGGCACGGCCTGTGCGGAAAGAGCGCACTCTCCGTGTTGTCCGCACCAGTGCGCCAGTCACGAAGGTCAATCCAGCGGCAACAGACCGAATTGACGAAGCCGTCTTGGCGTCGGGTCAACAAACTGCACACGCAAAGCCCACGGAATGGACCATTCATGCACTTGGACAACTTGAATGGAAGCGATTTGAGATGCTATGCGTGTGGTACTACGAGGCGATGGGGTTCACCGTCAAGACGGTGCCGCATGGGGCCGATGGCGGTATCGATGCCACGCTGTACAAGGATGGGATGGCTGCCCCAATCGCCGTCGTCCAGTGCAAGGCGTGGCGGTCGCCTGTCAAGGTGGAACCGGTCCGTGCACTTGGTGGAAGCATGCACTCAACGAAAGTGAAGCGGGGCGTCTTCTGGTCGTTGGCAGGCTTTATCGGGCAGCCGGTGCAGACCTATGCCGCCGAAGCTGGTATCCAGTTGCTGGATGGCGCTGGCATTGTTGAGCGCATCGGTGCCTTGGACGCCGACAAACAAGCAATGCTGCTGGCACGGGCGTTTGAAGGTGATTACCAGACCCCGACCTGTGCGGCCTGCGGTGTGAAATTGGTGGCGCGAGACGGAAAGGGCGGACCGTTCTGGGGCTGTCGAAATTACTCGAAGGGGTGCCGGATCAGGCTTCCACGTGGGGCTTGATGATCGGTATGCAGTCCGCAAAGTCCACGTGCAACTTGCGGACGGCGGGCATGTTCCTTTGCGGATCGCCAGTGAGAATGGCGGTCAATTGTGCCGCGATGCAGACAAGCGTATTGGAGTTCCGCATGGCGTCAATTGCAAGCTGGACAGGGAAGCCGGAGAGCGTCCTTGCCAGCGGGTGAAGCCCGCCGTGAGTGTAGCTGCTCAGTGCTTTCCACGACACATCCTTGAATTGCTTCAGTTGATCAATCAGATGCGCGGGGGCATCGCTGGTATCCAACTGCTTCAGCATTTCCGCCAACATCGGGCCTTCGTCCGCCCTGCGGGCACTCTCCACTGTCAGCGGTTCACTGAGCTTGTCCACCCAATTGTCGGTGGCGGCATGAAGCAGCCAGATGCCACGAACAAGGGATTCGTACTGAGGGCGCAGTAGGGATAAGGCGGAAGTACCCAGACGGTTGCCAATCAGTATCAGCGCACCCCTTGCGTGGTCCAGTGACAGCAGTCCGGCTTGGAATGAGACGACGAAACGTTTTTCAGGGAAGGGGATGAGACCGTCCACATGCGCCGCCACTGCTTCATGTAGCTGCGCAGTCCGGTCGATTGCAGTGAGTAGTTTTTCTTCGGTCATATCGGGCAGGCACTGCGGAACTGGTGGCGGGGCGAGACGTCAGTGTACCGATTGTCTCGCCGACATGGATGGCCGGACGGTTAGCCAATCTTCTTTGCCAAGTCCGCAGCAGATGGATGGTAGTACCGCTTCAGCATGGTCAGGCTGCGATGCCCGGATACTGCCGCCAGTTCGATTAGGTTTGGCAGCTTCGTCGCCAGCCGGGTGATGGCCGTGTGACGAAGGTCGTGCCAGTGCAAGTCAACCAGTCCGGCCCGTTTGCATGCCCGTTCGAACGCCTTATGGTGCGCTGGTGCATTTATCGGGAATACGCTTCCATCAATGCACCGTGGTAGTTCTCTCAACAGGTCTACTGTCCTCCGGGACAGCGGCACAGTTCGTGATGCTCCGTTCTTGGTCATCGGCAGGAACGCCGTCTGGCTTACGAGATCGATGTTCTGCCAGCGCAGTTGCAGAAGTTCACCACGCCGCATTGCCGTTTCCAGACTAAGGATTGCCATTGGTCGCAGCCACGGATTCCTGCGACCGGTTGGTGCCAACGCGGCAAGCAGTCGGCATTCTTCTTCTGCCGACAGTACCCTGTCTCGCCCCTGTGGTGACGGTGGTTTGCGAACAGATGCGACAGGGTTTGTGATGTTGATACCCCATTCGCGCCGGGCGTGGTTGATGATGGCGGACAGGTAAGCCAGTTCGCGGATCACCGTCCCCGGCTGTACTTGCTTCAGTCGTTCGTCCCGATACGCCGCGATTGCCATTGGGGTCAATGCAGCCATGCTCAATTTGGCAAGTCTGGTTCGGCACATCGCACGTAGCCTGATGGTGTCTTCAGTGCCACCGCGCATCGATGGGCATACATCGACGATGTACCGTTGGAGAACATCCCCAAGGGTGGTCGATTCGGCTTCGCTTCGGCTGACGTAATTTCCCCTGTCCATCTCCAATTCGATGGACCGCGCCCACCGTTCGGCATCTTGGCGAGTGGTGAATGTCTTTACTTCAAGTGGGAAACCTTTGCGACGAACACGTACCTGCCATCGGTCGTCTCTGCGGGATATAGAAGCCATTTCCTGTCCTCAGTGGAGCAGGATTGGAGCAAGATCGAATTTTTGTGCCTTTTTGTCATTAACATCGATGCATCAGAAGGGCCGCAGGTGAAACACGGTTCAGCACGGCCAAGCCATGCGGAAACGTCTGGAAAGCCCTATGAATCAAGGGTTCGCCGCCCAGTCGCCGGATTTGCCGCCATGCTTTTCCAGCAGGTGGACATTGCCGATCACCATCCCCCGGTCCACCGCCTTGCACATGTCGTAGATGGTCAGCAGCGCGACCTGTACACCGGTCAGCGCCTCCATCTCCACACCGGTCTGGCCGCGCGTTTCGGTGCGCACCGTGCAGGTCACGCTGGCGTTCGCCTCGTCCAGCGCAAAGTCCACCGCCACCTTGGTCAGGCCGATCGGGTGGCACAGCGGAATCAGGTCGGCGGTACGCTTGGTCGCCATGATCGCGGCGATCCGCGCGATGCCCAGCACGTCGCCTTTCTTCGCGGTGCCGTCGCGCACGAGCGCAAAGGTATCGGGCAGCATGGTGATGGTGCCGGTGGCCACCGCCACGCGATGGGTGCTGGCCTTGTCGCCGACATCGACCATGTGGGCCTGTCCGGCGGTATCGAAATGGGTGAGCTGCGTCATGGCGGGTTCCTGTACGGCAACGTGCGGCAAACCGCTAATGGGAACGGGTTGCGGAGGCCGCTATCATAGCAACATGCCCAAGACCCCATTGCTTCGCAGGCCCGGCCGCGCCGGCCTTTGCGGACGGCCAGGCGCTGCGCCTGCCGGCCCGGCATCACATGTCCCGGCACGGCATGCGAGGCCATGGCGCCGCTCGCTGGTGGCGCTGATCGCGCTGACCATGGTCACGCCCGCGTGGCCGCAGGGCAGCGCGCCGGCAGGGGCGTCGGGCGCCGCGGCCAAGGTGGCGATCGCGCCCCCCGTCGAAACCAGCGACCAGGTCTACGACAACCTCAACCGCAGCGTCAAGGCGGGGCAGAAATCCGAGTTCGGGCTGCGCACCAATAATCCGGTAGTCGATGTGGGCGGCGTCCAGTTGCCGGACATGGGCGATCCGTCCACGGCGGCGCTGTCGCCGGACATGGAAAAGCGCCTGGGCGACCGCATCATCCGCGATATCCGGCGCGATCCGGCCTATGTGGCCGACCCACTGCTGTCCGACTATCTGAACGCGCTGGGCTACCGGCTCGTGCAGGCCGCGCGGCGCCAGAGCATCTCGGGTTCGAACGGCTCCGGGACCTTCGCCACCGGCTTCGACCTGTTTGCCGTGCGCGACCGCAGCATCAACGCCTTCGCGCTGCCGGGCGGCTATGTCGGCGTGCATACCGGTCTGCTGGTGCAGTCAGAGACCGAGTCGGAACTCGCGTCGGTGCTCGGCCACGAAATCGGCCACGTGATGCAGCGCCATATCGCGCGCGGCATCACCCAGCAGGACCAGTCGATGTGGATCGCACTGGCCTCGATGGTGCTGGCCGGGCTGGCGGCCACGCGCAGTCCCGATGCCGCCGCCGCGCTCGCCATGGGCGGGCAGGGCGCGGCCATTGCCAACCAGCTGTCCTTCTCGCGCGGCGCCGAGCGCGAAGCCGATCGCGTCGGCTTCCAGATCATGACGGCGGCCGGGTTCGATCCGCAGGGCATGCCCGACTTCTTCCAGCGGCTGCAGCGCTCATCGGGTACGGCCGAGAATTCGGTGCCCTCCTATGTACGCACCCACCCGCTTACGTCCGAGCGGATTGCCGACATGCAGGATCGCGTCAGCCACGTGATGGCCCGCAAGGTATCCAACACGCCCGATTACGAGTTTGCGCGCGTGCGTGCCCGCGTCATCCAGGAACGCTCGCCCAGCGATCTGCAGAATCTGCGCACTGCCATACGTGCCCAACTGGCCAGCGCCTCCGTGGTGCGCTTGCCCGCGCTGCACTACGGCCTGGCCTTCATCGAACAGCGCCTGGGCCGCTACCCGGCCGCCGAGCAGGAACTCGCCGAATCGCGCCGCCTGTACGGCAACATTCCCGGCGCCAGTTCGGGCAGCCCGATGCTAGACGTGATGGCGATCGAACTCGCGCGCCAGCAGGGCCGCGTGCCGGAGGCGATGAGCCAGGCCACGGCATCGATGAAGGCCTTCCCGCTGTCGCACGCGGTGGCGCTTGCCTATGCGGACACGCTGCTCGGCACCGGCCAGTACGATGCGGCGGTCACGTTCCTGCGCGAGCGCACGCGCCAGGAGACCGGGCGCAGCGAATGGTGGGACATGCTGGCGCGCGCCTACGCCGGGCAAGGCAAGCGGGTGCAGCAGCACCAGGCGCTGGCGGAAAAATATGCGATGGATGGCGCCTACCAGGCCGCGATCGAACAGCTGCAGATTGCGCGCAAGGCCGGCGACGGCGATTTCTACACGCTGTCCGAGGTCGATGCCCGGCTGCACCAACTCCAGCGCCAGTACCGCGAGGAACGGCAGGACAACAAAGGCATGCCTAACTGAGTCGGGCTGGCTTGTTCAGGCAGCCGGCGCGCGCGGATCCCGCATGAAGCCGAAACGCTTCGGCACCTCGTCGGCGGTGATCGGTTCGATCGGGATGTCGCGGCCATCGTGGTGGAACATGCCGAAGTCCGCGCCGCATGCGTCCCCGTGCCAGTCACACGCGCTGCTGAAAAGGTCAAGGTCGTGGTCGTGCAGCAGCGCTGCGTGCGAATCGCCGTCTTCGCCTTCAATCCTTCCCGCCAGTACGATATTGCCCTGCTCGTCGGCAAAGCAGCTCTGCACGGCAAACGCGGCCTGCGAGGTGGTGCGCAGGCCGCCTTCATGCAGGCGGACGATCCACGGCGCATAGGCCAGCGAAACAAAAACGCGCTGCGGCCCGTTCTGGAAGTACCACGCGCCGCGCTCGTCATGCAGGTAGTTGCGCTCGATGAACGCCACCAGCGTTTCGTGCCGGATCGGATCGCCGGACAGCCCGTGCTGTTGCGCGAACTCGTTGCGCAGGCGCCATTGACCACGGCGGTCCAGTGCGAGCCAGCCGTAGCAGTTCGGTACATCGGGCCAGCGCGCCATCGCCTGGCGGACGGATTCATCCATCATCGTCTCCTCGTTGCTTGCCGGCTTCAGGACACGCTGTCGAAGAAGCGCAGGATCCGTGCAGGCAGCCATTCGATATGCCCGCTGAACGGCAGCAGCGGTAACTGTCCCAGCAGGCCCGCGCGCGGTGTCATGAAGCCAACGTGCCCGCCGTGCTCGGGCTGCTCCAGCCAGACCTGCGGACTGACGTCGGCAGGGCCCGGCAGATACTGTGCCGGCAGGAACGGGTCATTGCGCGCATTGAGCACCAGCGTGGGCACGGCAATCTCGCCCAGCACGGGTTTGCTCGATGCGCGTTTCCAATAGTCGTCGGTATCGCGAAAGCCGTGCAGCGGCGCGGTCACGATGTTGTCGAACGCGTACAGGTCGCGGCTTGCCATCATGGCGTAGCGATCGAACAGGCCGGGAAACTGCTCCAGCTTGGCCAAAGACTTGCGCTTGAGCGTCTGCAGGAACATGCGCGTGTAAAGCATGTTGAACCCGGCGGACAGCGCCGCGCCGCCGGCAGCCAGGTCCAGCGGCGCCGAGATGGCCGCGGCAGCGCCGAGATACCCAGCCGCGCTGCCCTGTTCGCCAAGGTAACGGAGCAAAGCGTTGCCGCCCAGCGAGATGCCCACCGCAAGCATCGGCCTGCCATCGGCGCAATGCTCCCGGCGCAGGCGTTCAAGTACCCAGCGGATCTCGGCGGAATCGCCCGAATGATAGAAGCGCGGCGCGCGGTTGAGCTCGCCCGAGCAGCCACGGAAATGCGGGATCACGCCCTGCCAGCCCCGCGGCTGCAGCGCGTGCATCAGCGCCTGCGCGTAGTGGCTGCCGGAGTCGCCCTCCAGCCCGTGGAACATCACCAGCAGCGGCGTGTTGGCGCGCACGGCGTGCGTGGTCCAGTCCAGCTCGATGAAGTCCTGGTCAGGCGTTTCCCAGCGCTCCCGGCGAAAGTGCACGCGCGGCGGCCGTTGTGTAAAGCGCGCGGGAATGATGGTCTGGGCGTGCCCGCCACGCAGCCACCACGGCATGGCGATGCCATCGCCATAAGCGTGGGCGGATGGGATGGCCTGGGTGGTGGAGGGCAGGCGATGGTGCGGAAGCTGCGTCATGCCGGCTGGATCATGCGAAGGACCGCGCGCGCAGGCGCGCGGCTGGTGGCGGCGTTCAGTGCAGCGCCTGTCCCGGCGCGGCGGCCACGGAGGCGACCTGGACGGCATTGGCCGGGCTGCAGTGGATATGCGCCAGGCGCCAGCCCTCGTGGTTCTGCATCAGCACGTAGGTGGTGTGCACGTACAGGTCGGCCTCGACCCGGTCCGCGCCGAAGCGCAGGGCCTCGGTCACGTCGAAGATCGACACGCCCAGCGACGCATGGCTGCTGGTCTCGATGGCATCGATCAGCACCGGCTGTTCTTCCAGCAATTGCGAGAACGCCTGGCGCAGGTGTTCATGGCCGATCAGGCGCTGTCCGTCAGGCATGACGCAGGTGATCGAGTCTTCGTCGAGCCACAGCCGCAGCGCGCCCTCGGCATCGCGCAGTTTCATGGCCTCGCGGAAGGCCTGGACAATGTCTTCCGCGGAATCGAACAGACGGGCAAAACGGGGCATGGTCGCGATGTCAGGAGTCAGGGCCGGTGCAGCAGCTTGCGCAGCTCGACGAACACCATCTCGGGTTCGATGTCCTTCAGGCAGCGCAGGTGTCCCAGCGGACACTCGTGTTTGAGGCACGGACTGCATTCAAGTTGCAGCCACATGATACTCGCAGCCTGTGACAGGGGCGGCGTCTGGCGCGGATCGCTGGAGCCGAACACGGCCACCTGCGGCCGGTTCAGCGCGGCGGCGACGTGCATCAGGCCGGTATCGTTGCAGACCGCGGCCTCGGACAGCGCAAGCAGGTCGATGGCGTCGTCGAGCGAGGTCTGTCCGCACAGGTTGCGCACGAAGGGCGCCTCTTTCGTGATCTCGGCCGCGGCGTCCGCGTCGGCTGCCGCGCCCAGCGTGATCATCTGGGCATACGGGTACGAGCGTCGCAGCATCTGCGCCAGCCTGGCGAAATGCGCGGCCGGCCAGCGCCGGGCGGGGCCGAAGCCGGCCCCTGGGCAGAAGGCGATCAGGCGCGTCTGCGGCGGGATGCCGAAGCGCTGCGCGGTGGCGGCAATGCGCGTCGGGTCGGTGCGCAGGTGTGGCTCGGACAACTCCGCCGGCGGCTTGGCGCCGGGCCGCAGCGCCAGGCGCGCGTAGTGATCCGCCATGACCGGGCGGCCGTTGCGCGGCGGGTTGGCGTGGCTCACGTTCAGCATGCCGAACCGCGCCTCGCCGCGGTATCCGACGCGCAGCGGGATGCCGGCGAGCCATGGTATCAGCGCCGACTTGAGCGTCTCCGGCAGCACGTAGGCCATGTCATAGCCTTCGTTCTTGAGCTGCTGGGCAAACATGAAGCGGGCTGAGAGCTGCAGCTTGCCGTGCGTCAGGTCGCTCGGAAAGACCCTGCCCATCTCCGGCATGCGTGCCAGCACGGGGCCGACCCATTTGGGCGCAAGGGCATCGATGACCAGTCGGGGATGGCGTGCCTTGAGCAGCGCCAGCAGCGGTTGGGCCATCAGCGCGTCGCTGATCCGGTCGGGGGCGATGACGAGGGCTTTTTTCATGAATGGGGCGAAGCTTGCCCGCGCCTGAGCGCGACGGGCGGAAACGTCAACGCCCCGGAGCGCCGCCAGGCGGCCCGGAGCGTCGGGGTGCTGCGGGAGCGGCGCGGGCCGCTCAGTGGTGGCCCTTCAGCACGGTGCCCGGCTTGAGCTTGTACACCGTGCCGCAGTACGGGCACTTGGCTTCGCCGGTATCGGCCACATCCAGGAAGACGCGCGGATGGTAGTTCCAGGCCGGCGTGTTGGCGGTGGGGCAGTGCAGCGGAATGTCTTCAGCGCCGATTTCGACGATGTTGGCGGTTTGCGTCATGGTGTTGCGGGGTGTCGTGCTTCGGATTGGGTCGGGCTGTCGCCGTGCCGGCCAGGCCGGATGGAACGTCAGCCACTTCTTGTCTGGTTTGCCGATCCCACCGGAAACCCGGCTGCGGCAAAAGCACACATTGTAAGCTGCGGGGACATGGGTGCCAACGCGGCAGGCGGGGAAAGGCGGTCTAAAATGCCCGCTTTCCCGTCGTTCTTCCCCAAATTCCTCTGTCCGAACCCGTTCCCGTGCCATCCGCCCTCACTCCCAGCCCCGCAGCAGGACCCGACAGCGGCTTGCCGGCCTGGCAACAGGCGCTGGAAGCGCTCCAGGGGCTCGCCGGAGACGGCGCCGCCGTCGGCAACGCGCCTGATCGCCGCTTGCTATGGGCATTGACGCTGGATGCCGATGGCGCGGTCGCCGCGATCGAGCCGCTGGAGCAGACGCGCGGCGCGCGCGGCTGGGGCAAGCCCCGGCCGGTAGCGTTGTCGCGCGTGGCGGAGGACGGTCAACTGCAGCCGTGGGATGGCCGCGTCGCGCAAGCCATCCGGCGCGACCAGTCGCACAACCGGCGCTACGTGCTGGACCGGGCCGCGGCCATCGTCGCACTGATCGGACATCCGGCCGTGGTGCTGGCCCGATCGCCAGAGCAGTCGCTGGAGGTGATCGAAGGATCGCCCGCGCTGGAGGCCGTGCATACCGATGGCCGTTATGTGCTGCGCATCTATCCCCCGCTGCGCGAAGCGCCAGACATGGACGCCTTCTTGCCCGCTGCGGCACGACAGGATGCCGAGGCCTTGCGGCAGATCACGGTGCTGCGCGATGGGCCGCAGCGGCTGCGCGTGATTCGCTTCACGCCCGCGCAACAAGGCGCGGCACGATTGATTGCCGACGGCCTGGCCATCCCGGAAGCCGGCCGCGCGCAGCTGGATCGCACGCTGCGCGCGCTGGCCGGGCATTTCCAGGTCGAGGCGGACCCGACCGGCGCCGTGCGCGAACTGGAGCCCGAGTCGCGTCTGCGCGCCGAAGTGGCGCCGCGTGGCCAAGGCATCGCGCTGCGGCTGGTGGTCACGCCGCTGGGGCCGCTTGGCCCGCGCCTGGCGCCCGGTTCGGGACGGGAGCGGCTGATGGCCACCGTGCGCGGCGAAACGCTGGCCACGCAGCGCGATCTGGAGGCGGAGCTGGCCCACGTGGCCGAGGTCTTCGCCGAACTGCCGTTCCTGGTGCCGCTGGCCCCGCCCGGCGGCGAGTACAACTGGATGCTCGACGATCCCGAAGACGCACTGGCCGTCGTCGAAGCGCTGCCGCGCCTGCCCGGTGTGCAGGCGCTGGAGTGGCCGCGCGGCAAGGAGATGCGCGTGGTGGCCGCGGACCTGCCGCAGTTGAGCGTGGCCGTCGAAACCCGCAATGCGTGGTACCGGCTGGTGGGCGAGCTGCGCGTGGCCGAGGGGCTCGTGCTCGAACTCGGCAAGCTGATCGACTGGACCGGCAGCCACGCCGGGCGTTTCGTGCCGATGGGGCAGGGCGTCTACATCGCACTCACCCGCACTCTGCGCGGCCGCTTGCGCGACCTGGCCAGCGTGGCCGACCGTGTGCCCGACGGCATCCGCGTGCCGCTGATGGCGACGCCGTGGCTGGACGACGTGCTGGCCGGCGCGGGCGTCGATCCCGATGCGCATTTCCGCCAGCGGCTCGCCCGGCTGCGCGCCGCGCGCGAGGCGGACATCGCCGTGCCGGCCAACCTGGCAGCAGAACTGCGCCCGTACCAGCATGACGGCTTCCGCTGGGCCATGACGCTGGCCGCGGCCGGGCTCGGCGCCTGCCTGGCCGACGACATGGGCCTGGGCAAGACGCTGCAGGCCCTGGCGGTGCTGCTGGCTCGCGCGGGCGGTGGTGCGGGGCTCGTGGTCGCACCAACCTCCGTGTGCGGCAACTGGGCCGCCGAAGCGCGGCGTTTCGCGCCGACGCTGAATGTGCATGTCTATGCCGAGGGCGAGCGCGAGACCCTGCTCGCCAAAGCCGGGGCCGGCGACCTCGTGATCGTCTCCTACACGCTGCTGCAGCAGGCGCACCAGGCGTTCTGTGCGCGC
Organism: Cupriavidus sp. C2SS-8b; assembly: GCF_057073745.1. Classification (NCBI taxonomy): domain Bacteria; kingdom Pseudomonadati; phylum Pseudomonadota; class Betaproteobacteria; order Burkholderiales; family Burkholderiaceae; genus Cupriavidus; species Cupriavidus sp. C2SS-8b. Next base: position 645,302 of record NZ_CP172716.1, read on the forward strand.
GAGTGGCACACCGTCGTGGCCGACGAGGCGCAGGCCATCAAGAATGCCGCTTCCCGCCGCGCGCGGGCGCTGTTCGAGCTGCCGTCGGGCTTTCGCATGGCGCTGTCCGGCACGCCCGTGGAAAACCGGCTGTCGGAGCTCTGGTCGGTGATGCGCTTTTGCAATCCGGGCTTGCTCGGATCGCTGGCTCGTTTCAACGAGCATTTCGCCAATCCGATCGAGCGCAGCGGCGCGCTGGAAGTCCGGCAGCGGTTGCGGCGCATGATCGCGCCGTTCGTGCTGCGCCGGACCAAGGCCCAGGTGCTCGACGATCTGCCGGCGCGCACCGAGGTCGTCATCCGCGTGGAGCCGGAGCCGGTCGAGGCCGCCCACTACGAAGCGCTGCGCCGCCAGGCCCAGTCCGACGCCGAAGCCGCGCTGGCACGTGTCGAAGCCGCGCGCAAGGCCACGCGCGGCGCACCGGAAGGCGCGCGGGCCCGGGCTGTCGCGCAGGCACAGTTCCAGGCGCAGGCGCGCATCCACGTGCTGGCGCAACTGATGCGGCTGCGCCGCGCCGCCTGCGATGCGCGGCTGGTCACGCCCGAGATCGGGCAGGAGGGCGCCAAGCTTCGCACCTTCGTCGAGCTGGCCGGCGAACTCGCGGCCAACGGGCACAAGGTGCTGGTGTTCAGCCAATTCGTCGACTTCCTGCGTCTGCTCAAGCAGGGGCTGGAGCGTGCGGGCCTGGCGCTGCAGTACCTGGACGGCGCCACGCCGGCCGTGGAGCGCACGCGGCGCGTGGCGGCCTTCCAGTCCGGCGAGTGCGATGTCTTCCTGATCAGCCTGAAGGCCGGCGGTTTCGGCCTGAACCTGACGGCTGCCGACTACGTGATCATCGCCGACCCGTGGTGGAACCCCGCGGCGGACGACCAGGCCATGGGCCGCGCCCACCGCATCGGCCAGCTGCGTCCCGTCACGGTGTACCGGCTGATTACGGCGGGGACGATCGAAGAGCGCATTGTCGAGCTGCACAAGGACAAGCGCGCGCTGGCCGATGGCGTGCTGGAAGCTGACGAGGACGCCGTAGCCGGCATCGGCGCGGCATTGCCTGACGTCGATGAGCTGGTCGGGCTGCTGCGGCGCTGAGCGTTGCTGAGGCACGACCATATGCCGGCTCGGCATACCTTCAAGCGAACTCGGTCGTTTGGTTTTGGCCCGAACATTGCTATCGTGTGGCTTTCGGTCCAGGGCGCCAAGACCCTGGCTCGTGACGGCGTCGCGCTGGTTCCGGCGCCCTTGTCATTCCTTTCCTTCGACGGTGCCCCCTATGTCCCGCCTCGCCTTGCGCTTCTCGTTCCGTTCCGCTCTCCAGCTGACTGCCGGCCTGGCCGCCGCCTGCGCCATTGCGGCGCCCGCCCAGGCGCAAGGCGAATGGCCGAACCAGCCGGTAACGATCCTGATGGGTTTCACCGCCGGATCCGGCGTGGACATGGTGGGCCGCGCGCTGCAGGAATCGCTGCAGAAGTCCCTGAAGACCACGATCCTCTATGACTACCGTCCGGGCGCCGGCGGCAACGTGGCCTCGGAGGTCGTGGCCCATGCCAAGCCGGACGGCTACACGCTGCTGCTGGGCACGGCCGCCACGCACGGCATCAACCCGGCGCTGTACAAGAGCCTGCCGTTCGATGCCGACGCCGATTTCACGCCGATCGCGCCGCTGGTCGAAGTGTCCAACGTGCTGACCATCAACCCGGCCGTGATCGACGTGAAGTCGGTCAAGGAGTTCATCGAGAAGGTGAAGGCCAACCCGGGCAAGTACAACTATGCGTCGACGGGCAACGGCACTGGCACGCACCTGGCATTCGCCGAGTTCAACGCGCGCGCCGGTCTCGATATGGTCCACGTCCCGTACAAGGGCGGCCCCGATGCATTGCAGGCGGTGCTCAAGGGCGAGGTCTGCTGCATCTTCAACCAGGTCCAGAGCGTGCTGCCGCAATATCGCGCGGGCAAAGTCCGCTTGCTTGGCGTAACCACGAGCAAGCGTGTGCCGGTGGTGCCTGAAGTGCCGACCATCGCGGAAAGCGGGGTGCCCGGGTTCAACAGCACGATTTGGTTTGGCTTCTTCGGGCCGAAGGGACTGGACCCGAAGATTTCGCGCAAGATCAACGATGCGGTGAAGGTCGCGCTGGAGACGCCGGCTATCCGCCAGAAGCTGATCGACGCGGGAAATTCGCCGCGCGTGGAAAGCGTGGATCAGTTCCGTGCGACGGTGAAGGCGGATCGGCAGAAGTGGGCGGGGGTGGTGAAGACGGTGGGGGCTTCGATCGATTGATGGGGGTTTGAAGGAAGCGCCCGCGCAAAGCGGGCGAACGAATTTCTAACGGGAGCGAGGCTCTTCGGCCGCAATGCACAACTGCTAAAACCGGAACGCGTCCGCGATGAAGGCGTCCTTCGCCTTGCGGTAGTCGGCCATCGACTTGCCATCGAAGGCGAGTTTGAGAGCGTTGTAACGACGGACGAGATCTGGATTGGCTCGCAACGCATCCACAAAACGGTGGAAGAAATCGAAGGAACCATCTCTGGCCACCAATTGAATTCCAACGTGTAACGCTTGCGCCAAATCCTCGAAGGCCGAGAATTCCTGGGTCCTAGCTGAGCCAGCATTTCGGGCAAAACGCGCGGCGAGAATGCCATCGGAACGCTCGAATTCGGCTTGACTGACTCGGATAAGAATGTCGAGGTCGCCTTCGTCAAGCAGCCTGGGATGGCAGTGGCGCCAACATGAAGGATTTCGGCGGAAGATGGAAGCATTTCGATGAGCGTACGCTTCATACCCTCAAACGTAGACTGCGCTGCCAGGCAGGCTGCTTCCAGGTCAGGCACAAGCGTAAGCGTTTCGCGATGAGCCACGTTGCCGATTCTCCAGTCCTACCCCCCAAACGCCGCTGCCGCCCTCTGCAACCGATCCCTGACCCCCGCCCATTCATGCCCTTCCGGCAGCGGTTCAAACACCAGCCGCGTGTACCCCTGCTTGTCCAGCTTGCGCAGCAGCCGATATAGCTCGCGGGCATAGGCCGTAGCATCTGCAGGCGCTTGCACCCACGTGCAGCGCGCATCGTCGATCGGCGCACGCCCCACCCATGCCACGCGCGTATCGGCGCCGAGCGAGGGCAGTTGTGCCGCCAGTTCAGCCGCATCGGCAAGCATCAGAGGAGTATGCGGCGCGTAGTGCGCCTTGAGCGTTCCCGACGCACGCGGTGCCGCAGCGTCGGGAGGCAAGGGCGCTTCGCCCAACACCTGCGCCATCATCGCCGGCGTGATCGCTCCCGGCCGCAGCAGCACGGGGCCAATGCCCTGGTCCAGCCGCGACAGGTCGACGATGGTGGATTCGATTCCAACTTCCACGCCATCGCCTTCGAGCACATAGACCGCATCGCCGAACTCGTCGCGCACATGCTGCGCCGTGGTCGGGCTGACCTGGCCGAACTTGTTGGCCGAGGGTGCGGCAATGCCGCCACGGCCGCGCTTGAAGCGCGACAGCAGCGCTTGTGCAACAGGATGCGAAGGGCAGCGCAGGCCGATGCTGTCCTGGCCGCCGGCCACCGCCGCATCGATATGCGCGGCACGCTTGAGGATCAGCGTGAGCGGACCGGGCCAGAACGCTTCAATCAGCTTTTCCGCGGCTTCCGGCACCTCGTCGACCCAATAGCCAATGTCCGCGCCATCCACCACGTGCACGATGACCGGATGGTTCGACGGCCGGCCCTTGAGCGCGAAGATGCGCGCCACGGCTTCCGGGCTCTCGGCGTCGGCGCCGAGCCCGTAGACGGTCTCAGTGGGAAAGGCGACCAACTGGCCGGCCTCCAGCAGGCGGACCGCTTCATCCAGTTCGGCGGCCGTGGGCATGCGCGACATCGTATTCCTAAAAGCTTGCGTGGCAGAGTTGCGGGTGGTTCAGACGGGGATATGCAGCGCTTGCTCGGCCACCTGGAAAGCCTGCTCGGCAGCCTCGGCGTTGTCGCCGATGCAGTTCACGTGGCCCATCTTGCGCGACGGACGCGCGTCGCTCTTGCCGTACAGGTGCAGCTTGGCGCCGGGCTGGGCCAGCACTTCATTCCATGCCGGCGTGCGCTCCAGGCCGAACTCGAACCACACATCGCCCAGCAGGTTCAGCATCTTGCCGGCCGAATGCTGGCGCGTGCTGCCCAGCGGCAGGCGGGCCATGGCGCGCACCTGCTGCTCGAACTGGCTGGTCTCGCAGGCATCCATGGTGATGTGGCCGGAGTTGTGCGGGCGCGGCGCCATTTCGTTGGCGATCAGCGAGCCATCGGTCAGCACGAAGAACTCGATGCACAGCACGCCGACATAGCCCATCTCGGTCGCGATGGTGGCAGCGGCGGCGCGGGCGCGGTCGGCAATGTCGGCCGATACGCTGGTCGACGGCATTGTCGTCGAGAACAGGATGCCGTCACGGTGCACGTTCTCGGCCAGCGGCCAGGTGGCGGTGCTGCCATCGGCGGCACGCGCGGCGAGCACCGAGACCTCGTAGGCCAGCGGCAGCATCTTTTCCAGCACGCACGGCACGTGCTGCATGGCCTTCCACGCGGCGCGCACGTCGTCGCGCGTCTTCACGCGGGCCTGCCCCTTGCCGTCGTAGCCCATGCGGGCAGTCTTCAGGATGCCGGGCAGCACCGTGTCGGGCAGCTGGTCCACATCCGCATCATGCTGGATGACCCAGTGCGGTGCGGTCGGCACGCCGGTGCGTTCGGCGCACGAGGCAAAGAACTTCTTCTCGCCGATGCGGTTCTGCGCAATCGACACGCAATAGCCGCGCGGCGCGACAAACGAGCCGAGCTGTTCCAGGCGATCCAGCGACAGCGACGGCACGTTCTCGAATTCCGTGCTGACGGCCTGGCACAGCTTGGCCATCTCGGTCAGCGCGGCCTCGTCGGTGTAAGGCGCGCAGATATGTTTGTCGGCCACGGAGCCGGCGGGGCTCTCTTGGTCCGGGTCGAGCACGCAGACGCGATAGCCCATGCTCTGCGCGGCATGCGTGAACATGCGGCCAAGCTGACCGCCACCGAGCATGCCGAGCCAGGCGCCGGGCAGGATGGGCGCGCTGGGGTTGTCGACGCCGAACTCGGCGCGCGACTCCGGCGTGTGGGCTTCGGAGAGGTAGGGGTGGATATCGGTCGGCATTGCTCGGTTCCGTGGTTTCCGGGATGACAGCGCGGTGGCAGCGCGAGAATTACAGCGGCAGCGTCATGGCGCGCGCAGCTTCGGTCTGCTTCGCGCGGAATGCTTCCAGCGCGCTGGCCAGCGCGTCGTCGGTAGTGGCCAGCGTGGCGATGGCATGCAGCGCCGCATTGGCAGCACCGGCTTCGCCGATCGCGAATGTCGCCACCGGCACGCCCTTGGGCATCTGCACGATCGACAGCAGCGAGTCCTCGCCGCGCAGGTACTTGGACGGCACCGGCACGCCAAACACCGGCACGATGGTCTTGGCGGCGATCATGCCCGGCAGGTGCGCGGCACCGCCGGCACCGGCGATGATCGCGCGGATGCCGCGGCCACGCGCGGTCTCGGCATAGCGAAACATGTCGTCGGCCATGCGGTGCGCTGAGACCACCTGCGCCTCGAACGGCACGCCGAAATCCTTCAGCATGGCCACGGCGTGCTGCATCACGTCCCAGTCGGAACTGCTGCCCATTACGACGCCGACGAGCGGCTTTTGCGTATTGCTCACTTCTAGATCCTTCCTGTCTGCTCCCCTCTCCCACTGAGGGGAGAGGGAGAACACCGTTGGTTGACCGGAGCCGGTGGCCCGATTTACTTCAGTTCTTCGCCCGTCAGACGCGTCAGCGCCTCACGGTACTTCGCCGCCGTCTTCTCGATCACGTCGTCCGGCAGCTTCGGCGCGGGCGCGGTCTTCGGCCACGGCTTGCCGTCGATGCGCACGGCTTCGAGCCAGTCGCGCACGAACTGCTTGTCGAACGACGGCGGGTTGGTGCCGACCTGGTACGAATCGGCCGGCCAGAAGCGCGACGAATCGGCGGTCAGCACTTCGTCCATCAGCGTCAGCGTGCCGTTCTCGTCCAGGCCGAATTCGAACTTGGTGTCGGCGATGATGATGCCGCGCGTGGCCGCGTACTCGGCCGCTTCCTTGTACAGGCGGATCGAGATGTCGCGCATCTGGCGGGCCAGTGCCACGCCGATGCGTTCCTCGACTTCGCCGAACGAGATGTTCTCGTCGTGCTCGCCCATCTCGGCCTTGGCGGCAGGGGTGAAGATCGGCTCGGGCAGCTTCTGCGCGTTCTGCAGGCCGGCCGGCAGCTCGATGCCGCACACCTTGCCCGTCGCCTGGTAGTCCTTCCAGCCGCTGCCGGCCAGGTAGCCGCGCACCACGGCTTCTACCAGGATCGGCTTCAGGCGCTTGACCACCACGGCGCGGCCCTGCACCTGCGCGACTTCCTCCGGCTTCACCACGGTTTCCGCGGCGACATCGGTCTCATGGTTCGGCACGATATGCGCGAGCTTGCGGAACCAGAAGTTCGCCATCTGGTTCAGCACGCGGCCCTTGTCGGGAATCGGCTCGCCCATGATGACGTCGAAGGCCGAGAGGCGGTCGGTGGTGACGATCAGCAGCTTGTCTTCGCCGACGGCGTAGTTGTCGCGCACCTTGCCGTGGCCAAGCAGCGGCAGCGATTGGATGGAGGACTGGTAGAGAGCGTTAGGCATGGTGGTTCCGTTAAAACGGCGAAGCCGCCGGGCACTGAATGCTGCCGCGGCGGCCGGAACGTCAAACCGCCATCCACATGCGCGGATGGCGGTCAGGGGACATTACTGCACAACCTGGGCAAGCTTGCCCGACTTGTACTGGCTGGCGATATCCGTCAGCGACACAGGCTTGATCTTGCCGGCCTGGCCTTCGCAGCCGAAGGCGATGTAGCGGGCCTTGCAAACCTGCTTGGCGGCTTCGCGGGCCGGCTTCAGGTATTCGCGCGGATCGAACTTGCTCGGGTTCTCGGCGAAGAAGCGGCGGATCGCGCCGGTCATGGCCAGGCGGATGTCGGTGTCGATGTTGATCTTGCGCACGCCGTACTTGATCGCTTCCTGGATTTCCTCGACCGGCACGCCGTAGGTTTCCTTCATGTCGCCGCCGAACTTGCGGATTTCTTCCAGCAGTTCCTGCGGCACCGACGACGAGCCGTGCATCACCAGGTGGGTGTTGGGGATGCGCGCGTGGATTTCCTTGATGCGGTTGATTGCCAGGATGTCGCCGGTCGGCTTGCGCGTGAACTTGTAGGCGCCGTGCGAGGTGCCGATGGCGATGGCCAGCGCGTCGAGCTGGGTGGCCTTGACGAAGTCGGCGGCCTGCTCGGGGTCGGTCAGCAGCATGGAGTGGTCCAGCTTGCCTTCGGCGCCGATGCCGTCTTCTTCACCGGCTTCGCCGGTTTCCAGCGAGCCCAGGCAACCCAGTTCGCCTTCGACGGTCACGCCGATTGCGTGCGACAGCTGCACGACCTTGCGGGTCACGTCGACGTTGTACTCGTAGTCGGCCGGCGTCTTGCCGTCTTCGCGCAGCGAGCCGTCCATCATCACCGACGAGAAGCCCAGGTCGATCGCGGCCTGGCAGATCGCCGGCGACTGGCCGTGGTCCTGGTGCATCACCACCGGAATGTGCGGGTAGGCTTCGACCGCGGCTTCGATCAGGTGGCGCAGGAAGTGTTCGCCGGCGTATTTGCGGGCGCCTGCCGAGGCCTGCATGATGACCGGGGCATTGACCTCGTCGGCCGCCTGCATGATGGCCTGGACCTGCTCGAGGTTGTTCACGTTGAATGCCGGCAGACCATAGCCGTTTTCGGCAGCGTGGTCGAGCAGCTGGCGCATCGATACGAGTGGCATGTCAAAACTCCTGAAGGTAAATGGGGTGTCTCTGGATCTTGTTCTGCTGGCGGGTTTCACCGCGGCTGCCGGACAGGCCATTCTGAACCGCTTGCCGCCGTGCCTCTGCCTGCCGCCGCACACATGGCTTCAACTTCCCACCCTGACGATCTTGAGGGTGTTGGTACCGCCGGGCTGGCCCATCGGCTCGCCAATAGTCAGCACGATGAAATCGCCGCGCTGCACCACGCCCTGCGCGAGCAGCAGCTCTTCGGCCTGCTCCAGCGCGGTGTCGCGGTCAGTGCTGGCCTGCAGCGGCAGTGGCACGACGTTGCGGTACAGCTGCATCTTGCGCTGCGACGCCACGTTCGGCGTCATCGCATAAATCGGCACGTGGATGCGGTGCCGGCTCATCCACAGCGCGGTCGCGCCCGAATCGGTCAGCGCGGCAATCGCCTTCACCTGCAGGTGATAGGCGGTGAACAGCGCGCCCATCGCCACCGACTGGTCGATGCGCGAGAAGGTCTGGTTGAGGAAGTCCGTGTCGAGCTGCACCACCTCGGACTTCTCGGCCTCGATGCAGACCGCGGCCATGGCCTCGACGGTTTCCACCGGATAGCGTCCCGCGGCGGTCTCGGCCGACAGCATCACCGCGTCGGTGCCGTCGAGCACGGCATTAGCCACGTCGGAGACCTCGGCGCGCGTCGGCACCGGGTTCACGATCATGCTTTCCATCATCTGCGTGGCGGTGATGGTCAGCTTGTTGGCCTCGCGCGCCAGCTTGATCATGCGCTTCTGCAACGCCGGCACGGCGGCATTGCCGACTTCCACGGCCAGGTCGCCGCGGGCGACCATGATGCCGTCCGAAGCCAGCAGGATTTCTTCCAGCACGCCCGGATTGATGGCCTCAGCGCGCTCGATCTTGGCGATCATGCGCGCCTTGTGGCCGTGCGGCTGGCCGGCCACCGCCGCGAGCTGGCGGGCCATTTCCATGTCGGTGGCATTCTTGGGGAAGCTCACCGCGACATAGTCCGCGCCCAGGGCCATGGCGGTTTTGATGTCGTCCATGTCCTTGGCCGTCAGCGCTGGCGCCGACAGCCCGCCGCCCTGGCGGTTGATGCCCTTGTTGTTGGACAGCTCGCCGCCGATGCGCACCGTGGTAAAGATCTCGTTGCCGAGCACGCGGTCCACCACCAGCACGATCAGGCCGTCGTTGAGCAGCAGCAGGTCGCCGGGGCCAACGTCGCGCGGCAGGTCCTTGTAATCCAGGCCGGCGCGCCCTTCATTGCCGAGCTGGCAGGCCGAATCGAGCACGAACGGATCGCCCGGCTTGAGCGTGATCTTGCCATTCTCGAACTTGCCGACGCGGATCTTCGGGCCCTGCAGGTCGGCCATGATGGCCACCTCGCGCCCGCACGCCTGCGCGGCTTCGCGCACCAGCTTCGCGCGGTCGATATGGTCCTGCGCGGTGCCGTGCGAGAAGTTCAGCCGCACCACGTCGACACCGGCCGCGATCATGCGCGTCAGCACCTCCAGCGAGCTGGAGGCGGGGCCGATGGTGGCAACGATCTTGGTCGAGCGGGTCATGGCGGAGATCCTTGTGCGGACATGGGCGAATCTGGCCTCAGCCGGCCGCGCGTTGCTCCAGCACTTCGAACGCGGGCAGCTTCTTGCCTTCCAGGAATTCCAGGAACGCGCCGCCGCCGGTCGAGATATAGCCCACGCGGTCGGCAATGCCGTACTTGGCGATGGCGGCCAGCGTATCGCCGCCACCGGCGATCGAGAAGCCCTTCGAATCAGCGATGGCCTCGGCCAGCACCTTGGTGCCGTTGCCGAACTGGTCGAATTCGAACACGCCCACCGGACCGTTCCAGACGATGGTGCCGGCGGCCTTCAGTTGCTCGGCCAGTTGCGCGGCGGTCTTCGGACCGATGTCGAGGATCATGTCGTCATCGGCCACGTCCTTGACGTCCTTGACCGTGGCGGCGGCGGTGGCGCTGAATTCCTTGGCGCAGACCACGTCCACGGGAATGGGCACCGAGGCGCCACGCGCGGCCATGATGTCGATGATGGCCTTGGCGTCTGCGACCAGGTCGGCCTCGGCCAGCGACTTGCCGATCTTCAGGCCGGCGGCCAGCAGGAAAGTATTGGCGATGCCGCCGCCGACGATCAGGTTGTCCACCTTGCTGGCCAGCGACTTCAGGATGGTCAGCTTGGTCGAAACCTTGGAGCCGGCCACGATCGCCACCAGCGGACGCGCCGGCTGGCCCAGGGCCTTGCCCAGCGCGTCGATCTCGGCGGCCAGCAGCGGGCCTGCGCAGGCGATCGGTGCGTACTTGGCGATGCCGTGCGTGGTGGCTTCGGCGCGGTGGGCGGTGCCGAAGGCGTCATTGACATAGACGTCGCACAGTTTGGCCATCTTCTGTGCCAGTTCGTCGCTGTTCTTCTTCTCGCCCTTGTTCACGCGGCAGTTTTCCAGCAGCACCACCTGGCCCGGCGCGACTTCGACGCCATCGACCCAGTTCTGCACCAGCTGCACCGGCTTGCCGAGCAGTTCCGACAGGCGCTTGGCGATAGGCGCCAGCGAATCGGCCGGCTTGAATTCGCCCTCGGTCGGACGGCCCAGGTGCGACGTGACCATCACCGCGGCGCCGGCGGCCAGGCAGGCCTCGATGGCCGGCACCGACGCGCGGATGCGGGTGTCCTCGGTGATGTTGCCGGCGTCGTCCTGCGGCACATTCATGTCGGCGCGGATGAACACACGCTTGCCGGAGAGTTTGCCTTGGGAGATGAGGTCGGATAGACGCAGGACGGAGGTCATGACGGTGTGATGGCGCGAGATTTCGCTGAAATTTCGGGGAAACAAGCATTTTACCTGATCGTGGTCATTGCCTAGACGATTCCGGACCAACCCGCACCTTTGATGTGCTTATTTATGCACAAGCCGGGTCTGGAGGGTGTGCTGGCCGACATCGCTCCCCACGAAAGCAGGGTGCCGGGTATATCGTGCTCCTGCCCCGAGTGCGGTAATGTATGCAAAGTCTGCAATGTCAGACACGTAGGAGCACAGAGCCGGTCTACAGCGGCCATAACAACAATAAGCCACCGGGCAAGCCACAAGCCTGCCGGGCGGACAATTCGTCGTGAATGCAGGGGAAGCAGATGAACGAAGCGGACATGCATGGCGCGATCCGTGGCTTGTACGAGGGCATTCTTGACCCTGGTGCGTGGCAAGGGAGCCTGCGCACCCTCACCGAGATGGCAGGTACCGCGCACGCCTCGATGATGGTGTGGGATACGGTGCGCGACCAGGTCACCGTCAACGAGATCGTCAATCCGGTGGCGGAGCTGTTCGGCGAATACGAGAGCAACTTCCAGTCCATCGATCCGGCCAAGCATTTCGCGCCGCGCATGAAGCCGGGCGACTGGTATATCGATGCGCGCGACCTGGGCGAGGGTGCCATGTCGCGCCATCCGTTCTACCGAGATTTCTTCAACCGCTTCGACCTGCGTTCCTACGTGGCCTGCCTCGTCGCGCGGCAGCCGCACTACGAGGTCTATTTCTCGATGCAGCGCGCCATGTCGCAGCCGGTGTTCTCGAGCGACGATGCGCGCGGCCTGGCGTGGGTGGTCCCGCACATGCGCAGCGCCATGGCCCTGCGGGACCGCACGCACAGCCTGTCGACGCTGGCCAGCCTGTCGTCGCAGCTGGTGGAGCGCCTGAGCTTCGCGCTGCTGGTCATGTCGCCGCGGCGGCAGGTGCTGATGGGCAATCGCGCCGGCGAGCAGTGGGCGCGGCGCCTGCACCCGGCCGGCAAGGTATCGGAATGGACGCTGTCGCGCCCGTTCGACGAGATGCTGCAGGCCGCCTGCGATCCGCAGCGCGCCGCCGCGGCCCAGGCCGCGCGCGCCACCGATGGCAACGGCCATGGCGCACAGGTGATCGTGCTGCCGCTGCCGCCGGCACACGCCTTCGCTTCAGAATGGCAGGAGCCGGCCGCGCTCGTGGTCGTGCATGAAGACGGCCCCACGCCGCCGAAGCTCGGCACGGTGCTGCGCGAACTGTACGGCCTCACGCCCGCCGAGACCCGCCTTGCCACCGCCCTGGTCACCGGGCAGGGCCTGCCCGAAACCAGCGAGCAGCTGCGCATCCGTCACGAGACCGCCCGCACCCAGCTCAAGGCCGTATTCCACAAGACCGGCACGACCAGCCAGGCGCAGCTTTCGCACCTGCTGTCCCGGCTGGCGGCGGCACTGGAAGGGGACTGAACCCGCCGCGGCCCGGCAATTGCCCTGACAAGAACAAGCAGGAAAGGCAATGAACGAAGACGAGATGCACGACACCATTCGCGCGCTCTACCAGGGCATCTTCGATGCCGATGCCTGGCAGCGCAGCCTGGCCGCGCTGTGCCAGTCCAGCGGCAGCATCCACGCGGCGCTGGTGGTGCGCGATACGGTGCGCGACCGTGTGCTGGTCAACCAGGTGGTCAACCCGGTGCCCGAAGAAGTCGCCGCCTACCGCGACTACTACGAGGCGCTGGATCCGGCGATCCCGTTCGTCTCGCAGCTGACCGTGGGCGACTGGTACATCGACTCGCGCGAGCTGGGCGAGCAGGCCATGCGCAGCCTGCCGTTCTATGGCGAATTCTTCCGGCAGTACGGCTTGTCGTCGCTGATGGCCTGCCTGATCGAGCGGCAGCCGCACTACGAGGTTTTCCTGTCGCTGCAGCGGCCACAGGGCGGTGCGCGCTATTCGACGCAAGATGCCCGTGCGCTGGACTGGGCCATTCCGCACGTGCGCCACGCCATCGCGCTGCGCGACCGCACGCGCCAGGTGTCGACGCTCGCGCATGTCTCGGCGGAGTTGCTGGAGCGGCTGCCCTTTGCCGTGATTGTCTTTACCGAGGACGGCCAGGTCCTGCTGGCGAACCAGGCCGGCGAGGCGTGGAGCCGCCGGCTGCTGCCCATTGCGGCGCTTGGGGCCGGCGCCGCCGGTGGATCGACCAAGGCCGAAGAATGGCGGCTGTCGCGACCGTTCCCGGAGGTGCTGCGCGCCGCCGTCGATCCGGCCATCGTGCAGCCGGCGCAGGCGCTGCGGGCGACCGGCCCGGACGGCCGCGAGGCCCAGGTCGTGGTGCTGCCGCTGCCGGTGGCCCACCATCTTGCCGTCGACTGGCAGCACCCGGCCGTGCTGGTTGCGGTGCATGAGGCCGGCGCGCAGGCCATGGGCATTGCCGGCGTGCTGCGCGAACTGTACGGACTCACGCCCGCCGAGATCCGGCTGGCCATGCTGCTGACCACGGGCATCGGCCTGCCGGAGGCCTGCGAGCAGCTCGGCATCCGGCGCGAGACCAGCCGCACGCAGCTCAAGGCGATCTTCACCAAGACCGGCACCGGCACGCAGGCGCAACTGGCGCACCTGCTGACGCGGCTTGGCGTGGTGCTCGGCGCCGGGCAGGCTCCGTCAGGCGAGCAGGCGTAGTGCGGTGTAGACCGCCATGCCCGCCGCGATCATGCCTACCATGCGGCGCGTGAACAGGTAGAACACGCCCGCGCTGATGCCGGCCACGAGCTTGTAGTTGGACGGCGCCAGCGTGAAATGGCCGTGCCAGGTCATCAGGTCGGGCAGGATGATGGCCGCGAGCGCGGCTGCCGGCGCATAACGCAGCGCGCGCTGCAGCCGGTCCGGCACGGTCACGTGTTCGCCCGCCATGAGGAACAGCGCGCGGGTGACGATGGTGACCACCGCCATGCCGGCGAGCGCGATCCAGATTTCCGTATGGCTCATGCCCGGTCTCCCTGTTCCGCCCGCGTGACCGCCGACTCGCCCGAGGACTGCGCCGAAGTCTTGCGGCTGTAGATGCGGCGCAGCGTGGCGCGCGCGGCCAGCTCGTCGCTGGCCATGCCGGCGGCAATGGCGCCGATCACCGCCACCACCAGGCTCAACCGGTAGGGCAGGTCGAAGCACAGCAGCGCGAGGATGGCCGATACCACCACGGCCAGCAGCGTCGAGCGCGAATTGATGGTGGCGAACATCACCGGGATCAGCGCCATGGTGCCGGCCAGCCCCAGGCCCCAGCTGTCCGGGAACAGGCTCGCCAGCACGATGCCGATGATCGACGAGGTCTGCCACATGGCGAAGTTGGCCAGCGCCATGCCCCAGAAATAGCCTTCCTTGCCGGGCTCGTAGCCCGGCGTGCTGTAGCGCTGCATGAAATAGACGAAATGCAGGTCGCCGTTGAACGAGCCCAGCAGCGTACGGCGCCACAGCGGCATATAGCTGAAATGGGGCTGCAGGCCCGCGCTGAAGATCACGAAGCGCAGGTTGACGATGGCCGCGGTCAGCCACACCGTCCACAACGGCAGTCCGGCCGCGAACAGCGGCAGCACCGCGAGCTGCGCCGAGCCGGCATAGACCAGCAGCGACATGCCGATGGCCTCGGGCACCGTCATCACGGACTTGCTCATCGCCACGCCCGTGACCAGGCCCCACGAGAACACGGCGGGCAGCGACGGTGCAAAGAAGCGCACGCCTTCGATAAACGAGGCGCGCTCGGCCGGTGCAATGCGATGCCAGAGGCGCAACCAGGCCGAGGGTTGTGGGGAATTCATGGGCAATGTCGGGGAAACTGCGCGGAGGGCGCCGGCGCAGCGGGGGCTGCCGGCATTGCGCCATTATAGGGGCGCTTGGCGGTTTGGTAAGTGGGCGCTTAAGAAAATCTAGGCCAGCGTTGACTGGCCCCTGGCATTCGCCTGCGAGGTCGTGGATCTGTCCACGGCGCGTGCCCCTGAATCGGGGTGCAGTGGAAACGCGAGCGTGCAAGCCATGAAGGAAGGCGCCGCCACGCTCAAGCTATTTCATGCGCTGGCGTGTTCGGCTGGCGTGCCGGGCGGCGCGATGGTCAGGTGCAGTCCCAGCGCGCTGAGCACCTTCATGATGGTCGAGAATTCCGGATTGCCGGTGCCCGACAGCGCGCGGTACAGTGCTTCGCGCTTCACGCCGGCATCGCGCGCCAGCGCACTCATGCCGCGCGCACGAGCGACGGTGCCAAGTGCCACCTGGATAGCATGGGGATTGCCCTCCTCGAATGCCAGTGCCAGGTAATGTCGGATCGTTTCTTCATCCGTGAGCACTTCGGCGGCGTCGAATTCCTTCAGTTCGCTGATTTTCACGGTTCAGTCCTCCAGTTGCTTCGCCAGTTGCTTGGCACGCTCAATGTCGCGCTGTTGCGATGACTTGTCGCCACCGCAAAGCACGACGACCAGCACCGCGCCGCGCTGCACGAAATACACTCGGTAGCCGGCCCTACGTCCACCTTCATTTCAGACACGCCTTCGCCAACCGGTTTCACGTTTTCCGAGATTTCCCTGCGCGGCACGCTCAAGGCGCAGGGCGATGGCCGCCTTGGCCAACTTGTCGCGCAGACCGGCAAGCCAATCCATGAATGCATCGGTGCGGAGGATCGTAAGCGGGTTCATGCCAGGCACTGTAACCCATGGGGGACGCGATGACAACGCGTCAAGGTGCGCCGCGATACACCCACTGCATCAGCGCATCGTGCGCTTCCTGCGCCTGCGACGCATTTGGGTGGTTGATAAAGCTCACCACCACATAGCGGTCGCCGTTGAGCGCATCCACATAGCCGGCCAGTGCGCGCACGTCCTGCAGCGTGCCGGTCTTCAGATAGGCATTGCCGGCCGCGTTGGCGCGCGTGAGCCGGTTGCGCAGCGTGCCATCGACGCCGAGGATCGGCAGCGAATCGAGCAGCGTCGGGCCGACATTGCTGGCCACCGCCTGCTGCAGCAGCCGCGCCATGTCATAGGCGCTGATGCGTTCCTCGCGCGACAGGCCCGAGCCGTTGTCGAGCACCAGCCCTGGCATGTCCAGGCCCTGGCGGCTCAGCCAGCGCTGCACCACGCGCGTGGAGCGGGCCGTGCTGGCAGGGCCGCCGCGATCCATTTCGGCGCCGATGGTCAGGAACAGCTGGCGCGCCATCACGTTGTTCGAGTACTTGTTGATGTCCCGTACGATCGCGCCCAGCGGCTGGCCGTAGTGCCGGGCCAGAAGCACCGCGCCGCGCGGAACCGTGCCGCCGCGCAGCGCCGGCAGGTGCGCGAAGCGCCCGCCCGCGGCCTGCCATTCGGCGACGAAACCACCCCAGGTGAATTCGCTGTGCGACAGCGCGGCGATATTGAGCACGTGTTCGCCGCAATCGCTCGCATAGGCGCCCGAGAACGACGCCACCACCGTGCCGTCCCCTTGCGGCGCCACGGTCGGCGTGGCGCTCGATTGCCAATCGCCGCAGCGGCCGTTGGTCAGCGTCAGGCGATTGTCCAATCGCAGTTGCGCGAGGGCCGGCGTGACCGTCACTGCCACGGACCGGTTCGCGTCATCGGGCGTCAGCGTGAACGACAGTGTCTTGAACGCGTATAGCAACGCGTCGGGGCCGACGTTGTAGGCGCGCTGCACTTCGCCGTCGATGGTGCCGTTGCCGTTCAGGCCGTCGGCGAAGTAGCTGCGGTCGAGGACCACGTCGCCATTGATCGTGGTGGCGCCCCCCGCGCGCGCGCTGGCCACGAGCTTGGCCATTTCCTCGGGCACCAGTTTCGGGTCGCCGCGCCCGCGCAGGTAGACGTTGCCGTTGACGGTGCCGTAGCCGTCCGGCTGGCTGTCGGCGTAGAGCGAAGTCTGCCAGCGGTAGTCGGGGCCAAGCAGCTGCAGGCCGGCAAAGGTGGTGACCAGCTTCATGGTCGACGCCGGGTTCATCGGCTGCTGCGCGTTCCAGCTCGCGCGCGCCGATGGGGCACCGACCTTGACCACGTAGAAGCTGGCCGCGCTGGCCGGCACGTGCGCGCGTTGCAGCGCCGCGGCGACCTGGGCCGGCAGGCCCGCGCGCACCAGCGCGGCATCGGGCCGCGTGCTGGCGGAAGTTCTGGCGGCCTTGGCGGGACGGGCGAGGACGGAAGGCTGGGCGGCGGCAAGCAGCAGGGCGGCGGCCGCGCAAAATACGGTGATTCTTCTTGGCATGGCGGCCATGTTAACGCATGGCCGATGGCTGCCGGATGACACGTCCGGCAGCCATCGGGTATCGGCCCGATTACTGCGCGCGCGGCGGCGCCAGGCGTCCGAGCAGCGACTTGAGCGTGGCCTGCTCCTGCTCGGTCAGTGCCGAGGCCACGTGCGCGTCATGGGCGACGACCGCCTGCTTCGCGGCCGCGAGCGTGCGCTTGCCGGTCGGTGTCAGTACCAGGCTGTAGGCGCGGCGGTCCTCGGGAGCGGGGCGGCGGGCGACCAGGCCCATCTCTTCCAGCGCATCGACCAGCAACACCGCCCCGGAGCGCGCGATACCGAGGATGCGGGCCAGTTCGGTGAGCTTCAGTTTCGGGTTGCGGGAGATGATCACCAGTGCCGAGAAACGCGGCGGCGTGATCTGCCAATGCGCCAGCGACGCGACAAAGTCCTCGTAGATGCGGATCTGCGCGCGGCGGATCGCGTAGCCGACCAGGGTGTCGAGCACGCCGTAGTCGATATCGGGCACATGCGGGTCGAAGCCGCTGTCGGCCGCCGTCCCGGGCGCTGCGGGATCGGGCGCCAGAGGCTCGCGGGGTTTGCGCCGCGGGGCCGCGGCGCGCGTGCGCTTTGGCGTGCCGCGCTCGGCGGCGGCCGTCGCGACCGGATGCGGTGCCATGTCGACGGGGGCGTCTGACGGTTCAGGGCTCATTTGAGCAGTTTCCAGTTGCCGTTCTCGATTATCAGCATAACGCGCCCACGCTGGTCGAAGCCATAGTGGTCTTGCCCACTGTAGTTAAGTACCCCGTGCGACACCACGATGTCGCGCTCGGTCTCCAGCGCCTTGCGCAGCGCCTGGCGGAATTCCGGCGTGCCCGGCTTGCCGGATTTGAGCGCGACCGGAACGATCCGCTGCAGCACCAGTCCGGCGTCATAGGCATGCGCGCCGAACTGCGTGCGGCTTTCCGCGCCGTACTGCTTTTCGTAACGGCCGACATAGTCCAGCCCCGGCTGCCGTACCGGATTGCCGGCTTGCAGCTGCTCCGGCACGATCACCGGCCCGGCCGGCAGGATGGCGCCATTGACGGCGCGCCCGCCGATGCGGATCAGGTCTTTGGTGGCCGCGCCGTGGGTGTGGTAGACCGGGCCGTTGTAGCCGCGCTCGCGCAGCGTGGTGTGCGGCAGCGCCGCGCCGGTGCCGGCGCCGGCAATCATGATGGCGTCCGGTTTGGCCGCGATCAGCTTGATGGCCTGGGCCGTCACGCTGGTATCGGCCCGGCCGTAGCGCTCGGTGGCGACCAGGCGGATGCCGGCCGCGTTCGCGGCTGTCGTGAAGTCCTTGAGCCACGTCTCGCCATAGGCGTCGGCAAAGCCGATGAAGGCCATGGTCTTCACGCCATTGGCCTTTGCCGTGGCGGCCAGTGCTTCCGCCATCAGGCGCACCGGCTGGGCCAGCCGGAAGGTCCAGGCCCCGCGTCCGGGCTTCAGTTCGATCGGCGAGAACGCGAGTTGCACGGTCTGGCTCTCATCGGCCACTTCCGCAATGGCGATCGATGGCGCCACCGCCGACGAGCCGAGGATGATGTCGACCTTGTCCTCCGTGACGAAGCGCCGCGCCACCTTGGTGCCCTGCGTGGGGTCCGACGCATCGTCGAGCACCACGTAGCGGATGGCTTCGCCGCCGATGCGTTCCGGCAGGTAGGCCATGCTGTTCTTCTGCGGAATGCCCAGCGACGCCGATGGTCCGGTCGTCGACAGGCTCACGCCGACGGTCACGTCGGCCATCGCCACGCCGGCCGCGCCGGACAGTGCCGCGGCCGCAGCCAAGTGGATCAGCAGGGGAAGGATGCGCGGGCGCAGGGGCGTCATGGTGGGTGTCTCCTCTCGTTGTTATGGCTCGTGAATCTTGTATCGATCTTCAGCGCCGGGCCGCTTGCAGTGACTGCGGGTCGAAGCCCGCGAGCTGCTTGTAGCCCAGCGCGATCGCCTCCAGCTCGGCGCGCGGAATCACCTGGTCGATCTCGGCAAAGCCCTGCGGCGCACGTTCCTCTGCCAGCTGCATGACCTGCTCGGGGCCGTTCATGCGATTGCGCAGCACGATGCCGGCGGTGCGCGGCAGGCGCTCGGCCTCGTACTCGCGCAGCGCATAGGCCATGTCGCGCGTGCCGAGCAGGCTCTGCAGCAGGTACTGCGCATCGAGGATCGCCTGGGCGCTGCCGTTCGAGCCGATCGGATACATCGGGTGCGCGGCATCGCCGAGCAGCGTGACGCGGTCGAAAGTCCAGCGCGGCAGCGGGTCCTTGTCGACCATCGGGAATTCGTAGATGGCGGCGGCGCCGTCGATCAGCGCGGGAATGTCGATCCAGTCCCACTGCCAGCCCGCGAACGCGTCGCGGAACACCGATTTGTCGACCTGGCGGTTCCAGTCGCTGCGCGGCGGCGTGTCGGAGACATCGCCCGGAACGCGCAGCTCGGCGATCCAGTTGATCAGCGAGCGCCCCTGCCGGCGCAGCGGCTCGGAAATGGGATACGCGACGAACTTCTGGTCCTGGTGTCCCGCCATGAACATCGAGCGGCCATCGAGATAAGGCGGCGCTTCGGTGACGGCGCGCCACAGCATGCGGCGCGAAAAGCGCGGCGCGTCGCCCGTCGGATAGAACTGCCGGCGCACCGCCGAATGGATGCCGTCCGCGCCGACCAGGATGTCGGCGCTGGCTTGCACCTCGGCCTGGTCGTGCCGGCGCCGCAGGCTGAAGCGCACCGGCTCGCCGGCGCGCGCGCCGGTGCTCAGTACCGACTCGAACGCGTGGCCGGTATGCACGCGATCCGCGCCGAGACGTTCGACGGCGGTGCGGTGCAGCAGCATCTGGAACTCGCCGCGATGGATCGAGAACTGCGGCCAGTCATAGCCGGCGGCAAGGCCGCGCGGCTCATGCCAGATGCGCTGGCCAAACTTGTTGAAATGGGACAGCGACGAGGTCTCGACCGCCATCCCGGCCAGCGCGTCGCGCAGGCCCAGCGCGCACAGGATGCGCACCGCGTGCGGCAGCAGGTTGATGCCCACGCCCAGCGGGCGCAGGTTTTCGCTGGCTTCCCAGACTTCAGTCTCGATGCCTTGCTGGTGGCACAGCAGCGCCAGCGTCAGTCCGCCGATGCCCCCGCCGGCGATTGCGATCTTCATGTGGATTCCCCGTCATGGCGCGCCGGCGGGGCAAAGCAAAAGACGCCTTGCCCGACCGGTTCGAATTTAGTTACGGAGTATAACTATTCGATCCGGCCGGACAAGGCGTCTCGGGCTCGGGAAATACCCGCGTGCGCGGGCGGGACGTCAGCCCAGCGCGGCGCCGCTTTCGCGCTTGTCGGCCTTGAGCGACGGCACCGGGAAGACGATGTCGTAGAGCCAGTTGTAGATCAGCGCATAGACCATATAGAAGCCGGCCACGGCAATGTCCATGATCAGCGCGTCGACCAGGCTGATATCGAGGTACCAGGCCACCGACGGCAGGAACACCACCAGCAGGCCAAGCTCGAACAGCACGGCGTGCAGCACGCGCACGAAGACCGATTTGCGCAGCTGCCCGGTGAACCGCAGCATGGCCTTGTCGAAGAGCACGTTGTAGACGTAGTTCCAGCCCGCTGCGATCAGCGACGCGACCGCGCCGATCAGTCCCATCTGGTGCAACTCGTAGCCGAACACCACGCTGGCAAGCGGCGCGAACGCCAGCAGGCCGATGACTTCAAAGCCGACGGCGTGGCGGATCCGGTCACGGGTGTTGCGCATAAGGCTCTCCTGCATATGAAGCGATGGGGTTGGAGTCTATCTGCTTTGCCGGGAATGCCAAGTTAGGTAGTATCGTCAAAACCGATACATCGACCGCCGACCCTTGTCATGTCCCTTTCCCTTGAACAGCTTCAGGCCTTCGCCGCAGCCGCCGATACGGGTTCCTTTTCCGCCGCCGCGCGTCGGCTGGGCAAGGCTCAGTCGGTGATCAGCGCGGCGGTGGCGAATCTCGAGATCGATATTGGCAATGCGCTGTTCGACCGTTCCGGCCGCTATCCGGTGCTGACCCCGGCCGGCGAACGGCTGCTGGTCGAGGCGCGCGTGATCCTGGAGCGCTGCGAGCATTTCCGTGGCGTGGCCATGAGCCTGGGCGAGGGCGTGGAGACGCGGCTGGTCCTGGCGGTGGACGAGTTGTATCCCGAAGAAACGCTCGGCATGCTGCTTGAGGAATTTTCCGGTCGCTTTCCCGCAGTCGAGCTGGAGTTGCTGTTTCCCTTGATGGAGGACGTCAGCCGGCTGGTGATTGAAGGCGGCGCGGATCTGGGCATCATGTGGCGGCAGGAGATTTTGCCGCCGGCATTAGGTTTCCACGCGCTGGGCTGGGTGCCGATGAAGATTCTGTGCGCGCCCGATCATCCGCTGGCGGGCGGCCAGCGCGTCGACTGGGAAGAACTGAAGCGCTACCGCCAGCTCATGGTCGCGACGCGCACCGATAGTGAGGAGAAGATGCGGCTGCGCGTGGCATCGGACGTCTGGTGGGTCGAAAGCCAGTGGGTGATTGTCGAATTGGTCAAACGGGGGCTTGGATGGGCATTCGTGCCGTGGCACGTGGTGGCCAATTCACCGGCGGCGGCGCAGCTTGTGTCGCCGCCGTTGGCGTTCCAGGAACAGGACTGGCCGGTGGCGCTGGAACTGGTGTGGCAGAAGCAGCGCCCGCCTGGCAAGGCGGCGCGGTGGTTACGGGAGAGGATTTGCGGGCAGGCATTGCCGCGGCCGAGCCTGTCAGATTTTTAGTGTGACGAGGTCATGAGACGATTACGGAAACGTCCTATGACCGACACAACAGTGACCAAGAAGAGCAAGAGCCCGAAGGCACCCAAGCTGTTCCCTGATGAACTGATCGATCAACTGCTGGCGCAGGTCCAGAACAAAGATGCCGGGCCTGTCAGCGTTTTTGTGTTCAGGGCAGTTAAAGGCGCACCGTCGACTTAACCGGTGAGCCAGGATTATCTCAGTGATGCGGGTGGGTAAAGCGTTCCTCATAGAGAATCGCAAACTGGTTCATGGCAGCCTTCCAGTCATGCGTTGAGCTGCCCCACTTACCGGTGATGTTGCGCAGGGCCAGCCATAGCAGCTTCGTTGCCGCCTCGTCACTGGGGAAGTGCCCCCGGGTCTTGATGATCTTACGTAGTTGCGCGTTGATGCTCTCGATCGCGTTCGTCGTGTAGATGATCTTGCGGATCGCCGGTGGGAATGTAAAGAACGGGATCACCTGATCCCAGGCGCGACGCCAGGACGCGGCGATCGGGGGGTACTTCTTAGCCCATTCGCTCTGCTCGAACGCCGCCAGTTCGGCCAGCGCCGCCTCAACAGTGGGCGCGGTGTACACGGGCTTAAGCGCCGCAGCCACGGTCCGGCGCTCTTTCCAACCGGCGTAGCTCAAGCTGTTTCGGATCAGATGCACGATGCAGGTCTGTAGCGTCGTGGCCGGGAACACCGCGTTCAGGGCCTGTTCCATGCCCTTGAGCCCGTCGGTCACTGCAATCAGGATGTCCTGCGTGCCGCGGATCTTCAGGTCGTTGAACACCTTCATCCAGAACTTGGCGCCTTCGGTGCTCTCGATCCACAGGCCCAGGATGTCGCGCGTGCCGTCGGGCAGCACGCCCAAGGCCAGATAGACGGCCTTGTTGCGTACCACGCCGTCCTCACGCATCTTGACCCGCAGCGCGTCGAAGAACACCACCGGGTACATCGCCTCCAGCGGGCGGGCTTGCCAGGTGGTGACCTCGTCCATGACTGCATCAGTTACAGAACTGATGAATTCTGGCGACACCTCGGTGCCGTACTGTTCGGCCAGAAACGCCTGGATCTCGCGCACGGTCATGCCGCGGGCGTACATGGCGACGATCTTGTCGTCGAACCCGGTGAAGCGCCGCTCGTGCTTGGGAATCAGGATCGGATCGAAGCTGCCGTCGCGGTCGCGCGGAATATCCACTCGCAGCGGCCCGTCCTCGGTCAAAACCGTCTTAGCACTCTTGCCATTGCGTTGATTGGCTGTGCCGGCTGGGCGCTCAGCGCCAGCCGGGTAGCCCAGATGATGACCGAGTTCAGCGCCCAAGGCCCGCTCGATCAGGGCCTTCTTGAATGCCATTGAGGCGTCCTGCACGGCCTCGGCAGTCATCGGGCCCTTTACGAAATGGGCGATCAGATCCTCGGGAATGATCGGCAGCTCACGATCGGCGGCCTGACTCGTCTTGTTTCTACGTGGCATGACATGCTCCTTGGCGACATGTTATGCCCTAAACACAAAATTTCTGACAGGCCCCCGCGGCCAAAAAATCCGGGCTCCGAGCCGCGCGCAGCGCCCCCGTAGGCGTCCTACCGATGGCAGCTACATTTACCTTTGCCCAACTGTAGCGGCCGCCGCCCCACCGCCCAATTCCTCCTGATGCCACCCACCTCCCAACGCCTTGATCAGCACCACGCTAGCCGTGTACTGCCTGCCCATCAACGTCAGCGCCGTCCGTTCAGCCGTATAAGCCGTAGTCTGTGCGACCAGCACATCAAGCAAGCTTGCCGTCCCAGCCCGATAGCGATTATTGACCAGCGCCAGCGCATCGCGCGCCGCCCGCACCGCATCGTTCTGCACTACCGATTCCTGTTCGAGCAGCCGCTGCGCGGCGAGGTTGTCCTCGACTTCCTGGAACGCGCCCAACACGGTCTGCCGGTAATTGGCAACGGTCTGGTCATAGGCGGCCACGGCCTGCGCCTTGGCCGCGCTACGCAGGCCACCATCGAACAGCGTGCCGGCCAGCCCCGCGCCGAGTGACCAGACGCGATCGGGCAGTGACATCCAGCGCGCCAGCGTGCTGGCCGTCAGCCCACCGCTGGCCGACAGCGACAACGTCGGGTAATAAGCGGCCTGCGCCACGCCGATCTGTGCGTTGGCCGATGCCATGCGACGCTCTGCTGCGCCAATGTCGGGCCGCCGCTCAAGCAGTTGCGAAGGTACCGCCGCCGGCACGCGCGGCGGGGCGTTGGCGAGATCGGCCTGCCCGAGTGTCAGGTCCGCAGGCGGCTTGCCCACCAGCACGGCGATCGCATGCTCAAGCTGCGCACGCGTGATCTGGATATCGAGCTGCTGCGCCTGCGCGCTCTTGAGCTGCGTTTCCGACTGCAGCACGTCGGAGCGCTGCGCGGTGCCGGCCTTGTACTGGTTCTGCACGAGCTGCAGCGACTTCGCATAGTCGGCCACGGTGCGGTCCAGCAGCGCTTTCTGCGCATCCGCAATGCGCAGCAGGAAATAGCTCTGCGCCAGCGTCGCCTGCGTCGACAGCAGGGTCGAGGCCAGGTCCGCCTGGCTGGCCTGCGCGGTTGCTTCGCTGCTTTCCACCTGCCGCCGCACGCGGCCCCAGACGTCAAGTTCCCAGGTCGCGCCCAGCGTCGCACTCTGGCCATTGAGCGTGTTGCCGCTCGCGCCGCGCGCGCGAGAGACGCCCGCTTGCGCATCCACGGTCGGGAAGAAGCCCGCCCGCGCGGCCTGCAGCGAGGCCAGCGCCTGCCGGTACTGCGCTTCCGCAGCCTTGATGTTCTGGTTGGAAATCTGCACCTGCGACATTAGCGCGTCGAGCTGGCTGTCACCGAACACCTGCCACCACTGCGGCCGCGCGTGGGCGTCCTGCGGTTCGGCGGTCTTCCACTCGCCGGTCCAGGCTTCGGCGTCGGCAGGCGCTTCCTTGAACGCGGGCGAGACCGGCGCATCGGGCCGCTTGTAGTCGGGACCCACGGCGCATCCGGCGAGCAGCAGCGCGCACGCCAGCGGCACCGGCGCGCCAAGGGTGAGGAGGCGGGAGAGGGAGTTCATCATCGTCTTCATGATTCAGTGCCGGTAGCGGGCGCGGCATCGCGCGGGCCGCCGCGGCGGCGTTCACGCCAGGCCTTCACTTTCAGGCGCCAGCGGTCCAGCGTCAGGTAGACCACCGGCGTGGTGTACAGGGTCAGCAACTGGCTCACCACCAGCCCGCCCACGATCGAGATGCCCAGCGGCGCGCGCAGCTCGGCGCCGTCGCCGCGGCCGATGGCCAGCGGCACTGCGCCCAGCAGCGCCGCCATGGTGGTCATCAGGATCGGGCGGAAACGCAGCAGGCAGGCGCGGTGGATGGCGTCGCGCGGCGACAGGCCGTCGCGCCGCTCGGCATCGATGGCGAAGTCGATCATCATGATCGCGTTCTTCTTCACGATGCCGATCAGCAGGATCACGCCGATCAGCGCGATGATGCTGAACTCCGTCTTGAACGCCAGCAGCGCCAGCAGCGCGCCCACGCCCGCGGACGGCAGCGTCGACAAGATCGTCAGCGGGTGGACATAGCTTTCATACAGGATGCCCAGCACGATGTAGATCGTGATGATGGCCGCCAGGATCAGGATCGGCTGGCTCTTGAGCGAATCCTGGAACGCCTTGGCGCCGCCCTGGAAGTTGGCCTGCAGCGTCTCTGGCGCGCCGATCTGGGCCATGGCGCGCTTGACCGCATCGGTCGCCTGCGACAGCGAGAATCCTTCGGCCAGGTTGAACGAGATCGTCGACGCGGCGAACTGCCCCTGGTGGTTCACGCCCAGCGGCGTGCTGGTAGGCATGACCGTGGCGAACGCCGACAGCGGCACGCGGCGGCCGTTGCCGGTGACCACGTAGATGTCGTTCAGCGCGTGCGGCCCCTGCAGGTATTCCTGGCTCAGTTCCATGACCACGCGGTACTGGTTGAGCGGGTTGTAGATGGTCGACACCAGCCGCTGGCCAAACGCGTCGTTGAGCACCGCATCGACCTGCTGCGCCGTGACGCCCAGGCGCGATGCGGCATCGCGGTCGATGATCACCGAGGTCTGCAGGCCCTTGTCATTGGTATCGGTGTCGACGTCCTCGATACCCTTGATGTTCGAGATGGCCGCGCGCATCTTCGGTTCCCAGTCGCGCAGCACCTGCAGGTCGTCCGACTGCAGCGTGAACTGGTACTGCGAGCTGCTCTGCCGGCCGCCGACGCGGATGTCCTGCACGGGCGTGAGGAACAGGCTCGCGCCGGGCTCCTTCGCCAGCTTGACGCGCAGCCGGGCGACGATCGCGTCCGCGCTCTCCTTGCGCTGCGACAGCGGCTTGAGCGTGACGAACATCTGCCCGGTGTTGCGCTGCGAACCGCCGGTGAAGCCGGTGACGTTTTCCACGGCCGGGTCGGACTGGACGATGCGGATGAAGTTGTCCAGCTTCGGCTGCATGGCCTGGAACGAGGTGGCCTGGTCGGCGCGGATGAAGCCGATCAGGCGGCCCGTGTCCTGCTGCGGGAAGAAGCCCTTGGGCACGATCACGTACAGCCACACATTGAGCGCCACCGTGGCCAGCAGCACCAGCCACACCACCGCGCTGTAGCGCAGCGCCACGGCCAGCGTGCGTGCATAACTGTCATGCAGCCAGCGGAACACGCGTTCGCTGGCGCGGAAAAAGCGGCCTTGCTCTTCCTCGGGCACCGCCGGGCGCAGCAGTCGCGCGCACATCATCGGCGTGGTGGTCAGCGACACCACCAGCGACACCAGGATGGCCACCGACAGCGTGATGGCGAACTCCTGGAACAGGCGCCCGACGATGCCGCCCATCATCAGCAGCGGAATGAACACCGCGATCAGCGACAGGCTCATCGACAGCACCGTGAAGCCGACCTCGCGCGCGCCGCGCAGCGCGGCGGCGAGCGGCTTCATGCCTTCCTCGATATGGCGCGAGATGTTCTCGAGCACCACGATGGCGTCGTCCACCACGAAGCCGGTGGCAATGGTCAGCGCCATCAATGACAGGTTGTTCAGCGAGAACCCGGCCAGGTACATCACCGAGAACGTGCCGATCAGCGATACCGGCACGGCTACGCTGGGGATGAACGTTGCGCGCACATTGCGCAGGAACAGGAACACCACCATGATCACCAGCGCCACCGAGATCATCAGCGTGTGCTCGACCTCGCGCAGCGACGCGCGGATGGTCGGGGTGCGGTCCATCATCACGTCCATCGAGATGGCTGCGGGGATCATCTTCTGCAGCTTGGGCAGCATGTCGCGCACGCGGTCGACGGTCTCGATGATGTTCGCGCCCGGCGAGCGGTTGAGCACCAGCAGCACCGACGGCTTGCCGTTGGCGGAGCCCGCGTTGCGGATGTCCTGCACGGAATCGACCACGCTGGCCACGTCCTGCAGGCGCACGGGCACGGCGAAGGCGTTGGGGCCCTTGGTGGCGTTGTTGCCGCCGGTGGCGCCGCTGGTCACGGTGGTGGTGCCGCTGCTGGTGGTGATCGTGGTCACGGTCACGCCATTGACCACCTTCGTGCTCACGCCGCCCATGGCCGCGGCGTTGGCGGTGCTGGCGATCAGCGCGCCGGCCGACGCCGACGAGAACGTGCCCGGCGTGGCATAGCGGATGACGAGCGGCATGTAGTCGCTCGCCTTCATCGCCTGGTCGTTGGCGTAGACCTGCCAGTTGTTCGAGCGGTTCTCCAGCGTGCCCAGCGGCCGGTTGGCATTGGTGGCGCTGATGGTATTGCGCACGTCCTCGAGCGAGATGCCGTACTTGTTCAGCGCTGTCGGGTTCAATTCCACGCGCACCGCCGGCAACGACGAACCGCCGATCGTCACTTGCCCCACGCCTTCCACCTGCGACAGTTTCTGCGAAAGGATCGTCGACGCCGCGTCATAGAGCTGGCCGCGCGTCATGGTCGGCGACGTCAGCGCGATGATCATGATCGGCGCGTCGGCGGGGTTCACCTTGCGGTAGGTCGGGTTGTTCGGCAGGCTGGTCGGCAGCGTGGCGCGCGACGCATTGATGGCCGCCTGCACGTCGCGCGCGGCGCCGTCGATATCGCGCGACAGGTTGAACTGCAGCGTCACGCGGGTCGAGCCAAGCGAGCTGCTGGAGGTGATTTCCGTCACGCCGGCGATGGTGCCCAACGCGCGCTCCAGCGGCGTGGCCACCGTGGCGGCCATGGTCTCCGGGCTTGCTCCGGGCAGCGAGGCCGAGACCGAGATGGTCGGGAAATCCACCTGCGGCAGCGGCGACACCGGCAGCAGCCGCAGCGCCGCCAGCCCTGCCAGCAGGATGCCGATGGTGAGCAGCGCCGTGGCGACCGGCCGGTGGATGAACGTGGCGGACAGGTTCATCGCGGCCCCGCTGCCGACGGATCGCCTTCATCCGTGCCGCCTTCTTCCGGATCGCCGAAGCGGCGCTTGCGCCAGTCCTTGAGGCGATAGGCGACGCGGTCGAAGGCCAGGTAGATAACGGGCGTGGTGAACAGCGTCAGCACCTGGCTCACCAGCAGGCCGCCGACCATGGTCACGCCCAGGGGGCGGCGCAGTTCCGAGCCGATGCCGGTGCCGAGCATCATCGGCAGCGCGGCCAGCAGCGCGGCCATGGTGGTCATCAGGATCGGGCGGAAGCGCAGCAGGCAGGCCTGGAAGATGGCGTCGCGCGGCGCCATGCCGCCCTCGCGCTCGGCCTCGAGCGCGAAGTCGATCATCATGATGGCGTTCTTCTTGACGATGCCGATCAGCAGGATGATGCCGATGATCGCGATGATGCCCAGGTCCTGCCCGGCGAGCAGCAGCGCCAGCAGTGCGCCCACGCCCGCCGACGGCAGCGTCGACAGGATGGTCACCGGGTGGATGGTGCTTTCATACAGCACGCCCAGCACGATATACATCGTCACCACCGCGGCCAGGATCAGCCACAGCGTGTTCGACAGCGAGGCGCGGAACGCCAGCGCGGCGCCCTGGAACTCGGTCTGCATCGAGATCGGCAGGCCAAGCTCCTGCTCGACCTTGGTGATCTTGTCGACCGCCGCACCCAGCGATTCGCCCGGCGCCAGGTTGAACGAGATCGTTGCGGCCGGGAACTGCCCCTGGTGGTTGATCACCAGCGGGCCCGTGCGTTCACTGATGCGCGCGAACGCGCCCAGCGGCACCTGTCCGCCGGACGAGGAGGGCAGGCGCAGTTCCGCGAGCGACTGCGGGTCCTTGCGGAATTCGGGCATGGTTTCGAGCACCACGCGGTACTGGCTAGACTGCGTGAAGATGGTCGACACCAGCCGCTGGCCGAAGGCGCTGTACAGCGCGCTGTCGATCACCGCCGTGGTGATGCCGAAGCGCGCGGCCGCATCGCGGTCGATGTCGACATAGGCGCGCAGGCCGTTGTTCTGCTGGTCGCTGACCACATCGCGCAGTTCGGGCTCCTGGCGCAGGCGCTCGACCAGGCGCGGCACCCAGGTTGACAGGTTCTTCGGATCGGGATCTTCCACCGTGAACTGGTATTGCGTGCGCGACACGCGGTCTTCGATCGTCAGGTCCTGCACCGGCTGCGTATAGAGCGAAATGCCGCCAAGTTTCTCCACCGCGTGCTGCAGTCGCTGCGAGACCACGTCGATCGATTCGCGCTCGCCCTTGGGCTTGAGGTTGATCAGCATGCGCCCGGCGTTGAGCGTGGTGTTGGAGCCATCGACGCCGATGAAGGAAGACACGCTGGCCACGGCCGGGTCTTCGGCCACCACCTTGGCCGCGGCCTGCTGCTTGAGTCCCATGGCCTGGAACGACGTGGTTTGCGCGGCTTCGGTGATGCCCTGGATCAGGCCGGTGTCCTGCACCGGGAAAAAGCCCTTGGGCACCAGCAGGTACAGCAGCACGGTCAGCACCAGCGTGGCGATGGCCACCACCAGCGTGGCCCTCTGGCGGTCCAGCACCCACTCGAGCGCGACGCCGTAGCGGCGGATCACGTTGTCGAAGAAGCGCCCGGTGGCCTTGTGGAAGCGCGATTGCTGTGCCTCCGGCACGTGGCGCAGCAGACGCGCGCACATCATCGGCGTGAGCGTCAGCGAGACTACGGCGGAGATCAGGATCGATACCGCCAGCGTAATGGCGAACTCGCGGAACAGGCGGCCGACCACATCGCCCATGAACAGCAGCGGGATCAGCACGGCCACCAGCGAAAACGTCAGCGAGATGATGGTGAAGCCGATTTGCTTCGAGCCCTTGAGCGCGGCTGCCATCGGGGAATCGCCTTCCTCGATGTAGCGCATGATGTTCTCGATCATGACGATGGCGTCATCGACCACGAAACCGGTGGCGATGGTCAGCGCCATCAGCGTCAGGTTGTTGATCGAGAAGCCGGCCATGTACATCACGCCGAACGTGCCAACCAGCGACAGCGGCACCGCCACGCCGGGGATGATCGTGGCCGAGACATTGCGCAGGAACACGAAGATGACCATCACCACCAGCGCGATGGCCAGGAACAGTTCGAACTGGACATCGTGCACCGACGCGCGGATGGTGGTGGTGCGGTCCGTCATGAGCTGCACGTGCACCGACGCCGGCAGCGCGGTACGCAGCTGCGGGAGCAGCGTCTTGATGCGGTCCACCACCTCGATCACATTGGCGCCGGGCTGGCGCTGGATGTTGAGGATGATGGCGGGGTTGCCGCCGGCCCACGCTGCCAGGCGGCTGTTCTCGGGCCCGTCGACGATGTCCGCCACGTCGGTGATGCGGATCGGCGCGCCGTTCTGGTAGGCGATGATGATCTGCTTGTACTCGTCGGCCGAGCGCAGCTGGTCGTTGGCGTCGATGGTCGACGCGCGCGCCGGGCCGTCGAAGCTGCCCTTGGCGCCGTTCACGTTGGCCGCCCCGATGGCGGTGCGCAGGTCGTCGATCGACATGCCCAGCGACGCCAGCGCGGTCGGGTTGGCCTGGATGCGCACCGCGGGGCGCTGGCCGCCGCTGATGGTGACCAGGCCCACACCCTGGATCTGCGAAATCTTGGCCGCCACGCGCGTGTCGACCATGTCCTGCAGCTTGGGCAGCGGCAGCGTGTCGGAGGTCATGGCAATGGTCATGATCGGCGCGTCGGCCGGGTTGACCTTGCTGTAGACCGGTGGCATCGGCAGGTCGGACGGCAGCAGGTTGCTGCCGGCATTGATGGCCGCCTGCACCTCTTGCTCGGCCACGTCGAGCGGCAGCGTCAGCTCGAACTGCAGCGTGATCACCGACGCGCCGCCCGACGAGGACGACGACATCTGCTTGAGCCCGGGCATCTGCCCGAACTGGCGTTCGAGCGGCGCGGTGATCGACGAGGTCATCACATCGGGGCTCGCGCCCGGATAAAGCGTGGTGACCTGGATGGTGGGGTAGTCCACCTCGGGCAGCGCGGACAGCGGCAGCAGCCGGTAGGCCACCAGCCCGGAGAGCAGGATGGCCAGCATCAGCAGCGCCGTGGCTACCGGGCGCTCGATGAACAGGCGTGACGGGTTCATGCGGGTTCCTTACGGCTGGCGGCGCGCGGCGGGGGCCTCGGCCGCCGCGCCGCTGGCACCGGCACCTTCACGCTGGCGGCGGTGTTCGCCTTGCGGTGCGCTCGCGCCGCCTTCGGCATGCGCCCCGCTCGCACCGCCCCAACCGCTGCCGTCGCGGCGGCGTCCGCGTCCGCGCGGCTGGCTGGCCGGCACCAACTGGGCCGCGCGTGCGGCCGGGTCCACGGCTTCCACGGTCATGCCTTCCTTGAGCCGGTCGGCGCCATCGACTACCACGCGCTGGCCGGGCTCCACGCCCTTGAGCACGGCGGTGCGGGTGCCGTCGCCGGGCCCCAGCGTGACCACTTGCACCTTGACCTTGCTGCTGTCGTCGACCACGTAGACGAAGGTGCCTTGCTGGCCGCGCTGCACGGCCGCCACCGGAATGACCGTGGCGTCCTTCAGGGTGTCGACGCGCGTGCGCACATTGACGAACTGGTTCGGGAACAGCATGCCGTCGGCGTTCGGGAAGATCGCCTTGAGCTTGACCGTGCCGGTGGTGGTGTCGATCTGGTTGTCGGTGGTCAGCAGCGCGCCGTCGCCGAGCTGGTTGCGCATCTGGCGGTCCCACGCCTGCACCGGCATTTTCTCGCCCGTGTTGAGCTTTTTCAGCACCGCGGGCAGGTTGTCTTCGGGGATGGTGTAGAGCACGGCAATCGGCTGGATCTGCGTAATCAGCGCGATGCCGTTGGTGTCGGACGTATTGACGATATTGCCCGGGTCCACCTGGCGCAGGCCGATGCGGCCCGACACCGGCGCGACGATCTTCGTGTAGCCCAGCTGCAACCGCGCATTGTCCACATTGCCCTGGTCGGTCTTGACCACGCCTTCATACTGGCGCACCAGCGCATCCTGCGTATCGACCTGCTGGCTGGAGATCGAGTCCTGCTGCAGCAGGGTCTTGTAGCGCTTCTGGTCGAGACGCGCGTTCTGCAGCAGCGCCTGGTCGCGCGCCAGCTGGCCGACGGCCTGGTCCACTGCGGCCTGGAACGGGCGCGGATCGATCTCGGCCAGCACGTCGCCGGCCTTGACCATCTGGCCTTCCTTGAACAGCACCTTGAGCAGCGGGCCCGACACCTGTGCGCGCACGGTGACGTTGGACACCGGCGTGACGTTGCCTAGCCCGTTCAGGACCACGTCCATGTCGCGCTGCGCCACCGTGGATACCACCACCGGGGAGCGCGGCGCACCGGGGCCGCCGGGACCACCGCGGCCCGCGGCACCCGGGCCGCTCGCGCCGCCACCGGGGCCGCGCGCGCCCGGTGCCCCCTGCGCATCCGAGCTGGCGCCCCGGTGGCTGTACCAGTACCAGCCGCCGCCAGCGAGCAGCACGACAAGCGCCGCGGCAATCAGCCTGCGGCGGGACGAGCGTGGGTCCTGGGGGGGGGGGGACGGCGGGTTAGGTTGTTGGCCTTGTTCGGGGTGGGACATTTCCGGAATCCTGGGAGCGGCGCGATATGCGCCGGCGTTCTTCGCGCGGTCTCGGGCGCGGCGATGCTGGCAGTATGCCGCATCAGGTGCGGCACTAGCCCCATCTGGCGTGGGGTTCTGCCCAAGTGGGGCAGCGGCCTGCGGGTAGGCCGGGCAGCGCAAAGGCATGCCATGCCGCAAGGATAATGTGAGACGCCGGATGCACGTGTTTCAGCGCGGCTCCGGTTTATTACAGAGGATTACCAGCGCCTCCCGTGTAATCTCCGGAAACAAAGCCGCAAGCCCGATCCGGCAGGAGAGCGGCCAGCCTGACTATCATGTGCCTATGCGAACGAACCAGCCCACCCAGATCCTTGTCGTCGACGACGACCCTGAACTGCGCGACCTGCTGCGCGAGTACCTGACCCAGCAAGGTTTTGCCGTCTCGGTGCTGCATGACGGCGACGGCCTGCAGGCGCGCCTGGAGCGCGAACGCCCGGCGCTGATCGTGCTCGACCTGATGATGCCGAAGGTCGATGGCCTGACTGCACTGCGCAACCTGCGGGCCAAGAACGACGATATCCCGGTGATCCTGCTGACCGCGCGCAGCGACGAGATCGACCGCATCGTCGGCCTGGAGATCGGCGCCGACGACTACCTTGGCAAGCCGTTCTCGCCGCGCGAACTGCTGGCGCGCATCAATGCCGTGCTGCGCCGCAAGCTGGCGCGTCCGGCGGCCGCGCCGGAAGACCGCGAGTCGATCGCCTTCGGGCCGTTCCGCGTGAATTTCCGCCAGCGCTCGCTGCAGCGCGCGGGCCAGGTGCTGTCGATCAGCGATACCGAGTTCGCGCTGCTCAAGCTGCTGCTGATGCATCCGCTCGAAGTGCTTTCGCGCGAGCGCATCGTCGAGCTGATGTACGGCACTGCCAGCGGCATCAGCGATCGCGGCATCGATGTGCAGATCTGGCGCCTGCGCCGGCTGCTCGACGAAGATGCGCAGCGGCCGCGCTACATCCAGACCGTGCGCGGGCGCGGCTACACGTTCGTGCCCGACGAAGCCGAAGACATTCCGCAGTGACGCCCATGCCGCTTCGGCTGTCGGTCTGACGGCATGGCGGCAACGACGAGCCCCGACATGAAGTTGCGTATCGATACCCTGTTCGGCCGCATCGCGCTGCTGATCGCTGCCGTGCTGGTCATCAGCCATTTCTCCTGGCTTGCCATCTTGCGCATGGATCGGCGCCAGCAGCAGGTGGACTATTCGGTCGAGCAGATGCTGTTCCAGTTCGCCAGCATCCAGCGCGCGCTCGATGCGCGCCCGCCCGTGCCGCTGCCGAGCCTGGTGGAAGTGGCCAGCGAGGCCAGCGCCGAAGAACACACCATCGTGCCCAAGGGCCGCTCGCGGCGGCTGGTGGAGCAGTTCATCACCCGCCTGCCGCAAGGCACCGAGATCCGGGTCGAGGATGAAGCCACGCCGCGGCTGTGGATCAAGCTGCCGACGCGCGGGGACTGGATCGCCATGCCGATCCTGTGGGTTCACAACCCTCCGCCCGACAACCGGCTCGTGCCGGGCGTGATGCTTGTCGTGGGCGTGGCCATCATCTTTGCGCTGCTGATCGCGTGGCAGATCCAGCGGCCGGTGCGCGACATGGCGGCGGCTGCGGAGCAGTTGTCCCGGCAGCAGCCGGTAGCGCCGCTGCGCGAGCGCGGGCCGCATGAGCTACGCCAGTTGATCGAGCGATTCAACCGCATGGTGGCGGACCTGACGCGCATCGACCAGGAGCGCAACACCATGCTGGCCGGCATTGCGCATGATTTGAAGACACCGCTGGCGCGGCTGCGGCTGCGCGCGGAGATGTTGTCCGACCCGAAGGCCGCGGCGGGCGTGACGCGCGATGTCGATTCGATGGCGGCTATCGTGGAACAGTTTCTGAGCTTTGCACAGACGAGTGAGCCGACTGCGCGGCCGGTGCCGGTGGACCGTCGCGTGAATGAACTGGCCGCCTCGCTGGCGGAGCAGGAGCGGCAGGTGGTGCTGTCGCTGGGTGCGGGTGATGGATTTCGAATGATCGCCACGCAGTTGGATCGGATAATCGGCAATCTGGTCGATAACGCCTATGTATATGGCAAGCCGCCGGTATGCATCGCGACAACGCGCACGCCGGACGGGTATCTGCTGGTGGTGGAAGACCAGGGGGCGGGGATTCCTGAAGCGGACAAGGAACGCGTCACGCTGCCATTCGTGCGGCTGGATCCGGCGCGTGGCGGGAATGCCCATTCGGGGCTGGGGCTGGCTATCGTGGATCGGCTTGTGCGGCAGGCGGGGGGGAAGCTTAACCTTGTGAATCCGGAGGATGGGGGGTTTAGGGTTGAGATGTTGTTTGGGGGCGCGGTGGCGTAGGGGAGGGGGGCTCCAAGCCACGACCGCTTCGCTAGCTCACCGCGGTAAACCGATTTCCCGTGACGCAGTGCTCGACTAACAGATCACGAATGCGTTGCGGACAGACGAGTGCAGCATAGTTGCCGCGAGGTTCGATTGCCTGCCTGCGTCACGTTGGCACTGGCGTCCACGCCCGCGCCAATCGTGCCGCTGTTGACGATCTGCCTCGCCTCCGCAAGCACATCGCCGCCGGCCGACAGCAAGCCGCTGTTGGTCAGCGTGCCCGACGTGGTGGCTACCATGCCGCCGCGCGCCGTGACGGTGCCTGCATTGTCGATGCCGGTAACGGTCGCGGCCCCTTGAGACTGGAGCCGCGCGCCTGGCACGATGCGCACGTCGCACCCTAGACCCAACCCGCGATCTGCGTCTGGCTGTTTTGCCCAGAGTTGTTCAGCACGACGCCGGAAGGTCCGACGTTGAATTGGATGAAGTGATTGACGCTGGTGCCGCCATTGCGATTCGGTGCGCCAATGTTGACGATGGGCACGCCATTCGCAGCCACGCCAACCACTGGACGCGCGCCCGGCGCGTTCTTGTCTACCTGGATCGGCAAGGTCTGGGCATGCGCGGATGGCTCCACGATCAGGGACAAGCCCATCATCGATGCCGCGATGGTCGTCAGCCACAGCACGGGTGATAGAACATCGTGCGTTGCCGTTGACGGTCGGCACTGCCTTGGCGACCTTTGCCGCGTCCAACCGCAGTCTCCTGTACTGCCACCAGCATGCCGCGCACGACGCTGAAGACCAGGCGAAAGGCGTTCTTGTTCATGTCTCGATGCCAGGGAACTAGTCGGGCGCGTGAACAAGCAAGTGCCTGCGCCACGCATCAGGTCGAGAATGGCGAAACCGGCTTCGAAATGGATGGGGAATACTCGAATTTGCACTGCAGGAATTTCTGCAGTGCCTGGCGGAAGACGCGAAGCAAGAACTCAGTTCGTGTCCGTTGCTTCGAGCGGAATATGACGGAAGAAGAAGCAGGGCAGAAACAGGCGGCTCAGGATTTCCTCGATTGACAACCCGCCGATCTCCTCTCAGCCTCGCTCCTGCAACGAATAGCTCACGGCACGCTGACACTGGCCCCAATGAATCCCCTTAACTGGACCTATCGAGTCCAGCGCCGCCTCGCCTATAAGACCAGAGGGCCGGTGCAAATCAGCACGCTTCGATCCCGCCTCAAGTCAGTGATATCCCCGCCGCCGCATTGCCGGGCGGACGGACCCTCTAGGTCGTGCCAGGTCTGGCATGGACGGCGCCTTGCGCCGGCACGCCGGATACGAAGGGAGAACCGATGTTGACGAGCTTCAAACAGATCGTGCGTGCCAGCGCGCGCCTCGGCACCGCCGCCTTGCTGATGTCCGCCGCTGTCCACGCGCACAGCCAGGAAGTCACGCGCGGCGGCAGTCTCAATGTGCTTTCGATCACCGCGATCAACTCGCTGAACCCGGCCATCCAGTCGGGTGTGGCAACGGGTGTGCCCGCATCGCAGTTGTTCGCCAGCCTGCTGCAGGCCGACGCAAAATGGCAGTTCCACCCGTATCTCGCCGACAGCTGGAGCGTGTCGCCCGACGGCCTGACCTACACCTTCAAGCTCAACAAGGACGCAAAATTCCACGACGGCAAGCCGATCACCTCTGCCGACGTCGCGTTCTCGGCCGAGACCGTCAAGGCCAATCATCCGTTCGGCCCCGCGATGCTGGCAGCGCTGGACAAAGTCGAGACACCGGACGCTCACACTGCAGTGTTCCGGCTCAAGCAGCCCAATCCGGCGCTGCTGCTGGCCTGCTCGACTCCGGCACTGATGCCGATCCTGCCCAAGCATGTCTACAGCGACGGCCCGATCCGCCAGAACCCGAAGAACAACGCGCCGGTCGGCTCGGGTCCGTTCCGCTTTGTCGAGTACAAGCCCGGCGAATACCTCACGCTGGCGCGCTTTGACGGCTACTTCCGCAAGGGCAAGCCGTATCTGGACAAGATCACCTACAGCATCGTGCCCGATCGCGCGGCGGCGGCGCTGGCCATGCAGCGCGGCGACATTCACTTCGTTGCCTTCGCCCCATTCCGCATCGCCGATGTGGACCGCCTCGCGGCCGATCCGAAGCTCACCGTCACCCGCAGCGGCTACGAGGGCGTGGGCTCGCTGAACTGGCTGGCCTTCAACACGCGCCAGGGTCCGCTTGCCAACGTGAAGGTGCGCCAGGCCATCTCCTACGCCATCGACCGCGATTTCATCTCGCAGAAGCTGCAGCGCGGCCGCTCGCAGCCGGCCTGGGGACCGGTTCATCCGGCCAGCCCGTTCTACAGCAAGACGCTGGACCCCTACAAGGTGGACCTGGCACGCGCCAACAAGCTGCTGGATGAGGCGGGCTATCCAAAGAAGGCGGACGGCACGCGCTTCGCGCTGCGCCTGGACTTCCTGCCGGGCGCTCCGGACACCTCGCAACTGGTGGCCGAGTACCTGCGCCCGCAACTGGCCAAGGTCGGCATCCAGGCGCAACTGCGCCCCTCGCCGGATTTCCCGACCTGGTCGCAGCGCATCGCCAGCTGGGACTTCGACATGACCACCGACTCGGTCTTCAACTGGGGCGATCCGGTGATCGGCGTTGCGCGCACCTACCAGTCGGGCAATATCAAGAAGGGCGTGATCTGGTCCAACACGCAGGGCTATGCCAACGCCGAGGTTGACAAGATCCTTGCCGAGGCTGCCTCCGAGACCGACGCCACCAAACGCGCCGTACTGTACGACCGCTTCCAGAAGATCCTCAACAGCGAGGTACCGGTCGCGTGGCTCAACACCGCGCCGGTGAGTTCGGTCGCCAACAAGAAACTGCGCGGGCTGCCGGACAGCATCTGGGGTGCATTCGCGCCGTTCGACGAAGTGTACTGGGCCAAATAGGCCCGGCCGTACCGAAGGGATAAGGGACCTGCCGTGCCATGGGCGCGGCGGGCCGCTCACGTCGCTCACGTCGCTCACGTTGATCGTCAACCAAGGGGCCGCTCCGCATGCATACCCTGATCTACCTCTCGCGCCGTCTCGGCGCCGGCGCCCTGATGGTGCTGGCCGTGGTGGTGCTCAATTTCCTGTTGCTGTCGGCCGCGCCCGGCGATGTGGCGGACGTGATCGCGGCGCAGTCCGGCGGCGCGACCGCCGAGCAGCTCGCGGCCCTGCGCACGCAGATGGGCCTGGATGCCGGGCTCGGCCAGCGTCTGGTGGCCTATGTCGGCAACGTGCTGTCCGGACACCTGGGCGACTCGCTGTTCTTCCACCAGCCGGTGACCACGCTGATCTTCGATCGCGTGCCGAATACCCTGATGCTGGTGCTGCCCGCGCTGCTGCTCGCCGTGGTGATCGGCACCTTGCTCGGCGCGCTGTCGGCGCATCGTCCGCGCGGCGCCGTCAGCGGGCTGGTGACGTTCCTGTCGCTGGCAGGCTTTGCCGCGCCGGTGTTCTGGAGCGGCATGATGCTGCTGATCGCCTTCGCCTACTGGCTGCCGGTGTTTCCGGCGTCGGGCATGTACACCATGGGCCAGCGCGCCGAGGGCTGGGCATTGGCCGCGGACGTGCTGCACCACCTGGTGCTGCCGGTCGTTTCGCTGGCGATGATCTACCTGGCGCAATACAGCCGGCAGGCACGCGCCACGATGCTCGACGTGCTCGGCGCGGACTATATCCGCACCGCGCGCGCCAAGGGCATGAGCGAGCGCGTGGTGGTCTACCGCCATGCGCTCAAGAACACGCTGCTGCCGATCGTCACGCTGGCCGGGCTGCAGTTCTCGCATGCGCTGGCCGGCGCGGTGCTGGTCGAGACCGTGTTCAACTGGCCCGGCCTGGGCCGCCTGGCCTCGGACGCCGTGCTCAACCGCGACTATCCGCTGATGCTCGGCATCCTGCTGATGTCCAGCGCGATGGTGGTGGTGGCCAACATCCTGACCGACTACCTGTACAGCCTGCTCGACCCCCGCATTCGCACCGGAGACTGATATGAACACCGGATGGAAACTGTTCCTGCATAACCGTGGCGCGGTGCTCGGCGCGCTGGTGCTGCTGGCCATTGCGCTGGCCGGCCTGATCGGGCCCTCGCTGTACGCCGTCAATCCGCAGGACGTGGTGGCCGCGCCGCTGTCGCCGCCATCGGCCGATGCGCCGCTGGGCGCCGACTACCTCGGCCGCGACGTGCTCGCCGGCCTGATCCACGGCGCCGGCGTGACGCTGGCCATCGGCCTGGCTGCCACTGCAACCACGCTGGTAATTGGCGTGCTGGTGGGCGCGCTTGCCGGCTATCACCGCGGCTGGGTCGACACCGTGCTGATGCGCGTGACCGAGTTCTTCCAGGTGCTGCCGCCCATCGTGCTGGCCATGGTGCTGGTCGCGGTGTTCGGCGCGAAGATCGGCACGGTGATCGTGGTGATCGGGCTGGTCAGCTGGCCGCCGCTGGCGCGTCTGACGCGTGCCGAATTCCTCAAGCTGCGCGAGCGCGAGTTCGTCCGTGCCGAGCGCGCCATCGGCACCAGCAACGCCAACATCATCTTCCGCGTGATCCTGCCGAATGCCTCGCCGCCGCTGATCGTGGCGCTGGCGCTCAACGTCGGCGTGGCCATCCTGTTCGAGTCCGGTCTGGCGTTCATCGGGCTGTCCGATCCCGATATCACCAGCTGGGGCTACATGATCGGCAACTCGCGCGACCAGATCTTCGAAGCGTGGTGGTCGGTGATGTTCCCCGGCATGGCCATCTTCTTCACGGTGCTGGCCATCTGTCTCGTGGGCGATGGCCTCAACGATGCCCTCAACCCGAAACTGCGCCAGCGCTGAAGGAGCCCGCATGGAAAGAGACCGCAAGCCGTTGCTGGAAGTGGAGGGGCTGTGCGTGGAGTTCCGCACC
Source organism: Cupriavidus sp. C2SS-8b (assembly GCF_057073745.1). Classification (NCBI taxonomy): domain Bacteria; kingdom Pseudomonadati; phylum Pseudomonadota; class Betaproteobacteria; order Burkholderiales; family Burkholderiaceae; genus Cupriavidus; species Cupriavidus sp. C2SS-8b. The sequence goes on from NZ_CP172716.1 coordinate 685,262, forward strand.
GCCAAGGGACCCGTGCGCGTCCTGGACGATGTGGGATTCCACCTGGATGCCGGCGAGGTGCTGGGCATCGTCGGCGAATCGGGCTGTGGCAAAAGCATGACCAGCCTGTCGCTGCTGCAACTGGTGCCAGCGCCCGGCCGCATCACCGCAGGCACCATCCGCCTTGGCGGCCAGGACCTGCTCGCGCTGCCGCCCGCACGCATGCGCGACGTGCGCGGCCGGGACATCGGCATGATCTTCCAGGAGCCGATGACCGCGCTCAATCCGGTCTTCACCGTCGGCCAGCAGATCGTCGAGACCATCGTGCGCCATCGTGGCATGGGCACGCGCGCCGCGCGCGCCGAAGCGGTGGCGCTGCTGGACGCCGTGAAGATTCCCGAGCCGGCCCGGCGCGTCGACCAGTATGCGCACGAGCTGTCGGGCGGCATGCGCCAGCGCGCGATGATCGCCATGGCGCTGGCGGGCCAGCCCAAGGTGCTGATCGCCGACGAGCCCACCACCGCGCTGGACGTGACCGTGCAGGCGCAGATCTTCGACCTGCTGCGCGACGTGCGGCGCCAGCTCGGCACCGCCATCATCCTGATCACCCACAACATGGGCGCGATTGCCGAACTGGCCGACCGCGTGATGGTGATGTACGCGGGCCGCAAGATCGAAGAAGGGCGCGTCGATACCGTGCTGGCGCGGCCCTCGCATCCGTACACGCGCGGGCTGCTCGACTGCGTGCTGCATGTGGATGCCGCCAGTGCGATGCGCGATGCCAGGCCCGCGCCGCTGCCGGAGATTCCGGGCGTGGTGCCGGCGCTGGACCAGCTCGGTGCCGGCTGCGCCTTTGCGCCGCGCTGCACGCGCGCGGCCAGCCGCTGCGGCGATCGGCCACCGATGTTCGACAACGGCGGCCACCTGGCTGCCTGCTGGCTGCGCGAAGCTGCCGGCGCTGTACCGGCCACCGTGGCCGCGGAGGGTTGAACCATGCCATTGCCTTCGAACCAGGATGTCCTGCTCGACGTGCGCGATTTGCGCGTGCACTACAACCTGCGCCGGCCGCATCCGTTCGCCAGGGTGCCCAAGGTCCATGCCGTCGACGGCATCAGCTTCCAGGTGCGGCGCGGCAGCGCGTTTGGCATCGTGGGGGAATCCGGCTGCGGCAAGTCCACCACCGCGCTGGCATTGATGCAGCTGATCCAGAGCACGGGTGGCCACGCCACGCTCGACGGCATCGACCTGCTGCGCGAGCGCGGATCGGCACAGATGGAAATGCGCCGGCGGGTCCAGATGATTTTCCAGGATCCTTACTCATCGCTCGATCCGCGCCAGCGCATCGAGGCCATCATCGCCAAGCCGATGCGCCAGCTGACGAACATGGATGCGCGTGAAATCGATGCGCGCGTCGACGAACTCATGGGTCTGGTCGGCCTGCGCCCAGACCAGAAGCAACTGTTCCCGCACCAGTTCTCGGGCGGGCAGCGGCAGCGCATCGGCATTGCGCGCGCGCTGGCGGTCAATCCGTCGCTGGTGGTGTGCGACGAGCCGGTATCGGCGCTCGACGTGGCGATCCAGGCGCAGGTGATCAACCTGCTCGCGCGCATCCAGCGCGAGCGCGACCTGACCTATGTGTTCATCTCGCATGACCTGGCAGTGGTGCAGCACCTGTGCGACGAGGTGGCAGTGATGTACCTGGGCCGCATCGTCGAACGCGGCAGCCGCGCGCGGCTGTTCGGCGCGCCGCTGCATCCGTACACGCATGCGCTGATGTCCGCGGAGCCGGTGAAGGACCCGGCGCAACGGGCCAGCCGTGCGCGCATCCGGCTTGAGGGCGATCCGCCCAGCCCGCTGAATCCGCCTGCGGGCTGCCACTTCCATACACGCTGCCCCGTCGCGGAGGCCCGTTGCCGGACGGAGGCGCCGGTGCTGCGCCAGTTTGGCGCGGACCATGCCGTGGCCTGCCACCGCGTCGAGCTGGTCCAGGGCATGCCGCGTTCGCCAATGGCCGGCTGCGCGCCGGCAAGCAAGCCGGCGCTGGCCGCGGCGTGAGTCGCAACGACATCAACCACGTTCAACACGAATAAACGGAGACCCCTATGAGCCAGTCGCCCATCACCGTCTACGCGGCGCGCAAGATCCTCACCATGAATCCGATGCAGCCAGTCGCCACGCATGTTGCCTTGCGCGACGGCCGCATCCTGGGCGTAGGTTGTGCCGAGGACCTGGCCGGCTGGGGTGCGGCGACACTCGACACGCGCTTTGCCGACAAGGTACTGATGCCCGGGATGATCGAAGGGCATTCGCATTTGCTCGAAGGCGGCATGTGGAAGTTCGTCTATGTCGGCTACTACGACCGGCGCGGCCCGGACGGGCGCGTATGGCCCGGCCTGAAGAACTTTGACACCGTGGTGGAGCGCCTGCGAGAAGCGCAGGCACAGTTGCAGGACGCCGAACAGCCGCTGCTGGCATGGGGCTTCGATCCGATCCACTTTGGCCGCGCGCGCATGACCGCGCGGCACCTGGACCAGGTCTCCGCCACGCGCCGAATCGTGGTCATGCATGCCAGCATGCACCTGATGAACGTCAACACCGCCATGCTGGAGGCGGCCGGCATCGATGCCGCGACGCCGGTGGACGGCATCGCGAAGGACGGCGACGGCTTGCCGACTGGCGAGCTGCAGGAATTCGCCGCGATGTTCCTGGTGTTCAGGCTGCTCGGCAATGTGTTCTTCGATGCCGGGCAGACCGAGGAGGGCATTCGCAACTTCGGCCGCGTGGCGCAGCAGGCCGGCGTGACCACGGCGACCGATCTGGTCAACAGCCTCGATGCGGAGGCGGTCTTCAACCTGGGCCGGGTCACCGCGGACCCGGACTTCCCCGTGCGCATGGTGCCGGCCTATGCGCCGCTGCGCGATCAGGAAGGCGGTGGCGCGCAGCGCGTGGCGCAGGCGATGGAGGGCAATACCGACAAGCTGCACTTCGGTTTGGTCAAGCTTGTGATCGACGGATCGATCCAGGGTTTTACCGCGCGCATGAGCTGGCCTGGCTACTACAACGGCGCCGCCAACGGCTTGTGGGTGATGCCCCCGCAGCAGGTAGAAGAGGTGCTGGCCGTTTATCACCGCGCTGGCCTGACGGTGCATATCCACACCAACGGCGACGAAGCCACCGAGCTGGCCATGGATGCGGTCGAAGGCGTGCTGCGCAAGCATCCGCGCTGGGACCACCGCCATACGCTGCAGCACTGCCAGCTTGCGTCCCCCGCGCAGTTCCGGCGCATGGCGGCACTGGGCCTGTGCGCCAACCTGTTCGCCAACCACCTGTTCTACTGGGGCGATGCGCACTACACCATGACGGTCGGGCCGGACCGCGCCAACCGCATGAACGCCGCCCAAAGCGCGCTGCGCAGCGGCGTGCCGTTCTCCCTGCACTCGGACGCGCCGATCACGCCGATCGGGCCGCTGTTCACGGCCTGGTGCGCGGTCAATCGCCAGACCGCGAGCGGCCGCGTCCTGGGCGAGGGCGAGCGCATTTCGGTGCAGGATGCCTTGCACGCGATGACCCTGGGCGCCGCCTATACGCTGCGCATGGATCATCTGGTGGGCAGCATCGAGGTGGGCAAGCATGCCGATTTCGCGGTGCTGGAAGAGGATCCACTCGCGGTGCCGCCAGCGAACCTGCGCGACGTGCCCGTCTGGGGCACGGTGCTGGGCGGCAAGGTCTTTCCGGCGCCGGGGAATGCCTGATGCAGCGGCCGGACATTGCGCTGACGGTGCTCGGCGGCTTTCTCGGCGCTGGCAAGACCAGCTTGCTCAACCACCTGCTGCGCACGCAGCAGCGCGAGCGCGTGCTGGTGATGGTGAATGATTTCGGCGCCATCAACATCGACGCCGAACTGATCGCCCGTGGTGCGCCGGGCATGCCCGAGGGCGTCATCAGCCTGACCAACGGCTGCGTGTGCTGCGCAGTCGGCGGCGACCTGATGCAGGCCTTCCTGAAGGTGCTGCAGCTGCCTGACCCGCCCGCGCGCGTACTCGTCGAAGCGAGCGGGGTGGGCGATCCGGCCCGCATCGCACAGATCGGCCGTGCCAATGCCGGCTTTCGCTGCGAAGGCGTGGTGACGGTGGCGGACGCCGAAGCCGTGCGGCGCCTGGCTGCCGACCGCTATGTCGGCGACACGGTGCGCGCGCAGCTGCGCGCGGCCGACCTGGTGCTGCTGAACAAGGCGGATCTGGTCGATGCGCCATCGCTGGAAGCCGTGCGCAACTGGCTCGCTGCGGAGGTGCCGGATGCGCGTGTGCACGCATGCCGGCATGGAGAAGTCGACCCGAGCCTGATCCTGGGGCCGGACCTGGGCGCAATCGCGATGGCGGGCGGTATCGGCAATGAAGCCGCGACGATCGGGGCCGACCATGCCGACGTGTTCGCCGGCAGCAGCTTTGCCTCGTCGATCCGCTTCCGGCGTGCCGAGCTGGAGCGCGCGCTCGACGCCTTGCCGGCGCACGTGTTGCGCGGCAAGGGCATGGTGTTCCTGGAGGGTGAGGATGCGCCGAGGCTACTGCAGATCTGCGGCAAGCGCTGGACGCTGGAGGCGCCGGCACTGCCGCAGTCGCCGGCACGCTCGCGCATGATCTTCATTGCAGCCAGGCAGTCAGCCGCGACGCCATTTGATCCGTGGCGGCATTTCGGTCCGGCGCTGGCTGAGTAGCGGAGTAGAGCCGCGCGGTGCTCAGACTTTCTTCTTCTCGCCGATGCGGCTTTCCTTGCCGGTGAGCAGCTTGGTGATGTTCTGGCGGTGGCGCGCGATCAGCAGGATGCCGATGACCAGGATCGCGCCGGCCATGGTGTCGATGCCTTCCATCAGCACGTAGAAGAACGGCGCGAAGATCGCAGCGACCAGCGCGGCCAGCGACGAATAGCGGAAGAAGAACGCGATGATGACCCAGGTGGCCAGCGTGGCCAGCCCAAGAATCGGGTTGATGGCAAGCAGGATGCCCGCCGCCGTGGCGACACCCTTGCCGCCGGCAAAGCGGTGGAATACCGGGAACAGGTGGCCGAGGAATACGGCCAGCGCCACCATGGCGAGGCCGTTGTCATCGACGCCGTAGGCGGGCCCGAAACGGGTCGCCAGCCAGACCGCGAGCCAGCCCTTGAGCGCGTCGCCGATCAGCGTGAGGATCGCCGCCTTCTTGTTGCCGGTGCGCAGCACGTTGGTCGCGCCCGGGTTGCCGGACCCGTAGCTGTGCGGATCGGGCAGGCCCATGACCTTGCTGACGACGACCGCAAAGGAGACCGACCCGATCAGGTAGGCGGCAAGGGCGAATAGCAGGTTGGCCATGAGGGGATGCGCGGGCAGTGGCTGCCTTGTCTGGAATTGGCGGGATTGTAGCGCGGCGGCGGGTTCGCCACGAGCGTGACTTCCCCAATATCCGCCACGGGCGCGCGCGGGTCAGTCAGGCAGCGCGCATTCCACGGGCTTGGCATCGACCAGCGTGGTCAGCAGCTTCGGGTCCAGGCTGACCAGGTAGCCGCGGCGGCCGCCGTTGATATAGATCTTGTCGAGCGCCAGCACGGTGGCCTCCACGTACACCGGCATGCGCTTCTTGGTGCCGAACGGCGACGTGCCGCCGACCATGAAGCCGCTGTGCCGCTGCGCGACTTCGGGCTTGCACGGCTGCACGCTCTTGCAGCCGATCTGGCGCGCCAGGTTCTTGGTCGAGACGGAGCAGTCGCCGTGCATCAGCACCACCAGCGGCTGCGCGCGCTCGTCTTCCATGATCAGGGTCTTGACCACGTCATGTTCGGGCACGCCCAGCTGGCGCGCCGATTCGCCGGTGCCGCCGTGGTCCACGTATTCATACGGATGCTCGCCGAAGGCGGCGCCCTGCCGGCGCAGGAACTGGGTAGCCGGGGTTTCCGAGATATGTTTCGATTTGCTCATGTCTAGGACGGGGCAACAGAACGTTAGCCGCGCGGATGGTGCTGCTGGTGCAGTTCGCGCAGCCGCTCGCGCGCCACGTGGGTGTAGATCTGTGTCGTGGAAATATCGGCGTGGCCCAGCAGCAGCTGGACCACGCGCAGGTCGGCGCCATGGTTGAGCAGGTGCGTGGCAAATGCATGGCGCAGCGTGTGCGGCGACAACGGCACGTTGATGCCGGCTTCGAACGCATGGCGCTTGATCAGGTGCCAGAAGGCCTGGCGCGTCATGCCTTCGCCGCGCTGCGTGACGAACAGCGCGTCGCAGGCGCGGCCGGCCAGCAGCGCGGGACGCGCGGTGGCCAGGTAGCGGCGCAGCCAGTCGCCGGCCTGCATGCCGAACGGCACCAGGCGTTCCTTGTCGCCCTTGCCGCCGACCACGCGCGCCACGCCTTCGTTCAGCCCGATCTCCACGGTCTTCATCTGGGTCAGTTCCGACACGCGCAGCCCGCTCGCATACATCAGCTCCAGCATGGTGCGGTCGCGCAGGCCGAGCGGCGTGCCGGTATCGGGCGCTTCGAGCAGGGCCTCGACCTGCGCTTCGGACAGCGTCTTGGGCACGCGCGGCGGCTGCTTGGCGGGGCGCAGCAGGATGCACGGATCAGCCTGGATCATCTGCTCGCGCAGCGCCCACTGGTAGAAGCGGCGGAACACGGCCAGGCGGCGGTTCGAGGACGACGCGCGGGTCTCGGGGTGGCGCGCGAGGAAGTAGGCGTTTAGTTCGGTGTCGCCGACGCCGAGTAGGCCACCGTTGCCGGTTTGGTGCAGCCAGCGCGCCAGCAGGGAGAGGTCGCGCCGGTAGGCGTCCATGGTGTTGCGCGACAGGCCGTCTTCCAGCCACAGGGCATCACAGAAGCGGCTGACCAGGTCGAGTTCGGGGGCGATGGCGGCATCGAGCGCGGCGGATTCCGCGTCGGCGGGCACCGCGCGCGGCTTGCGTGTCGTCCGGCTGGTCCCGGCGGGGCGCTTCATATCAGCATTGCGCCTTCATGGCGCAGCAGCCAGCGTTTCACTTCCAGGTGGAAGCCGTCCTCGGCATGATGGGAGAAGCCGCCGATGCCGCTTGCGGACACGACACGATGGCAGGGGATCACGATCGGCAGCGGGTTCTGCCCGCAGGCCTGGCCGACCGCGCGCGCCACGCCGCCGAGCTTGCGCGCGATATCGCCATAGGTAGTCAGCCCGCCGCGCGGCACCGCGCAAATCGCCTGCCACACTTGCTGCTGGAACGGCGTACCGGCAATGGCCAGCGGCACGTCAAAGGACGCATCCGCATCGTCGTAATAGGCGTCCAGTTGCGCGGCCAGCCGAAGGATGATTCCACTGCGCGGCGCTACGCTTTCGACGCTCGCGGGCAAATAAAAGATCTCGCGGATCTGCGCATCGTCGGCACGTACGCCGACCTTGCCAAAGGGCGCGGTGAGGATGGCGTCGAAAGGAGCTGGCATGGCAGTAGCGGAAGCGAATCCTGGATTTTAATCGTTTTGCCGAAATGGGCGGCCCCAAGGGGAGAGACCGGAATGACTCAGGCGCCGACGAGGGGCGCCACTCCCAGATCAGCGATTTCGAAGGAGGTGGGTTCTACGGGCTTGGGCTTATGCCCGCAGGAAAACGCGTTTCTTGGTTACTTCTTGTCGCTTGGACAAGAAGTGACTCGCAGGCTACGCCTGCGAAACAGCCGCGCCTGCCAAGCACAACGGCCCCGCAACTTGCCGAGGAATCAAAAAAAAAAGCGGCTACCCGAGGGCGCCGCCGTTCTGCATTCCGCGAGATCGATCAGCCAATCAGCCAATCACCCAATCCGCATTCCCGGCACCGCGCCACTGTGCGGTTCCAGAATGTAAAGCCCCGGATTGGCCTTCTCATCCGCCGCCGACGCGGCCAGCACCATCCCTTCCGACACGCCGAATTTCATCTTGCGCGGCGCCAGGTTGGCGACCACCACGGTCAGCTTGCCCACCAGCTGTTCCGGCGAGTAGGCCGCCTGGATGCCCGACAACACATTGCGCGTGCGGCCTTCGCCCAGGTCGAGCGTGAGCTGCAGCAGCTTGCTGGAGCCTTCGACCTTCTGGCATTCGACGATCTTGGCCACGCGCAAGTCGATCTTCGCGAAATCGTCGATCGTGATGGTCTCCGCGACCGGCTCGATCGATGCGGCCGATGCCGCCGCGGCCGGCGCCGTGGCCTGCAGCGATTCGCGGTTCGCGGCCAGCAGCGCGTCGACCTGCTTGGCATCGACACGGGTCATCAGGTGCTGGTACGGCTGCACCGGGCTCGCGGCCGACAGTTGCTTGTCGATCGCGCGCCAGTCGAGCGGCTCGACGTTGAGGAAGCGCTCGACGCCGGCGGCCATCGCCGGCACCACCGGCTTCAGGTAGACCGTCAGCAGGCGGAACGCTTCCAGCGACACCGAGCATGCGGCGTGCAGCGCGGCGCGCTTGGCTTCGTCCTTGGCCAGTTCCCACGGCTTTTCAGTATCGACGAAGGCATTGACAGCGGCGGTCAGTTCCATCACCAGGCGCAGCGCCTTGCTGTACTCGCGCGCTTCATACAGCTGGGCGACCTGCGGCGCGGCTTCGCGCAGCTGCTTGAGCAGCGGGTGGGCCAGCGCGGCTTCATCGACCTTGCCTTCGAAGCGCTTGACCAGGAAACCGGCCGCGCGGCTGGCGATGTTGACGTACTTGCCGATCAGGTCGCTGTTGACCCGGGCGATGAAGTCGTCCAGGTTCAGGTCCAGGTCTTCCATGCTCGCATTGAGCTTGGCGGCGAAGTAGTAGCGCAGCCACTCCGGGTTCATGCCGGTGTCGACATAGCTCTGCGCGGTGATGAAGGTGCCGCGCGACTTGCTCATCTTGGCGCCATCCACCGTCAGGAAGCCATGCGCGAACACGTTGGTCGGCGTGCGGTAGCCCGAGAAGCGCAGCATGGCCGGCCAGAACAGCGTGTGGAAATACAGGATGTCCTTGCCGATGAAGTGGTACTGCTCGGCCGTGGAGTGCGGGCCGACCCAGGCGTCGAAGTCGATACCCTTCTTCTCGGCCAGGTTCTTGAAGCTCGCGTAGTAGCCGATCGGTGCATCCAGCCACACATAGAAGTACTTGCCCGGCGCGCCGGGGATTTCGAAGCCGAAGTAGGGCGCATCGCGCGAGATGTCCCAGTCGGACAGGGTCGAGGCTTCGCCTTCGCTGCCCAGCCATTCCTGCATCTTGTTGGCGGCTTCGGGCTGCGCCAGGTCGGCCACCCACTCGCGCAGGAAGGTCTCGCAGCGCGGGTCGGACAGCTTGAAGAAGAAGTGCGTCGACGACTTGCGCACCGGCGTGGCGCCGGACACCACCGAGTACGGGTTCTTCAGGTCGGTCGGCACATAGGTGGTGCCGCACACTTCACACGAATCGCCGTACTGGTCCTTGGCGCCGCACTTCGGGCACTCGCCCTTGATGAAGCGGTCCGGCAGGAACATGTTCTTGACCGGGTCGAAGAACTGCTCGACCTCGCGCTCGGCGATCAGGTCGTCGGCCTTGAGGGCCAGGTAGATCTTCTCGCACAGCGCGCGGTTTTCTTCGGCGTCGGTGCTGTAGTAGTTGTCGAACGACACGAGGAAGCTGTCGAAGTCGCGCTTGTGCTCGGTCCAGACGCGGTCGATCAGCTGCTTCGGCGTGATGCCTTCCTTCTCGGCCCGCAACATCACCGGCGTGCCGTGCGTGTCGTCGGCGCCGACGTAGTAGACCTCGTTGCCCATCATGCGCTGGAAGCGCACCCAGATGTCAGTCTGGATGTACTCCACCAGGTGGCCGATATGGATCTGGCCGTTTGCATAGGGCAGGGCAGATGTAACGAGGATACGACGTGCGGTCATGGAAAAGAGCCGGTGGGAATGACGGGGAAGCGATCTGCGACGGCAGCCGCGGCGAGGCCGGGCGCCGGCCGCGAAAGGGCTATTCTAGCAAGCACCGCACGGCGTGGCCGGTATTGCGCATGGTGAAACTGGCGGTGACAGAAGGGTGATGCCTGAGGCGCTTGATGTGCTGCGGCCAAAAAAAAGCGCCGGTCAGCGCCGGCGCAGCTTTCCACAACGGAAAAGGAGGAGAAATCAGGTACCGCCCGGGAGGTCAGCCACCCATCGCGAGCCAGCAACGGTGGCAAGCGGTACCTGTTTCTATGACCGGGTCATCCCTGAATTGGTTTCAAAAAAATTTCAACGCGGCGATTTTGTGCCCGTCCCGCCTCGGTGGCGTTGTCCGCCACGGGCTGGGTCTGGCCGCGGCCCTCGGCGGAGAGACGGTTGCGGGCGACCCCGCGGTCACCCAGGTATCCCGCCACGCTCTGGGCGCGGCGCTGGGACAGCTGCATGTTGTATTGCGCGTTGCCGGTGCTGTCGGTATGGCCGACGACGTTGGCGCTGACGTCCTGGTGCTGCCCCAGCGTCTGGGCCACTTGGTCCAGCACCGAGCGGAACGACGGCTTGATGGTGGCGCTGTCGGTATCGAACGTGACCTGGCTCGGGATATTGACCTTGAGCGAGCCGTCCGGCTGTTCGGTGATCTGCGTCCCGGTGCCGGCCGTGTCCTTGTTCAGCTTGCCGCGGATGGCGTTCCAGTTGTAGCCGGCAGTACCGCCGAGAGCGCCGCCCACTGCCGCGCCGACCAGCGTGCCAGTGGTATTGCCGCCGATCAGGTTGCCCAGGCCAGCGCCGACCGCAGCGCCCACGCCGGTCCCGACGGCCGTGTGGGTCTGTTGTTCGGTGGCACAGCCGGCGGCCAGAACCGTGACCGCGGCGAGCGAGATGGTGGCGAACTTGAATTTCATGCTTTCTCCTTCTGAATGTTCCCGAAGTATTTTGGATTGCTGCAACGAGGATGGTAACGCTGATAGTAACGCCCGGCGCACGCGACGTGCCCCGGCACCGTTGCGGACAGGCAGGGCGGGGCCTTGTGCAGACACTGCGGCACTACAATATGGATATGGCGGCGCGCGCACAAGTGCAAGCTTGTGAGATTTGTAAATGTCTGTAATCCCACAAAGCCCGAAAGGGCTTGGGCGCCGATTCGCGGTCCTGATGGCCGCTGCTGCATACTTTGATACATTAGTTCGTCCCCACCCCTCACCATCACAGCGGAGTTTGTCTTGAGCCTCAGCACTGAACAGGTCACGGAAGTCCTGCGTACGGTCATCGACCCCAACACGGGCAAGGACCTGGTGTCCACCCGCTCGGCCAGGAATATCCGCGTCGACGGCGGCGACGTGTCGCTGGAGGTGGAACTGGGCTACCCGGGCAAGAGCCAGGTCGAGCCGATCCGCAAGCTGGTGGTCGCTGCCGTGCGGCAACTGCCCGGCGTCAGCAATGTGAGCGTCAGCGTCAGCATGAAGATCGTCGCGCATGCGGTGCAGCGCGGCGTCAAGCTGCTGAGCGGCGTGAAAAACGTGATCGCCGTGGCCTCGGGCAAGGGCGGTGTCGGCAAATCGACCACGGCGGTCAACCTGGCACTGGCCCTGTCCGCTGAAGGCGCGCGCGTGGGCATGCTCGATGCCGACATCTACGGTCCCAGCCTGCCGATGATGCTGGGCATCGACGGCCGCCCTGAGTCTTCCGACGGCCAGACCATGGAGCCGCTGGAAGGCCACGGCCTGCAGGCCAACTCGATCGGCTTCCTGATCGAACAGGACAACCCGATGGTATGGCGCGGCCCGATGGTCACGTCGGCGCTGGAACAGCTGCTGCGCCAGACCAACTGGCATGACCTGGATTACCTGATCGTCGACATGCCCCCCGGCACCGGCGACATCCAGCTCACGCTGTCGCAGAAGGTGCCCGTGACAGGCGCGGTGATCGTCACCACGCCGCAGGACATCGCGCTGCTGGACGCCAAGAAGGGCCTCAAGATGTTCGAGAAGGTGGGCATTCCCATCCTGGGCATCGTCGAGAACATGGCGGTCTACTGCTGCCCGAACTGCGGCCATGTCGAGCATATCTTTGGCCAGGGCGGCGGCGAGAAGATGTGCGCCGACTACGGCGTGGACCTGCTGGGCAGCCTGCCGCTGAACCTGTCGATCCGCGAGCAGGCCGATTCGGGCCGCCCGACGGTGGTGGCCGATCCGGACAGCCCTGTGGCGGAGCTGTATCGCGGCATCGCGCGCAAGGTGGCCATCAAGGTGGCCGACAAGGCGCGCGACATGACCAGCAAGTTCCCCAGCATCGTCGTGCAGAACACCTGAGGCCAACGCCATGGACATGCCCGCGCCGCAAGCCCGTCCCGCCGTCACCATGGCGGTAGTCATGCGAAGGGTGGCGCTGGCAAGCCGCTGGCAGTCCTGGAAATGGGAACTCGAAGCGGTCTGGCCCGACCTGGGCGAGTTCGGCGCCGCGCCCATGTGCCTGGAACAGGACGAGCACGGCGCGCGCTGGCTCTATCCCGGTTTCGAGGTCGCGCTGTTCCATGACCAGGGCGAAGGCTACTACCTCAACCTGACCTCGACGCAGCCCTGCTGGTTCGTGCACTGGCGCATGCAGGAAGAGCTTCCCGCGGACGAGGCGCGGCCCGTGCCCGTCACCGTGTCGCTGTCCTACAACGAAGCGGGGCGCTGGCTCGATGCCGGCGAAACCGTGGAGAACGTGCCGCTTGCACCCGAACAGCGCGAATGGCTGCAGGCTTACGTCGACCAGAACTACCGTCCCGAACCGAAGCAGCGTCGCCGGCCCGAGTCGTTCAAGGCGCCGCAGGATCGCGCGCGCTACTGACGGCTGCCGGCCATGAGCGAATCGTCCTTCCTGTCACGCTGGTCGCGCCGCAAGGCCGCGGTGCGGGAGGGCGCTTCCGTGCCGGACGAGCCGCCCGTTGCTGAACCGGTTCAGCCCGGGCCGCTGCCCGCCGCCGAAGCTCAGGTCCCAGCAACGCCCACCGAAGCGCCAGTGGATCTCCCCACCATGGCCGATGTGGCGCTGCTGCGACCCGGCGACAACATTGCGCGCTTTGTCGCGCGCGGCGTGGACGAGGGCGTCAAGCGTGCCGCGCTCAAGACCTTGTTTGCCGATCCGCACTTCAATGTGATGGATGGCCTCGACACCTATATCGACGACTACGGCAAGCCTGACCCCATTCCGCCGGATGTGCTGCGGCGCCTGACCCAGTCCAAGGCGCTGGGACTGTTCGATGACGAGGAAGCGCCGGCCGCGGCGGAGTCTCCGGCGTTGCCGCGGCCCTCGGCAGAGGCCGCCGCGGCCTTGCCGGACGAAGGATCGGACGATGCCGGAGTACTCCCGCAACCTGTCCCAGTGACCGCACCAGACCCGGACAAACACGCGTAGCTCGCCGGCATACGCCCGGCCTACAATAGGTCTCCCACAATTCCCGGCCTGCAGACCCTCGCAAGAAAGGGTGCCCGGGCCGGTCAGCCGCATTCGCCATGCCGACGCTGATCTGCAATTGCAATGACACCATGCCGCTTGACGGGGCGGCGCTGTCCCAGGCCAACGGTGAGCCGCTGAAGGTTCACCGCCTGCTGTGCCGCAGGGAAATCGGCGATTTCACCGCCGCACTCGACGGCACCGACGATGTGATCGTCGCCTGCACGCAGGAGCGACACCTGTTCGCCGAAGTCGCGGCCCAGGCTGCGCGCGGCGCCGATGGCCGTGCCGTGGTGGTAGCGCCCGTGCGCTTCGTGAACATCCGCGAGACTGGGGGCTGGTCCCGGGGCGCGAAGCGCGATCCCGCAACCGCCAACGCGAAGATCGCCGCCTTGCTGGCCGTGGCCGCCTTGCCCGAGCCGGATCCCGTGCCGGTGGTGGACTACCGCTCCGAAGGCGCCGTGCTCGTGATGGGCCCCGCCGACCGCGCCTTGCCGTGGGCCGGGCGTCTCGCGGCCATGGCGCTCGAAGTCACCGTGCTGCTGCCTTCCGGTGCCACGCCACATAGCCGCGTGGAACCGGGTATCGCGCCCGCGGATCGCGCCTACCCCGTCCACAGCGGCACGCTGAAGACCCTGGCCGGCTGGCTCGGCGCCTTTGCGGCCACTTGGGAGACCGGTGCGGGCCGCGCGAATCCCATCGATCTCGATCTCTGCACGCGGTGCAATGCCTGCATCGAAGCCTGCCCGGAACAGGCGATCGACTTCAGCTACCAGATCGACCTGGACCGTTGCCGCGCGCACCGCGATTGCGTGCGGGCATGCGGCGCCGCGGCCGCAATCGACTTCGACCGGCCGCCGGCGATCTCCGAGGGCCGCTTCGACCTCGTCTTCGATCTCAACGATGCACCGGCCTTCACCATGCACGAGCCGCCGCAAGGCTACCTGCATGCCGGCGCCGATGCGCTGCGCCAGCAGCAACAGGCGCTGGCGCTGACGCAACTGGTCGGCGAGTTCGAGAAGCCCAAGTTCTTCCGCTACAAGGAAAGCCTCTGCGCCCACGGCCGCAACCAGACCACCGGCTGCACCGCGTGCATCGACATCTGCTCGACGCAGGCCATCCGCTCGCAATGGCATGACGGCAAGGGCCGCATCGAGGTCACGCCCAATCTCTGCATGGGCTGCGGCGCATGTACCACGGTCTGCCCGAGCGGCGCGATCAGCTACGCGTATCCGGGGCCGGAGATGCTGGGCACGCGCTTGCGCACGCTGCTGTCGGCCTACCGTTCAGCGGGCGGGCGCGATGCCGTGGTGTTGCTGCACGGGGAAGCGACCGGCACGCCGGCCATCCTGGCGCTGGGGCGTGCCGCGCGCGCCGGGCAGGCGCAAGGCGTGCCGCCGAACGTGATGCCGGTGCAGGTGTTTCATCCGGCTTCGGCCGGGCTGGAACTCTGGCTCGCGGCGCTGTGCTGGGGCGCGGCGCGCGTGGCGGTGCTGCTGACCGGTGACGAGGCGCCGCAGTACCGCACCGCATTGATCGGGCAGATCGATGTCGCGCGGTCGCTGCTGGCCGGGCTCGGCTACGACGGCGAGGCCGTGTCGCTGGTCGAGGCGAACGATACGGCGTCGCTGGACCAGGGGCTTGCCGCGCTGCGCCCCGCGCGGCAAGCGTTGCCGCCTGCGCCATTCGGTGCCGTGGCCGCCAAGCGCGAGATGCTCGAGTTCGCGCTCGACCACCTCGTGCGGCACGCGCCGGTGCCGGCCGATATCGTGCCGCTGCCTGCAGCGGCACCGTTCGGCGCGGTGGCGGTCGACACGGCGGCTTGCACGCTGTGCATGGCCTGCGTGGGCGCGTGCCCGACCCAGGCCCTGCGCGACAACCCCGAGCGCCCGGTGCTTGGCTTCCTGGAGCGCAACTGCGTGCAGTGCGGCCTGTGCGAGAAGACCTGCCCGGAGAACGCGATCACGCTCGTGCCGCGCCTGCTGGCCGGCGATGCCGCTCGGCGCGCCGTCACGCTCAATGAATCGCAGCCGTTCCACTGCGTGCGCTGCGCCAAGCCGTTCGGCACCGCGCAGATGGTGGAGTCGATGCTGGTGCGCCTGGCCGGACATCCAGCGTTTGCCGGCGCGGCCGCCGAGCGCCTCAAAATGTGCCCCGATTGCCGGGTCGTCGACATGATGGAGCGCGACCCGGGGGCGATCAGCGGCGCCACGCTCCGGTAAGCGTTTCCGCCCAGACAAAAAACATCACGATATGACAGATTTCCAGCCGATCCAGCTGACCGCCGCGCCCGAAGACGATACCGAGGACATTGCCCGCGCCGATTTGTATGGCCTGCTGGCCACGCTGTTCTATCGCGCGCCGGACGCGGCGCTGCTTCACCACATCGCCGCCAACCGCGCGCCGGACGAAAATTCGGGCACGATACTCGGCCAGGCGTGGAATGCGTTGTGCGATGCGGCATCGACCACCAGCGAGGCCGAGGCCGCCGACGAGTACCGTGAACTGTTCCTCGGCGTGGGGCGTCAGGAGGTCTTCCTGTACGGCTCCTTTTACCTCACCGGCTTCCTGAACGAGCGGCCGCTGGTGGTCCTGCGCGACGACCTGGCCCGCTATGGGCTGGTCCGGCACGACAATGTCAGCGAAACCGAGGACCACGTCGCCGCGCTGTGCGAGGTGATGCGTTTCCTCGTGGCGGGCGATGATGTCGCCGTGTCCAATCTCGGCGAACAACAGCGCTTCTACGCGCAGCACCTGCAGCCGTGGATCGGGAAATTGTGCGATGCACTAAGCGGCCATCCGAAAGCGCGCTTCTATCGCAGCGTTGCCGGATTGATGCAGGCCTTCGCAGATGTCGAGGCCATGGCGCTCGAAATGCATTGATTGCATTGTCTTCGGTAATAGGGATTAACCCGGTAACTCCATGGTTTTTCAGCGATATTGCACCTAGAATATGCATAACAACGCATAACGGCTGAATCATCGGCATGCCCGTGCCGAACCGAGGAGTGCCTCACATGAAAGAGACGCAACCCAGGGTCGCGCGCCGCAGCTTTCTTGCGGGCGCTGGAGTTGTCGCTGCCGCTGCCGGCGCAGCGTCGCTGACCGCGCGGGGTCCGGCTGTGCCGGTCCAGGGCGCGGCGATCCCGGAGCCCACCGACGTGCCGTCGGACCAAGCGGGCTACCGGGTGTCCGAGCACATTCGCAAGTACTACCGCACCACGCTGGTGTGAGCACGCGGGCGGGCCGGCCCATCCGGCACCGCCAGTTGGCATTTGCTGCTTTCCTCTGTTGAGGTGAGACATGATCTTGACCCGCAAGCGCGCGGCGCAGGGCACATCTACCCGGCTGGCTGACAGCCTCGCACAGACGAATACGCCGGCAACACCAGGCCGGCTTTCCACTCGACTTGCCGCGGGCCTGGCCGGCGCCATGCCGACCATGGACCGGCGCAGTTTTCTCAAGCGCTCCGGCATTGGTGTCGGGGCCGGACTGGCGGCCTCGCAACTGACGCTGCTGCGCAAGGCCGATGCCGCGGACGACAAGACCGTCGCCGCCGCCGAAGGCAAGGGCGGCATCGTGGTGAGGCGCACCGTGTGCGGCCACTGCTCGGTGGGCTGCGCGGTCGATGCCGTGGTGCAGAACGGCGTCTGGGTGCGGCAGGAGCCGGTGTTCGACTCGCCCATCAATATGGGCGCGCACTGCGCCAAGGGCGCCGCGCTGCGCGAGCACGGCCATGGCGAATATCGCCTGAAGTACCCGATGAAGCTGGTCAACGGCAAGTACCAGCGTATCGGCTGGGACCAGGCGCTCGACGAGATCACCGCGAAGATGAAGGAGATCCGCCAGCAGACCGGACCGGATTCCATGTTCTTCATCGGCTCGTCCAAGCACAGCAACGAGCAGTCCTACCTCATGCGCAAATGGGTGTCGTTCTTCGGCACCAACAATACCGACCACCAGGCGCGCATCTGCCACTCCACCACCGTGGCGGGCGTGGCGAACACCTGGGGCTACGGGGCGATGACGAATTCGTACAACGATATGCAGAACTCGAAAGCGGCTCTGTATATCGGCTCCAACGCGGCCGAGGCGCACCCGGTGTCGATGCTGCACCTGCTGCATGCGAAGGAGAATGGCTGCAAGGTGATCGTGGTGGACCCGCGCTTCACGCGCACGGCCGCGAAGGCCGACCACTACGTGCGCATCCGCTCGGGCACCGACATCGCCTTCCTGTTCGGCGTGCTGTACCACGTCTTCCAGAATGGATGGGACGACCCGAAGTTCGTGCACGACCGCGTCTACGGCATGGACAAGGTCAAGGAAGACATCCTGGCCAAGTGGTCGCCGGACAAGGTCGAGGAAGTCTGCGGCGTGCCCGAGGCGCAGGTGAAGATGGTCGCCGAGATCATGGCGAAGAACCGGCCCAGCACGCTGGTCTGGTGCATGGGCCAGACCCAGCACTCGATCGGCAACGCGATCGTGCGCGCGTCGTGCATCGTGCAGCTTGCCCTGGGCAATATCGGCGTCGCCGGTGGCGGCGCCAATATCTTCCGCGGCCATGACAACGTGCAGGGCGCCACCGACGTCGGGCCCAACCCCGATTCGCTGCCGGGCTACTACGGCCTGGCCACCGGCGCGTGGAAGCACTATGCGGCGGTGTGGAACGTCGATTATGAATGGATCAAGAAGCAGTTCGTCTCGCAGGCCATGATGGAGAAGTCCGGCTCGACCGTGTCGCGCTGGATCGACCTGGTCACCGAGAAGAACGAACTGCTCGACCAGGACAACAACGTGCGCGGCGTGTTCTTCTGGGGCCATGCGCCGAACTCGCAGACGCGCGGCCTGGAAATGAAGAAGGCGATGGACAAGCTCGACCTGCTGGTGGTGGTCGACCCGTATCCGTCAGCCACCGCGGCGATGGCCAACATGCCGGGCGCCGAAGGCGAAAAGGTCAACCCGAACCGCGCGGTCTACCTGCTGCCGGCCTGCACGCAGTTCGAGACCTCGGGTTCGTGCACGGCGTCCAACCGTTCGCTGCAATGGCGCGACAAGGTGATCGAGCCGCTGTTCGAATCGATGCCCGACCACACCATCATGCAGGCCTTCGCGGACAAGCTCGGCTTTGGCAAGGAGCTGTCGAAGAACTACAAGATGATCGAGGTGAAGCGCGCCGGCCGCACGTGGATGGAGCCGGAGATCGAGTCGATCCTGCGCGAAATCAACCGCAGCAACTGGACCATCGGCTACACCGGCCAGTCGCCGGAACGGCTCAAGGCGCATATGCGCAATATGCAGATGTTCGACGTGAAGACGTTGCTCTGCAAGGGCGGCAAGGATGCCGAGACCGGTTATGACCTGACCGGCGACTACTTCGGCCTGCCGTGGCCGTGCTACGGCAACCCGGAACTCAAGCATCCGGGCTCGCCCAACCTGTACGACACCAGCAAGCATGTGATGGAAGGCGGCGGCAATTTCCGCGCGAACTTCGGCGTGGAGCGCGACGGCGTCAACCTGCTGGCCGAGGACGGTTCGTACTCGAAGGGGGCCGAGATCACCACGGGCTATCCCGAGTTCGATCACGTGCTGCTCAAGAAGCTGGGCTGGTGGGACGACCTGACGGACGCCGAGAAAAAAGCCGCCGAAGGCAAGAACTGGAAGACCGACCTGTCGGGCGGCATCCAGCGCGTGGTGCTCAAGGTGCATGGCTGCCATCCGTTCGGCAACGCCAAGGCGCGTGCCGTGGTGTGGAACTTCCCGGACCCGATTCCGCAGCACCGCGAGCCGTTGTACTCGACGCGGCCCGACATGGTCGCGAAGTACCCGACCCACGACGACAAGATGGCGTTCTGGCGCCTGCCCACGCTGTACAAGACCGTGCAGCAGCGCAACGTCGAGAACAAGGTCTACGAGAAGTTCCCGATCATCCTGACTTCGGGCCGCCTGGTGGAATACGAGGGCGGCGGCGAGGAAACCCGGTCGAATCCGTGGCTGGCCGAACTGCAGCAGGAGAACTTCGTCGAGATCAATCCGGTCGCCGCGTCCCAGCGCGGCATCCGCAATGGCGACTTCTGCTGGGTCAAGACGCCGACGGGCGCCACCATCAAGGTACGAGCGCTCGTGACCGAGCGCGTGGGCCCCGATACCGCCTTCATCCCGTTCCACTTCTCGGGCTGGTGGCAGGGCAAGGACCTGAAGGCGTACTACCCGGATGGCGCGATGCCGGTGGTGCGCGGCGAGGCGGTCAATACGGCCACCACGTACGGCTATGACTCGGTCACGATGATGCAGGAAACCAAGACCACCATTTGCCAGATCGAACGCTTTGCATAAGGGCAGGATGAAACCATGGCACGCATGAAATTTATCTGTGACGCCGAACGCTGCATCGAGTGCAACAGCTGCGTCACCGCCTGCAAGAACGAGAACGAGGTGCCATGGGGCGTCAACCGGCGCCGCGTGGTCACCATCAACGACGGCATGGTCGGCGCGGAGAAGTCGATCTCCGTGGCCTGCATGCACTGCTCGGATGCGCCGTGCATGGCGGTCTGCCCGGTCGACTGCTTCTACCGCACCGAGGACGGCGTGGTGCTGCACGACAAGGACGTCTGCATCGGCTGCGGCTACTGCTCGTACGCGTGCCCGTTCGGCGCACCGCAGTTTCCGTCCACCGGCACCTTCGGCGTGCGCGGCAAGATGGACAAGTGCACCTTCTGCGCGGGCGGTCCCGAGAAGAACGGCTCTGAAGCGGAGTTCGAGAAGTACGGCCGCAACCGGCTGGCCGAGGGCAAGCTGCCGCTGTGCGCGGAAATGTGCTCGACCAAGGCGCTGCTCGGCGGCGACGGCGACGTGATCGCCGACATCCTGCGCAACCGCGTGATCAAGCGCGGCAAGGGCGGCGATGTGTGGGGCTGGGGCACTGCATACGGGAATCGTGCTGGCGCCCAGCAGGCGCCCGCTGCACCGGCGGCACCTGCCGCACCGGCCAACCCGGCGCCTGCCAGCGGCAACGGAGGGCAACCATCATGACGCGCATTCCGATGGCGGCCATGCTGGCCGTGGCCGGCTTGCTGCTCGCCGGCTGTGGCGAGAAGCCGCAGACCACGACGGCCTCGCACAAGAAGTCGGATGCGGTCGCCTACCAGGGCGCGCCGGACGACCCGTTCGTCGTCAAGGGCTGGACCGCCGGTGACAAGACCAGCTGGACCAACCAGATCCGACAGCGCAACCAGCTGCAGAACGAATACAACCGCACGCCATGACTGCACCGCAGGCAGGGCGGGGTGACGACCCGAAGGAGCGCATATGAGGCCCACGCAGAATATGTGCGGCTGGCGTGCCTGGCTTGCCGCAGGCGCCCTGGCCATGTTGACGTTCGCCAGCGGTGGCGCTGCCGCGCAGGCGCCCGCCTCCGCGCCGCAAGCCGCCCAGGCCCCGCAGGTTCAGCCCACACAAGCGGCTGACGCGAACAATCCGGCCACGCATCCTGTGCAGCCGTATGCCGGCATTGCCTCGGAGAACATCTTCAACGTGCCGCGCCGCGACATCGCCAATGAGGCGCGGTCGCAGAAGGAGCGCACGCTGACGCAGCCCGGCAACAATGCGCCGGTCTGGCGCGAAGTCAATTCCGACCAGGCCCACTACAGCAGCCTGCCGTACAAGGAGGCCGGCGTGCTGATCCAGCGCACGGGGCAGCAGTGGCGGTTGTTCCGCAATGGCGTGATCACGGTGTGGGGCGGCTGGCTGCTGGTGGTGGTGCCGCTGGCGATTCTTGGCTTCTTTTTGTGGCGCGGCACCATTCCGCTGCGCGAGCCGCGCACCGGACGCATGATCGAACGCTTTACGCCGTTCGAGCGCATCGTCCACTGGACCATGGCGATCGCGTTCGTGCTGCTCGCGGTGTCGGGCATCGTGATGCTGTTCGGCAAGCATTTCCTGCTGCCGTTGATGGGCCATACGCTGTTCGGCTGGCTCACCTACCTGCTGAAGAACATCCATAACCTGGCCGGCCCGGTGTTCACGCTGTCGATCATCGTCGCCTTCGTGATCTTTGTGCGCAGCAACCTGCCAAGCCGCGATGACCTGCACTGGCTGACCAGCCTCGGTGGCCTGGCAAGCGGCAAGCATGTGCCGAGCGGCCGCTTCAACGCCGGCGAGAAGATGTGGTTCTGGGCAGGCCTGGTGATCTTCGGCCTGATCCTGTCCGCATCCGGCTGGGTGCTCGACATGATCGTGCCCGGGCTCGAGTACTACCGGGCCACCATGCAGATCGCCAACGTGATCCACGGCATCGCCGCGGTGCTGATGATCGCGATGTCGCTGGGCCATATCTACATGGGAACCATCGGCATGGAAGGCGCCTACCGTGCCATGCGCGACGGCTGGGTCGACGAGGCCTGGGCCAAGGAGCATCACGAGCACTGGTATGACGACATCAAGGCCGGCAAGATCCCGGTCCAGCGCTCGGCGACGCCGGAGCCCAAGGCGGCGCGCCGGCGCAATCCCGGCGAAGCTTGAGGCACCGGCATGGCACCCTTTCACCGAATACAGACCATGAAACGCATGCTGATGCTGATTGCCCTGGCCGCCGGCGCCGTGGGTACCCAGGGCGCGCTAGCCAAGCTGCCGCCGCCGACCGATGCGCAGCAGGCCAAGGCCGCAGAAACCAAGGCGCGTACGGCCTGGGCTGACAAGGTTGCGGCGTTCCAGCTATGCAAGTCGCAGGACAGGATCGCGGCGCGCTACTACGGCGACATGAAAGCCCGCGGCAATGCCACGCACGATCCCGTGCAGACCGCTGCTTGTGCCGATCCCGGGCCGTACGCGGCGCCCCAGGCACCGGCCGCCGCAGCGGCAGTACAATCGACCGCAAAGGCGCCTTAACCCTGGCCCCATCGCTTGAAAGCCGGCGTGGGGCAAACCTGAGCAGCCCGACTTCGCCACCCATGCCCCTGCGTCCCGAACTCACCCACGCGGCCGTTCCCCTGATCGAAGAAGTGGAGGTCGTCGATGAACTGGGGCGCGCCCGCCCGGCTTACCTGCCCGGGGAGCGCCCGCTCACGGTCTATCTCGACAAGCGCGAACTGGTCACGCTGATGACGCTGGGCGGGGCGCCCGAACACCTGGTGCTCGGCTACCTGCGCAACCAGCGTCTGGTCGAGTCGATCGAGGACATCGCCGCCGTGCAGGTGGACTGGGAGACCGAATCGGCTGCCGTGACCACCCGGACGGGCATTGACCGCATCGAGGAACGCACCGCGCGCCGCGTGGTCACCACGGGTTGCGGGCAGGGCACGGTATTTGGCTCGCTGCTCGACGAGATCGACAATGTCCGGCTGCCGGCCGGGGCCACGCTGGACCAGGACACCTTGTACGGCATCATCGACACCATCCGCCTGCAGCAGTCGGTGTACAAGCAGGCGGGCTCGGTGCATGGCTGCGCGCTGTTCCGCGGCAGCGAGCTGCTGATGTTCGTGGAGGACGTGGGCCGCCACAATGCGGTCGATGCGATCGCGGGACGCATGTGGCTGGAAGACATGCGCGGCGACGACAAGGTCTTCTACACCACCGGGCGCCTGACCTCGGAAATGGTGATCAAGGGCGCGCAGATGGGCATCCCGTTCTTGCTGTCGCGCTCGGGGGTGACGCAGATGGGCTACCAGATGGCGCAGCGGGTCAACCTGACGCTCTTCGCGAGGTGTACGGGCAAGCACTTTTTGCTTTACACCGGGAACGAACGCTTCCATCACCGGCTGTCCGAGGAAGTGGTCGCATAGGCAGCATTTCAATTGAGGGGCGCGCGGGCCGATTGGTTGTACAATTCGGCGCACTCTGCCTAAGCGTTTACCCTCCCGACCCTATGAGCATCAAATCCGACAAGTGGATCCGCCGCATGGCGGAACAGCACGGCATGATCGAGCCGTTCGAACCCGGCCAGGTGCGGGAGGCCGACGGGCGCAAGATCGTCTCGTACGGCACGTCGAGCTACGGCTACGACATCCGCTGCGCCGACGAATTCAAGATCTTCACCAATATCAACAGCACCATCGTCGACCCGAAGAACTTCGACGAGAAATCTTTCGTGGATTTCAAGGGTGACGTCTGCATCATCCCGCCGAACTCGTTCGCCCTGGCGCGCACGATGGAGTATTTCCGCATCCCGCGCAGCACGCTGACCATCTGCCTGGGCAAGAGCACCTATGCGCGCTGCGGCATCATCGTCAACGTGACGCCGTTCGAGCCCGAATGGGAAGGCTATGTGACGCTGGAGTTCTCCAACACCACGCCGCTGCCCGCCAAGATCTACGCCGGCGAAGGTTGCGCCCAGGTGCTGTTCTTTGAAAGCGACGAAGTCTGCGAGACCTCGTACGCCGACCGGGGCGGCAAGTACCAGGGCCAGCACGGCGTCACACTGCCGAAGACCTGAGCGCATTACAATGCCGGCGTTTGCCGGAACGGACGGCCCGCGATAGATCGACGCGCGGGCGCCAAGAACTGACGTGAGAGCCACATGCCGCCGTCGCAGGGGAACCCCTGCCGGCCATGTGGCTCAGTCCTTTATGTCCTGCTTTCCCATCAAGGATGCCCGATGAAATTCCGCTTCCCCGTCATCATCATTGACGAAGACTTCCGCTCCGAGAACATCTCCGGCTCGGGCATCCGCGCGCTGGCCGAAGCGATCGAGAAAGAAGGCATGGAGGTCATGGGCCTCACCAGCTACGGGGACCTGACCTCGTTCGCGCAGCAGTCGAGCCGAGCCTCGACCTTTATCGTGTCGATCGACGACGACGAGTTCGTGACCGCCGATGACCGTCCCGAAGTGGCCGCCATCGAGAAGCTGCGCGCGTTCGTCAACGAAGTGCGCCGCCGCAACACCGACCTGCCGATCTTCCTGTACGGCGAGACCCGCACCTCGCGCCATATCCCGAACGATATCCTGCGCGAGCTGCACGGCTTCATCCACATGTTCGAGGACACCCCCGAATTCGTGGCACGCCACATCATCCGCGAAGCCAAGGTCTACCTCGACACGCTGGCGCCGCCGTTCTTCAAGGCGCTGATCGACTACGCGCAGGATTCGTCGTACTCGTGGCACTGCCCGGGCCACTCGGGCGGCGTGGCATTCCTGAAGAGCCCGGTGGGCCAGGTGTTCCACCAGTTCTTCGGCGAGAACATGCTGCGCGCCGACGTCTGCAACGCGGTCGATGAACTTGGCCAGCTGCTGGACCACACCGGCCCGGTGGCGGCATCCGAGCGCAATGCCGCGCGCATCTTCAATTCGGACCACATGTACTTCGTGACCAACGGCACGTCGACATCGAACAAGATGGTGTGGCACGCCAACGTGGCGCCGGGCGACATCGTGGTGGTGGACCGCAACTGCCACAAGTCGATCCTGCACGCGATCATGATGACGGGCGCGATCCCGGTGTTCCTGATGCCCACGCGCAACCACTACGGCATCATCGGCCCGATCCCGAAGAGCGAGTTCGATCCGGAGACCATTCGCCGGAAGATCGCCAGCCACCCGTTTGCCAGCAAGGCGAAAAACCAGAAGCCGCGCATCCTGACGATCACGCAGGGCACCTATGACGGCGTGCTGTACAACGCCGAGCAGATCAAGGAGATGCTGGCGTCGGAAATCGACACGCTGCATTTCGATGAGGCCTGGCTGCCGCACGCCGCGTTCCACGACTTCTATCACGACATGCACGCGATCGGCCGCGGCCGCCCGCGCAGCAAGGACGCGCTGGTGTTCGCCACGCAGTCCACGCACAAGCTGCTCGCCGGGCTGTCGCAGGCGTCGCAGATCCTCGTGCAGGATTCCGAGACGCGCAAGCTGGACCGCTACCGTTTCAACGAGGCGTACCTGATGCACACCTCGACCAGCCCGCAGTATTCGATCATCGCCTCGTGCGACGTGGCCGCGGCGATGATGGAAGCGCCGGGCGGCACCGCGCTGGTGGAAGAAAGCATCCAGGAAGCGCTGGACTTCCGCCGCGCCATGCGCAAGGTGGAGGGCGACTACGACGCCGGGCAGAACGGCGACTGGTGGTTCAAGGTCTGGGGTCCCGACACGCTGAACGAAGAGGGCATGCCGGAGCGCGAGGAATGGATGCTCAAGGCCAACGAGCGCTGGCACGGCTTCGGCGACCTGGCCGACGGCTTCAACCTGCTCGACCCGATCAAGGCAACGCTCATCACCCCGGGGCTGGACGTGGACGGCGAGTTCAGCGAGCGCGGCATCCCTGCGGCCATCGTCACCAAGTACCTGGCCGAGCACGGCATCATCATCGAGAAGACGGGTTTGTACTCGTTCTTCATCATGTTCACCATCGGCATCACCAAGGGCCGCTGGAATTCGCTGGTGACCGAGCTGCAGCAGTTCAAGGACGACTACGACCAGAACCAGCCGCTGTGGCGCGTGCTGCCCGAGTTCGTCGGCAAGCACCCGCAATACGAGCGCATGGGCCTGCGTGACCTGTGCGACGCCGTGCACAGCGTCTACAAGGCCAACGACGTGGCGCGCGTGACCACCGAGATGTACCTGTCGGACATGGAGCCGGCGATGAAGCCGTCGGATGCGTGGGCCATGATGGCGCACCGCGAGATCGAGCGCGTGCCGGTGGACGAGCTGGAAGGCCGCGTCACCGCCATCCTGCTGACGCCGTACCCGCCGGGCATCCCGCTGCTGATCCCGGGCGAGCGCTTCAACCGCATCATCGTCCAGTACCTGAAGTTCGCGCGCGAGTTCAACAAGCTCTTCCCGGGCTTCGAGACGGACGTGCACGGGCTGGTGCTGGAAGAGGTCGACGGCCAGAAGGCTTACTTCGTGGATTGCGTGAAGCAGGGCAGCTGAGCTTTACGCTGACGTCGCAAAAGCGGCGGACTGCCAACAGGTGGTCCGCCGCTTTCGTTTGCGGGGCAGTCGACATTCCGAGGGTTGTCTCCCCTCGCCCATTTATGGGAGAGGGGAGCAGGGCGTCGGAATTTTGATGTCTATTTGGCTCGTCACGCCTTCCAGTCCACCCCGAAGTCGCTCAGGTAGTCATCCACTGCCGCGCCGACCGTGGGATGGAAAGCATCCTTACCCAGGTTGTCGAACAGTTCGAAGCGCTTGAGCTTGTCCTTGACGGGATCCTTCATCTCCGCGAAGTGGAGTTCGATGCTGCGCTCGTCCAGGGTCTTGTCGAGTTCCCGCAGCATGTCCGCCGAGGTCACGTCGACGCTGGTCACCGGCTCGGCTGCCACCACCACGCGCCGCACTGCCGTGGGCGAGGCATCGACGGCGCGCAGTACGCATTCCTGGAACAGCTCGGCATTCGCGAAGAACAGCGGCGCATCCCAGCGGAACAGCACCAGGCCCGGCACGCGGCGCGCGTTCGGGTAGCGCTCCACGTCGTGGTAGCCGCGAACGCCGTCGGCGCGGCCGAGCACCGCGTGGTGCGGACGCCAGCCGTCCCACAGGAACTCGATGATGGCGATGACCACGGCCAGGCCGATGCCCGGCACCGCGCCGAAGACCGCAACGCCGGCAAAGCATGCCATCGCCAGCCAGAATTCCCACTGCTGGATGCGGTAGATCCGCTTGAGGTCGGCAAACTCGAACAGGCCGATGGCCGCCGCGATGACGACGGCGGCCAGTGCGCTGCTGGGCAGGTAGCGCATCAGGTCCGGCGCAAACAGCAGCAACGCCGCCACCGCCAGCGCGCCGACCACGCCGGTCAGCTGCGTGCGCGCACCGGCGGCTTCGGCCACCGGCGTGCGTGACGCGCTGCTGCTGATCGGAAAGCCCTGGAACAATCCGGCAGCGAGGTTGGCGGCGCCCAGCCCTACCATTTCCTGGTTCGGATCGACCGGATATTTCAGGCGCGCCGCGTAGGTGCGCGACAGCACACTGGTATCGGCGAACGCGACCAGGGCGACGGCACAGCCGCCCACCACGATATGGGTGAGATCGACCCCGCTCAGGTACGGCAAGGCGAAGGCGGGCAGGCCTTGCGGCATCTTGCCAAGCACTTTGACTCCGTGTGCATCGAGACCGAACAGGCTCACGCTAAGCGTGGCCAGCACCACCGCGATCAGCACGCCGGGCACGCGCTCGAACCGTTTCAGCAGCAGGATCAGCACCAGGCTCGCGCCGCCCACGGCCACGCTGTACAGGTTGGCCTTGCCGGCCGCCACGGCGGTGCCCAGGCTCCATAGCTCCCGCAACGGCCCCGCATCTTCGATCGAAATGCCGAACAGCTTGGGCAACTGGCTGACGAGCACGGTGAACGCGATGCCGTTCATATAGCCATAGCGGATCGGCTTGGACAGCAGCTCGGTGATAAAGCCCAGCCGCAACAGGCCGACGGCGATGCAGACCACGCCTGATACCACCGCCATCATGCTGGCGATGGTGATGGCGCGCGCCGGATCGCCGGCGGACAGCTGCACCACCACGGCGAGGATCGGCGCCGCCAGCGCTGAGTCGGGCCCCAGCACCAGGATGCGGCTCGGGCCGAAGAGCGCGTAGGCGAGCAGCGGGACGATGGTGGCGTACAGGCCATAGATGCCTGGCACGCCCGATGCCTCGGCATAGGCGATGCCGACCGGCACCAGCATGGTCGTGAGCACCAGCCCCGCCGCCAGGTCGCGCGGCAGCCAGGCAGCCTGATACGTGCGCAGCATCTGCAGGCCCGGCAGCCAGTGCAGCCAGCCGGAAGTGGAAGGGGCTTTCGCCGACTTGCGTGCCGGGGGGCTAAGGGGGTGGTTGGACACGAGGCTCCCTTTTTCGGTAACGCCACAGCGTTCGATGTGGACGATTCCTAGCATAGCAATCGGCGCAGGCTGCCGGGCATGGCGTTTGCAAGGTCAGGGGTTCAGGCCTGAGATCGATTGCCGGACAGCCGGTGCAGGGAATCTTGCTGCGGCGGCGCGGCAGGGTTCCCGGTGAGCAATAAGCCTGTCAGAGGTGGCGCCAGCGACAGCCAGTTCTCTTGCCGCGACGGAATGAGGCGGTCAAGGCTGCCGTGGCAGCGCCGGCATCTGCTTGCCGGCGTGGGCTGTCTTTCGATGGGACGGAGCAGCGCATCGCGCCGGCTGCGCGGCGAAGGCGGTCCTTGCAACCGGTGGTCAAACTTTTCTGCAAAGGCATAGCCTGTCGATGAAAATCGCCCAAATTGCCCCGCTTATGGAAGCATGCCCGCCACGGCAATACGGCGGTACCGAGCGCGTCGTGGCGTACCTGACGGACGAACTGGTCCGGCAGGGGCACGACGTCACGCTGTTTGCCAGCGGCGACTCATCGACTGCCGCCAGGCTGGTCAGCTGCGCGCCGCGCGCCTTGCGCACCGACCCGTCGGTGCGCGACATCGTGCCGTATCACGTGATGATGATCGACGAAGTGGCCCGGCAGGCGGACGATTTCGACGTCCTGCATTTCCACACCGACCTGCTGCATTTCCCGCTGGCGCGGCGCCTGGCCGACCGCACGGTGACGACGCTGCATGGCAGGCAGGACCTTCCGGACCTGGCGGCGTTCTATGCTGCCTTCGCAAAGGTGCCGCTGGTATCGATCTCGCTGGCGCAGCGCGACCCCATGCCGCCAGTCCACTGGCTCGGCAACGTCTATCATGGCCTGCCCGCACGGCTGCTGCCGTTTCATGCGGTGGCGCGCGGGGGCTACCTCGCCTTCCTCGGACGCATTTCGCCCGAGAAGCGCCCCGACCGCGCCATCAAGATTGCCGTGCGAAGCGGCATGCCGTTGAAGATCGCCGCCAAGATCGACCGCGTCGACCGCGCATACTGGGATGCCGACATCGCGCCGCTGGTCAGCCGGCACGCCAATATCGAGTATCTTGGAGAAATCGGCGAGCGGGAAAAGGCACGGTTTCTCGGTGGCGCAAGTGCGCTGCTGTTCCCGATTGACTGGCCCGAGCCATTTGGCCTGGCGATGATCGAAGCCATGGCCTGTGGCACCCCGGTGATCGCGTTCCGATGCGGTTCCGTCCCGGAAGTCATCGATGACGGGGTCACCGGCTTTGTCGTCGACAGTGTCGACGAGGCCGTGGCGGCAGTCAGGCGCATCGGTGACATCGACCGCCGCGCCGTGCGCCGTGCGTTCCTGGCGCGTTTCAGCGCCGAACACATGGCGCACGACTACCTGGCACTCTATGGCCGCCTGCGCAGATCGTCGCCGGACGGTGGCGCGGATCCAGACCCGTCCGCCCAGGCGGATGCGGGCCTGCACGTCGCGGCCTGAACCTGGAGAAAAACAATGCTCGACGCCCCCGAAGGCCGGCGCGGCCTGGTGCCGGACGCGACACCCGGCGCGCCCATCGTCATCGCCGCGACGCACTCACTGCGTCTGACCCAGCCCCGCACGCTCAAGCAAGGCGACACCTTCGCCGTGTTCGACCAGCATGGCGACGCCATTGCCGGTTCCAGTGGCTCGGACGGCATCTTTTGTTGCGACACGCGGCACCTGTCGCACTTCCAACTGACCATCAACGGGTGGCGCCCCGTGCTGCTCAGTTCGGTCCTGCGCGACGACGACGCCGCGTTCAGCTGCGACCTGACCAACCCGGACCTGTTCGATGCGCAGGGCGAGATGGTCATGCCTCACGACGTGATCCATGTGCGCCGTTCGCGCTTTCTTTGGGAGGGCACCTGCTATGAACGGCTGGCGGTACGCAATTTCGACGAAACGCCGCGGCACATCAGCCTGGAGCTGGCGTTCGAAGCGGACTTTGCCGACCTGTTCGAGGTGCGCGGGGCCAGGCGCGCGCAGCGCGGTCAGACGCATCCACCCGAGCTGACCGACAACGGTGCGAAGCTCGCCTACACCGGGCTCGATGATTGCGTGCGCACCACGCACCTGACGTTCGATCCCGCGCCGACGCAGCTGCGTGGCGACATGGCGGTGTTCGAGCTGGAGCTGATGCCGCACCGGACGCACCTGCTCTACGTCGAAGTCTGCTGTGACAAGGCGCGGCACGACAAGCGCCCGCCGCGCGGCGCTTTCCCGTCGGCCCTGCGGGCCGCGCGCCGCTCGCTGCAGGCGCTGTCCGCGGAGGCCGCCAGTGTGACCACCTCCAACGAGATCTTCAATGAAGCCGTGGGCCGCAGCCTGTCCGATCTCTACATGCTGATCACGAAGACCCCTTACGGTCCGTATCCCTATGCCGGCATTCCGTGGTTCAGCACCTTCTTCGGCCGCGATGCGCTGATCACCGCGATGGAAACCCTGTGGCTGGATCCGGGCATCGCACGCGGTGTGCTGGGTTACCTGGCAGCGAACCAGGCGACGACTTCCGACCCGTCCGCCGATGCCGAGCCGGGCAAGATCCTGCACGAAAGCCGCAAGGGCGAGATGGCAAACCTTGGCGAGGTGCCGTTCCGCCGCTACTACGGCAGCATCGATTCCACGCCGCTGTTCGTCATGCTCGCAGGCGCCTACCTGGACCGCACGCATGACGTAGAGACCATCCGATCGTTGTGGCCTGCCATCGAGGCGGCGCTGCGCTGGATCGACAAGTACGGCGACCGCGACGGCGACGGCTTTGTCGAGTACGGCCGGCGCACCAGCGACGGGCTGCTCAACCAGGGCTGGAAGGACAGCCACGATTCGATCTTCCATGCGGACGGCACCCTGGCCGAGGGTCCGATCGCACTGGTGGAGGTGCAGGGTTACGTGTACGCGGCCTGGATGGCGGCCGCGCGGATGGCGCGCAACCTGGGCCACAACGGGCGCGCCACCGCACTCGAAACGCGTGCCGCGCAGCTGCGGCAGCGCTTTGACGAAGCGTTCTTCGACGAGGAGCTGGGCACGTACGTGATCGCGCTCGATGGCAGCAAGCGGCCATGCCGCGTGCTGTCCTCCAATGCGGGCCACGCGCTCTATACGGGCATCGCACTGCCCGAGCGCGCGCCGGCGGTGGCCGCGGCCCTGATGGGCAGCGCATCGTTCTCGGGCTGGGGCGTGCGGACCCTTGCGTCCAGCGAAAGCCGCTACAACCCGATGAGCTATCACAATGGTTCGGTCTGGCCCCATGACAACGCCCTCATCGCCGCGGGGATGGTTCGTTACGGCTTGCGCGACGCGGCGTTGCGCATCTTCGATGGCCTCTTCGCCGCGTCCACCCATATGGACCTGCGGCGCCTGCCCGAGCTGTTCTGCGGCTTCGTGCGCCGGCGCAACCGTGGGCCGACGCTCTATCCCGTGGCCTGCATCCCGCAGGCCTGGGCGGCAGCCACGCCGCTGTCGCTATTGCAAACGTGCCTGAACCTGGACTTCAACGTGGGCGCGCGCGAGATCAGCTTCCACTATCCGGCGCTGCCGTCCTTCATGGAAGACCTGGCGCTGCAAGGGCTGTCCATTGGCGATGCGTCCGTCGACCTGATGCTGCGGCGCTCGGGCAGCAGCGTTGTCGTGAACGTGGTGGCGCGGCGGGGGGATGTGCTGGTGACGACTACGAACTAGGCCATGGTGACGACCGCGCCCGGACAGGGGAGTCGCGCAGCCCGGCGGAAGGTCCCGGAGAGGGCGTGCAGAACGCGTTCGACTTCCACCCTGCAAAGAAAAATGCCGTCCAGACCGAACTGAACGGCATTACCCCTCGAAGCAGATCCTGGCAGATCCTGGCAGGTCCTGGCAGGTCCTGGCAGGTCCTGGCAGGGTCTTTTGGCCGCCGTGGCTTACTTCTTCTTCTCGAACTCGAATGTTGGTGAGGCGGGCTCAGCGTCGGCCGGTGCCGTGGGCAGTTCCAGCGTTGCACTGCCCGGAGCGGTTGCGGGGGCGCTTGCCGCAGGCCGTTCCTGTTGCAGGTCGAGGGAGAGGTCGCGCGTCACCTGGCCGGCCTGTGGCTTGGCAGTGCCTGTGCTGACGACGCCAGGGAAGAGGATGATCAACCCGACCATGAGCAGCTGGATGAGCACGAAGGGCACCGATCCCCAATAGATATCGGTTGTCTTGATCTCGCGCGGTGCGACCGAGCGCAGGTAGAACAGCGAGAAGCCGAAAGGCGGGTGCATGAACGACGTCTGCATGTTGACGGCCAGCAGCACCCCGAACCAGATCAGGTCGATGCCGAGCTTGTCCGCCACCGGTCCGACCAGCGGCACGAGGATGAACGCAAGTTCGAAGAAATCCAGAAAAAACGCCAGCAGGAAGAACAGCACGTTTACCGCGATCAGGAAGCCGGTCTGTCCGCCGGGCAGCGCGGTCAGCAGGTGTTCCACCCAGAGGTGGCCGTCGACACCGTAGAAGGTCAGGGAGAACACGCGGGCGCCGATCAGGATGAAGATCACGAAGGCCGACAGCTTCAGCGTGGATTCCATGGCCTGCTTGGTCAGGTCCAGGTTCAGGCGCCGCTTGATCATCGCCAGGATAAGGGCGCCCAGTGCACCCATGCCGCCACCTTCGGTCGGGGTAGCCACGCCGAGAAAGATCGTGCCCAGGACCAGGAAGATCAGCGCCAGCGGCGGAATCAGCACGAAGGTCACCTTCTCGGCCATCTTGGACAGCAAGCCAAGCTTGAGCGTCCGGTTGATGACTGCCACCACGAAGGCAAACAGGATGGCCGCACCGACCGAGATCACCAGGCGTTCGTCGAGCGGTGCCTCGGGCTTGTAGTACTTGTCCGCCAGCACGCCTACCGCCACGGACAGCGCGGTCAGCACCAGGACCGACGCGGCGCCGCTTTTGCCGCTCGCTTCGCGGAAGACACGTGCTTCCGGCGGCAGGGCGGGTGCAGCGGCGGGCTTGATCAAGGTCATCAGCAGCACATAGCCCATGTACATGCCGGTGAGGATCAGGCCGGGCAGGAATGCGCCCTTGTACATGTCGCCAACCGAGCGGCCAAGCTGGTCGGCCAGCACGATCAGCACCAGCGAAGGCGGAATGATCTGGGCCAGCGTGCCGGATGCTGCGATGACGCCCGAAGCTAGCCGCTTGTCGTACTTGTACTTCAGCATCAGCGGCAGCGAGATCAGGCCCATCGAAATCACCGATGCCGCGACCACGCCGGTCGTCGCCGCCAGCAGGGCGCCGACAAAGATTACCGCATAGGCCAGGCCGCCGCGGATCGGGCCGAACAGCTGTCCGATGGTGTCGAGCAGGTCTTCGGCCATGCCCGAGCGCTCCAGGATCAGCCCCATGAAGGTGAAGAACGGGATGGCCAGCAGGGTGTCGTTCTCGATGATGCCGAACAGACGGTTGGGCAATGCCTGCAGCAGTTCGGGCGGCAGCATGCCAAGTTCAATGCCGACGAAGGCGAACAGCAGCCCGTTTGCCGCCAGCGCGAACGCGATCGGAAACCCGGACAACAGGAATACGACCAGGGAGGCGAACATGATTGGCGCCATGTTCGCGATCAGGAATTGGGTCATTTCGCGCGCCTCTTATTGTTTTTTGGTCGGATCGGACTGGTTGGCCATCAAAATGGCCGCAACGTCTTCCGCCGGGTCGTGGGCGTGCTTGCGGAACGCGGAGAAGGACAGCTCACCCCTCAGGTAGGCAAAGCGCTTGATGAGCTCCGACAACCCCTGCAGGATCATCAGGAAGAATCCCGCGACGATCAGGAACTTGGCGGGCCAGCGGATCAGGCCGCCGGCATTGCCGGACATTTCATGGCCAGCGTAGGACAGCCAGAAATAAGGAATGGAGAGGCGGAGGATGATGATGCTGATCGGCAGCAGGAAGAACAGGATGCCGAAGATATCGATCCACACTTGCGTGCGTTCGGAGAACCGGCCCGCGACGACGTCGATGCGTACGTGCTCGTCGCGCCGCAGTGTATAAGGCGCGCCTAGCAGGAACACGCCGGCGAACATATACCACTGCAGTTCAAGCCATGCATTGGAACTGATGCTGAAGGTGTAGCGGACGATGGCGTTGCCTGCGCAGACCAGCACGGCCAGCAGGATCAGCCATTTCGCCCACTGCCCGATGAACGCATTCACGGCGTCGATAAGCCGTGACAGCCTCATGAGGAAAGACATGTGATCGTCCTATTTCGCGAATACGGGGGTGGCGCAATAGTCTACGGTGTTCGTGCGTCACTATCGCTAGGGTAATTCCCCAGTAAGTCACATTTACCGGCTTTCCCTGGCTATGCGGAGGACGGACTTCCGGCGGCGGCATGGTCGCCGGCACGCCGTGCCAGAAAAGGGGGTACGCAAGCCTGGGCGACGAAGAAGGGGAGCATGTGCTCCCCTTCTTCGTCGCGAAACGCCGCTTCCTTTACCCTCCTGACGGAGGGGGGGTGGCCCCGGGTCAGTTGTCCAGCGCCTGGCGTGCAACCGCAATCGCGGCGCGCACCTGGTCCGGTGCGGTCCCGCCGATGTGGTTGCGTGCGGCGACCGAGCCTTCGAGCGTCAGCACGCCATGCACGTCGTCGCCGATCAGCGCGGCCTTGTCGCCCAGGCCGGACACGTCGCGCAGCTCCGCCACGCTCAGGTCGGCCAGGTCGCACTGGCGGCTGTCGCAGGCGCGCACGGCGTGGGCCACGGCTTCGTGCGCGTCGCGGAACGGCAGGCCCTTCTTGACCAGGTAGTCGGCCAGGTCGGTGGCGGTGGCGTAGCCCTGCAGCGCGGCGGCGCGCATGGCTTCCGGCTTGACCGTGATGCCAGGCACCATGTCGGCGAAGATGCGCAGCGTGTCGACCACGGTATCGACCGTGTCGAACAGCGGCTCCTTGTCTTCCTGGTTGTCCTTGTTGTACGCGAGCGGCTGGCCCTTCATCAGCGTCAGCAGGCCGATCAGGTGGCCGTTGACGCGGCCGGTCTTGCCGCGCGCCAGTTCGGGCACGTCGGGGTTCTTCTTCTGCGGCATGATCGAGCTGCCGGTGCAGAAGCGGTCGGCGATGTCGATGAAGCCGACGCGCGGGCTCATCCACAGCACCAGCTCTTCCGAGAAGCGCGACACGTGGGTCATCACCAGCGCGGCGGCGGCGCAGAATTCGATGGCGAAGTCGCGGTCCGAGACGGCGTCGAGCGAATTGCGGCACACGCCGTCAAAGCCGAGCTGCTGCGCGACGAATTCGCGGTCGATCGGGTAGCTCGTGCCGGCCAGCGCGGCGGCGCCCAGCGGCAGGCGGTTGACGCGCTTGCGGCAGTCGGCCATGCGCTCGGCATCGCGCGTGAACATTTCCACGTAGGCCAGCAGGTGGTGGCCGAAGGTGACCGGCTGCGCCACCTGCAAGTGCGTGAAGCCGGGCAGGATGGTGTCGGCGTTCTGGTCAGCCAGGTCGAGCAGCGACACGCGCAGCGCGCCGAGCAGGGCCACGATGTTATCGATCTCGCTGCGCAGCCACAGGCGGATGTCGGTCGCGACCTGGTCATTGCGCGAGCGGCCGGTGTGCAGGCGCTTGCCGGCATCGCCGACCAGCGCGGTCAGGCGCGCCTCGATATTCAGGTGGACGTCTTCCAGGTCGAGCTTCCACTCGAAGCTGCCGGCCTCGATCTCGCCCTGGATCTGCGCCATGCCGCGCGCGATCTCGGCGCGGTCGGCCTCGGCGATGATGCCTTGCTTTGCCAGCATGGCCGCGTGGGCCAGCGAACCCTGGATGTCGAACAGGGCCAGGCGCTTGTCGAAGAACACCGAGGCGGTGTAGCGCTTCACCAGGTCGGACATCGGTTCGGAGAAGCGGGCGGACCAGGCTTCGCCTTTCTTGGCAAGTTGGGAGGTCGTCATGGACGTCAGGGCTGTGGCTCGCGCGGCGTGCGGCCGGTGCATGACCATGCGGGGCGGGCGCGAGCGGATTTCGGGGAAACGTGGATTATATCGCCCGCGCGGGATGGGAGAGCGGGCTTCAGAGCGGCGAGTGGATCAAGGGTCCCTTGAAGACGATAGGACCGCTCGGGCCGTCGGGATTCGGCGATCCGCCGGGCGGTTCGACGCTGACCGCCAGGGCCGGCACGGCTGCGGGGAACCCGTCCAGTGCCAGCCGGGCAGCCCTCTCGCGGCCGATCACGCCGAGCGATTGCGGCTTGCCGCCCTGGGGCAACGCCCACAGTTGGAGGACCTGCTGTCCGGACACGACCGTGTCGTCGAGCCGCTGGACGACCAGCTGCCGGGCCGCGGCATCCCATGACACGAGCAGGGCGGGTTGAGACTGTGCATTGTTCAGCACGGCGACCACCGCGGTCTCGACCAGCGGGCGTTGCGCTATTTGCCTTCCAATGCCCACGGCCAGCACCGCGACAACGGCCATTGCCGCCGCTGCGCCGCGCCAGAACGCCGGCGCCGTCCACAGCGTTTGCCACGATGGCGGCTCGGCTGTCTTGGCCGAAGGCACAGGTTTCCAGCCGAGCCGTTGTTCGATGCCGCACCACACCGCCTCCACCGGCTCGGAGGACGGTTGCAGCTCGGCCATGCCGGACAGCCTGACCTGCCAGTGGCCGATCGCGGCGCGCACGGCGGGTTCCTCGCGCGCAAGCTGCTCCATCCGGCGCCGCGCGCCGCCGCGCAGCACGCCGAGCGCATATTGCGCGGCGATGCGATCGAGCAGGTCGGGGTGGCGGCTCAGCCTCATGGCGCGCTCTCCAGGCACGTGCGCAGGCGCTCCAGGCCGCGGCGGATCCAGGATTTGACGGTGCCCAGCGGCATGCTCAGCCGCTGCGCCAGTTCGGCGTGGCTCAGGTCGTGGAGGTAGGCCAGCACGATGGCCTGGCGCTGCGCCTGCTCCAGTCGCTGCAGGCAGCGGTTCAGCGCGCGCGCCTGCTGGCTGGCCAGTGCGAGTTCGGCCGGTCCGGCGGCCTCGTCGGCCAGCCATTCCCCCAGTTCCTCGCCCAGCTCCACGGTCTGCGGCAGCCGTGCGGCGGCCGCGCGGCGCAGGCAGTCGAGCGCGCGGTTGCGAACGATGGTGGTCATCCAGGTCATCGGCGCGGACAGGTGCGGCCGGTAGTCGACGGCGTGGTGCCAGATGCTGACAAAGCTTTCCTGCACAACGTCCTCCGCCCAGTCGCGCCTGCCAGTGATACGCAGCGCAAGGCCGAACAGTTTCGTCGCGGTCTGATCGTAGAGCGCGCGCAGCGCCTGCCGGTCGCCGAGCGCCACGGCCTGCAGCCACGCCGCCAGTCGGTCGTTGTCGGCCGAGGGGGCAAAGGACGGTTCAGGGGAGGCAGACACGCGGCGGCTTCCGACGGAGGGCTCTGCCGGATTATAGGCAGCGCCGGTGCATCCGATCGTCCAGTGCCTGCGTAAAAGGGTCAGGCAAGCCGCACAGCGGACGCTGCCCCTTGATCCCTCACTGGAGAACACCATGGAACGCATGCCCAAGACGCCGGACCGCCGGCTGGTTCAATCCGCGGACGTTTCCATCGTCACGTTGCCCGACGAGCGCCGACGCGGCCTGCTCAAGGTGCCGGGCCTGTTCGCGCTAGGGTCGCTCGCCGTGCTGAGCCTGGGCGAGTCGATGCCGGCCTGGGCGCAGACGGAGTCGGGCAGCACGAAGGACGACATCAGGATCCTGAACGTCGCGCTCGGGCTGGAGTATCAGGCGATTGCGGCCTACCAGGTCGGGGCGGAAAGCGGGTTGCTGCAGAAGCCCGTGCTCGATACGGCGGTGAAGTTCCAGAACCACCACAAGGCGCATGCGCAGGTGCTGGCCGGCACGGTATCGAAGCTCGGCGGGTCGCCGGTGATGGCGAAGAAGCCGTCGGAGTATTCGTTCCCGACCGCGCAGCTCAAGACGCAGGCGGACGTGCTGCGCTTTGCCGCCGGACTGGAAAAGGGCGCCACCGCGGCGTATCTCGGCGTGCTGCCGAATTTCTACAACCGTGACCTGACCAAGGCGGCGGGCAGCATCCTCGGCGACGAGGCCATGCACTGGGCCGTGCTGCTGCATGCGCTCGGCGAAGATCCGGTGCCGGGGGCGTTTGTGGGCTGAGCCAGGCAACAAGGGTCAGATGGACAAACGCCCGGACGGCAAGCCGTCCGGGCGTTTCTGACTCAGTGGATCAGGCTGGGATCAACCCGTATTACGGAGCCCCGCCGCCACCCCGTTGATGGTCAGGTGGATGCCGCGGCGAACGCGGATATCGTCCCCGTCCTTGCCCGAGCGATAGCGCTTGAGCAGCTCGACCTGCAAGTGGTTGAGCGGGTCCAGGTAGGCAAAGCGGTTCTTGATCGAGCGTGCCAGCAGCGGGTTGTCGGCCAGCCGCTCCTGGTGGCCGGTGACGAGCGCCAGCATCTCGCAGGTCAGGTGCCATTCCTTGCTGATGCGCGCGAACACGTTCTTGCGCAGCGCCGCGTCATCGCAAAGCTGCGCGTAGCGCGAGGCCACGGCCAGGTCGGTCTTGGCCAGCACCATGTCCATGTTGGACAGCAGCGTGGAGAAGAACGGCCAGGTCTTGACCATCTTGCGCAGCGTGGCCACCGCCGCCTTGCGCGCCTTGTCGTCCGGCGCGGTGTCCAGCAGCGACTTGACCGCGCTGCCGAAACCGTACCAGCCCGGCAGCAGCAGGCGGCACTGGCCCCACGAGAAGCCCCAGGGAATCGCGCGCAGGTCTTCGATACGGCGGTTCTTCTTGTCCATCAGCTTGCGCGAGGCCGGACGCGAACCCAGGTTCAGGTCGGCGATCTCGGTGATCGGCGTGGTCGCGAAGAAGTAGTCCTTGAAGCCCGGGGTCTCGTACACCAGGTTGCGGTAGGCGCCGAAGGCACGGTCCGACAGCTGCTGCATGATGCCCTCGAAGGTGCTCAGCTCCTTCGGTGCGTTCTGCTGCGGCAGCAGCGAGGCTTCGAGCGTGGCGGCGATCACCGTTTCCAGGTTGCGCCGGCCGATCTCGCCATTGGCAAACTTGCTGTTGATGATCTCGCCCTGCTCGGTCAGGCGGATCTGCCCGTTCACCGTACCCGGCGGCTGCGACAGGATGGCCTGGTAGGTCGGGCCGCCGCCGCGGCCAACCGTGCCGCCGCGGCCGTGGAACAGGCGCAGCTTGACCTTGCGCTGCTCGAACAGCTGCACCAGCGCCAGCTCGGCCTTGTACAGCTCCCACGTGGAGGTCAGAAAGCCGCCGTCCTTGTTGGAGTCGGAATAGCCGAGCATCACCTCCTGCTCGACGCCATGGTGCTCGATCACCGAGTCGAAACCGGGCAGGTCCAGCAGCGACTGCATGATGCCCGCGGCATTCTGCAAGTCCTCGATGGTCTCGAACAGCGGAATGACCATCAGCTCCATGCGCGCCGGGTCGGTCTTGCTGCCCAGCGTGCCCTGCAGCATGCCGGATTCCTTCTGCAGCAGCATGACCTCGACCAGGTCCGACAACGTTTCCGTGTGCGAGATGATGTAGTTGCGCGCCACGCGCTTGCCATAGCGCGCGCGCAGTTCGCGCGCCGTCGCCAGGATCGCAAGTTCGTTGCGCGTCTGTTCCGAGTACTCGTGCCAGGGCAGCGTCAGCAGGCGCGGCTGGCGCAGCTCGGCCAGCAGCAGTTCCTGCTTGCGCGACTCCGGCAGCGCGGCGTAGTCCTTCTCGACGCCCGCCGCCGCGAACAGCTCGGCCACCACGGCTTCGTGCACGTCGGAGACCTGGCGCATATCGACCGATGCCAGGTGGAAGCCGAACACGGCGATGGCGCGCACCAGCGCATCGATGCGCGTGCTGGCCAGTGCGCGGCCATGATGCGCGCGCAGGGAATCGATCACGACTTGCACATCGGCGGCGAAGGCTTCTGCGCTGCCGTACGGCTCGGCCTCGGCCACTGGGTGGAGCGGTGCGGCGTGGCCCGTCAGCGCTTTGCTGGTCGCGGCCAGGCGCGCGTAGATGCCGATCAGCGCGCGACGGTAGGGCTCGTCTGCGCGGTGCGCGGAATGGTCGGGAGAGGCCTCGGCCAGTGCCAGCAGCTCGGGGCTCGCGTCGACCATCAGCGACGACATCGACAGCTCGGCGCCGAGTGCATGCACTTCATCGAGATACCAGCCCAAGATCATCTGCGATTGCTGGGTGGCGGCGTGATCGAGGGTCTCTGCCGTGACGTTCGGATTGCCGTCGCGATCGCCGCCAATCCACGAACCCATCTGCATGAACGGCGCGAGCGGCGCCGGCTCTGCCGCGCTGCCCTTGGCCTTGCGCGAGGCCGGGAAGATTGCGGCGATGTCCTCTTCCAGCTCGCTCATCAGTTGCGGGATGCCGTGCAGGAAGGTGGTGCGGTAGTAGGACAGCGCATTGTCGATCTCGTCCGCCACCGTCAGGCGCGAGTCGCGCAGCATGCGGGTCTGCCACAGCGTGGTGACCTTGGCGCGCAGCTGCGCGGTGTTCTGGTCGCGCTCGCGCGCGGTCATCGGCAGGTCGCGCTCGGCCAGCAGGCGGGCGATCTCGCGCTCGGCGTCCAGGATGCTCTTGCGCTGGACTTCGGTCGGGTGCGCGGTCAGCACGGGGACGATCAGCGCCTCGTCCAGGAACTTGCGCAGCTGCTTGCCGGTGACGCCGGCAGCGTCGATCTTCTCCAGCGCATGCTGCAGGCTGCCGTCCTGCGGCGGCGAGCCGGCCAGCGCGTGGATGCGGCGGCGGCGGTTGTGGTGCTGGTCCTCGGCGATATTGGCCAGGTGCGAGAAATAGCTGAACGCGCGCACGACCTGGTTGGTCTGGTCGCGCGACAGGCGCTTGAGCAGGCGGTCCAGCTCGGTGCCGGCGGCGCGGTCGTTCTCGCGGCGGAAACGCACGGCGGTCTGGCGGATGGTCTCCACCACCTCGAAGGTGGCGTCGCCTTCCTGCTCGCGCAGGCATTCGCCCAGCAAGCGGCCAAGGAAGCGGATGTCCTCGCGCAGCGGCAGGTCCTTGTCGGCGGCGGAGCGGCGGGCAGGGCTGGTGTTCACGGCGCCATTGGCGGGCACGACCATCAGGTTTGCCTTGGTAATCTGTTTGGTACGGGTGGCTTTGGAAGCGGTCTTGCGGGTAGGGGCGCCGTTTGCGTCACTCTGGCCTGAGGCCTGGGAGGGGACTTCTCGATTGACCGTGCGTCGGCCGGGGCGCGCAGCGTGCTGCGTCATGCAATCTCCTCTTGCTTTACTCTGTCCGATGGTGCGGAGCGGCGATTGGGTCGCGTGCTAACATTGACGAATGCAAGCATCCGCCTTTCCGACTTCTTCTACCGCCGTGTCCAGCAGCCTTCCACACAAGCTTGTCATTGCCTCTCGCGAGAGCCGTCTGGCCATGTGGCAGGCTGAACATGTGCGTGCTGCACTGCAACAATACTATCCCGCGTGCGATGTGTCCATTCTTGGCATGACCACGCGCGGAGACCAGATTCTAGACCGGACTTTGTCGAAAGTCGGCGGAAAGGGTTTGTTTGTCAAAGAACTGGAATTCGCGATCGCCGAAGGGCGGGCTGACCTGGCGGTGCATTCGCTCAAGGATGTACCGATGGAACTGCCTGCAGGTTTCGCCCTGACGGCCGTGATGGAGCGTGAAGACCCGCGCGATGCACTGGTGTCGTCGGCGTTCGCGTCGCTCGACGACATGCCGGCCGGCACCGTGGTGGGCACCTCGAGCCTGCGCCGCGAAGCCGCGCTGCGCTCACGCTATCCGCACCTGGTTATCAAGCCGCTGCGCGGCAACCTGGATACCCGGCTGGGCAAGCTCGATCGCGGCGAATATGGGGCGATCATCCTGGCTGCGGCGGGTCTGAAGCGCCTGGGCCTGGGCGACCGCATCCGCGCGCTGATCGCGCCGGAGGCCTCGCTGCCTGCCGCAGGGCAGGGCGCGCTTGGTATCGAGATCCTGTCCACGCGTCCGGACGTCGCCGCATGGCTGGCGCCGCTGAACCATCAGCCCACGGCGCTCGCCGTGACCGCGGAACGGACCGTGTCGCGCATGCTGGGCGGATCGTGCCAGGTGCCGCTGGCCGCGCATGCGCGCTGGGACGGCGACCAGCTGCGGCTCGACGCCTTCGTGGCCATGCCCGACGGCACGCGCCAGACGCGCGCCACGGCGGCCGGTCCCGCGTCGGATGTCGCGGCGGCTGAAGCCCTCGGCGAATCCGTCGCGCGCGACCTGCTGGCGCAAGGTGCGGCCGATATCCTCGCCGCGCTGGCTGATACACCCGATCCCCAAGCTCCCGCCTGAGGCCGGCCCATGCCCCGCCCGACTGTCGTTGTCACACGACCCGCCGGGCAGTCCCGGCAACTGACCGAGGCCCTGCAGGCCGCGGGCCTGGACGTGCTGGGCTTTCCGCTGCTCGCGATTGGTCCCGCCGACGATGACGCGCCGCTGCGCGCAGCGCTGGCGCGCCTGGGCGAATTCGCGCTGGTGGTCTTTGTCAGTCCCAATGCGATTCAGTACGCGTTCGATGCGCTCGCGACAGTGCAGGGCAATGCGGTGGCTCAGTGGCCGTCCGGCGTGCCGGTGGCCGTGGTCGGGCCCGCGAGCGTCACGGCCCTGGCCGAGCGCGGCATTGCCGCGCCCAACCATCGCGTGATCGCGCCGGCCGGCGCCGACGGCAACGGCCATGACACGAACGGTGGCGCCGCCGGCGAAGAGCCGCGATTCGATTCCGAAGCCCTGTGGGCGCAGCTGGACCCCGCCTCGCTGCATGGGCGCGCCGTGCTGATCGTGCGTGGCAACGGCGGCCGCGACTGGCTGGGCGACCGCCTGCGGGAAGCGGGCGCCAGCGTCACGGCGGTCGAGGCCTATCAACGCACCTTGCCCGAGCCCGGCGCCATGCAATGGCAGGCCGTGCGCGAAGGCCTGAGCGCGGGCGCTGCGCCGCAGGCCTGGCTGCTGACCAGCTCCGAAGCCGTACGCAACCTCGATACGCTGGCGCGACAGAACCTGTCGCCGCAGGAACTGGACGCCCTGAAACAGGTGCAGTGCATCGCGCCGCATGCGAGAATCGCCGAACAGGCGGAGGCGCTCGGCTTCACACGGATCCTTCGTGCGGCGCCAGGCGATGCCGGCTTGCTTGCGGCATGCAAGCAGTGGGCCGATGCTTATGCCGGACCGGTGCCTGCGAGGCCCACGGCGCCCGCAGCAACGCCGGCGCCAAAGCCCGAGCCGCCGCCCGCCATGACAAACAGGGTCGAACGCGTGACGCAAGAATCTACGTCCTCCTCAACCACCATTCCCCCCGCTGGCACGGTTTCGGCCGGGCCGGCCCCGTCGTTTACCGCGCCGCGCCGTAACGCCGCATTGTGGGCGCTGGTAGCCGTCCTGGTGGTAGCGACTGCCGGCGGCTTCTGGTGGCTGCAGCAGCGGGTTGACCGCCTGACCGAAGAACTGGCTCGGCGCCAGCAGAGCAACGACGCGCTGGTGCAGGAGACCCGTGTGCTGTCGCGCAATGCGCAGGACACGGTCAAGGAACTGCAAGCCAAGGTCGGCTCGCTGGACGGCCAGGTCGGCGAAACCCGCGACAAGCAGGTCGCGCTCGAGCAGGTCTACCAGGACCTGATGCGC
This sequence comes from Cupriavidus sp. C2SS-8b, assembly GCF_057073745.1. Taxonomy (NCBI): domain Bacteria; kingdom Pseudomonadati; phylum Pseudomonadota; class Betaproteobacteria; order Burkholderiales; family Burkholderiaceae; genus Cupriavidus; species Cupriavidus sp. C2SS-8b. The sequence continues at coordinate 728,943 of NZ_CP172716.1, forward strand.
AACCGCGACGACTGGGAAATCGCAGAGATCCAGCAATTGCTGACCAACGCCGGCCAGCAGCTCCAGCTCACCGGCAATGTGCAGGTCGCGCTGGCCGCGCTGCAGAGCGCCGATGCGCGCCTGGCCCGTACCGACAAGCCGCAGTACAACCTGCTGCGCCGCGCGCTGGCACGCGATATCGCCCGCATGAAGGCGGTGCCCGACACCGACCTGACCGGCGCGGCGATCAAGCTGGACGAGGCCATCAACCAGATCGATTCGCTGCCGTTGCTGTCAAGCGAACGCATGCTCGAACGTACCGAAGCGGGGGACCGCCAGGATGCTAGCCGTGGTGCGGCCAAGGGAGCCAAGGGATCCGCGCAGGCAGCGGCTGTGACCGGAAACTGGTTCACCCGGCTGTGGGACTACATGCGCGAGGAAATGGCGCAGGTCATCCGCATCCGCAAGGTCGATGACACCGAGGCCTTGCTGCTGTCGGGCGACCAGGGCTGGTTCCTGCGCGAGAACGTCAAGCTGCGCATGCTCAATGCGCGTCTGGCGCTGCTGTCGCGCAACGAGCCGGTCTTCCGCAATGACCTGGCCGCGGCGCAGGCCATGATCGGCCGTTATTTCGACACCAAATCGCGGCGCGTGCAGACCGTGCTGACGCTGCTCAAGCAGGCGCAGGCCGGCGCGGTGACGGTGCAGCTGCCGACCATGGCGGAAAGCCTTGGCGCGCTGCACGCGCTGAAGAAGGAGTAAGCATGCGCCTTCTGTTCTGGGTCGCGGTGCTGTTTGGTGGGGCCGTCGGACTGGCTCTGTTCACGCAGTTCAATCACAGCAATGTCGTGCTGTTCTACCCGCCGTACCGGGTTGAGCTGTCGCTGAACCTGGCGCTGGCGTTGCTGCTGCTGCTGTTCTTCGTGGTGTGGACCGTGCTGTCCACGGTGCGGCATCTGTCGGAAATGCCGCGCCGCGCCGCGGCCTATCGCGAGCGCAGCCGCATGAACAAGGCCCAGGCGGCGCTGCGTGAATCGATCGAGAACCTGTTCGCCGGCCGCTTTGCCCGCGCCGAGCGCGCGGCACGCGAAGCGCAGTCGTGGGAGGCGCAGGCGCAGACCGCTGCGCTGGTTGGCGCCCGCGCCGCGCATCGCATGCAGGAAACCGAGCGCCGCGACGCCTGGATGGCGCAGGTCACCGACCCCGAGCGCGAGCAGGCCCGGCTGGTATCGATGGCCGAACTGCTGGTCGACGCGCGCGATGCAGAGGGCGCGCTGGAAACCATCGCGCAACTGCAGGCCCAGGGCGGACGCCAGATTCACGTGCAGCGCATTGCGCTGCGCGCGCACCAGCATCTGAAGAACTGGTCAGAGGTGCTGCGCCTGGCCCGTTCGCTGGAAAAACGCAACGCGCTGCATCCCGTACTCGCGCTGCGACTCAAGCAAATGGCCTGCGAGGCCATGCTGGACGAGCGCCGCCACGATGCCGAGGCGCTCTCAGCCTTCTGGCGCACGCTTTCAGCCGATGAGCGTCGTGCCGCGCGCATCGCCGAGCCGGCGGCGCGCTACTTTGCCGCGCTCGGCCGGCAGGACGAAGCACGCCGCATCATTGAAGATGCACTCAAGGTCAACTGGGACAGCCGCCTGGTGCTGCGCTATCCCGACTGCGCCAAGGCCGGGCAGGCACTGCCGCAGATCCAGCAGGCGGAAAAATGGATCAATGAGCATCCGGCGGACGCGGATCTCTACTACACACTCGGCGTGCTTTGCCTCGGCGAACAGCTTTGGGGCAAGGCGCAGTCGAGCTTCGAACGCGCCTTGAAATATGCGGACCGCAATCACCAGGGCCGTCTGCGCGTGCGTACCCACCTGGCGCTGGCCCGCCTGTTCGAGGAAACCGAGCGGCCCGAGGAAGCGCAGCGCCACTACCGCGAAAGCGCGATGCTGGCCGCCTGAGATCGACCCCGGGCAGCCTGCCGGGGCTGCCGCGAATCAATCCTGCGCGGCCTTCATCTTGCCGGCAGCCGCCTTCACCACCGCATAACGCTCCAGCGTTTCCTTGCGTGCCACGTCATGCTGCACCAGCGGGCGTGGATAGTTTTCTCCAAGCCGCACGCCCGCGGTCGCCAGCACGTCTTCAGGGGCGGTCCACGGCGCATGGATGTATTTGTCCGGCAGCGCGGCCAGTTGCGGCAGGTACTTGCGGATAAAGCGGCCTTGCGGGTCAAACTTCTCGGATTGCGTCACCGGGTTGAAGATGCGGAACCACGGCTGCGCATCGCATCCCGTCGAGGCGGCCCATTGCCAGCCGCCGTTGTTGGCCGCCAGGTCGTAGTCGTTGAGCTGGTCGGCAAAATACTGCTCGCCACGGCGCCAGTCCACGCCCAAATCCTTGACGAGGAAGCTGGCCGTCACCATCCGCAGCCGGTTGTGCATATAGCCGCTTTGCCGGATCTGCAGCATCGCGGCATCGACGAGCGGATAGCCGGTGGCGGCGTTGCGCCATGCCTCGAAGTAGCGCTCGCCGGTCGTGCCGCTGCGCCAGCGGATGACGTCATAGGTGGCGTGGAAGGCTGCGCCGGCAGCCACGCGCGGATGGTGGTGCAGGATCATGAAATAGAAATCCCGCCAGATCAGTTCCGATAACCACGTGGCCGCGCCGGCGCTGTCCGCGCCGCCGCGCAGCGTTACCTCGTGCGCTGCGCGGGCGAGGGTGCGGATCGACACCGTGCCGAACCGCAGGTGCACGGACAGGTAGCTCGGGCCGCGCAGGGCGGGGAAGTCGCGCCGGCGGGCATAGTCGCCGATGCGCGATGTGAACTCGTCCAGCAATGCGTATCCGCCCGAACTGCCTGTTGGCATGGCGATGTCCGGCAGGTTGCTCGGGGCGAAGCCGAGGGCTTCCAGCGATGGCATCGGCGCCTGCCGTCGTTCGGGCGGCGGCGCCAACGCGTCCAGGTATGGCTCGATCGGGTAGGGCCGCAGGTCGAACGGTTGTACCGTCCTGAGCCAGGCATTCTTGTACGGCGTGAATACGGAAAAGGGCTTGCCCTGGCCGGTCAGGATCTCGTCCCGCTCGAAGATCACCTGATCCTTGAATGTGAAGAAAGCGCGAGCGTCGGAGGCCAGCGAGTGGCGGACGGCGGCGTCGCGCGTATCGGCGGCGGGCTCGTAGTCGTGGTTGGCGAACACGGCCTGGGCATCGAGTTCGCGTGCCAGCGCCGGGATGGCGGTGGTGGCAGCCTCGTGCAGCACGATCAGGCCGCCGCCGGCCGCGCGCAGCGTGGCGTCCAGCTCCGCCAGCGACTCGCGGATGAACGCGACGCGGCGGTCCGCTTTCAGGCCGCGAGCCAGCAGTGGATCGAGGATATCCCGGTCGAATACGAACACGCACCACACCCGGGCACAGTGCTTGAGGGCATAATGCAGCGCCGCGTGGTCCGTGGCCCGCAGGTCGCGGCGGAACCACACGAGCCCGCTGTCGAACCGACGGCCAATGCGGTAGGGCGGACGGCCTGTGGCGGATGGGTCTGCGACTAGCATGGTGCCTGGAGGAAGGGAAAAGCCGGGCGATACCCTACCATAGCGATACGGCTGCGCCGCTCCACAATCATTTCACTGACGATTCCATTTCCATGACCCTTGATCGCATCCTCCAATCCCAGGGCTTCGGCACGCGCCGCTACTGTGGCGACCTGATCGGCGCCGGGCTGGTGGAGGTCAACGGCGAACTCTGCGAAGACCCGCGCGCCCAGTTCGAGGTCGACGGCCTGCAACTGACCGTCGATGGCGAGGCGTGGGTGGCCTGCACCAAGGCCTACCTGATGCTGAACAAGCCGGCCGGCTACGAGTGCTCGCAGCGTCCGCGCAACCATCCGAGCGTCTACAACCTGCTGCCGGTGCCGCTGCGCCAGCGCGAGGTCCAGGCAGTGGGAAGGCTGGATCACGACACCACCGGCCTGCTGCTGCTGACCGACGATGGCCAGTTCATCCACGCGCACACCTCGCCCAAGCGCAAGGTGCCCAAGGTGTATGAAGTCACGACGGCGGAGCCGGTAACGCCGGAACAGGCCGAGGCTCTGCGAACCGGTGTGCAACTCGACGACGAACCCGCGCCGATCGCCGCGGAAGACTGCGAAATCACCGGCGAACACAGCCTGCGGCTGACGCTGGTGCAGGGCAAGTACCACCAGGTGAAGCGCATGGTGGTCGCGGCCGGCAACCATGTGACTGCTCTCCATCGCAGCGCGGTGGGCGGCCTGAAGCTGGATCCGGAGCTTCCTGAAGGCGAGTGGCGCTGGCTGACCGCGGAGGACCTGGCGGCCCTGACCAGCAAGGAGTGAGCAAACGGTTGCTGCACTGCAGCGTCGTCCAATTCTTTTCCGGAAGCCCTCCTGCGATTTGATAAAATGCCAGATATGGTCAAGCCCGAAGCACCCATCAATCTGACGAATCAGTTCCTGATTGCCATGCCTGGCATGGCCGATCCGACCTTTTCGGGCTCCGTCGTCTACCTTTGCGAACACAATGAGCGCGGCGCGCTCGGGCTGGTGATCAATCGCCCGATCGATATCGATATGGCCACGCTGTTCGACAAGATCGACCTCAAGCTGGAAATCCAGCCCGTGGCCCATCAGCCCGTTTATTTCGGCGGTCCGGTGCAGACCGAGCGCGGTTTTGTGCTGCATGACCCCGTGGGCATCTACGTGTCATCGCTCGCGGTGCCCGGCGGACTGGAGATGACCACCTCCAAGGATGTCCTGGAAGCCGTGGCCAACGGCAGCGGCCCGCACCGTTTCCTGCTGACGCTGGGTTACTCCGGCTGGGGCGCCGGTCAGCTGGAAGAAGAGCTTTCGCGCAACGGCTGGCTCACTGTCCAGGCCGATCCCGAGATCATCTTCAGCGTGCCGCCGGAAGAACGGTTTGCGGCGGCCGTGCGCCTGCTGGGCATCGACTTCACCATGCTTTCCGGCGAGGCCGGGCATGCCTGACGGCGTGGGGCGCGAACTGCCCCGCGACGGCACGGTCCTGGCATTCGACTACGGCGAGAAAAAAATCGGCGTTGCCCTGGGCAACTTCGTCACGCGCCACGCCGCCGCGCTGACCATTCTTCCGAACCTGTCCGTCGAGGGCCGCTTCCAGGTCGTGGGCGAGTTGATCCGCGAATGGAACCCGGTGCAGCTGATTGTCGGCATGCCGGTCAACCCTGAAGGCGGCGAGCAACCTTCCATGCGGCTTGCGCGCCGCTTTGGCAACCAGCTCAACGGACGCTTCAGTCTGCCGGTGGAGTGGGTCGACGAACGCTATTCCTCGCGCATGGCCGCCATGGCCGGCGCGCGCCGCGGCGAACTCGATGCCGAGGCCGCGCGCATCATCCTGCAACAGTATTTCGACCAGCTTCCGCTATGACCCGAACTACCAATCCCGACGCCGAGGCGCTTTACCGCGCATTGCTCGACCAGGCCCAGGCGCTGATCCAGGCCGATCGTGCGCAGTGGTCCGTCGCCGGCATCCACTCCGGCGGCGCCTGGATTGCACAGCGGCTGGCGGCGGACCTGGGACTGCCCGACCATGGCGTCATCAACGTTGCCTTTCACCGCGACGACTATGCCAAGAAGGGCCTGCACAGCCAGGCCCAGCCGAGCACGCTGCCGTTCGACGTGCAGGACCGCAAGATCCTGTTGATCGACGACGTGCTGGCCACCGGCCGCACCATCCGTGCGGCGGTCAATGAACTGTTCGACTATGGCCGCCCGGCGCGTGTCGCGCTGGGTGTGCTGGTGGACCGCGGCGGCCGTGAGCTGCCGATCGCGGCGGACCTGGTCGCGCTGCAGACCGAGCTGCCGCGCGAGGCCACGCTCGTGCTGTCGCGCCAGGGCGAGGGCGCGCAGGCGACCTTTGCTTTCTCCACCGAATCCTCGGCCGGTTGAACCGGCCAATTTTTCGTTCACCGGCCCCGAGACCGCGAGACCCCGAGACCCCGAGACCCATAACACCCCGATTTCTGCCCGCGCCTGACCACCCATGACCAAGACGTTCCGCAACCCGCAGCTGACCAAGAACGGCGAACTGAAGCACCTGCTGTCAATCGAGGGCTTGTCGCGTGACATGATCACGCACATCCTGGATACCGCCAGCCAGTTCGTGTCGCTGTCCGACTCCGACCGCGATGTGAAGAAGGTGCCGCTGCTGCGCGGCAAGAGCGTGTTCAACCTGTTCTTCGAGAACTCCACGCGCACCCGCACCACCTTCGAGATCGCCGCCAAGCGGCTGTCGGCGGACGTGCTGAACCTGAACATCAACGCCTCGTCGACCAGCAAGGGCGAGTCGCTGCTCGACACGATCAACAACCTGTCGGCCATGTCGGCCGACATGTTCGTGGTCCGCCACGCCAGTTCCGGCGCGCCGTACCTGATCGCCGAGCATGTGGCGCCCCACGTGCACGTGATCAATGCGGGTGATGGCCGCCATGCGCACCCGACGCAGGGGCTGCTGGACATGTACACGATCCGGCACTTCAAGAAGGACTTCACGCAACTGCGCGTGGCGATCGTCGGCGACATCCTGCACTCGCGCGTGGCGCGTTCGGATATCCACGCGCTCACCACGCTGGGCGTGCCGGAAGTGCGCGCCATCGGCCCGCGCACGCTGCTGCCGTCCGGCCTGGAGCAGATGGGTGTGCGCGTCTTCCACAACATGGAAGAGGGCCTCAAGGGGGTGGACGTGGTCATCATGCTGCGGCTGCAGAATGAGCGCATGAGCGGGGCGTTGCTGCCGTCGGCGCAGGAGTACTTCAAGGCCTTCGGCCTGACGCCGGAGCGCCTGGCGCTGGCCGCGCCCGATGCCATCGTGATGCATCCGGGGCCGATGAACCGTGGCGTGGAGATCGACTCCGCCGTGGCGGATGGCCCGCAATCGGTGATCCTGAACCAGGTGACGTTCGGCATTGCCGTGCGCATGGCGGTGATGGGAATCGTGGCAGGAAACAGTGACTGACCGCGCGATGCCGACTTCGAGCCCGAACCTCACGAACACGCCCAGCGACACGACAAGCCAAGCTATGAAGATTCACATCCAGGGCGGCCGCCTGATCGACCCGGCCGCGAACCTCGACGCCCAGCAGGACCTCTATATCGCCGCCGGAAAGATCGTCGGCGTTGGCAGCGCGCCGGCGGATTTCACCGCCAACAAGACCATCGACGCCCGCGGCCTGATCGTGTGCCCGGGTCTGGTCGACCTCTCGGCGCGGTTGCGCGAGCCCGGCTCCGAACACCGGGCCACGCTCGAATCCGAAGTTGCAGCGGCGGCCGCCGGTGGCGTGACCAGTCTGCTCTGCCCGCCTGACACAGATCCCGTGCTGGATGAGCCCGGCCTGGTCGAGATGCTGAAATTCCGCGCCCGTACGCTGAACCAGACGCATGTCTACCCGCTGGGCGCGCTGACGCAGGGCCTGAAGGGCGAAGTGCTGACCGAGATGAACCAGCTGACCGAAGCCGGTTGTGTCGGTTTCAGCCAGGCCGATGCGCCCGTGCGCAACACGCAGGTGCTGCTGCGTGCGCTGCAGTATGCGCAGACGTTCGGGTTCACCGTGTGGCTGCGACCTGAAGATCCGTTCCTTGGCGGTGGCGTGGCCGCGAGCGGCGCGGTGGCGTCGCGCCTGGGCTTGTCGGGCGTGTCCGTGATGTCCGAGACGGTGCGCCTGCACACCATCTTCGAACTGATGCGCTCTAGCGGCGCCCGGGTCCATCTTTGCCGCTTGTCGTCGGCAGCGGGGCTGGAACTGGTGCGACAGGCCAAGCGAGAGGGCTTGCCGGTGACTTGCGACGTGAATATCCACCACGTCTCGCTGACCGACATGGATATCGGTTACTTCAATTCGCAGATGCGCTTCTCGCCGCCGCTGCGCAGCTCGCGCGACCGCGATGCCATTGTCACGGCGCTGGCCGACGGCACCATCGACGCGCTGTGTTCGGATCACACGCCGGTGGACGACGACGAGAAGCTGCTGCCGTTCGCCGAAGCCACTCCGGGCGCGATCGGTCTGGAACTGCTGCTGCCGCTGACGCTGCGCTGGGCCGCCGAGCACAAGGTGCCGCTGCAGACGGCCCTGGCCCGCATCACCTCCGAGCCCGCGCGCGTGGCTGGTCTGAAGGCCGGTACGCTGGCAATGGGGGCCGTTGCCGACGTTTGTGTGTTCGATCCGAAGGAAGTCTGGAAGGTCGAACGCCAGTCCATCAAGAGTCAGGGCAAGAACTCGCCGTGGCTGGGTTATGAGATGGAGGGCAAGGTGCGCATGACGGTGGTCGGCGGGCAAATTGTCCACGGCAACAACAACCACCACTGACACGCGCATGGTCTGGCTGCGCAAGACGGCGTTGGTGCTGCACCTGTTGAGGGGGCTGCTGACCTGCGCGGTGCTGTTCCCCTGGCTGGGCGTACGTTCACGTGAATGGCACATTCGGCGCTGGTCGCGCCGTCTGCTGCGCATCTGCGGGATGGAGCTCGAAATCGCCGGTGAAATGCCGGCGCACGGCGGCAGCCAGGGTGCGCTTGTGGTTTCCAACCACATTTCATGGCTGGATATCTATGTGATTCACAGCTGGCGGCCGGTGCGCTTTGTTGCCAAGTCGGAGATTCGGAGTTGGCCGGTTATTGGCTGGCTGTGCGAGAAGACTGGGACGTTGTTCATCGAACGCGCGCGCAAGCGTGACGCGCATCGGGTGCTGCATGACATTACCGATGTGATGCTGCAGGGCGATCTAGTCGGCGTGTTCCCGGAGGGTACGACGACGGATGGCAGCGATGTGTTGCCGTTTCACGCGAACTTGATGCAGGCGCCGATCTCGGGCGGGGTGCCGGTGTTGCCGCTGGGACTTAGTTATGTGGATGCGGCGACTGGCAAGCCTACGCTGGCGCCGGCCTATATTGGCGACCTGAGTCTGCTCGACTGTCTGAATGCTGTGCTTAAGGCGCCGCGCATCAAGGCGCGGCTGTCCATTGGTCCGCTGCTTTATCCCGCCTCCGGCAGCCGTCGCGAACTGGCAGGCTCGGCCCGCGAAGTGGTCGTTCACCTGAAGCGGGGGGCGCACGAAGCCGCTGCCGAAGCCGCCGTGCGGCGCAGTCAGGAAGATTCGGGCGAGGCCAGCGTGCCAGCCCCTGCTACCATCAGTTGAGTTCTGCTGTCGTCCCCTGCCATGGCGGGGACGACAGGATCAGGCAAGCGGATCACAATATTGCGGGCATTCCACCTGGATGAGCGTCCGCGCGCCGGGATCGGCCGCGAGCCGTGCAGCCGTGAGCTTGCCACCCCAGACACAGCCCGTATCTAAAGCCATCAGGTTCGGGCGCATCACCAGGCCGAGAGTCGACCAGTGTCCGCAGACGACGGTGACATTCTCCGTGCGACGTCCCGGCACGTCGAACCATGGCATGAATCCGGCAGGGGCATTGCCCAGTCCTTCCTTGGTCTTGAAGTCCATCACGCCGTCGACCGTGCAATAGCGTAGCCGTGTCATTGCGTTAATGATTACCCGGTGGCGCTCGGCGCCTCGCAGGCCGTCATGCCAGCGGTCGGCGGCATTGCCGAAGATGTCGGCAAGGAAGCCTTGCCAGTTTGGACCTTGGAGTTGTTCTTCGACTTCGTGGGCGAGGTCGATGACGTGTTCGGCGGACCATTGGGGCAGGACGCCGGCGTGGACGATGAGAAAGTCGTCCTCGAGCAGAGCGAGCGGGCGATGACGTAGCCAAGTCAGCACGTCGTCACGGTCTGGTGCGGTGAGGATGTCTTGCAAGGTGTCGGACTTTCCGTTCTTGCGGACACCGGCGGCAGCGGCCAGGGCGTGGATGTCGTGGTTTCCCAGGACGGTTTCGGCACGTGTGCCCATGGCGCGGACGGTGCGCAGGGTCTGGAGAGAGGCGGGGCCGCGGTTGATGAGATCGCCCACCAGGCGGAGGCCGCTGTCAGCGGGCACTTTGGCGAGGAGTTGGTCAAAGGAGCCGGAGCATCCCTGGAGGTCGCCGATGGCGTAAGGTGTTTTATCAGACATACAAAGACCGCCTCTGAGGAGCAGGAAGGAAAATGCGGCGCCAAGACTCGGGAACCAGTCCGGAGCCTCAGAACATTGTTACGCATCGTACAAACCCCGGTCCGTGCGGCGGTAGCGTGCACATAGAGTTGGATAGAATACCTCGACTTCTGCAGTTGCTTAGCGCCCGCCAGACTCAGATGGGCACGATGGCCAGTGGTCATTGCCGGGTTTCTGAAAATATCGGGGCAGGGAGCATGTCGTGTCGCATATTTTGGTGACTGGGGGCGCCGGATTCATTGGAGCCAATTTCGTTCTGGCATGGTTGAGCAATAGTGCGGCAGATGGTGTCGTCAATGTCGATAAGCTGACTTATGCCGGCAATCGCAAGACGCTGTCATCGCTGGAGGGCGACAGCCGCCACATCTTTTCGCAGACGGATATCTGTGATCGAGACGCGCTCGACAAGCTATTCGCGGCATATCAGCCGCGGGCGGTGGTGCATCTCGCAGCGGAGAGCCATGTTGATCGTTCGATTCATGGTCCCGCGGAGTTCATTCAGACGAATATTGTCGGCACTTTTACGCTGCTCGAAGCCGCTCGCGCGTACTGGAGTTCGCTCGAAGAGCCGGCCAAGTCAGGATTCCGCTTTCTCCACGTTTCCACGGACGAGGTGTTCGGATCGCTGGGCGAGAACGACCCGCAATTCTCGGAGGCGACCCCATACGCGCCTAACAGCCCATACTCCGCATCCAAGGCTGCCTCTGATCATCTGGTCCGTGCGTATCACCACACCTATGGCCTGCCCGCTCTTACCACAAACTGCTCAAACAACTACGGGCCGTACCACTTCCCCGAGAAGCTTATCCCGCTGGTGATTGCCAATGCGCTGGCCGGTAAACCACTGCCCGTTTATGGCGACGGCCTGAACGTGCGTGACTGGCTGTATGTCGGCGACCATTGCTCCGCCATTCGAGAAGTACTGGCGCACGGACGGCCGGGCGAAACCTACAACGTAGGTGGCTGGAATGAAAAGACCAACCTCGATGTCGTCCACACGCTCTGTGATCTGCTGGATGAACTGCAGCCGATGAGCGGTGGCTCTTACCGCGACCAGATCCAGTTCGTAAAAGACAGGCCAGGCCACGATCGTCGCTACGCGATTGACGCTCGCAAGCTGGAGCGCGAACTTGGCTGGAAGCCAGCCGAGACTTTCGAGACCGGGCTGCGCAAGACCGTGCGGTGGTATCTGGATAACCAGGCATGGGTGCAAGACGTAATGTCGGGCGAATATCGCAACTGGGTGGCGAAGCAATATGCAACGTAATCCGAATGTACCGACGCTTCTCATCACCGGCTGCAATGGGCAGGTTGGATTCGAGCTGCGACGCAGTCTGGCGCCGCTTGGTCATGTGGTGGCACTGGATCGCGCCGCGTGCGACCTGACAGACCACGACATGGTGCGCCGCGTGGTACGCGAGAATCGCCCCGATGTGATCGTCAATTCTGCAGCTTATACGGCAGTTGACAGAGCCGAATCAGACGCGGAATTGGCCTTTGCCATCAACGGTGCCGCTGCGGGCGTCCTTGGGGACGAAGCTAGGGCACTTGGCAGTCTGCTGGTGCATTACTCGACGGACTACGTGTTCGACGGTACCAAGGACGGGGCCTACGTCGAAACGGACGCGGTCAATCCCCAATCCGTATATGGCAGAAGCAAGCTGGCAGGCGAGCAAGCCATCGCTGCTTCGGGAGCGCAGGCGTTGGTCCTGCGGACATGCTGGGTGGCCGGTGTGCACGGGGGCAACTTCGCCAAAACCATCCTGCGTCTGGGCAAGGAGCGTGAGCAGTTGCGGGTTATCGCCGATCAGTTTGGTGCGCCCACCACCGCATCGCTGATTGCCGACGTCACGGCTCAGATCGTGGCTAGGCACTGGCTGGCAGGTGACCAAAAGGCCTTTGTCGGGGGTATCTATCACTTTGCAGCGGCCGGTGAGACAAACTGGCACGCCTATGCCACCGAAGTCCTTCGCTATGCGAGGTCGCACGGCGCGGAACTCAAGGTCGATCCGGAAAAAATCGAAGCCATTCCTGCCACGGCATATCCGTTGCCAGCGCCGCGACCGTCCAATTCTCGACTGGATACCACGCGACTGCGGGAAACCTTCGGCATTTACATACCTGACTGGAAGCAGGGGATCCACCACCTGCTGGACCAGATCCTTACGTAACAGGGGGGCACCATGCGTAAAGGGATTATCCTGGCCGGTGGGTCCGGCACTCGTCTTTACCCGATCACGCGGTCTGTTTCCAAGCAGCTGCTGCCGGTGTATGACAAGCCGATGATCTACTACCCGCTGTCAACGCTGATGCTGGCTGGGATCCGGGACATCCTCGTCATCTCCACCCCCGAAGACACGCCGCGCTTTTCCGAGATGCTGGGCGACGGAAGCAAATGGGGCTTGAGCCTGCAGTACGCAGTACAGCCATCGCCCGACGGACTGGCCCAAGCCTTCATTATTGGTCGCGAATTCGTTGGAAATAAGCCCAGCACGCTGATTCTTGGGGACAACCTGTTCTTCGGCCACGATCTTGTCAGTCAGCTTACGCGCTCCGCAGATCAAGAACGGGGTGCAACGGTCTTTGCCTATCACGTGCAGGATCCGGAGCGCTATGGTGTGGTGGAGTTCGATGAACACTTTCGCGCTATCTCGCTCGAAGAGAAGCCGGCTACGCCGCGTTCGAACTACGCCGTGACAGGTCTGTATTTTTACGATAATCAGGTCTGCGACATTGCCGCCGAGATCAGGCCGTCAGGCCGTGGAGAACTGGAGATCACCGACGTCAACAAACGGTATCTCGAAATGTCCGGCCTGAATGTCGAAATCATGGGGCGCGGCTATGCGTGGCTGGATACGGGCACGCACGACTCCTTGCTCGATGCCGCCAGTTTTATCGCAACGCTGCAAAAACGGCAGGGGCTGATGGTCGCGTGTCCGGAGGAAATTGCCTATCGGAGCAAGTGGATCAGCGCGGAACAGGTGGCCCGCCTGGCAGCTCCGTTGGCAAAAAATTCGTACGGGCAATATCTGCAGCGCCTCCTGCTGGACGGCGTTAGGTAAGAGGGCCGAAGCCATGAAACTGACGGTAACACCGACAAAGCTGGATGGTGTGATGGTTCTTGAACCGAAGGTGTTCGGCGACGACCGAGGGTTCTTTTTCGAAAGCTTCAATGCTAGGGACTTCGAGGCGGCTACCGGGCTGCGGCGCGAGTTTGTTCAGGACAACCATTCCCGCTCGGCGAAGAATGTACTCCGCGGTCTGCACTACCAGATCCAGCATCCACAGGCAAAATTGGTGCGTGTTGTGTCAGGCGAAGTCTTCGATGTGGCTGTGGATTTGCGCCGATCGTCGCCGACATTTGGGCAATGGGTGGGTGTGAGCCTGAGCGCTGATAACAAGAAACAGCTTTGGGTGCCCGAGGGATTTGCGCATGGCTTCGTGGTCCTCTCCGAGGCAGCGGAATTTCTCTACAAGACGACTGACTATTGGTACCCCGAGCATGAGCGCAGCCTTCTTTGGAGTGATGAGACGATTGGCATCGAATGGCCTATTGAGGAGCAGCCAGTTGTTGCTGGCAAGGATGCGGTGGGCAGGCGGTTGGCAGAGGCGGAAGTGTTTGCGTGACGGCAAAGTCGTGCGATGAAATGAGGGACTCGATCTGCGAACTCGTCCTCCTTCATCGGGAGGTGCGCTGCCTGAAAGTGATCCCGTTCGGTGTGTCTCAGGTGCGAGACAAGTAGCCGAGCGGGCTGTTTCACGGTTCCCTCCCTTAATACGCGCAGAGAAGGGCGCATCTCCGAGCGAGCGGTTGCTTTTCTGAAGCACGTTCGTCAAAAATACTAGCTTTGCCGCCGCGAGTTCGCCGTTCGGCGGGCCGCGCAGCACTGAGTGGTCGGTCGGCTATGCCGCGGCTAGGACCGGGTATTCCAGCTTGCCACTATGGTCCCGAGCCGCACACTTCGAAGCTGCCAAAGAGATCGGGGTGAGCAAGCCTCCCGAAGATGCGCCTACCTGTCTACTGTCGGTGATAGGAACGGTTCTTGCGGACCTCTATCGCCGCTCCGATTCTGTAAGCGCGTGTATCGGCAGGATTTATAATTTGTGGTGTTTGCGTCACAATTGTGGTGAGATTGGCTAAAGTAGGCATGATCAGTAGCAACGATTGGTGACTTTAGGCGCTGAGATTGGTTTCAATTTGGCCACCTAGCAGCGCGATGTGCCCTTGGCAAGTACTAATGGTCGGATTGTGCCGAACGTTACACCTGGCAAGACAAAATTACACGGCTTTTACAGGGTGATTGGAACGCTCCGTTACAATTCGCGCCTCAGCCAAGAAATGCGGGTCAATCATGCAAATCATTCCAGTCATTATCTCCGGTGGGGCAGGGACCAGGCTTTGGCCGGTCTCCCGTGAAGCGTTCCCCAAGCCCTTGCTGAAGCTAGCCGATGGGGAAAGCCTGCTGCAGAAGACTTTCAAGCGGGCCACTTTGTTTCGGGACGTGCCAGAGGTCGTCGTCGTCACAAACCGGGAGACCTTTTTCCTGACTCGGGATGAGTGCCAGGACGTGAACGAGGATCGCATTCCGCTTGGGTTTGTGCTCGAGCCGTTTGGCCGCAATACGGCGGGCGCAGTGGCATCTGCGGCATGCTGGATCAAGCAGCATCACGGCGAGGATGCGGTGATGCTGGTGTTGCCCGCGGATCATCTGATTGAGGACCTCGATCAGTTCCAATCGGCAGTGAATGCCGCAGCTGCGGCCGCGACCGAAGGGCGCATCGTGACGTTTGGTATTCGCCCGACAGCTCCCGAGACCGGCTATGGCTATATCGAGTTCGATACGGAGCGGGGATTGGACGGCGTCCATCCCGTGGTCCGGTTCGTCGAGAAGCCGAAACTAGACGTCGCCGAGGCGCTGATTGCGGGGGGGGCGCATCTCTGGAACTCCGGGATGTTCTGCTTCAGCGTGAAGACCATCCTCAAGGAGTTCAACAACTTTACTCCGGACCTGCTTCGGGCTTGCGAAGGTAGCTTTGCTGCGGGCGCTGTTTCGACGGCAGATTGCTGCCGCGCTCTGGAACTCGAGGCGGCACACTTTAAGCGTGTCACGGACATCTCCATCGATTACGCGATCATGGAAAAATCAGATCGCGTCTCAGTTGTGCCGAGCAATATGGGATGGAGTGATATCGGCTCCTGGCATTCCATTAGCGAACTGACGCCACCGGATTCACAGGGCAATCGTATCTATGGCGATGCGCTGTTGCATGGTGTTAGCAACTGCTATATCAAGAGCGATGAGCGAGTGGTTGGAGCGGTGGGTGTAGACAACCTAATTATTGTCGATACCCCCGACGCGCTGCTGGTGGCGAACCGCGATTGCACGCAAGATGTGAAGCATATCGTTGGTCAGCTTAAGCAGAACGGGCATGATAGCTACAAGATCCATAAAACCGCACACCG
The DNA here is from genome assembly GCF_057073745.1 of Cupriavidus sp. C2SS-8b. NCBI lineage: Bacteria > Pseudomonadati > Pseudomonadota > Betaproteobacteria > Burkholderiales > Burkholderiaceae > Cupriavidus > Cupriavidus sp. C2SS-8b. Next base: position 744,470 of record NZ_CP172716.1, read on the forward strand.
CCCTTGGGGTACCTACACCGTTCTGGAAGAGAGCGACCGTTTCAAGATCAAACGGATCGTAGTGAAGCCTGGCGCGCAGTTGTCTTTGCAAATGCACCACCATCGCAGCGAGCACTGGATTGTAGTGAGCGGGACGGCCGACGTTGTTAACGGCGAACAGATTATTTCGCTGCAGCCGAATCAATCTACCTATATTCCGGCCGGACATAAGCATCGGTTGATTAATCCTGGTGTAATGGATCTTGTGCTGATCGAGGTGCAATGTGGCGAATACCTCGGTGAGGACGATATCGTGCGCTTTGCCGATTCTTACGGCCGAGCTAGGTAATGCCAATAGGATTGATTCGCTCCGTGTGGAATTATCGCGGATTTATTATTGGTAGCGTCAAGCGAGAATTTCAGTCACGTTATAGAAATTCAATTCTAGGTGCTGCATGGACGGTGATCAACCCGCTGGCGATGATCGTTGTCTATACGGTTATTTTTTCGCAGATGATGCGCGCGCGCCTTCCCGGTGCAGAGAGTCACTTGGCATACAGTATTTACTTGTGTGCCGGTGCATTTACGTGGGCGTTCTTTGCGGAAATAATCGGCCGTGCACAAAATGTATTTATTGAGCAAGCAAATCTGATTAAGAAGCTGAGTTTCCCTCGCATTTGTTTACCCGTCATCATCGTGCTAAATGCGGGTCTGAATTTTGCTGTTGTATTCTCGCTATTCCTAATTTTTCTAGTGGTGTCCGGTAATTTTCCAGGGTGGGCGCTTTTCTCAATTCTGCCGGTGCTTGGCGTCCAGATTTTGTTCTCAATTGGCTTGGGCATGATCCTTGGTGTACTGAACGTGTTTTTCCGGGATGTCGGCCAACTCATGGGGGTTGTTCTGCAATTCTGGTTCTGGTTGACGCCCGTGGTTTATCCGTTGAATGCGATCCCGGAATTTGCCCGTCGCATTGTGGAATGGAATCCGATGACAGTGCTGGTGAGTGCTTACCAAGCCATTCTGGTGCGCGGCGAATTTCCGGACTGGGCCGCTCTCGTGCCGGTCATCGTGCTGGCTCTACTGTTGTGCGTAGCCGGCATGCATCTCTTCCGCACCCGGGCCGGTGAAATGGTGGATGAGCTTTAATGAGCACGATTCTCGTAAAACAGGTCGGCAAGGCATACAAACAGTATCCGACCCGGTGGTCACGCTTGCTGGAATGGTGTGTTCCCTTCGGACGGCAGCATCATTCGCTGAAATGGGTGCTCAGGGATGTGTCGTTTACCGTCCAGCCCGGCGAGGCGGTTGGGATCATGGGTGTCAATGGTGCTGGGAAGAGTACCCTGCTGAAGATGATCACCGGCACGACATTGCCGACCACGGGTTCGATTAGTATTGGCGGACGCGTTTCTGCGCTGCTGGAGCTTGGCATGGGCTTTCACCCTGACTTTACTGGGCGTCAGAATGTGCTGATGGCCGGGCAACTTCTGGGTATGGACGCCACCGAAATTCAGGATCTGATGCCAGAGATCGAGGCGTTTGCCGAAATCGGCGCCTATATGGACGAGCCGGTACGAGTCTACTCAAGTGGCATGCAAATGCGCGTTGCCTTTAGCATCGCGACGGCGCGCCGCCCGGACGTGCTGATCGTCGACGAGGCTCTCTCGGTAGGCGACGCTTATTTCCAACACAAGAGCTTTGATCGAATCCGTACCTATCGCGACCAAGGGACCACTTTGCTGATGGTTTCCCATGACAAGACGGCCATTCAGTCGATTTGTGATCGCGCTATCTTGCTGGACAGCGGGCGCTTGGTGAAAGAGGGCAGGCCAGAGGATGTCATGGATTATTACAATGCGATGCTGGCAGAGCGCGAAAGCGGGGCTATCGCCCAGCGTGTCCTGGAAAATGGCCATGTCCAGACGGTCTCGGGGAGCGGGGAGGCCTTCGTATCCAATATCATTCTGCTGAATGAGGTTGGACAACCCGCTGAAACGATTGAAGTTGGGGCGAAGGTAATGCTGTGGGTGGAAGTTACGACGAAGGCGCACATTCCGGAATTGGTTCTCGGATATCTGATTAAAGACCGGTTCGGACAGCCCATATTCGGCACAAACACCCACCTCAAGAATCAGGTGGTGCAAGATGTGCGCGCCGGTCAACGCATTATCTACAAGTTTGAGTTTCCGGCCAACCTAGGGGAGGGGCATTACTCCATCGCGACATCGGTCGCGAGCTCTGATACGCATCTCCGGAACAATTACGAGTGGACAGACCGAGCGTTGATGTTTTCGGTCGTAAACGCCAGCCATTCCCATTTCGTGGGATGCGCATGGCTGGATCCAATGATTACGGTAGAGTGCTAGTCGACTACATGGCCAAAGTCTTCCTCAATCGATTGCTGGCGCACCTTAATCTTGCTGTTACCAAGCGCTCGACGCTTGATCATTTGCGGAATGATTTGGTCCGTTCGTGCCGCAGTGATTCCGGCGCGCTTGATACGAGCGCGGCGGATATCATTCGTGCCTTGAATGATCGTCTGCAAGGGACGGAACTCGCCGTCGCGCTGGCTCGCAATGAAGCCATCAAGCATCAGATTGCCTCGAAGTGGTCTGTATTGGATGCGCTGGATACCAGCATGCGCAACGATTCTCGGTCGTTAATATGTCCTCTGTGCGGGTATGCCGATGAAGGCGCGGGTTTTAGATCATATGAGGCACATTGCGCGTTCGGCGGGGGAAGGCTTTCCCGGCACCAGTGTCCGACTTGCGATGTGATCTTCGGACCAAACAAGATGCTGAAGCTGACCGGTGCTGAATTAGCGCAGGAATATGCTTGGCACTACCTTGTCTACGCCGAAGGGGATTCCACCGAACAGGAAGTGCGGGCCTTTCATGCCTTGCACCCGCGGCGAGATGGGATTTATCTGAACTATGGTGCCGGATCCTGGTCACGCACGCTGCAAGTTCTGCGTCAGGAAGGCTGGCAAGTATATGGATTCGAGCCGCATGGCGAGACGGCGGCGGGCGCCGAGGGTGTCTTCACGGATTACGCTTCGCTGGCCAGGATGCGATTCGATGGGATCTTTTCCAATAATGTACTTGAGCACTTACGGTATCCGATTGAAGAGCTTCGCCAAATGGGCGCGTTGCTGAAGCCCGGCGCGACCATGGTGCACGCCACGCCGTGCTTCGAGTACCTATACGAATATACACGCTTTCATCTCTATTTCTTTTTGGGGCGCTCCCGGACGTTATTGGGCGAGAAAGCAGGTCTTAGCCTGCAGTGCTTTATCCAGGATGGTGAGTTCATGGCGGCGGTGTGGCAACAATCCTTAAAATGACGTTTCAATCTTACGCTCAGAATTTCGAAGATGTCCTGTTGTGGCGTACGCTCAAGCAGGAGGAGGCCGGCTTTTATGTGGACGTGGGTGCGAACGACCCTTCGCTGCATTCTGTCACGCGAGCGTTCTATGAGCGCGGCTGGTCTGGATTGAATATCGAGCCCATGCAGCAGTATTTCGACCGCCTGAAAGAGGCTCGTGGGCGAGATATCAACCTTCAGTGCGCTATCGGTGCCGAGTCGGGGGAGGTAACGTTCTACACCATCGCCGACACCGGGTTGTCAACGATCGAAAAGGACATAGCCGAATCTCATACACAATCGGGCTGGCATCCTAGCGAATCCACGATACCCGTGCGCACGCTGGCCGAGGTGTGTGACGAATTTGTTGGTGACCGCGAGATCCACTTCCTGAAGATTGACGTCGAGGGGGCGGAGCGCGAAGTTGTCGCCGGGATGGACTGGGTGCGCTGGCGTCCTTGGGTGGTAGTGCTAGAAGCAACTCGCCCGCTGAAACAGGAGGTCAGCAGCGCAGAATGGGAACCGATGCTGCTCGCGCATGGCTATGTTTTCGCCCATTTCGACGGGCTGAACCGGTTTTATGTAGCCAATGAGCATGCGGACCTGGTCGAGTCATTGCAACTGCCCCCGAATGTATTCGACCATTTTCTCGTCGACTGGATGGTCAACGCGGGCAAGCGGGAGATGGAGGCCCACCTTTCAGATCGCATAAGGGTACTCGAAGACGTGATTGCCCGGCGAACACAAGAACTCGATGCTGCCCGTCATGATGTATCCCGCCTATCCGAAGAACTGGCTATCGCGTACGGGCAGAATAGCGATCTGGCGGAACGATTAGCTACCATGGCCGAACGACTAGCTACCATGTATGCCAGCACGTCCTGGCGCATCACCCGACCATTGCGCGTGGCAGGGAGCTTGTTGAAGGGGCGGCCTGCGGCAAGCAGTGCGGTTACTGCAGGTGTATCGTCTGCTGTTGCTCGCCCCCCCGTTCTTACTGCCGCGGCGAAATCGGACCATGGGTCGTTCGCCCGACGTGTGGTGCGCCGACTGGGCCGGAGAGCCGTGGAGTACCTCCGCCACCATCCTTCGCACAAGAGTCTTGTGCTGCGAGCGCTGGCGCGCTACCCGCGACTCGATCGTCGCATTCGGAAGATGATGATTCCGCTGACTGCGCCGGCGGTAGGCGTGGCGTCGATGAGTTTTGACATGCGTGCGAACGGCGATTGGCAGGACTTGCCCGCTACCGAGCGCTGGGTAGTCAAACGCATCGCGAACAAAATGCACAACGTCAAGGTCGAGGAGACAAGGTAACAATGCGGCTCGTCTTGGATTTGCAGGGCGCACAGAGCGCCAGCCGTTTTCGGGGAATTGGACGCTATTCGCTGGCAGTTGCCTGTGCGTTGGCGCAGCGCGCACAGGATCATGAGCTGATCATTGGCCTGAATGGTCAACTGACCGAGTCTGTCGAGCCTATTCGCGCTGCCTTGGATGGGCTCGTCCCGCAGGAGAACATCAGGGTCTGGGGGGGGCTGAGCAATGTCCGTTTTTCATTGCCCGGAAGTGCGGCGCGGCGCCGTGCTGGCGAACTAGCCCGGGAAGCTTTTCTTGCAAGCCAGAAGCCGGATCTCGTGCTCGTCAGTAGTTTGTTCGAAGGTTACGTGGATGACGTCGTTACAAGCATTGGCCGTCTTTCGACCAGCCAGCCAAATGCTGTCACGCTGTACGATCTCGTCCCGCTTATTCACAAAGACACCTATCTGACAGAGGCCTCGATTTGCGACTGGTACTATCAGAAGGTCGCACATGCCCGGCGGGCCGATCTCTGGTTCGCCATATCGGAATCGTCGCGCAGGGAAGGTATCGACTTCCTGGATCTGCCGGCGGATCGGGTTGTGAATATTCGCGCGGCGGTGGATTCCGTCTTTCGCCCATTGAGACTAGGACAGACGGATCTCGCACGGATCACCGAGCGGTTCGGGCTTACGCGACCTTGCGTTATGTATACCGGTGGGACCGACGAACGGAAGTACCTGCGCGGGCTGCTGGAGGCTTTTGCCATGCTGCCGGCCGACATCCGCCGCGCCCATCAGTTGCTGATTGTTGGCAAGCTGACAGACGGCGAGATGGCGCAGCTCGGGAACCTGGCTAAAACCAATGGCCTAGGCCGGGACGAGATGATTTTGGCCGGCTATGTGACTGACTACGAACTGGTTGAGTTGTACAACGTTTGTAAGGCATTCGTTTTCCCTTCTTGGCACGAAGGATTTGGCCTCCCTGCACTCGAGGCCATGGCTTGCGGCGCGGCCGTAATTGGTGCAAACAGTTCCAGCATCCCAGAAGTCATTGGACGGGAGGATGCGTTGTTTACGCCTAGAAGCGCCCGTGCGATGTCCATGTTGCTGGGGCGCGTGCTGACCGACGAGGCTTTTAGCGCGTCGCTGAAGGAGCATGGTCTGAGGAAGGCGAAGGAGTTCTCGTGGGATGAAACGGCGCGTTTGTTGCTGGAGGGTGCCGAAGCGTGGCATGAACGCCAGGTTGCGAGTAACGCGGGGCGGGCCATGCCGGCGCCGTGCCGTCGGCCGCGCCTAGCCTATGTTTCGCCTATGCCGCCCGAGCCGACGGGCATTGCCGGCTACAGTGCCGCCCTTTTGCCGGAATTGGCGCGCCATTATCAGATCGACGTTATCTGCGATCAGCAGAAAATCGATGCACCTTTCGTTGCGGCGGACTGCAATATTCGTTCGGTGGAGTACTTTCTGGCGAATGCACAGTCATACGACCGGATCGTCTATCAGTTCGGAAACTCGCTGTTTCATGCACACATGCCTGCCTTGCTTGAAAACTTTCCGGGCGTCACGGTACTGCATGACTTCTTCTTGAGCGGCCTGTATTCGAACATGGAGGCCGCCAGCATTACACCAGGCGTCTGGCAGAAGCAGTTGTACGCTTCACATGGCTATCTTGCAGCTATCGAGGGTGTACAGGCCGAATGCAAGCACGAGGCTGTGTACCGGTACCCCGTTAATTTCCCTATCCTGCAGTACTCGCGAGGCATCGTTGTGCATTCGGCCGTGTCGCTGCGTTTGGCAGATAAGTGGTATGGCCCGCAAAGTGCGAAGAATTGGAAATTGATTCCGCTCTTACGCAAGCCGGCTACACATGCGAATCGTGCCGCCGCGCGCTCTCGGCTTGGTTTGCGCGAGGACGACTTTATCGTCGCGAGCTTTGGCATGGTGGCGCCTACAAAGCTCAACCATCGCGCGCTGTCGGCGTGGCGGTCGTCGCAATTGTCGTCGTCTGAGCGTTGTCAACTGGTATTCGTCGGCGAAATGCATGGTGGGGACTATGGCGCCGACATGGTCAGCCTGATCGACTCGCATGGCCAAGGTCGTATTCGAGTAACTGGACTTACCCCCGACGCTGACTACGAGGACTGGCTGGCCAGCGCCGACGTGGCCATCCAATTGCGCACCCATTCGCGCGGCGAAACTTCCGCGGCGGTGCTCGATTGCATGAACCATGGGATTCCGACCATCATCAACGCCCACGGTTCGATGGCGGACATTCCTGACTCGACCGTGTGGAAACTCGTGGACGAATTCGAGGATGCCGCACTCGTCGATGCCATAGAACGACTTTGGCAGGATGTTACGCTACGCAAACAGCTTGGCGACCGCGCGCGCGCGCTGGTTTGGGCACAGCATGCTCCCCGGGATATTGCCGATCGCTACCGGGATGCCATCGAATCATTCTACGCCGCAGATGCGCGTGGTCAGTTGTTTGACGCACTCGATGCCGAAGCTGTCTCGGATGCGGGGCTGCGGCATCTGGGCCGCGCCATTGCGACTTCGATGCCCTTGCCGCAGGTCGCCCGCCAACTGCTGGTAGATGTGTCTGCCATCGTCCAGCATGATCTGAAGACCGGCATCGAACGTGTGGCACGCAGCATCTTGCACTGTCTATTGCGCGATCCTCCCCCGGGCTTTCGAGTGGAGCCGGTCTATGCGACTGCCGATCATTCCTACTACTATGCGCGGCGCTTTACCATGGAATTCCTGGGCGCGGAAAGCACCGTGTTGACGGACGAGCCTGTCGAAGTTCAGGCGCAGGACATTTTCCTCGGGCTCGACTGGCACGCCTACTTTGTTCCCCAGCAGACGGCATTCTTTGCTGAGATGCGGCAGCGCGGCGGGCAGGCGTATTTCGTTGTGCATGATCTGCTCCCCATCCGGCTACCGCAGTATTTTCCCCCGGGAGCTAGCACTACGCACGAACATTGGCTGAATGAGGTGGCGCGAAATACGGGAGCGCTCTGTGTATCGGCGGCGGTGGCATCGGAACTGAACGATTGGGTTCGAGCTAGCGGCGTGGCGCGTACGCAGCCATTCCGCGTCGGCTGGTTCCATAATGGCAGCGATATAAGCTCGTCCGCGCCGTCCATGGGTCTCGACGCGCAACTTCTGTCGGACCTTGAGGTGATGCGCGACCTTCCTACCGCGCTGATGGTCGGCACGGTAGAACCCCGAAAGGGCCACAAATATGTGCTGGCTGCCTTTGATGAGCTTTGGCGCGCAGGCACGGCGTTCAACTTGGTGATCGTCGGCAAGCAGGGCTGGATGGTCGATAATTTGGCCAGTAAGCTTCTGGAGCATTGGCGCTATGGCAAGAACCTTTTCTGGTACCGCGGCATCAGCGACGAGGCGCTCGAGCGCATTTACTCTGCCTCCGATGGCGTAATAATGGCTTCGGAAGGAGAGGGATTCGGCCTTCCGTTAGTCGAGGCGGCCGAACACGCTAAGCCGATCTTGGCGCGCGACCTACCAGTGTTCCGGGAAGTGGCATGTGAATATGCCACTTACTTCTCGGATGATTCGCCCCAGGCGCTGGCGCGCGTTATCGAGCAGTGGCTGAGTGCAGCGCGTGCCGGAAAAGCTATCAGCTCGGCGGACATGCCCCGTTCCACTTGGGCGGACAGTGCTCGGCAGATCGTCGCACTGCTGACAAATCCGGCCGATTCACATTGGACTTACTCGTGGCCCATCCGCAGGGCCAGCGAGTAAAGACTGAAACCAACTAGATTAACCAGAAGAGTAGATGCATGAAGACGGCAATCATTACGGGTATTACAGGCCAGGACGGCGCCTATCTCGCTCAACTGCTGCTTGACAAAGGCTACATTGTCTACGGTACGTACCGCCGCACAAGCTCCGTTAATTTCTGGCGCATGGACGAATTGGGCGTGACCAGGCATCCGAACCTGCATCTCGTCGAATTTGACCTCACCGACCTAAGTACATGTATCCGCCTGCTACAGACTTCCGATGCTATGGAGGTCTATAACCTGGCAGCCCAGAGCTTCGTCGGCGTGTCGTTCGAGCAGCCAGTTACCACAGCGGAGATCACCGGCGTCGGTGCGTTGAACCTGCTCGAGGCCATTCGTATCGTCAATCCGAAAATTCGCTTCTATCAGGCCTCGACCTCGGAAATGTTCGGCAAGGTGCAGGCGATTCCGCAGACCGAATCGACCCCGTTCTACCCACGCAGCCCATACGGCGTCGCCAAGCTCTATGCGCATTGGATCACGGTGAATTATCGCGAGTCTTATGGGATTTTTGGTTCGAGTGGGATTCTGTTCAATCACGAATCACCACTGCGCGGCCGCGAATTTGTCACACGAAAGATCACGGATTCAGTTGCAAAGTTCAAGTTGGGTAAGCTCGATGTCCTCGAACTTGGCAATATGGATGCTAAGCGTGATTGGGGCTTTGCCAAGGAATATGTGGAAGGCATGTGGCGAATGCTACAGGCCGACGAGCCGGATACCTTCGTCCTAGCTACGAATCGTACGGAAACCGTCCGCGATTTTGTCACGATGGCGTTCAAAGCCGTCGATATCGCGCTCGACTGGAAGGGCAAGGGCGAAGGTGAAACAGGCGTGGACGTCCAGACCGGCAAGACGCTTGTGCGCGTCAATCCGAAGTTCTATCGTCCCGCGGAAGTGGAATTGCTTATCGGCGACCCTGCAAAAGCTAGGGTTAAGCTAGGCTGGGAACCTACTACGAGCCTCGAACAGTTGTGTGAGATGATGGTGAAGGCGGACCTAAGGAGAAACGAGATTGGTTTCTCGTTCTGAACCCGCGAAGCGCGTACTGGTGACCGGTAGTCAAGGTTTTACCGGTCTTTATGTGTGTGCGGAACTCGCTGCCGCCGGATACGATGTTACGGGGACTGCGATGTCGCCGGCACATGGTAGAGTGGCTCTCGATATTGCGTCGCCGGAAGCGTGCCGGAATGCAATTGAGACATTTCGTCCCCACTATATCGTACATCTCGCCGCAATTAGCTTTGTTGCCCATGCCAATGCCGACGCGTTCTATCGGGTCAATGTCGTCGGCACTAGCAATGTGCTACAGGCGTGTCACGATGCTGGTCACACCCCGGAAAAGATACTGATAGCCAGTAGCGCGAATGTCTACGGCAATACGGCAGGTGGCGTGCTGCATGAGGACCAGCGCATTCAACCGGTGAGTCACTATGGCGCCAGCAAGGCCGCTATGGAGTACATGGTTGCGACGTGGTTCGACAAGCTGCCAATAATTATCGTCCGGCCATTCAATTACACCGGCCGCGGCCAGGCACCGCAGTTCTTGGTGCCGAAGATTGTGGGGCATTTCCGGCAACGTCGTCTCCATATCGAATTGGGCAACCTCGACGTAATGCGCGATTTCTCTGACGTCAGGACGGTGGCGCATGCGTATCGTGCGCTACTAGAGAGCCACGCTGCAAGCGACATCGTCCATATATGCAATGGTGTTCCTTACGCGTTGAGAGATGTGATCAGGACACTGGAGCAACTCGCTGGTTATGAGATCGAGATTTCTGTCAATCCGGCGTTTGTTCGGGCCAACGAAGTGAAGGTGCTGATCGGGTCCCCCGAGAAGCTGAATCGCTGCGTTCCAGGCCTTGTCCGCCCCGCTTTTGAGGATACGCTGCGCTGGATGTACGAGGAATGAGACAGTTGCAGGTTGGTATCAGCACGTCGATGCTGGAGCCGGTAGGCAATGGCGGACATCTCGACGGCATTGGTGTCTATACGACGGCATTGCGGCGCACTCTGGCCGACGCGGGAGTGACGGTTCATGACTATTCTTTCCCTCCGTTCGCCACCAAGGCGTCCATGGTTAAGGGCAAGACTTTTCCGTGGTCATTCCCAGTGCAAATGCTGGCTTCGAGTCTGGGTCGGCCGGCGTCAACAGGGGAGCGCTTGGATATTTTCCACAGCACAGATTACCGGACAGTGCGAATGCGCTGCCCTGTTGTCGCAACGCTGCACGATGCAGTTCCACTGAAATACCCCGAATGGACCAGAGGGCGATTCCGCAGCCTTAAAAGTCTTGTGTTGCAGCGATCCGCCAGCTATGCGGACCATGTGATCGCGCTTTCCCGAGCAGTCATTCCTGATTTGGTCGAGTACTTCGGCATCGATGAGGGGCGTATCTCCGTTGTGCCCAATGGTGTAGATGCCAGTTGGTTCGACGCTCCTGCGGCGGAAGACGTTGAGAGAGAGCTTGCGTTGCGCGGCTTGCGTCGCGGATATTTTCTATTTGTTGGTACGTTGCAGCCACGCAAGAACGTAGTTGGGATCCTGAACGCTTATGAAGCTCTGCCTGATGCCACACGTAGGGACCGGCAACTGGTCATTGTTGGTCGTGCGGGATGGCATTGCGAAGAGGAGGTCAGCCGCCTGACTGCGGCGCGCACTACCAGCGGTGGGGGCGTCTGGCTCGACGATATCAAGGATACCGCTGCCTTGCGACGGATCTATGCTGGCGCAGGTGTATTCGTCTTTCCATCGCTGTATGAGGGCTATGGCATCCCTGTTTTGGAGGCGTTTGCCAGTGGATTACCTGTAGTGACCTCGAACGTTTCATCGCTCCCCGAAGTTGCAGGTAACGCAGCGCTCAAGGTGGATCCCACCGATTCCGCGGCCATAGCCGATGCTATGGGGCGCCTTGCAGAAAGTGATTCACTTCGTGCGCGTTTCATCGAGCTTGGAAATGCTCGTGCAAAGGCGTTGTCTTGGGAAAACACGGCTCGCATGACCGCTGACGTGTATCGGCGCGTGGTCGGATAAACGACAGTACAACGATGCGGGTACTTCAGGTATTTAAAACATACTACCCCGACTCGTTCGGGGGCGTGGAGCAGGTGATCCGCCAAATCGCGACGTCTGGCGCGGCGTATGGTGTCACCTGCAAGATATTCACGCTAAGCCATGCCGCCCGCGATGTGCGAATCGCGTATGAGGACGGCGTGGAAGTGATCCAGGTACCGTGTACGGTTGATGTTGCATCAACGCCGTTTTCGACGCGAGCACTTGGTCCATTCCGCGAAGCTGCGGCATGGGCAGATGTCATCCACTATCATTTCCCGTGGCCCTTTGCTGATATTCTGCACACACTCGTGCGACCGAGAAAGCCGGCGTTGGTGACTTATCACTCGGACATTGTCCGGCAGAAGATGTTGCTGCAACTATACAAGCCACTGCAGCGCAGGTTTTTCGATAGTATGCATTCAATTGTTGCAACCTCGCCCAACTACGTGGAAACAAGCGAGACGCTGCAAAAGTATGCGGATAAAGTGGTTGTCATTCCAATTGGTGTCAACGAGTCGGCATATCCCCGCCCTGATCAGACACGTATCGAAGAATGGCGCGCGCGCGTCGGCGAAGGGTTCTTCCTTTTCGTGGGCGTGATCCGATACTACAAAGGGTTGCACGTCCTTCTCGATGCGCTTGGGCCTGCTACAACTTCGGCAAACCCCAACATTCGCGTGGTGATTGTCGGTGCAGGTCCCATTGAAGATGGCCTGCGTCGACAAGCAGCGGCATTGAAGCTCGACAATGTGATATTTCTTGGCGCGCTGCCCGAGGAAGACAAGATTGCGCTGTTAAAGCTGTCCCTGGCGGTCGTGTTTCCATCCCACCTTAGGTCGGAGGCGTATGGCATCACGCTGGTAGAAGGCGCAATGTCTAGCAAGCCGCTAATCTCGGCGGAGATTGGCACGGGTAGCAGCTTCGTTAATGTTAACGAGCAAACCGGCCTCGTCGTCCCGCCGCGCGATCCACTTGCCTTACGCGAAGCGATGGACAGGTTGGCCACGCATCCTGAGGACGTCGCTCGTATGGGCAGTGAGGCGCGCAGGCGCTTCGAGACAGTTTTCACCGCAGACCGCATGACTTCGTCATATGCCGAGCTCTATCGGAGAATTTTTGGCAATGGGACGCCCATACAAGGTCCTTACGACAGCGAAATGCCTATTCCACTTGAATGAGTTGCCTTTAGGAAGTCCCTTGAGATGTTTATCGTGCAACGAATTGCAGTTTTGAGTGGACGCGGAAACGCCTGAATTCATATGATTGGATAAAACGCTGAGGTTTCGAAACTGATTATGGGGCAATGATTTTGAACGGGTGCATATTCAATATTTACTGGAATCCGGAGTCGAGTCACTCGTCGCTCCCGCGCGGTAGAGATAGATATGCCCCAGTAGTTGGAGTTGGAGAGAAAACGATGTCAGAGGGAATAGGTGAGCCGCTGTGAAACGTGTCGCCAAAGCAATATTTGTGTTTACTTGTCCAGCTTGGGCGGCTATGACTATGGCGGTAGCCATTGCGCTAATATATGTGGCGTACATCTATCCATCGGATTTTTTTCGTGGAATGGGGTATTACTTTGCCGACGGTGACGCGAGCCAGCATGTGAGTGGATGGCTCTTCTATGCGGCGGATGACTGGCATTTCCCCCTACTTCGCACCACGCGGCTCAATGCCCCAGAAGGGGTGAGCATTGCGCTAACTGATAGCATCCCTTTGGTAGCCCTTTTCCTTAAGCCGCTGAGTGCTTATCTACCGCGGGGCTTCCAGTATATTGGGTTATGGCATGCCATTGCCTACGTAATGCAGGCGCTGGCGGCAACTGCGCTCATACGCGTGCTTGGTTGTCGCACACTCTTTGCAGCCAGTGTTGCCACGGCGCTTGCTATTACTTGGCCAGCGCTAACCAATCGCCTGGGTCACACTTCCCTGATGACCCATGGTTTGATCCTGTTCGCGCTGAGTGCCTACTTCGCAGGTCTCAAAAACGAGGATAGCAGTAATCGCGCTGCGGGATGGCTGATCGCTCTAGTGGCCGTTGGCCTGCTGGTGCACCCATATCTGATGGCGATGATTTACACCATCTTCCTCGCATATGTGCTTGACAAGGGGTTCGGCGGGGAAGGTTGGCGTCTGCAAGGACTGCGAATCGCTGCATCGTTAGGTATGGTTGGAGCGTTGATGTACCTTCTTGGCTACACGGGGTCGGCTGGGGGCGCAGATGGCTTCGGCTATTACTCGATGAACTTGGCTTCCCCATTTTGTGGTGGCTTCTTGCTGCACTGTCGTATCGATGCGACGGGCGGACAACAGGAAGGGCTAAATTTCTTTGGGGTGGGCGGGCTTTTGATTCTCGCTGCAGGCGCATTGTCATCCAGGCTGGGTGAGAAGGCTAAAGCTGCGAAATTTAAGCATCCGTTCCTGATCCTCATGGCAGTCGGTTTGACTCTTTATGCTTTGTCGAATATATGGTACCTGGCTGGCATCAAAGTACTCAGCTATTCGCTTCCTTCGGCCTTCAGGCTCATTACCGGCACCTTCCGGGCGAGCGGCCGGTTTTTCTGGGTAGTCGGATATCTCTCATTGTTTGTTTCCTTGGCGTGCTTGCTAAAGAGCAAAGTGCGGATGGTGCCCATTGCCGTACTTATAGTGGCGCTCCCCTTGCAGTGGCTAGATACATCCAAGCTCCGGAGCAATGTAATTGATGCTGTGCATCGCCCAGAGAAAGTGGATCAGAAGCCGTGGGAAACGATTCTGGCTGGCGCCAAGCATTTAGTCATGTATCCGGCATTCGGTTGTGGTCGTGTTGAGCCAGAACAATATCTGTATTTTCAGAATATTGCTGCGCGACAAGGATTGACCTTTAATACGGGATACATCGCGCGGTTACGAACAACATGTGGTATTGCTGCTGCGGGTCTGCCTACTGAGTTTGACTCAGGTACAGTGTTCGTCATGCCGGAGAGTGAGCTCAAGTTCATTCAATTTGATCTCTCTCCCGCGCTTGTGGCAGCCGTAAGTCGTAATGAATGCGTGGTTGTTGACGGGCTCATTGCATGTCGACGAGGTTTGGGTGTGGGTGACATCGCGCTTCGTTGGGGGGGGAAACTCGTCGATGGCATAATGCTTGAAGGAAAGGCGGAGTACTCGGCCAATGAGCTTCCTACTGTAGTAGGGCGTCTCAAAGATGAGCGCCTTATCAGCCATGCAGATCGGCCTGGCACCCTTAGCTATGGTCCCTATGTTGATCTCACGCCAGGTAGATACCGGGCCTCAATCGAATATTCGTGTTCATCGACATCGAGCGGTCAGTGTGGCTCATGGGATATCATGGCAGATGGCGCGATCAAGCCGCAGAATATTGCGCGAGGCACCTTGCGAGCAACCCATGGGTCTAGCGTTATCCTCAGTGAGGATTTCGTGTCAGAAAGAAGTTTGCGAGCACTGGAAATTCGAAGCATATATGATGGTGACGGTGTCATGGAAATTCATAAAGTCACCCTCGAAAGAAGGTATTGAAGAATGACAATAATTTCAATCGTAGTGCCGCTGTATAATGAAGAGGCGATCGTTAACCGCAATCTTCAAATAATTGCAAGTGAAGCCGAAACAGAAGGCCATACTCTGGAAATCATAGCCGTTAACGACGGCTCTGCGGATGGTACTTGGGCCCAGATCTGTAGAGTTGCTGAATCTGATAATCGGATCAGAGGAGTCTGCTTCACCCGAAATTTTGGAAAGGAAGCTGCAATTTTGGCTGGCTTGCGGGAGGCTCGCGGAGATGCGGTTATCGTGATTGATGCTGATCTGCAGCATCCACCTAGCCTTATCCCAGAAATGATTCGCCTATGGAAA
Source organism: Cupriavidus sp. C2SS-8b (assembly GCF_057073745.1). Lineage (NCBI taxonomy): Bacteria > Pseudomonadati > Pseudomonadota > Betaproteobacteria > Burkholderiales > Burkholderiaceae > Cupriavidus > Cupriavidus sp. C2SS-8b. Next base: position 759,825 of record NZ_CP172716.1, read on the forward strand.
AGTGGATTTCCAGTTGTAGAGGCAATTAAGGCAAACCGCGGCAGGGAGACAGTCGCCAATCGAATTTTCGCCAAAACTTTCTACGCTCTATTCCATCGCCTTTCTGAACTCGACATTGCCGGTCATTCAGATTTCAAGTTGCTCGATAGGGCTGTTGTGCAGGCCTATATCACGTTGCCGGAACGTAATCGATTCTTCCGCGGCTTGATTCACTGGGTGGGTTTCAAAAGTGCGCGTATTCCATTCGATGTTGCTGAGCGTGATATTGGCGGATCCAGATGGAACAAGTTGAAACTTTTGAGGTATGCAATCAACAATATCACCATGTTTTCGAGTTTTCCGTTGAAATCGATCACGTGGCTCGGAGTTCTGATGTTTATGCTCGGAGGTGTGATTGGAACGCTGAGCATAGTTCAGAAGGCCGAAGGTAGAGCGATTGATGGCTTTACCACGGTGAATCTTCTGATCATCATGATGAGCAGTATATTGATGGTAAGCCTTGGTATAATCGGTCACTACCTGAGTCGCATTTACGACGAGGTGAAAGGCCGTCCACCATTTGTGATTGCATCTCAGGAAGAGGAGATTCAACCATGAATGCCCCTTTGTTGGCTCTTGTATCGGTGCTTTGCAATGTTGGGGCGCAGGTGATGATAAAAATCGCAGGACGGCATGGCGTAGGGAATGAGGGCTTCATGTCGTGGTTATCGCCATGGCTATTTCTTGCGATTGCTCTTTATGGGTCCAGTTTTATGTTAACCGTAAAAGTATTCGCTGTAAATCCTCTTTCAATGGCTGCGCCTTTAATGGCGGGGGCAACATTTCTGCTCGTGGCGCTTGCCAGCACTGTCGTGTTCGGCGAGAGCATTTCTCTGGCGAGGGCATTCGGTATATGTATGATTACTGGTGGTATTTTCGTGCTGGCGCGCGGGCTATAGGCATCATTCGAAATTAGGGCTGCGGCATCCATTACAGCATACGAATATGCCCGGAGAAGGTCAGGGAAATACCGCAAAGAGATTTTCGCTACTTCGGATTGCCGATAGAAATAGATACTAAAGCATTTGGGCGCGGTGTTGCTGGCATGCCGAGGCGTTCTTATTGCACGATAGGTCGGTTTTGAACGACTGGGGCTGCGCCATCACTGACGGTGTATTGGCGAGTGCGATCGCCAGTTGGTGCAAGTAGGCCTCCGCGGGTGTGCCTTGAGGTGCCGATGAGCATATGACAATGGCTCTTTCCCACCACCACTATTCGCGGGCAGCTGCCAGCCTGAGCTTCTTTCTACTTGCTAGCCTTCCCGAAACGGGCTCACCAGGTCTCATCGGTTGTCACTGATTGAGGCTTCACTGCACAGCCCAAGCGAGATTGCCTCTCAGCCGCTCTTGGCTGCGGTGCGTCGCCAACCCTGTCGCCTCGTGCAGCACCGAACTGACGGTGTGACAACTACAAATCGGGGGGGGGCGCAGGCTTGAAAAGGGATTAGATCCTTGATTGCCTTCTCTATGCCGACCGAAATTCAACGCAATTTTTCCGTAGGAATAGAGCCGAGCGGTAGAACTGCTAATATATGAGGAAAGTTTATAAGAGTGGGGGATTTATGCGCGGTAATATAGATCAAGAATTTGAGCGAGACATTTCGTTGGATTGCATCCGTTTCGTGGCAATGTTATTTGTGATATGCATTCACGTTTCAGCCAAAGGTTTTTCAGCGATCGAGCAACGACACTGGTGGGCCGTGAATACCTTTGAGAGTGTATCGCGTATTTCGGTGCCCCTCTTTTTCATGGTGACCGGAGCATTACTGCTCCCGCGAGAGTCTTCAGTGTCATCAATGCTGTCGCGGTTGCGGAGAGTTGTAATTCCACTCTTTTCTTGGTCTATTCTGTATTTATTGTGGTTTAAGTATACGGGTACGGACTATGAATTTTGGATTTCAAGAATTTTGAAAGCTCCTGTTGTAGATCATCTTTGGTATTTATATACTTTGTTGGGGGCTTATCTGTTTCTCCCGGTGATGGCTGGGTTTTTTCAAGCTAATAACCTCAAGGTTTTGCTGTTCGTGATGGGAGTGTGGTTTGTGGGCGCAACTATTGTTCCTACAATCTTTTTTCTTACAAAAGAGGAGTACGTGGGAATTAATTGGGGATTTCTTTCATTGTATTCGGGCTATATTGTCTTGGGGGCGATTCTTTACAAAAAAATAGAAGCAAAAAAATTCTTGGTATTTAGTTCTGCTGTAATTTGGGGGTTGTGTGCGATTTTGACAGCGGGATTTACGTGGCTTTATTCAATGAAGTTATCTCTGGCAAGTGAGGTGTTTTATGCATACACGTCGCCTTTCGTTGCGATTGGCGCTATTGCTGCCTTTATTGTGTTGAGATGGATGAGTCAAGAATTTCTGTCTAAAGCTAAATTAACGAGTGTCGCGCTGATTAGGTTGAGTCGATTGAGTTTTGGCGTGTATTTAATTCATGTAATGGTTATATTTGCAATGGATGTAAATGGATTTGATTATAAATTCATAAACCCATGGATCGCTATTCCGTGCGTAACATTCTTCGTGTTTTTCGTGTCGGCGTCGATCGTTTTTCTTTTGCAAAAATTTCCTGTAACTCGTGCCATTGTCCCTGCATGACTATTGACATGGTCCTGTCGTGTTTATTCACTGACCTCGTATCTCGCAATTTTTTCGTCGACTGATCATTGATCGGCGCATGTTGTTAGTCGTGACCATGCAGCCTGGTCGCAATCGCGCGTCGAAGTTGCAGATTGTTATTTAATTCAACGAGGAAAAATGTCAAATAACAGTTGACGTGAGTCAGTTGTTGTTGGGGAGCGATCGCCGCTCGTATTCGGGAAAACTACAATTACGCCACTCCAGTTCGAAGGTTTGAAGATGAGTGCTATACGAATCGGAATGGTCGCGCAATATAACTCTCTATAGATCCAGTGGCGTCAGAGAGGTGAAAGCGCACGTGGTTGGCGACGTGGCTCAAACGGCTACTGCAATCTCGGTACGGGGCTCTTAGCAGGCCGCTGAAATACCGCGAGCGAACGTCAGCGCGACGACTGACTGAAGCGTTGATTTGAGGACCCCATCCAACCTTACTTTCATGCGCGGCGCAGACACCTTCACGGAGAGCTTGTTCACAATGCGAAGGCTGGATGATTTCGTGCCGCAGTCCCACCCGCTGCGCTCGATCCGCGCCATGGCCAACCAGGCGCTGGTGAATATGGCCCGGTTGTTCGCGCAGATGTACGAGGCCGATATCAAGGGTGGCCGGCCCAGCATCGCACCTGAGAAGCTGCTGCGGGCCATGCTGCTGCAGTTGCTCTACAGCATTCGCTCCGAACGTCAGCTCATGGAGCAGACGCCAGTACAACCTGCTGTTTCGCTGGTTCATCGGGCTGTCGATGGACGACCCAGTTTGGGGGCCCACCGTTTTCACCAAGAACCGCGAACGGCTGATCAAGCATGATGCTGTCATCGAGTTCTTCAACGAGGTGCTGGCCATCGCACAGAAGAAGAACTGGCTGTCGGGCGAGCACTTCAGCGTGGACGGCACACTGATTCAGGCATGGGCAGGCCACAAGAGCTTCGTGCGCAAGGATGGCGGCGACAAGGACGACAACGACGGCGGCAACTTCAAGGGGCGCAAGCGCAGCAACGACACACACGAGTCCAAGACCGATCCCGACGCCAAGCTCTACCGCAAGGGCAAGACAGGCAGCGAACTGCGCTACATGGGTCATACCCTGAGCGACAACCGCCACGGCCTGGTGGTGAGCGCCATGGTGACCAATGCGGACGGACACGCCGAGCGCGAAGCCGCCAAGGTCATGCTCAACGATGCCAGGCAGGCGACGGAAGACCCGGATGTGGAAGTCACCGTGGGCGCGGACAAGGGTTATGACGCACACGAGTTCATTGATGCTTGCTTGCAGATGAAGGTGACGCCTCACGTGGCGCAAAACACCTCGGGGCGGCGCTCGGCCGTTCCTGATGCCATTGCTTGCAGCGCCGGCTATGCCATCTCGCAGCAGAAGCGCAAGCTCATCGAACAAGGCTTCGGGTGGGCGAAGACCGTGGGGCGCATGCGCCAGGTAATGGTGCGCGGACTAAAGAAGGTCGACCAAATGTTTGTGCTTAGCATGGCGGCCTACAACCTCGTGCGCATGCGCTCGCTGGGACAAATCCGTCCGCAGTTGCAGTAATCGCGGTAAAGAGGTGGGAATGAGTGTCAAAACGCAAAAAAACGTCGATGCAGTGACGCCCGGCTTCCGGACTGTCAAAAAATTGCGAACCGCCTGGCCTTGTGGGAGAAGCCTCACCGTTTGCGCGGTGAGTACTTCAGCAGCCTGTTAGGCTAGCCTCCAAAGCGCTCGATGACGGAAATTATCCAAGAGCATGGATCTCGTGAAGGATCATGCCTTGTCATTGGTCCCTTCAGGAACACAAGATTTGTGCACCGGTCGATGTGTTGATATTGTTTTGATGCTGACCTGCATTCGGCTCGCAAATGATGCTAATGACCAGGACTGGTAAGCTTGAGCTGATTTATCGTCTCGAGGTAGATATCAACAATCCGAGCTTCGCCAAACCGGGCTTCAACATCCTGTCGTCCGGCCTTGCCCATCTTCCGCAGCCTTTCGTCGTCGCTATGGCATAGCTCCAGCAGAGTTGCTGTCAACTCTTCATAGCTGCGCGCCGGACAAAGCCTGCCAGTCACACCATCCCGCACTACATCACGGCATCCGGGCACATCCGTCGCCACAATTGGCTTTTCCATCGAAGCTGCTTCGAGCAGTGTGCGGGGCACACCTTCGCGGTAGGAGGGCAGGACCACACAATCAGCTTGGGCAATTACACCCCTTACATCCGGTGCAGTGCCAAGGTATTCAACGAGCCCTTCGCCCTGCCAAGCCAGTAGCTGTGTGCGTGAAATCGCACTTGGATTCTCGACGTCGGCGGGACCTAGCAATTGGAACCGGACATGAGGGTGCTCAGCACGGATGCGGCGTGCCGCCTCGACATATTCGCCGACACCCTTGTCCCATAGCATTCGCGCAATCAAGAGAAATCGAAAAGTGCCGTCTTCGCTAGGCGGTCGCTGACCCGGGGCGTAGTACTCAAGATCGATGCCCTCGCTGGGCAGCACAAAGGTCTGTTGTTCGCTGACCAGGTTACGTAATAGGAATTCCCGCCGATCGTCCTCGTTGAGGAACCAGACCTGATGGCTCGAGCGCAGGGCCACTCGGTAGAGCACCCGACCTATTCGCGCCACTAGATTGTCGTTGATGAAGACGAAGCCAAGACCTGTGGTTACGGCAATACAGGGAATGCCGGCTAGTCGGGCTGCCAGCGAACCATAGATATTGGGCTTGATCGTGTACTGGAATATGCAATCGGGCCTTTGCTGCCTGTACAGCCGCACTAGTTGGCTGAAGCATTTCCAGTCTGTCAGTGGATTGGCGCTCTTTGCGGACAGTGTCAGGGCGTGAAATTCGCAACCAAGCACTTGGAGCGATTCTGAGGCGCGATCTGCCGGAGCAATAATGCTGACCCTGGCGCCGCGAGCAAGCAAGGCGCGTATCACACCACTACGGTACTGTTGGATGGACCAGCAAGAGTTTGCTACGAACGCAACATGCGTGCCGTCCAGCCGCCGCTCCTGCGACCGTGCAGCCGCCTCTTCCTGGCCGCCCGGTATATCCAGGGCTGGACGTTCGTAAATACTATTTCGCATCCTTGTCGCAGTCTATTTCGACGGTCAATTCACTGCATGAACAGTCAGTCGCGTAGTTCTGCATCCCTACTTGTGAGCCTCATAAGGGATTACGCTGAGCCGGGCGAATTTTAGCAGAACCCTATGAATACGCTGGTGTTGCCGTTGCTTCGCTTTCGTTGGTTCATCCGACCAATTTCCGGGCGATGTCAGGCGTTACGACCGATAACGAGTCGCTCCCAACTTTCGATGACCAGGTCTGGCATATAGCGACGCACTGTGGCGGCTCCGCCCCGTGTAATTTGTTGACGCAGAGTATCGTCTGCAACGAGTTGCAAAATTCGCCCGGCCAATTCCTCGCTGTCGTTCACTGGAGCAAGCAGTGCATTTTGGCCATCTTGCAGAATCTCGCGTGGTCCGGTTTCGCAATCCGTCGATACAACTGGCAGGCCAAAAGCCATGGCCTCGATCAGGACCATGCCAAAGCCTTCATAACGCGAGCTCAGACAGAAGATCTCCGCACCGCTGTATTCGTCTGCAATGTTGCTCGTTGCACCAGGCAGTGTCACCGAATCGCCCAATTCGAGCTGATCACGAAGCCGTTCCAGCCCAGCCCGGCACTCCCCTTCGCCCACAATGCGAAGCTTCCAGTTCGGGTAGGCCATCGCCACCTGTTTCCAGGCGAGCAACAAGACGTCAAAACCTTTTGCTTCGGTCAGGCGGCCTACCGCCAGCACAGTTTTTGAGCCCTCTATCGGGTTCGTCTCAGATGGCTCGAAGGGCAGGGGATTGGGGATGACTTCAACTGGGTTGGCGGGATTCAGGCATTCATGCCAACGTACTCGGTCTCGATCAGTCAGTACTACCACTTGTTCAAAAAATCGCACCGCCAGCCGTCGTGCAAGGCGCCGGCTGCGGCGTCCCAGGTCTTGGTCGAAATTGCAGTGCTCCCATGCAATCTGCCGCACGGGCAAGCGGAAGCAGGCGGGCAGCGTGAAGAGAGCTAGCATAGTGTCCACGCTGATCAGTACGTGAACGCCATGAGCTTTTATGTAACGACGGATCCCGAGTACGGTCGAGGCATACCTTGATTTGAATGACGGCCGTTTGGGATACAGGGCATCAACCGTGACGGAAGGATCCAGTGTGTACTGGCTGTTCTGGCCCCAGAGACAGAGTATTCGCACTTGCCAGCCTCGGCGCGCGAGTCCGTTGGCAATGACTGCAGTAACCCGTTCGGCTCCGGCAAGTGCATCCATTGTGCCGGTCAGGAAGCAGATTGTCGGACGCGGGTTCATGCAGTTCGCGGCGAGGCAGCGGGCTCGTCGCGGTTCAGTAGCAGGAAGCCAATGCCTGCCGCTACTGCTAGCGTGTTGCCTGCGATATATCCGAAGACAGCACCCTGTGCGCCCACGTGCGGGATGGTGGTGAGGTCTACAACCGCTGTGACAACCAGCACGAGCAGGCTTTTTGCGGCCAGCCAGCCTGGCTTGCGCAGGTGGATGGCAAACAGGGACAGGCCTACATCAGCGAAGAGCAGGCCGCTTGCAAGCGCCCCCTGTCGAAGCAATGCAACGGTGGCGTCGAAGCGGCCACCATAGAGTAGATGCACAATCCACGGCGCACTGAAGGCAATGATTGCGCCACCAGTCGCCCCTATTGCTGCCATGCCGCCCGCCACGCGCGCCACGTTGCGACGTGCCATGGCCAGCGTCGGTTGCGCATAGATTGCGAGTGGCGCGACGGAACTGGCAATGATCGTGGCGAGCAGCGCAAAGTTGTCCAGGATTTGCATGCAAGCGGCGTAGGCTCCGAGGTCGGGCAACGGCACTCGTGGTTTGAGCAGGAGTTGGTCGATGCGCCGGGCACTGAACATGAGCATCATGCCGATCCAGAATACCGAGCCACTTCGCACCAGACCGGCAATTAGCTCCCGATCCGGCGATACCGGCTGCCGTGGACGGCGTTGCAGGTAGTGGCGTGCCAGAAGGGCGGCCAGCAGGACGGATTCGAACACGAACGCCCACGCATATTCATGAACGGTGCGCGTTTGCAGAAGGTAAAGAACGCTAATCAAGGCTCCTTTCAGCATCAAGGCCAGCAAGCTGAAGGTAACGCCCGCGCGATTGTCGGTATGGGCCTGCATCCAGGCATTGACTACACCGAATGGCTCACGCAGCAGGATAGAAAGTCCGAGGATCGCAGCGATGTGCACTGTGATGGCATCCTGCCCGGTGAGTACGATTGTCACAAGTAGCAGTAGGTAGCCTGCCACGGCGGCAACCTCACGCAGGCCGAAGACATGCGCTAGAAGGTGGTATTGCGCCGCGGGTGAGGAGTTCGCGACCAGGCGCGGCACAAGGACCTCGCTACCACAGATCAGCCCGATGGATGAGGCAATGAGGGCAAGGGATTGCGCGTACTGGAAGTGGGCAAAACCTTCCGGGCCTACGCCACGCGCGATCAATGCAACGGTAACGATACCAAGCATGACCTGAAGGGCGCGCTCGCCGAGCAGCCAGACCACATTGCGTGCAATCTGTCTACGCATGTCCAGCTTCCTGGCAGGATACTTCGTCGGGTCTGCGGCCCGCGGCGGCAGACAGATCTTGGTACAACTGGATCCATTGCATTGCGACGTTGGGTAGCCCGTAGGTGGCTACGACATGCGCCCGTCCCGACGCGACATCCTGTTGCTTACACAGGGCCGTGCGCATCGCTGCGGCGAGTTCGCCAATATTGGCCGGTGCTACGATGGCGCCAGATGCTGCGAGCAGGGACCGTACACCGGATACATCGGTCGCAACGACGGCAGTCTCGCAGGCCAATGCCTCGGCAACGACAAGCGGCAGCCCTTCCAGCACGGACGAGAGCACGAAGATATCGCTGGCGTTCATAAGTTCGGGCACGTTGGAGCAGGGGCCCAGCAGCCTGACTACATGAGACAGACCCAGCGCGGCGGCATGGCTCGACAGCGCTTCCCTGAGGGGACCGTCGCCGGCTATCAGCAGATGAGTGTCGGCCGCGATCTGTGGGTCACGGCGCAATAGAGCAAATGCCTCGATCAGGTGTTGCTGGGCCTTTTCGGGGACGAGTCGTCCGACGTTTAGAAACACTCTACTGTCCGGGCTCAAGCCAAGTATTCGCCGCGTTTGTATGCGGGCATTCGGGTCAGGCCGAAAGCGATCTGTATCGATTCCATTTGGCATGACACGGATGCGGGCTGCTGTCGTCGCATGGACGTCCACCATGCGTTGCCGACCTTCTGCGCTCACGTGTGTTGTCAACGTGCACCATCGGTCCGTCAGTCGATACGCCAGCATGCGAAGCCGGCCACCTTCACGCAGGCTGTGCGCCGTGCATACCACCGGAATTCGATTGCCTGTGGATCGCCGGGGACGCATCAATCGCGCAAAGATATTGGCGTGAAACATGTGCGCGTGGACAATATCCGGACCCCATCCTACAACCCATTTTCGTACAGCGCGCAACGTGAGAAGGAACTGCAGTGGAGTCTTGCGCAGCTCGACGCGGAACAGCGTTACGCTTGGTGGGAGCTCTATTTCCTGTGCGAGGGTAAGACTCACCACGGCTACGCTATGCCCGAGTGCTATGAATTGGCTGGCCAGATCTGCAACCTGGCGCTCGGCTCCGCCAAGCTTGAGCCCGGTCGTCAGCAACAAAATACGCATCAGGTCGTGGGGCAGCAGCCAGGTTTGCCTAGTCGCATCAACGTGCCCCGTAACCCGTGAGAAGGGTGCGTATGGTCTTGGAAGCAATCAGCAAATCGAGCGCCATCGAACAGTGCTTGACGTAGTAAAGGTCATAGCTGAGCTTGGTGATCGTTTCTTCGTGGCTGGCAGCGTACCCTTGCTGGACCTGGGCCCAACCTGATACCCCGGGGCGCACGAGATGGCGGTACGGATAGTACGGGATCGTTTCCGAAAAGGAATCCACCAATGAAGACTGCTCTGGGCGAGGGCCAATCAGGCTCATTTGGCCAACGAAAACGTTCCAGAGTTGCGGGATTTCGTCGAGCCGGTACTTGCGGATAAAGCGCCCGACCCGGGTAATACGAGGATCTCGGTGTGCGGCAAACTGGGCTTCAACATCAGGTATATCCGCCATGCTTCGAAACTTGAACATGGTGAATACCTTGCCGTAAAGGCCTACCCGTTCTTGGCGGAAGATTGCCGGCCCACTGGACTCCAGACGGATGGCGGCTGCGACGATCAGTCCCACGGGAATGGCAATAGGCGCCAGTAGCAGGACTGCCGCGATATCGCTTATTCGCTTGAGCGGGGCATATACGAAGTTCTGGGCATGGTCATCCAGGAAGTTCTCATCTATGTTCGACAGAGCGAGACGGCCGGTAAGGAGCTCGGCGATGCGCTCCACCGAATAAACGTGAACGTGGCTGAGCTTGAACCGGGCAAGGGCGCGGGTACGTTCCGGGTCAACGGTTGCGCTACGGTCCATCATGAGCCCATCGCAATTGACGGCTTCCGGCAAAGTGACAATGTGGCGAAATTCTGCGTGTGAGCTTTGCGCCGCACCTGGCATGTCCATCAGCGTTTGGAGGTGCGCGAGCGACTGGGGGTCGCTATAACCAAAGGTGGGAACGTACCGACTGACAAACCGGTTGTAGCCGCTCCATAGCCACAAGAGTGTGATCAGCATGCATACAAGCATTGCCCCGCGTGAATAGTCGATGCGAAATGTCGCGCAGACGGCAAGAAGCAGGGCAAAGGGCAGGAGCGTTGCAGGAGCCACCATGTTGTTCCCCTCAAGCGGGGGCATATGCATGGTGCGGTCCAGCAAGCGGTAAGCGACGGCATAGGGAATGACCGACATCGCAATGGTATTCAGGAAAACCTGCGTCACCAGACCGTGTCGTCTCGCCTCATGGCCGGCCAAGGCAGCCAACCCGTAGAACAGCAGGCCAAGCCCCGTCCATGCGAGCATGCGGCTACGGCGGCGGATGGTTTCGGAAGACGTTCGCGTTGGCAGCTTCATTTTATGACGCGGAAGCCGCGCCAATGCATGACCAGCCGGTTCTAGGGGGTGCTGCATACAGGAAAGTCGGGGCTTTTCGGTTCAAGGCTCTGCGCGCAGTTTGCGGCTTTTTGGCTGTCCTGCTGGCCAACCGCTGACGCAGGCGGAATTTGCCTTTGCAACGGGCATAGGACCAATAGCAGGGGGATTGGGGGCGCATTATAAACCGCCTGTCGTCCGGTCCCTGAACATAAATCCGGCACAATAGCGTCTGAGTTGACTTTCAAATGCGGCGCATAAGCCCTTCAATACGGAATTAGGTATGGTAATCGATCCCTCCATCTTCAAGGCCTACGACATCCGCGGCATCGTCGGAAAGTCGCTGACCCGCGACGTGGCCCACCTTATCGGCCAGTCATTCGGTACCGCCGCAGCCGAAGCCGGCGAGAAGACCGTCGTCGTCGGCCGCGACGGCCGTCTCTCTGGCCCCGACCTGATCGGTGGCCTGGTCGACGGCCTATGCGCCGCCGGCATCGACGTCATTGACCTCGGCATGGTCGCCACGCCAATGGTCTACTTCGGCACGAACATTGAATTGGATGGCGTAAAAGCCACCTCCGGCATCATGGTCACCGGCAGCCACAACCCGCCCGACTACAACGGCTTCAAGATGGTGTTGGCAGGCAAGGCGATCTACGGCGAACAGATTCAGGCCCTGCGCCAGCGGATCGAGGAGGGCAAGTTTGCCAGCGGCGCGGGTGGATACCGCCAATACGAAGTGCGCCAACAGTACCTCGACCGCATCACCAGCGACGTGAAGCTTTCGCGCCCGATGAAAATCGCACTGGATGCCGGCAACGGCGTGGCCGGCGCCTTCATCGGCGACCTGTTCCGCGGCCTGGGCTGCGAGGTGACGGAGTTGTTCTGCGAAGTCGATGGCAACTTCCCCAACCACCATCCCGACCCCGCCCATGTGGAGAACCTGCAGGACCTGATGAAGTGCCTGCGCGACACCGATTGCGAACTCGGCCTGGCCTTCGACGGCGACGGCGACCGCCTCGGTGTGGTGACCAAGGATGGCCAGGTCATCTTCCCCGACCGCCAACTGATGCTGTTCGCCGAAGAAATCCTCGGCCGCAATCCGGGCGCGCAGGTGATCTACGACGTCAAGTGCACGGGCAAGCTGGCCCCGTGGATCCGCCAGCACGGCGGCGAGCCGCTGATGTGGAAGACCGGCCACTCGCTGGTCAAGGCCAAGCTGAAGGAAACTGGCGCCCCGATCGCCGGCGAAATGAGCGGCCACGTGTTCTTCAAGGACCGCTGGTACGGCTTTGACGATGGCCTGTACACCGGCGCGCGCCTGCTGGAGATCCTGTCGCGTCATGCCGACCCGAGCGCCGTGCTGAACGCATTGCCCAACGCCAACAACACGCCGGAGCTGCAGCTCAAGTGCGCGGAAGGCGAGCCGTTCACGCTACTCGACAAGATCAAGGCCAACGCCAAGTTCGACGGCGCGCGCGAGGTGATCACCATTGACGGCGTCCGCGTGGAGTATCCCGACGGGTTTGGCCTGGCACGCCCGTCCAATACCACGCCGGTCGTGGTGATGCGGTTCGAGGCTGACAACGACGCGGCGCTGGCCCGCATCCAGGCCGAGTTCAAGCGCGTGATCCTGGCCGAAAAGCCTGATGCCAAGCTCCCGTTCTGAGCAGATGCGTGAGGTGATGGCCGCTCCGGCGGCACCGCAGGCCGTGACGCAGGCGGCGCCGTTCGCGTTGCCGGCCAATCCGCGCATCCTGGTGGTCAAGGTCTCCTCGCTCGGCGATGTGGTCCATAACATGCCGCTGATCCACGATCTGCGCGCCCGCTGGCCCGGCGCGCAGATCGACTGGGTGGTGGAGGAGGGCTACGTCGACCTCGTGCGGCTGCTGCCCGACGTCGCACGCGTGATTCCGTTTGCGCTGCGGCGCTGGCGCAAGCGCTTCTGGCAACCGGCGATCTGGCATGAGATCGGCGAGGTGCGCGATGCGCTGCGCGCGCAGCGCTATGACGCCGTGGTCGAAAGCCAGGGATTGCTGAAAACCGCCGTGGTCGCGCGCGTCGCGGCGCGGGCCGCCAGCGCGCCGATCATCGGTCTTGGCAACCGTACGCAAGGTTCGGGCTACGAGCCGGCCGCCCGCCTGCTGTACACGAATCCTGTCCGCGTTCCGCGCCAGGCGCATTCGGTGCGCCGCTCGCGCCTGCTTGGCGCGACGCTGACCGGCATGGCACCGGCCGAGCCGCCGAGATTTTTTGGCGAGTCGGCACGTTCACTGCACGTCGATGCCCCGATCTGGGCGCAATTGCCGGCGCGCTATGCGGTGTGCTTTCATGCCACCGCCGGCGCGAAGAAAAAATGGCCGGTGGCCAACTGGCACGCTCTGGGTCAACGGCTGCAAGCCGATGGCCTGACTATGCTGCTGCCCTGGGGCAACGAGGCCGAGCGCCGCGCTGCACAGGAGATCGCCGCCGGTGTGCCCGGTGCGCAGGTGCTGCCGCGCTTTTCCGTGATGCAGGGCTTCGGGCTGATCAATCGCGCCGAGGTGGTGATCGGCGTGGATACCGGGCTCGTCCATATCGCCGCGGCGCTGTGCCGTCCGACTGTGGAAATCTATACCGCCACCTGGCGCTGGAAGACCGAGGGGTATTGGTCCGAACGGATCGCGAACGTGGGCGATGACGGTGTCGTACCCACGGTCGATGAAGTCTGGCAGGCGGCTTGCCGCGTACGCGGGGTAGGGGCCTGATGCTGCGCGTCCTGTATAGCCTGCTATGGCTCGTCATCCTCCCGCTCGCTTTGTTGCGGCTGTTCTGGCGCGGGCGCAAGGAGCCCGGCTATGTCCGCAACATCGGCGAACGCCTTGGCCTTTACGGACAGCTGCCCGCGCAAGGCCCATGGCTATGGGTGCATGCGGTGTCCGTCGGCGAGACCCGCGCGGCGCAGCCGCTCGTCGAGGCCTTGCTAGCCGCCTATCCGACGCACCGGCTGCTGCTCACGCACATGACGCCGACGGGCCGGCAGACCGGCGCGGAGTTGTTCGGCAAGGAGCCGCGCATCCTTCAGTGCTACCTGCCTTATGACCTGCCGTGGCTCGTGGGCCGGTTCCTGCGGTATTTCCGGCCGGCGGCGGGCATGCTGATGGAAACCGAGGTTTGGCCCAACGTTGTGCATGGCGCACGCCGTGCCGGCGTGCCGCTGTTCCTCGTCAATGCGCGCCTGTCGCCGCGCAGCTTCCGCCGTACGGCGCGCTTCGGGCGCGCCGCGTCGGCCATGTATGCGGACTTTGCCGGCGTGCTGGCCCAGACCAGCGGCGATGCCGAGCGTTTCCAGGCCCTTGGGCTCGAAGCGGTGCAGATCACCGGCAACCTCAAGTTCGACATGCAACCGGCGCCCGCCGGCATCGAGCGCGGCCATCGCCTGCGCCAGGCGTTTTGCAGCCGTGCCGTGCTGGCGGCGGCAAGCACGCGGGAAGGTGAGGAACCGCTTCTGCTGGATGCGCTCTCGCGCTGGGCGCAGCTGGGCGGCGACACGCCAAGACCGGCCTTGCTGCTGGTGCCGCGCCATCCGCAGCGCTTCAGCGAAGTCGCGGCCATGGCGGAGCGTGCAGGTTTCTCGGTCCAGCGCCGCAGTGCGATGGATATCGACACGCTGGCCGCCCCGATCACCGCTGACATCGTGCTGGGCGACTCGATGGGCGAGATGGCCATGTACTTTGCCGCTTCGGACCTGGCCTTTGTCGGCGGCAGCCTGCTGCCGCTCGGCGGACAAAACCTGATCGAGTCGTGCGCAGTGGGGACGCCGGTGCTGGTCGGCCCACATACGTTCAATTTTGCCCAGGCGACGGAAGACGCCATTTCGGCCGGTGCATGCCGGCGTGTGGCGAATGCCGACGAGGTGATGCAGACCGCGGCCCGGCTGCTGGCTGATCCCCCTGCGCTGGCCGATATGCGTTCGCACGCCCGCACGTTCGCTGGAGTGCATCGCGGGGCTACCGTGCGAACGCTGGCAGCGCTGGCCCCAGCGCTCGGTGCCTGAGCAGAGCGGGAATTCGAGGCAAGGCCCCAGGCTCTAAGGGGCATCAACCGGCGTGCCAGTCGGACTGCCTGGCACGCCTCAACACAGGAGCCAGACCCATGCAGACATTGACCCGTGATACCTGCCGCCGGATTGCCCGGCGCGGGGCAGCCGCTGCCATGCTGGCAGGCGCCCTGGGCGCATGCGCGACGGGGCCGGCGCCAGACTCGACCGGCGCCACCACCGCCCTCAACCAGACCCAGTCCTCCGGCCCGAGCCGCTGGGAACTGGTGCGCTGGCAGCAGCCCGACGGCACGCTGCGCGATATCCCGCATGGCGACAACGGCCAGCCCATTACCTTCGAATTCAGCGCCGGCATCGACGCCGCGCAGGGCACGGTCAGCGGCACGAGCGGCTGCAACCGCTTCACCGGCAGCTACGGCAAGACCGATACCGGCATCCGTTTCGACCGCATCGCCGGTACGCGCATGGCCTGCCCGCCGCCGCGCATGGAACTGGAGTCAGCCTTGCTCAAGGCCATGCAGACGCCGTTCCTGACGGTTGGCACGCAGCCGACGGCAGGCGCCTCGGGCCGCCAGATCATCTGGAAAACCTCCGGCGAGGACTTGCTGCAGTTTGTCGAGCGCGAGGGCGTCGGCCAGCGCGGCGCGCGCATCGATGCCGCGGGAAGCGTCGAGAAAACGGTCTATATCGATTCCCAGCGCGTGGAATGCAGCGGCGCGGGCCGCATGACCTGCTACCGCTGGCGCGAGTCGCCGGATGCGCCGTGGCAGCTCTGGTATGGGCCGATTGAAGGATTGGATTTCGAGCAGGGCGTGTCGTACAAGCTGCGCGTGCGCGAGTACAAGGTGGCGAACCCGCCGGCGGACGCCCCTTCCATCCGCTGGCAGTTGCTAAGCGTGGAGTCGCGCACGCGTGCGAACTAGGCCCGCCATCAAAGCAAAACGGGCCGCATTGCGGCCCGTTTTGCGTTATCTACCTTCTGTCAGGAGCGGGGCGTACCGCTTGCCAGCGCTTCGCGCCGGCCGCTGCGGCGGCCTGTCGCAGCCGGCGCGGGCGTTGCCACCGCGCCCACCTGCGCCTTCTGCGGCAACTGGTACATGACCCCCGGCGCCGACGTCAGCAGCGTGTTGATCTGGACGACATCGTCTTCCTTCAGCGCGCCTGTGGACGCCTTCAGCCGCAAGCCGTTCATGATCGTGTCATAGCGGGCCTTGGCCAGGTTGGCGCGAGTCTGGAACAGCTGCGCTTCGGCATTCAGCACATCAATGTTGATGCGCACGCCGACCTCGTAACCGAGCTGGTTCGATTCCACGGCGCTCTGGGCCGAGCGCTCGGCCGCTTCCAGCGCCTTGACCTGTGCCAGGCCGTTGGACACCCCCGAATAGCTCTGGCGCGCGCCTTGCGCGGCGGTGCGGCGTGCGAACTCCAGGTCGCTGGCGGCCTTGTCCGCCAGTGCCAGCGTTTCCCGCACGCGCGACTGGATCTGGCCGCCCGCGAAGATCGGCATGCTCAGCTGGACGCCGATCTGCGACGCGTTGTAGTGCGTGGAGATCGCTTGCGTGGCGCTGCCGGTCTGGTTGGTGAAGCCGTAGGAAGCCACCAAGTCCACGGACGGCAGGTGCGCGGCCTTCGCCTTGTTGGTTTCGCGCTGCGCGGTTTCCAGGTTGTAGTTGGCCAGTCCCACCTGCAGGTTGGTGGCCTCGGCCTGGGCCGCCCAGGCGTTGGAGTCTGCCGGCATCGGCGCGGGCAGCTCGGCTTCGGGGCGCAGCCCGAGCAACTCGTCCACGGGCTTGCCGGTGATCTGCTGCAGGTTGGCGCGTGCAACTTCCAGCGCGCTTTGCGCCGCGATCTCGGTCGATGTGGCCAGGTCGTAGCGGGCCTGGGCATCGTTGGCGTCGGTGATGGTGGCGGTGCCCACCTCGAAATTGCGCTTGGCCTGCGCCAGCTGCTCGCCGATGGCCTTCTTCTGCGCGCCGGCCAGGTAGAGATTGTCCTGCGCCGTGAGCACGTCGAAATAGGCCTGCGCAGAACGGGTGATCAGGTCGAGCTGCGCCTGCTGGAACGTGACTTCGCCCGCCATCGCGGCCAGCTCGCCCTGCTTGTAGGTTTCCCAGCGGTCCCAGCGGAACAGCGGCTGGCTCAGTTGCAGCGCCCAGCTGTTGTTGTCGAAGAAGCGTACGCCCGAGGCGCTGGGCAGGCCCTGCGCCAGGGACGCGGTCTGGTCTAGCCGGGTACGGTTGGCGCCGGCCGTGCCGGTGACCAGCGGCAGCAGGCCGGCGCGGCCCTGCGGCAGCTTCTCGCGCGTGGCCAGCAACTGCGCCCGCGCACTGGCGAACTGGGCGTCATTGGACTGGGCGTCGCGGTAGACCTGCAGCAGGTCGGCCGCCGAGGCCGCCGGCATTTGCAGCAGCGCATACAAGGACAGCGCTACAGCCAGCCGCATCCTGCCGGTCGCGGCGAAAGGCGCAAACGTCATCACATCTCCAGGTTGCCGGCACAGGCGCGGCCAACGGTCATTTCTTGTTCGGGTTTGACTTCGCGGGCCGGCCGGCAAGCCAGGGCCGGCCTATCAGTACTTCGGCATGGCCGGGTCCACTTCGCTCGCCCACGCATCGACGCCGCCGGTGAGGTTGTAGACCTTGGCATAGCCTTGCCGTTCGAGATACGCGGCGACCTGCATGCTGCGCATGCCGTGGTGGCAGATGCAGACGATGTCCGCGTCCTCGTCGAGTTCGGCGGCGCGCGCCGGGATGTCGCGCATGGGGATGTGGGTGATGCCGGGCATGGCGCAGGTCTGCACCTCCCACGGCTCGCGCACATCGAGCAGGACCGGCTTGGCGCGGCTGGCATCCGCCAGCCACTGGGCCAGTTCGGTAGCTTGGATAACCTGCATGGCGCCTGCGTCCTCAGAAACGGAACAGCGACGGCTGCGCCGCGCCGATCAGCGGCTTGACCGCGGTCTCGAACAGGTTCACCACCTGGTATTCGGTTTCCGACAGGCGCGTGACCAGGCGGGCTTCCATGACCGGCAGCGCGCCGACGAACGCGGCGATGCGGCCGCCGACCTTGACCTGCGACAGGATCGATGCCGGAATGCCCGGCAGCGACCCGGAGATGCAGATCACGTCGTACGGCGCTGCGGCGGTCCAGCCGTCTGCGGCATTGCCTTCAGCCACGTCGGCATTGGTGATGCCGGCATCGGCCAGGTTCTGGCGGGCAAGGGCCACGAGTTCCGGCAGGATGTCCACGGTCAACACGTGGCGGGCGCGGTTGGCCAGCAGGGCGGCCATGTAGCCGGAGCCAGCGCCGATTTCCAGGACGTTCTCATGCTTGCGCACGGCCAGTTCCTGCAGGATGCGGGCTTCCACGCGCGGGGGCAGCATGTTCTGGCCGCCCGGCAGCGGAATCTCCATGTCGACAAAGGCCAGGCCCTTGTAGGCCGCGGGAACGAATTCTTCGCGCTTGACCACTGCCAGCAGGTCAAGGATTTCCTGGTCCAGCACATCCCACGGGCGGATTTGCTGTTCGATCATGTTGAAGCGGGCTTTTTCGAGATCCATCTTGCCATTCCTTACCAATGCCAACCGCTATATGGGTGCTTGTGTCCGGGCCGCGCGGTGCCACGGCCGGGCAAACTTGTCAAACCCTGCATTTTAACCCTCCGTGCGCCGTCCGGCTCATTCAGCGCTCCGATGTTGTGCCGCGGCCCCAGCGTCGGCTGCGTCCGGTGAGCTGGCCGCCACAGCTGGCTGGCCCTGCCAGCGCCGCCGTAGCCACGCCGCGAAATCATCGAGATACGTATAGATCACCGGCACCACGACGAGCGTCAGGATCGACGACGTGATGATGCCGCCGATCACCGTCTGGCCCATCGGCGCGCGCTGCTCGGCGCCTTCACCCAGGCTGAAGGCGAGCGGCACCATGCCGAAGATCATGGCCAGCGTGGTCATCAGGATCGGGCGCAGCCGCACGCGCGCCGCTTCGATCAGCGCGGCCTCCCGCGAGAGCGGCGCCCGGCCGTCGGCGCCGTCCACATGGCCGTGCCGGGCCTGGTTGGCAAAGTCCACCAGCAGGATCGCGTTCTTGGTTACCAGCCCCATCAGCATGATGAAGCCGATGATCGAGAACATGTTCAGCGTCGAGCGGAACATCAGCAGCGCCGCGAATACGCCGATCAGCGTGAGCGGCAGCGACGTCATGATGGCGATCGGCTGGAAGAAGCTGGCGAACTGCGAGGCCAGGATCATGTAGATGAAGATCACGGCCAGCGCCAGCGCGGACACCGCGTAGCCGAACGACTCGTTCATCGACTTGGTCGAGCCGCCGAAACGGTACTTGTAGCCGGCCGGCCAGGTCATGCCGTCGAGCGCAGCCTTGACGTCGCGCGCCACTTCGCCCGCCGAGCGCCCGGCGGTGTTGGCCGTCAGCTCGACTTCGCGGTTCAGGTCGCGGCGGCTGATCTGGTTGGCGCCCGTGGTCGGCACCAGGTCGGCCACCTGCCGCAGCGCCACCATCTTCGGCGTGCCGTCGGGGTTGGTCTGGTTGCTGGCGATCATCAGCGCATTGAGGTCGGCCATCCCGGTGCGCGCGTCGCGCGGCAGCCGCACGCGCACGTCGTAGTTCTGGTCATCCGGCGCGCGCCACGAGCTGATGGCATCGCCTGCCAGCAGCGGCCGCAGCGCATTGCCGATCTGCGCGACGCCCACGCCCAGGTCCGACGCCAGTTCGCGGCGGATGCGGACCTCGATGGTGGGCCGGTCATCCTTCATGCTCGAATCGAGGTCCGCCAGGCCGCGGATGGCCAGCATGCGGCGGCTGGCCTCTTGCGACAGCCGCCGCAACTCGTTGAGGTCATCGCCCTGGATCGACACCTGGATCGCCTTCTGGCCGCCGGCGCCATCGGGCATGCCGACCATGGTCAGCGTGATGCCGGCGATGGCGGTCAGGCGCTCGCGGATCTTCGGGTTGAGCTGCACCGTGGACAGCTTGCGCGCGCGGCGATCCACCAGCCGCACCGACACCAGCGCGTTGTTGCGCCCGGACGTGTTGCCCGAATTGATCGTCGCGTAGGTATAGGCGACTTCGGGGAAGGACTTGAGCGCGGCTTCCACCTGGCGCACCTTGGCCTCGGTGACCTCCATCGACGTGCCGACCGGCGTGGTGAAGCCCACCTGCGTTTCGCCAAGGTCGGCGGCGGGGACGAATTCGGTGCCGATCAGCGGCACCAACGCAAAGCTGCCGAAGAAGGTGACGATGGCGATCAGCGTCGTGGCCAGCCTGTGCTTGAGAGCCCAGCCCAGCATCGCGGCATAGCCGTGGCCCAGCGCATTCATGCGCGCCGAGAACCAGTCGAGCAAACGGCCCACGGTGCGTCCGTACCAGCTCTTCTTGTTGCCGGTGCCGTGCAGGTCCGGATCGTGCCAGACCGAGGACAGCATCGGGTCCAGCGTGAACGAGACGAACATCGAGATCAGCACCGCCGCCACCACCGTAATGCCGAACTGGTGGAAGAAGCGCCCGATAATGCCGCCCATGAAGCCCACCGGCAGGAACACCGCGACGATCGAGAACGTGGTGGCCAGCACCGCCAGCCCGATCTCGGCGGTGCCGTCGAGCGCGGAGGTGCGGTGGTCCTTGCCCATCAGGTTGTGGCGCACGATGTTCTCGCGCACCACGATGGCATCGTCGATCAGCAGGCCCACGCACAGCGACAGCGCCATCAGCGTGATCACGTTGAGCGTGAAGCCGCACAGGTACATCACGCCGAAGGTGCCAATCAGCGCAATCGGCAGCGTCAGGCCCGTGATGACCGTGCTGCGCCACGAGCCCAGGAACAGGAACACGATCGCCACGGTCAGCAGCGCGCCTTCGAGCAGCGTGGAGCGTACCTCTTTCACGCTGCTGCGGATGCCGCGCGCCGTGTCGTTGACCACGGTTAGCTGCACGCCGGCAGGCACCAGCTTGCGCACTTCGTCGACCATGCGCACGAGGCCGTCCACGGTATCGACGGTGTTCTGGCCTTGCGCCTTAACCACCGAGAGGAAGAGGGCGCGCTTGCCGTCGAGCAGCGCCAGGCTTTCCTGTTCTTCCTGGCCGTCGCGCACGTCGGCAATCTCGCCCAGCGTGACCGGCTGGCCCGCGCGGCGCGCGACGATGATCCGGCGGAAAGCATCGGGCGTGGGCACGCGGCCCTTGATCTGCACCACGGTCTCGGTCGAGGACGAGCGCAGTTCGCCCGCGGGCAGCTCCTGGTTCTCGCTGCGGATCGCGTTCATGACCTGGTCGACGCCGATGCCAAGTGCTTCGAGCTGCGTCGGCCGGATGCGGATTTCCACCTCGCGCTTGGTGCCGCCGACGATATTGATGGTCCCCACACCGCGCACGGTCTCCAGCCGCTTGCGCACGATCTGGTCGGCGATGGTGGTCAGCTCGCGCTGGCTGCGCTCGGCACCCGGCGCGTTCGAGACGGAGAGATAGAAGATGGGTGCATCGGTGGGGTCATAGCGCAGCACGCGCGGGTCTTCGACTTCGTCGCGGAGCTGCTTGCGGATCAGTGCCAGCTTGTCGCGCACATCCTGCGCGGCCTGGCCGACGTCGACGCTCAGGTCAAACTTGACGACGACGACGGAGGTCCCCTGGTACGAGTGCGAGAAGATCTCGTCAATGCCCGAGATCGTGTTGACGATCTCCTCGACCTTGCGCGTTACGTCGGACTCGACCGATTCGGGTGCGGCGCCCGGGTATTCGGTCTGTACCACCACCACCGGGAAGGTGATGTCGGGGAACTGGTCCACCGGCAGGCGCTGGTAAGAGAACAGGCCGACCACGATGAAGGCCAGCATCATCATGGTGGCCAGCACCGGGTTCTGGATCGACAGGCGGGTAAACCACATGGCGCGTCGTCCTCAGGTCTTCACGCGGCGCACCTGGCTGCCGCTGCGCAGCGTGCCCAGGTTGTTGCGCACGATCTCGGCGCCGGTGGCCAGCCCCGAGGTGATCTCGACCATGGCGCTGCCTTCGTCGCGCACGCCGGTCTGTACCGCGCGCTCGGCCAGCAGGCCGTTCTCGACCACGTAGACAAAGGCACGGTCGCCGTCGCTGCGCACGGCAGACGCTGGCACCGACACCACGCCGCTGCGCTCGCCGAGCACCAGCGCACCACGCGCGAACATGCCGGCGCGCAGCTTGCCGTCGTCGTTCTGCACGCGCACATAGACCATGATGCTGCGCGTGCCCTGGCTCACGGCCGGGTTGATGCGCACCAGCGCGCCGGTAAATTGCCCGGCGCCTTCCACATTCAGCTGCACCGACTGGCCCACCGACGCACGCGCCACGTCGGCCATCGGTATCGGCGCTTCCAGTTCCAGCACACGCAGGTCGACCACATCGATCAGCCGCGTGTCGGGCGATACCTTTTCGCCGGGCTGCACGGCGCGCGCCGCGACCATGCCGTCGAGCGGGGCCTTGACCACGGTGTCGTTCAGCGCTTTCTGTGCGACGGCCAGGCCGCCCTGGGCGGCGTCGAGGTTGGCGCGCGCCACGTCGAGATTGGATTGATAGTTATCGAACGCGGTCTTCGAGATAAAACCCTTGCCGACCAGTTCGCGGTTGCGCTCCCACGTCTGGCGCGAGTTCTCGAACTGTCCGCGCGCCGCCAGCATCTGGCCGCGCGCCTGCGCGACCTTGGCCTCGTACTCAGTCGGATCGATCCGTACGATGACCTGACCCGCGCGCACGGCCTCGCCTTCGCGCACGAGTACCTGCAATACCTCGCCCGACACCTTGGCCTTGACCGAGGCCTGGTTCAGCGCGCGCAGGCTGCCGGACAGCGGCAGCGCAACCTGCAGGTCGCGCGTGGCCGCCTGCACCAGGTCGGACTGAAGGAACTCCACCACGGAAGGTGCCGCGGCCTGCGCCGACGCCTGAACCTGGCGCGCGCTGCCGGCCTTGCGCACCGCGGCGGTGGCGCTGAGCACGGCTACCGTGCCCAGCACGGCGATCAGGATCTTTTTGTTTCGCTTCATGTCTTGTCGTGTTGTGCGGCCGCCGCGGCTGCCATCGTGTCCGGCTCGTCGGCGTGCTGCGCCAGGCGCTCGGTTGCCATCTCGTCGCGAATCTTTTCCCAGACGTAGGGTCCGGACTTCGGCGGCAGCGGGCGGTCGCGCGTCTCGCCGGTCGTCAGGCCGAACAGCAGCATCTCGAGCAGGTTGTCGATGTACACGTCCGGGTCGATTTCCTTGTGCCCGTAAAGGCCGAACGAGCGCTGCCAGAGCATCAGGAACACCAGCGGCGCGCAGACCAGCGTGGTGGCCGGATTGGGGGGCAGGGCACGGAACTCGCCGCGCTCCGCACCGCGCGCCAGCACGCGCGCGAAGAGTTCGTCACCGGGCGCCATCACCTCTTCCTGGTAGAAGCGCGCGATGTCGGGGAAGTTGCCGGACTCCGCCATGATCAGCTTGGTCAGCCCCGCGACCGGCGTGGCGCCGATCAGCCCCCACCAGCCGCGCAGCAGCTCGCGCAGCAACTCCGGCGTCGAGCCCTCGAAGCGGTCGACCAGGTCCGTGCCGCGTGCCAGCGCAGGCACCAGGTTTTCGCGGACCACGGTCTTGAACAACTCTTCCTTGTTGGCGAAGTAGAGGTACACCGTTCCCTTCGAGACGCCGGCGGCCGCGGCCACGTCTTCCAGGCGCGTGGCGGCATAGCCGCGTTCTACGAACAAGCCGAGCGCGGCCGCGACCAGTTCCTGCGGGCGGGCGGCCTTGCGCCGGCTCCAGCGTGGAGGTTCGGCGTCGTTGCGGTGGGCGGAGTGATCGGCGACGGAGGTTTTGCCGGGTGTTGCCATGTTTGATGAGAAGCGGGGCGCGGGAATGTTAATAACTTTTCGGTCAGTAATGTAGGGCGGGCATGGGCGGGGGTCAACCCGGGTTCGCCCTGTCCCGCGAGCATGGTGCGGTAGCTATACAACATGTGATGCATGGTGCTCGTTTGGGGGGCCGGCAGATAAGTTATCAACCACCCCTGTCATTCCCGCGCAGGCGGGAATCCAGCGTCTTTTGAAGTCACTGGGTTCCCGCCTGCGCGGACGGTGGTTAACGGAATGGCATTAACCCGGAGGCCGGGACGTATTGGGGCACAATGGCGCCTTTGCCGCGCCTGGATGCGGCTTGCTGAACCATTCCCATGAGTTGCCAGTCTCACATTTCCTGCCGTGACGGTTGCGGCGCCTGCTGCATCGCGCCGTCGATCGCGTCACCGCTTCCCGGCATGCCCAACGGCAAGCCGGCCGGCGTTCGCTGCGCGCAGTTGCTGCCGGATGCGAGGTGCGCGGTATTTGGCAGGCCCGAGCGGCCGGCTTTTTGCGGCGGGCTGCAACCCTCCGCCGAAATGTGCGGCGATTCCCGCGAATCCGCGCTGCGCTGGCTGACGGAACTCGAAATCCTGACCGCGCCTGCCGGCCGCGGCGCGTGAGGGCAGCCTCGCGTGCCGCCCGCCCCGGTCGGCGCAAACCATTCCATCGGAGGCAATATGATCCGGATTTCCCGGCGGCGCTGGACCGGCGCCATCGCTGCTGCCGTGGCGACCATCTGGCTGGGCGCCTGCGGTTCGTTCGGCAACGAATACACCTTCTCGCAGAGCCAGTTGCAATCGGCGCTGGAGCACAAGTTTCCGTTCAGCAAGCGCTACCTGGAGCTATTCGATATTCAGTTGGCGAACCCGCGCCTGACGCTCGATCCGGTACGCAATCGTGTCAACCTGCAGTTCGATGCCACCGTTGACAACAAGTTGTTCTTCCGCCAGCCGCTGGCGGGCCGGTTTGCGCTGGATAGCGGGCTGCGTTACGACGCGCCGAGCCATTCGGTCGTGCTGCAGGATCCGGAAGTCCAGCAGTTCGACGTGCAGGGACTGCCTGGCCAGTTTTCGCGCCAGGTTAACGCGCTCGGTGGAATCGTGGCTGAGCAGTTCCTGCAGGGCTACCCGCTGTACACCTTCAGGCCGGACCAGTTGCGCCTTGCGGGAAGAGAGGTCGAGCCCGGTACAATCACGGTCCTGTCGGACGGCATCAACGTCAAAATCAATCGCCCCTGAGCCATAAAGAGGCATTGCCCGGCCAAGCTCGGGCATGTCCCCGCCTAAACGACCTCATCCATGGAAATCGCACTTGCCTTGAAAGCCGTGATACTCGGCATCGTCGAAGGACTGACCGAGTTTCTGCCTATCTCGAGCACTGGTCATTTGATCTTGGCTGGCCAGCTGCTCGACTTCAATGATGAAAAGGGTAAGATCTTCGAGATCGTCATCCAGTTCGGCGCCATCCTGGCGGTCTGCTGGGAGTTTCGCCGGCGCATCGGCAACGTCTTGGCCGGGCTGACGACGGACCCGAAGGCACAGCGGTTCGCCATCAACGTTATCGTCGCGACGGTGCCGGCCATCGTGCTGGCGCTGGTGTTCGGCAAATGGATCAAGGCCCATCTGTTCAACCCGATCACGGTGGCGCTGGCCTTCATCGTCGGCGGTGTGGTGATCCTGCTGGCCGAATGGCGCGAGGGCCGGCGCGCCGTGGTGAGCAATCCGCGCGGCAATGCATTGCTGCAAGCCGCCAAGGCCGGTGCGCCGCGTATCGAATCAGTCGATGACCTGAACTGGCGTGATGCCCTGAAGGTCGGTCTTGCCCAGTGTTTTGCGCTGGTGCCAGGGACGTCGCGATCGGGTGCGACCATCATCGGCGGCATGCTGTTCGGCCTGTCGCGCCAGGTGGCGACCGAGTTCTCGTTCTTCCTTGCCATCCCCGTGATTTTCGGGGCGACGGTGTACGAGCTGTACAAAGCCCGCGCCTTGTTGTCCGCGGATGACCTCGGCATCTTCGGTATCGGTTTCGTCTTCGCCTTCCTGTCCGCGTTCCTTTGCGTGCGCTGGCTGCTGCGCTTCGTTGCCACGCACGACTTCAAGCCGTTTGCCTGGTACCGGATTGCGTTCGGCATCATCGTGCTGGCGACGGCGTACACCGGGCTCGTATCCTGGCACGCCTGATACGGCGAGAGCCGGATACAAAAAAGGCGTGGCCAACGTGCCACGCCTTTTTGTTTATGCTGATGGGCGTTGCTGAATCGTTCAGCCGCGCTTGCGGAACATGACATCCCAGACGCCATGCCCGAGCCGCACGCCGCGGCGCTCGAACTTGGTAATGGGACGGTATTCCGGCCGCTCCGAGAAGCCATCGGCTGCCGAGGAGGTGTTTTCCAGGGCCGGCTCGCCAGCCAGCACTTCCACCATCTGGTGTGCGTACTCTTCCCAGTCGGTCGCGCAATGGATGTATCCCCCCGGCTTCAGACGGCCGGCCAGCAGCTTCACGAGCGGCGGCTGCACCAGCCGGCGCTTGTTGTGGCGCTTCTTGTGCCACGGGTCGGGGAAGTAGATATGCACGCCATCGAGGCAATTCTCGGTCAGCATGTGCGCGATGACTTCCACGGCATCGTGCTGGATGATCCGGATGTTCTCGATCGCCCGTTCGCCCGCCAGCTTGAGCAGGGCACCCACGCCGGGTTCGTGCACTTCGCAGCCCAGGAAGTTGTCCTGCGGGCGCAACTGGGCAATATGCGCGGTGGTCTCGCCCATGCCGAAGCCGATTTCCAGGATAGACGGGGCGTGGCGGCCGAATGTGGCTTCCCAGTCCAGTGGCTCAGGGGCGTACGGCACGAGCAGGCGTGGGCCGACTTCATCAATGGCGCGCTGCTGGCCGGTGGAGGTGCGGCCGGCGCGGCGGACGAAGGAGCGGATGCGGCGGGGGTGGGCTACGCCTTCGGGGTCAGTTGGGGAGGGCGTTTCAACGTTCTCGCCACTTGGAACATCTTTAGTCGGGAAAGCTTCGGTACTGGGGTCTTGGGCAGGCATGGCAACGAGAAAGCCGCCTGGACGGCCGCTCGGGGTCTTGCGGCCGGCGGGACAGGCAATTTATGGCAAGGGATGCACCGCGTCGGCCATCAGGCGTCAGCCTTCGCGGCGGGCAGTTTGTTCGAATCTGCAGCATTCCGCGCGCGGCGCGGCTATGGAGAGGCGGAATTTTACCTGATCGATGGCATCTACCCGGCAGCGCCTTGCGGCACCGGCAGGGTGGCCTTCTTCTTGTCAATGAAACTCAAGAATGTGGCAATGCTCACGGCATAGAAGGGGAAGACTTCCCACCAAAGGAACACCACATCGGTCAGGCCGAGCACAAAAATGCCGCCGCATAAGGAGGCGCCCATGCAAGCCGCAGCACGGACTTCCTTGTCGCGGTGTCGGAGATCCCGCACGAAATAGTAGGCAGGCACCAGGTACAAGGCCAGCAAGGCGGCAATGCCAAACAAGCCCAGTCTGGCGGCATTGAACAGGAACTCGTTGTGCGAATGGGCAAAAACGGTGGCAGCCGGCGTAATGATCTTTCGATTTGCCAGATCTGCGAGGGCGTCGCGATACCTGTCGACGCCTACACCGAAAACAGGATGCTCACGGAAGATTACGACGGATCCCTGCCATAGCTGAAAACGGAAGCCAATGGAGGTCTCGACATTGGTGCCGGTTACGTACTGGTCGATATCATTGCGCGCGTCAGCAATGCGATCCTTGATCAGTTTGGCTTGGCTCATAGCGGCCACCAGTACCAGCGCAACCACGATTGTCATGCCCAGCTTGCGGCCCTTCGGCAGCACGCCACTGGAGAACAGCGCGATGCCACCAAACAGCGGTATGGTGATCCAGGCCCCGCGTGATTGGGAGATGTAGCTGCCATACAGGATTGCCGTTGCCGCCAAAACCTTGATCACGATTTCGGTCTTGCTTTGCTGCGAGCTCCAGCCAAGCGAAAACAAGCCGTACGCTCCCAGCACCATCGCCATTTCAATGAAGATGGTAATGGGTATAAAGTCCGTCAGATACCTTTCTTGCCCGCCATGGCTAAGTACCTGGATCTTGATGGTGGACAGGATTGCGCCCGCAACGAAGGCCCACTGCAAATGACGCAAATATCGCAGCGGCACATGGGAAACGGTCCAGAATACCAGCGCGAACAGGGCAAGTCTCGAGGGCGCATCGATGCTACGGATCGAGAATTGTTGCCTCGATATTTCGTTCGCCATGACTGCCATCATCGGTGCCGCCATGGCGATGGCAAGTGGCCAGTAACGCCTTACCTGCGCGAAAAATAGTCCGCTCTGCGATTTCCAGCGGTAAAGCAATACTGCGAGGCCCAGCACAATTAGCAGGCCATACAGCACGCCGGCCGCGCGATCCACGATCAGTGCGAGAATGTAGAAAGCAGCAAGGACAACTGCGGCAAGCCGGGCCAGGACGCGGATTACCGCGTCTTCCCGGTCCATCGAAACAACGCCGGACATTGAAGCGATTGAAGTGAGGCTTTGATCAAGTCGTTGAGTCATTCTCTTCTTGGTCTGCACTGACTTGCACAAAACTGTAGTTCCCAGTTGAAGATCGAAATCTTATGAGGACTTCAGTCTCTGCATCAGCCGCGATTTCAGGTAGCGGCAGTGCCAGTAGATACCTTTGGCAATTCGGTGTTGTGTGATCAGGAATTTGGAAAAGAGTTTCAGTTCTCGCGCTGTTCGCGGCCCGTCCAACGGTGACTCCGCCCATGGCGAACGCGACTGGATCTCCGTGAACAATTCCCGGATGTCATGCAAGCACCAGCTGTGCCAAGGCTTTACCGGTCCGGTAAAGTGCATGAAAACGTAAGGCTGTGAGACCTCCAGCCTGGTCTCGCCGCGCGTCAGGTAATCCACGAGGTGATATCGATAGTTCCACTTCGTATCAACATATCTGACCCGGCCATCGAGTGCGATGTTCAAGGCATCCTGGTCTGCAAATCGCATGTCCAGGGTTGCGAGAGCTTTCAACGCGACTTGCTGGACGTCGGCGGCCATCCAGTTCCGCACATCGATGTACATGACACCTGCATTGAAGTAGTGGCCATGTTTCAGCCCCAGTGCTGGAATCTGTGTGGTGACAGTCGTGTCCTTCTCATCGGCGACCGCCGCGGCGATGCAGTTTCCGAGATCGATGGCAAGCAGGTCTGACAGGTCGCCGAAGCAAAGCAGGTCGGCATCCAGGTACAACACCTGTTCCGCGATACCGTTCAGCGTCGATGGGATCAGCAAGCGGATAAAGGTGCCCAGCGAATGCTTGCTGAAACAGGGGAACTGGCGGAACTCGTCGAGAGCGGCCGTATCGAGCAGATGGAGTTGAATTGCCACGCCATACTGTTTCTCCAGCTTTTCAAGCTTCTCCCGATTGTCTGTCGTGATGGAGAAGGCGAAAACATGGAAAACGAAATCCAGCCCCGGATTGTTTTCGACAACGGATGTGATGGCTACACCCATGCCGCGGTAGTAGCCTGCATCGACGCCGAATGCCACATGGACCGGTTTCTTGCTGGCGTGCAGCACAGATACATCTCGCTGTTCAGATGGCACTTATCGTCCTCGGATAACGGGCGGACCGTGTGGGGCATGGATAACCCCGGCGAAAAACCAGGGTTGCGAATGCGGCAAAGATCACCCTCTGTGATGGAGGTGGCCGCAAGGTGGACTGTCTTCCTGCTGCCGATCGACCTGTCTGGGGCCGGCGGCACACGCCAAGAGCTTGGCAGTGGAGCGGGCGATGGGAATCGAACCCACGTCTTTAGCTTGGGAAGCTAAGGTAATGGCCATTATACGACGCCCGCCTTGGCATGCCTCTGGCATGACTTGGGGCCGAATTCTAGCATGATTTGCCACCGCTCCGTTGCAATTGCCAGACGTTTCAGCGGGAACGTTGCCCGTGGGGTGGCTGCACATTATGCTTGCCTGCAGCGGTGACGGCTGTCCAGATCCCGCCGCTGCTCAACACACAAGGGCTGACCGTGACCACCGACTTCCTCGCGCGTTTCGAAGCAGACTGCATCCCGCGCATCGTCGATGCGATCGCCCGCCTGTACCCGCATCGCTTGCAAGTCGAAGTCCTGCCGGGCACGCCGGCCGGCTGGCCTGCGCGCGTACGCATCCGCGGCCACGGCGCCCTGGAGTTGCAGCGTTTCACCCATTCACTCGATGTCACGCTGGCGTGGGACGGCCTGGAGGTCGAGGCGCTGTTTGCCGACGGCGGCCCGCAGCGCTTTGCCGGCTACCTGGCGGCCTTGCCGGCCAAGCTCAAGGCCTGGCAGGAGCCGCGCCATCTCGACTGGAGTTCGCTGTCGCAGGCCGCCCCTTCGGTGCTGATCGGCGGCCTGGATTTCGAGCACTGAGATGGCGATTTAGCCCACGCGCAGTCGGCAAATGGCGGTTTCGGCCTGGCCAGGCTCCAGCCAGCGCAGGCCCTGGCCGTTGTGGATGGCGTCAGGCAGGCCAAGCCATGGCTCGACGCAGTAGAAGTCCGATTCCGCGCTTTCCGACCAGGTGGTGACCGCATGCCAAGCGATGCTGCCCGGAACATCAAGGTCGATCGATAACGTTCTGTCCGGCATGGCCAGCGTGACAGGCCCGGTGCCTTGCAGCACATGGAACGTGTCTTGCAGCCGGTCATCGTCCAAAGCATAGGCGGACTCGCCCTTCGCCGCCGCCGTCAGCCGACCGTCCGGCTCCTGTCGTCGTCGCGCGGTTGGCGGCAGTCGCAGGCGACTCTCGCGCCGCTGCGCGGAGGGCAATCGAAGATAGAAATGGTGGCCCGCATAGTAGGGCAGACGCGTGTTGCCCCTGTTTTCCGTGCGCAGCGCCACTTCCAGTCCACCGTCGATCAGGCGGTAGTGCGCCTCGAAGCGGAACGCGTGCGGATAGCCGGTCCAGGTGCCGTCCGAGCCTTCCAGAGCCAAGGCGATGCTGCTGTCGTCGTTGCTGGCGACGGAAAAGGGCAGGTCGCGCGCAAAGCCATGCTGCGGCAATGCGCGGATGGCGCCATCCGCGTCGCGCCACTGGCCGGCCTGCCCGTCTACAAAGTGCCGTCCGATAAACGGAAACAACAGCGGATTTCCGCCGCGGATCTTCGCTGCGCGGCTCCAGTCGGCCTGGGCGGGCCAGTACAGAATGTCCTCCCCACGCAACACCCAGCGCACCAGCCGTCCGCCATGCCGCGGCGCGAGCAACAGGTAGTTTTCATCTTGCCCGATGCGGACCAGGTCCTGGTCCTGAAAGCGTTCGATGGGTAGCGAGGCCATGCTTTTGTCCGATGTTGGACTGCGCATTGTATGCGCCGTGGCTGCCCGCCGTGCTGAGTTGCCTCTATCCGCGTCAATCACGCATGTAGATCGTGTCGCGGACCAGCGGATAGACCTGGGTTTCCCACCGCCTGCCATTGAATACGCCATAGTGCCCCACGCCGGTTTGCACATGGTGCATGCGCAGGGTCGGGCGCAGGCTGCCACATAGGTCCTGGGCGGCCATGGTCTGGCCGATGGCGCAGATGTCGTCGCGCTCGCCTTCCACGGTCAGCAGTGCCGTGCGGCGGATGGCGCGCGTGGATACGAGGCGTCCGCCCACTTCCAGCAGTCCCTGCGCCAACAGGAAACGCTGGAATACCGTGCTGACAGTCTCAAGGTAGAACTCCGCCGTCAGGTCCATGGTCGCGAAGTATTCGACGTAGAAGTCCTGGATAGCATTGGCCTTCTCATGCTCGCCGCGCGAGCGCAGCGCGTGCATTTCGCGCAGCGCCTGATCGTGCCGTTCCAGGTTCATGCTCATGAAGGCCAGTAGTTGGACAAAGCCCGGGTAGACGCGGCGCAGACCGCCGGCAAAGCGAAGCGGGACGAAGCCGATCAGCCTGCTCTCGAACCACTCGATCGGGCGGGCCATGGCAAGTTCGTTGACCTTGGTCGGATTGACGCGCGCGTCGATCGGGCCTGCCATGAGCGTGAGGCTGGGCGGCTGGTCCGGGTCGTCGTCCTCGGCCATCAGCGCGGCAGCGGCCAGCGCGGCGACGGTTGGCTGGCAGACGGCGACCAGGTGCGTGTGTCCGCCAAGTGTGTGCATGAAGGCAATCAGGTGCCCGACGAACTCGTCGAAGCCAAAGCGGCCGGCAAGCAGCGGGATATCGCGCGGGTTGTGCCAGTCGGTAATGTAGACGTCATGGTCGGCCAGCATAGTCTGCGCGGTGCCGCGCAGCAGGCTGGCGAAGTGGCCGGACATCGGCGCAACCAGCAGCACGCGGGGCTGCCCGCCGATGCCGTGGCGGCGGAAATGCAGCAGCGAACAAAATGGCGTACGCGCGACGACTTCCTCGGAAACCTGCACGGGCACGCCATTGACGACTACGCTGTCAATACCGAAGTCGGGACGGTGGTGGGTCAGGCGTGCCAGCGCCAGGATTTCGCAGGCTGCCCATAGCGAACGCATGGAATCGGTACCGGCGGCACTCGGGTTGGTGGCAAGGATGGATGCGGTGAGACCGGCCAGCGTACAGCCCGGGTGCATCATGTCCGCGTAGGTCTGGTACGCCTGGTACAGCATGGCTCGCCTCCCGTGAATCCGTGGCCCCGCTATCCGCAATATATATGCCATCCGCATCAATGGTGGCACAAGCCTTGCAGGCCGCTCGGTCAGGTTGGCCCGAATGGAATGCTGGTGGCGTGGCAGGCGCACAGGCTTCACGCTGGTGCTGGTCCGCTGCACTGCATGGGTGCGTAGAGCCGGATGGCCGGTATCGTGCTGACCGCCGCGACGGGCGACAAGGAGGCGAGATGGGCAAGACCACACTCACCATCAGCAGCAAGACCTACTCTTCATGGTCGCTGCGCGGATGGCTGCTGGCGCGCTTTGCAGGCCTGGAGTTCGAGGAGGTGCTGGTGACGCCGGACGACCCGGCCGTGCGCGCGGAGATCCTGCTCCTCTCGCCATCGATCCTCGTGCCGTGCCTGCGCCATCAGGGCGTGACCGTTTGGGACACGCTGGCGATTGCCGAGTACCTTAACGAGATCTCTCCCAACGCAGGGCTGCTGCCCGACGACCGGACCGCACGCGCACATTGCCGCGCGATCTGTGGCGAGATGCATTCAGGCTTTGCCGCCATGCGCGCGGCATTGCCAATGAACCTCAAGGGGCAGTTCCCCGGCCTGAAAGTCTGGTCGCGCGCGCAGGCCGATATCGACCGCATCACCGCAATCTGGACCGAATGCCTGGAGCGGTATGGCGGCCCTTACCTGTTCGGCACCCGCACAATGGCCGACGCCATGTATGCGCCGGTGGTGACGCGCTTCGTCACGTATGGGGTCATGCTGGACCCGGTGCCCGTTGAGTACTGCAAGCAGATCCTGGCCATGCCGGAACTCCAAGAATGGATTGCCGCAGCCCGCGAGGAGCCCGACGAAATCAGCGAACTCGATGTCGAGTTCTGAGTTCGACGGGCGCGTACGGTGTCAGGCGGCGGAGGACTCCGCCTGCCGCGCCGCCAGGTATCGCGTGGCGTAGCCAAAGTACCAGTCCAGGCAGTCCGGGTTGGCCATGGCGTCGCGGTTCGCGATGCTGTCCGGCGCGTGTCCGAGAAACAGCTTCTTGATCGGCACTTCCATCTTCTTGCCCGACAGCGTGCGCGGCACCGCCGGCGCCTGGAGAATCTCGTTGGGGACGTGGCGGGACGACAGCGCGTCCCGGATGCGGCCGCGCAGCGTGTCGCGCAGGGCATCGTCCAGCACAACACCGTCGCGCAGTACCACGAACAGCGGCATGTAGGATTCACGGCCCAGGTACTCCAGGTCGACCACCATGCTGTCCAGCACCACGGGCAGTTCTTCCACCACGCGGTACAACTCGCTGGTGCCCATGCGGATGCCGTGCCGGTTGATGGTGGCGTCCGAACGGCCGTAGATGATGGCGCCCCCGCGCGCCGTGATCCTGATCCAGTCGCCGTGCCGCCAGACACCGGGGTAGGTGTCGAAGTAGCTGTCGCGGTAGCGCTTGCCATCGGCATCGCCCCACAGGAACAGCGGCATCGACGGCATGGGCTCGGTGCAGACCAGCTCGCCGACCTGGTCGATCAGCGCCTTGCCGCTGTCGTCGAAGGCTTCCACCCTGGCGCCGAGGCAGCGGCACTGCATCTCGCCCGAAACCACTGGCAGCAGCGGGCAGCCAGCGACGAAGGAGCCGGCGAAATCGGTGCCGCCGGACATGGGCGCCAGCCAGATATCGCTGCGCACGTGGCGGTAGATCCAGTCATAGGCTTCCACCGGCAGCGGCGAGCCGGTCGAGCCCAGTCCGCGCAGCCGCGACACATCGGCGATGCGCGCCGGCTCAACGCCGGCCTTCATGCAATTCGTGAAAAAGGCCGCGCCGGCGCCGAAGACGGTGACGCGCGCGTCGTCGACGAAGCGCCACAGCACGCCCGCATCGGGCCACGCCGGGTTGCCGTCATAGAGCGCGATGGTGGTGCCCAGCAGCAGCCCGGCGACCTGCGCATTCCACATGATCCAGCCGCTGCTGCTGTACCAGTGGAACACATCGTCGGGGCCGAGGTTGTTATGGAACGCCATCAGCTTGAGTTGCTCGATGACGATGCCGCCGTGGCCATGCACGATCGGCTTGGGCATGCCCGTCGTGCCCGACGAATAGACGATCCACAACGGATGGTCGAACGGCACGGACTCGATGGCCAGCGGGACGCCGTGGGACAGCACGTCGTGCCAGGCATGGGCGCTCACACCGTCGCGCGCCCGGACCGGGTTGCCCGTGTGCGGGACGATGACCACGTCGGTGAGCGACGGCAGGGCGGCAACGAGGTCCGCCACGACCGGCGCGCGGTCATAGTCCTTGCCGCCATAGCGGTAGCCGTCCACCGCGATCAGCACCTTCGGTTCGATCTGGCGGAAACGGTCGATCACGGCGACTTGTCCCATGTCCGGCGCGCAGCCCGACCAGATCGCGCCGAGACTTGCCGTGGCGAGGAAGGCGACGATCGTCGCGGGGATATTCGGCAGGTAGCCCGCCACGCGGTCGCCACGGCCGACGCCCATCTCGCGCAGTGCATGCGCGAGCGACGCGACCTGTGCTTCAAGCGCATCCCAGCTCACGTCTTCAAGCGGGCGATTCTCGCCCGCGTGGCGGATG
Organism: Cupriavidus sp. C2SS-8b; assembly: GCF_057073745.1. Taxonomy (NCBI): domain Bacteria; kingdom Pseudomonadati; phylum Pseudomonadota; class Betaproteobacteria; order Burkholderiales; family Burkholderiaceae; genus Cupriavidus; species Cupriavidus sp. C2SS-8b. The sequence continues at coordinate 794,681 of NZ_CP172716.1, forward strand.
GCTGCGCGCTGGCGGGCAGGCCCGCTGCCTGCGTGGCGGAACACCTGCTGCACGTAGTTCAGGCTGGCGCCTTCGAACCAGCGGGCGCCGGGCATGACGCGCCGGTCCAGCACGCGCTGCGCGGGCGTGTCGAAGCGCACGTCGAAGTACGCGCGCACCGCCTCCCAGAAGGTTTCGATCTCGGTGACCGACCACTGCCAGAGGCTGGCGTAGTCATCGAATGCGAGCCCTCGCTCATGCTGCAGCCAGCGCATGAACTGCGCGAGCTGGCTGCCGTCGCGGAATGCGGCGGAAGGCGTCCACATCAGTGTCCCTTCGGCGAGGGTGCTCATGTCTCCTCCTGATTCCCGTCTGGCGCGGGTATGGGATGGTGAGGTCGAGCGGGACGCTTGAGTCTGGCGCCGCCCCGCGTTTCAGCCTGACAGGATACTTGCGCCCGGGCTTACGCGCCGGCAGGGCGGTCGAAAAGGGTGGCCATCATGCCATCCACCCTGGCCTTGACGGCGGGGTCCATGCTGATCGTGCGGCCCCATTCGCGCGTGGTTTCCCCAGGCCACTTGTCGGTGGCGTCGATGCCCATCTTGGAGCCCAGCCCGGACACCGGCGACGCAAAATCCAGGTAATCGATCGGCGTGTTCTCCACCAGGACCGTGTCGCGCGCGGGATCGACGCGCGTGGTGATGGCCCAGATCACCTCCTTCCAGTCGCGCACGTCGATGTCGTCGTCCACGACCACGATGAACTTGGTGTACATGAACTGCCGCAGGAAGCTCCACACCCCGAACATCACGCGCTTGGCGTGGCCGGCGTACTGCTTCTTCATGCGCACCACCGCCATGCGGTAGCTGCAGCCTTCGGGCGGCAGGTAGAAGTCGGTGATTTCCGGGAACTGCTTTTGCAGCAGCGGCACGAACACCTCGTTGAGCGCCACGCCGAGCACCGCCGGTTCGTCGGGCGGCTTGCCGGTGTAGGTCGAGTGGTAGATCGGATCGCGCCGCATCGTGATGCGGTCGATGGTGAAGACCGGGAACCAGTCCTGCTCGTTGTAATAGCCGGTGTGGTCGCCATACGGCCCTTCGAGGGCGTGCTGATAACCCGACGGATGTTCCGGATCGGGCTGGATATGGCCTTCCAGCACGATTTCGGCCGAAGCCGGCACGCTCAGTTCGGACAGCGTCGGCGTCAGACATCCGGTCAGCGCCGTGCGGCTGCCGCGCAGCAGGCCGGCAAACTGGTATTCGGACAGCGTGTCCGGCACCGGCGTGACCGCGCCGAGGATCGTGGCCGGATCGGCGCCGAGCGCTACGGCGATCGGGAACGGCTTGCCGGGATTGGCCAGCCCGTGTTCGCGGAAATCGAGGGCGCCGCCCCGGTGGGCCAGCCAGCGCATGATGACCTGGTTGCGGCTGATCACCTGCTGGCGATAGATGCCCAGGTTCTGCCGCTTCTTGTGCGGCCCCTTGGTGACCACCAGCCCCCACGTGATCAGTGGCGCGGCATCGCCGGGCCAGCAGGTCTGGATCGGCAGGCGCGCCAGGTCCACGTCATTGCCCTCCCACACGATCTCCTGGCACGCGGGGCTGCTGACGCGTTTGGGCGCCATGTCCCATACGGATTTGGCCAGCGTGAACAGCTTGCCAGCCTCGCGCAGTCCGCGCGGCGGCTCTGGCTCCTTCAGGGCCGACAGCACCCGGCCGATGTCGCGCAGGTCCTCCAGCGACTCCGCGCCCATGCCCAGGGCCACCCTGCGCGTCGTCCCGAACAGATTGGCCAGCACCGGAACGTTATAGATACCGTCCCGGCCGCCCGCGCCTGCCGGGCGCTCGAACAGGACGGCCGGCCCGCCGGCACGCAGCAGCCGGTCGCAGATCTCGGTCATCTCCAGGTCGGGAGACACTGGCGTGCTGACGCGCCGCAGCTCTCCTTGTTGCTCAAGCTGGTGGATAAAGTCGCGCAAGTCTTTGTATTGCATAGTGAATTCTGGTCCTGATGCGGCCTTGCGGCAGCGCCGGTACGCCATCGTGGTGTGTGCCACGATACACACGCGCAGGCGTCCCGGCAAAAAAATAGTTTGTTTGCGCCAGCGCAAATTGTAAGTTTTTTGACCGAAAAGGCGTCGCGAAGATCGGGACGGGCCTAGGCCAGGCTTAGGATTCCCGCTGTTCAAGTGGCGCCAATCCGACCTCGCACGGCTTGTTACTAATAACTAAAAGTAGCGTTATAAGAAATCGTTATGCTTGACTGGTTATAAAACGGTTCCTACAATCGCGTCTGCTCGATGGAATGTTGTGTTGCAACATGGAATCTGCCCTTGTGTCAAGGGGCGCACATAAAAATTTGTGAGCAAAAGATTCCTCCATCCAGACCGCGTGGGCCCCTGAGGTCCGACCCGGTCGCCCTCTGGCGGCTCGCCGGAGCGTTGAGTTGTCCGTGGCAGGGCGTGCTCCCCCAAGAGCGTGCCCTGTTTCTAGTTGGGCGCATGGGGAGCGCCCACCAACAGGTGCTGGTTGCCACTGCTAGGCAGCGCAGCATCCTTACTTGAGTACGTTGAGATCGGGTGCGTGCAGTTGTCTGGCGCGCACAGCGGGCAACGGATGGAGGTAAGCATGAGCGGTTGGAAAACCCTTCATCTTCCCGGCATCGGGCGGGCATTGCAGGTCCGCCTCCGAACGCCGGTACCCGGAGTGAATCGGGCATTTCAGTTCCGATTTGCGCATCCGGTCGCGGGCCGCGCCTTGCGCGGGGGCCGCACAACCTTGAAGTACGTCCTGAACAGTCTGGGCGTGGTATCGGTCGTTTCGGCCGTCTCGCTGTCGCTGAGCCAGGAATGGCGCACCACGCTGGCGGCCATGCTGGCCGGCGACGAAGCGCCGGCCGTGCTGGTGGGTGCCGCGGCACCCGCGCCTGTGCCGGTCATCGCCAGCACTGCCGTGCCTTCGAGTTCGGCGGACGTGGCGGCGGCCAAGCTCGTTCGTGGCCACGCTGGCCTGCCGAGCGTCTCGGGCGTGGATGAATGGAGCGTGGCGTCCGCCGCCAAGGTGCCATCCGTGGCCCACCTGGCGGCCCAGATCCCGGTGACCCGCGTGGCGCTCGACGCCCGCAGCACCAGCACGCTCGGCACCGCGCGCGAACAGGCGGCCGTGGCCGACTACATCGCGCGCAAGTACCGCGTGGCGGCGCAGGCCACCGCGCAACTGGTCAAGGCTGCCTACATGACGGGGCGCGAGGTCGGCATCGATCCGCTGCTGATCCTGGGCGTGATCGCGATCGAGTCCAGCTTCAACCCGTATGCCGAAAGCGGCGTCGGCGCGCAGGGCCTGATGCAGGTCATGACCAAGGTGCACCAGGACAAGTACGAAGCTGTCGGCGGCGTGGCCGCCGCACTGAATCCGTACGCCAACATCAAGATCGGCGCGCTGGTGCTGAAGGACTGCATCGCCCGTGCCGGTTCGATCGAAGGCGGCCTGAAGTACTACGTGGGCGCCACCACCAATACCGACGGCGGCTACGGCGCCAAGGTGCTGGCCGAGCGTGCGCGTCTGCGCCAGCTGCTGGGCGTGCGCGTGGCCAACGCGCAGGCCGACAAGGCAGGCGACGGCAAGTCGCAGCCGGAGCACCACCAGACCGGCGAGAAGCTGGAGGCGGCAAGCAATACGCAGCAGAGCGCCTGAGGCGTCGTTTGCCCTTCAATGAAAAAGCACCCCGAGGGGTGCTTTTTCATTTTGCCGGCGTCGCCAGAGCGAGACTCCGAAGATCAGCGGAACAGCTTCTGCAGCCTTGCCATGGCTTCCTCGATGTTCCGGCGCGAGGTCGCGTACGAGATCCGGATGTAGTCGCGCGCCGTGTGCGGCCCGAAATCCTGGCCCGGCACCAGGACCACGCCGGCGTCATGCAGCATCGCCTGCGTCAGCTTGTCGGCGTCGCCAGCGGCCGCATGGTTGACGCCACGGCAATCCGCATAGACATAGAACGCGCCGTCGGGCATGACCGGCACGTGCAGGCCGAGCGATTCCAGCGCCGGCACGATCAGGTCGCGGCGGCGGCGGAATTCGGCCTTGCGCTCGTCATAGATCGCCATGGCCTCGGGCGTGAAGCAGGCCAGCGCGGCATGCTGGGCCACGGCCGACGCGCAGATGAACAGGTTCTGCGCTACCTTCTCGAAGTCAGCCACGAGCGCGTCCGGCACCACCAGCCAGCCCAGGCGCCAGCCGGTCATGTTGAAGTACTTCGAGAAGCTGTTGACGGTCACCACGTTGTCGTCGAGGCTCAGTGCCGATACCGGCGGCGCGTCATAGGACAGGCCCTGGTAGATCTCGTCGAGGATGGCAAAGCCCTGGCGGGCGCGCACCGCCTGCAGGATGCGCGACAGTTCGTCGGGCAGGATCGAGGTGCCGGTCGGGTTTGACGGCGACGCCAGCAGCACGCCGCGCGTGCGCGCGTTCCAATGCGCCTCGACTTGCGCGGCCGTCAGCTGGAAGCGCTCGGCCGGGCCGCTCGGGATCATGCGCGCGGCGCCATCGAACGCCGCGACGAAATGGCGGTTGCAGGGGTAGCTCGGGTCCGGCATCAGCACCTCGGCGCCGATTTCCACCAGCACCGCGCAGGCCAGCAGCAGCGCGCCCGACGCCCCGGCCGTGACGATCACGCGCCGTGCGGGGATGTCCAGGCCGTACATCGTCTTGTAATAGCCGGCGATTGCTTCGCGCAGCGCATGGATGCCCAGCGCGCCGGTGTATTGCGTGACGCCGCGCCGCATGGCGGCTTCCGCGGCGCGCACGACCGGCTCGGCGGCGGTGAAGTCGGGCTCGCCGATCCCCATGTGGATGATGTGGCGGCCGGCGCGTTCGAGCTCGTTGGCCTGCTTGGCCAGCTCCATGACGTGGAAGGCCTCGATATTGGAAAGGCGGGAGGCGGTGGCGAGGCGCTGCAGGTCCATGGCGATTTCGGCGGAGCCCTTAGCCCTTTTTCGGGCGGGCAGTGGTTGGAAGCAAAAACACCCGCGTGAGCGGGTGTCGTTTCGAAGCAGGGCAGGGCCCGCGGGCCCGGTGCTTCAGCGGCGCGCGGCGACCTCGGTCGAACGCACCTGGGCGGCGAGCTTGTCCAGTACGCCGTTCACGTACTTGTAGCCTTCGACACCGCCAAAGGTCTTGGTCAGTTCAACGGCTTCGTTGATGACGACCTTGTAGGGGATGTCGATGCAATGCACGAGCTCATAGCTGCCGACCAGCAGCGCGGCGCGCTCCACCGGCGACAGTTCATCGACCGTGCGGTCCAGGAACGGCTCGAACGCGGCGGTCAGGCGGGCTTCTTCGCGCACGGCGCCGTTCAGCAGCGCGTCGAAGTGCTCGCGGTCGGCCTTGTTGAAGCCCTGCGCATCATGGAGGTGGGCCTGGATCGCGCCGATGTCGTTGCGGTTCAGCAGCCACTGGTAAAGGCCCTGCAGGGCCAGCTCGCGCGAGCGGCGGCGCGCGCTCTTGGGCGGCGCCTTGGCTTCGCTGCGGGCGGCGGGCTTGGCGCCAGCTGCCGGCTTGCCGGTTTCGGGCGTGTCACTCATCGTCGTCCTCGTCTGCATCGTCGCCGTCGTTTTCGCGCAGCGAATCCAGGGCGACCACCAGGTTGGCCATTTCGACGGCGGTGCGGGCGCAGTCGCGGCCCTTCTCGCGCGTGCGGGCATGGGCCTGCTCATCCGTGTCGACGGTCAGGATGCCGTTGGCGACAGGCACGTTGAAGTCCAGGCCGACGCGGGTGATGCCGGCGCCCGATTCATTCGAGACCAGCTCGAAATGATAGGTTTCGCCCCGCACCACGGCGCCCAGCGCCACCAGTGCGTCGAACTGGCCGCTTTCGGCCATCTTCTGCAGGGCCAGCGGCACTTCCAGGGCGCCCGGGACGGTCACGACCAGGGTGTCTTCGCCTTCGACGCCGAGCTTTTCCAGCTCGGCCACGCAGGCTTCGAGCAGCTCGGCGCAGACGGGTTCATTGAAGCGGGCCTGTACGATGCCGATACGCAGGCCTTCACCGTCGAGGTTGCTGGGGTAGAAGCCGTGATCCATTGTTCAGTTCTCCAGAGTTCGGGGTGGCACCCGCGGCCAGGCGCGGCTGCCAGGTATTCAGTCTCAGTCGGCCAGCCCGTTCATGGGCTGGTAGCCGGTCACTTCCAGGTCGTAGCCGGTCATACTGGGCATGCGCTGCCGGGCCGCCAGCACGCGCATCTTGCCCACGCCCACATCCTTCAGGATCTGCGCGCCCATGCCGTAGGTGCGCAGGTCCGGCTTGCGGCGCGGGCGGTTTTGCGGTTCGTCCAGCGCGGTGAACTGGGTGAACAGCTGTTCGGCCGAGTCGCCGCAGTTGAGCAGCACCATCACGCCGTTTTCGGCCTTGGCGATCGCCTCGAGGGCGGCCGGCATGCTCCACGAGTGGGTGGTGCGGGACACTTCCAGCAGGTCGAGCACGGACAGCGGCTCGTGCACGCGCACCAGCGTTTCCTGGGTCGGCGTCGGCGTGCCCTTGACCAGCGCCAGGTGGGCGTTGCCGGTCGGCTTGTCGCGGTAGACGATGCTGTGGAAGGTGCCGTACGGCGTTTCCATGGCCCGCTCGCCCACGCGCTCGACGATGCTTTCGGTGCGGCTGCGGTAGTGGATCAGGTCGGCGATGGTGCCGATCTTCAGGTCGTGTTCCTGCGCGAATTCGATCAGGTCCGGCAGGCGCGCCATGGTGCCGTCGTCCTTCATGATCTCGCAGATCACGGCGGCGGGCGTCAGGCCGGCCAGGGCGCCGAGGTCGCAACCGGCTTCGGTGTGGCCAGCGCGGATCAGCACGCCGCCCGGCTGGGCCGTCAGCGGGAAGATGTGTCCCGGCTGCACCAGGTCGGACGGCTTGGCGTCGCGGGCGACGGCGGCTTCCACGGTGCGGGAGCGGTCCGCCGCGGAAATGCCGGTGGTCACGCCTTCGGCGGCTTCGATCGACACCGTGAAGTTGGTGCCGTGCTGGGTACCGTTGCGGCTGACCATCGGCTGCAGGTTCAGCTGGCGGCAGCGGTCGGCGGTCAGCGTCAGGCAGATCAGGCCGCGGCCATGCTTGGCCATGAAGTTGATCGCCTCGGGTGTGACGAAATCGGCAGCCAGGACCAGGTCGCCCTCGTTCTCGCGATCTTCTTCATCGACGAGGATGACCATGCGGCCGGCGCGGATGTCGGCAATGATGTCTTCGGTACGGGCGATTGTCATGGCTGCTGGGCGGCAAAAAGGGGCGGAAAAGCGGCCAGCCGGCGGGCGGCGGCTCAAACATGCGGGGACTGCTGCGGGAATACGCCAGGCCGGCCAGGAGGCGGCGGCCAAGGGCTCGCATCGTCAAACCGCGTATTGTACGCCAAGGCAGGCAATACGGGAGGGTGGCCCTGCCGGGTGCGGGGCCCTCGCATGATTGCGGCGCCCGAGGCGCCGCAGAGTCAGCAAGCTTGCCGAGCGTCCTATTGGTTTGACCCGGACGCCGACAACATCCGCTCGACATACCTGGCAATCAGGTCGATCTCCAGGTTCACGCGGCTGCCGGGCTTCAGGTCCTGCAGCGTCGTGACTTCCACCGTGTGCGGAATCAGGTTGATCGAGAACACGCAGCCGTCGGCCTCGTCGCTGACGCGGTTGACGGTCAGCGACACGCCGTTGACCACGACCGAGCCCTTGTACGCCAGGTAGCGGCCCAGTTCGCGTGGGGCACGCACGCGCAGCTCATGCGATTCGCCGATCGGGGCGAAATGCAGGACTTCGCCGAGGCCGTCGACGTGGCCCGAGACCAGGTGGCCGCCGAGCCGGTCCGCCAGCGTCAGTGCCTTTTCCAGGTTGACGCGGCCGGCACGCTCCAGCCCGACGGTCTTGTCCAGCGATTCGCGCGAGACGTCCACGTCGAAGCTGTCGGCGGTCATGGCGATCACCGTCATGCACGCGCCCTGGATGGCGATGCTGTCGCCGATGACCACGTCTGTGAGGTCCAGCCCGCCGGCGGCGACATGCAGGCGCACGCCGGCGTCGCCAGCGCCGAGCGGGGTGACGGTCTCGATGCGGCCAACGGCCGCCACAATGCCAGTAAACATGATGCGTTCTCGAAAGTTCAGGGTTTGGTAACCGGCGCGGCTGCCGCGCCGTCGGTAAATGTCAGGCCGTCGGGCAGGGTCAGGCGTCGTTGCGGCGCGCGATCAGGCGCACGTCCTCGCCGATCTGGCGCACGTCGTGCCAGCGGAATGTCGCGGCATCCTGCAGCCGGGGCAGCGGCGGCAGGTTGAACATGCCCTGCGCGTCGCCCAGCAGCTTGGGGGCCAGGTAGATCAGCAGCTCATCGGCGCAATGCTCGCGGATCAGCGAGCCATTGAGTTTGAAGCCGGCTTCGACATGCAGCTCGTTGATGCCGCGGCGGCCGAGTTCCTCGATCATCTTGCGCAATTCAACCTTGCCGTGCGGATTCGGCAAGACCACCACCTCGGCACCGCGGGCCTCCAGCGCGTGGCGCCGGTCGCGGTCGTCCACGGCGCAGAACACCAGTACCGGCTTGGCATAGTCGCCGCTGTCGGGCGTCAGGATGCGCGCGTCGAGCGGCACTTCCAGGCGCGAGTCCACCAGCACGCGCTGCGGCTGGCGCGGCGTCGGGATGGCGCGCACGGTCATCTGCGGATTGTCGTCGCGTACCGTGCCGATGCCGGTCAGGATGGCGCAGGCGCGTGCGCGCCAGGCATGGCCGTCGTCGCGTGCGGCCGGGCCCGTGATCCACTGGCTGGTGCCGTCGTGCAGGGCCGTGGCGCCGTCCATCGATGCCGCCACCTTGACCCGTACCCACGGCAACCCGCGCGTCATGCGCGACACGAAGCCGATATTCAGGTCGCGTGCCTCCTTTTCCAGCAGCCCGCACCGCACATCGATGCCGGCATCGCGCAGCCGCTGCAGGCCGCGGCCCGATACGGATGGGTTGGGGTCCTCCATCGCCGCCACTACGCGGGCAATGCCGGCCCGCACCAGCGCGTCGGCGCAAGGCGGCGTGCGGCCGAAATGGCTGCACGGCTCCAGCGTCACATAGGTGGTCGCGCCGGCCGGGTCGATGCCGCGCGCTTGCGCGTCCTTCAGCGCCTGGACCTCGGCATGGTCCTGGCCGGCCGGCTGGGTAAAGCCCTGCCCGATGATCTGTCCGTTCTTGCTCAGCACGCAGCCGACGCGGGGATTGGGGGTGGTGGTGAACATGCCTCGCGCGGCAAGCGCGAGCGCTTGCTGCATGGCGGCGTGGTCGGAATCGGAAAACATTTGGCCGGTGACTCTTGTTCGCTGGGTTCGCTGGGCGTTGGGTGTGCGTGCCGCTGTCAGGGCGGGGCGGGTTCGCCGGAGGCCTCGCAGTCCTTGTCGTGGCCGGGCGTGCAAAGGCGAATACGTCCTTGCGCGCCCATGCGAACCTGGCGCTGCTCGCCGCGACAGCTGAGCGTGAAAGTGGCGGCCTGAAATCCGCCCTGCTCAGACCGAGAGTATCCCACAGCTGCGAATCGCAGGACGTTGCTGGCGCGCGCGGTCTGGCGCAGGGTGATGGACAGGCACGGCGCATCGAGCTGGACGACCGAGAGGACGGCATCCCGCCCCGGTCCCCGGCGCCCGTCTGTGGCCGCCAGCTGCCAGCCACGATCGAGCGTGAAGTGGCCGTCGAGCGGCTGCAAGGTGACTTCCACCCGCCGCGACATGGCCGCGCTGCGCGCCAGCGCGAGCGATGCCGCCATCCGGTCGGCGGCAATCGTCACCTGCTGGCGGGCCATCAGGACGTCGGCGGCGTGATAGGTGACCACTCCCAGTAGCGCGAGGACTGCCAGGCAAACGAGCAGCTCGGCCAAGGTGATGCCGCCCTGACAATGGCGTGCTGATTCAGGCATATCAACAATCCCGTCCGGATTGAGCGGCCTGCGCCATGTTCCCCGACAGGTTCAGTTGCTGACCTGTGCTGCGCAGGATGAGCACGCCGCAGCGATGGTCTGGCATCACCGGTGTCGCGCGGATCTCGACGCAGGCATCCAGGTCGGCTTGTGGACAGGCGACAGCGGTAAGGAGGTGGCGCGGATTGGGTCCGGGCGGCACCGGCCGAGGCCAGGTTCCGGCGGCGATGTCACTGCCCGGCTGCAGGGCGAAGGTCGTGGCCGCCATCGCGTGCTGCTCGAGCTCCAGCATCGCCGAGACCAGTTCCGCGCGCGCCTGCTCGCGCCAGCCGCGTGCCAGGTAATGGTCCCATGTCGGCACGGCGATGGCGGCGAGGATCGCCACGATTGCGAGCGTGACCAACAGCTCGATCAGGCTGAACGCCCGTTGCGCGGCGGTCTCGTGCTGCGGCCAGATCTTGCTCTTCATGGGGCGTCTCGCTGAATGGGTGCCATGATTTCACGCCAGCTGATTCGGCCGGTGCGGCGGGTCGCGACGGTGGTTGTCAGCGGCTGGGCGGTGTTCCGGTCTACGGACCACAGCGTGACCGTGTGCGCTTGCGCGCTGCTTGTGCCGGCGGCCTGAGGCGGGCCGGGTCTGGGTGTGCTCGTCAGGACGAAGTCGCCTTCGGGGACGGCTGCCTGTCCAGTCACGAACGCCTGCATCGGCGCATCTTCCCGGTTGCGGCCCGCGGATTCACCGGTCGATGCGAGCACAAGATAGGCCCGCTGAAGGCCGTCTGCGGCGCGGGTCGTGAAGTGGAGATAGCCGGGAAACACGTCGCTCAGCATCTCAAGTTGTTCGCCCGGATGCGGCAGTGTCAGCTGCCAGCCGGCCTGGTCGCTTGTGCCGCCCTGGCCTGGCAAGGCGCGCAGCAGGAATCCTCCGTCCGCGGGCTCGGCCACGATGCGGGTCGGGGTCCCGCCCGTCCGGGCCGGGATAGCCGCGATTTCGCTGCCCTGGCCATAGACGATGAGGGCGGCGCTTGACCCTCCCAATTGCAACGGCGGCTCCGCGTTGTCTGTCCGGGCGGTCACGGGCAGCTTGTGCCGGCACGTTGGGGTTCCCGGCTTGAGACGTCCGGTGGCATCGGCTAACGGGAAGTGCCACAACTGGCCACTGTCGTCGGTGGCATAAATGGCGAGCGCCCCGCCTGTCATGCCGCTCAGGACGCTCACGCCCGTTAGTGCCGATGTCACCGGGGCGCCGGTGCAATCGCGTTCTGGCAGCGGCCAGGTCAGCGCGGCATCCGCCGCGGCGCCTTCCAGTGGTATCAGGGCCAGGCCCGGTCGGGATGCCGGGCTGTCGGCGCGTGCTTCGACGGTCGTGACGGCGAACCACCGCAGCCCTTCGTCCCCGGCAAAGGCGGCGGCGCGTACCGGGCCGCGGGCGGAAAGCGGCAGGGCAGGCGTTGCGGTGATTTCCCATTGAAGCGCGATCGGCGCCAGATCTGTCGGGGCGGTGATATCGAGCGCAAAGATGCCGGGCGCGCTATCCCCTTCAGCCTTGGCCGGGATAGCACATAGCAGCACGGTGCGCCATTCCCGATGGATCACGACGTCGGCGGCCTCCGGACGGGGGCAGGGTACGGGTGCGAGCGAACTCTTCGGGTCGGCCATGTCGAGCGCCTGCGCCAGCAAAGTCCGCGGCAGGTAGGCGGCAAGCTCCTTGCCATCGATCGCATCGAACCCATGCAGCGAGGCGTCCGTGGTGCCGAGCCAGACCATATGTGGCCGCTTGCCATATCGCTCCCGGAACGCGGCATGGCCGGATTTGCCCGGTTGCCAGGCCGGTGGACGAACGACGAGCAAGCGTGCGCCGCGGGCATTGGCCATGCGCGTTTCGCGCGGACGCAAGGCGGCGTTGGTGCGTTCGCCGCGCAGCCATGCCAGCTTGTCCTGCCCGGATACGCCGTTTCCCGCTTCCGGTGCCATTGCGGGCGGGCTTGCCGCATCGCGTGCGGACTCCTGCAGCGGTACCAGGCGTTCCGGCTCCGGGCCGGTCGGGGCGATCGACGTGTAAAGACGCCGGGATGCCACCGGGTTCGCATCGAGCGATGCGCCGGCCTCCCAGAGTCGTGCGTGGGATACCGGTCCCGTGGGCTGCTGCTGCGGACTCCATCCAAGTGCATCAAGGCGGCCGGTCCAGGGGTAAGCGCCGTTTCGAAGCTGATAGGCCAGGGGAAGATTGCCGGCGGGAAGGTCCGGAACCGTGCCGGCCCAGGCTGTCCCAGAAAGCGGCAAGAGCCAGGCCAGGACAAGGACAATCATGCGGTGCGGGCTCATGGCTGAATCACGCTCTGGACTACGGCGGTCGTATCCCGGCTGCGGCCGAAGCCGATTGCCGTGACACGGAAGCGCGTTGCGGGCCGTTCCTGACCGTAACCGTCGAAGGCCGCTATGTCGCCGATCAGCTCGGCGACATAGCGCGGCGCGATGGCCGTTCCGGCGATGCCTTCCGGCAACCCAGGCATCGCCTTGCCTGTGAACGTGCCGAACGGCACGCCGACATCATCGGGGGATCCTGTGCCCGACAGCCAGGCTTGCCATACGGGCATGCTATCGGGGGCCGGGACGCAGACCCCGGCCTGCATGCCCGAGCCGCAAGTCCCGCTTGCCGGCAGCGGCTCGAGACGGCCGCGCGGGCCGCTGCCTGCGGCGGCTGTCAACACGTCCGCTTCGCCATCGAGCAGCGCCACTTCCGCCGCGCGGAAGGCGATTTCGCGATCGAGCTGCAAGGTGGCGAGCTGGCGCGTGGAGAGCAGGAACTGCAGTGCGGCCGCTGCGCTGAACACCGCGAGCAGCAGGAGCGTTGCAGCGAACAGCAGCGTCGCGCCGCCATGGATTCTGTGGATGCGGAACATGATCCTGGCTAGCACAATGTCTCCTGGCAGCGCGGAGCATTGCGCAGGCGGATGGTCGTGGCGAAGATCCGCCACGCGTTCCGGTCATGTCCGGGGAGCCTGTCGAAAACGTCAGCCATCGCGTTGTCGACGTACGCATAGGCGGTCGTTGCCGGCATGCCCGCCGTGGCAGCCCCGCGACGCTCCAGGCGGAAGGCCAGTGCCACCTGCACCGCCACCACACGGTGCCATGCGTCGTCGCCCATGGCGCTGACCTGGTCCGCGCGCAGGAAGGTGTCGGATGGCCCACTGCTGCGGGACTCCATGGCGTAACGAATCTGCATCGATTCCACGCCACGCACCATCGCGCCGGAGGTCCACCCGCTGCAGTCGATCATCGTCTGGTCGGGCATGGTGCGTTCGCGCGCATGGCTGCTGCCGCTGAAGCGGACCAGCAAAACGTCGCTGCCGCCGATACCCGATTTACCGCAGGCCGGGATGGAAGCCATGGACGGCTGGCCGCAATCGTCCGCACCGCTGATCGCGGGCGTGGCCGGCGCCCTGGCGGCCGGATCCGGCCGCCAGCCGCCTTGCCGGATCAGGAGGGAAAGAATACTCAGCGCGCGCTGCCCACGTTCTTCCAGCAAGGCGCGCTCCGCGGTGGCGAGATAGGCCGCGCGGCATAGCAGGAATGCGGTGCCGGCGACTGCGGTGACCACCAGCCCCAGTGCCAGGCCGACCATCATTTCTGTCAGCGTGAAGCCCTGCGCCGGCAGAAGGCGTAAATGGCCCTGTGCAAGACGTGATCTCATGGCTGTATCCACAGTGCGATGCCGCGCAACGTCGCCGGGGAGTCCGCGGCGCCAACTGCCAGCCTGGCAATCGCCAGCTTGCGGGTCAGCGCGCATGGGGTTTGCCCACAGCCTTCGGCGGACGCCGGATCGGGCCGGTTCATCGGAGCCATGCCCAGCGCCGCGATTTCCGCGATTTCTCCGGTGGTTCGCATGGCGTGGGCGAGTTGCTCATGGCCGCGCAGCCGTGCCAGTGCCGTGGTCCCCACACTGGCCAGCGGGATCAGGCCGGCGCTGACGATCAGCAGGGCGCAGAGCGACTCGGCCAGGACATAGCCGCGGCCGTAACGGCAACAGGAATGGAGCGGGCGAAGGCGAGGCTGCATGGCGCGGTGAGGATGGCGGTGAGGCCATCAAGGTACCGCGCTGCACAGCGCCAATCCGTGGACAAACGTAGTGAAACTGGCAAATTTGGTTGCGAGACGCGGCCCTTACGTGCCCTCGATATTCAGGAAATGAGGCCGTATCGACCAGAGGACGGCAGCATGCGCCTGAACATGCGTTCCGGGGCGCCAGGCGGCGCGAATCCGGCGGCGTATCTGCAGAATTGCTGAGAACGCTGAACGCTGGCTAGCGCTTGCTGTTTCCTGCCGTGACCTCGGCCAGCACATCGGAAAACTCGGCGACGTCCTCGAAGCTGCGGTACACGGAAGCAAAGCGGATATAGGCGATCTTGTCGAGCTTGCGCAGTTCGCGCATGACGAGTTCACCGACCTGGCTGCTCGGAATTTCTTTCTCGCCAAGCGCCAGCAGCTTTTCTTCAATGCGGGTGATGGCTTCGTCGATGGCTTCGGCGGAGACCGGGCGCTTGCGCAGCGCCAGGCGCATCGAATCCTTCAGCTTGGCGCGGCTGTAGTCCACGCGCGAGCCGTTCTTCTTGACGATGGCCGGGAAGAACAGTTCGATCCGTTCGTAGGTGGTGAAGCGGCGGTCGCAGGCTTCGCAGCGTCGGCGCCGGCGCACGGCGTCGCCGTCTTCCGACATGCGCGTGTCGAGCACCTGGGTATTGGAATGTCCGCAAAAGGGGCATTTCATGCCTGACCACCTTCAGAGTAAAGCCCCGTCGCCTTGGTATCTTGTCCTTCTGCGGCAACCGGGCGGGTTGGCGAGGCCCGCAAGCGGCACGAGGGCGCGCCTGCGGGGCTGCCGGCCGCCCTTGCGGGCGGCCTTGCGCGGCATCAGCCGTAGACCGGGAAACGCTTGGTCAGTGCCGACACCTGCTCGCGCACGCTGGCGATGTTGCCGGCGTCGTGCGGGTTGTCCAGCACGTCGGCGATCAGGTTGCCGACGATGCGCGCTTCTTCTTCCTTGAAGCCGCGCGTGGTCATGGCCGGCGAGCCAACGCGGATACCCGAGGTCACGAACGGCTTTTCCGGATCGTTCGGGATGGCGTTCTTGTTCACGGTCAGGTGCGCTTCACCCAGGATGCGCTCGGCTTCCTTGCCGGTGATGTTCTTGGCGCGCAGGTCGACCAGCATCACGTGGCTTTCGGTGCGGCCCGAGACAATGCGCAGACCGCGTGCGATCAGCGTTTCGGCCAGCACGGCGGCGTTCTTGACCACTTGTTCCTGGTAGGCCTTGAACTCCGGCGTCAGCGCTTCCTTGAACGCCACGGCCTTGCCGGCGATCACGTGCATCAGCGGACCACCCTGGATGCCCGGGAAGATCGACGAGTTGATGGCCTTCTCATGCTCGGCCTTCATCAGGATCACGCCGCCGCGCGGGCCGCGCAGGCTCTTGTGCGTCGTGGTGGTGACGAAGTCGGCGTGCGGCACCGGGTTCGGGTAGACGCCCGCGGCGATCAGGCCGGCGTAGTGGGCCATGTCGACCATGAAGTAGGCACCGATCGACTTGGCAACCTTGCTGATGCGCTCGAAGTCGATGCGCAGCGCGAAGGCCGAGGCGCCGGCGATGATCAGCTTCGGCTTCTTCTCTTGCGCCAGTTTTTCCAGCGCGTCGTAGTCGATGTCTTCCTGCGCGTTCAGGCCGTAGCTGACTACGTTGAACCACTTGCCGCTCATGTTCAGGGCCATGCCGTGGGTCAGGTGGCCGCCTTCGGCCAGGCTCATGCCCATGATGGTGTCCCCCGGCTTCAGCACGGCGAAGAACACGCCCTGGTTGGCCTGCGAACCCGAGTTCGGCTGCACGTTGGCGGCTTCGGCGCCGAACAGTTGCTTGACGCGGTCGATGGCGAGCTGCTCGACGATGTCGACGTACTCGCAGCCACCGTAGTAGCGCTTGCCGGGATAGCCTTCGGCGTACTTGTTGGTCAGTTGCGAGCCTTGCGCGGCCATCACGGCCGGCGAGGTGTAGTTTTCGGAGGCGATCAGTTCGATGTGGTCTTCCTGGCGCTGGTTTTCCTTCTGGATAGCGGCAAAGACCTCGGGGTCGATCTGGTCGATCGTATAGCGGCTGCGTTCGAACATGGCGAAACTCGTCTGAAAAAAGGGAATCCGATTACTGCATCGGGGTAGGGCGCGCGGGGAAAGCGATTGGCGGCCGGCACCGGCGGAACCATACGAACCGTCGGCGCAGGGCGCACCCTGCTTCCCATTCGCTGCCCAGGCGAGCGGCAGGCGCTTGAAACTTCACGCCAGAGAACTTGCGCTTCCTCGTGGTAGTACCCACTGACATCGCCAGTCGCGCAAGATGGAATGGTTGGGCGCAGTGTAGCGTGAGGCGGGGATTTGCCGCAAGCCGCGCCCCATGGCCCGCAACGCCAGGCCCGGTGCGGCCCGCAACTTGCTGTTGCAAACTCGTCCTGCGGGTTAACACCGAAGCTGTCTCGCTGTCCGTTACAATCCCGGCCATGACAAACTTTGCCTGGACCCTGCGGGTGTACTGGGAAGACACCGACGCCGGCGGCGTAGTGTTTTACGCCAACTATCTCAAGTTCTTCGAGCGCGCCCGGACCGAGTGGCTGCGCTCGCTGGGTGTCGAACAGCAGGCGCTGGCAGATGAGGCCGGCGTGGTCTTTATCGTCCGCAGCACGGCAGTGGACTACAATGCGCCCGCCCGGCTCGACGACCAGCTTGAGATCCGCACGCGCATCGAACGTGTAGGGCCGGCCTCGGTGCAGTTCGCGCAAGAGGCCTGGCGCGCCGAGACGTTGCTCGCCAGCGGCCAGATTCGCGTTGGCTGTGTCGATCGAAGCACTTTTCGTCCGTCTCCCATTCCCGCCCCTGTCCTGGCAACCATCAAGGCCGCCCGATGAATCCCGTGACCGTCACGCAAGACCTGTCGATCATTACGCTGGTGCTGCACGCCAGCCTGCTCGCCCAGGCCGTCATGGCGCTGCTGCTCGTCATGTCGCTGTTCTCCTGGACATATATCTTCCGCAAGCACCTGGCGCTGCGCTCGGCGCGCACGCAGACGGAAGGGTTCGAGCGCGACTTCTGGGCCGGCGGCGACCTGCAGGCGCTCTATAACAGTGCGGCGAACAACCGGCACAACACCGGCGCGCTCGAGCGGATTTTCGAATCGGGCATGGGCGAGTTCCTCAAGGCGCGCGAGCGCGGCAATGAAGCGAGCGCGCTGCTCGACGCCGCCCGCCGCGCCATGCGCGCAGCCTACCAGCGCGAGATGGACGTGCTGGAATCGCACCTGCCGTTCCTGGCCTCGGTCGGCTCGGTCAGTCCCTATATCGGCCTGTTCGGTACCGTGTGGGGGATCATGAACGCGTTCCGTGGCCTGTCCAATGTGCAGCAGGCGACGCTGGCATCGGTGGCGCCCGGCATCGCCGAAGCATTGGTGGCTACCGCAATCGGCCTGTTCGCCGCGATTCCGGCCGTGATTGCCTATAACCGCTACGCCACCGAGATCGATCGGCTGGCGATCCGGTTCGAAAGCTTCATGGAAGAATTCCTGAACATCCTGCAGCGGCAGACCCGCTGAACGACTGAACGACCAGGAGCCCAGCAATGGCAGCCATTCAGCGCCGCGGCGGATCCCGCCGCCGGGCCAGTGCCGAGATCAACGTCGTACCGTATATCGACGTGATGCTCGTGCTGCTGGTCATCTTCATGGTGGCGGCACCTATCGTCAGCCCCGCCGTCGTCGACCTGCCCACCGTGGCCAACGCCACGCCGCAACAGAAGGCGCCTCCGATTGTCGTGACCGTGCACGAAGACGGTGCGCTGACTGCGAGCGGAAAGGACAACGCCGGCAATTCGTTCGAGCGCAAGCTCGACAAGAACGGCTTGCTCGATTTCGTGCACCAGCGCCAGAACGAGAACCCGGACCAGCCGGTCGTGATCGCCGCGGACCGCTCGGTCAAATACGAGTCCGTGCTCGATGTCATGTCCGTGCTCAAGGCCGACGGCATCAAGCGTGTCGGCCTGATGGTGAAATCCAAGTAGAACGCGCCCGCTGCGTGAGATGCCTGTCCGAATGCCGCGCCCCATGACGACCGCTGCCGCCTTTCCTTACCAGCCGGTGAAGGAGCGGGGAACCCTGCGTTCCTTCCTGCTCGCGCTCTTCATGCACCTGCTGCTCGGCATCGTGCTGTACTACGGCGTGCATTGGCAGAGCAGCACCCCGGTCGGCTCCGAAGCGGAACTCTGGGACGAGATTCCCGCTACCACAGCACCGCCACCCGCGCCACCGGCACCACCCGAGCCGGTGGTCCAGCCGCGCCCGGTGCCGCCGGCGCCCGAGGTGAAGAGCAAGGTCGAGGAAGACGCCGATATCGCGCTCGAACGCCAGAAGCGCCGCGCCGCCGAGCAGGCCGCGCGCGAAGAGGCCGCGCGCAAGGACGCCGCCCGCAAGGAAGCCGAACGCAAAGAGGCGGAGCGCAAGGAAGCCGAGCGCCAGGAGGCGCAACGCAAGGACGACGCCAGGAAAAAGGCCGCCCAGCAGGAGCAGCAGCACCGCGAGCAAGCCGAGCGTGAGCGCGAACGCGAACGCGAACGCGAACGCGAGCGCAAGGAGGCCGATGCCAAGGCCCGGGCCAAAGCCGATGCCGAGGCCGAGGCAAAGGCCAAGGCCAAGGCCGACGCGCAAGCGAAAGCCAGGGCTGAGGCGGATGCCAGGGCCAAAGCCGAGGCAAAGGCCGAAGCCAAGGCAAAAGCGGAAGCCGATGCAAAGGCCAAGGCGGAATCGCAAGCCAAGGCCAAGGCGGACGCCGATGCCAAGGCCAGGCGCGAAGCTGCGGCCAACGCGCAGCGCAAGGGCGAACTGGCGCGTCTGCAGGCCATGGCCGGCGGCGGCGCCGGTGGCCAGGGCGGTGGCGGCGTGGGCAGTTCTGCGGGTGCGGGCGCCGGCGGCGGTGGCAAAGCCTCGCCGGGCTATGCCGATCGTGTGCGCCGCAAGGTCAAGCCCAACATCGTGTTCACCGAAGACGTGCCGGGCAACCCGACCGCCGTGGTATCCGTGCAACTGGCGCCGGACGGATCGCTGATGTCGGCGCGGCTGAGCAAGTCCAGCGGCAATTCGGCCTGGGACAACGCCGTGCTGCGCGCCGTCGAGCGCTCGGACCCGCTGCCGCGCGACGAAAACGGCAAGGCGCCGGCGAGCTTCACTATCACTTTCCGTCCCAAGGATTAAGTGACCCAGGCACCATGACTTGCAACATAATGCAACCTTCATTAACCGGTGCCAGTCCCACCGCTACCATGACAGGTTGCCTGAGGCGGCCGGCAGCGCGCGATGCGCGCGCGGAACGGATATGCGCCATGCGCATCGACGCCTGTTCTGCTGTCTGCCTGCCGTGCCTGACGAAACCTGAAATCGACTGAGGAGCAGCATGCGAAAGCTTTGGGCCCCCAACTGGCTGTCCGCGAAGCGGCACCAAGCAAACCAGGCCGCAAACCTAGCGGCGAACCGGCTCATCGGCCGCCACGCGCTGATGGTCTGGCTGGCCGCCGCGCTGGCCATGTCCGCCGGCGCCGCACAAGCACAACTGAACGTAGAGATCTCCGGGGTCGGCTCGAGCCAGTTCCCGGTCGCCACGGCTAATTTCCAGGGCGAGGCGCAGGCTCCGCAGAACCTGACCGCGATTATCCGCGGCGACCTCTCGCGCAGCGGCCGTTTCCGCAACGTCGACCCGGGCGGCGCTACCGTGGCCGAGTCGGCCAATGTCGATCTCGGCAGCTGGAAGAGCCGCGGTGCCGATGCCTTCGTCGCCGGCAGCGTGACCCCGTCCGGCAATGGCCAGTACGAAGTGCGCTTCCGCCTGTATGACACCGTCAAGGGCCAGAGCCTGGGCGGCCTGGCTTACAACGTCAACCAGAGCCAGCTGCGCGTGACGGCCCACAAGATCGCCGACTACATCTACGAGAAGCTGCTGGGCGAGCGCGGCGTGTTTGCCACGCGCTTGTCGTACGTGTCGCGCGTCGGCGGCCGCTACCAGCTGCTGATCTCGGACTCGGACGGCCAGAATTCGCAGGTCGCGCTGACCAGCAACGAGCCGATCATCTCGCCGTCGTGGTCGCCGGATGGCCGTCGCGTGGCTTACGTCTCGTTCGAGAGGAAGAAGCCGGTGGTGTACGTGCACGATCTGTCCACCGGCAAGCGCACCATGGTGTCCGACCAGAAGGGCAACAACAGCGCGCCGTCGTGGTCGCCGGACGGTCAGCGCCTGGCCGTGGCCTTGTCGAAGGACGGCAACACCCAGGTCTACATGATCAATGCCGATGGCTCCGGCTTGCGCCGCCTGACCCGCAGCAGCGCGATCGATACCGAGCCGCAGTTCGCGCCGGACGGCAAGAGCATCTATTTCACCAGCGACCGCGGCGGTGCGCCGCAGATCTATCGCATGCCGACAGGTGGCGAAGAGGCGGGCGGCGCGCAACGCGTGACCTTCAAGGGCAGCTACAACGTCAGTCCGCGGATTTCGCCGGACGGCAAGTACCTGGCGTACATCACGCGGTCGGGCGGCTTCAAGCTGCAACTGCAGGACCTGACCAACGGCGACGTTACCTCACTGACCGATACGTCGAATGACGAAGCGCCGAGCTTTGCCGCCAATGGCAAGTACATCCTTTACGCTACCCGCGTGGGCGGCCGTTCGGTGCTGGCTGCCGTATCCACTGACGGGCGTACCCGGCAGGTTCTGTCTCTCCAGTCCGGCGATGTGCGCGAGCCGTCCTGGGGTCCTTTCATGCAATAACGCCATAACAGGAGTCTCTCGCCATGCCCCAACTGATGACCAAAACCCTTGCCATCGCCGCCCTGCTGACCCTGGGCGCCTGCAGCTCCGGCGTGAAGCTGGACGATGCCGCCAATGCCGGCGCCAACAAGGGTGGCACCGGTGCCGATGCCCGCACCGTCCAGCCCGTTGACGTTTCGCGCGATCCGCTGAACGACCCGAACAGCCCGCTGGCCAAGCGCAGCGTGTACTTCGACTTCGACAGCTACAGCGTCAAGCAGGACTACCAGGGCATGCTCGGCGATCACGCCAAGTACCTGAGCGCCAACAAGGGCCGCAAGATCCTGATCCAGGGCAACACTGACGAGCGCGGCACCAGCGAGTACAACCTGGCGCTGGGCCAGAAGCGTGCCGAGGCCGTGCGCCGTTCGCTGGCGACCATGGGCGTGCCCGACAACCAGATGGAAGCCGTGAGCCTGGGCAAGGAAAAGCCGAAGGCAAATGGCCACGACGAGGCTGCCTGGGCTGAGAACCGCCGCGCCGACATCAACTACTGATCTGATCCGCGTACAGGCCATCCATGAAAGCACGCGTTTCCACCCTGTTGTGGCTCGCCGCCGTTTCGGGCGCGGCCATGCTGCCCCTTGCGCAGGCCCGTGCCGGCGTGTTCGACGATGACGAGGCGCGCAAGGCGGTCCTCACCCTGCGGGACCAGTTCAACGGTTTCCAGGCGACCGCCACGCAGCGCATCGAGCAGAACAGCCGCACGACGATCGACATCCAGAACCAGCTGGAAGGCCTGCGCCAGGAGGTGGCTCGGCTGCGCGGCCAGAACGAGGTGCTGCAGAACACGGTGGATTCGCTGCAGAAGCAGCAGAAGGACTACTACGCGGACCTGGATGCGCGCCTGAAGAAGTTCGAGCCGCAGCAGGTCACCGTGGAAGGCCGCGAGGGCACGGTGCAACCGAACGAGAAGCCCGAGTACGACGCCGCGCTCAAGCAGTTCCAGGCCGGTGACTTCAAGAGCGCGGGCAATTCCTTTGCCGCGTTCGTGAAGAAGTATCCGCAGAGCCCGTACCTGCCGCTGGCGCAATACTGGCTCGGCAACTCGCTCTATGCGCAGCGCGACTACAAGGGCTCGACCGCGGTGCTGCAGAACATGCTGCAGGCGAACCCGACGCACCCGAAGGCGCCCGATGCCATGATCGCCATCGCCAACAACCAGCTCGAATCCGGCCAGAAGGCTGCGGCCAGGAAGACGCTGGAACAGGTGGTGTCGAAGTATCCTGGTACCGAAGGGGCGCAGGCCGCCACCAACCGGCTGAAGACGCTGAAGTAAGACGGCCGGAACCGGACGGAGATTGCAGGGCCCGCGGAATGCGGGCCCTTTTCGCTAGTCGCGCTAAAATACGCGATTCGCCTGCAATTTCCTTGCGTCGCGTATGCGGCGCCACTGCCACTCATGACCCAACGCGCCATTGTCCTGCTTTCGGGCGGGCTTGATTCCGCCACCGTTCTCGCCATGGCCAAGGCCCAGGGCTTCGAGACCTATGCGCTGTCGATGCGCTATGGCCAGCGCCATTCGTCCGAACTTGAGGCCGCCAAGCGCGTGGCGAGCACGCTTGGCGCCGTCCGCCATGAAATTGTCGACCTCGACCTGCGCCGCTTCGGCGGTTCCGCGCTGACCGACGACAACTTCGACGTGCCGACCGACGGGGAATCGTCCGGTATCCCGATCACTTACGTGCCGGCGCGCAACACCATCATGCTGTCGCTGGCGCTTGGCTGGGCTGAAGCCGTCGGCGGACGCGACCTGTTCTTCGGCGCCAATGCGGTCGACTATTCGGGCTACCCCGATTGCCGCCCCGAGTATGTTGCGGCCTACGAGACGCTGGCCAACCTCGCCACCAAGGCGGGCGTGGAAGGCGACCGGTTCCGCGTGCATGCGCCGATCATCGACATGACCAAGGCCGAGATCATCCAGGCCGGCATCCGCCTGGGGGTGGACTACGGCCTGACGGTATCGTGCTACCAGGCCGACGACGAAGGCCGTGCCTGCGGCGTCTGCGATTCCTGCCGCATCCGCCGCGCGGGCTTCGAGGCGGCCGGCGTTGCCGACCCGACCCGCTACCAGAACGCCTGAGCGCGCCCCAGTCTCCCATTACCGCCCCCGACATGCCCGAGATCGATATCGCCGCGCTTTCGCGCACCGTGCTGCTGAGCACGTTTGCCCTGACCTTCCTGTTCGGCGCCATCCTGCAGCGCACGCATTTCTGCACGATGGGTGCGGTCTCGGACATCGTCAACATGGGCGACTGGAGCCGCATGCGAATGTGGGGCCTGGCGGTCGGCGTGGCCATGATCGGCACCGGCGTGCTGGCCTCGGCCGGGTTGATCGATCCGACCAAGACCATCTATACGGCCAGCAAGCTCAGCTGGCTGTCGGCGCTGGCCGGCGGGCTGATGTTCGGCTTCGGCATGGTGCTGGCCTCGGGCTGCGGCAGCAAGACGCTGGTGCGCATCGGCGCGGGCAACCTCAAGTCGCTGGTGGTGTTCGTCTTCCTGGGCCTGTCGGCCTATATGACGCTGCGTGGCCTGTTCGGCGTGGTGCGTGTCAATACCGTCGATGCCGTCTCGATCACGCTGCCGGCCACGCAGGACCTGCCGTCGCTGCTGTCGCAGGGCACCGGTGCGGCCCGCGGCGCGCTGCAGCTCGGCCTGGGCCTGCTGCTCGGCGGGGCGCTCGTGGTATGGGCGCTGGCCGCGCGCGGCTTCCGCACGTTCGACAACCTGCTCGGCGGCATCGCGGTGGGCCTGATCATCGTCGGCATGTGGTACGTCTCGGGCCATCTCGGCTACGTGGCGGAAGATCCCAATACGCTGGAGGAATTGTTTGTCGCCACCAATAGCGGCCGCATGGAAAGCCTGAGTTTCGTGGCGCCGTATGCCTACACGCTCGACTGGCTGATGATGTTCAGCGACAAGAGCAAGGTGCTGACCGTGGGTATCGTCAGCGTCTTCGGCGTGATCGCCGGTGCGGCGGTGTATGCGCTGGCCACGCGCACCTTCCGCTGGGAGGGGTTTGGCAACGCGGAAGACGTCGCCAACCACATGATCGGCGGCATCCTGATGGGTGCTGGCGGCGTGACCGCGCTTGGGTGCACGGTGGGGCAGGGGCTGTCGGGGGTGTCGACGCTGGCGATAGGCTCGTTCATCGCGCTGGGCGGCATCGTGGCCGGGGCGGTGATGGCGTTCCGCTACCAGATATGGCGCCTTGAACGCATGGCGTTTGCCTGAACTGGTGTCAGATGCTTGACACAGCAGCAAGCGCCTCACTATAATCGCGGTTCTGTTTTTTCGGGTCGTTAGCTCAGTCGGTAGAGCAGCGGACTTTTAATCCGTTGGTCGCGTGTTCGAGTCACGCACGACCCACCAGCATTTCGAAGGGCCTGTGGCGCAAGTCACAGGCCCTTTTATTTTGTGCGCCGGCTGTACGGATACACGGCGGCGGATTGCGGCAGGGCCAGCAGGCCCTGGGCCGGACTAACGTACGAGCGGGTCGCGGAAGCCAGTGTCCTCTGGCCCCTTTGCGCCACCGGTGTCAGGCGGGGCCACTGCCTGGCTCTTGGCCTGGCGCCATGTCTTGTAGCCCCAGTAGGCCGCGACGGCGATGACGCCAAGCTTCGACGCCTTCCATGTCCAGCGCAGCAGCGGCGTGCGTCGCAGCAGGGGCAGGGCAAGCGTGGCGGCCGTGCTGAGCAGCGGATAGTCCTGAGCCAGGCCCAGCACCTTCATCCACGAGCCGGGACGGACCGCGCGAGGTAGCCAGTTGGCGAAGCTGCCAAGGCGCCTGGCCCCGCCTTTGACCTCGTGCAGGGCCTTCAGCAGGTCATGGCGCTCGAGTTCGGCGCGGGTCAGCAGCAGCTCCTTGCGGACCTCGAGCGGCAGGCGTATTTCGCGCGCGTAGCGCACGGGGCGGGGATGTTCGCGGCGGGAAGCCTTGCCGGCGTCGGATTCCGGAGTAGTCATCGGCGCAGGGTCTCCCGGTCTTTGTCGATTTCCGCCAGCGTGGCCTCGAACATGGGCGGGGCACTGCGTACAAGGTGGCGGGCGCTGGCCAGGCAGCCTGCGGACAGTACCAGGTAGGTGACCACCAGCGCGACCAGGGCCTGCCAGCGGTAGGTGTCCCAGAACAGGATGGCGATCAGGGCGGTGAAGGTCACCAGCGCAATCCCGAAGAAGACCAGGCCGAAGCAGGCCAGCAGGCCGACCTTCATCAGCCGGGAGCGTTCCTCGGCAAATTCGACACTGGCCAGTTCCAGGCGCGTCTGGACCATCGCAACCAGCGAACCGAACAGGTTGCGCACGGACTCCAGCAACTTGGGTGAGGGAGGAGATTCGCTCATGCAGCTCCGGCGAGGAAGCGGCGCGGCGGCACTGGACCGGCCGCGCCTTTCAGCGTGCAAAGCCCGGTAGGCACAATCCATAGTGCCCAGGCCGGGCCAACGGCATGCCCGCACGCGATGACGGGCAAAGCCAGTGTGGTCGAGGCGCAGGGCGCCGCGACCGAGGCAGTCTTACTTGCGGTTCAGCAGCAGACCGATCAGCAGGCCCACGCCGGCGGCTGCACCAACGGCGCGCCACGGATGGTCGTGCACGTAGTCATCGGTCGCGCGTGCGGCGGCCTTGCTCTTGGTGACCACGGCGTCTTGCAGGTCCTGGGCTTTTTCCTTGGCTTGCTTCAGCAGGCCCATGCCACGCTCGCGCAGTTCGGCAGCCTTTTCGCCGGTGGTCGACGCCGCTTGCTTCAGCAGTTCTTCGGCGTCGGACAGAACGGTCTTGACATCGCTCATCAGTTTCTCCTGTTTGCGGGCGGTTGGTTCGGATTGTGTGGTTTCTGACATTTTGCCTTGTTGCGAGAGTAACGGCACGCGTTGTCTGTTACTTAGCATATGTGGCGGCTACCCGTGGTTTCAAGACCACGAAGCCAATAAGGGCAAAATCGCGTCACATTGCGGCGCCCGCCCTCGGCACCGCGCTATATGACTTGGAGTGATTTTGTAGTGACTTTATATTCGTTTGGGTTCGATCGCAATGCGGATACTCTGGTTCCACGCTTTTTTCAGGAGACAAAGCATGGCATTGCGCCTGGGCGATCTCGCCCCCGACTTCGAGCAGGATTCCAGTGAAGGCCGCATCCGTTTCCATGACTGGCTCGGCGAAAGCTGGGGGGTGCTGTTCTCGCATCCGGCGGATTACACGCCGGTGTGCACCACGGAACTGGGCCTGACCGCAAAGCTCCGGGACGAATTCGCGCGCCGCGGCGTGAAGGCCATTGCACTGTCGGTGGACGGTGTCGAGTCGCATAAAGGATGGATTCAGGACATCAACGAGACGCAATCCACCACGGTCAACTTCCCGATCCTGGCCGATGGCGACCGCAAGGTGTCCCAGCTTTACGACATGATCCACCCGAACGCGAACGAGACCCTGACGGTGCGCTCGCTGTTCATCATCGACCCGAAAAAGAAAGTCCGCCTGATCATCACTTATCCGGCGAGCACGGGGCGCAATTTCAACGAGATCCTGCGCGTCATCGATTCGCTGCAACTCACGGATAACCACAGCGTGGCCACGCCGGGCAACTGGCAGGACGGCGATGATGTGGTGATCGTCCCATCGCTGAAGGACGAGGCGGTGATCCGCGAGAAATTCCCGAAGGGCTACAAGGCCGTGCGGCCCTACCTGCGTCTTACGCCGCAGCCGGACAAATGAACGCGGCCCCGCTTGAGGCGGGGCCAGGGTTCAGGACAGGTGTTTTATCGACGGGGGCAGCCTCGTCGTCTCCTTGGTAGTGTGTTTCGCCCGGCCTCGCAGCCGGGCTTTTTTATTTCGGAGTGCCTGTCCGCAGGCGTGAGGCTTCGATCAGAAGAAGGCCTGCAGGCCGGTCTGGGCACGGCCCAGGATCAGCGCGTGGATGTCATGCGTGCCTTCGTAGGTGTTGACCACTTCCAGGTTCACCACGTGTCGGATCACGCCGAATTCGTCCGAGATGCCATTGCCGCCGAGCATGTCGCGCGCCACGCGGGCGATATCGAGCGACTTGCCGCACGAGTTGCGCTTCATGATCGAGGTGATTTCCACCGCCGCGGTGCCTTCGTCCTTCATGCGCCCCAGGCGCAGGCAGCCCTGCAGGCCCAGCGTGATCTCGGTCTGCATGTCGGCCAGCTTCTTCTGCACCAGCTGCGTCTGGGCCAGCGGGCGGCCGAACTGCTTGCGGTCCAGCGTGTACTGGCGAGCGGTGTGCCAGCAGAACTCCGCGGCACCGAGCGCGCCCCAGGCGATGCCGTAGCGTGCCGAGTTCAGGCAGGTGAACGGACCCTTCAGGCCCTTCACGCCCGGCATGAGGTTCTCTTCCGGCACGAACACCTGATCCAGCACGATTTCGCCGGTGATCGACGTGCGCAGGCCGACCTTGCCGTGGATGGCCGGGGCGCTCAGGCCCTTCCAGCCCTTTTCCAGGATAAAGCCGCGGATGTCTTCCTTGCCGTCTTCGCCGGCCAGCTTGGCCCACACCACGAACACATCGGCGATCGGCGAGTTGGTGATCCACATCTTGGCGCCGGTCAGCTCGTAGCCACCATCGACCTTCTTCGCGCGGGTGACCATCGAGCCCGGGTCGGAGCCGTGGTTCGGCTCGGTCAGGCCGAAGCAGCCGATCCATTCGCCGGTGGCCAGCTTGGGCAGGTACTTCTGCTTTTGCGCTTCGCTGCCGAATTCATGGATCGGCACCATCACCAGCGACGACTGCACGCTCATCATCGAGCGGTAGCCCGAATCCACGCGCTCGACTTCGCGCGCAACCAGGCCGTAGCTGACGTAGTTCAGGCCCGGGCCGCCGTATTGCTCGGGGATGGTCGGGCCGAGCAGGCCAAGTTCGCCCATCTCGCGGAAGATTTCCACGTCGGTCTTTTCGTTGCGGAACGACTGCAGGACGCGCGGCATCAGCTTGTCCTGGCAATACGAGGCCGCGGCGTCGCGGATCATGCGCTCGTCGGCGGTCAGTTGCTGGTCCAGCAGCAGGGGATCGGCCCAGTGGAATTCGGCGTTGGCAGCCATGCAGGTCTCCTTCGGTAGAGCGGGGGCACCGCTGCCAGGCGCTGTGGCGCGCCAGTCTCAGCAGTAATCCAGGGAATCGGTGGAATTTTTAGGTTCCGCATTGCGGAACTGTGTTCCGTTGAATTAGTATATCGCAATGCGTTCGCCATGCAAGCGGTAGGAACACCAGCGTGTTCGATTGTCGCGCGTGGCGCCGGACCTCCAACAGGAGCCAGCCTTGAGCAGCCTTTCTCCCGACATCCCGCCCGCTGTGTCCGCCCCGGCGGCGCGCGACAGCGATCCCAATTTCGTCACCGCGCTGGCGCGCGGCCTGGAACTGCTGCGCTGTTTCCGCACCGGCGAGGCCATGCTGGGCAACCAGGATTTCGTTCGCCGCACCGGCTTTCCCAAGGCTACGGTGAGCCGGCTGGCCGGCACGCTGGTCCAGCTTGGCTACCTGCGCTATGACGAAAGCCTGGGCAAGTACGCGCTCGATGCGGGCGTGCTGGCGCTGGGCTATGCCTACCTGTCGGCGTCGGACGTGGTGACGCTGGCGCGTCCGCACATGCTGGCGTTCGCGCAGTCGTATGGCGTCTCGGTGTCGCTGGGCAAGCGCGAGCGCATGGAAGTGATCTACCTCGAGTCGATCCGCAATGATGCGGGCGTGATGCTCGGGCTGGGGGTGGGATCGCGGCTCTCGCTGGTCTCCAGTTCGATGGGGCGCGCGTATCTGTCGGCGCTGCCGGCGGGCCGGCGGGAACGCGTGCTGGCGGAATTCAGCCAGGCCTTTCCCGAGCAGTGGAAGCAGCAGGAAACGCCTACGCGCGCGGCGCTGGAAGAAGCGGAGCGCCGCGGCTATTCGTCATCATTCCGCGACTGGCATCCGGCCATCCATGCCTGTGCGGTGGCATTCCGGCCGGTGGGAGAGAAGGAGCTGCATATGCTGAGCTGCAGCGCGTCCTACGGGACGGTGGAGGAGTCCGTCTTCCACGAGACCCTGGCGCCCGCACTGAAGGCGCTGGCGGCGCGGCTGTCGGACCCCGCCGGCTGAGGCGGGGTCCGCAGATCGCTTCAGAGGTCCGTGCGCAGCTTCCACAGTTCCGGGAACAGCACCACGTCGAGCATCTTGCGCAGGTAGCTCACGCCTTCGGTGCCGCCGGTGCCGCGCTTGAAGCCGATCACGCGCTCGACCGTGGTCACATGGCGGAAGCGCCATTGGCGGAACGAGTCCTCCAGGTCGACAAACTTCTCGCCGAGTTCGTACAGTTCCCAGTGCGCGTTCGGATTGCGGTAGACCTCAAGCCACGCCGCCTCGACCGAGGCGTTGTAGGCCGTGGGCTGGCTCCAGTCGCGCTCGACGCAGTCGGCGTCGATGGCAAAGCCGCGGCGTGCCATCAGGCGGATCGCTTCGTCGTACAGCGAAGGCGTCTTCAGCGCCGTCTCCACCAGCGCCAGGTGTTCCGCGCGGTGCGCATGCGGACGCAGCATGGCCGCGTTCTTGTTGCCCAGGATGAATTCGATCTCGCGATACTGGTACGACTGGAACCCTGACGACATGCCCAGGTAGGGCCGCATCGCCGAGTATTCCGGCGGCGTCATGGTGGCCAGCACGTTCCAGGCCTGCACCAGCTGGTCCATGATGCGCGACACGCGCGTCAGCATCTTGAAGGCCGGCGGCAGCGTGTCTTCCCGCACCGAGGCACGCGCCGCGCGCAGCTCATGCAGCATCAGCTTCATCCACAGCTCGGTGGTCTGGTGCTGCACGATGAAGAGCATCTCGTTGTGGTCCGGCGAGAGCGGATGCTGCGCGCTCAGGATCTGGTCCAGGCCGAGATAGTCGCCGTAGCTCATGTCCCTGGCGAAGTCCATCTGCGCGCCATGCCATCGGTCGCCTTGCTTGTCCTGGGCGTCCTGCCCTGCGGTGCCCGACATCGGGCATCCCTTGAATTCGCTCATGGTTGGCTCCGCTCTCAGGTCACCGCGCCACGCGCATGGAAGCGCGCATCGCGGTAGGTTTCGGTATCGAGGACGTCGCGCAGCGTTTCCACCGCGTCCCACACCTCGGTAAAGCTCGTGTACAGCGGCGTGAAGCCGAAGCGGATGATCCGCGGCTCGCGGTAGTCGCCAATCACGCCGCGCTCGATCAGCGCCTGCATCACGGCATAGCCTTCCGGATGTTCGAAGCTGACCTGGCTGCCGCGGCGCGCATGCTCGCGCGGCGTGACCAGCGTCAGCGGATGGTGGCGGCAGCGCGCTTCCACCAGTGCGATAAACAGGTCGGTCAGCTGCAGCGACTTGGTGCGCAGGGCGGACATATCGGTCTGCGCGAAGATGTCCAGGCCGCATTCGACCATGGCCATCGACGTGATCGGCTGCGTGCCGCACAGGAAGCGGCGCACGCCGTCGACGGGGCGGTACTGCGGGTCCATCGCGAACGGCGCGGCATGGCCCCACCAGCCCGACAGCGGCTGCCAGAAGGCATCGCGCAGCGCGGGTGCGACCCAGACGAAGGCCGGCGAGCCCGGGCCGCCGTTGAGGTACTTGTATGTGCAGCCGATCGCGTAGTCGGCCTTCGACGCGTTCAGCGCCACCGGCACGGCGCCGGCCGAATGGCACAGGTCCCACACCGTCACCGCGCCGCGCGCATGGGCCAGCTCGGTGAAGGCGGCCATGTCGAGCATTTCGCCGGTCTTGTAGTTGACGTGCGTGAGCATCAGCACGGCGGTGTCGGCGCCGACGGCCGCTTCGATTTCGGCCGGCGAATTCACCATTCGCAGGGAATAGCCGTCCTGCAGCAGGTCGGCCAGTCCCTGGGCGATGTACAGGTCGGTCGGGAAATTGCTGGCTTCGGACACGATCACCTTGCGCGACGGATCGCGCGCGGCCTGCACGCGCAGCGCGGCGGCCAGCACCTTGAACAGGTTGATCGAGGTCGTGTCGGTGACGACCACTTCGTTCTCGCCGGCGCCGACCAGCGGCGCCACCATATTGCCCAGCCGCTGCGGCAGCTCGAACCAGCCGGCGGTGTTCCAGCTGCGGATCAGGCCGGTGCCCCATTCCTCGCTGACGACTTCGGCGGCGCGCGCGGCGGCGGCACGCGGCCGTGCGCCCAGCGAATTGCCATCGAGATAGATCACGCCGTCAGGCAGCGCGAACTGGTCGCGCAAGGCGCGCAGGGGGTCTTGCTGGTCGAGCAACAGGCATTGCTCGCGGGTGAGTGCGGTCATGTCGGAGTGGGGCAAGGGAGTGCGGGGAAAGTACTCAGTCAAGGCTGCGCAGCACGGCGCGCACCGGGCTGGCGTCGAGCCCGGCAAAGCGCAGCGGCAGCGCGATCAGTTCGTAGTCGCCTTCGGCGACGGCATCGAGCACCAGCCCTTCCAGGATGGCCAGACCGTGGCGGCGCACGGCATTGTGCGCATCCATGGTCTTGGATTCCTGCGGGTCCAGCGACGGCGTGTCGATGCCGACCAGCTGCACGCCGTGCGCGGCAAGTAGTGCGATGGTTTCCGGCGCGACGGCACAGAAGCCGGCGTCCCATTGTTCAAGCGGGGCGCGCGCATAGGTGCGCAGCAGCACGCGTGGCGGCAGGGCGTCCAGCGCGTGCTCCACGTGGTGCGGCGCGACCACCGGCGTGGCGCCCACGCAATGAATCACGCGGCAGCGTCCGAGGTAGGGCTCCAGCCCTACGGCGCCGATCGGGGCACCATCGGCGGCATAGTGCAGCGGCGCATCCGCATGCGCGCCGGTGTGTGGGGACAGCGTGATGCGGCCCACGTTCACCGGGCAGTGTTTATCCATCTGCCAGGCGGCTTCCTGCTGGAACGGCGTGTCGCCCGGCCAGACGGGCGTGGCGGGCGAAAGCGGTGGGCTGATGTCCCAAAGTTCGCGGCGGTCGGCGGGTGGGGCGGGGCGGTTGGTCATGTCTGCACGGCTGCCGCTGCGCGGTGCCTGTGTCGTCGTCGATGACGGCATGATAGTCAAAAAAACCGGCAAGAGGCTTGCGAAATCCACGGCAGAATCCGCGTGATTTCGCATAAAATTCGATTTATTTGCGGACTAACGCTGAAATATTCGAATGAACCTCGATCCCATCGATCTGCGCATTCTCGAGTGCCTTCAGGAGCACGGTCGCATCAGCAACCAGGACCTGGCCGACCGCGTGGCGCTGTCGCCATCGGCGTGCCTGCGGCGCGTGCGCTTGCTGGAAGAATCGGGGGTGATTGGCGGCTACCGCGCCTGGTTCGATGCCGAGCGGCTGGGGCTCGAGCTTGAAGCGATCGTGCAGGTCTCGATGCGGCACGACGTGGAAGGCTGGCACGACACCTTCATCGCGGCCGTGCAGGCGTGGCCCGAGGTGCTGTCGGCCTACATTATCACCGGCGACAGCAACTACATCCTGCGCGTGCAGGCGCGCAACCTGAAGCACTACTCGGATTTCATCGTGAACCGGCTGTACCGCACGCCCGGTGTGATGGATATCCGCTCCAACATCGTGCTGCAGCGGATCAAGACCGACAGTTCGCCGCTGGCCGTGCTGAAGTCCGCGGATCCGGCGGGAACCTGAGCGGGCAGCGCCAGGGCGGCGCCGCTGCCGTCAGTCTTCGAGGGGGGATGTGGTCGAAAAAGTGCCGTTCTGGAACACCAGCGGCGGTTCGTGGCTGTCGAGCACCCCGCAACGCTCGACTTCGCCGACGAAAATGATGTGGTCGCCTTCGTCATAGCGGCTGCGATTGTGGCATTCGAACCACGCGAGGGCATTCCCAAGGATCGGCAGGCCATTCTCCGATAGCCGGTAATCAACGCCCGCGAAGCGGTCGCCCTTGAGCGTGGAGAAGCGTTTGCACAGGTCGAGCTGCGAAGCCGACAGCACGTTCACGATGTAGTGCGAGCCGTCGCGGAACATCGGCAGGCTATTGGCGCGCGTGGCCATGCTCCACAGCACCAGCGGCGGATCCATCGACACGGAATTGAACGAACTGGCCGTGATGCCGATGAACGGCGGCGCCCCGGCGGCCACGGATGCGGCGCTTGCGCGCGTCGTGATGACTGTCACGCCGGTCGCGAACTGCGACAGCGTGCGGCGGAAATGCATCGAATCGAAATCCGGCGATGCGGCCTGGCCGGTCTCCCGCGGCGGGGCTTCAGGCATGCCCATCGCAAGGGCTCCACTGGCGGTCATGATGATTCATTAGTTGGGGGTCGCGGCGATAGGAACAAGATCTGCCCGGCTATGCGCTGGTGTCGGTGTGGCAGGCAACGTTGGCGGCAAGGAATTTGGGGTCTGCGCTTCGATGTCGCGTTGTGCAACGATGTGCCCTATCGTCGGCAAATTCGTGAGAATTGTAACGGGTTTGGCAACACGCTGCGCCGGGCGGGCGGCAATACCGGCGGGCCCGGCACGGATGCCGCAGGCGCTTTGCCTTATCTGCGCTTATGCTTAAGACCGTCAAGTCGACAAAACGCATGGATCCCCGGGGGGCGGCGAACATGGAACACGAACTGGAGACGGCGACGCTTGGTGGCGGGTGTTTCTGGTGTCTTGAGGCGGTGTACCAGCAAGTGAACGGCGTGCGCGCCGTGGAGTCCGGCTATACCGGCGGGCATGTCAGCCATCCGACCTATCAGCAGGTCAGCGAGGGCGATACCGGTCACGCCGAAGTCGTTCGGGTGACCTTCGACCCGGCCGTCATCAACTTCCGCGAGATTATCGAGATCTTCTTCGCCATCCACGATCCGACCACCATCAACCGGCAGGGCAACGACGTGGGGCCGCAGTACCGGTCAGTGATCTTTACGCACTCCGAGGCGCAGCGTGCCGTGGCCGAGTACGTCATGCGGGAACTGGTCGCCAACAAGACCTTCGACGCGCCCATCGTGACGCAGATCGAGCCGGAGCAGCCTTACTGGCGTGCCGAAGCGAGCCACCAGAATTATTTCCGGGACCATCCGAGTCAGGGATACTGCGCCTTTGTCATCTCGCCGAAGCTGGCCAAGTTCCGCGAGCGGTTCGCGGGCAAGCTGCGCCGCTAGCGTTAGCGGCCGCAGCGTTCACAGGCGCTCGGCGATCGCTTCCGCCAGGCGCAGGCAAGTCAGAGGCGCCGAGCCCTCCGCCTTGTTGCTGATGATGACGGTCGCGCTCTGGCCGGCGCGCAGCGTCCGCACGACCAGGTCGGCGATGGCCTCGCGCGTTTCGGGGTCTTCATCCACCAGCCGATTGAACGGTGAATAGATCGATTCAGCCACTTCGTACGGGCGTCCGGCATGGAGCATCCAGCGCAGCACAAGCGGGCCGGGCGCGTCGGCATCCATCAAGGCTTGCGCCGAGGCCTGGCGATGCACCGGCGGCAGCCGGTCGCGTGCCGACAGGCAAAAACGCACGCCGTGCCGGCGCAGCAGCTTGATGTAGCGCGGCGTCAGCAGGACGGGGTCGCGCATCTCCATCGCATAGCAGGCATGCGGCGTGATGGAGGAATCCAGCCGCGGCAACGCGCCAAGGAAGCTGTCGAGCCGTCCGAGGAAAGCCGCGCCGTCATTGGCCAGGCTGCCCAGCGGCGAAAGCTGGAACAAGAGCGGGCCGCACTTGGCACCTAATCCGGTGGTGGCGGGCGTGATGAAATCACGGACGGCGATTTCGGCGTCGAGGAAGGCGGCATTGGCCAGCCGTCCCACACCGTCCGACCCGCGCAGCCACGCATCGCACACGCTGGCGGGCGCCTTCACCAGGAAGCGAAAGGACTCGGGAACCTGCGCGGCGTATGACAGGTAATCCGCCAGCGGGATCGGGCCGTAGAAGCCGCGGTCGATGCCGGCGGCGCGCAGCAGCGGATGTTTCGAGTAAGCGGCCAGGCCCTTGCGCGAGAGCAGGCTGTCGCTGTACTCGCCGTCATAGACCAGCCCGTTCCAGCC
The DNA here is from genome assembly GCF_057073745.1 of Cupriavidus sp. C2SS-8b. Lineage (NCBI taxonomy): Bacteria > Pseudomonadati > Pseudomonadota > Betaproteobacteria > Burkholderiales > Burkholderiaceae > Cupriavidus > Cupriavidus sp. C2SS-8b. The sequence goes on from NZ_CP172716.1 coordinate 829,400, forward strand.
GTTGTAGGACCACGACGAGGTGCCGAGATAGAGATTGGACGGCAGCCGTTTTCCCAGTGCATCGACCGTGGGATCGAGCCGTGCCGGCAGGACGGATTTGCTGCGGGAGGGCTTGCTTGCGGTTCCCGCGTCACCGCCATTGGCGGCACGCGGTGGCGGCGGCGAAACTGGCGGAAGCAGCTCGCCGAACAGGTCTTCAGTCAATCGTTCTGGCCAATCGGATGGTCATAGATATAGCGGCGCGACCACGGAATCGCGGACGACGCCTCGCCCGACTTGTGGCACACGACCTGGTAGATCGACATCTGGTCCGTATCGAAGGCGTGTGCGCAGCCAGCCAGGTAGACGCGCCAGATACGATACTTTTTCTCGCCCACCATGTCGCGGATGGCGCCGGAATGGGCTTCGAAGTTCTCGGCCCAATGCCGCAGCGTCTGCGCATAATGGCGGCGCAGCAGCTCCACGTCAAATGCTTCCAGGCCGCCTTCCTGCATGGTCTTCAGCACCAGCCCGATATGCGGCAGCTCTCCCTGCGGAAATACGTAGCGGTCCATGAACTCGGAGCCGTCCATCGGTGCATCGCTGGGATCGGGCACCGTGATGCCGTGGTTCATGGCGACGCCGTGGTCGGCCAGCAACTCGCGCATGCGACTGAAATAAGCGGGCAGGTTCTTCTTGCCCACGTGCTCGAACATGCCGACGCTGGTGATGCGGTCAAACGTGCCCGTGATATCCCGATAGTCCTGCAGGCGGATCTCGATCCTGTCGCACAGGCCTGCCGCCTTGACGCGCGCGGTAGCTAGGTCGAACTGGTTCTGCGACAGCGTGATGCCGACGCATTGCGCGCCGAATTTCTGCGCGGCGCGCAGCACCAGCGCACCCCAGCCGCAACCAATATCGAGCAGCGTCTGCCCCGGTTGCAACCGGATCTTGGTCAGGATGTGATCGATCTTCTTGCGCTGCGCCGTGGCAAGATCTTCATTCCCGTGTTCAAAGTACGCACAGGAATAGACCATGTTCGGGTCCAGCCACTGGCTGTAGAACTCGTTGGACACGTCGTAGTGGTACTGGATCGCGTTCTTGTCTTCCTGCTTGGTGTGCGTGAAATGATGCGCCACCTTGGCCAGCGCGCCGCCGGCGCGCCGCTTGGCCGCCGCCGAGAACCGGTAGCCGACGTCGATGATGTCGGTGAGCTTGCCGTCCAGGTCGATCTTCTCCTGGACATAGGCTTCGCCAAGGTTGTCCAGGCTCGGTGTGAGCAGCAGGGGCAGGGCGCCTGCCTCGCGCACCGTCAGCGTCACGTCGGGCTTGTCGTAACAGCCCAGCGGATATTCGCTGCCATTCCACAGGCGTAGCTTGACGGGCAGGTTGGCGTGCTCGCGCAGGTCGGCGATCCAGCTGTCCAGTTGCTTGTCTAGGGCTTGCTTGAAGAACATGCGCGTTACCTCCTGTCGTTGCGGCACACTTTGCGGAACGAAGGCGCAGGGCGATAACAAGCAGTGTAGTCTTTGCCCGGCGCTGCCTGGTCGCGGTAACGGGCGCGTTCAAGGCCGCCGCGTGAGCATGGCGCTACGCGGTGCCTGACACATTCCCAAAGCGACGCTTATCCCACTTTAGGATAATTCGTCGAAATGTGCTGTGCACCCATCAGGGCGACAGCCGCACGATCTTCCAGCCGTCCGCGGCGTCCAGCCGATACGCGATGCGGTCATGCAAGCGCGACGGCCGGCCCTGCCAGAACTCAAGTGCCGTCGGAACCAGCCGGTAGCCGCCCCAGTGTGCCGGTCGGGGCGGGTTCTCGCCAAACTTGGCGCGGAACTCGGATTCGCGCTGCTCGAGCACATCGCGTCCAGGCACCTCCCGGCTTTGCTCGGAGGCCCAGGCGCCAAGCCGCGAGCCCAGCGGGCGCGAGGCGTAGTACGCGTCGCTCTCATCGTCCTCGACCTTTTCCACGCGCCCTTCCACGCGCACCTGGCGCTCGAGTTGCACCCAATGGAACAGCAGCGCGGCGCGCGGGTTGGCGGCGAGGTCCAGCCCTTTGCGGCTCTCGTAGTTGGTAAAGAAGGTAAAGCCCTTGTCATCCATGCCTTTGAGAAGCACGATGCGTGCCGAAGGCTGGCCGTCGGCGCCGACGGTGGCCAGCGTCATCGCATTGGGCTCGGGGAGCTTGGCGGTCACGGCCTCGTCGAACCAGCGTTTGAACTGGGCCATCGGGTCGGCCGCCACTTCCGATTCGTTCAAGGAGCCCAGGACATAGGTACGGCGGAGGTCAGCGAGTTGAGTCATGTCGCATTCGGTTGGAATCAGCCGGAAATCCGGTTGATTTGAGTATAGCGAATGCCCTGCAAGCCGCATTTGTGTGCCCGCAAATCAATGCGTCGGCGGCGAGAGTTCTGCGGGGGCGGCGCGCGACTGCCGCCGTGAATAGAGGCCCGCCATGCCCATGGCGCCCGCCATGGACAGGAAGATGGGCAGCATGCCCAGCGCCGTGCCGACCACGCCGAACGTGAGCGGCCATACCACCTGGCTGGTGTTGAGGACCGCCGAGCGCAGTCCCAGCGCCTCGCCGGCACGGCCGCTGGGCGAGGCGGTGTGAAGGATGTTCATGACATTGGGCTGGGCACTGCCCAGCGCCAGGCCCAGGATGAAGGCCAGGCCGCACATCATCCAGAAATGGGCGACGAACGGATAGACCAGGTAGGCCGATGCGCCCACCATCAGCGCGATACGGATGATCTTCCACTCCGACAGGCGGCGCGACATCATCGGCATGGCCACGCGAATCGCGAACGTGGCGATGGCAAATGCGCCGAGCACCCAGCCGATCGACGATGGCGACAGGCCGATGCGCGAGCCCTGGATCGGAATCAGGAACGCGTGCAGGTCCCAGGCGGCCGACAGGACCGCACTGGCGACAAAGACGGCGCGAAGTTCGGGGTGCTGCAGCAGGTCCAGCGTGGAGCGGCGGCTGCCGTCTTCGATCGCGATGCGCCCCGCGTTGCCGCCCTGCGCGGGCAGGCGCGGGCGCACCCATTGCAGTCCGGCTTGCCCGGCCAGCGCGACCGCGACCAGCACCAGGAACGCGGGCCGGAAGCCCGCATGCTCGATCACGTAGCCCATCACCACCGGCCCCAGCGTGCCCGACACCGACATGCCGAGCGCGTGCAGCGTGTAGTTGCGCAGGCGCGTGTCGTTGGTGGAAACCTGGCCGATCAGCAATTGCATCGCGACCTGGACGAGCATGAAACCCACGCCGATCAGCGCGCAGGAAACGTAGAGCGCGGCAATCTCCTGCCATACCGCCGGCAGCAGCGTGCCCGCCACGACCATCAGCGATCCCGCCATCATCGGCTTGCGCGGACCGATCTCGTCAATGCGCTTGCCGGCGCGGATCGCGAGCAGCATGGGCAGCAGCGCGTAGAGCGACATCAGCAAGCCCAGCGTCACGGTCGACGCCTTCAGCGAAATGGCAAACAGGGATACCACCACGCGGCTGGCATTGAACGCCACGTGGTTGCACACCGTCAGTGCGATCAGCCAGCTGATCGGCGGGACGGCGGCATGGGGCAGCGTCATGGGGGCGAGCGGCGAATTCGGCTTTTTGTTGCCGGTTGCAGCGAGCAACAAAAAAACAAGGGCGGCCATGGGCCGCACCTTCGGAAGAGCACCGTTGCTGGCACCCGGAGTGTGCCATTTGTTTGATACATCTTGTAAATGGCCGTTTAATTATGCGCCCGCTGTGGGCGTGGCACAACGCAGAATCGGCCTGTACCGAAAATTCACGCCAGGAGTGTTGTGAATTTGCAGCGATGACGGCCGAGGGTGTCAACCGCCCTTGTAGAGCTCGGTGTCGTTGGCGGGCCGGTTGACCGGCGCCGCCGCAGGCTGCCGCGCCGGTGGCCGAGCGCCGTCGGCGGCTTGCCGGGCCGGCGGGGTGGTAGCCGACTGGGCCTGCTCAGCCTGCTTGGCTTGCGCCTTCGCGCTGTCTGGCTGCCCCGGCTTGCGCAGTTCGGCGGCTACGGCACTGGCCGCGTTGGGGGCCTTCGGGTCGCGGTAGGTCTTGCCCGGCGGCGGCGCGGTCGGTCGATCGTGCAGTTCCGCCAGCAGCCGGCCGCACTGGTTTTCCTTCGAGGACGACAAGTCCACCAATGGCACCACCGCTGTGGCCACGGGTGCCGCGAGCGCCAGGGCCAGCGCACCGCCGGCCCGCAGCGCGAGTATGCCGATATCCGGACTGACGCGCGGCTTCTTCAGCGTACCGCCGACATAGAGCGGCGAGCGCAGCGAGAAGATCCGCATACCCTTAGAGTCAGGGTGGATCGTCATCGCCAGCTTTTCACTGTTCAGGTCGATGGCGCCGACGGCATTGATTTCGGCGTCCTGCGTATCGAGCGTGAACGTGCGCGCGCGTGCGATGCCGTTGGTGAAGGCGAAATCGCCCACGCCGCAGTTGATCTGCACGGGTTTGTCGCCGAACAGCTTCGAGATGATGACGCTCCCCACGTTCAGACCCATCGCTTCCAGCAGGAACTTGCTTACCGTGCCGTTTTCCACCAGCACCTTGGCCTCGCCATTGGACGACCCCAGCAGCGCACCCACCGAATTCCCGGCTGCCGACAGCTTGGCGCTGCCGTTCATCTCGCCGATGCTGGCGCGCATCGACTGCACCGTCGGGAACAGCTGCTTGAGCTTGAGGTGACGCGCGCGCATGTCGATCTTCGCGCCCATTGGCTCGCGCTTGCCGTCGAGCTGGATGGTGGACACGAGGTTGCCGCCGGCGACGCCGAAGTTGAGCGGGTCGAGCAGCAGCACGGCATCCGTGAGCTTCACGTGCGTCACCAGGTCGGTGATCGGCAGACGTTCATCGCGGATGATGCGCTTGCCGGTGAAGTGCACATCGGCATCGATGGCGTCCCAGCGCTCGGTGCGGAACGGCGCCACCGGCAGTGCCTTGTCGGCTGGCTGCCGCACATTGCTGTCGGGCGCCGGTTTGCCCGGCTTCGCATTGGCGCCGATCAGCGGCGCCAGGTCGACGAAGCGCAGTTCGTTGGAGACCAGCTTGCCCTCCAGCAGCGGTCGCGGCGCGCGTTGCGTGTAGGTCAGCGTGCCGCTCAGGTCGCTGCCGCCCACGCGGCCGGTAAAGCCGCGGTATTCATAGACCGAGGCACCCTTGTGGATCGTCCCCACCAGGCGGCCGCGCGTTTCGTACGGCGGCGTGGACGGGAGCACGATGCCTGTCAGCGCGTACAGCTTGGCCATGCTGTCGCCCTGCAACTGCAGGTGGACATCCAGCGCGGCGAGGTGCGCCGGGTCGGTCAGCGTGCCTTCAATGACAGCCCGGGTCGCGCCGACCCGCACATCGGCCAGCAGCGGGAACGGTACGTTGATATTGCGCAGGCTCAGCACATTGCCGGCTTTCCCGCTGGCATTGATGGTCGCTTCGTTGTAGCGGCCGGTGGCCTTCCAGCGCAGGCCATAGCGCTGGTTGCCGGCTACGGCATTGGCCGGTGGACCGGACGCGGAAGGGACGCTTGCGGCCGATGGTGCAGGTCTGCTGGCCGGCGCGGAGGCACTCGGTACCACCAGATCGCCGTCGCGCGCCTTGTCGTACACCGCTTCATTGCCAATGGTGTCGACCGTCGCCTGCAAGTCGATTTTCTGCGCCTGGTCGGACAGCGCCAGGTTGCCGCGCGAGAGCACCACTTCGCCGATATCGAGGTGCCAGGAAGAAGGTTTTTTCTTGGGGCCGGTATCAAAGGTCCAGTTGTTGCGGTTGTCGGCCAGCCGTTCGAGCCATACCGCCGGGCTGTCGATGACGATGGTCGGCACCGCGATCTCGTGGGACAGCAGCGGCAATGGGCGCAGCACAAAGATCAGCTCGCGTACGGTCGCGATGTTCGGCGACTGCGTCCAGTCCGGGTTGCCGACGGTGATGTCGCGCGCCGACAGCCGGGGCCACGGGACAAACGTATGCCAGCCGGTCTCGCCTTCGGCCGAACGCCAGGTGACGGTGAGGTCGCCGTTGATCGCGAACGGGCGACCGATGGCGTCCGAGACCCGCTCGTTCAGCCAGGGCTTGAAGCGATTCCAGTCGAAGGTCAGGATCACGACGAGCAGCAGGGCAATCAGCAGGATCGGCGTCAGCGCTGCCCAGAGAATGACCTTGCGGCGGACCGGCATGGGTAGTCTCCTGTGGGAGGGCGCCCGGCAACGGCAACCTATGCGGCGGACGGGCCACTACGTCTATTGTATAGTTGCGCGCTTCGCTTACCTGTCGGGGGATGGCTGACACGGTGGCGTGCGCGCCATGCCATGTCCGCATGCTTTTCCACCCACTTTCCCCGCACTGACTGCCAGCATGAACGACGCTGTCTCCCCCTCCCGCCAGCCCGAATTGCCCGAGCCGCTGATCCACGAAAGCCCGGCCGATGACGATTACCACCGGCGCTTCGGTGGCGTGGCCCGGCTCTACGGCGCTGCCGGTCTGGCGCGGCTGGAAGCCGCCAGCGTCTGCGTGGTGGGCATCGGCGGCGTCGGCAGCTGGGCCGCCGAAGCGCTGGCGCGCAATGCGGTCGGACGCATCACGCTGATCGACCTGGACCATATCGCGCTGTCCAATACCAACCGGCAGATCCACGCGCTGGGCGATGCCTACGGGCGCGCCAAGGTCGAGGCCATGGCCGAACGCATCCTGGCTATCAATCCGCGCTGCCGCGTCACGCAGGTCGATGACTTCGTCACACCGGACAACGTCGCCGGGCTGCTCAGCGGCCATGACTACGTGATCGACGCCATCGACGCCGTGCGCGTCAAGACCGCCATGCTGGGCTGGGCGCGCGGCGAGGGCGTGCCCGTCATCACCTGCGGCGGCGCGGGTGGCCAGTTCGACCCGACGCGCGTGCGCATCGACGACCTCGCCCGCACGATCCAGGATCCGCTGCTGGCCAAGGTGCGCCAGAACCTGCGCAGGGACGGGGGCTTTCCACGCGACCCGAAGAAGAAGTTCGGCATTGCCGCGGTCTATTCGGACGAGCCGCTGCAATATCCGGAACCCGAGCAGCAGGCGTGCGAGATCGACGAAGCTCCACCCGTAGCGGCCGTGGCGCCGGCATCGGGCCCGCAGGGGCTGGCCTGCGCGGGTTTTGGCTCCTCGGTGGCCGTGACCGCGGTGTTCGGCTTCGTGGCGGCGTCGGCCGTGATCGGCGCTATCGCCAAAGGCGACGTCTAAGCGCTCAATGCGCGCAGCAGTGCGTCCATTTCCGCCTCGCCGGGCGCGAGGTTGTTGAAGTAGACGAGTTCGGGGTATTCCGCCGGCACGGGCATAAAGCGGCGCGTGCGGTACGCGTCCCAGTGCGCCAGCTTGTAGGCGTCATTGGGATTGCCACGCTGGACGATGCGGTCGTGCGCCTCGTCTTCCGGCAGGTGGACCCACACGATGTGGACGTCGGTTCCGGCCGGGACCTTTAGCCAGGCCGGATCATGAAGCTGGTGGGCTTTCACCTCGCGCGACAACGGGCCGATCACCAGCACGCTGATGCCAAGGGCCAGGTTTTCGCGCGCGGTGTCGAGCAGCCCCTGGTATTCGGGGTCGCGCAGGTTTTCCAGGTAAGCCGGGCTGTCCCTGTCATTCGGGTCGCCGGTAATGGCGGCCATGGCCGCTGCGCTGTAGCGGCCGTACAGCGTGTCCTTGTCGAGCAGGCAGAACGGCTCGCCGGTGGCCTGCATCAGCGGGCCGATCAGGCGATGCGCCAGGGTGGTCTTGCCGGTGCCGGCATGGCCGCAGAAAAAGATCAGTCGTGGCATCTGGGAAGTCTTGGCTCGGAGGGCCGCGGGGGCGGCGCAACGGGAAGCATAACCTCTCGCGCGTTCCGGGAGGATTTGCGCAATATCAGATGCCTCGGAACTGAATTCGGTATCCTTTCCGTTTCTTTTCGCGCCGCCTCGCGCCAGCCCCATCCATGGATTCCAAAGACCAGCTCTCCACAGACGGCCTGCCTGCCCACCTGATGCTGGGCGAACCCGTCACCGATGCCACCCATGCAGAATTCGTGCAGCTGCTGGATGCCGCCGCGCGCGCGGACGACGCCGGTTTCCTGCCCGCCATGGACGAATGGATCGAGCACACGCGGCATCATTTCGCCCAGGAAGAAACCTGGATGGAGGCCATGGACTTCGGCCCGCGGCATTGCCATGCCGGCGAGCACAAGCAGGTACTCGCCGTGGCCCAGGCCGTGCGCGACAAAGTCGTCAGCGACGGGGAACTGGATCTTGGCCGCCGCCTGGTGGCCGAGCTGTCCGGCTGGTTCGACCACCACGTCAAGTCGATGGACAGCATGATGGTCGAGCACATGCGCGAAAACGGCTTCACGCTGATCGAGGCACCGGCCGGCCAGCCGGCCTGAATTCAGGCGGAGTGCGCCGCCTCGCGGTCGATCACGACGAAATACTTGCGCACCGGTTCCAGCACTTCGAACAGGCCGGTGAAGCCGGCCGGAATCACGCAGGCATCGCCCGGGCCGAACTCGCTGGCCGCGCCGGCGTCGTCGCTGATGCGAATGCGCCCGCTGATCACGTGGAAGAATTCCTCCTTGCCGGCCGGGAAGGCAATGCGCCAGGACCCCGGCTCGCACGCCCACATGCCGCAATCGAAATCGCCATGCCGGGCGCTGTAGTGCGTCCAGGTGGTGCGGTCGGGGTTGCCCGCGACCAGGCGGTCAGGGCGAGGGCGGTCGTGGCTAGGCGCGGGCGCGGCGGCTTGGAAATCGATCAGGCGCACGGATGCAGTCATGGCGGGTTTGGCGGGCGCAATGCCGGAAATCAGGGCCGCCAGTTTACCGCGCCATGCAGTCCAGGGGCCGTCAGTTGAGCGAGGTGCTCAGTTGCCGGCGCCAGCGCGACACCACCTCGGGCTGGTCGGCGAGCATGTCGAACACCGAGAGCATGGTCTTGCGGCCGATGTCGTCCTCGAAGCCGCGGTCCGCGCGCACGATGGCCAGCAACTGCTCCAGCGCCGGTTCGTACTGCTGCCGCGCGATCAGCAGCCGTGCCAGGTCAAGGCGGCCGGAAAGGTCATGCGGGTCGGCCGCGACGCGGTTCGTCAAGGTCTGCTCGTCGGGCAGGTCGGCCACGCCCTTCATGGCCTCCACGCGCGTGCGCAGGGCGGTGTAGGCGTCGTCCTGCGCAGCTTGCGCGGACAACTTGCCGAATTCGGCTTCCGCCTCGGCAAGCGCATTGCCGTCGAGCAGGAAGCTGATATATGCGAAGCGCGCCGCATCGGAACCAGGGTCCAGCGCCAGCGCCGCCTGGAAGGCATCGACGGCAGCCTGTCGGTCGCCAGCCGCGGCCAGGTTCCGGGCCTCGTCCAGTGCCAGTAGCGCGGGGTTCGGCGTGAGGCGCGACAGGAACTCGCGCAGGCCCGACTCCGGCAGCACGCCGGTGAACTGATCGACCGCCTGCCCGTCGGCGAAGGCCACCACGTGTGGAATGCTGCGCACGCCGAAGTGGCCCGCCAGTTCCTGATTTTCGTCCACATTCACCTTGACCAGCTTCCACTGGCCGTCGGCTTCCGCTTCGAGCTTTTCCAGCATCGGACCGAGCGTGCGGCAGGGGCCGCACCACGGCGCCCAGAAGTCCACGAGAACCGGCGCGTGGCGCGAGGCCTCAATCACTTCCGGTTCAAAATTCTGCAAGGTGACGTCGCTCATGGCAGCAGGCCTGTCGGGCAGGCGTGGAGTTCTGTAATACCGCAATTGTGAGGGCAAGGGCGCCAAATGCAACCGCACTGCCCGTTCTCAGAGGGCGGGATTCGGGAAAGCCATCGATTGAAAATAGAACGATCGTTCGGTTATAGTCGATGACACCCTTACAAACAGGTCGTCAAAGACCGTCCAGGAGACTCTTCGATGCAGAACCTTGCTCGCCCGCATTTCCAGTTCTGGCCCAAGCGCGTGCCCACCGCGATCGTGCTGCCGGAGACGTCGCTCTGGTACAACCTGGAGGTTTCCGCACGCCGCTATGCGGACAAGGCGGCCATTCGCTACTTCGGCAAGGCCGTCACGTTTCGCGAGCTGGAAGCGCAGGCCACCGCGCTGGCGGGCTGGCTGCAGCAGAAGGCCGGCGTGAAGAAGGGCGACCGCGTGCTGCTGTACATGCAGAACTGCCCGCAGTTCCTCATCAGCTACTACGCGATCCTGCGCGCGGACGCCGTGGTGGTGCCGGTCAACCCGATGAACCGGGCCGAAGAGTTCAAGCACTACGTCACGGATGCCGGTGCACGCGTGGCCATCTGCACTGCCGACCTGGGCGCCGGCGTCGAGCAGGCGCTGTCCGAACTGGCGCCGGCCGATCGACTGCAGCACTTGCTGGTGACGCAGTATTCAGACGCCTTGCCGGCCACCCACGAGCATCCCGAAGACGCCCCGGCCGCCTGGCTGACGACGCAGCATCCGCTGCCGGCCGGCGCCACGGCGTGGGCCGAAGCGCTTGGTGCAGGCTTGCAGCCGGGGCCGCATACGGCCGGCCCCGACGACATGGCGGTGATGCCCTATACCTCCGGCACCACCGGCTTCCCGAAGGGCTGCATCCACACGCACCGTTCGGTCATGCACAACATCATCGGCGGCTCGACGTGGTCGGGCAGCGGCGCGGAATCGGTGATCCTGTCAGTGCTGCCGCTGTTCCACGTGACGGGCATGCAGTACGGCATGAACGGCCCGATCTACAGCGGCGCCACGGTCGTGATGCTGCCGCGCTGGGACCGCGAGGTGGCCGGGCGCCTGATCTCGCGCTACCAGGTCACGCACTGGACCAACATCCCGACCATGGTGATCGACTTCCTGGCCAGCCCCAACCTGCCGGAGTTCGACCTGTCCAGCCTGCGCTACATCGGCGGTGGCGGCGCGGCCATGCCGCAGGCCATTGCCGAGCGGCTGCGCGACCAGTTCGGGCTGAACTACCTGGAAGGTTATGGCCTGTCGGAGACCATGGCGCCGACGCACAGCAATCCGGCGGATCGCCCCAAGCTGCAATGCCTGGGCGTGCCGACCTTCAATACCGACGCGCGCATCGTCGATCCGGTCACGCTCGAGGAACTGCCGCCCAACGAAGTCGGCGAGATCATCGTGTCGGGCCCGCAGGTGTTCAAGGGCTACTGGGGCAAGGAAGACGCCACGCGCGACGCCTTCATCCAGTTCGACGGCAGGACCTTCTTCCGCACCGGCGACCTCGGGCGCATGGATGAAGAGGGCTACTACTTCATCACCGACCGCCTCAAGCGCATGATCAATGCCTCCGGCTTCAAGGTCTGGCCGGCCGAGGTGGAAAACCTGCTATACAAGCATCCGGCGGTGCAGGAGGCCTGCATCATCGGCACGCGCGACGCGTATCGCGGCGAGACCGTGAAGGCCGTGGTCGTGCTGCGCGCGCAGGCCAAAGGCAAGACCACGGCCGAGGAAATCGTCGAGTGGGCCAAGGAAAACATGGCGGCCTACAAGTACCCGCGCGTGGTCGAGTTCGTCGATGCCTTGCCGAAGTCCGGCACGGGCAAGGTGATGTGGCGCCAGTTGCAGGAAGCCGAGAACGCGCGCGAGGCGGGCGCGCAGAAGCCGGCCGCCTGAGACGGCGGAACAGTGCGCGCCGCGGTCAGTGACCGCGCGCGCGCATGAGGATCTTGACCAGCGACTTGTAGCCGCGCTCGCGCGCATGGCGCGTGGGCGACACGCCCTCGCGGTCGGCCAGGTTGGCGTCGGCACCGGCGTCGATCAGCAACTGCACGATCTCTTCATAGCGCGCGCTGCCATCGCCGAGGATCACCGCCTCGAGCAGGGCCGTCCAGCCAAGCTGGTTGACGTGGTCCACGGCAATGCCTTTCTGCAGCAGCAGCTTCACCACCTCGACATTGCCGTGCTGGCAGGCGGCGATCAGCGCGGTGCCATCGTAGCGGTCCGTGCTGGCCAGGTCCGCGCCATGCGACAGCGAGAGCCGCACCACCTCGACCTGCCCCGTGGCGGCCGCCAGCAGGAACGGGCTGTTGAGTTCCGCGTCCTTGCGGTTGACGTCGGCGCCGGCCAGCGTCAGCGTCCTCGCCACGTCGCCGCGCCGGTTGTAGACCGCCGCCAGCAGCGCACTGCGGCCCCGTTCGTCGACGGCCTGCGCCGAGGCGCCGGCCGCCAGCAGGCGGTTGACGAGTTCCAGGTCGCCGCCCGTCGCGGCGGTGATCAGGTTGCGGTCCAGCGCCGTGATCCCTTCCGCGTGATTCGGCACATGGGCACCGTTGCCGTGTGAGCCGCGTGACGCGCCCGCTTCCTCCGAATTGCGGGCGGGGCGTGCCGCCAGCGTCTGGCCACCCTGGCCGGCCAGCAGCGCGCCACAGCTCAGCAGGCCCATCAGTCCCAGCATTTCGGCAAGCGCGTGGCGGCGGGTGCGGACAAAGGGGCGCGTCATGGCATTCGCTCCTGGGTCAGACGGTCTCGTGCGGGCTTGCCGGCGCGGGCAACGGCGCCTCTTCGCCACCAGACTGCAACGGATGAACCGACCCGCCATGACCGCGTTGCGCATCGGCGGCGTCATGATCCTGGAGCTGGCGCCACAGCCGGCCGAGGTAGGGGTCGTCGACGCCATGGGTGGCCAGGCCCAACAGCGTTTGCTGCAGATACTCGCGCGCCGGGCCATAGAGGCCGACGGCGTGACGCAGCCGCTCCACCACGCTGGCGTCGGGCAAGCGCCCGGCATAGCCCTCGTGGTCACGGTTCATGACGAAGGCCAGCGCACGCTGCTCGGGGCCGTCCGAAGACTCGGCCCGGCCCGTGCGGATGCGCAGCCAGCGCGGATGGTAGGCGCCTGTCAGCATCTCGCGGCGCCACAACAGCCGGAATTCCTGCTCCACCACGTGGCTCGGAATGCGGAACACCATGCCGTGGCAGCAGCCGCCGCGGTCGAGGCCAAGCACCAGCCCCGGGTTGTCCCAGGTGCCGCGGTTGATACGGGAGTAAAGATAGAAGCCGCGATGGTAGCCATGCACGGTGGCGCGCTGGCGTTCGGTATGCACGACCATCGGGTTCCAGATCAGCGAGCCGTAGCCGAAGACCCAGACATCGCCATGGAGGGTGCCGTCGTCGGGGCGGCTGGCCAGTGCCTCGTGCAGGGAACGCTCGAAGGCTTCCACAGGCAACAGGGCGGACGCGACCGGCGTGCTGCACAGCGAGGTGCGCAGCCGGTCCGTTTCGAGGTCCTGTCGGGTGATGGCCATGTTGCCAGCATAATGCAAAGTTGGCCGACGGGCGGGGCCAGGAAGCGGCACGAGCGCCATATTGGGTCGCTGGCAGGCAAGGGTGTGGGCGCCAGGCAACGCTCGATCCGCAACGGCCGCCTTGTCCTCGATCAGGCCGGCTTGTGTTGAGGCCGGTTCGGACTGGCTCAGCCTGCCACCTAGTCTCTACAATGGCGGCATCATCCCGACCTTGGAGAACCGGCAATGGCGCGTACGCTTACGGTGGTGTTCGGCAACGGCAAGGAGTTCGAATTCTCGATCGGCCAGGCGGAACTGGCGGCCGTCGGGGAAGAGGCAGCGTGGCGCTGGTTCGACAAGGAGTACACCGAGCTGGACTGCCAGGCGTCGAGCCCGGTCGGCAAGGTGCTCGTGATCGACAAGATCCTGAACGTGGCCAAATTTTCAGGGGAGTCGCGCTTTGCAAACGATACCGCGTGGGCACAGGACTATGCCCGCCACGCGGCGCGCCTGCTGGACCGCGACAAGGTCCGGGTCGATGTCGGCAACGCCGCCATCGGTTTCTGAGGCCATCCACTAGCGAAGCGGGCAGCGCCCGCCTCGCTGCCGGCGTCAGACGCCCAGCAGTTCCACTTCGAACAGCAGCGTGGCGTTGGGCGGAATCACGCCGCCGGCGCCGCGTGCACCATAGCCGAGGTCGGCCGGGATCACCAGGCGGCGCACGCCGCCAACCTTCATGCCCTGCACGCCTTCATCCCAGCCGCGGATGACATGGCCGGCGCCCAGCGGAAACACGAACGGATCGTTGCGGTCCTTGCTCGAATCGAACTTGCGGCCGGCCTGGCCGTTTTCGTACAGCCAGCCGGTGTAGTGCACGGTCACGTGCTTGCCGGCAACGGCTTCGGCGCCGGAACCGACGGTGGTGTCTTCGTACTGCAGGCCAGACGGGGTGGTTTGCATGGTGTAATTCCTTCCGGTTGGTGCAAAAAGATGCGGTTGGAGCGGGGGAGCGGAGCAGGCCAGTGCGTCAGGCGCCCGGGTCTGCTCAGCTTTCGGCGCGCTGGAGCACGTCCAGCGTCAGTTGCACATTGCGGTCATCGTCGCTGACCCAGATTTCGCCGTCCTGGATCGTCACGGACAGGCGCATGGCACGTTGGGCCAGCGCGGCCAGCGCATCGACCGCGTCAGTCGGCACATTGTAGATCGTCACATTGCGCAGCTTGCCAGCTTTGCCCGCCATGCCCTTCCACCACTCGCGCGCGCTGGCGCCGTTGTAGGCATAGACCGTGACGCGGTCCGAACGGGCGGCCGCGCGCTTCAGGCGTGACTCGTCGGGCTGGCCGAGTTCCACCCAGTGCTCGATGTCACCGGTCAGCTTGCGGTCCCACAAATCGGGTTCGTCGGGTTCGTCCAGGCCGCGCGTGAAGGCGAGGGTCTCGCTCGCCTCGCAGGCAAAGGCCAGCAGGCGCACCATCATGCGCGCGTCGTTTTCGGACGGGTGCTGGGCGATGGTCAGCGTATGGCTGCCGTAGTACGGCCGGTCCATGTCGGACACCGACAGTTCGGCTTTGAAAATGGTGGATTTGAGCGCCATGGAGAAAGGGATACGGCACGCGTCGTGCGACGCGAAAGGCCGCATCATACGTGAATCGGGCGGCCGGCCATATGTCCGGGCCCGGCTCCGGCGCGAACTGGCTGGCGCGTGGCCAGCCGGCGGGTGTCAGCGCTTGCGGTAGTCGCTGAGGTAGAAGCGCACCAGCGCCGACATCAGCACCGTCGTCAGGAAGGCCGCCGCGACCACCATGGCGTTCCCGGCAGGGCTGTCGAGCTGGCCGGCCAGCGTGAGGCGGAACAGCCAGGTTCCGACCGTCATGGCCAGGAACGGCAGCAGCAGCGCGCCGCGGCCGTAGGTGCGCACCGCCCAGAGCGGGAAGCGCCGCAGGAATTCGAGAGGGATGGCGCACAGCAGGCAGGCGCCGGACGCCGCCAGCGCGGCGGCCACGATGTCGCCCGAGTGGATATCGATCATTGTCTGTCTCGCGTCGCCGGCACGCAGGATGCGACGCGCGGCAGGCAATTGTAGGGAAGCCAACCGCCGATTCTACAAAAAAATCCCGGCGTAAAGGTGATCGGATGCCGTCACGGCGCAGCCGAATCCGCGGGCGACGCCTCGACGGAGATCTGCAGGGTTACGTTATCGCCCACTTCCGGCAGGAAGCGCGTCATGCCGAAGGTGCTGCGCACCACGGTGGCGTGGAAGTCACCGCCGCAGACCTTGCGGCGGATGCCGAACAGCGAGATTTCGCCGCAGCTGAAGCGATCGACTTCCAACCGCAGCGGCCGCGTCGTGCCGAGCAGGCTGAGTTCGCCTTCCACGGCCACGAGCTTGCCGTTCTCGACGATGAAGCGGTCGGCTCGCAGCCGGGCCACCGGGGAATTGGCGGCATCCAGGAACTGTGGCGAACGAAGCACGCCGTCGAGGCTGCGGTTGCCGCTGTCGACTGAAGCCGTTTCCACGGTGAAGTCGATGCCGCCGGCGCCCGTGGCCGGGTCATAGACGATCCGCCCGTCGATCTTGCCGAACCGCCCGCGCACCGTGGTGCGATCGAAGTGGCTGGCGGCGAAGTAGACGCTTGTATGCGTCGGGTCGACGGTGTAGGCGACCGGGGCCGCGACAGTGGCCCCGCTCAGGGCGGCCAATAGCCACGCAAGGCAACGCGTGCGCATGGCGGGGCGTTCCTTAGTTATGCACGAAGACGGGCAGCAGGAAGATGCCGACCACCGACAGGAAGCCGATGGTCCAGCACAGCGTGCGCAGCGTGGCGCGATCGGTCAGGTAGCACACGGTGTACAGCACGCGCGCGATGATGAAGACCATCGCCAGTTCGTTGATGCGAGCCTGGGGCGCCTGCAGGTGAGTGGCGATCAGCACTGCCGCGGCAAAGAAGGGGAACGCTTCGAAATGGTTGCGATGCGCCAGGTCGGCGCGGCGTGCGCGGCCGCTCTGGCGCTCCAGCCAGCCGCGCGGGTCGTGGTTGTCAAAGGCCTTGCCGCCGGCCTTGGCAATGGCCACGGTCACGACGGGCAGGATGCCCGCCACGAGGACACACCAGAATGCGATCGGCATGGTTCCGTCCTTCCGTGAAGCTGCATTGTTTGCAGCGGCCCCACCGCCACCGGCCGCCAGCCGTCAGGCCGCGACCACCCGGATGTCGATGCCGGACAGGCTGACGACCTGGCCGGCGCGAATCTTCGCAGTCTTGCGCGATTCGGGCTCGCCGTCCACCGAGACTTCGCCGGCGGCGACCAGCGCCTTGCCGGCGCCGCCGCTGTCGCACACACCCGCCAGCTTGAGCAGGTCGTTGAGCGCGATGAACTCGCGATCGAGCGGGAACGTGATGACCTGCACCTGGGGTTTGCCTGCCTTCGCCATCACTTGCCCCAGCTGTCCTTCAGCCCGACGATGCGGTTGAAGACCGGCTTGCCGGGCTGCGAATCCGAACGGTCGGCGACGAAGTAGCCGTGGCGCTCGAACTGGAAGCGGTCTTCCGGCGCGGCGTCGCGCAGGCTCGGCTCGAGGTAGGCGGTGATGACCTGCTTCGAGTCCGGGTTCAGCGCTTCCAGGAAGTTCTTGCCGCCGGCATCCGGGTTCGGGTCGTTGAACAGGCGGTCGTACAGGCGCACTTCGCATTCATAAGCCGCTGCGGCGCTGACCCAGTGGATCACGCCCTTGACCTTGACGCTGTCCGCGCCCGGCGTGCCGCTTTTGGTGTCGGGCAGGTAGTTGGCATGCACGGCTACCACGTTGCCGTCGGCATCCTTGTCCACGCCGGTGCATTCGATCACGTAGCCGTACTTCAGGCGCACCTTGTTGCCCGGGAACAGGCGGAAATAACCCTTCGGCGGCGTCTCGTTGAAGTCCTCGCGCTCGATCCACAGCTCGCGCGAGATCGGGAACACGCGCTTGCCCAGCTCTGGCTTCTTCGGATGCACGGGCGCCGAGCATTCCTCGGTCTGGCCTTCGGGGTAGTTGTCGAGGATCAGCTTGAGCGGGTCGAGCACGGCCACGCCGCGCGCGGCGCGTCCGTCCAGGTCATCGCGCACCGAGCCTTCGAGCGTGCTCATGTCGATCCAGCTGTCGGCCTTGGCCACGCCGACGCGGTCGCAGAACAGCTGGATCGACTCCGGCGTATAGCCGCGGCGGCGGATGCCGACGATGGTCGGCATGCGCGGATCGTCCCAGCCATCCACGCGCTGCTCGTCCACCAGCTGCTTGAGCTTGCGCTTGCTGGTGATCGCGTAGGTCAGGTTCAGGCGCGCGAATTCATACTGGTGCGGCAGCGGATCGCGGAACACGCCGCAATCGCGCAGGTGCTCGAGCACCCAGTCGTACAGCGGGCGGTTGTTCTCGAACTCGAGCGTGCACAGCGAATGTGAGATGTTCTCGATCGCATCCGAAATGCAGTGCGTGAAGTCGTACATCGGATAGATGCACCACTTGTCGCCGGTACGGTGGTGGTGCGCATGGCGGATGCGGTACAGCACCGGATCGCGCATGACGATGTTGGGCGCGCTCATGTCGATCTTCGCGCGCAGCACGTGCTCGCCGTCCTTGTACTTGCCGTCGCGCATGTCGCGGAACAGCTGCAGGTTTTCCTCGACGCTGCGGTCGCGGAATGGCGAAGGCTTGCCCAGTTCGGAGAAGTTGCCGCGGTTGGCGGCGATCTGCTCGGCGCTCTGGCTGTCGATGTAGGCCGCGCCGCGCTCGATCAGCTTCTCGGCGAACGCGTAGAGCTGGTCGAAGTAGTCGCTTGCGTAGTGCAGGTGCGGCTGGCCGCCCGGGGTCTTGTTGTCCCAGGAGAAGCCCAGCCAGTGCACCGCGTCGATGATCGAGTCGACGTATTCGGTATCTTCCTTGACCGGATTGGTGTCATCGAAGCGCAGGTGGCAGCGGCCGCCGTAGTCGCGGGCCAGGCCGAAGTTCAGGCAGATGCTCTTGGCGTGGCCGATATGCAGGTAGCCGTTCGGCTCCGGCGGGAAGCGGGTGATGACGGTCGGCAGCGGCTCGCCCTGGCTGTCCTGGCGTCCGGCGTAGGTGCCGGCGGCGAGGTCGTGGTCGATGATGCTCCGCAGGAAGTTGGAGGCTGCGGGCGAGGCGGGCGTGCTGTCGGTAGGCTTGTTGTCGTGGCTCATGGTGGCGCCGTGTGGCGGCTGGATGGACCGCTCGGTCTTCAGTGTTGCGTGGCGGATTGCCAATTTTGGGATTTTACCGTGCCAGCGGCGCCACCCGGCGCGAGCATGGCGGATTTGTGCCCGCTTTTGTGTGCGGCGCTGTCCCGGGCGGTCCGCCGGGGCAGCCGAAAGTGACGTGCGGGGGTAGCATGGAGGCCGTACCTTCACCGGCTCGCTGACCTCGCGCCATCCGCCATCTTTCCGGGATTTGCCGCCATGACTGCCAGTTTCGATACCGCTCCCGTTCCTGCCGCGCCCGCCAACGTCGCCGCCGGCTTGTGGCAAGGCGCCGGCCTGCCCGCCGAAGCCCTGGGCCATCTTGTCCTGACGGGCGCCGATCCGGTGCTGCCGTCCAGCTTTGCCGTCGGCACGGCGGCGCAGGCCAGCCTGGCAGCCTCGGCACTGGCCGCCGCGGCGCTATGGCAGCAGCGCACCGGCCGCTGGCAGCAGGTGGATGTGGACATGCGTCACGCCATCACCGAGTTCCGCAGCGAACGCTACCTGCGCGTGGATGGCGGGCCGGCGCCCGAGTTGTGGGACAAGATCGCCGGCGTCTACCGCTGCGGGGACGGCCGCTGGGTCCGCCTGCATACCAATTTCCCGCACCACCGTGACGGCGTGCTGCGCCTGCTGGGCTGCGCCCACGACAAGGCGGCCGTGCAGGCGGCGCTGGGCAAATGGGAAGCCGAGGCGTTCGAAGCCACGGCCTCCGATGCCGGCCTGGTGGTCGCGGCCATGCGCAGCTTCGACGAATGGGACCGGCACCCGCAGGCCGAGGCGCTGCGCGGGCTGCCGCCGGTCACGCTGGAGCGAATCGGCGAAGCGCCGCCGCAACCGCTGCCTGCGCTGCCAGCGGCCGAAGGCCGGCCGCTTTCCGGAGTCAGGGTGCTCGATTTCACGCGGATCATCGCGGGTCCGGTGGCCGGGCGCACGCTGGCGGCACATGGCGCCGACGTGCTGCTGGTCACGGCGGCACACCTGCCGTCGATCGCGCCGCTGGTCATCGATACCGGCCGCGGCAAGCGCAACTGCGAGCTCGACCTGCGCGATCCCGACGACAAGCGCACGCTGCACAAGCTGCTGCACGGCGCCGACGTCATGATCCAGGGCTACCGGCCCGGCGGCCTCGCCGAACTCGGCGTGGGTCCGGAGGCTGCGGCCCGTGCGCGGCCGGGGCTCGTCTATGTGTCGCTGAGTGCCTATGGCCATGTCGGCCCGTGGTCGGGCAAGCGGGGATTCGATTCGCTGGTGCAGACGGCCACGGGGTTCAACCATGCCGAAGCGCAGGCTGCCGGGGAAGATGCGCCACACCCGTTGCCGGCCCAGGTGCTCGACCACGCAGCCGGCTACCTGCTGGCGTTCGGGGCGATGGCGGCGCTGCACCGGCGCGCTACCGAGGGCGGCAGCTGGCACGTTCGGGTTTCGCTGGCGCAGGTCGGACAGTGGCTGCGGAGCCTGGGCCGCGTGCCGGCCGGGCTGCAAGCGCCCGAGCAGAAAATCGACGACGTGGCCGATCTGCTGGAAGTCCTGCCATCAGGCTTCGGCATGCTGACCGTGGTGCGCCACGCAGCGCAGTTGTCGGAAACGCCGGCGCGCTGGGCCCTGCCATCGGAACCGCTTGGTACCCACGCTCCGGAGTGGCTGCCGTGCGGCTGATGCGGGCGATCTTGAGGAAGCGGGACGGCCCTTACAGCGTCACCGTGCCGCGCCCAATCTCGATCACGCGTCCGCCGACACGGATCGCGCCGGCCGCGGTCACGGCCAGCCGCAGCGTGCAGGGACGGTCGACGGCGGCACCCTGGTCGACTTCGTACTCGGCCGGCAGTACGTGCGCATTGGCCAGCAGCCAGCCGCCAAGGTTGGCGCATGCGGACCCGGTGCCCGGATCTTCCGACACCCCGCCGCCTTGCTTGCTGAAGAAATACCGCGCGAGCACGCGGCCGGGCCGGGTCGGATCAAAGGCGAATACATAGGCGGTCTTGCGGCCCAGGCTGCTTTGCGGCCATTGCTCCAGCCGCGCGGTGTCCGGCCGGGCGCGATGTACGGCATCCGTGCTGCGGACCGCAACCAGCAACTGGTCCGCACCGGTATCGACCCACATTGGGGAGGTCAGCAGGTCGCGCGCTTCCAGTCCCAGCTGTGCCGCCATTTCCGCATCGGGCAGGTTGACCGCGGCGGTCTTGGGCGGGCCGGCGTGCGGGGCCGTGAAGGTCCAGACGTCGCCGCTGGCTTCGACAGGCACCACGCCGGCCTTGAATTCGAGCGTGAGCCGGTCGCCGCTTCCAGCCAGGTCGCGCACGACATGCGCGGTGCCGAGTGTCGGATGTCCCGCAAAACGCATTTCATAGCCGGGCGTGAAGATCCGCACCTGCGCATGCGCCTGTTCCGAAGGCAGGATGAAGGTGGTTTCGGACAGGTTGAACTGCAGCGCCAGCGCCTGCATGGTGGCGTCGTCCATGCCACGGGCATCCTCGAAGACGCACAGCGGGTTGCCGCCGAACGTGGATTCGGCAAAGACGTTGAGCAGGCGAAAGGCGTAGGTGGTCATGATGGTCTTTGCAGCCGGGATTGCACCACAGTGTAGCCGCGTGACATCGGGGTGCCATGGACAGTTGCGCTGCCGGCCGACGGGCCAGTTACCGCGGATGCGTGAACCGCGAAACGCGTCCAACAAAAAGGGCGCTGCCCGTATCCGGAAGCGCCCTTCGTGCTGTGGCGGGGACGGCGGTCAGTAGCCGACGGCCTGTCCGTCGCGCCGGCTGTCGCTGGCGGCGACATAACCATGCTCGGCATCATCCGACAAGCGCCAGATGAACTGGCCCGAGCCAAAATCCATGTACGGATCGTCCACCGACTTGAGCTGGTGGCCACGTGCCTTCAGGCCTTCGACGGTGGCCGGGTCCATCGTGCTTTCCACGTCCAGCGTGAAGTCTCGGTTGACCTTCCAGCGCGGCGCGCAGCAGGCCGCTTGCGGCTGCTGCTTGTAGTCGAGCATGCGGACCACCGTCTGCAGGTGGCCCTGCGGCTGCATGTCGCCGCCCATCACGCCGAAGCTCATCACCGGCTGGCCGTCCTTCGTCAGGAACGCAGGGATGATCGTGTGGAACGGCCGCTTGCCGCCCGCGACCACGTTGGCGGACTTCGGATCCATCGAGAAGCCCACGCCACGGTTCTGCAGGCTGATGCCGGTACCCGGCACCACCACGCCCGAGCCGAAGCCCATGTAGTTGGACTGGATGAACGAGATCATCATGCCGTTCTCATCGGCCGCGGTCAGGTAGATGGTGCCGCCAACCTTGGGCATGCCGAAATCAAAATGCGTGGCGCGCTGCATGTCGATCAGCTTCGCGCGCGACTTCAGGTAGGCGTCATCGAGCATCTGCTCGGGCGTGACTTCCATGCTGCGCGGGTCGGCCACGTAGCGGTAGAGGTCGGCGAACGCCAGCTTCATCGCTTCGATCTGCAGGTGCTGCGAATCGACCGAGTCGACCGGCAGGGCGCTCATGTCGAACTGATCGAGGATGCCCAGCGCGATCAGCGCCGCGATGCCCTGGCCGTTCGGCGGGATCTCGTGCAGCTCGTAGCCGCGATAGGACTTGCTGATCGGCTTGACCCAGTCGGGCCGGTAGTTGCGCAGGTCGTCCAGCGTCATCGCGCCGCCGCACTGCTTGCTGAAGGCGGCGATCTTTTCGGCGATCTCGCCTTCGTAGTACGAGCGGCCACGCGTCTCGCCGATCTTGCGCAGCGTCTCGGCGGCGGCCTTCATCGTGAACTTTTCACCGACCTGCGGCGCGCGGCCGTTGGGCATGAAGGTCTCGGCAAAGCCCGGCTGGTCCTTCAGCTCCGGCACCGCCGCGGCCCACTTGTGCGCCACCACGGGCGGCACGGCGTAGCCACGTTCGGCGATCTCGATAGCCGGTTCCATCAGGTCGGCAAACGGCAGCTTGCCGAAGCGTTCATGCAGCGCGGCCCAGCCCGCGACCACGCCGGGAACCGTGACCGAGTCCCACCCGCGGATCGGGCGGTTCGCCAGTCCGTTGGCATCGGTGCCGTACTTGCTCTTGAAATACTCTGGGTTCCAGGCGGCCGGCGCGACGCCGGACGAGTTCAGGCCGTGCAGTGCCTTGCCGTCCCACAGGATGGCAAAGGCGTCGCTGCCCAGGCCGCAGGACACGGGCTCGACGAGCGTGATCGTTGCCGCGGCCGCTATTGCCGCATCCACGGCATTGCCGCCCTTGAGCAGCATGCGCAGGCCCGCCTGCGCGGCGAGCGGATGCGAGGTCGACACCACGTTGCGCGCGAACAGCGGAATGCGGACGGAGGGGTAGGGGTTGGTCCAGTTGAAGTTCTGCATGGTCTTGTCCGTTGTCTCGTGGCCGCCGGCCTGGCGGAGCCGGCCGCGGCATCACGTCATTCTGCCGTGATCTTGCGATCCTTGATCAGCTTGCCCCAGCGGGCGCTGTCCTTCTTCACCATCGCCGCGAACTGTGCCGGCGTGCCGCCGACGGGCTCGGCGCCGAGCTTGGCCAGGCGGTCCTTCACGTCCTGCGACTGGATGGCCTTGTTGAATTCGGCGTTGAGCCGGTTGACCAGGTCGGCCGGCATGCCCTTGGGGCCGTAGATGCCGAACCAGGTATCCGATTCAAAGCCGGGCAGGCCCGATTCGCTGGCGGTCGGAATCTCCGGCGCCAGCGGCGAACGCTTCAGGCTCGTCACGGCCAGCGCCTTCAGCTTGCCGTCCTTCACGTGCGGCAGGCCGGACACGATGCTGTCGAACAGCACCTGCACCTTGCCCGAGATCAGGTCCGGTACCGCGAGCGCCGTGCCACGGTAGGGGATGTGGGTGATGAAGACGCCGGCCTGGGCCTTGAACGCCTCCGCGGTCAGGTGCACGACGGTGCCGTTGCCGCTGGACGCGTAGTTCAGTTCGCCCGGGTGCTTCTTTGCGTAGTCGATCAGCTCGCGCACGTTCTTCACAGGCAAGCTGTTGGGCACCACCAGCACATTGGTGGCAATCGCGACCTGGCCGACCGGCGTGAAGTCGGATTCGGTGTTGTAGGGCAGGCGCGTGTTGATGTACGGGCCGATCGAATGCGTGCTGGTCGTGGCGATCAGCAGCGTGTAGCCGTCAGGCGGCGCCTTCGCCGCCATGTCCGAGCCGATGGCACCGCCCGCGCCGGGCCGGTTGTCCACCACGATCTGCTGCCCGATGTTGGCGCCGACCTTTTGCGCGATCGCGCGCGCGAGCAGGTCGGTGGCGCCGCTGGCCGGGAACGGCACGATCAGGCGGATCGGCTTGCTGGGGTAGTTGTCGGCCAGGGCCGGCGTCGCGGCCAGGCAAAGACCAGAGGCAAGGCCGAAGCCGAGCAGGCGCAGCCAGGATTTCATTCGGTTCTCCGGAATCGGGCGAATCAGGTCGGCGGAACAGCGGAACAACGTCAGGGCCGGCAGACCGGATGCTCGCAGCATCACGGGTGCCTGCCCATTATTATTCCGCGCCCGGTATCACAAAGAAAGCTAATATTTCTTTTCCTTGACACAAGTTTTCCTTGTGGTTCGCGCCTAGTCCAATGGCGCTTTGCCGATGTCCCGATGAGCACGATCCGATTCCTGCGTACCTTTGTTGCCGTGGCCGAACATGGTTCCTTCGCCGCCGCCGCCGGCCATGTCGCGCTCACGCAGGCCGCTGTAAGCCTGCAGATGAGATCGCTGGAAACCGAGCTGCGCCGCGAGCTGTTCGACCGCAGCGGTCGCGTCGCCGTCCTGAATGCCGACGGGCGCGAGCTGTTGCCGCGCGCGCGGCACCTGCTCGCCCTGTATGACGAGATGCGCCTGCCGCAGGCCCAGCCAGAGGCCATGGCCGGCGCGGTGGCCGTGGGCGCGGTGGTATCGGTGATGGGCGGCCTGTCGCATGTCGTGGCGCGCATGAAGCGGGCCTATCCGGCGCTGGAAGTCAGGCTGGTCGGGGCCAAGTCCATCGAACTGGCGGCGATGGTCGAGTCGGGCGAGCTCGATGCCGCCATCCTGGTCGAAGGCGCCGCGCGGATACCCGGCACGCTGCGCTGGACGCCGCTCTACGATGAACCGCTGGTTGCCATTGCCGCACAGGGCAGTGCCGGGCAGGACGTGCGCGAAGCGCTGGCGGCCAATCCCTACCTGCGTTTCGACCGCAGCCAGCGCACCGGCATGCTGGTCGATCGCGCGCTGCGGCGGGCGCACCTGCGTGTCAACGAGTTCCTGGAGTTGAACTCGATCGAGGCACTCGTCGAACTCGTACGGCAGGAGGTTGGCGTGACCGTAGTGCCGCTGCTGCAGCGCGCGCGCTGGCGCGATGATGGGGCGCTGCGGATCCTGCCGCTGCTGGTCAATGACGAGCCTGTCATGCGGACCATCGGCATGCTGGAGCGGCGCGATCATGGCAGGGGACATGTGACCAGCGCGGTCAGGACGGCTTGCGCCGAATTGTTTGGCGGCTGAGCGGCGGAGCGGTCGCGGCGGACGTCGACGCGCAATGAAAAAAGGGGCGTCTCGCGACGCCCCGGCATTGCACAGCATTGCCGGCCAATGGCCGGCGGTCCTACTTTTTATTCTTCCTGGAATGCTTCCTCGCGCTTGGCCTTGATCGACGGCGAGGCCACGATCAGCACCAGCACTGCAGCGGCGATCAGCAGGCCCATCGACAGCGGACGGGTCACGAACACGCTGAAGTCACCACGCGACAGCAGCAGCGAGCGGCGGAAGTTCTCTTCCATCATCGGTCCCAGCACGAAGCCGAGCAGCAGCGGCGCCGGTTCGCACTTGAGCTTGATGAACAGGTAGCCGATCACGCCGAAGGCCGCGGTCTGGAACACGTCGAAGGTGGTGTTCTGGACCGAATAGACGCCGATGCAGCAGAACGTCAGGATGGCCGGGTACAGGTAGCGGTAAGGCACCTTAAGCAGCTTCACCCAGATGCCGATCAGCGGCAGGTTCAGCACGATCAGCATGAAGTTGCCGATCCACATCGAGGCGATCAGGCCCCAGAACAGCGCCGGGTTGCTCGACATCACCTGCGGACCAGGCTGGATGTTGTGGATGGTCATCGCACCGACCATCAGCGCCATCACAGCGTTGGGCGGAATGCCCAACGTCAGCAGCGGAATGAACGAGGTCTGTGCCGCGGCGTTGTTGGCCGATTCCGGACCCGCCACGCCTTCGATCGCGCCCTTGCCGAACTCATGCGAGTACTTCGAGGTCTTCTTTTCCAGCGAATAGGCCGCAAACGAAGCCAGCGCCGCACCGCCGCCCGGCAGGATGCCCAGCGCCGAACCCAGCATTGTGCCGCGCAGCACGGCCGGGATCATGCGCTTGAAGTCAGCCTTGGTCGGGAACAGGTTGGTGATGTGGTCGGTGAACGTCTCGCGGGCGTCCTTCTGTTCCAGGTTCGCGATGATTTCCGCGAAGCCGAACACGCCCATGGCCACCGACACGAAGTTCAGGCCGTCGGTCAGTTCAGGCACGTCGAACGAAAAGCGCGCGGCGCCCGAGTTCACGTCGGTGCCGACCAGGCCCAGCAGCAGGCCCAGCACGATCATCGAGATCGCCTTGACCAGCGAACCCGAAGCCAGCACCACGGCGCCGATCAGGCCCAGCACCA
Source organism: Cupriavidus sp. C2SS-8b (assembly GCF_057073745.1). Classification (NCBI taxonomy): domain Bacteria; kingdom Pseudomonadati; phylum Pseudomonadota; class Betaproteobacteria; order Burkholderiales; family Burkholderiaceae; genus Cupriavidus; species Cupriavidus sp. C2SS-8b. The sequence goes on from NZ_CP172716.1 coordinate 855,493, forward strand.
TCAGCGAGAAGTACTCGGCGGGGCCGAACTTGAACGCCAGTTCCGACAGCGGCGCGGCAAAGGCGGCCAGGATCAGCGTGGCCACGCAGCCGGCGAAGAACGAGCCGAGGCCCGCTGTGGCCAGCGCGACCCCCGCTCGCCCTCGTCTTGCCATCTGGTAGCCGTCGATGGTGGTCACCACCGACGACGATTCACCGGGCAGGTTCACCAGGATGGCCGTGGTCGAGCCGCCGTACTGGGCGCCGTAGTAAATACCGGCCAGCATGATCAGCGCGGCCACCGGCGGCAGCGTGTAGGTCACCGGCAGCAGCATGGCGATGGTGGCCAGCGGCCCCAGGCCCGGCAGCACGCCGATCAGGGTACCCAGCACGCAGCCCAGGAAGGCATAGGCCAGGTTCTGGAAGGAGAGGGCGGTAGCGAAGCCCAGCCCCAGGTTAGAGAGCAATTCCATGTTCGCGGCTCCTTAGCTTGCGAGGAAAGCCGGCCACACCGGCATCTGCAGGTTGATGCCGTACACGAACGCGCCAAGGCTGATCAGCACCAGGATGATCGCGTTCAGGATCGCGCCCTTCCAGCTGAATTCGTGGCTGGCCATCGACGACACCAGCACCAGCACCAGCACCGACAGCACCATGCCCAGAGGCTTGAGCAGCAGGCCGAACAGCACCACCGAACCGAGGATCCACAACAACGTCTTGATGTCCCAGCGGGCCAGGTGGTCTTCTTCCGCCTTGGCGGACAACGAACCCCACAGCACGAGCGCGCCCAGCAGGGCGAGCACGATCCCGAGCCAGAACGGGAAGTATCCCGGCCCCATCTTTGCGGCGGTTCCCATGGAATAGCCGCGTGCGACCCAGGAAAAGCCGAATCCGACCAGGATGAACATCAGGCCGGAGGCAAAGTCCTTTTGGCTACGTATGCGCAAAATGATTCTCCTCGATAAGACTGCTTGAAATCTGCCGGGAGCCGGTGGTGCGGTGCCATACAGCGGACGCACTGCCGGCCCTTCTCTCGGGCAGGGTGCAAGGTAAGGGTGCGACCTTTCAGCTACCTTTCAGATGTCTGCAATATTGGTCATGCTGAGGGTATCTCCTAATGAGATTGCGCTTAAAAGCGGCAAAGCGAGACTGGAGGCGGGCTGGCGGGTGATCGGGCCAGCTTCTGCGCGCAGGCTGGCGGGGTGCTGCGCTATCATCAGACAGGCTCCGCCCGGCTCAGTCGGGTGGCTGTAGCGACACTCGCTGTAAGGTACCGAAAGGTAGAAAGGCACCGCTTGGAAAGTGTTGACCACGTCATCCTGATTGGCGCCGTCGTGATGTCGCTGGGCATCGTGGTGGGCGCCTTCTCCGCACGCGCCGGCGTGCCGTTCCTGCTCGTGTTCCTGGCGGTGGGCATGCTGGCCGGCGTCGATGGCCCAGGCGGCATCCGCTTCTCGAATACCTGGCTCAGCTTCCTGGTCGGCAACCTCGCGCTGGCCGTGATCCTGCTCGATGGCGGGCTGCGTACCAGCTATGCGACCTTCCGCGTCGCCCTGCGGCCCTCGCTCGCGCTGGCTACCGTGGGCGTGCTGATGACGGCCGGGCTGGTCGGCGTGTTCGCGGCGTGGATCCTGGACATCGACTGGAAGCTCGGCCTGCTGCTGGGCGCCATCGTCGGCTCCACCGACGCCGCCGCCGTGTTTTCGACGCTGCATAGCAGCGGCATCCGCCTGAAGGACCGCGTCGCGAGCGTGCTCGAGATCGAATCGGGCATCAACGACCCGATGGCGATTTTCCTGACGCTGACCCTGATGGAGTGGATTGCCGCGCCCAACGGACTGACGCCGGTGGCGCTGGCGATGCGGCTCGGCGTGCAGTTTGGCGTCGGCGCTGTGTTGGGGCTCGGGCTCGGCTACTGCCTGGCCCATGTGCTGGAGCGCATCGAGGTCGCGGAAGGCCTGCACGCCATCCTGATCTGCTCCGGCGGCGCGATGATCTTTGCCATCACGCAGACCCTGAGCGGCAGCGGCTTCCTGGCGGTGTACCTGGCCGGCATGCTGGTCGGCAACCGCGACCGCGCCGTGACGTCCGACACCATGCGCGCGATGGACGGCATGGCCTGGCTGGCCCAGTCGGCCATGTTCCTGCTGCTCGGCTTGCTGGTGGCGCCGCACCGGATCTGGGAGATCGCGCTGCCCGCGATAGCCGTGGCGGCGTTCCTGATGCTGGTGGCCCGGCCGGCGTCGGTGTTCCTCGCCTTGCTGCCGTTCCGGCTGAACGTGGGCGAGAAGGGCTTTATCGCCTGGATGGGCCTGCGCGGCGCGGTGCCCATCGTGCTGTCGCTGTTTCCCTTGCTGCGCGGCTTGCCGGAGTCCGGCCTGATCTTCCGCGTGGCGTTTGCCGTGGTGCTGGCCAGCCTGCTGCTGCAAGGCACGACCGTGAAGCCGGCCGCGCGCCTGGCCCGGGTGCTGCGTCCGGGATTTCCGGAGCCGCTGGCGCGCTCGCGCCTGCGTGGGGTCCATGGGCCGACACTGGAGGTCATGCAGTTCCGGGTCAGCGTCAACGCGCCGGTCGAGAATGTCCGGGCCGACCAGCTGGAGTTGCCGCCCAGGTGCCGGCTGTTGACGGTCGCCCGCGACGACGCGCTCGCGCCGCTCGACCAGACCGTGCTGCGCGCCGGCGACACGGTGGCGGTGATGGCGCCCGCCACGGTGCTGCCGCGGCTCGCGGCGCTGTTCCAGGCGCCCGGCCCGGCGCCGGCGTGGGAACAGGTGACGCATGATTTCCTGCTCTCCGGCGACGCGTTCCTGCGCGATGTGGTGCGGCTTTACGGCGAACGGGAGCTGACCGCTGCCGAGTCGCCGCTGACGCTCGGCGATGCCATGCAGGCCAGCTTCGTCTCGCCGCCAGTCGAGGGCGACAGCGTCGTGATCGCCGGCCTGCACCTGACCGCGGCGCGCATGGAAGGGCCGCGCATCATCCAGGTCGGCCTGCTGCTGCCCCGCACCGAAGGCGCGACGGGCGTCCGGCGCTGGGGCATCCGCCGCAAGCGCCCGGCTTAACTGCTCAATCGACCTTCGCGCCCGACACGCGCACGATCTGCGCGTACTTCTTCAGCTCGCGCTGCACCAGCGCGCCGAACTGCTCCGGCGTGGTCGGCGCAGGCTGCGCGCCAATGCGGGCCAGCCGCGCCTTCATATCGTCGGTCTTCAGGATGGCGACGATGTCGTGGTTGAGGCGGTCAACGATCTCGCGCGGCGTGTTGGCCGGCGCGAATACGCCGAACCACGTGGAGATATCGAAACCTTCGAGCCCCAGGCCCTTGCCGGCTTCGGCGATGGTCGGCAGTTCCGGGAAGGCCGCTGCGCGGCTGGCGGTGGTGACCGCGAACGCCTTCAGCTTGCCCGCCTTGATATTGGCCGAGGCCGAGGCCAGGTTGTCGAAGATCAGGTCGGTCTGCCCCGACAGCACCGACAACTGCGCGGGCGATGCGCCGTTGTACGGGATATGGACCATGCTGACCTTCGCCATGCTCTTGAACAACTCGCCCGACAGGTGGCCGGCGCTGCCGTTGCCGCCGGACGCGTAGTCCAGCTTGCCCGGATGCTTGCGCGCGTACTCGACCAGTTCGCGCACATTGTTGATGTGCAGCTCCGCGGCCTTGCCCGGATGCATCACCAGCACATTGGGCACGTCCGCCACCAGCGTGACCGGCGCGAAATCCTTCACCGGGTCATACGGCATCTTGCTGAACAGCGTCGGGTTGATGGCGTGCGTGGCCACCGCGCCCATGACGATGGTGTAGCCGTCGGCCGGCTGCTTGGCGACGTAGTCCGCGCCCAGATTGCCGCCGGCGCCGGGCTTGTTCTCGACCACGACCGGCTGGCCGAGGCTGTCGCGCAGTTTCTCGCCGATGGCGCGCGCGACCGTGTCGAGCGGGCCGCCGGCTGGGTAGGGCACCACGAACTTGACGGGCTTGGTCGGATAAGCGGTCGCCGGAGTGGCCGCGAAGGCGGCCGTGGCGGGCAGGATGGCCGCCAGGACAGTGGCGGCAAGCAGCTTATTCAGCATGGGGAATTCAGGGGAATGGAAAATCGGAAATTGCAGTGCCTTACCTGGCCCCGATGCCGCGCGCCATCATCACGGCGCACAGCGGCAGCAGGATGACCAGGTGGGCTTCGATCATGACCCAGCGGCGGGCCTTCTTGATCTCGGACGGCGGCGGCACGAAATCGGGCAGCTTGCGGCTCTGCTTGCGCCAGCGAGCGATCGCGAAGGTCGGCGGCAGCGAGCATAGCGCAATGATGACGAACACCGTCATCTTGGCGTGGAACCATGGGTTGTGCAGGTAGAAGTCGGCGCCCTTGGCGCCGTAGAACAGGCGCAGCAGGCCGGTCGCCAGCACCGCAAGCGCGGACGCGAAATACACGCCATCGTAGATCGACAGCCGGCGCACCGTGGCCGGCGTGATGTCCGGGCGCAGCACCACGGCCTCGGCGGCCATCAGCGTGATCAGCAGGAAGATGGCCAGGAAGTGGAAGAAGGCCAGCAGGGCATCGGTCAGCATGGAATCTCCGGGTGGGTCCACCGACGAGATCCGGGGCCCGGGCCCGCTGGGGCATCGGGCGCAGGCAATGCCGGCCGCGCGGAACAGCTTCGGGGGACGACTGATCAACAACCACTTGCGCCGGTTCCGGCGCAAGTGGCTCTTATACCACGCCCTTGGCGCGCAGCGCCGCGATCTGTTCGGCGCTATAGCCAAGAGACTCGGTCAGGACCGTGTCGGTGTGCTCGCCGAGCAGCGGCGGATGGCGCAGCGCCTCGGGCGGCGTGACGCTCATCTTGATCGGGCTGCCCACCAGCTTGACCTCGCCGGCGCTCGGGTGGGGCAGGTCCACGCGCAGGCCGCGCGCCTTGACCTGCTCGTCCTCGAACACCTCGTCGAGCGAGTTGATCGGGCCGCATGGCACGCCGGCGGCTTCCAGGTCGCTGATCCACTGCGCGCGGGTGCGAGTGCGGACCATCTCGGCCAGGATCGGCACCAGCACGTCGCGGTTGGCCACGCGCTGCGGGTTGGTGGCGAAGCGCGGATCGTCCGCCAGTTCCGGCTGGCCGCCGTCGTTGACGAACTTGCGGAACTGCCCGTCGTTGCCGACCGCGACGATCAGCCAGCCATCGGCCGCCTGGAACGTCTGGTAGGGCACGATGTTCGGATGCGCATTGCCCCAGCGGCGCGGCGCCTGGCCGCTGGCCAGGTAGTTGGTGTTCATGTTCGCCAGCATCGCCACCTGCACGTCGAGCAGGGCCATGTCGATGTACTGGCCTTCGCCGGTGCGATCGCGGTACGCCAGCGCGGCCAGCACGGCGATGGTGGCGTACTGGCCGGTCATCAGGTCCGAAATGGCCACGCCGGCCTTCTGCGGACCGCCACCGGGCAGGTCGTCGCGCTCGCCGGTCAGGCTCATGAAGCCGCCCATGCCCTGGATGATGAAGTCGTAGCCGGGCCGGGCCGCATACGGGCCGCTCTGGCCAAAGCCGGTCACCGAGCAGTAGATGATGTCCGGCTTGACTGCCTTCAGCGATTCATAGTCCAAGCCGTACTTCTTCAGCTGGCCGACCTTGTAGTTCTCGAGCACCACATCGCTCTGGGCGGCCAGTTCGCGCACCAGCTTCTGGCCTTCGGGGGACGAGATGTCGCACGTCACCGAGCGCTTGTTGCGGTTGGCGGCCAGGTAGTAGGCGGCTTCCGCGGTGTCGCTGCCGTCCTCGGCCTTGAGCCACGGCGGACCCCATGTGCGGGTGTCGTCGCCGGCGCCGGGCCGCTCGATCTTGATGACGTCGGCGCCGAAATCGGCAAGGTTCTGGGCGCACCACGGCCCGGCAAGGACACGGGTCAGGTCGAGAACGCGAAGATGGCTTAAGGCTCCCATGGCAGTGAGGGGGCTCCGGATGCAGGGTATAAAGGGGATTGCCGGACCGGCGGCATGGCCGGCTGGGCAGCCTGAAATGTACCACCGGGGTCAGCGCAGGCACGTTGACGAGTGCTTTATGCTGCGCTTAACTTCACCGGAAATGGGCGATAGTCGGCCGGCTCGGGGTCGCTCTGTCGCGCTCGGCTGCCATGTCCTTTTGCAGCGGGCTTGCCCGTATAATCAACGGTTTGCAAATCCAACACTGATTCGTCGCGCCCGGCACGCCGCGGGCAGCGTCCGCCATCCCATGAAAGTCTCCGACATTCGCAGCAAGTTCCTGCAGTACTTCGAATCGAAGGGCCATACCGTGGTCCGCTCGTCCAGCCTGGTGCCGGCGAACGACCCGACGCTGCTGTTCACCAATTCCGGCATGGTGCAGTTCAAGGACGTGTTCCTCGGCACCGACAAGCGCCCCTACAGCCGCGCCACCTCGGCGCAGCGTTCGGTGCGTGCCGGCGGCAAGCACAATGACCTCGAGAACGTGGGCTACACCGCCCGCCACCATACGTTCTTCGAGATGCTGGGCAACTTCTCGTTCGGCGACTACTTCAAGCGCGAAGCCATCCAGTACGCGTGGGAACTGCTGACCAAGGTCTACCAGCTGCCGGCGGAAAAGCTGTGGGTGACGGTCTACGCCGAGGATGACGAGGCCTACGATATCTGGGCGAAGGAAGTCGGCGTGCCGGCAGAGCGCATCGTGCGCATCGGGGACAACAAGGGCGCGCGCTACGCCTCGGACAACTTCTGGCAGATGGCCGACACCGGCCCGTGCGGCCCATGCTCGGAAATCTTCTTCGACCACGGCCCGGACGTGTGGGGCGGCCCGCCGGGATCGCCCGAGGAAGACGGCGACCGCTACATCGAGGTGTGGAACCTCGTGTTCATGCAGTTCAACCGCGACGAGCAGGGCACCATGACGCCGCTGCCCAAGCCGTGCGTGGACACCGGCATGGGCCTGGAGCGGATTGCCGCGGTGCTGCAGCACGTGCACAGCAACTACGAGATCGACCTGTTCCAGGCGTTGATCAAGGCCGCCGCGCGTGAAACGCATTGCGACAACCTGAACCAGAACTCGCTGAAGGTCATCGCCGACCATATCCGCGCGTGCTCGTTCCTGATCGTCGACGGCGTGATCCCCGGCAACGAAGGCCGCGGCTACGTGCTGCGCCGGATCGTGCGCCGCGCCATCCGCCATGGCTACAAGCTGGGCCAGAAGACCCCGTTCTTCCACAAGCTGGTGGCTGACCTGGTCGCGCAGATGGGCCAGGCCTATCCGGAACTGGCGGATGCCCAGGGCCGCGTGACCGAAGTGCTGAAGGCCGAGGAAGAGCGCTTCTTCGAGACCATCGAAAACGGCATGTCGATCCTCGATGCCGCGCTGGCCGACCTGAAGCTCAAGGGCGGCAAGACGCTCGACGGCGAACTGGCGTTCAAGCTGCACGACACCTTCGGCTTCCCGCTGGACCTGACGCAGGACGTCTGCCGCGAGCAGGAAATCGCCGTGGACGAAGCCGCGTTCGACGCCGCCATGAACCGCCAGCGCGAGCAGGCGCGCGCCGCCGGCAAGTTCAAGATGGCGGCAGGCCTGGAGTACTCGGGCGACAAGACGGTATTCCACGGCTACGAGACGCTGGAACTGCCGCAGGCCAAGGTCATCGCGCTGTATGTGGACGGCGCCGCGGTCGACGCCATGCAGCCGGGACAGACCGGCGTGGTGGTGCTCGACAACACGCCGTTCTACGCGGAATCCGGCGGTCAGGCCGGCGACCAGGGCGTGCTGAAGGCCGGCAATGCCGTGTTCGCCGTTGCTGACACCACCAAGATCCAGGCCGACGTATTTGGCCACCAGGGCACGCTGGAAGGCGGTGCGCTGAAGGTGGGCGATGCCGTGCAGCCGCAGGTGGATGCACTGCGCCGCGCGCGCACCGTGCGCAACCACTCGGCCACGCATCTGATGCACAAGGCCCTGCGTGAAGTGCTGGGCAGCCACGTGCAGCAGAAGGGCTCGCTGGTCGACGCCGACAAGACCCGTTTCGACTTTTCGCACAACGCACCGATGACGGACGAGCAGATCCGCCGTGTCGAAGAGATCGTCAACGCCGAGATCCTGAGCAACCAGGACACGCACGCCGAAGTCATGCCGTTCGACGACGCGGTCAAGAGCGGCGCCATGGCGCTGTTCGGCGAGAAGTACGCCGATGATGTGCGCGTGCTGTCGATCGGTACCTCGAAGGAACTGTGCGGCGGCACCCACGTGCACCGCACCGGCGATATCGGCCTGTTCAAGATCGTGGTGGAAGGCGGCGTGGCCGCCGGCATCCGCCGCGTCGAGGCGATCACCGGCGACAACGCGCTGCATTACCTGCAGAAGCTCGACGCCAAGCTGAACGAAGCCGCCGCCGCGCTGAAGGCCCAGCCTTCGGAACTGGTGCCGCGCATCGGCCAGGTGCAGGAGCAGGTCCGCGCGCTGGAGAAGGAACTGGAGCGCCTGAAGAGCAAGCTGGCCTCGTCGCAGGGCGACGAACTGGCCGCGCAGGCGGTCGACGTGAAGGGCCTGAAGGTGCTGGCCGCCCAGCTCGACGGCGCCGACGTGAAGACGCTGCGCGAGACCATGGACAAGCTCAAGGACAAGCTGCAGAGCGCGGCCATCGTGCTGGCCGCAGTGGCCGACGGCAAGGTCAGCCTGATCGCCGGCGTGACGGCTGATGCCACGGGCAAGGTCAAGGCTGGCGAACTGGTCAACTTTGTCGCACAGCAGGTTGGAGGCAAGGGTGGTGGCCGTCCGGATATGGCGCAGGCTGGTGGGACTGATCCGGCGAATCTGCCGCAGGCGCTGTCCGGTGTGGCGGAGTGGGTGTCGGCGAAGGTTTAAGCGTTATGTTTTGGTTGTAGGAAAGGGCGCTTCGGCGCCCTTTTTTTCTGGCTTGTTGTTGCCAGTCGGTCTCGTGATGACGGTCCGGGTGTCGTGCCTTGCGGGCGCTGCTGTTTCGCCGGCGTAGCCGTCGAGTCACTTTTTGTCCGAGCGACAAAAAGTAACCAAAAAGCGCGTTTTCCTGCGGGCACAAGCCCAAGCTCGTGGAAGCCACCTCCTTCGAAATCGCTGATCTCGGAGTGGCCCCCATTGCCGGCCACGTCAGCGAAACAGCACTACTCCCGCCCCTCCGCATTCCCCGCCTTGCCCACCAAAGCCGACAGCAAATCCATCGGCAGCGGAAAGACAATGGTCGAACTCTTGTCCCCCGCAATCTGCGTCAGCGTCTGCATATACCGCAACTGCATCGCCTGAGGCTGGCGTGACAGCATCTGGGCCGCTTCCAGCAATTTCTCCGAAGCCTGCAGTTCGCCTTCCGCATGGATCACCTTGGCGCGCCGCTCGCGCTCGGCCTCGGCCTGACGTGCAATCGCGCGGATCATGGTTTCGTTCAGGTCGACGTGCTTGATCTCGACGTTGGACACCTTGATGCCCCAGCCGTCCGTTTGCGCATCCAGCGCCTGCTGGATGTCGAGGTTGAGCTTCTCCCGCTCGGCCAGCATTTCATCGAGTTCATGCTTGCCCAGCACCGACCGCAGCGTGGTCTGCGCAAGCTGGCTGGTGGCCTCGAGGAAGTTTGCCACCTGGATGATGGCGCGTTCGGGATCCACCACGCGGAAGTAGACCACCGCGTTGACCTTCACTGACACGTTGTCGCGCGAAATCACATCCTGCGGGGGCACGTCCATCACCACGGTGCGCAGGTCCACCCTGACCATCTGCTGCACGGCGGGAATCAGCAGCACCAGTCCCGGACCCTTGACTCGCCAGAAGCGCCCGAGCATGAAGACCACGCCGCGCTCGTATTCGCGCAGCACGCGGAACGACATGATCACCAGCAATGCCAGCAGGAAGATCACACCGCCGAAGCTGAATCCGTAGGCCATGGTCAGGCTCCCTTGTCTGGCATCGGTGGGATTGGCGGCGCGCTGTCCGGCGGGGCGTTGCCAGCGGCGACCACGTCGAGCAGCAGGCCGTGCCGTGCGGTGACGAGCACCGGCGTGCCGCGCGCCAGCGGGCTTGCGCTGCGCACCCGCCAGTTCTCGCCTCGCACCTGGGCCCAGCCTTCCTCATGCAGGTCGGCCACCACTTCGCCGCGACTGCCTACCAGGGTGTCGGCGCCGCTGACCACGGGCCGCCGGCGCGCGCGCAGCAGCATCGCCGACATGCCGAACAGGAACAGGGCTGATATGGCCGACAGCGTGGCGATCAAGGCGATCGGCACGCCGAATCCTGGAACGTCGGTGTCGATCAGCATGACGGCGCCAAAGGCAAACGCGACGATGCCGCCCACGCCCAGCGTGCCGAACGAGGGCAGGAACAACTCGGCCACCATGCAGCCGATGCCCAGCGCGATCAGCCCCAGCCCCGCATAGTTGACCGGCAACATATGCAGGGCGAACGCCGCGACCAGCAGGCAGATGGCACCGGCCACGCCGGGCACGACCATGCCGGGCGTGGAAAACTCGAAGATCAGGCCGTAGATGCCGATCATCATCAGGATCAGCGCCACGCTGGGGTCGGTGATCACGGCCAGGAAGCGGGCGCGCCAGTCGGGTTCGAGCGTGACGATCGTGGCGTGGCTGGTCTGCAGCACGCGCGCGGCGCCTGCCGCTGTCACGCGCTTGCCGTTCACCTGGCGGAGCAGGTCTGGCAGGTCCGTGGCTACCATGTCCGCCACGTGCTGCGCCACGGCTTCGTTCGCGGACAGGCTGACGGCTTCGCGCACCGCGCGCTCGGCCCATTCGGCATTGCGGCCGCGCAGTTGCGCCAGGCCGCGGATATAGGCCGAGGCATCGTGCATCTGTTTGCGGGTCATGGTGTCCTGCGCCGCGGGCTCGCTGGCGGGCTCGCTGGCGGGCGAGGAGGCGGGCGAGGGGTTGGGAAGCGCTTCCGGCTTCTGCGGGCCGCCGATGCCGATCTGCACGGGGCTGGCCGCGCCCAGATTGGTGCCCGGCGCCATCGCCGCGATATGGCTGGCGTACAGGATGTAAGTGCCGGCGCTGGCGGCGCGCGCACCACCAGGGAAGACATAGCTGGCCACCGGCACGGGCGAGGCCAGGATCGCCTGGATGATCTCGCGCATCGACAGGTCGAGCCCGCCGGGCGTGTCCATTTCCAGCACGACCAGCTGTGCGCTGCCCTGGCGCGCGCGCTCCATACCGCGCAGCACAAAGCCCGCGCTGGCCGGGCCGATGGCGCCCTTGAGCGGTATGACATACACGGGACCGGCGCCTGCTCCGGTGGCGGCCGGAACAGAGGCGGGCGGCAACGCTGCAAGCCCCGCAAGCGCGAAGCCGGCCAGCAGCAATCCGATATAAAGCCATGGGTGCGCGAGGCGCGCAATGGCGAATCTCATCGCAAAGGGCGTGGCACAGTGGGTGCCATGGTGGCGCCACATTCAGTGTAGGCGACCGGGCACATCCTGCACGGCCACGGCGGACCGGGAAGTCTCAGGCAGCGGCCGGCAGGGGCCGGTTGCCGGCCGGCGCGTCCGGCGCCGGCAGCGCCTGGACGAGCGCGTTCAGCGCCGCGCTCGACATGGCCGGATGCCAGGCCAGCAAGGTGCGCACGCGGCCGGCCTCGCCCATGCCATGCACGCTGATGGCGGGCAGGTCGCGGTACAAGCCAAGCACCGAGCGCGGCACGATGGCGGCGCCGATGCCGGCCGCCGCGCACGCGACGATGGTGTGGTAGGACCCGAGTTCCAGCACGCGCGGCGGCGCGCCGCCCCCGGCCGCGTGCCAGGCTTCGAGCCGCGCGCGGTAGTTGCAGCCCGGCTCGAAACCGAGCAGCGTGGAGGTTTCCAGGTCGGCGGCGCTGCGGATCGGGCGGTGGCCGGCGCGCGCGATCACGACCAGCTCCTCCTCGAAAGCGGGCCGCGATGCCAGCGCCGGGTTGTCGAGCGGCTCGGCCACGAAGGCGCAGTCGGCGTCGAAGCGCTCCAGTGCCTCGAACGCCTGGCGGGTCGTGAGCGTGACCAGCTCGAGCCGAACCTCCGGCCAGGCCTGGTGATAGGCGGCCAGTATGGCCGGCAGCCGGCTGGCGGCGGTGCTTTCCATCGACGCGATGCGCAGGCGTCCGTGCGGGCGCGACGGCAGCACCGCGTGGCGCGCCTCTTCGGCCAGGCGCAGCATGCGGCAGGCGTAGTCGAACAGCGTTTGCCCGGCCGGCGTGAGCACCATGCGCTTGCCGTCGCGCAGGAACAGCTCGACCCCGAGCGACTCCTCGAGCTGGCGAATGCGCGTGGTGACGTTGGATTGGACGCGGTGCAGGCGTTCGGCGGCGCGCGTGACGCCGCCTGCCTCCACCACCGTGCGGAAGATTTCAAGCGCGGCCAAGTCCATGGGGGCCTCCGGTTGGGGTGGTCTATCCTGTCATCTCAGATGATGATGCAAGGCATCTAAATAATTCATTTTTGAAGATGATCGTCAAGGCGTAGCATAGGTGAATCCAGGCGGGTTTGCCACCGACCGCGACACAGGAAAGACGACATGCCGCATGCGAATATCAAGCTGAGCCCGACACCGGCGACCGGCGGCGCGGCGCACCGGATGCGGCGCGAACCGGGGGCCAGGGCCATTGGGCTGGCGGGCCTGGCTGCGCTGGCCGTGGTCATGGGAATCGGCCGCTTCGCCTTCACGCCGCTGCTGCCGATGATGCTGCGCGACGGCACGGTCACCCTGCATGAGGGCGGCTGGCTGGCCACGCTGAACTACATCGGCTATTTCGTCGGCGCCGCCGTGTGCCTGTTCATCCGGCCCGATCCGGCGCGCATGATCCGGCTCGGGCTGGTGGCCACGGTCTTGCTGACGCTCGGCATGGCGCTGCCGGGCGGCATGCTGGCGTGGTCGCTGTGGCGCGCGGCCGCGGGCGTGGCGAGTGCGCTGGTCATGGTCTACACCGCGGGCTGGTGCATGCAGCGGCTCGCGGAACTTGGGCAGCCGGCGCTGGGCGGGCTGATCTTCTGCGGGCCGGGTCTGGGCATCGTGGTCACTGGCGTCTCGGTGTTTGCCATGGTCGGTGCCGGCTGGCATGCGGTGGCGGGGTGGATCGCCTTCACGGTGATGGCCGCCGCGCTGGTGTTGGCGGTTTGGCGCATCTTCACCCCGGACGACGGTGCGCCGCATGCCGACGCCACGCGCCAGGAAACCCATCCTGCCCATGGCGCGCGGCTCGGCGGCGAGGCCGGGGCGCTGACCCTTGCCTATGGCCTGGCGGGCTTCGGCTACATCATCACCGCGACCTTCCTGCCCGTGATCGCGCGGCAGGCGATGCCTGGCTCGGTGTGGGCCGATCTGTTCTGGCCGGTCTTCGGGGCTGGCGTTTCGATCGGCGCGTTCCTGGCCACGCGCGTTGGCATGGCGCACGATAACCGCCGGTTGCTCGCGTGGTCGTACGCCATGCAGGCGCTGGGCGTCGCGATCGCCGTGGTGCTCCCGACGATTGCCGGGTTTGCCGTCAGCAGCCTGCTCGCAGGCCTGCCATTCACCGCGCTGGTGTCGTTTGCGATGCGCGAGGCGCGCCGTTTGTGGGGACCGCAGGCGCCGCGCCTGATGGGCCTGATGACCGCGTCCTACGGACTCGGGCAGATCGCCGGGCCGCCGCTGGCGACGGCGCTGGTGGCGCGATCGGGCGGCTTTGCCAGCTCGCTCGCCTGCGCTTCGGCCGCGTTGCTGGCCGGTGCCGTGATGTTCGTCTGGATGCGCCGCGCATGGCCGATGCCGGCGCCGCGGCAGACTGCGCTACAGTAACGCCTTCGCCGCCCTTTTGCGGATCCCAGATTCACCAAGCCGGGACCACACCGGCACCACGAACACCGGGCGGCGCTGGAGCGACCCCCCATGTCTTTCTCATTGCAGCCGGCGCGTGCCGCCGGCGCGGCTAGTCCCACTACGCCAGAAGAGCAGCGCGTCCGCGTGGATTTGGCCGCCGCCTATCGGCTGTCAGCCCTGCGGGGCTGGGATGACCTGATCTACACCCACATCTCGGCCACGGTTCCCGGCGAGCCCGACCATTTCCTGATCAATCCGTTTGGCTTCGCCTTCGAGGAAATCCGCGCATCGGATCTCGTCAAGATCAATAGCCGCGGCGAGGTGGTCGGCGAAACGGTGCATCCGGTCAACGTGACCGGCTTCGCGCTGCACGGCGCCGTGCATGCGGCGCGCGCGGACGCCATGTGCGTCATGCACCTGCACAACACCGCCGGCATCGCCGTCTCCGCGCAGGCGGAGGGGCTGCTGCCGTTGTCCCAGCATGCCATGCGCTTCCACGGCCGCATGGCGTACCACGACTACGAGGGGCTGGCGTTCTCGCCGGAGGAGGGTGCGCGGCTGACGGCGTCGCTGGGCCAGCAGCCGGCCATGCTGCTGCGTAATCACGGCACGCTGACCGTCGGCCGCACCGTCGCCGAAGCCTATGTGCTGATGGCGACGCTGATCAAGGCGTGCGAGATCCAGATCGGCGCGCAGGCCGGTGGCCGGCTGGTGCGGCCCGCGCCGGGCGTGGCCGACAAGGCGTCCGAACAGCTCTACGACAACGGCGCCATCGAAGGCGTGCTGGAGTGGCCGGCGCTGCTGCGCAAACTCGATAGAATCGATCCCTCATATCGGGACTGAACGTCCCTGTTCACCCGATCCCAATACAAGCAAAGACAACACAAGGAGCCATCCATGCCGACTTTCCACGTAGAGATGTTTGAAGGCCGAACCGTCGAGCAGAAGCGCAAGTTCGTCGAGGAAGTCACGCGCGTCACCTGCGAGACGCTGGGCTGCACCGCTTCAGCGGTCGACATCATCATCACCGACGTCAAGCGCGAGAACTGGGCCACAGGCGGCGAGCTGTGGTCCGACAAGCCCTAATCCTCGATACGCCATAGCCAGATGACCATGCAGCATTTCGCCTCGGACAACTACGCCGGCTTTTGCCCGGAATCCCTGAAGTATTTTCTGGAGGCCAACGGCACCGGCCATGAGCAGGCCTACGGCGACGACTCCTGGACGCAGAAGGTCTGCGACCGGATCCGCGACCTGTTTCAGACCGATTGCGAAGTGTTCTTTGTCTTCAACGGCACCGCGGCCAATTCGCTGGCGTTGTCGGCGCTGTGCCAGTCGTACCATTCGGTCATCTGTCACGAGCTGGCGCATATCGAAACCGACGAATGCGGCGGGCCGGAGTTCTTCTCCAACGGTTCGAAGCTGCTGACCGCACCGGGCGAGAACGGCAAGCTCACGGCCGATGCGGTCGAGGCACTGGTTACGCGGCGCTCGGACATCCATTACCCGAAGCCCAAGGTGGTGTCGCTCACGCAGTCCACCGAGGTCGGCACGGTCTATACGGTGGAAGAGGTGCGCGCGATTGCCGCCATCGCCAAGCGCCGGCAGCTCCGCGTGCATATGGACGGCGCGCGTTTCGCCAACGCCGTGGCCTCGCTCGGCGTGCATCCGTCCGAGATCACGTGGCGCGCCGGCGTCGATGTGCTGTGCTTCGGCGGCACCAAGAACGGCTTGCCGGTGGGCGAGGCGGTGGTGTTCTTCGATCGCCGCCTGGCCGAGGATTTCGCCTATCGCGTCAAGCAGGCCGGCCAGCTTGCGTCGAAGATGCGTTTCATCTCGGCGCCGTGGCTGGGCCTGCTGGAAAACGATGTCTGGTTGTCCAATGCGCGCCACTCCAACGCCATGGCGCAACTGCTGCAGTCGCGCATCGCGGATATCCCCGGCGTGCGCATCATGTTCCCTACCGAGTCGAATGCCGTATTCGCCGAACTGCCATTGCCGGCGATCGAAGCGCTGCGCGCGAAAGGCTGGCGCTTCTACACGTTCATCGGCGCGGGCGGCTGCCGCTTCATGTGTGCGTGGGACCTGCAGCCGGAGACTGTCGAGGCCCTGGCGGCCGATATGCGCGCGGCGTGCGCCGCCTGCTGAAACGAGCCGGCAGGCGTAAGATACCGGGCGGTAGCAGAACATAACGAGACATACCCAGGAGCCCCTCATGCAATACCGATTCTGCCCGCAATGCGGCGCGCCGCTCGAGGTGCTGCCGCTGTCGGGGCGCGAACGCCACGCCTGTGTCCAGTCGGACTGCGGCTTCGTGCACTGGAACAACCCGCTGCCGGTGCTGGCCGCGGTGGTCGAGTACGAAGGCAAGCTGCTGCTCGCGCGCAATGCGGCGTGGCCGGAACAGATGTTCGCGCTGGTCACCGGCTTCCTGGAGCGTGACGAGACCCCCGAGCTGGGCGTGGCGCGCGAGCTGAAAGAGGAGACCAATCTCGACACCGAAGCCGTGTCGCTGATCGGCGTCTACGAGTTCATGCGCAAGAACGAGCTGATCATCGCTTATCACGTGAAGGCGAGCGGCAACATCGCACTGTCCGAAGAACTGGTCGAGTACAAGCTGGTGGCGCCCGAAAAAATGCGCATCTGGTCCGCCGGCACCGGGTTCGCAGTGGCCGACTGGCTGCACGCGCGTGGCTATCCCGTACGCTTCTTCGATCGCCGCACCGGCGAAGACATCCCCGACCCGCGCCAGCCGAGTGACTTCAGCGTCCTGAGCGGTTCGCTACAATACCGGGTCTGAAGACTGATAAAAGCAAGGAAGAGAGGAATGGAGTTCCAGAAAGAAGTGGATGCGCGCGGCCTGAACTGCCCGCTGCCGATCCTGCGTACCAAGAAGGCGCTGGCCGACATGGCCAGCGGCGACGTGCTCAAGGTGCTGGCCACCGACCCGGGCGCCACGCGCGATTTCCAGGCGTTCGCCAAGCAGACCGGCAATGAACTGCTGTCGCACCAGGAAATCGACAAGGTGTTCGTGTTCTATATGCGCCGCCGCTGAACGCGCAGGCGTCCAGAGAGCAGAAAAGCCGCCCGAGGGCGGCTTTCTTCGTTAACGCGTGGCCGAGCTGCGGATCAGGCCACCGTACCGTCGGCCAGGTACGTGCCGCGGTGTTCCAGGTAGTCGCGGAAGCCCGTGCTGACTTCCGGGTGCTTCAGCGCGTACTCGACAGTCGCCTTCAGGTAGCCGAGCTTGCTGCCGCAGTCGTAGCGGGTGCCCTGGTAGCGGTAGGCCAGCACCTGTTCCTGGCTGAGCAGCGACTGGATCGCGTCGGTCAGCTGGAATTCGCCGCCCGCGCCTGGCTTCAGTTCGCGCAGGTGGTCGAAGATGCGCGGCGTCAGGATGTAGCGGCCGACCACGCCCAGGTTGGACGGGGCTTCTTCCGGCGCGGGTTTTTCCACGATGCCGGACATCTTGATGACGCCTTCGTCCCATTCGCGGCCATCGACCACGCCATAGGAGCGGCTCTGTTCCGGGGCGATCTCTTCGACGCCCAGGACCGAGCAGTTGTAGTGGTTGTACAGATCCACCATCTGCTTCATCACCGGCGGGGTGCCGTCGATCAGGTCATCCGCCAGCATCACCGCGAACGGGGCTTCACCCACGAGCTTCGCGGCGCACAGCACGGCGTGACCCAGGCCCAGCGCTTCGGGCTGGCGCACGTAGTAGCACTCCACGTTGGCCGGCTTGATCGAACGCACCACGTCGAGCAGCGCCTGCTTGTTCTTGGCCTCAAGCTCCACTTCGAGTTCGAAGGCCTTGTCGAAGTGATCTTCGATGGCGCGCTTGGAGCGGCCGGTGACGAAGATCATTTCGGTGATGCCGGCGGCCATGGCTTCTTCCACCGCGTACTGGATCAGCGGTTTGTCGACCACGGGCAGCATTTCCTTGGGGCTGGCCTTGGTGGCCGGCAGAAAACGGGTGCCCAGGCCCGCGACCGGGAAGACGGCCTTGGTAACGCGATTTTCCATGTCTGGTATTCCTTCGGTTTCGATTTATAACCGTGCCGGATCGTGCGGGGCCCGTCTGTCGGTCTCTGTCCGACGCAAGCCGGAACAGAGGCCGATGCACCCTCGAATAGTTTAGGCCGGCAGGCGCTGCAACTGGTCCTGCAGCTTGACCAGCGTCTGTTCGAAATCGGTCAGGCGCTGGGTTTCCTGTGCCACCACGGCGGGCGGCGCCTTGGCGACAAAGCTCTCGTTCGACAGCTTGCCACGGCACTTGCCGATCTCGCCGGCGATGCGCTCGATCTCCTTCGACAGGCGCACGCGCTCGGCTGCGACGTCGATTTCGATCTTCAGCAGCAGGTGGTTGCCACCGACGATGGCCACCGGCGCGCCGGCGCCTTCGGTCTGCAGGGTGGCGTCGTCTTCGAAGACGCGTACCTCCGACAGCTTCGCCAGTGCCTGGATGTGCGCGCTGGCTTCGCGCAGGAAGGCGTTGTCGCCATGCACGTAGAGCGGAATACGCTGGGCCGGCGAGATATTCATTTCGCCGCGCAAGTTGCGGCAGGCGTCCACCATGGCCTTGAGCTGCGCCACCCATTGCTCGGCGGCTTCATCGATCTTGGCCATGGCCGGCAGCGGGTAGGCCTGCTGCGCGAGGCTTTCGCTGCCATCGCCCTTGGCACGGCCGGCCAGCGGCGCGACCTTCTGCCACAGTTCTTCCGTGATGAACGGGATGATCGGGTGGGCCAGGCGCAGCACGGTTTCCAGCACGCGCAGCAGCGTGCGGCGCGTGGCGCGCTGCTGGGCCTCGGTGCCGGTCTGGATCTGCACCTTGGCCAGTTCCAGGTACCAGTCGCAGTACTCGTCCCAGACGAACTTGTAGATGGCGTTGGCGACGTTGTCGAAGCGGTACTCGGCAAAGCCCTTTTCGACCTCGGCTTCCACGCGCTGCAGCAGCGACACGATCCAGCGGTCGGCCTGCGAGAAGTGCAGGTAGCCGTCCGGGCCGCAGTCGTTGTTGCACGGGCCCATGCCGCAGTCATGGCCTTCGGTGTTCATCAGCACGAAGCGCGTGGCGTTCCACAGCTTGTTGCAGAAGTTGCGGTAGCCCTCGCAGCGGCCGGTGTCGAAGTTGATGTTGCGGCCCAGCGTTGCCAGCGAGGCAAACGTGAAGCGCAGCGCATCGGCGCCGAAAGCGGGAATGCCTTCGGGGAATTCCTTCTTCGTCTTTTTCTCGATCTTCGGTGCGTCCTTGGGGCGGCGCAGGCCGGTGGTGCGCTTCTTGAGCAGCGTGTCGAGGTCGATGCCGTCGATCAGGTCCACCGGGTCCAGCGTATTGCCCTCGGACTTGCTCATCTTCTTGCCTTCCGAGTCGCGCACCAGGCCGTGCACATACACGGTATGGAACGGCACCTGGCCGGTGAAGTGCTTGGTCATCATGACCATGCGCGCCACCCAGAAGAAGATGATGTCGTAGCCCGTGACCAGCACCGACGACGGCAGGAAGTGTTTGAGTTCAGGCGTTTGCTCGGGCCAGCCCAGCGACGAGAACGGCACCAGTGCCGACGAAAACCACGTGTCGAGCACGTCTTCCTCGCGGCGCAGCGCGCCGGCGCTGCCGGCGGCCTTGGCCTTGGCAAGCGCTTCTTCTTCCGTGCGGGCAACGAAGCAGTTGCCGGCGTCGTCGTACCAGGCCGGGATCTGGTGGCCCCACCACAGCTGGCGCGAGATGCACCAGTCCTGGATGTTGGCCAGCCACTGGTTGTAGGTGCTGTTCCAGTTCTCGGGCACCAGCTTGATCTCGCCGCTCTGGACGGCGTCGAGCGCGACTTCGGCGATCGAGCGGCCCGGGTGGAACGTGCCTTCCGGCGCCGGCTTGCTCATGGCAACGAACCACTGGTCGGTCAGCATCGGTTCGATGGCGCTGCCGGTGCGTTCGCTGCGCGGCGTCATCAGCTTGTGCTTCTTGGTCTCGACCAGCAGGCCTTGTGCGTCGAGGTCGGCGACGATGGCCTTGCGGGCGTCGTAGCGATCCTGGCCGGCATAGTGGCCGGGTGCGTCGGCAGTGATCTTCGCGTCCAGCGTAAGGATCGAGATCTGCGGGAGGTTGTGTCGCTGGCCAACGGCGTAGTCGTTGAAGTCATGCGCCGGCGTCACCTTGACCACGCCGGTGCCGAACTCGCGGTCGACGTACTCGTCG
The DNA here is from genome assembly GCF_057073745.1 of Cupriavidus sp. C2SS-8b. Taxonomy (NCBI): domain Bacteria; kingdom Pseudomonadati; phylum Pseudomonadota; class Betaproteobacteria; order Burkholderiales; family Burkholderiaceae; genus Cupriavidus; species Cupriavidus sp. C2SS-8b. The sequence continues at coordinate 875,451 of NZ_CP172716.1, forward strand.
GCGATCACGGGAATGCGGCGGCCCGTCAGCGGCAGTTCCACTTCCTTGCCGATCAGGTGGGCGTAGCGCTCGTCCTCGGGATGGACCATGACTGCCACGTCGCCCAGCATGGTTTCGGGGCGGGTGGTGGCGACGGTCAGGTGGGTCAGGCCGCCCTTGGCATCGGCCTCGACCAGCGGGTAGCGGATATGCCAGAGGAAGCCTTCTTCCTCGACGCTGTCGACTTCCAGGTCCGACACGGCGGTGCCCAGCACCGGGTCCCAGTTCACCAGCCGCTTGCCGCGGTAGATCAGACCCTGCTCATGCAGGCGCACGAAGACCTCGGTGACCGCCTTCGACATGTCCGGCGACATCGTGAAGTATTCGCGGGTCCAGTCGATCGACGCGCCCATGCGGCGCACCTGGCGGGTGATGGTCGAACCCGACTCTTCCTTCCAGGCCCAGACCTTCTCGGTGAATTTTTCACGGCCCAGGTCGTGGCGGGATACGCCTTGCGCTTCGAGCTGGCGCTCGACCACGATCTGCGTGGCGATGCCCGCGTGGTCCGTGCCCGGCACCCAGAGCGTATTCGCGCCCAGCATGCGCGCATGGCGGGTCAGGCCGTCCATGATGGTCTGGTTGAAGGCATGGCCCATGTGCAGCGTGCCGGTCACGTTGGGCGGCGGCAGCTGGATGGCGAAATCTGGCTTGGCCGGGTCGAACGTCGGCTGGGCGATGCCGCGCTTCTCCCACTCGGGGCCCCACTTCGCCTCGATGGCGGCGGGTTCGAAGCTCTTGGCAAGGGATTGGTCTTGGGCGGTCATGCTGGGATGTCGAGGTTTTGCGTCGGGGCTTGTCGCAGGCGGGGTGCGCTTAGGCCTGCGGCTGGCGGGGGGCATTGTGCATTGCGCCAGTGAAACCCCAAATTATACGGAACGTCGTCGGGCGGGGAGGAATTCGTTCGCGCCGCGGGGTGGGGGGTCGGTATAATTTGGGGTTTGAATTTGATTTTGTGGCGGGTTTTGAGGTTGGGCTGGCCTTGGCGTGCTTGGCATGCGCCGCTGTTTCGGCGGCGTAGCCGCCGAGTCACTTTTTGTCCGAGCGACAAAAAGTAACCAAAAAACGCGTTTACTTGTCCTAGCGGACGAATATTGATCGTAGTGTGCCGAGGGTGTTGTACGGGTATTCACTTCAGAGACTGCCTGGCTGCCTGCCGCATGGTGCGCACCCGTATGCAGGCTCTCCGACAATGATTGAACGAGCCCTGAACCTGTCCGTGGCCCGACACTGCCAACGCTGTCGCATCATCGCCTACGGCTGCTACGCGGCTCACTAGTCTGTTAGCTGGCGCATCACCATCACTGGCTCACAAGAGCACGGGCCATTGTCTTGGTAGCTCGGCCTGTGTGCTCAGACTACTTAGCCGCGCGTAGCGCAGCCGAAGGCGATGATGCGATATGGCTGGAGAGCCCGGGCCACGGACAGGTTCAGGGCTCGTTCAATCATTGCTGGAGAGCCTGCATACGGACGCGCACCACGCGGCAGGCAGCCAGGCAAACTCTGAAGCGAATACCCGTACGAAATTCTTCGCACGCTACGATCAATATTCGCCCGTTAGGGCAAGCAAACGCGTTTTTTGGTTACTTTTTGTCGCTCGGACAAAAAGTGACTCGCCGGCTACGCCGGCGAAACAGCAGCGCTTGCCAAGCACAACAACCCAGCCCCAACCACCAGCCCCGCCGTCTCCCCAAAAAAATGCCCGACTTGCTCGCCAACCTAAACGCCGAACAACTAGCCGCCGTCACGCTACCTGACGAGCCGGCCCTGATCTTGGCCGGCGCGGGCAGCGGCAAGACGCGCGTGCTGACCACGCGTATCGCCTGGCTGATCCAGAACGGACGCGTATCCCCGCGGGCATCCTTGCAGTGACCTTCACCAACAAGGCCTCCAAGGAAATGCAAACGCGTTTGTCCTCGATGTTGCCGATCAACACGCGCGGCATGTGGATCGGCACCTTCCACGGCCTCTGCAACCGCATGTTGCGCGCGCATTTCCGCGATGCCGGCCTGCCGCAGACCTTTGCCATCCTCGACAGCCAGGACCAGCTTTCCGCCCTCAAGCGCCTGCTGAAAGCCCTCAATGTCGACGACGAGAAGTACCCCGCCAAGAACCTCCAGTACTTCATCAACAACGCCAAGGAACAAGGCCTGCGCCCGGCCGACGTAGAGGCCAACGACGACTTCAACCGCCGCTTCGTCGACCTGTACGCCGCCTACGACCAGCAGTGCCAGCGCGAAGGCGTGGTCGACTTTGCCGAGCTGCTGCTGCGCTGCTACGAACTACTGCGCTACAACGACGCAATCCGCCAGCACTACCAGCACCGTTTCCGCCATGTACTGGTGGACGAGTTCCAGGACACCAACGTGCTGCAGTACCAGTGGCTCAAGCTGCTGGCGGGCCATGGCACCCAGAATCCCGCAGCGGTGTTCGCCGTCGGCGACGATGACCAGAGCATCTACGCGTTCCGTGGCGCGAACGTCGGCAATATGCGCGACTTCGAGCATGAGTTCCGCGTGCGCAAGATGATCAAGCTCGAGCAGAACTACCGCTCGCACGGCCACATCCTCGATTCGGCCAACCACCTGATCTCGCACAATGCCCGCCGCCTGGGCAAGAACCTGCGCACCGATGCCGGCCACGGCGAGCCGGTGCGCGTGTTCCAGGCCGGCTCGGACCAGCAGGAGGCGTCGTGGATGATCGAGGAGATCCGCGACCAGATCGCGCAGGGCATGAGCCGCTCGGAAATCGCGATCCTCTACCGCAGCAACGCGCAGTCGCGCGTGATCGAGCACGCGTTGTTCTCGGCCGGTATCGCCTACCGCGTGTACGGCGGCCTGCGCTTCTTCGAACGCGCCGAAATCAAGCACGCGCTCGCCTACCTGCAACTGCTGGAGAACCCGCGCAACGACGCTGCCTTTGGCCGCGTGGTGAACTTCCCGGCGCGCGGCATTGGCGCGCGCTCACTCGAACAACTTCAGGACGCCGCACGCCAGTACAACTGTTCTCTGTCCGAAGCCGTCGCCTATGTGGCCGGCGCAGCAGGCAGCAAGCTGGCGGCATTCGTCCGCCTGATTGAACAGATGCGCGCCGAGACGCGCCGCATGACGCTGGCCGAGGTGGTCGAGTACGTGACCAACGCCAGCGGCCTGATCACGCATTACCAGGGCGAGAAGGAAGGCCAGGACCGCATCGAGAACTTGCAGGAACTGGTGACCGCGGCGCAGGCCTTTGTCGTGGAAGAAGGCTACGGGCTGGATGCGCTGGCCGCTGTGATCCCGGTCGGTTTCGAATCTCGCGTGGCGCAGGCCGTACCGCAGCTCGCCGAAGGCGACCAGGCTCAGCAGGTGCTCGACCCCGAAGCGCTGCCGGTGGTGATGACGCCGCTGGTGGCCTTCCTGACCCACGCTTCGCTGGAGGCCGGCGATAACCAGGCCCAGGCCGGCCAGGACGCGGTGCAGATGATGACCGTGCATGCCGCCAAGGGCCTGGAGTTCAACGTGGTGTTTATCACAGGACTGGAAGAAGGCCTGTTCCCGCATGAAAACAGCGCGATGGAGCCGGACGGGCTGGAGGAAGAGCGTCGCCTGATGTACGTGGCGATTACGCGTGCGCGCGAGCGCCTGTACCTGTCCTTTGCCCAAAGCCGCGTGTTGCACGGCCAGATGCGCTACCACGTGCGCTCGCGCTTCTTCGAGGAACTGCCCGAAGGCGCGCTGAAGTGGCTGACGCCGCAGCAGCAGGGCTACGGCGGCGTCAGCCGCCAGGAACGCGACAGCGCATGGGGCCGCGACTGGTTCCGCAAGCCCGAGGATGTCCCGTACTCCGGCAACAAGCCCACCGGCGGCATGGACACCGGCAACGGCTACGCCGATGCCAAGCGCGAGGCCGGCACGGGCTTCCGCGTCGGCCAGCAGGTCTTCCACACCAAGTTTGGCGAGGGCAAGATCAAGGCGCTGGAAGGAGATGGCGCCGATGCCCGCGCCCAGATCGATTTCAAGCGCCACGGCACCAAGTGGCTGGCGCTGGCGGTGGCGAAGCTGGACCCGATCAACTGAGCGGGGCCGGCTTCGTGGCGAATTCAGGGGAGGGGTGGCCGGATTTCGGCGGTCCTTTCCCGCCGCGCCGACCGTTGCCCTGGCCGTTCAGGTCGGCGTGGCTTCTTCCGCGGGGACGACATTGAAGCAGCCCCGGTACGTCGCGTAGAACGAGCAGTACAGGATGGCCAGCATCAGCAGCGAATACGGCGTGACCAGGAACGACAGCACGGTCTCGGCGCCGAACGCGCTGAAGAGGATCTCCAGGAAGAACGGAATCGCCACCAGCAGCACGGCGAACAGCACCACGTAGGTGAAGAAGGCTCCGCGGTTGCGCCAGCACGCGGTCCAGCTGAAGAACATCGCCTTGACGGGCGGCACGCCGTGCCAGGCTGCCAGCAGCGGCGCGAACCAGAACATCATCGCGATCGGCGTGTAGAGCAGCGCGCCGATCAGCAGCGCGTAGTAGAGCTGGCGCACGGCCTCGGCCGTCAGCGTCTCTTCCTTCAGCAGGATCGGCAACAGCGCGCTCATGTCCACCAGCGCGCCGGCGATCAGGCTCAGCAGGAACACCAGCCCCGCATAGACCCCGCCGAGCACCAGCAGGTTGCGCGTGGCTTCCTTGCCGTTGGTGCGAAATCCGGCCAGTAGCACCGTCGGCAGCACGCGCTTGTTCTGGATGACTTCACGGCAGGCCGTCATCACGCCCACCGACAGGCCGGGCGTCACGACCAGCAGCGCAATGATGCCGATCAGCGGTACCACGATGGCCAGCTGTGCCGCGATCAGGTAGATGAACAGCAGCATCAGGAACGCAAGCGGATTCTTGCGGAACAGCCAGATGCCCTGGCGGAACCAGACGTAGCCTTCCTTGGCGGGGACTTCCAGTAGTTGCATACCAATCAGATCCAGGCGAGCGCGGCGGCGTCCGCGGTCATGGCAAGGCGCCGGCGCAGAATGCGTTCGAAATGGGTCGGGTCATGCGGCTGAAGCATGTCGGCTTCGCGCGGGAGGTAGAAATCCCACAGGCGCGACACCCAGAAGCGCAGTGCGCCCGCGCGCAGCATGTCGCGCCAGTGCGTGGTTTCGGTGTCGGTCAGCGGCCTGACCGCATGATAGGCCCGCACCAGTGCCTGCGCCCGGGCGTTGTCCAGCTCGCCGCTGGCCAGATCGATGCACCAGTCGTTGACAGTCACGGCCAGGTCGAACAGCCACTTGTCGTTGCCGGCGAAATAGAAATCGAAGAAGCCGCCCAGGCGGTGGTGGCCCTTGCCGTCTTCCTCGAACAGCGCATTGTCGCGGAACAGGTCGCAGTGGCACGGGCCGCCCTGCAGCACCGCGTAGTCGGCGCTGCCGAAGAAGGCTGCCTGGTGCGCGATTTCCTGCTGCAGCAGCGTGCGCTGCTGCGCGTCCAGGAACGGCACGATCTCCGCTTCGGTCTGCTGCCACCAGGACAGGCTGCGCAGGTTGGGCTGCTGGCGCGGGTAGTCCTCGCCGGCCACGTGCATGCGCGCGAGCATGTCGCCGACCTGCGCGCAATGCTCGGCGTCGGGCTTGAGTTGGGATGCGCCCGGCAGGCGCGTGACGATGGTGGCTGGCTTGCCCTTGAGCGTGCGCAGGATCTCGCCGTCGCGCGCCGGGATGGGCGCGGGCACGGTGATGTCGCGTGCGGCAAGGTGCGCCATCAGGTGCAGGTAGTAGGGCAGCTGCGCGAACGTGAGCCGCTCGAAGATGGTCAGCACGTACTCGCGCGTGCAGCCATCCTGCTCCATGGTCAGAAAGAAGTTGCTGTTCTCGATGCCGGAGGCGATGCCGCGCAATGCGCGGACTTCGCCAAGGTCGTAGTCAAGCAGCCAGCGGGCGATCTCGTCCTGCGAGACCGTGGTGAATACGGCCATACTCGTCGTGTGATGCGAAACGGAAAGCGGCGGCACAAAGGGAGCCGCCGCCGCGGCAAGACTGCCGGAGGACCGGCGCGGCCCGGGCGTGCCCGGGCCGTGGGTAGTCGGAATCAGAACTGCAGGTTGACCGAAGGCACGCGATTGACGTCATGCTCGCGGATCTTGGGCGAGCTGTCTTCCGGCTTGCTCATCTGGTACTTGGTGCCGAACCCGGACCTTACCTGGATATCGGTGGCACGGCCCTTGTCGCGGTACTCGCGCACTTGCGTGCCATCGCGCTCATTGAGCTGAAAGCTCGGCTCGCGCGGCTGGTTGATCTGCGACTTGGCGGCCGGGGCAATCGGCTGGTTGTTGATCCGGTTCAGTTCCTGCTGCGTCAGGGCGTTGCTTTCCTCGGCGGGCTGCGCCAGCGCCAGGCCCGGCAGGGCCAGCGCGAACACTGCGGCGGCCAGGGCCAGGCGCGGCGTCCGAGCAGTGGCTTTCGCTGTGGACCGGAGTGAGGGGGAGTTCATCAGGGGCTCCTGTGCGGCGCAGCGGTCGAGACGGCACGCTGCGCGGCGGAATGGGGCGTTGGCTGCAACCCGGGACGCCGGGCTTTGGCAAGCGGATACCTCCCATTCTAGCAATTCCTGCCGCGAAAGGGCCGCTGCCGTGGCCTCTGGGGCACCCCGGCAACGCCGCATCGGGTGGCCCTTGCGCCTGTGACGCAGGGCTCCCTTGTCCACCACTCTTGTCTTACAGGTAGAACATTTCTTCCTTCGGCGGGATCGGCTTGTCGCCGCCGCGTTGCTCGTAGTACTCGTAGACTGCCTCGAGCACTTCATGCGGCTCGTCGACGATCTTCATCAGGTCGAGATCGTGTTCGGCGATCAGGCCCATGGGCAGCAGCGTAAAGCGGAACCAGTCGAGCAGGCCTTTCCAGAAGCGGCTGCCGAACATCACCACGGGCACGGAACGCGACTTGCCGGTCTGCACCAGCGTCAGCACCTCGGCGAGTTCATCGAGCGTGCCGAAACCGCCCGGCATGACGATGAAGGCGTCGGAGTTCTTGACGAAGGTGACCTTGCGCGTAAAGAAATGGCGGAACCGCATGGCAATGTCCTGGTACGGATTGCCCTGCTGTTCGTGCGGCAGTTCGATGTTCAGGCCGACGCTGGCCGACTTGCCGGCGTGCGCGCCTTTGTTGGCCGCTTCCATGATGCCGGGGCCGCCGCCGGAGATCACCGCGAAGCCGGCATCGGAGAACAGCCGCGCGATTTCGATGGTGCGCTGGTAGTAAGGCGAGTCTTCGCGCAGGCGCGCGCTGCCATAGATCGATACCGCTGGCCGGATCTCCGAGAGGTACTCGGTGGCCTCGATGAACTCTGCCATAATCGTGAACATTTGCCACGAGGCGCGCGCCTTCTTTGCGGTCGCGCGATCTTCGTCGGCCAGCGCACGCAGGCTGGGAATCATCTTGCGCGGATTGGCACGCGACGCAGCGGGGCCATCCGCGGCCGGCTGCGCGGGGTTGCCAGCGGCGGCGGCATCGGCCGCGCGGGCGACCGCAGCCGCGTGTTCGGAAGCAGCTTCCGGCGGGGGTTGTACGGTATCGCCGGAGATATCGGAAACATCCGGGTCGGCAAGGGGGGCGGTCGAGGCACCGCCTGCTGCAGCACCAGTCAATTTTGAGTCCATGGGAATGTCGGATAGTCCAAAAACACTCTTGCTCGTCGATGGATCGAGCTATTTGTATCGCGCTTATCACGCGCTGCCGGACCTGAGGAATGGTGAGGGTCTGCCCACAGGGGCAATCTACGGCATGATCAATATGCTGCGCAAGCTGCGCAACGATTACCCGGCAGAGTATAGCGCCTGCGTGTTCGACGCCAAGGGCAAGACCTTCCGCGACGACATGTACCCGGCGTACAAGGAGCATCGCCCGTCGATGCCCGAAGACCTGGCGCGCCAGATCGAGCCGATCCACGAAGCCGTGCGCGCGCTCGGCTGGCCGATCGTCGTGGTCGACGGCGTGGAGGCCGACGACGTGATCGGCACGCTCGCGCGCCAGGCGTGCGAGCAGGGCGTGCGCACGGTGGTGTCCACCGGCGACAAGGATCTTGCGCAGCTCGTCAACGACCACGTCACGCTGGTCAACACCATGAGCGGCGAAGTGCTCGACCCGGCCGGCGTCAGCAACAAGTTCGGCGTGCCGCCGGAACGCATCGTCGACTACCTGTCGCTGATCGGCGATGCGGTCGACAACGTGCCCGGCGTGCCCAAGGTCGGCCCCAAGACCGCCGTGAAATGGCTGACCGAACACGGCACGCTCGACGCGATCATGGCGAACGCCGCGGGCATCAAGGGTGTGGTCGGCGAGAACCTGCGCAATACGCTGGACTGGTTGCCGAAGGCGCGCGAGCTGGTCACGGTGAAGACCGACTGCGACCTCAATGCCTCGGTGGCGGATTTCCACGCGCTGCGCGAAATGGGCGAGGACAAGGAAAAGCTGATCGCGTTTTTCACGCGCTATGGCTTCAAGACGTGGCTGCGCGAGGCGACCGGCGAAAGCTTGCCTGATCCGCGCGCGCAGGCACGCGCACGCGCCGCGGCGGCACCGGCGCAAGGCGGCCTGTTCGATGCGCCCGCCGCATCGGCCACCCCATCGGCCGCGCCGGATGCCATGCCCGCCGAGGACGCGGCGCCGAGTGAAATCCGCTACGAGCGGGTGACGAGTGAAGCCGCGTTCGAAGCGTGGATGCAGCGCATCGAAAGCGCGCCGCTGACGGCGCTCGATACCGAGACCACATCTCTCGATCCGATGCTCGCCCAGCTGGTCGGCATCTCGCTGTCGGTAGAGCCTGGCGAGGCGTGCTATATCCCGGTCGGCCATCGCGGGCCCGACGTCGCCGGCATGGAGAACAACGGCCAGCTTTCGCGCGATGCCGTGCTCGCCCGCATGCGCGCATGGCTCGAGGACGACAGCAAGCCAAAGCTCGGCCAGAACATCAAGTACGACATCCACGTGTTCGCCAACCATGGCGTGACGCTGCGCGGTGTTGCGCAGGACACCATGCTGGAAAGCTACGTGCTGGCCTCGCACCGCAATCACGGCATGGACAGCCTGGCTGAGCGCCTGCTGAACCTGAAGACCATCACCTACGAAGAAGTCTGCGGCAAGGGCGCGAGCCAGATCGGTTTCGACCAGATCGACCTTGAACGCGCGACGGAATACGCGGCCGAAGACGCCGACGTCACGCTGCGCCTGCATCGCAAGATGTTCGCGCAGGTGCACGCTGCGCCGGGCTTGCGCCGCGTGTACGAGGAGATCGAGATCCCGGTGTCCGTGGTGCTGCAGAAGATCGAACGCAACGGCGTCCTGATCGATGCCGAAAGGCTTGCCACGCAGAGCGCCGAACTGGGCCAGCGCATGCTCGCGCTGGAGCAGGCGGCGTACGACGCGGCGGGGCAACCGTTCAACCTGGGCTCGCCCAAGCAGATCGGCGAGATCCTGTTCAACCAGATGAAGCTGCCGGTGGTCAAGAAGACCGCGAGCGGCGCGCCGTCGACCGACGAAGAGGTGCTGCAGAAGCTGGCCGAGGATTACCCGCTGCCCAAGGTGCTGCTGGACTACCGCGGCCTGGCCAAGCTCAAGTCCACCTACACGGACAAGCTGCCGAAGATGGTCAACCCGAACACCGGCCGCGTGCATACCAGCTACGGTCAGGCTACGGCGGTGACCGGCCGGCTGGCATCGACGGAGCCGAACCTGCAGAACATCCCGGTGCGCACGGAAGAAGGCCGACGCATCCGCGAAGCGTTTATCGCGCCGCCGGGCAGCGTGATCGTGTCAGCCGACTATTCGCAGATCGAGCTGCGCATCATGGCCCATATCTCGGGCGACGAGAACCTGCTGCGCGCGTTTGCCAACGGCGAGGACATCCACCGCGCCACCGCGGCGGAGATCTTCGGCGTGGAGCGCGAGGCCGTCAACAGCGAGCAGCGCCGCTATGCCAAGGTGATCAACTTCGGCCTGATTTACGGCATGAGCGCGTTCGGGCTGGCCAGCAACCTGGGCATCGAGCGCGAGGCCGCCAAGCACTATATCGACCGCTACTTCATGCGCTACCCCGGCGTGGCGCAATACATGGAAGACACGCGCCAGACCGCGCGCGAACAGGGCTATGTCGAGACCGTGTTCGGCCGGCGCCTGTGGTTGCCGGATATCAAGGGCGGCAGCGGGCCGCGCCGGCAGGCTGCGGAGCGCGCGGCCATCAACGCGCCGATGCAAGGCACGGCCGCGGACCTGATCAAGCTGTCGATGATCGCGGTGCAGGGCTGGCTGGAACGCGACGGCTTGCAGACACGCCAAATCATGCAGGTGCACGATGAACTGGTGCTCGAAGTGCCGCAGGGCGAGCTGGAGCTGGTCAAGGTCAGGTTGCCGGAACTGATGTGTTCGGTGGCGCAGCTGCGCGTGCCACTGGTCGCGGAAGTCGGCACCGGCGCGAACTGGGAAGAAGCGCACTAAGACCACGTTGCGCACGCAATGAATGAATACGGCCGGGGAGTACCCGGCCGTATTCATTTGCATGCCCTTGAAGCCTCGAAAATACGACACCTCATGTACAGAATGAAGCGACCGCTGAATCGGTAATTGCCGTCTTGCCTGGGCTATTGCAATGCAGCAAACTGAGGGCAAGTGCCGAACGGCCAAGCGTTTCTCAGCAAAAAAAGCATCGGGTAGACCATGACCACAGGAGCAGACGGCAGGGCGCATCGCATCATCGTTGTAGGGGGCGGGGCAGGCGGACTGGAGCTGGTGACACGGCTGGGCGACAAGCTCGGCAAGAAGGGTGTCGCCGAGGTGGTGCTCGTGGACCGCTTGCCCACGCATATCTGGAAACCGCTGCTGCACGAAGTTGCCGCGGGCAGCATGGATCCCAACACGCACCAGCTCGAATATGCGGCGCAGGCGCGCTGGCACCACTTCGAGTTCCAGCAGGGCGAACTGACCGGCATCGACCGCACGCGCAAGACGATTTCGGTTGCCGCGTGCATGGACCCGGACGACGCGGAACTGCTGCCGGCGCGCGAGCTGCGGTACGACACGCTGGTGCTGGCCATCGGCTGCGTCACGCATTTCTTCGGCGTGCCCGGCGCGGCGCAGAACGCGATTGCGCTCGATACCGTCGCGCAGGCGGAGCGTTTCCGCCGCAGGCTGATTGCGGCCTGCGTGCGCGCGCAGAACGGTCGCGGGCGTGTCGGCGAAGACGGCCGGCCACGCGTGGATGTGGCCATCATCGGTGCGGGCGCGACTGGCGTGGAGTTGTCGGCGGAACTGCGCAACACCGCGCACGTGCTCAATGCTTACGGACTGCACCAGCTCGACCCTCGCCGCGATGTGCGCATCCACGTGATCGAGGCCGGCCCGCGCATCCTGCCGGCACTGTCCGAACGCGTCTCGGCCGAGACGGCGAAGCTGCTGCGCAAGCTCGATGTCGATGTCTTCACCAGCGAGCGCGTGACCGAGGTGACCACCGAAGCAGTGCTGACCGCCAGCGGCAAGCGCATCGATGCCGACCTGACGGTGTGGGCGGCGGGCATCACGGCGCCGCCGGTCCTGGCCGAGCTCGGGCTGCCCGTCGGCCGTCAGGGTCAGATCCTGGTGCGCCCGACGCTGCAGAGCGAGGGCGATCCGGACATCTTCGCGTTCGGCGATTGCGCAAGCTGCCCATGGCCCGAAAAGCAGACCGCGGTGCCGCCGCGTGCCCAGGCCGCGCACCAGCAGGCCACCTTCCTGTTCGATGCGCTGCGCGCGCGGCTGGCCGGCAAGCCGCTGCCGGAATTCGGGTTCAAGGATTTCGGCTCGCTGGTGTCACTGGGGCATTTCAGCGCGGTGGGCAGCCTGATGGGCGGGCTGATCGGCGGCTCGATGTTTATCGAAGGGCTGATGGCGCGCTTCATGTACACCTCGCTCTACCGCATGCACGTGCTGGCGCTGCACGGCGCAGTCGGCATGGGGCTGGACACGGTGACGCACTGGCTGCGCAGCAAGACGAGCCCGCGCGTAAAGCTGCACTGAGCGGCCCCCGCGCGAGGGCGGGTGCACGGGACGGCATGTTTGCTTAGAATCGGCGGTTGGCGTCGCCTCGGGCGTTTCCCGGGGCGGCCACCCAACCGCCATCGATCCTGGAGACATGCATGCTGAAACCCGAAGTGGAGAGCCTGGTACCCGGGCAGACTTTCAATCGCCGCGGCTTCGTCAAGACAGCGCTGGGCTCGGCGTTCGCCGCGGCCGCCTTGCCCGTGATGGCGCAGGCGATCAAGACTGACTTCGCGGGCCTGACCGCCGGCGAGGTGACGATCCCTTCGGGCGGATTCGGCATGCCGGCCTACCGGGCGCAGCCTGAAAGCAAGACGAAGTTGCCGGTGGTGCTGGTGGTCAGCGAAATCTTCGGCGTGCACGAGTACATCGCCGATGTCTGCCGCCGTTTTGCCAAGCTCGGTTACCTGGCGATCGCGCCGGAGCTGTTTGCGCGCCAAGGCGACCCGCAGAGCTTCGGCACCATCCAGGAACTGCAGGCCAACGTGATCGCCAAGGTGCCCGACGCGCAGGTCATGGGCGACCTCGACGCGGCGGTGGCCTGGGCCGGCGCCAATGGCGGCGATGTGTCGCGGCTGGCGATCACGGGTTTCTGCTGGGGTGGCCGCATCACGTGGCTGTATGCTGCGCACAACGAGCGCCTGAAGGCGGCAGTGGCCTGGTACGGTCAACTGGCCGGCGAGCCCACGCCGCTGAAGCCAAAGAGCCCTCTGGACCTGGTCGGCAAGCTGGACGCGCCGGTGCTGGGCCTTTATGGCGGCAAGGACACGGGCATCACGCAGGAGCAGGTGGAAAAAATGAAGGCGGCGCTGTCAGCGTCCTCCGACCCGGAGTCGAAGGCGTCCAGGTTGATCGTCTATCCGGACTCGGGCCACGCTTTCCACGCTGATTACCGGCCCAGTTATCGGGAAGCGGATGCCAAGGACGGCTGGAACAAGTGCCTGGACTGGCTCCGGCAACACGGCGTCGCCTGACGGACTATGCGGGCGCCGGCGCGCAAGGATTGCAAAGTCGGCGCCGGAATACGTACAATGCGGCCTTCCAGTAGTTGCAACATTGTTGCGTTTGCCGTCCGACCAGCGCCGGGCGGATGCGGCATGGCCGCCCCGGGAGCCCATCATCCACTCGACCCTTCTGTATATCCTGCTCGCCGCCACCATTTCCGGCGTGGGCAGCATTTTTGGCGCGGCGCTGCTGTCGCTGACGATGGCCGGGCGCGTGGTCGAGCGCATGGTCAGCTTCTCGGTCGGCGTGCTGCTGGCCACCGCCTTGCTCCACTCGCTGCCGGAGGCGTTCGAATCGGGCGCCGATCCGCGGGCGCTGTTCGGCACGCTGCTGGCCGGCCTGCTCGGCTTCTTCCTGCTGGAAAAGATCTCGTTGCTGCGCCATTCGCACCATCATGAAGGCGACGGGCACCACCATCACCACGGGCATGACCGCGAGGAAGCAGGCCGCAGCGGCCTAACCATCCTGGTCGGCGACACCTTCCACAACTTTGCCGACGGCATCGTGATCGCGGCGGCTTTCCTGGCCGACCCGCATATCGGCCTGGTCACGGCGCTGGCCATTGCCGCGCACGAAATTCCGCAGGAAGTCGGCGATTTCATCGTGCTGCTCAACGCCGGCTTCTCGAAGGCACGCGCGTTCGCCTTCAACCTGTTGTCGAGTGTCGCGGCCGTGGCCGGCGGCCTGGTCGGGTATTTCCTGCTCGACCAGATGAGTGGATGGATTCCGTATGTGCTGGTGATCGCGTCCAGCAGCTTCCTCTACATCGCCGTGAGCGACCTGATGCCGCAGATGCAGCGCAAGCCGCGCTGGCGCGAGTCGGCCATCCAGGTGGTGCTAGTGGCCGCCGGCATCACGGCGATCGTCTTCATCACCAATGGGGTTCACGAGCGCCACGCCCACGTCGGCCATGGCCACGCGGCAGCCGTGGCTGCCGACTGAGTCTTCCGCGAGGATCAGCCCGCGGCGCCGGTCGCGACCGGGCGAGCCGGATCGGCGCACCATTCGCTCCATGAACCGGGATACAGCGCGGCGCCTTCCAGCCCGGCCACTTCCAGCGCCAGCAGGTTGTGGCAGGCGGTAACGCCCGAGCCGCATTGCATCACGGCGTTCGCCGCCGCATGCTGACCCAGCACGGCCGCAAACTCCGCGCGCAGTTCGGCCGCTGGCTTGAACTGGCCTTCCGAAGTCAGGTTGTCCTTGAAGAAGCGGTTGGCCGCGCCCGGGATGTGTCCGCCGACGGGATCCAGCGTCTCGTTCTCGCCGCGGAAGCGGTCCGGCGAGCGGGCGTCCACGACCAGCCGTGTCGGGCGGTCGAGGTTTTCGAGCAGCGCGGCGGCGTCCACGGTGGCGACCAGCGGCTGGCCGCGCTCCAGATTGCCTGGCGTCTCAGGGTCCGGTGTTGCGCCATGTTCGAGCGGTAGTCCGGCCTTGACCCAGGCGGGCTTGCCGCCATCGAGCACGCTCACGGCGGCGTGGCCGATCCAGCGCAGCATCCACCACAGGCGGGCGGCGTACATGCCACCTTGCGCGTCATAGGCAACGACTTCGGTGTCGCTGTTCACGCCCAGCGCGCGCAGCCGGGCCGTGAAGGCGTCGGGGTCTGGCAGCGGGTGGCGGCCGTTGCGGCCTGTTTTCGGCCCGGATAGTTCGTTGTCGAGATGCAGGTAGAACGCGCCGGGCAAATGGCCGACCTGGTAGGCTTCGCGGCCGGCGGCCGGGTTGGCCAGGTCAAAGCCGCAGTCGATGACCACAACGTGGCGCCCCGGCGCGGCCTGCAAGGCCTGCAGCGCGGCGACGGAAATCAGGGGATTTGGCATGGGGCTCCTGAAACAGTGAGTGACCCCGAAAATGCTACACCTCCGGGTGCACTTCCGCCTCCAGCGATTTGACCGGCGTATCCGGCGTCGGCTTGTGACCGGAGTCCTGGCGCGCGCGGGCGAGCGTGGTGGCGATGCCGCTGGCAATGATCAGCCCCATGCCGAGCCACGAAATCCAGTTCAGCTTGTCCGACCAGATCAGCATGCCCCAGATGCTCGAAAACACAATGCCGGCGTACTGCAGGTTGGCCGTCAGCAGCGTATTGCCGCGCTTGTAGGCGCGCGTCATGGCGGTCTGGCCGAGCGTGGCCAGGACGCCGATGGCGAGCAGCAGGCCAATGCCGTGCCAGGTGTGAGCGGTGGGGCCGGCATACAGCATCCAGACCAGCCCGACCACCAGGCCGACGGCCGAGAAGTAGAAGACGATGCGGTGCTCGGGCTCGCCAAGCTGTCCGAGCTGCCGGACCTCGACATAGGCCAGCGCGGTGAACATGCCCGAGATCAGCCCGATCAGGCCGCCGGTGAGCTGGTCCTTGCCCACCGACGGCTGCAGCAGGAACAGCACGCCGGCGAAGGACATCAGGATGGCCACGATCAGCTTTTTATCCGCCGTGCCCGCGGTGCCCGCGAGCGCGGCACTGGCGCCCAGGATCAGCGCGATCCACACGGGCGACATGTAGTTCAGCGTCATGGCCGTGGCCAGCGGCAGCAGCGTGATGGACGTGAACCACAGCAACAGCGCGGTCACGCCGAACAGGCTGCGCTTGATGTGCGTCACCATGTGCGGCGTGCGCACCGACACGCCCTGCGACGCCATCAGCGCCCACATGATGGCCACGCCGATCACACTGCGGTAGAAGACGATTTCGCCCGTGGTGTAGAACTCGGATGCCAGCTTGACGCCCACCCCCATCAACGAAAACGAGAAGGCGGCAAACAACATCCAGAGCGATTGCATGGCGGGGAGGAGGGGGCGGATCGAATGGGTGCGCGAGCGGGGCTTCATGGTGCGGGGCCGCGTCGCGAATCGGTGTGGCGAGGCGGGGGCCTCGGCCGAAGCGAGCATTGTAGCGTGCGTTGTGATGCCGCCAACGCAGAACGGACCGCCTGGGCGGTCCGTTCCTGTCTGCCTTGTGCGGTAATCGACCGTCGGGTCAGTCCTGGTAGGCCATGGCGCGCCGGTACCACTCATGGAAGTGCTGCATGCCGTCTTCCATCGGCGACTGGTACGGGCCGACTTCGCTGGTGCCGCGCTTGAGCAGCGCCAGGCGGCCGGCATCCATGCGCTCGGCGATCTCGTCGTCCTCGATGCACGTCTCCATGTAGGCGGCGCGCTCGGCCTCGACGAACTCGCGCTCGAACAGCGTGATTTCCTCGGGGTAGTAGAACTCGACCACGTTGCGGGTCTTGCGCGGGCCCAGCGGGTGCAGCGTGGAGACCACCAGCACGTTTGGGTACCACTCCACCATGATGTTGGGGTAGTACGTCAGCCAGATCGCCCCGTGCTTGGGCAGCACGCCGTTATTGAAGCGCAGGACTTCGTCGTGCCACTTCTGGTACGTCATGCTGCCGGGCCGCTTCAGGCCGGCGTGCAGGCCCACGGTCTGCACGCTGTGCCACTCGCCGAACTCCCACTTCAGGTCGTCGCACGAGACAAAGCTGCCCAGTCCCGGGTGGAACGGCACGACGTGGTAGTCCTCCAGATAGACCTCGATAAAGGTCTTCCAGTTGTAGTTGCACTCGTGGACCTCGACGTGGTCGAGCAGGTAGCCTTCGAAGTTCAGGTCGTCGGCGACACCCAGCCGGGCAAGATCCGCGCGCACGTCGCGCTTGCCGTCGAACAGCAGGCCGTTCCAGTTCTGCAGGGGCGAACGCTTCAGGTGCAGGCAGGGCTGCTGGTCGAAATGCGGCGCGCCGAGCAGCTCGCCCTTCAGGTCGTAGGTCCAGCGGTGCAGCGGGCAGACGATGTTCTTCGAATTGCCCTTGCCGTTAAGCATGATGGCCTGGCGATGGCGGCAGACGTTGGACATCAGCTCCACGCCAGCCGCGTTGCGGACCAGCATGCGGCCTTCATCCTCGGCCTTCAGCGTGTGGTAGTCGCCGACCTCCGGAACCATCAGTTCGTGGCCGACATAGCCCGGACCATTCCTGAACAGCAGTTCTAGTTCTTGTTGATGCAGCGCCTCATCGAAGTAAACATCAACGGGCAGTTGCGTATCAGCCGGCGCCAGTTGGAGCGCGGTGCTGAGATTGGACATTATCCCCACTCCCAGATAACTAGGTGAAAGCAGTGAACAACCCAACCATCGAAAAATGAATCGATTTGGGAAACTTTGTCGACCGCCTTGCGGGCCTGGCAGGGCTGGCGCGGACTGCGGCGACGAGCCGGGGATTGTACCCCGGCCAAAAAGTTAAGGGCCTGATTTTTTTGCCTTTTTAGCGAAAAAGTCGACCCGGGTCGTCTTTTGGGTGCCGTACTGGGCGCATTCGGAAAGACGACCCAAGCGCACAAGTCACATTCCACCAAATGGTGAACGCGAGGTGACGGATTCGCCTGGCGCCGGAGTGGGGCGGGAGCCAGCTTTGGCGTAAAATCCGGCTTCCCACTGATTCAGGGCCTGACATGCCAAGAACCACGACCGATCCGGTCCAGACCGAAGACACTGCCGCGGGCTCCGCGCCGCCCGCGTCGTATGAAGCGGCAATGGCCGAACTGGAAACGCTGGTCGCCAGCATGGAAAGCGGCGAACTGCCGCTGGAAGCGTCGCTCGCGGCGTATCGCCGCGGCGCCGAGCTGGTCCGCTATTGCCAGCAGAAACTCGAACGCGTGGAGCAGCAGGTCCGGGTGCTGGAAGGCGACGTGCTGAAACCCATGGCTGCAGACGCCGGAAATGCCGGCAACGCCAACGGCCTGGAGCAGGAATGACGGATTTCGCAAGCTGGATGCGGGCGCAGGGCGCCCGGACCGAGACCGCGCTGGACCAGGCGTTGCCAAATGCCGACACCGTGCCCCAGACACTGCACGAGGCCATGCGCTATGCTGTGCTCGGCGGCGGCAAGCGCGTGCGGCCGCTGCTGGTGCATGCCGCCGGCGATGTGACGGGTGCGCGTGCCGAGGCCTGCGATGCCGCGGCCTGCGCGGTGGAAATGATCCACGCGTATTCGCTGGTGCACGACGACATGCCCTGCATGGACGACGACGACCTGCGCCGCGGGCGGCCGACCGTGCACAAGGCCTATGACGAGGCCACCGCGCTGCTGGTGGGCGATGCGCTGCAGACCCAGGCCTTCATCGTGCTGGCCCAGGCGCAGGCGGTACAGCCCGAGGCGCGGCTGAAGCTCGTCGCCGAACTGGCCATGGCGTCGGGTTCGGTCGGCATGGCCGGCGGACAGGCCATCGACCTGCAGAACGTCGGCAAGGCGATGTCGCGCGAGGCGCTGGAGGCCATGCACCGCATGAAGACCGGCGCGCTGCTGCGCGCGAGCGTGCGCATGGGCGCGCTGTGTGGTGAAATCGACGCCCAGGGCCTGGCGGCGCTGGACCGGTACGCCGCGGCCGTGGGATTGGCGTTTCAGGTGGTGGACGATATTCTGGACGTCACCGCCGATACCGCCACGCTGGGCAAGACCGCGGGCAAGGACGCCGCGCATGACAAGCCGACCTATGTCTCGCTGATGGGACTGGAAGCGGCGCGCGCCCTGGCGGCGGAACTGCGCCAGTCGGCGCATGACGCCCTGGCCGGATTCGGCGCACGGGCGACCCGCCTGGCCGATCTGGCTGACCTGATCGTGCTGCGCACACATTGAACTGACAAGCCGGACAGCAGAAACCGGCGGCCGAACGGACATCATGACCTACGCACTGCTCAAAAAGATTGACGCCCCCGCAGACCTGCGCAAGCTGGACCGGCGCGAATTGCGGACACTGGCCGATGAACTTCGCGCCTATGTGCTGGAGTCGGTCTCGCAGACTGGCGGCCACCTTTCGTCGAATCTCGGCACGGTGGAACTGACCATCGCGCTGCATTACGTTTTCCACACCCCCGACGACCGCGTCGTCTGGGACGTCGGTCACCAGAGCTACCCGCACAAGATCCTGACCGGCCGGCGCGACCGCATGAATACGCTGCGCCAGTTCGGCGGCATCTCGGGCTTCCCGCGCCGCAGCGAAAGCGAGTACGACACCTTCGGCACGGCGCATTCGTCGACCTCGATCTCGGCCGCGCTGGGCATGGCCCTGGGCGCGCGCACGCTGGGCGAGAAGCGTGTGTCGATCGCCGTGATCGGCGACGGGGCGATGACCGCGGGCATGGCCTTCGAGGCCCTGAACAATGCCGGCGTCTACAAGGACCTGCCGCTGCTGGTGGTGCTGAACGACAACGACATGTCGATCTCGCCGCCCGTCGGCGCCCTCAACAAGCACCTGGCGCGGCTGCTGAGCGGCCAGTTCTATGCGGCCACAAAGAAGGGCATCGAGAAGGTGCTGTCGGTGGCGCCGCCGGTGCTGGAATTCGCCAAGCGTTTCGAGGAACACGCCAAGGGCATGATGGTGCCGGCAACGCTGTTCGAGGAATTCGGCTTCAACTACATCGGGCCGATCGACGGCCATGATCTCGATTCGCTCGTGCCGACGCTGCAAAACATCCGCAAGCGCGCGCTGGAAGGTGCGGGCCCGATGTTCCTGCACGTGGTGACCAAGAAGGGCCAGGGCTACAAACTCGCCGAGGCCGATCCGATCCTGTACCACGGTCCGGGCAAGTTCAACCCGGCCGAGGGCATCCGCCCGGCCGCCAAGCCGGCGCGCAAGACCTATACGCAGGTCTTCGGCGAATGGCTGTGCGACATGGCCGCCGCCGACAAGCGCCTGGTCGGCATTACGCCGGCGATGCGCGAGGGCTCGGGCATGGTCGAGTTCGAGAAGCGCTTTCCGGAACGCTACTACGACGTCGGCATCGCCGAGCAGCACGCGGTGACGTTCGCGGGCGGCATGGCCTGCGAAGGCCTGAAGCCGGTCGTGGCGATCTACTCGACGTTCCTGCAGCGTGGCTATGACCAGCTGATCCACGACGTGGCGCTGCAGAACCTGCCGGTGGTATTCGCGCTGGACCGCGCGGGCCTCGTCGGCGCCGACGGTGCCACGCACGCCGGGGCCTACGATATCCCCTACCTGCGCTGCATCCCCAACATGATGGTGATGACGCCGTCCGACGAGAACGAGTGCCGCCAGTTGCTGACGACCGCGTTCCACCAAAACTGCCCGACCGCCGTGCGTTATCCGCGCGGCGCTGGCCAGGGCGTTGCCACCGAGGCTGCGCTGAAGGACCTGCCGGTGGGCAAGGGCGTGATGCGCCGCACCGGCGGCGCACGCGCGGGCCAGCGGGTGGCGCTGCTGGGCTTCGGTTCGATGGTGCACCCGGCGCTCGGCGCGGCACAGGCGCTGGACGCATCGGTGGCCGACATGCGTTTCGTCAAGCCGCTCGATGTCGAACTGGTCAAGCGCCTGGCCCGGGACAACGACTACCTGGTCACGGTGGAAGAGGGCAGCGTCATGGGCGGCGCAGGCAGCGCCGTGCTCGAGGCGCTGGCCGAAGCCGGCATCGATATCCCGGTGCTGGTGCTGGGCCTGCCCGACCGCTTTATCGACCATGGCGACCCGGCCCTGCTGCTGTCGCAGTGCGGACTCGACGCCGCCGGCATCGAACGCTCGGTGCGCGAACGTTTCGGCATTGGCCAGGCGCCCGTCGCGATCGCTTCGCGCGTGGCCTGACACGGCCAGGGCGCTGATCACCCGTACGATCTGTAAGGGTACGGAGCCGCTTCGGGCGGCTCCGTGTGAATTCCCTTAAACTCCCTTTTTTTTTGTGTTCGCAGCTGCGGGTCGGCTTGAATTTTGCCGGCGCCGTGGTTTCACACTCGTTGCGCGGCATGGATGGACTGCGAAAATGCCGCGACCGTAAGGACTTGCGCCACCCCCTGGTGTGGTCCTGGAGGAAACCGTAGATGAATGACATCAATCCCGCCTTCGTGATGCCCGACGTCCAGTCGAGCCGTGACACCCGCCAGATCCCCATCCAGCGTGTCGGTGTCAAGGGCGTGCGCTACCCCGTCTCGCTGAAGACGCCGGCCGGCGTGGTCCCGAGCGTGGGCACCTTCAACCTCGACGTGCACCTGCCTGCCGAGGTCAAGGGCACGCATATGTCGCGCTTCGTCGCGCTGCTGGAAGAAGAGCGCGCGCCGCTGGAACTGGCGAGCTTCCGCGTGCTGCTCGACAAGATGCTGGAGAAGCTCGAAGCCGAGGCCGGCCGCATCGAGGTCACGTTCCCCTACTTCATCAGCAAGATTGCGCCCGTGTCGGGCGTGGAGTCGCTGATGGACTACGAGGTCACGCTGACCGGCGAGATCCGCAACGGCGTGACGCGCGTGTTCCTGAAGGCGCTGGTGCCGGTGACCAGCCTGTGCCCGTGCTCGAAGAAGATCTCGCAGTACGGCGCGCACAACCAGCGTTCGCACATCACGATGAACGTGGAACTGGCCGGCGACCTGCCGGTGGAGGCGCTGGTGCGCATGGCCGAGGAAGAGGCCTCGTGCGAGCTGTGGGGCCTGCTCAAGCGTCCCGACGAGAAGTTCGTGACCGAGCGCGCCTACGAGAATCCCAAGTTCGTGGAAGACCTGGTGCGCGACATTGCCATGCGGCTCAACGCCGATGATCGCATCGTGGCCTACGTGCTCGAAGCCGAGAACTTCGAATCGATCCACAACCACAGTGCCTATGCGGTGATCGAGCGTGACAAGCGGCTGGAACCGGCTGCGTAAGCCCGTCTCCATCCAAACAAAAAGGCCACCTTTCCGGTGGCCTTTTTGTTTCCTGCGCAGGCAGCCCGTTCAGGCGGCAGAAGGCAGGCGGATATCCGACAGGTCCCAGCGCGGCGTCACGCCATAGCCGTAGTTGCGCTGCGCGAGTTGCGGCGCCGCCTGCAGCCGCATGGCGCCGGCGAAGGCGATCATCGCGCCGTTGTCGGTGCAGAAAGCCAGATCCGGGTAGTAGACGTCGATCTTGCGCTGCTTGCCAAGCTGGTCCAGGCGTTCGCGCAACTGGCGATTGGCGCCGACGCCGCCGGCTACCACCAGCCGCTTGTGCCCGGTCTGCTTGAGGGCGGTCATCGACTTGGCGGCCAGGACGTCGACGATGGCGTCGACGAAGGACCGGGCCAGGTTGGCGCGGTCCTGCTCGCAGGTATTGGCCAGCTTGCGCGTCTGCGTCAGCACGGCGGTCTTGAGGCCGGCAAACGAGAAATCGAGGTTGCCCGAATGCAGCATCGGCCGCGGCAGCTCGAACGCGCCGGGCGTGCCGAATTCGGCCAGGCGCGAGACCTCGGGGCCGCCGGGGTAGCCCAGGCCCAGCAGCTTGGCGGTCTTGTCGAAGGCCTCGCCGGCGGCGTCGTCGAGTGTTTCGCCGAGCAGGGCATAGTCGCCGATGCCTTTCACTTCCATCAACTGGGTGTGGCCGCCGGAAACCAGCAGTGCCACGAACGGGAACGGCGGCGGCTCTGGCGTGAGCAGCGGCGACAGCAGGTGGCCTTCGAGATGATGCACGCCGATCATCGGCACGTTCAACGCGAAGCCCAGTGCATTGGCGACCGAGGCGCCCACCAGCAGCGCGCCGGCCAGCCCCGGGCCCTGCGTGAAGGCGATGGCATCGATGTCGGCGCGGCTGCGGCCGGCATCGTCAAGCACCTGCTGCAGCAGCGGCAACACGCGGCGGATATGGTCGCGCGATGCCAGTTCGGGGACCACGCCGCCGTAGTCGCGATGCATGGCGATCTGCGAATGCAGGGCGTGGGCGAGCAGGCCGGCCTCGGTGTCGTAGAGGGCGAGGCCGGTTTCGTCGCAGGAGGATTCGATGCCGAGGACAAGCATGGGGAGCGGTGCGGCGGTCCGGTCCGGTCGCGGAGCCGGACGAAACAGCCGTCAAAACAACGGGTTGCGTGAAGCGTAGCAGGGTAGCACACCGGCGCGTGCCCTGCTTTTCGCTACAATCTGCGCTTTCCTGCGTGGCAGGGTCTGGATTTGGCGAGGAATGGGATGAGCGGTTCGGCGGGCTTGCAGGCGGGCCGGTATGACGTGGCCGTGCTGGGCGCTGGCGCGGCCGGCATGATGTGTGCCGCCGTGGCGGGCCAGGGCGGCGCGCGCGTGGTGCTGATCGACCACGCCACGCGGCTGGCCGAGAAGATCCGCATTTCGGGCGGCGGCCGCTGCAATTTCACCAACCTGCAGGCGGGGCCGGCCAACTATCTCTCGGCCAATCCGCACTTCTGCCGCTCGGCGCTGGCGCGCTACACGCCACAGCACTTCCTTGACCTGATGCGGCGCTACCGTATCGACTGGCACGAGAAGCACCGCGGCCAACTGTTCTGCAATGACAGCGCCGAAGACGTCATCGCCATGCTGCGCGCCGAGTGCGATGCCGGCCACGTGCGCTGGCAGACCGGCTGCAGCATCGCCGAGATCCGGCGTGAGGGCGACGACTACCTGCTGCTGTCCTCGCAGGGCGCCGTGCGCGCGGGCGCGATCGTGGTGGCCACCGGCGGCCTGTCGATTCCCAAGATCGGCGCCACCGACATTGGCTACCGTATTGCACGCCAGTTCGGGCTGAAGGTCGTGGAGACCCGGCCGGCGTTGGTGCCGCTGACCTTCGATGGCCAGGCCTGGCAGCCGTTTGTGCCGCTGGCCGGGGTGTCGCTGGAGGTGGATATCTCCACTGGCTCGGGCAAGACCGCCGGCGCCTTCCGCGAAGACCTGCTGTGGACGCACCGCGGACTCTCCGGTCCGGCTGTATTGCAGATATCGAGCTTCTGGCAGCCGGCGACGCCCATCAAGATCGACCTGTTCGACGGCGAAGATGCCGCCGACTGGCTGCTGGAGCACAAGGCGGGCAGCCGCAAGCACCTGGCTAACCTGCTGGGGCAGCGCCTGCCGGCCCGCCTTGCGGATGCGTGGTGCACGGCGGCTGGCGTGGACGGCGGCCTGCCGCTGCACGACATTGCCGACAAGGCGCTGCGGCGGCTTGGCGCAGCGCTGAACGACTGGCGCGTGGTGCCGTCGGGCACCGAAGGGTATCGCAAGGCCGAAGTGACGCTGGGCGGGGTGGATACGCGCGGGCTGTCTTCCACCACCATGATGGCGCGGGACGTTCCGGGCCTGTACTTCATTGGCGAAGTCGTCGATGTGACCGGCTGGCTGGGCGGCTACAACTTCCAGTGGGCCTGGGCTTCCGCCGTCGCGGCCGGACAGGCGCTGGCCGAGACGGCGCATAGCGGGCGCGCCATCGCCTGAGTGAGGTGTCCGGGGCACATTTTCCGCCGATGAGGCGTGGTGCTACAATCGACAACTCTGCATAACTGGCCCTGCGACAAGCACATTGGCAGCCAGGTGCTGCCCAACATTGCTGTACTGACGGCGCCCGCCTTTGCGCGCAGGCCCGCTGTGGCCAGGCCGCGGCGGGTTTTTGCGTTTCTGGCTTGCCGCAGCCGCCTGCCAACCCGTTTCCGGAAGATCACGATGTCCCTCAAAGCCAGAATCAGCGACGACATGAAGGCCGCCATGCGCGCCCGCGAAACCGAGCGTCTCGGCACCATCCGCCTGCTGCTGGCCGCGATCAAGCAGCGCGAAGTCGACGAGCGCATCGAGCTGGACGACACCGCGGTGCTCGCCGTTGTGGACAAGATGCTCAAGCAGCGCAAGGACTCGATCACCCAGTTCCAGCAGGCTGGCCGTGACGACCTGGTGCAGAAGGAGCAAGCCGAGGTCGATGTGCTCAAGGTCTATATGCCCGCCGCGCTCTCCGATGCCGAGATCGCCGCCGAAGTCCAGCAAGCCGTGGCCGATACCGGCGCTGCCGGTCCCCAGGACATGGGCAAGGTCATGGGCGTGCTCAAGCCCAAGCTGGCGGGCCGTGCCGACATGACCGCCGTCTCGGCGCTGGTCAAGGCGGCACTAAGCAAGTAACTGCGCATTTGACCCAGTAAGGTCGAAGATTGCCGGCAGATAGCAGGAAAATGGCCGGTGATGCAGATAATGCGGGTGCAATGTCGCGCCTACACTACAATTATTCGATAGCAGCCGGGAGCCTTTCCGGTCACGCATTTTCAAAAAAGCGGCTGCCCGGCCACCGGGCGGCCATGCCATCAGGACGGTCAGTCGGGTGATTCCGCAATCCTTCATTCAGGACCTGCTCAACCGTGTCGACATTGTCGATGTGGTGGGCAAGTATGTGCAGCTGAAGAAGGGCGGCGCCAATTTCATGGGGCTGTGCCCGTTCCATAACGAGAAGTCGCCGTCGTTCACGGTATCGCCGACCAAACAGTTCTATCACTGCTTTGGCTGCGGTGCGCACGGATCGGCCATCGGTTTCCTGATGGAGTATTCCGGGCAGTCTTATCCGGAAACGGTGCGCGAACTCGCCCAGTCGGTCGGCATGACCGTGCCCGAGGAGCGCGATCGATTGCCCCCGGGGCAGCGTGCGGAGCAGCAGGCGCGTTCATTGGCGCTCTCCGACGCCATGACGCGGGCCACCGATTTCTACCGGCGCCAGTTGCGTGGTGCGCCCCAAGCCATTCAGTACTTGAAAGGGCGCGGCCTGACGGGCGAGATTGCGGCCAGTTTCGGCCTGGGCTACGCGCCGGATGACTGGCAGGGGCTGGAAGCGGTGTTTGGCAGCTACCGCGACGACGGCATTGCGGCGCCGCTCGTGGAGGCCGGCCTGCTGATCGAGAGCAGCGAAAAGCGCGATGCGGACGGCAAGCCGCGCCGCTATGACCGCTTCCGCGACCGCATCATGTTCCCCATCCGCAACACCAAAGGGGCCGTGATTGGCTTCGGCGGCCGCGTCATGGGACAGGGCGAGCCCAAATACCTCAACTCGCCCGAGACGCCGCTGTTCAGCAAGGGCACCGAGCTGTACGGGCTGTTCGAGGCACGTCATGCGATCCGGGAAACTGGCTACGTCCTCGTGGTCGAAGGGTATATGGACGTGGTGGCGCTGGCGCAGCTCGGGTTTGCCAATGCCGTGGCGACGCTCGGCACGGCGTGTACGCCCGTGCACGTGCAGAAGCTGTTGCGGCAGACCGATTCCGTGGTGTTTTCATTCGACGGTGACGCGGCGGGCCGCCGTGCTGCCCGCCGGGGACTGGAAGCCTGCTTGCCGCATGTGGCGGACAACAAGTCCATCCGCTTCCTGTTCCTGCCGGCCGAGCATGACCCCGACAGCTATGTGCGCGAAGAGGGCACCGAGGCGTTCGCGGCGCAGGTGCGCGATGCCATGCCGCTGTCGCGCTTCCTGCTGCAGTCGGTGACGGAAGAACTCGACCTGCGCCAGCCGGAAGGCCGCGCCCGCGCGCAGTATGAGGCCAAGCCCCTGCTGCAGGCCATGCCGGCTGGCGGCCTGCGGCTACAGATTATCCGCGAGCTTGCCGATGCTACCGGTACGACGCCCGCCGAAATCGAGGCGCTCTGCGGCCTGCGCAGCGACCCGGCGCGCGCTGGCCGCTTTGCCCAGCCGCGACCGCGCACCCGGCGCCAGGCGCCAACGGGCCTGGAGCAGCGCGTATTGCAGTTGCTGATGTGCTATCCGTCATTATCGGCTCGGCTGGACGAGGACAGTCGTGCACTTCTGTTAGATTCGGAGGGCGGCGAAGCCGACGTTCTCGCGCATCTGGTCGCTGCCTGCGACGAGGTGGAGGGCCAGGTGAATTTCGCGGCATTCAGCGAGCATCTGGCGCAATCGCCCTTCGCCGAGGCGTACGCGGCAGCGCGTACCGCGGTGTTGCGTGAAGAGATTGAAGAGGAGCCGGCGACACAGGAATTCGACGCCGCCGTTACCAAACTGCTCGCTGAGCCGTTGAATCGTGAGTTGGAACGGCTTCAGGCCGCCGTGATCGCGGGCACGGCCGACGAGGCAGGGAAGGAGCGCATGCGCTGGCTGGTTGGCGAAGTCCATCGCCGCAGGCGGCTTGGCTAGTGCGCAGATAAGCACAATCGGTGGTGCATTGGGAGGTGGCGCCAACGAGGCGGTAAAGGGGAAAGCCATCGCAGTGTTGAGCTTAACCCTTGATTTTTCAGGTGAAACCCATACCTGACAGGAAGCTGGCTATCTGTGGCGTGCTACAATAGGCAGTTTGGATTGCGAAATCTTTCTCTCCATATCTGGTGAAAGTGAGCGTGCCAATGGCAAAGGCCAAAGCAACCGAAAAGGTTTCCGTAAAGGCTCCCCAATCCGGGAGCGGCAAGGCGTCTGTGAAATCCGCGGCGGCGAAAACATCGACCGCTCCTGTCAAGACGCCAGCCCGGTCTGCGCCATCAAAGTCCGCGCGAGGCGCTGAATCGCCCGCCGAGATCACTGCCACCAGAAATCGCACATCTGAGACAAAAGCCTCGACTTCGGCACGCGAGAGCGGCAAGGGCGCCAGGAGCGCCAGTACCAGCGGCAAGGTCGCCGCATCTGCACCAGTGAAAGGCAAGAGTATCACCGTGGCGAAACAGCAGAATACCGAAGTCGAGAGCAAACAGCCGGCCGCCGCCGGTGCCAGGAGCGCGAGCGCCAAGGCAGGCGCTGCTGCGCCGGCGCCGAAGGCACGCGCGGCATCTCCTGCAGCCGTTGCATCCGAGCGTCCCGCAGCGCCGGCCAGCAAGCCCGAGCCGAAAAAGCGCGGCCGCAAGCCCAAGGCCGAGATGCAGCACGATGACAGCACGACGGGCGACGTGACCGACGAGTTCGACGAGAACGAGACCCGCACCGCGACGCCTGCCGCGGCACCGAAGTCCGAAAAGCAGAAAGCCAAGGACCGCAAGGCCAAGGAAAAGGCGCTGCTCAAGGAGTTCGCCTCGACCCGGCAGGGCACCGAGGAAGAACTCGAGCTGCGCCGCCAGAAGCTCAAGGCGCTGATCAAGCTCGGCAAGTCGCGCGGCTATCTCACGTACGCCGAGATCAACGATCACCTGCCGGACGACATGGTCGATTCGGAGACGATCGACACGCTCGTCGCCACCCTGAACGACATCGGCATCGCCGTGTACGAGCAGGCGCCGGACGCCGAAACGCTGCTGTTGAACGACAACGCCCCGTCGGCCACCAGCGAGGAAGAGGCTGAAGAAGAAGCCGAGGCCGCGCT
This sequence comes from Cupriavidus sp. C2SS-8b, assembly GCF_057073745.1. NCBI lineage: Bacteria > Pseudomonadati > Pseudomonadota > Betaproteobacteria > Burkholderiales > Burkholderiaceae > Cupriavidus > Cupriavidus sp. C2SS-8b. The sequence continues at coordinate 903,501 of NZ_CP172716.1, forward strand.
GTCGACGGTGGACTCCGAATTCGGCCGCACCACGGACCCCGTGCGCATGTATATGCGTGAGATGGGTACGGTGGAGCTGCTGACGCGCGAAGGCGAAATCGTGATCGCCAAGCGCATCGAGGCGGGCCTGAAGGACATGGTGATGGCCATTTCCGCCTGCCCGGTGACGATCTCGGAGATCCTGGCCAATGCCGAGCGCGTCGCCAGCGACGAGATCAAGATCGACGAATTCGTCGATGGCCTGATCGACCCGAACGCCGATGACGTGGCGCAAGACGCTGCCGGCGCATCGGCGGCGGACGAGGAAGAGCTGGAGTCGGAAGACGAAGAGGAATCCGACGAAGACGACGAGGACGACGACGCTGCCGGCGCCGGTGCTTCGGCGCGCCAGCTCGAAGAGCTGAAGCTGTCCGCGCTCGAGAAATTCCGCGTGATCGCCGAGCAGTTCGACAAGATGCGCCGCGCCTTCGAAAAGGAAGGCTACAAGTCCAAGCCTTACGTCAAGGCGCAGGAAGCCATCCAGTCCGAGCTGATGGGCATCCGCTTCACCGCCCGCAGCGTCGAGCGCCTGTGCGATACGCTGCGCGGCCAGGTGGACGAAGTGCGCAAGCTCGAACGCGCCATCCTGAACAACGTGGTAGACAAGTGCGGCATGCCGCGCGCGGATTTCGTTGCCCGCTTCCCGGGCAACGAGACCAACCTCGAATGGATCCACACGGTGGTTGCCGACGGCAAGCCGTACAGCACCATCGTCGAGCGCAATGTGCCGGCCGTGCATGAGTTGCAGCAGAAGCTGATCGACCTGCAGGCGCGCGTGGTGTTGCCGCTCAAGGAACTCAAGGGCGTCAACCGCAAGATGGCCGAGGGCGAGAAGCGCGCGCGCGAAGCCAAGCGCGAGATGACAGAGGCCAACCTGCGCCTGGTGATCTCGATTGCCAAGAAGTACACCAACCGCGGCTTGCAGTTCCTCGACCTGATCCAGGAAGGCAACATCGGCCTGATGAAGGCGGTGGACAAGTTCGAATACCGCCGCGGCTACAAGTTCTCGACGTATGCGACGTGGTGGATCCGCCAGGCCATCACGCGCTCGATCGCCGACCAGGCGCGCACCATCCGTATCCCGGTGCATATGATCGAGACCATCAACAAGATGAACCGCATCTCGCGCCAGATCCTGCAGGAAACCGGCAATGAGCCGGATCCGGCAACGCTGGCCGAGAAGATGGAGATGCCGGAAGACAAGATCCGCAAGATCATGAAGATCGCCAAGGAGCCGATCTCCATGGAAACGCCGATCGGTGACGACGACGACTCCCATCTGGGCGACTTCATCGAGGACACCAACACGCTGGCTCCGGCCGAAGCGGCACTGCACGGCTCCATGCGCGGCGTCGTCAAGGACGTGCTCGATTCGCTCACGCCGCGCGAAGCCAAGGTGCTGCGCATGCGCTTCGGCATTGAAATGAGCACCGACCACACGCTGGAAGAGGTCGGCAAGCAATTCGATGTCACGCGTGAACGGATCCGCCAGATAGAAGCCAAGGCACTAAGAAAGCTGCGCCATCCGAGCCGCTCTGATAAGCTCAAGAGTTTCCTGGAAGGCAGTTAAACGCTTCCACGGGCCTCTAGCTCATGCCTGGTTAGAGCAGCGGACTCATAATCCGTTGGTGCCGTGTTCGACTCACGGGAGGCCCACCAATTACCACGCGAGGGGTTGCGGGAATTTTTCCGCAACCCCTTTTGTTTTTTGCCTGGCGGGAGACTTTGCCCGACAGTCGCCATCCACACCGACTACCACCATAAGAGACCCCCAATGATTGATGCCCTGATCTCAGGAAAGCTGTACGGCCAGCCGGCCGAGCGCACCGGCAACGGTGGCCACCGCTTCGTCACCGCCAGAGTGCGCGCCGCGGCCGGCGACAACGAACCCGTGATTGTGAACGTGATCACGTTCACGCATAGCGTGGGAGATTCGCTCCTGGCCCTGCAGGACGGCGACAGCGTGTCGCTGTCTGGTTCGCTGACGCCGAAGGTCTGGACGGACAAGAATGGCCAAGTACGACCCGCGCTCGACCTGGTGGCGCATGCCGTGCTGACGCCCTACCACGTGAAGCACAAGCGCGAGGCGATGGAGGGTGAGCGCGGGGTCGAGAACGACGACATCCCGCGGTAACGGTGCGCGCCGGATGAAGTCTCCTTTCCGTGCGGTGGAATGATTCATAGCGGCCCTGACCGACCCATGCGCTACGCGCATGCCCGCATGCAGAGATATCGCTAACGCTCGCTGCGCCTGTTCTCCTAACATCGCCTCACCATCTGCCAGCCGGGCGTGCGTTGCATCCCCGCCATGAACCGCGGCAGTGGTTACCGATGAGGAGACCCATGCACAACAGCGCCGCGCCCACGAGCGCCACCGCCACCTATTCGCCGACAGGCCGGGCCATGTCCGAACCCGTGATCGAGCCTGTCATCGAGCCCGCCCAACGGCGTCGCGCCATCATCGCCACGGTGATCGGCAATGGTTTGGAGTGGTTCGACTTTACCGTCTACAGCTTCTTCGCGATCATCATCGCGAAGCTGTTCTTTCCCACCGGCAATGACCTCAGCTCGCTGCTGCTGGCCGTGGCCACCTTTGGCGTGGGCTTCTTCATGCGGCCGGTCGGCGGCATCGTGCTCGGCATCTATGCCGACCGCGTCGGCCGCAAGGCTGCGCTGTCGATGACCATCCTGCTGATGGCGCTGGGCACCACGCTGATCGGCATCGCGCCGACCTACCAGCAAGTGGGGATCTTCGCGCCGCTGCTGATCGTGGTGGCGCGCCTGCTGCAGGGCTTCTCCGCCGGCGGCGAGATGGGCGGCGCCACGGCCTTTCTGACCGAATACGCGCCCGAGCGCGAGCGCGCTTACTACTCGAGCTGGATCCAGGCGAGCATCGGCGTGGCCGTGCTGCTCGGCGCGGCGGTCGGCACCTTCGTCACGCGTTCGCTGAGCCCCGAAGCGCTCAACAGCTGGGGCTGGCGCCTGCCGTTCCTGCTCGGCATCGTGATCGGGCCCGTTGGCTACTACATCCGCCACCATCTCGACGAGACCCCGACCTTCCGCGAAACCGCCGAGCGCGCCGACTCGCCGCTGAAGGAGGTGTTCCAGGCCTACCCGCGCGAAACGTTCGCCAGCTTCTCGATGGTGATCCTGTGGACGGTGTGCACCTACGTGCTGCTGTTCTACATGCCGACCTATGCCGTCAAGGTGCTGAACGTGCCGCAGTCGGACGGCTTTATCGCCGGCATGGTGGGCGGCTGCACCATCATGCTGTTCGCGCCGCTGGTCGGCAGGCTCGCGGACCGCATCGGCCGCCGCGTGCTGCTGAGCGGATCGGCGCTGCTGATCCTGGTGCTGGCCTGGCCGATGTTCGCGTACATCAACCATGTGCCCGGCCTGTTGTCGCTGTTGGTGTTCCAGCTGGTGTTCGGCATCCTGATCGCTGCTTATACCGGCCCGATCCTGGCCGCGTTCTCCGAGCTGTTCCCCGCGCGCGTGCTGTCGACCGGCCTGTCCGTGGCCTACAACTTCGCGGTGACGATCTTCGGCGGCTTTGCGTCGTTCATCATCACCTGGCTGATCGCCACCACCGGCAGCAGCATGGCGCCCGCGATCTACGTCATGATCGCGGCCGCCATCAGCCTGGCCGGCACGCGCTTTGTCCGCGAACCCGCTTACCTGCAACAACGCTGATATGACCCAGATTCCACAGATCCTCTTTCACGGCGGCGATGTGCTCGACCCCGGCATGGGCGAGCTGCTGCGCGACCACGATGTCCTGGTAGAGGGCGAGCGCATCGTCGCGGTCGGCCCGGCCATCGATGCACCCAACGCCACGCGCATCGATGCACGTGGCAAGACCGTGATGCCCGGCCTGATCGATTGCCATGTGCACGTGCTGGCGTCGCTCGCGAACCTCGGCCTGAACGCGGTGCAGCCGAACGTGCTGGTCGCCATCCGCGCGTTGCCGATCATGAAGGGCATGCTCGACCGTGGCTTCACCACGGTGCGCGATGCCGGCGGTGCCGACTGGGGCCTGTCGCACGCGGTGGCCACCGGCCTGGTGCCCGGGCCGCGCATCTTCCCGTCCGGCAAGGCGCTGTCGCAGACCGGTGGCCATGGCGACTTCCGCCCGCGCTCCGATGTGCTGGAGCCGTGCTCGTGCGCATTCCGCGCCGGCGCCATCGCGCGCGTGGCCGATGGCGTCGACGCCGTCCGCCTGGCGGTGCGCGAAGAGATCCAGAAGGGCGCCACCCAGATCAAGATCATGGCGTCGGGCGGCGTGGCCTCTCCGACCGACCCGATCGGCAATACCCAATACAGCGAAGACGAGATCCGGGCCATCGTGGCCGAAGCCGAAGCCGCGCAGACCTATGTGATGGCCCACGCCTACACCGGCCGTGCCATCACGCGTGCCGTGCGCTGCGGCGTGCGCACCATCGAGCACGGCAATCTGGTGGACCGCGCCGCGGCTGATGAAATGCGCAAGCACGGCGCTTATGTCGTGCCGACGCTGGTCACCTATGATGCGCTGGCGCGCGATGGCGCGCGCCTGGGCCTGCCTGCCGATTCCGTCGCCAAGATCGAAACCGTGCGCCAGGCGGGCCGAGACTCGCTGCGCATCTACGCCGATGCCGGCGTGCCGATGGGCTACGGTTCGGACCTGCTCGGCGAAATGCACGACCACCAGGCCGAGGAATTCCGCATCCGCGCCGAACTGCTCGGCAATATCGAGGCGATCCGTTCGGCCACCTCGATTGCCGCGGCGATCCTGCAGCGCGATGGCGAACTCGGTGCCGTGCGGGCCGGGGCGACGGCGGACCTGCTGCTCGTGGATGGCAATCCACTCGACGATATCGGCCTGATCGCCGGCCAGGGCGAACACCTCAGCGTGGTGATGCAAGCCGGGCGCATTCACCGTCGCGCGTCCTGATCCACGATGCCCCTGCCCGGCGTCCACGCGGGGCAGGGTGCATTCCCACTCCGTCCCTCGTATTCGCGGTCTATCATGGCAGCTCCCGCGACCGGAAGCTCCCATGCGCATCTCCCCGCTACCGCCCCTGGCCAACCTAGTCGCCTTCGAAGCCGCGATGCGGCTTGGCAGCTTCACACGCGCCGCCGCGGAGCTGCATCTGACGCAAAGCGCGATCAGCCGGCAAGTCGCTCAGCTCGAAAGCTTTCTCGGACGCAAGCTGTTTATCCGCGAGCCGCGCGCGCTGCGCCTGACAGTCAGCGGCCAGCGCTATGCCGAGGTTGTGCAACGATTGCTGGTGGGCTGTGCCGAGGCCACCGAAGACGTGATGAAGGTGCGCAGTCACACGGCGCTGACCGTGGCGTGCTCCACGGGCGTGGCCGTGCTGTGGCTGACGCCGCGGCTGGCTTCGTTCCGTGCGGCACATCCCGAGATCCAGTTGCGGCTCATTGTGAATGACAGCCTTGCGTCGCTGTCTGCCGCGGAATTCGACATTGGCCTGTACTACCTGCGCGAGGGTCCGCCGCCCGGGCTGTCGGCGCGGCGACTGTACGGCGAGGAGGTCTTCCCGGTGTGCGCGCCGGCCTATCTCGACGGGCGCACGCTAGCCCCGTCAGCGCTGGTCAACGAGACCCTGCTGATGCTCGACGATGGCCAGCGGCAATGGATGTCGTGGCAGGCATGGTTCGCGCACCAAGGCGTGCATGACGCGAATCCGCGTACCTTCCTGACGTCGAACCAGTATCCGATCCTGCTGCAGCTGGCGATAGAGGGGCAGGGCATCGCGCTCGGCTGGCGGCACATGATCGACGGCTGCCTGCGCGATGGCCTGCTGGTGCGTGCTTGCGAAGCGAGTGCGAGCCTTGGTGGCGGCTACTACGCGATCTGGCCGCGCGATCGCATGGAACCCGCCGCCGCGCGTGCCTTCCGCAACTGGATGGTGCGGCAAGCGATGGCGGCGTAAATTCATGGCCGCCGCCTGGCCTCAGTATCCGGCCGCCCGGTCCACCAGGTTCATCAGCTCCCGGCCATCACGCATCCGGCGCACATTCTCCACGCACTGCCGCGCCACCAGTTCATACGACGGATCGCAAGCGATATGCGGCGTGGCTTCGATGCGCGGATGGTTCCACACCGGATCTCCCGGCTCCGGCGGTTCCTTCGAAAACACATCGAGCGCCGCGCCGGCCAGGTGGCCTTCGTCGATCAGCGCGGCCAGGTCGGGTTCGACCAGGTGCTCGCCGCGACCAACGTTGATGAAGAAAGCGCCGGGCGGCAATTGCGAGAGTGTCTGCCGGTTCAGCAGGCCATGCGTTTGCGGCGTGAGCGGCAGCGTGCAAACCAGGATGTCGGTCTGCGCAAGCATGGCCGACAAGCCGGCATCGCCGGTGTAGTCGGTCACACCGGGAATGCCCTTGCCGCTGCGGCTCCATCCCGCCACCGGAAAGCCGATGGCCGCGAACGTGCGCGCCACGGCGCTGCCGATCTCGCCCATGCCCAGCACGCCGACGCGGCAGCGTGAGAGATCCGGTGCCGGATGGCGCTTCCATTCGCCACGGCGCTGTTGCGCGGCATAGTCGCCCAGGCGACGCGCATGGCGCAGGGCCATGGCCAGCACGTAATGCGCGATGCCGGTCTGCTGGCCCGGATCGACCACGCGCGTGACCGGCATGTTTGCCGGCAGGTCGGGCGCGGCCAGCAGTTTGTCGACGCCAGCCGCGGCGGCGCAGACCAGGCGCAGGTTGGGGAAGGCGGGCAGCACGCCGGGCTTCAGGCCCCAGGCCATGATGGCTTCGACTTCGTCCGCGGGTGCGTTTTCGCGGCCGTTCCAGACGGGGATGTCGGGCGCGGCTTCACGCAGCGCGGCGGTGATGGGGCCCGCCATGAACGACGGAAGATGTACGAGGATGCCCATGTCAGTTGCGGAAATCGGGTTGGATTCGGTCCAGGCGGCGCAGCAGGCCAGGCCATGCCAGGCCCGAGCCCTTGCCCTTGGTGGCCTGGCGCGCTTGCTCGCCGACGTCGGCGCTAACCGCTTCCGGCACCAGCGTCAGCGGCGTGCCGCCGCTCTGCGCGAGAATCTGGACGCGGCATGCCGACTCCAGCGTGTACATCGTCAGGAACGCGTCTGACACCGTGCGCCCGCAGGTCAGCAGGCCGTGGTTGCGCAGGATCATCTGCTTGCTGCGGCCAAGGTCGGCCACCAGCCGCACCTTTTCGTCCTCGCGCAGCGCCACGCCTTCGTAGTCGTGATAGGCCAGGCCCATGCGCGCGAACATCGCCTGTTGCGAGAGTGGCAGCAGGCCGGCCTGCTGCGCCGACACCGCCACGCCGTGCGGCGTGTGGGTGTGCATGACGCAGCCGATCTCGGGCCGCGCCTCGTGCACGGCACTGTGGATGATGAAGCCCGCTGGGTTGACGTCATACGGCGTGTCCAGCACGGGCTGGCCGTGATGGTCGACCTTGACCAGGCTGGACGCCGTGATCTCGTCGAACAGCATGCCGTAGGGATTGATCAGGAACTGGTCGGGCGCGTCGGGCACGCGTGCCGAGATATGGGTGAAGACCAGGTCGTCCCAGCCGAAATGCGCGACCAGGCGGTAGGCCGCCGCCAGGTCGACGCGCATCTGCCATTCCGCGTCGGAAACGCGGTCCCTGACGGAATCGACCGCATCGACGAGTTGTACTTGCGCCATGTAAATGCCTCCGGGGGTGTGTTCTGTGTCGTGAGTGCGGAGGCATTCTGCGCCAGGGCCTGCGCGCAAGTCTGTTAAGTATTGGACAATCTCGCTTTGGCCAGCGGGGAGGGTGATGTGAAAGCCGTGGATTCCGGCAGGGCGCTGCCGCGCAGCGTGTTGGCCAGCGGATGGCTGCGCAATGCGCCGGTGCGCGTGCTCGACGCCGTGCAGAAGGCTGCACGCCGCCAGCGCTTCGGCGACGGCGACATGATCTTCGCGCGCGGCGATCCGCCGACGTATTTCTGCATGGTGCTGGCGGGCCGCGTGCGCATGAGCCGCGTCAGCGCGAGCGGACGCGAGTCGGTCTATTCGGTGATCGGCCGCGGCCGCTGGTTCGGCGAGATCTCGCTGCTCGACGGCAAGCCGCGCACGCATGACGCTTTCGCCGTGGGGAGCACTGAGTTGCTGGTGCTGGGCCGGCGCGATTTCGACCGAATCCTTGTCGCCCATCCGGAAGGCATGCAGCTGATCGTCCAGCAGATCTGCGCGCGCCTGCGCGTCGCCTTCGATCACGCCGAGCGCGCGCAGCAGGCACCCGTGGATGCGCGCATGGCGGCGCGCCTGCTTGAACTGGCCGATCGTACCGACCATGTGGTGCGGGTCTCGGCCGAGGACCTCGGCGACATGGTCAACCGCTCGCGCCAGACCGTCGCCAAGTACTTGCAGGCATGGGAGGACGCCGGCTGGATACGCCGCCATTACCGGCAAGTGGAAATACTGCAGCCCGCGGCGCTGCGGCGGCTTGCTACGAGTTGACCGGACGTGCGCCGTGGGCCCAGAGCGCTCAACCGGCTGCTGGCAAACGGTGCTGTGCGAACGGCCAGGCCGGCAGTTGCGTGTTGCCATGCGGCTGGCCCGCTGATGCTGCGGACGGCGCTGCCTGGCCCGTCGCGCCGGGCAAGCCGAGGAACACCGTAGAAGTCATCAGGAAGCGGTCACGCGCCTGGCGAAAAAAGTCCAGATCCATGTTCAGGCTCAAGGTCAAGGTCAAAGGTTCGGTGTCCTGTCGTGTCGGGAGTCAATCCGGCGCCTCAAGAGCTGTCGTTGGCTGCGGACTGGCGGCATCATCGCCGCGCTTTGTGACACGTTGTTGAAATCCTCAAAGCCCATACTGGCTTGAGAGATCAACCGGCGCGAGTGGCCGTGCGCGCAGTGCTGCCTTGCCCACCTGTTCAGTGTGGTGGCAGAGGTGCTAGAATCTAAGTCTTTGATTCGCTTGGGCAAATGCCGTTGGAGGCATTGCCGCGCCAGGATCCACCCCGGATCCGGCCTGTAGCAAGGCGAGATGAGTTCCAGACGCGTATCCGTTTGTGCCGGGTTCGCCTCCCGCCGCACCCCGATACCATGACGACTACGACCCTACCTGAACAGAACGCCGCCGAGCAGACGTTCGAGAGCTTTGGCCTGGACGCGCGCATCCTGCGCGCCTTGTCCGAGCAAGGCTATACAAAGCCGACGCCGATCCAGGCGCAGGCCATCCCCGTGGTGCTCCTTGGCAAGGATGTGATGGGCGCTGCCCAGACCGGCACCGGCAAGACCGCCGGCTTTGCCCTGCCGATCATCCAGCGCCTGCTGCCGATGGCCAATGCGAGCGCCTCGCCGGCGCGCCACCCGGTGCGCGCGCTGATGCTCACGCCCACGCGCGAACTGGCCGACCAGGTCTATGACAACGTCGCGCGCTATGCCAAGCACACCGACCTGCGCAGCACGGTGGTGTTCGGCGGCGTGGACATGAACCCGCAGACCGACGCGCTGCGCCGTGGCGTGGAAATCCTGGTGGCCACGCCGGGCCGCCTGCTGGACCACGTGCAGCAGAAGTCGGTGAACCTGTCGCAAGTGCAGATGCTGGTGCTGGACGAAGCCGACCGCATGCTCGACATGGGCTTCCTGCCGGACCTGCAGCGCATCATCAACCTGCTGCCGGCACAGCGCCAGACGTTGCTGTTCTCGGCCACGTTCTCGTCCGAGATCAAGCGCCTGGCCGCGAGCTACCTGAAGCAGCCGGTCACGATCGAAGTGGCGCGCAGCAACTCCACCAACGAAAACGTGCGCCAGATGGTGTACCAGGTGGAAGACGGCCACAAGCAGGCCGCCGTGGTGCACCTGCTGCGCCAGCGCGCGGCGCAAGGCCTGTCGCGCCAGTGCATCGTGTTCGTCAACAGCAAGATCGGCTGCTCGCGCCTGGCGCGCCACCTGGAGCGCGAGGGTATCAACGCCGCCGCCATCCATGGCGACAAGACGCAGACCGAGCGCATGCAGACGCTCGAAGGCTTCAAGAGCGGCACCATCGACGCGCTGGTGGCCACTGACGTGGCGGCGCGCGGCCTCGATATCGCCGACATGCCGTGCGTGATCAATTTCGACCTGCCGTTCAGCGCCGAAGACTACGTGCACCGCATTGGCCGCACCGGCCGCGCCGGCGCCAGCGGCGACGCGCTGTCGATCTTCGTGCCGGGCGACGAGCGCCTGCTGGTCGATATCGAGAAGCTTATCAAGCGCAGCGTCCCGCGCGGCACGCTGGAAGGTTTTGATCCCACCGGCGAGAAGGCGCGCCAGGAAGAGACCGATCGCCGCCGCCAGCGCAGCGATGTGCGCCGCGCGCGTAGCAACGGCGACGGTGAAGGCGATGACCGTCGCCGCCGCCCGGACCACGGCGGTGGCCGCAACGCGTTCCGGCCTTCGGACGACCCGTTCTTCTCGCGTCCCTACGAGCCCAGCCCGAACAGTGCCCCGGCCAAGCCTGCCGAGGAGATGATCGCGGCGGCGCTGTCGCGCGGCCGCCAGGGGCCCAAGCGCCCCGTTGCGGCCCTGCTGGGCGGCGCTCCGCGCAAGTCCTGATCGCGTATCGCGGTTAAGCCGCGAGGCCGGCGCTGCCTGTTAGCGCCCGGTCCCGGCTGGCAGCGCCGCCAGGCGCTGCACCCAGTCAGCGGTGGCTCGATCGAGCCAATCCTGCACATCCTTCCCTTCGTTTCGTAGCCCGAGGTGCTCGCCTGCCGTTCGCAGTGCGTCGAGCGGTGCGCTCGTGTCAATCGCCTGCGCGCCGCTCTGCTTGCTCAGCTTTTCCCCGACCGCGTTGACCACCACGGGCACGTGCAGGTAAGCGGGCGTCGGCAGCCCGAGCAGGTGCTGCAGGTGGATCTGGCGCGGCGTGGAATCGAGCAGGTCGGCGCCGCGCACGATATGCGTGATGCCCTGCAGGCCGTCGTCGACCACCACGGCAAGCTGATAGGCCCATAGGCCATCCGCGCGGCGCAGCACGAAGTCGCCCACCTCCGTTTCGAGGTCCTGGCATTGGCGGCCCTGCCAGCGGTCGTCGAAGCAAAGGGTGGCCGCCGGGCCGTCCGGCACGCGCACGCGCCACGCGCGCGGCAACTTGCCATTGAGCCCGTTGCGGCAGGTACCGGGATATCCAAGCGTCTGGTGCCGTTCGCGCACATGCAGCAGCGAATCGGCGATTTCCTTGCGCGAGCAGCCACAGGGATAGAGCTGGCCCGCCGCGTCGAGGCGATGCAGTGCGTCGGCGTACAGCGCCTCCCGCCGGCTTTGCCAGACCGGCGGTTCGTCGGGCACCAGGCCGAGCCGTTCGAGCGTTTGCAGGATGTCCGTGTCGGCGCCGCGCACGCAGCGCGGATAGTCGAGGTCTTCGATCCGCACCAGCCACCGGCCGCCGTGCGCGCGCGCATCCAGCCAGGTGGCCAGCGCGGTCACCAGCGAACCCATGTGCAGCGGGCCGGTGGGCGAGGGAGCGAAGCGGCCGCGGTAGCCGCTGGCGGGTACTGCCATGCGCGTGCCCCCGCCTTAGCCTGCCAGTTCGGCTTGCTGCAACAGCAGCGCCTGCGCCAGCCGCGGATCTTCGAGCTTGCCCGCCCACCATTGCAGCGCCTTGCCGCGATTGCTCGTGCGCCAGGCCACCTTGAAGTTGCCGGGCGCGCGCACCTCGACGGTCTCGCGAGCCTGCAGCACACCGCTTTCGATATGCGGCTGCGCCATCGGCGCCGGCAGCCAGCCACAGCCCAGGCCGCGGATCTGCGCTTCAAGCTTGTCGCGCATGGTCGGCACGACCAGCACGTCCTGTCCGGCCAGCACGCCGTGCGTGCGCGCCGGCAGGTTGCGCGAGGTGTCGCCCACGGCCACGATCCGGTGCCGGGCGATCTGGATGGTCGTCAGCGGTCCTTCCTCGGTCGCGAGCGGGTGGTGCGCGGCCACGGCGAAGACGAACGGCATGCTGCCCAGCGGCCGGATCTGGAAGCCCTGCGTGCTGGGAGCGTCATAAGCGCCGCCGATCACCAGGTCTGCGCGGTTGCTGACCAGCGCATCCCAGGCGCCGCCGAGCACTTCCTTGGCAAAGCGCAGCCGCGTGGCGGTGTTTTCGTTGTAGAAGTCCTGGATCACGGGCAGCAAGGCGCGAAAATTGATCAGGTCGTCCACCACGATGGTCAGCGTGGCTTCCCAGCCGGTAGCCAGCCGCTTGACCCGCCGCGCCAGGTCGTCGGCCGCGTGGAGCAGGTGACGCCCTTCATCGAGCAGGGCGCGCCCGGCCGGCGTCAGTTCGGCCCGGTGTCGGCGCCGATCGAACAGCAGCACGTCGAGGTCTTCTTCGAGCTTGCGCACCACATAGGTCAGCGCCGAGGGCACTTTGCCCATCTCGTGGGCGGCGGCTGCGAAGCTGCCCTTGCGCTCGATGGCGTCCAGGACTTCGAGGGATTCGAGGGAGAGTGGCATATTCAGAAATTCTGAACGATTACTTCTAAGTGGATGCCGTTCAATATACGCCACAGCGCCTAAACTTCCTAGCATCGAAAGCAAACGCCATATCCCACGGTGCTATACCGCAAGGGAAAGGCAAGCCAGGGCCACAAGGAGGGCCATCAAAATGATTGAAATCAGAAGGTCTGAAGAGCGTGGTTACGCGGATCATGGCTGGCTGAAGTCGTATCACTCGTTCTCCTTTGCCGACTATTACGACCCGAAGCATGTCCAGTTCGGGCCGCTGCGCGTGATCAATGAAGACCGCGTCGCGCCGGGCATGGGTTTTGGCACCCATGGCCACCGCGACATGGAAATCATCAGCTACGTGCTGGAAGGCGAGCTGGCGCACAAGGACAGCATGGGCAACGGCAGCGTGATCCGTCCGGGCGACGTGCAGCGCATGAGCGCCGGTACGGGCGTGCAGCATTCGGAGTACAACCATGCCGCCCATGACACCACGCATTTCCTGCAGATCTGGATCATGCCGAACCAGACCGGCATCGAACCGGGCTACGAGGAAAAGCGCTTCGACGCCGTGGACAAGCGCGGCCGGCTGCGCCTGGTTGCCAGCTCCGATGGCGCCGAAGGTTCGGTGCTAGTGCATCAGGACGTGCGCCTGTACGCCGGGCTGTTCGATGGCGACGAGTCCGCCACGCTGGCGCTCCAGCCCGGACGCCGCGCTTACGTGTATGTGGCGCGCGGCCGGATTGCACTCAATGGCCAGGCGCTGGAAACCGGCGACGCGGCCAAGCTTGAGTCCGTGGACGCCCTCGCGCTGACGCAGGGCGAAGGCGCCGAAGTCCTGGTCTTCGACCTGCCCTGATCCCGGGAGCCAGGCCGGTGCGGCGCATGCCGCGCCGCACCGCCATCCCTCACAGCCCGCCGGCCCGCGCCCGCGGGCTGTTTGCCTTTTACGGCGGTATCGTCGTCGGGCATGTACCGCTGTGCTATCTTCTTGCTATGTATTTGCGACCGGCCCCGCACATCGCCGGCAGGTTGCCGCCCCATAGTTTCCGGCCTGGCCGACGCCGGGCCCGTCACCCGGTACCGAGATGACCTTCGTATCCGTTCTCCTGGCGCTGATCGCAGAGCAGTTCCGCGCCCTGGGCCGCAATAACCCGATCCACGAGATCGTGCGCGCGCTCGGTGACCGCGCCGAACACGCGTTCGACACCGGCCGCCCGCGCGATGCCGCGCTCGCCTGGCTCACCGTGGTGCTGCCGCTCACGCTCGGCGTGATGGTGGTGCACTACCTGCTCGCGTCGATCAGCGTCGCGCTCACGCTCGCGTGGAATGTGCTGTTGTTGTACCTGACGCTGGGCTTTCGCCAGTTCAGCCACTATTTCACCGATATCCACGAGGCGCTGAACCGCGACGACCTGCTCGCCGCGCGCGCGTTGCTGCATGAGTGGACCGGCCTCGACACCATCGAGATGCCCGTGACCGAGATCGTGCGCCACACGCTTGAAGCGGCGATCGTCGCGGTGCACCGCCATGTGTTCGGCGTGTTCTTCTGGTTCCTGGTGCCGATCGGGCCGGGCGGCGTGGTGCTGTACCGCGCCGCCGAATTCCTGGGCCGCCAGTGGAACCTGCCGTCGACCGAGCGCAGTCCGGCGCTCGGCCGCTTTGCCGCGAGCGCGTTCTATCTGCTGGACTGGGTGCCGTCGCGGCTGACGGCGATCGGGTTTGCCATCGTGGGTAACTTCGAGGACGCGGTCTACGCTTGGCGCAACCACGCCCGCAAGTGGAACGATGCGGTCAACGGCATCCTGCTCGCGAGCGGTGGCGGGGCGCTCGGCGTGCGCCTGGGCACGCCGCTGCCCGAAGACGACTCCAGCGTGGTGCTGCGTACCAGCATGGCGGCAGGCCCCGCGATCGACTACGCGCCGGGCATGGAAGAAGACAACGGCCCCGAGCCCTCGGCGCCGGAATTCGGCGCGGAGCCGGGCGTCCGCACGCTGCAGTCGGCGGTGGGGCTGGTCTGGCGCGCGGTGGTGCTGTGGATGCTGCTGCTGGCGATGCTGTCGCTGGCGCTGTGGGTTGGCTGAGCGGCTGACCTAATCCCGCGGCGCGCCGCAGCGCCAGCACTGGCCGAACTGCGGCTCATGCCATTCGTGGCAGTGGCGGCACTGCCACGGCGGCCCCGGCGGCGGTTCGGCCGCCGTCTTCAGCGCGGCCCAGGCCTGCGCTTCCATGTGATCATCGAGAATCCAGACCTGCGGCGCGCTTTCCCGGAACGGGATTTCACCGATCGCGCCTGACAGCCACGTGTTGCGCAGTTCGGCGCGGATGCCGGCGGCGCGCAGCACGTTGCGGCAATGCGCCGCGTGCACGATCGAGGTGGCGGACAGCAGCAGTTTCATTGGCAGCGCACCGGCAAGGCAGGTGCAGCCACCTTACCACGGCTACCAGGGCTTCTGCTGGCTGGATTCGTGCAGCAGCTGCGTGTAGAGCTGGTGGCGGCGCTCTGAAATACCGCCGTTCCCGATCGCGGCCAGCACGCCGCAGCCCGGCTCGTTGATGTGGTGGCAGTTGTAGAAGCGGCACTCGGTCAGCAGCGGCCGGAATTCCGGGAACGCGCGTTCGAGCATGCCCTCGCTCAGGTGGTGCAGGCCGAATTCCTGGAAGCCGGGCGAATCGAACAGGCAACCGTCGCGGCCATCGACGTTGCCCCACTCCGGCGGCAGGTGGTACAGCCGCGTGAAGGTGGTGGTGTGCTTGCCGGAATCGAGCTTGGCCGAGATCTCGCGCGTTTGCGCCTCCACGCCCGGGATCAGCAGGTTGAGCAGCGACGACTTGCCCATGCCCGACTGGCCGATCAGGATGCTGGCGAGCCCCGCCAGGCGTGGCTTCAGCGCGGCCAGCGCATTCTCGGGATCGCCGTGTACCGACAGCTCGACCGTGTCGTAGCCCAGGTCCCGGTACAGCGCGAGCCTGCGGCGGGACTCTTCGAGGCGGTCGGGCAGGTCGGTCTTGTTGAGCAGGATCAGCGGGCGGATTTCCATGGCTTCGGCCGAAACCAGCGCGCGCCCGAGCAGATCCTCTGAAAACCCGGGTTCGGTCGCCAGCACGACGACCACCTGGTCGATATTCGCGGCCAACAGCTTGGACTTGAACTGGTCTGAGCGGTACAGCAGGTTCTTGCGCGGGCTGACGGCGGTGATCACGCACTGGTCGACCGCGGTGCGTTCCACGCTGACATGGTCGCCCACCGCGGTGTCGCTCTTCTTGCCGCGCGGGAACGCATGCATGTGCGTGCCGTCGGCCATCTCCACGACGTAGTGGCGGCCGTGCGCGGCGATGACCAGCGCGCCTTCGGCGGCGGTGCCCTTGCCGGAATTACCGCCGGCGGTACGGTGTCGGCTGGTGCGGCTCATGCGTGCGCCAGCAGCCGGTCGATCCGCTGCGCGGCGGGCGGGTGCGAATAGTAGAACGCGCTGTAGAGCGGGTCGGGGGTCAGCGTGGAGGCGTTGTCCTTGTACAGCTTGACCAGTGCCGAGACCAGATGGCTGGCGTTGGTCTGGTCGGCCGCGAACGCGTCGGCCTCGAATTCATGGCGGCGCGACGACTGGCTGGACAACGGCCCCAGCAGGAACGTGAATACCGGCAGCGTCAGGAAGAACAGCACCAGCGCCAGCGCACTGTTGGAAACGCCCAGGTTCGGCGCCACGCCCAGCCCCGTATAGAACCATGTGCGCGTCGAGAGCCAGCCCAGCAGCGCCAGGAAGACCAGGCTCAGCGCGAACGTAACGGCAATGCGCTTGGCCACGTGGCGACGCTTGAAGTGGCCGAGTTCATGGGCCAGCACCGCCTCGATCTCGTCGCCCGACAGGCGCGCGAGCAGCGTGTCGAAGAAGACGATGCGCTTGGCCGCGCCAAAGCCGGTGAAGTAGGCATTGCCATGCGCGCTGCGTTTGCTGCCATCCATCACGAACAGGCCCTTGCTGGCAAAGCCGCATTTCTGCATGAGCGACTCGATGCGCTGGCGTAGCGACTCGTCGTTGAGCGGCTCGAACTTGTTGAACAGCGGCGCGATGAAGGTCGGGAACACCACCAGCAGCAGCAGGTTGAAGGCCATCCACACCAGCCAGGTCCAGACCCACCACAAACTGCCGGCGCGGTCCATCAGCCAGAGAACCGCCAGAAGCAGCGGCAGGCCCAGCGTGCAGGCGACCAGCAGCATCTTGACCATGTCCGCCAGCCACAGGCCGAGCGTCATCTTGTTGAAGCCGAAGCGCTCCTCGATGCCGAACTGGCCATACAGCGTGAAGGGCAGGTCCACCAGCCCGCCGATCAGCGCCACGCTGGCGATCAGCGCAATGCCGTAGGCGTAGCCGGGGCCAAACATGTCGAGCCAGAACTGGTTCAGCCACTGGAGGCCGCCCAGCATGGTGAAGCCGATCAGCACGGCGGCTCCGGCCAGTACTTCAAGCATCGACAGGCGCGTGCGCGCAATGGTGTAGTCGGCGGCCTTCTGGTGAGACGACAGCGCGATGGTGTCGGCAAAGCGGGCCGGCACGGCGTTGCGGTGCAGGCCAACATGGCGCACCTGGCGGGCCGCCAGCCATAGCTTGGTCAGCACCATGACCACCAGCGCGGCGAGGAAGATGAGGGTGAACATCGGCAAGAGCCTTGTCGGGGCAGCGGCGACCGGGATGTGTGGCCGACGCTGCGCAGGTTATCCGCGTGGGGGTGCCGCAGGTGCGCTGCGACGGACACGGCGGACGGATATGCGAGAATTATAAGTTGTTCGCGCGCGCGGGCCTTCCGCGGCGCTTTTCCCGTTTTTCCCTATCGCCAGACACCGCAGTCCAGATGACAAGCCAAGCCGCCACCAAATCCGTCAAGAGTGAAAACAACCTGGTCTGGTTGGACATGGAAATGACCGGCCTGTCGCCGGAAAACGACCGCATCATCGAGGTCGCGGTGGTGATCACCGATTCCGAACTCAACATCCTGGCCGAGGGCCCGGTGCTGGTGATCCACCAGTCCGATGCCGTGCTCGACGGCATGGACAACTGGAACAAGGGCACCCATGGCCGCTCGGGCCTGATCGACAAGGTCAAGGCCTCGACCCTGACCGAAGCGCAGGCGGAAGCCGAACTGCTGGCCTTCCTCAAGCGCTGGGTGCCGGCCAGCAAGTCGCCGATGTGCGGCAACTCGATCTGCCAGGACCGCCGCTTCATGGCGCGCTACATGCCCAAGCTGGAGGCGTTCTTCCACTACCGCAACCTGGACGTGTCGACGCTCAAGGAACTGTGCAAGCGCTGGGAGCCGGCGATCCACAAGGGCTTCATCAAGCGCCAACTGCATACGGCGCTGGCGGACATCCTCGAATCGGTCGAGGAGCTGCGCTACTACCGCACCCACTTCATCCGCCATACGCCTGCCGAGGCTGCAGCGCCCGCCACGCCGGATGCCGGCACCGCCGCGCAATAAACAAGAATCGGCGGACCCGCGAGCGCCGGTCACGCCGCCCGCCTGCTCCTGCAGGCAGCCTCAGATCCTCTCTGCCTGTTCTCCATGTTCGCCCGCATCGTCTCCATCATCACACCGGTCATCCTGATCATCCTGGTGGGGTGGCTGTACGGGCGCAAGGCGCACCCTGACATGGCGGGCATCAACCGCGCGACGCTGGACGTGATCGCGCCGCTGCTGGTGGTGTCGGCCTTCGTCAGCAAGGAATTCGTGCTGGCCGACCAGCTCGTGCTGCTAGCGTGCGCGGTCGCGGTGGTGATTGGCTCGGGCGTGCTTGCGTGGATCGTGGCGCGCGCGCTGCGGGTCGATCCGCGCACCTTCGTGCCGCCGATGATGTTCAACAACTGCGGCAACATGGGGCTGCCGCTGTCGGTCTTTGCCTTCGGGCCGGCGGGCCTGGCGCCCGCCGTGGCGTTGTTCGCAGCATCGAACCTGATGCATTTCACGATCGGCATGAAGATTGTGAATCGTCATGCATCGATCACGCAGATCGCGCGCAACCCGATGGTGCTGGCTACCGTGGCCGGCGTGGGGCTGTCGCTGGCAAAGCCGTGGTTCGTATTGCCGGAACCGGTCTACCAGTCGATCAAGCTGCTCGGCGATGCCACGGTCCCGCTGATGCTGTTCGCGCTCGGCGTGCGCATGAAAGACGTGAGCCTGCGCAACTGGGGCATGGGGATCGTGGGGGCCGCGGCCTGTCCGCTCACGGGCATCGCCGTGGCGCTGCTGCTGGCACACTGGGTGCCGCTGACCGAGTTGCAGCGCGGATTGCTTTTCGTCTTTGCCGCGCTGCCGCCTGCGGTGCTCAACTTCCTTGTCGCCGACCACTTCCGGCAGGAGCCGGACCAGGTCGCGTCGATCGTGATGCTCGGCAATATTGCCGCCGTGCTGTTCGTGCCGGTGGGGCTTTACCTGGGGCTGCGCTGAGCCCCGGCACGGCTGCCGCTATGCCGCTCAGGCGGCGGGCTTGCTGCGGATCGCGTTCTTCGGCCGCCAGGCCTTGACCACGCTCTCGTCGGATTCCATGTAGGGACCGCCGATCAGGTCGATGCAATAGGGCACGGCCGCAAAGATACCCTGGACGACCGTCTTGCCGGCATCGTCGCGCAGGCCTTCGAGCGTTTCGCGGATGGCGCGCGGCTGGCCCGGCAGGTTGATGATCAGTGCCGCGCGGCTGGCCGTTTCACGGATCACCGCCACCTGGCGCGACAGGATCGCCGTCGGCACGAAATGCAGGCTGACCTGGCGCATCTGCTCGCCGAAGCCGGGCATCTCCTTGGTGGCAACCGCCAGCGTGGCTTCGGGCGTGACATCGCGGCGCGCGGGGCCGGTGCCGCCCGTGGTCAGGACCAGGTCGCAACCGGCTACGTCCACCAGGTCGATCAGCGTGCGCGAGATCTGTGCCTGCTCGTCTGGAATCAGCCGCTCGACGCCCTGCCAGGGCGAGGTCAGCGTGCGGCCAAACCATTCGCGCAGCGCCGGGATACCTTCGTCCTGGTAGGTGCCGGCCGACGCGCGGTCGGAGATCGAGACGAAACCCACCACCAGTTCGTCGGGATGGTTGCGGGCGATCGGTTGCGTGGTCTGCGTCATGCGTCGGGCTCCGGGGTAGGGGGTTGCTCGCTTGCCGCTGCCGCGCTGTCCTTGGCGTCGAGCGCGGTCTTGATGGCCTGGAACAGCTCGCGGAAGTAGCGTGGCGGCTTGGACTGCTCCTTTTCCCTGCGGGCGCTGCGGATGATGTTGCGCAGCGTCTGCACGTCGATGCCAGGGTGCTCGCCCAGGAAGCGGGTGAGCGCGGCGTCGTCGGCCAGCAGCAGCTCGCGCCAGCGTTCGATCAGGTGCATGCGCGCGGTCTCGGCCTTGCTGGTGCCCTTGAAGCCTTCGAGGGCGGCGCGGATGGCCTGCACTTCGTCGTCTTCCAGGCCGCGCATGACCTTGCCCACGAACTGCATCTGGCGCCGCTTGCCTTCGTGGCTGGTGGTGCGCCGGGCTTCGTGGATGGCGTCGGCCAGCGCTTCGGGCATGGGCACGCGCGCCAGGCGGTCCTTGGCCAGGGCTTCGAGTTCGGCGCCGATGGCCTGCAGCGCGGTCATGTCGCGCTTCTTCTGCGACTTGCTTTTGGGCTCGTCGATCTCGGGTTCCGGTGCAAAGGCGCCGGGAAAGCGGGAGCCGGGGGAGTTACGGGAATTTCGCGTCATGGGCGGCATTTTATCTTGCTATGATTCCCGCTTGCACTTTTGATGACACCGCCCAGCATGGACACCATCGCCGAACAGACCGCGCATTTCACCTATACCCAGGCCCAGCTCAGCGAGATGGCGGCTGATGTGCTGCGTGTGGCACGCGAGCTCGGCGCGACCGATGCCGCGACCGAAATCTCCGAGGGCAGCGGCCTGTCGGTGTCGGTGCGCAAGGGGCAGGTGGAGACCATCGAGCAGAATCGCGACAAGGTGGTCGGCGTGACGGTGATGATCGGCAAGCGCCGCGGCAACGCCAGCACCTCGGACTTCTCGCCGGCCGCGCTGCGCGCCACGGCCGAGGCGGCCTACAACATCGCCCGCTTCACTGCCGAAGACGACTGCGCCGGCCTGGCCGAGGAAGAACTGCTCGAACGCGAGCCGCGCGACCTGGACCTGTTCCACCCCTGGACCATCGATGCCGAAGGCGCCATCGACATCGCGCGCCGCGCCGAGGCCGCGGCGCTGGCGGTGTCGCCGCGCATCAAGAACAGCGATGGCGCGAGCGTATCGGCGCAGCATTCGCAGTTCGTGCTGGCCACCACGCGCGGTTTCACGGGCGGCTATCCGTATTCGCGCCACTTCATTTCCTGCGCGCCGATCGCCGGCTCGGGCAGCGGCATGCAGCGCGACGACTGGTACTCGTCCAAGCGTTCGCCGCTGGCGCTGGCCGCACCGGAGGACATCGGCCGCTACGCCGCCGAACGCGCGCTTGCGCGCCTGAACGCGCGCAAGCTGTCGACGCGCCGCTGCCCCGTGCTGTTCGAGGCGCCGCTTGCCGCCGGCCTGCTCGGCGCCTTCGTGCAGGCGGTCTCGGGTGGCGCGCTGTATCGCAAGTCGACCTTCCTGCATGACACGCTGGGCAAGGCGGTTTTCGCCCCGCATATCCAGATCCACGAGCGGCCGCACGTGCCTGGTGCCATGGGCAGCGCGCCGTTCGACGAAGAGGGCGTGCGCACGCGCGAGCGCGATGTCGTGCGCGACGGCGTGGTCGAGGGTTATTTCCTCTCGACCTACTCGGCGCGCAAGCTCGGCATGCAGACCACCGGCAATGCCGGCGGCTCGCACAACCTGACGCTCACCAGCAGCCTGGCCACGGCCAGCGACGATTTCCCGGGCATGCTGAAGAAGCTCGGCACCGGACTGCTGGTGACGGAACTGATGGGGCAGGGCGTCAACTACGTGACCGGCGACTACTCGCGCGGCGCCTCGGGCTACTGGGTCGAGAACGGCGAGATCCAGTATCCGGTCGAAGAGATCACCATCGCCGGCAACATGGCCGAGATGTTCCGCCAGATCGTGGCCATCGGCTCGGATTCCCTGGTGCGCGGCACCAAGGAGACCGGTTCGATCCTGATCGAACAGATGACGATCGCCGGCAACTGACGGCACGCAGCCAGAACAAAAAAGACCGCCCGAAGAACGGGCGGTCTTTTTTTGCGTCCGGCGTACGGCAGCCGGGCCCTGCATAGGACGGATAGCGCGAACTGGCGCCGGCTTCTCCGATCCTTTCCTCCGCTCTGGTCGCGTGGCTCAGTGCTGCAGCGCCGCGACCACACCCCCCACGTTGTTGATCGTGTTCATGACGCTCTTCATGTCGACGTCGGTCCGGGTCGAGGCATCGACTTGCGTGACCGGCGCCACAATGGTGTTCGGGCTGGCGAACATGACGCCGCCGCCGCCGGTAATGGCATTGACGCCGCTGTTCAGGAACAGGCTGCCGCCGCGGACGGCGCCCATCTTGGCGCGGTCGAGGTCTTGTTCGAGCGGGAGGTTCTGGATGGTCAGGGACATGATGGACTCCTTGGGTATGGCTGGTTAGTTTGCTGGTAGAGCACGTTTGCTGCGCTCGGGGATATATACGCACAGGGTGTGCCAGAGCCCGCCAAGGTCGTTTTCAGCTATTCCAAGTCTATGAAAGGAAAGAAGAAAATCCGATTCCTCGCTTGCCTGCCGCCTCGGCCGGCGATGAGGTTGAGTTGGTGGCTCGCCAACATCTCCCCAGTCTGAGTTCGCGCATGGGCAACACATCGGTATCCACGAAAAAAAAGCAGGTGCCGATCGCACCTGCTTTCATCCTGCCTGGCTTGGGACTGGCTACTCTTCGCCCGAAGGCGGCCGGTCGTACGTCACAAAGGCGTAGTCGAAGCCATTCGCTTCCGAATGATGGACCTCGCGCGAGGTCTCGATCCACTGCGTCCGGTCGATCGCGGGGAAGAACGCATCGCCCTCGACATCGGCATCGATTTCGGTCACCACGAGCCGGTCCGCGCTGGGCATAGCCTCGGCATACAGCTGCGCGCCGCCGATCAGGAACACTTGCTCGGCACCGATGCACAGCAACTGCGCCGCTTCGAGCGAGCCCACCACTTCCGCGCCTTCGAGCTTTAGCGCGGTATTGCGGCTCACCACGATATTGCGGCGCCCGGGCAGCGGCCGGCCGATCGAATCCCAGGTCTTGCGGCCCATGATGATCGGCGCGCCCAGGGTGGTGCGCTTGAAATGCGCCAGGTCTTCCGGCAAGCGCCACGGCAGCGCGTTGTTGCGGCCGATGGTGCCGTTACGGGCGCGGGCGACGACAAGGGTCAGCAGCGTCATACGGCCACCGGTGCCTTGATGGCGGGATGCGACTGGTAGCCGACCAGCTCGAAGTCTTCGTAGCGGTAGTCGAAGATGCTGTCAGGCTTGCGCGCGATCTTCAGCGTCGGCAGCGGCAGCGGCTCGCGCGCAAGCTGCGTCCGGACCTGCTCGAAGTGGTTGCTGTAGATATGGCAGTCGCCGCCGGTCCAGATGAAGTCGCCCACCTCCAGCCCGGTCTGCTGCGCGATCATGTGCGTGAGCAGCGCGTAGCTGGCGATATTGAACGGCACGCCCAGGAAGATGTCGGCGCTGCGCTGGTAAAGCTGGCACGACAGTCGCCCGTCGGCCACATAGAACTGGAAGAATGCGTGGCACGGCGGCAGCTTCATGCGCGGGATGTCGGCGACGTTCCAGGCCGAGACGATCAGCCGGCGCGAATCCGGGTTGGCGCGGATCTGGTTCAGCAGGTCGGTGATCTGGTCGATGTGGCGGCCGTCGGGCGTGGGCCACGAACGCCACTGCGAACCGTAGACAGGGCCCAGTTCGCCGTTCTCATCGGCCCATTCGTCCCAGATCGAAACGCCGTTTTCCTGCAGCCAGCGCACATTGGTCGAGCCCTGCAGGAACCACAGCAGTTCCAGGATGATCGACTTCAGGTGCAGCCTCTTGGTGGTGACCACCGGGAAGCCCTCACGCAGGTCGAAGCGCATCTGGTGGCCGAACACCGAGCGCGTGCCGGTGCCGGTGCGGTCGGCCTTTTCGGTGCCATGCTCGTACACATGGCGCATGAAGTCGAGATACTGTTTCATCGGCGCAGGGGCGGGGAGAAGTGACGCGGGCGCGGGCCCGCAAACCATGCATTTTAAAGCAAGAAGGGCCGCCCCTTCGGGAGGCCCTTCCACCCTTGGCCAGGGCGCGTGCCCTGGCCTGCCCGCACGCCTTAGTGGCTGCTGGCCGGTTGCTGCGCCTGGGCCTGGCCCCGGCGCTTCTGCACCAGGTAGCCGGCACCCAGCACGCCCCCAATGATCAGCACGTACAGGCCCCAGTTGATGACCGGGTTGGCTTCGAAGAACGCCTTGACCATGGGCTCGTGCACGATCATCTTCACTGCCGTGAAAGCCAGCACGCCAGCGCCGATGTAGATGATGGCCGGAAAGCGCGACATCAGCTTGAGCACCAGGCTCGAGCCCCACACCACGATGGGAATGCTGATCAGCAGGCCCAGCACCACCAGCAGGAAGCTGCCGTGCGCGGCGCCGGCCACGGCCAGCACGTTGTCAACGCCCATCACCGCGTCGGCGATGATGATGGTCTTCATCGCTCCCCACAGGGTCGACGCACCGTTGCCATGGCCTTCGCCATCGCCCTCGTCGGACAGCAGCTTGTAGGCGATCCACACCAGCGCGAGACCGCCGATCAGCAGCAGGCCCGGGATCTTGAGCAGCCAGACCACGCCGATCGTCATAGCCGAACGCACCACCACGGCACCGACGGTACCCCAGATAATGGCCTTCTTTTGCAGGTGCGACGGCAGGTTGCGCGCCGCCAGGGCAATCACGATGGCGTTGTCGCCGGCCAGCACCAGGTCAATGACGACGATGGACAGCAAGGCCGTCAGGAACTGCATCGTGAACAGATCGGTAAACCACTCCATGAACTCTCCTCAAGTACGAATAGCCGCAAACGCGCGTTTGGTTCGCCTGGAGTCATGGAGTAAGAGGGGGGACCGGGGTCACCTTTGCAAACCATGATTCCAGGTTGCAAAGGTCTTGCTCGACGCCCGGCGCGGTCTGCGCACCGGTGTCAGCACAACCGGAGACGTCAGTCTCGGAATGACGATTGTGCTAAGGGCATGGCCCCGGAGCTACTCCCCTTTGAAGGGGCGCGGACAGCGTGCATCCGCGCTGGGCGGGATTATAAACGAATTGTTGCGTCATAGCGGCATTGGGGAAGATACGGAGGGGCGCCGCAGGTTCGTGAATTGTGCGATGCAACAAGCGCAATCGCCGTGCGGCACCTATGCTTGAAGATCGGTTTTCGGCCGATGCGTCCCGGACAGCACAGCGGCGCGTCCCGGACCCGGCGCGTCGCAGGAGGTTTGCGCCATGATTCGGGGGAACAAGAAGTGGACCCACGACCACACAAGGAAACGACATGCCGGCTGTCCAAACCCAGCTTAATGGTTCCCGCTCCGCCAACCCATCTGGCTTCGGCCACCGCAACGCCAACGACGCGCCAGATGCCAAAGACGCAGCCGGCACGCACGATGCGCATCCGTCGCTCCTGACCGCGGTCAACGGGCATGGGCCCATGACTGCGGCGGCGCAGCCCGAGTTCATCCAGCAGTACCACGAAGACAGCAGCGCCTTGCGCGGGCAGATACTGGCCGGCTTGCACCAGTCCGAGGCGAGCATCAGTCCCAAGTTTTTCTACGACGTGCTGGGCTCGCGGCTGTTTGAGGCCATCACCGACCTGCCCGAGTACTACCCGACGCGTACCGAGGCATCGATCTTCGCCAGCGCCGCGCCCGCCATCGCCGCGCGTGCCGGCAGCGGCTGCGTGCTGATCGACCTGGGAGCGGGCAACTGCGAGAAGGCCGCGCGGCTGTTTGGCAGCCTGAGGCCGGCGCAGTATGTGGCGCTGGACATCTCGGTGGAGTTCCTGCGCGGCACGTTGTCGTGCCTGCAGCAGCAGAATCCGGACATTCCCATGCTCGGGCTCGGTGCGGACCTGTGCGGCAGTTTTGACCTGCCGCGCAATGTCCGGCGCGGCCGGCGGCTGTTCTTCTATCCGGGTTCGAGCATCGGCAATTTTTCGCCGATTGACGCGCTGGCGTTGCTGCAGCGCCTTCGTGGCGCAGCCGGGCGTGGCGATGGCGTACTGATCGGCGTGGACCTGGTGAAGGACGAGGCCACGCTGGTCGCAGCCTATGACGATCCGCTGGGCGTCACCGCGGCGTTCAACCGCAATGTGCTGCGCAACGTGAACCGCATTGTCGAGACGGATTTCAACGTCGATGACTGGCGCCATGTGGCGAGTTTCGATCGCCAGGCGTCACGCATCCAGATGCACCTGCAGGCGCGCGCGCCGGTCCGGGTGCGCTGGAACGGCGGCGAGCGCAGGTTCGGCGAAGGCGAGCGCATCCATACCGAGGATTCCCACAAATACCGGCCCGGCGATTTTGCCTTGCTGCTGGAGGCTGCCGGCTTCGACGATCCGATTTACTGGACCGACCCGCTGGGCTGGTTCGCGGTGTTCCACGCCCGCGCCTGAAGCGTCTGCTGCCTGGTGTCATAATGGCCGCTGCCATGGCGGGCGGCCGCCCGTCTTCGTCCTTCCCCGAACGGATGTCTACCCGATGAGCGGCTTCACCATGCTTCCCGATCTCTACTTCAGCGGCGGCCAGGCTGGCTGGTCCGACGCCCGGCGCCTGCCACGCGAAGGGCTGGCCCAGGCGCTCGTCGACGCGCGCAGCCGCACCCTGGCCTGGCTGGCCGCCTTCGGCCAGACGCGCAAGGGGTGGGACGTACCGCGGCAGGACGATGCCGATCCGCCGCTGTGGACGCTGGGATTTATCGCCTGGCATGCCGAATGGTGGTGCCTGCGCGGCGTGCGGCAGCTCGATCGGGGCGGCGTGCCGGTGCCTGTCGCCAGCGAGCCGTCGCGGCTGGATGGGGCCGATGAATGGTTCGACCCCGACCGTATCGGTCCTGACGAGCGCTGGGAAATCGTCCTGCCCGATGTGGCCGTGGTCAAGCAATACGCCTCCGATGTGCTCGATGGCCTGCTGCGCCGTTTGGCCCTATTGGCGGACGATGGCGACCTCACGCTATATCCCTTTCGCCGCGCGCTGTTCCTGGAAGATGCGCAGGCCGAGAATCTCGCGGCATTGTTGCAGGCGCTGGGCCTGGCACCCGCGGCGCCGGTTGCGCCGGGACCCGGCGTGTCAGTCGCGCATGCCGGCACGCTGCATTTCCCCGGTGGCCGCTTCACGCAGGGCTGGTCGGATCCGGACGGCTATGCGCAGCCCGACGAACTGCCGCCGCAGCCCACTTATGTGCCCGCATTCGAGATCGATGCCGCGCTGGTCAGCAACGCGCAGTTCCTGGAGTTCGTCGAGGACGGCGGCTATGAGAACCCGGCGTGGTGGTCGGCCGCTGGCCGGCAGTGGCTGATGACGCAGGAGCGCTCAGCGCCGCGCTACTGGTCGCGGCATCCGGAATCGCGCATCTGGATGGTGGAGCGTTTTGGCACGCTGCGCACGCTCAATCCCGATGAGGCCGTGCGGCACGTTTCGCTGTTCGAAGCGCAGGCCTGGTGCGGGTGGGCAGGCCGCCGGCTACCGGTGGAAGCGGAGTGGGAACTCGCAGCGTTGCAGAACCGCGGGCTGCAGTGGGGAATGTTGCGAGAGTGGACGGCTTCGCCGTACGAGCCGTATGCGGGGTTTGCGGCATCGCCGTCGGACGGCGGGATGGTGTCGCGCTTCGGGACGCATCAGGCGGTGAGGGGGACGACGTTCGTGAGTTCGTCACGGCAACGCCATGTGCGGGCGCGGGTGGCATTGCTGCCGGACGATGATTTCGCGTTCGTCGGGTTCCGGACGTGTTCGATGTGATGCCGGTTCCTGTTCCGGGGCTGACGCGCAGCATTTAAAAAAGCTGTTCGCCGACAGAGAAATAGACGGCGCTGTCGCCGGTGCTTCTCTCCTTCCTCTTGTTCTTTTAACTGTCTTGTTCTCTCTGAGCCGCGCGCAGCGCAGCCGAAGGCGATGATGCGATATCGCCCGCAGTGTCGGGCCACGGACAGTTTCGGGGCTGGTTCAATCATTGTTGGAGAGCCTGCATACGGACGCGCTCCACGCGGCAGGCAGCCGGGCACGCTCTGAAGCTCATACCCGTACGAAATTCTTCGCACACTACGATCAATATTCGCCCGTTAGGGAAACGCTGATTAAATCACTGCGCAGGTCATCGCGAGGTTGATGAGGTGCGTTGTCATAGGCATGTCCATGATTCAGATCCGGTGATGAAGCGACAGATCAGCTTTGCGGAAGCGGAAAACCACGGCAAGAAGCGAGTGACGCGACGTCAGCGCTTCCTGACGGAGATGGAAAAGGTTGTGCCGTGGTCGCGTCTGATAGCGGCTGTCGAGCCGTACTACCCCAAGGGCAAACGCGGGCGTCCGCCGATCGGGCTGGAGCGGATGCTGCGCATCTACTTCTTGCAGCAGTGGTATGGGCTGGCTGACGAAGCGCTGGAAGACGCGCTGTATGACAGCATGGCGATGCGCGCGTTCGCCGGCATCGACCTGGCGGTGGAAGCCGTGCCGGATGCGACCACGCTGCTGAAGTTTCGCCGCATGCTTGTCGAACACGAGCTGACGCGAAAGCTGTTCGACGAGATTGGCATCATGCTGTGCGAGCGTGGGCTGATGATGAAAGAAGGCACGATCGTGGACGCCACCATCATCGCGGCGCCACCGTCGACGAAGAACAAGGACAAGACCCGCGACCCGGAGATGCATCAGGCCAAGAAGGGGAATACCTGGCACTTTGGAATGAAAGCGCATGTGCGACCTGAAAGTCGCGTGAGTTTCTGTTTCACGAGGTAAGGTTTTGATGAAACCGGTTGCTCCATCAACCGTTTCCTACCCGGACATGCGGAGCGGGCAACTGCTCGGTGTGAAGCTCCGGGGACAACGTACCCACCGGTTCATCCGGTACACGGGCCCGCGAGGGGCCGCGGAAACTGCCAGCACAGAGGCGGTGAGGGGCTAGGGACGAGCGGTAACGATCAACATATGTGAACTTCCATTAAACGTCGTCATCATTGAACAAGCCAAATGTGCTGACAGGCTTGAGCCAAAAGGCAAGCGGCAAGGCATGGTCTTTGTGCGCTGGACCATCATGGACAGGACGCCGCCGGCGAATAGGAAGGATCCGACCCGCTCTGAAACTCATGTGGAACAGGGTAAGCCCGTAGCGCCGCCTCCTAAGGCAGGCGAACCGCAAGGAACGCTGTAGGTGTTGCGGGTATAGGAACACGGAGAAAGCGAAGGCCTTTCTGTAATGGGAAGGATACCGGCTGGGACATTGTCGGACGCGAAAGCGGGCAGACTTCCGTGCGGTCATTCATGGCGAGAGAACTTTGACAAATCGTTGTACGAGGGAAAGCAGATGACGGCGGCTGAAGCGAAAGCGACAGGTGCTGGTGCGCCCTCGCACGCCGAACGGATGTGGGGCCAGGCTGACTGGTTCCGCATCAAGGAGGACGTGAAGCGACTTCAGGTGCGTATCGCCAAGGCAACAATGGAAGGCCGATGGGGCAAGGTGCAAGCCTTGCAACGTCTGCTGACCCGCTCGCACAGCGGCAAGATGTTGGCCGTGAAGCGGGTGACAGAAAACCGCGGCAAGAGTACGCCGGGGGTCGACGGCAGGATATGGCGATCCCCGGCGGCTAAATGGAAGGGAATGGAGTCGCTGCAACATCGCGGATATCGAGCACTGCCGCTGCGACGCATCTATATTCCTAAGAGCAACGGCAAGAAGCGTCCCCTAGGAATTCCCTGTATGCGGTGCCGAGCGATGCAAGCGTTATGGAAGCTCGCTTTAGAACCAATTGCAGAAACTCTGGCGGACCACAATTCGTACGGGTTTCGGCCTGAACGCTCGAGCGCTGACGCCATCGAGTATTGCTTTACCACTCTCGCGAAACGCAAGTCACCGGAGTGGATTCTGGAGGGTGACATTCGTGGCTGCTTCGACAACTTCAGCCATGATTGGATCCTCAAGAACATACCGATGGATAAAGCGATCCTGCGGCGATGGCTTCAAGCTGGATTTATCGAGGAGGGAACTCTGTTTGCGACCGAAGCAGGTACCCCACAGGGGGGAATCATCTCACCGGTGATCGCAAACATGACGCTAGATGGCCTTGAGGCGGCGGTGGAAGCAAGCGTGGCACCGACGGAACGCGCACGCCGAAAGTTCAAGGTAAACGTCAACCGGTATGCTGACGACTTCGTGGTAACCGGGGTATCCAGAGAGGTTCTGGAGCAACGGGTCCTTCCGGCGATCAAGCAGTTCCTAGCTTTGCGGGGACTGGAACTGTCGGAAGAGAAGACCAAAGTCGTGCATGTCACTGAGGGGTTCGATTTCCTAGGGCAAAACGTGCGCAAGTACGGTGGCAAGCTGCTCATCAAGCCGGCCAGAAAGAGTGAGCAATCGCTCGTGGCCAAGGTCCGGGAAATCGTCGTGAAGAACTGGAGTGCCACGCAGGAGAACCTGATCCTGCAACTCAACCCGGTCATTCGGGGGTGGGGCATGTATCACCGGCACGCGGTCTCCAAATCACGATTCACTGCGATAGATGCTCAAATCTGGCGCCTCTTATGGAAGTGGGCCGTGCGTCGGCACCCCACGAAAGGCATGGGCTGGGTGCGGAAGCGTTACTTCCGAACGGAAGGCAACCGCACCTGGGTATTTGCCTCGGAGATTGAAGTCGACGGCCACGTCCAGCGACTTCGGCTATTCCGGGCTGCGACGATTCCCATCGTTCGGCATGTCAAGATACGTGGCATGGCAAACGCCTTCGATCCTCGATGGCCGTCGTACTTTGCGCGCCGTCGCGCCGTGGAAGTTTCTGATTGATTGCCCGGTTCCCGATCTGGGGGCTGTGGAATGGCTTGAGCCGGATGCGGGGCGACTCGCACGTCCGGTTCTTAGGGGGCGGTGGCGCAGCAATGCGCCACTGCTACCCGACGTCGGCGTGGACGCAGCTTCGGGACTGGTGCACAGCGTGCTGGGCACAGCGGCCAACGAGTCGGACATATCGCAGGCGCATGCCTTGCTGCATGGCCATGAGGATCATGCGTTTGCTGACGCGGGGTACATCGGTGTAGAGAAGCGCCCAGAGATGCAAGGCAAGTCCGTGAAATGGCAGGTGGCCGCCAAACGCGGAAAGATCAAGGCGATGCGTGATGGCGCTCTCAAAGACGTGCTGACCACGGTCGAGCGGATGAAGGCCCAGATTCGCGCACGGGTCGAACATCCGTTCCACGTCATCAAGAATCTGTTTGGCCATCGCAAAGTCCGCTACAAGGGCCTGGTCAAGAACACGGCGCAGTTGTTCAGCTTGTTTGGTCTGGCGAATCGGGCCTGTCAGAAATTTTGTGTTTAGGGCATAACATGTCGCCAAGGAGCATGTCATGCCACGTAGAAACAAGACGAGTCAGGCCGCCGATCGTGAGCTGCCGATCATTCCCGAGGATCTGATCGCCCATTTCGTAAAGGGCCCGATGACTGCCGAGGCCGTGCAGGACGCCTCAATGGCATTCAAGAAGGCCCTGATCGAGCGGGCCTTGGGCGCTGAACTCGGTCATCATCTGGGCTACCCGGCTGGCGCTGAGCGCCCAGCCGGCACAGCCAATCAACGCAATGGCAAGAGTGCTAAGACGGTTTTGACCGAGGACGGGCCGCTGCGAGTGGATATTCCGCGCGACCGCGACGGCAGCTTCGATCCGATCCTGATTCCCAAGCACGAGCGGCGCTTCACCGGGTTCGACGACAAGATCGTCGCCATGTACGCCCGCGGCATGACCGTGCGCGAGATCCAGGCGTTTCTGGCCGAACAGTACGGCACCGAGGTGTCGCCAGAATTCATCAGTTCTGTAACTGATGCAGTCATGGACGAGGTCACCACCTGGCAAGCCCGCCCGCTGGAGGCGATGTACCCGGTGGTGTTCTTCGACGCGCTGCGGGTCAAGATGCGTGAGGACGGCGTGGTACGCAACAAGGCCGTCTATCTGGCCTTGGGCGTGCTGCCCGACGGCACGCGCGACATCCTGGGCCTGTGGATCGAGAGCACCGAAGGCGCCAAGTTCTGGATGAAGGTGTTCAACGACCTGAAGATCCGCGGCACGCAGGACATCCTGATTGCAGTGACCGACGGGCTCAAGGGCATGGAACAGGCCCTGAACGCGGTGTTCCCGGCCACGACGCTACAGACCTGCATCGTGCATCTGATCCGAAACAGCTTGAGCTACGCCGGTTGGAAAGAGCGCCGGACCGTGGCTGCGGCGCTTAAGCCCGTGTACACCGCGCCCACTGTTGAGGCGGCGCTGGCCGAACTGGCGGCGTTCGAGCAGAGCGAATGGGCTAAGAAGTACCCCCCGATCGCCGCGTCCTGGCGTCGCGCCTGGGATCAGGTGATCCCGTTCTTTACATTCCCACCGGCGATCCGCAAGATCATCTACACGACGAACGCGATCGAGAGCATCAACGCGCAACTACGTAAGATCATCAAGACCCGGGGGCACTTCCCCAGTGACGAGGCGGCAACGAAGCTGCTATGGCTGGCCCTGCGCAACATCACCGGTAAGTGGGGCAGCTCAACGCATGACTGGAAGGCTGCCATGAACCAGTTTGCGATTCTCTATGAGGAACGCTTTACCCACCCGCATCACTGAGATAATCCTGGCTCACCGGTTAAGTCGACGGTGCGCCTTTAACTGCCCTGAACACAAAAACGCTGACAGGCCCGGCGAATCTGGCGCTCGCCAGGAGGCGGTTGCTGGCCTTACAGGAGAGCAATCCGTCCTGAGCGCGCAAAGCGCGCCGGGAAAGGTGGCGACGCAAGATAAACGCTGCCTGAATTGGCATTCTTCTCTCACATTACGAAAGCCAAGGGCGCGCGTCCCGGCATCGCTGCTCGCCGACCTCATTGATCAGCGGTTCCTTAGGGCAAGCAAACGCGTTCTTTGGTTACTTTCTGTCGCTCGGACAGAAAGTGACTCGCCGGCTACGCCGGCGAAACAGCCGCGCCTGCCAAGCACGCCGCCCCGCAATTCGCCGAAGAACCAAAAAAAAAGGTTCTTCGCCGATCTGCGTGACCGTATAGAAACAAAAAGGGCCAACGCGCCCACCACTGTTATCTTGGAGTTGCGACACAACAAGAATCAGGAAGGTGGAGGTTGGCCCTGCGCGATTGTATGGCCCAGCTCGGCTGCTGGGAAGGCTATCGCCTGCGCGATAGCTGGGAAGAGACCCGTAATGGGCAACGTATTTGCCTCATCCGGCTGGAACCTAAGGGGCGCCGGAGGCGGTGCTGCGATGGCTGTGGTCGAGGCGTTAGCAGTATCCACGATCGGGTAGAGCGACGCGTGCGGGATCTGCCTATGTTCGAGACTCCGGTGGAGTTGGTCGTGCCGCGACTTCGTCTAGCTTGCCGGCAATGTGGCCCGAAGCTGGAACGCCTGGACTGGCTCGCACCCTATGCGCGGGTGACAACGCGGCTAGCCGCCAGCGTAGCGCGACTGTGCAAGGTCATGTCGTTGCGCCATGTCGCTGCCTTCTATCAATTGGCCTGGACTACGGTCAAGCGCATCGACCTGCGTCATCTGGAACGGGAACTGGGGCCGGTCGACCTGAAAGGCGTCACCGTGATCGCGATGGACGAGTTTGCTATCCAGAAGGGCCATCGCTATGCCACGGTCATCGTTGAGCCGTCGAGCAAGCGGGTACTCTGGGTTGGGCGCGGACGCTCGCGAGAGGAAATCCGACCCTTCTTCGAGCTACTTGGCCCCGAAGGCTGCGCCAAGATTCGCGCCGCAGTGATGGACATGAATACCGCCTACGACCTTGAAGTGCAGATGCATTGCCCGCACGCACAGGTCGTCTATGACCTGTTCCATGTGGTGGCCAAGTACGGCCGTGAAGTCATCGATCGCGTTAGGGTGGATGAGGCCAATCGGCTACGCGGCGACAAGGCGGCCCGTAAGGTGGTGAAGTCTTCTCGCTGGTTGCTGTTGCGCAACCGCGAGAACGTTACCCGTGAGGCCGATCAGATCCGGCTTGATGAAATACTGGCGGCCAACCAAGCGCTGATGACCGTCTACGTGCTCAAGGACGATCTCAAGACACTTTGGACATACCGGCATCCCGGCTACGCCCGGCGCTTCTGGCAAGGGTGGTACGAGCGCGCCATGGCCAGCGGCATCGCACCTCTTTGCCTGTTCGCCAAACGCCTCAAGCCTTACCTGCCAGGCATCCTGGCTCATAGCCGCTGGCCGTTGGGAACCAATCTGGTGGAGGGCATCAATAACCGGATCAAGGTCATCAAACGGATGGCCTATGGCTTCCGTGATGACCATTACTTCTTCCTGAAGATCCGGGCGGCCTTCCCCGGAAATCGGTGAAGAACCAAAAAAAAGAGCACCCCGCAAGGTGCTCTTCATCATTGTGCCGGCGCACGTGGCGCCGCCAGTGGCTTTAGCGCTCGAAACGCGAACGGTTGTTGCGCTGCTGGCCACCGAAACCGCCTTCGCGGTTGCCGAAGCTGCGGCCGCCGTCACGGGCGCCACGGTCGCCAAAGCTGCGGTTGTCGCCGCCGGCCTTGCGATCGCCGAAGCTGCGGTCGCCGAAGCTACGCTCGCCACCACGGTAGCCGTTGCCACCTTCGCGGTTGCCGAAACCACGGTTGTCGTCGCCGAACGGACGTGCGCCGTCCTGGCCGCCGCGATTGCCGAAGCCACGGTTTTCACCGCCGAATTTGCGGTCGCCAAAATTACGGTCACCGAAGCTGCGCTCGCCACCACGGTAGCCGCCTTCACGGTTGCCGCGGTTGTCGTCGCCGCCGCGATAGCCGCCGCCTTCCTGGCCGCCGCGATTGCCGAAGCCACGGTTTTCACCGCCGAACTTGCGTTCGCCAAAGCTGCGGTCACCGAAGCTGCGCTCGCCGCCGCGATAGCCGCCACCGTTGCCACGGCCGCCGCCGCCCGGCTTGCCACCGCCAAAGCCAGCACGCGGCTTCGGCGAACGGCGCGGTTCCAGTCCTTCGATCACCGACGCGTCGATGCGATGGTTGGTGAAGCGCTCGATACGGCGCCACTGGAACATGTCGCCATGGTTGACCAGGTTGATCGCGATGCCCGAGCGGCCGGCACGGCCGGTACGGCCGATACGGTGCACGTAGTCCTCGGCTTGCTTGGGCAGGTCGAAGTTCACCACGTGGGTGATGTCCGGCACGTCGATGCCGCGCGCAGCCACGTCGGTGGCCACCAGCACGCGCAGGTTGCCGCGGCGCAGGGCGGTCAGGGTGCGGTTGCGCGCGCCCTGGGTCATGTCGCCGTGCAGGGCACCGGCGGCAAAGCCGGTGTCGGACAGGCGCTCGGCCAGCGAATCGGCATCACGCTTGGTGGCCGTGAACACGATGGCCTGCTTCAGCGAGGAATCGCGCAGCAGGTGGTCGAGCAGGCGCTCCTTGTGCGACATGTCGTCGGTGAAGTGCAGGCGCTGTTCGATATTGCTCTGGTCGGCACGGACCGCGGCGATCTCGATGCGCTGCGGATCCTTCAGCTGGCGCGAAGCGAGTTGCGCAATGCGGGCGTCCAGCGTGGCCGAGAACATCAGCGTCTGGCGGCTGGCCGGCGTGGCGTCGACGATGGCGTCGATGTCATCGGCAAAGCCCATATCCAGCATGCGGTCGGCTTCGTCGAACACCAGCATGTCGAGTGCCGACAGGTCGATGCGGCCAGCCGTGATGTGGTCAAGCAGGCGGCCCGGCGTGGCGACCAGGATGTCCGGCATCTTGGACAGCATGGCGAGCTGCTTCGGGTAAGGCATGCCGCCCAGAATGCTCGCGCAGACGATGCGGCGCATGTTGCGGCCATACTTGGCAGCGGCTTCGGTCACCTGCAGGGCCAGTTCGCGCGTGGGCGTCAGCACCAGCAGCGACGGCTGTGCCGGCGACGGACGGGGACGCTTGCCCTTCATGCGCTTGGCGGGTTCGGTCGGGCGGTTCGGCGCCGGCTTTTCGCTGATGCGCTGGATCGCGGGCAGCATGAACGCCGCCGTCTTGCCCGAGCCGGTCTGGCTCGATACCAGCAGGTCGCGGCCAGCCAGGAAGGCCGGAATGGCCTGCGCCTGGACCGGCGTCGGGTTGTTGTAGTTCAGTTCGGAGAGTGCGCGCAGGATGGCCGCATCGAGGCCAAGCGCGGCGAAACCGTTCTCCACTGCATCGGCGCTGGTCGTCGTTTCTTCCGGGCCATTGAGCATGGCGTCGAGCTTGTCGAGCGGGCTTTGGTCGGCGGAAGTGATCGAAGCGTCGGTGGCGGAGGCAATAGCTTGCTCCGCACGAATGTCGTGCTGGGTCATGTCGTAATGATCAAAAATGCATGGCACCCCTGCAACGCAAATCGAAATAGGGGTGGGCGCAGTGCAAAGTCTTTAAAAAGGCTTCGGCGCCAATCGGTGAGGCCGTTACGACAGACTCAGCTGACAGTACGGCGGCAGGCAGGGGTGTAGGCAGGCGCTAGGCCAGCCGCTGTTCCCTGGCAGGCAAACAGCTCAGTTCAGGCTGTTCAACAGGATCGGAGACGAGGCTACGTCGGTGAGCGGTGCGTTCTGTCGGCTGCTGAATCGAGGCAAAAACCTTGTTCGGCAGCGGAAAACAGAGCTTGGGAGGGCAGCGGATACGCCTTGGCGGGATGTGCCTGGCGGGTGGCGGAACTCACAGTTGCGAAACTCACGGCGCGGATTATAGCAGAACCGCGAAAAATTGTTGCGCTGCGAAAAGGTAACCAGATATGTCGGCCACGCGATACATCGTGCACCTGGCGCTGGCACTCACTCACGTGGGCTGCCAGTTACGGGTTGAAAGCAGGAGGGGCCAGCCTATACTCAAGGCGCGAGCAACGAGATTGCTCGACCGGGGCGGACAATCAAGTTCCCGTATTGGCCTCCTACAGCGATACTGAATCACTGCTCGCTGTGAGCATTGCGGTCATTGTCGTCGCTGCCAGAATTCCTGCGAACCTCCGGGTGGTCCGGTGGATCGTCCGCGTCATGGGCGGAGTCATGGGAAGCCTGCTCGACAAGAAATGACCGAACTGCTGATGGCGTTGACCCAGGAAGTCCGGGGCCGTCCGCAACCAGCCCGCCAGGCCATGGCGGGCTTTCTATTTCTGGCTCGGGCGTTGAAGCCCGACGTCACTTTCGGGGCAGCTTGCCCTCGATTCGCTCCAGCGGACGGACGTGTGGATTCGCCGGCCAGCCCTGCGGATACGAAACCAGGCGCGATGACCCCCGTTGCCGCAGTGCGTGCCACACGCGCCCGCTCGCGCCACCGCTGCGGCTGCCCCCGAGAATGGCGCTCATGGCCTCCCGGTCTAGGTCGACGTTCTCGGTCAGGTCCTTGATGACGATCACTGCCATGGCTTTCTCCGGTCGTGCGGCGCCGCGTCCGCGCGGGGCGGCGCCGGTTCAGTATAGGCGTGCGTTTTGATGTGCAGGCACGCCGCTGCACCCATCGATATTCATCTTCCCGCACGGCAAAAAACCGCAGGAGTCGTGCCAGCGTTCCAGCCATTCGCCTGGGAACGCGCCCATGGCAATCTCTGCGCGGATTTGCAGGTTGAAAGGACATCCCACGCCGCGCGAGATTTGCAGCGGTCTGTCGGGACATTGCCAACAGTTCGATGCTTCTGTTGGTTCGCCGCCGACAGTGGCTTGCAGTCGATGTGACCGGCTCGCGCGCAACGTGGCGATCGCGCCGCGGCGTCGGCACGCGACGGTTTGCGGATGCCAAGAGTGCGCACTAGTATCCATCGTGGATGGGGCGTTTGCATGAATGCGTTCCGCTCGAATCGATATCGGGGCAACGCCGGTGGCCAGTGTCAGAGACCTGATTCAGAAGTTCCAGAACGGCGGGTTGTCCGACGACGAATTCGTTGCGTCCTTCGACATGGCGTTGGCACAGGAGCGCACCACGCCGAGCCAGCTGGCGCGCGTGATCATCGAAGAGAACACCCGCTTCCCGTTTCCGCCCGGCGTATATGCCGAGGTCATGCGCCGCATCGAGCGCAGCGGCACCACGCAGTTCGATCCGGCGGGCGATTCCACCCACATGGAAGGGCCCGTGACGGGCTCGCTCTATGCCACCTCGCCGGCCGTCGGCACGGTGCCGCCCGCCTCGCGGCCCAAGGGCGTGGGCGATACCCTGAACGGTCGCTTCGTGCTGGAAGAGTGCCTTGGCGTCGGCGGCATGGGAACGGTGTATAAGGCCCTTGACCTGCGCAAGCTGGAGGCATCGGACCGCAAGCCGTATATCGCGATCAAGGTCCTCAACCTGCAGTTCAGCGGCCACCCGAAATCGCTGATCGCGCTGCAGCGCGAAGCGCGCAAGGCGCAGACGCTCGCGCACCGGAATATCGTCACCGTTTACGACTTCGACCGTGACGGCCCGGTGGTCTTCCTGACCATGGAATACCTGCCGGGCAGGCCGCTGAGCCAGGTCCTCAAGGCGCCCGGTTTCACCGGCATGCCTGTGGCCAAGGCCATGCCCATCATCGCCGGCATGGGCCACGCGCTGGCCTATGCGCACGAGCGCGGCTTCGTGCATTGCGACTTCAAGCCCGCCAACGTGTTCCTGACCGACAGCAGCGAAGTGAAGGTGATCGACTTCGGCATTGCGCGCGGCTTCCTGCCGCCGGCCGATGAATCGGACAAGACCGTTTTCGATCCCGGCTCGCTCGGCGGCATGACCCCGGCCTACGCGAGCCCCGAGATGTTCGAGCACCGCGAGCCCGATCCGCGCGACGACATCTATGCGCTGGCTTGCGTGACCTACGAGTTGCTGACCGGCAGGCATCCGTATGAACGCATGTCTGCAAACCAGGCGCGCGCGGCGGGGCTGAAGCCGGTGCAGCCGCGCGAGCTGTCGCGCACGCAATGGAAGACGCTGCGCGAGGCCTTGTCGCTGGACCGCGAGACGCGCACGCCCACGGTCGAGCGCTTCCTGGCGGGCATGAGCACGGCGCCTGGCGTATCGGCGCGGCAGCGCTCCGCGCTGCTGGCGGGCGCCGCCGTGGCGGCCCTGGCAGGCGTCACGGCGGTGGGCTACCTTGCATGGCGCACCAGCCGGCCGGCGCAGACGCCGCCGGCGGTGGCGCAGGTTGACGGTTGGTCCACCACGCCCACCACGCCCTCCGCGCCGGCAGTTCCTCCTGCGCCTGCCGCACGACCACCCTCCGAGCCGTTCTCGATGCCGGCCGTGCTGCGCGTGACGGCCGCGGTGCCATGCTCGCTGCTGGCTGCGACTTCGCCAGAGAACGGCAGGGTGCGCGTGCGTGGCTACCTTGCGGAAAGCGTGGGCGTGTCGCGCCTGCGCGAGCAGCTCAACGCGCTGCCGGGCGTGAAGTCGCTCGATGTCGATACGCAGCCGCTCAGCGCCGACAAGTGCGATGTCGCGCGCATGATCGCGCCGTACTGGTCGGGCCGCCGCGAAGGGGCGGTCGCATCGTCGCTGCGCACGCGCGGCGAAAAGCTGCAGCTCACCGAAGGCACGCCGCTGGTGCTCGAACTGCGCACGCCTGCGCAGGATTCCTACGTGTACGTCGACTACTTCGCGGCCGATGGCAATGTCGCCCATCTCGTCCCGAGTGCGCGCGTGCCGAACCACCAGGCGCCGGCCAGCTATAGCGCCACGATTGGCGATAGCGGCGACTGGGTGGTCTCGCGTCCGTTCGGCACGGAGCTGGTGGTGCTGCTGACGACGCCCGCACCGTTGTTCGACGGGCGGCGTTCCGACGTGGAATCGCGGCAGGACTACCTGAAGGCGCTAGAAAAGCCGCTCGGGCAGATGGCCCGCAAGTATGGGCAGGACCGCATCAGCGCGGACCTCGTGGAGATCTCCACGCGCGCGAAATAGGCATCGGCAAAATCAGGCATCGGCAAAATCAGGCATCGGCAAAATTGCCATCGGCGAAGCCGGACGCGTCAACGCCGCTACTTCATGTCGCGCGCGACGCGGAAGCCGTTCTGCGACTGCCGCACGCTCGCGCTGTACTTGAAGCGGGTCGATGACACCATGTAGCTCGCGCCTTCAAGCCATGAGCCTCCGCGGATCACGCGCGCGCCGCAGCTTGCTTCTTCCCAGCTGCGGCCATCGACGGGCGCGTTCTTGTAGCTGCTGTGCCAGCAATCTCTGACCCATTCCCACACGCCGCCATTGACGTCGTAGAGGCCGAACGGATTGGCCGCGAACGAGCCCACGTTGGCGGGCGCATCCGCGCTCCACGGCTCGCCGCAGTCCTTGCAGTTGGCCGTGCCCTTGCGCATCTGGTCGCCCCACCAGAATGCCGAGGCGGTGCCGCCGCGCGCCGCGTATTCCCATTCGGCTTCGGTAGGCAGGCGGTAGGCCTTGCCGGTGGTCTTGCTGAGCCAGCCCACGTACTGCTGCGCATCATCCCAGCTGACATCGCGGATCGGCGCGGTCTTGGCACTGTTCGCCACGGTGGCGATGCGATCGCACCCGCCGGTGTCGACGCAGGCGTTCCATTGCTCGACGGTCACCTCATAGCGGCCGATCGCGAATGGCTGGCTGATCGTGACATGGTGCGGCGGCTTTTCGGCCGGATCGCTGGCATTGCTGCCCATCGTGAAGCTGCCGGCCGGCAGGCTCACCATCACGGGGCAGACCGGGCAGTCGCGGATCTCGACGCCCTTGGCTTCGGCCGGCTTGCGCTCCGCGCCCAGGCTGACCGAGCCGGACGCTGTCGTGCCTTGCCGTGCGGATGGCGCTGCCGATGTCGCGGCGCCGGCTGCGGCCGCTGCGGGCGCTGCCGCGGTGGCGGGTGGCGTGGGACGTTGCTGCACGGGTGGCGCGGGCTTGGCGGGCTGCGTTGCGGCGGCGGGCG
This sequence comes from Cupriavidus sp. C2SS-8b, assembly GCF_057073745.1. Taxonomy (NCBI): domain Bacteria; kingdom Pseudomonadati; phylum Pseudomonadota; class Betaproteobacteria; order Burkholderiales; family Burkholderiaceae; genus Cupriavidus; species Cupriavidus sp. C2SS-8b. Next base: position 943,985 of record NZ_CP172716.1, read on the forward strand.
GCTGGGCCGGCTTGGCGCGCTCCGGCGGCGCGCCTTTGGCGGCCGGGGCGCTGGCTGCGGCGAGGCGTTCAATGCGCGCTTTGGCCAGCGACGCAAAGCGGCCGTTCGGATACTGCTTGAGATACGCCTCGTAGTCGCCGGCGTAGTTGCTGTTCTTGATCGATTCCCAGAACGTCAGCTCGTATTGTTCATCGCTGTTCTTCGGCAGGATGCCGGCCAGCAGCATCGGCGCCGCATCCGGCGCGGCCGACATGGGGCCGGCCTTCGCATCAGGAAGCGCGCTGGCGGCCAGCACGAATGCGACGAGAACTACAGGAGATGTGCGCCACATTTTCGGACCCTGTTGGAACTGCGGCCAGCCCGATGCGCGCGCTTGGGCGGCGCCTGGGCGCATTGTGGTGTTGCGGTGACGTCGGCTTGCTTCAAGATAGCACAGCGTTTGTGAATCCGGAGGTGCTTGCATGCGGCGCGGTGGCGCGCAGCGCATCGGTGTTGCGGCAAGCCGCGCGCCGATGTCATGGCGAGTTCGCTTTTTGCGGGGTTCCGTCCTAACCTAATACCGAATCGCCGAGCGCTGGCCAAAAGCAACCAGAAGAACGATGGGCTTGCGGGACAACGTGATCGGGTTTCGGACACTCTCCGGGAGGCGCCGCGTATGTCCAGACGATTCCTGTTCCGCCTGCTGGCGGCCATGGCCGTTGCCGTGGTGCCATCCGTCTCGATGCCGACCGCGGCGCCGCAGAATGCCGAGGTCTATATCATCTGGCCACCCGATGGCGCGGTCATCTCCGGCGGCAAGTTCTGGATCCGCATGGGCCTGCGCAATATGGGCGTGTGTCCCAAGGGGATCGAGTCGACCAAGTGCGGCCATCATCATCTGCTGATCGACACTGACCTGCCGCCGCTGGACAAGGAAATTCCCTCCGACAAGAACCACCTGCACTTCGGCGCGGGGGAAACCGATGCGCGCATTGAATTGCCGCCGGGCAAGCACACGCTGCAGCTGCTGCTCGGCGATGCGAAGCACGTGCCGTTCGATCCGCCGCTGTATTCGAAGAAGATCACCATCACGGTGAAATAGCGCGAGGGGATCCACCATGCTCAAGCTGCTAGCCGCCGCCTTGCTCGGCGCGAGTCTGTTGCTGCCGGCCGCGGCCATGGCTGGGGAGACGCCGGCGCCGCCCGACGCCTACCTGTACATTGGCTTCCCGAACAACGGACAGGTGCTGCCCGCGGGCAAGCCGTTCCGCGTATGGTTTGGCCTGCGCAACATGGGCGTGGCGCCGAAGGACGTCAAGTTTCCGAAGACCGGCCACCACCACTTGCTGATCGACGTGGATCTGCCACCCATGGACAAGGAAATCCCGAACGATCGCAACCACCTGCATTTCGGTGCCGGCGAAACCGAGACCATGGTCGAGCTGCCGCCCGGCAAGCACACCCTGCAGTTGCTGATGGGCGATGACAAGCACATCCCGACCAATCCGCCGGTGTACTCGAAGAAGATCACCATCTACGTGAAGTAATTGCATCGGCGCGGCGGCGCTCATGCCGCTGCGCATCGAGCGCGGCTGTCGCCTGACGGCCAACAGATATCGTGCAACTGTCGGTCGCCACCCATCATTCGGGGTGGCGTGGTTGCGATTCCGGTCTACGCTTCAACTTCCGCGATGCCGTTGAAACCCGCTTGCCTGCAGGCTCTTGCGGCCAGACCGGTACGCGTATCGCGAGCCTGGCACGCCCTATGCGTCAGTGCTCCGGAAAGCAACACCAGAGCATTGCCGTCCTACCGAAGCGCCGTTGTTGCCGCCGCCATTTCAGGGTTGGTGCGCGCGCCGGCGCGAACCACAATACAGACACGCAAATGCAAGTCCGTTCACCGCGGTGGCCGGGCTGCGCGCGTGGTTGCAGGAAGACATCGTGATCAACGCCTCTGCCGATTTGCCACTGACTGTTTCGCGGCCGTGCCGTGCCACCGTATGGATCGCCGCTGCAGCCTGCGCGGGCGCGCTTGCCGGCTGCGCGGACGTCCGGCCGCCGGTGTATGAACGTCCGCAAACGCCCGCCAAGACGGAGTGGACGCGACAGGGGTCGATCACCGTATCGCCGACCGAGACCGTGCAGCCCAATTGGTGGCAAGGCTTCCGCGATCCGTATCTCGACAAGCTGATCACGCAGGCGCTATCGGGCAACTACGACATCAAGGTGCTGGCCGCGCGCATCCGCGTTGCGCAGGCGCAGATCGGCGAAGCCAAGGCCGGCCAGTTGCCGGTGGTCGATCTCAACGCCGGCGGCAGTGTCACCAAGACGACCGGACAGACGACCGTGCGCAGCTTCAGCGCGGGCGCGCAGTTGAGCTGGGACATCGATATCTGGGGCAAGGTCGAAAAAGGCGTGCAGGCGCAGACCGCCGAGTTCCATGCTACCGAGGCGGACTGGCGCGCCGGCTACCTGACGCTGGCCGCCGATGTCTCCACGACATACTTCCAGATCCTGCAGTTCGACGAACAGATCGACCAGCAGGCGCGCACGGTGCAGAAGAACGGGCAGATCCTCAACACCTACCAGGCCATGTTCCAGAATGGGCTGGTGCCGAAGATCCGCGTGATGCAGCAGCAGGCCGAAATCAACCGGCTCACTAAGGACCTGATCGAGCTGCGCCGCTCGCGTGACGTGACCGAGAACGCGCTGGCCACGCTGGTTGGCGTGCCCGCAGGCAATCTCAAGGTGCCGCCGGGCAAGCTGCAGGACCGCGTGCAGCCGCCGCCGGTGCCGGCGGGGCTGCCGTCGCAGCTGCTCGCGCGCCGGCCCGATATCGTGGCCGCGGAGTATCGCGTGCTGGCGGCCTACGACATCGTCGGCCAGGCGCGGCTCGCGCAACTGCCTAGCATCAGCCTGACCGCAAACGGCGGCGCGGCCAGTTTCGCGCTGAGCAGCTTGCTGAAGACCTTTACCTTCGGCATCGCGCCGGCGATCAACCTGCCGATGCTGGACCCCAATGTCCGCGCCCGCATCAAGACCACGGAGGCACAGGTCAAGGTTGTGGAAAACGAATACGGCCGCACCGTGATGAACGCGTTCGAAGAGGTGGAATCCGCGCTGGTCAATGTCGACGCGCACAAGAAACAGCGCATCGAGTTGCAGCAACAGGTTGACCAGCTGCGCGTGGTGTCGGCGCAGATCGAGGCGCAGCTCAAGGAAGGCGTGGTGTCGCAGCTGGAAGTCTTCGAGACCGAGCGCTCGCTGCTGACCGCACAGTTGTCCTTGTTGGCCGTCCACCAACAGATCCTTGCCGATACTGTCACGCTGTACAAGGCGCTCGGCGGTGGCTGGTCCGACGTGCAGGTGCGCAACGCCGCGTCGAACAGCAGGCCCTGACGGCTGCGCGCCACGCAGCGTTCACGATACTTCGGTTCCCGGCAACACAGCACACCCCGGCGGTTTGCGCCGCATGGGCGACACCCTGCGCGCAAGGGCAGGCACTCAGCCAATTGACTAGCGAGAGGCGTGGCCTACTATGTTGATTGTCGATTCATCCTCGCGGTGCGGCAGCGGTCAAGGCTGCGCTGTTGGTTTCTTGGAAACATGGCTCCTGACGATGCACTGATCATGGAAATGCCGGTGAGGATGGGTCAGGAGTTCGACATTCTGCTGACGCCGGTCTCTCGTCCGGAGCTGGGCGAGATCCGCATCGGCGACGACCTGTTCGCCGTCGGGCGGACCGAGGCTCCCTTCATTTCCTACCCCGAAGAGCTGACCGCGGCACTGTCGCGCCGGCATGCGCGCATCTTTGCCGAGCATGGCGCGGTCTACGTGGCGGACCTGGGCAGCAAGAACGGCACGCGCATCAATGGCGCCGATGTTGCCGGACATCCGCTGCGGCTCAGCGATGGCGACGAGCTGTCGTTCGGTTCGGCGCTCTCGTTCCATGTCAGGCTTTCGCCGCGCGTGCCCGCGGCGGAGCCGCCTCGCGTCGCGATCACGCTGCTGCCGGAGCGCAACGAACTGGGTCTGCAGCCGGTCGAGCTGAACAGCTTCCCGTACCTGATCAGCAAGGCCGACGACACCTTTGCGCGCTACCGTGACAGCCATCCGCAGCAGGTCAACTACCTGTCGCGGCGCCACGCGCATATCTACCTGAAGTGTGGCGTACCGTTCCTGGAGGACCTGGGCAGCACCAACGGGACGTTCGTCAACGGTCACCGGCTCACCGACCACGGCGTGCCGCTCAATGACGGCGACCTGATCGCGTTTGGCGGCAGCCACTTCGTCTACAAGGTCGCGGTGCTGCGGGAAGGCGATGCCGAAGCCACCGCTACGCGCACCGTGTTCGCGGGCGAACAGGCGGCGCCCGATGTGGAGCCCGTCGCCGAGCATGCCGCGGCCCCGATGCCCGATGACGGCGCCGACAAGACCACCTTTGTCGGGGCCGCCGATTCGTTCCTCGATATCTTCTGCGTCGACTATGCGGCGCGGCAGGAAGACGAGGTCAACGCCGAAGCCGAGGCACAAGCCGCGGCAGCCACCGATACGTCCGCACGCAAAGGGAGCCGCCCGCGCAGCCGCATGGCGATGCTGGCGGCAGAGATTGCCGGGCGCTTCGGCCTGAACGATCCTGCGCGCATGAAGCGCGCGGGGCGCTGGGGCGCGGTTGTCGTCGCGCTCGCCGCGGTCGGCGTGGTCGCGCTCTACCTGCGCGGCATGCCCGAGCGCGACGTGAAGTCGCTGCTTGCCGGGGGCCGGTATGCGCAGGCGGCGAAGGCTGCTGACGCTTATCTCGCGGGGCATCCCGACGATGCATCGTTCCAGGCCATGGGGACCGAGGCGCTGCTGCGCGCCTACGTGCCGCAATGGGCCGGCAAGCTCAAGGCGCAGGATTTCAGCGGCGCCGCCACGCTGTTGGCCGAGATGGTCTCGGCCAGCCAGCACAACGCGGACGCCCGACCGCTGGTGGGCGAGCTGGAATGGATCGGCAACCTCGAACGCTACTTTGCGCAGCGCGGCGGCGCCGATGCGCCAATCCGCCTCTATACGGACGAAGCGGTGATACGCAGCCTGCTGACGCACTGGAACCAGGACACCGCTGCGCACCAGCGCGCGCTCGGCCGCATCGCGGGATACGAGCCCGCGTTCCGCGATGTCTACGCCAACGCGCTGAGCGATGTGCGCAAGCTGCAGACGGACGAGTCGGTGTACCTGGCCGCGATCGACCGGCTCAATGCGACCATTGCCACCGAGCTTGGGCGCGACCAGCCAGAAGCCTTGCAGCCGGTGCTCGCCGACTACAAGGAGAAGTACCCGCGCCTGTCCGGCCTGGACAAGCTGCAGGACGACCTGCGCCGCTACACCGCGCTGATGCAGCCGCTGCGCTCGCGCAACCCGGGGCCGCTGGTGGCGCGCATGGCTGACGCGAAGTTCGCCACGCCGCCGTTCCAGGCGCAGTACGCACGGCTGGCGCCGCGCCTGCCCGGCGCCGACATGGCGCGCCAGTACGCGGCGGCGGAACAGGCCTGGCAGAGCGGCGACAGTGCCACGGCCATCGCGGGCCTGCGCAGCATCAGCGCGGGACCGTGGGGTGACGACGTAGCGAAAGACGCGGCGCACAAGCAGCAAGTCGCCGCACAGTACGCGGCACTGCAAGGCGCGCGTGGCGCCGGTGGCTACGAAGACAAGCTGCTTGGCTTCTACGCGATGCTCGACCCTGACGAGGACAAGTTTTTCGCCAAGGCGGTGGAGAACGATGTCACGGCGATTCGCGACAGCGCCCTGCGACGCGCGCGCGAGCAGATGAGCCGCGCGATCGCCGGCTGGAAGCAATACCGCGCCAACGGACAGATCGGGGGCGAGCAGCGGCTGGAAGCGGGCATTTCACCGAAGTTCCGCGACCAGGCGCGGCGGTTGGCGCAGGCGCAGGAAGACGCGCGGCAGGCGCTGCGCATCGTCGGTCAGCTCAAGGCCGGCGAGAGCGCCGACCTGGCGCAATGGAACAAGGCGGAAGAAGAGATCCGCGCGGAAGTGGACCAGCAGCGCCGCGCACTGCAGGAATTGCGCATGGTGCTCGATCCGGCCGTGCTCAAGGCGAAGCTGGAACTGCTCGGTGGTGAAGGCCAGGGTGCCGCAGCGCAAGCCGCCGCGGCGACGGACAAGCCGAAAGAGGGGCGGCCATGAAGGATGCACAGGGCGGCAACCGTCTCAGGCCCCTGTCCGAGGCACTTGAGGACCACGGCGGCGAGGGCCTCGCCATCCTCACCGCCGAACCATGGCGGCTGAGCCTGCTCACGGTCGTGACCACCTTTGCGCTGGTGGTGGTCGCGCTGATCTGGTCGTTCTTCGGCCACGCGGATGTGATCGTCACGGCCGAAGGCACGCTGGCGCCGGAATCGGAAGTCCGTCGCTTCTACGCGCCCGTCGATGGCGAACTGGCCGACCTGTATGTCGCCGAGGGGCAGCCAGTCTCCAAGGACGATGTGCTGGCCCGCCTGAACGCGCGCGGGGCGATCGAAGCGGCGGCCAACGCGCTGGAAGCACAACTGAAGCTGGAGGACTCGGAGCGCGAGTGGAAGCAGTTCCCGGAAAAGAAGGCGCTGATGGAACGCCGCGCCGCCGCGCTCAAGCAGCAGATCGACGTGTCCACGCGCCAGCATGAAACACGCATTGCCGAAGGCACCACCAAGCTCACCGAGCAGCAGCGCGCGCAGGTACAGGAAGCCCGCAGCAATGTCGAGAACTCGCGGCGCGCACGCGATTTCGCGCGCCAGGAACAGGACCGCTATGCGCGTTTGTTCGCGCTGCCGGGCGGTGGCGGCGTGTCGCAGTCGCAGGTCGAAGCCAAGCGCGCGGCCACGCAGGAGGCCGACAACACCCTGCGCGTGGCGCAGTCCCGGCTGGCCGAACTGGAAGCCCGGCAAGGCCAGGAACTGACGCAGGCCAACGTGCAGCTCGAAAGCAGCGGGCAGGAGCTGGCGGGCCTGCGCGTGCAGTACGACGCGGCGATGCGCGACATCGCCAGCACCGAGGACAAGCTGCGCCTGCAGGTGCAGACCGCGCGCCTGGTGGCCGAGGCAGCCGCGCGCATCCGCTTCGAGAATATCGACAAGGACAATTTCCTGCTGATCCTGGCGCCGGTGTCGGGTGTCATCACGGATGTCACGTCGACACAGCGCGGCGACAAGATCCAGGCGAATACGCCGATCGGCGGCATCGCGCCCAATGACGCGCGCCCCGTGCTCAAGATCGCCATTGCCGAGCGCGACCGCGCGTTCCTGAAGGAAGGCCTGCCAGTCAAGCTCAAGTTCAACGCGTTTCCGTACCAGCGCTACGGGCTGATCGAAGGCACGCTCGAATACATCTCGCCGGCGACCAAGCCCGGGGCGGACAAGCAGCCGGTCTATGAGGGCCGCATCCGCCTGTCACGCGACTACTACGCCGTCGGAGACAGCCGTTATCCATTGCGCTACGGCATGACCGCCACGGCCGAGATCGTGGTGCGCGAGCGCCGGCTGATCGACCTTGGCCTGGATCCGTTCCGCCAGGTGGCGGGGTAGCGGGCACGGGTCACACGAACAAGGATCGCGACCGCGCGCAGCGCGGCCGATAAAGGAGGTAGGGCCATGACAGGCATCGTGCGTATCGACGACGAGGTACTGGGCGTCGAGGAATTCATCCGCCTGCTCAAGTTCACGGGGCAGTTCGAAGGCTTGGTCGAGCAGATGGTGCGCGACAAGCTGACAGTGCACGCCGCGAAGCGGGCGGGCCTGGCGCTGCCGCAGGAAGATATCCAGGAGCGCGCCGACCAGTTCCGGCGCGTGCAGGGCCTGCACCGCGCTGCGGACATGAACCACTATCTCGACGCACTGGGCGTGAGCCTGGACGAGTTCGAGGTCTTCATCACCGACAGCCTCTACCAGGAACGGATGATGGAGCAGGTCTGCAGCGAAGCCGCGGTGCACGAATATTTCCAGCTCAATTCGCCGCGCTTCGACAGCATCGAGGTCAGCCATATCGTGGTGGACAGCGAGGGCAAGGCCAAGGAGCTGATCTCGTACCTGCAGGATGATCCGGACAGCTTCGCCGAGATGGCGCGCGAGCATTCGATTGCCGATACGCGCGAGCGCGGCGGCGACATCGGCAAGGTGCTGCGCGGTTCGCTCAAGACCGATATCGAGGCGAAAGTCTTCAATGCCGAGACCGGCGACCTGCTCGGGCCGTTCGCCTCGCCGGACCGCGCGTTCTTCGAGGTCTTCCTGGTGCGCGCCAAGCATCCCGCGACGCTGGACAGCGACGTGGCGGTGGAGGTGCGCCGGCTCCTGCGTGAAGAGTGGCTGATGGCAAGGGCGCAGGAACATGTCATCGAAGCCCGCTAGCGAAGACGGGGCGGCGGCAGCGGTGCCGCCGCCATCGGTCGCGTCTCCCGCGCCGGTTGCTGCGTCAGTCGCCGCGTCGCTTGCCGATTTCCTGGCGACCGTGGAGATCCTCTCGGCCCTGACGCGCGAGGAACTGGAGCAGCTTGCCGACGCGGCGCAGACGCAGACCTTCGGCTTTGGCGACACCGTGTGCAATGCCGGCGAGCCGGCGCCCGGACTGTATATCGTGAAGACCGGTTCCGTGCGGGTCTTCAACGAGGAGCACGGCAAGGAAATCAGCATGGGCGTGCGCAAGACCGGCGAGGTGTTCGCCGACATTGCGCTGCTGCGCGAGTACCACCATGAGTCGTCGGTGCGCGCGTCGGGCAAGACCGAGCTGCTGATGATCCCGCGCAGCGTCGGCGAAAAGGTGGTGGCGGGCAACCAGGCGGCGCTGGCCTTCATCACGAGCTATGTCGCCATCAGTTCCGCGGGCGGCTTCGTGGCGCGGCTGTTCGACCTGCGCGGCAAGCTGGACCGGCGCGAGCTGGAAGACGCGGTGCGCAGCGTGGGCGTGAAGCGCGTGGCCGCGGGCAAGGAGATCCTGAAGCAGGACGGGCGCGAGGACCGGCGGCTTTACGTCGTGCGCCAGGGCACCGTGCGAATGGTGCGCACGGAGGACGGCGACGAGTTTTCGCTGGCGACGCTGGGCCAGGGCGATATCTTCGGCGAACGCGCCTGCGTGATGCGCCAGGAACAGATCGCCTCGGCCATCGCCGAGACCGAGGTGCGCCTGCTGGTGATCCCCGAGAAGACCGTGCAGATCATCCTGGAGCGCAACCCGCGCCTGCGCGAGGTGCTGGAGGAACGCATCCGCGTGGTGGACCGCGAACTGCACCGGCAGAAGAAGCTGGCCGAGCGCCGCAAACGGCCGGTGCTGCTCGACCTGCATTCCAAGCCCGAACTCGGTGAACGCCTGATCCGCCGCTTCGCGCTGGTCGAACAGGCCGAGGAGATGGATTGCGGCGCCGCGTGCCTGGCCATGATCTGCCGGCACTATGGCATCCCGATGTCATTGGGCAAGCTGCGCGAACTGGCCAACGTGACCACGCAGGGCGCCACGCTGGAAAGCCTGGCGCGCGCCGGTGAGTCGCTGGGCTTCACCACGCGCGGCGTGCAGTGCACGCGGGACTCGCTGATGGGGTTCGAGCTGCCGTTCATCGTGCACTGGGAGGGCTACCACTACGTAATCGTGTACGGCGTGTCGGGGCGCTGGGTGTGGGTCGCGGACCCGGGCATCGGCTTTCGCAAGATGAGCACGGAAGAGTTCGAGCGCGGCTGGAGCGGCACCTGCCTGCTGTTCAGCCCCGGCGAGAGCATGACGCAACTGTCAGTGCAGCGCTCGCCGTGGCTGCGTTTCATCAGCTACCTGGCGCCGTACAAGAAGATCCTGGCGCACCTGTTCCTGGCCACCTTCGTGATCCAGATGCTCGGCGTGGTGCCGCCGCTCATCATCCAGAACATCCTGGACGGCGTGGTGGTGCACCAGAACATCGGCCTGCTGCACCTGCTGATCGTCGGGCTGATCATCGCCAACGTGTTTTCGCAGCTGATGGCGACGATCCGTGCCTACCTGGCCAACTTCATGGTGCGCAATATGGATTTCGCCATGATGTCGCACTTCTTCAAGCACACGCTGTCATTGCCGCTGTCGTTCTTTGCCAAGCGCAAGACCGGCGATATCTTCGCGCGCTTCCAGGAGAACCAGACCATCCGCGCCTTCCTGACCGAATCCACGGTGACGACGGCGCTGAACCTGCTGATGGTGTTCATCTACTTCACCATCATGTTCCTCTACAACGTCAAGCTGACGCTGCTCCTGATCGCGTTCGTGATCCCGATCGCGGCGCTGACGGTGGTGGTTACGCCCAAGGTGAAGGCTTATGCGCGTGAAGTGTTCGCGACGTCGACGGACGCCAAGGCCTATCTCATGGAGACACTTGGCGGCGCCGAGACCGTGAAAGGCATGGGGATTGAGCGACCCGTGCGCCTGCGCTGGGAGGCCAAGTACGCCAAGTCGCTGGAAAAGCAATACCAGGCGCAAGCCTTCCATATCCTCATCGGCATGATCAGCCAGCTGCTCAACGCGGCCACGACCATCGCCGTGCTGTGGGTGGGCGCCACACTGGTGCTGCAGCGCGAACTGACCATCGGTCAGCTCATCGCGTTCAATGCCTTCATGGGCAGCGTGCTGGCGCCGCTGATGGGCCTCGTGGCGCTGTGGGGTCAGCTCAACGATGCCGGCGTGGCGATGGAGCGTCTCGGCGACGTGCTTGACCTGGAGCCCGAGCAGAAGCCGCAGGACGTGATGTCGCGCGTGATGCTGCCGGACCTGCAGGGCGAGATCGAGATGGATGGGCTCTACTTCCGCTACGGCGGCGAGGACACGGCCTATGTGCTCGAGAACATCAGCTTGCATATCCGGCCCGGCGAGATGGTCGCCATTGTCGGACGCAGCGGCTCGGGCAAGACCACGCTGGCCAAGCTGCTGGTCGGGTTCTACCGGCCGACGGAAGGCTCGATGAAGGTGGACGGCTATGACATCGGGGTGATCGACACCGAGTTCTACCGTGCGCAGGTAGGCTACGTGATGCAGACCAACCTGCTGTTCTCGGGCACCATCGCGGAGAACATCGCCTGCGGCGATGAAAGCCCCGATCGCCGTCGCATCGAGGAAGTGGCCCGCATGGCCGACGCCCACCCGTTCATCACCAAGCTGCCGCTCGGCTACGAGCAGATCGTCGGCGAGCGCGGCATGGGGCTGTCGGGCGGGCAGATCCAGCGGCTGTGCATTGCGCGCGCGCTGTATCACGACCCGCGGCTGCTGGTGTTCGACGAAGCCACGTCCGCGCTCGACACCCAGTCCGAGAGCAACATCCTGGCCAATATGCAGGAGATCCTGCGCGGGCGCACGGCGGTGATCATCGCGCACCGCCTGAGCACGATCATGCAGGCCGACAAGATCCTGGTGCTGTACGAAGGCGCCATCGTCGAACAGGGCCGGCACGAGGAACTGCTCGATCGCAAGGGCATGTACTACCAGCTGGTGCACAAGCAACTGAGTTCAGCATGAAGCTCTACAACCAGGGCGCCCGGCCGCCCGCCGCCGATGCCGCCAGCACCTCCGCCGTCTCGTTCGCGGGGCTGATGGAGAAGATCGAGATACTGCGCTCCACGCTGCGCTGGTCGTCGCGGCTGGAACGGGTCGATATCGAGAAGCTGCTCAAGCAGGCCACCACGCTGCGCGACGAGGTGATGGGGCTGTCGCACAAGGAGCGCTTCGTGCAGGCCGCGGCCGGGGGCGAGGCGCCAGTGCAGGAAGAAGTCGAGCGCATGCCGCGCGAGCGGCGCCAGGCGCTGCTCGAACGCAGCTTTATTTTTGAAGGCACCTTTGGCGACAACCCGAAGCTGCTCGAATCGCTTGAGATCGCCGAGAAGGCGGCGCCCACCGACCTGCCCGTGCTGATCGACGGCGAAAGCGGCACCGGCAAGGAACTGATGGCCAAGGTGATCCACGCCAACGGCTCGCGCCAGGAGCGGCCGTTTATCTCGGTCAACTGCGGCGCGATCCCGGACAGCCTGCTGGAGTCGGAGTTGTTCGGCCACAAGAAGGGCGCGTTCACGGGCGCAAGCAATGACCGGCGCGGCAAGTTCGAGAGCGCGCATACGGGAACCATCTTCCTCGACGAGATCGGCGAGCTGCCGCTGACAGGACAGGTCAAGCTGCTACGCGTGCTGGAGGCGCACGAAATCCAGCGCGTGGGGTCGGACGAAGTGATTGCCGTCGATACGCGCATCGTCGCCGCGACCAACAAGGACCTGCGGCGCATGAGCCAGGAGGGGACCTTCCGCGAAGACCTGTTTTACCGGCTCAGCGTGATCCACGTGTCGCTGCCGGCATTGCGCGAGCGGCGCGATGAAATCCCGTTGCTGGTGGCCTACTTCAGCGACGAGGCCGCCGGCCTGCTCAAGCGGCGGCCGGTCAGGCTCACGCCGCGGTTGCGGGATTTCCTGATGCACTACGAATATCCGGGGAATATCCGCGAGCTACGGAACCTGTTGTACCGGGTGTCTTGCCTGGCTGGAGATACGGCGGACCTGGTCCACCTGCCGGTCGATATACGGCCAAAGCCCGCCACGCTGGCCGTGGTGCCGATCGGTCCTGTCGGCGCGCTTTCAGCGCTGCCCACGTCCCTGGGCGAGGCCAAGCGGGCCGCTAGCGATGAAGCGGAACGGGCGTTTCTTGAACGAGGGCTGCAAGAGGTCGGCGGGACGGTGGCCGAACTGGCGCGGCGGTGCGATATGAATCGGTCGCACTTGCAGATGCTGCTCAAGAAGCATGGGATTCATTCGAAGGATTTTCGGGGGGCGAAGGGGGCAGGGGACAAGGGGCTTTAGGTGTTGAAACGCGGGGCCTATGCCTCTACCTCCGGATTTACCAGGGTCCTGTCCGCATAAGGATCCTCAGCACGTACTACCACCACGGTGACATTGTCGTGGCCCCCATGATCCAGCGCCATTTTTACGAGCGACTGGGCTGTTGCATCAAGGTCGCTACCGCTGGCCAGTGCGCTTGCAATCGCATCATCCTCGACTTCATTGCTTAATCCATCGCTGCAAAGCAGGAACACGTCGCCATCTGTGACATCGGCGAACAGCTGTTCAGGCAACAGCGTGTCGGCTGCGCCCACGGCGCGCGTGATGGTGTTGTGCGCGGGATGGTGCCGCGCTTCCTCTGCCGTGATGAGCCCGCGTGCGAGCAAACGCTCCACCTGGCTGTGATCGCGCGTCAGGCGCTGCAGCCGCCCGCCGCGTAGCCGGTAGAGCCGGCTGTCGCCGGCCCAAAGAAATCCGCAACGCCTGTCACCGGCTGCCAGCACCACGACAGTGGTGCCTACGCAGCGCACCTGCAGGCGCGAGGCTTCGGCAATCAGCGTGCGATTGACGTCCTGCAGCGCGGCGCCTACGTCGGCCAGCCGTTCTTCCAGCGACGGTCGTGCCGGCAGCGATGCCAACGCCTGCGTGACGGCCTGGCTGGCGAAGTCGCCAACGGCATGGCCACCCATGCCGTCAGCGACGACCCAGATGCCCAGGTCCGGCAGATCCAGGCACGCGTCTTCATTGCGCTCGCGCACGCGGCCCACGTCGGTGCAGGCCGCCGATGCCCAGCGGAATTGCGTCACGCCAGTCAAGATGACCTCCAAGGTCAAGGATCGGTTGTTTATCTGACCAGCATAGAAGTTGTTGCTGGTCTCGCAAAAGTTGATCAACGTGGTCCCGGCCGATTGGCGAGCCTGCGCATCCATCTTTGCCCATGTCGCCTTCCAGCGTAGTGGTGGCGACGGGCCAACAGCCGGGCCGCCAAGGGCGTTGGCGGCGTCCCGACAGGCGCGGAGGCCTTGGGGGGCCACATTCCCCGCTATGGCCCAGGCGGCGCCAGCCGGGTGCACTGGCACACTTCCTGCTGAAGCCTGGCACGACGCGACAATGATCGCCGCGTCCAGACACCCGAGGCCAGACTAGCCAGTACAAGCATGGCCCAGGTCAGCCAGCGGGCGGCCTGAAACGTTTCTTGTACAGAACACGAAGGAGCCAGTCATGTCCGGACTGATCGTCAGAGCAGATTGCGCCGTGTATCGCGGTCGCCAGAGCCACCGCACCGGCCAGCCTGCCGCCGTGGGAGGCCGGCACGCCGGCAGCAGGTTTGGCCACCACATGCCGCGCCGCGCGCGGCTGGCTTCGCAGGGACGGCCTCCGATCGCAGGCGAATGCCGGCGGCGGTGACTGTGGGTGCTTGGGGTAGATCTGTTGAGGATAAAGCGAGGGCTTGGTCCCGCCGACAGGAATCGAACCTGTATCTAGCGCTTAGGAGGCGCTCGTTCTATCCATTGAACTACGGCGAGGGACAGAGCTGTCAGGACCGCGGTTCCGCAGGGTTGCGGTGATCCTGAAGACGGGGCGGAGTATATCAAAAACCTCCCGCCTGGAGCGGCTTCCGGGCCGTGGTGGGCTATCGCTGGTGCGCGGATTCAGGCGTCGCTGCTTTCGGCGCGGCGTCAATCCAATGGAAGGTGGTCAGCCTCATAGCGTTCCACCAGCATGGAAAGGACTTCGAGCTGATCGCCTTCGGGGGTTCCCGGCGCGGGATCCGCGTCCACCAGTGTCGAGAGTGCGTTCAGGGCATTCCGGTAGTCGGCTTCGGTATGTATTGGGCGAAATTCCATGGTTCTCGTTCAGTAACCGCTTTCGTTTGCGCATGACGCCGCCAAGGCATGCCGAAAGCCGCCTTGGGGGCTACAGAATTGCGGCATTCGCGCCGCTGTCAGGTTATCTCTTGTGATGCACCAACCGGTCCCACCAATACTGCACCGGATGTTCATGCTCCGGATAGAACGGCGACTTATGGAAGAATTCGGCCCGCACGGCAAAGATGTACAGGGCGACGATGATTGCGGCGACGAGCAGGGCGGTAAGCATGGCGGTCTCCCGTGGCAGGAACCGACTTCATTCTAGGTAGCCACGGCGCTAGTGCGCGCTGGTTTTCGAGAAAAGCTGGATCACCGCCACGCCGGCGATGATCAGGCCGATCCCGACGCAGGCCGCCAGATCCGGCACCTGGCGGTACAGCACCATGGCGATCAGGGTGACCAGCACGATGCCGGCGCCGCTCCAGATGGCATAGGCGACCCCGACCGGAACCGTCTTCATGACCAGCATCAGCAGGTAGAAGGCGCACGCGTAGCCGGCCACGACCAGGAGGCTGGGCACCAGCCGGATGACCTCGGCAACAATGGCCAACGCCAGGAGCAAATATCCGTTCATCATGGAAACGAGGGAATGCGGGTAGGCAGGGTCGCAAAGTGCGCCCGACCACCCAGGTGTTGTACAGGCACAGCAGACAAGGACGGATCCCCACCTTGCGGTGGTTGTGCGACGCAGTATTGCAGTTTTGAATGATAGTGTGCAGCCTGCGCGGCATGACGGGCTGTCACGCATCGATAGCGGTTCCCGGCCGACCTTCAAAAAAAACGTACGGCGGCGGGCTTTTGGTTTCCTGGGGGGAGCGGTATGACACATCAAGGCATTGACGGAGAGACCGTCTGGCCTGCCACGCGTATGGCCCCGGCCGACGCGGATGAATCGGGCGTCTGGCAGAACACCATCGCGGCGGCGGACTACGCGCTGGAGGAGGCAACCCGCATCCAGCGCGGGGTGCAGAGCAATCTCAAGCTGATGCAGGAAGTCCGGGCGCTGCGCGAGGAACTGCGCAAGGCCCACGCGGAGGCCGACCGCTACCGCGGCATGCATGCGCGCGTGGTGGTCAGCATGCGCCAGCTCGAGGAGGAGCAGGCCGCCGAGGTCGGCCGCCTGCAGACCGAGAACGAGATGCTGCTGGTGCGCCACCGCGTCTACAAGCTGCTGTCCGAGCACTACGGCCTGGCGGCGCTGCGCTTCGAAACCGCCGCCTTCTGCGAACATCGCGACCGCGTGCTCCAGCACGTGCTGTTCCAGCGGCGCAAGGGCGTCGCGCTCGAAGACATCCGGTTCCGCGATATCGCCTTCCTGCTGCTCTAGGATTTCCAGGGCGGGCTCAGGCTGCCTTGCGGCGCAGCACCAGCAGCGCCATCATGCCGCCCGCCACGCCCCAGAAGGCCGAGCCCACGCCGGCCAGCGTCATGCCCGATGCCGTGATCATGAACGTGAGCAGGGCGGCTTCGCGTTCGTCCGGCGTCTGCATGGCCACGGTCAGGCCATTGGCGATCGATCCCAGCAGCGCAAAGGCGGCCAGCGCCACCACCACGGCCTTCGGAAAGGCGGCGAACAGTGCCGCAATGCTGGCGGCCAGGACGCCCGCCACCAGGTAACCCACGCCGCAAACGACGGCCGCAGTGTAGCGCCGGGCCGGGTCGGCGTCGGCCTGCGGACCGGTGCAGATGGCGGCCGTGATCGCCGCCAGGTTGATGCCGTGCGAGCCGAACGGCGCCAGCACGGCCGAGGCGAAGCCCGTCACGGTGATCAGCGGCGATGCCGGCACGTGGTAGCCGTCGGCGCGCAGCACCGCCAGGCCCGGGATGTTCTGCGAAGCCAGCGCCACGATAAACAGTGGGATGGCGATGCTGACAAAGGCCTGGAACGAGAATGCCGGCGTGGTCCAGACCGGCACCGCCACCGCCAGCCGGAACCCCTCGAAGTGCAACTGGCCCAGCGCGCCGGCCAGCGCCACCCCGACCAGCAGCACGCCCGGCACCGCGTAGCGCGGCCACCAGCGTCGGCCGGCCAGGTAGGCCGCGAACATCGCCAGCATCAGCACGGTCTGGTCCTGGGCCTGCACGAACACATCCACGCTGATCCGGAACAGGATGCCGGCCAGCAGGGCCGACGCGATGCTGGCCGGCAGCGCGCGCATCAGCTTGTCGAACCAGCCGGTGAGCCCGGCGGCCGTCATCATCAATGCGGCCATCAGGAAAGCGCCAATTGCCTCGGGGTAGGGCACGCCGGGCAGGCTGGCGATCAGCAGCGCCGCGCCCGGCGTCGACCACGCCACCACGACGGGCACGCGCATGGCCAGGGACAGGCTGATGGTGGTGACACCCATGCCGATGGACAGCGCCCACAGCCATGACGAAATCTGCGCGCTGCTCAGGTGAGCGGCCTGCCCGGCCTGGATCATCAGCACCAGCGAGCTGGTATAGCCGGTCAGCGTGGCGATCAGGCCGGCGACGAATGCGGAAACGGAAAGATCGGAGAGCTTGAGGGAGGTGGCAGGCATGGGGCGGCAGGGCGGCAGGGCGACAGGCGACGTAAGCGGCACGCCCGCCATCTTCGCATGACTGCCGGCCGCCCTGCCATGCCTGCGGGACTTGCCGTGACTCAGTCCGCGACCTTGTCGCTCGGGAACTTGAACGAATCGCGCAGCAGGTAGCTCATGGGGATGTCGAGCGTGATGCCATGCGGGGGAATCGGGGCCTGGAACCACTTGCGGTACAGCTTTGGCGTTTCCTGGTCGTAGACGGCGGTGACCAGCGTCTTGTCCACCAGCTTCTTGAATTCGGCGTCGCCCTTGGGAAGCATGATGGCGTAGGGCTCGATGGTCAGCATCTCGCCCGTGACCTTGAAATCGGTGGGGCGGCTGGCGTTGGCGCGCAGGCCGTACAGCAGCACGTCGTCCATCACGAAGGCGTCGGCCTTGCCGGCTTCCACCATGGCAAAGGCCTGGGCATGGTCCTTGGCCTCGACCAGGTGCCACTGCATCACGCCGCCTTCGTCCATCTTGCGCAGCATGGCCAGCGGCGTGGTGCCTGACGTGGAAACCACGGTCTTGCCGCGCAGGTCGGCCCACCGGGCGATGCCCGAATCGCTCTTCACGATCATGCGGCTGCCGGCGATGTAGTGCGGGATGGTAAAGGCGACCTGTTCGCGCCGCTCGCGGTTGTTGGTGGTCGAGCCGCACTCCAGGTCGGCCTTGCCCCCGGCGATCGCGGCAATCCGGTTGGCGGGCGTGACCGGCACCCATTCGACGCGCAGCCCGGGCATATGCAGCGAACTGCGCACGGCATCGGCGATCTTCAGGCACAGGTCCACCGCATAGCCGACCGGCTTGCCGTTGGCCACGAACGAGAACGGCACCGAGCTTTCGCGGTGGGCAATGCGGATCACGCCGGTCTGCTGGATATGCTGCAGCACCGGCGGCGGGGCGGCTTGCGCGGGCCCGGTGGCCAGCAAGCCGGCGCAGGCCAGCAAAGACAAGACAAAGGCGACATTGGGGCGCGAAGCCCGGCGCGACTGACCCGGATCGATCATGGAAACCCTCGTCAAAAGATAACGAAAACAAGTGGCGGCCGTTAGGTCGGTTCCATCTGGTCCCGTGCGGCTCTGAAGTGTCGTTGTCGTGCTGTCACCCCGAACGGGCGCTCGTGCCGGTAATCTGCCCCGGAACCACGAGTGCTGCGCGGGCTATTGTTCCATGTGCGCCGCATGGCGGACAACATGCCCTTGCACGGCCGTGCGACGCTAGCAACGGCAGGCCGCGGGTCCAGTTGACGGGGCTTTCCCTTACGGATATCTCCGAACTGGAGCGTTGTGCCGGCGATTGATATGCTTGGTTCCGTGTCCTGCGAGCAGGGCACCGAGGAGAGACTCTTGGGCCCGCGTTGCGGGCCCTTTCTTTTGCGCCGGCTCCCTGGCGCAAGACCCGCCACAAGCCGGCGCCCGCCGGTGGTCTACAATGCGGCCTGCTCCGCGCCGATGCCGCTTGCTGCCGGCGTAACTTCTGAATCTCCCGCCTGATTTCCTCCCATGGCCCTGTTTTCCATTACCGATGCCCAGCTTGCTTTCGGGCACGTGGCCTTGCTCGACCACACCGATTTTTCGCTGGAAGCCGGCGAGCGCGTCGGCCTGATCGGCCGCAACGGCTCGGGCAAGTCCTCGCTGCTGAAGATCGTGGCGGGGCTGGCCGCGCCGGACGACGGCCTGATTGCACGCCAGTCCGGCGTGACGTCGGCCTACGTGCCGCAGGAGCCGCAATTCGAGCCCGGCATCACGGTGTTCGACGCGGTGTCGCAAGGCATGGGCCAGGCGCATGACCTGCTGGTGCGCTATGAAGCCGCGGCCGAACGGCTGGCCGACAGCCATGACGAGGCCGCGCTGGCGGAACTGCACCGCCTGCAGTCGGAGCTGGATGCCGCCGGTGCCTGGCATCTGCGCACGCGCGTGGAAAGCACGCTGGCCAGGCTGGGCCTCGATCCGCATACGCGCGTCGATGCGCTCTCCGGCGGCCTGCAGAAGCGCGTGGCGCTGGCGCAGGGACTGGTTGCGGAACCCGACATCCTGCTGCTGGACGAGCCGACCAACCACCTCGACGTGGAGGCCATCCGCTGGCTCGAAGACCTGCTGCTGGTGTTCCGCGGCAGCGTGCTGCTGATCACCCACGACCGCGCGTTCCTGGACCGCGTGGCGACGCGCATCGTCGAGCTCGATCGCGGCCGCCTGCTGTCCTTCCCCGGCAACTTTGGCGCCTACCAGGCACGCAAGGAAGAACTGCTGGCGGCCGAGCAGGTCGAGCAGGCCAAGTTCGACAAGCTGCTGGCGCAGGAGGAGGTGTGGATCCGCAAGGGCGTGGAGGCACGCCGCACGCGCAGCGTGGCGCGCATCCAGCGGTTGGTCGCCATGCGCAACGAGCGCGCCGTGCGGCGCGAGGCGCAGGGCAACGTCAAGCTGGAGGTCTCGCAAGGCGATCGCTCCGGCAAGATCGTGGCCGAGCTGGTCGACGTGAACAAGGCCTATGGCGACAAGGTGGTGGTGCGCGATTTCACTGCCACCATCATGCGCGGCGACAAGGTCGGCCTGATCGGCCCCAACGGTGCCGGCAAGACGACGCTGCTGCGCCTGATTTTGGGCGAACTGCCGCCCGACAGCGGCACCGTGCGCAACGGCAGCAATCTGCAGGTCGCGTACTTCGACCAGATGCGCACGCAGCTGGACCTGGAAAAGTCCCTGGCCGACACCATCAGCCCGGGCAGCGACTGGGTCGAGGTCAACGGCCAGCGCAAGCATGTGATGAGCTATCTCGGCGACTTCCTGTTCGCGCCGGAACGTGCGCGTTCACCGGTCAAGTCGCTGTCCGGCGGCGAGCGCAACCGCCTGCTGCTGGCGCGCCTGTTCGCGCGGCCGGCCAATGTGCTGGTGCTCGACGAGCCGACCAACGATCTCGACATCGACACGCTGGAGCTGCTGGAAGAACTGCTGCAGGACTACAGCGGCACGGTGTTCCTGGTCTCGCACGATCGCGCGTTCCTGGACAACGTGGTGACTTCCACGATTGCCGCGGAGGGCGAAGGCCAGTGGCGCGAATCGGTTGGCGGGTATTCCGACTGGGTCGCGCAGTCCGAGCGCAGCGCCGCGCTGCAGGCGGCGCGCAAGACCGAGCAGAAAGCCGCAGAACCGGCCAAGGCGAAGGATTCGCGCGATGCGCGCGGCGCCAATCGCACGGTCAAGCTGTCTTACAAGGAGCAGCGCGAGCTTGAGGGGTTGCCGGAGCGGATTGCTGCGCTCGAAGGCGAGCAGAAGACCATCGCCGCGCAGCTCGAAGATGGCTCGCTCTATGTCAGCGACGCGGCGAAGGCTGCCACGCTGGCCACCCGCCACGACGAGATCGAGATGGAACTGCTGGAGGCTCTGGAGCGGTGGGAGGTGCTGGAGGCGAAGTCGAAGGGCGAAGCGGGCTAACCACACCACGCCAGCACCATATTCGTCAGATCCACCATAAACGACGGCCGCAAGTACCCGATAAACCCGAGCACAAGCGCCGCCGCCAGCCCCAGCAGACCGGCGGCGCGCAGCACGAGCTGGCGGACCATGGTAGTCATGCCGCCACAGGCTGCGGGCGCGCCAGCGCGTGCTCGCGGATCGGCAGGTTGACCAGCGCCGCCATCACGCCCAGCGCGATCGCGATCATCCACACCGTGTTGTAGCCGCCGGTCCGGTCATACAGGTAGCCGCCCAGCCACGCGCCCAGGAAGCTGCCGATCTGGTGCGAGAAGAACACCACGCCGGACAGCATCGACAGGTATTTCACGCCGAACACCTGGGCGATGATGCCGTTGGTCAGCGGCACCGTCGACAGCCACAGGAAACCCATCATCGCCGCGAACACCCACGTGCTGGCGGCCGTCAGCGGCAGCAGCAGGTAGCCGGCGATCACCACCGAGCGCGTCAGGTAGATGGCCGACAGCAGGTAGCGCTTGGGCATGCGTTGTCCCATGGCGCCGGCCGTGTAGGTGCCGAACACATTGAACAGTCCGATCAGCGCGAGCGCTACCGTGGCGATCTTCGGATCGGTCAGGCCCTTGTCCTTCAGGTACGGCGCCAGGTGCACGCCGATGAATACCACCTGGAAGCCGCACACGAAGTAGCCCAGCGTCAGCAGCTGGAAATTGCGGTTGCCGAAGGCCTCGCGGATGGCCTGCCCGATGGTCTGGTGATGCCCGCCATGATGCGAAGCCATGTTCGGTTCGCGCAGCGTGAACGCCAGCGGCAGCATCACGCAGGCCATCAGCGCCATCACGAACAGCGCGTTCTGCCAGCCCACCCCTGAAATCAGCGATTGCTCGACCGGGATCATCAGGAACTGCCCGAACGAGCCCGCCGCGGCGGCAATGCCCATGGCCCAGACGCGCTTCTCGGCGCTGGCTACGCGGCCGATCACGCCGTACACGATGCTGTAGGTCGTGCCGGACTGCGCGATGCCGATCATGACGCCGGCACCGGTTGCGAAGGCCGTGCCGCTGGCCGACAGCGCCATCACCACCAGCCCGCCGACGTATAGCGCCACGCCGATCAGCATGATGCGCAGTGCGCCGAACTTGTCGGCGAGCGCGCCGGCAAACGGCTGGCTGGCGCCCCACATCAGGTTCTGCAGCGCCAGCGCGAAAGCGAAGGTCTCGCGGTTCCAGCCATGAGTCTGCGTGATCGGCAGGTTGAACAGGCCGAAGCCGTGCCGGATGCCCATGGAAAGGGTGACGAGCAGGCCGCCACATAGCAGGACGGTGGTCAGGGAGAGTTGTCGGTTCTGGGTTTGCATATCGGGCTCGCTGCGGGCGGCGGAGTGCCTCGGTTGTTGTGGTTTTTGTTGTGCTGGCCGGCGCGGCATTGGGGGTGCCCGATCCAGTTGCGCGAGTTTACCCCGGCTCGCCGGAGCGCGTCGGGCACGGCGCGCAAGTCCGGACGGGCGGCATGGTAATCCGGACGGCCGGCAAGAAAGCCGGCTGGCGCGGTCGTTCTTTTGCCACGATTGCCGGTCCGGGCTTCCATTACAATGCAGTGCCCGGCACCCGGCGGCGCCACATATGCGCGCCAAAACTGGCCGAAATGGCCGGGATCTCCACTTTCGTAGCGACTCCATGGCGAGCAAAACCAGTCAGTACAGCGAATCCTCCATCCGGGTCCTGAAGGGCCTGGAGCCGGTCAAGCAGCGCCCCGGCATGTACACCCGCACCGACAACCCCCTGCATATCGTGCAGGAGGTGATCGACAACGCGTCCGACGAGGCGCTGGGCGGCTTCGGTTCCGAGATCCTGGTCACGCTGCACCGCGACGGCAGCGTCAGCGTGGAGGACGACGGCCGCGGCATCCCGGTCGGCATCCACCCGGAAGAAGGCGTGCCGGTGGTCGAGATCGTCTTCACGCGGCTGCACGCGGGCGGCAAGTTCGACAAGGGCAAGGGCGGCGCCTACGCGTTCTCCGGCGGCCTGCACGGCGTGGGCGTGTCGGTGACCAACGCGCTGTCGACGCAGCTCGACGTCTCGGTCTGGCGCGACGGCATGGCCTCGACGCTCACGTTCTCCGGCGGCGATGTCACGGTGCCGCTGGCCTCGCGCAAGCTCGAGCGCGGCGAGAAGAAAAACGGCACGCGCGTGCAGGTGTGGCCGGATGCGAAGTATTTCGACTCGGCGACGATCCCGCAGGCAGAACTGCAGCGCCTGCTGCGCAGCAAGGCCGTGCTGTTGCCCGGTGTGAAAGTCACGCTGGTCACTGAAAAGACCGGCGAGTCCCAGACCTGGCAGTACGACCAGGGCCTGAAGGGCTACCTGGTCGAAGCCCTGGCGCAGGGCAGCGGTGCCGAACTCGTGATCCCGATGTTCGAGGGCGAGCATTTCGCCGACCCGGACGCCAACCCCGGCGAAGAAGGCTTTGCCCACGGCGAAGGCGCCTCGTGGGTGGTGGCCTGGACCGAAGAGGGCTCGCCGGTGCGCGAGTCCTACGTCAACCTGATTCCCACGCCGGCCGGCGGCACGCACGAGTCCGGGCTGCGCGAAGGCCTGTTCCAGGCGGTCAAGAGCTTTATCGAGATGCACGCGCTGCAGCCGAAGGGCGTCAAGCTGATGAGCGAGGACGTGTTCGCGCGCGCCTCGTTCGTGCTCTCGGCCAAGGTGCTCGATCCGCAGTTCCAGGGCCAGATCAAGGAACGCCTGAACAGCCGCGACGCGGTGCGCCTGGTGTCGACCTTCAGCCGTCCGGCGCTGGAGCTGTGGCTGAACCATCACGTCGAGTACGGCAAGAAGCTCGCCGAACTGGTGATCCGCCAGGCCCAGGCGCGCACGCGCGCCGCGCAGAAGGTGGAAAAGAAAAAGGGCTCCGGCGTGGCCGTGCTGCCCGGCAAGCTGACCGACTGCGAATCGACCGACGTCACGCGCAATGAAATCTTCCTGGTCGAGGGCGACTCCGCCGGCGGCTCGGCCAAGATGGGCCGCGACAAGGAGTACCAGGCCATCCTGCCGCTGCGCGGCAAGGTGCTCAATACCTGGGAGACCGAGCGCGACCGCCTGTTCGCCAACAACGAGGTGCATGACATCGCGGTGGCGATCGGCGTGGACCCGCACGGCCCGAACGACGAGCCCGACTTGTCCAACCTGCGCTACGGCAAGATCTGCATCCTGTCCGACGCGGACGTGGACGGCGCGCATATCCAGGTGCTGCTGCTGACGCTGTTCTTCCGCCATTTCCCGAAGCTGATCGACGCCGGCAACGTCTGCGTGGCGCGTCCGCCGCTCTTCCGCGTCGACGCGCCCGCACGAGGCAAGAAGCCCGCGCAGAAGCTGTACGCGCTCGATGAAGGTGAACTCGAAGCCATCCAGGACAAGCTGCTCAAGGACGGCGTCAAGGACGGCAGCTGGCAAATCTCCCGCTTCAAGGGTTTGGGTGAAATGAGCGCCGAACAGCTCTGGGAGACCACCATGAACCCCGACACGCGGCGCCTGCTGCCCGTGGCGCTGGGCGAGTTCGACCTGCCGCAGACCGTCGAGATGATGAACATGCTCATGGGCAAGGGCGAGGCCGCACAGCGCCGCAGCTGGCTCGAAGAGAAGGGCAACGAAGTCGAGGCCGATATCTGACGGGCTGTCTGTGCGCGGACAGACAAAGGGGCATAATGCCCCCTTTGGCTTCCCCGCACGCAAGCCGGACCGCATGATGAGAACGAGACCCACACCGACACGCAAACCATGGCATCACGCAGCCGCGGCCGTGCTGATGGTGGTCGGTCTCGCCTGCGCGCCGGCGGCACATGCCGAGCTCTACGGCTTCATCGACGCGGATGGCATCGCCCACTTTGCCGACCGCAAGCTCGACGAGCGCTACAAGCTGTTCATGCGCAACGGCGGCAGCTTCGATAGCTCGCGCAGTGCGCGTGGCTCGGGCGATGCAGGCGCTGGCGCGATCGATCTCGAGCAGCACAAGCTGTACCGCTACATCGTCAACCACCCGAACATCGCCAAGGTCGACCCGATGATCCGCCAGATCGCGGACAAGCAGGACGTCGACCCGGCGCTGGTCAAGGCGGTGATGGCGGTGGAGTCAGGCTTCAACCCGTCGGCCGTTTCGCCCAAGGGCGCTATCGGGCTGATGCAGGTCATTCCCGACACCGGCGCGCGCTTTGGCGTGAGCGCAGACGCGCGCCGCAGTGTCGAGCAGAAGCTGGCCGATCCGCGCATCAATATCGCGGCCGGCGTGCGTTACCTGCGCTGGCTGATGGAGCTGTTTCCCGACAACCTGGAACTGGTGCTGGCCGCCTACAACGCGGGCGAGGGCGCGGTGCAGCGCTACAACAACCGCGTGCCGCCGTACCCGGAGACGCAGCAGTACGTGAGCACCGTGCTGCAGTTCTACCGGCTCTACCAGCCCGGCGGCGGTCCGGCCGTGATGCGGACCAGCGCGGCAGCCGGCGGGCCGTCGCGCGTCAAGATGGTGATCGGCGGACGGCGCAACATGCCCTGACCGGATTCCCCAAACAACAAGCCACCCGGCGCGCCGGCATCACATCATGGCGCGCCGTCTTCTTGCCAATCCATGGAACAACAAGACATCACGTTTCAACCTGAAGAGCCGGCGGATTCGCTGACGCTGGCGCGCTACGCCGAACGGGCCTACCTCGACTATGCCGTCAGCGTGGTCAAGGGCCGCGCGCTGCCCGAGGTCGCGGATGGCCAGAAGCCCGTGCAGCGGCGCATCCTGTTCGCCATGCACGAGATGGGCTTGCGCGCCGACTCCAAGCCGGTCAAGTCCGCGCGCGTGGTGGGCGACGTGCTGGGCAAGTTCCATCCGCACGGCGACCAGTCGGCCTATGACGCGCTGGTGCGCCTGGCGCAGGACTTCTCGCTGCGCTATCCGCTGATCGACGGCCAGGGCAACTTCGGCTCGCGCGATGGTGACGGCGCCGCGGCAATGCGCTACACCGAAGCGCGCCTGACCCCGATCGCGCGCCTGCTGCTCGACGAGATCGACGAGGGCACGGTCGACTTCATCGCCAACTACGACGGCTCGATGGAAGAGCCCCGTCTGCTGCCTGCGCGCATGCCGTTCGTGCTGCTCAACGGCGCCTCGGGCATTGCCGTGGGCATGGCCACCGAAGTGCCCCCGCACAACCTGCGCGAAGTAGCCGGCGCCACGGTGGCGATGATCCGCAACCCGAACATCACGCTGGCAGAACTGCTGGCGCTGATGCCCGGCCCCGACTATCCGGGCGGGGGCCAGATCATCTCGCCCGCGGCCGATATCGCCCAGATCTATGAATCCGGGCGTGGCAGCCTGAAAGTGCGCGCGCGCTGGACCATCGAGGAAATGGCGCGCGGCCAGTGGCAACTGGTGGTGAATGAACTGCCGCCGGCCACGTCGGCGCAGAAGGTGCTCGAAGAGATCGAGGAGCTGACCAACCCGAAGATCAAGACCGGCAAGAAGGCCCTGACCCCGGAACAGCAGCAGCTAAAGGCTACGGTGCTGGCCGTGCTGGATGCCGTGCGCGACGAATCGGGCAAGGATGCGCCGGTGCGGCTGGTGTTCGAGCCCAAGAGCAAGAACATCGGGCAGCAGGAATTCATCCAGACGCTGCTGGCGCATACCAGCCTGGAATCGGGCGCGCCGATCAACCTCGTGATGATCGGCACGGACGGCCGTCCGCGCCAGAAGGGCCTGCGCGATATCCTGCGCGAGTGGATCGATTTCCGCTTCGCCACCGTCACGCGGCGCACGCGCCATCGCCTGGCCAAGGTGGAAGACCGCATCCATATTCTCGAAGGGCGGATGCTGGTGCTGCTGAACATCGACGAGGTGATCCGCATCATCCGCGAGAGCGACGAGCCCAAGGCCGCGCTGATCGAACGGTTCGGGCTCAGCGATCGCCAGGCCGAGGACATCCTGGAAATCCGCCTGCGCCAGCTGGCCAGGCTGGAAGCGATCCGGATCGAGAAGGAACTGAAGGACTTGCGCGAAGAGCAGGCCGACCTGGACGTGCTGCTGAAGTCCGACACCATGATGCGCCGTCGCATCATCAAGGAGATCGAGACCGACGCCAAGCAATACAGCCCGGAAGACAAGGACCCGCGCCGCACGCTGATCCAGGAAGAACGCCGCGCCAGCGCCGAGGTGCGCGTGGTGGACGAACCGGTCACGGTGGTGGTGTCGCAGAAGGGCTGGGTGCGCGCGCGCCAGGGCCACGGCCATGACGCGCAGCAATTCACCTTCAAGGCGGGCGATGCGCTGTACGACACCTTCGAATGCCGCACGGTGGACGTGCTGCTGGCCTTCGGCACCAATGGCCGCGTGTACTCGGTGCCGGTGGCCGGCCTGCCGGGCGGGCGCGGCGATGGCGTGCCGCTGACCACGCTGATCGAGCTGCAGCCGGGCAGCCAGATTGCCCATACCTTCGCCGGGAACGCCGAGCAGCGCATGCTGATCGCCACGCAGGGCGGCAATGGCTTCCTGACCAAGGTGGGCGACATGACGGGCCGGCAGAAGGGCGGCAAGTCGTTCCTGACGCTCGATGATGGCGACGCGCCGCTCGCGCCTGCGCCGATCGGCGACGAGGCTACGCACGTGGCCTGCCTGTCCGGCAATGGCCGTTTGCTACTGGTGGCGCTGGACGAGGTCAAGGTGCTGTCGGCCGGCGGCCGCGGCGTGATCCTGATGGAGCTGGAGCCGAAGGAGACGCTGCTGCAGGCGGTTGGTGTTGGTGCGCCGGGGTTGCTGGTGTCCGGCACCACGCCGCGTGGCGGCAAGCCTGATTCGCAGAAGCTGGCGGGGGCGAACCTGATGCCGTATGTGGGCAAGCGGGCGCGCAAGGGCAAGGCGCTGGAAAGCAAGCTGAAGGGCGTGCGGATTGATCCGGTGAGGGTTGTGCCGCCTGCGGGCAACTGATTCTGCCGCGGGTTTTCTCCCCTCTCCCGCTTGCGGGAGAGGGGAGTACCGCCGCAGCAGATTCCACGCTGCCGCAGCTGCTGGTTGTTGTTATTTCCTTCCCATGTCCTCCCTCGCCCCGCCCCCCACCCCCCGCGCCCTGTTCATTGAATTCGCCCGCATGGGCCTCTCCGGCTTCGGCGGCGTCCTGCCCTTCGTGCGCCGCGCGGTGGTGGAGCGCAACCGCTGGATGGATGACCGCGATTTTGTCGAATTGCTGAGCCTGGGCCAGGTCCTGCCCGGGCCCAATGTCATCAACCTCGCCTTGATGCTGGGCCTGCGCTTTGCCGGCTGGCGCGGCGCGCTGGCCGCGTTCAGCGGTCTCGTCATGGTGCCGATGGGACTTGTGCTGGGTTTGCTGCTGCTGTACCAGCATTTCCAGGACGTGCCTGCCGTGCAGCGCATGCTGGCCGGCATGACGGCGGTATCGGCTGGCCTGATGCTGGCCACGGCGATCAAGCTGGCGCAAAGCCTGTCGCTGACGCTGCGGGCCGTGCTGATCGGCGGTGCAGCCTTCCTGCTGATCGGTCTGCTGAGCTGGCCGCTGGTGCCTGTCATGGTCGTGCTCGTGCCGCTCGCGCTGTGGCTCGAGTGGCGCGCAACCCGCGGAGGGCAGCCATGAGCGCAGCCGAGGTACTGGCCAGCCTGTTCGCCCATTTCAGCGCGCTGTCGCTGCTGGCTATCGGCGGGGCGAGTTCCACCTTGCCGGACATGCACCGCTACCTGGTCGAGGCCAATGGCTGGCTGACCGATGCGCAGTTTTCGGCGATGTACGCGATCTCGCAGGCGGCGCCGGGTCCCAATGTGCTGTTCGTGTCGCTGTTCGGGTGGCAGGTGGCGGGCTTTGCCGGATCGCTTGCGGCCATGTTCGGCATGTGCGGCCCGTCCAGCCTGATCGCGCTCGCGTTCGAGTATTTCTCCGGGCGTTCGCCGCATGCGACCTGGCCCGGCCTGATCCGGCGCGGGCTGGCGGCGCTGACGATTGGCCTGTTGTTCTCATCGGGCTGGGTGCTGGCGCACAGCGTCGACCACAGCTGGGGCGCAGCGGCTATCACCGTGGTGACGGTCCTGCTGATGCTGAAGACGCGCGCGCACCCGCTGTTGCTGGTAGCCATCGGCGGCGTGGCCGGCCTGCTCGGCGTGCTCTGACTCATCCAGCAAAAAGCCCCGCCGGAGCGGGGCTTCATGGGGCGGTGAAACGGTCAGGCCACGTCAGTGGATGACCATCTGCGTGAACGGATGCACGTAGGCCTGCAGCGTGACGAAGATACCCACCAGGATCGCCAGCGCAATCGAGTGGAAGAACACATAGCGCAGGATGTCGCCTTCATGCCCGTACCACTTGGTAGCGGTGGAGGCCACCACGATGGACTGCGCGTCGATCATCTTGCCCATCACGCCACCCGAGCTGTTGGCCGCGGACATCAGCACCGGTGACAGCCCAAGCTGCTCAGCCGTGGTCTTCTGCAGGCCGCCGAACAGCACGTTGGACGCGGTGTCCGATCCCGTCAGCGCCACGCCGAGCCAGCCCAGCATGGTGCCGAACAACGGGTAGAGCACGCCGGTCTGCGCGAACGCAAGGCCCAGCGTCGCGTCCAGGCCCGAGTAGCGGGTCAGGTAGCCGATGCCGAACATCGCGCTGATGGTCAGCAGCGAGAACTTGGTCAGCTTGATGGTCTCCCAGTATTCCCTGGCCAGGCGCGGGATCGAGTAGCCCATCAGCAGGCCGCCGACGATGGCCGACACCAGGATGCCGGTGCCCGCCATCGACAGCACGTTGAAGGCAAAGACGGCCGGCTCGGCGATTTCCTTGGGCGTGACCGGCGGATGCTTGATGATCGCCTTGTCGAGGCCCGGGATCGGGAATTTCCATTGCCACAGCGCGTCCATGAACTTCTTGAACTCGGGGATGCCCCAGACGAACACGAACACGGTCAGGATGATCCACGGCAGCCAGGCCTTGGCGACCGAGATGCCGGCCGAAGCGGCGCTGGCAGCGGCGTCGGCGGCCACGGCTTCGGGATGGTCGACCTTGGAGTCGTCGTGGCGGCCGAGGATCTTGGTCGAGGTCCAGATCTCCTTGGGGTGCCAGATCTTCAGGAAGAGCGTCAGGCAGCCCATCGAGATCAGCGAGGAGATCACGTCCACCAGCCATGGGCCGTGGAAGTTCGAGACCAGGAACTGCGGCACTGCGAAGGTCACGCCCGCAACGAGAATGGCCGGCCAGATCGCGATCATGCCGCGGAACCCGGCGAAGGCCCAGATCAGCCAGAACGGCACCAGCACCGAAAAGAAGGGCAGTTGCCGGCCGATCATGGCCGACAGCGTGACCTGGTCGATGCCCGTCACCGACGACAAGCCGATGATCGGCGCACCAAGCGCGCCGAAGGCCACCGGCGCGGTGTTGGCGATCAGCGCCAGGCCCGATGCGGCCAGCGGCGAGAAGCCCAGGCCGATCAGGATGGCACCGGTCACGGCCACCGGCGTGCCGAAGCCGGCCGCGCCTTCAAAGAAGGCGCCGAAGCTGAAGGCCACCAGCAGCAACTGCAGGCGGCGGTCTTCGGTCACGCCGGAGATGGAGTTCTGCAAGACCTTGAACGACCCGTTCAGTGTGGTCAGCCGGTGCAGGAAGATGATGTTGAGGACGATCCACCCGATCGGGAACAGCCCGGAAACGATGCCCAGCCCGGCGGCCTTGCCCGCCATGGCCGCCGGCATGCCGAAGACCGCGGCCGCCACGACGACGCCAACCACCAGCGCCAGGCCTGCGGCGAGGTGCGCCTGCATGTGAAAGAAGGCCAGCGCTGCGAGCAGCACGGCTACCGGGACGCCCGCGGCAATGGTGGACAGCGCCATATTGCCTAGCGGGTCATAGACTTGACTCCACACGATTGAAATCCTCCTCTGGTTTGGCTCGGGCGGCCCAGGCGATCTCCGTGCCATTGGCTGCCGCTGTACACGCGTACCGACGTGCGGCGTCAGCCGCACACGCGAGTCGAACAAGGATTGTAAGGATGGGTTCCTGGTTCGCCGCTTTAAATCCGGTCATGACATACATGAACCGGATTCAGGGATCAGGGTTTGCCAGGGGGCAGCATGGCGCACGTGCTGCCTAAAGCCCAGAGTACTCTAAACGGCGCCTCTTAGAAATGTATGCCAGCCAGGAAATCGCCATAATGTCGGCTTGGCAACGGCGCGAGGCGTGCGTAGCCTGTCTGCCGGATGCCGTCGGGATCCGATCAAGGAGATACCATGCCTGAGTTCCTTCCCCCGTGGCCGCTGCTTGGCGCGTTCGTGCTGGCGAGCCTCGCGCTGGCCGTGACTCCCGGGCCGGCAGTGGTCTATATCGTGACGCGCACGCTGGCGCAGGGCCGGCGTGCCGGGCTGGCGTCGGTCGGCGCGGTGGCCCTGGGCAACCTCGGCAATGCGGCGGGCGCCGCGCTCGGGCTGGCGGTGCTGTTCTCGATCTCGGCGGTGGCCTTCACGGTCGTGAAGTACGCCGGGGCGGCCTATCTGATCTGGCTCGGCATCCGCACCTTGCGCACCGCACCGGCGGTGGATGCGGATACGCCGCCTCCGGCGCGCCCGCTGCGTCAGGTATTGCGCGATGGCTTCGTGGTGGCGCTGCTCAATCCCAAGACCGCCATCTTCTTTGCCGCCTTCTTGCCGCAGTTCATGAATCCGGCGGCTTCTGCGCTGACGCAGAGCCTGGCGCTCGGCGTGGGTTTCGTGCTGATCGCGGCCACCACCGATGTCTGCTACGTGACCGCGGCGGCGGCCGTGATGCCGGCGCTGAGCCGTGCCGGGCGGGCACGGGCCGCCGGCCGCTACCTGACGGCAGCGGCCTTTATCGGACTCGGGGTGTTCACGGCGGCGTCGGGTTCGCGCGCCGGCAAGTAAGGGGGTCTTCGGCGACTGTCCGTGGCTCGACACTGCCACCGTTATCGCATCATCGCCTACGGCTGCTGCGCGGCTCACAAGTCGGCAGGTGGGAGGACATCAACGGCGCAGGCGCCAGTGCTTCCCTGGCAGCGCCTTCAGCGCAGCGGCAATTCCAGGATGCCCTCGGCGGCCGGGCGTGCGCGCATGGCGGCCAGCCAGCGCTCCAGCTCGGGGCGCGGTTCGTGCTCGACCGGCGTGCCCATCCAGCGATGGGCGGCGCACGCCAGCGAGATGTCGGCCATGGTGAAGCGGTCGCCGCCGATGAACTCGCGCCCGGCCAGGGCCTTGTCGAGCATCGCAGCCAGCGGTTTCGTGCGCGCGCATGACGCGGCCACGGCGGCCTCGTCGCGCTTCTCGGGGGCGATGCGCACCATGTTGAGGAAGGCGGTGACCATGGCCGGGCTGAAGGTGGTGGTCTGCCAGTCCATCCAGCGGTCGGCCGAGGCGCGCGCCTTGACGTCTTCCGGCCACAGCGTGCCCTCGCCATACTGCGCACACAGGTAGCGCACGATGGCATTGGATTCCCATAGCACGAAGGGCTCGCCGCCCACGTCCGTGCCGCGGAAGTCCTCAATCACGGGGATCTGGCGGTTGGGGTTCAGGCGGACATAGGCCTCGGTGTCGAGGTCGCCCTGGCTGACGCCGATGTCCACGCGCTCATGGTCCAGGTGCAGCTCGCGCGCGCACCAGACCACCTTCTGTACATTGATCGACGACAGTCGACCCCAGATCCGCAGCATGAAGATTCTCCCCTGATCTTTTGCGGTTTTTTCAGGCCGCGCGGGCCTGCGATGCCGACGCGATCGCTTGGCGGAACACTTCGCCCAGGATCGCCACGCCCTGCTCGATGCGCTCGGGCGGCACCGTGACGAACGCCAGGCGCAGCGTGTTGCGCTGCGGGTTGCTGGCATAGAAGGGCGCGCCCGGCACATAGGCGACATTGCGCTTCACGGCTTCTTCCAGGATAGCCATGCTGTCCAGGCCCAGCCCTTCAGGCAACTGCACCCAGATGAACATCCCGCCTTCCGGTTCATTCCAGCTTACGCCCTCGGGCATGTGGCGCGCCAGTGCGTCGAGCATGACCTGGCACTGCTTTCCGTACAGTTCGCGGATGGTCGGGATGTGGCGGTCGAGCAACCCGTCGCGGATGGTCTCGTAGGCCACGCGCTGGGTGAACGTCGGCGTATGCAGGTCCGATGCCTGCTTGGCCTGGCACAGCTTGAAGTGCAGTTCCGGCGGGGCGATCATGAAGCCCAGGCGCAGGCCCGGCGCCAGCACCTTCGAGAACGAGCCCATGTAGATCACGCCGTCGGGGTTCATCGACAGGAGCGTCGGCAGCTGGTCGCCGGTGTAGCTGAGCTCGCCATACGGGTCGTCTTCGACCAGCAGCACGCCGAACTCCTTCGCGCGGGCCACCAGGGCCTGGCGGCGTTCCAGCGGCAGGCGGCGGCCGGTCGGGTTCTGGAAGTTGGGCAGGGCGTACAGGAAGCGCGCGCCGGCGGTCAGTTCGGCGGTCAGCGCTTCAGGCTGCAGGCCCTTGTCGTCGGTGGGAATGGACGTGAATTCCGGCTCGAACAGCGAGAACGCCTGGAGCGCGCCGAGATAGCTCGGCGTTTCCACCAGCACCTTGCTGCCCGGGTCGATCAGCACCTTGGCGATCAGGTCCAGCGCCTGCTGCGAGCCCGTGGTGATCAGCACGCGCTCCACGCCAACGTTGTGCCGCCTGGCGATAAATTCACGCAGCGGCAGGTAGCCTTCGGTGGCCGCGTACTGCAGCGCGGCGGTCGGGTTGTCGGCGAATACACGGGCCGTCGCCGCCTCCATGGCCGCTACCGGGAAGGAGGCCGGCGACGGCAGTCCGCCAGCGAAGGAAATGACTTCCGGACGCTCGGTCACCTTCAGGATTTCGCGGATGGCCGAGCTGGTCAGTTGCTGCGCCCGGCGGGAGATGGCCCATTGCATGATGTTTCTCTTTTGTCTTTGGGGAGCCGCCTGGCGGGCGGCTCAGTCAACGATGAATAGTCTGGCCCCGCTCGGCGTCGATGATCGGTGCGGTTCCGCCTGGTCGGCGACCTGGTAGCTCGTGCCCGCGCGGAGCACGAACTGGCGGCCGTCTTCCAGTTCGGTATGCAGTTCGCCGTCCAGCACGAACAGGATATGGCCCTTGGCGCACCAGTGGTCCGCCAGGTAGCCGGCCGAGTACTCGACCATGCGCACCCGGATGTCGCCAAACTGGCGCGTGCGCCACAGCGCCTCGCCCCGTTCGCCGGGATGGCGCGTAGGCTCGACCGCGGACCAGTCGGTGGTGCCGAAGGGCAGGTTGTCGATGCGCATCGCGGCAGCGGCCGATGGTTCAGTTCACTTCGACGATCATTTCGATCTCGACGCAGGCGCCCAGCGGAATCTGCGCCACGCCGAACGCGCTGCGCGCGTGCTTGCCCTTGTCGCCGAAGATTTCGGCCAGCAATTCCGAGGCACCGTTGGTCACCAGGTGCTGCTCGGTGAAGTCCTCCGTGGAATTCACCAGGCTCATCACCTTGACGATGCGCGTGACGCGGTTCAGGTCGCCCACGTGGCCGTGCAGCGTGGCCAGCAGGTCGATCGCGATCGAGCGCGCGGCGGCCTTGCCGGCTTCCGTGTCGATGTCCTTGCCAAGCTTGCCGGCCCATACCTTGCCGTCCTTGCGGGCGATATGGCCCGACAGGAACACGGTGTTGCCGGTCTGCGCGGCCATGACGTAGGCGGCGGCCGGGGCGCCGGCGGTGGGCAGTTCGATGCCAAGGCGTGCAAGGGTGTCGTAGACGGACATGTGATCTCCTGTCAGTGAGTGCGTTTCGGAAGGATAGGGGGCGCTTCGGTGCCGGTGTTGGCGGCGGCGCTGGCGATCGTGGGCGCGGCCTGTTGCACGGCGGCGCGCCGGCCCAGCGCCACCACGGCGATCACCGCCACGGCGAAGGCGATGGTGGCCGGATCCAGCGGCTCGGCCAGCAGCAGCGCGCCGCCTGCCAGCGTCAGGAACGGCTGCAGCAATTGTATCTGCCCGACACGCGCCACGCCGCCTTTTGCCAGCCCGGCGTACCAGAACAGGAAGCCGATGAACATCGAGAACACCGACACATAGGCCATGCCGATCCAGGCGCGCGGCGACGCGGCGGCGATCACGGCGCTGTCGCGCCAGCCGAGCCAGCCCACTACGGGAAGCAGCACTGGCAGCGACACCACCAGGGCCCAACTGATAGTCTCCAGCCCGCCCAGCTCGCGCGACAGCTTGCCGCCTTCGGCATAGCCGAGCGCGCCGAGCACCACGGCGGCGAACAGATACCAGTCCGCATGCTGCAGCGCCCCGGCACCCTGCCATACGGCAAAGCCGATCACGAGCGCGCTGCCGGCCACGGCTGACAGCCAGAACGCGGGGGAAGGCCGTTCACGTCCGAACCACGCAGCAAACACTGCAGTGGCCAGCGGTAGCAGGCCGATCACGATGGCGCCATGACTCGCCGGCACTTCGCGCATGGCCTGCGACGAGAACAGCGGAAAGCCCACCACCACGCCCAGCGCGGTCACGGCCAACCTGGCCCATTGGCGGCCACGCGGGCGTCGCTGCGCAGCGAGCGCGCCGCGCATGGCCAGCAGTGCCAGCGCCAGCACGGCAGCGATCACGGCGCGGGCCAGCGCGACGAAGTTCGCGTCCAGTTCGGTCACGGCCATGCGCGTGAACGGCAGCGTCTGGCTGAAGATGGCCACCCCGATAAAGCCCAGCAGCATGCCGCCGGAATGCGGCGGGTGCAAAGTGGAAGGGGTTGCGGTTGCCTGCGAAGAAGTCATGGTGGCGTGGGTGGATCAGGCTGCCGCGGGACGCACGCTGACGGCGATCCATACGGCGGTGAGTGCCAGCGCCATGCCCATGGCGCGGTTGAACCAGCGCACGCGGTTGCCCTGCATCAGCCATTGACGCAGCGAGGCGCCCAGCACGCCGTACAGGCTGTTGCTGACGAAACCGAACATGCCGAACGTGGTGCATACCAGCAGCACGCGCTGCGCGGGCGAGGGCGCGCCGGCCATGTACGAGGCCGCGGTGGCCAGCGCCATCATCCACGCCTTGATGTTGGCGTACTGCAGCACGGCGGACTGCCACACATTGAGCGGGCGCAGGACTTGCTTCTCCGCCAGCACGGTACTGCGCGCGATTCTGGCGGCCAGCCACAGCAGGTAGCCCACGCCGGCCATATGCACGAGGGTGGCCAGTGCCGGGCTGCGCAGGATCAGCGCGCCGACGCCGACCGCGCACAGCGCCAGGATGCTGGCAAAGCCGAAGGCCACGCCCACGCAATGGGGCAGCGTGGCGCGCAGGCCGAAATTGGCGCCTGTCACGGCGGCGATGGTGGTGTTGGGTCCTGGCGTGAAGGAACCCACTGCAAGCAGCGTGATGAGCGCGAGGAATTGCGCGGCCGACAGGCCGGTCAGGAAATCTCCGGTCATGGTGCTCAGGCGAAGTCGACGACCACGCGCCGGTTGGTGCCGAGGCAAGGGTCGTCGTCGAAGCGTTTGCGGGTGACGGTCATCGATGGGTCTCCGTGGTCTTGTTCTTGTCGGTGTTCGGATCTAGCGCAGGGTGCGGATGCCCTGCGGTGTTTCGATTTCAGCGATGAGCTTCGGCGGACCGTCGCTTTGTTCCAGCGATATCAGCGTATCGCCGCCCAGCCAGGCCAGGCCCTGGCGCAGCAGTTCGGCATGCGGATGCTGGCCGGTGAGACGGCGCAGCGCCAGGTCCTGCCGCGGCAGGCTGGCGCCAGGATGGGGGGACACGTCCCACTGGATCAGGCTCGGCAGCAGGCCGTCGCCGGCGCTGGCGGCTTCACCGTGCCAGGCGGGCAGGCTGCCGTCTTCCGGCACCGTGATGCGCCAGCGCAGGTCGCCGCGCTGCATCGGAATGACCGGCGCGATCCGGTCGGGATACTGCGCCTGCCAGCGCGTCAGGTCGGCGGGGCGCTCCACGCGCGCGGCCCAGTGCAGCAGGAACGGGCCGGCCTGCAGCCGCGCACGCACGCTGTCGCTGTCGAGCCCGAACCAGCGCGGGCGCTGCGGCGCAGGCGCGTCCGGATCGACCGCGATCACCTCCAGGTACATCCCGCCAAACAAGCCGAGCACGCGGTTGTGCGTGCCCATGGCCGCATGGGCGCCGCCACCGTGCGGTGCAATGCCAAGCGCGTCGGCGACGTATGTCGTGCCGGCGTCGAGGGTCGATGCAGCAATGACGAGGTGATCGAGGGCGAGCTTCATGTTGGCTTGATGGTAGACAAGGTAGTCGGTACAGTACCGGTACAGTTATGCGGATCGTATTCAGTACAGTTGCAGGAGCACCACATGGACGGCAGCCACCAGCAGGATTCCTCCGCTGCGCCCGATCGCAAGGATAGCGGAAGCGGTGCGCAGGACACATCGGGGCGCGCGTTGCGGCTGGTCGTGCCGCCGGGCGCGCCCGGCAGTACGGAACGCATGCCCGACCCGGTGCCGTCGGCACAGATGACGCTGGTCGAGCAGCTTACCGAATGGGCCCGCATGCGCATCGACGAGCGCGTGTTCCGCGCGGGCATGCGCATGCCCTCGATTCGCCAGCTGGCGCAGGAGAAGGGCATTTCGCGCTTTACCGTGGTGGAGGCGTACGAGCGCCTGGTGGCGCTGGGCTACCTGGAATCGCGCCGCGGCTCGGGCTTCTACGTGCGCGAACGCGTGGCGCAGGCCTCGGTCGCGCCGGTGGCGCCCGTGGCGGTAGCCGCGCGCAATATCGACGTGACCTGGCTGCTGCGCAGCATGTTCCATACCGCCGAGACCCGCAAGGCGCCCGGCCTCGGCTTCCTGCCCAA
This sequence comes from Cupriavidus sp. C2SS-8b, assembly GCF_057073745.1. Taxonomy (NCBI): domain Bacteria; kingdom Pseudomonadati; phylum Pseudomonadota; class Betaproteobacteria; order Burkholderiales; family Burkholderiaceae; genus Cupriavidus; species Cupriavidus sp. C2SS-8b. The sequence goes on from NZ_CP172716.1 coordinate 981,417, forward strand.
CGAGTGGCTCGATGGCGAGCTGATCGCCAGCGCGCTGCGCGGCCTGGGCCGCCAGCCCGGCAACCATTTCCTGGCCAGCGGCACGCCGCAGGGCTTCCTGCCGCTGCGCCAGCAGCTGCGCACGCGGCTGGAGGAACTGGAGATCGGCGCCACGGCCGAGCAGATCGTGCTGACGTCGGGCATCACGCAGGCGCTCGACCTGATCGCTCGGCTCTACCTGTGTCCCGGCGACACCGTGCTGGTCGGCGACCCGGCCTGGTTCGTGATGTTCGGCCGCTTTGCCGCGCAGGGCGCGCAGGTGATCGGCGTGCCCTACACGGCCGAAGGCCCGGACCTGGAGGCGCTGGAGCGCATCGTGCAGGCGCACCGGCCGCGGCTATTCGTCATCAACTCGGTACTGCACAACCCGACCGGCACCTCGCTGTCCGCCGCCAAGGCGTTCCGGCTGCTGCAGATGGCCGAGCAGTACGATTTCCTGATCGTCGAGGACGACATCTACTGCGACCTGTGCCCGCCCGGCCATGCTGCGACGCGGCTGGCCAGCCTGGACCAGCTGCGCCGCGTGATCTACCTGGGCAGCTTCTCCAAGACGCTGGCGGCGAACCTGCGCGTGGGCTTCATCGCCGCGCACCCGGACCGGGCCGCGACGCTGACCGACAGCAAGCTGCTGGCCGGCCTGGCCACGCCGGAAATCAACGAGCGCGTGCTGTACAAGGTGCTGACCGAGGGCCACTACCGCAAACACGTGGAGCGGGTGCGCGGCCGGCTGGACCGGGCCCGCGACGACACCCGGCGCGAGCTGGAGCGCCGCGGCCTGCGGCTGTTCCCCGGGCAGCATGCGGGCATGTACCTGTGGGCCGATACCGGCCGCGACACCAATGCCATCGCCACGGCGGGGCACGACAAGGGCTACCTGTTCGCGCCGGGCAGCCTGTTTTCGCCGTCGCAGATGCCCTCGGCCTGGATGCGCTTCAACGTCGCCAGCAGCGGCGACCCGGACATGCTCGACTTCCTGTCCCGGCAACTGGACCGGCGCTGAAGTCGCCAGCCGGTCTTGAAATTGGCCGGAACCGGCCCTATTTCCGTGAGCACTGGCCTTGCGCCACCCTCACACCCTGATTTTCCGGATTCGAAAAGGAGAACCATGTCCGCACCGCACGAAACGATGAGCTTCCAGGCGGAAGTGAAGCAACTGCTGCACCTGATGATCCACTCGCTGTACAGCAACAAGGAAATCTTCCTGCGCGAGCTGGTCTCGAATGCTTCCGACGCCACCGACAAGCTGCGCTTCGAAGCGATCGCGAACCCCTCGCTGCTCGAAAACGACGCCGACCTGGCCATCCGCATCGAAGCCGACGCCACGGCCCGCACGCTGAAGATCACCGACAACGGCATCGGCATGAGCCGCGACGAAGCCATCCGCAACCTGGGCACCATCGCGCGCTCGGGCACCAAGGAATTCTTCCAGCAGCTGTCCGGCGACCAGCAGAAGGACGCCGCGCTGATCGGCCAGTTCGGCGTGGGCTTCTACTCGGCCTTTATCGTGGCCGACAAGGTCACCGTCGAAACCCGCCGCGCGGGCCTGGCCGCTGATGAAGCCGTGCGCTGGGAAAGCGCGGGCGACGGCGAGTTCAGCATCGACGCCATCACGCGCGCCGAGCGCGGCAGCACCATCACGCTGCACCTGCGCGAAGGCGAGGACGATTTCCTCTCGGCCTGGCGCCTGAAGAGCATCATCCAGAAGTATTCGGACCATATCTCGCTGCCGATCCGCATGCCCAAGGAAGTCTGGGATGCCGAGGCCAGCACCTACAAGCGCACCGACGAGTGGGAAAGCGTCAACCAGGCCAGCGCGCTGTGGACGCGTCCGAAGTCGGACATCACCGACGAGCAGTACACGGCGTTCTACCAGCACATCGCGCACGACAACGAGGCGCCGCTGGCCTGGACCCACAACCGCGTGGAAGGCCGCAGCGAATACACGCAGCTGCTGTACATCCCGGCGCGCGCGCCGTTCGATATGTGGGACCGCAACCACAAGCACGGCCTCAAGCTCTATGTGAAGCGCGTCTTCATCATGGACGACGCCGAGCAGCTGCTGCCGTCGTACCTGCGCTGGGTCAAGGGCGTGATCGATTCCGCCGACCTGCCGCTGAATGTCTCGCGCGAACTGCTGCAGGAAAGCCGCGACGTCAAGGCGATCCGCGAAGGCAGCACCAAACGCGTGCTGTCGATGCTGGAATCGCTGGCCGACAGCGAAGACGAAGCCGATCGCACCAAGTACGCGACCTTCTGGCAGCAGTTCGGCCAGGCGCTGAAGGAAGGCATGGGCGAGGACCAGGCCAACCAGGAACGCATCGCCAAGCTGCTGCGCTTCAGCTCGACGCACAACGACGACGCTGAGCAGACCGTGTCGCTGGCGGCCTATGTCGGCCGTATGAAGGAAGGGCAGGACAAGGTCTACTACGTGACGGCCGATACGTGGGCTGCAGCGAAGAACAGCCCGCACCTCGAAGTCTTCCGCAAGAAGGGCATCGAAGTGCTGCTGCTGACCGATCGCGTCGATGAGTGGATGCTGTCGTTCCTGCGTGAGTTCGATGGCAAGGAACTGGTCTCGGTCGCCCGCGGCGACCTCGACCTGGGCTCGCTGGCCGACGAGGCCGAAAAGGCCGAGCAGGAGAAGGCCGAGACCGAATGGAAGGATGTCGTGGCTCGCGCCAAGACCGTGCTCGAAGGCAAGGCCAAGGATGTGCGCGTGACGCTGCGCCTGACGGAGTCGGCATCGTGCCTGGTCTCGGACGAGGGCGACATGAGCGGCTACCTGCAGCGCCTGCTGAAGCAGGCCGGCCAGAAGGCGCCGGATGCCCAGCCGATCCTGGAACTGAATCCCGAGCACGCGCTGGTGAAGAAGCTGCGCGATCTGCCGGAGGGCGATGGCTTCAATGACCGTTTGCTCGTCCTCTTCGATCAGGCGCTGCTGGCTGAAGGGGGCATGCTCGATGATCCGACGGCCTATGTGCAGCGTGTGAACAAGTTGCTTGCCTGAATACGGACATAAGGAAAAGGGCCGGGCGACCGGCCCTTTTTACCTCCGGACGTAAGCGATAACGACGCATGACGCTGAAGCGGTGTTTTCCCCCTGTCGTGGATGCCGAGACCCGCGTATTGATCCTCGGCAGCCTGCCCGGTGAGGCGTCTTTGGCGCAGGGGCAGTATTACGCGCACAAGCAGAACCAGTTCTGGCGGTTGGTGGGCGATACGATCGGCGTGGACCTGCGTTCACTGGACTACGACGCACGGCTGCAGGCGCTGCTCGCGCACCGCATCGGCCTGTGGGACGTCGTGGCCGAGGCGCGCCGCGAAGGCAGCCTCGACAGCAGTATCCGCGACCATGCGGGCAATGACCTGATCAGCCTGGTCAAGTCTTTGCCAAGCCTCGTGGCGATTGCGTTCAATGGCGGCACGGCAGCGCGCATTGGTGCGAAAGCGCTGGCGCATCACGCCGATCGGCACCAGCTTGTGATGCTTCCCTCCAGCAGCCCGGCCTACACGTTGGCGTATGCGCAGAAGCTGCATGCCTGGCAGGCATTGCTGGCATGGCTGCCTGCCAGGGCGGGGGAATAACGCCAGGATTTCTACCGGTCAGCCAAGATCCGGCTGCGTAGCCGCATAGCTCGGCCGCGCACGCATGACGGCATGGCCCCGCCGGATATTCGGCCGCGTCTCCAGCATCGCCGCGCTTTCAGGGAATCGCCCCAGATACTCGACGATCGGCGCGAAGAACAGGTCGGCCATCGACAACGTATTCCCGACCAGGAAATCCCGGCCACCATAGGCCTGCTCCAATGCATCCAGCTGCTGCCCGATATCGGGCAGGGCCGCCTCGATGGCGGCGCGATCAGGCTTGCCGTCCGGGCCCTTCGGAAACACGTAGTGCAGCACGTAGCGGCGCACCATCGCATCGTAGCCGTGGCAGTTGATCAGGCTGATCCATTGCTCGCAGCGCGCGCGGGCAGTGGGGCCGGTTTGCGGAATCAGGTTCGGGCCGCCAAAGACTTCGTTGATGTAGCTGAGGATGGCGCGCGTCTCGTAGAAATCGATCGGACCATCGGTGAATGCCGGAATGCGGCCGAACGGGTTATGAGCCAGCAGTTCGTCGACGTGCGGCGCCGCGGGCTTGAACGTGTAACGCACGCCTTTCTCCGCGAGCGCCAGCCGCACCGTGCGAACGTAGGTGCTGCGCGCATCGCCGTAGACGGTCAGCGTGCCGGCGCTGCCTTCGGCATCCACATAATCGCTCAGGTTGTTGAAGACCGATTGCCAGCCGCTGTCGTGCGCATCGCGCGTGGCCGCGTCGGGGAAGCCGCTATGGCGCATGTGCAGGTGCGTGCCGCCATCCTTGTCGGTCAGCGTGATCTCGATCAGCGTGCGCACGCCGGCCGGTAGTTCGCTGCCTTCCCAATGCCACGTGTAGGCCAGGAAGTTGGCCCGGTCGATCGCCTGGTACTCGCCACCCACGATGTGTTGCTCGCCGTCCTTCGCTCCCATCACCAGTCGGTAACGGCCGCCGACGCGCGCATCGGCGCTGGCTTCCCGAACCTTCATGCCGCGCGGGCAATGCCAGGCCGCCAGCGCAGCCTGGTCGGTGAAGGCATCGAACACCCGCTCGCGCGGTGCGCGGATCTGGCGGGTCATCTCCAGGTGAAACGTTGCAGCTTCAGTCATGACTTGATCCCCTTCTTTCGATCGGTGACAGCGGTCCCGGTTTGCGTCTGCTCGACAAAAGCCACCAGCCTGTCGAGATTGCCCTCCCAAAGCCGGCGATAGCTCTCCAGCCAGCCGTGCGCATCGCGCATGGCCCCAGGGCGCAAATGGCAGATGCGCCAGCGTGCGTTGATTTCGCGCTCGATCAGTCCCGCATCGGCCAGCACACGCAGGTGCCGGGAGATGGCCGGGGCCGAGATATCGAACGGGCGCGCCAGTTCGCTGACCGGGGCATCGCCCTCGGACAGCCGCGCCAGGATCGCGCGGCGCGTCGGGTCGGCCAGGGCGGCGAAGATGGTGGAAAGCGGGTCGCTGGTGTTTGGCATGTCTTCATTTAACGTATTGGTTAAATGAAGATCAAGGGCTGTTACATCTGCTGTTCGCGCCATGCCGGCCGATGCGGTTCGCATGGGCACTTCCTGTACGATGGCGGCACGCCCCACCGCCCCGGTCCCTCCGCAGACCGGGCCTGTCACTCGCAGTACTGCCGGGGAAGTGCCATGCCACATTCAGACTGGACCCACGAAGCGATCCACCGCATCGAGGCCGATTTCAACCGGTCTTCCGATACCCACCTGATTCCCCTGGACCTGCCGGGCTATCCGGACATCCGCTTCTACTTCAAGGACGAATCGAGCCACCCGACCGGCAGCCTCAAGCACCGGCTTGCGCGGTCGCTGTTCCTGTATGCGCTGTGCAACGGATGGCTGCATGAGGACAGCACGGTAGTGGAGGCATCGAGCGGCTCGACCGCGATCTCGGAAGCCTATTTCGCGCGCCTGCTGGGGCTGCCGTTCGTCGCGGTGATCCCGGCCGGCACCTCGCGTGCGAAGGTGGAGGCGATCGAGTTCTATGGCGGGCGCTGCCATCTCGTCGACAACCCGTCGGAGATCTACACCGAGTCGCACCGCATCGCGCGCGAATCGGGCGGGCATTTCATGGACCAGTTCACCTACGCCGAACGCGCAACGGACTGGCGCGCCAACAACAATATCGCCGAGTCCATCTTCAAGCAGATGGCGCAGGAACTGCATCCGGTGCCGGCCTGGATCGTGGCCAGCGGCGGCACGGGTGGCACGGTGGCCACGCTTGGGCGCTACGTGGCCTACCGGCGGCACCAGACGCGCATCTTGTGTGCGGATCCGGAGAACTCCGTGTTCTTCGATCATTTCCGTGGCTGTCTGGCAGGCAAGCCCGATCCGGCGCTGACGCTCGACACGGGCTCGCGCATCGAGGGCATCGGCCGTCCGCGCGTGGAGCGGTCTTTTATCCCGACCTGTATCGACGCCATGCTCAAGGTGCCCGACGCGCTGTCGTTCGCCGCCATGCGCTACCTCGCGCAACGGTTCGGGCGCCGCGTCGGCGGATCGACCGGCACCAACTTTGTCGGCGTGCTGTACCTGGCGCAGCGCATGCGTGCGGCCGGGCAGGCCGGTGCGATCGTCACGCTGCTGTGCGACAGCGGCGAACGGTACGCGACAACCTACTATGACGACGACTGGTACCAGGAGCACCGCATCCACGTGGACGCGGCGGACGCGCTGATTGGCCGCGCCGTGAAAGGCGAACCGGTGCTGACGCCGCACGCCGTGGATGGGCTGGCCGCCGCGGGTGCCGGCTTTCCCGGCGGCGCCGGAGAATGACCGCGCGAGTTTCTGTCACAATCGCGGCTTTCCTGCGCTGGCTGCTGGCCTGCCCGAACAAGCAAGACATGACCCTACTGAAACGCAAATCGATCGAGGCCGTGGCCTCGCGCCGCCCCGCGCGCGGCATCCGTACCCGCGGCGAACGCCCGGCCAAGGAAGAAAAGCGCATGACGCCGCGCTTTGCCCCGGTGACGTTCTCCGAAATGGACGGCGTGCGTTACCTGCACTTCGGCACCGAGTGGGTACAAGGCGCGATGCGCCTGCGCAAGCCCGATGCAATCGAACTCGAGTACGCACAGCAGATGATGGCGTGGCTGCTGTTCCTGTCGCCGTCCGCGCCGGACTTCCACGTGGTGCAGCTCGGGCTGGGCGCGGCGGCGCTGACCAAGTTCAGCCACCGGCATTTCGCGCGTGCCCGCGTCACCGCGGTGGAGCTGAACCCGGCGGTAATCATTGCCGGGCGCAGCATGTTCGGCCTGCGCGAGGACGACGCGCGCCTGAGCGTGCGCGAGCAGGATGCCTGGGACTACGTGATGGACGCCGCCAGCACGGAATCGGTGGACGCGCTGCAGGTGGACCTGTACGACGCCACGGCACGCGGCCCGGTGCTCGACACCACCGCCTTCTACCGCGCCTGCCGCCGTACGCTGAAGTCGCCGGGCGTGATGACCATCAACCTGTTCGGCGATCACGACAGCTTCCCGAAGAACATCGAACGCATCTGCGATGCCTTCGATAACCGCGTGCTGGTGTTCCCGGAAGTCCACGACGGCAATGTCATCGCGCTGGCATTCAACGGGCCGGCGATCGACGTGCCGTGGGAAACGCTGGAAGCGCGCGCCGATGTGGTGGAAACGACCACCGCGCTGCCGGCGCGCGACTGGGTGAAGAAGCTGCGCGCGGCCAATGCGCGGCAGGAAGAGAAGCTGGTGATCTGATGGATCGCTGATGCGCGGGGGTCAGCCCCGGCATCAGTGGGCCGTCACTCCTTGTGGAAGAACTGCGCGAGCGACCACTCGTCGGTACGCGCTTCGTACTTCAGGCCCTTCTTCATCGCCCACATCGCCAGCTGGCTGTGCGACGGAATGATGGCGTGGTCATCCAGCGCGAATTTCGCGGCGGCCTTCGCGTTCTCCTCGCGCGCCTTGTCGCTGCTCACCGTGGTGAGCGACTTTTCGATCAGCTTGTCCAGTTGCGGATTGCTGTACTTGCCCCAGTTCCACGTACCGTAGCCGGTCTTGGGATCAGGCGTGCCGACGATCGAGCGCAGCGCCACGTCGGCCGCGGCCGAGCCCCAGCCCAGCATCTCGAACGAGAAATCGCCCTGGCGCGCGCGCGTGAAGTACACCGCCACCGGCATGGTTTCCACCTTGGTCTGGATGCCCACGCGCGTCAGCATGCTCGCGGTGGCCTGCGCCACGGCGGCATCGTTCAGGTAGCGGTTGTTGGTCGCATGCAGCGTCAGCCCGAAGCCGTTCGGATAGCCGGCGGCGGCCAGCAGCTTCTTCGCGCCTTCCGCGTCGTAGGCCTCGGGCTTGGTCCCCGGGTGGCCGAAGATCTGCGGCGACACCAGCGACGATGCCGGCACCGCCAGGCCTTCCATGATGCGGCTGACGATGGCGTCGCGATTGATGGCCTTGGAGATCGCGGCGCGCACGCGCGCATCCTTGAACGGGTTCTTGCCCAGCGGCTTGCCCGCCTTGTCGGTGACGTACGGCGGGTTGTCGCGCGACTGGTCCATCTGCCAGAAGATCGTGCGCCATGACACCGTCTGCTCGATGCGGAACTTCGGGTTCTGCTTCAGCTTGGCCACATCGGCCGCCGGCACGCTTTCGATGACATCGACGTCGCCCGCCAGCAAGGCGGCGGAGCGGGCGCCGTTGTCGGTGATGATGCGGAAGATCGCGCGGTCCCATTCGGGCTTCGGGCCCCAGTAATCGGGGTTGCGCGCCATCACGATCTCCTGGCCGCGCGCGAAGCGCACGAACTTGAACGGGCCGGTGCCGATCATCGCCTTGCCCGAATCGAAGTCGGCCTGCGTGAGCGTGGCGGCTACCTTCTTCGGCAGGATCGGCACGCTGTTCAGGTCATTGGCCAGGTTGGCATAGTTCGCCACGTTCATGGTCAGGCGCACCGTGAGGGCGTCGGGCGTGTCAATGCGCGCGATCGGCTTGGTGTAGCTGGTGAACGAGCCGGGGCTGTTGACCAGCTTCTCGGGCCGCTCCAGCGAGGCCTTGACGTCCGCGCTCGTGAACGGCGAGCCGTCGTGCCATTTCACGTTGGGGCGCAGCTTGATTTCCCACGTGGTCGGGTTGATCGGCTTCCAGGAAAGTGCGAGCCCTGGGATGTAGCGCGCGTTCTTGTCCATGAACACCAGCGACTCGAACATATGCAGCGCGATGGCGTTGTTCGGGCCGGCGTTGTTCCATTGCGGGTCCATGGATGTCACATCGGCGGCCAGGCCAATGCGCAGGTCTTCGGCGCGTGCGCTGCCGATGGCCGAAAGCGCGAAGACGGCGCCACAGAGCAACGCGGCGCGGATGGCGCGGGAGGGGTTGGAAGGGCGGCGGAAAGGCATGGCGCTAGGCTCCTCATGCTGGCCCGGGCGGCCGCGGGCGAGGAGGGCGCGCGGCCATGGGCGGTTGGCAGGCAATTTGCCCGCATTGTGCCGGTAAAACGACATCCATGCAGGCTTTCCGGTCAGGCGCGGTGGACTGGCCCCGTTAAAATGGCGGCCATGTTTGCCAATTCTCCCAACATTGTCTCGGCACAGTCCGACATACACGAACACCTCGCGGCGCGCGTGGCGCGCCATCTTGCCGAGCCGTTTCGCAAGCCGATCGGCGAGGTCAGCCGACGCGCGTTGGACCAGGCGCTGGCGCGCTGGCGGCAGGCCGGCGATGGACCGCTGATTCTCGACGCCGGCTGCGGCGTGGGCGAAAGCACGCTGCGCCTGGCCACGGCATTCCCGGATCATTTCGTGATCGGCGTGGATCAGTCGGAGAAGCGCCTGGGCGCCGGCAAGGACTGGTGGGGCGACGCGCCCATGCCCGTCAATTTCTGCTGGGCACGCGCGGACCTGGTCGATGTGTGGCGCATGTTGCTGGAAGATCACGTGCCGGTGGCGCGGCACTATGTGCTCTATCCGAATCCATGGCCGAAGATCGGGCATCTCGGACGGCGCTGGCAGGGGCACGCCGTGTTTCCCGCGCTGGCGGCCTGTGGCGATTACCTGGAGTGCCGCAGCAACTGGAAGATCTACATCGACGAATTCGCGGTGGCGCTGGGGATGCTCGGCCGTTCGTCCGCCACCGAAGCGTGGCAGCCGGAGACGGCGATGACGCCGTTCGAGCGCAAGTATGCGGCGTCAGGGCATGGCCTCTGGCGCTGCGTGACGCAACGCTAGCCGGAAAGCACAACGGCCCGCAGTGCGGGCCGTTTGCGTTGAAGCGGAGAAATCCCGGCGTCAGTGGAACAGCGGTTGCTGCGTCGGCGCGTCCTCGGGCAGCTCGGCGTGAACGATCTCGCCATTGCGGTCCGCATAAAGCGGCGTGCCGCAGTCTTCGCAGTATTCCGGATCGAACAGCGCGGCGTGGCGGAAGATGTCCTCGACGCCGGCATTGCGCAGCTCTTCACAGATCTGCTCGAGCGGGTTGCCCTTCTCGTCGGCATCCACTTCGCCGGCTTCGCGGCCATAGACTGGCCAGACGATGCCGTAGATCACGTCCTTTTCGCCGCGCATGGTGAAGCCGACGCGGTACTCTTCCACCACTTCCTCGCCAAACGCCGCCACCACCGCCGCGAGCTGGCCGGCCGGTACGTCCAGCGTGCCGCTCAGGTAGTTCACGGCCGCGCGCACGGTCAGCGGGCGGATGCTCTTGTCGGATTCGCGGCAGGACAGGAAGAAGGCGTCGGGTAGCAGCAGTTCGAACTCGCAGCCCGGCAGCAGCAGGGCCACGGTGGCCTGCACCTGGCTGCGCCACTGTTCGAGGCAGGTCGAGCGCTCGGCGTGGTGTTCCTTGGCATCTTCTTGCCAGCGGAATAGCCCTTGTTCGTGCGGTGCCACCACCACGGCCAGCAGGTAACGCGGATCGGCCAGGATCGGCGCGGTCTCGGGCAGGTCGCGCAGGTCCACCTTGGGCACCGTACCGCTGAGCGCGGCGGCGGCCAGCTTGTGGGTCAGCGCGAAGGTGTCGCTATGGGTGCGCGGCAGCTGGTCGATGCTGTACAGGTACGGCGACAGCGCCACTTTGGTGCCGGTGGCGAGCACGTGTGCCTGCAGGTGCACGGCCAGGGTCTGCGCCAGGTCGGGCTTCAGCGAGCCGGACGGAATGGCGTAGCGGGTATGCGCCAGGATCGGCGCGGCGACCAGCAGCGCGTCATAGCGCACGCCATCGACTTCCACCGTGGCCGATTCGGCCAGCGTCTCGGCCTGCTCGGCCAGCACGTCGGAGGCGTCCGCGTTGTGCTTGAACAGGTGTTCGAGCGCCGCGTCGAGCGCGGTCTGGCTGCCATTTTTCAGCAGCCGGCCCAGGCGTTGCGAGAGCCGCCGTTCCCAGTAAGCGTCCTCCATGCGGCTGCCCGATGCATCGAGGGCGAGCGCATCGGCCACCAGTCGCTCGGCATCGGGCGAAAGACGCGGGGAAGCCTTGGGGCGAAAACCTGCCATATAGAGAAACCGTCCGTTTTTTCGTAAAACGGTATTCTACTCGCTGCGTTGACAGGAATGACCCTGTCCGAGTGTCTTGCGGCGTGTCCTGCCGGCAATGTTTACTTTTGCTCGGCAGCAGCCGGTGCGTGGGTTTCGGCGCCGTGCTGCTCACCGCCCATCGATACATCGCCGCCGCCCTTGCTGAGCAGGTAGAAGGCGGCGCCCGCGACGACGACGAACGCGATGATGATCTTGACCATGGTGTCTCCTGGATTCGTGGGTCGGAGGACTTGACCGGCTGGCTGGCCTCCGGGCGTTGAACGCCATTCTTGTGAGGCACAGTGTGGCAGCGCTGGCTTGCGTGGAACTTACACGCGGCCAGCCCGAAAAGTGATGAGCGGATTTCCTGCGCCCCAATGAAAACCGCCCGCCCTGACCGGCACAAGGCCGGGCAGGGCGGGCGGCGGTCGTCAGTACCGCGAGCCGGTCAGGCGGCCAGCAACTGGCGCAGCACGAACGGCAGGATGCCGCCGTGGTTGTAGTAGTCCACTTCGATCGGCGTGTCGATGCGCAGCAGTACCGGCACGCGCTGCACGTCGCCGTTGGCGCGCTTGATCACGAGCACCACGTCTTGCTGCGGCTTGAGCTCGCCCTCGATGCCTTCGATGTCAAAGGTCTCGTTGCCCGTGATGCCCAGCGTCTGTGCGCTGTCGCTGCCCTTGAACTGCAGCGGCAGCACGCCCATGCCGACCAGGTTGGAGCGGTGGATGCGCTCGAAGCTGCGCGCGATCACCGCCTTCACGCCAAGCAGCTGCGTGCCCTTGGCCGCCCAGTCGCGCGACGAGCCGGTGCCGTATTCCTCGCCGCCGAATACCACCGTGGGGGTGCCTTCGGCGATGTACTTCATCGCGGCGTCGTAGATCGACATCTCGTCGCCGGTCGGATGGTGGATGGTCAGGCCGCCTTCCACGCGCGAACCGTCGGCCTTCGGCGGAATCATCAGGTTCTTGATGCGCACGTTGGCGAAGGTGCCGCGCATCATCACTTCATGGTTGCCGCGGCGCGAGCCGTAGCTGTTGAAGTCCGCCTTCAGCACGCCATGCGACAGCAGGTACTTGCCGGCGGGCGAGGTGTCCTTGATCGAGCCGGCCGGAGAGATGTGGTCGGTCGTCACGGAATCGCCAAAGACGCCCAGTGCACGGGCGCCGCGCACGCTAGGGCTGACGCCGGACGGCTCCAGCGTGAAGTCATCGAAGAAGGGCGGTTCGGCGATATACGTCGACTCGGGCCAGTCGTAGACCTGGCCCTTGGTGCCCTTGATCGCGCCCCACAGCTTGCTTGGCTTCTTGACCTGCTCGTAGTTGCCCTTGAAGGTCTTGGCGTCCATCGCGAACTTCATCAGCGCATGGATTTCGTCCGAGCTCGGCCAGATGTCGCCGAGCCAGATGTCCTTGCCGCCCTTGCCCTTGCCGACCGGCTCGGTCATCAGGTCGCGCGTGACGTTGCCGGCGATGGCATAGGCCACCACCAGCGGCGGCGAGGCCAGGAAGTTGGCGCGGATATTCGGGTGGATGCGGGCTTCGAAATTGCGGTTGCCCGACAGCACGGCGGCTGCGACCAGGTCGTTGCTGACGATGGCCTCGTTCAGTTCGGGCGTCAGGTCTCCGGCGTTGCCGATGCACGTGGTGCAGCCGTAGGCGGTCACGCCGAAACCGAGTTTTTCCAGGTAGGGCAGCAGGCCGGCAGCTTTCAGGTATTCGGTGACCACGCGGCTTCCGGGCGCCAGCGAGGTCTTGATGTGCGGCGCCACCGTCAGCCCCGCTTCCACGGCTTTCTTCGCCAGCAGTCCGGCGCCGAGCAGTACGCTGGGGTTCGACGTATTGGTGCAGGAGGTGATGGCCGCGATCAGCACGTCGCCGTTCTTCACGTCGATGCCATCGGCCGTCTGGTAAGTGCGGTCCAGCTCGGCCGGCTCCTTGTTGAAGCCGTTTTCAGCCACCGGCTTGCTGAACAGCGAGCTGAAGGTGCTCTTGACGTGGCCGATCTCGATGCGGTCCTGCGGACGCTTCGGGCCTGCCAGCGACGGGGCCACCGTACCGAGGTCCAGCGAAACCACCTTGCTGTAGTCGATATCGCCAGCCTTGGGGATGCCGAACATCTGCTGCGCGCGGAAATAGCCCTCGAAGGCGGCGATTTCCTCGTCCGAGCGGCCGGTGCCCTGGAAGTAGTCGATGGTCTTCTCGTCCACCGGGAAGAAGCCCATGGTGGCGCCATACTCAGGCGCCATGTTGCCGATGGTGGCGCGGTCCGGCAACGCCAGGCTGGCGGTGCCTTCGCCGAAGAACTCGACGAACTTGCCGACCACCTTTTCCTTGCGCAGCATCTCGGTGATGGTCAGCACCAGGTCGGTCGCGGTCACGCCTTCGCGCAGGCGGCCGGTCAACTCCACGCCCACCACATCCGGCGTCAGGAAGTACACGGGCTGGCCGAGCATGCCGGCTTCCGCCTCGATGCCGCCCACGCCCCAGCCCACCACGCCGATGCCGTTGATCATGGTGGTGTGGCTGTCGGTGCCGACCAGGGTGTCGGGGTAATACACGCCGTCCTTCTTGTGGACGCCGCGTGCGAGGTATTCCAGGTTGACCTGGTGCACGATGCCGAAGCCCGGCTGCACCACGCCAAAGGTGTCAAAGGCCTGCATGCCCCACTTCATGAACTGGTAGCGCTCGTTGTTGCGCTGGAATTCCAGTTGCATATTCAGGTCAAGCGCCTTTTTCTCGCGGAAATGGTCGACCTGGACCGAGTGGTCGACCACCAGGTCCACGGGAACCAGCGGTTCGATCTGCTTGGGATTCCGGCCCATTTTCTCGGCCACGTTGCGCATGGCGGCCAGGTCGGCCAGCAGCGGCACGCCGGTGAAATCCTGCAGGACGACGCGGGCCACCACAAACGGAATCTCGTCGACGCGGTCCGCGTTCGGCTGCCAGCCGGCAAGCTGGCGGACATGCTCCTCAGTCACCTTCTTGCCGTCGCAGTTGCGCAGCACGGACTCGAGCACCACGCGAATCGACACGGGCAGGCGTTCGATCGCCACGTTCAGTTCCTCGCCCAGCCGGGGCAGGGAATAAAACTGGCCCTTGCCTGAAGAGCCGATCTTGAATTCTTGTAGGGTCTGCGTCTTATTTAGGTTGTGGGGCATTGCCATACTCCAGTCGAGGAATGTTGCGGTGGCGTTGAGTCGGACCTGACCCCGGCGGCGCCGTCATGGCGTTCACCGCGGTCCGATGTCGTTGCGACTGATACTCTAACCGCCGCGCACGCCGCCCGCCAGCGCGTGCCGGCGAACGCTGCGTTCGCGCAATGACTGCCATGCCGGCAACCATCCCCCGCCGGCATGGCGCCCGATGGCCCGGCCCTGAGAGGGCCGGCCCGGGAGCCGCCGGATTTACTGCTTCGGCGCAGCCGACTGCTGGGTCGCGTCGGGCTGTTGCTGTTGTTGCTGCGGCGGCGCGGCCAGCAGCGGCGAGGTCACCGGCGCGCGCAGGCCACCAGCCTGGGTCGGCGCGGCACCGCCGGCCTGCATCTCGGCGTTCTGGCATTCATCGGCTAGGCGCTGGCCGAGGTTCTTGTTGAACAGCATGGCCTTGCTCGGGATCACCACCAGGTCCAGGCCGCTACGGGCGTCGAAGTAGCGGTCGGCACCGGTCACGGTGGACTGGCGCGGCAGCTTGTATTCGCGGCCCTGCCAGTTCACGGTCAGGATTTCATCGCGCAGCATGTTGCCCGAGATGTACAGGGCGTTGCCCAGTTCGCACTGCCATTTTTCGCCGGTCGGCGTCACGGCGGCCGCTGCGGCCGGGGCGGCCTTGCTGCTCTTCTTGGCCGGCGCCTTCTTGGTGGTCTTGTGGGCCGGTTCCTGGGCCATCACGGTGCCGGCGGTGCCGAGGGTGAACGCGCCGAGGCAGGCTGCGAGGACGAGCTTTTTCATAGAAATAACCTTTCGGGGTCTGTGTCTTTATGGTCTGGCACGCCTGGGAGGATTCCCAGGCATGGGCAAGATTCCGCCGATATTCTCTACGATTTGCGAGACAGGGCAAGTAGCCTGCCCTTTCGTTACATAATCGGGTGCAAGTCGGGGGAAAGTGGCGGACGCGAGCCTCACATGCGCTTTACTTCCGCGCTCTACTTCCGTTTTGCGATCGGGACGAACTTCAGGTTCTCGGGGCCAGTGTAGTTGGCGCTCGGGCGGATGATCTTGTTATCGATGCGCTGCTCGATGATGTGCGCAGCCCAGCCCGACGTACGCGCGATCACGAACAGCGGCGTGAACATCGCGGTCGGCACGCCCATCATGTGATAGCTCACGGCGCTGAACCAGTCCAGGTTCGGGAACATCTTCTTGATGTCCCACATCACCGTTTCCAGGCGCTCGGCGATGTCGAACATCTTCATCGAGCCGGCTTCCTTCGACAGTTCGCGCGCGGTGGCCTTGATCACCTGGTTGCGCGGGTCGGCGATGGTGTACACCGGATGGCCGAAGCCGATCACGACTTCCTTGTTTTCAACGCGGCGGCGGATATCCGCTTCGGCTTCGTCGGCGTTGTCGTAGCGCTTCTGGATCTCGAAGGCCACTTCATTGGCGCCGCCGTGCTTCGGGCCGCGCAGCGCGCCGATCGCGCCGCAGATGGCCGAGTGCATGTCCGAGCCCGTGCCGGCGATCACGCGGCCGGTGAAGGTCGATGCGTTGAACTCGTGCTCCGCGTACAGGATCATCGAGGTGTGCATGGCGCGTTCCCACTGGGCCGACGGCTTCTTGCCGTGCAGCAGGTGCAGGAAGTGGGCGCCGATGGAGTCATCATCGGTTTCGACTTCGATGCGGCGGCCGTTGTGGCTGAAGTGGTACCAGTACAGCAGCATCGAGCCCAGGCTGGCCATCAGCTGGTCGGCGATGTCGCGCGCGCCCGGAGTGTTGTGGTCGTCCTTCTCCGGCAGCACGGTGCCCAGCACCGACACGCCGGTGCGCATCACGTCCATCGGGTGGGCCGAGGCCGGCACGCATTCCAGCGCGGCCTTGACGTTGGCGGACAGGCCGCGCAGCGACTTCAGCTTGGTCTTGTAGGCGGCCAGTTCGGCCTGGTTCGGCAGCTTGCCGTGGACCAGCAGGTGGGCGATTTCCTCGAACTCGCAGGCGTCGGCCACGTCCAGGATGTCATAGCCGCGGTAGTGCAGGTCGTTGCCGGTACGGCCGACCGTGCACAGGGCGGTGTTACCGGCGGTCACGCCCGACAGGGCAACGGACTTTTTGGGCTTTGGGCTCGTCGGCTGTGGGGCTTCAGCGGGCGCCTCGTTCTTGGTTGCGGACATCCTGTTCTCCTTGGGTTTTGGTCTTTGACGGATGTTGTGCGGACGCGGGTCGGTGCCTAGTCGAAGAACAGCTCGGCCACGTTGTCCGGCAGTGGCGTGCCCGTGGCGTGGGCGCGCTGCAGCAGCGACCAGTAGTAGCGGTAGCTGGCGCGGTCATGCAACTGCCCGTCGTGGCGGATCGGGGCCCAGTTGTTCTCGTGGGCGGCCAGCAGGATCTGGCTGGCGGCGCCGATCTCCTCGATGCCGGGCCGGAACGCGGCGACGATCGGCTCGATCTGGCCCGGATGGATGCTCCACTTGCGCAGGTAGCCGAACTCGGAGCGCGCGCGCAGCGCATCATCGCCCGCGCGCTGCGGGGCCTGCACGTCGGTGCTGACATTGTGCGAAGGAACCTTGCCGTACCGATGGCACGCGGCCGAAATCTCCAGCATGGCGCGGCGGATCAGCGGGTGCTCGAACTGCTGGGGTGAACGCATGGCTTCGCCGGGAATGGCGCCGTGGTGGGCCGAGACGAAGTCCATCAGGCCGAAGCTCAGGCATTCGACCTGCACCAGCGAGGCGATTTCGAAAGCCTGTTCGAGCGCGGCGTGCGTTTCGACCAGCACATGGATCGGGATGTGACGAGCAATGCCTGCTGCGCGTGCAGCCTGGTTGACGTGATCGGTCACGCGGGCCACTTCGACGACATCGGTCACCTTGGGCACGACCACATAGGCCAGCCGCGCGCCGGCGGCGCGCACGAGCACGTCGACGTCCTGCTTCCAGCTCGAATGGGTCGGATCGTGAATACGCACGCCCACACGGTTGTGGGCGTTGAGCGGGCTGTTCACAAGCTTTGCGCAAAGTTCGGCGTGCTCGCGCTCCAGCCCCACGGCGGCGCCGTCTTCGCAGTCAAAGGTGATATCGAAGACGGGACCAAGCTCTTGCTGCAGGGCCAGCGACTTGAGCATCAGCTTTTCGCTGCCCGCGTAGTGATCGCACACCGGCAACTGGATGGGGATGGCTTCGCCCTGGAACAAGACCTCGGAAGGATGCACTTGGATTCTGGTCAAAAAATGAGTTGGAAGGGGCCGCCGGGAAAGGTCGAGGCCCAACAAAAAACCGGAGCCCGCGCCGATTCTTGAATCGTTGCGGTGCTCCGGTTTCCCTGGCGGAATGGATCCGAAGATTAGCCGAGCAGATGCTGCACGCCGGCCTTTTCTTCTTCCAGTTCGTTCAGGGTGATGTTGATCTTTTCACGGCTGTAGTCGTCGATTTCCAGGCCCTTGACGATTTCGTACTTGCCGTTGGCGCAGGTCACGGGGTAGCCGAACATGGTGTCGGCCGGGATGCCGTATTCGCCGTTCGACGGGATGCCCATGGTGACGACCTTGCCGTTGGTGCCCAGCACCCAGTCATGCACGTGGTCGATGGCGGCATTGGCAGCCGAAGCGGCCGACGACAGGCCACGGGCTTCGATGATGGCGGCGCCGCGCTTGCCGACGGTCGGCAGGAACACGTCGTTGTTCCACACCGGGTCATTGATCATGTCCTTGACGCTCTTGCCGTCGACGGTCGCGTAGCGGTAGTCGGCGTACATGGTCGGGCTGTGGTTGCCCCACACGAACATCTTCTCGATCGATGCCACCGGCTTGCCGGTCTTGGCGGCGATCTGCGACAGGGCGCGGTTGTGGTCCAGGCGCAGCATGGCGGTGAAGTTCTCGCGCGGCAGGCTCGGGGCCGACTTCATGGCGATGTAGGCATTGGTGTTGGCCGGGTTGCCGACCACCAGCACCTTGACATTGCGGCTGGCGACTTCGTCCAGTGCCTTGCCCTGCACCGTGAAGATCTGGGCGTTGGCTTCGAGCAGGTCCTTGCGCTCCATGCCCTTGCTGCGCGGACGGGCGCCCACCAGCAGGGCGACGTCGGCGTCCTTGAAGGCGACCTTCGGGTCATCGGTGATCACCACGCCAGCCAGCAGCGGGAAGGCGCAGTCTTCCAGTTCCATCACCACGCCCTTGACGGCCGCCTGGGCCTGGGGCAGGTCGAGCAGTTGGAGGATGACCGGCTGGTCTTTGCCCAGCATGTCGCCATTGGCGATGCGGAACAGCAGGGAGTAGCCGATCTGGCCAGCGGCGCCGGTCACTGCGACGCGCATTGGGGCTTTAGCCATGAGTAAATCTCCAAACGAAAAGATGGGGGAAACCGGTGGGTGGCGCGCCGCGTAGGGGGAGGCACGTCACCAGGTGCTGGTTGTCGCCACAGCGGGGAGCAGCCGTCCGCCGGAACCAGGTGGCAAGGCCACGGGGCGGAACCGGTGAGGGAGAGCCACAACGGGTCATGGTAGGGCAACGAAGCGTAAGTCTACTGCGAAGCGGGGCGCGTTAGCCAGATCAGACGGTTGTCTTGTTCTGTCACGCGTGCCGCCGGCGTGGACCAGCGCGAGTGTAGGCCGGGCCATCTTCGATGTCAATTCATATGTCTTATATAAGACATAAGACATTTAACGTCAGGCTGGACGGGCTTTGCCCTTTTGTGGTGAAATCCCCCCTATGTCCTCCCTGCCTACGTCCCTGACCGGCGCCTCCGCACCTGGAGCGCAGGATTCTGGCGCCGCCAATTCCAGTTCCGGCGCCGGGGCGCAGTCGTCACCATCGCCCTCCCAACAGCCGGCCGCGCTCGCCGCGGCCCACGCCGTGCCGTCGCCTACATTCAGTCCGCTCTACCAGCAGATCAAGGCCCTGATCACGCGCAGCCTGCAATCGGGCGAGTGGAAGCCGGGCGAGATGATTCCCAGCGAAATGGAGCTGGCATCGCGCTACAAGGTCAGCCAGGGCACCGTGCGCAAGGCCATCGACGAGCTCGCCGCCGACAACCTGGTGGCGCGCCGGCAGGGCAAGGGTACCTTCGTCACCACCCACCACGAAGACGTGGTCAAGTTCCGCTTCTTGCGGCTGGTGCCGGACGAAGGGGAGCCGCATTATGGCGCCAGCCACGTGCTCGAGTGCAAGCGGCTGCGCGCGCCCGCGGAGATTGCCCGGCTGCTCGATATCCGTACCGGCGACAGCGTCGTGCAGATTCGCCGCGTGCTGACATTTTCGGGCGAGTCGACGGTGCTGGACGAGATCTGGCTGCTCGGCGCCAACTTCAAGGGGCTCACGGCAGAGAAGCTGACCGAGTGGAAGGGCCCCATGTACGCATTGTTCGAGGCCGAGTTCGGTACCCGGATGATTCGGGCCTCTGAGAAAATTCGTGCGGTTGCCGCCGACGAGACGGCGGCTGACTTGCTGTCGGTCCCGGTCGGGTCGCCGCTGCTGTCGGTCGAGCGCGTGTCGTACACGTATGGCGACCGACCGGTCGAGGTGCGGCGCGGGCTGTATGTGACCACGCGCCACTATTACCAGAATGACCTGAGCTGAATATCGCGGGTGCCGGCCGGTCCGGCACCATGATTATTGCGATATTCGTCATGATGGTTGCGGCTATTGCGTGGTGCGGGTTGGTTTTTGCACTTCCAGCATTGCTGTGTGCGATTGTCGGGCGCCGCGTGTCGGGGCCTGATAGCTGAAAATTATTGGTGCGGCGCGCAACAAAGGCGCTAAAATCTCATGGATTTGCCCCAATGCATTCTTTTGCATGCAGGGCAATGGCAGTTTCGTTTTTTGTTTACCGCAAATTGGGGTCTCGCATGGCTGAAGCCGTCAAACAAGCCAGGCCGGAGTTCCGGAATATCGGTGTCTCGCAGATCGCGAAATACCGGTTGCCCTGGGCCGGCAAGGTATCCATCCTGCATCGCGTGAGCGGTGCCTTGATGTTCCTTCTTCTTCCCTTCGTTCTGTACCTGTTTGAGCAGAGCATTACCTCCGAACTGAGCTTCGCAAAGTTCTCGGCACTGTTGTCCGGTGGCTTCGTCAAGCTGGTTGTGCTGGCCCTGATCTGGGGTTATCTGCATCACTTCTGCGCTGGTATCCGCTTCCTGCTGCTGGACGTGCACGTTGGCGTCTCCAAGCCCGCTTCGGCTAAGTCTGCCATCGGCGTGCTGGTTGTGAGCCTGCTGCTTACCCTGATTTTCGGCCTGAAGCTGTTCGGCCTGTTCTGAGGAGAATCAAGGTGGCAAACAATAATATCGGTCCCAAGCGTCTCGTCGTCGGTGCGCACTACGGCCTGAAAGACTGGCTCGCGCAACGCGTCACGGCCGTGATCATGGTGGTCTTCACCATCGTCCTGGCCATTGCTTTCCTGCTGTCGAACGGCGCTTCGTACGAAGCGTGGGCGGGGCTCTTCTCCAATCAATGGATGAAGATCATCACGTTCCTGACCATCCTGTCGCTGCTGTATCACGCCTGGTTCGGCGTGCGCGACATCTGGATGGACTATGTGAAGCCGATGGCGCTGCGCCTCGTGCTGCAAGTTCTTACGATTCTGTGGCTCGTCGGTTGTGCGGGCTACGCTGCTCAGATTCTCTGGAGGGTGTAATAAATGGTCGCAGTCAAGACTGGATTGCCGCGTCGCCGCTTTGACGTGGTCATCGTCGGTGCTGGCGGCGCCGGGATGCGCGCATCCCTCCAGCTCGCGGAAGCCGGCCTGAACGTCGCCGTGCTGTCCAAGGTGTTCCCGACCCGTTCGCACACCGTGGCGGCGCAGGGCGGCATCGGTGCCTCGCTCGGCAACATGAGCGAGGACAACTGGCACTATCACTTCTACGACACCATCAAGGGCTCCGACTGGCTGGGCGACCAGGATGCCATCGAGTTCATGTGCCGTGAAGCCCCGAAGGTCGTGTACGAGCTCGAGCACTTCGGCATGCCGTTTGACCGCAATGCGGACGGCACGATCTACCAGCGTCCGTTCGGCGGCCACACCGCCAACTACGGCGAGAAGCCCGTGCAGCGCGCCTGCGCCGCGGCGGACCGTACCGGCCACGCGCTGCTGCACACGCTGTACCAGCGCAACGTGCGCGCCAAGACCCACTTCTTCGTCGAGTGGATGGCGCTGGACCTGATCCGCGACCAGGACGGCGACGTGCTGGGAGTGACCGCGCTGGAAATGGAAACCGGCGAGGTCTACATCCTCGAAGCCAAGACCACGCTGTTTGCGACCGGCGGTGCCGGCCGTATCTACGCGGCCTCCACCAACGCCTTCATCAACACCGGTGACGGCCTCGGCATGGCGGCGCGCGCCGGCGTGCCGCTGGAAGACATGGAGTTCTGGCAGTTCCACCCGACCGGCGTGGCCGGCGCGGGCGTGCTGATCACCGAAGGCGTGCGCGGCGAAGGCGGCATCCTGCGCAACAAGGATGGCGAGCGCTTCATGGAGCGCTATGCCCCGACGCTGAAGGATCTGGCGCCGCGTGACTTCGTGTCGCGCTCGATGGACCAGGAAATCAAGGAAGGCCGCGGCTGTGGCCCGAACGGCGACTACGTGCTGCTCGACCTGACCCACGTCGGTGCCGAGACCATCATGAAGCGCCTGCCGTCGATCCGCGAGATCGGCATGAAGTTCGCCAACGTCGACGCGATCAAGGAACCGATCCCCGTCGTCCCGACCATCCACTACCAGATGGGCGGCATTCCGACGAACTACCACGGCCAGGTCGTGGTGCCGAAGAACGGCAACCCGAACGAAGTGCTCAATGGTTTCTACGCGATCGGCGAATGCTCGTGCGTGTCGGTGCACGGCGCCAACCGCCTGGGCACCAACTCGCTGCTCGACCTCGTGGTGTTCGGCCGTGCCGCCGGCAACCACATCATCGCGCAGAACCTGAAGCAGAAGGAACACAAGCCGCTGCCGGCCGACGCCGCTGACCTCGCGATGTCGCGCCTGGCCAAGCTGCAGGGCACGACGTCGGGCGAGTACACGCAGGACGTCGCCAACGACATCCGCAAGAACATGCAGTCGCATGCCGGCGTGTTCCGTACGCAGAAGCTGATGGACGAAGGCGTGGAGCGCATCCTGGAAGTGTCGGAGCGCGCCAACAACATCCACCTGAAGGACAAGTCCAAGGTCTTCAACACCGCGCTGATGGAAGCCCTGGAAGTGGCCAACCTGGTGGAAGTGGCCAAGGCCACCATGATCTCGGCGGCTGCCCGCAAGGAATCGCGCGGCGCCCACGCGCACAGCGACTTCCCGAACCGCGACGACCAGAACTGGCTCAAGCACTCGCTGTTCTACAGCGAAGGCAACCGCCTCGACTACAAGCCGGTGAAGATGGAACCGCTGACGGTGGAAAGCGTTCCGCCGAAGGCCCGTACCTTCTGAGCACCGCATCGTAGAGAAAACAGGACCCACAGAAATGAAGCGTATTTTCGAAGTCTACCGCTACGATCCGGACAAGGACGCGGCGCCTCGCATGCAGACCTACGAGGTCGAGCTCGACGGTCACGAGCGCATGCTGCTGGACGCACTGGTCAAGCTGAAGAAGCTGGACGAGACCATCTCGTTCCGCCGCTCGTGCCGTGAAGGCGTGTGCGGTTCGGACGCGATGAACATCAACGGCAAGAACGGCCTGGCGTGCCTGACCAATATGCGCGAGCTGCCGGACCGCATCGTGCTGCGTCCGCTGCCCGGCCTGCCGGTCGTGCGCGACCTGATCGTCGACATGACGCAGTTCTTCAAGCAGTACAACTCGATCAAGCCGTTCCTGATCAACGACGAGCCGCCGCCCGAGAAGGAGCGCCTGCAGTCGCCCGAACAGCGCGACGAGCTCGACGGCCTGTACGAGTGCATCCTGTGCGCGAGCTGCTCGACGTCGTGCCCGTCGTTCTGGTGGAACCCGGACAAGTTCGTCGGCCCGGCCGGCCTGCTGCAGGCTTACCGCTTCATCGCGGACAGCCGCGACCAGGCCACGGGCGAGCGTCTGGACAACCTGAACGACCCGTACCGCCTGTTCCGCTGCCACAGCATCATGAACTGCGTCGACGTGTGCCCGAAGGGTCTGAACCCGACCAAGGCCATCGGCAAGATCAAAGAGCTGATGGTCCGCCGCGCAGTCTGATCCGGCGGAGTTCGCAGTAAAGAGCAGTTTAGAGCAGTTGTTGTAAGCGGCGCGTCGGCCTGAGCGGCAATATCAGGCGGGCGCGCCGGAAAGCAGGAAGCCATGACCGAGAGTCTCGCCACCAACTTCTCCCACCAGGCCGATCCACACAAACGCGCGCGTCTGCGCTGGCGTGCACGCCGCGGCCTTCTGGAGAACGACATCATCGTCGAGCGATTTTTCAACCGTTACGAGGAGAGCCTGTCCAACGAGGATGTGGCTTCGCTGAGCGCGCTGTTCGATCTCAGCGACAACGAGTTGATGGACCTGCTCCTTGCCCGCAAGGAGCTCGACGGTGAACTCGACACGCCCCCGATGCAGCGCATAATTGGCCTGCTGCGTTCGGTCTGAGTATTTGGTCAATATTATTATTCACAGCATTTGAAGGATCCGACATGACGCCGTCCGATGTGAAAGCCACGCTATCGTTCTCCGATGGTTCCCCCAGCGTTGAGCTGCCGATTTACCAGGGCACCGTGGGCCCGGACGTGATCGACATTCGCAAGCTGTACGGCCAGACCGGCAAGTTCACCTACGACCCCGGTTTCATGTCGACGGCTTCGTGCAATTCGAAGATCACCTACATCGATGGCGACAAGGGCGAGCTGCTGTACCGCGGCTACCCGATCGAGCAGCTGGCGCAAAAGTGCGACCACCTCGAAACCTGCTACCTGCTGCTGAAGGGCGAGCTGCCCAACGCCAAGCAGAAGGAAGAATTCGTCGGCCACGTCATGAACCACACCATGGTTCACGAGCAGCTGCAGTTCTTCATGCGCGGTTTCCGCCGCGATGCCCACCCGATGGCCGTGCTGACGGGCCTGGTGGGTGCCATGAGCGCGTTCTACCACGACGCGATGGACATCGATGATCCGCACCAGCGCGAGATCTCGGCCATCCGCCTGATCGCCAAGATGCCGACCATGGTCGCCATGGCGTACAAGTACAACATCGGCCAGCCGTACATCTACCCGCAGAACGACCTGTCCTACTCGGGCAACTTCCTGCGCATGCTGTTCGGCACGCCGTGCGCCCCGTACACCGTGAACCCGGTGCTCGAGCGCGCGCTGGACCGCATCTTCATCCTGCACGCCGACCACGAGCAGAACGCTTCGACCTCGACCGTGCGCCTGGCTGGCTCGTCGGGCACGAACCCGTTCGCCGCCATCGCCGCCGGCGTGGCCTGCCTGTGGGGTCCGGCCCACGGCGGTGCGAACGAAGCCGCACTGAAGATGCTGGAAGAAATCGGCAGCGTCGACAACATCGGCGAGTTCATCAAGCAGGTCAAGGACAAGAACTCGGGCGTGCGCCTGATGGGCTTTGGCCATCGCGTGTACAAGAACTACGATCCGCGCGCCAAGCTGATGCGCGAAACCTGCCATGAAGTGCTGAACGAACTGGGCCTGCACAACGACCCGCTGTTCAAGCTCGCCATGGAGCTGGAAAAGATCGCGCTGGAAGACGAATACTTCGTCAGCCGCAAGCTGTACCCGAACGTCGACTTCTACTCGGGCATCGTCCAGCGCGCGCTGGGCATCCCGACGTCGCTGTTCACCTGCATCTTCGCGCTGGCTCGCACCCCGGGCTGGATCTCGCAGTGGGAAGAAATGATTACCGATCCGGAGTACAAGATCGGCCGTCCGCGCCAGCTGTTCAACGGCGCCGCCACGCGCAACGTGCCGGACGTGGACAAGCGCTAAGCCTTCCACGCCTGCTGCTGCGCACTGCAGCAAATCACAAACGCCCCGGCCCGCCGGGGCGTTTGTCTTTCTGGCGCCGGGGTTTTGTGCGATGCGGCGAATGTGAGCGCAGGAAATTGCACGCCAAGTGTTCAGAGGCGCAATTTGTGGAGAATTGTGTCGCAATCTTTCAACTAGGTTCCTCATTTGTTGTGCGATTTTCGCTTTCGGCAGGAAATTTGACCCTATAATGCGGGCTGCTCTGCCGATGGCAGCCGGGCCACCCTCCGGCAAGCCGTGCGGCAAGCGGGGCAGGCGACAGCGCTTGCGCAATAGAGAACGCATCAAACGTTGTCTTTCCGAACCATGCTCCCCTGATCCTTCGGGGGCTGACACACGCCGGGCCCCGCATCTGCTGTCTTCTTGCCGGACCCGACTGCCGCGTCTCGGACCTGGTTTCCCTGTCGTCCGCAGTGTGTAGTTCGATTGCGCAGGTCATGCTGTCTCTGCCCGTATGACCACAAAACCAATCGAGGAGCACCTGATGACGCTTTCCCGCCTTACGTCCATTTCGCTGGCCGCCGTGCTGACTACCCTTGGCGCTGCCGCCAACGCCGAAACCGTGAAGATCGCCATTGCCGGCCCGATGAGCGGCTCGGTTGCCCAATATGGCGATATGGTCAAGGCCGGTGCGCTGACCGCCATCGAACAGATCAACGCAGCTGGCGGCGCCGGCGGCAACAAGTTCGAAGCGGTGCTGATGGACGACGCCTGCGAGCCGAAGCAGGCCGTGGCCGTGGCCAACAAGATCGTCAGCCAGGGCATCAAGTATGTGATCGGCCACGTCTGCTCGGGTTCGACCATTCCGGCTTCGGATATCTACGAGAACGAAGGCATCGTGATGGTCACGCCGTCGGCCACCGCGCCGCAGCTGACCGAGGCCAAGAAGCGCAAGTTCATCTTCCGCACCATCGGCCGCGACGACCAGCAGGGGCCGGCTGCCGCCCAGTACATCATCTCCAAGGTCAAACCGAAGAAGGTCGCCGTGCTGCACGACAAGCAGTCGTACGGCCAGGGCATCGCCACTTCGGTGAAGAAGGACCTGGAAGCCGCGAAGATTCCGGTGGCCGTGTTCGAGGGCATCAACGCCGGCGATTCGGACTACTCCGCCGTCATCACCAAGCTCAAGTCGCAGGGCGTGGACTTCGTCTACTTCGGCGGCTACCACCCGGAAATGGGCCTGCTGATGCGCCAGGCGCGCGAGCAGGGCGTGAAGGCCACCTTCATGGGTCCCGAAGGCGTGGGCAACAAGGACGTGACCGCTATTGCCGGCCCGGCCTCCGAAGGCATGCTGGTGACGCTGCCGGCCGACTTCTCGGCCGATCCGGCCAACGCCGGCCTGGTGAAGGCCTTCGCAGACAAGAAGCGTGACGCCAATGGCCCGTTCCAGATGCCTTCCTACGCCGCGGTCAAGATCATTGGCGACGCCATCGCTGGCGCCAAGAGCACCGATCCGACCAAGGTTGCGGCGTACATGCACAAGAACGCCTTCCAGACCCCGATCGGCAAGGTCGAATACGACGACAAGGGCGACCTGAAGTCCTTCAAGTTCGTGGTCTACACCTGGCACAAGGACGCCAGCAAGACCGCCGCCAACTAATCCGGGCATTTCCTTCGCCGGCATCCCGCGCCCCCACAAGGGGCGGCGGGATGTTCCGCTATCGGGCTTCGATTTCCTGAGGCTTCCCCCATGAACGAATTCCTTCCACAGTTCACCCAGCAGCTGGTCAACGGCCTGACGCTGGGTGCGATCTACGCGCTGATCGCCATTGGCTACACGATGGTCTACGGCATCATCGGCATGATCAACTTCGCCCACGGCGAGATCTATATGATCGGCGCCTATGTGGGCCTGGTCACACTGACCGCCATCGGCGTGCAGGCCGGCTATCCCTTGCCGCTCGTGCTGGGCGCCGCGCTCCTGGTTTCCGTCCTGGTCACCGGCTGCTATGGCTTCGCGGTCGAACGCGTGGCCTATCGCCCCTTGCGCGGCGGGCCGCGGCTGGTACCGCTGATCTCGGCCATCGGCATGTCGATCTTCCTGCAGAATTACGTGCAGATCGGGCAGGGCGCACGCGACGTGTCCGTGCCGATCCTGATCTCGGGCGCCATCGAGTTCCAGATGGGCGGCGACTTCGTCGTCACCGTACCGTATTCGCGCCTGCTGATCGTCGGCGTGACGCTGGTGCTGATGATCGCGCTGACGCTCTTCATCGGCCATTCGCGCATGGGCCGCGCCTGCCGCGCTTGCGCCGAAGACATGCGCATGGCGAACCTGCTCGGCATCGACACCAACCGCGTGATCTCTTTCACGTTCGTGCTCGGCGCCATGCTGGCCGCGGTCGGCGGCGTGCTGATCGGGCTGACCATCGGCAAGCTCAATCCGTTTATCGGCTTCATTGCCGGCATCAAGGCGTTCACGGCCGCGGTGCTCGGCGGCATCGGCAGCATCCCGGGCGCGATGCTTGGCGGTGTGCTGCTGGGGCTGGCCGAGACTTTCGCCTCCGGCTACATGCCGGCCGAATACAAGGACGTGGTGGCATTCAGCCTGCTGGTGCTGGTGCTGCTGTTCCGCCCGACCGGCCTGCTCGGCAAGCCGGACGTGGAAAAGGTCTGAGGAGGAACGCGATATGACAAACCGGACTTCTGCAATGCCCGCCGCAATCGCAATGCCCGCCGGGCAATCCCTGAAGAATGCGGTGATGGCCGCCGTGATGACGGCCATCCTGACCATTCCCGTACTTGGCCTGCAGCTCAAGCTGGAAGGCTACAAGGTCGTGCTGGAGCCGCACTGGCGGCCGGTCTGGATCGCCGTGGCGGCGGTCTTCCTGTTCCAGCTGTTCAAGCCGCTGCTGTCGCGTGCGGGCAGTGCCGTGCGCCTGCCGGCCATGCCGCAACTCGGCGTGGGGCAGCAGCGCGCGGCGGTGTGGGTGCTGCTGGCCGTCGGCCTGGTGTGGCCGTTCTTCGGCTCGCGCGGCGCGGTGGACGTGGCCACGCTGGCGCTGATCTACGTGATCCTGGGGCTGGGCCTGAACATCGTGGTCGGCTTTGCCGGCCTGCTGGACCTGGGCTACGTGGGCTTCTACGCCGTCGGTGGCTACACCTACGCGATGCTGAACCAGTACTTCGGGCTCAGCTTCTGGGAATGCCTGCCGATCGCGGCGGGGATGTCGGCCACCTTCGGTTTCCTGCTCGGCTTCCCGGTGCTGCGTCTGCGCGGTGACTACCTGGCCATCGTGACGCT
Source organism: Cupriavidus sp. C2SS-8b (assembly GCF_057073745.1). Lineage (NCBI taxonomy): Bacteria > Pseudomonadati > Pseudomonadota > Betaproteobacteria > Burkholderiales > Burkholderiaceae > Cupriavidus > Cupriavidus sp. C2SS-8b. The sequence continues at coordinate 1,009,834 of NZ_CP172716.1, forward strand.
GGGCTTCGGCGAAATCATCCGCCTGCTCGCGCGCAACCTGACCGAGTACACCGGCGGTCCGGACGGCATCTCCAGTATTCCGAAGCCGACCGTGTTCGGCTTCGAGATGGCGCGCAGCGCCAGCGTGGAGGGCGCACGCACGTTCCACGAGCTGATCGGCCTGGATTACCAGGGCGAGCACATGGTGATCTTCCTGTACCTGATCGCGCTGCTGCTGGTGGGCTTTACGCTGTTCGTCACTAGCCGCCTGATCCGCATGCCGATGGGCCGTGCGTGGGAAGCGCTGCGCGAAGACGAGATCGCGTGCCGTTCGCTGGGCCTGAACCCGACCCGGATCAAGCTGTCGGCGTTCACGCTGGGCGCGGCCTTTGCCGGCATCGGCGGCGCGTTCTTCGCGGCGCGCCAGGGACTGGTCAACCCGGAATCGTTCACCTTCATCGAATCGGCGCTGGTGCTGGCCGTGGTGGTGCTGGGCGGCATGGGTTCGCAGCTGGGCGTGATCCTGGCGGCGATCCTGCTGACCGTGCTGCCCGAAGTGGCGCGCGGCTTTGCCGAGTACCGGATGCTGATTTTCGGCCTGGTGATGGTCCTGATGATGATGTGGCGTCCGCAGGGCCTGCTGCCCGCGAGCCGTCCGCACGTGGAGTTGCCGCGATGAGTGCCAATGCAGAATTGCTGAAGGTCTCCGGCCTGCAGATGCGCTTCGGCGGCCTGCTGGCGGTGGACGGTATCGAGTTCGACGTGAAGCGCGACGAGGTCTTCGCGATCATCGGCCCCAACGGCGCCGGCAAGACCACGGTGTTCAACTGCGTCGGCGGCTTCTACAAGCCGACAGCGGGCGAGGTCAGCATGGATGGCCACGCCATCGCCGGCCTGCCGAGCCATATGGTGGCGCGCCACGGCCTGGTGCGCACGTTCCAGAACATCCGCCTGTTCAAGAACCTGACCGTGGTGGAGAACCTTCTCGTCGCGCAGCACCTGCAGGTGCAGGCCGGTCTCCTGCGCGGATTGTTCGCCACGCCGGCCTACCGCCGCGCCGAGCGCGAGGCGCTTCAGCGTGCCGCTGACTGGCTGGAGCGCATGGGCCTGACCAAGGTTGCCAACCGCGAGGCGGGCACGCTGTCGTACGGCCACCAGCGCCGGCTGGAGATTGCGCGCTGCATGATCACCAAGCCGCGCCTGCTGATGCTCGACGAGCCCGCTGCCGGCCTGAACCCGCAGGAGAAGATCGAGTTGTCGCAGCTCATCGACCAGCTGCGCAAGGAGTTCGGCATTGCCGTGCTGCTGATCGAGCACGACATGAGCCTGGTGATGGGCGTGTCGGACCGCATCCTGGTGATGGAGCACGGCAAGCCGATCGTGATCGGCAAGCCCGACCAAGTGCGCAACGACCCGCGCGTGATCAAAGCCTACCTGGGAGAGGACTGATGCTGAAGCTGGAACAGGTCCATACCCACTACGGCGCCGTCGAGGCGCTGTCGGGCGTATCGATCGAAGTCAACAAGGGGGAGATCGTCACCCTGATCGGCAGCAATGGCGCCGGCAAGACGACGCTGATGATGACCGTGTGCGGCTCGCCGCGCGCCTCGAGCGGCCGCGTGCTGTTCGAGGGGCAGGAGATCACCGGGCGCTCCACGCACGAAATCATGCGCATGGGCATGGCCATCTCGCCCGAAGGGCGGCGCGTGTTCCCGAGCCTGACGGTGCTCGAGAACCTGAAGATGGGTGCGTTTTTCGCCAGGCGCGACGAGATCGAGGCGGGCATCGAGCACGTGTTCAAGCTGTTCCCGCGGCTGAACCAGCGCTCGGGCCAGCGCGCGGGCACCATGTCGGGCGGCGAGCAGCAGATGCTGGCGATCGGCCGCGCGCTGATGAGCCGGCCGCGCCTGCTGCTGCTGGACGAGCCCACGCTTGGCCTGGCGCCGCTGGTCATCGCGCAGATCTTCGACATCATCCGCGCCATCCGGCAGGAAGGCGTCACGGTGTTCCTGGTGGAGCAGAACGCCAACAAGGCGCTGCAGGTGGCCGACCGCGGCTACGTTTTGGAAACCGGCAAGGTGGTGCTGGCCGATACCGGCGCGAACTTACTGGCCAACGACCGGATCAAGGCTGCCTACCTGGGCGGCTGATCCTGCTCCCCTCGTTCCCATGCGGGAGCGAGGGGGCAAAAGTGCTTTCGCCATCCGCGAAATCCCCCTTTCGCCAATCGCGGCGCAGCGCAACGCTGTGCCGGGGCCGGCTAGCGCCGGTCCCGTGGCATAATCGCTTGAGAAGTCAAGCATCGCAAAAGCGCTCGCTTCGGGCGGCTTCCGGCGTCATTATCGCGGTTGTCGTCACGGTGTCCTGCCCTCCGGCAACCAGGCGGGCGGACAAGAAAAGATCCCTGCAAACCACTACGCGGCACCGCGCCATTTCCTCTGGAACCGGACGCTGGCCGCCCCCTGCATCATGGCCAAGACGCTCTACGACAAACTCTGGGATGACCACACCGTCCACGTCGAGGAAGACGGCACCACGCTGCTCTACATCGACCGCCACCTGCTGCATGAAGTTACCAGCCCGCAGGCGTTCGAAGGCCTGAAAATGGCGGAGCGCCCGGTGTGGCGCATCAGCGCCAACCTGGCGGTGTCGGACCATAACGTGCCGACCACCGATCGCACCCAGGGCATTGCCGATCCGGTGTCGAAGCTGCAGGTCGATACGCTGGACGCCAACTGCGACAGCTTCGGCATTACCCAGTTCAAGATGAACGATCATCGCCAGGGCATCGTGCACGTGATCGGGCCGGAGCAGGGCGCCACGCTGCCGGGCATGACGGTGGTGTGCGGCGATTCGCATACGTCGACGCACGGCGCCTTCGGCGCACTCGCGCACGGCATCGGCACGTCGGAAGTCGAGCACGTGCTGGCCACGCAGACGCTGCTGGGCAAGAAGGCGAAGAACATGCTGGTCAGCGTGGAAGGCAAGCTGCCGCGCGGCTGCACCGCCAAGGACATCGTGCTGGCGATCATCGGCAAGATCGGCACGGCCGGCGGCACGGGCTACACCATCGAATTCGCCGGGTCGGCGATCCGCGACCTGACCATGGAAGGCCGCATGACGGTCTGCAACATGGCCATCGAAGCCGGCGCGCGCGCGGGCCTGGTGGCAGTGGACAACGTCACGCTCGAATACGTGAAGGGCCGTCCGTACGCACCGCAGGGCGTCGAATGGGAGCAGGCCGTGGGCTACTGGCGCACGCTGCACTCGGACGCCGGCGCCAAGTTCGACCAGGTGGTCGAACTGCGTGCCGAAGAGATCCGTCCGCAGGTCACCTGGGGCACCTCGCCCGAGATGGTGGTCAGCATCGAAGACCGCGTGCCGGACCCCGAGAAGGAAAAGGACCCGACCAAGCGCAACGCCATGGAGCGCGCGCTCGAGTACATGAACCTGCAGCCCAACGTGCCGATGGAAAGCATCAACGTTGACAAGGTGTTCATTGGCTCCTGCACCAACAGCCGCATCGAAGACATGCGGGCCGCCGCGTGGGTGGTGCAGAAGCTGGGCCGCAAGGTCGCCTCCAACGTGAAGCTGGCGATGGTGGTGCCGGGTTCGGGCCTGGTCAAGGAACAGGCCGAGCGCGAAGGCCTGGACAAGGTCTTCAAGGCTGCGGGCTTCGAATGGCGCGAGCCGGGCTGCTCGATGTGCCTGGCCATGAATGCCGACCGCCTCGATCCGGGCGAGCGCTGCGCATCCACTTCGAACCGCAACTTCGAAGGCCGCCAGGGCGCGGGTGGACGCACGCACCTGGTGAGCCCGGCGATGGCAGCAGCAGCCGCCATCGAAGGCCATTTCGTCGATATCCGCAAGCTGGGTTGAGGACGCGATGAAACGGATCCTGATCGCAGTGCTGGCATGCCTTGGCATGCTGCAGCTGGCCGGCTGCAATACCATGGCCGGCCTGGGCAAGGACACGCAGGCCGCCGGCAGCTCGCTCGAGCGCGCGGCCAAGAAGTAAGGAAAGAGACATGGACAAGTTCACCGTACACAGCGGCCTCGTGGCGCCGCTCGACCGCGAAAACGTCGACACCGACGCCATCATCCCGAAGCAGTTCCTGAAGTCGATCCAGCGCACCGGCTTCGGCCCGAACCTGTTCGACGAGTGGCGCTACAAGGACGTCGGCGAGCCGGGCATGGACAACAGCAAGCGTCCGCTGAACCCGGACTTCGTGCTGAACCAGCCGCGCTACCAGGGCGCGTCGATCCTGCTCGCGCGCCGCAACTTCGGCTGCGGCAGCTCGCGCGAGCACGCACCGTGGGCGCTGACGCAATACGGCTTCCGCGCCGTGATCGCGCCGAGCTTTGCCGATATCTTCTTCAACAACTGCTACAAGAACGGCCTGCTGCCGATCGTGCTGAGCGAGTTGCAGGTCGACCACCTGTTCAACGAGACCAATGCCTTCAACGGCTACAAGCTGACCATCGACCTGGACCAGCAGGCGGTGATCACGCCGGGCGGCGACACCTACAGCTTCGACATCGCGCCGTTCCGCAAGTACTGCATGCTGAACGGCTTCGACGACATCGGCCTGACGCTGCGTCATGCCGAGAAGATCAAGGCGTATGAAGCCGAGCGCGTGGCAAAGATGCCGTGGCTGAACAACCGCCTGGTCGGCTGAGCGCGGCAGCAAAAATCAAACGAGGAAAACAGCATGAAGATCGCAGTCCTGCCGGGTGACGGCATCGGTCCGGAAATCGTTGCCGAGGCCGTCAAAGTCCTGAACGCCCTCGACGAGAAGTTCGAGATGGAAACCGCCCCAGTGGGCGGCGCCGGCTACGAGGCCGAAGGCCATCCGCTGCCGGAAAACACGCTGAAGCTGGCCAAGGAAGCCGACGCGATCCTGTTCGGCGCCGTGGGCGACTGGAAGTACGACAGCCTGGAGCGCGCGCTGCGCCCGGAGCAGGCCATTCTGGGCCTGCGCAAGCACCTGCAGCTGTTCGCCAACTTCCGCCCGGCCATCTGCTACCCCGAACTGACGGGCGCATCGAGCCTGAAGCCGGAACTGGTGGCGGGCCTGGACATCCTGATCGTGCGCGAGCTGAACGGCGACATCTACTTCGGCCAGCCGCGCGGTGTGCGCGAGGCGCCGGACGGCCTGTTCAAGGGCGCCCGCGAAGGCTTCGACACCATGCGCTACAGCGAGCCGGAAATCCGCCGCATCGCGCACGTCGCGTTCCAGGCCGCGGCCAAGCGCGGCAAGAAGCTGTGCAGCGTGGACAAGGCCAACGTGCTCGAGACCTTCCAGTTCTGGAAGGACATCGTGATCGACGTCAGCAAGGAATATCCGGACGTCGAGCTGTCGCACATGTATGTCGACAACGCCGCGATGCAGTTGGTCAAGGCGCCCAAGAGCTTCGACGTGATCGTGACCGGCAATATGTTCGGCGATATCCTGTCGGACGAGGCCGCCATGCTGACCGGTTCGATCGGCATGCTGCCGTCGGCATCGCTCGATGCGAACAACAAGGGCCTGTACGAGCCGTCGCACGGCTCGGCGCCGGACATCGCCGGCAAGGGCGTGGCCAATCCGCTGGCCACCATCCTGTCGGCCGCGATGATGCTGCGCTTTTCGCTGAACAAGGCCGAGCAGGCCGATCGCATCGAGAACGCCGTCAAGAAGGTGCTGGCCCAGGGCTATCGCACCGGCGACATCCTGACGCCGGGCTGCAAGCAGCTCGGCACGCGTGAAATGGGCGAAGCCGTACTGGCCGCTCTGTAAGTCACAATCCGGGAAAGGCGCTGCCATGCAGCGCCTTTTCTTTTGTTTGTCCTGATTTCACACGCTGCGGCGGCGCCGCAAAATCGTGTAGACTCTGCGGATGGCCCGATTTTCCCAGTCCACCCTGACTGCTGTTGCTGCCCTGACCGCTACCCGCGGCCCGGTCGGCACGATTTCGCTCGGCCAGACCGCAACGACGATTAAAACTATTATTAAAACCGCGATCGCCTAGATCCGTTCGTCGTGCCTGCCCGTCTTCCCCGCGCAGCCACGCCGGGCGAGGAAAATGGCGGGGAAGTAAAAATCACATCCGAGGTAAATCATGATTGTAGGTCTCGTCGGTTGGCGGGGAATGGTCGGCAGCGTCCTGATGCAGCGCATGCAGGAAGAGCGTGATTTCGACCATATCGAGCCCGTCTTCTTCAGCACGTCCAATGCCGGCGGCAAGGCGCCCGCCATGGCCAAGAACGAAACCACGCTCAAGGATGCCAACGACATCGAGGCACTGAAGAAGTGCGACGTGGTGCTGACCGCCCAGGGCGGCGACTACACCAATGAAGTCTTCCCGAAGCTGCGCGCGGCTGGCTGGAAGGGCTACTGGATCGACGCGGCTTCGTCGCTGCGCATGAAGGACGATGCCATCATCGTGCTGGATCCGGTGAACCAGGGTGTGATCAAGGACGCGCTGTCGAAGGGCGTGAAGAATTTCATCGGCGGCAACTGCACGGTCAGCTGCATGCTGATCGGTCTGGGTGGCCTGTTCCAGGCCGACATGGTCGAGTGGATGACCTCGATGACCTATCAGGCAGCCTCGGGCGGCGGCGCGCAGCATATGCGCGAGCTGCTGACGCAGTTCGGCACGCTGAATGCGTCGGTCAAGCCGCTGCTGGACAACCCGGCCTCGGCCATCCTGGAAATCGACCGCCAGATCCTGGCGACGCAGCACGGTCTGTCCGCCGAGGAAACCAAGCAGTTCGGCGTGCCGCTGGCCGGCAACCTGATTCCCTGGATCGACAAGGACCTGGGCAACGGCCAGTCGAAGGAAGAATGGAAGGGCGGCGCCGAGACCAACAAGATCCTGGGCCGTGGAGAAGGCTTCCTGGGCGCGACCGGTGCTACGCCGATCGCCGTGGACGGGCTGTGCGTGCGCATCGGCGCCATGCGCTGCCATTCGCAGGCGCTGACGATCAAGCTGCGCAAGGATGTGCCGCTGGACGAGATCGAAAGCATGCTTGCCGAGGCCAACCAGTGGGCCAAGGTGGTGCCGAACACGCGTGAAGCCAGCATGACGGACCTCACCCCCGCTGCCGTGACCGGCACGCTGACCATTCCGGTCGGCCGCCTGCGCAAGATGCAGATGGGTGGCGAGTACCTGTCCGCCTTCACCGTGGGCGACCAGCTGCTGTGGGGCGCAGCCGAACCGCTGCGCCGTATGCTGCGCATTTTGATCGAGTCCTGATCCTCCGGAATCGGCCTTCCGGCGCCTGGTGGCTATCGTTGCGGCCAGGCAACAGAAACTCCGGATCAGCCTGTGACGCCGCGCCCCTGCGCGGCGTTGTTACATCTGAACGCCTATTTCCCCGGGGGATGGGTCACAATACGTCGGCATGCGCCTGCGTGCCGGCCTTGGTGTCGGCGCTGCGCGCAATCTGGCGACGGGCGCACAAGAATGCCCGCTAGCCGGGCAAATGCTTTGGGGTCGGGTTTCTATCGCTACTAAAACCATAACGGAGCACAAGGTGAGTGTGAGCCAACATCGCCGGAAAGATGCGCCAACCGTCCGTCAGCGCTGGTCAACGCTGGCCGTCACGGCTATCGGCCTGCTGCTTGCGCAGCCGGCTGCCTATGCCGCGGGGTTCGGGCAATTGCGGGTACAGTCGAATCTGGGTCAGCCGCTGCAGGCCGAGATCGACATCAGCGGGGTGACTGCGGAAGAGGCGGCAGGGCTCAGCATCAAGCTGGCCCCCCCGGCGGCATATGCCAAAGCGGGGCTGACCTATGTGCCGGCAGTGAGCAGCCTGCGGCTTGACATCGAGCGCCGCGCCAATGGCAGCTACGTGGCCAAGGTCCGGTCCAGCCAGCCGATCAGCGAGCCATTCGTCGACATCCTGGTCGACATGAGCTGGTCCAGCGGCAAGGTGTCGCGAGCCTATACATTCCTGCTTGACCCCGCGGGGGCCAAGCCTTCCAACCAGAGTTTCTCGCCCGCGACGGTCGTCCAGGCCGCCACGCCGGATGCGTCGCCGGCTGTCGCACCGCCGCCGGCACCGCCACAGCCCGCCGTCGCGCAGGGCACGCAACCGGCTGCTCCGGCTCCGGCCCCGGCCCCGGCGGCCAAGCCCGCGAGGCAAGCCGCCACGCACCGCGCCCAGCCAGCACAGGCTGGCGCCGACGCAGCGGCAGGCGGTGCGTACACGGTCAAGCGCGGCGACACGCTGTCGTCGATTGCCGGCGATGCCCTGATGGATCAGGAGGGCGTGTCGCTGGACCAGATGCTGGTCGCGCTCTACCGAAACAATCCGAATGCCTTTATTGGCGGCAACATCAATCGCCTGAAATCCGGCGCCGTGCTGCAGGTGCCTTCGCGCCAGCAGGCACAGTCAGTGGCGCCCAGGGCGGCCCGCCGCGAGGTGGTTGCACGTACGCAAGGCTTTGACGCCTACCGGAGCCGCCTGGCGGGTGCCGCTGCCGCCAAGTCGGTCGAGCCGGACAGCGGTCGCCAGCAGTCTGGCAACGTCACCGCGCGCGTGCAGGACCAGGCCGTGCCGGCCGCGGGCCCGCAGAACGAACTCAAGCTGAGCAAGGCCGAGCGCTCGGGCGCGGCCAGCGCCACCGCGCAGGCCGAAGCCAGCGTCGCCCGCGAGCGGCAGCTGAAGGAGGCCGAGAGCCGTCTGGCCCAGCTCGAAAAGAACGTCGGTGACATGCAGAAGCTGATCGAGCTGAAGAACAGCGAGATCGCCAAGCTGACACAGGCCAACCAGGCCGCATTGGCCGACAAGGACAAGGCCGAGAAGGCAGCGGACAAGGCCGCGAAGACGGAAGCCAAGGCACCGAACGTGGTCGCGGCCGAGGCGCCGAAGGCGGATGCGCCGGCCGAAACCACGCCAGCCACGCCGGCTGCAACCGCGGCACAGGCGACTGCCAGTGCGGCGGCAGCTCCGGCTGCTGCGGCGGCCACTGCAACGGCAGCCGCCTCGGCGCCGGCCGCTGCGGCCAGCGCTGCGCAGGCCGCTGCCCCGGCGTCGACCCCGGCCGTCAAGCGTCCGCCGGTCGTGGTGCAGGCGCAGCCCGCTCCGGAGCCGTCGTTCCTCGACGGCCTGCTGGCCAATCCGATGCTGTTGCCGGGCGGCGGCCTGCTGGTCGCGCTGCTGGGCGGCTATGCGATCTATCGCCGCCGCCAGCAGCAGAAGACGGCCGATGGCGGCGCCTTCGGCGACAGCATCCTGTCGCAGGAAAGCACCGTGATGGCCGGCGCCAATTCGCTGTTCGGCGCCGCCGGTGGCCAGAGCGTGGACACCTCGCAGCACAGCGTGTTCGGTGCGGATTTCCGCATCGGCAACAACATGCCGGAAGCCAGCGAGGTCGACCCGATCGCCGAGGCGGAAGTCTATATCGCCTACGGGCGCGATGTGCAGGCCGAAGAGATCCTGCGCGAAGCGCTCGAGAAGGATCCGGAGCAGCAGCCGATCAGGCTCAAGCTCCTGGAGATTTACAGTAATCGTCAGGATGTGGAAGGTTTCCGCGTGATTGCAGAAGAGATGTTCGCCCAGACCGGTGGACAAGGCCCGGAATGGCTCAAGGCCGCGGAAATGGGGCGCGCACTCGATGCGGGCAATGCGTTGTTCCTGTCGGTGACGCCGGATACCAGTGGTGGCCCCGAAACGGCCACCGCGCCGGGCGATCAGTGGCGCACGCAGGATCCGTCGCTGAACCCTGCCGCGGCGCCGCGCGAAGCCTCGCTGGCGGATCTGGCCCTGCCGCTCGATGCCTTCCCGGCGCCGGCGGCCGGCGACCCGATCGTGGCCCCGGAATCGGCCGCACTGGTGTTTGGCGATACCGCGATTCACGCGGACGCGTCGCTTGATCCGGCTGCCAAATTCGACGACGGCCTGGACCTGACGCTGCCGGTTGCCGGTGACGACGCCCTGGCCGACGTGCCGCGCCTGGACACGCCGACGCGCTCGCGCGGCCTGGATTTCGACATGTCGGGCCTCTCGCTCGACCTCAATGCCGGATCCACGGCCGAAGCGCGCAGCGAGGCCGAGGCCGCGACGCCGCTGCCGTCCCCGACCATGATCCGTGATGGCAAGCTGCCCGAACCGATCGATCTCGCCGGCATCGGCATGAGCGACAGCGGCGCCGACACCACGCCGGGCGTCTCGCCGAGCACGCTGTCGACGGACGGCATGGATGGCGGGCGCGATATGCAGATCAAGCTCGACCTGGCCCGTGCCTACATCGAAATCGGTGACAAGGAAGGGGCGCGCGAGCTGCTGCAGGAAGTCTTGGAGCAGTCGCAGGACGACCTGCAAGCCGAGGCGCGCTCGCTGCTGCTCGAGGTCGCCTGAGTTATCATCGACGGTCCGGGCAGGCGGCATTCTTGCCGCGGCCCGAAGCGATGCGCCGGAAGCGTCCCTTCCGGCGCATTTGTTTTTGTCGGCCCCCTCGATTCGCGGGCCAGTTTTCCGCGCCATGAACCGCATCGCCATCGGCCTCCACTACGACGGTGCCGCCTTTTCCGGCTGGCAGTCGCAGCCCCATCGCAATACCGTGCAGGACCACCTCGAGGATGCCATCGAGCGCTTCGCCGGCGTGCGCCTGCTGACCACCGTGGCGGGCCGCACCGATGCCGGCGTGCATGCGCTGGGCCAGGTGATCCACCTCGATACCACGCTGAACCGTGAAAGGTTTTCGTGGGTGCGTGGCGTCAATGCCTTCCTGCCGCCTTCGATTGCGCTGCAGTGGGCGCTTCCGGTCAGTGAAGACTTTCACGCTCGCTTTCTCGCATTCGAGCGCATGTACTACTACGCGCTCTACACCGGACCGCACCGCGTGCCGCTCGCGCACGGCCGCGCCGGCTACCTGATGCTGCCGCCGGGCCAGCGGCTCGATGTGGATGCCATGCGCGAGGCTTCCCGATGCCTGCTGGGCGAGCATGATTTTTCGTCGTTCCGCGCCGCGGAGTGCCAGGCCAAATCCCCGGTCAAGACCATGTATGACGTGACGCTGAAGGCGGACGGCAACTGGACCTTCGTGCGGTTTCGCGCCAGCGCCTTCCTGCACCACATGGTGCGCAACCTGATGGGTTGCCTGGTGGCGGTGGGGCGGGGGCGTTACCCGGCGCACTGGCTGGGCGAGGTGCTGAACGGGCGCGATCGCAAGCTGGCCGCACCGACGTTCATGCCTGACGGCCTGTACCTCGCCGACGTGAAGTATCCTGAGGCTTTCCAGATTCCGGCGGCCGACTCGTCCGCCAGCCTGTTCCACGGAGTGTTTCCCCATGACGCAGCCTGAGCGCACCCGCATCAAGATCTGCGGCCTGACGCGCGAGGAAGACGTGCGGGCCGCGGTCGATGCCGGCGCCGATGCGATCGGGCTGGTGTTCTATCCGCCCAGCCCGCGCTATGTCGACCTGGCGCGCGCCGCCCAACTCGCCGAAGCCGCCGGGCCGTTCGTCTCGGTGGTGGGCTTGTTCGTCAATGCCGACATGGAAGAGGTGGCCCACGTGGCCGAGCGGGTGCCGCTGACGCTGCTTCAGTTCCACGGTGACGAGAGCCCGCAGGACTGTTCGCAGACTGCGCAGCGCTGCCGCCTGCCTTTTCTGCGCGCGGCGCGTGTGCGCCCGGGTCTTGATTTGATAGAATTCGCCGATCAATACCGTGATGCCGCTGGCTTGCTGCTGGATGCCTTCGTCGAGGGCTATGGCGGCGGCGGCCACGTCTTCGACTGGACCCTGATTCCCCCGGCATGGCTCGCTTCCAACCGTCCATCGACCAGCAACCCGAACGCAAGCGGCGCTCCTCGCATCGTTTTGAGTGGTGGGTTGAACGCGCAAAACGTCGCTGGCGCGATTGAACGCGTGCGGCCCTACGCTGTGGATGTCAGCAGCGGCGTCGAGGCCGCCAAGGGCGTGAAAGACCACGCCCGCATTGCCGCGTTCGTGCGCGCTGTCCGCAGTGCCGAGGCTGGATGAGGCGGGTCGCAAGATCGCCGCTTTGCCCGGCACCCCGCTGGCGGCGCCACCCGCACCACCGTCAAATTTGCGCCCTTGCCCCGACGCAAGGCCGCTGACCTGAAGAGTCCAGACATGTACGACCTGCCCGATTCCCGTGGCCATTTCGGCCCTTATGGCGGCACCTTCGTCTCCGAGACGCTGGTCCACGCGCTCGATGAACTGCGCGAGGCCTATGCCCACTACCAAAAAGATCCGGAGTTCGATGCCGAATTCCGTCGTGAACTGAAGCACTTTGTCGGCCGCCCCTCGCCGATCTACCACGCGCAGCGCTGGAGCGAGCTCCTCGGCGGCGCCCAGGTCTACCTCAAGCGCGAGGACCTGAACCACACCGGCGCCCACAAGATCAACAACGTGATCGGCCAGGCGCTGCTGGCCAAGCGCATGGGCAAGAAGCGCGTGATCGCCGAGACCGGCGCCGGCCAGCACGGCGTGGCCACGGCCACTATTGCCGCGCGTTTCGGCATGGAGTGCGTGGTCTACATGGGCTCGGAGGACGTCAAGCGCCAGGCCGCCAACGTCTATCGCATGAAGCTGCTGGGCGCCACCGTGGTGCCCGTGGAAAGCGGCTCGCGCACGCTCAAGGACGCGCTCAACGAAGCCATGCGCGACTGGGTGACCAACGTCGAGAGCACCTTCTACATCATCGGCACCGTCGCCGGCCCGCACCCGTACCCGATGATGGTGCGCGATTTCCAGTGCGTGATCGGCGAGGAAGCCAAGGTGCAGATGCCCGAGATGACCGGCCGCCAGCCGGATGCCGTGATCGCTTGCGTGGGCGGCGGCTCCAATGCGATGGGCATTTTCTACCCGTACATCGAGCACAAGGACGTGCAACTGATCGGCGTGGAAGCCGCAGGGGATGGCCTGGATACCGGCCGTCATGCGGCCTCGCTGACCGGGGGCACGCCCGGCGTGCTGCATGGCAACCGCACCTACCTGCTGCAGGACGAGAACGGCCAGATCATCGAGACGCATTCGGTGTCGGCTGGCCTCGACTACCCGGGCGTCGGGCCGGAGCATGCCTGGCTCAAGGACATCGGCCGCGCGCAGTACGTGCCGATCACCGATGAAGAGGCGCTCAAGGCCTTCCACGACTGCTGCCGCATCGAGGGCATCATCCCGGCGCTGGAATCGAGCCACGCCATTGCCTATGCATGCAAGCTGGCGCCAACGCTGCCCAAGGACAAGTTGTTGCTGGTGAACCTGTCCGGCCGCGGCGACAAGGACATGCATACCGTGGCCGAACGTTCGGGGCTCAAGCTCTGATGCGCGCGCTGCCACCTTCCGCACCTTCGGAACTGGCCCTGGGCGGGGCTTCGGACCTGCCCGGCGCGCCGGACGCGCCCGCGCTGCAGCTGTTCCAGGAAGACATGTTCGAGGGCATTGCGCGCCTGCCGGATGGATCGGTCGATCTCATCGTTGCCGATCCGCCCTACGGGCTGGGCAAGGACTACGGCAATGATTCCGACCTGCTCTCCGGCCAGGCCTACCTGGAGTGGTCCGAGCGCTGGATGGATGCCGTCTGCCCCAAGCTGTCGCCCAAGGGCACGCTGTACCTGTTCTGCACCTGGCAGTACTCGCCCGAGCTGTTCGTGATGCTCAAGCGCCGCCTGACGATGATCAACGAGATCATCTGGGACCGCCGCGTGCCGAGCATGGGCGGCACCACGCGCAAGTACTCGTCGGTGCACGACAACATCGGCTTCTTCGCCAAGGCGCGCGATTACTACTTCGACCTGGACCCGGTGCGCATCCCGTATGACCCGGAGACCAAGAAGGCGCGCAGCCGACCGCGTTTCGAAGGCAAGAAGTGGCTCGAGATGGGCTACAACCCCAAGGACCTGTGGAGCATTTCGCGCATCCACCGGCAGGACCCGGAGCGCGCCAACCATCCCACGCAGAAGCCGCTGGAGATTGTCGAGCGCATGGTGCTGTCGAGCTGTCCGCCGGGCGGCCTGGTGCTGGATCCGTTCGCCGGCAGCGGCACGACCGCCGTGGCGTGCCTGCGCCACGGGCGGCGCTTCGCCGGTTTCGAGATCAATCCCGAGTATGTCGAGGTGGCACGCGGGCGCGTGGCTGCGGCCGTGCAACTGGCCAGGTCCGAGGCGGACCGCAACCCAACATCGGCGGCTGCCAATGACGAGGATTCGTCGGCGCAGCGGCCTCACCTGATTCCCTGATATGTCCCGCATCCAGAAGACATTCGCGGCGCTGGCCGCGCAGAACAAGAAGGGCCTGATTCCGTTCATCACCGCTGGCGACCCGGAGCCGGGCCTGACCGTGGACCTGATGCACGCGCTGGTGGCCGGCGGCGCCGACGTGATCGAACTCGGCGTGCCGTTTTCCGATCCGATGGCCGATGGTCCGGTGATCCAGCGCGCTTCCGAGCGGGCACTGGCCAGTGGCGTGTCGCTCACGCAGGTGCTGCAGTGGGTGCGCGAATTCCGCCAGACCAATGCCGACACGCCAGTCGTGCTGATGGGCTACGCCAATCCGATCGAGCGCATGGGTGAAGCGGTCTTTGCCGAGGCCGCGCGCGACGCCGGCGTGGACGGCGTACTGGTGGTCGACTACCCGCCCGAGGAGTGCGAGTCCTTCGCCGCGCTGATGCGCAAAAGCGGCATCGACCCGATCTTCCTGCTCGCGCCGACTTCCACCGACGACCGCATCGCGGCCGTGGGCAAGGTGGCGAGCGGCTATGTCTACTATGTCTCGCTCAAGGGCGTGACCGGCTCGGCGACGCTCGACCTGGACAGCGTGGCGGCCCGCATGCCGCTGATCAAGAAGCACGTCAACCTGCCGGTCGGCGTGGGTTTCGGCATCCGCGACGCGGAAACCGCGCGCGCCATCAGCGGCGTGTCCGACGCCGTGGTGATCGGCAGTCGCCTCGTGCAGTTGCTTGAAGATGCTCCGCGGGCCCAGGCGGTGGAGTCGCTGCGTTCGTTCATTGCCGGGATTCGCCAGGCCATGGACGCCTGAAGTGATCCATTGTCGACTTAAGGACTGCTGAAAAGTGCTGGAGCGTGCGCGTGATGCGCGTTCTGCTTCGGCTGATCCTTGTCGGCATGGTAAATTCCCGGGTTGATTCCCTGTCGTTGCCCTGGCTATCGCCGGGCCGATGCGTAATGTTCGTCATGCAATCGTCATGCCGTTGCGCACGGTGAACGGCAGTCATCCGAAAGGAGCTTTCATGAGCTGGTTGGATAAACTCCTGCCCCCCAAGATTCAACAGACCGACCCCCGTACCCGCAAGGGCATTCCCGAGGGGCTGTGGGTCAAGTGCCCGTCGTGCGAGTCCACCCTGTACCGGACCGACGTCGAGGCCAACCTGCACGTCTGCCCGAAGTGCGACCACCACATGCGCATCAGCGCGCGTGCGCGCCTGGACGCGCTGCTCGATGCCGAAGGCCGTTACGAGATCGGCCAGGAAATCGTGCCGGTGGATGCCCTGAAGTTCAAGGACAGCAAGAAGTACCCCGACCGCATCAAGGCCGCCATGGACGACACCGGCGAGACCGATGCCATGGTCGTGATGGGCGGTGCCATCCACACGATTCCGGTAGTGGCGAGCTGCTTCGAGTTCGAATTCATGGGCGGCTCGATGGGCTCCGTGGTCGGCGAGCGCTTCGTGCGCGGCGCCCAGGCGGCGCTCGAGCAGAAGGTGCCGTTCATCTGCTTTACCGCCACGGGCGGTGCGCGCATGCAGGAAAGCCTGCTGTCGCTGCTGCAGATGGCCAAGACCACGGCCATGCTGAACCAGCTGTCCGCGTCGAAGCTGCCGTTCATCAGCGTGCTGACCGATCCGACCATGGGCGGCGTGTCCGCGAGCTTCGCATTCCTGGGCGACGTGGTGATCGCCGAGCCCAAGGCGCTGATCGGCTTTGCCGGCCCGCGCGTGATCGAGCAGACCGTGCGGGAGAAGCTGCCGGAAGGGTTCCAGCGTTCGGAGTTCCTGGTGCAGAAGGGCGCCATCGACATGATCGTCGACCGCCGCAAGATGCGCGCCGAGCTGGCGCAACTGCTGGCGCTGCTGCAAAAGCAGCCCGCGGACGCGGTCGCGTAAGACCGCAATGGTGGACCAGGCAAGGGCGCGGGCGGTTGACGCGCCTTTTGCTTTTGCTGACGCCACCGCGAACTTGACTTTCAGGCCGGCTGGCCAAATCTAGTAGCAAAGCCTCTTCACCCCCTCATGCCTGTCTTCCACAACCTTCCCGAATGGCTTGCCCATCTCGAAACCGCCCATCCCGTGGGCATCGACATGGGCCTGACCCGTATCACGCGCGTCAAGGAAGCGCTGGGCCTGCGCATCGACGCCGTGGTGTTCACGGTCGGCGGCACCAACGGCAAGGGCTCCACGTGCGCCATGCTGGAGCGCATCCTGCTGGAAGCGGGCTACAAGGTGGGCTGCCATACTTCGCCGCATCTGATTTCGTTCAACGAGCGCGCCCGCATCAATGGCGAGTTCGCCACGGACGCGCAACTGCTGCCTCACTTCGAGGCGGTGGAACGGGCCCGCACGAGCTTTGCCGATCCGATCAGCCTGACGTACTTCGAGTTCACCACGCTAGCCATCATCCACATGTTCGCGGCGGCGGAGCTCGATGCCATGGTGCTCGAAGTGGGCCTGGGCGGGCGGCTCGATGCCGTCAACGTGATCGACACGGACTGCGCGGTCATCACCAGCGTCGATATCGATCACACGCAGTACCTCGGCGACACGCGCGAGAAGATCGGCTTCGAAAAGGCCGGCATCTTCCGTCCGGGCGTGCCGGCGATATGCGGCGACCCGGTGCCGCCGCAATCGCTGGTGGACCACGCCGAGGCGATCGGCGCCGACCTGTGGCTGGTCGGGCGCGATTTCCGGCACCAGGCCGCCAAGGGCCAGGAACGCCAGCAGTGGGACTGGAGCGGGCGCGAGCGCAAGCTCAACGGTCTCGGCTATCCCGCGCTGCGCGGCGCCAACCAGCTGCTGAATGCATCGGCGGCGCTGGCTGCGCTGCAGGCCATGCGTCCGCAGTTGCCCGTCAGCGCGCAGGAAGTCCGCAATGGCCTGGCCTTCGTCGAATTGCCGGGGCGCTTCCAGGTTCTGCCCGGGCGGCCGGCCGTGATCCTCGACGTGGCGCATAATCCGCACGCGGCAGCCACGCTGGGGCAGAACATGGAGAACATGGGCTTCTTCCGCTACACCTATGCGGTGTTCGGCGCCATGCAGGACAAGGACCTTGCCGGCGTGCTGAGCCAGGTGGCCGACAAGGTCGACCACTGGTGCCTGTGCGACCTGCCGACCGAGCGAGCCGCCAGCGCTGCGGATTTGCTGGGGAAACTGGAAGAGGGTGGTTTCCAGCCAGGGCCGGATGCCACGGCAGCCTGCTTTTCCAGCCCCGAGGCGGCTTACAGGGATGCCATCGAGAGAGCGACCGAGAATGATAGAATTCTGGTCTTCGGATCGTTCTATACCGTTGCCGGCGTGATGGCTTACCGCGCCACGCAGGCAAACTAGCCAGCAAACCAGCGGTACCGCCGCCGGTACGATCGTTGTAGTGCAACGGTCGTGCGGCAATCGAGCGACAAACCAGCGGTCGACACCGACTCAACACGGACGGCCGCCGCACCGAACCAATCTATGGGCCTGCTTTCGCTGTTTTCTTCCCGCAAGGGCAACGACCCGGCACCCGAGCGTGCGCGCCGCCAGCGTACCGATCCTGGTGCGGGCATCGCCTCGTCGCGCCGGTTGGCGGAGGAATATGCCGATGACACGCTGGATCCCGAATTCCCGCAGAAGCAGCGCGCACGCCGCCGCCTGATCGGCGCCGTGGTGCTGGTGGTGGCCGCCGTCATCGTGCTGCCCATCATCTTCGAAACCAAGCCGCGCCCGGTGTCCGATGATGTGTCGGTGAAGGTCTCGGGCGGGCAGGGCGCGCAGAAGCCGAAGGTCGAAGCCCGCAAGGCCGATCCGCTGCCGCCGGCCCCGCAATCCCAGCAGGCCCGCGGCGAAGGCGCCGAAGCGCTCGATGCTGGCGAGGAGCTGGTGAGCACGCCTGCAAAGCCTGCCGCCGCGGCGGAAAAGCCTGCTGCCCGTGCGGAGGCCAAGCCCGCCGAAGCCAGGGCCGCCGAGGCCAAGCCGCAAGGCAGTGGCAAGTACCTGATCCTGATTGGCGCCTTCTCTTCGGAAGAGCGGGCGAAGAACTGGCTGGCCAAGCTCAAGGCGAGCAAGGTGCCGGCGTATGTGGAAAAGAAAGTGCTGGCCGACGGCGAGCGAATCCTGCTGCGCGCGGGCCCCTTCAATGACCGGGATGCCGCCGATGCCGCCGACAAGCGCGTGCGCGCGGTCGGCCTGACGTCGAAGGTGGTGGAACAGTAAGCCCGTGGGGCCGCGCGTGGCGCGGCCGCCAGCAACGATGCAGCCGACTTTCTTCGACTACGCGGTCGTCTTCACCCTGCTTGCTTCCGGCCTGATCGGCGTGCTGCGCGGACTGGTCCGCGAGGTGCTGTCGCTGATCGGCTGGGTCGTGGCGTTCTGGGTTGCGTACCGCTTTGGCGGCGTGGCCGCAGGCTGGATGCCCGAGTCGCTGCCCGGCGGCGAGATCGCACGCCATGCGCTCGGCTTTATTACCTTGCTGATCGGCACCGTGATCGGCGCGGCGCTGGCGGGCACGGTGATCGGCCAGTTGCTGGAGAGCACCGGGCTGAAGCCGGCGGATCGCGGGCTCGGGCTGGTGTTCGGGCTGCTGCGCGGCGCGCTGCTGGTGATGCTGCTGGTCACGCTGGCCGGCCTGACAAAATTGCCGGAAGAAGAATTCTGGCGCGACGCGGTGAGCCGCCCTTATGTGATGCAGGCCATGGAATCGCTGAAGCCATGGCTGCCACCGGAGCTGGCGAAGTACGTCAAGACATGACATTTGGCCTGGCACCCATGCCTGGCCGGTACGAAACGCAAGCCGTGTCCTAAGGACAAGGCTGCGCCCCTGAATCAAAGCCTTTCCCTGGGAGCTTGGCATGTGCGGTATCGTCGGCGTGGTCTCCACCTCGCCTGTCAACCAATTGATCTACGACAGCCTGCTGTTGTTGCAACACCGCGGACAGGATGCTGCCGGCATCGCCACCGCCAACGGCAGTACCTTCCACATGCACAAGGCCAACGGCCTCGTGCGCGACGTGTTCCGCACACGCAATATGCGCGGCCTGCCCGGCACGGCCGGCATCGGCCAGGTCCGCTACCCGACCGCGGGTTCGGCCTCGAGCGAAGAAGAGGCGCAGCCTTTCTACGTCAACGCGCCGTACGGCATCATCCTGTCGCACAACGGCAACCTGACCAACTGGCAGCAGCTGCGCGAAGAGATGTTCCGCCGCGATCGCCGCCACATCAACACGCACTCGGACACCGAGGTGCTGCTGAACGTGCTGGCCGATGAACTGCAGCGTGCCAGCCATGGCATGGCGCTGGAACCCGAAACCATCTTCACGGCCGTGGCCGGCATGCACCGCCGCGTGAAGGGCTCGTACGCCATTGCCGCGCAGATCGCGGGCTACGGCATGCTGGCCGTGCGCGACCCGTTCGGCATCCGCCCGCTGTGCCTGGGCAGCGTGGACACGCCGAGCGGCAAGGAGTGGATGGTGGCGTCCGAGTCGGTGGCGCTGGAAGGCATCGGCTACCGCCTGGAGCGCGATGTGGCACCGGGCGAGGCCATTTTCATCGACCTCGACGGCAAGTTGCACACCAAGCAGTGCGCGGACAACCCCGTGCTGACGCCGTGCATTTTCGAATACGTCTACCTGGCTCGCCCGGATTCGTGCATCGACGGCGTGCCAGTCTATGACGCACGCCTGCGCATGGGCGATTACCTGGCCGAGAAAATCCGCCAGGAAGTCTCGGCAGGCGACATCGACGTGGTCATGCCGATTCCCGATTCCAGCCGCCCGGCCGCCATGCAGGTGGCCAACCGGCTCGGCGTCGGCTACCGCGAAGGCTTCTTCAAGAACCGCTACGTGGGCCGCACCTTCATCATGCCGGGCCAGGCGGTGCGCAAGAAGTCGGTGCGCCAGAAGCTCAACGCCATGGGCGTGGAGTTCAAGGGCAAGAACGTGCTGATCGTCGATGACTCGATCGTGCGCGGCACCACCTCGTTCGAGATCGTGCAGATGGCGCGCGACGCGGGCGCCAACAAGGTGATCTTCGCCTCGGCCGCGCCGCCGGTGAAGTACCCGAACGTGTACGGCATCGACATGCCGACGCGCAGCGAGCTGGTGGCGCATGGCCGCACGCACGAAGAGATCGCGAAGATCATCGGCGCCGACAAGCTGGTGTACCAGGACGTGGAAGCGATGAAGCAGGCCGTACGCGACATCAATCCCGCGCTGAAGGACTTCGATGCTTCGTGCTTCGATGGCCGCTATATCACCGGCGACATCGACGAAGCTTACCTGGAACGCCTGGAGACAGCGCGCAGCCAGGCGGACCGCGAAGGCACTGTCGACATGGAGCGCTCGCAACTGCACCTGCAGCGTTCGAGCGGCAACGAGTAAGCCGCGCCGGCCCCGCGTGCGTTGACGAATGCGGGGCCCGGCCGTAACATGGCCGGGCGTCGATTTGAAGGTCAGCTTGCGGACGCGGGTCCTGCCCGAAACAGCTAAAGAGATAGCCGTCAGAGGATTGTCGTCAGAAGGGGAACAAGCAGCTGCTGTAGCCGCGCAATCCCGAGTCAATCCCAAGGTATCCGCAGAACACGCAAGCCCGTCGATCCGACCACCCGATCGCACGGGCTTTTTTCATGGCCGGCTGCTTTGCCGCCGGTTTGTTGGAACCACTGCATTCACGCGGGTACGACCGCGCCACCAGCATGAACGAACCGCTCAATCCTGAATCGCTTGGCATCGAAACCCTCGGCGTGCGCGCCGGCACGCTGCGCAGCGAAAACATGGAGCATTCCGAGGCGATGTACCTGACCTCGAGCTTCTGCTTCAACAGCGCCGCGGAAGCCGCCGAACGCTTTGCCAACTCGGAAGAGGGCTTCACCTATTCGCGCTTCACCAACCCGACGGTGTCGATGTTCCAGTCGCGCCTGGCGGCGCTGGAAGGCGCGGAGTCCTGCATGGCGACCGCCTCGGGCATGAGCGCCATTCTCTCGGTGGTGATGTCGCTGATGCAGGCGGGCGATCACCTGGTGAGCTCGCGCGCGATCTTCGGCTCGACCATGACAATGTTCGGGAATATCTTCGCGAAGTTCGGCATCGAGACCACCTTCGTTGATCCGGCGGACCTGAACGCATGGCGCGCGGCGGTGCGGCCGACCACGAAGATGTTCTTCCTGGAAACGCCGTCCAACCCGCTCACCGAAGTGGCCGACATCGCCGCCGTGGCCGAGATCGCCCACGATGCCGGCGCGCAGCTCGTCGTCGACAATTGCTTCTGTTCGCCGGCGCTGCAGCAGCCGATCAAGTTCGGCGCGGATATCGTGGTGCATTCGGCCACCAAGCATATCGATGGGCAAGGCCGCGTGCTGGGCGGCGCGGTGGTCGGCACGCGCGACTTCATCATGGGCAAGGTGTTCCCGTTCGTGCGCACCGCCGGCCCGACGCTGTCCGCGTTCAACGCCTGGGTGCTGCTCAAGGGCATGGAGACGCTGGCCATCCGCATGGAGCGGCATTCCGTCAACGCGCTCGCGCTGGCCGAGTTCCTGGAATCGCATCCTGCCGTGGCGCGCGTGTTCCACCCCGCGCTCAAGTCGCATCCGCAGCACGAGATCGCCATGCGCCAGCAAAGCGGCGGTGGCGCCATCGTGTCGTTCGAACTGAAGGGTGCCACGCCCGAGCAGCAGCGCGCGAATGCCTGGCGCGTGATCGACAACACGCGGCTGTGCTCGATCACCGGCAACCTCGGCGACACGCGTACCACGATCACGCATCCGTACACGACCACGCATGCGCGCGTCACGCCCGAAGCCAAGGCGGCTGCGGGCGTTGGCGAAGGACTGATTCGACTGGCGGTGGGGCTGGAGTCGGTGGCCGACCTGAAGGCCGACCTGCTGCGTGGACTGGGCGAGTAAGAGGACTGCGTGATGCCGGCTCAGGGCGTCTGGGCCGGTGTCTCGCTATCGCTGCCGGCCACCGCCTTGACGCCGGCCTTGGTCACATCATAGGTTGCTCCGACCGCCGTCGACGCAACGCTGACGGCGGCAGAGCCTACGGTCGCTGCGGTCGATACGGCAGCGCTGCCAACGGCCACCGTTGCCCCGACTACGCTGCATCCCGCGAGGCTGGCGCCAGCCAGAACAGCGCCAGCGAGGTAGACGGCGTGATGTGAATATCGGGAAAAACCGGAAAACGAAAGCGGCATGCAAGGCTGCCCGGCGGGCAAATGAATAAGCGCCGGGTCATCAGGCCCGGGCAACCGGCCGCCTGCGTATCTCAGCGTAGCAAGCGGCGCCGCAACAGTACCAGCGAAAGTACCAACGCGACAATGGCGTAAGCGGCCAGCACCGCGATATGCAGTGCGGCGTGGTCAATCGGACGTCCCAGCATCAGCGGCCGGATCAGCGCCACCGCATGCGCGAGGGGCAGGACATTGGTGGCTGCTCTCGCTCCCTCCGGCAACTGCTCCAGCGGAAAGAACACACCCGAGAGCAGCAGCATCGGCGTGATGACCAGCGTCTGGTAGAACATGAAGAAATCATAGCCGGGGGCCAGCGCCGTCACGATCATCGCCAGGCTGGCGAAGGTGATGCCCGCCAGCACGATTACCGGCAGCGCCAGCAGCGCGCCCGGCATGTGCGCATAACCCAATGTTCCCGCCACCAGCATGATGGCGAGCCCCGACAGCACGGCCTTGCTGGCCGCCCACAGGATCTCTCCGAGCACCACGTCGCCGAGCGTCAGCGGCGCGTGCATGATCGCTTCCCAGGTGCGCTGCACGTGCATGCGCGAGAACGCCGAATACATGGACTCGAAGCTCGCCGACATCATCACGCTCGACGCCGTGGTGCCGGCCGCCAGGAAAGCAATGTACGGAACCCCATGCACCTGCCCGACCAGCAGGCCCAGCCCGATCCCCAGGCCGAACAGGTAGATCATCGGGTCGGCCAGGTTGCCGATCATCGATGGCAGGGCCAGCTTCTTCCACACCATGTAGTTGCGGTACCAGACCATCATCCAGTTGCGCAGGTTGCGGGGCAGCACCGGCTGCCGATAGTGCTGCCGCGGTTCGGTGCCCTGGCGGGCGTGGCCGACCTCTGCGGTGGCCGCTTCCTGGCGCGGATCCTGTTCGCTCATGTCAGTCCCTCATCTCGCGGCCGGTCAGCTTGAGGAACACGTCCTCAAGGTTGGCCGGCCGGTGCAGGTAGCGTACGCCGCTCTGGCCGTGCAGGGCGGCCAGCAGCGGGGCGGGCTCGCGCACGTAGCAGAAGAGCGTCTCGCCGCTCATTTCGGTGCGCTCGGCCAGCGGTGTCAGGGTGCCGCGCAGCGTGTCGAGTTCATCGCCGTAGACTTCGACCACGTCGCATCCGATCTGGCTGTCGATCAACTCGTGCGGCTTGCCTTCGGCAATCTTGCGGCCGCCGTCGATCACGCACAGGTAGTTGCACAGGCGCTCGGCCTCTTCCATGAAGTGCGTGGTCAGCAGGATGGTCTTGCCGCTGGCCATCAGGGATTTCAGCCGCTCCCAGATCAGGTGCCGGGCCTGCGGGTCGAGCCCGGTGGTGGGCTCGTCCATGATCAGCAGGTCGGGGTCGTTGACCAGCGCGCGGGCCACCGTCAGGCGCCGGCGCATGCCGCCGGACAGGTCGCGCACCTGGGCATTGGCACGGTTCTCCAGCCGCGCGAACTCGAGCAGGGCAGGTACGCGCTGCGCGATCACGGCCGAGGACAGGCCGAAGTAACGGCCGAAAATGCGCAGGTTCTCGATGACCGAGAAATCCGGGTCGAGGTTGTCGAACTGCGGCACCACGCCCACGCGCATGCGCGCCTGCGGTGCGCGCTCGGGAATCGGTTCGCCGCAGAGCGTCAGCGAGCCGCCTGCCGGCGTGGTCAGGCCCAGCAGCAGCCGCAGCGTGGTGGTCTTGCCGGCACCGTTGGGCCCGAGCAGCCCGAAGCACTGGCCGCGATGCACCTGCAGGTCCAGGTCGTTGACGACGACCGTATCGCCGTATTGCTTGCGCACCTTGCGCAACTCGAGGATGGCAGTCAAGGCAGGAAGACGGTTGGCGCGCCGGCGGGCGCAATATCCGCCATTATGCCGGTCATCGCCACGCATGACCGGTGCTGCACTGCACTATGCCCCAAGGGGCGATCGAACATGCGGGCGCGAAACGCGGCGCATAAAAAAACCGCCAGCATGCTGGCGGTTTTTTTATGGTGCGAACCGAATCAGTACATCTTCTTCGGCAGCATCTGCATGCGCAGGCGCTTGCGCAGGCGCGCTTCGGCAGCCTTCTTCTTGCGCTTGCGCTCGGTCGTGGGCTTTTCGTAGGCGGTGCGGCTCTTCAGCTCGACGATCAGGCCAGTCTGCAGAATGGAGCGGCGGAAGCGACGCATTGCAACTTCAACCGGCTCACCGGGTTTCAAGACGATCTTGGTCAATTCAGTCCTTTAGGGGATGGCTGCCGCGCAAGCGGCTGGTTCAAACGAGGGGAAACTGCGGCCGCCGGGGCGGCTGGTATTGCACACGGGGCAGACACTGCCCTGTATGCACCCCCGCGAACCTGAAAGATGTGGACCGGTGAGTCCGTGCAACCAGTGTCAGGGGTGATAGCGCCGGGTTCCTTATGCATCGGGAGCCTGGCAGTACCGGTTTCCGTAAAAAGCTATACGCCCGTAACTATGGCACGTATACGACGCAAATGTCAAGAACGTGCCGCGATTTGGGAGGCATCGCGCGCTACGCGTTAACAGTAATGTGGCCCGTGAATCGCCCCCGGAGCCGTGATGCCGACTTCAGGGCCGATGCAAGCCGAGGACGTGAATTTACACCAGGTTGATGCCGCGGCGGCGAATTCTCGGACTGTCCCTGCCGATGGCGGTCGTCCTGCGTCTTTATATGTTCTTTATATCGGCTCCCGGTCTTTCTACCCCGTTTTTAGGGGCTGATCCATAAGCTTCCCGTGTCAGTCACTCCTGGATCGATTGTCATGGACGGGTTCTTCCTGATCGCCTTGATCGTATTGGCTGCCGCCAGCGCGGCATTGCTATGGCTGTGCGCTGCCTTGGGCGCCAATGAGGCGAAGGCCGCCGCCGGGCATGACCACAGCGCTGCCGGCAGGGGGCTGTGATGGACTGGGCCGATCTGTTGAGCGGCGCACTCGCCGCGCTGATTTTCGTCTACCTCCTGATCGCGCTGTTCCGCCCGGAGAAATTCTGATGTCAACCGAATTCCTGGGCCTGCTGGCCCTGTACCTGGCAATCCTGTTTGCCATCGCGCCGTTCCTCGGCCGCTACATGCGGCGCGCAATGGAGGACGGCGCGTATAGGCTGACCGCCTGGGGGCGTCCGCTCGAACGCCTGCTTTACAAGCTCGCCGGCGTCCGCGCCGATGCCGGGATGGGCTGGAAGCAGTACGCGATTGCCGTGATTGCATTCAACCTGCTTGGCGTGGTCGCGGTCTACGCGCTGCAACGGCTGCAGGGCTACCTGCCGCTCAATCCGCAAGGCTTCGGCGCCGTGTCGCCCGACTCGGCCTTCAATACCGCCATCAGCTTTGTCGCCAACACCAACTGGCAGGGCTACGCGGGCGAGTCGACGATGAGCTACCTGACGCAGATGCTGGCGCTCACCGTGCAGAACTTCGTCTCCGCGGCGACCGGCATCGCGGTGGTGTTCGCGCTGATCCGCGGCTTTGCGCGGCAGCGCAGCGCGACCATCGGCAACTTCTGGGTCGACATGACGCGCAGCACGCTGTACGTGCTGATGCCGATTGCGACAGTGATCGCGCTGGCGCTGGTCAGCCAGGGTGTGATCCAGAACTTCGACCGCTACAAGGAAGTCAGCCTGGTGACGCCGGTCGAGTACGGCCAGCCCAAGGTCGATGCGGCCGGGCAGACGGTGCTCGACGCACAGGGCAAGCCGCTCACGGAAAACCTGAAGACGGACAAACAGATTCTGGCCATGGGCCCGGTGGCTTCGCAGGAAGCCATCAAGATGCTCGGCACCAACGGTGGCGGCTTCTTCAACGCGAACTCGGCGCACCCATACGAGAACCCGAACGCACTCGCCAACCTGATCGAGATGCTGGCCATCTTCCTGATCCCGGCCGCGCTGTGCTTCACCTTTGGCGAGATGGTGAAGGACCGGCGCCAGGGCGTGGCGCTGCTCGCTTCGATGACGGTGATCTTCGTGGTCATGGCTTGCGTGGTGTCGATGTCCGAGATGCAGTCGAACGCTGCCCTCGCCGGACTACCGATCGATCACGCGGCTTCCGCACTGCAGGCCGGCGGCAATATGGAAGGCAAGGAAACGCGCTTTGGCATGGCGGCCTCGGCGCTGTTCGCCACCAGCACCACGGCGGCTTCGTGCGGCGCGGTCAATGCAATGCATGACTCCTTCACCGCCATCGGCGGGCTGGTGCCGATGCTGCTGATGCAGCTCGGCGAAGTCGTGTTCGGCGGCGTCGGCTCGGGCCTCTACGGCATGCTCGTGTACGCGGTGCTGGCGGTGTTCATCGCCGGCCTGATGATCGGGCGCACGCCGGAGTACCTGGGCAAGAAGATCGAGGCGTACGAGATGAAGATGGCCGCCGTGGCGATCCTTGTCACGCCACTGCTGGTGCTGCTTGGCACGTCGATCGCGGTGATGACGGAGGCGGGCAGGGCGGGGGTGTTCAACCCGGGCACGCATGGCTTCTCCGAGATCCTCTATGCACTGTCTTCTGCGGCCAACAACAACGGCAGCGCCTTTGCCGGCCTGTCCGCCAACACGCCGTTCTACAACACCCTGCTGGCCGCGGCGATGTGGTTCGGCCGCTTCTGGATCATCATCCCTGTCCTCGCGCTGGCCGGCTCGCTGGCGGCGAAGAAGCGGCTGCCGGTCACGGCCGGCACCATGCCTACACATGGCGCGCTGTTCGTGGCGCTGCTGGTCGGCTCGGTACTGATGGTAGGCGCGCTGACCTATGTCCCGGCCCTGGCACTGGGGCCCGTTGCCGAGCAGCTGCAGGGCGCAGTGATGGCGATTGCCAAGTAAGCGTATTGCGGAGAAACGCATGCAACAAGAATCCATGGCGACGCAGAGCAAGGCTGGCAGCGCCGCATCCAGCGCCCATGCATCGGCGGCAACGTCCACGACGCCTGCGAGCGTTGCCATCCAAACGCCCGGCCAGCATCATCGTCCTCCACGGCGCGGCATGTTCGCGCCCGAGCTGGTCAGGCCAGCCCTGCTGGCCGCGCTGAAGAAGCTGTCGCCGCGTGAGCAGCTGCGCAACCCGGTGATGTTCGTGGTCTACGTGGCCAGCATCCTGACCACCATCCTGTTCCTCAAGGCGTTGGCCGCGCCCGCAGCGATGGGCGGGGAAAGTGCCGGCTTTATCCTGGCAGTCTCGGTCTGGCTCTGGTTCACGGTGCTGTTCGCCAACTTTGCCGAAGCATTGGCGGAAGGCCGCAGCAAGCAGCAGGCGGAATCGCTGCGCGGGCTGAAGACCACCGCCACGGCGCGCGTGCTGGTGGACGGCAAGCGGGGTGGCGCGACGGAAATGCGCGCGGCCACTACCTTGCGGCGCGGCGATATCGTGCTGGCCCAGGCCGGAGACATGATCCCCGGCGATGGCGAAGTCATCGAGGGCGTGGCGTCGGTCGACGAGAGCGCCATCACCGGCGAATCCGCGCCGGTGATCCGTGAATCGGGCGGCGATTTTTCGTCGGTGACCGGCGGCACGCGCGTGCTGTCGGACTGGATCGTGATACGCATCACCACCAATCCGGGCGAAAGCTTCATCGACCGCATGATCAGCATGGTCGAGGGCGCCAAGCGGCAGAAGACGCCCAATGAACTCGCGCTGACGATCCTGCTGGTGGGCCTGACCATCGTGCTGCTGCTGGCAACCGCCACGCTGCTGCCGTTCTCGCTCTACAGCGTGCTGGTTACCAGGGCCGGCCTCCCGGTGACCATCACCGTGCTGGTTGCGCTGCTGGTTTGCCTGATCCCAACGACGATCGGCGGGCTGCTGTCGGCCATCGGCGTGGCGGGCATGAGCCGCATGATGGAGGCGAACGTCATCGCCACCTCGGGCCGCGCGGTGGAAGCCGCGGGCGACGTGGATGTGCTGCTGCTCGACAAGACCGGCACCATTACCCACGGCAATCGCCAGGCCTCGCGCTTCGTGCCCGCACCGGGCATCGCGGCCCAGCAGCTGGCACAGGCGGCATGGCTGTCTTCGCTTGCCGACGAGACGCCGGAAGGGCGCAGCATCGTGACGCTCGCGCGCCAGCAGCAGGGTGTTGCCGCACCCGACATGGCAGTGCTGCGGCCGGTGTTCATCCCGTTCACGGCGCAGACGCGCATGAGCGGCGTGGACCTGCGCAATGGCGACGGGGAGCGCATCGTGCGCAAGGGCGCTGCTGATACCGTGCGCCGTTTCGTGACCGAGCGCGCCGGCAAGTTTCCCGAGGCTGTGATGCAGGCAGTAGACGATGTGGCCCGCGCGGGCAGCACGCCTCTGGTGGTGGCGGAGGAAGCCGACGGCAACGTGCGTGTGCTGGGCGTGGTGGAACTCAAGGACATCGTCAAGACCGGTATCCGCGAGCGCTTCGCCGAGCTGCGCAAGATGGGCATCAAGACCGTGATGATCACCGGCGACAATCGGCTGACCGCGGCGACCATCGCGGCCGAAGCCGGTGTCGATGACTTCCTTGCCGAAGCGACGCCCGAGGCCAAGCTCAAGCTGATTCGCCAGTACCAGGGCGAGGGCCGCCTCGTGGCGATGACTGGCGACGGCACCAATGATGCGCCGGCGCTGGCCCAGGCCGATGTCGCGGTGGCGATGAACAGCGGCACGCAGGCGGCGAAAGAGGCCGGCAATATGGTCGACCTCGACAGCAACCCGACCAAGCTGATCGAGATCGTCGAGATCGGCAAGCAGATGCTGATGACGCGCGGATCGCTCACGACGTTCAGCGTGGCCAACGACGTGGCCAAGTACTTCGCCATCATCCCGGCCGCGTTTGCCACCACCTATCCGCAGCTGAACCTGCTCAATGTGATGGGGCTGACCACGCCGTCGTCGGCGATCATGTCGGCCGTGATCTTCAACGCGCTGATCATCGTGGCGCTGATACCGCTGGCGCTCAGGGGCGTGGCCTACCGGCCGCTCGGCGCGGCAGTGCTGCTGCGTCGCAACCTGCTGGTCTATGGTCTCGGCGGCATCCTGGTGCCCTTTGCCGGGATCAAGCTGATCGACATGGTACTGGCCCTGCTGGGCTTGGTCTGAGCATCCCTTTGCATAGAGAAGGCATCATGAATACGCACATGCAATCGACGCAACCCGTCCCAATCGAGCCGCAGCAAGGAGGGCTGCTGCGGCCGGCGCTGGTCGTCTTCATCGCGTTGTCGCTGCTGACGGGTTTGCTGTACCCCGGCGTGATCACCGCAATATCGCAAGTAGTGTTCCAGAAGGAAGCAGGCGGCTCGCTGATCGTCAAAGACGGCAAGGTTGTGGGCTCGACCCTGATCGGCCAACCGTTTTCGGACCCGAAGTATTTCTGGGGCCGCCTGTCGGCCACTGCGCCCATGCCGTATAACGCGGCGGCATCGGCCGGTTCCAACTTCGGGCCGACCAACCCCGCGCTGACCGATGCCGCGCGCGCACGCATCGATGCCCTGCGCGCGGCGGATCCGGACAACAAGGCTGCGGTGCCGGTCGATCTTGTCACGGCCTCCGGCAGCGGACTGGATCCGCACATCAGCCCGGCGGCAGCCGATTACCAGGTATCGCGTGTGGCGCGCCTGCGCGGATTGGCGCCGGAGACGGTGCGGGAATTGATCCGTGCGAACACGCAGTCGCCGTTGCTGGCCGTGCTGGGTGACCCCGGCGTCAATGTGCTCACGCTGAACCTGGCGCTGGATGCGGCATCCGGCAAATAGGCCGGCAATGCGGGCGCGCTTTGGCGCGCGTGGCACAATCCGACCGTGCCCGACCCTGCGTCGGGAAGTGCGTTAACCATGCCCGAATTGCCATCTCCCGCTGAACGTCCGGACCCGGACAGCCTGCTGCAGCGCATGCAGGAGGAGGGCGCGCGCGCCGCGCGTGGCAAGCTGCGCGTCTACTTCGGTGCCTCTGCCGGTGTAGGCAAGACCTTCGCCATGCTGAGCGCAGCACGGTCGCTGAGAGAGCAGGGCGCAGATGTGGTCATCGGCGTGGTCGAGACGCATGGCCGTGCCGAGACCGAGGCGCTGATCGACGGCATCGAGCGCCTGCCGATGCGGGACGTGCCGTACCGGGACCGCGTGCTCGCGGAGTTCGATCTCGATGGTGCGCTGGCGCGCCGGCCGGCGCTGGTGCTGGTCGATGAGCTGGCCCATTCGAACGCGGCCGGCAGCCGGCATCCGAAGCGCTGGCAGGACATCCAGGAATTGCAGTCGTCAGGCATCGACGTCTGGACGACGGTCAATGTCCAGCACCTCGACAGCCTCAATGAAGCCGTCGGTGGCATCACTGGTATCCGCGTCTGGGAAACCGTGCCCGATGCCGTCTTCGACAGTGCCGACGAAGTGATCCTGGTCGACCTGCCCGCCGATGAACTGCTGCGGCGCCTGCACGAAGGCAAGGTCTACCTGCCGGAGCAGGCGCGCCACGCGGTGCGCAATTTCTTCCGCAAGGGCAACCTGATCGCGCTGCGTGAACTGGCCCTGCGGCGCACGGCCGATCGCGTCGACGATGATGTGCGTGCCTATCGCCGCGCCGAGTCGATCCAGTCTGTCTGGCGCACGCGCGAGGCGGTGCTGGCCTGCATCGGGGCTGGCAGCGATGCCGAGCAGGTGGTCCGGAGCGCGCGCAGGCTTGCCGGCCAGCTCGATTGCGACTGCCACGTGATCACCGTGGCCGCGCCACGGCTCGCGGCCGTGCCCGATGCCGAGCGTGTGCGGCTGGAGTCCGTGATGCGCCTGGCCGAAGAGCTGTGCGCGCGCACCGAGACGCTTGCGGGCATCGACCTGGTGCAGGCCGTGGCCGGCTATGTCCGGCGCCACAACCTGACCAAGGTGGTGCTTGGCCGCACCCCGGCGCGATGGCGGCGCGAGAACGGATCGCTGCTGCGGCAGGGGCGCTCGCTGCTGGCCTGGGCGTTGTCGCCGTTCCTGGGCGCGCGCGCGTGGTGGTTCGGCCGCAAAAGCTTTGCCGATGCGCTGTCGGCCGCGTGCCCCGAAATCGATGTGATACGCGTGGCCGCCGATACCACGCGCATGGACGTCAGGCCCGCCAGCGTGCCGGCACCGCCTGAGGAAAGCGAGTCGGCGCACGCGCAAGAGCGCCGTGTCCGCATGCGGTCCTACCTGTGGGCCATAGCCTGGTGCGCCGGCGCGACGGCGGTATCGACGCTGGCCCGGCCGTGGTTCGACCTGGTCAATATCGCCATGCTGTTCCTGGTGGCGGTGGTTGGCGTGGCATTGCGGCATGGGCGCGCTGCATCGGCGTTGGCGTCGGTGATTGCCGTAGGGGCCTTCGATTTCTTCTTCGTGCCACCGAGGCTTTCCTTTTCAGTCAGCGACGTGCAGTACCTGCTGACCTTCCTGGTGCTGCTGTCGGTGGGCCTGGTGATCGGCCAGCTCACCGCCGGGCTGCGCGAGCAGGCCGAGGTGGCGGTGCAGCGCGAAACCGACGCGCGCACGCTCTACGAACTCGCGCGCGAACTGTCGTCGTCATTGATGACCGAGCAGATCGTTTCGATCGGCAGCCGCTTCCTGCGCGCGGCCTTCGATGCGCGCTCGGCGTTCTTCCTGGTAGGGCCGGATGGTCGCCTGTTGCCTCCTGCGATCGAGCCGGGGCAAGCCGATGCGCACAGCGATGCGATCGACCGCGTGCTCGCGCAATGGGTGTTCGACCACGGCCAGCCGGCCGGCACGGGCACGCACACGCTGCCGGCCGGCACGGTGCTGTACCTGCCGCTCAAGGCGCCGATGCAGACGCGCGGCGTGCTGGCGGTGGAACCGCGAGCGTGGCGCGCATTTGCCCAGCCGGCATTGCGGCGGCAGGTCGACGTGTTTGCGACGCTGATCGCCATCACCATCGAGCGGCTGCACTATGTCGACGTCGCCCAGCAGGCGCTGCTGTCGATGGAGTCGGAGCGGCTGCGCAGCTCGCTGCTGGCCGCTGTGTCACACGACCTGCGCACGCCGCTGACCAGCCTGGTCGGCATGGCCGAGACCTTGCAGCGTGGCGATCCGCCGCTCGCGCCGCGCGTCGCCGAGACGGTGGCCGCAATGCGAGAACAAGCCAGGCGCATGAGTACCATGGTGGTCAACCTGCTCGACATGGCGAGGTTGCAGGGACGCGACGTACGCATGCGGAAGGAATGGCAGTCATTCGAAGAGCTGGTCGGCGCGGCGCTCGGCGCGTTGCGCGACGCGCTTGCACTGCATCCCGTCGTGGTGGCGGACTTGTCCACGATGCCGCTGGTCGAGTGCGATGCCGTGCTGATGGACCGCGTGCTGTGCAACCTGCTGGAGAATGCCGCGAAATACACGGCGGCCGGCACCGAGATCCGTATCCGTGCCGAATCCATGGATGAAGAGGTACGCCTGATGGTGGAAGACGATGGCCCGGGCGTGCCGGCCGGTAGCGAACGGCAGATCTTCGATAAATTCACGCGGGGCGAGCGCGAGTCGGTGACGACCGGCGTGGGCCTCGGGCTCGCGGTCTGCGATGCGATCGTGCAGGCCCATGGCGGACGCATCTGGGTCGAACCCGTGCGCGAAGCGGCCATGGCGGGTGTCGGCATCGGTGCGCGCTTCGTCGCGTCCCTGCCGCGCGGCAATCCGCCGGTGATCGAGCCCGAGGCGGCGGACATTCCCGCGTAATCGCATTCAGACGGAGAGCCACAGATGCCTTTCGAGTTTTCGCCCACGGTGCTGCTGGTCGAGGACGAACCCCATATCCGCCGCTTCGTGCGCACGGCCCTGCAGGCCGAAGGCTGCACCGTGCACGAGGCGGAGAACCTCAAGCGCGGCCTGATCGAGGCGGGCACGCGCCAGCCGGATCTGGTGGTGCTTGACCTTGGTTTGCCCGACGGCGACGGCATCAACCTGATCGGAGAAGTGCGCACCTGGACCGAGGTGCCGATCCTGGTGCTGTCCGCGCGCAGTGGCGAGGAAGACAAGATCGGCGCGCTAGATGCCGGTGCCGATGATTACCTGACCAAGCCATTCGGCGTGGGCGAACTGGTGGCGCGCCTGCGCGTGCTGCTGCGCCGGCATGCGCGATCGAATCCGCATGGTTCGACGCAGATCGCCTTTGGCGAAGTGCAGGTCGACCTGGCGAACCGGATGGTCATGCGCGCGGGGCAGGCGGTGCACCTGACACCGATCGAATACCGACTGTTGTCGGTGCTGATCGCGCATCGCGGCAAGGTGATGACGCATCGCGAGTTGCTGCGCGAGGTCTGGGGGCCTTCGCATTCCGAGAGCAGCCAGTATCTGCGGGTCTATATGGGCCACTTGCGGCACAAGCTCGAAGCGGATCCGGCGCAGCCCGTGCATTTGCTCACGGAAGTCGGGCTCGGCTACCGGTTTGCGGGGTAAGGCGCTGGGGCAGGGTGAGATCGAAGCGACAAAAAGAAAAAGGCCGATGCTTGCGCATCGGCCTTCGTCTTGTATCGGATGGCTCCCCGACCTGGGCTCGAACCAGGGACCTACGGATTAACAGTCCGGCGCTCTACCGACTGAGCTATCGGGGAACAGCAGAGAAAGAGATTATAGCCAGCCTCTCGTTTCCTCGTCAACACTTTTTGGCATATTTATCGTGCCGGCTGGTCTGGCGAGGTGCCTGGCTGCTGCGCCCACAAGAAAAAAGCCGCCATTCAGGCGGCTTTCTGTTGGATCGCTCCGGTCCGGACCGTGATCAGTCGAACACCGGCGATTCCACACCGAGCACCTTGTGCAGCTTCGGCGAGGTGGTGGTGTACTGCATGTGGATCTTCTTCTCGGGGAAGATATACGGTGCAGCACCGAACGCGGCCAGCGCGGCCTCGTGGAAGCCCGACAGGATCAGCTTCTTCTTGCCGGGGTAGGTGTTGATGTCGCCCACCGCGAAGATGCCGGGAATATTGGTCTGGAACTTCTCGGTGTCCACCTTGATCTGCTTGCGCTCCAGGTCCAGGCCCCACTCGGCGATCGGGCCGAGCTTGGGCGACAGGCCAAAGAACACCAGCAGGTCGTCCAGCGGCAGGCGGCGGGTGACGCCGTCGGCGCCGGTCACCTTGACCTCGGTGAGCACGCCATCCTTCTCTTCATAGCCGCCGATCTGGCCGACCAGGAACTGCATTTCCATCTGTTCGCACAGATCCTTCATCTTGGCGACAGAGGCCGGTGCGGCGCGGAAGCCATCACGGCGGTGGATCATCACCACCGACTCGGCCTTGCCGACGAGATCCAGCGCCCAGTCCAGCGCCGAGTCGCCGCCGCCGACGATCACCAGGTTGCGGCCGTGGAAGCGGCTCGGATCCTTGACTCGGTAGAACAGCTGCTTGCCGTCGAACTTGTCGATGCCGTCGACCTTCAGCGTGCGCGGCTGGAACGAGCCCACGCCCGCGGCGATGAAAATGGTCTTGGTGATAAAGCGGGTTCCGAGCGAGGTCTCGACGAAGAAGCGGCCATCTTCACGGCGCTCGACCACGGAGACTTCCTGGCCCAGGTGGAAGGTGGGCTCGAACGGTTCGATCTGCTTGAGCAGGTTGTCGGTCAGTTCCTGGCCGGTGCAGCTGGGCACGGCCGGGATGTCGTAGATCGGCTTGTCCGGATACAGCTCCACGCACTGGCCGCCCACCACCTTGAGGGAGTCGATGACGTGTGCCTTGATTTCGAGCAGGCCCAGCTCGAACACCTGGAACAGGCCCACGGGGCCTGCACCGACGATCAGCGCGTCGATTTCCAGCGGCTGACCGCCGGCGGTGTTGCTGGCGGCGGCTTTCGTCGTGTCGGCAACGGGATTGGGAATGCTCAAGTCCATAATCGTCCTGATACGTTGTGGGCATCGCGTGCCCGGCATTGCGGAAAGCGCGTGGGGACGGCTTTCTAGTCAGTTCAGCGCTGCAGGTATTGCAGCTTGTCGGTGGCGTCTTTCCACTCTTCGGCCTCGGCCAGCGGAGCCTTGGTCTTGGTGATGGACGGCCAGTTGCGTGCCAGCTCGACGTTCAGTTGAATGAACTGCTGCTGGTCGCCCGGAACGTCTTCCTCGGCGTAAATGGCATTCACCGGGCATTCGGCCACGCACACTGCGCAGTCGATACACTCGTCCGGGTCGATGGCCAGAAAATTCGGGCCTTCACGGAAACAATCCACCGGACATACGTCAACGCAGTCTGTGTAGCGGCAACGGATGCAGGATTCGGTGACAACGTGAGTCATTTCGGTTCCAGGAAAACGGGTCGGCTTTTGATGGGAAACTGGTTTCGGCCGCTTGTTTGCCGGCGCTGCAACGAGCATTGCCGCCAAATGGCGATCTGCACGGGGCGAGCGCGGGCCGTGGCCTTTCAGAAACCGATATTGTATCCGAGCCTCCGGGCAAGGATAGCGGGTCTATATAGCCGGATCAGATAGTTTTCTTATTTCTTTATGTATATTTGATTGCGAACAGGTCTGTGCCAGATAGTGCGGCGATGGCACGATGCGATGGTCCCGGAAGCACTTCCGATCGTCGCACCCTCTGTCACGGCCAATCACCAGGAGATCACCATGCCTTGCCAGCAGCGCTTTGGTCCGTGGAAGTTCCTGACAGGCGCGCGTTACCGGGCCCTGGCATCGTTCGGGTGGCTGGGGCTTATCGGACTGCACTTGTTGGCGTCGATACTCCCGGCCGGCGCAAACGCGCAGACGTTGTCCGAGCCGCGCATGGCCGACAGCGTGGTGTCCCGCCTAGTGGCATGGCGCACGCGCTCGGACCAGCCAGTGACGCTGGGGGCACTGACGAGCTTCGACTGGGAGAGCTTCAGCGTCACCCGGGCCCCAGCCGGAGATGCCATGGCCAACTGCGGGCGGACAGGGTTGTTGCCATGCGGCCCCGAACTGCAACCTGATGCCCGCCAGATGGTGCAGGTGCTGAGTTTCCAGCGCGCGGGCCACCAGGTCTATGCCGAGCGCATCATGGCGGAGAACGGCGCGTTCGCCGAGCCATTACCAGTGCGGGTGCCGCGCACGGCGGCAACGCTGGTGTCTTGCCGGGGCAGCGATGGCCGTCCCTTGTGGTGTGTACAGGGCGTCCCGGCCCCGCGGCGGCCGCAACCTTTTCTCGACGGCGGCTGACCCGGCGTTCGAACACCCTTCCGCCCGCCAGGGCGGACATCGGTTAGCATGTGTGCCTGACCCGGCATCGCCGTCTGGCCCGTTATGATCATTCCATCCCTGCTCGACACCGACCTGTACAAGTTCACGATGATGCAGGTGGTGCTGCACCATTTCCCGCAGGCGCACGTCGAGTACCGCTTCAAGTGCCGGAACGCGGGCGTCGACCTGACCCCGTACATCGAGGAGATCCGTGCGGAGGTGGCGCACCTGTGCAGCCTGCGCTTCTCGGACGAGGAACTCGACTACCTGCGGGGCATGCGTTTCATCAAGAGCGATTTCGTCGATTTCCTCGCGCTATTCCACCTGAACCAAAAGTACGTCTCGATCGAACCCGCGCCGCAGGGCAATGGCGAGATCGAGATCGCGATCCGTGGCCCGTGGCTGCACACCATCCTGTTCGAGGTGCCGCTGCTGGCCATCGTCAACGAGGTGTATTTCCGCCGCACCCGGCCCGAGCCCGACCTTGCCGAAGGCCGCCGCCGGCTGGATGAGAAGCTGACGTTGCTGCAGGCACCGAACTACCGCGATTGCGTGATCGCGGACTATGGCACGCGCCGCCGCTTCTCGCGCGGCTGGCAGGAAGAGGTCCTGCTGGCGATGCGTGGCATGCTGGGGCCGCAACTGGCAGGCACGAGCAACGTACATTTCGCGCGCCTGCACAATATGGTGCCACTGGGCACCATGGCCCACGAGTATCTGCAGGCGTGCCAGGCACTGGGCCCGCGCCTGCGCGATTCGCAGGTCTTCGCGCTGGAAAGCTGGGCGCGCGAATACCGCGGCGACCTGGGCATTGCGCTGTCGGATACCTACGGCTTCGACGCGTTCCTGCGCGATTTCGACCTGTATTTCTGCAAGCTGTTCGACGGCGTGCGACACGATTCCGGCGACCCGTTCCTGTGGGGCGAGCGGATGCTGGCGCACTATGCGGCCAACCGTGTCGACCCGCTCGGCAAGACGCTGATCTTCAGCGACAGCCTCGATATCCCGCGTGTCATCGAGTTGTACGAGCGCTTTCATGGCCGCTGCCGGCTGGCGTTCGGCGTGGGAACCAACCTGACCAACGATCTTGGTTATACGCCGCTTCAGATCGTCATCAAGATGGTCCGCTGCAACGGGCAGCCCGTGGCCAAGCTGTCGGATACGCCGGAAAAGACCATGTGCGACGATCCCGGCTACCTGGCCTACCTGCGCCAGGTGTTCGAGGTCCAGGCGCCTGCTTAGCAATTTTCAACAGATTCGGGGCGAGGGCGGGGCAGGGCGCGCCACTATAATGGCGTGCATTGCCACGCATGTTCATGACGCCAGGCCCTATGGAAACCAACAACGCCCGTGACCGCATCTTTGCCCGTATCCGCGCCGCGCAGGGGCGTTCACCCAAGGTAACCAGCGGCGAGCGCGAAGCCGTCGCCGACTACCTCGCGCGTCATCCGCAGGGGCCTCGCCCAGAGGCGCACCCGGACCGTACCGAAGCCTTCGTGGCACAGGCGCAGCGCATGGCGTCCACGGTCGATCGTGTTGCGACGCTCGCCGATGTGCCGGCCGCGACAGCGCGCTTCCTGGACAGCCTGAACCTGGTGCATCGTGCCGTCGCGTGGGGCGCGTTTGGTGCGCTGCCATGGCAGGACAGCGGCTTGACCGTGGAGTGCCGGCCTCCCGAGCGCGATCCACAGGCCGACCACGACCATGGCGATCTGGTTGGCATCACGGGCTGTTTCTGCGCCATCGCCGAGACGGGCTCGCTGATGCTGCTGTCGGGTCCGGAAACGTTCGCGTCGGCAGCGCTGTTGCCGGAGACACATATCGCGGTGGTGCCCGTGTCGCGCATCGTCGACAGTCTCGAAGATGCGTTCGCGCTGGTGCGCAGCGAACGCGGCGAGTTGCCGCGCGCGACCAATATCATCAGCGGGCCCTCGCGTACCGGCGATATCGAGCAGACCATCGTGCTGGGCGCGCATGGGCCGTATCGCGTCCACGTCATCCTGGTCGACCAGACCTGATCGCGCGCTTCGGAAGGGCAGGCGCCGGCGCCGCTACAGGTCTCATGCCTGCGCGGCAGTTTTGCCCTGCTGCTCCTGCGCACACTGTTCAAGGAGAGTTCATTTGATGAAACGTGCCCGCATGCTGTGGCCGGTGCCGGCCATGCTGGCCTTTTTGCCCTCGCTGTCACACGCCGCCGACATCAATGGCGCAGCGCTGTCCGCATGGTGGGGACTGCCGTTCGCGGGGGTGCTGCTGTCGATTGCGCTGTTGCCGCTGCTGGCGCCGCGTTTCTGGCATCACCACTACGGCAAGATCGCCGCGGGCTGGGGCCTGCTGTTCCTGTTGCCGTTCGCCGCGGTGTTCGGTGTGCATGCGGCGTTGGCAGGCGCGGTGCACGCGCTGCTGGCCGAGTACATTCCATTCATCGCGCTGATCGCAGCGCTCTATATCGTCGCGGGCGGCATCTGCGTGCGCGGCAATCTGCACGGAACGCCGGGGCTCAATACCGGCATCCTGGCACTTGGCACGGTGCTTGCCAGCGTCATGGGGACGACGGGCGCGGCCATGCTGCTGATCCGGCCGCTGCTGCGCGCCAACGACAACCGCCGCCATGTGTCGCACGTGGTGGTGTTCTTCATCTTCCTGGTGGCCAATGCGGGCGGCTCGCTCACGCCGCTCGGCGATCCGCCGCTGTTCCTGGGCTTCCTGCAGGGCGTGGACTTCTTCTGGACGCTGCGCAATATCCTGCCGGAGACGTTGTTCGTCTGCGTGGCGCTGCTGGCGATCTTCTACGTGCTCGACCGGCACTACTACCACAATAAGGAGGAGGCGCTGCCGGCCCACAGCGATCCCACACCGGACACACGCGGCCTGCGCATCGAAGGCAAGGCCAACTTCGTGCTGTTGCTCGCGGTGGTGGGTCTGGTCCTGATGAGCGGATTGTGGAAGCCGGGCCTTTCGTTCGACGTGCTTGGCACCGAGGTGCCGCTGCAGGCGGCTGTGCGCGACGTGATGCTGGTGGCCGTGGCCATTGTCTCGCTGCTGGTGACGCCGCACTCGGCACGCAGCGGCAACGAGTTCAGCTGGGAGCCGATCCTGGAGGTCGGCAAACTGTTTGCCGGCATCTTCCTGACCATCATCCCGGTGATCGCCATGCTCAAGGCCGGCACCGACGGCGCGTTCGGGGCCGTGGTGCGGACGGTCAGCGATGCCAACGGGCAGCCCGTCGACAGCATGTACTTCTGGGCGACCGGCCTGCTGTCGTCCTTCCTGGACAATGCGCCGACTTATCTTGTGTTCTTCAACACCGCAGGCGGAGATGCCGCCACGCTGATGACGCGCGACGCTTCCACGCTCGCGGCCATTTCCGCGGGTGCGGTGTTCATGGGCGCCAATACCTATATCGGCAATGCGCCGAACCTGATGGTGAAAGCCATCGCTGAAAACCGCGGCCTGCGCATGCCCAGTTTCTTCGGCTACATGCTATGGTCTGGCTCCATCCTGCTGCCGCTGTTCCTGGTGATGACGTTCCTCTTTTTCAAAGTGTGATGCCATGAAGCCGTCTGTCCTTGTCACCCGCGCCATTTTTCCCGACGTCATCGACCATCTCGCGCGGCATTTCGATGTCGATGACAACCAGCAGGACGCCGTGCTTGATGCCGACGCGCTCAAGGCGCGCCTGGCCGGCAAGGCGGGCGTGCTGACCAATACCGCCGACCGCGTCGATGCCGGCCTGATTGCCGCGCTGCCCGGCCTGCGTGCCGTCTGCAATATGGCGGTGGGCTACAACAACCTCGACATTCCGGCATTGACGGCAGCGGGCATTGTCGCCACGAACACGCCTGACGTGCTGACCGAGACCACGGCCGATTTCGGCTGGGCGCTGCTGATGGCGACCGCGCGCCGCGTCACAGAGTCCGAGCACTACCTGCGCGATGGCAGGTGGCAGCGATGGAGCTATGACATGCTGGTCGGCATGGACGTGTACGGCAGCACGCTGGGCATCCTCGGCATGGGCCGCATCGGCCAGGCGCTGGCCCGGCGCGCGGCCGGGTTTGGCATGACGGTGCTGTACCACAACCGCACCCAGCTGCCGGCGTCCACGGAGCAGGCGCTCAATGCGCGTTATGTGAGCAAGGCCGAGCTGCTCCAACAGTCCGACCACGTGGTGCTGGTCCTGCCGTATGGCCCGGACAGCCACCACGCGATCGGCGCTGCCGAACTGAACCAGATGAAGCCGACTGCGACGCTGGTCAACCTTGCGCGCGGTGGCATCGTCGACGACGAGGCGCTGGCGCATGCGCTCAAGGCGCGACGTATCTTTGCCGCCGGCCTCGACGTGTTCGAAGGCGAACCGGATGTTCACCCGGACCTGCTGATCGTGCCCAACATTGTGCTGACACCGCATATCGCCAGCGCATCGGAGAAGACGCGCCGTGCCATGGCCATGCTGGCCGCCGACAACCTGATCGCGGCGCTCGATGCCGGGCCTGATGCCGGGCATCCCAAGTCCGTCATCAATCCCGCGGTGATGGGGCATCGCCGCTGAAGCGTTATCTATGATCTGGATTCCCCTGCTTACGCTTGGCGTCGCGCTGCTTGCGCTGGTTCTCCTAGTCGTCCTGGTGCTGCGCCAGCAGGCTTCGCCAGCCGACGGCGACCTGTATCGCCAGCTTGCCGATTCCCGCAATGAAGGCCTGCGCGGGATGGAGCGGCTCGAACGCGAACTGCGCAATGAAGTGGCCGAGGCCGCGCGCGGCAGCCGGTCGGAGTCGGCCCAGCAGATGCTGCGCTTCCAGCAGACGCTGTCGTCACAGCTCACGAGCATCGCCACGCTGCAGAACAACCAGATCGACACCTTTGCCCAGCAGTTGGCCAAGCTGACCGAATCGAACACACAGCAACTCGAACACGTCAGGCAGAACCTGCTGTTGCAGGGTCAGCAGGCACGCGACGAGCAAGCCATGTCGTTGCGCCGCTTTGGCGACGGCCTGCAACAGCAGCTTGCGCAGATGTCGGAAGGCAACGAACGCCGGCTGGCCGAGGTGCGCGCCACGCTGGAGCAGAAGCTGCGCGACATCGAGGCAAACAACGCCACCAAGCTCGACGAGATGCGCCGCACCGTCGACGAAAAGCTGCACGCCACGCTGGAGCAACGGCTCGGCGAGTCGTTCCGGCTGGTCTCGGACCGGCTCGAGCAGGTGCATCGCGGTCTTGGCGAAATGCAGATGCTGGCGCAGGGCGTCGGTGACCTGAAAAAGGTACTCACCAACGTGAAGTCGCGCGGTACCTGGGGTGAAGTGCAACTCGAGATGTTGCTCGAGCAGATGCTGACGCACGACCAGTACGCCAAGAACGTGGAAACCGTGCGCAACTCGGGCGCGCGCGTGGAATTTGCCATCCGACTGCCGGGCAAGGATGCCGCGCAGGGTGCGGTCTGGCTGCCGATCGATGCCAAGTTCCCGAAGGAGCAGTACGAGCGACTGCTCGATGCCCAGGAGCGTGGCGACGTCGACGGCGTGGCCGCATTTGGGCGTGAGCTGGAAGTGGCATTGCGGCGGGAGGCGCAGACCATCTCGGAGAAATACCTGTCGCCGCCCGCCACCACGGATTTCGCCATTCTGTTCCTGCCGACGGAAGGGCTGTACGCAGAGGTCTTGCGCCGGCCCGGCCTGACTGATGTGATGCAGCGCAACTACCGCGTCACGGTGGCGGGACCCACAACCCTGACAGCACTGCTGAACAGCCTGCAGATGGGTTTCCGCACGTTGGCACTGGAAAAGCGTTCCAGCGAAGTGTGGGAAGTGCTGGGCGCTGTGAAGACGGAATTTGGGAAATTCGGGGACGTGCTTGCCAAGACCCGCGATACGCTGGAGCGTGCGGCACGTAATATCGAACAGGCCGAGGTTCGCACGCGCCAGATGGCGCGCAAGCTGCGGACAGTCGAGGCCTTGCCTGGCGAGGCGGCACAGCAGTTGCTGGGCACCGGCGTGTCCGAAGTGCTGGGCGTGCCCGAAGTGTCGGAAGACGCGGGCGGCTGAAGTTGGCGGCGCGGGCTGGCGGTGCCGCGCGCCGGCTCCGCAAGCGGATCAGTTCTGCTCTTCGGGCGCCAGTTCGCGCACGTGGACTTCGATGCCGCCAAAGCGCGCGGCCACCCAGTTGTAGGCCTTGCAGGCCAGCCACAGCAGACCGAATCCGATCAGTGCGTTCAGGATCAGCGCCGTGAACACGGTGATGCCGGGCAGGTCGCCGTAGCGGATGAAGGCAACAAACAGCCCCAGCGAGACGATCGGTACCGAAAAGCACAGGTAGACCAGCACCAGTGCACGGGCGGTCTTGACCGGGTGGAGGTAGGCAATCTCCTGATTCATGACGGGGGAGAGATATGTTTCAAAATCGTGCGGCAAGTGTAGCGATTGCCCGTTGCCACGCATAGCCCGGCAACGGCGTGGCGTACATTTCACCCGCTGCCGCCAATAGTGGCCGTCAATATGCGGCGCAAAAA
Organism: Cupriavidus sp. C2SS-8b; assembly: GCF_057073745.1. Classification (NCBI taxonomy): domain Bacteria; kingdom Pseudomonadati; phylum Pseudomonadota; class Betaproteobacteria; order Burkholderiales; family Burkholderiaceae; genus Cupriavidus; species Cupriavidus sp. C2SS-8b. Next base: position 1,052,780 of record NZ_CP172716.1, read on the forward strand.
CGACACATTGGCGTCGCCCTGGCCCTCGGTTTTGAGCTTAGACCAGCCCGTCGAACAGCAGCACATCGACCAGATCGCCGGCCCGGACGGAATCCTGCTCGTGCGCCAGTACGATGAAGCAATTGGCTTCGCTCATCGAGCGCAGCACGCCGGAGCCTTGTTGTCCGGTCACTCGCACCTCCCAGTCGTGATCGCCGCGCGCCAGGATGCCGCGCTGGTACTCGGTGCGGCCGGGCTTCTTGCGGATCGGCTGGGCGCTTCGCACGCGCATCAGCGGCAGCGGCGGCACGCTGGCACCCATTTGACGGTGCAGGGCGGCGCGCACGAAATGGTAGAAGGTGACCATGACGGCCACCGGATTGCCGGGCAGGCCGAACAGCAGCGCGTCGCGTCCGCCCGAGGCGATGCGCCCGAATGCCATCGGGCGCCCGGGCCGCATGGCGATTTTCCAGAAGGTGACGTCGCCCAGGCTGGCCATGATCTGCTTGGTGTAGTCGGCTTCGCCGACCGAGACGCCGCCCGAGGTGATGACCGCGTCCGCGTTTTCGCAGGCCGAGCGGAACGCGGCTTCCAGTGCAGCGGGGTCGTCGCGCACCACACCCATGTCGATCAGCTCGACGTTCAGGCGTCGCAGCATGCCGTGCAGGGTATAGCGGTTCGAGTCGTAGACGCAGCCGGGTTCGAGCGGCTCGCCGATCGAACGCAACTCGTCGCCGGTGGAGAAGAAGGCCACGCGCAAGCGGCGGCGCACCCGCACCTCGGCAAAACCCAGCGAGGCCAGCAGCCCCAGGTCAGCTGGCTGGATGATGCGTCCGGCCGGCAGCGCGGCCTGGCCGCGCGCCAGGTCTTCGCCGCGCAGGCGGCGGTTGTCGCCGGCGCGCACGGCGTCGGCGGCGAAGCGGATGCGGTTGCCATCGGCCGATGCTTTCACAAACTCTTGCGGCACCACGGTGTCGCAGCCTGCGGGCATGACCGCGCCGGTCATGATGCGCACGGCCTGGCCTGCGCCCGGCGCCGTGCTGGCGCCTCCACCAGCGAATGCGGTCTCACGCGCGACTTCCAATTCCACGTGCCCTGCGGACGACAGTAGCGCGCTGCTGGCGAACGCGTAGCCGTCCATTGCCGAGTTGTCGTGCGCGGGGACGTCGATCGGCGAGATGATGTCCTCGGCCAGTACGCGATCCAGCGCGCTGCGGATGGGCACCTGTTCGATGCCGCGCACCGGCTCCACCACCTCGCCGATGATGCGGTTGGCATGCGCCACGGGCAGGGCGGTGGGGTCGTAGTCGGACAGGCAGGAAATGACGGATTGCAGGGATGGCATGGTGGGAACGGGCCTTCAGCCGGCGTCGTGCGTGCGCAGCTCGTCGAGGGTGTTGATATTGGCAAAGGCGCCGGCGTCATCGAACAGGACTTCCGCGAGCCGGTGCGAAGCCGCCCAGGTTTCGATCTTGCGTCCGCCGCCGTTCAGGTAGGCGAGCAGGTCGTCCAGCATGCCGACCGGCATCAGGCAGAACACCGGCTGCAACTGGCGGCGGCCGTCCGCATCGACCGTGACCGGGATCGCCAGCTCGGCGCCTTCGGCTTCGATGGCATCGGCGAGCCGTTGCACCAGGTCGGTGGGAAGAAACGGCGAATCGCAGGGCGCGGTGACCATCCAGCCGGTCGGGCATTGCTCGAGCCCGGCCAGCATGCCGGCCAGCGGTCCGGCAAAGTCGGGCACCGAGTCGGTCACCACCGGCACGCCGAACGATTCATAGGCGGACAGGTTGCGGTTCGCGTTGATCATCAGCGCCCCTGTCTGCGGCGTCAGGCGCATCAGCGTGTGCATGGCCATGGGCGTGCCGCGCAAGGGCTGGAGGCCTTTGTCGGTGCCGCCCATGCGGCTGCCCCTGCCGCCTGCCAGGATCAGGCCGGTAATGTCGTCGCGTGCAATCATCGGAGAGATTGGGTCCGGCGGCGGATCATCCGCCGATGTATGACATTTCGATCTTGCGTTCGGCGCGAGCCTGACGCACTGCGGGGTTGCTGCGCTGCTCGGAGTAGTTGTCGGTGCGGCCCTGCCAGACCTGTGCGATGGCGTTCGACACCTGCAGGTCGCTGTAACCGCCGCGCAGCAGGGCGCGCAGGTCATAGCCCTCGGTCGCGAACAGGCACAGGTAGAGGCGGCCTTCGGTCGACAGCCGGATGCGGCTGCAGTCGCCGCAGAAGGCGTGGCTCACGCTGGAGATCACGCCGATCTCGCCGCCGCCGTCGCGGTAGCGCCAGCGCTCGGCGGTTTCTCCGGCGTAGTTGGCTTGCACCGGCTCCAGCGGGAAGGCTTCGTCGATGCGGCGGACCACTTCGGCGGACGGCAGTACTTCGTCCATCTGCCAGTGGTTGCTGGCGCCGACATCCATGAACTCGATGAAGCGCACGATGATGCCGCTGCCGCGGAAGTGGCGGGCAAGCGGCACGATCTCGGCGTCGTTGGTGCCGCGCTTGACCACCATATTGACCTTGATCGGTGCCAGCCCCACGGCCTGCGCGGTCTCGATGCCGTGCAGCACGTCGGCCACGGCGAAGTCCACGTCATTCATGCGGCGGAAGGTGGCGTCGTCGATGGCGTCGAGGCTCACGCTCACGCGGCTCAGCCCGGCATCGCGCAGCGACCGCGCCTTGCGCGCCAGCAGCGATGCATTGGTCGTCAGCGTCAGGTCCAGCGGCTTGCCGGAGGCGGTTTCGATGCGCGCCAGCATCTCGACGAGCTTCTCGATGTTCTTGCGCAGCAGCGGTTCGCCGCCGGTCAGGCGGATCTTTTCGACGCCCAGGCTGGCGAACAGTCGTGCCGTACGCTCGATTTCCTCGAAGCTGAGCAGTTCGGAGTGCGGCAGGAAGGTGTAGTCCTTGTCGAAGACTTCCTTCGGCATGCAATACACGCAGCGGAAATTGCAGCGGTCCGTCACCGAAATACGCAGGTCATGCAGCGGGCGCGCGCGGGTATCGGCGACCAGCCCGGAAGGCTCTGCCAGCGTTTCGGGGATGCTGGGCGTCATCGAGCGGTAGCGATGATCGCGCAGGTCGAAGATCGGAATGACGGTTTCGGTCATGGCCTGTGGGTGGGCGATGCGTCCGGGGAGCCAGGCTCGGGGGAGCGGATGCATTCTGGTGCCATTCTAGCCGAGGCGGGCTGCCGGTATCCGGATTGCCCCTGCATGAAAAAGGGGACGGCGATGCCGTCCCCTTCGATTTCCTGCTGACAGGAAATGTGGCGCTTACTGCTGCGCGCCCGATTCGACCTCGCGGCCGCCGGTCTCGACCAGGATCATCGGGCCTTGCGGCAACGGCGGCAGCGGCTTGCGCTCACGCGGCACGCGCGGCGCGGGCACGATGCGTGCGGCGGCCTCCTGGGCTGCGCGCAGCTTTTCGCTGTCCGTGCCGACCCACTCCAGGCCAGCCGTGGCCAGCATCGGCTGCAGGCCTTCCATCGGCAGCGGCGGCACGGTTGCCGGGCTAGCGGTCACGGCCGGAGCCGGGGTGGCCGGAGCGACGACCGAAGTGGCCACGGGTGCTGCCGGCGCCTCTACCACGGCGGGTGCGACTGCGGGCTGGACGATTGCGGCGGCCGGCTCGGCCTGCACGGGTGCTACCGGCTCGGCAGCCACGGCCACCGGCTGAACGACGACCGGCGCCGGAGCGACTTCGGCGGCCGGAGCTTCGGCAACCATCGGGGCAGGTGCCTGCGTCGCAACCGGTTCGACCCTGACTTCGGCCACCGGGGCGGGAACTGCCTCGACAGCCTGAACCGGCGCTTCCGCGACGATTGCGACGGCTTCGACTTCACGGACTTCCCGGACTTCGGCTACCGCAGCGGCCGGAGCCGGTGCGGCGACGGCTTCGGCGGCCACGGCGACGGTCGCTTCGGCCGCGATCTCCGCAGTCGTATCGCCTTCGGCATCGTCCTGCGCACCCTGCACCGAATCGTCGCGTTCGCGGCGATAGCGGTTGCGGCCTCGGCGGTTGCGGCGGCGACGTTCTTCGCCCTCGCCACCTTCGCTCGCGGCTTCAGCGCCTTCCGGCAGGTCGGCACGCGGTGCCTCGGCTTGCGTATCCTCGAACGCTGCCTGCGGCAGGCTGGCAGCGGCCTGGATGGCAGCTACGGCTTCCACCGGTGCGGCTTCGCCGGCTTCTGCTTCGCGTGCATCGCCACGGTCGCGCTGACGCTCGCGCTGCCGTTCGCGGCGATCCTGATTGCGGTCGCGGCGGCCTTCCTGGCGCCCTTCGGCACGTTCACCCTGTGCGGTATCGGCCTGACGGGCCAGTGCGGGCGTGGCTTGGGCGTCGCCCTGGCGCGGCTGACGGCCCTGACGCTCGCCGCGCGGCTCGCGCGGTTCGCGTTGTTCAGTCCGCTCGCCACCCTGGCGCTCGGTACGCTCGCCGCGCGGACCGCGTTCGCCGCGCTGGCGCTCGCCGCGCTCGGCGCGTTCACCGCGCTCGGTGCGCTCACCGCGTTCGCCGCGTTCCCCACGCTGGCCCTGGCCGCGGCCTTCGCCACGCTGGCCGCGCTCGCGGCGCCCTTCGGGGCTGCGCGCTTCGCTGGCGACCGGCTTGGCCGGCTCGACCACCACCGGCGCCGCCGGGCGGACACCAAACAGGCCCTTCAGCCAGGCGATGAAACCGCCGCCTTCGACCGGCTTCGTCGCCGGCACCAGCGGGGCGGCCGGAGCGGCCTCCGGACGCGGAGCGCGCTCGGCGCGAGGCACCGAGACAGGCGCCGGCTGTTCCGGCGTGATGCCCTTGACCGCTGCTTCCTGGCGCGGCTTGGCGTCTTCCTTCTTGCGGCTGCTGTAGCTGGTATCGGCTTCCAGTTCCTTGGCGGCGGCTTCGGCCATGCGGTAGCTGGCCGTGCCTTCCTCCAGGCGCGGATCGTCGTGGCGCAGGCGCTCAAGCTTGTAGTGCGGCGTTTCCAGGTGCTTGTTCGGGATCAGCAGCACATTGACCTTGAAGCGCAGCTCGATCAGGTTGATTTCCTGGCGCTTTTCGTTCAGCAGGAAGGCGGCGACCTCCACCGGCACCTGGCAGTGGATGGCGGCGGTGTTTTCCTTCATCGCCTCTTCCTGGATGATGCGCAGGACCTGCAGGGCGGACGATTCGGTATCGCGGATGTGGCCCGTGCCGTTGCAGCGCGGGCAAGTGATGTGCGAGCCCTCGGACAGCGACGGACGCAGGCGCTGGCGCGACAGCTCCATCAGGCCAAAGCGGCTGATCTTGCCCATCTGCACGCGTGCGCGATCGTGGCGCAGCGCGTCCTTCAGGCGCGTTTCGACATCCTTCTGGGCCTTGCCCGACTCCATGTCGATGAAGTCGATCACGATCAGGCCGCCCAGGTCGCGCAAGCGCAGCTGGCGGGCGATCTCGTCGGCGGCCTCGAGGTTGGTGCGCAGCGCGGTTTCCTCGATGTCGGCGCCCTTGGTGGCGCGGGCCGAGTTGACGTCGACCGAGACCAGGGCCTCGGTGTGGTCGATGACGATAGCGCCGCCGGACGGCAGCATCACCATGCGGGAATAGGCCGACTCGATCTGGTGCTCGATCTGGAAACGCGAGAAGAGGGGCACGTCGTCCCGGTACTTCTTCACGCGGTTCATGTTGTCAGGCATCACCACGCTCATGAAGGCGCGGGCCTGTTCGTAGATCTCGTCGGTATCGATCAGGATCTCGCCGATATCCGGCTGGAAGTAATCGCGGATCGCGCGGATGACCAGGCTCGATTCCAGGTAGATCAGCAGCGGGGCCTTGTTGTCGCCGGCGGCGCCGTCGATGGCCTTCCACAGTTGCAGCAGGTAGTTCAGGTCCCACTGCAGTTCCTCGGCCGAGCGGCCGATGCCGGCGGTACGGGCGATGATGCTCATGCCATCCGGCACGGCCAGCTGCGCCATGGTTTCGCGCAGTTCCTGGCGGTCTTCGCCTTCGATACGGCGCGACACGCCGCCGCCGCGCGGGTTGTTCGGCATCAGCACCAGGTAGCGGCCGGCCAGCGAGATGAACGTCGTCAGGGCCGCGCCCTTGTTGCCGCGCTCTTCCTTTTCGACCTGGACGATCAGTTCCTGGCCTTCATGGAGGGCGTCCTGGATGCGCGCGTTGCGCACGTCGATGCCTTCCTTGAAGAAGGCGCGGGCCACTTCCTTGAAGGGCAGGAAGCCGTGGCGTTCTTCGCCGTAATTGACGAAGCAGGCTTCGAGCGAGGGTTCGATGCGGGTGATGACACCCTTGTAGATATTGCCCTTGCGCTGTTCGCGCCCGGCGGTTTCGATGTCGATATCGATCAGCTTCTGACCGTCGACGATGGCGACGCGCAATTCCTCCTGTTGCGTCGCGTTAAACAGCATGCGTTTCATCGCAATAACTCCAGTGTCGCGGATGGCACCGTCAAGCGGTGTCCGCGGCGAATCGATGAAGCACGCAAGGGAGCGAAGCGAGGCGCGAGAATTGCCGAAAAGCGCCGAATTGCGTCAAGACGCAACCGGCTGGGCGCGGGTGAAAGAAAGGCGACGACGTCTGCGAGAACGTCCGCGTGGCGGGAAAGAACACCGGCTGCTGCTCTTGTCGCAGAAATCCGGCGTATTCCCGGATGCCGGCGGCGATGCGGGGCCGGCGCAAACGGCGCCGGCGGCATCGCGGCCGGCCACGGAAGGCCTAGACGCGTCAAAGAGCAAGTTTTTCGGACGCGGCACGGCGACCATTTGCTACCTGACATCTCCTGGCGGGCGCACCTACTACTTCTTGGAGTTCTGCGACCGGGCGCCGGTATTTCTAGTCAGGTGGCAGGCACGCCTGCCGGCCGGCACCGTTTCCCGGTGCGGCGGGACTTTCTCTCACCGAAGCGGATGCCACCGGGCATCCGCCTTGAATTCTGTTTTACCTGAACACTTTGTTCCCACGAAATTGCCAGCCTTGCCGAAGCCACCTCTGGGCGACTTCCTGCGCGCCGGCAATTGCGCGCGTGCTGCTTTGCCGTCATTTACCCGTCTGGCGCCTGCGGGTTACGCGAATAAGCGGGAGACGGAAGGGCTGACGGCAACCCCAAGTGTAAAATGCGATAAATCGCTTACACAGGGCTTGCGCTGCCGGTCATTGGCCGGAACAGCGAGGAAATTATATTGAAAATGAATGAGTTACGCCATCAAATTGAAACAGGGGCAAAGTCCGCGCCGGCTGCTCCCCAGGTGGCGTATGTCACGATTGACGAAGGCGCCGAAGGGCAGCGCATCGACAACTTCCTGCTGAAGATATCGAAGGGGGTCCCGAAGAGCCATATCTACCGGGTGCTGCGGTCAGGCGAGGTGCGGGTTAACAAGGGGCGCATCGACGCCACTTATCGTCTACAGATCGGGGACGTGGTTCGTATTCCGCCCATGCGGGTGGCGGAATCTTCACAGGCTGGTGGCCGACAGCCCGTGCCGGCTGCCGATTTCCCGGTCCTGTTCGAGGACGCGCACCTGCTCGTCATCAACAAGCCGGCAGGCGTGGCCGTGCATGGCGGCTCGGGCGTGGCCTTCGGTGTGATCGAGCAGCTGCGCAAGGCGCGGCCGCAGGCCAAATTCCTTGAGCTGGTCCACCGCCTGGACCGCGAGACGTCCGGCATCCTGGTCCTGGCCAAGAAGCGGTCGGCGCTGGTTGACCTGCACGAGCAGATCCGCGGCAACACCATGGACAAGCGCTACTTCGCCTGCGTGGCCGGGGAGTTTCCGAACAGCCGCCAGCATATCCGCCTGCCTCTATATAAATACAGCACGCCGGATGGCGAGCGCCGGGTCCGCGTCCAGGAGGACGGCCTGGCCTCGCACACGGTGTTCAGCCGGATCGAGGCGTTCCCGGGCTTCACGCTGCTGGAAGCGGAATTGAAGACCGGACGCACGCACCAGATCCGCGTGCACCTGTCGCACTCGGGCTTTCCCATCGTCGGCGACGAGAAGTACGGCGACTTTGCGCTGAACAAGCAACTGGCCCGGGCGAGCGCGCGGCCCGGCATCAAGCGCATGTTCCTGCACGCGCACAAGCTGACATTCGTCCATCCGGGCACGGGAGAACCACTCGTGGTATCGGCGCCGCTGCCGGACGAATGCACCGGATTCCTGCAACAATTGCGTAACCAGAAAAACCAAGGCGCCCCGGAGTCAGGCGCCTCACACGCCAACAAGGAAAGTAATGGCCAGGCAACAATTTGACCTGATCGTGTTTGACTGGGACGGAACCCTGATGGATTCCACCCCTACCATCGCCAAGTGTATCCAGCTGGCCAGCCGGGACCTCGGGCTGCCGGTTCCCGACGACAGTGCCGCCAGCCACGTCATCGGGCTGGGCCTGAAAGACGCGCTGTCATATGCCGTTCCGACCCTGGACCCGGCCGACTATCCCCGCCTGGCCGAACGGTATCGCTACCATTTCCTGACGCGTGATGCCGACCTGGTGCTGTTCGACGGCGTGCGCGAAATGCTCGAGGCGCTTCACGGCGAGCACTATTTCCTAGGCGTGGCGACCGGCAAGACCCGCGTGGGCCTGCAACGCGCGCTGGCTGCGAGCGGCCTGACGCAGCTGTTCGATGCCACGCGTTGCGCCGACGAGACGTTTTCGAAGCCACATCCGGCGATGCTGCAGGAACTGACCCGTGAACTGGGCCAGGACCTGGGCCGCACGGTGATGATCGGCGATACGACGCACGACCTGCAGATGGCCGTCAATGCCGGCGCCCATGGCATCGGTGTTTCGTATGGGGCGCATCCCGGGGATTCGTTGCGCGCCATGGCGCCGGTCCACTGCGCGAGCTCCATCGGCGACCTGACGGAATGGCTGCTGGCCAATGCCTGAGGCCAGTGTCGACGGCATGGCCGCGCAGTTCCTGTGTTCGGCCGACACGCTGATCGACAGCGGAGCGGGCGTGCGTTTCACCGTGGAATTCCAGTCGCGCCGGCTGGCGGCCTTCGTTGTGCGCTTCGATGGTGCGGTGCATGGTTACCTGAACCAGTGCGCCCACGTGCCCATGGAACTGGACTGGCAGGAAGGGCGGTTTTTCGAGTCCTCGGGCCTATACTTGATCTGTTCGACACATGGGGCCATGTACGAGCCTGACAGCGGGTTGTGTGTCGGCGGTCCTTGCCGGGGAGCTTCCCTGGCTAAATTGCGTATCGAAGAGCGCGACGGCAAGGTATTCTGGGTGCCCGAAGCGCCATACCGACCGGCGGAGTCGCCGGCGAGCAGTGCGTAACTCAGAGCCCTTCCACGAGCCACTTGCATGACAGAACAGCAAAAACCGCCTTCGGGCGAATCGGGTCAGCCGGATGAACACGACGGTGCAAGCCCCGCCGCGGCGCCGGGTCCGGCGAGCGGTGCGACTGAGTCGGAGCGCCTGGAAACGGCGCACAAGGCGGAATATCCGCTCGAGCGCGAGTTGCGTGCTTCCGATGATGCCGCACGGCGTGAGGCTGACGAGCGCAAGACGCGCATAGAGGGTGGCAAGGGCAGCGGGCCGGTCGGCGGGGGTGCTGGCTGGGAGCGCGACGTGCTCGAAAAAGTACTGATGGCGACGTTGCGCGAACAACGTGCCGCCCGCCGCTGGCGCATCTTCTTCCGTTTCGCCGGCCTGGCTGTCCTGCTGGTGATCTTTTTCGCTGTGTTCGATTTCAAGGGCGACAGTACCATCGGCACGGGCAAACATACTGCCATGGTGTCGCTCGACGGCGAGATTGCGGCGGGGACGCCGGCCAGCGCGGAATCGATCAACGCCTCGCTGCAGGCGGCGTTTGCCGACAGCAATGCAGCTGGCGTGATCCTGAAGATCAACTCGCCCGGCGGCTCGCCGGTGCAGGCGGGCATTATCAACGACGAGATCCACCGCCTGCGCGGGCTGTATCCGTCCAAGCCGTTCTACGTGGTCGTCGAGGAGATCTGCGCTTCCGGAGGCTATTACGTGGCCGCCGCCGCGGACAAGATCTATGTCGACAAGGCCAGTATCGTCGGCTCGATCGGCGTGCTGATGGACGGTTTCGGCTTTACGGGGCTGATGGACAAGCTGGGCGTGGAGCGCCGCCTGTACACGTCGGGCGCCAACAAGGGCATGCTGGATCCGTTCTCGCCGCAGGTGCCCCGGCAGAAGGCCTATGCGGAAACCATGCTCAAGGAAATCCACCAGCAGTTCATCGACGTGGTGAAGGAGGGGCGCGGCGATCGTCTCAAGGACGATCCGGATCTGTTTTCGGGCCTGTTCTGGTCGGGTGAGCGCAGCGTCGAACTGGGGCTGGCGGATGGCCTGGGCGGTGCCGACTACGTGGCGCGCGACTTATTCAAGGCCGAGGACATCGTCGACTACACCGTCAAGGAAAACATCGCCGAACGCGTGGCCAAGCGCTTTGGCGCCGCGGTGGGCACGGCGGCGATGAAGACGATGCTCTGGAGTACCGGGCTGCAAGGCATGCGCTAAGCGCAGACCTCCCGGCGGATCCTGTCCGCCGGGAGACTTCCCCTCATTTGCGCCGACTCAGTCGGCGAGCAAGGAAAAGATGGCGGGGCGCTTGTGCAGGTCGATCCGGTCCGGCCGCCACTGCGCGAGCGGCAGCGTGACGATGGTCTCGGTCGGCAGCGTCAGATCCACGGCTACGGACAGCAGGGTGGTGCCGGCGCAGTGCTGGCGCAGTGCGTCGAGCAAGGCGCCGTTGCGGTAGGGTGTTTCAATCCACACCTGGGTCTGGCGGAATTTGCGCGAGTGCTGTTCCAGTTCGCGCAGCCGCTTCGCGCGCTCGTCGGCGTCCACCGGCAAGTAGCCGTTGAAAGCAAAGCTCTGGCCGTTCAGCCCGGAGCCCATCACCGCCAGCAGGATCGAGCTTGGACCGACCAGCGGGCGCACGCGAATGCCGCGTGCATGGGCCAGCCGCACCAGTTCGGCGCCGGGGTCCGCCACGGCGGGCACGCCGGCTTCCGACAGCAACCCGCCGTCACGGCCCTCGGCCAGCGGCGCGAGCAGTTCAGCCAGTGCATCGGCGCGGGTGTTGACATTCAGTTCACGGATTTCGATCTGCTGGATCGGCCGCGCCAGCGGGCACGTCTCCCCCAGTTTCTTGAGGAAAGCGCGCGCGGTCTTGGCGTTCTCCGCGACCAGGTAGTCCAGTTGCGCGGCGACTTGCTGGACGCCCGCCGGGATGACGTCCGGCAGCGGGTCCGCTTCGTCGCGCTTGCCCAGGGTGTTGGGGATCAGGTAAAGGGTGCCGCTCATCGTATGGGGGCGCCGCTCATGCGGCAAAAAATGGGTAACCGGCCTGGCGCAGCATCGTCGTCAGTGCGATCAGCGGCAGGCCGACCAGCGCGGTGTGATCATCCGATTCCACGCGTGACAGCAACGCGATGCCCAGGCCTTCGGACTTGGCGCTGCCGGCGACATCGTACGGCTTTTCGAGGTGCAGGTAGGCATCGATCTCGGCGTCGCTGAGGTCGCGCATGGTGACGCGCGTCTGCACGTCGGCAAGCTGCGACTGGCCGGTGCGTCCATCGAGCAGGCAGAGCGCGGAATGGAAGGTCGCGGTACGTCCACGCATCAGGCGCAGTTGCTCCCGCGCCTTGTCGTGGGTGCCGGGCTTGCCCATCTGCTGGCCGTCGAGCGTCAGCACCTGGTCCGAGCCGATGATCAGGGCTCCAGGGTGGCGCTGCGCAATCGCCTGCGCCTTGTTCAGCGACAGGCGCAGCGCGGTGGCCTCTGGCGTTTCATTGGCCAGCGGTGTTTCATCGATATCGGGCACCGCCACCTCGAAAGGCAGGCGCAGCCGCTCCAGCAACTCGCGCCGATAGGGCGAACTGGAGCCCAGGATCACTGTGGGAAGTGGTTGTAAATGCATAAGTGATTGAAGCGGAACAGGAATTCAAGGGCGAGCGCGTTCAAGACCTTTGACCGGGCAGTGGTTTACGTCTTATAATCCCGCGTTTCGCCGCATCCGAGCATGGCTTGCCGTGCCGCCTGAAAGGGCCCGAGGGTCCGGGATGTAGCGAACCAAGCATGAGCAGCCATATGACCGAGTCGATCGACCTGCGCGAGCTGGATCTCTTTGCTTTCTGCCGCAAAGGCGTTAGCGCAGCCGGCCAGGTGGCGGTGCGGGATTTGCCGCGCATCTTAGCCGAGACGGCCGCGCAAGCGCCAGCTTCGGCGGCAGACGAGGTGTTCGCCTATACGGCCACCGGGTTTGTGCGCGAAGAGGCTTCGGCGCCCGGCGCGCCAGTGGGGCAGCGCCTGTTCCTGGATCTTTCCGTGAACGGTCACGTCTGGCTGAGCTGCCAGCGTTGCCTTGGGGTCTACGCGGAGCCCATTGCTACGTCCATGCGCTTTGAGGTGTTCGCCAGCGATGAGGCGGCCGACAGCGCGCCGATGGACGATGACGAGCTCGACGCGATTGCCGGCTCCAAGCGATTTTCGTTGCTTGAACTGATTGAAGACGAGGTGTTGCTGGCGCTGCCCGCGGCACCCAAGCATGCTGTCTGCCCGGAAGTCCACGAGAGTCTCGTGACCGGCGCCGATGGCGAGGTGGAGCCCGAGGCTGCACCGGAAGAAGAGGAAAAGCGGCCATCGCCCTTTGCGGCGCTGGCCGGCCTGAAGACCAGGCATTGATGCCGCAGGGCGGCGCGCGCAAGGTCTTGCAGGTAGTGGTTGATGCATCCGGCCGGGCCCCGGCTACGCCTAGTGCGGGATGCGTGTGTTAATATTGAAAAATTCTCGAAGGAGTCATCATGGCTGTTCAACAGAACAAGAAGTCGCCGTCCAAGCGCGGCATGCATCGCTCGCACGACCACCTGTCGGTCGCTCCGCTGGCCGTCGAGCCGACCACCGGCGAAACCCACCTGCGCCACCACGTGAGCCCGAACGGCTACTACCGTGGTCGCAAGGTCATCAAGACCAAGAACGACTGATCGCTTCGTTCGGCGTGACGTTGCGTCTCGCTCGCGCATGCCTGTAGGTCAGAGACAAAAAAGCGGCAAGATCGTTGCCGCTTTTTTGTTGGGCGCTCGCGATGCGAACCGGCATTCCGCCGGCGCCGATGCGTAATCCGTATCCGGAACAATGACGATCAAAATCGCTATCGACTGCATGGGCGGCGACCACGGCGTTTCCGTGACTGTCCCGGCGGCGATCAGTTTTCTTTCCAGTCATGACGATGCCGAGGTGGTGCTGGTCGGCCTGCCCGACGCCATCCAGGCGCAGCTGAAAAAGCTGCACGCGCAGAACCATGCGCGCGTCACCATCGTGCCGGCGACCGAGGTCATCACCATGGATGACCCGGTGGAAGTGGCGCTTCGCAAGAAGAAGGATTCCTCGATGCGGGTCGCCGTGACCCAGGTCAAGGAAGGCCTCGCAGGCGCCTGCATTTCCGCCGGCAATACCGGCGCGCTGATGGCGGTGTCTCGCTACGTGCTGAAGACGCTTGAAGGCATCGAGCGCCCGGCCATTGCCACCACCATTCCCAACGAGAAGGGCTGGGGCACCACCGTGCTGGACCTGGGCGCCAACGCCGATTGCGAACCGGAGCACCTGCTGCAGTTCGCGCGCATGGCCGAGGCCATGGTGGCCGTGGTGGACCACAAGGAACACCCGACGGTAGGCCTGCTCAATATCGGCGAGGAAGTGATCAAGGGCAACGAGGTGGTCAAGCGCGCGGGCGAGCTGCTGCGTGCCTCGGAGCTGAATTTCCACGGCAACGTGGAGGGCAACGACATCTTCAAGGGCACGACCGACATCGTCGTCTGCGATGGCTTCGTCGGCAACGTGGCGCTCAAGAGCACTGAAGGCCTGGCGAAGATGATCGGCGGCATGATCAAGGAAGAGTTCACCCGTTCCTGGTTCACCAAGCTGCTTGCGGGCATTGCCATGCCCGTGCTGTCTCGCCTGGCCAAGCGGCTGGATCCGGCGCGCTACAACGGCGCCTCGCTGCTAGGCCTGCGCGGGCTGGTGATCAAGAGTCACGGGTCGGCCGATGCCCATTCCTTTGAGTGGGCGATCAAACGCGGGTATGATGCCGCCAAGAATGGCGTCATCGAACGCATAGCAAGGGCATTCGCCGACAAGACCAGCGCTGCCGGCGCTGCGCCGGGCGGCCCGGAGACAGCACCGACTCCGCACCCCAGCACCCGCGCCGCCTGATGCATCGGGCCGGCGCCTGGGCTGCCATACGGACAAATCGATCCGACACTACATGACCAAGTACGCAAAAATCATCGGTACCGGGAGCTACCTGCCCCCGCGGCGCGTGACCAACCATGATCTGGCGGCGCAGCTGGCCGAAAAGGGCATCGAGACCAGCGACGAGTGGATCTTCTCGCGCAGCGGCATCTCGGCCCGGCATTGGGCCGAGCCTGAGGTGGCAAGCAGCGATCTGGCCGTCAAGGCCGCCGAAAAGGCGATCGAGGCGGCTGGCATTGACCGCCAGAGCATCGACCTGATTATCGTCGCGACGTCGACGCCGGACTTCGTGTTCCCGAGCACGGCGTGCATCGTCCAGAACAAGCTTGGCATCAACAACCAGTGCGCGGCATTCGACCTGCAGGCCGTGTGTTCGGGCTTCGTGTATGCGCTGGCCACGGCCGACAAGTTCATCCGCAGCGGCTCGCATCGCAATGTGCTGGTAATCGGTGCGGAAGTGTTCTCGCGGATTCTCGACTTCAACGACCGCACCACTTGCGTGCTGTTCGGCGATGGTGCGGGCGCGGTCGTGCTGACGGCCTCCGACGAGCCGGGCATCCTGTCGACGGCGATGCACTCGGACGGCAGCCATGTGGATATCCTGTGCGTGCCAGGCAACGTCGCTGGCGGCGCGATCATCGGGAATCCCTTGCTCCATATGGACGGCCAGGCGGTGTTCAAGCTCGCCGTGAACGTACTGGACAAAGTGGCGCGCGAGGCGATGGCCGCAGCGGAGATTCAACCCGAGCAGGTCGACTGGCTGATTCCCCACCAGGCCAATATCCGCATCATGCAGGGCACCGCGCGCAAGCTTGGCCTGCCTGCCGATCGCATGGTGGCTGTCGTGCACGAGCACGGCAATACCTCGGCCGCTTCGATTCCGCTGGCGCTCGACGCCGCTGTGCTCGACGGCCGTATCCGCCCGGGTCATACCGTGCTGCTGGAAGGCGTGGGTGGCGGCTTCACCTGGGGCGCTGCGCTGCTTCGCATGTAATGACAGCCGGCGCGGCAGGCAAGGTCGGCCGCGCGGCTACAGGTATTCAATTTCTGGGATAGCACTCCGATGAAATTTGCTTTCGTATTTCCCGGCCAGGGCTCGCAATCGGTCGGCATGCTCAATGCGTTCGCCGACAACGCCGTGGTGCGCGCGACCCTGGAGGAAGCGTCGACGGCGCTGGGCCAGGATATCGGCCGCATGATCGCCGAAGGCCCGGCTGAAGAACTGAACCTGACCACGAACACGCAGCCGGTCATGCTGACCGCGGCCGTGGCGATCTACCGCGCCTGGCTCGACGCTGGCGGCCCGGTGCCTGCCTTGGTTGCGGGTCACAGCCTGGGCGAGTACTCGGCACTGGTGGCAGCTGGCGTGATTCCGTTTGCCGACGCCGTACCGCTGGTGCGCTTCCGCGCACAGGCCATGCAAGAGGCCGTGCCGGTCGGCGAAGGTGGCATGGCCGCAATCCTGGGGCTGTCGGATGATGACGTCCGCGCGGCTTGCGCAGAGGCATCGGCCGCAGGCGTGGTGGAGGCGGTGAATTTCAACGCGCCGCTGCAAGTCGTGATTGCTGGCAGCAAGGCGGGCGTCGAGAAGGCATGCGAAGTGGCCAAGGCCAAGGGCGCCAAGCGCGCGCTGCCGTTGCCCGTGTCGGCACCGTTCCATTCGTCGCTGCTCAAGCCGGCATCGGACCGCCTGCGCGAACGCATGGCCGGACTGACGTTCTCGGCGCCGGCGATTCCGCTGGTCAACAACGTCGATGTCGCCATCGTCAACGATCCGGACGCGATCAAGGACGCGCTGGTGCGCCAGGCCGCTGCGCCGGTGCGCTGGGTGGAATGCGTGCAAAAGATGGCCGCGGAAGGCGTTACGCACGTGATCGAATGCGGCCCCGGCAAGGTGCTGGCTGGCATGACCAAGCGCATCGACGGCAACCTGGTGGGCGGCGCGATCTTCGATCCCGCCTCGCTACAGGAAACCCTGGCGCTGCTGAAGTAAGCGCCTGCAAGAAAGGACAAAGCGAATGACCAAACTTCTCGATAACCAGGTCGCGCTGGTCACTGGCGCTTCGCGTGGCATTGGCCGCGCCATTGCGCTGGAACTGGCCCGCCAGGGCGCCACGGTGATCGGTACCGCCACCAGCGAATCGGGCGCTGCCGGCATCACCGAATACCTCGGCGCGCAAGGGCTGAAGGGCAAGGGCGCGGTGCTGAACGTGAATGACGCGGCCGCCTGCGACGCCCTGATCGACGAGATCGTGAAGGGCCACGGTGGTATCGGCGTGCTGGTCAACAATGCCGGCATCACGCAGGACCAGCTGGCCATGCGCATGAAGGACGAGGACTGGCTGGCGGTCATCCAGACCAACCTGACCTCGGTTTTCCGCCTGTCGCGTGCAGTGCTGCGTCCGATGATGAAAGCCCGCCAGGGTCGCATCATCAACATCACGTCGGTGGTCGGCTCGGTGGGCAATCCGGGCCAGATGAACTACTCGGCTGCCAAGGCGGGCGTGGCAGGGATGACCCGCTCCCTGGCCGCCGAAATCGGCAGCCGCAACGTGACCGTCAATTGCGTCGCGCCGGGCTTTATCGACACCGACATGACCAAGGCGCTGTCCGAAGAGCAGCATGCTTCGCTCAAGCAGCAGATCCCGCTTGGCCGTCTGGGTCAGCCGGAAGATATTGCCAATGCGGTGGCCTTCCTGGCCGGTCCGCAGGCTGCCTACATCACCGGCACGACGTTGCATGTGAACGGCGGCATGTACATGAATTAAAAGGTTTTTGGGTGGCTGTTTCGGAGAAGAAGCCGGAAGAAGCTGCCTGAAGTAGTAGTTTTCCGAACCAATCGGGTGCGATTCTTGCAAAGCTTGGCGGGCGGCATTTCTGACGCCCCAAACCTGCTAAAATGCGCCCACTTTTTGTCGAACTTCCCTGGAGGGTTACATGGACAATATCGAACAACGCGTCAAGAAAATCGTTGCAGAACAGCTTGGCGTGGCCGAGGCAGACATCAAGAACGAATCCTCGTTCGTGAACGATCTCGGTGCGGACTCGCTGGACACGGTTGAACTCGTGATGGCGTTGGAAGATGAATTCGGCATGGAAATTCCTGATGAGGAAGCCGAGAAGATCACGACCGTGCAGCAGGCAATCGACTACGCCACCGCGCACGTCAAGGCCTAAGCCAGTCGTATCTGAATTCCGAGCCACAGAAGGCGGGTGGGCGCACCGTTGCGGTAGCGCCTTGCTGTTTTCTGTGGCTTTCGTCTGTTCGAAGACGCAGAATCAAGTCTCATGCCGCGTGGACCTGACCGGCCGGTTAACCCTGCCAGTCGCGGAACGCGGTGATGTGTCCCGATCCTGCATCACGCACCCGTAGGAAATCATAGTGAGCCGTCGTCGCGTCGTTGTCACTGGGCTTGGCCTTGTGTCTCCGGTCGGAAACACGGTTGCCGAAGGCTGGGCCACCCTGGTTGCCGGCAAGTCTGGCATCGCCACCGTCACCAAATTCGATCATTCCGCGCTTTCCGTGCACTTTGCCGGGGAAGTGAAGGGCTTCAATGCCGAGGATTACATCCCCGCGAAGGAAGCCCGCAATATGGATACCTTCATCCACTTTGGCATCGCGGCCGGCGCCCAGGCGCTGAAGGACAGCGGGCTCGAAGTGACCGATGCCAACGCCGAGCGCATCGGCGTGCTGGTGGGTTCGGGCATTGGCGGCTTGCCGATGATCGAGGACACGCATGCCACGCTGACCGAGCGTGGACCGCGCCGTATCTCGCCGTTCTTCGTGCCGGGCTCGATCATCAACATGATCTCGGGTCACCTGTCGATCATGCATGGCCTGAAGGGTCCGAACCTTGCTGCCGTGACGGCGTGCACCACCGGCCTGCACAGCATCGGCCTGGCCGCCCGCCTGATTCAGGCTGGCGACGCCGATGCGATGCTGGCTGGCGGCGCTGAATCGACCGTGTCGCCGCTGGGCATTGGCGGTTTCGCTGCTGCGCGTGCCCTGTCGACACGCAATGATGATCCGGCCGCCGCTTCGCGCCCGTGGGACAAGGACCGCGACGGCTTCGTGCTGGGCGAGGGTGCCGGCGTCATGATGCTGGAAGAGTACGAATCGGCGAAGGCGCGCGGTGCGCGCATCTATGCCGAACTCGTGGGCTTCGGCATGAGCGGCGACGCATTCCACATGACCGCGCCGAACATGGACGGTCCGCGCCGCTGCATGGTCAATGCGCTCCGCGATGCCGGCATCAATGCCGACCAGGTGCAGTACCTGAATGCGCACGGCACGTCTACGCCGCTGGGCGACAAGAACGAGTCCGACGCCGTCAAGGCGGCCTTCGGCGACCATGCCTACAAGATGGTGGTGAATTCGACCAAGTCGATGACCGGCCATTTGCTGGGCGGTGCCGGTGGCCTGGAATCGGTCTTCACTGTGCTGGCGTTGCATCACCAGGTGTCGCCGCCGACCATCAACATCGATAACCAGGATCCGGAATGCGACCTGGATTACGTGGCCAACACGGCGCGTGACATGAAGATCGATGTGGCCGTGAAGAACAACTTCGGCTTCGGCGGTACCAACGGCACGCTGGTTTTCCGTCGCGCCTGATTCGGTGTCACGGAAGCGCCTCGCCGACCCTCGTCGCGGCGGGCTCACTCTATTGCAGTGGGCCCTGCTCGTGTTCTGGTCCGGCGAGGTCGTTGCCCTGGGCCTGCTGGCCCGGATGTACCTGAGCGCGGCAACGTCCCAAGGAACGGCGAGCAGCGCCTTCCCCTTCCTGATTTGTGTCGCGTGGCTTGGCATGGCCGGAATGCTGGTTCGGACAGCGCGCGACTGGTGGTCATGGGCCGGCCAGTCTTGCTCCGCAGTCCTGTCTTCGCCCCAGCGCCATGGCATGCCTCGCGTCGTGCTGCGCCACCCGGGTACCGGAAGCGAAATCGCAGTGGTGACGGGCCACTGGAACGTTGGCGGCATTCTTCTATTGAGTCTTGCGCAAGGCCCCAACAAGCGCCGTGGAATGCTGGTGTTCCCGTTCCAGGCGCGTTCCCCGCGCGTGGTGCGCGCAGCAAGGCTCGCGATCGCGGTTGCACGAGAGGTGCAACCGGTGCCAGATAATGGGGAACGTTATTGTTAGGCAGCGGTCACAGAGCACCGGACTATCGGTGGTTCGTAGGTAAAATACAACGTTCGTCGTGACGACCAAACCAAGAGATACACTGCAGGTGAGCCATACGTGAGCGAACGCGAAGCCGATCAGCTCCTAGTTGAACGCGTCCAGCAGGGCGACAAGCGGGCCTTTGAGCTGCTGGTGGCGAAGTACCACCGAAAGATCATCCGTCTGATTTCGCGCCTGGTGAGAGATCCCGCGGAAGTCGAGGACGTGGCTCAGGATGCCTTTATCAAGGCATACCGTGCCTTGCCCCAGTTCCGCGGGGAATCGGCCTTCTACACATGGCTGTACCGGATCGCCGTCAACACGGCCAAGAACTACCTGGCCACGCAGAGCAGGCGGCCCGAGGCGTCCAGCGACATCGATGCAGAAGAGGCTGAAACTTTTGCGGATGGTGAGCAACTAAGGGATATCAATACGCCGGAGTCGATGCTTCACACGCGTCAGGTTGCCGAAACGGTCAACCGTGCGATGGAGGCGCTACCGGAAGAATTGCGTACCGCCATCACCTTGCGCGAGATCGAAGGCCTCAGCTATGAGGAAATCGCCGAGGCGATGGGTTGCCCGATCGGGACGGTGCGGTCGCGCATTTTCCGTGCGCGCGAGGCGATTGCCGAGAGATTGCGCCCGCTGCTGGGAACGGCAGAGGGCAAGCGATGGTAGTGATAAGAATGTCGTGCGGCCAGCGTTGCAGCCAGTTCCTGCATCGATAAGCGACAGAAAGTGACGGGATTATCGGTGTTCAATGGAATTGGAATGTCTTGGGGTGGGAAATGGGTCAGGCTCATAAGCAGTCGGTTCATGTAGTGGAAGCGGCGGAGCAGATCTCCGTCTTGATGGATGGCGAACTGTCGCCGCACGAGGTCGATGCCGTGGTGGCGCTCGCCAAGAGCGAAGCCGGCATGGCGGACTGGTCGATGTTCCAGATGATCGGCGATACGCTGCGCTCCGAAGAACTGAGCCACGCGGGCCCGACCGGCGATTTTCTCGCCCGCTTCTCCTCGCGCCTCGAGGACGAGCCTCATGTGCTGGTGCCGGCTGTGGCCCAGGCCGCGGGCATGCGTCAGCGCTTGCTGGTACGTCCGTCCTGGGTGCGGCGGGTCATGCCCGGCACGGCCATCGCCGCAGCGGTGGCGGCCGTGAGTTGGGTCGTGGTGCCGCAAATGCGCGGGCCGGCCGACCTGGGCACGCCTGACGCCGTGGTCGCGCGAGCGGACCAGCCGGTGGCAGCCAAGCCCGGCAACCTCGTTACCGTCGCAGCCGATAGCGCCCAGATGATCCGCGATCCGCGGCTGGACGAGTACCTGCGCGCCCATCGCAGCTCGGTAGCAACGGAGGCGTTCGTGCCCACCATGCGAGCGGTCGCCAACGGCGCCAATTTCTCTCAGGACAATTCGCAGGAATAATGCCGGACATGCACAAAGGATGGTCGCCCGCCGGCGTAGCGGGCGCACCGAGAACGAGGGCCCTGCGCAGGTCCTTTTTTCTCGCCTTGTGTCTGAGCGCGGCGGCGGCAACGGCCCAGCCCTCGGACAATTCGCTGAACCGGCGTGATGCCTCCGCCTGGCTCAGCAAGATCCATCGCGCAGCACAGCGCGAGAACTATGTCGGCACGCTGATCTACCAGCGCGGCAGCGTGATGCATGCCTCGAAGATCCAGCACTACAGCGACCTCGTGCACAACGAGTATGAGCGCCTGGAAACGCTGGACGGCAAGCCGCGCGAAGTGCTGCGGCAGAATGATGTCGTCCACAGCCTGATTCCCGAAGCCAAGCTCGTGGTAGTCGAGAAGCAGGAAGCCAAGGACCGCTTCCCGGCGCTGCTGGCCACCAACAAGAGCGATGTGCTCGATCTGTACGACATGCGCAAGCTGCCCGGCGAGCGTGTGGCCGGGGTGGAATGCGAGGTATTTTCGCTGGAGCCGCACGACGCGGCGCGCTATGCCGTACGCCTCTGGGCCGAAAAGAACTCCGGCTTGCTGATGCGGGCTCAGACCATTGGCGATGGCGGCAAGGTGCTGGAGCAGGTGGCCTTTTCGCAGGTCGACATTGGCGTGCCCTCGGACAAACAACGCATCCTCGGGGCGATCAAGAGCTCCAGTTCCTGGAATCACTACGAGGTCACCTATCAGCCGACCAACGTTGCGGATGAAGGCTGGAACATCGCCGTGCCGCTGAAGGGATTCCAGAAGATTCGTGAAGTGCGCCGCCCGCTGGGTGAGCTGCGCGCGCCTGCTCAGGGCCGCGGGCAGGTGTTCGAGGTGCTTCAGGTGGTGTACAGCGACGGGCTGACCGGACTGTCGGTGTTCATCGAACCCGTGTCCGAGCAGCGTGTGCGCCGTGAAGGCGTCGCTTCGCTGGGCGCCACGCAGGTCGTGGTGCGCCGCATTGCCGACTACTGGATTACAGTGGTGGGCGAAGTTCCCGCCAGCACGGTGCGGCAGTTCGCGTCGGCCGTGGAATATCGCCCTCCCAAGGCGTTACACTGAGCGCGTAGAAGTGGCGAATGCGGGGTCTGCCAGGCCCCGTATCCGCGCGCCGTCCGCGGGCGCTTCCTGCATCTTGTCCCAGCCGGTACCTCATCATTTGCTGAATCCCGGGAGTTGTCGATGACGTTCAGATCCCCAGCCCTGGCACGTGCCATGGTCATGGCTGCCATGTTGATTCTCGGTCCGGCGATTGCCGAAGTGGGTCACGCCCAGGCCGCGGCTTCCAACTACAACCTGCCCGATTTCACCGACCTGGTGGAGAAAGCCAGTCCCGCCGTCGTCAACATCCGGACCACGGAGCGCGTGCGCTCGCGCGGCGGTCCGGGCAGTGAAGACGACGACATGGCTGAGTTCTTCCGCCGCTTCTTCGGTGTGCCGATGCCGGGGGCGCCGACGCCGGGCGCGCCGGCGCCGGGTGCGCCGAGGCGCGGCCAGCCGCCACAGGGCCAGCCGCCGCAGGGCGAGGAACAGAGCCGCGGTGTCGGTTCAGGCTTCATCATCAGCCAGGATGGCTACGTGATGACCAATGCCCACGTGGTGGCCGATGCGGAAACCATCTATGTCACGCTGCCCGACAAGCGCGAGTTCAAGGGCAAGCTGATCGGCGCGGATAAGCGCACGGACGTGGCGCTGCTCAAGATCGAGGCAACGGGGCTGCCGCGACTGACACTGGGCGATTCCGACAAGGTTCGCGCGGGCGAATGGGTGCTGGCGATTGGTTCGCCGTTCGGCCTCGACAACAGCGTGACGGCTGGCATCGTCTCCGCCAAGGGGCGCGATACCGGTGACTACCTGCCGTTCATCCAGACCGACGTGGCCGTGAATCCCGGCAACTCTGGCGGACCGCTGATCAATTTGCGCGGCGAGGTCATCGGCATCAACTCGCAGATCTACAGCCGCAGCGGTGGCTACATGGGCATTTCGTTCGCGATTCCGATCGACGAAGCGATGCGCGTCACCGAGCAGTTGAAGACCTCGGGGCGTGTCACGCGCGGTCGCATTGCCGTGGCGATCGGCGATGTAACGAAGGAAGTGGCGGATTCGCTCGGCCTCGGCCGTGCGCGCGGCGCGCTGGTTGGCAGCGTTGAGCCGGGTGGTCCGGCCGAGAAGGCCGGGATCGAACCGGGCGACATCATCCTGAAGTTCAACGGCAGGGAGATCGAAAAAGCGTCCGACCTGCCGCGCATGGTCGGCGATACCAAGCCCGGCACGAAAGTACCGTTGCAGTTGTGGCGCAAGGGTGCAACCCGCGACGTATCGATTACCGTGACGGAGTTGGAGCCCGAAACGCGAGCGAAGGCCCGCAGCACGCCGTCGGCCAAGGACGAGGCCACTGCGCAAGCCGCCAAGCCCAACGCGCTTGGGCTGATCGTCAATGACATTCCGGATGCCCGCCTGAAGGAGCTGAAGGTGAAGTCGGGCGTGGAGGTCGAAGTCGCGGACGGTCCCGCCATGCGTGCCGGCATTCGTCCTGGCGACATCATCCTGCGGCTGGGCGATACCGATGTGACCGGCGCTCGCCAGTTCAACGATCTGGTCAAGGGGCTGGACAAGAACCGCATTGCCGCCGTGTTCGTGCGACGTGGTGATGCGACCCAGGTCCTGACGCTGCGCCCTGGTGCCACTGCCGCCCGCTGACCATACGACATGCGCCAGCTCACGTTGTACGGCAGGGCCTATTGCCATTTGTGCACGGATATGCGGGACGCGCTGGAGCCATTCCGGCGCGAATTTCCGTTCATCCTCCACGAGGTGGACGTGGATGACGATCCGGAACTGGAGTCCCGTTTTGGCGAGCGCGTGCCCGTGCTGGTCGCAACAGGGCCGGAAGGACCCTGCGAGCTTTGCCACTACTTCCTCGACGCCGCCGCCGTCCGCACGTGGCTCGGGGCCGAGGTATAGGCTGCAATCAGCACATCCGGACGTGCACAAGAGCCTGGCGATTCGCCCATTCGTGGCCCGGAAGTCATTGAAAATCCGGTAAAATTCCAGTTTGGCGCAAAATCAGCGCCCCAAGACCCGCGGCCTTCCGACGCGGGCGTTCCCAAGGGGGGCGCCCGCGCTTGGCCGTTCACGAATCCGCTGCCGCCGGGGCGAAGACGCCGGCGCTTGCCTGAAGATTAGATGGACCATATCCGTAATTTCTCGATCATCGCCCATATCGACCATGGGAAATCCACCCTGGCCGACCGGATCATTCAGCTGTGCGGGGGGCTGTCCGATCGCGAAATGGAGGCCCAGGTCCTCGACTCGATGGACATCGAGAAGGAACGCGGCATCACCATCAAGGCGCAGACGGCCGCGCTGAGCTACAAGGCGCGCGATGGCAAGGTCTATAACCTGAACCTGATCGACACCCCGGGGCACGTCGACTTCAGCTACGAAGTGAGCCGTTCGCTGTCGGCCTGCGAAGGCGCGCTGCTGGTGGTCGACGCTTCGCAGGGTGTCGAGGCGCAAACCGTGGCCAACTGCTACACCGCGATCGAGCTCGGCGTGGAAGTGGTGCCAGTGCTGAACAAGATCGACCTGCCGCAGGCCGATCCGGCCAACGCCATCCAGGAAATCGAAGACGTCATCGGCATCGACGCGCAGGACGCCACGCCGTGCTCGGCCAAGACCGGCCAGGGCGTGCAAGACGTGATCGAGGCGCTGATCGCCAAGGTGCCGCCGCCCGAAGGCGATGCGAGCGCACCGTTGCAAGCGCTGATCATCGACTCGTGGTTCGACAACTATGTAGGCGTGGTCATGCTGGTGCGCGTCGTCAATGGCACGTTGCGCCCGAAGGACAAGGTGCTGCTGATGGCCACCGGGGCCCAGCATCTGGTCGAGCAGGTTGGCGTGTTCTCGCCGAAGTCCGTGCAGCGTGAAGCCCTGACTGCGGGCGAAGTGGGCTTCGTCATTGCCGGCATCAAGGAGCTGAAGGCCGCCAAGGTCGGCGACACCATCACGACCGTGGCGCGCAAGGCCGCGGCGCCGCTGCCGGGCTTCAAGGAAGTCAAGCCGCAGGTGTTCGCCGGCCTGTATCCGGTCGAAGCCAACCAGTATGAGGCGCTGCGCGAATCGCTCGAGAAGCTGCGCCTGAACGACGCCTCGCTGATGTTCGAGCCGGAAGTGTCGCAGGCGCTGGGCTTCGGTTTCCGCTGCGGCTTCCTTGGCCTGCTGCATATGGAAATCGTGCAGGAGCGCCTCGAGCGCGAATTCGACATGGACCTCATCACCACGGCGCCGACTGTGGTGTACCAGGTGCAGATGCGCGACGGCACCACGGTGACGGTGGAGAACCCGGCCAAGATGCCCGACCCGAGCCGGATCGAGGCCATCCTGGAGCCGATCGTCACGGTCAACCTGTACATGCCGCAGGAGTATGTCGGCTCGGTGATCACGCTGTGCACGCAGAAGCGCGGCACGCAGATCAATATGAGCTACCACGGCAAGCAGGTGCAGCTGACCTACGAGATCCCGATGGCGGAAATCGTGATGGATTTCTTCGACCGCCTGAAGTCGGTGTCGCGCGGCTACGCCTCGATGGATTACGAGTTCAAGGAATACCGCCCGTCCGACGTGGTCAAGGTCGATATCCTGATCAACAGCGACAAGGTCGATGCGCTGTCGGTCATTGTGCACCGCTCGAATTCGCAATACCGTGGCCGCGAAGTGGCCGCGAAAATGCGCGAGATCATTCCGCGCCAGATGTACGACGTGGCGATCCAGGCGGCAATCGGCTCGAACATCATTGCGCGCGAAAACGTCAAGGCGCTGCGCAAGAACGTGCTGGCCAAGTGCTATGGCGGCGATATCTCGCGCAAGAAGAAGCTGCTCGAAAAGCAGAAGGCCGGCAAGAAACGCATGAAGCAGGTTGGCACCGTCGAGATTCCGCAGGAGGCGTTCCTGGCCATCCTGCAGGTTGACGACAAGTAAGCGGCTGCGCACGCAGGAACGGGACCGCGGCGCAGAGGGCGCGGCGGCATAAGAAGAAGCTGTAGCAGGACATCCAAGAACCAGAAGCCGTCATGAATTTTGCACTGATCCTTTTTGTGCTGGTGGTGATCACGGGTATCGCGTGGATCGCGGACAAGCTTGTGTTTGAGCGGCAGCGGCGCGCATCGGCGCGCCTGGCGCTGGCCGAGTTCGATTCGCACCAGTCCGACCTGCAGGGCCGCTTCGGCTCGGGCGATATCGACTCGACACGCAAGCGCCTGGCTGAGGAAAAGCTGCGCCAGCCGTGGTGGCTCGAGTATTCGGCCAGCTTCTTCCCGGTCATCCTGGCGGTATTCGTGCTGCGTTCCTTCGTGGTCGAGCCGTTCAAGATTCCGTCCGGCTCGATGATTCCCACGCTGCTGATCGGTGACTTCATCCTGGTCAACAAGTACGACTATGGCATTCGCCTGCCGGTGGTGAACAAGAAGGTCATGGACATTGGCGAGCCGCAGCGCGGCGATGTCATGGTGTTCCGCTATCCGAAAGACCCGTCGCTCGATTACATCAAGCGCGTGATCGGTCTGCCGGGCGATGAGGTTCAATATTCGAACAAGCACCTGACCATCAACGGCAAGCCGGCCGACTACACGCCGCTGCCCGATTATCTGGATGAGGAGCGCTTGTCCTATTCCAAGCATTTCACGGAAAAGCTGCCCGGTGGCGTGGAGCACGGCATCCTGAACGATGCGGACCGACCCGCGTTTGTTGCCGGCGCGGATCCGGATTTCCCGTTCCGGGAAAACTGCACTTACAATCAGCAGGGTGTGACCTGCAAGGTGCCTGCAGGTCACTATTTCGTCATGGGTGACAATCGCGACAACAGCCTGGATTCCCGCTATTGGGGTTTCGTGCCGGACGAGAATATCGTTGGCAAGGCGTTTGTGATCTGGATGAATCTCGGTAATTTCGGACGCGTCGGGGCCTTCAAATAACACACCCGCGCGGCGCAGGAACGCTCAACCAGAAGAGGGGAAGCGCAAATGGGTCAGATGGGTCAAATGGGCCAGATGGGGCAGATGGGGCAAAGAGGCCGGGCCGGCAATGTTGGCCGGGAGCGGGCCAGCCTGGGCCGACGGCGGACGGAGGGGTTTTCCCTCTGGACACTGCTGGTCGTGGTCTTTTTCGTGATCGGCGTCGCGTTGCCGGCACTCCGGGCGATACCGAGCCTGACGGAGTATTTCTCCGTCAAGCGGGCCGCCAGTTACGCGAAGCAGAAGGCCACCAACAAGCGGGAAGTGGTCGAGTATTTTGATAAACAGGCAACCATCGACCGGATTGCCGCGGTGCGGGGGGAAGACCTCCAGATCCGCGAAGACGAGAACGGAAGGATCCAGTCGGTCGATTTTGCCTACCGGACCGAAGTTCCCGTCTACGGTCCACTGAGTCTACTGATTAGCTATTCGGGAACGCAGCACTGATATGAACCTCGACGCCTTGCAGCAACGTCTCGGCTACCGATTCAGCAAGCCTGAGTTGCTGCAGCAGGCGCTGACGCACCGCAGCCACAGCGCCCAGCACAACGAACGCCTGGAATTCCTGGGGGATTCGGTGCTGAACTGCGCCGTGGCGGACATGCTGTTCGGCATGTTCAGCAAGCTGGATGAAGGCGACCTGTCGCGCGTGCGCGCCAACCTGGTCAAGCAGCAGGCGTTGTACGAGATCGCCCAGATGCTGCAGCTCTCCGACGCGCTGCGCCTGGGCGAGGGCGAATTGAAGAGCGGCGGTTTCCGGCGTCCTTCGATTCTGGCCGATGCGCTCGAAGCCATCGTCGGCGCCGTGTTCCTCGATGCAGGCTTCGAGGCCGCGCGCGCGCTGATCCGCAAGCTGTATATCCCCATCCTGGAGCAGGTGGACCCCCGCACGCTGGGAAAGGACGCCAAGACGCTGCTCCAGGAATACCTGCAAGGCCACAAGATCGCCTTGCCGCAATATAACGTAATCGCCACGCATGGCGCCGCGCACAGCCAGCAGTTTGAAGTCGAGTGCATGGTGCCTAAACTGGAAGTCCGGGTGTTCGGCACCGGCGCCTCGCGCCGGGCGGCGGAGCAGGCGGCGGCCAAGCTGGCGCTCGATGAAGTCCAGAAGCTGGTGCCGCAGCTGCTCAAGCGCAGCCGGGCCGAGCGCACGGGCAAGACGCGCAAGCAGCCGGTGCCACCGGACCCACAGTTGTCTCTCAGGTTGAAGGAATGACCGAATCGAACCGTCCGCAGCAGCCCGCTGCGGATACCCCAGCCAAGGCGTTCCGCTGCGGCACCGTGGCCATTGTCGGCCGCCCCAATGTCGGCAAGTCCACGCTGATGAATGCGCTGGTCGGCCAGAAGATCAGCATCACGTCGCGCAAGGCGCAGACCACGCGCCACCGGCTCGTCGGCATCCAGACCACCGACGACGCGCAGTATGTCTTCGTCGACACGCCCGGATTCCAGACGCGTCACGCCAGCGCCCTGAACCGCTCGCTCAATCGCGCGGTCACTTCCACGCTGTCGTCGGTGGACCTGGTGCTGTTCGTGGTCGAAGCCGGTTACTACGGCGCCGATGACGAAAAGGTGCTGGCCCTGCTGCCCAAGAACACGCCCGTGCTGCTGGTCACGAACAAGCTCGACCGCATCACCGACGACCGTGCCGGGGTGATGATGCCCTTCCTGGAAAAGATGGGGCAGCTGTTTCCGTTCCGCGAAGTGGTGCCGATGTCGGCCAAGACGCGCGACCACATTGCGCGCCTGTTCGAGATCATCCGGCCCTACCTTCCGGAAGGCGAGCCGATGTACGACGCCGATGCGATGACCGATCGCAGCGAGCGCTTCCTCGCCTCAGAGATCATCCGCGAGAAGGTGTTCCGCTGGACTGGCGACGAGCTGCCGTACACGAGCACCGTCATCATCGATAAGTTCGAGACGGAAGGGCGCCTGCGCCGCGTGTTTGCCACCATCCTGGTCGAGCGCGACGCGCACAAGGCCATGATCATCGGCAACAAGGGCAGCAAGCTCAAGCAGATTTCCACCGAGGCGCGCCTCGATATGGAAAAGCTCTTCGACGGCAAGGTCTACCTGGAAATGTGGATCAAGGTGAAGAGCGGCTGGGCCGACAACGAAGCCGGACTGCGCGCCTACGGCTACGAGTGAGCAAAATGCCTGACTTCGCGCGCGGGCCGGGCAAGGTCCGCCGCGCCGATCCGGTCGTGGATGAAGCCGCCGAGCTGCTGGACAACCGGGCGCTGCCCGGCATGTCCGACGCCGCCGGCCGCGCCATGATGGATCGGGCGATGCGCATCGTTCCGGCGCGCAGCGAAGCGCGCGTGTCGGAGCAGCCTGGCTTTGTCCTGCACGCCTGGCCGTATCGCGAAACCAGCCTGATCCTCGATGTATTCACCCGCGACCACGGCCGGCTGTCGATGGTTGCCAAGGGCGCCAAGCGGCCGCATTCGTCGCTGCGCCCGGTGCTGCAGCACTTTCATCCGATCTCGCTGTCGTGGAGCGGACGTGGCGAGGTCAAGACGCTGACGCGCGCGGAATGGGTTGGCGGCATGCCGCCCCTGGCCGGCGACGCGCTGCTGTCCGCGTTCTACCTCAATGAACTGCTGATGCGGTTCTGTCCGCGCGAGGACGGCCATCCCGCCTTGTTCCGCCACTACATGGCTACGCTCACGCGCCTTGCCTATGGGGAGCCGGCCGGGCTGGTGCTGCGCAGCTTCGAGCGCGTGCTGCTGCAGGAAACGGGCTTCGCCGTGGCCTTCGACCAGTGCCTGAGCACCGGCGAGCGCGTGCAGCCCGGACTCGACTATGTCTACCAGCCCGAGCGCGGCGTGCGCAGGGCTCAGCCAAGCGACCCGTCGTCGTGGCCCGTGGTGTCGGGCCAGACCTTGCTCGACATGTCGGAGGATGATTACGGGCGCGCGCAGACCGCACTGCAAAGCCGCGCGCTGATGCGCTTCCTTCTGCATTATTATCTGCAGGGTGCGCCGCTCAAGACGCGGCAGATCCTGATCGACCTGCACTACCTTTGACCCGCCGGGCTACCGGCCCACTGCTGATTCCGCAAGCATGATCTTCCACGCAAATCCGGGCGTCATCGACCTTGGCGTCAATATCGACCACGTTGCCACGCTGCGCAATGCGCGCGGCACGGTGTATCCCGATCCGATCCAGGCCGCGCTGCAGGCCGAGGAGGCCGGCGCGGACCTGATCACGCTGCACCTGCGCGAAGACCGCCGCCATATCCGCGACGCCGATGTGCGCGCGCTGCGCCCGCTACTGACCACGCGCATGAATCTCGAATGCGCGATCACGCAGGAGATGCTCGACATCGCTTGCGAGATCCGTCCGCAGGACGTGTGCCTCGTGCCCGAACGGCGCGAAGAGGTGACCACCGAAGGCGGCCTCGATGTAGCGGGGCGTTTTGAACAGGTTAGCGCGGCATGCAGGCAACTCGCCTCGGCGGGTATCCGCGTGTCGCTGTTCATCGACGCCGATGCCGACCAGATTGCCGCGGCCGCTGCCTGTGGCGCGCCCGTGATCGAACTCCATACCGGCCGCTACGCCGACGCGCACACGCCTGACGAGCAGGCTATCGAATTGCGCCGCGTTGCCGATGGCGTCGATGCCGGCATCCGCCATGGCCTGGTCGTCAATGCGGGCCATGGCCTGCACTACACCAACGTGCAGCCGATTGCCGCGTTGCCGGGTATTAAGGAGCTGAACATCGGCCACGCGATTGTCGCGCATGCCGTGTTCGCCGGCTGGCAGAACGCCGTGCGCGAGATCAAGGCCATCATGGTGGCTGCGCGCCTGGGTACCCGCTATCCCGTTGCGGGCGGCCCGGCGTGATCTACGGCGTCGGCACCGATATTATCGAGATCGCGCGCGTGCAAGGCGTGATGGAACGCACGCGCGGCCGTTTCGCGGAGAAGGTGCTGGGGCCGGATGAACTGGTCAAGTACCACGCGCGCAAGGCGCGCTCCGAGCGGCGCGGCCTGGCTTTCCTGGCAACGCGCTTCGCCGCCAAGGAAGCCTTCTCCAAGGCGATCGGGCTCGGCATGCGCTGGCCGATGACCTGGCGCGCGATGGAACTGATGAACCTGCCGTCGGGCGAGCCGACACCGGTATGCCATGGCGAGCTCGCCCAATGGATCCGGGAACGCGGCCTGACGATACGTGTCAGTGTCAGTGATGAACACGCCTATGCGGTTGCTTTTGCAATCGCCGAGCGGGGCGGCCATGCGGCCACTCCGGAAACTCCAGCCTAGCCTCGAACCTTATCCATGACCAAGAAGCTCTCCGGCAAACGGCCGGGACCGGTGGTGCTTGACGTTGTCGGCAAGCAGCTCGACGCCGAAGACGCGCGCCGCATTGCACATCCGCTGACCGGCGGCGTGATCCTGTTCGCGCGCAATTTCGAATCGCGCGCGCAACTGCTGGCGCTGACGCGCGCCATTCGCGCCATTCGCGACGACGTGCTGATCTGCATCGACCA
This sequence comes from Cupriavidus sp. C2SS-8b, assembly GCF_057073745.1. Taxonomy (NCBI): domain Bacteria; kingdom Pseudomonadati; phylum Pseudomonadota; class Betaproteobacteria; order Burkholderiales; family Burkholderiaceae; genus Cupriavidus; species Cupriavidus sp. C2SS-8b. The sequence goes on from NZ_CP172716.1 coordinate 1,084,080, forward strand.
TGAAGGCGGCCGCGTGCAGCGCTGCAAGACCGACGGCTTCACGCACCTGCCTGCCATGGGCAAGCTGGGCGAGCTGTGGGACCGCGACGTGCTGGCCGCTACCAAGGCCGCGGTGGCTTGCGGCTACGTGCTGGCCGCTGAACTGCGCGCCTGCGATATCGACCTGAGCTTTACGCCGGTGCTGGACCTCGACTACGGCCGCAGCGCCGTGATAGGCGACCGCGCCTTCCACGCCGACCCGCGCGTGGTCACCATGCTGGCGGGGCACCTGAACCATGGCTTGTTGCTGGCCGGCATGAGCAACTGCGGCAAGCATTTTCCCGGCCACGGTTACGTGGAAGCGGACTCGCATGTCGCGATTCCCATGGACGAACGGCCGCTGGAAGAGATCCTCGGGCAGGACGCGCGCCCGTATGACTGGATGGGTTTGTCGCTGTCGTCCGTCATGCCGGCACACGTGATCTACCCGAAGGTCGATCCCAATCCGGCGGGCTTCTCGCCGTTCTGGCTGCAGGACATCCTGCGCGCTCAACTGGGCTTCGAGGGCGTCATCTTCAGCGACGACCTGAGCATGGAAGGGGCCAGCGTGGCCGGCAACGTCACGCAGGCCGCGCGCGCTGCGCTGGCTGCGGGCTGTGACATGGTGCTGATCTGCAACCACCCCGAGCGTGCCGACCAGTTGCTGGCCGAACTCGATAGCGGCATCGACAAGACTTCGCAGCGCCGCATCCGCAAGCTGTTCGCACGCCGAAAGCCGCTCGACTGGAACAAGCTGCAGCAGGAAGGCGAATATCGCGCCGCGCTGCGTTTGCTGAAGGACCACGAACTGATCGCGTGAGCGGGGTAGCCGCGTTGTTTGCGGCAGACAATAGAAAAGGCAGCGAGGCTGCCTTTTTTTGTTTCCGGCCCCTCCTGGTCGGCGGGGCGAGGTGTGCGCTTAGTTGGCGCGGCTGCGGTATTCGCCGGTACGGGTGTCGATTTCGATCTTGTCGCCGATGTTGCAGAACAGCGGCACTTGCAGTTCGAAGCCCGTGTTGATCTTGGCGCCCTTCAGCACCTTGCCCGACGAGGTGTCGCCCTTGACAGCCGGCTCGGTGTAGACGATTTCACGCACGAGCGTGGTCGGCATGTCGACCGAGATGGCCTTCTCGTTGTAGAACACCACTTCCACGGCCATGCCGTCTTCGAGGTAGTTCAGCGCATCGCCCATGCTGTCGCCCTCGACTTCGTACTGGTTGTAGTCGGCGTCCATGAACACGTACATCGGGTCGGCGAAGTACGAGTAGGTGCATTCGCGGCGCTCGAGCATCACGACTTCGAACTTGTCGTCGGCCTTGAACACCGACTCGCCCGGGGCTTCGGTGAGCAGGTTCTTGTACTTCATCTTGACCACGGCGGCGTTGCGGCCCGACTTGTTGTACTCGGCCTTCTGCACAACCATCGGGACGCCGTTCATCATGAACACGTTACCGACGCGGAGTTCCTGTGCGATTTTCATCTGAACTGTTTTCCTGAAAAAGAAAGTCTCGGAAATTGGTATGGCGAGGTGTGGCGCAGGCGCGGCCAGCAGGAAGCCCTGTCGCCTTGCCGCTTCTGGCGCCTGGTGGGCCCGTGCCCACGCGCGCTTGACCCCGTGCTCAGCGTTCGCTCAGGTCCCCGCGCCGCGGCGTGCGCATGGCAGCGCCGCCGTCTGGTCTGGGAGCCTTGGTTACCCGGCCCGGTCGCCATCAAATCAACCCGCTATTTTACCCGATTTTCACAGAACGCCACGAGATTTGCCGCCAGGTCACCCAAGCCGAGCAGGCGCGCCTGCCATTGGCGCGCGGCTTGCGCCAGCACGGGCAGCTTGCTGCGCAAGGCGGTCCAATCGGGTGCGTTGCCGTACGCATTCCAGGCGTGCCAGAAATCCGCCAGGGTCGTGGCCGCGGCGGCGTCCACGCCGCTGCGGCTGAACAGCGCGAGCCAGGCGTCGAGCTTGTCGCGGTGCGCGTCCTCATCCTGCGGGTAGATGTGCCACACCAGCGGCCGCGCCGCCCACTGCGCACGCACGAACGAGTCTTCGCCGCGCACAAAATTGAGGTCGCAGGCCCATAGCATTTCGTCGTAGTGCTCCTGCCGTACGAACGGCACGATGTTGACCTGCAGGTTGCCCCGTACCAGCGCCTTGCCCGGCGCTGCGCTTTCCCCTGACCACGCTGCAAGCTGATCGGCCGCCATGCCTTGTGGAATCAGGCACTGGATCGGCTCCGAGCCATCGCGCCATTGCTCCAGCAACGCGGGGAGCGCAGGGTTCTTGTACGAAAACAGGCTGACCTTGAGCGCGCTGCTATCGGGCGTCGCGCGCAGCCGGTGCCACAGGGCGGCCTTGGCGGCCGGTCCGGCCAGGAAGGTGTCCCGCTGTGCGCCCAGCATCGATTCGCGCAGCAAGCCGCCGGTCCCATGCTCGAAACCGGGGAAGAAGAAGTGCTTCGTCAACGGCAGTCGCGGATGCGGCGAAGGCATGCCGTGGTGCTCGCGCACCCAGGACTCCGCGCTCAGGTATTCAAGGTTGATCCATGCCGGGGCGTGCTCGCGTGCCACCATGCGGGCAAGGAAAACCTCCGGCAGGTCGCAGGCAAAGGCCTCGATGACGGCGTCGTGCACGGTAAGGTTGCCAAAGCGGGCGCGGTCATCGGCATCGCCTCCGGGGCGCCAGGTGCGGATTTCCACGCCGGACAGGCGCTGCTGCCGCGCTGCCGTGTCCAGCGCGGGCGCAAGCCGCGCAAAGCTCTGCAGGTCGTCGACCCAAAGGCGCACCGCATGGCCGTGTTCCTGCGCAAGCTGGCGCGCCAGCCGCCAGCAGACGCCGATATCGCCGAAATTGTCGATGACGGTGCAGAAGATGTCCCAGGAACGGATTGGCATGTCGGAGGTGGCAGGCAAGGCAGGGCGGGCGGGCAAAGCGAGGGAGGGCAGTGAATTGCTCTAAACTTCGGATTTTAGAGCCGTTGCCGCGAATCGCGAGCCGGCCACATCGAATTGGTCATCGTCCCCCATGTCCGACCCGCTTCCTGACGCTTCGGCCCTGCCGCCCGAAGCGGCACCGGCAGAACCCTTCGACCCCAAGCCCGTCATCGCCCGCCTGCCGGGCTTGCCCGGCGTGTATCGCTATATCGACAGCGCCGGCAATGTGCTTTATGTCGGCAAGGCGCGCGACCTGAAGAAGCGGGTATCGAGCTACTTCAACAAGACGCAGCTGTCGCCACGTATCGCCATGATGGTGGCCAGGATCGCGCGAATCGATACCACCGTGGTGCGTACCGAGGCCGAGGCCCTGCTGCTCGAGAACAACCTGATCAAGGCGCTGGCGCCGCGTTACAACATCCTGTTCCGCGACGACAAGTCCTATCCCTTCCTCAAGCTGACCGGCCATCGCTTTCCACGCATGGCCTACTACCGTGGCGCGACGGACCGCAAGCACCAGTACTTCGGTCCGTTCCCGAGTGCCTACGCCGTGCGCGAGAGCATGCAGATCCTGCAGAAGGTGTTCCAGCTGCGTACCTGTGAAGACACCGTCTTCAACAACCGAACGCGGCCTTGCCTACTGCACCAGATCCACCGGTGTACGGGACCGTGCGTGGGAGCCATCAACGAGGCGGACTACGCGCGTGACGTCGGCAATGCGGCGCGCTTCCTGCAAGGCCGCGAAACAGAGGTGCTGGAGGGGCTGCAATCGAAGATGGAAGAGCACTCTACCCGCCTGGAGTTCGAGCAGGCCGCAGCGGTGCGCGACCAGATCGCGGCGCTGTCGACCGTGCTCAAGCGGCAGGCGGTGGAAGAGGTCGGCCAGGCGCGGGACATCGACGTGCTGGCAGCGGTCGTGGAAGGCGGACGCGCGTGCGTCAACCTGGCCATGGTGCGCGGCGGCCGCCATCTTGGCGACAAGGCCTATTTCCCCGCGCATGCCGACGAGGCGGCAATGATTGTCGAGGACAGCGACGAGGCAGCAGGCGGCGCGGAAAGCGCGGAAGGCGAACCGGCACCGGCCGGGCCGCCAGGCGTGGAGCGCATTGCGGCGCGCGTGTTGTCGGCGTTCATGGCGCAGCACTACCTGGACCAGGCGGCGCCCCCGATCATCGTCGTCAGCCACGTCCCCGACGATGCCGCATTGCTGGACGCTCTGGCGCTTCATGCGGGGCGCAAGATCGCGCTGGTGCGCCAGCCGCAGGGCCAGCGCAAGGCCTGGCTGGAGATGGCGCAGCAGGGTGCGGCACTGGCGCTGGCGCGGCGGCTGGCGGAACAGGGCAGCCAGGAGGCGCGCACGCGTGCGCTCGCGGAGACGATCGGCATCGACCTGGAAGACCTGGCATTGCTGCGTGTGGAGTGCTTCGACATCAGCCACACCGCGGGCGAGGCCACGCAGGCGTCCTGCGTCGTGTTCCACCATCACGACATGCAGAACGGCGAATACCGCCGCTACAACATCCAGGACATCACGCCGGGCGATGACTACGCGGCCATGCGCCAGGTGCTGACGCGCCGGTATCAGAAGCTGGTCGAGCAGATGCAGGAGGAGGGTGGCCTGGATGCCGCCGGCGAGGCCTCGTCGCCGCTCCCACACGTGGTGCTTATCGACGGCGGCAAGGGGCAGGTCGAGGTGGCGCGCCAGGTGTTCGAGGAGCTGGGGCTCGATATCGGGCTGCTGGTGGGCGTTGCCAAGGGCGAGGGCCGCAAGGTCGGTCTTGAAACCCTGGTGTTCGCCGATGGCCGGCCATCGCTCGAACTCGGGCAGGGCAGTGCGGCGCTGATGCTGGTCGCGCAGATCCGCGACGAAGCGCACCGCTTTGCCATCACCGGTATGCGCGCGCGCCGGGCCAAGGCACGCACGACCTCGCGCCTGGAAGAGATCGAGGGCGTCGGGGCGCGCCGGCGGCAGAAGCTGCTGACCCGCTTTGGCGGCCTGCGTGGCGTGATGGCGGCCAGTATTGATGAACTGGCCAGTGTCGACGGCATTTCGCGCAGCCTTGCCGAGGAGATCTACCGCCAGCTTCATTGATGCTCCGCGCCCCGCGATTTACCCCGCCGGGCGTGCATTGACGCCGAAATCGGCGACAATCGCGGAATTCGTCATTGCCCCGTCGGTCTCCAAGCCCCATGCCCTTCAATATCCCGATCCTGCTGACCTGGTTACGCGTTGCCATGATTCCCCTCGTGGTGGGCGTGTACTACCTGCCGGAAGCATGGCTGCCGATGCACACGAAGAACGTCACCGCGGCGTCCTTCTTCATCATCGCCGCGGTCACGGACTGGCTGGATGGCTTCCTGGCGCGGCGCTGGAACCAGACCTCGGCATTCGGTGCGTTCCTGGATCCCGTCGCCGACAAGTTGATGGTCACCGCGGCACTACTGTCGCTGCTGGCGCTGGGCCGGGTGGCGGACCTGGTGGCCCTGGTCATCATCGGCCGCGAGATCACGATCTCCGCCTTGCGCGAGTGGATGGCGCAGATCGGCGCCTCCAAGAGCGTGGCGGTGAACTTCCTTGGCAAGCTGAAGACCACGGTGCAGATGATCGCAATCCCGATGCTGCTCTTCAGTGACCGGCTGTTCGGCATCGACGCGCAGGTGGTGGGCACCTGGATGATCTACGTGGCCGCGGTGCTGACGCTGTGGTCGATGTTCTATTACATGAAGCTGGCCTGGCCGCAGATCCGCGAGCGCGCCGGCGTTCTTGGTGAGGCGCGCACACAAAAATGATGCCGCGCGCAAAAAAGTGTTGACGAGCAGATCTATCCTTTGCAATAATCTTGTTCTCGCTGCTGACGACGCAAACGAAAGCGGCGAGATAAGCTGGTTTAACGCAAGAAGCTGTTATTTGCAGTCAATTGTGTGTTCGCCTTGATGGTGGGCGTGAAGCAGTGCAATGCGGGAGTAGCTCAGTTGGTAGAGCGCAACCTTGCCAAGGTTGAGGTCGAGAGTTCGAGACTCTTCTCCCGCTCCAGGTTAATTCCGGGTGCGGTAACAAGCGATGGCTTGTAGTCGGACTCGTAGTGGTAAAAGTTTTACGCGGGAGTAGCTCAGTTGGTAGAGCGCAACCTTGCCAAGGTTGAGGTCGAGAGTTCGAGACTCTTCTCCCGCTCCATCCCCAAAGGGAAGCAGCGCTTCCCTTTTTGTTTGGGTTGGTAGCCGCAGGCAGCATCAGTCGATGCGGATACAATTCAACAGCACGTCACCTGGCGGGGTGGCAGAGTGGTTATGCAGCGGCCTGCAAAGCCGTGTACGCCGGTTCGATTCCGACCTCCGCCTCCAGTTGAAAAAAAGCAGCGCCCGATGGGCGCTGTTTTTCGTTTGTGCGCCGCCTGATCGTCTACGCCTTCGCCCCGACCTGTTGAGCCTTGAACCGCAGATACTCGGTAAAGGCCAGCAATCCCCGCGTCGGAAATTTGTCCTGGTGCACCACCAATTGCAGTGGGCGGACAATGCGGGGCAGACCCTGCCGGACCGCTATCAGCGTGCCGCGCTCCAGTTCGTCGTGAACCACGTGCAGCGACAGGCAACTCACGCCGAAGCCACTCATCACCGCACGCTTGATCGCCTCGGCGTTGCCCAGCTCGAGCGCGAAGCGCAGCTCGCCCAGCAGGGGCATCAGTCTTTCTTCAATGATCTCACGGGTGCCGGAGCCGGGCTCGCGCACGATCCATTCGGCATCGCGCAGGCCATCAAGGGGCGCATTCGGCGCGGCAAGCGGATGGGATGGGCCAACCACTACGACCATCTCGTCATCGCACCACGGCATGCTGCGCAGTTCGCGTTCATGGCTCGCGCCTTCGACGAGCCCGATGTCGGCCTCGAACTGCATCACCGAGCGTAAGACGTCGCGCGTATTGCCGATGCGCAGATCCAGCTGGCACGGGCCGCCCTGCGAAGCGCGAAAGCCAGCCATCAGCGCCGGCAGGATATAGCTGCCGATCGTATTGCTGGCGGCAATGCGCAGCTGCACCCCAGTCTGTGTCGTGAACCGCTCAAGCTCCTGCGCCTGGTCGAGCAATGACAAGGCGCGCGGAAAGAACTGCCGACCGGTCTCGTTGATGCTGAGACGCCTTGCCACGCGGTCGAACAGTGGGCCGTCGAGCGCCCGCTCCAGCTCCGCCAGAGAGGCGCTGACGGCCGACTGGGACATTGAGAGGGCTTCCGAGGCCGCCACCGTGCTGCCGTGCTGAGCCACGGAGACGAAGACCTGGAGCTGGCGCAACGTCAGGCGAAGGGGGCGCTGGTCCATATCGACATTTCAGGTAATTCATACCGATATTACCCGTTTTGCAGATTGAGAGGGGGAAGGTACGCTCCATACACCTAATCAAACACCTGCCGCCATGTCATCCGTGTCCGCTACCAATTCCGCCCAGGCTGTTGCGCCAGCCGCCGTGCTGCCGTGGCATCAGCGTCTGCTGCCTTTGCTGCCCCTTGGGGGCGTGGCATGGCTCGCCATGGTTTTGGCCGACCATCCCGCCGTCTCGCGCTACGGCCTCAGCGCCCTTACGCTGGCCATGTTTGCCGGCATGATCGCCGCCAACACCATGCCCAAGCACTGGCTGCAACCGCTGGCGCCCGGCATGCAGATCGCGCGTCAGCACCTGCTGCGCCTGGGCGTGGCCCTGTATGGACTGCGACTGACCTTTGCCTCGATTGCCGCGCTCGGCCTGTCCGGCATCGTCGTGCCGCTCGCCATGCTGCTCGGCACGCTGCTGTTCGGCACCTTGATCGGTACGAAAGTATTCGGCCTGAGCCGCCGCGAAGCCATCCTGGTCAGCTCGGGTAGCGCCATCTGCGGCGCCGCCGCGGCAATCGCGGTGTCGTCCGTGGTGCGTACCGACGACAAGCAGACGGCCGTCGCGGTGGCCACGGTGGTGCTGTTCGGTACCGTCGGTATGCTGCTCTATCCGTACCTGTTCGAGCTGGTGACGGGCACCTACCACTGGAATGTCACCGAGCGCATGTTCGGCATCTTCACCGGCGCGACGCTGCATGAAGTCGCACAGGTGATTGCGGCGGGCAAGATGATCGGCGACACGACCGCGGACGCCGCCGTCGTGACCAAGATGGTGCGCGTGCTGGCACTCGGCCCGGTGCTGCTGGTGATGGCCTTGTGGCCGAGCAAGGATGCCAAGGCACAAGGCGGCGGTCCGCGCCTGAGCGGCCTGCTGAAGTCGGTGCCGTGGTTCGCGGTTGGCTTCGTCGCCGTGATGGCGGTGAATTCGGCGGGCGTCGTCCCGCAGGAATGGAAGGCCGGCCTGACTGCGCTGGACAACTGGATGCTGGCCTGCGCCATGCTGGCTATCGGCCTGCACACGCGGATCGGCGACCTGCTGCGCGCCGGGCGCAAGCCGCTTGCCCTGGCTGGCGTGATCTTTGTCTTCCTGATGGCCGGCGGCGCGGCGCTCTGCTACCTGATGGCCTGAGCGGAAGGGCGGGGATGAGGCGGCGGCCGCAGCCGGCCTGGGGCTGGTGCGGCCGACGGGACTCGAACCCGTAAGCCCGTAAGGGCGGCAGATTTTAAGTCTGCTGAGTCTACCAATTTCTCCACGGCCGCGCGGAAAGGCCAACATTGTGGTGGTTGCGCATCCGGGATGCAAGTGCGGGTTGCGAGCGCTCCTTCTCAAAGCCGGTTCTCCAGCAAAAGTGATCCGTCTGTTACGGCTCGTAACAATGTCGTGAGCACCGTTGCACTTGGAAATTTCCGAACTACTAAAATAGAGTCATCAGGAATCCGGGACAGAGAGGCGGGAAATGAAACGTTGGTGGCTCGCAGCATTCGGTATCGTCGCTGGCCTTGCGTCGGGTGCGGCAATGGCCCATGTGAGCGTTGGCGTTGCGATCGGTGTGCCTGGCGTGGTTGTCGGCGCGCCGGCTTACTATCCTCCGGCTCCGGTGTACTATCCGCCCGCTCCGCCGGTCGTGGTGGCGCCCGCTCCGGTGTACTACGCTCCGGCTCCGGTGTATTACGGTCCGCGATACTACGGTCCGGGTCCGCGTTACTACGGCCCGCGCTACTATGGCCCGCGTCCGTACTACGGCCCCCGTGGGTACCACGGTCATGGCCGTTGGCGCTGATAGCCAGCCCTCCAAGATCTTTGAAAGGAAGAGCCCCGATTCGGGGCTCTTTTATTTTGTCCGGTTCGCTCAAGACAAGTGGCAGGCCGCTCCTGGCAAGTTCCTTGTGTGGTTCATGTGATCAAATTTTCTGAACAGATCGCTCAAAGACTTGGGGATTTCACTATTAGGGTTTCCACCTAAACTGTATCTGTGACGCCGCGATGTCACACAAAAAAATCGTGTCCCTCGCGTCGCCTGTCCGTCAGAAAAAGGGGAATCTCATGAATATCAAGCGTAGTTTGGCGGCCGCCGCCGCCCTGGTGGCGCTTTCCGCCGTGTCGCTGCCGTCATTTGCCGGTACCGGCAAGCTCGATCCGTTCCTGGATGGTGCCAAGATCGGGAAGGTGGATGCGTTCACCGACGGCGCGCGCGTGGGCAAGACCGATCCCTATACCGACGGCGCCCGGATCAGCAAGCCGGATCCGTTCACCGACGGTGCCCGCACCAGCAAGCCCGATCCATTTACCGACGGCGCCTGACGCATGACTGTTGCCGGCGTCTCGCGACGTCGGCGGATCGACAACATGACCCGCCTGATGTGCGGGTCATGTTGTTTTGGGCAATTGTGTTTGTCCCTCGCTGCCACACCGCGCGCGGTGACCGGGACATTGGCGCGGCGCTATACTTCCGCCTCACACCGTATGAACATTGGAGAGTGGTATGCAGCAAAAGACCGTGCTGACGGCAGAAGACGTGAAGAAGATCATGGCCGCAGCAGAGGCCGAGGCAAAGGCGCACCAGTGGGCCGTCTCGATCGTGGTGGTGGACGATGGTGGCCACATGCTTGCCATGCAGCGCCTGGACGGCACGGCGCCGATCTCGGCCTATATCGCGACGGAAAAGGCCCGCACTTCGGCCCTGGGTCGCCGCGAGTCGAAGATCTACGAAGACATGATCAACAACGGTCGCTATTCCTTCATGACTGCCCCGACGCTGCAGGGCATGCTGGAAGGCGGCGTGCCCATCGTCTGCAACGAGCAGGTCGTGGGTGCGGTAGGTGTTTCGGGTGTCAAGTCGACAGAAGACGCCCAGATCGCCCGTGCTGGTATCGCGGCGCTGGGTCTCTGATTCGCTGATCCCATCTCATCGGAAGCCCCGCGTGGATGCGGGGCTGGCAAGCGCGTTGCCTTGCCATCGGCAGGCCGTTCGACCTGCCGCCTTTCACTTCCTGTGACGGCCCGCACTGCAGTGCCGGCGCCGGGTCATTCCCTTACTTTGTCAGGATCAGCTTGCCATAGCGCGTGACGCGCAGCGTGTAGATGTCGCCGTTATGGCGGATCGGCAGCGTCGTGGCCCCACGCATGATGGTTTCGAGCGCGACAGGCTCGGCCACGGGCGAATTCGACAGGCTGTCGCGCACCAGCGCTTCGAGGCGGGCCGGAATGGCCGCCACGGCGGATTTCACCGAGTCCAGGGCGGATGCCGCAGGCGTATCGCGTCGGCCCTGCGGGGCCACTTCCACGCGCCGCAGCGACAGGCGGCGGCGGGTAACTTCACGGGGTTGCGACAGCGGCAGGGAAAGGGTGCTCATCATCTGGCTCCGTTCGGCAATGAGGGGATTGGCTTGCACGCCGGGCGCATGGCGTCACCGGAGGTCCGTGCTTGCGATGAAAGAAGCATAAATGAGAACCGTTATCATTTCAATAGTGCCGATCAATCGTTACATATTTGGCGCGTCGGCCGTGTCAAAGAAAAAGGGCATCCCGTGGGATGCCCTTCATTCCGCATAGCCAGGTCAGGCCATGCCTACTGTTTCGGTTCGGTGATGAAGCCGATCTTGCCAAGTCCGCCGTGCTGCGCGGCGGCCATGACTTCGGCCACGCGTTCATAGCGCACGTCGCGGTCCGCGCGCAGGTGCAGTTCGGGCTGCGGCTCCTGCTGGGCGGCCAGGGCGATGTTGTTCGCCAGCGTGGTCTCGTCGACTTCAGTCTGGTTCCAGTAGACCTTGCCCTGGGCATCGATCGAGACATTGATGCTCTGCGGCTTGGAATCGTTCGGCGTATTGCTTGCGCGCGGCAGGTCGATCTTTACCGCGTGATTGATGACCGGGATCGTGATGATGAAGATGATCAGCAGGACCAGCATGACGTCGACCAGCGGCGTCATGTTGATTTCGCTCATCACCTCGTCATCGTCGCCGTCGAGGGTGCCAAATGCCATGATGACTTCCTTGATGCGAGGGTGTTACTGCCGTGCCGCGGCGAGCCGCACGGCGTTGTCTTCGGCGCGGGTGCCGGTCGGGCGGACGCGCGCGCCGGTCACGAAGTAGGCGTGCAGGTCGTGGGCAAAGCGGTTCAGCTTGGAGATCACCGCCTTGTTGCCGCGCGTCAGCGCGTTGTAGCCGAGCACCGCGGGAATGGCCACGGCCAGGCCGAAGGCCGTCATGATCAGGGCCTCGCCCACCGGGCCGGCAACCTTGTCGATCGTCGGCACGCCCGAGGCGCCAATGCCGATCAGCGCATGATAGATCCCCCACACGGTGCCGAACAGGCCCACGAACGGTGCGGTGGAACCCACCGAAGCCAGTACCGCCAGGCCCGACTGCATGCGCGCAACGGCTTCGTCGATCGAGCTCTTGAGCGAGCGCGTCAGCCAGTCCGAAATGTCCATCACGTCATGCAGCTGCGGCTGGCTGGCGCGGTGGTGCTGGGCGGCGTCCTTGCCGGCGATGGCCAGCGTGCGGAACGGGTTGGCGTCGCTGGCGCCCAGCGTTTCCAGGGCGTGGTCGAAATCGTCGGAGTGCCAGAAGCGCTTTTCCGCGCCGTGGGCCATCTTCTTGAGGCGAACCAGATCCCACGCCTTCGTAAGGATCACGATCCACGACAAGAGCGACATGATCAGCAGAATGATGGCCGTCGCACGCATGACGAAATCGCCTTGCGACCAGAGGTGGGAAAGTCCGAGGTCCTGCATGTTGGTTCCTGGTGAGTACGTTGTAGGTTGAGATCAGTTCAGTTCGAATCCAATCGGCTGCTGCGCGGTCACGGCAATGGCGCGGCCGTTATCCAGGTACGGCTTGCAGCGCATGCGCTGGACGGCGTCGACGGCAGCCTGGTCCAGGCGTGACGATCCGCTGGAGGATACTACGGTCGTCTTGACGACCTTGCCGGTTTCATCCGTTGTCAGGCGCACCACGGTCTTGCCGGTCTCGCCCATGCGGCGTGACTGGGACGGATAGCTTGGCTGCGGCGGCGAGCACTGGATCTCGCCGATCCCCACGGCACGCGGCGCGGAGGAGACGGGCGCTGGTTCGGGAGCAGGCGCTGCGGGAGCAGGTGGGGCAGGCGGCGTCGGTGGCGCTTCGATCGCAGTGGGCGACGGCGGCAGCGCGGCGACCGGTTGCGGTACCGGCTTGGGCTGCGGCGGCGTCGGCCGCGGCGTGGTGACCTTCACCTGCTTGGGCGGCGTTTCCGTCTTCGGCTTGGGCGGCTCCGGCGCGGGCGGCTTGGGCTGCTCGAGCGGAATGATGCGGGCAATGATTTCCGGGGCAATCACCGCCTCGGTCATCTTGCGGCCCAGGCCGCTCTGGATCAGGTAAAGCAGGCCGGCGTGGAACAGCAGGACGGCGAGCGTAATCTTGAGGAAGCGTTGATCGAACATGAGGTGAACAACAGTGTCTGCCGACCGGCACAGAGTCACTTGCGATAGAACAGGATCAGCGAGATACCACATCCGACCAGCAAGCTAACAAGCAATTCCATGATAAACGCTCCTGCAATACGGTTGCCGGGGAGCGCCACTCTCGGGCGGCGTGTCAGTGGAGCAGTATAAACGATAATGATTCTTATTTGTTGTGATTTGTGCGCCGCAGCTGGAAATTTGTCCAAAGGGCAGTTATACCCCCAAATCCAGACAGCGTTTCGAGGGGGAGGGCGGCACAACAATGGCGGGCATGGCGAGGCGTTCGGAATGCGTCGCAAGCCGCAAAGCGCGCTAGCATATGGAAAGAGTGCGAGCGGGGTGGTACCCCTGTTGCGGCGTCGCAATCGGGGGCACGGGGATGAGGCCATGGACTTCACACGTTTTGCTGAAGAGGACCGCTCCAAGATACTGCGCCCCGGGCCGGGCCTGTCGGCGAGTTCGGCGCTGGACTGGATGTGCGCCCAGTTTGCCCTGCGGGTCGTGTGTGCGCTGGGGCCGCGGTTCAACCTGCGCAGCAATATCAATGACGTGCTGACGGTCAGCGCGCAGGAAATGGTGTGGCCGTATGGTGTCGTGCTGCGCGTGCAGCGCTTTCTGTCGGCCCGCTGCGCCGACATGCCGGCGTGGAAAGGGGCGGGACGCCTGACGCCCGAGGAGTTCCTGGAGCGCCATGGCCAGTGGAACAGCGCTTTCGACGAGAGCGCGCTGTTCTACTACCTCGACGAGTACGTCAAGCACCACGCCAAGGACATGTTCGCGGTGTTCGATGCCTCGGCGTCGGCCATCGCATCGCGGCTCGATGGCGAGCGCGTGCTGCTGGTGCGCAATATCGACATGCTCAGCCATGTGCTGGACCTGCCCGAGCACGAGCGCAAGCTGTTGCTGTTCGCGGCGCTGGCCAAGTACAAGCGCGACCTGCGCGCCGTGATGGTGGACTGCAAGGTGGCGCATAGCCAGGAGGCGTTCCAGATCCTGTCCGGGCTGACCGGCGCGAGCCCGGCGGACGTGGCCGCGTCGCTGCGGCCAGGTTCGCGGCTGGAGACGCTGAACCTGATCGAGCAGCCCTTGCCCGAGAACAGCGTGACCGACCTGGGCGACCTGATGCGCCTGTCCGACCGCCTGCTGCATGTGTTGCTCGGCAACTATGCCAACGAGGCCGAGATGATGGCGGTGTTCACGCGCCCGGCCGCGCCGCCCACGCTGACCGTTGCCGATTATCCGCATGTCGACACCGACGCGCGCTACCTTTCCGCGCTGCTGTCTAACGCCACGCGCCAGCACGCAGCGGGCGTCAATGTGCTGATCTACGGCCCGCCCGGCACCGGCAAGACCGAGTTCGCGCGCTTGCTGGCGGGCGAAGCCGGCTGCGAGCTGTATGAGGTCGATTGCCTGGACCGCGACGGCAACAGCCTTTCGGGCAAGGACCGCTATCGCTCGTTGCAGGTGTCGCAGGCCTTCCTGCGCGGGCGCCCGCGCACCGCGCTGCTGTTCGACGAAGTCGAGGACGTGTTCCCCGGCAGTTCGCGCGAGCTGATGAGCCTGTTCGGCCAGGAGGATGCGCGTGCTTCGGTGAACGGCAAGGCCTGGGTCAACCAGACGCTTGAGCAGAATCCGGTCCCCGTGATCTGGATCTCGAATTCAATCCGGCAGATCGACCCCGCCTATCTGCGCCGTTTCCAGTTCCACCTCGAACTGAAGATCCCGCCGCCGCTGGTGCGCGAGAACATCATCCGCAAGCACCTGGGCGGGCTGGACGTCAGCGACGGCTTCATCACCGCGCTGGCGGGACGCAAGACGCTGACGCCGGCGCAAGTGCAGTCGGCCGCGCGTTTCGTGCAGCTCGCGCGGCCGGACGTGGACGAGCCCGTCGAGGCGCTGATCCTGCGCCAGCTCGAGCACGCCGACCGCGCCATGGGGCTGCGGCCGGAGGCCGAGGTCAGGCCCGTGGTGACCCACTATCGGCTGGACAACCTGCACCTGGAAACACGCTACGACGTGGCAAAGATCATTGAAGCGCTACGCGTGCGGCAACGCGGCACGCTGTGCTTTTATGGGCCACCTGGCACGGGCAAGACCGCGCTGGCGGAGCACATTGCCGCGGCGCTGGACATGCCGCTGATGATCCGGCGCGCCTCGGACCTGATGAGCAAGTACGTCGGCGAGACCGAGCAGCAGATTGCCGCCATGTTTGCCCGCGCCGAGGAAGACGGCGCGGTGCTGCTCCTCGATGAAGCCGACAGCTTCATGCAAAGCCGCCAGCAGGCCGTGCGCAACTATGAGGTGTCGGAAGTCAACGAGATGCTGCAGGGCATGGAGCGCTTCAACGGCATCTTTGTCTGCACGACGAACCTGTTCGACCGCATCGATGAGGCTGCCTTGCGCAGGTTCTCGTTCAAGATCCGCTTCCTGCCGCTGAAGGCCGGCCAGCGCGCCACGATGTTCGTCGATGAAGCGCTGGATGGTGACGAGGCCCGGCTGACGGATGCCATGCGGCAAGAGCTCGATGCGATGGATTGCCTGACGCCCGGCGACTTCGCCACGGTCAAGCGCCAGTGCGTGCTGCTTGGCGATTCACTGACGCCGGAAGAATTCCTCGCGCAGTTGCGGCACGAGCACGCGGTCAAGCCGGACGTGCGGACGCACCGTCCGCTCGGCTTTTTGCGCTAGGCGTCAGAAGGCGGGGGCGGGTTCGATGGTCACTGTCTCCGCCTGCGCTTCGATATGCAGCAGCGCGGCCGCCATCTGCCTAAGGTGGGCGGCATCCTTGGTCGAGGCAAAGCGGTCCAGCGGCATGGCATCGGGGGCGCTGGCCAGGGCGTGTTCCCCCAGCTTGCGCGCCAGCTGACGCGCAATGGCGCTGCCAGTATCAACCAGTGCCAGCTGGTCGCCGACCATGCCGCGGATGGTGTCCGAGAGGAACGGGTAGTGGGTGCAGCCGAGCACCAGCGTGTCAGCGCCAGCCTCCAGCATCGGCGTGAGGTAATTGTCCAGCCGGCCGCGTATGTCAGGCCCGTCGATGTCGCCTTGCTCGATCAGCGGCACCAGGCCGAGCCCCGCCTCGCAGATGAACTGGCTTTCCCCGTCGAGCGATGCCAGCAACCGCGCGAACTTTGCACTCTTGAGCGTATTGGCCGTGGCCAGTACACCTACCACCTTGCTGCGGCTGGCTGCCGCCGCAGGCTTGAGGCCGGGTTCTACGCCGATGATCGGCACGGGCAGTGTCTGGCGCAGCAATTCGACGGCGTGGCCGGTGGCGGTGTTGCAGGCGATCACAAGCGCCTTGCAGCCTTGCGCCAGCAGCCATTCGCATGCCTGCAGCGTGCGTGCCTGCACGAAAGACTCAGGTTTCTCGCCATAGGGTGCGTACTTCGAGTCGGCCAGGTAAAGCAGCGACTCTTGAGGCAGCAATGCGCGGATCTCGCGCAGCACGGACAGGCCGCCGAGGCCGGAATCGAAGACGCCGATGGGAGCGGGGTTCACGTTGGGCAAGCGGAAGGGCAGGGGTGGAAAAAAAGCCGGGGAGAACCCGGCTTTTTCATGCAAGCGCGCAATCTTACAGCGCCGCGACCGGAATCTTGCCGATCTTGGCCTGCCATTCGGCGGGGCCGGTCTTGTGCACCGACGTGCCCTGGCTATCCACGGCGACCGTCACGGGCATGTCCTTGACGTCGAACTCGTAGATGGCTTCCATGCCGAGGTCTTCGAAGCCGACCACCTTGGCTTCCCGGATCGCCTTGGCTACCAGGTAAGCGGCGCCGCCCACGGCCATCAGGTAGGCCGACTTGTGCTTCTTGATGGCCTCGATGGCGACCGGACCGCGCTCGGCCTTGCCGATCATCGAGATCAGGCCGGTCTCGGCCAGCATCATCTCGGTGAACTTGTCCATGCGCGTGGCGGTGGTCGGGCCGGCCGGGCCGACGGCTTCGTCGCGCACCGGATCAACCGGACCGACGTAGTAGATCACGCGGTTCTTGAAGTCCACCGGCAGCTTCTCGCCCTTGGCCAGCATGTCGGCGATGCGCTTGTGCGCGGCGTCGCGGCCGGTCAGCATCTTGCCGTTGAGCAGCAGGGTCTGGCCCGGCTTCCACGAGGCGACTTCTTCCGGCGTCAGCGTGTTCAGGTCGACGCGCTTCGAGGTTTCGGTGTTCGGTGCCCACTCGACCTTCGGCCATTGCGACAGGTCCGGCGCTTCGAGCTTGGCTGGGCCGCTGCCGTCCAGCGTGAAGTGCGCGTGGCGGGTCGCGGCGCAGTTCGGGATCATCGCGACCGGCTTGGATGCGGCGTGCGTCGGGCTGGCCATGATCTTGACGTCCAGCACGGTCGCCAGGCCGCCCAGGCCTTGCGCGCCGATGCCCAGCGCGTTGACCTTCTCGTACAGCTCGACGCGCAGTTCCTCGATCCAGTCCTTCGGGCCGCGGGCGATGATGTCCTGGATATCGATCGACTCCATCAGCGATTCTTTCGCCATGACCATCGCCTTCTCGGCGGTGCCGCCGATGCCGATGCCAAGCATGCCCGGCGGGCACCAGCCGGCGCCCATGGTCGGCACGGTCTTCAGCACCCAGTCGACGATCGAGTCGGACGGGTTCAGCATCACGAACTTGGACTTGTTCTCCGAGCCGCCGCCCTTGGCCGCGACCTGGATGTCCACGGTGTTGCCCGGCACGATCTCGTAGTGGATCACGGCCGGGGTGTTGTCCTTGGTGTTCTTGCGGGCGCCTTCGGGCGGGCTGACGATCGACGCGCGCAGCACGTTGTCCGGATGGGTGTAGCCGCGGCGCACGCCTTCGTTGATCATGTCCGTCAGGCTCATGGTGGCGCCATCCCAGCGCACGTCCATGCCGACCTTGACGAAGACCGTGACGATGCCGGTGTCCTGGCAGATCGGGCGCTTGCCTTCGGCGCACATGCGGCTGTTGGTCAGGATCTGCGCGATCGCATCCTTGGCAGCGGGACTCTGCTCCAGCTCGTAGGCGCGGCCCAGGCTGGTGATGTAGTCCATCGGATGGTAGTAGCTGATGTACTGCAGGGAGTCGGCGACGCTCTGGATGAGGTCTTCTTGCTTGATGACGGTCATTTTATGGGGGGTGGCAGCGGTGAAACACAGGGCGAAATCATACACTGAGCGAGGGCGCTCTGCCGGTCTGCATACAGGCGTCTACAGTGTGCTGCGTGCATTTTTCGTCATATTGAAACGTAAGGGTGGCCTCAAATGAAAACCGCGGCGCAAGGCCGCGGTCAGCGTAATCCAACGGTGCTCGCCGCTTCAGTGTGATGGAGATTTGGCATGTGCGCCGGCGGGGTGGGAAACCATCCGGTCCACCCAGGCCATCGCCACGGCCGAGAGCAGGAAGGCCAGGTGGATGGCGACCTGCCACATGATGGTGTGGGTCGTGCGCTGCTCTGCGTCGATGAAGGTCTTGAGCAGGTGGATCGACGAGATGCCGATCAGCGCCATCGACAGCTTCACCTTGAGCACGCCGGCGTTGACATGGTCGAGCCACTCGGGCTCATCGGGGTGGTCGTCGATCCCCAGGCGCGAGACGAACGTTTCGTAGCCACCCACGATCACCATGATCAGCAGGTTGGAGATCATCACCACGTCGATCAGGCCGAGCACCACCAGCATGATCTTGTTCTCGTCGTACTCGGTCACGTGCGACAGCAGGTGCCACACCTCGACCATGAAGTGATAGACGTAGACGCCCTGCGCGACGATCAGGCCGAGGTACAGCGGCAACTGGAGCCAGCGGGAGGCAAAGATAAGGCGGGGGATCGGGCGCATCGAGGATTGGGCCATGGGCAATCAGCTAGGTCTTTGTTACCAGACATTCGAAATGGGTCTGGATTGTACCGCGCCCATGTTGCGTGCCGCGTGACTGTGACGCCCTGAAACGATTCAGGCCCTGTCCTGCAACACCCGGCGCGCCATCGGCCCGGGCCAGCTTGCCAGCAGGATGCCGCCCAGCACGCAGCCCAGCGCGATGGCGTGGGGCCAGCCCGGTGTCTCGCCCAGAAAGACAATGCCGTAGGCGGCTGCCGCCACCGGCAGCACCGACGTAAATACGCCCGCGAGTTGGGCCGGTACATGGCGGATGCCCTTCATCCACAGCCAGAACGAGAATACGCTTGCGGACAGTGCGTACCACAGCAGCATCAGCCAGGTCTGCGTGGGCACGGTGGACGGGTCAAAATCCAGCAGCGGAATGAAACCGAGCGGCAGCATCAGCAGGCCGCCAATCAGGTGGGTGTAGGCGCAGATCTCGATGGCCGCCAGCGTCTGCGTCAGCCGACGCGACAGGATCACGTAGATCGATTCGCAGACCACGGCACCCAGGATCATCAGGTTGCCGAGCAGGGCCTGGCTGCCGCCGCTGCCGGCGCCATGCGAACCGCCGCGGGCTACGTTGAGCACCGCCACGCCGGCCACGGCCAGCAGCACCGACGCCACGGTCCGGCGCGACAGCCGTTCACGCAGCCACAACCAGGACAGGATGGCCACCGTCGCCGGGATCGTGCTCGTAATCACGCCCGCGGCCATGGCGCTGGTCAGGCGCACGCCATTGAGCATCAGCAGCGTGAACAGGAAGGTGCCGAAGAACGCCTGCAGAAACAGGTTGCGCCACTCTGCGCGTGACACCTGGCGCATGCGCGATGGCCGGTACCACGGTGACAGGCAGACGATGGCGATGACAAAGCGCAGCAGCGCGAACAGCAGCACCGGCACATGGGCGATGATGGATTTGCCCAGGCCGACGTTGCTGCCGACGAGTGCCATCGAGGCGATCAGGAAGAACGGGTAGACGGACACGGATGCTGCCTCGGGAGTGAGCACGAAGCCCCTTGTGCGGGCCGGGTGCGGGCAAACTGCGATTGTTCAGCAGGTGCCGGAATAGGGCGCGTTGTGGACGCTGAGGCGCCCGAATATCGGGCCCGGGGCATTATAGCTGTGCTAGCCTAATGAAGAAGGCTGCACATTCCTTGCCATGGCTATCGGCACGCAGGCTTGTTGCTTTGCAGCAAGGTTCCGGGCCCAGCCGTAGCGCGGGAGAGCGTCAGGTTTAAGTAAGCCGCCGGGCGTAATTTGCAGCCGAGCCGTTCAGTCAAAAATCAGGAGACCCGTCTTATGTCCGCTATCGAATCGGTGATGCAAGAGCATCGCGTTTTCAATCCGCCCGAGTCCTTCGTCCGGCAAGCCACGATCTCGGGCATGGACGCCTACCGCGCGTTGTGCGACGAGGCGGAGCGCGACTACGAAGGCTTCTGGGCCAGCCGCGCGCGCGACCTGCTGCACTGGAACAAGCCGTTCACCAAGGTGCTCGACGAGAGCAATGCCCCGTTCTACAAGTGGTTCGAGGACGGCGAACTCAACGCGTCGTACAACTGCCTGGACCGCAATCTGGAGAATGGCAACGCCGAAAAGACGGCAATCGTGTTCGAGGCCGACGATGGCACCGTGAGGCGCGTCTCCTACCAGGACCTGCACGCGCAGGTCTGCCGCTTTGCCAATGGCCTGAAAAAGCTCGGCATCAAGAAGGGCGACCGCGTGGTGATCTACATGCCGATGTCGGTCGAAGGCGTGGTGGCGATGCAGGCCTGCGCGCGGCTGGGTGCCACGCATTCGGTCGTGTTCGGCGGCTTCTCGGCCAAGTCGCTGCAGGAGCGGCTGGTCGACGTCGGCGCCGTGGCGCTGATCACCGCCGACGAGCAGATGCGCGGCGGCAAGGCGCTGCCGCTCAAGGCCATAGCCGATGATGCCCTCGCGCTCGGCGGCTGCGAAGCGGTGAAGGACGTGATCGTCTATCGCCGCACCGGCGGCAAGGTCAACTGGGTGGAAGGCCGCGACCGCTCGATGGAAGACGTCTCCGCCGGCCAGCTCGATACCTGCGAAGCCGTGCCTGTCAGCGCCGAGCACCCGCTGTTCGTGCTCTACACCTCGGGCTCGACGGGCAAGCCCAAGGGCGTGCAGCACAGCACCGGCGGCTACCTGCTGTGGGCGCTGATGACGATGCAGTGGACCTTCGACATCAAGCCCGACGATCTCTTCTGGTGTACCGCCGACATCGGCTGGGTCACGGGGCACACCTACATCGCCTATGGCCCGCTGGCCGCGGGCGCGACGCAGATCATCTTCGAAGGCGTGCCGACCTATCCGAACGCCGGGCGCTTCTGGGACATGATCGCGCGCCACAAGGTCAGCATCTTCTACACTGCGCCGACGGCGATCCGTTCGCTGATCAAGGCCGCGGAGGCCGACGAAAAAATCCACCCGAAGCAATACGACCTGTCGAGCCTGCGCCTGCTCGGCACGGTAGGCGAGCCGATCAATCCCGAAGCCTGGATGTGGTACTACAAGAACATCGGCAACGAGCGCTGCCCGATCGTCGATACCTTCTGGCAGACCGAGACCGGCGGCCACATGATCACGCCGCTGCCTGGCGCGACACCGCTGGTGCCGGGTTCGTGCACGCTGCCGCTGCCGGGCATCATGGCGGCCATCGTCGACGAGACGGGGCAGGATGTGCCGAATGGCGCCGGCGGCATCCTGGTGGTCAAGCGCCCGTGGCCGGCGATGATCCGCACCATCTGGGGCGATCCGGAACGCTTCAAGAAGAGCTACTTCCCCGAAGAGTTGGGCGGCACGCTGTACCTGGCGGGCGATGGCTCGATCCGCGACAAGGACACCGGCTACTTCACCATCATGGGCCGTATCGATGATGTGCTGAACGTGTCGGGCCATCGCATGGGCACGATGGAAATCGAGTCGGCGCTGGTGGCCAACCCGATCGTCGCCGAAGCCGCCGTGGTGGGCCGCCCGGACGACACCACGGGCGAGGCCATCTGCGCGTTCGTAGTGCTCAAGCGTTCGCGTCCGGGCGATGCCGAGGCGCAGCAGATCGCTACGGAGCTGCGCAACTGGGTGGCCAAGGAGATTGGCCCGATCGCCAAGCCCAAGGACATCCGCTTCGGCGATAACCTGCCGAAGACGCGCTCGGGCAAGATCATGCGGCGCCTGCTGCGTTCGCTGGCCAAGGGGGAGGAGATCACGCAGGATACCTCGACGCTGGAGAACCCTGCGATTCTTGATCAACTGAAGCAGGCGCAGTAACCGGATCAACCGGTAACCGCCAGCCGGACAGGACCCGCCGCCGCGCTCAGCGCGCCGGCGGGTTCTTCACTGTAAATCCCCCTTAATCGTCCGACCGCCGCCTATGCCCGACGCCCAGTCGCGTTTCCGCCGCCGGCTGATGCTGTACTACGGCTTGTTCACACTGGGTTTGTTCGGCTTCGTCGGCATGATGGGGCTGCTCGAAAAATCCAATGCCGATGCGCTCTGGCTTGGCTACGTCTTTCTCTTTATCACGATCGCGATCTACGCCTGCATCGGCCTGATCTGCCGCACATCGGACCTCAACGAATACTACGTAGCCGCGCGGCGGGTGCCTGCCATGTTCAACGGCATGGCGATCGCGGCCGACTGGATGAGCGCGGCATCGTTCATCGGACTGGCAGGCATCCTGTTTGCGTCCGGCTATGAAGGGTTGGCCTACGTGATGGGGTGGACGGGCGGCTATTGCCTGGTCGCATTCCTGCTCGCGCCGTACTTGCGCAAGTACGGCGGCTACACGATTCCCGATTTCCTGGCAGCGCGGTACGGCAATGGCAAGCCGGGCGGCAACCTGCCTGTGCGCGCCATTGCCGTGCTGGCGGCATCGCTGTGCTCGTTCGTCTATCTTGTCGCGCAGATCCAGGGCGTTGGCCTGGTAGTCACGCGTTTTATCGGCGTCGATTTCGCAGTCGGCATTTTCTTCGGGCTTGCCGGCATCCTGGTCTGCTCGTTCCTGGGCGGCATGCGCGCCGTGACGTGGACCCAGGTGGCCCAGTACATCATGATGATCGTCGCCTTCCTGGTCACGGTCTCAATGATCGCGTGGAAGCATCATCAGGAAATGGTGCCGCAGCTTAGCTATGGCCCGATGCTGACCATGCTTGACCAGCGCGAACGACAGATTGAACGGGAGCCGGCCGAGCAGGCGGTGCGAGAGTATTACCAGCAGCAGGCCATTCAGATGCAGGACCGTATTGCGCGCCTGCCGGAATCGTTCGGCGAGGAGCGCGCGGCGCTCGATGCGCGGCTCCTGGACCTGCGCGAGCGCAATGCGCCACTGCGGGAGATCAAGGCGCTGGAACGCGAACGCATCGATTTCCCGGTCGATGCGGCCGCCGCGAAGCAGCAATGGAATCAGATGCGTGAAGACGCGCTCTCGCGCAGCAAGCCTTCCACGCCGTCGACGGAGCCTTATCCTTCGGCGTCCGAGCAGGAGCGCGGGAACAAGCGGCTGAATTTCGTGCTGCTGGTGTTCTGCCTGATGGTGGGGACGGCCAGCCTGCCCCATATCCTCACGCGGCTGTACACCACGCCGTCGGTGAAGGAGACGCGCAACTCGGTGGCGTGGGCCATATTCTGCATCGCCTTGCTATACGTATCGGCCCCCGCGCTGGCGGCGCTGGTCAAATACGAGTTCTTCCAGCACGTGGTCGGCACGCCTTATGCCGAACTGCCGCAGTGGGTCGTGCAATGGCGCAAGGTCGATCCCCCCGTGTTCGCGCTGCGTGACGTTAACGGCGACGGTATCGTGCAGTGGGCGGAAATCCTGCTACAGCCGGACATGATCGTGCTGGCGGCGCCCGAGATCGCAGGGCTGCCATACGTGATATCGGGGCTGATCGCCGCCGGGGCGCTGGCGGCTGCGCTCTCCACCGCGGACGGCTTGTTGCTGACGATCGCCAATGCGCTGTCGCATGACGTCTTCTATCACATGGTGGACCGGCAGGCGAGCCACCAGCGGCGCGTCACCACGGCCAAGATCGTGCTGCTCGGCGTGGCGCTGTTCGCTTCGTACGTCACATCGCTGCGTCCCGGCAACATCCTGTTCCTGGTCGGCGCCGCCTTCTCGCTGGCCGCGTCGAGCTTCTTCCCGGTGCTGGTGCTGGGCATCTTCTGGCGCCGCACCACTGCCGCCGGCGCGGTGGCAGGCATGGCCGCGGGCCTTGGCATCTCGGTCTACTACATCTTCGTCAACTATCCGTTCTTCACCCGCATGACGGGGATTTTCGGCGATCGATGGTTTGGCGTGGATCCGATCGCGTCCGGCGCTTTTGGCGTCCCGGCGGGTTTTGCGGTGGCCATCCTGGTCAGCCTGGTGACGCCGAGGAACGCACCTGTGATCGATCGCCTGGTGACTTACCTGCGAAAGGGGTAGACGCCGGATCAGGAATCGCTGGACTCGTCGGCGACCTCTGCTATAATCGCGGACTTCCCGGAGAGATGGATGAGCGGTTTAAGTCGCACGCCTGGAAAGCGTGTATAGGTTAATAGCCTATCGGGGGTTCGAATCCCCCTCTCTCCGCCAGGATTCTGCAAGGCTTTGCCGGTTAGCAGTCGCTAACGACAAAGTCCCAAACAAGGGCTTGGGTCATTGACCCCGGCCCTTTTTGTTTGCCTGGAGCGGGACGATCGCCATCGCACTCGGCTCCTCGTCGTCTTCCGACAGCGTCGCCGCAAATTCCGCCATGGCCGCCTCAAGGGCCGGTTGCGTAGCCTGCCGGAAGCGCCATTCGGCGTGCAGGAGCCGCATCGCGAACGGGGTCAGCATCGAGCCATTGCCGCGCGCACCGACGATGAGTGGCTGCCCCAGCGCCTTTTCCCAGCTCCGTATCAGCGTCCAGCCATGCCGTTGCGATAATCCGTTGGCGGCGGCGGCCTTGCCCATGGACCGGGTGTCCCGAATGGACGAGAGCAAGCGCAGGACCTTTGCGCCGGTGCGCGGATTGTCGTCCGTGGTCAGGACCGGAAACAGCTCGAAGTTGAATTCCATCGGGCGGGCCAGCAGATGTCTTCCTGTGCTGGCGCAGCTTCGTTGGGAAGACGCCTCTGCACATGTATTAAATGAGAATCATAACCGATTGCATTCGTAATTTGCCGATAATCAGGGGTAAACCGGGGTAAGTGCTCAGGAATCCGGGGGCGTATGCGGCCCTGGCCTCATGCGGAATTCAGGATGCCTGGCGGCCGACCGGCCTGACGCTCGGCATGCCGTCGATGTTTTCGATGCGAGGCAGTTCGCCCACGGCAATGCGCCGCCTCACGGTGTCCATCAGTTCAGCCGTGTCCCACTGGCCGTCGCCTATCAGGGACGACGCCTCGCCAGTGACGGAAAAGCGGCCGCCGCAACGGGCGCAGCGATACATCCGGTCGCCCTGCAGGGGATCGCGACGGTCATACCAGCGCCGCGCCAGATCGCCGCACAAGAGGCACGGTACGGCTGTGATAGAGCTCAAGATTCGACTCCGGGGCACGGGCGGTGATCGTTCGGAATGGCTTTGTCCTTCAGCGCGGGCCCGATCGGCGCATCCGTGCCAGTGCTTCGCAGGCGGACCGTCCCGTCCTCCCGGCAAATCTCCAGCTCGACCTGCTCTTTTCGCGCGTAGTACCATCCCGCGGCAATGGCAGCTTCAAGCGTGGCGAAATGAAGCGGTGCGGGCAGGCCATCTGCCTGCATCGACCAACCCAATACAGCCGGCAATACGCGAACCGTTCGCGAAGGCATGCCAATCTCCTCAGCAGGGTAGCGAAATACTGTATAGGAAGATGACTGCATATTCGGATGTCCTGAAAGCGAGCATTTTGGCGCCACGCACCGCGTGCCGTTTGGAGTGACTTGTGCCTATCCTCAAGGGAAAACCGAATTGCGGGAGAGAGACATGCTTGACCTTGAAACCAGGCTTCTGGATCTCGACCGCAGCACTCGCTACATCCGCGAAGGCCGCCAGCGGATCCGGCGCCAGATTGCGCTCGTCAAAGCACTGCGCGCCGAAGGTTATGACGCCACGCCGGCATGCGAACTTCTGGCCGCCTTGCGCTGTGCGATGGCCGCGGAGCGCCAGCACCGGGCGTTGATCGTCGTGCTTAGCGCGTGTCCCGACCCGCAAGCCGCTCGCCGGCACGCCCTGCCGCGCACCGCGATACCGCTGACAGCGAAGGGCTGAGAAAAATGCGTCGACAAACGGCTTTCCCATGCCCTGGCAGAAACAGCAACGGCACGGAAAGAAGCCTCCTTTGGCACTAAAGCACTTGTACCTCGTTGAACTGACGTACCCGCATCCCGCCGAAAAGTTCTGGAGGAATCTGCAAGCGCACCAGGACTACTTGAACCGGATGTTCGAGCAGGACCGCTTCCTGGCCTACGGACCAAAGGCCTCCGGGAATGGCAGCGTGATCCTGGTGCGGGGAGACTTGTCGCACGATGAGCTTCACGCGCTGCTCGCGGCGGATCCGTTTCATCAGTTCGGTGTGGCAGTGTATCGGGTGACGGAATTCTCGCCGTTCGAGTGCCACCCCAGGCTGGCGTCGCTATTTTGACGGCCGGAGATGGTTGCCTTATGCGGTAATTGCATAGGTTGGCTCCGCTCCCTGTGGAAGAATCGGACCTCCTCTCCAAGCCATTCGCACCATGTCCGACTCCACCGTCTATCTCAACGGCGAACTGACCCCTTTGTCCGAAGCCTGCATCCCGGTCCTGGACCGCGGCTTTATCTTCGGCGATGGGATCTATGAAGTCATCCCGATCTACAACGGCAAGCCGTTTCGCGGCGCCCAGCACCTCGCGCGCCTGGCACGCAGCCTGGCATCCATCGGCATCCCCGATCCGCACAGCGAGTCCGAATGGCTGGCGCTGATTGCCCGTGTGGTCGAGGCGAACGGCTTGTCCGACCAGATGGTGTACATCCAGGTAACGCGTGGCGTGGCGCGGCGCATGCATGCGTTCCCTGCTGAAGTGACACCGACGGTGCTGATCATGACCAATCCGATGTCGCTGCCGCCGGCGTCGGCCGTGGCCCAGGGCGTGCCGTGCGTGACGATGGAGGATCGCCGCTGGCTCAACTGCCAGATCAAGTCGACCTCGTTGCTGGGCAATGTGCTGGCCGCACAGCATGCTGCGGAACACGGGGTCACCGAGGCGATCCAGTTCCGCGATGGCTGGCTCACCGAGGCGTCTTCATCCAATGTCTGGGTGGTCAGCAAAGGGCGGGTGTCGGCCCCGCCCAAGGACAACCTCATCCTGGAAGGCATTCGCTATGGCCTGATGGAGGAACTGTGCGCGGCGCTCGATATTTCGCTGGAGGCGCGCCGCATCTCGCGTGACGAGGTGTTCGGTGCCGACGAGGTATTGCTGTCGTCGGCAAGCAAGGAGCTTCTTCCCGTCGTTTCCATTGATGGCCGGGCGATTGGGTCAGGCACGCCCGGACCGGTCTTCCGCAAGCTCTACGACGCCTACCAGGCCGCCAAATCCGCGCTTTGAGCCCACGGGTTTGCCCGTGCTAGCATGACTGCCCAACCGCTTCCGGGAGACAGCGATGGCCAAGCGCGAGCGCGGCCGGCGCGCCTTGCAGGACGAGGTGAGCCGGCGAGTCCAGCAGATCGATGAAATCGGAGAGGACGGTGCGAAGATCCGCGTACCGATGCCTGAGCCTCACCCGCGCGATGCGCGCGGACGGAACTGGGATATGAAGGGGCTCGGCCGGGGCACCGGCTACGAGGCCGGCATCCGCGCCGCGGTCGACAAGGTGCGGGACGAGTTCGACTTGTCGGACGCCGTGGAGAATCGAGCGCCCAATCCGTTTGGCGACTGAGGACAGGTTGGCGTCATCGCTGGTCCTGGCAGGCCTCCAGGCGTGGCTCGGCACTCTGCCAGCCTCCGCCGGACTGGCGCTTGGCGCCGTACATGGCCGCGTCGGCCGCATGCAGCAGCCCCTGGCTGCCCTGCGCATGCACCGGAAACACGGCCATGCCAATGCTGAGCGAAGCCGTGATGCGGCTGCCATCGGGTAACAGGACGGGCTCGGGGACCCGTTGCAGGATCTGCTCCGCAATCTGGATCGCGTCTGCCGGCGCGCGCAAGGAAGTGGTCAGCACCGCGAACTCGTCGCCGCCCAGCCGGGCGACGACATCGCCTTCGCGCACGCTGGCGCGGATGCGTTGCGCCAGGGCCACCAGCACGGCGTCGCCGGCAGCGTGGCCAAAACGGTCATTGATACCCTTGAAGTCATCGCTGTCGAGGTAGAGCACCGCCGCATGGCCGGCGCTCGCTGCTGCCGCGCGCACGGCGAGCTCCAGCAGTTCTTCGAACGCGGACCGGTTGAGCAGGCCCGTCAGCGAGTCATGGCTGGCACGATGGGCGAGCGACCGGTTCTCGTGCTGCATCTGGTTTTGCCAGGTTTGCAGTTCGTCGAGCAGGCCGTTGAAGTCATCGCCCAGCGCATTGAGTTCCTCGATGCGGGCAGGCGGCGTGCGCTGGGCGAAATCGCGCTCCGAACGCACGGCGTGGGCCACGCGCATCAGGTTGCGCAGCGGCTCGATGATTTGCACCAGCATGCGGCTCGACAGGTAGTGCGCGCTTACCGCCGTCAGCAGCAGGCAGGCGAGCAGGCCGAGCGCGCCCTGCAGCAGGAAGTGCAGCAGGTTGGACGGATCGCCGGTTATGCGCAGCGTGCCGACCGGCTTGGCGTCATGCAGGATGCGCTGCTCGATCACGCCGGTGCCGAGCAATTCCCCGATCGCGTGGCGCAAGCCGTCACGGCGTTCGTGGCCCGCACGATGCCAGTCCGCCAGGACGCGGTGGTCCGGATCGAGCACGGTGGCGCGGGATACGTCTTCGGATGCGGCGATCAGGGCCAGGGTCTCGCCGGCGGCGGCCTTGTCGTGGAAGACCACGGGTGCTTCGAGCGTATAGGCAATCGAACGCGCCACCAGCCGCAGGTTGTGGTCGGCATAGACCCGCAGTGCGGTCAGGCCCAGTGCTGTCAGGGAAAGCCCGGCCGTGCAGACCGCCAGCAGCGCCACGCCAAGATGGATGCGGCGCAGCGCGCCGTAGAGGGTAGGGCGTTGCCGGCCATTGGCAGCATTGGCAAGGCGCGATCCGGGCTTCATGACGATGCGCCCCTGCGCCGGCCCAGTTGCAGCACGGCGGGATGGACATGGACACCGCTGCGGCCGAGCGCATCGAGATTCACGCGGAACGACACCTGGCTCTCGCGGATACTCAGGCAGAACATGCTGCCGGTCTCGCACTCGAAGTCTTCTTCGCTGATCACCAGCACCGGCCGGCCCGTCAGTTCCGCGGCGAGGCGCTGGCGCCGGACGTCGGTCATGGCGCCAAGATAGAGCGCGTCGCACTGGCTCGCGAGCGGATCCGCCATGACGTCGACCTCGCGCGGGCGCACCTGCCTGCCGTTGCCCAGGGTAGCGCCCTCAAGCAGGCGCGCCGGATACCGGCTGGCGTTGTCCACGCACAGGCGGATCGACTCTCGCTCCGCCGGCCAGCGCGCATAGCCGAGCAGGCTGAAGACCACGCGCGCCACCATGTCGACGCGTTGCGGGGCCGGCTGCGCGGTGACGCCCGGGGGCAGCACGGCGGGGACGATGGCAAGCACGGCGACCATCAGCGGCCGCAGGCAGTAACGAAGGAAGGTTGGATTCCGCCTGGAGCGGATGGCTGGGGCGCGAGCCATGAGGTGGGCGAGTGTGCGTATGGCCTGATCGGGTTGTCTGAGACGGCTCCCGTCTTCTGGTCTTGAACGGTCCGGGATGGACGAGAGGGCGGTTCCCGGATTGCCAGAGCGAGTTATCGGCACGATCGCGGCAATCCTGAATTCCAGGAAGTCGCGCCGTATCGTGTGCGCACGAATGCGCGTGGCGCATAGAATGCAGGCTTCGGCGCGCAGCGCCCGCTCTCGCACAGCAAAGATGAACTTCCTGCCGATTCTCCTGTTCCTGCATGTGATGGCCGCTGTCGTCTGGGTGGGCGGCATGTTCTTCGCTTACCTATGCCTGCGGCCGGTCGCCGGCCAGGTGCTGGAACCGCCGTCGCGCTTGCGTCTCTGGCACGGCGTTTTTGACCGCTTCTTCCGCTGGGTATGGCTGGCACTGGTGCTGATCCTGCTCAGCGGCGGGGCCATGATGGCCCAGGTCGGCATGGCCTCGGCACCGCCGAACTGGCACCTGATGGCAGGCATCGGCGTGGTCATGGCGGCGATCTTCGTCTTTGTCTTTTTCGGCCCCTATCCGGTCTTGCGGCGTGCCGTGGAAGCTGGCGAATGGCCCGTTGCCGGCGCCGCGCTCAACCGGATCCGGCAGGCGGTCGGCATCAACCTGGTGCTGGGCCTGATCAATGTCGCGGTAGCCACGCTGGGGCGACTAGGCGGCTGATAGCGCGGGGCGCCACGGGCTCGGGGAACTGTTGGCCTGCTGTGCTAGTCTTCCCAGACACGCATTGCGAGGAGGTGGATCATGACGAGCGAGTCCCGTTCCGGCCTGAAGGCTTTCGTGCAGACCGCGCCCCAGGCGGGCCGCTATGTCTGGATCATTTCACTGGTCGATTTCAATGCCCAGCAGATCCGGCGCACCATTGTTTCCGACGATACGTTCACCACATCGGACGCGGCGCGCGTCGCAGGCGATGCCGAACTGAAGGCCATGGCGGCGGACCACTAGTCCACCACGCCGTCGTGCCGCGGCACGACGGTCGCCTGTGCCTGGATACCCTTTCTTACAACGGGTGGACGCCCGTGGGCGTTAGACTTGCGTCACATCCACAAAAAGAAAGGGTTTCCATGACGAATCGTTTTCGCGTCCTGCCGCGCGCGGTCCTGCTTGCGGCCTTCATTTGCGGCGGACTGGCCGCTGGTTCCGCCGCGCAGGCCCAGGTCTCGGTCAACATTGCCATTGGCGTGCCGCCGCCGGCACCGGTCTATGAGGTCGTCCCCCCACCGCGTCCCGGCTATGTCTGGGCGCCGGGCTACTGGGATTGGGACGACCACCACCACAAGCATGCATGGAAGCAGGGACGCTGGGAACGCGAGCGCGCTGGCTACGTCTACGAGTCTCCGCGCTGAATCCAGTCGCGCGACGGCTGGGTGCTGGTGCCGGGCCGCTGGGATGATCACCGCGGCAAGGGCAAGAAGGATAAGGGGTATCACTGCCCGCCGGGCCACGCCAAGAAGGGCGAGTGCTGAGCTGATGGCGGATGTCAGGCCCGGGCCACAGCCTTCACGATGAGAGCCGTGCGGGATGCCATGCTACGATCCCCGCAACGGTAGTTCGACGCGACTGGGGGCCGTCCGGCCCGCCTGCAGCCGACACGGAGAGACGGACCATGGCCAAGCATGTTTTCACGCGTGCCCAGTATCTCGACATCCTTAACGACAGCTTGCGCAACCATCCGGGCTGGCGGCCCGGGATGGCCTTTGTATTCCTGCCGCCAGGCGCCGATGCCAGCCAGGCAACAGCCGTCGGATGCACGGGCCCGCTCGAGGCCATCCCGGTGTATGCGGAAATCCAGCGCGTCGCGGCGGACCTCATCGAGGTGAGGGAAGGGCGCTAGCGCGGCGCGGGCCGCAGTCCAGACCGCGCTGCGCGCTGGCCTTACTCTTCGTCGTCGTCCTCGTCTTCCTCGTCGCCGAGGAATTCGCGGCGCAACATCCAGTTGGCGATCGCTTCGTCGCAGATCTTCTTGAACTTCTGGCGGTCCGGCATCTTGTCGAACATCGCGAAGTTGACCAGCGCCATGCCGGCATCGGTGATGTAGAACATGCGGCGCGGATCGTCAGGGTGGACGATGCGTCCGTCGATGCCGCCTTCGTCACTGTCGGCCGGCATGTCTTCGAGTTCGACCACGCGGCACGTGAAGCGCGGGGTGCGCGTATGGGTCAGGTACTCGAACTCGTCGTGCAGGACCTCTCCGCCGCGTCCGGCGGCGATCGCGAAGCCCCAGATGAAGCGTGGCATGGGCAGGTCGGACAGTTCTTCAAGTTCGTCCATGGTGTTCTCCGTATGGCAATGGCCCGCATTATCGCCCGGATTGCCGCTGCCTCAAATGGCCGGCGATGACAGGCCGCGCTATCGCATGGCGCGGCAGCCGCCCAGCATGGGCGGATTGGCGTCCGTCTGCATCAGGTCGCGCAATGTGCCCTCGTCACCCTTGGTCCACCATTCATAGCGTCCGCCCACATAGCGCGCGCCGGAACCGCTGACCACGCTCACGGCCAGCACGGGCTTGCCCTCCAGCCGCAGGATGGCCGCCTGGTTGTCGGTGCTGTTGAAGTAGCGCACGGTCAGCGGCTTGCCGCCGTCGCACTGGTAGCGCACGGTGCGGACCTCGGGAAATCGCACGCTGTCGATGCCTGGGGCGCCGGCAGCGTAGGCGCCCGCGCTGGCGCTCGCGGCCAGCAGGAGGGCGGGGAGGGCGGGGAGGGCAAGTCGTGTCGGTCGGTGAGTCATTCGTGATCCTGTCAGGAATCGAGCATTGGGGACAGCGGCCGCTGGCTCAGGCGAGCATGTAACCGGCGGCGAGCTTGCGGAAGCTCTCCACTTCGCCGGCCTGCCAGGCGTCGTCGTGGCCCAGCTCTTCCGCCAGGATCGCCGCCACGCGCGGCGCGGCCTCCACGGCCGCGCGGGCATCCAGGAACAGCGCCCGGTTGCGCCGGGCCAGCACATCCTCGACCCGCCGCGCCAGTTCATGGCGCGCGGCAAAGCGCACGTGGGCTTCGGTCAACCCTGCCGTGGGCGCCAAAAAACTCTCATAACCGGGCAGGGCCTGCAATGCCGGCAACTCGTTGCCATAGTAACGATCCGGCGAGACCGAATTGGGCGCCGGCAGGTCCGCGGGCAGGCTGTTGCCGCCATGCAGGACAAGCTCGGCCGTCACGCAAGGCGCGGCGCGCACCATCTGGCGCTGGATGGCCGTCTCGATGACGTCTTCGGCCATCTTGCGGTAGGTGGTCCATTTTCCGCCGGTGACCGTGATCAGACCGGCACGCGACACCACGATGGTGTGCTCGCGCGACAGTGAAGCGGTCGAAGCCTCGCCGGTCGCCCTGACCAGCGGCCGCAGGCCGGCCCAGACACTGGTGACATCGGCCCGGCCCGGGTCCCGCGCCAGGTAGCGCGAGGCGGTATCCAGGATGAAGTCGACATCGTCGGCGCTGGCATCGGGCTCCAGCGGCAGGTCCTTGCGCGGGGTGTCGGTGGTGCCGACGATCGTGTGCCCGTTCCACGGCACCACGAACAGCACGCGGCCATCATCGGTCTTGGGGATCAGCACGGCGCGGTCGCCGGGCAGGAAGGCGCGCGGCAGCGTCAGGTGCACGCCCTGGCTGGGCGCGACCATGGTGCGCGCGTGGCCGTCTTCCATCTGGCGGATGGCGTCCACCCAGACGCCCGTGGCGTTGATCACGCAGTCGGCGCGCAGGCGGAAGGTGGCGTCGCCGAGCGCATCGCGCACGGTCACGCCATTGACCACGCCGCCTTGCTGCGACAGACCGGTCACCGGCAGATAGTTGATGGCGGTGCCGCCCACGTCGAACAGCGTGCGCATCAGCGCAATGGCCAGGCGGGCGTCGTCGAACTGGCCGTCGAAGTACAGGTTGCCGCCGCGCAGCGGGCGCCCGCCCACGTGCTCGGCCAGCGCCGGCGCGGCGTCCAGCACCTCGCGGTGGTTCAGCCAGCGGCTGCCGTCCAGGTTCAGGCTGCCGGCCAGCATGTCATAGAGCTTCAGGCCGATGCCGTAGAACGGCTGGTCGAACAACTGGTAGGCCGGCACGACAAAGCCCAGCGGCCAGACCAGGTGCGGCGCGTTGCGGGCCAGCAGCCCGCGCTCATGCAGCGCTTCGCGCACCAGGCTGATATTGCCCTGCGCCAGGTAGCGCACACCGCCGTGCACGAGCTTGGTGGCCTTGCTCGACGTGCCCTTGGCGAAGTCGGCGGCTTCCACCAGCAGCGTGCGGTACCCGCGCGACGCCGCGTCGACGGCCGTGCCGAGGCCGGTTGCGCCGCCGCCGATGACGATCACATCCCAGCGCGGCTCCCGTTCCAGGCTCGCCAGCAGGGCGGCGCGGGACGGCGGCTGGATCGGGGTCGGGACTTTCTGCATGACGCGTTCGGGTTGGAGGTTGGGAGGCTGGCGTGGCAATCAGGATGTCGCGGCGCCGGCGGCTTCGTCGTCTTCGCGCGCCCAGTCGCGGGCGCGTTCCACGGCGCGGTGCCAACGGGCCAGCCGGTGCGCGCGCGCGTCACCGGACAGGTTCGGCTCGAACCGTTGCTGCACTTGCCATTGCGTCGCGATCTCCCCGGCATCGCTCCAGTATCCGGTGGCCAGCCCGGCCAGGTAGGCGGCGCCGAGTGCCGTGGTTTCCGTGACGCGCGGACGCACCACGGTCGTGCCGAGCAGGTCGGCCTGCATCTGCATCAGCAGGTCGCTGCGCGAGGCGCCGCCGTCCACGCGCAGTTCGGCCAGCGAGATGCCGGCATCCTTCTGCATGGCGTCGAGCACGTCCACGCTTTGCAGCGCGATCGATTCCAGCGCGGCGCGCGCAATCTGCGCGCGCCCGGTGCCGCGGGTCATGCCGACCAGCGTGCCGCGTGCGAACGCATCCCAGTGCGGCGCGCCCAGGCCGGCAAAGGCCGGCACCAGCACCACGCCGCCGGTGTCATCGCATTGCCGCGCTAGCGGCTCGACCTCGGGCGCGCTCTCGATGATCTTCAGGCCGTCGCGCAGCCATTGGATGGTGGCGCCGCCCATAAAAACGCCGCCTTCCAGGCAGTACTGGGTCTGGTCGCCGATCTGCCATCCGATCGTCGTCAGCAGCCGGTTGCGCGACACCACGGGCTGGTCGCCGGTGTTCATCAACAGGAAGCAGCCCGTGCCATAGGTGTTCTTGGCCATGCCTGGCGACAGGCAGGCCTGGCCGAAGGTGGCCGCCTGCTGGTCGCCCGCGATGCCGGCAATGGGCACCTCCAGGCCGAACAGGCGCGGCACCGTGCGGGCCACTTCGCCGCTGGACGGCACCACTTCGGGGAGTACCGCGTGTGGGATGTCGAGCAACGCCAGCAGCGCGTCGTCCCATTGGAAGGTGTGGATGTTGAACAGCATCGTGCGCGATGCGTTGGACACGTCGGTCACGTGGCGGGCACCGTCCGTGAGCTGCCAGATCAGCCAGCTGTCCACGGTGCCGAAGGCCAGTTCGCCGCGCTGCGCGCGTTCGCGTGCGCCGGGGATGTTGTCGAGCATCCAGCGCAGCTTGGTGCCCGAGAAATAGGCGTCGATGACCAGCCCGGTCTTCTCGCGGATCATCCGTTCATGGCCGGCGTCCAGCAGCGCCTCGCACATCTGGGCGGTGCGGCGATCTTGCCAGACCAGCGCGCGGCCCACGGGTTCGCCGGTCTTGCGGTCCCACAGCACCGTGGTCTCGCGCTGGTTGGTGATGCCGACCGCGCGCAACTGGGAAGCCGAGATGCCCGAGCCGTTCAGGACCTCATGCGCGACCGCCAGCTGCGACTGCCAGATTTCATACGGGTCATGCTCGACGTGGCCGGGATGTGGGTAATATTGGCGGAATTCGCGCTGGGCCAGTCGCACCACACTGCCGGTGTGGTCGAACAGGATGGCGCGCGAACTGCTGGTGCCCTGGTCGAGCGCCAGTACGAACTGCCGCCCGGCCTCCGTGGTCTGCTGGTTCATGCCCTTCTTCCCTGATTTCGTCCCTGAAATACCTCAACCTGCGTCTGCCGATGCCTACCGACACCCTTGCCGCCATCGACGCGTCCATTGCCGCGCGCAGCCCGTTCGACCGCACCACCAAGCTGCGCCTGATGGTGTCGGGTCAGCAGGTCGGCTGGTTGCCGCGCGCGCATGCCGACATCCTGCGCGGCATGGGCTGCGTGCTGGGGCCGGAGGAGGACACGCCCGCCGGTTGCGCCGTCGACCTGTTGCCGGGCCGTGGCGATTTCACGGTACGCAGCGCCGCGCTCGAAGCGCTGGCCCGGCAGCTTGCCGATGCCGGCCACGTGCGGGGCTGGCGCAACGAACTGTTCGCCGTGACGCCGGCGCTCGACGCCCCGGCGCTGGCCGTGGTGGAGCGCGCGGCGGCGCGCTTCCTTGGCCTGCTCACGTTCGCCTCGCACATGAACGGCGTGATCCGCGGCGAGCCGGCTTTCTGGATCTCGCGCCGCAGCCAGGCCAAGGCGGTCGACCCCGGCATGTGGGACAACCTGGTGGCCGGCGGCATGCCGCACGGCAGCGACCCGCTGGCCACGCTGGTGCGCGAATGCGAGGAAGAGTCGGGCATCCCGGCTGCGCTGGCCCGTGGCGTGCAGGCGCACGGCCACATCGAAGTGCTGCGCGAGATTCCCGAAGGCGTGCAGTGGGAACACGTCCATGCCTATGACCTGGAACTGCCCGCCGACTTCATCCCGCGCAACCAGGATGGCGAGGTGGCCGAACACCGCCGCATCGATCCCGCCGCATTGCTTGCTATCATGTCGGCCGGCACCATGACGGTCGATGCGACACTGGTGACGCTGGATGCCCTCCGCCGGCGCGGCTGGCTGCCATCCGCGGGCGATTCCGCCTGACGCCGGGCCCCCGGCCCCGCCTGCGCCCTCGCGGCCCCGTGCCGCACGCACCCGACAGAACAATTCACGATGAGCAACACCGGATTCATTCTTACTCTTTCGTGCCCGGACCAGCCGGGCATCGTCCATGCCGTATCGGGCCTGCTGTTCCAGAACGGCTGCAATATCGTCGATTCCGACCAGTACGGCGATGAATTCACGGGCCGCTTCTTCATGCGTGTGCATTTCACCCCGCCGGCCGGCGGCCCGGGGCTGGACACGCTGAAGGCCGCGTTCGCGCCGGTGGGCGATCAGTTCGGCATGCAGTGGGAGCTGAACGACGCGGGCGCCAAGCCGCGCGTGATGATCATGGTGTCGAAGATCGGCCACTGCCTGAACGATCTGCTGTTCCGCGCCAAGGTGGGCGGCTTGCCGGTCGAGATCGCGGCCATCGTGTCGAATCACCGCGACTTCTACCAGCTGGCGGCGTCCTACGACGTGCCGTTCTTCCACCTGCCGCTGATGAACGCGTCGGCCGAGCAGAAGGCCGCGCAGGAAGGCCGCGTGTTCGAAGTCGTGCGCGACCAGAACATCGACCTGGTGGTGCTGGCGCGCTACATGCAGGTGCTGTCCGACGACCTGTGCCGCAAGCTGGCCGGCCGTGCCATCAATATCCACCACTCGTTCCTGCCGAGCTTCAAGGGCGCCAAGCCGTACTACCAGGCCCATGACCGCGGCGTGAAGCTGATCGGCGCGACCGCGCACTACGTGACGGCCGACCTCGACGAAGGCCCGATCATCGAGCAGGAAATCGCGCGCGTGGACCACAGCATGGATCCGGAGCAGCTGACGTCGGTCGGCCGCGACGTGGAATGCGTGGCGCTCGCGCGCGCGGTCAAGTGGCATGCCGAACACCGCATCCTGCTGAACGGCCACAAGACCGTCGTCTTCAAGTAATTCCCGCAGCTTGCCGCCGGCGCGCATCGTGCCGGCCGGCACGCGGACACCGTCGCGCGCCGCCGTGGCGGCGGCCTCAGTCCTGGTCCGCCACCACACAGTTCACTCCGCTGTCCGCGATGATCTGCCCGAACGGGACCGCCAGCGGCTGGTCGGTGAACAGCCTGTCCACCTGCGACAAATGCGCCAGTTCCACCATCGCCTGGCGATGGAACTTGCTGGCGTCCGCCGCCAGCCACACTTCGCGCGCATGCTCCATGATGGTCCGCGCCACCTTGACCTCGCGAAAATCGTAGTCGCGCAAGGTGCCATCGGCCTCGATCCCCGAGATGCCGATCAGCCCGATATCCACCTTGAACTGGCGGATGAACTCCACCGTGGCCTCGCCCACGATGCCGCGGTCGCGTGAACGCAGCACGCCACCGGCCACGATGACTTCGCAGTCCGGGTTGTCGGCCAGGATGCCGGCCACGTTCAGGTTGTTGGTGATCACGCGCAGGCCGCGGTGATGCATCAGCGCGCGGGCAATTTCTTCGACCGTGGTGCCGATGTTCAGGATCAGCGAGCAGCCTTCGGGCACCGCCTTGGCCACCGCGCGCGCGATCCGTATCTTGCCTTCGGCGTTGAGTACCTGCCGCTGCCGGTAGCCGATGTTCTCCGTGGTCGATCCCTCGACCCGCACCCCGCCGTGGAAGCGGGCCAGCATGCCGCTCTCCGCCAGCAGGTTGACGTCGCGCCGTACGGTCTGCAGCGTTACGCCGAACTTGCGCGCAAGCGCGTCGATCGAGGCAAAGCCCTGGTTGCGGACTTCATCGAGGAGGGCGGTTTGGCGCGGATTGAGGGTCATGTCCGGAAGTCTAGTTCAATCACAAACGAAAACAAATGATGCGCTGCACTATTGTTTTATGTTCGTTCATTTACTAAAACGAGCATAAAGCCAAGTCCCGTGCGCGTGAGGCGCGCGAATTCCTGTGATGCAAAGAGCGTTTCGAACATGGAGCTCGGATGCAGCTGAGTCTCGAGGGCATTGCGCAGCAGGCGGGCTCGGAAGCCTGCCTGTATCCGATGTCGCTGGCGCCCGCCGCGGGCGCGGTGACGGTGCTGCTCGGCGCCACGCAGGCCGGCAAGACGTCGCTGATGCGCGTCATGGCCGGCCTGGACCGGCCCAGCGCGGGCCGCGTACTGGTGGATGGCGCCGACATGACCGGCGTGCCCGTGCGCGAGCGCAATGTCTCGATGGTGTACCAGCAGTTCATCAACTATCCGTCGATGCGCGTGTTCGACAACATCGCGTCGCCGCTGCGGCTGCGGCGGCAGGCGGATCGCCATGACATCGCCGCGCGCGTGCGGTCGCTGGCTGTCCGGCTCCATATCGATCATCTGCTGGACCGCTACCCGTCCGAACTGTCGGGTGGCCAGCAGCAGCGCGTGGCGCTGGCGCGCGCGCTGGCCAAGGGCGCGCCGCTGATGCTGCTGGACGAGCCACTCGTCAACCTGGACTACAAGCTGCGTGAGGAACTGCGCGAAGAACTGACCCACCTGTTCGCACAGGGCGATGCCACCGTGGTCTACGCCACCACCGAGCCCGCTGAGGCGCTGCTGCTCGGCGGCTACACCGCCGTGCTTGATGCCGGCGAACTGCTGCAGTACGGCCCGACGCCGGACGTCTTCCACTATCCCGATTCGCTGCGCGTGGCGCGGGCCTTCAGCGACCCGCCCATGAACCTGGTCGCAGGCACGCTGCAGGGCGGCTGGGTCACGCTCTCGGACGATATCTCGGTGCCCGTGCCCGAAGCCGGCCGTTACGGCGGCCCCGTTACCGTCGGCGTGCGCGCGGCGGCGCTGCGCCTGGAAGGTTTGCCGGGATCGGTGCCGGTGCCGGGCCGCGTGGCGCTGGCGGAGCTGTCCGGCTCCGATACGTTCGTGCACGCCGACACGCCGGTGGGCAACCTGGTCGCGCAGTTCGCCGGCGTATTCGACCTGCGGCTGGGCGCGCCCCTGATGCTGCATCTCGTACCGGAGCAGCTCTACGTTTTTGATGAGGAGGGCCGGCGCCTCTGTGCGCCGAGGCGGCC
The DNA here is from genome assembly GCF_057073745.1 of Cupriavidus sp. C2SS-8b. NCBI lineage: Bacteria > Pseudomonadati > Pseudomonadota > Betaproteobacteria > Burkholderiales > Burkholderiaceae > Cupriavidus > Cupriavidus sp. C2SS-8b. Next base: position 1,123,332 of record NZ_CP172716.1, read on the forward strand.
TGCGGGCCTGGCGGCCGATGTCCTGCCACCCGGTGCGGCAGCAAGGGGCTGACATGGCGCGTATCGACCTGGACCTCGCCCATGCCTACGTCGCCAACCCGCAATCCGACGAGGACTACGCGCTGCTGCCGCTGCGGTTCAGCTTCGAGGACGGCGGGGCCTACGCGCTGCTGGGGCCGTCCGGCTGCGGCAAGACGACCTTGCTGAACTGCATCTCCGGCCTGTTGCGCCCGTCGCAGGGACGCATCCTGTTCGACGGCCGAGACGTGACCGACGACTCGCCACAGGCGCGCAATATCGCGCAGGTGTTCCAGTTCCCGGTGATCTACGACACCATGACCGTCGGCGAGAACCTGGCCTTCCCGCTGCGCAATCGCGGCGTGCCGCCGGCACAGGTGCGCGAACGGGTAGGGCGCGTGGCGGAGATGCTGGACCTGTCGGGCGCGCTGGACCGGCGCGCGAGCGGGCTGGCGGCCGACGCCAAGCAGAAGATCTCGCTGGGCCGCGGACTGGTGCGGCAGGACGTGTCGGCGATCCTGTTCGACGAGCCGCTGACGGTGATCGATCCGCAGCTCAAATGGCAGTTGCGGCGCAAGCTCAAGGAGATCCATCACGAGTTCCGGCTGACGCTGATCTACGTGACGCATGACCAGACCGAGGCGCTGACCTTTGCCGACCAGGTGGTGGTGATGTCGCGCGGAAAGGCCGTGCAGGTCGGGCCGGCAGACGCGCTGTTCGAGCGCCCAGCGCATACCTTTGTCGGGCACTTCATCGGCTCGCCGGGCATGAACTTCCTGCCGGCGAACTGGCGCGATGGTGCTGTCGATATGGCGGGGCGCCGCTATATGCCGGCGTTGCCTGATGCGGTGGCCGGCGCGTTGCAGGATGCGGGCAGTTTCCGCGTCGGCGTGCGGCCCGAGTACCTGCGACTGGCCGGCAACGCCGATACGCAGGCGGTGCCGGTGCGCGTGGAACGCGCGCAGGACATCGGCACCTACTGGCTGGTGACCGGCTCCGTGCAGGAAGCCGGCGGGCAGGTTGGCACGCTGCGCGCGCGCCTCGGGCCGGAAGCCGCGGCGCTGCGGCCTGGCGATACGGCGTGGCTGTCCGTGTTCAACCGCCATACCTGCTACTACGTCAACGAAGTGCTGGTGCCATGGAGCCAGCCATGAAGCCCATCAACCAGAAAGCGTGGCTGCTGGTGTTGCCGGTGGTGCTGTGCGTGGCGTTCTCGGCCATCCTGCCGCTGATGACCATCGTCAACTACTCCGTGCAGGACATCATCTCGCCCGAGCGGCGCGTGTTCGTCGGCACCGAGTGGTTTCGCACCGTGCTGCGCGACGGCGAGCTGCATGATGCGCTGCTGCGCCAGCTGGGCTTCTCGCTGGCGGTGCTGGCGGTGGAGATCCCGCTGGGCATCCTGCTGGCGCTGTCGATGCCCGCGAAGGGATGGAAAGCCTCGGCCGTGCTGGTCATCATCGCGCTGTCGCTGCTGATCCCGTGGAACGTGGTGGGCACGATCTGGCAGATCTTCGGGCGCACCGACATCGGCCTGCTCGGCGCCGCGCTCGACGGCATGGGGTTTGACTACAACTACACCGGCAGCGCCTTCGATGCGTGGATGACCGTGCTGGTCATGGATGTCTGGCACTGGACCCCGCTGGTGGCGCTGCTCTGCTATGCCGGGTTGCGCGCCATCCCCGATGCCTACTACCAGGCCGCGCAGATCGACGGCGCGAGCCGCTTCGCCGTGTTCCGCTACATCCAGCTGCCGAAGCTGCGCGGCGTGCTGATGATCGCCGTGCTGCTGCGCTTCATGGACAGCTTCATGATCTACACCGAGCCCTTCGTGCTGACCGGCGGCGGCCCGGGCAACGCCACCACGTTCCTGTCGCAGTACCTGACGCAGAAGGCGGTCGGCCAGTTCGACCTGGGCCCGGCCGCGGCCTTCTCGATCGTCTATTTCCTGATCATCCTGCTCATGTGCTTCATCCTCTATAACTGGATGCAGCGCGCGGGCACCGCCGGCAGCGAGGACATGCCCCATGGCTGACGCCCGCCACCGCGCCACGGCGTGGCGCACCACGTTCCTGCTGCTCTACCTGCTGTTCGCCATCCTGCCAATCTACTGGATGGTGAACATGTCGTTCAAGACCAACGAGGAGATCCTCTCCACGCTGTCGCTGTGGCCGGCGCAATTCACGCTGGAGCATTACCAGACCATCTTCACCGATGCCTCGTGGTACTCGGGCTATATCAATTCGCTGATCTACGTCGCCATGAACACCGTGATCGCTATCACGGTCGCGCTGCCCGCGGCGTACGCGTTCTCGCGCTACCAGTTCATCGGCGACAAGCATGTCTTCTTCTGGCTGCTGACCAACCGCATGACGCCGCCGGCGGTGTTCCTGCTGCCGTTCTTCCAGCTCTACAGCACCATCGGGCTGATGGACACGCACCTTGGCGTGGCGCTCGCGCACCTGGTGTTCAACGTGCCGCTGGCGGTGTGGATCCTGGAGGGCTTCATGTCGGGCGTGCCGCGCGAGATCGACGAGACCGCCTATGTGGACGGCTATTCGTTTCCGCGCTTCTTCCTGACCATCTTCCTGCCGCTGATCAAGGCCGGCGTGGGCGTGGCCGCGTTCTTCTGCTTCATGTTCAGCTGGGTGGAACTGCTGCTGGCGCGCACGCTGACCTCGGTCAACGCCAAGCCGATCGTGGCCACCATGACGCGCACGGTATCGGCGTCGGGCATGGACTGGGGCGTGCTGGCCGCGGCCGGCGTGCTGACCATCGTGCCGGGCGGCATCGTGATCTGGTTCGTGCGCCACTACATCGCGAAGGGCTTCGCGATGGGCCGCGTCTAGCCACCGATCCATGAGGAGATCGCCATGCTGAACTGGATGGTCTGGACCACGCCGGTGGCCGTGTTCTTTGCCTGCATCGTTGTCATGCTGGTGGCCATGACGGCATGGGAAGTCCGCTCGCCCGCGGTGCTGCGCAAAGGCTTCCTGCCGATTGCCACCACGCGCGGCGACCGGCTGTTTATCGGCCTCATGTGCGCCGCATGGATCAACCTGGCTTGGGTGGGACTTGGCGAAAGCATGATGCAGTGGTTTTCGCTGGCCGAGGAACCGTCCATCTGGATCAGCTTTGGCCTGTCGATGCTGGTCTTGCTGTTGGTCATGCGCAAGGGCTGAGGGCCGGCCCGCATCACGATTCGTGGGACATGCGGCTTGACCCTTCCCCGGGGCCGCGCGCGGACAGCAAACGGGGAGGGGACTCTCGAGGAGACACCGATGAACGTGCACGTGAAGTCAGGAATGACGGTCCTAGCCTGCGCGGCCGCGCTGGCATGCGGCCACGCCTGGGCTGGCGAGGCCGAGGCGAAGAAGTGGATCGACAACGAGTTCCAGCCATCGTCGCTGTCCAAGGACAAGCAGCAGGCCGAGATGAAGTGGTTCATCGATGCGGCCGCCAAGCTCAAGGCCAAGGGCGTCACGCAGATCAACGTGGTGTCGGAGACCATCACCACGCACGAGTACGAGTCCAAGACGCTGGCCAAGGCGTTCGAGGAGATCACCGGCATCAAGGTGAATCACGACATCATCCAGGAAGGCGACGTGGTCGAGAAGCTGCAGACCTCGATGCAGTCGGGCAAGTCCATCTATGACGGGTGGATTTCCGATTCCGACCTGATCGGCACCCACTACCGCTACGGTGCCATCCTGCCGCTGTCGGACTATATGGCCGGCGCCGGCAAGGAATGGACCAATCCCGGCCTGGACGTGAAGGACTTCATCGGCACCAAGTTCACCACCGCGCCGGACGGCAAGCTGTACCAGTTGCCCGACCAGCAATTCGCCAACCTGTACTGGTTCCGCGCCGACTGGTTTGCGCGCAAGGACCTGCAGGACAAGTTCAAGGCCAAGTACGGCTATGACCTGGGCGTGCCGACCAACTGGTCCGCGTACGAGGACATTGCCAACTTCTTCACCAATGACGTGAAGGAGCTGGACGGCAAGAAGGTGTACGGGCACATGGACTACGGCAAGAAGGACCCCTCGCTCGGCTGGCGCTTTACCGACGCGTGGCTGTCCATGGCGGGCACGGCCGACAAGGGCCTGCCGAACGGCATGCCGGTCGACGAGTGGGGCATCCGCGTGGCGGAGGACAAATGCACGCCGGTGGGCGCGTCGGTGTCGCGCGGCGGGGCGACCAACAGCCCGGCGGCGGTCTATGCGCTGACCAAGTACATCGACTGGATGAAGAAGTTCGCGCCGCCGCAGGCCATGGGCATGACTTTCTCCGAAGCGGGCCCGGTGCCCGCGCAGGGCCAGGTCGCGCAGCAGGTGTTCTGGTACACGGCCTTTACCGCCGACATGACCAAGAAGGGCCTGCCCGTGGTGAATGCCGATGGCTCGCCCAAATGGCGCATGGCGCCGTCGCCGTACGGCCCGTACTGGAAGCAGGGCATGCAGAACGGCTACCAGGACGTGGGTTCGTGGACCTTCTTCAAGAACACCGATCCCAACCGGCTGGCCGCGGCATGGCTCTATGCGCAGTTTGTGACGGCCAAGACGGTGTCGCTGAAGAAGTCGCTGGTCGGCCTGACGTTCATCCGCGACAGTGATATCCATCACGACTACCTGACGCAGAACGCGGCCCGGTACGGCGGGCTGATCGAGTTCTACCGCAGCCCGGCGCGCGTGGCGTGGACGCCGACCGGGACCAACGTGCCCGACTATCCGAAGCTCGCGCAGCTCTGGTGGAAGAACGTGGCCACGGCGGTGACCGGCGAGAAGACGCCGCAAGCCGCCATGGACAACCTGGCCGAAGAGATGGACCAGGTCATGGGCCGGTTGCAGCGCGCGGGCATGAGCCATTGCGCGCCCAAGCTCAACACCAAGAGCGAACCGACGAAGTGGCTGTCAACCGAGCACGCGCCATGGAAGAAGCTCGACAACGAGAAGCCGAAGGGCGAGACCATCGCCTACGACAAGCTGCTGCAGGCGTGGAAGGAAGGGCGCGTGCGCTGATGGCTTGTAGCGGGGCCTGCCGGCACCTGGCAGGCCCCGGCTGACCTTCGCTACGCGGGCGTGTCCGCCAGCGGCGCGGCATAGCGCGCCTTGCCGTGGCGCTTGGCTTCATAAAGCGCCATGTCGGCCCGCATGAACAGTTCGCTGACGGACATGCCTTGTCCGGGCCGGTGAATGGCCGAGCCGACGCTGACGGTGGCGGCATGCGCCTGCCCATCGATGACGAGCGGTGCCAGCGCCGTCTGCACGATGGCGTTGGCGATTCGCTCGACCGCGCGGATATCGTTGACGTTCTCCAGGATCACCGCGAATTCGTCACCGCCAATGCGGGCCACGGCGTCTTCCTTGCGCACGCTGCCGGTCAGGCTCTGGGCAAAGGCAATCAGGAGACGGTCGCCGATAGCGTGCCCGTAGCCATCGTTGACGGCCTTGAAGTCATCCAGGTCGACGAGCAGCAGCGCTGCCGCCCGCCCGCCGGTGTCGGCGCGTGCCAGGGCTTCGGCAAAACGCCGGTCGAAGCCCTTGCGGTTGAGCAGGCCGGTCAGGTGGTCGGACATGGTCTGCGCTTCCAGGCTGCGCAGCTTCTGGCGCTCGCTCGTGACATTGCGCGCGAACAGGTGCAGCCCGTGGATGGTGTCTTGCGCGTCGTTCCAGGCCGGCTGGCAGGTGACCTGCATGCATTCCGATCCGTCCGGACTTTCGCGCGTGAACTTCACCGCCTTGCCGGCAAAGGCCTGCTCCAGGTACGGGCGCGAGGCCAGGTAGGCCTGGGTGCCCCACAGCTCCCGCAGCGACAGGCCGATGATCTGCTGCGCCGGCAGCCCGAAATGGCGCGCATAGGCCTGGTTGACGAAAACAAAGCGCTCGTTCATGTCGACGAACGAGACAAAGTCCGGCACGTGGTTGGCAATCGCCTCGATGCGCTTCTCGCTCTCGGCGGCGTGGTCCTTGGCGGCCTTTAGTGCCGCTTCACGCTCGGAAAGCTGGTGCATGACATCGGCGAACGTCGTGGACAGTTCGCCGATCTCGTCGTCGCGGCCGACCGGCAGTTCCGAGGCGGCGGCGGGGTTGGCGGCGACGCGGCGCACCGCGCGGTGCAGCCGCTGCAGCGGCGCGAGCAGCCACACCATCACCAGCCACATCAACGCGGCTGCGACCGCGAGCGACACCGCGGCGATGGCAAGCACGCGGCGGCGCGCCTCGATCAGCGGGGCGTAGGCCTCGGTGGCCGGCAGCACTGCCACCAGTTCCCAGCCATTGGATTCCAGCAGATAGCGCGCAATGACCGGCTGGCGCGGGCGGATGGGCTCCCAGAACGATTCGGGCTGCTCGGCGCCGCAGTTCTCGCCGACGGCCCTGGCCGGGGTCAGCAGTTTCGCGGCATCCCGATGCATGGCGTAGCGCGGCTTGGGGCCGGCGGAAACCAGGCAGAAGGTGCCGGTGATACCAACCGGGCTGCGTGCCAGTTCCTGCAGGAAATTGTTCAGCGACAGGTTGATGACGCCGCCGACCACCGCGCGCAATTCGCCGTCAGGCCCGCGCAGCGGAACGGCCAGTACCACGCCGGGCGCCTTGGTCAGTTTGCCCTGCAGCAGGTCGGACACCGCAAGCGGAGCGCCGTTGGCGATCGCGCGGAAATAGTCGCGGTCGCCCAGGTTGATGTGCAGGCCGTCCGGCACCGCTGTACTGAAAATCAAATCGCCGGTAGGGCCGGCCAGGAACACGGCGTTGAAGTCGGCGGACAGGTCGGGCATCTGCCTGGCGATGCGCTTGAGTTCGGCCGGGCGATTGCCCAGCGCAGGCGCGAACTGGTGGGCCATGTGGCGCAGGATGGTGGCCCGGTTCTCGAACTTCTCGTCGAGCTCCTCCGCGACCATCCTGACCATGGCGTCCTGATGGCTCTGCTGCACCGCCTTCAGGCCGTAGTAAGCGTAGTACTGCGAAGCGAAGGCCCGCAGCACGATGATCAACGTAACCACCATGGCGGTTGCCACCGCCATCCGCAGTTTTATTGAGTGACGCATGATGTGTTTGTTCTTCTGCGCACTGACCCGTTTCCGGTCCCAGGGATATGGATTGACGACCCCGCCCTTTTGTACGGAACCCAGGCGCAGCGTAGCAGTTGTCGTCATCATCGCGATGGACGCCGACGGATGCGGTAGGGCATTGTGGGGCTTGCTGCACTCTGCCGGCGCAATGGTGGCAACTGCGCGACGGTCTTCGCGGCGACGGTCATGATCGCGCGCCGACGGGCCACTGGCGGATGCGCAGGATGACCCGGTCGGCGAGCCGGATCACCAGCTCCAGCAGCGCGGGTTCCCGCCGGCGCGTGATGCCGGCGGTATAGCGCACGGTGGCTTCGTCGCCGCACTCCGGCGCATCGCGGCAGCCGCAACGGATCGCGAGCCTCAGGATATGCAAAGGCACGAAGCGCTCGGCCTGCTCCATGTCCGCCAAAGCCTCCAGGGAGAAATGCAGCGGCAGGCGGGACAGCCGGATGAAACGCTCGCGCAGCTTGCCGCATGTGCGCGCATCGAGCGCGGCGCCTTCGGCGTGGAAGCCGGCGCGCGTCATGCCCTGGGCCGCCGGCTGCCACAAGGCGCCGATGGCGAGATGGGGCAGGGTGGGCCGAACGGGGCTGGCTTCCAATGATTCGTCGATCGCCACGAAGCTGCCCAGCAGGTCGTAGGTCAAGGCCGTGCGGCCAAAGATACGGTGGTAGCCGGTGATGCAGTCGAGGTCTTCGTCATAGACCGGCCTGGCGTCGCGAGGCACGCGTACGGGGCGGACTTCGAACCAGCCGGGTGATACGGGGGAATGCCCGGACCAGGTAAATGCCGCTTGCATGGCGGGCACCTGCGAAAGAGGTCGGGGTGAAACGTGCGGCATGAGGCGGCGGCTCCAGCTGGTTGTTGGAGCCGACTACCGTATCGGCGCGGCGATCATGCCGGAATGAGACGGTGCCGTTTAATCGAAACGGGGGTGTTGCGGAAGAAGCGGGGAGGGCGGGGAGAAATGAAAAAAGCCAGCACAAGGCTGGCTTTCCTGAATCTGGTGGGTGGTACAGGGATTGAACCTGTGACCCCTGCCGTGTGAAGGCAGTGCTCTACCGCTGAGCTAACCACCCCAGGCCGCGTCGCTTTCGCGTTGACTTTCGTCGTGCAGCTGAGAAACGAGATTATGCAGACCTTCTTGTATCTTGTAAAGCCCTTGCGCCAGTTTTTTTCTGAGGAGGGTGGCGGGCCACTTACGCCATAGCGGCTTCCTGCCAGACGGTCTTGCCGCCGCTTGCCTTGTCCAGCTGCTTGAGCACGCCGATATGCGCGGTCGTTTCTTCTTCGCTGGCGCGCAGTACGGGCAGGACGAGGTGCGAGAGGTCCGAATCGGCGACAGAGCCATCCGCGGATTCCGTGCCGTCCAGCATGTCGATGACCAGGGAGTTCTGGCCGCGCGTCATGGCAAGGTAGACCTCGGCCAGCAGTTCGGCATCGAGCAAGGCGCCGTGCAGCGTGCGGTGCGCGTTGCTCACGCCAAGCCGGTCGCACAGGGCATCGAGCGAATTGCGCTTGCCGGGGAACATCTGGCGCGCTTCGAGCAGGGTGTCGATCACGCTGGCGGCGTGGCCCCGGAACGGCGGCAGTCCCAGCAGGCGGAACTCCATGTCCAGGAAGCCAAGGTCGAACTGGGCGTTGTGGATGATCAGCTCGGCGCCCTGCACGAAGTCGCGGACGTCGTTGACGATCTCCGCGAACTTCGGCTTGTCGGCCAGGAAGTCGATGGTGATGCCGTGGACAGCCACGGCGCCCTCGTCGATATCGCGCTCGGGATTGACGTAGAAGTGCAGGTGGCGGCCCGTGAGCCGCCGGTTGACCAGTTCGACACACCCGATTTCAATCAGGCGGTCGCCGCTGGCGGCATTCAGGCCGGTGGTTTCGGTGTCGAGTACGATTTGTCGCATGGCGGGCATTCTAGCGGAGCGGCGGGCCGGCTCAGGCGTTAAGCGATTCGACGCCGCGATTGGCCAGCGCGTCGGCGCGCTCGTTGCCCGGGTGGCCATTGTGGCCGCGTACCCAGTGCCAGCTGATCTGGTGCGGCTGCACCAGGTCATCGAGGACTTGCCACAGGTCCGCGTTCTTCACCGGCTTCTTGTCAGCGGTTTTCCAGCCGCGAGCCTTCCAGCCTGGCAGCCATTCGCTGATGCCCTTCTGCACGTATTGCGAGTCGGTGTACACGCGCACGATGCAAGGGCGCTTGAGCGCGCGCAGCGCTTCGATGACCGCGGTCATCTCCATGCGGTTGTTGGTGGTGTTGGGCTCGCCGCCAAACAGCTCTTTCTCGCTGGCGCCGGCCACCAGTACTGCGCCCCAGCCGCCACGGCCGGGATTGCCCTTGCAGGCGCCATCGGAATAAATCGTAACTTCTTGCATGTGTCGTTCGTCAGGGCAGCCCTCCAGGGCTGCCGCAGGGTTGATGTGCGTGCCGGAATCAGCAGTCGTCGCCGGGCGTCTTGCCGTGCGTGCCGGTCGGAGTGGCCACCGGGGAGGCTACGGGCGTCAGCGCGGCCTTGGCGGTCTTCCAGGCCGGGCCGACCAGGCGGATATTGCGCACGCGCTTGACCGCGGAAATCATGTACACCGCGCCAAAGATCGGCCACCAGCGGTCGCCGGCCTTTTCCATGAAATTGGCGCGCTGCAGCCAGCGGTCGGTGCGGTAGGGCGGGCAGTAGCAGCCGAAGCGGCCACGAATGATGTCAAAGCCCAGCAGCTTGAGCCAGTCCTTGATGCGCACAAAGCCGATCGATTGCGCGTCGGTGGGCAGGAACGGCATGGCGCCCAGGCGGTTCAGGCCCTGGCGCGCGCCCCACAGGCTCATCGGGTTGAAGCACGTCACCACGACGCGGCCCTCGGGCATCAGCACGCGCGAGATCTCGCGCAGCACTTCGTGCGGGTCCTCGGCGAATTCGAGCACGTGGGGCAGGGTGGCAAGGTCTATGCTCTGCGTATCGAATGGCAGTTCATCGAACCGGCACAGCAGCTGGCGCGCATCGGGGTGCGCCGCGCGCGGTCCGTGCGGGCCGCTGGCAGGATCGAGCGCGAGCGCCGAGAACGGCATCCGGTTTTCGCGCAGGGTATCGATGACGGGCAGGCCCATCTGGACCGCGTGATAGCCGAAAATATCCGTCACGATCCGGTCGTATTGCTGCGCCTCCCACCGGAGCATGTATTGCCCGGGAGGCGAAGCCAGCCAGTCTTCCCAGCTTACAATCGGACGGTCAGCCATAGGAGTACACGCATGTTGAAGGTGGAGCCGATCCCGGCATTTCAGGATAACTATATCTGGGCCATCCACGACGGCCGCACTGCCGCCGTGGTCGATCCCGGCGAGTCGGCGCCGGTGGAGCGGTTCCTGGTGGACAAGGGCCTCGCTCTGGGCGCTATTGTAATCACCCATCACCATGGCGATCACCAGGGTGGCGTTGCTGAACTGCTCGCGGCGCACCCGACCGGCCCCGACGGCGAGCCTATGCCCGTGATCGGGCCGGCAGGCGAGCGTATCGGCGCGCGCACGCAGGCCGTGCGCGAAGGCGATACGGTGACGTTGCAGGCGCCCGCGCTGCAACTGCGCGTGCTCGATGTGCCGGGCCATACCGCAGGCCACGTCGCCTACGTCGGCGAGTTGCCCGGCGCCGGTCCGGTCGTGTTCTGCGGCGATACCCTGTTTGCCACTGGCTGCGGCCGCCTGTTCGAAGGTACCCCGGCGCAGATGCTGTCGTCGCTGGACAAGCTGGCTTCGCTGCCGGGCGAAACGCGTGTCTACTGCGCGCACGAATACACGCGCAGCAATGTGCGCTTTGCGCGCGCGGTCGAGCCCGGCAATGCGGCGCTGGCGGCCTGGGATGCGCGCGTCGAGGCCTTGCGCGCGCAAGGCCAGCCGACCGTGCCGTCCACCATTGCGCTGGAGCGCGAGGTCAATCCGTTCATGCGTTCGCGCGAGCCCGCGGTGCGTTCTGCAGTGCAGGCGCAGGGAGGCAGCGTGGCCGGCGATGCGGAGGCTTTCGGCGCCTTGCGCGGGTGGAAGGACAATTTCCGCTGAACGGCATCACAGCAGGTTCGCTGCGGTTTGCGGCGCGACCGGCGCCTGCGCTCACTGGAAAATCTCATTGACGCGAAAGCCTGTTTTTTTTAGCATCACGCAACCTTTTAGCGTCACAATTCGAGAATTTAATGAAATTTGGTCGATTACTGGCGGTGTTTGCAAGCGTGGCGCTGCTGGCTGCCTGCGCCAGCACGCCCACACCGCCCGGCGCCGATGCGTCCGGCGTCCCGACCGCCCTGACTTCCTCGCGCAGCGGCAAGGATCCGCTGAACTCGCTCAGCGCCGACAAGACCGTCGCGCCTGGCGGCGTCAAGATCAACGCTGATCAGCCCGGCCTGGACTGGCTGCGCGGGCCGTCCTCCGATATCTGGGACCGCATCCGCCGGGGCTTCGCCATGCAGGACCTGGAAGGCACGCTGGTGGATGACCGCACCCAGTGGTACGCGCAACGCCCGGAATACATGGAGCGCATGGTGGCCCGGTCGAGCCGCTACCTGTATCACATCGTCGAGGAACTGGAGCGGCGCAATATGCCGACCGAGCTGGCGTTGCTGCCGTTTGTCGAGAGCGCGTTCAATCCGCAGGCGCAATCGAGCGCCAAGGCCGCGGGCATGTGGCAGTTCATCCCGAGCACCGGCAAGTCCTACAACCTGAAGCAGAACATGTTCCGGGACGAGCGCCGCGATGTGCTGGCCTCGACCGACGCGGCGCTCGATTATCTCCAGCGCCTCTATGACATGTTCGGCGACTGGCACCTCGCGCTGGCGGCGTACAACTGGGGTGAAGGGGCGGTGTCGCGCGCGATCGCGCGCAACCAGGCGCGTGGCCTGCCGACGGACTACGCCAGCCTGACGATGCCCAACGAGACGCGCTACTACGTGCCCAAGCTGCAGGCGGTGAAGAACATCATTGCCAACCCGGCGGCCTACGGCGTGCGGTTGCCCGAGATCCCGGACCATCCATACTTCGTCACGGTCACCACGAGCCGCGATATCGACGTCAAGCTCGCGGCCAAGCTGGCCAATATGTCGCTGGAAGAATTCAAGGCGCTGAACCCGTCGTTCAACCAGCCCGTCATCCTGGGCGCTTCGAACCCGCAGATCCTGCTGCCGTTCGATAACGCCGAACGCTTCCAGTACAACCTGAACACCTATCGCGGCGGCTTGTCGAGCTGGACCGCGGTGACGGTGGACAACCGCGAGCGCGTGGAAGCGCTGGCGGCGCGCCTGAACATTGACCCGGACACGCTGCGCGAGATCAACAGCATTCCCCGCGGCATGCGGCTGAAGGCCGGCTCGACGGTGATGATCCCGCGCTCGGGCCCCCACGACCAGGACATCAGCGCGACGCTGGCCGACAGCGCCATGCTGGCGATGGAGCCCGACCTGCCCGATGCGCGCCGCGTGGTGGTGCGCGCCGGCCGCCGGGATACCGTCACCTCGGTGGCACGGCGCTACGGCGTGTCGACCGGCCAGGTGCAATCGTGGAACAAGCTGTCCGGCACCAAGCTGGTGGCGGGGCAAAGTCTTGTGCTGATGGTGCCGGTCCGCGCCCGCGGGGCGGCCAGGGCCGCGCGTGCAGAGCCGGCTGCCGACAAGCCCGAAGTGGTGCGCGTGTCGTCGTCCGCGCGGGGCAAGGCCGCAGGGCGCAAGCGCATGACGGTGGAAGCTGCGCCACGGCAGGCAGCCAGCAAGAGTTCGGGGGCGTCGCGGGCTTCGGCGGCCAAGGCTGCACCGACGGTGAAGGCGTCGTCCAAGGGCAGTTCCAAGGCCGCCAAGACGCGTTAGGGCGCGGCATGAGCGGTAAATCGGGGCGTTGCCGGCGGCACGCCCCGTTTTTTGTTGCCCGGGCGTCGCTGTGCGATGTGGCGCATGCTCGTCCTGCCGGGGGCGCACAGGATGCCGTGCCGGTGGCAAACTAGCAGGATGATAACTATCCGCACGACGCGGAGGAGACCTGCCATGACGGCAAGCCATGCCGTGCATGCCCGTTCGCTGGCCGACCCCGAGGGGTTCTGGGCCGAACAGGCACAGCGCATCGACTGGGAAACCCCGTTCGGACAAGTGCTGGACAACAGCCGCGCGCCCTTTACGCGCTGGTTCGTCGGCGGACGCACGAACCTGTGCCACAACGCCGTGGACCGGCACCTTGCCACGCGCGCGCAACAGCCGGCGCTGGTCTGGGTGTCCACGGAGACCGAGCAGGAGCGCACCTTTACCTACGCCCAGCTGCACGACGAGGTCAGCCGCATGGCGGCCACCCTGCAAGGGCTCGGTGTGCGCAAGGGCGACCGCGTGCTGGTCTATATGCCGATGATTCCGGAGGCGGCGTTCGCCATGCTGGCCTGTGCACGCATCGGCGCGATCCATTCGGTGGTGTTCGGCGGCTTTGCCTCGGTCAGCCTGGCTGCCCGCATCGACGACGCGCAGCCGCGTGTGATCGTCAGCGCCGACGCCGGCTCGCGGGCCGGCAAGGTGGTGCCGTACAAGCCGCTTCTCGACGAGGCCATCCGGCTTTCCGGCCACAAGCCCGAGAAGGTGCTGCTGGTCGACCGCCAGCTCGCCGACATGCCGCGCGTGGCGGGCCGCGACGAAGACTACGCGGCCTGGCGCGAACGCGTTGCCGGTACCGAGGTGCCATGCGTCTGGCTGGAATCGTCCGAGCCGTCCTACGTGCTCTACACGTCAGGGACTACCGGCAAGCCCAAGGGCGTGCAGCGCGACACCGGCGGCTACGCGGTGGCGCTGGCGACCTCGATGGAGTACATCTTCTGCGGCAAGGCTGGCGACACCATGTTCACGGCGTCGGACATCGGCTGGGTTGTCGGGCACAGCTATATCGTTTATGGCCCGCTGCTGGCCGGCATGACCACGCTGATGTACGAGGGCACGCCGATCCGCCCCGATGGCGGCATCCTCTGGCGACTGGTCGAGAAGTACCAGGTCAACCTGATGTTCAGCGCGCCCACGGCGATCCGCGTGCTGAAGAAGCAGGACCCTGCCTTCCTGACGAAATACGATCTATCGAGCCTGCGGCTGCTGTTCCTGGCCGGCGAGCCGCTCGACGAGCCGACCGCGCGCTGGATCCAGGAAGGCATCGGCAAACCGGTGGTCGACAACTACTGGCAGACGGAATCGGGCTGGCCGATCATCGCCATCCAGCGCGGCATCGCGGTGCTGCCGCCCAAGCTCGGCTCCCCGGGCGTGCCGGCCTATGGCTATGACCTGCGCATCGTGGACGAGAATACAGGCGAAGAATGCGCCCCCGGGCAAAAGGGCGTGGTGGCCATCGACGGTCCGTTGCCGCCTGGCTGCATGAGCACCGTGTGGGGTGACGACGAACGCTTCGTGCGGACTTACTGGTCTGCAGTCCCGAACCGGCTGTGCTATTCGACGTTCGACTGGGGCGTGCGCGACAAGGATGGCTACGTGTTCATCCTCGGCCGTACCGACGACGTCATCAACGTAGCCGGGCACCGGCTGGGCACGCGCGAGATCGAGGAGAGTTTGTCATCGCACCCAGGCGTGGCCGAGGTCGCCGTCGTGGGCGTGCAGGACGCGCTCAAGGGGCAAGTGGCGATGGGCTTCTGCATTGCCCGTGACGCCGCGCGCACCGCGACGCCCGAGGCGCGACTCGCGTTCGAGGGCGAACTGATGAAGACGGTGGAGCAACAGCTTGGCGCGGTGGCGCGGCCGGCGCGCGTGCTGTTCGTCAACGCATTGCCCAAGACGCGCTCCGGAAAAATGCTGCGGCGCGCCATCCAGGCCGTGGCGGAAGGGCGCGATCCGGGTGATCTGACCACGATCGAGGACCCGACCGCGCTGGAGCAGTTGGTGTCAGCTCTGAAGGGCTGAGCGCCGGCGGCTTGGCGACATTTTGCGGTGTGCGCCTGTCGGTGCACTCGCAAATTCAGCTTGCAAGGGCCTCGCATGCAGACTAATATTTGAAGCATAAAATATTTAGACATGATTTAGATGTGCTCGCGCCCGCGCGGGCAGCGCGGCAGGAGACCACACATGCGAGTGCTTTGTATTGGCGGCGGCCCGGCAGGCTTGTACTTCGGCCTGTTGATGAAGTTGCAGAACCCCGACAACGAAGTCGTTGTGGTGGAGCGCAACCGCCCCTACGACACCTTCGGCTGGGGCGTGGTGTTCTCCGACGCCACCATGGACAACCTGAAGCAGGCCGACCCGGTCAGCGCCGTCGAGATCAACGAGGCCTTCAACCACTGGGACGACATCGACATCCACATTGGCGGGCGCACCATCCGCTCGGGCGGCCATGGCTTTATCGGCATCGGCCGCAAGCGGCTGCTCAATATCCTGCAGGCGCGCTGCGAAGCGCTCGGCGTGAAACTGGTGTTCGAGACCGAAGTCACCGACGACCAGGCGCTGGCCATGCAGTACCGGGCCGACCTCGTCATTGCCTCGGACGGCCTGAACAGCCGCATCCGTACGCGTTACGCCGAAACCTTCCAGCCCGATATCGACACGCGCCAGTGCCGCTTCGTCTGGCTGGGCACGCACAAGCTGTTCGACGCCTTTACCTTTGCCTTCGAGAAGACCGAGCACGGCTGGTTCCAGGCCCATGCGTACCGCTTTGACGACAACACCTCCACGTTCATCGTGGAGACGCCGGAAGAAGTCTGGCGCGCTGCCGGCATCGAGCAGATGAGTCAGGAAGACGGCGTGGCGTACTGCGAGAAGCTCTTCGCCAGATACCTCGATGGCAACAAGCTGATCAGCAATGCCACCCACCTGCGCGGCTCGGCGAACTGGATTCGCTTCCCGCGCGTGATCTGCAAGCACTGGGTGCACTGGAATACGCTGTCCGACGGCCGCCGCGTGCCGGTGGTGCTGATGGGCGATGCCGCGCATACGGCGCACTTCTCGATCGGCTCCGGCACCAAGCTCGCGTTGGAAGATTCCATCGACCTGGCCATGGAGATCGCCAGCGCCGGCCCGTCCGCGCACGATGCCTTGCCGGCGGCGCTGGAGCGCTACGAGGCCACCCGCAGCGTCGAGGTGCTGAAGATCCAGAACGCCGCGCGCAATTCCACCGAGTGGTTCGAGAATGTCGAGCGCTATGCGGCGCTGGAACCCGAGCAGTTCGCCTATTCGCTGCTGACGCGTTCGCAGCGCATCTCGCACGAGAACCTGCGTGCCCGCGACGCTGGCTATGTGCAGAAGTTCGAGCACTGGCTGGCAGCCCAGGCCGGCGTGCCGCCCGAGACGCTGCGCCTGCGTGAAGACAAGCCGGTGCCGCCCATGTTCACGCCTTTCCGCGTACGCGGCGTGACGCTGAAGAACCGCGTGGTGGTATCGCCGATGGCGATGTATTCAAGCGTCGACGGCGTGCCGGGAGATTTCCATTTGGTGCATCTCGGCTCGCGCGCACTCGGCGGCGCAGGCATGGTGGTCGCCGAGATGACCTGCGTGTCGCCCGATGCGCGCATCACGCCGGGCTGCCCGGGTTTGTGGAACGATGCGCAGCGCGATGCCTGGAAGCGCATCGTCGATTTCGTCCATGCCAACAGCGATGCGCGCATCGCCATGCAGCTCGGCCATGCCGGGCGCAAGGGCTCGACGCAGCTCGGCTGGGAGGCCATGGATCATCCGCTGCCGCAGGGCAACTGGCCGCTGCTGTCGGCGTCGCCGATCCCGTACCTGCCCGGTGAATCGCAGGTACCGCGCGAGATGACGCGCGACGACATGGACCGCGTGCGCGATGACTTCGTCGGGGCCGCGCGCCGTGCCGCGGACGCCGGTTTCGACTGGCTCGAACTGCACTGCGCCCACGGCTACCTGCTGTCGGCGTTCATCTCGCCGCTGTCGAACCAGCGCACCGACGCGTATGGCGGCACGCTGGCCAACCGCCTGCGCTATCCGCTCGAAGTGTTTGCTGCGGTGCGTGCGGTGTGGCCGCAGGACAAGCCCATGTCGGTGCGCATCTCCGCGCACGACTGGGTCGAGGGCGGCATCACGCCGGACGACGCCGTGGAGATCGCGCGGGCCTTCAAGGCGGCCGGCGCCGACATGATCGATTGCTCGTCCGGGCAAGTCAGTCCCGACCAGGCGCCGGTGTACGGCCGCATGTACCAGACGCCGTTCGCCGACCGCATCCGCAACGAGGCGGATATCCCGACCATTGCGGTGGGTGCGATCTTCGAGGCCGACCATGTCGACAGCATCATCGCGGCCGGCCGCGCCGACCTGTGTGCCGTGGCGCGCCCGCACCTGGCCGATCCGGCCTGGACGCTGCATGAGGCCGCCAAGCTTGGCTATCGCGACGTCAGCTGGCCGCGCCAATATGAAGCCGGCAAGCGCCAGCTCGAAACCAACCTGGAACGCGCCGCGGCCCTGGCTCGCGGTGTGGTGGAGCATTGATGATGGCGGTCGATTCCCTGCAAGGCCGGCACGCGCTGGTGACCGGCGGCGGGCGCGGCATCGGCGCCGCGATTGCGCGCCGGCTGCTGGCCGAAGGCGCCAGCGTCACGCTGGTGGGCCGCGACGTACAGGTGCTGGAGCGTGCCGCCGACGAGCTTCGTCCGCTGCTGGCCGCCGGCGCCGTACTGGCGACGGTGCCGGCGGATATCAGCGATGCCGACAGTGTCGGCGCCGCGTTCGCCGCGGCCGAATCCAGGAGCGGCCCGGTCGGCGTGCTGGTGAACAACGCCGGCCAGGCGCACAGCGCGCCGTTCGGCAAGACCAGCCTGGCGCAGTGGCAGCGC
Organism: Cupriavidus sp. C2SS-8b; assembly: GCF_057073745.1. Taxonomy (NCBI): domain Bacteria; kingdom Pseudomonadati; phylum Pseudomonadota; class Betaproteobacteria; order Burkholderiales; family Burkholderiaceae; genus Cupriavidus; species Cupriavidus sp. C2SS-8b. Next base: position 1,141,197 of record NZ_CP172716.1, read on the forward strand.
ATGCTGGACGTCAACCTGACCGGCACCTTCCTGTGCACGCAAGCCGCGCTGCCCGTCATGACGGCGGCAGGGTGGGGGCGCATCGTCAACGTGGCCAGCACTGCGGGCCTGGTTGGCTACGGCTACGTCAGCGCCTATTGCGCGGCCAAGCACGGCGTGATCGGGCTGACGCGCGCGCTGGCGCTGGAGACCGCGCGCAGCGGCGTGACCGTGAACGCGGTGTGCCCGGGCTATACGGAGACCGACATCGTGCGCGATGCCGTGGCCAATATCATCGACAAGACCGGTCGTACCGAAGCCGAGGCACGCGCCGAGCTGGCCGCGCGCAATCCGCAGCGCCGCCTGGTGCAGCCCGACGAAGTTGCGGACGCCGTGGCATGGCTGTGCCGCCCGTCGGCCAGCGCGATCACGGGACAGGCCATCGCCGTGGCGGGCGGCGAAGTGATGACAGGATAAGCGCGGCAGCGCCAGCGAACACGGCGGCGGATCGCGCTGCCCACCGAACCGACAGAGAGAGAACATGACCGATATCGCACTCGACATGCGCCACCACAAGCGCAGCTTCGCGGACTACAAGCCGAAACACTTCCTGTGGTCCGTCTCGGACGACGGCAAGGTGGGCACCATCACGCTGAATCGTCCGGAGCGCAAGAACCCGCTGACGTTCGATTCCTACGCCGAGCTGCGCGACCTGTTCCGCGCGCTGTGCTATGCCAGCGACATCAAGACCGTGGTGGTCACGGGCGCCGGCGGCAATTTCTGCTCCGGCGGCGACGTGCACGAGATCATCGGCCCGCTCACGAAGATGAGCATGCCCGAACTGCTGGACTTCACGCGCATGACCGGCGACTTGGTCAAGGCCATGCGTGCCTGCCCGCAACCAGTGATCAGCGCGATCGACGGCATCTGCGCCGGCGCAGGCGCGATGATGGCGCTGGCCTCCGACATGCGCGTGGGGACGGCACAGGCCAAAACCGCATTCCTGTTCGTGCGCGTGGGCCTGGCCGGCGCCGACATGGGCGCATGCTCGCTGCTGCCGCGCGTGATCGGGCAGGGCCGCGCCAGCGAACTGCTCTACACCGGCCGCGTGATGACGGCCGAAGAAGGCCTGCAGTGGGGCTTCTTCAACGCGCTGCATGCATCGGACAAGGTCGTGGCCGAGGCGCACGCGCTCGCCGCGCAACTCGCCGCGGGCCCGACCTTCGCGCACGGCGTGACCAAGAAGCTGCTGCACCAGGAGTGGAATATGGGTCTCGATGAAGCGATCGAGGCGGAAGCCGAAGCGCAGGCCATCTGCATGCAGACGCGCGATTTCCGACGTGCCTACGAGGCCTTTGTCGCCAAGGGCAAGCCGGTGTTCGAAGGCGATTGAGAGCGACCGAAGCGCGAACCAAAGGGATTCCCGATGTCCGACAAGACCTATCTCGACCTGCCGCTGCTCGACGACTCGCATCGTGCGCTGGAGCGCGACCTGGACGCTTGGTGTGCGGCCAGCCTGAATGTGGATCACGGCGATACCGACGCGGCCTGCCGCGCACTGGTACGCCAGCTCGGTGAAGCCGGCTGGCTGCGCTATTGCGTGCCGGCCGAGCATGGCGGCGCCTTGCCGAAGCTCGATTCGCGTTCGCTGTGCTTGCTGCGCGAAACGCTGGCGCGCCATGATGGCCTGGCCGATTTTGCATTCGCCATGCAGGGCCTTGGCTCCGGCGCGATTTCGCTAGCCGGCACCCCCGAGATCCGCGAACGCTACCTGCCACGCGTGGCGCGCGGCGAGGCCATTGCAGCCTTCGCCTTGTCCGAGCCGGACGCCGGTTCCGACGTGGCGGCGATGCAATGCAGCGCGCGGCTCGATGCCGATGGCAGCCACTATGTGATCGATGGCGCCAAGACCTGGATCTCCAACGGCGGCATTGCCGATTTCTACTGCGTGTTCGTGCGCACCGGCGAAGCGCCGGGCGCGCGCGGCATCTCCGCCTTCGTGGTCGATGCCGACACGCCGGGCCTGAGCATCGCCGAACGGATCGACGTGATGGCGCCGCATCCGCTCGCCACGCTGCGCTTCGATAACTGCCGCGTGCCGGTAGCCAACCGCCTCGGCGAGCCCGGGCAAGGCTTCAAGGTAGCGATGATGACGCTGGACATCTTCCGCGCCTCGGTGGCGGCCGCCGCGCTCGGCTTTGGCCGTGCCGCGCTCGACGAAGCCATTGCGCGTGCCCGCGCGCGGCCGATGTTCGGCGGCGTGCTGGCCGACCTGCAGCTCACGCAGGCCGCCATCGGCGACATGGCGACGGCCATCGATGCGGCGGCGCTGCTGACCTATCGCGCGGCCTGGCTGCGCGATGTGAAGGGCGTGCGCACCACGCGCGAGGCGGCCATGGCGAAGATGGTGGCCACGGAAAATGCGCAGCAGGTGATCGACCGCGCGGTGCAGATGTTCGGCGGCCTCGGCGTCAGGGTCGGCACGCGCGTGGAGGGGCTCTATCGAGAGATTCGCTCGCTGCGCATCTACGAAGGCGCGACCGAAGTGCAGAAGCTGATCATCGCGCGCGAAACGCTTGCGGCGGCAGGCTGAGCACGGCACCCATCAAGTCAGCGACACAGCAGACAGGAGACAAGTCATGGCGACCACCGCCCATCTCGATACCTTCGCCCGCGACCGGCTGCCCCCGCCGCAGGCGTGGCCGGAATTCCGCTTCAACGCGGATACGGACTATCCCGAGCGCCTGAACTGCGCCGTGGAACTGATTGACCGGCACGTGCGCGAAGGCCGCGGCGAACGCGTAGCGATCCGTCACCGGCGCGATGGCGGCATCGAGACCATCACCTACGCGCAACTCGCGGCGCTGAGCAACCGCATCGCCCATGTGCTGACCGAGGACATGGGCCTGGTGCCGGGCAACCGCGTGCTGCTGCGCGGACCGAACAACGTCATGATGGCGGCGAGCTGGCTGGCGACCATCAAGGCGGGGCTGATCGCCGTGCCGACCATGCCGCTGCTGCGCGCGAAGGAACTCAAGCAGATCATCGACAAGGCACAGGTCACCGCGGCGCTGTGCGATGTGCGGCTGCGCGAGGACCTTGAGGCGAACCGGCAAGCCGGTGGCGAGTTTCACTGCCCGAGCCTGACGCAGGCGCTGTACTTCAACGGCGAAGGCGAGGGTTCGCTGGAAGCTGCGATGGCCGGCAAGCCCGACACCTTCAATGCCTGCGACACGGCGGCCGACGACGTATGCCTGATCGCCTTCACGAGCGGCACGACCGGCCAGCCCAAAGGCACGGTCCACTTCCACCGCGACGTGCTGGCGATGTGCGACCTGTTCCCGCGCCACGTACTGCGGCCTGAGCCGGATGACATCTTCTGCGGCACGCCGCCGATTGCCTTCACGTTCGGCCTGGGCGGCATCCTTTGCTTTCCGTGGCGCATCGGCGCCAGCACCGTGCTGGCCGAGAAGCTCACGCCGGATGCGCTGCTGGAACTGATTGCGGACTTCCGCGCGACCATCGTGTGCACCGCGCCGACCTTCTATCGCCAGATGGCCGCGCTGGCTTCGCGCTACGACCTGCGCAGCCTGAAGAAAAGCGTGTCGGCCGGCGAGGCGCTGCCTGATGCCACGCGCCAGGCATGGAAGGCCGCCACGGGCATCGAGATGACCGATGGCATCGGCGGCACGGAGATGATGCATATCTTCATTTCGAGCGCGGGTGCCGAGGTGAGGCCGGGCGCGATCGGCAAGGTTGTGCCGGGCTACATCGCGCAGATCGTCGACGAGGACATGCAGCCGGTGCCGCCGGGGACGGTGGGCAAGCTGGCGGTGCGCGGCCCGACGGGTTGCCGCTACCTGGATGACCCGCGCCAGGCCAACTACGTGAAGGCCGGATGGAACCTGCCCGGCGACACGTTCTACATGGATGAGGACGGCTACTACTTCTACCAGGCCCGTTCCGACGACATGATCATCTCCGCCGGCTATAACATCGCCGGCCCCGAGGTGGAAGGCACGCTGATGCAGCACAAGGACGTGGCGGAATGCGGCGTGGTGGGCGCGCCGGACGCGGAGCGCGGCCAGGTGGTGACGGCCTATGTCGTGCTGCGCGAAGGCGTGGAGGCCAGCGACGCGACGCGCGCTGCGCTGCAGGACTACGTGAAGCGCCAGATTGCGCCATACAAATATCCGCGGCGCATCGTCTTCGTGCCGGCGCTGCCGCGCACGGAGACCGGCAAGCTGCAGCGCTTCCGGCTGCGCCAGCTGGCGGAGCAGGGCAATGGCGGCGGGGTCGCCAAGCCATGAGCGCCGTGTTCCGCAACACCGTGCTGGTGCGCTTCGGGCATTGCGATGCCGCCGGCATCGTGTTCTATCCGCGCTACTTCGAGATGCTTAACGACTTCATCGAAGACTGGTTTGCCCAGGAGCTGGACTGGCCTTTCAGTGCCATGCACGGTGCGGGGCATGCCGGCGTACCGACCGCCGATCTGCATTGCCGCTTTGTCGCGCCCAGCCGCTTGGGCGAATCGCTCACGCGTGAACTGCGCGTGCTGAAGCTCGGGCAATCGAGCTTCACGGTGCAGGTTCGGTTCATCGGCCCCGACGGCGGCTTGCGGCTGGAAGTGACGCAGCGGCTGGTCTGCGTCAATACGGACAAGATCGCGCCAAGGCCGCTGCCCGACCCTGTGCGGCTAGCCATGACGCAGTACCTGGATGCCAGCCTGGCCGCAACCGCCGGCCGGGACATCTGAAAAATCCAAGCCATTCGAGTAACCGAGACAATCAGGACGCAATCATGAAGATTCTGCAGCCGCCCGACTGGGCCGCACCGCGCGGCTATTCCAACGGCATCATGACGGAGATGCAGGCCGGCAGCCGGCTCATCTTTGTCGGAGGCCAGATCGGCTGGAACGGCCAGTGCGAGTTCGAGACCGACGACTTCGGCCTGCAGGTGGCCCAGACCTTGCGCAATATCGTCGCCGTGCTGGCGGCGGGCGGCGCGAAGCCGGAGCACATCACGCGCATGACGTGGTATGTGAAGGACAAGGCGGAATACGTCGCGGCCTACCCGGTTATCGGCCAGCATTACCGGGACAGCATCGGCCGGCATTTTCCGGCGATGACGGCAGTGGAGGTCGCGGACCTGGTGGAGCCGCGCGCCAAGGTAGAGATCGAGGTCACGGCGGTGGTGCCGCCGGCTGCATAAGGCGGATGCTGGGGTGGCAGGGCGCGGACGGGGCGGCGCAGGCAGAGCCCGTGCCGCACGCAAGTCCTTGAAAACTTGAGAAATTGCCCGGTGCGGGATATAATCCGAAAGTTTCGCTTTCAGAACCCTTCACCCTAGCGCCAACCGCTTTCCACCTTCCGCCGCCCCCGTCCGCGCAGCGTTGCCGGCATTGAAATATGTGATGCAAAGAGCACGATGCGGCCGAGTCGCGCCGCCATGGCAGCCTTGCCACTGCGGCCGTACCGGATCTCTTCCAGGGGCACGAGGCGTTGATCAGGTCGGGCACGGGGTGAGTCCAGCAGGAGCCTACCCGTGTTACCGTCTTTTCCGTCCGCCATTCTCGCGCTTGCAGACGGCACGGTCTTTCGTGGCTATTCCATTGGCGCATCCGGCCATACCATCGGCGAAGTGGTGTTCAACACCGCCATCACCGGTTACCAGGAAATCCTCACCGACCCGAGCTATTCCCGGCAGATCGTCACGCTGACGTATCCGCACATCGGGAATTACGGCGTCAACCGTGAGGATATTGAAGCCACGAAAGTCCATGCCGCCGGCCTGATCATCAAGGATCTGCCGATCCTGGCATCGAATTTCCGCAAGGAGCACACGCTCGGCCATTACCTCAAGCAGGAAAAGGTCGTCGCGATCGCGGGCATCGATACCCGCAAGCTGACCCGAATACTGCGCGAGAAGGGCGCCCAGAACGGCTGCATCCTGGCTGGCGAGGACAATGTGCAGAAGGCCATCGACCTGGCCCGCTCGTTCCCCGGCCTGGCCGGCATGGACCTGGCCAAGGTGGTGTCGGTCAAGGAACCGTACGAGTGGACCCAGTCGGAATGGGCGCTCGGCGACGGCTACGGCAAGCAGGACAAGCCGCAGTTCCACGTGGTCGCCTATGACTACGGCGTCAAGTTCAACATCCTGCGCATGCTGGCCGAGCGCGGCTGCAAGGTGACGGTGCTGCCGGCCCAGGCCAGCGCGGCCGACGCCCTGGCGCTGAATCCGGATGGCGTGTTTCTGTCCAACGGCCCCGGCGACCCGGAACCGTGCGACTACGCCATCCAGGCCACGCGCGAATTCATCGAGCGCGGCATCCCGACCTTCGGCATCTGCCTGGGCCACCAGATCATGGCTCTCGCCATCGGTGCCAAGACGCTGAAGATGAAGGCCGGCCACCACGGCGCCAACCATCCGGTCAAGGACATGGATGACGGCCGCGTGATGATCACGTCGCAGAACCACGGCTTCGCGGTCGATGCGGAAACCCTGCCGGCCAACGCGCGCGTGACGCACGTGTCGCTGTTCGACGGCACGCTGCAGGGCTTCGCGCTGACCGATAAGCCGGCGTTCTGCTTCCAGGGCCACCCGGAAGCGTCGCCGGGCCCGAACGACGTGGCTTACCTGTTCGACCGCTTCACGAAGATGATGGCGGACGCGCGCAAGTAAGCGCGGAGCCATTCGAGAATCGAGAAACAGGGACGAGCAGGGAACAAGGACACGCCATGAACGCCTTCATGCATACCGCTTTCGGCATCACCGACTTCTGGACCTATGTGCTGGGCACGATCTTTATCGTGCTGCTGCCGGGGCCGAATTCGATGTACGTGCTGTCCGTGGCGGCGCAGCGCGGCGTGCGCACCGGCTACAAGGGTGCCTGCGGCGTGTTCCTCGGCGATGCGGTGCTGATGGTGCTGTCGGCGGCAGGCGTGGCCTCGCTGCTCCAGGCCAGCCCGGCGCTGTTTTACGTCGTGAAGTACATCGGCGCGGCGTACCTGGGCTGGATCGGGTTCAACATGCTGCGCGGGGCGGTACGCAACTGGTCCAAGGCAGGTCAGGCGGGGCAGGCAATCAATGCGGCCGCGGCCATGCCCGTCGACCAGTCGAACCCGTTTCGCAAGGCGCTCATCATCAGCCTGATGAACCCCAAGGCCATCCTGTTCTTTATCTCGTTCTTCATCCAGTTCGTCGACCCCGGCTTCGGCTATCCGGCGCTGGCGTTCCTCGCACTGGGCGTAGTCGTGCAGATCTTCAGCTTCCTGTACCTGACGACGCTGATCTTCGTTGGCGTGAAACTGGCCGCCGCGTTCCGCCGCCGCCGCCGCTTGTCGGCGGGCGTGTCGAGCGGAGTGGGCGCCATGTTCATCGGCTTCGGCGCGAAGCTGGCCACGGCCACCCTGAGCTGATTTTTCGAATCCCGCGGGATTCCTGATATTCCGGCGCGGCCGTCCCGAACGGGCGGCCGGCCAAAAAAGAGATAGTGCAATGCCAAAACGCACAGACATCAAGAGCATCCTGATTATCGGCGCCGGCCCCATCATCATCGGCCAGGCGTGCGAGTTCGACTATTCCGGCGCGCAGGCCTGCAAGGCGCTGCGTGAAGAAGGCTTCAAGGTCATCCTGGTCAATTCGAACCCGGCGACCATCATGACCGATCCGGCCACGGCCGACGTGACCTATATCGAGCCGATCACGTGGGAAGTGGTCGAGCGCATCATCGAGAAGGAACGTCCGGACGCGATCCTGCCGACCATGGGCGGCCAGACCGCGCTGAACTGCGCGCTGGACCTGCATCGCCATGGCGTGCTGGACAAGTACAAGGTCGAGCTGATCGGCGCGTCGCCGGAAGCCATCGACAAGGCCGAGGACCGCCAGAAGTTCAAGAATGCGATGACCAAGATCGGACTCGGCTCGGCCAAGTCCGGCATCGCGCACTCCATGGACGAAGCCATGGGCGTGCAGTCGCAAATCGCCACGGAAACCGGCACCAGCGGCTACCCGATCGTGATCCGCCCCTCCTTCACGCTGGGCGGCACCGGCGGCGGCATTGCCTACAACCGCGAAGAATTCGAAGAGATCTGCAAGCGCGGCCTGGACCTGTCGCCGACGCGCGAGCTGCTGATCGAGGAATCGCTGCTGGGCTGGAAGGAATACGAGATGGAAGTGGTCCGCGACAAGGCGGACAACTGCATCATCATCTGCTCGATCGAGAACCTGGACCCGATGGGCATCCACACCGGTGACTCGATCACCGTGGCCCCGGCCCAGACGCTGACCGACAAGGAATACCAGATCCTGCGCAACGCCTCGCTGGCCGTGCTGCGCGAGATCGGCGTCGATACCGGCGGCTCGAACGTGCAGTTCTCGATCAATCCGAAGGATGGCCGGATGATCGTGATCGAGATGAACCCGCGCGTGTCGCGTTCGTCGGCGCTGGCCTCGAAGGCCACCGGCTTCCCGATCGCCAAGGTCGCTGCCAAGCTGGCCGTCGGCTACACGCTGGACGAGCTGAAGAACGAGATCACCGGTGGCGCGACCCCGGCTTCGTTCGAGCCGTCGATCGACTACGTGGTCACCAAGGTGCCGCGTTTCGCCTTCGAGAAATTCCCGCAGGCCGACAGCCACCTGACCACCCAGATGAAGTCGGTGGGCGAGGTGATGGCCATGGGCCGTACCTTCCAGGAATCGTTCCAGAAGGCCCTGCGCGGCCTGGAAGTCGGCGTGGACGGCCTGGACGAGAAGTCCACCGACCGCGACGAGATCGTCGAGGAAATCGGCGAGGCCGGTCCGGACCGCATCTGGTACGTGGGTGATGCATTCCGCCTGGGCATGTCTCTGGAAGAGGTGTATGCCGAGACCGCGATCGACCCGTGGTTCCTGGCCCAGATCGAGGACATCGTCAAGACCGAAGGGCAGATCAAGGCGCGCACGCTGGCAAGCCTGTCGACGGCCGAGCTGCGCTACGTGAAGCAGAAGGGCTTCTCGGACCGCCGCCTGGCCAAGCTGCTGAAGACCGACGCCAAGGCCGTGCGCGAAGCGCGCATCGCCCAGAATGTGCGTCCGGTGTACAAGCGCGTGGACACCTGCGCGGCCGAGTTCGGCACCAACACCGCCTACATGTACTCGACCTACGAGGCCGAGCATGGCGAGTGCGAGGCCAGCCCGACCGACAAGAAGAAGATCATGGTGCTGGGCGGCGGCCCGAACCGGATCGGCCAGGGCATCGAGTTCGACTACTGCTGCGTGCACGCCGCACTGGCGCTGCGCGAAGACGGGTACGAGACCATCATGGTCAACTGCAACCCGGAAACTGTGTCGACCGACTATGACACCTCGGACCGCCTGTATTTCGAGCCAGTGACGCTGGAAGACGTGCTGGAAATCGTCGCGATCGAGAAGCCGGTCGGCGTGATCGTGCAGTACGGCGGCCAGACCCCGCTGAAGCTCGCGCTCGACCTGGAGCGCAACGGCGTGCCCATCATCGGCACCACGCCGGACATGATCGACGCCGCGGAAGACCGCGAGCGCTTCCAGAAGCTGCTGCAGGAACTTGGCCTGCGCCAGCCGCCCAACCGCACCGCGCGTGCCGAGGACGAAGCGCTGCGCCTGGCCGAGGAAATCGGCTACCCGCTGGTGGTGCGCCCGTCGTACGTGCTGGGTGGCCGCGCGATGGAAATCGTGCACGAGCCGCGCGACCTCGAACGCTACATGCGCGAGGCCGTCAAGGTGTCGAACGATTCCCCGGTGCTGCTGGACCGCTTCCTGAACGATGCGATCGAATGCGACGTCGACGCGCTGTCCGATGGCAAGCGCGTGTTCATCGGCGGCGTGATGGAGCACATCGAGCAGGCTGGCGTCCACTCGGGCGACTCGGCTTGCTCGCTGCCGCCGTACTCGCTGTCGGCGGAAACCGTGGCCGAACTGAAGCGCCAGACCGCCGCCATGGCCAAGGCCCTGAACGTTGTCGGCCTGATGAACGTGCAGTTCGCGATCCAGCAGAACAACGGTGTCGACACCGTCTACGTGCTGGAAGTGAACCCGCGTGCCTCGCGTACCGTGCCGTACGTATCGAAGGCGACCGGCATGCAGCTCGCCAAGATCGCTGCGCGCTGCATGGCCGGCCAGTCGCTAGACTCGCAGGGCGTGCTCGACGAGGTGGTGCCGCCGTACTACAGCGTCAAGGAAGCGGTGTTTCCGTTCAACAAGTTCCCGGGCGTCGATCCGGTCCTCGGACCTGAAATGCGTTCCACCGGTGAAGTGATGGGCGTGGGCAAGTCGTTCGGCGAAGCGCTCTTCAAGAGCCAGCTGGCCGCCGGTTCGCGCCTGCCGGAAAAGGGCACCGTGCTGATCACCGTGAAGGACAGCGACAAGGTACGCGCCGTTGCCGTGGCCCGCATGCTGCACGACATGGGCTACCCGATCGTTGCCACGCGCGGCACGGCCTCGGCCATCGAAGCCGCCGGCATCCCGGTCCGGGTGGTCAACAAGGTCAAGGACGGCCGTCCGCATATCGTGGACATGATCAAGAACGGCGAACTGGCGCTGGTGTTCACCACGGTGGACGAGACCCGCGGCGCGATTGCCGATTCGCGCTCGATCCGTATCTCGGCGCTGGCCAACCGCGTGCCTTACTACACCACCATCGCCGGCGCGAGCGCTGCGGTGGAGGGCCTGAAGCACATGCAGAGCCTGGAGGTCTATGACCTGCAGGGCCTGCATGCGACGCTGGGGTAACAATATGAGCTGGCGGGGCGCTTGCGCTCCGTCAAGGGCTGACGGCCCGCCGGTGTTGCTGCCGGCGGCCATCTTGTCCTAAACTACGTCGAATTCATCGATCGGCGCCCGGTTTCCCCGGGCGCCTTTCCCATCCGAAGCCGCGGTTTGAGCGGAAGTGCCCTGGACCAAGCGCCGGGCATGGTTCCAGCTCCGCTGCGGCTCATTTTTTTGTTGATCGAAGACATGAGCACCATTCCGATTACCAAGCGTGGCGCCGAACTGCTGAAGGAAGAACTGCAACGCCTGAAGGCTGTCGAGCGTCCGGCAGTGATCAATGCCATCTCCGAAGCCCGCGCGCAGGGCGACCTGTCCGAAAATGCCGAGTACGATGCTGCCAAGGAAAAGCAGGCATTCATCGAAGGCCGCATTCTGGAAGTCGAATCCAAGCTGTCCACGGCGCAGATCATTGACCCGACCCAACTGGATACGGATGGCCGCATCGTGTTCGGTGCCACGGTCGACCTGGAAGACCTCGAGTCCGGCAGCCCGGTGAGCTACCAGATTGTCGGCGATGACGAGGCTGACCTGGAGAGCGGGAAGATCTCCGTCAGCTCGCCCATCGCGCGTGCGCTGATCGGCAAGTTCGAGGGCGACGTTGCGACCGTCCTGGCGCCGAGCGGTGACCGCGAGTACGAAGTCATCACCGTCCGCTACATCTGAAGTCGGTACCCGACCGACTGGACCAAGCGGATCGTGTTCTCTACCTCCTACTCAAGCCTGCCGCCGCTGCCCCACCGCATCTTCCTGCTCCTGACGGTTGTCTGGGCCGGCAGCCTGTGGACGGTGGGTTACATGGTGGCGCCGACGTTGTTCTCGGTTCTGCCAAGCCGCGAAATGGCGGGCATGATCGCCGGCCATCTGTTCCAGACCGAGGCTGTCCTCGGCGTGACCATCGGCGTCTTGCAGCTTGTACTCTGCAACGTGCTGATCCGGCGCGGTGCCAACCGATATCGGGCGCTGCGCTGGCTGGTACTGGCCATGCTGTGTTGCGTGCTGGTGGGCTATTTCGGCACCCAGCCTTTCATGGGCAGCCTCAAGGAGAAGGCGACCGCACTCGGTGTCGGCGTGTCGGAGTCGCCGTTCCGCGCCCAGTTCGGCATGCTGCATGGCGTTTCCAGCGCCTTCTACCTGGTGCAGAGCCTGCTGGCGCTGGCGCTGGTGTGGCGCGCTTCGGCGCCGCGTTCATCCGGCGAATAGCCGGCGAATGGATGCGAAATAGGCGGCCCGCTCGGGCCGCCTTCGTTCAGGCCAGCGCCTTTTTCTTCGGGCTGGCGGGGCGGGCGCGCGAGCGCTTGACGTTGCCGCCGGCCGTGACGCGTTCATTGCCCAGCACCGTGACATCCTTGCGGGTCGGACGGCGGTTGGGTGCGCCGCTGGGCTTCTTCACCGTCACGGTACGAGGCGCGGCGCCACCACGGCGGATCGGCGTGTGGCGGCCGAGATCCTGAGGCTGATTTTCCTTGAGGCGGGCTTCGCCCGGCCGCCAGATCACCAGCAGTTTGCCGATATGCTGGATCGGTGCGGCGCTCAGTTCATCGCAAATGGATTCATAGATGGCGATGCGGGCTTCGCGGTCGTCGCCGAACACGCGGATCTTGATCAGGTCGTGCGATGCCAGGCTGCGGTCGATTTCGGCCAGCACCGCGCGCGTGAGGCCTTCCGCCCCGATCATCACGACCGGATTGAGGCCGTGGGCACGGGAGCGGAGTTCGGAGCGCTGGGCTGGAATAAGTTGAAGTGCGGACATAAATAGGCGCTGACGGCGCAGGAATAAGTGCTGCCAACGGCCCGAACGGGCAATGGCGGCCCGAAGTGGCCACCGCTGGCATGCGATTGGCGCGTATTATCCGCCAAATCAATGCAGGTTGGCGGCAAAAAACGGCAAAACAGGCAAGAAATTGCGGCGTGCCCGCTTCGCGGGGAGCCGGCAAACAGGAAACAGGCGTAATCAGAATGGCCAAAGGCAAGTCGAAGAACAAGTTCAACCAGTCGTGGCTCCACGATCACATCAACGACCCGTATGTGAAGATGGCGCAGCGCGAGGGATATCGCGCCCGCGCGGCCTACAAGCTCAAGGAAATCGACGAGCAGGACAACCTGATCCGGCCAGGCCAGGTCATTGTCGACCTGGGCGCCGCGCCCGGCAGTTGGAGCCAGTACGCGCGCAACAAGCTGGCGGCCTCTCCGCGGGCGGTCGATGGCAAGCCGGATGGCGCAGTGGTAGCCATCGATATCCTGCCAATGGAGGCGGTCGCGGACGTCACGTTTATCCAGGGCGATTTTCGCGAGGAAGAAGTGTTCCGCCAGCTTGAGGAAGTGGTCCTGGCAGCTTCCGGCGGTGCAAAGATCGACCTTGTATTGTCCGACATGGCCCCCAACTTGTCCGGTGTGGCCTTTGCTGATGCCGCCCGCATCGAGTATCTGTGCGAGCTGGCATTGGATTTTGCCCAGGCCCATCTCAAGGCGAACGGCGCATTACTGGTAAAGTGCTTCCACGGCAGTGGTTACAGCCAGATCGTCGAGAAATTCAAACGGCAGTTCAAGGTGGTCGCGGCACGCAAGCCCAAGGCGTCGCGTGACAAATCCTCTGAAACATTTATCCTTGGGCGTTACCTCAAAGTCATGAATTGACGGATCCGGCGGAAAGCCGGGGGCGTCTGGCCTCGGGGGGCTATTGGCTCCATAGTTTTCGGTGTTACCCCTTCGGGGCGGGTGCTGCATTACAATGCAGCTATCCGTTGGCAAGGCAATTGCAAAGGAGTTCGGCCTTGAATAACAACCTGTTTCAAAAGGCGGCAATCTGGCTCGTGATCGCGCTGGTGTTGTTTACCGTCTTCAAGCAGTTCGACAAGCCCCGTGCACAGGACGGCGTCACCTATTCGCAGTTCATGGATGACGCCAAGAACGGCAAGGTGTCGCGTGTCGACGTGCAGGGCCGCAACCTCGTGGTGTCGCCGAAAGAGGGCGCCAAGTACACCATCATCTCGCCGGGCGACATCTGGATGGTCGGCGACCTGATGAAGTACGGCGTCCAGGTGACCGGCAAGGCGGACGACGAACCCAACGTGCTGGTCCAGGCGCTGTACTACCTCGGACCGACCCTGCTGATCATCGTGTTCTGGTTCTACATGATGCGGCAGATGCAGGGCGGCGGGAAAGGCGGAGCCTTCTCGTTCGGCAAATCGCGCGCACGCCTGATCGATGAAAACCAGAACGCCGTCACGTTCCAGGACGTCGCCGGTTGCGACGAGTCCAAGGAAGAAGTCGTCGAACTGGTCGACTTCCTGAAGGACCCGCAAAAATTCCAGAAGCTGGGCGGCCGCATTCCGCGCGGCGTGCTGCTGGTTGGCCCTCCGGGTACCGGCAAGACGCTGCTGGCACGCGCCATTGCCGGCGAAGCCAAGGTGCCGTTCTTCAGCATCTCGGGTTCCGACTTCGTTGAAATGTTCGTTGGCGTGGGCGCTGCCCGCGTGCGCGACATGTTCGAGAACGCCAAGAAGCAGGCGCCGTGCATCGTGTTCATCGATGAAATCGACGCGGTCGGCCGCCATCGCGGCGCCGGCATGGGCGGCGGTAACGACGAGCGCGAACAGACCCTCAACCAGATGCTGGTCGAGATGGACGGCTTCGAGGCCAATTCGGGTGTGATCGTGATCGCCGCGACCAACCGCTCCGACGTGCTCGACAAGGCGCTGCTGCGTCCGGGCCGCTTCGACCGCCAGGTCTATGTCGGGCTGCCGGACATCCGTGGCCGCGAGCAGATCCTGAAGGTCCATATGCGCAAGGTGCCCATCGGCAACGATGTGGATGCTTCGATCATTGCGCGTGGTACGCCGGGCTTCTCGGGTGCCGACCTGGCCAACCTGGTCAATGAGGCCGCGCTGTTCGCCGCCCGCCGCAGCAAGCGCGTGGTCGACATGCAGGACTTCGAGGACGCCAAGGACAAGATCTACATGGGTCCGGAGCGCAAGTCGACGGTCATGCGCGAGGAAGAGCGCAAGGCCACGGCTTACCACGAGTCCGGCCATGCGGTGGTGGCAAAGCTGCTGCCGAAGGCCGATCCGGTCCACAAGGTCACGATCATGCCGCGTGGCTGGGCGCTGGGCGTGACCTGGCAGTTGCCGGAGCATGACAAGTACTCGAAGTACAAGGACAACATGCTCGAAGAGATTGCGATTCTCTTCGGTGGCCGTGCGGCGGAAGAGGTCTTCCTCAATGCCATGAGCACTGGCGCGTCCAATGACTTCGAGCGCGCGACCAAGATCGCCCGCGACATGGTGACCCGCTTCGGCATGAGCGACGAACTCGGTGCCATGGTCTACGTCGATACCGAGCAGGACGGCATGTTCGGCAAGCTGTCGTCGAAGACCGTGTCGGAAGCCACGCAGCAGAAGGTTGACTACGAGATCCGCCGCATCATCGACGATCAGTACGCGCTGGCCAAGCGCCTGCTCGAAGAGAACCGCGACAAGGTCGAGGCCATGACGGCCGCGCTGATGGAGTGGGAAACGATCGACGCCGATCAGGTCAACGACATCATGGCTGGCAAGCCGCCGCGTCCTCCGCGCGGTGTGTCGGGTCCGAACGGCGGCGGCAATGCCCCGTCCGGTGGCTCGCCGGTGGCGCCTTCGAACGCGCCCGCCGCAGCCTGACGGCACGGATCGCTGTTCACAGGACTTTGATTGCCTGGTAGTTCCGACAAGCCGGTGCCTTAGCACCGGCTTTCTTGTTTCTGCGCGGCACGCGCGTAGAACCACCCTTTTCCCATTGCGCCTTCCTACCTTGCAGCAGACCTCGCCATCCCCGTATTTCCAGTGCGGCCGCTATCGCTTCGCATTGAGTCGTCGCCCGCTTGTCATGGGCATCCTCAACGTCACGCCCGATTCCTTCTCGGATGGCGGCAAGCATGCCACGCGGGACGCGGCGCTGCGGCATGCCGAGCAGCTGATTGCGCAAGGCGCGGACATCCTTGATATCGGCGGCGAGTCGAGCCGGCCGGGTTCGGCGGCCTTGCCGCTGGACCAGGAACTGGCCCGCGTGATTCCGATCGTCGAGGCATTGCGCGATTGCGGCAAGCCGCTGTCGATTGACACTTACAAGCCGGAGGTGATGCGCGCATCGCTGGCGGCCGGTGCGGATCTGATCAACGATATCTGGGGCTTTCGCATGCCCGGTGCCATCGAGGCGGTTGCCGAAGGGCAGGCTGGCTTGTGCGTGATGCATATGCAGCGGGATCCGCAGACCATGCAGGAGAATCCGTATTACACCGACGTGGTGGCCGAGGTGGGTGACTTCCTCGAGGAACGCGTGGCTGACTTGCGCAAGGCCGGCGTCGACCCCGCGCGCATCACGCTGGACCCGGGATTTGGCTTCGGCAAGACTCCGGATCATAATCTGCGCCTGCTGGGACAGTTGCCCGCACTGGAAAGGCTTGGGCTGCCGCTGCTGGTGGGCTTGTCGCGCAAGTCGACACTCGGCGCGATCCTGGGCGGCCGGCCGCCGATGCAGCGTGTGGCGGCGAGCATTGCCGCGGCAGTCTGTGCGGCAGAGCGCGGCGCCTTTATCGTGCGCGTGCATGATGTACAGGATACGGTGGATGCCCTCCAGACCTGGTGGGCCGTACGGAATGAGGCTGTGACGACTGGCGACCAGCCATCGCAGGGTTCGCAGCAATAGTTGCCAGACAGAGCAAGAAAGAAAGGACGAATCGAATGACGCGCAAGTATTTCGGGACAGATGGCGTACGGGGCAAGGTTGGCGAGCTGCCGATCACCCCGGATTTTGTAATGCGGCTGGGACACGCCGCTGGCAAGGTGCTCGCCCATGGCGCCCGCACCGCGCAGGGGCGGCCGACCGTCCTGATCGGCAAGGACACGCGGATCTCCGGTTATATGCTGGAGGCAGCGCTGGAGGCTGGCTTTACCTCGGCCGGCGTGCATGTGTTGCTGACCGGGCCGCTGCCGACCCCCGGCATCGCCTACCTGACGCGCGCGTTGCGGCTGTCGGCGGGCGTGGTCATTTCGGCCAGCCACAATCCGTATTACGACAATGGCATCAAGTTCTTCTCGGCCGACGGCGACAAGCTTCCCGACGAGGTCGAGGCCCAGATCGAGTCCGCCATGGATGATCCGATGGTCTGCGCGCCATCCGATGACCTCGGGCGTGCACGGCGCATCAACGACGCCCCGGGACGCTACATCGAATTCTGCAAGAGCACCTTCCCGAACAGCCAGGACCTGCGCGGCCTCAAGCTGGTCGTGGACTGCGCGCACGGTGCCGCCTACCACATCGCTCCGCATGTCTTCCATGAGCTTGGCGCGGATGTCGTGGCGATTGGCAATCAGCCCGACGGCCGCAATATCAATGACGGATACGGGGCCACCGCGCCGGGAAAACTGGTGGAGGCAGTGCGTGAACACGGTGCCGACCTGGGTCTGGCATTCGATGGGGATGCCGACCGGCTGCAGGTTGTGGACAGCGAAGGCCGCCTCTACAACGGCGACGAACTGCTGTACTTGATCGTGCGCGACCGCATGGCCGAAGGTCAGGCCGTGGAAGGCGCCGTCGGTACGCTGATGACGAATATGGCGGTGGAACTTGCGCTCAAGCGTATTGGCGTGGAATTTGTGCGGGCGAAGGTCGGTGACCGCTATGTGCTTGAAGAGTTGAACAAGCGCAACTGGATCCTGGGCGGCGAGGGCTCAGGCCACTTGCTCTGCCTGGACCGGCACAGCACCGGTGACGGTATCGTCTCCGCGCTCCAGGTGCTGGCAGCGCTGCGCCGCAGCGGGAAGACGCTGGCGGGCCTGCTTGAGGGTGTCAGCCTGTTCCCGCAGAAGCTGATCAACGTCCGTGTCGAGAAGGGGTTTGACTGGCAGTCACATGCCGGCCTGAAGGCGGCGCAAGCGTTGGTGGAGCCCGAACTGGCTGGCCGCGGTCGCGTGCTGATCCGTGCGTCGGGCACCGAACCCGTGGTCCGCGTGATGGTCGAGGCCGAGCAGGCCGAAACCGCCGAGCGCGCCGCGCAGACGTTGGCCGAGGCCCTGCGTGCCTGAGTCTCGCTAACCGAATTCGGCCATACCAAGGCGCTGGGCATGTCCCGGCGCTTTTTTTTGCCCGATAGCGCAATTAACCGACTGCATGTCCGCACCTTGGTAGGGAGTGGCCCGGCGAGCCCGAACCGCGCTCACATTGGCTTCCAAGAAGATTTGAAGATGTCATGGAATTGTCATATGCGCGGCTTAGAGTTCGTCTTGTCAAAAATTTGTCATTCCCAACCAATGTTCTCTGGAGGACATATGAAGCTGGTCAAGACTGCCGTGGCAGGCATCGTTTCGATGGTCGTAGCGGGTACTGCGTTCGCGGCGGAAATTACCGGTGCAGGCGCTTCCTTCCCGGCGCCCGTGTATTCCAAGTGGGCCGATGCCTACCAAAAGGCAACGGGTAACAAGGTCAACTATCAATCCATCGGTTCGTCGGGCGGCATCAAGCAGATTGGCGCCAAGACGGTCGATTTCGGCGCTTCCGACGCGCCGCTGAAGGACGAGGACCTGAGCAAGCAGGGTCTGGTCCAGTTCCCGACGGTGATCGGCGGCGTGGTGCCGGTGATCAACCTGCAAGGCGTGAAGCCGGGCGAACTCACCATCACCGGCGAAGTGCTGGCCAACATCTACCTGGGCAAGATCAAGAAGTGGGACGATCCGGCCATCAAGGCGCTGAACCCGCACGCCAAGCTGCCGAGCCAGGACATCCTGCCGGTGCGCCGCGCTGACGGCTCGGGCACGACCTTCATCTTCACCAACTACCTATCGAAGGTGAGCCCCGACTGGCAGAAGTCGGTGGGCGAGGGCACCACGGTCAACTGGCCGGGCGGTGGCACCGGCGGCAAGGGCAACGAAGGCGTGGCCGCGTTCGTGCAGCGTCTGAACGGCGCAATCGGCTATGTCGAATACGCCTACGCCAAGCAGAACAAGATGACCCACCTGAACATGAAGAACGCGTCGGGTGCCGTGGTCCAGCCGGGTGACGACGCCTTCAAGGCCGCCGCCGCCGGCGCGGACTGGAGCAAGAGCTACTACCAGATCCTGACCAACCAGCCGGGCAAGACCGCATGGCCGATCGCCGGTGCGACTTTCATCCTCGTCCACAAGAACCAGGAAAAGTCGGCGCAGGGTGCTGAAGTGCTGAAGTTCTTCGACTGGGCCTACAAGAGCGGCGGCAACATGGCCGCCGACCTGGATTACGTGCCGCTGCCGGAAGCGGTCGTGAACCAGATCCGCACCACCTGGAAGACCAGCGTCAAGGACGCTTCGGGCAAGGCGCTGTACTAAGCCACTGTCCGCTTGCATGGCAGGCGTCCGCGGCATGTGCCGCGGCTGCCTGAGTGGCCCGGCGGCGTGCCGCCGGCGCCTGCCAAATCATCGACCGTATTCTCTGCACCATGGCGACTTCGTCCGATCTCTCTGCCGTACGGCCGCCCAGCCGCATTGGCGACATCCTGTTCGGCGGCCTGACACGCGGGGCCGCCATCGTGACGCTGCTCCTGCTGGGCGGCATCATCGTGTCGCTGGCGATCAGCGCCTGGCCTTCGATCCAGACATTCGGCGGTCGCTTCCTCTGGACTGCGGAGTGGGATCCCCCCGCAGACGTCTATGGCGCGCTCGTGCCGATCTACGGCACGCTCGTGACTTCGCTGATCGCACTGATCATTGCCGTGCCGGTCAGCTTCGGCATCGCGCTGTTCCTCACCGAGCTTTCGCCGGCCTGGCTGCGCCGCCCGCTGGGCACCGCGATCGAACTGCTGGCCGCCGTGCCGTCGATCGTCTACGGCATGTGGGGCCTGCTGGTGTTCGCGCCGCTCTTCGGCGAGTACTTCCAGAAGCCGCTCGCCGCCACGGTCGGCCAGCTCCCGCTGATCGGCAAGCTGTTCCAGGGCGCCCCGCTGGGCATCGGCCTGCTGTGCGCGGGCGTCATCCTCGCGATCATGATCATTCCGTACATCGCCTCGGTGATGCGCGACGTGTTTGAAGTCACCCCGGTGCTGCTCAAGGAATCCGCCTACGGCGTGGGCTGCACCACCTGGGAAGTGATGTGGAACGTGGTCCTGCCCTATACCCGCGCCGGCGTGATCGGCGGCGTCATGCTCGGCCTTGGCCGAGCGCTGGGCGAAACCATGGCCGTCACCTTCGTGATCGGCAATACCAACCTGCTCGACAACGCATCGCTGTTTTCACCGGGCAACAGCATCACGTCCGCACTGGCCAACGAATTCGCGGAAGCCGGTGCAGGCCTGCACACGGCGGCGCTGATGGAACTGGGGCTGATCCTGTTCTTCATCACATTCGTGGTGCTGGCGCTGTCCAAGCTGCTGCTGCTGCGACTGGCAAAGAATGAGGGTGGAAAATGAACCAGGCCAGCCACACCGTGTCTTCCGCATCGATCCCGGCCGTGCGGCCCGACGCCGATGCCGTGCGCACGCGCCTGCAAGCGCGCCGACGCCGCATGAACCTGATCGCATTGACGGCCTCGCTGGGCGCCATGATCTTCGGCCTGTTCTGGCTGGCGTGGATCCTGTTCACCACCGTCACGCTGGGCGTGGGCGGCCTGTCGCTGGACCTGTTCACGCAGATGACGCCGGCGCCGAATACCGCCGGTGGCGGCCTGGCCAACGCGATCTACGGCAGCTTCGTGATGGTGGCGCTGGCCACGCTGCTCGGCACGCCGCTGGGCATCCTGGCAGGCATCTACCTGGCCGAGTATGGCAAGTCCTCGCCGCTGGCCAGCCTGATCCGCTTTATCAACGACATCCTGCTGTCGGCGCCGTCGATCGTGATCGGCCTGTTCGTCTACGCACTGGTGGTGACCCGCATGGGCCATTTTTCCGGCTGGGCGGGCGTGTGCGCGCTGGCGCTGCTGCAGATTCCGATCGTGGTGCGCACGACCGAGAACATGCTGAACCTGGTGCCGAATGCGCTGCGTGAAGCCGCCTTCGCGCTCGGTACGCCGAAGTGGAAGATGGTGCTGTCGATCACGGTCAAGTCCTCGTATGCCGGCATCGTGACCGGCGTGCTGCTGGCCGTGGCGCGTATTGCCGGCGAAACCGCGCCGCTGCTATTCACCGCGCTGTCCAACCAGTTCTGGACCAGCGACCTGAACAAGCCGATGGCGAACCTGCCCGTTACCATTTTCCGCTTTGCCATGAGCCCGTTCACGGAGTGGCAGCAACTGGCCTGGGCAGGCGTGTTCCTGATCACGATCGGCGTGCTCGCGCTCAATATCCTGGCGCGCATCCTGTTCAAGAAATAATGACCGGCGCGCGATTCCAGAACCGGAATCGGACCGGACCTGAATTCCAAGCGAGAACCAGCATGACCTCGACTGTCATTGATATTCCCGACGCCGTGCGCTCCAAGATCGACGTGCGCAACCTGAACTTCTTCTATGGCCAGTTCCATGCCTTGAAGAACATCAACATGTCGATTCCGGACCGCAAGGTGACGGCCTTTATCGGCCCGTCGGGCTGCGGCAAGTCCACGCTGCTGCGCACGTTCAACAAGATGTACGGCCTCTACCCCGAGCAGCGTGCCGAGGGCGAGATCAACATGGACGGCGAGAACCTGCTGACCAGCCGCCAGGACATCGCGCTGCTGCGCGCCAAGGTCGGCATGGTGTTCCAGAAACCGACGCCGTTCCCGATGTCGATCTACGACAACATCGCTTTTGGCGTGCGCCTGTTCGAGAAGCTGTCGCGTTCCGAAATGGATGACCGCGTTGAGTGGGCACTGTCCAAGGCCGCGCTGTGGAACGAGGCCAAGGACAAGCTGCACCAGTCCGGCTATGGCCTCTCGGGCGGCCAGCAGCAGCGACTGTGCATCGCGCGCGGCATTGCCATCCGCCCCGAAGTCCTGCTGCTCGACGAGCCGTGCTCGGCGCTGGACCCGATCTCCACGGGCCGCATCGAGGAACTGATCGCCGAGCTGAAAGACGAATATACGGTGGTGATCGTGACCCACAATATGCAGCAGGCCGCGCGTTGCTCGGACTACACCGCCTACATGTACCTGGGCGAACTGATCGAATTCGGCGAGACCGAGAAGATCTTCATCAAGCCGCACCGCAAGGAAACCGAAGACTACATTACCGGCCGGTTCGGCTGATGCCGGCCGCCGTGCCACGCCAACTCCCCGGAAACCCTTCGCGGTCTGGAGATAAACATGCCTGAAAAGCACCTGTCAACGCAATTCGACGCCGACCTCAATGCCATCAACACCAAGCTGCTGCAGATGGGTGGCCTGGTCGAGTCGCAGATCCAGCTCGCCATGC
This sequence comes from Cupriavidus sp. C2SS-8b, assembly GCF_057073745.1. Classification (NCBI taxonomy): domain Bacteria; kingdom Pseudomonadati; phylum Pseudomonadota; class Betaproteobacteria; order Burkholderiales; family Burkholderiaceae; genus Cupriavidus; species Cupriavidus sp. C2SS-8b. Next base: position 1,163,286 of record NZ_CP172716.1, read on the forward strand.
GCGCGCTGGCCGACTTCGATGGCGCGCTGGCCGACCAGGTCATCGCGCGCGAGCAGCAGCTCAATGCGTTGGAAGTCGAGATCGACGCCGACTGCGGCAACATCATCGCGCGCCGCCAGCCGACTGCGCGCGACCTGCGCCTGGTGATGGCGATCTCCAAGACCATCACGAACCTGGAGCGCGCAGGGGACGAGGCCGAGAAGATCGCCAAGCGCACCAAGCACATCATGGAAGACGCGGCGGCGCATAATATCAATTACGCCGAAGTGAAGCTGTCGGGCGAGATGGCCATCTCGCTGCTGCGCCAGGCGCTGGACGCCTTTGCCCGCCTGGATACCGTGGCGGCCGCGAGCATCGTCAAGGACGACAAGGCCATCGACGAGGAATTCCGCGGCTTTGTGCGCAAGCTGATTACGTACATGATGGAAGACCCGCGAACGATTTCGGTCGCGCTGGACTTCCTGTTCGTGGCCAAGGCGGTCGAGCGCATCGGCGACCACGCCAAGAACATTGCCGAGTTCATCATCTATATCGTCAAGGGGACCGATGTCCGCCACGTATCGCGTGAGGACATGGAGCGCGAAGCCCTGAGCTGAGCCGCACCTCCGGAGAAACACACACATGCCAAGCAGTATTCTCGTTGTCGAAGACGAACCGGCGATCGCCGAGCTGATCGCCGTCAACCTGCAGCACGCGGGGCACTATCCGATCCGTGCCTATAACGCCGAGCAGGCGCTGTCGCTGATGAGCGACGTGCTGCCCGACCTGGTATTGCTGGACTGGATGCTTCCGGGCAAGTCAGGCGCAATCTTCGCCAAAGAGCTGCGTGCCAACGAACGCACCAAGCAGATTCCCATCATCATGCTCACCGCACGCAGCGAGGAGCAGGACAAGGTGATGGGCCTTGAGGCCGGTGCGGACGACTACGTCACCAAGCCGTTCTCGCCCAAGGAACTCCTTGCGCGCATCAAGGCCGTGCTGCGCCGTCGTGCGCCGCAGCTTACCGATGATGTGGTGGCGATCAACGGCCTGCGGCTGGATCCGGCCACGCACCGTGTGACCGGTGAAGACAACGCAGGCCTGATCAAGCTCGATCTCGGTCCGACCGAGTTCCGCCTGCTGCACTTCCTGATGACCCATCCGGAGCGCGTGCATAGCCGCTCGCAACTGCTCGACCACGTCTGGGGCGACCATGTCTTCGTCGAAGAGCGTACCGTCGATGTGCATATCAAGCGCCTGCGTGCGGCGCTGACGCCCGGCGGCTATAGCAATATGATCGAAACGGTGCGGGGAAGCGGCTATCGGCTGGCCCGTACGCCGGGCAACTGAATGCGCGCCTGGCCAGCGCTGCATGGCCAGTCGTCACGAATTCGTGGCAAACTCTGCCGCAAAACGGCGGCTCTGCGGCCATCTGCCCGGACTCCGGGCTCCTGAGTTTCTTTTGCGCGCATGAATGTCATCTGGGCCCGCTCCGCGGCCATCCTGATCAGCCTGGTGGTGGTTGCCGTCGGAGCCTATTTCGTGGCGGGCGCGGTGCCTGCGCTGGCCGTGATGAGTGCTTCACTGGTATGCCTGGTGGCCTTCCATCTCTACCAGATCAACCGGCTGTGGAAGGTCCTGGACGCGCCGGCGTATGGCGAGATTCCCAGTGCGCTCGGTCTCTGGGGCGAGGTCTACTATCGCCTGCACAGGCTGGTCAAGCGCTGGCGCCTGCAGGTCCTGCAGGTCGAGCAGCAGCACACGCGCTTTATCCAGGCCATCCAGGCCTCGCCAAACGGCGTGCTGATGCTCGATGATGCCGACCAGATCGAGTGGTGCAATGACGTGGCCGAGCAGCATTTCGGCCTGAACGCGCGGCGCGATGTGCGCCAGCGCATCACGCACCTGATCCGCCGTCCCGAGTTCGTCCACTACCTGACGCGCCAGCGTTTCGACGAGCCGCTGTCGATGCGCGACATGGGCGAGCACAAGCAGGGCGTGATCTCGGTGCAGGTGCTGCCCTATGGCGACAACCGCAAGCTGGTCATCACGCAGGACATCACCAAGCTGGAGAACACCGAGGCCATGCGGCGCGACTTCGTGGCCAACGTATCGCATGAGCTGAAGACGCCGCTGACCGTGTTGACCGGCTTTCTGGAGACCGTGCGGGACTTGCCGGTGTCCGAGGAAGACCGGCGGCGCTATGTCGACATGATGCTGGTGCAGTCCATGCGCATGCAAAGCATCGTGGAGGACCTGCTGGCCCTGGCCAAGCTTGAAAGCGACGGGAACGCGCCCGGGCAGGACCTGGTGCCGGTCCGTGAACTGACGAGCCATTTGGTGCACGACGCGGAAGCGTTGTCGCAGGAGCGCCACGAGATCGTTTCCGAGATCGACCCTACCGTCGGCCTGCGCGGTACCGAGATGGAACTGATGTCGGCGCTGGGCAACCTGGTTTCGAATGCCGTGCGCTACACGCCGGCCGGCGGGCGCATCACGATCCGGCTCGGCTGGGAGGACGGGCATGCCGTGTTCTCGGTGGCCGATACCGGTCTCGGCATTGCGCCTGAGCATATTCCCCGCCTGACCGAGCGCTTCTATCGTGTCGATCGCAGCCGTTCGCGCGATACCGGCGGCACCGGCCTTGGCCTGGCCATCGTCAAGCATGTGGTCTCGCGCCACCATGCCGAACTGCGCGTGAGCAGCGAAGTGGGGCGGGGCAGTGTGTTCCGCGTCATCTTCCCGTTGGAGCGCAGCGTGCGCCTGGAAGGGGTCGATCCTTCGCGTCGCGCCGCCTGAGGATGCGCTGCTTGAGTTCGGCGTAACGATCCCGTCTCTGTCTCTGCTGTACGGCTCTCAGAGCTTCGCCAGGCGCTCCAATGCCAGTGCCAGCGTCTCTTCCTTCTTGGCATAGCAGAAGCGCACCACGCCTGATTCACGCGGCTGCGTGTAGAAGGCCGAGACCGGGATCGCCGCCACGCCGATCTCGCGCGTCAGCCACATCGAGAAGTCGGCTTCGCTCAGATCGGAGATCGCGGAGTAATCCACGCACTGGAAATACGTGCCTTCGGACGGCAGCAACTTGAAGCGCGTGTTGGCCAACCCGGCGCGGAAGTAGTCGCGCTTGGCCTGGTAGAAGGCGGACAGTTCGAGGTACGGCGCCGGGTCGGCCATGTAGTCGGCCAGGCCGTGCTGTACCGGCGTATTCACGGTGAACACATTGAACTGGTGGACCTTGCGGAATTCCGCCGACAGCGCCGCGGGTGCGGCCACGTAGCCGACCTTCCAGCCTGTCACGTGGTAGGTCTTGCCGAAGCTCGAAATCACGAAGCTGCGCCGTGCCAGTTCCGGATGGCGCGAGACCGAGGCGTGGGGCTGGCCGTCATAGACCATGTGCTCGTAGACCTCGTCCGACAGCAGCAGGATGTCGGTGCCGGCAAGCAGTTGCGCCAGCTTGTCCATGTCGGCAGCACGCCAGATCGTCCCCGTCGGGTTGTGCGGCGTGTTGATGAGGATCATCCGCGTGCGCGGCGTGATGGCTGCCGCCAGGCGGTCGAACGGCACGCGGAACGACGGTGCTTCGAGCGTGACGGGCACGGCGGTCGCGCCGGCCAGCTCGATGGCAGGCAAGTAGCTGTCGTAGCATGGTTCCAGCACGATCACCTCGTCGCCAGGATGCACCGCGCACAGGATGGCCGTGAGGATGCCCTGCGTGGCGCCAGCCGTGACGGTGATCTCGCTTTCCCAGCTGTAGCGATGGCCGTACAGCGTGGCGATCTTGTCGGCAATGGCCTGGCGCAGGCGCGGCACGCCGGCCATCGGCGGGTACTGGTTGTGGCCGGCGCGCATGGCGTCGGTCACGGCATCGACGATGCGCGGATCGCAATCGAAATCCGGAAATCCTTGTCCCAGGTTGACAGCGTTCTTCTCGGCGGCCAGCGCCGACATCACGGTGAAGATCGTGGTGCCGACCGAGGGCAGGCGCGATGCGGGCGGCGTCAGTGGGGCGAGGGTGGAGTCTGCGGACATGGGCTGCAACGTTGAGGTGCGATGGCGGAAAACGGCCTGCAGGGTCGGGCCAAAGTGGCAACAGCGGCGGCAACAGCGGCCATTCTAAAGGGATTCGGCGCGATCAGGCTGCGGCCGGAAGCGCGGCCAGCCACTGGCCGAACGCGGGCGGCGTCATCACTTCCACGCCGCTCGAGCGGCGCAGGCGGGTGCGGAGCTTGAGCACGGCCTTGTCCTTCGACACCAGGCAGGCGGCCCGCGAGAAGTGCGCAAGCTCGACGAACTTCTGGTCGTCGGTGTCCTTGCAGCGCGGCAGCCGGATGGCGTCGGCTTCTTCCTGCGCGGGCAGCGGCTCCAGCGTGCTGAAGCGGTCCACCACCGCGAGCGCCGCGTCGATATCGACGGCAAAGCGCGCGAATTGCGGATAGGCCAGCACACGGCGCAGTTCTTCGCGGCAGTCGGCGCGGATCACCGGGGCGATGGTGCCGGCTTCCAGTGCCGCGCGGATCGGCGTGCAGTGCGGGTCGCCGAACACCAGCAAGTCGACCCAGATATTGGAATCCAGCACCACGCGCGGGGCAGGGCTGGCGGCGGGTGTGATGTCGGCGTGGCTGGGCGCGGCAGTGTCGCGGGAAGTGTTGCCGGAAGTCGGGTTGGTCATTCGCTACAATCTTGGCTTTGTGTTTCCCGCAATTTTGCCATGCTCATCGTCCTGTCTCCCGCGAAGTCCCTGGACTACGAGACACCCGCGCGCATCAAGACCCATACGCTGCCCCGTTTCATCGACCGTTCCGCCGCGCTGATCGAGCGCCTGCGCAAGCTCGCGCCGCAGGACGTGGGTGCGCTGATGGACATCTCCGACAAGCTCGCGGTGCTCAACGTCACGCGCTACGCGGACTGGTCAGAGTCGTTCACCGCCGCCAACAGCAAGCAGGCGGTGCTGGCCTTCAACGGCGACGTCTACGACGGCTTCGATGCGAAGAGCCTGTCGGACGAAGACCTCGGCTTCGCGCAGAAGCATGTGCGCATCCTGTCCGGCCTGTACGGCGTGCTGCGTCCGCTGGACCGGATGCAGCCTTACCGCCTCGAAATGGGCACGCGCCTCGATAACGCCGCGGGCAAGGACCTCTATGCGTTCTGGGGCGATGATGTCACGCAGCTGCTTAACGGCGACATGGCCGCACTCAAGCACGAGGGCGCGCCCACGCTGGTCAACCTGGCGTCGGAAGAGTATTTCAAGGTGGTGCGCCCGAAGGTGCTGAATGCGCGCATCATCACGCCGGTGTTCGAGGACTGGAAGGGCGGCCGCTACAAGATCATCTCGTTCCACGCCAAGCGCGCGCGCGGCACCATGGCACGCTATGCGGTCACGCATCGCGTCACGGAGCCGGCCGCGCTCAAGCGCTTTGCCGAAGACGGCTATGCGTTCGATGCCACCGCTTCCGACGACGGCCGCTGGGTGTTCCGCCGCCGCCTCGAAGACTGAACCTATCCACGGAGCTGCCCGTCATGCCTTCCGCCCTGCATATCTCGACCCACTTTGATTCCGGCGCGATCGAAGTCGAAGCGCTCGACCATGCCGACGATATCCGCCTGCGCATCCGCGCCGATTCCCACGCGGAATTCCGCCAGTGGTTCCACTTTCGCCTCCAGGGTGCGGCGGGGCAGGCGTGCCGGCTGCAGTTCCTGAATGCCGGCGAGTGTACCTATCCGGATGGCTGGCGCGATTACCGCGCGGTGGCATCGTATGACCGCGCCAACTGGTTCCGCGTGCCGACGCGCTACGACGGCCAGGTGCTCACCGTCGAATTCACGCCCGAGCATGACAGCGTGTGGCTGGCGTACTTCGAGCCCTATCCGGAAGAGCGGCACCTGTCGCTGCTGGCGACGTGCCAGCGCTCGCCGCTGGCGAAGCTGTCGCACCTCGGCAGCACCGTCGATGGCCGCGACCTGACCCGCGTCACCGTGGGCCAGCCGGGCCCCGGCAAGAAGACCATCTGGATGATCGCGCGCCAGCATCCGGGCGAAAGCATGGCCGAATGGTTCTGCGAAGGCGTGCTGCAGCGCCTGACGGGCAGCGGCATGTGGGCGCACGACCCGATCGCGCGCCGGCTGCTCGAACGCGCCGTGTTCCATATCGTGCCGAACATGAACCCCGATGGCTCGGCGCGCGGCAACCTGCGCACCAATGCCGCCGGCGCCAACCTGAACCGCGAATGGATGACGCCGAGCCTCGACACCAGCCCCGAGGTCTGGCACGTGCGCCGCGCGATCGAAGCCACCGGCTGCGACCTGTTCTTCGACATCCATGGCGACGAGGGCCTGCCCTACAACTTCGTCGCCGGCAGCGAGATGCTGCCGAGCTTTACCGAGAAGCAGCGCGACGAGCAGGCGCGTTTCATCGAAGCCTTCAAGCGCGTCACGCCCGACTTCCAGGACGTGCACGGCTATGCGGCCAGCAAGTACAACGCCGACGCGCTCAAGCTGGCGTCCAAGTACATCGGCCACACCTTCGGCTGCCTGTCGCTGACGCTCGAAATGCCGTTCAAGGACAACGCCGACCTGCCCGATGCCGTGGTTGGCTGGAATGGTGCGCGCAGCGCGCTGCTTGGCACGGCGATGCTGGAGGCTGTCCTGGAGTTTCTGGGCTGAGACTGCCGCTGGGAGCGACAAAGGCTCGTCGCTCTTGGCGGGCGTGGCTGTTTCGCCGGCGTAGCCGGCGAGTCCCATTCTGTCCGAGGACAGAATGGGAGCGCACGGTGAAAACCAAAGGGGAATGGCAGAGGGGAAAGGGAAGCACCAGCACCTGCGCCGTTGATGCCTCCGACTAACCGGCTACTGAGCCGCGCAGCAGCCGAAGGCGATGATGCGATATCGCGGGCAGTGTCGAGCCACGGACAGGTTCGGGGCTGGTTCAATCATTGCCGGAGAGCCTGCATACGGACGCGCACCACGCGGCAGGCAGCGGGGCAGACTCTGAAGCTCATACCCGTACGAAATTCTTCGCACGCTACGATCAATATTCGCACGTTAGGGCAAGCGACGCGTTTCTTTGCCTACTTTCTTGTCGCTTGGACAAGAAAGTAGGTCGCCGGCTACGCCGGCGAAACAGCCCCGCCCGTCAAGAACGACGCCCCGCAATTCGCCGAAGAACCCTTCTTTCATGGGCCGGTCCCGTCGGCTTAGTGCTTCTTCTTGCTCGTGCTCTTGCCGGACGAATTCGACGAGGAGGAAGACGCCTTCGCCGAAGACTTGCCGGACGCGCTGCTCTTGGCCGATGCCGTTGAGGAGCCCTTCGACTTGCCCTTCGCGCCCTTGTGGCTCTTGCCGGACGACGCATGGCGGGAGGTCTGCACGGCCGGTGCCGCCGCGGGTTCCGAGATCGTGGCGCCGCTGCTGTCCAGCAGTTCATAGGCCAGCATCATGCCATCGTCATAGCCGCAGCGGACCTTGACCTGCTGCCATGGCTCCTCGCCGCGGCGCTTGTGGGCCAGTGCGGAGAATGTCACCACGGAGTTGACCGGCACAGCTTGCTTGCCTGGCGAGAAGCGTCCGTTCCACGGTTCCACCGTGGCCTGGCCGCTGGCGAGCGCGCCCGTAGGGATCTTGAGCGCATCGTAGGTGGCCGAGCGCGGCACGACCCAGCTCGCATGCGCGGCGCAGTCGGCGACGTCGCTGGTGGCGCTCTCGGTCTTCATCAGTTGCTCGCGCATCTTCGCGCGGTATTCGGCAAGGCTGACGCGGCCGCGGTCGGGCAGGGTGATGGTCTTGGTCGGTTCGGTGGCTGCGGCAGTGGCAGGCGCTGCCGGGGCAGCGGGCGCGGCGGCGGGGCGGGCGGGTGCCGCGGCGGCCGCGGACTGGCTGGCGGCATCGGTGCCATCCGCTGGCATATTGGCGCAGCCCGCCAGCACCAACGCACCGGTGACTGCGGCGGCCAGCATGCTGAGGCGGCTGCCGATCAGTTTGGAAATTCGTCGGATCACGGTGTCTGTCTTGCCATTCCGGCAAGCATGGGTTCGCAAAGGATTGCCATGATAGAGGAAACCTATCTTGGGAAGTTCCTAAACTTTGTTACCCATTCTTGTTTTGCACCAATCATTGCGTGGCTTTATCAGAAAGCCCTTACGTTGTGCAACTGAGATGAACCCGGATGCAGCGCGCTGCATCCGGGCATCTTGCGCCGCGGCTCAGGGCAGGGCGCGGGCAGGCATGGACCGCGTGAACTTCAGCAGGTCGTCGAGCATGGCGTTCAGGTTGTGCCGCAGCCTGGCAAAGCCAGCCGTGTGGGTCAGCCCGGCTTCGTCCATGTAGAGCTTGCGGTTGATCTCGAGCTGCAGACTGTGGCGGCCGGTCTGCGGCTGCCCCACCACGCGCACGATCTCCACGCCCTTGTATGGGTGGTTGCGCCAGACGTCATAGCCCATGTCCTTGAGCACGCCTTCGACACGGTCGGTGAAGCGCTTGTCGCAGGTGGTGCCGTCACGGTCGCCGATCACGAAATCGGGGTGCTGCAGCCCTGGAAATTCGGTGGCGTATTGCGCCGCCTGGCTCGGCATCGAATGGCAGTTGATGTGCCATGCCGCCCCGTGCGCGGCCACGGCATGATCGGCCAGCTTCTGCAGTTGCGCGTAGTACGGCAGGTAGCAGCGGTTGATGCGCGCCTGCACTTCTTCCACGCTCAGCTTGCGGTCGTAGATCGCTTCGCCGGTGTCGAGCACGCGCCAGACCAGGCCCTTGCCGAGACGGGTCTTGGCCGTGACTTGCTTCGCGCCGGGCCACGGCGCGTCGAGCAGGGCTTCGTCGATTTCCTCGAGTCCGCGGTTGGCGTCCAGGTAGCTGCGCGGAAAGCCCGCGCACAGCAGCGGAATGCCGCGTGCCGGGGCGCCCGCGTAGAGTTCGTCGACAAAGGTATCTTCGGCCTGCCGCAGCAGCGGCAGGGGCAGGCTTGCATCGGGGCGGAAGTCCGTGGGATAGGTGGTGGCGCTATGCGGCGAATCCAGGAACAGCGCGCTCGCCGGGCCTTCCGGCTGGTAAAGCTGGTACGGACTGTCCGCGTTATTTCGGTCGGCTTCGGTCATGGTGCGGCGGCAATCAGTCGAGGGAGATCTTGGCCGCGGCGGCCACGCGCTTGTTCTTGGCCACTTCGCTCTTGATCTGCGCGGCAAATTGCGCAGGCGAGTTGCCCACCGGCGTGGCGCCCAGCTTTTCCAGTTTAGCCTTCACCTCGGGCAACGCCAGCACCTTGATCGCTGCCGCGTTCAGCTTGCCCTGCAGCTCGGCCGGCAGGTTCGCCGGGGCGATCAGGCCGAACCACGCGGCGTCGTTCACTTCGGGCAGGCCCAGTTCGGCGAAGGTCGGCACATTCGGCAGTGCCGCCACGCGCTTAGGCGCAGCCACGGCCAGCGCACGCAGCTTGCCGCCTTCGATAAACGGCAGCGACGACGGCAGGTTGTCGAACAGCACCTGGACCTGGCCGGCCAGCGCGTCGTTCAGCGCGGGGCCCACGCCCTTGTAAGGCACGTGCAGCAGTTCGGTCTTGCTGCTCATCTTGAACAGCTCGCCCATCATGTGCGAGACGCTGCCATTGCCGGCCGAGCCATAGGCCAGCTTGTTCGGCTGCGACTGCGCCAGCGCGATGAACGACTTCATGTCGGTGGCTTTCACCGACGGGTGGATGCTCATCACGTTGGGCACGGAGGCCAGGTTCGTGATGGTCGTGAAGTCCTTGGTGGCGTCATAGGAGAGCCGCGGGTACACCGCCGGATTGATGCCGTGCGTCGATGCCGTGGCGATGCCGAGCGTGTAGCCGTCCGGCGCGGCCTTGGCCAGGTAGGCGGTGCCGATGCTGCCGCCCGCGCCGCCGCGGTTGTCCACCACCACGGTCTGGCCGAGCTGCTGGCTCAGCTTGTCGGCGACGATGCGCGCCACGATATCGGTCGTGCCGCCGGCCGGAAAGGGCACCACCAGCGTGATCGGCTTGCTCGGGTACTGGTTCTGGGCGGCGGCGGGCAGCGCGGCGCAGGCGGCAAAAGCGGCCGAGGCCGCGACGAGAACGCGGAAGACTTGTCGACGTTGCATGGTGATTGCGAAAGAGGAAGGAAGCGAATGGGGAGAAGAACGGTTTCCCGATTCTGCTCGCGCCAGCAAGGCCTCGGCAAACGAATTAAAATCGCACGGTCATTCCATTTGGTCGTGAAGTTGAGGTGATGTATGCGGCGTATGATGCCGTCGATGACCGAGTTGCAGGCGTTCGAGGCGGCTGCCCGCCACAACAGTTTTACTGCCGCCGCGCGCGACCTGCATGTGACGCAAGGGGCTGTCAGCAAGCAAGTGCGCAGCCTGGAAGCCATGCTCGGCGTGGAACTGTTTGAACGGGTGCGGCAGCGTCTGGAGTTGACCCCGGCCGGGGTGCGCTACCTGGACCGCATCCGGCCGACGCTGGACGAGATCGAGGCCGCCACGGTCGAGGCCGCGGGTCGCGAGCAGCAGGCCGGGATCCTCCATATCGCCAGCATGCCGACGCTCGGCGCCAAGTGGCTGATCCCGCGGCTGCCACAGTTCTTCGCGCGCCATCCTGAAGTGAAGCTCGAGTTCATCCCTCACGCACAAGGCTACGTATTTGCGGAGCCCGAACTGGATGCGGCCATCCGCTTCGGCGTGGGCGTGTGGCCGGGCAGCGTGGCGGACTACATGATCGGGCGCGAGATCGTGCCGGTGTGCCGGCCCGGTTTGCTTGGCGAACCAGCGAGGTCGCCGGAAGCATTGCTGCAGTACCCGCTGTTGCACCACACCACAGTGCCCGAAGCCTGGCCGGACTGGTTCGCGGAACTTGGCGTTCCCCCGCGCGACGCGTGGGCCGGCGCGCGCTTCGACCAGTTCTCGCTGCTCACGCAGGCGGCGCTGTCGGGTCTTGGCATCGCGCTGATTCCGCGTTGCCTGATCGAGGAAGAACTGGCCAACGGCGCGCTGGTGATCGCGCATCCGGCGCGCGTGCTGAGCAACAAGGGCTACTACCTTTGCTATCCCGAGCACAAGCAGCATCTGCCCGCGCTGCAGACCTTCCGTGCCTGGCTGATGGAAGGCGCCGACGCGCGCGGCTGACTGTGGGCGCGCAATGAAGAAGAGGCGCTGTGCCGCGCCTCTTCTTCTTCCTTACTTCGACAACACCTTCATCGCCGATTCCAGTCCCGCCAGCGTGACGGGATACATGCGACCTTTCATCAGCTGGTTGATGACCGTGATCGACTGCCGGTATTGCCACAGGCCTTCCGGTTCCGGGTTGAGCCAGACGAAGTGCGGGAACTGCTCGGTCATGCGGTTCAGCCACACCGAGCCGGCCTCGGCATTGTTATATTCGACCGAGCCGCCGGGCTGCAGGATCTCGTACGGGCTCATGGTGGCGTCGCCGACGAAGATGATCTTGTAGTCGGGCGTGTACTTGTGCAGCAGGTCCCACGTCGCCAGCTTTTCCGCATGGCGGCGGCGGTTGTTCTTCCACACGTGGTCGTACAGGCAGTTGTGGAAGTAGTAGTACTCCAGGTGCTTGAACTCGGTCTTGGTGGCGGAGAACAACTCTTCCACGCGCTTGATGTGGTCGTCCATCGAGCCGCCCACATCCATCAGCATCAGCACCTTGACCTTGTTGTGGCGCTCGGGCCGCAGCTTGATGTCGAGCAGACCGGCGTTGGCGGCCGTGGCGTGGATGGTGTCGTCCAGGTCCAGTTCGGTGTCGGCTCCTTCGCGCGCGAAACGCCGCAGGCGGCGCAGCGCCACCTTGATGTTGCGCGTGCCCAGTTCGACCTGGTCGTCATAGTCCTTGTAGGTGCGCGCTTCCCATACCTTGATGGCCGTGCGGTTGCCCTTGGACGGTCCGCCGATGCGGATGCCCTCCGGGTTGTAGCCACCATGACCGAACGGCGAGGTGCCGCCGGTGCCGATCCACTTGTTGCCGCCCTCGTGCTTTTCCTTCTGCTCGTCGAGCAGTTGCTTCAGGCGTTCCATGAGCTTGTCGAGTCCGCCCATGGCCTCGATCTTGGCCTTTTCCTCGGCCGAAAGCTCGCGCTCGAGCGTCTTCTGCAGCCAGTCGAGCGGAATGTCGGACTTCCAGTCGACCAGGCTTTCCACGCCTTTGAAATAGGCGCCGAAGGTCTGGTCGAACTTGTCGAAGTGCTTCTCGTCCTTGACCAGCGTCATGCGCGACAGGTAGTAGAACTCGTCGATCGACGGCGAGATGACCTGGGCCTTGAGGGCTTCCAGCATGGTCAGGTATTCCTTGACCGAGACCGGCAGCTTGGCGTGGCGCAGCGAGAAGAAGAAATCGATCAGCATGGTGCCTCGCGATCAGTGGCAGCAGGCGGCGCGCATCAGCGCGGCCGCTCCAGCTGGAATTGCAGGTGATTGCGCACCGCCGGCCATTCGCTGGCGATGATCGAGAACACCACGGTGTCGCGCAGCGATCCATCGGGCATGCGCAGGTGGTTGCGCAGCACGCCGTCCTGTTTCGCGCCCAGGCGCGCAATGGCCGTGCGGCTCTGGTGGTTCATCCAATGCGTGCGGAACTCGACGGCGATGCAATCGAGCTGTTCGAACGCATGGCGCAGCAGCATCAGCTTGCACTCGGTGTTCAACCGCGTGCGCTGCACGCGGTGTGCGTACCAGGTCGAGCCGATCTCCACGCGCCGGTTGGCCGCGTCGATGTTCATGTACGTCGTCATGCCGGCCAGCTCGCCATTGGCGTCGCGCACCGCGAACGGCTGCATCGAGCCTTGCTGCTGCAGGCCAAGGCGCCGCGCGATCTCGGCCTCCATGCGATCGGGCGCGGGCACGGTGGTGTACCAGAGCTTCCACAGCTCGCCGTCTTCGGCGGCAGCGCGCAGGCCTTGCGCGTGCTCGGCCCGCAGCGGCTCGAGCGTGGCGTGCTGGCCCGACAGCGTGACGGGTTGGATGAAGTCGCTCATCAGCGGTTGGCGCGGTTCATGAACACCAGGCGCTCGAACAGGTGCACATCCTGCTCGTTCTTGAGCAGCGCGCCATGCAGCGGCGGGATCGCGGCCTTCTTGTCCGGGCTCCGCAGCGCCTCGGCCGGAATGTCCTCGGCCATCAGCAGCTTGAGCCAGTCGATCAGTTCCGACGTCGACGGCTTCTTCTTCAGGCCCGGGAGGTTGCGCATCTCGTAGAACGATTCCAGCGCGGCGGCCACCAGCTCGCGCTTGATGCCGGGATAGTGGACGTCGACGATCTGCTGCATCGTCTCGGCATCCGGGAACTTGATGTAGTGGAAGAAGCAGCGGCGCAGGAACGCGTCCGGCAGTTCCTTCTCGTTGTTCGAGGTGATGATCACCAGCGGACGATGCTTGGCCTTGACGAGTTCGCGCGTCTCGTAGACGTAGAACTCCATGCGGTCGAGTTCGCGCAGCAGGTCGTTCGGGAATTCGATGTCGGCCTTGTCGATCTCGTCGATCAGCAGCACCACCTGCTCGTCCGCTTCAAAGGCCTGCCACAGCACGCCCTTGACGATGTAGTTGCGGATGTCGTGCACGCGGTCATCGCCAAGCTGCGAATCGCGCAGGCGCGATACGGCGTCGTACTCGTACAGGCCCTGCTGCGCCTTGGTGGTTGACTTGATATGCCATTGCAGCAGCGGCATGCCCAGCGCCGCGGCCACTTCCTCGGCCAGCATGGTCTTGCCGGTGCCCGGCTCGCCCTTGATCAGCAGCGGACGCTGCAGCGTGCGCGCGGCATTGACGGCCAGCTTGAGATCATCCGTGGCGACATACTGGTCACTCCCCTCGAATTTGACCTGCTGGGCGGAGGTGGCTTGGGCGGAAGCGTTGGCGGTGTTTGGCATGAGGCAACCTGAAGTGGACGGCCGGGATTCTGGCCTGATGAGGCCGGGCCGGCGTGTTTAGTGCAGTCTCTTCGCGCTGTCACGCGCGCTTTCATTATGGAAACCGGACCGGCCTGAGCGGTGCCATGGCATCGCTGCGGCAGGTTCCGCGAACGGTCGTTCGTAATTCCTGGATGGGTCAGTATAAAAGACCTTTGCGGTTCGTGTTGGCGCTGGCTGACATTAGGGTTGCTCCCCGGTCGTCGGCTGGACTGCCAGGTGCCGCCTGCTGTACAATGCGGCGGTTTGACGCGCCCCCACGTCCAGTTCTCCAGCATCCGGCAGTCCGCGTTCAGAAGTCCCTGCGGTCCGACGGGTCGCGGTGATTGCGAGAGGTGGTCCCAGAATGGTGTTCCACATCCCGGCAACGAACCGGATGCGACGGTCTGATGGATTGCCAGCCGGCAACCCCACCGACTGCCAGGCTTCCCGCAGAAGCATTCTGAGACCGTCTCCGCCCGGCAGGGCAGGTCACGCACGGTTTAACTTCCAATCCGCTAAGACAATGAAAAAGCTCCTCACGATGGTGGTGCTGGGCGCGGCTGCAACGGCAGCGCTGGCACAGGAAGTCAAGGGCAATGGAGACGCTGCCAAGGACAAGGTTGCAATGTGCATCGGATGCCACGGCATTCCGGGCTACCGTGCGTCGTTCCCGGAAGTCTATGAAGTCCCGATGCTCGGCGGCCAGAGCGCCAAGTACATCGAGAACGCACTGAAGGGCTACCAGAAGGGCGATCGCAAGCATCCGACCATGCGCAGCATTGCCGCGTCGCTGACCGACCAGGACATCGCCAACCTGGCGGCCTACTACTCGCAGCAGAAGGCCGGTACGCAGAACAACACCTTGAAGTGAGAGACACCGCAACCATGAAGACGCTTCAGACGCTTTCGTTCGCGATTGGCGCACTCGTGCTGGGTGCCTCCGCAGCCACTGCTTCGGCAGCTGACCTCTCCGCCGGCAAGGCGCTGGTTGAGAAGGGCAATTGCGTGGCCTGCCACGGCGCTGGCCTGAATGCCCCGATTTCTCCGGACTATCCCAAGCTGGCTGGCCAGCATGCCGACTATCTCTACCACGCGCTGATGTCGTACCAGGTGTCGGGCGTGCCGCAGGTGGGCCGTTCCAACGCGATCATGGCCGGCCAGGTCAACGCCAACCCGGCCGTCACGGACAAGGCCGGCAAGCCGCGCCCGTTCACGCGCAATGAACTGAAGGACATCGCTGCCTACATCGAGTCGCTGCCGGGCGACCTGGTGCTGAAGAAGTAAAGGACCTCCCCGCGATTAGTCGCCTTGTAGTCGCCAAAAGCCGCTTCCCGTGAGGGGGGCGGCTTTTTTGCGTCTGGAGGCAGCGCTCCCTATGCCATGCGAAGACGACGGGACATGCCGCCCGACATCCAGGGTCGCCCGGCGCCAACAATCAGCGCGTCGACGCCGCGCATCGGCTCCAGCCATCGCCTTCCGGCAGCCTCGCCGGCCACCATGATCGCGGCGCCCAGTCCGTTGACGGCCTCGACCGAAGAGGCGACCAGCGTGACGCCATGCGGCCCGTCGGCCGGCATGCCGGTACGCGGGTTCAGGACGTGGTGGTAGCGCTGGCCATTGCGGAAGAAGCAACGTTCATAGTCGCCCGATGAGGCGACCACCCCATTGCTGAGCGATAGCACGCCCAGCAGCCGTTCCGGTGCATGAGGATCGCGCACGCCCACGCGCCAGTCCCGTCCCTGCAACAGGCCACTCACGATGACATCGCCGCCGCCGTTGATCATGGCGTCATGGACCCCGTGGCGCCGCAGCGTCTGCATGCCTGCATCCAGGATTGGCAGCTTGGCGATACCGCCCAGGTCCAGGCGCATGCCGGCCCGGCGCAGCAACACTTCGCCGCGCGTTTCGTCGAGGATGACCTGGCGGTAGTCCACCAGCGGGCGTTCGCGCGCAAGCTCGCCGGCATCAGGAACATGAACGTCAGGCGATTCGAAGTGCCAGCCCGCGTAGGCGCCGATCGTTACATCGAAAGCGCCGCCGCTGCGTGCGGAAAGGTCTGCGGCAGTGCGCAGCAACGCAAACAATTCCGGGGACACGCGTGCTGCGCGGCGTCCCGCGCAGCGCTGCAGTTGGGCCACTTCGCTGCCCGCACGATAGCGGCTCATCTGCTGCTCCAGGCGAGCCATCTCGGCCAGGGCGGCCGTCATGCCGGCGCGGGCCATCGATGCGCTCGCGCACTGGACCACGATATCGACACGCGTGCCCATGAGCGGCCGCGATACGCGATGCACCGCGGGGTCGGCCAGTGCCGGCCGCACGAACATGCCGGTGGCCAGCAGGGACAGCCCGCCCAGACCGCGCAGGGTGCGCCGACGCCCGGCATCGATGATTCGGGGCTTCTGCATGATCGGCTTCAGCGCGAACGGGCGACCATGTAGTCGACCGCGGCCTTGACCTTGTCATCCGGCAGGGAAGGATTGCCGCCGCGCGCGGGCATCATGCCCTTGCTGCCGGTGAAGCCTTCGAGCGCGTGCTTGTAGAGCACGTCATTGCCCTGTGCGATGCGTGGTGCCCAGTCGGCCTTGTCGCCAGGCTTGGGTGCGCCGGCCACGCCGGCCGCATGGCACATGGCGCAGACCTGGCCGAACGTGCTTTTGCCAAATGCGTTCTCTTCACCGCCATTCGATGGCGTTCCCGCTGCCGGCGCAGCGGCTGCGGCGACGGCCGCCGGCTGGGCTGATTGCGCAGCGGGTGCCGCATTGTCTTGCTTGCCACAGCCAGTCATGGCAATGGCGGCGACTGAAGACAACAATATCAGGAGGGGTTTTTTAAACATGGCAGTTCCTTCGGCTCGATAGAAAGGCGAACAATTTCTCGCGCCGCCTATTCTGTCCGCTCTGCATTTTTAAAGATGCATTTCAGATGCACATCTGGCAATTCCATGACGATGGTCAATTCCACAAGGCGCAAGTGAATTGAAGATTCCGATCCGGATACAACAGAAGAAGAGTCGGCGGAAATTCATCCGCCGTTTGCAATGACGGATCGAGGAATCGAAAATGAGCAGGCAATTGCAGGAGCACGTGTCGCAACCGGATACGCCGACGGCGCCCGGGCGGCGGCGCTTCATCGGCACCGCGGCGCTGGCCGGCCTGGCCGGTGTTGCGGCATGCACGGACAAGGGCGGTAACGGGAACGGGGCGGCACCGGCGGCGGCCAGCGGCAGCGCCGCCGCCGCACCGCATGAGGCAGCGAGCATTCATCTGAAGCCGGGTGAACTCGATACGTACTACGGCCTCTGGAGCGGCGGCCACGCCGGCGACATGCGCGTGCTCGGACTGCCTTCGGGCCGCGAGATCCATCGCATTCCGTGCTTTGTGCCCGACGCGCTGGTCGGTTGGGGCATCACCAACGAATCGCGTGCGGTCATGGGAACGCGGCCTGACGGCGCGCTGAAGTACACCGTCGGCGATACGCACCACGTGCATGCTTCGTACAAGGACGGCAATTACGACGGCCGCTATGCGTGGATCAACGATAAGATCAACGCGCGCCTCGCACGTATCCGCCTGGACTACATGGTCTGCGACAAGATCACGGAACTGCCCAATGTGCAGGGCTTCCACGGCATCTTCCCGGACAAGCGCGATCCCGTCGACGAGAAGATCAACTACACCACGCGCGTGTTCTGCGGCGGCGAATTTTCCATTCCGCTGCCCAATGTCCCGACCGAAGACGCAAGCAAGTACCGCTCGCTGTTCACATGCGTCGACGCGGAATCGATGGAGGTGCGCTGGCAGGTCCTGATCGACGGCAACTGCGATCTGGTGGCGTCGTCCTACGACGGCAAGCTGGCCGCGACCAACCAGTACAACACCGAAATGGGCGTCCACTACGAGGACATGATGTCCGCGGAGCGCGATGCCTGCCTGTTCTTCAACGTGGCGCGCATCGAGGCCGCGATCAAGGACGGCAAGTTCAAGCACATCGGCGACTCGAAAGTCCCGGTCGTCGATGGCACGCACGCGGCCAACCAGGATCCGAAGACCGCGCTGACCGCCTATGTGTCCGTGCCCAAGAACCCGCACGGCGTCAATGCCAGTCCGGACCAGAAGTACTTCATCTGCGCGGGCAAGCTATCGCCGACCGGTACCGTGATCGAACTCGCGCGCGTACTGGACTGGTTCGACGGCAAACTCGAAAAGCTCGACGATGCCATCGTCGCCGAGGTCGAACTTGGCCTCGGGCCGCTGCATACCGCCTTCGATGGCCGCGGCAATGCCTACACCACGCTGTTCCTCGACAGCCAGATCGTGAAGTGGAACATCGACGCGGCCATCCGCTTCCACAAGGGCGACAAGAATGCCAAGTACGTCATCGACCGGCTTGACGTGCAATACCAGCCGGGACACCTGAACGCTTCGCAATCGGAAACCATCGCGGCGGACGGCAAGTTTCTCGGCGTGGGCTGCAAGTTCTCCAAGGACCGCTTCCTGCCGGTCGGGCCTCTGCATCCTGAGAACGAACAGTTCATCGATATCTCGGGCGACAAGATGGTGTTGCTCGCCGACCATCCGGTGCATAGCGAGCCGCATGACTTCATCATCTTCAAGCGTGAGCTGCTGCACCCGAAGCAGGTCTATGCGCTCGATGATTTCCCCAACGCGGTCAAGGACCCGAAGGACTCGGGCGTGTTCCGCAATGGCCGCAAGGTGACGGTCAAGATCACGTCGCAGGCGCCCGCATTCAGCCTGCGCGAGTTCAAGCTGAAGAAGGGCGACGAGGTCACGCTGATCCTGACCAACCTCGACAAGATCGAAGACCTGACGCACGGCTTCGCGATACCGAAGTACAACGTCAATTTCATCGTCAATCCGTTGCAGACGGCGTCGGTGACCTTCATCGCCGACAAGCCCGGGGTGTTCTGGTGTTACTGCACCCACTTCTGCCATGCGCTGCACCTGGAAATGCGCACTCGCATGATCGTTGAAGCCTGAGCCGGAAAGCGTTCGACATCCGGGGCCGCGCCTGCGTGGCGCGCGGCCCCGGGCAGAACACTGCCGCCCCCATCCCCCGAACGGCATCCCCATGTTCGCGAACAAGACAATGCGCACGCCGGGCCAATGGCTCGTCTTGCTGATCACCGCATGGCTGCTGCTGCTGTCATGCGCTCCGGCCGCACGTGCCGCAGCCTATGAAGCGGCACTGCCGCCGGGCCTGGCGGAAGCGCCGGACCTGTGCGCGCTGCTGCCATGCGCCGAAGTGCTGCCCGGCGCGACCAGCTTTTCCCACCGCAAGGGCCAGCCGCCCTATGTGGAAGCCTACGGCAGCGCGCCAGACGGTGCCAAGACGCTGCTGGGCTATGTGATGCTGTCCACCGACATCACCGATACGCCCGCCTATTCCGGCAAGCCCGTGGTCACGCTGATCGGCATGGACACGAAAGGGCGCTATGTCGGCATCAAGGTGTTGAAGCACTCGGAGCCGATCCTCTTGCTCGGCATTCCGGAATCGGCGCTGCTGGATTTCAACAAGCAGTACCTGGGCAAATCCGTTGCGGACAAGATCGAAGTCGGCCAGTCGCGCCCCGATGAGGGCGTGGTCGGCGTCGATGCGATTTCCGGCGCCACGGTGACGGTGATTGCGCAGAACCAGGTGCTGACGACATCGGCGGCAACCGTTGCGCGGCAGGTCGGCATTCTCGCGCCTTCCCACCGCGAGCCCGCAAGCTTTGTGGCCATCGGCAAACGGTACACCTGGGCCGAGATGGCCGAATCGGGCGCGGTGCAGCGCCTGCTGGTCCGGCCAGCACAGGTCGGGCTGCCGGCGGCTTCGGGCCCGTTCATCGAACTCTGGTTTGGCGACCTGAACCATCCGGACCTCGGGCGCAGCATTCTCGGCGATGCGGCATGGCAAGGCCTGCGCAGCCAGTTGGGCGCGGGAGAGCAGGCGATCTTCATCATTCGCACGGCAGGCACCGAGTCGTTCAAGGGCTCGGGCTTCGTGCGCGGCGGCATCTACGACCGCGTGCAGGTCCGGCAGGGCGCGGATGCCTTTACGTTCAGGGACCTGGACTATCTGAACCTCTACGGCATTGCCGCGCAGGGCGCGCCGACGTACACCGAGTCGGCCATCTTCGTGATTCGCAAGCCGGCGTTCTCGGCTGCATATCCGTGGAAGCTTTCGTTCCTGGGCAACCGCGTCGACCGTGCGACCGGCGTGCGCAGCTTCGCCAGCTTCGATGCGCCTTACTGGCTGCCTGACGCGTTGCTGCAGGGCGGCCGCCCCAAAGTGGAGGCGTCGGAAGCCGCCTGGCATAAGGTATGGCGGGCGCGCCTGCCGCAGATCGTGCTGTTCATCGCGTTGCTCTGTGCAGTCACGGTCGTCTACGCGCTGCGCGACCGGCTGACTCGCCGCGCGACCCACAAGAACAAATGGCCGGTCAACGCGTTCAAGTACGCGGCATGGGCCATCAGCATTGTCTTCGTCGGCTTCGGTGCGATGGCGCAGCCGTCGGTCACGCAGGTGCTGACATGGTTCCACGCGCTGCTGTTCCAGTGGAACTGGGCACTGTTCCTTAGCGATCCCTTCATCTTCTGCTTCTGGGTCTTTATCATCCTGACCGTGTTCCTGTTCGGTCGGGGCCTGTTCTGCGGCTGGCTGTGCCCGTTCGGCTCCTTGTCGGAGGCGATCTTCAAGCTTGGCCGCCTGGTCGGGCTGAAGCGCTGGCAGCGCCAGTTGCCGCGCGCCTGGCACGACCGGCTGAAGTGGCTCAAGTACGGCATCTTCTTCGGGCTGCTGGCCGTGTCGATGTTCTCGATGGGGCTGGCGGAAGTGCTGGCGGAAGTCGAGCCGTTCAAGACCACGTTCCTGGTCGGCATCAGCCATCGCGCGTGGCCGTACGGGCTCTTTGTCAGCGCTCTGCTGGGCCTGTCGCTGTTCGTCGAGCGTCCGTACTGCAAGTACATCTGCCCGCTGGGCGCGGCCCTGGCGATGCCGAGCACATTCCGCTGGTTCGGCCTGCGCCGCAAGATCGATTGCAACCAGTGCAAGGCGTGCGCGAATGGCTGCGGGTCGATGGCGATTGACGCGGACGGCCGCATCGATCATCGCGAGTGCCTGCATTGCCTCGACTGCATGGTGCTCTATACCGACGCCTCGGGCTGCCCGCCGCTGGCGAAGGAGCGCAAGCGCCGCACGCGCGACGGCCTGCTGATCACGCCGATTGGCCGCGACGGCTACTTCATTCCGATCGAACCCGTGCCGATCGCGGCGACCGCCGGCAAGCCGCTGCGTGCGGACCCGCGCATGGCCACCGATCCGGTCACGCCACCGTACTCGCGCAAGCGCGGCTGGCGCTGGCTCGCGGAGGAGCTGCGCGATCATCTCTGGCCGTGGAGCGCAGAGGGCTGGCGCTCGGCGCGCGCATTGCAAGTCGCGGGACTGGCCATCGCGCTGGCGGCGTCGGTAGCCTGGATGCTGGCTGCGGCAGGGCGGCTTTCGTCGGGCGCGGTGATCGGCTGGTGGTTCGGCTGGAGTGTCTACGAAGCATTGATCCGCCTGAAAGGGCGCGCCTACGTCAAGGAAGGGCCGTGGTGGCGGGCAGGCTACCGCAAGGCGTCGATCATGGACATGCTGTGCTACGTCGGCTTCAAGAACCTGCTGATCGGCGCCGTGCTGTTCCTGGTGCTGAAAGGCGCGGGGATGCTGTCGGGATGAAGCGATTCCTTGCCCTGCTGGGGATCGGCCTTTTGATGTGCGGCGCGCAAGCGGCGACGACCTGGCACGTGCTGCCCGACCAAAACCTGCAGGCGGCTATCGATGCCGCGCGCCCCGGCGACGTGATCGAGATCGCGAAGGGATTCCACGAGGGCAACTTCATCGTGGACAAGGCACTCACGCTGCGCGGCGTCGGACGGCCGACGCTGAGCGGCGCCTTGCGCGGCGACACGCTGCGGATCACCGCGCCGGATGTCGTCGTGGAAGGCCTGATCGTGCGCGACTCGGGCGACAGCCTGAAGGACCAGAACGCCGGCATCTACATCCGCCCCGGCGCGCACCGTACGGTGGTGCGGCATTGCGATCTCACCTACAACCTGTTCGGGCTGTGGATCGAGAAGGCGGACGACGTGCGCATCGAGGGCAACACCATCACCGGCAAGCGCGACTACAACTCGGCGCAGCGCGGCAATGGCGTGCAGCTCTACAACACGCGCGGCGCCAGGATCCTCGGCAACAACATCAGCTTCGTGCGCGACGCGTTGTATGTCGATGTCTCGCATCACGCGGTGTTCCGCGGCAACCGGCTGCACCACAGCCGCTATGGCACGCACTATATGAACTCCTACTACAACCTGTGGGAGGACAACGACAGCTACTACAACCGCGGCGGCCTCGCGCTGATGGAGGTGCGCGACCAGGTCGTGCGCAACAACCGCACGTGGGGCAATGCGGACCACGGCATCATGCTGCGCACCTTGCAGGACTCGGTCATCGAAGGGAATGTCGTGGCCGGCAACCAGCGCGGCTTCTTCATCTACGACGTGGAGTATGCGCAGCTGCGCGGCAACCTGATCGTCAACAACGCTATCGGCGTGCACCTGTCGGCGGGGTCCACGCGCAACGTCGTGCAGGGCAACGACCTGATCGGCAATCGCGAGCAAGTCCGCTACGTGGGTGCGCGGGACGAAGCCTGGGGCGGGCGCTCGCCCGCGGAGAAGGGACAGGGCAACTACTGGAGCAATTACCTGGGCTGGGACCGGGACGGCGACGGTATCGGCGACATGCCCTACGAGGCCAACGATCTGGTCGATCGCCTGGGCTGGCGTTATCCCGCCATGCGGCTGCTGCTTGGCAGCCCCGCGCTGCAGGCGTTGCGCCTTGCCGGCAAGCAGTTCCCGGTCCTGCGCGTGCCCAGCGTCGTCGATGCCTATCCGCGCATGCGGCCAGCCCGTAATAACTGGAGTGAATGGCGTGACAAGCCGTATCAAGGAGAGTGACCGGGCCGCGCCCGCCATTGCGCTGCGCGGGGTCAGCAAATGCTACGGTGCGCACCGGGTGGTGGACAACGTCGATTTCGTCGTCGGCCAGGGCGAACTGGTCGGGCTGATCGGCCACAACGGCGCGGGCAAGAGCACCTTGTTCAAGATGATGCTCGGGCTGGTGCCGCCCAGCGAAGGCGAGTTGGTGGTAGCCGGGGCGTCGGTGGCCGGGCGCGAATTCCGGGCGGCGCGGCGCAGGATTGGCTACCTGCCCGAAAACCTGGTGCTGTACGACAACCTCAGCGGGCGCGAGACGTTGCACTTCTTTGCCCGGCTCAAGGGCGTATCGCCAGACGCATGCGAAGCGATGCTGGCGCGCGTCGGCCTGGCGGACGCGGCGAAGCGCCCCGTGCGCGAGTATTCCAAGGGGATGCGGCAACGGCTCGGCTTCGCACAGGCGCTACTGGGCCAGCCGCGCGTGCTGTTTCTCGACGAGCCGACCAATGGGCTGGATCCGGCCGCGATCCGCGACTTCTACGAAATCCTGCTGGGGCTGCGCGCGCAAGGCGTGACGATCGTGCTGACGTCGCACATCCTGGCCGAGCTGCAGCAGCGCGCGGACCGCTTCGCGGTGATGGCGGCTGGGCGCATGCAGGCGGTCGGAAGCGTCGCGGCGCTGCGCGCGCAACTTGGACTGCCCGTCACCCTGGCATTGCGGCTGGAGTCGGGCGTGAGGCTTGCTGCCATCCGCCGCTTGCAGGCAGAGCCGGGGCTGGCGCTGGAGATCCAGGAGGGCGCGACCGAACAGGACCTGACGGTGCGCTGCGTGCCCCAGGCCAAGATGGCCGTGCTGGCGGCGCTGCAACCGCTGGGCCGCTGGCTCGACCTGCACATCCATGAGCCGTCGCTGGAAGATCTCTTCCTCGGGCTGGGGAGACAGGCATGATCAGCTTTGAAATTCGACAGGTGGCGACGCTGGCGGGCAAGGAATTCCGCGATCGCGTGCGCAATCGCTGGGTGCTCGCGGTAGCGCTGGTGTTTACGGTGTTCTCGGTGGCGATCAGCTATTTCGGTGGCGCGGAGCAGGGCACGCTGGGGCCGCGCTCAATCGAATTCGTGGTCACCAGCCAGGTCAGCCTGGTGATTTACCTCGTGCCGCTGATCGCGCTCCTGCTCGGCTTCGACGCTATCGTCGGCGAACGCGAACGGGGCTCGCTTGACCTGCTGCTCGCCTTGCCGCTGACGCGGGGCGAGCTGCTGCTCGGCAAATACCTCGGACTGGCCGGGGCACTGGCCTCCTCCACCATCGCGGGATTTGCGCTGATGGCAGGCTTGCTGTACGAGCGCTTCGGATGGCAGGGGCTCTACCCGTATCTTGGCTTCGTGCTAAGCGCCGTCCTGCTCGGACTCGCATTCCTGAGTCTGGCGCTGTTGCTGTCCGTGCTCAGCCGGGACCGTACCCGTGCATCGGGCATGGCCATCGCGCTGTGGTTCTTCTTCGTGCTGGTATTCGACCTGCTGCTGCTTGGGCTGCTGGTAGCGAGCAGCGGGCAGCCCGGCGCATCGGGTGGCTTTGCCGTTGGCCTGTTCAGCGGAGACTGGCTGGCTTGGCTGCTGTTGCTGAACCCGGCCGACATCTTCCGCATTCTCAATGTCTTTTCACTGGACCAGCTGCGCGGCCTCAGCGGCGTTGCCGGCATTGTCTCGCCATCTCTAGCCGACCCATGGCTGATGAGCGGGGCCATGCTGGCGTGGATTGCCGTGCCGCTGGTCCGTGCCGCCCGGAGGTTCCGCTGATGAAAACCATGCGCCGTCGCTTCTTGCTTGCCGCCGGTGGATTGACCGTCCTGGCCGCGTGCAGCAAGGTACAGGAAGGGCCCGTGCAACCGGCCGAAATCGAATCCGCCAGCACCTGCGACCTCGATGGCATGCTGCTGGCCGACTATCCCGGTCCCAAGGCCCAGATCTTCTATGCCGGCGATACCCGGCCGCACTGGTTCTGCGACACGGTGGAGATGTTCCACACGCTGCTTAAGCCCGAACAGGCTAGGCCGCTGCGCGCGGTGTTCGTGCAGGACATGGCGCTTGCGGAGTGGGAAAGTCCGCGCGGCCACTGGTTCGACGCCACCACCGGCGTGTACGTCTTCGGCAGCAAGCGCCGCGGGCCGATGGGCCCGGCGATTGCGAGCTTCCGCGATGCTGCGGGCGCCCGCGCGTTCATGGATGGCTACGGAGGGAAGATGCTGGCTTATGCAGAGGTCACCACCGACATGGTCGATATCTGCGGTGGCGCATCGAACGACGGCCGGATGTAGCGCCGCAGGCGGCACATACACCGGTCATCGATCAGGCGAGCGATATCAGTTGCCGCTGCCGCTTGCCAGGCGGCGGGCCTTGACGGCTTCGGCCAGCGTTTCCAGCACCTTGACCGAGTCGTCCCAGCCGATGCAGGCATCGGTCACCGACTGGCCATAGGTCAGGCCTTCCACCGGCGTACCCTGGACGTGGTCCTGGCGGCCCCCGACCAAGTGCGATTCGACCATCACGCCGACGATGCGGTCGTCGCCGGCGGCGAGCTGGCGGCCGATGTCCTCGCATACCGGGATCTGGTTCTCATGCTTCTTGCTGCTGTTCGCGTGCGAAGCATCGATCATCAGGCGCGCCGCCAGGCCGGACTTGGCGATCGCGTCGCAGGCTTCCTGCACGCTGGCCGCATCGTAGTTCGGCGCCTTGCCGCCGCGCAGGATGATGTGGCAGTCCTCGTTGCCCGAGGTCGACACGATCGCCGAGTGGCCGCCTTTGGTCACCGACAGGAAATGGTGCGGCTGCGACGCGGCCTTGATCGCATCGACGGCGATTTTGACGTTGCCGTCGGTGCCGTTCTTGAACCCGACGGGGCACGACAGTCCCGACGCGAGTTCGCGGTGCACTTGCGATTCGGTCGTGCGCGCGCCGATCGCGCCCCAGCTGACCAGGTCGGCGATGTACTGCGGGCTGATCATGTCCAGGTATTCGGTGCCGGTGGGCACGCCCATCTCGCTGATGTTCAGCAACAACTCGCGCGCGGTGCGCAGGCCGTCGTTGATCTTGAAGCTGCCGTCCATGTACGGGTCGTTGATCAGGCCCTTCCAGCCGACCGTGGTGCGCGGCTTCTCGAAGTAGACGCGCATCACGACTTCGAGCTCGTTGGCGAAGCGCTCGCGCTGCGTCTTGAGCAGCTTGGCGTATTCGAGCGCGGCCTTGGTGTCGTGGATCGAGCAGGGCCCGATGATGACGATCAGGCGGTCATCCATGCCGTGCAGGATGCGATGCATGGACTGGCGCGCGGCGTAGATCACGTCCGAAGCCTTTTCGGAGCAGGCGAACTCGCGGATCAGGTGCGCGGGCGGCAGCAGTTCCTTGAGTTCACGGATGCGCAGGTCGTCGGTGTTCTTCAGCATGATGAGTCCGGTCTTGTGAGGTCGTGGATGTTGTCTGGGCGAAGCAGGGAAAAACGCAGGTATAAAAAAAGCCGCCAGTCTTGCTGGCGGCTTTTTCTTTTCGGTTCGGGGCGCTTACAGCTGTCCCTCCCTATCCGCCAGCGGTGTGGGTTCGCTAAAAAAATAAAAGTAAAACTTAGCGGACATGGCGGAGAAGGGCAGGGCTGGGGTCAGCGTGAATTCGATTTTGTTTCGAAGCGCGGCATTTATGCTGCGCTGCGTGACAGAGGGGCAG
Source organism: Cupriavidus sp. C2SS-8b (assembly GCF_057073745.1). Taxonomy (NCBI): domain Bacteria; kingdom Pseudomonadati; phylum Pseudomonadota; class Betaproteobacteria; order Burkholderiales; family Burkholderiaceae; genus Cupriavidus; species Cupriavidus sp. C2SS-8b. Next base: position 1,189,836 of record NZ_CP172716.1, read on the forward strand.
GAAATTGCGCGGACACCGTCAGAATTTCGGGGTGCGGCGATCACCTGCGCGACCGCGAAGCATCTTTATAGCGCCTTTTGCATGGGTTGGCAAGTGCCGCGCCGGGCTTCGTCATGCCCTTTGGCGCGGCCGCCACGCTCAGGCGGTGCCGCCCACCGTCATGTTTTCGATGCGCAGCGTCGGCTGGCCGACGCCCACGGGCACGCTCTGGCCTTCCTTGCCGCACACGCCGACGCCCGAGTCCAGTCGCATATCGTTGCCGATCATGGTGACGTCCTTGAGGGATTCCGGGCCATTGCCGACCAGCGTGGCGCCCTTGACCGGATAGGTGATCTTGCCGTCCTCGATCATGTAGGCCTCGCTCGCCGAGAACACGAACTTGCCGTTGGTGATATCGACCTGGCCACCGCCGAAGTTCACGGCATACAGGCCCTTCTTGACGCTCGCGATAATTTCCTGCGGATCGCGGTCGCCATTGAGCATGTAGGTGTTGGTCATGCGCGGCATCGGCAGCGCGGCATAGCTTTCACGGCGGGCGTTGCCGGTCACGGGCATCTTCATCAGGCGCGCGTTGAGCGTGTCCTGGATATAGCCGCGCAGGATGCCGTCCTCGATCAGCGTGGTGCACTGGGTCGGGTTGCCTTCGTCGTCCAGGTTGAGCGAGCCGCGGCGATTGGCCAGCGTGCCGTCATCGACCACGGTCACGCCCTTGGCCGCCACGCGTTCGCCCATGCGGCCGGCAAAGGCCGACGACCCCTTGCGGTTGAAGTCGCCCTCCAGGCCGTGGCCGACCGCTTCGTGCAGCAGCACGCCGGGCCAGCCCGGGCCGAGGACAACGGTCATCGCGCCGGCCGGCGCAGGGCGCGCTTCCAGGTTGACCAGCGCCGAAGCCACGGCCTCGTCCACGTACTGCTGCAGCAGGGCATCGGTGAAATAGCCATAGGCGTAGCGGCCGCCGCCGCCGGACGAACCGATCTCGCGCCGGCCGTCCTGTTCTGCGATGACGGTGACCGAGACGCGCACCAGCGGACGCACGTCCGCGGCGAGCACGCCGTCGCTGCGCGCTACCAGCACCACGTCGTACTCGCCGGCCAGTCCGGCCATGACCTGCACCACGCGCGGGTCCTTGGCGCGCGCCATGCGCTCGACGCGTTCGAGCAGCGCCACCTTCTCGGCGGCCGCCATCGAGTCGAGCGGATCGTTCGGCGTGTACAGGTTGCGGCCCGTCTGCGAGGCCAGTTCGCTGGCCACCTTGACGCGCCCGCTGCCGGAACGGCCGATGGTGCGCGTGGCCGCCGCGGCCTGCGACAGGGCCGGCAGGCTGATGTCGTCCGAGTAGGCGAAGGCAGTCTTGTCGCCAGAGACGGCGCGCACGCCCACGCCCTGGTCGATGCTGAAACTGCCCGACTTGACGATGCCTTCCTCGAGGCTCCACGCCTCGTTGCGGGTGTACTGGAAATACAGGTCGGCGTAGTCGACCTTGTGCGTGAAGATGTCGGCCAGCACGCGCTGCAGCCTGGCTTCGTCCAGGCCATACGGCGCCAGCAGCAGTTGCTGCGCGGTGGCAAGGTTGCGGATTCCGAGATCGCCGGCGTTCATGAACAGTCCTTTTCTTTCTTGCTGGGCGCCGGCATGGGGGCGGCGCCATGTATTCAGGTTGAGGCGGGGGCTTTCGCCAATGCTACAGCACCCGGTGTCGCAGTGCGGGCAGGTTCTGCCGGACTTCGGCCAGCCGCGCGGGGTCGATCACGCCGGTGACGACGCCTTCGCCCTCGGGCAGCACGGCCAGCAACTCGCCCCACGGATCGACCAGCATCGAGTGGCCCCAGGTGCGGCGGCCGTTCTCGTGCTTGCCGCCCTGTGCGGCGGCGAGCACATAGCACTGGTTCTCGATGGCGCGGGCGCGTAGCAGGATTTCCCAGTGCGCCTGTCCCGTGGTGTAGGTGAAGGCGGCCGGCATCAGAATCAAGCTCGCGCCGCCGTCGCCTGCAAGGCTCCGGTAGAGTTCGGGAAAGCGCAGGTCGTAGCACACCGACATTGCCACGCGTCCGCACGGCGCGTCGAAGCTGACCGGCGTGCTGCCTGCCAGGATGGTGCGCGATTCGTCATAGCTTTCCGTGCCGCGCGTAAAGCCGAACAGGTGGATCTTGTCGTAGCGGGCGATGCGTTCACCGCGCGGGTCGAAGGCAAGCGAGGTGTTGTAGACACGCGCATCGTCGCCGCACCACATCGGCAAGGTGCCGCCTACCAGCCAGATGCGGTGGCGTCGCGCGGCATCCGCCAGGAACCGCTGCACCGGGCCGTCGCCGTCCTGCTCGCGGATGGCGATCTTGTCGGCTTCGCGCTGGCCCATCATGCAGAAGTACTCGGGCAGCAGCACCAGTTCGGCACCGCCGCGCGCGGCTTCTGCGATCAGCGTTTCCGCACGGGCGAGGTTGGCATCGACCGACGTGCCGGTCACGGTCTGGATGGCGGCAACACGAAACGGGGCAGGGGCTTGCATGGATCGGTTCCTTGGACGGCACGCTCTGACAACGCCGGGGCTCGGGCCTCAGGGCTAGAAGGCCGGCTCGGTGCGGTTCTGGTACGTCGGGTGTTGCGCCTTATTGTCCCCCACTTTGCCGATCTCCGGGTTGGCCCAGCTGCCGGTGATGCGGTAGTGCTGCGTGAACGCCTTGGAGAACTCGTCGGCGAACAGCAATTGCGCGGCGAGCGTGCCGATGCCCAGCACCGGGTTGATAAAGGCCGCCGCCACCGACGTGGTGGTGGCATTGATGCGCGGCACCACCAGGACGTCCAGGTCCTGTGTCTCGCGCAGCAGGTTAGCCGAGCCCGACATGCTCGCAATGATCTGCGGGCTCTTCAGCTCGAAGTCCCGGATCGATCCCACGCCGTTCTCGATCGTGCCGGACCCGGAAATCCGGTCGAACAGCAGCCCCCGTCCGGACAGCGTGCGGAAATCGAGCGTGGCAAAGCGCAGCAGGCCCTGCAGGCTGAGCACGCCGAGCAGGCGCGCCGCGCCGGGATCGACACTCAGGATCTGTCCGTTCTCCAAGTCGAGCGAAAGCCGCCCGGCCAGCGTCGGGTAGTCGATCGACATGGGCGAGCCGCGCCAGGCCACGCGTCCTTCGAGCTTGCCCTTGCCGTCGCGCAGCGTGTGCGGCAGGCCCAGGCGCTCCAGCGTGGCGCCGGCATCGCGGATATCGATCGAGAACGTCAGTGCCGTGCGGCGCGGCGCGTTGGCAGGGTCACCGTCGCGCAGCCGGCGCGGCACGCGCCACGTGCCGCTGCCGGTCAGCGTGGCGCCCGGCTGGTCGATCAGCAGCCGTTCGAGTGTCCAGACCGGTTCATCGCCGCTCTTGCTGCTGCGGGCCACGACCTCCAGCTTGCCGAAATCATGCCCGCCCAGCACGAACTGCTCGGCCACCAGATCGATGGACGGCAGCGTGTCGATGCTGCTGGCGATGGCGTCGACAACGTTGTGTTCGTCGCTCGCGTCTGGCACGTTCAGGCGGCTCAGGCGCAGGCGCATGGCGCCGGAGCCCGGGCCCTCGGCGCGCCACTGCATCTTGCCGGCGATCTGGCGCGAGTCCAGGTTCACGTCCCAGCCGCTGGCCTCGCGCATGGCCTCGATCGTGACGTCGTCGATGGTGCGGCCCGCGGCCCTGAGCGTGCGCATGCGCGCGTTGATGCGCTCGGGCAGGAACGCGGGCGGGCTGGCGCGGCGGCTGCCGTCGCTCTGCATGCCGCCCAGGCTGGCGAGCGCGGCGCGCCAGCCATCGAAATCGAACTGGTCGAGCGTGGCCGCTGCCGTGACGCCGCTGGCGGGCAGCGGCGCCGCCTGCTGCAGGCCGATGCCGCCGGCCACCACCTCGGTGTCGCCGCCGTTGCTTTCGGGGCGCAGCAGGTAGCGGGCGTTGAGCGCACCGCCCAGCTGGACCACCATCTCGTCCAGCCCGGTGCGTCCGGGCGCAGGGCGCAGGTCGAAACGCAACGGCATCTCCTGTGCGGCGGGCTTGGCCAGCGGCGCGGGCAGGCTGATGGCCATGCCGTTCAGGTCGGAGCTGACCTGCACCTGCATCTGGCGTTCGCGCACGCCGAACACCGCGCTGTAGCCCGTGTTGCCTTCGAGCCTGGCCGCCAGCGCCGCGACGGCGGAGCCGGAGGCCGCTTCGCGCATGCCTGCCGCCGTGGCGTTGCCGTTGGCGGTGACGCGCACGCCGCCGTCGGGCTGCGAGCCGCCGCCGAGGCGGACTTCGCCGCCGAGGAAGCGTGCTCGCATATTGACGAGCTGGAAGCCGCGCTCATTGAAGGCGATGATGCCGCTGGCCCCGCCGAGTTGCGGGGTTTGCGCGTTGAGCACGACATCGTTGCCGGGGAAGCGGAAGGTGCCCTCGACGCGCGTGGCATTGGCGTTGGTCAGCGGCATGTCGAGCTTGAGCCTGAGTTCGCCGTTGCCCTGCGCGCGCGAATTGTCCGCCACGTGCCCGGTCCACTCGCGCACCGGCGAGGCCGCCATGTACTGCAGGAAGCCTTGCACCGCGCCGCTGGCGCCGCCGTCGATTTCCAGGCGCCCGCGGTCGCTCAGGTCGTCGATGCGGCCGTTGACATCCTGCAGCGTGACGCCGGCGATGCCCTGGACCGCGGCCCGCCGCGCCAGGAACGACATGCCGCCGCGCTCGAACAGCACCTGTCCGTCGATCTCGGCAAAGGTCGGCCACAGCGGCGCGCCACCCGGGTTGGCCTCGTGTGCCGCGATCTGGTACTTGACCTGGCGGATTGGTACTTCCACGCGGAAGTCGCCGGCCTTCTCATGGGGAGCATGGAACGGGAAATGCGTCAGGTCGCCCTTGAGCACGAAGCGCACGCCAGCCGCCTCGCCGCCGGCCAACGCGCCGGCCAGGTAATGGCGCGTGCCGGCGGGGATGCCCAGCGGCAGATAGCGCGGCACGCGTGCCACCTGCGCCCGGCTGAGTTCGCCGCCCAGGTCGGCGATGCCCGCTTCACTGTCGCCGCCCGTGCGCCAGGAACCGCTCACGGTGCCGGCCGTGTCGGCATTGGCGAAGCGGATGTTCTCCACGTTCACCGTCATCTTGCCGTCCCGGCGGGTCCAGTGCACGTCGCCGGCAATCTCGTCGAAGGGCAGGCGGGGCTCGTCGAACATGCCGGGCAGCACCAGCGCGGCGCTGGCGCCTTCGAAATGGACCGCGCCTTGCCGGTCATCGAAACTGAACGTGCCCGACAAGTTGGCAAAGCCCGGCGTGCCCAGGTTGGGCTTGCCGTTGGCGCCGACCGCCGGTACCGCCGGCTGGCCGTTGACCGAGACGTTGCGCAGCGTGCCCTGCACGGCGTAGTGGGCTTTGCCCGGACGCCGTTCGAGCATGCCCGCGCGGTCGCGGTTCCAGGCCACGTTCAGGTTGTCGATATGGCCGGCCGGCTGCAACGCGCGCAGCTGGCGCAGCACCGCGGTATCGACCGGCATCGACGTGGCCAGCGCACGCACGGTGTTCAGGTCCAACGTAGGGGCCTTCAGCGAGAACATGCGCAGCTCCCCCTTGTTGTCCATGGCCCAGCCCAGCGTGACCTTGCGCATGCCTTCGCGCCACGCGTTGTCGTTGGCCGAAGGCGGTCCGGCTGCGGGCCGCGGTTGCCAGAGCAGGGTGTCGATGGTCAGCAGGTTGCTGCCGTCACGCTCGCTGCGATGCAGGAGGAAGGCCTGGGCATTGGCAAGCTGCAGCGCTTCGCTGGCGCCCGCAAGCTGCAGGTCGATGCCGCTGCCGCGCAGCCGTGCCTGGCTGCGCACAATGCGGCCGCCATGGAACTCCAGCGAGCCGTCCGTGCTGAAGCTGCCGCCCGTCACGCGCTCGAACACGGTCAGGTAGCGCTGCACGACCGGAAGCTGCAGTTGCGTGATGTCCCAGCTTGCCTGCCCGGACCAATGGCGCCAGTTGCCGGCGCTGTGCAGGTAGTCGTGGCGCAGGCTGGCGCGCAGCACCAGCGGCCGCGGCGCCAGCGCCTCGGACTGCGCTTCCAGGCTGATCTCGTGGCGCTGGCCGCTGCGCCGCGCGTTGAAATGGATCTGGGCCACGTCCAGTTGCGGCAGGTGGCCCTTTTCGTCGAGCCAGCGCAGCTTGCCGTCGCGCAGGTCCAGATTGCCCTGGGCCATCAGCCAGTCCAGGAAGCGGTTGTCGTCGGTGTTGCCGCCGGTGGTGTCGACCGCCATGCCGGCGACCAGCAGCTTGCCCTCGGGCGTGCGGCGTACCAGTACATCGGTCTGCGTTGCGCTGAGCGTCTCGAACTGCAGGTTCATGCTGAACAGCGAGCGCCATGCAAGCTGGCCATCCAGCGATCCGGCCGAGAGCAGCGTGCGCTGCTGGGGATCGACTACCTTCAGGCCGTGGGCACGGAAGGCGGGGTGCCAGCCATTCCAGTAGGTATCCAGCGAATCGATGGTCAGCTTGGCCGAGAGCGCCAGCGAGCCGCGGTCTTCCAGCCATTGCCGCGCCGCCGCGGCTTGCGGCCAGAGCACGAAGCGGATCATCAGGCCCGCCACCAGTGCCAGCGCAGCCAGGACCAGCACCAGGCGCAGCAGGGTGCGGCCCAGGCCGCGCCACACCGGATGGCGCACGGCCGCGCGCACCGACGCGGCACAGCCGCGTGCAAACGCGCGCGCGCGCGCCGCCGGCGAGACCGGCGCAGCAATCGACGGGGAGGCAATGGAAGCGGCCAGGCTGGCGACGGCTTCCTGGCTACCCGCGCCCGCGTTGGGAGTGGAGCCGTCAGCAGGGTTTGGGGCGCGGCTGGACATGCGCAGATTATCCGACAATACTAGCCGCTCTCCAATCTGGCGCCCGGCCTTGGTATGTTGCAAACACCTGACACGCGAAGGGTGCAGCGGGCGCTGCCGCACTTGTTCACGCATTTCAAGCTACTGGAATGACTGCCTCTGATCCGACGAGTTCCGCCGTAGGCAATGCCGCTGAAATCCAACCCGGCCAGAATGACGCAGGCGCCACGCCCGGCCAGCCGCTGTGCGACATGGCTTGCGGCGCATTCGCCACTACCGCTGCCACTGGGCCGGAACCGGTCGATTTCGAGGGCCACGTATTGTACTCGGCGGCGAGCTCGCATTACGTGCGCCGCGTGCTGCTGGCCCGGCCGGAACTGGCCGGCATCGTTGCGGCGTCCGCAACCGAGCCGCTGTCGCGGGCCTGGATGAGCGAGCGCCTGAAGGCGTTGCAGGAGCCGTCGGCCGACCTGGAAGAGTCCGTCAAGCGCGCGCTGCGGCGCCTGCGCGCCGAGGTCATGTGCGTGGCGATCGAGCGCGACCTGCGTGGCCAGGCGACGCTGGCCGAGGTCACCGGGGCCATGACCGATCTGGCCGAGCTTTGCATCCAGCACGGCCTGGCGATGCTCGGCGACGACCTGGCCGCCACCTTCGGCAGGCCGGTCGGCGAGCAAAGCGGCGAAGTGCAGGAACTCGTCGTGGTCGGCATGGGCAAGCTTGGCGGGCGCGAACTCAATGTTTCCTCGGACATCGACCTGATCTTCCTGTATGACGAGGACGGCGAGACCCGTGGCGGCTCGCGCAGCCTGTCCAACCATGAGTATTTCATCCGGCTGGGCCGGCGCCTGATCAACCTGCTGGCCGACGTGACCGGCGACGGCTACGTGTTCCGCGTCGACATGCGCTTGCGGCCAAACGGCGATGCCGGTCCGCTGGCATGCAGCCTGGGCATGCTGGAAGAGTACCTGGTGGTGCAGGGCCGCGAGTGGGAACGCTACGCGTGGATCAAGGGCAGGGTGGTGTCGGCGCTCGACACGGCGCACGCGCAGCGCACCGCGGACCTGCTGGCGCGCCTGACCACGCCCTTCGTGTTCCGGCGCTACCTGGACTATGGCGTGATCGCCGCGATCCGCTCGCTGCACGCGCAGATCCGCAGCGAAGCCGCCAAGCGCAGCGGCGGCCTGCCCGGGCATGGCGTCAACCAGCGCTCATTCAATATCAAGCTCGGCCGCGGCGGCATCCGCGAGATCGAATTCATGGCGCAGGTGTTCCAGCTGATCCGCGGCGGGCAGGACCCGGCGCTGCGCGTGCGGCCCACGCTCGAAGTGCTGAAGGTTGCGGTCGACCGGGGGCTGCTGCCCGCAGCCCAGGCCGCACAGCTGGCCGATGCTTACCGCTTCCTGCGCCAGCTCGAACACCGCCTGCAGTATCGCGACGACGCCCAGACCCACCACCTGCCGACCGCGCCCGAAGAGCAGTTCGCCGTGGCGCAGATGATGGGCTGTGCCGACTGGCCCGAACTGCTGGGCAAGCTGGCCGCGCTGCAGGAGCCGGTGGCGCAGCAGTTCGAGGCCACGTTCTCCGATCCCGACGCTTCGCCGTGCGAGGCCCTGTGGCCCGGCATCGTGCTGGAAGACCAGCAGGCGCGCAATACGCAGGAGGCGCCGGACCAGAGCGGCCCGGATACCGAGGTGTCGCCGTGCCAGCGCCTGCAGGAAGCTGGCTATACCAATTGCCCGGCCCTGCTGGACCGGCTGCGCGCCATCGCCACGTCGCTGCGCTACCGTGCGCTGTCGGAATCGAGCCGCGTGCGCTTCGACCAGCTCGTGAACCGCGCGCTGGATCTTGCAGCCAGGCAGGAGGACGCGGACAGCACCATCACGCGCTTTATCGATTTCCTCGAGGCAATCAGCCGCCGCGCCTCGTATCTCTCGCTGCTGTCGGAATACCCGCAGGCCATGGACCGCGTCGCGCATACGCTGCACGCGTCGCGCTGGGCGGCCACCTACCTGACGCGCCATCCGCAACTGCTCGATGAATTGCTCGACAGCGATGCGCTGGCCGGCGCCCCCGACTGGCCCGCGTTCCGCCGGCGCCTGTCCGAGCGCCTGCTCGACGCGGACGGGCAGATCGAGCAGCAGATGGATGTCCTGCGCCGCGAGCATCATGTCGAAACCTTCCGCATCCTGCTGCAGGACCTGCAGGGGCTGCTGACGGTCGAGCAGATCGCGGACCGGCTGTCCGACCTGGCCGACGCCATGCTGGAGGCCACGCTGGAAACGGTCTGGCGCCAGCTCGCCACGCGCCATTGCGAGACGCCGCGCTTCGCGGTGATCGCCTATGGCCGCCTGGGCGGCAAGGAACTGGGCTATGCGTCGGACCTGGACATCATCTTCCTGTATGAAGACGAGCACGAGCGCGCGCCCGACGTGTACGCGGCCTATGCGCGGCGGCTCATCACCTGGCTGACCAGCCATACGGCGGCCGGCTCGCTGTTCGACGTCGACATGCGGCTGCGCCCGAACGGCGCGGCCGGCCTGCTCGTCACCAGCTTCGATGCGTTCCGCCGCTACCAGCTGCGCGAAGGCGATAACACCGCGTGGGTCTGGGAGCACCAGGCGCTCACGCGCGCGCGTTTCTGCGCGGGCGATGCGTCGATCGGCGCGCGCTTCGAGGCGCTGCGCGACGAGATCCTGCGCCAGCCGCGCGACGCCGCCGCGCTGCGCGATGAGATCGTGCAGATGCGCGGCAAGGTGGCGGAAGGGCATCCGAACCCGACGCCGCTGTTCGATCTCAAGCATGACCGCGGCGGCATGGTCGATATCGAATTCACCGTGCAATATCTGGTGCTGCTGCATAGCGGGACCCACCCGCAGCTCACGCGCAACGCCGGCAATATCGCGCTGCTGCGCGAAGCCGGCGAACTCGGTTTGATCGACGCCACGCTGGCGGTGCAGGTCGGCGACGCCTACCGCCAGTTCCGCGCGCTGCAGCACCAGCTGCGGCTGGACGGGCAGGACCAGGCTCGCGTGCCGGCCGCGCAGGTGGCGGAGCTGACCGCGCGCGTCACGGCGCTCTGGCAGGCCGTGTTCGGTGCCGCCTGATCCGGCCCGGCCCGGCGCAGCATGGCCGGGCATGCTGGCCGCCATCGCCGTGGTCTGGGGGCTGTCGGCCCTGATGAGCTTCGTGCCATGGCTGCACGCGCACGGCCTCTACCTGCGCGACGCCGTGCGGGGCGGCGAGTGGTGGCGGCTCGTGACGGCCATGTGGGTACACCTGGACTGGCGCCACTGGCTTGCCGATGCCTGCGCGGCCGCGGGCCTGCTGCTGGTGGCCGGCCGTGCGGTGCGTGCACGTGAAGCCCTGCTGGTGCTGGTGCTCTGCGGCATCGCGGTGCAGGTGGCGCAGCTGCGCGTGCCGGCGATCGGCTGGTATGGCGGATTGTCCGGCGCACTGCACGGACTGGCTTTGTGGGCGGCACTGAGCGTGATGCGCGTGCCCGGCTTGCCGCGGGCGATAGGGGTGCTGCTGAGCCTTGGCGTGATCGCCAAGGTGTGGTTGGAACAATCGTGGCTGGCGCCGGTGGTGTTCGATCCGTCCTGGGGCTTTGGCGTAGTCCGTGCCGCGCATGCGGCCGGTGCCGTGGCGGGCCTGGCATGCTGGCTGCTGCAGGACTGGTGGCGGGGCCGGCGCGCGCCAGCCCCGGATCGAGGCTGACGGCGCTCAGCCGCGGCGCCGCAGCGAGAACGCCAGCAATCCGGCCACGCCGAGCAGGGCCGCCAGCCAGGGCTTCATCGCGCCGCCGCCACCGCCGCCCGACGATGGGGCCGGCGGTGCCGCGGTGGTGTTGGCCGCCGCGGTCAGCGCGCCGGCGGCATCGAGCAGGCCCGCGCCGCACACGCCTGGGTTGGTCGTGCAGAAAGTGCCGGACGGATGCGGCCGTGCTGAACTCTTTAACGCGGCCGTGACCTGTGCCGGTGACAGCGTCCCGTTGACAGACAGCATCAGCGAGACCACGCCCGATACCATCGGCGCCGCGAAGCTGGTGCCCTGTGAGTTGATGATGTTGTATGCGCCCAGCGACGTCTTGCCATCATTGGATAGCGTGCGGATGAACGACACGGGCGTCGTGCAGGCACCGTTCTGCACCTTCGAGTTGCCGCAGCCGCCGCCCGGCGCGCTGATCGTGACCTGCGGCCCCACGTTGGCGAAGCTGGCGTTTTCGCCGTCGTTGGCGTGCGCGGTCACAGCGATGACGCCGCTGCAGTCGGCTGGCGCTTCCAGCGCCCCGCCGCTGTTGCCGGCCGCCACGACCACCGACACGCCGCGCCCGACCACATCGTTGATGGCTTGCTGTTCGATGCTGGTGCAGGTACCGCCGCCGAGGCTGATATTGATCACGCGTGCGGGGTTCACGTTGTCCGGCACATTGGGCACGCTAATGCCGGCAGCCCAGCGCATGCCGTCGACCGTGTCGGAGAGCAGGGCGCCGCAGCGCCCGGCAACCCGCACGGGCAGGATGCGCGTGCTCCAGTCGACCCCGGCGATGCCCACGCCATTGTTGGTCAGGGCGCCCAGCACGCTTGCCACGCGGGTGCCATGCCAGGAGTTGGACGTGGCCGTGGTCGTCGGCGTGGAGCTGCCCGGGCAGAGGAAGTCCTTCGGCACATTGTCGCCGGCGTCCGTGGGATCGCTGTCGCGGCCGTCGCCGTCATTGGAGACGGTAGTGCTGCTGATGAAGTCGTAGCCGGCAACCAGCTTGGCGGCCAGGTCAGGATGGGGCAGGTAGCCGGTGTCGAGCACCGCGACCACGATGCCCGCGCTGCCGCGCGAGCGGTCCCACGCGCGCGGCAGGTTGGCGCCGCCGATGGCGGTGCCGGTGCCCATCATGTACGGCTGGGCCGAGGCGAATTCGGGATCGTTGGGAATCGTGTCGTGCAGGTGCAGCCAGCGGTCGGGCACGGCGTCGGCGACGCGTGGATCCTGCCGCAACGTGGCAGCCAATGCCTCCGGATCGGGGTGGCTGCCGTCGGCCGCGCCCAGCAGGTCAGTATTGCCTGCCATGCTGCGCCGCACGGCGAGGTTGACGCCCGAGTGGCTGCGCAACTGCTGCAGGCGCTCTTCTCCGGCAGGGGTGCCTTGCTTGGCATCCCCCATTGCGCCCGACGCACTCGGCGTGAGACTGGCATCACGCCAGCGTACGATGACATTGCCGGTATAGGCGGGCGCCGCCTGAACGCCGTCGGCCGCTAGGGTGGCCGGGGCATGTATCGCCCAGCACAGCGCCACGAGCGCGGCAGCGGGCCATCGGAGGACAGCGGCGCGGCTGCGCCTGGAAACGCGGTGCGACAGGTGCGGCATGAACGCCTCCCGGTGCGTCCCGGGGTGCATGGCGGCATTGCGGCCAGCGCCCGGGACAGTGCTATGTAGCGAATACGATCCGTTCGGATTCCGCAAGCTCGATGAAGGCTTGCCCCGGACAACGATGCTTCGGCCGCTCAGCTCGCCGGCATGTCGCGGCTGACGGGCATGGTGTGGTTGGGCTTGAGCATACGGTCAGGCTCCGCCGTGCCGATGCGCGGTGCCGCACGCAATGTCGCCAGGGCCTGGTCCATGGTGGCATCCGGCGAGGCACTGATGGCCGTCACCAGCCACACGCCGCCCGACAGCGGGCGCTTGACCACATAGCGGATCGGCCCTTCGATTTTGTCGAGCAGCTTGCCGGCTTCCTCGGAGACATTCACGTCGGGCGCCGTGAAGCGGACCATGATGTCGCCGACCACCCGATCCGCCGAAATGGTGCCGCGCGGAGGTTGCGATGCCTTGGGCTGCGCCTGACAGCCGGTCAGCGCCAACAATGCCGCGATGGCGACCGCCCCGGCGGCGAACACCGGCACGAAGGCGCGCCGGCGACCGGCGGACGGCAGAGGGCGGGTCATGGTTTGCTCCTGTGAATACGTGAATAGTTGACGAGGGCGGTTGCCAGCGGCCTTCGAGCGCCGGTTCAACCGGCGCTGCGCCGCGAGCGCCGGCCTTCCTTGCCGCCGCTCGCGCGCGCACCTTGCGCGAGCATTTCCTCGGCGTGCTGGAGCGTGGTGGCGGTCACCGTCGCGCCACCGAGCATGCGGGCGGTTTCCACCACGCGGCCGGCGGCGTCGAGCGCGCGGATGCGCGAGCGCGTGACCGACACGGACCCGTCGCCCGTGGTTTCCTTGCTGACCAGCAGGTGATGCCCGGCCTGCGCTGCGACCTGCGGCAGGTGCGTCACGCACAGGACCTGGCGCGCGCGCCCGAGTTCCTGCAGGCGCCGGCCGACCACTTCGGCCACCGCGCCGCCAATGCCGGTATCGACTTCGTCGAAGATCAGCGTGGGCGTGGGCGATGCTTCGCTGGTGATGACCGAGATCGCCAGGCTGATGCGGGCCAGTTCGCCGCCGGAGGCGACGCGGGCCAGCGGCCGGGCGCTGACGCCGGCGTGGCCGGCGACCAGGAATTCGACCTGCTCCAGGCCATAGCTCTGGCCTTCCTCCAGCGGATTGAGCGCGGCAACGAAGCTGCCGCCCGCCATCGACAGGCCTTGCATGGCATCGGTAACGGCGGTGGACAAGGCCTTGGCCGCTTCCTTGCGGGCCAGGCTCAGGTGCTGGGCCAGCGTCAGGTAGGCCGCCTTGGCGGCCGCCTCGCGCGCGAGCACCTTGTTGATGTCCTGCGCCGACTGCAGGTCGTCGAGCTGCTGGCGGCGCGCCAGCAGTTCATCGGCCAGCTGCTCAGGCGGCAGGCGGTACTTGCGCGCCGTGGCGTGCAGCGCCTGCATGCGGTCGCTGACGGCTTCGAGCCGTTCGGGGTCGAGTTCGAGGCGGTCGACATAGCGCATGAGCGAATGCGCGGCTTCCTCGGCCTGCACCTGGGCCGGCTCCAGCGCGGCGAGCACGTCGCGCAGGGCCGGATCGACGTCGGCAAGCTGCTGAACCCGGTGCACGATGGCGTTGAGCGCCGACAGGACCGAGCCATCGGCTTCGGACAGGGCATCGAGCGCGGCGCGGCTGCCGTCGATCAGGCCGGCCGCGTGGGACAGGCGGTTGTACTCCGCCTGGATCTCTTCCCATTCACCGGGCTGCGGCGCGAGCTTGTCGAGTTCGCCGACCTGCCATTCGAGCCGCTCGCGTTCGAGTTGCATTTCGCGCGACTGGTGCTCGACCGCCTCGCGCTGGCGCACGCAGGCGCGCCACGCGCGCCAGGACTCGGCCACGGCGCCGGCCTGCTGGGTCAGCCCGGCATGGGCGTCGAACAGCAGGCGCTGGGCGTCGGGGCGCAGCAGCAGCTGGTGGGCATGCTGGCCATGGATATCGACCAGCTGGTCGCCGACCTCGCGCAACTGGGCCAGCGTCGCGGCGGCGCCGTTGATGAAGGCCTTGCTGCGGCCGCCGGCGTCGACCGTGCGCCGCAGCAGCACTGTGCGCATGCCGCCGTCGTCCTCGCCGCCCAGTTCACGCTCGTCGAGCCAGGCGTCGAGGGCCGCGTGCGTCGAGAAGGTGGCGCTGATGCTGGCGCGCGTGGCGCCTTCTCGCACGATGCCGGCGTCGGCGCGTTCGCCCAGCACCAGCGCCAGCGCGTCGATCAGGATCGATTTGCCGGCGCCGGTTTCGCCGGTGAAGACCGTGAAGCCGGACTGGAAATCGAGGTCGAGCGTATCGACGATGACGAAATCGCGGATGGACAGGCTGCGCAGCATCGTGGCGGTGAAAGGGTTGGATCGGTGCGAGGGGGTGGCCCGCTCAAAGGCGGTTATCCTCGGTCGGGTACTCGTGCCAGTGCAGCTTCTTGCGCAGCGTGGCGTAGTAGTTGTAGCCCACCGGGTGCAGCAGCTGGATGGTCTTCTTCGAGCGCCGCACGACGATGCGGTCGCCCGGCAGCAGCGACGTGAGCGACTGCATGTCGAAGTTGACACTGGCGTCGCGCGCGGTCGCCACCTCGATGGTCACCTCGGCATCTTGCGGCAGCACGATGGGCCGGTTGGACAGCGAGTGCGGGGCGATCGGCACCAGCACCAGGCCTGACAGCGTCGGATGGAGGATTGGGCCGCCCGCGGACAGCGCATAGGCGGTCGAACCCGTGGCGGTCGAGACGATCAGGCCGTCCGAACGCTGGTTGTACATGAAGTAGCCGTCCACCGACACGGCCAGTTCGACCATGCCGGAAATGCCCGAACGGTTGACGACCACGTCGTTCAGGGCCAGCGCCGAGAAGATGCGGCTGTCGTCGCGCACGACGCTGGATTCCAGCAGCAGCCGGGTCTCGGCCTCGTAGCGGCCTTCGAGCATGTCCGGCAGCACCGTCTGCACGTCTTCGAGCGGGATATCCGTCATGAAGCCGAGCCGGCCGTGGTTGACGCCAATCAGCGGCACGTTGTGGCCGGCAAGCTGGCGGGCAAGCCCGAGCAGCGTGCCGTCGCCGCCCAGCACCACGGCGACGTCGGCCTCCCGGCCGATTTCCTCGGCAGTCAGTGCCGGATAGCCGGTCAGCCCCGTGGCCTGCGCGGTCTCGCGCTCGAACACGACATCCTGGCCATTGCGCAGAATGTACGAGGCGAGCTCCTCCAGCGGACCTTCGATGCCGGCAGTCGAGTACCGGCCCACGAGGGCCACGGTCTTGAACGGGGTGCGCAGGGCGCTGGTTTTGGGGGGGGCAGACATGCGGGGATTAGACCATACCGCCGTGACCGTTGCCAGCATGGGGCGGACGCGCCATGTGGCGGGGGCCGCCCGGACGCCCGAAGCGGTAAAACTTGCGTAAAATCGGGGCATCATGGATGAACGTTCGAAAACGCTGCTCAAGACCCTGATTGAGCGCTACATTGCCGAAGGGCAGCCGGTCGGCTCCCGGACCCTGTCCCGGTATTCCGGGCTGGACCTGTCGCCGGCCACCATCCGCAATGTGATGTCCGATCTGGAGGAAATGGGCTTTATCTCAAGCCCGCATACTTCCGCGGGACGGATTCCCACGCCGCGCGGGTATCGCCTGTTCGTCGATACCATGCTGACCGTCAAGCCGATCGAACGCGGCGGCATGGAAATGACGGAGCTGGCCGGGCAGATCCAGGGCCAGCTCGGCGGCCAGCAGCAGCTTGGCCCGCAGCGCGTGATCACGGCGGCCGCGCGGACCTTGTCCAACCTCTCGCACTTTGCCGGCGTGATCATGACACCGCGGCGCGCGCAGTCGTTCCGGCAGATCGAGTTCATGCGGCTGTCGGACAAGCGCATCCTGCTGATCATCGTCAGCCCGGAGGGCGATGTGCAGAACCGGATCATCCAGACGGAACTGCCGTACACCCCCGCGCAGCTCATCGAAGCGGCGAATTTCTTCAACGCGCATTACGCGGGCATGAGCTTTGACGCCGTGCGCGACCACCTGCGCGTGGAGTTGCGCGACCTGCGGCGCGACATGTCGCAACTGATGCAGGCGGCGGTCGAGGCCGGCAGCAGCGCCATGGAAGAAGAGGACGACCACGTCTACATCAGCGGCGAGCGCAAGCTGCTGGAGGTGGAAGACCTGTCGTCGAGCATGGACAAGCTGCGCCGGCTGTTCGACGTGTTCGAGCACAAGACCAGCCTGCTCCAGCTGCTGGACGTGTCCAGCCACGCGCAGGGCGTGCAGATTTTCATCGGCGGCGAAAGCCAGCTGGTGCCGCTCGAAGACATGGCCGTGATCACCGCGCCGTACGAGGTGGATGGCCAGATCGTCGGCACGCTGGGGGTGATTGGCCCGACCCGCATGGCCTATGAGCGGGTCATCCCGATTGTCGACATCACGGCACGGCTGCTGTCGAGCGCACTGAGCCAGAACTAGGGCCCGTCCAGCGGGTCACACAGTCTGCGTCCCCATTTCCACAGCCCGGCGGCATCCTGCCGCCCGGCCACATCGGAAGCGACATGACGTTTTCTCCCGAACCGGTCTATCAGCACGGCCAGGCGCCGCGCACGGCCATCCTGCTGGTCAACCTGGGCACGCCCGACGCACCGACCCCGAAGGCGGTGGGGCGCTACCTGAAGGAGTTCCTTTCCGATCCGCGCGTAGTCGAGATCCCGCGCCTGGCCTGGCTGCCGCTGCTGCATGGAGTGATCCTGCCGCTGCGCTCGCGCGCCTCGGCGCTCAAGTACGAGTCGATCTGGCTGCGCGAGGCGCATATGACCGGGTCGCCGCTGCTGGTATATAGCGAGCGCCAGGCGCATGCGCTGCAGCGCCTGCTGAACCAGCAGGGCTACGAGGTCACGGTCGCCTGCGCGATGCGCTATGGCAATCCGTCGGTCGAATCCGTGCTGGAAGCGTTGCGCCGCCAGGGCACGGAGCAGGTGCTGGTGCTGCCGATGTATCCGCAATACTCGGGCACCACCACGGCCACGGCGTTCGACGAGGTGTTCCGCGTGCTTGGCCTGTGGCGTAACCAGCCCGAGCTTCGCTTGGTGAAGCACTTCCATGACCATCCTGCCTATATTTCGGCGCTGCACCAGCAGGTTGGCGCGTACTGGGCGCAGCACGGCATGCCGGATTTCGCGCACGGCGACAAGCTGATCCTGTCCTTCCACGGCGTGCCGCGCCGGACGCTGGAACTGGGCGATCCCTATCATTGCGAGTGCCTCAAGACCGGGCGCCTTCTGGGCGACGCGCTGGGCCTCCAGCCGGGTCAGTATCAGGTGACGTTCCAGTCTCGTTTCGGCAAGGCCGAATGGCTCCAGCCCTATACGGCGCCGACGCTGGCGGAACTGGGCAAGGTCGGCGCGGGCCGGGTCGATGTGTTCTGCCCGGGCTTTCCCGCCGACTGCATCGAGACGCTCGAAGAGATTGCCATGGAGGGCCAGACCGAGTTCATGGTGGCGGGCGGCAAGCAGTTCCACTTCATCCCGTGCATGAACGATGCCCAGGCCTGGATCGCGGCGCTGGCGGAGATTGCCTTGCAGCACCTGCAGGGCTGGCCGCTGAACGTGCCGCATCCGCATGAACTGGAAGCGCGCCGCAGTCGCGCGCAGACCCGTGGAGCGGCAGCATGAACGTCAGTTTCGAACCCGATGCGCGCCTGCGTATCGACAAATGGCTCTGGTGCGCACGTTTCTTCAAGACCCGCTCGCTCGCGGCAGAGGCCGTCGAGCGCGGCAAGGTCACGGTCAACGGCCAGCCGTGCAAGAATTCCCGCGAAGTCCGGCCGGGCGACATGGTCGTGCTGGAGGCCCATCAGCAACGCTGGGAGGTGATGGTGAAGGGCATTGCGCAGGCGCGCGGCCCGGCGCCGGTGGCACAGACGCTCTATGCGGAAACCGAGGCCAGCCAGGCCCGTCGTCAAACCGAAGCCGAGCAGCGGCGTTTCCAGCCAGAACCGTCGTCGCAGTTGCAGGGCCGTCCTACCAAAAAGGACCGGCGGCGCATTGATGATTTCAGGCGCTGAACGCGACAACGCGGCCGACCGGCAAACGCCGGTACGGCCGCGTTGAAGGATTAACGCCAGGCAGCGTAGTGCTACTGGTTGACGCCGACGTACTGGACGAGGTAATGCTTAAAGACGGCCTTGCCGCTGCCATACTCCGTATCGCGCGGCGTCATGGCGCCGGACAGGCAGATGAAGACTGTCATGAATGACAGCGCGGCAAGCAGGCAGAGCGTCACGATGGGAAGCTTGTGCATGGCCAACCTTTCGGAAGAGGCACAAATGTGATTCAACTCCAGACCCCCGTTATTTTTGTCATTTTTCTTGATAAGAATGTTAGTGAGTGCAGTGCAACAAAGCAATAAGCGGGCGATTGCACAAGGGGGTCGTTTGTAACGGTGTGTTTCAGGGTCTCTTTGCAACCACCCTTGAAAAAAGTCGGGTTGCCACCAGATCAGCGGGACACACGCCGATTTACCCACCGCGGCCTGACCGGACGGCCGCGACAATGCATTGATACGGATCGACATGGAAGAACAGAAGCAGACGCCATCCACCCCGACGCCTGAGTCCGCCGCCGAAGCGGCCATCAACGCCGCGGCCGCCGCGCCGGAGACTGCCGCCGTGGACGATGTGGCGGCACAGCTTGCCGCGCTGGAAGCCAAGGCGCGCGAGCACTACGACATGTACGTGCGTTCCGTGGCGGAAAGCGAGAACATCCGCCGCCGGGCGCAGGAGGACGTGTCCAAGGCGCACAAGTTCGCCATCGAGAATTTCGCCGACAACCTGCTGCCCGTGATGGACAGCCTGCAGGCTGCGCTGGCTGACGGTTCGGGCGATATCGCCAAGCTGCGCGAAGGCGTCGAACTGACCGCGCGCCAGCTGGCCGCTGCCTTCGAGCGCGGCAAGATCGTGGAACTGAACCCGGTCGGCGACAAGTTCGACCCGCACCGCCACCAGGCTATCTCGATGGTGCCTTCCGAGCAGGACGCCAACACCGTCGTGACGGTGCTCCAACGCGGCTATATGATAGCCGACCGCGTGCTCCGCCCGGCGCTGGTAACGGTTTCGGCACCCAAGTAAGCAGGGATCGCGGGTGCGGCTGAACGGTCGCTGGACACCATCCTCGACGCCCCGGCGCCACTCTGGCCCCGGGGCGTCTTGCCATTCACGGAGGCAAGCCATGAGCGACGCAGCACCCGGTACCACGCCATCATCCGAAGCGCACCTGGACCATCGCGCCTTTGATGCATTCGGCATGCAAGCCGTGGACGAGGCCTCGATCGACACCGCCATCGCCGCGGCGGGCGACAAGCTGGTGTGCGTGTTCTTCTGGGGCGTGGACTGTTTCAACTGCGAAATGGCGAAGCAGGCCATGCTCGCCAACCCCGGGCCGATCCGCGCCCTGGACCTGCACTGGCTGCATGCCAATGTGTATGCGCATCCGGAACTCGGGCGGCGTTTCGGCCTGCATGGCATTCCGGTCTTCATGTTTTTCCGGAACGGCAAGAAGCTGGGCCGCGCGACCGGCTGGCACGGCCATGGCCAGTTCGCCGCGGCGGTGGCCAACGCGCGCCTGAAGTCGGAAGGCAAGCCGCTCGCCGGCTAGCGCGACAGTGCGTAGCCCAGCCGGAACTGCCAGGGCACCTTCTGGTTGTAGTCGAGCAGGCTTTCACCATAGCCGGCGAAATAGCCGGCCATCAGGTATCCGGCGGTGCCCGGTATGAGCCGCGCCAGCGGATAGGTCACGCGCGCGTCGACGCTGCCGTACCAGCTGCGCGTGCCCTTGCGCACCGTGGCGGCAAACTCCCACGAATCCGCCTTGCCGTAGGCCAGGTCCAGGTCCATGTAGCCGCGGTAATGCGCGATGTCGGGGTTGTCGTTCTTCTCCAGGTAGGCGTATAGCTTGGGCGCGACGCGCCAGTGCCAGTTGTTCTGGTCGCCGAAATAGAAGGTCGGCTTGAAGAAGACGGTGTTGATGCTGCGCGAGTCGTCGCCGTTGCGGCCGTTGGACTCATGCTCGAGACCCGTAGCCAGCGACAGGCGGCTGATGGCTGCGTTATGCACGCCCGTGTCGGACAGGTAATAGTAGAAGCTCGGCCGGTAGTTGGTGTCGCGGAACGGCTTGGAATCCTGCGACAGGTCCCACAGCGAAAACTGCGTGTAGCCGAAGTAGAGGTTGTCGATCAAACGCCGCGAGGCCGGATCCTTGCCTTCCAGGATGCGGTACTTGAAGCTGAGCTGGAACTTGGCATTGCCGCCGTCGTGCGCGCCGGCGATGAAGTACATCGGGTCGTTGAACGACAGGCGCGCGCTGTCGCGCAGGTCGGCCGGAACCGGGGCGGGCTGCTCGGCCGAGGCGACGGCTACTACCGGCGCCGGCGTGTGTTCGGCGGGCCCGGCTTCATGCGCGGGCGCGGAGGCGGCGGCAGCCAGCGGCGTCGCAGCCGGCTGGCCGGACGTTGCCTGCTGGTTCAGCGTGACGAGTACCGGCGCGGCGTCGATGCCGGTGGCGTCCAGGCGAATCGTGCCGCGCAAGCCAGGCGGCAGGTCAACGGCATAGCGGATGGTCCGGTTTTCGCCCTTGCGCAGGGAAACGATGGCAGGGCCAGGTTCATGGCGTCGCAGGATGAGTTTCACCGGCGCCTGGAGATCGCCCGAGGCGGTGACTTCAAGCGTGTCAGGTATTTGGTACCGGCGCGTGCCGGTCTCGGCGCTGATCAGCAGCGTCAGTGCGAGCGGCCGGGCGCCGTCGATAACGCGGGGCGGCTGCAGCATCGAGACCGCGGCGCGGCCTGACAGGGGCGAGGCGCAAGCCAGCAGCAGGCAAAACCATTTCCACTTCGCGCCGGCTCCATGGGCGCGCTTGCCCTGTGCGGGCTGAGACGTCTCGGGCATATCGGGGAAGCGCCGAGTCCGGCTGGACTTCGGCGCAGGCGGATGGCAATGCGGGCAAGCCTACCACGCTAGCCGCTGGCGGTTGTGACGAATTGTACGCAGGACGCCGGCTCTGTCTTCTGGCGGCGCTGGCGTGGATCAGCGCGACGCGCGGCGCCGCACGTTTTCGACGTATTGCACACCGTCCGGCGGACGGCCGGTCCGTTGTGCCTGCCATAGCATCTCGCCCAGGCATTCCATGACCTGGTGCTGGGCTTCGTGCGGGGAGTCCAGGCGCTGTGTCAGCGTCTCGTAGGCCTGGCGGATGCCTGGAGGCTGGTCGATCGACACCTGCTCCGAAATCGACAGGTGCATGGCCAGGTGGAGGAACGGGTTGGTCTGGCCCTTTTCGGGCGTAAAGTCCTGCGCCAGCGCGCCTTCGGTATCGGTCAGCAGCGCCTGGTATTCCGGGTGCTCGCCGATCCAGTCGACGGCAATGGCTTCCAGCGGGGTCAGGACGCCGCCGGAAAGCTGCTTCTGCCAGGCATCGCAGAAGAACCGGCGGACTTCTTCACGGGAGGGATTAAACATGGTGGCGTCATTGTAAACGAGCACTCGCGGCCGTGCTGCCGGTGGCGCCAGCGCCATTAGAATGCGGGATTGGCCAATTGGGCCGCCGTCCGACGTTCTCCATGACCGTTTCCTCGTCCGCTGTCTCCGAACGCGTCCGCGAAAAGTTCGCGGGCGTGCTGCTGATCGCACTGTCCGCGAGTGCCTTCGGCGCGATGGCGATCTTCGCCCGGTTCGCCTACGAGGCGGGTGCCGATGTCTATGGCCTGCTGACCGTGCGCTTCACGCTGGCCGCCGTCGCGCTGGCGTTCGTGATGCGCGGGCGCAGCATCCGGCTGCCGCCGTGGCGGCGCGTGCTGGCGCTGGCGGCCATGGGCGGCATCGGCTATGTCGGCCAGTCGTTCTGCTTTTTCAGTGCACTCAACCATGCGCAGGCGAGCCTGGTGGCCTTGCTGCTGTACCTGTATCCGCTCTTCGTCACGATCCTGGCGGCCATTTTCCTCAAGGAACGCCTGACGACCGCCGCGGTCATTGCGCTGGTACTGTGCTCGGCGGGCGCGGGGCTCACCGTCGGGGGCGGGGAGGGCAGTCCGCTGGGCATTGCGCTCGGACTGGCCGCTGCCGTGATTTATTCCGTCTACATCATTGTCGGCGCGCGCGTGACGGCGGGCGTCAATGCGATCGCCACCACTACGGTGATCTGTACCGCGGCGGCACTGGTCTACGGCTCGATCAGCGTGCTGCGCCTTGGCGCGGGCGTGCCACCGCAATTTCCCGCGACGGCGGGCGGGTGGCTGGCCATGCTCGGCATCGCGCTGCTGTCCACGGTGCTGGCCATCCTGACCTTCTTTGCCGGGCTCCAGCGGCTCGGCGCGGCGCAGGCGTCGATGCTGTCCACGCTGGAGCCGGTCGTCACGGTGGTGCTGGCCGCGGCGTTGCTTGGCGAACATATCAGTGGCGCGCAAGCGGTGGGCGGCGGCCTGATCCTCGCCGGCGTGCTGTGGCTGACCCGTCGTGCCAGCGCACCACCGAAGACGCAAGAGAATTGAATTTCCTGATCAAAGCGGCTGCACTAGCCTAGCCCGGCGCTTGGGTACAATTCGCCTTCTTCTTTCACCCAAAGTACAGGAACGAGCGCATGTCCCAGATCGATCAGGCAGCCCTGGCCCAGTTGTTCACCGAAGCCCGCACGCACAACGTATGGCAGGATCGTCACGTGGATGATGCCGTGCTGCACCAGGTCTATGAAGCCATGAAGTTCGGCCCGACCGCCGCCAACACCTGCCCGGCGCGCATCGTTTTCGTCAAGAGCGCCGCCGAGAAGGCACGCCTGGTCGAGTGCATGTCCCCCGGCAACGTCGACAAGACCCGTTCCGCGCCCGTCACGGCCATCATCGCTTTCGACAAGGCCTTCCATGACCAGCTGCCCAAGCTGTTCCCGCATGCCGATGCCCGCTCGTGGTATGCCGGCAACGACGCCAAGATCGCCCGCGATGGGCTCATGAACAGCTCGCTGCAAGGCGGCTACTTCATCCTGGCCGCGCGCGCCATGGGCCTGGACTGCGGCCCGATGGGCGGCTTCGATGCCGACAAGGTCAACGCCACGTTCTTCCCCGACGGCAAGTGGGAGGTCAACTTCCTGTGCAACCTGGGCTACGGCGAAAGCGACAAGCTGTTCCCGCGCCTGCCGCGCCTGTCGTTCGACGAAGCCTGCTGCGTGGTGTAAGACGGTACCTCCTGCCGCCATGAAGAAGACCCGCCTCGGCGGGTCTTTTTAATTTGCGCGACGCTCAGCCGCGCGGGGCCTCGGTCTTGTCGCGGAACTCGCACAGCGGCTCGATCACGCAGTGCCAGCACTCGGGCTTGCGCGCCTTGCACACGTAGCGGCCGTGCAGGATCAGCCAGTGATGGGCATCGTGCAGGAACTCCCTGGGCACCACCTTGAGCAGCTTGTCCTCGACGATCTGCACGTTCTTGCCCGGGGCCAGCCCGGTCCGGTTGGCCACGCGGAAGATATGCGTGTCGACGGCGATGGTCGGCTCGCCGAACGCGGTGTTGAGCACCACGTTGGCAGTCTTGCGGCCCACGCCGGGCAGCGCCTCCAGTGCGGCGCGGTCCTGCGGCACCTTGCCGCCGTGCCGCTCGACCAGGATGCGGCAGGTCTCGATCACATGCTTGGCCTTGGTCTTGTAGAGTCCGATGGTCTTGATATACCCGATGAGTCCTTCCTCGCCGAGGTCGAGCATCTGCTGCGGGGTATGCGCCACCGGATACAGCCTACGCGTGGCCTTGTTGACGCCGATATCCGTGGCCTGGGCCGACAGCAGCACGGCGATCAGCAGCTCGAATGGAGAACTGTATTCCAGCTCGGTGGCCGGCGCGGGGTTGACCTCGCGCAGGGTCTCGAACAGCGCACGGGACTTGGCTGCGTTCATGGTTTTGCTGGACTGGTGTTGTTGTCGTTGTCCGGGGCGATGTCCTTGCCGGGCCGGGCGGCGGCCTGCTGCTTCTGGCGCGCCCGTTCGATCGCCGCCTGGATGATGGCGCGCTTGCGTTCCTGCGCCGCACGCTCGGTGTCCGACTGGGCCGCTTCGGCCTGCAATGCCTGCAGCTTGGCGGCGGCCTTGGCAGCAAGGCGGGCGTCGTTCTCCTCGCGCTCGCGCACCAGCCGCTGCTTGCGCGCGACGTAGCGTACATGGGCGGCGTCGGCCTGTTCCTGCGTCCAGGCGTCCCAGCCGGTGCGCTGGCCGGTGACGGGCACCATGTCGATGCAGTCGACGGGGCAGGGCGGCACGCAGAGGTCGCAACCGGTGCAGAGTTCCGGAATGATGGTGTGCATCTGCTTGGCAGCGCCGGCGATGGCGTCGACCGGACAGGCCTGGATGCACAGCGTGCAGCCGATGCACAGGCTTTCGTCGATGCGCGCCACGGCGCGCGGCTGCTCGACGCCGCGTTCGGGGTCGAGCGGCAGCGGCGCGGTGCCGAGCAGCGCGGACAGGCGGCGGATTCCCTCCGCGCCGCCGGGCGGGCAGCGGTTGCTGGCGGCTTCGCCGCTGGCCATGGCTTCGGCGTACGGACGGCAACCGTTGAAGCCGCACTTGGTGCACTGGGTTTGCGGCAGCAGCGCCTCGAGGCGGTCTGCGAGGGTGTGGGAGGAACTCACGACAACAGCAAGAATGGCGGGAAGGGAAACGTTTGCGGCGACGGCGGGCTGCCGAAGGAGTCGCGCGCCGGCCTCTGCGGGCCATGCGCCGCACGGATTATCCCCGATTTCGCGATCGGGCAAAACCGGCCATCATGCGCGACGGCCAGCCGGCCAGAAGCGCGCACGGCTGTGCCATAATCCGCGCAAACATCGACCCTTACCCCATGTCAAACGAGACCAGAACCAAACGGGACCCAGAGGGCACGCGCCGCCGCATCCTGGCGGCGGCCACGGAGGAATTTGCCAAGGGCGGCCTGGCCGGCGCCCGCGTCGACCAGATCGCGCGCCGCGCCGAGACCAACGAGCGCATGCTGTATTACTACTACGGCAGCAAGGAAGGGCTCTTCCTTGCCGTGCTGGAGAAGCAGTACGCGGAGTTCCGGGCTGCTGAGGAGCAACTGCACATCACGGACGAAGATCCCGTCGCGGGGGTCCGCACGCTGGCCCGCTTCGTCTGGGACTGGTACTACCAGCACCCCGAGTTCATCCGGCTCGTCAACAGCGAAAACCTGCACGAGGCGCGCCACCTGAAGAAATCGGCGCACCTGCATCAACTCGTCAATCCGATCGTCAACGTGCTGGCGGACATCATCCGTCGCGGCCAGCAGCAGGGGCTGTTCCGCGACAACGTCGATGTCCCGCAGTTCTACCTGACCATCTCGGCGCTGGGCTATTACGTGCTGTCGAACTGCTACACGATCAGCGCGGTGATCGGCCGTGACGTGGCGTCCCAGGACGAGCACGAGCGGTTTGCCGAGCTGCACACGGAGATGCTGCTGAGCTACCTGCGGCGCTGAGTCCGCCGCGCGCCTTCAAATGAATAACGCCCGCAACTGCGGGCGTTATTGCGTGGCAGTGTACCGGTCACCGGTACTTGCGGATGAAGTCGCGCAACTGCGGATAGATCTCATCGCGCCAGCGGCGGCCGGAGAAAATCCCGTAGTGGCCGCACTTGGTCGCGGACAGGTGGAACTTGTCAGCATCGGCGATGCCCGCACACAGATCATGCGCCGCGGCAGTCTGGCCGGCGCCCGAGATGTCGTCGAGTTCGCCTTCCACTGTCAGCAGCGCGGTGTCCTTGATGTCCTGCGGGCGCACCGGATCGCCGTCGATGGCCCAGGTGCCGTTGGCCAGCCTGAATTCCTGGAAGACTTCGCGAATCGTGTCGAGGTAGTACTCGGCCGCCATGTCGAGCACGGCGTTGTACTCGTCGTAGAAGCGCACGTGCGCTTCCGCGTCGTCGGCATCACCCTGGAGCAGGCTCAGGTAATAATCATAGTGCGACGACAGGTGACGGTCCGGATTCATCGCCACGAAACCGGCATGCTGCAGGAAGCCGGGATAGACGCGCCGGCCATGGCCCGGGTAGTTGGCCGGAACGGTGTAGATGACGTTGTTCTCGAACCACTCGTACGACTTGTTGGTCGCGAGCGAATTGACCGCGGTCGGACTCTTGCGGGCATCGATCGGGCCACCCATCATCGTCATGGTCCGTGGCGTCTTCTCGCCGGCCGAGGCCATCAGCGAGATCGCCGCCAGCACGGGCACCGTCGGCTGGCACACCGAAATGACGTGCAGCTTGTCCGCGCCGATGTGACGAATGAATTCCTGGATGTAGTGGATATAGTCCGACAGGTGGAACGGACCATGTTCGGCCGGCACCATGCGGGCATCGACCCAGTCGGTCACATAGACCTTGTGGTCCTGCAGCAAAGTGCGCACGGTATCGCGCAGCAGCGTGGCATGGTGGCCCGAAAGCGGCGCGGCCACCAGCACCACCGGCTCGTCCTTCAGCAGCTTGATGGTGTCCGGATCGTCGGCGTAGCGCTTGAAGCGGACCAGCTTGCAGAACGGCTTTTCCAGGATGGTCTGCTCGACGATCGGGATATCGCGGCCATTCGAGCGCACCGACCGGATGTCAAACGCGGGCTTCTCGTATTCCTTGCCGAGCCGGTACAGGAGCTCATATCCGGCTGCCAGGCGGGGTGCGCCGGGAACCAGCGACAACGGGCTGAGGGGATTGGTGAAAGTCTTGGCGGTCGCCTGTGCCCACGCGGTCAGCGGGTGCAGCATCGAACGCTGGAACTCATGCAGTTGGTAGAGCATGGCGGTATGGCCTGGTAATACGTCTTTCTGGAGGGGCACTATCGTGGACTTGCGTGCCGATTATGCACGCAACCAAACGATCGTGCTGTGCAGCATATACCCTAAGGTACGGCGGTAATGGGAAAAGACAATAGCCCAAAGGCCTTAATTCCGCATGACAAAACGGCATGACAAAAGAAAAAGGCAGCCGTAGCTGCCTTTTGTTGTTGCACACACCGTGCCAGGACTGTCGGTATGCCAACAGTACCCGACATTGCGGCGTTTACAGCACTGCGGCGATCGCGTCGACCACGGCGTCGATATTACGGCTATTCAGCGCGGCCACGCAGATGCGGCCGGTGCCGACGGCGTAGATGCCGTGCTCGTTGCGCAGGCGGTCCACTTGCGCCGAGTTCAGGCCCGAGTACGAGAACATGCCGCGCTGCGACTTCACGAACGAGAAATCGGTTTTCACGCCCTTGGCGGCCAGCTTGTCGACCAGCGCGTGGCGCATCAGCTTGATGCGGTCGCGCATTTCGGCCAGTTCCTGTTCCCACATGGCGCGCAGTTCCGGGCTGTTCAGCACGGTGGCGACCACGGTACCGCCGTGCGTCGGCGGGTTGGAGTAGTTGGTGCGGATCACGCGCTTGACTTGCGACAGCACGCGCTGGGCTTCGTCCTTGCTGGTGGTGACGATCGACAGGGCGCCGACGCGTTCGCCGTACAGCGAGAAGCTCTTCGAGAACGAGCTCGACACGAAGAAGGGCAGGCCGGAATCTGCGAACAGGCGCACGGCCGCGCCGTCCGGGTCGATACCATCCGCAAAGCCCTGGTAGGCCATGTCCAGGAACGGGATCAGGTTGCGTTCCTTGATCACCGCGACCACTTCCTTCCACTGCTCCGCCGACAGGTCGACGCCGGTCGGGTTGTGGCAGCAGGCGTGCAGAACGATGATGGTGTTGGCCGGGTACGACTTCAGCGATTCCAGCATGCCGGCGAAGTTCAGGCCGTGGCTGGGCGCGTCGTAGTAGGCATAGTTCACCACTTCGAAGCCGGCCGATTCGAACAGCGCGCGGTGGTTTTCCCAGCTCGGGTCGCTGATGGCGACCTTGGAGGTCGGATACAGGCGCTTCAGGAAGTCGGCGCCGATCTTCAGTGCGCCGGTGCCGCCCAGTGCCTGTGCCGTCACAACGCGGCCTTCGGTGATCAGCGGCGATTCCTTGCCGAACAGCAGCGACTGCACGGCCTGGTCATAGGCGGCGATGCCTTCGATCGGTAGGTAGCCGCGCGGCGTGGCGGTGGTCAGGCGCGCCTTTTCCGCTTCCTGCACGGCGCGCAGCAGGGGAATCTTCCCTTCGTCGGTGAAGTACACGCCAACGCCCAGGTTCACCTTGGTGGCGCGGGTATCAGCATTGAAGGCTTCGTTCAGGCCCAGGATCGGGTCGCGCGGGGCCATCTCGACGGCAGAAAACAAACTCATTTGGACTCTCGTGGTCGGCAATGTAAGAAAACGGGAAGGCGTAGAATGCTTCGGACTGCGCTGGGGGGCGTGCGGCAGACCTGCTTGCTGGCGTTGACGGCTTGAAGCGGGCTGTGCAACCCCAAGATTCTAGCGTATCCGCCCCTCTTTTCTCAGGTTTTTCCCCTAGCCGCCTATGTCAAACCTTGCCGAAGTCGCGCCGGCCCTGGACGAAGACAAAATCGTTACTTTTCCGGGCTCGCCGTTCCAGCTCTACCAGCCGTTCCCGCCGGCCGGCGACCAGCCCGAGGCGATCCGGCAACTGGTGGAGGGCGTGGAAGACGGCCTGTCGTTCCAGACGCTGCTTGGGGTGACCGGTTCGGGCAAGACCTACACCATGGCCAACGTCATCGCCCGCATGGGCCGCCCGGCCATTGTGTTTGCGCCCAACAAGACGCTGGCGGCGCAGTTGTATTCCGAGTTCCGAGAGTTCTTCCCGCGCAACGCCGTCGAGTATTTCGTCAGCTACTACGACTACTACCAGCCCGAGGCCTACGTCCCGCAGCGCGACCTGTTCATCGAGAAGGATTCGTCGATCAACGAGCACATCGAGCAGATGCGCCTGTCGGCCACCAAGAGCCTGCTGGAGCGCCGCGACACGGTGATCGTCGCGACGGTGTCGGCCATCTACGGTATCGGCAACCCGAGCGAATACCACCAGATGATCCTGACGCTGCGCGCCGGGGACAAGGTCAGCCAGCGCGACGTGATCGCGCGGCTGATCGCCATGCAATACACGCGCAACGAGACCGATTTCCAGCGCGGCACCTTCCGGGTGCGTGGCGATACCATCGACATCTTCCCGGCCGAACACGCCGAGATGGCGGTCAGGCTGGAGATGTTCGACGACGAAGTCGAGTCGCTGCAGTTCTTCGACCCGCTGACCGGCCGCGTGCGCCAGAAGATCCCGCGTTTCACCGTCTACCCGTCCAGCCACTACGTGACACCGCGCGAAACCGTATTGCGCGCGATCGAAGATATCAAGGCCGAGTTGCGCGAGCGGCTCGAGTTCTTCCAGAAGGAAGGCAAGCTCGTCGAGGCCCAGCGGCTGGAGCAGCGCACGCGCTTCGACCTTGAGATGCTGTCCGAGCTGGGGTTCTGCAAAGGCATCGAGAACTACTCGCGCCACCTGTCGGGCGCGAAGCCCGGCGATCCGCCGCCGACGCTGGTCGACTACCTGCCGCCGGACGCGCTGATGTTCCTCGATGAATCCCACGTGCTGATCGGCCAGCTCAACGGCATGTACAACGGCGACCGCGCGCGCAAGACCACGCTGGTCGAGTATGGCTTCCGGCTGCCCTCGGCGCTGGACAACCGGCCGCTCAAGTTTGGCGAGTTCGAGCGCAAGATGCGGCAGGTCATGTTCGTTTC
Source organism: Cupriavidus sp. C2SS-8b (assembly GCF_057073745.1). Classification (NCBI taxonomy): domain Bacteria; kingdom Pseudomonadati; phylum Pseudomonadota; class Betaproteobacteria; order Burkholderiales; family Burkholderiaceae; genus Cupriavidus; species Cupriavidus sp. C2SS-8b. The sequence continues at coordinate 1,219,666 of NZ_CP172716.1, forward strand.
CGCCACGCCGGCCCAGTTCGAGCAAGAGCATGCGGGGCAGGTGGTGGAGCAGGTGGTGCGCCCCACCGGGCTGGTCGACCCGACCATCATCGTGCGCCCGGCCGGGACGCAGGTGGATGACCTGCTGTCCGAGATTCGCCTGCGCGTGGAGGCCGGCGAGCGCGTGCTGGTGACCACGCTAACCAAGCGCATGGCCGAGCAGCTGACCGAGTTCATGTCGGAAAACGGCGTCAAGGTGCGTTACCTGCACTCGGACATCGACACCGTGGAGCGCGTGGAAATCATCCGCGACCTGCGCCTTGGCACGTTTGACGTGCTGGTGGGCATCAACCTGCTGCGCGAAGGGCTGGATATCCCGGAGGTGTCGCTGGTGGCCATCCTCGACGCGGACAAGGAAGGTTTCCTGCGCGCCGAGCGTTCGCTGATCCAGACCATTGGCCGCGCGGCCCGAAACGTGAACGGCACGGCGATCCTGTACGCCGATCGCATGACGGATTCGATGCGGCGCGCCATCGATGAAACGGAGCGCCGCCGCGCCAAGCAGATGGCCTTCAACGAGGCCAACGGCATTACGCCGCGCGGCGTGGTCAAGCGGATCAAGGACATCATCGACGGCGTCTACGATGCCGGCGAAGTCAAGGCCGAACTGCAGGCGGCGCAGGAGCGTGCGCGCTACGAGGACATGAGCGAGAAGCAGGTTTCCAAGGAAATCAAGCGCCTTGAAAAGCTCATGATGGATCACGCCAAGAATCTCGAATTCGAAAAGGCGGCGCAGGTGCGCGACCAGCTCGCCAAGCTCAAGGCGCAGCTGTTCGGCGCCAGCGGCGACGAGGCGCTGCAGCCGCCGGTGTAGCGCTTTCGCGGCGCGACAGGGCTGCGTGCTGGCCTATAGTGAAAAGCGTCTTGCCAGATCAGGAGATGCGCCATGGTCAAGCTAGCACTGTGGGTGCCGCTCGAAGCCGTGCCCGGGAAGGAAGCCGAAGTGGAGCAGTTCCTGAAAGACGGCTTGCCGGTGGTCGAGCAGGAGGCTGGCACCACGGCCTGGTTCGCGCTGCGGCTGGGGCCATCGCGGTTTGGCATCTTCGATGCCTTTCCCGACGAGGCTTCGCGCGATGCGCATCTGGCCGGCAAGGTGGCGGCAGCGCTGATCGCCAGGGCGCCGGAACTGTTCGTTGGTGCGCCCCCGATTCAGAAGATCGAAGTCCTGGCAGCCAAGCTGCCGTGAACGCGCTGGAGTCCGACATGGAGCGGCAGTTCGAATATGGTGGCTATACGGTGGTCGCGAGCGCGGTTCCCGAAGCGGGTGGCGGCTTTGCCGCGCAGTTGAGGATTGCCGACGCCTTCGGCGAGCCTTCGGGCCCGACTTTCGAGGCGCTGGCCGGCAAGGCGCCGACGCCCGAAGCCGCGGTCGCCATGGCCGAAGCCGCCGCCATGCGCGCCATCGACGCCGGCGAGGTCAACTAGCCCTGCACGACGCAGCCCGCCGGCACGCCCATTCATTCCTGGAGACCGTTATGGCCGAAATCGGCGAATGGAAGAAGAAGGTCTACGAAACCCATGAAGTGCAGGTCCAGGTACGGCTGCGCTCGCAAAGCGAGTGGGAATACACCGTCCGCGCCTGTCGTGCCGGCTGCAATATCCGCGCCGCGTCGACGCTGGTCGAAAAATCCCTGATCACCGACCACTACAAGTCTGCCGAAGCCGCGGAAATCGCCGGCTTTGCGCACGGAGAGCGGCTGGCCAAACGGCTCTAGCGGCCTGCCGCTGGCCGGTGGCGCTAAAATCGCGCCCTTCGCAGTCAAGGCCTCCATGTGGTACGACGAGCCGGTGCTTGGCGCCGGCTGGTGCTGCGTGCGCGGCGCTTCGCCCATTCCGAGGCAGAAAGCCATGAAGAAATTCGCCATCCTGATGTGCTGCATGGGCAATATCTGCCGTTCGCCCACGGCGGAAGGCGTCTTGCGCGCCAAACTCGCCGCGGCAGGGCTTGCGGACCTGGTCGAACTCGATTCGGCCGGCACCCATGAGTACCACCTGGGCCGCGCGCCGGACCTGCGCACCCAGCGTCACGCGCAGCGGCGCGGCTATGATCTCTCGGCGCTGCGGGCCCGCAAGGTCGGTTTGCCGGATTTCTCGCGTTTCGACCTGGTGCTGGCCATGGACCACGACAATCTCGAACGCCTGTCCGCGTTATGCCCGCAGGCCAATGCGCAGCAATTGCGGCTGCTGATGAGCTTTGCGACCCGTCACGACGCTGACGAAGTGCCGGACCCATACTACGGCGAAGGCGACGGTTTCGAGCGCGTGCTCGACTACGTCGAAGATGCCTGCGACGGCATCGTCGACATGCTGCGCCAACGTCTGCGCGGCGAGACTGCCTGACATGCGGCGCGCGCCGTCCCGCCATCCCTGTGAGAATTCATGCTGCGAACCCTGTTCCGGAAATGGCGCGAGTCGCGCAATGCCAGCCTTCAACTCGACGCCATCCTGACGGCTGCGGATCCGGATGCGCCGCTGGCGGACCGCAACCGATGGCTGATCGAACTGGGCTTCTGGATCCGTCGCGACGGCATGGCAGGCGTGGAGATCGATGGCGGCGAAGGCCCCGGGCGCGGCACCGGCAGCTTTCGCGAACATGTGCGCATGCGCTACCTGCTGCAGGTGCTCGAGCGGCATTCCAGCTGGGCCGAACGGTTCGGTGCTACGGTGCGCAGCATCGTGCGCGACAACGATCCCACGGCACTGTTCTGCGACACGGGCGTGGCTTCCCATCCGGGCTTCGTCAGCGAGATGGTCCACCGCCTGCAGGCGCGCTTCCTGCCGCCGCCGCCCAACCACAGCGATATGGCGGCGCTGTTTGCGCTGCTGTTTGTCGGGCAGCACGATGCCGATTGGGTCGAATCCCTGGATGACGAACTGCTCGCCCGACTGGCGCGCGTGCTACGCGCGGACCTGGTTGATGACGAGCACGCCGATGCGGGCGCGCAGGCGATGGCCCGCTACTGGGCAGCGCTCGAAAGCATGCTGTTCACCAGCATCGCCGTGCTGGTCAGCCAGGTTCGTGCCACCGGCCTGAGCCAGTCGGTGCGCTCGCGGCTGCGCGGCAGGGTGGAAGACACGCCGTTCTACCCGCTCGACAGCGCCATCCAGGCATTGTGCGAGCCTGGACTGACCCATGCGGACGAGGCCTTCGGCCAGCGCCTGAACTACTTCCGTGCGCTGCTGGACGGTTGCCACGCCGCCGCGCTCCAGGTCTATGCGGATCTGGAAGAGAACGGAGTTTCGGTCGAGGTCGTGTTCCAGATCGAGCGCATGAAGGTCCAGCTCGCACGTATCGAGTTGCTTCTCGCGACATGGGTCGAGCCGTGGCGTCCCGGCATGCATGCGCACCTGGTGGCGGAACTGATCCGCTCCACGCAGGCACGCCGCAGCGTGTCCGACCTGGCCGGCGCGTCATTCGCGCAACTGGCGCGCCGCGTGGTGGAGCGCTCGGCCGAGACCGGCGAGCACTACATCACGCGCGACCGCAAGGAATATGGCGAACTCATGCGCGCGGCGGCCGGTGGCGGGCTGATCACCGTTGCCACCGTGTACCTGAAGTTCCTGATCTACGGCCTGCACCTGGACAAGTTCATCGAAGGGTTGCTCGCCTCGCTCAATTACGCGGGCAGCTTCCTCGTCATCCATTTCGCGCATTTCACGCTGGCCACGAAGCAACCCGCCATGACCGGGCCCGCGCTGGCGCACCGGCTCGATGCAGCCGGGCGGCCGGAAGGGCGCGAGATATTCGTCGACGATACGATCGCGATGATCCGGTCCAATGCGGCCGCGATCTTCGGCAATCTGGCGGTGGTGTTTCCCGTCGCGCTGGCGATCCAGTGGCTGGCCAACAAGATCCTCGGCGCCAACCTGATCACGCCGGCAAAGGCCATTGCCACCATCGAATCGTTCTCGATCCTGGGGCCGACCCCCATTTATGCGGTATTTACGGGCGTGCTGCTGTGGCTGTCGAGCCTGATCGCGGGCTGGGCCGATAACTGGTTCGCGCTGCACAAGGTGCACGACGTCATGGCCTATAACCGCCGCTTGCGCTATGTGCTGGGCGAGCGCGGAGCGCAGCGGTTCGCGGATTTCTGGAAGCGCAATATGTCAGGCATCAGCGCCAATGTGTCGCTGGGTTTGCTGCTGGGGCTGGGCCCGGAAATCCTGAGCTTCTTCGGCCCCCATATGGAAGTGCGTCACGTGACGCTTTCAACGGGGTCGGTGGGCACCGCGCTAGGCGTGCTGGGCCTTGATGCGCTGCGGCTGCCCTCACTATGGCTCGCGGTCGCAGGCATCGCGCTGATGGGCGTGCTGAACGTGGCGGTGAGCTTCGCGCTGGCCTTCAATATGGCGCTGCGGTCACGCCACCTGAAGCGGATGGATCGGGCTGACCTCAGCGCGGCCGTGCGGCGCCGCATCCTGCAGCACCCGATGTCGCTGATCGTGCCGCCCCGGATGGCAGGCGCTGAGCCGGTCGCCGGAGGCCGCGGGGCATGATGCAGTGCCGTAGGGGTAGTTGACTGAATTAGTCGGGTACCTTTATACTTGACGGAAACGATCAAGTATTAGCCCTGCAATTAGCCCTGCATCATGAGACTGACCACCAAAGGCCGCTTTGCGGTCACTGCGATGATCGACCTGGCCATGCGCCAGGACCAGGGACCCGTCACGCTCGCGGGCATCAGCCAGCGGCAAAAGATCTCGCTGTCCTACCTGGAACAGCTGTTCGGCAAACTGCGCCGGCATGAGATCGTCGAAAGCGTGCGCGGCCCGGGCGGTGGCTACAGCCTCGCGCGCAAGGCGGAAGACGTCACCGTGGCGGACATCATCATCGCCGTGGACGAGCCGCTCGATGCCACCCAGTGCGGTGGAAAGGGCAATTGTAACGGAGATGACGGCTCCGGGCGTTGCATGACCCATGAACTGTGGGCGACGCTGAACCAGAAGATGGTCGAATACCTCGACTCCGTATCCCTCAAGAACCTCGTGGACCAGCAGCGCGCCAAGCAGCCGGCTGTCCTGCACGACATGCGTGAAGACGCCGCCGTGCAGCAGGCAGCACCCGCCGCGCGCGGCAAGTCGGACAAGGCGGCAGAGAAGCCGGTCCGCGCCCGGGTGGTGAATTCGGTTTTCAGCCTGGCGCAGTCCTGAAGCGCCCGGCAGGCAAGCAGCGAAGCGAAATATCAGCGGTCCCCCTGAATAAAAGGCAGTCATAACGATGAGCACCCCACATTTCCCCATCTACATGGATTACTCGGCCACGACACCGGTGGACCCGCGCGTGGCGGACAAGATGATTCCGTACCTGCGCGAGCAGTTCGGCAATCCCGCGTCGCGCAGCCACGCCTATGGCTGGGATGCGGAGCGTGCGGTGGAAGAGGCGCGTGAACAGGTGGCCGCGCTGGTCGGCGCCGATCCGCGTGAAATCGTGTGGACCTCCGGGGCGACAGAGTCGAACAACCTGGCGATCAAGGGCGCCGCGAATTTCTATTCAGGCAAGGGCAAGCACCTCATTACGGTGAAGACCGAGCACAAGGCCGTGCTGGACACCACGCGCGAACTGGAGCGCCAGGGCTTCGAGGTGACCTACCTCGACGTGAAGGACGACGGCCTGGTCGACATCGAAGTGTTCAAGCAGGCGCTGCGCCCGGACACGATCCTGGTGTCGGTGATGCTGGTGAACAACGAGATCGGCGTGATCCAGGACGTCGAGCAGATCGGCGCGATCTGCCGCGAGAAGGGCATCATCTTCCATTGCGACGCCGCGCAGGCGACCGGCAAGGTGCAGATCGACCTGAGCACGCTGAAGTGCGACCTGATGTCGTTCTCGGCCCACAAGACCTACGGCCCGAAGGGCATCGGCGCGCTGTACGTGCGCCGCAAGCCGCGCGTGCGCATCGAAGCGCAGATGCACGGCGGCGGCCATGAGCGCGGCATGCGCTCGGGCACGCTGGCCACGCACCAGATCGTCGGCATGGGCGAAGCCTTCCGCATCGCCCGCGAAGAAATGGCGACCGAGAACGAGCGTATCCGCATGCTGCGCGACCGCCTGTGGAACGGCCTGAAGGGGATGGAAGAGGTCTACCTGAACGGCAGCCTCGAACATCGCGTGCCGCACAACCTGAACGTCAGCTTCAACTTCGTCGAAGGCGAGTCGCTGATCATGGCGATCAAGGAAATTGCCGTGTCGTCGGGCTCGGCCTGCACCTCGGCCTCGCTGGAGCCCTCGTACGTGCTGCGCGCGCTGGGCCGCAACGACGAACTCGCGCACAGCTCGATCCGCTTCACGGTGGGCCGCTTCACCACCGAGCAGGAAATCGACTTCACCGTCGAACTGCTCAAGAACAAGATCGGCAAGCTGCGCGACCTGTCGCCGCTGTGGGAAATGTTCAAGGACGGCGTCGACCTGAATTCGATCCAGTGGGCCGCGCACTGAGCGCCGCCCGCCAGCACGACCCCATAAAAGATTAAGCACGAGGTAAGCAAAATGTCATACAGCACCAAGGTTCTTGACCACTATGAAAACCCCCGCAACGTCGGTTCCTTCGATAAGGGCGACGACACCGTGGGTACCGGCATGGTCGGCGCTCCGGCTTGCGGCGACGTGATGAAGCTCCAGATCAAGGTGAACGAATCGGGCGTGATCGAAGACGCCAAGTTCAAGACCTATGGCTGCGGCTCGGCCATTGCCTCGTCCTCGCTCGTGACCGAGTGGGTCAAGGGCAAGACCGTCGACCAGGCGCTGGAGATCAAGAACACGCAAATCGCCGAAGAACTGGCGCTGCCGCCGGTGAAGATCCACTGCTCGATCCTGGCCGAGGACGCGATCAAGGCCGCCGTCGAGGACTACAAGAAGAAGCACCCGGGCGCCGACCAGAAGGCCGCCTGAGTGGCTTGAGTTCCGAACGCAGAAGGAAGACGCAACGATGATCACGATGACCGAGAAGGCCGCCAGGCACGTGGCCCGTTACCTGGAACGCCGCGGCAAGGGCGTGGGCCTGCGCCTTGGCGTGAAGACCACGGGCTGCTCGGGCCTGGCGTACAAGCTTGAATACGTGGACGAGCTGCACCCTGAAGACCAGGTGTTCGAGACCCATGGCCTCAAGATCATTGTCGACGCCAAGAGCCTGCCGTACATCGACGGCACCGAACTCGACTACGCGCGCGAAGGGTTGAACGAAGGTTTCCGCTTCAACAACCCGAACGTGAAGGACGAGTGCGGCTGCGGCGAGTCCTTCACGGTTTGAGCGCCGGCGCGGACGGGGCCGGATGGAACGCTGCATCGTCGGCTTCCACCGGGACGAGGAAGGCGACTGGGTCGCCGAACTCGATTGCGGGCACGGGCAGCACATGCGCCACAACCCGCCCTGGCAACTGCGGCCGTGGACGACCACGGAGCAGGGCAGGGCGGCCCGGCTTGGCGCAACCGTGAACTGCCTGAAATGCGATCGCAACGAACCACCCGCCGATTGGGCCCGTGCAACTGAACAGGGACGTACGCGCGGCGGTTGACGTGAATGCACAAGGGGGCGGCGCGACCGCTCCTTTTTGTTGGGGAAGCTGTTGAAAGACGATTTTTTTGCGCTGTTCGGCTTGCCGGTGCAGTTCGGCGTGGATGAGGCGGCGCTGGATGCCGCATACCGGACCGTGCAGTCGCAGGCGCATCCGGACCGCTTCGCCAACGCCGGCGAGGCCGAGCGGCGCGTGGCGATGCAGTGGGCCGCGCATGCCAACGAGGCCTACCGCACGCTGCGCCAGCCGCTCAAGCGCGCGATCTACCTGCTGGGACTGCGCGGCGTGGACGTGCAGGCGGAGAACAACACCGCCATGTCGCCCGCGTTCCTGATGCAGCAGATGGAATGGCGCGAGGACTTGCAGGACGCCGTCGAGTCCCGTGGCATCGAACGCCTGGATGGCCTGCTGCGCGCGCTGCGCAAGGAAAAGCGCGAGCGGCACGCGGCGCTTGGCGCGCTGCTGGACGCCGGCGACAACGAGGCCGCCGGCGCGGCGGTACGGCAGCTGATGTTCATCGAGAAGATCGAACACGACACCAGCGAAGCGATCGACCGGCTGGAAGAGTAGTCCCGGCACGTTTGGCGGGGCCATGTGACAATGGCGCCCGTCGCGAAAGCCGCCTGCGCGGCGCTCAACCTCGCGCACGAGAAAGCGAAGAAACATCATGGCACTGCTCCAGATTTCCGAACCCGGCATGTCGCCGGCGCCCCATCAACGCCGGCTGGCCGTCGGCATCGACCTTGGCACCACCAACTCGCTGGTGGCGGCGGTGCGCAACAGCATCCCCGAAGTCCTGGCCGACGATCGCGGTCGCGCGCTGCTGCCTTCGGTGGTGCGCTACCTGGCGGACCGCACGACGCATATCGGCTACCGTGCGCAGGACGAAGCGGTACGCGACCCGAAGAACACAATCGTTTCGGTCAAGCGCTTCATGGGCCGCGGCCTGAAGGACGTAGCCCACAACGAGCATAGCCCCTACGATTTCGTCGATGCGCCCGGCATGGTGCAGATCAAGACCGTCGCCGGCGTGAAGAGCCCCGTGGAAGTCTCGGCCGAGATCCTGGCGACGCTGCGCCAGCGCGCCGAGGATTCGCTCGGCGACGACCTGGTCGGCGCCGTCATCACCGTGCCGGCCTACTTCGACGAAGCCCAGCGCCAGGCTACCAAGGACGCCGCGCGCCTGGCCGGACTGGAAGTGCTGCGCCTGCTGAACGAGCCCACCGCGGCGGCGATCGCCTACGGCCTGGACAACGCGTCCGAGGGCATCTACGCGGTCTATGACCTCGGCGGCGGCACCTTCGATATCTCGATCCTGAAACTGACCAAGGGCGTGTTCGAAGTCCTGTCGACCGGCGGCGATTCCGCGCTGGGCGGCGACGATTTCGACCAGCGCCTGCTGTGCTGGATTGTCGAGCAGGCCGGCCTGCAGCCGCTGTCGGCGCAGGACACGCGCCTGCTGATGGTGCGCGCGCGCGCGGCCAAGGAAGCCCTGTCGGAAGGCGACAGCACGGTGATCGACGCTGTACTCGATTCCGGCGAGATCGTGCATCTGATGCTGACCGACGAGGTCTTCGACACCATTACCGCGCACCTCGTGCAGAAGACGCTGGCGCCGGTGCGCAAGTCGCTGCGCGATGCGGGCGTGGCGCCGGACGAGGTCCAGGGCGTCGTGCTGGTTGGCGGCGCCACGCGCATGCCGGCCATCCGCAAGGCGGTGGGCGACTTCTTTGGCCAGCCGCCGCTGACCAATCTCGATCCGGACCGCGTCGTCGCGCTCGGCGCCGCCATGCAGGCCAACCTGCTGGCGGGCAACCATGCGCCGGGCGAGGACTGGCTGCTGCTGGATGTGATTCCGCTGTCGCTCGGCGTGGAAACCATGGGCGGTCTCGTGGAGAAGATCATTCCGCGCAACAGCACCATCCCGGTGGCGCGCGCGCAGGAATTCACCACCTTCAAGGACGGCCAGACCGCCATGGCGATCCACGTGCTGCAGGGCGAGCGCGAGTTGGCCAGCGACTGCCGTTCGCTGGCGCGCTTCGAGCTGCGCGGCATCCCGCCGATGGTGGCCGGTGCGGCGCGCATCCGCGTGACCTACCAGGTCGACGCGGATGGCCTGCTGTCGGTCACCGCGCGTGAAACGCATTCGGGCGTGGAGTCGTCGGTGACCGTGAAGCCGTCGTATGGCCTGGCCGACGACGACATTGCGCGCATGCTGCAGGAAGGCTTCCGCGAAGCGGAGCACGACATGAAGAGCCGTGCGCTGGCCGAGGAACGCGTCGAGGCCGACCGCCTGGTCGAAGCCACCACGCGCGCGCTGCAGACCGACGGCGACCTGCTGTCGGCCGACGAACGTACCGCGGTCGAGGCGCTGATTGCCTCGGTGCGCGACATTGCCACCGGCGAGGATCACCACGCCATCAAGGCCGCGGTCGAGACACTGTCGCGCGGCACCGACGAATTCGCTGCCCGGCGCATGGACCGCTCGATCAAGAGCGCGCTGGCCGGGCGCAAGGTGCAGGAACTCGGCTGATCACCGGCCCTCGCATCGCCAAGCATCCATACCAGGACACGACATGCCACAGATCATCGTTTTGCCCCACGCCGAATACTGCCCGGAAGGGGCGGTGATCGAAGCCGAGACCGGCACCAGCGTCTGCGACGCGCTGCTGGCCAACGACATCGACATCGAACACGCCTGCGAGAAGTCGTGCGCCTGCACGACCTGCCACGTGATCGTGCGCGAGGGCTTCGACTCGCTCGACGAGGCCGAGGAGAAGGAAGAAGACCTGCTCGACAAGGCCTGGGGCCTGGAGCCCAACTCGCGCCTGTCATGCCAGGCCATCGTCGCCGATGAAGACCTGACCGTCGAGATCCCGAAGTACACCATCAACCACGCGAAGGAAGGCCACTGAGGCCCGGAGAACCCCATGAAGTGGACCGACACCTACGATATCGCCGCGGCCCTGTATGACAAGTTTCCCGACGTGGATCCGGTAACGATCCGCTTCACGGATCTGCGCAAATGGGTGCTGGAACTGGACGGCTTCAGCGACCTGCCCGAGCGCTCGGGCGAGAAGATCCTCGAAGCGATCCAGGCGGCGTGGATCGAGGAAGCCAACTGAGTGGCTTCTGAGGCCGGTCCATCGCGCCGCCCTCAGAAACGATACCCGACGCCTGCCACGAAGATATCGGCGTCGCGGTCGTAGCCCGTCATGACGCGATTCCATGACAGCCGGCCAAGCCAGTGCTGGCTGAGCCGGTAGCTGGCCGACAGCGTCAGCAGCCCGGCCCAGCGGGAAGGCGAGCTGTCCGCGCCTGGCCCGCGGACCTGCAGCGTGGTCGCGTAGTACGGGCCAGCGCCGATGCCCAGGGTGAGCTGGTCCCCATAGAAGCCGCCGCTCAGCCACGCTTGCGCCGCCACGCCGCGGCGCTGGACTTGCTCGGAACTCCCCTCCGCCAGATAGCTGAGCGTGCCTTCGATGCCGCGCCAGAACCCGTGCCGATACTCCACGGCCGCGGCGAATCCGGTTTCCGAAGCAAAGCTGTTGACGATGCTACCGCCTAGCAAGACCGTCAGTTCATCACCGGTTAGGGTGCCCGTGCGCGTGCCCGCGACAAAGGGGCCGTCGCGTCGCCCGTGGTCGAGCTGGTAGCCCACGCCCAGCAGCACCGTGTTGGAATTGAAACTCGACCAGGTTTGCGCGCGGTTGTATCGCGCCTGCACCATCCAGGGGCCGCCGCTCACATACCAGGTAGCCGCCGCGCTGGCCAGCAGCCCGAGGCCATGATGATTGCTGTAGCTGCCGTCGGGCTGTTCATCGGCTGTGTCGAAATACAGGTAAGGTCCGGCACCGGCTGAGAACGCGAACTGGCGGCCGGGCGTCAGCCAGCGCCACCAAAGCTGGGCCGCATGTCCGTCGCGATGGTGGCCGCTGACGTGCCCTTCATTCAGGTAGGTGTAAGTCGCATACCAGCGGTCCGTGAGGTTCTGCTGGTAGCTGTAGGCATAGACGCCGCTGCGGTCGTCGTCGGTGTGGATCGGCGGGTTGGTGTGAACGCCTCCCAGCAGCACGAGTTCCTGCCCATGCGCCGCGTGCTGGAACATGGCGAGCAGAAGGCCGCCAGCCAGGGGCGTGACGCGTTGCCAGATCCGGAGGGTCCTGCGGTTGGCGCATTGCATCTTTGGGGGTTCCGATGTGCCGGGGGGCGCTTAGAAAGCATAGCAAAGTGCAGAAACGGTTGCCGAGCAGCCGCAGGGCCTCTTTGTTTCGGAATATTCCGGTGATCATGCCCTCCACACACCTTTGGACCGTCCCGCACGCCAAAGAAAAACCCCGCCAAAGAGGCGGGGCTTCACTGGCCAGAACTGCATCCGTACTGACAGTGCTCAGTCCTCGCGCCGCAGGTGCGGGAACAGGATGACGTCGCGGATGTTCGGGCTATCGGTCAGCAGCATCACCAGGCGGTCGATGCCGATGCCGCAGCCGCCCGTCGGAGGCATGCCGTATTCCAGCGCGCGGATATAGTCCGCGTCGTAGTACATCGCCTCTTCATCGCCGGCGTCCTTCTGCTCGACCTGCTTGCGGAAGCGGTCGGCCTGGTCTTCGGCATCGTTCAGCTCCGAGAAGCCGTTGGCAATCTCGCGGCCCGTGATGAACAGCTCGAACCGCTCCGTGATGCCCGGCACCGTGTCCGAGGCGCGCGCCAGCGGCGACACTTCCACCGGGTAGTCGATGATGAAGGTCGGCTCCCACAGCTGGCTTTCCGCGGTTTCCTCGAACAACACCAGTTGCAGCGTGCCGATGCCGGCGTTGAGGAATTGCGGCGCGCTGGTGTTGACGCCGAACTTCTTCAGTTCGGTGCGCAGAAACTCGACATCGGCCAGCTGCGCGTCGGTGTATTGCGGCGCGAACTTCTGGATGGCCTGGCAGATGGTCAGGCGATGGAACGGCTTGGACAGGTCGAGTTCGCGGCCCTGGTAGTTCAGCACCGCGGTGCCGCTGGCGTCGATGGCGGCCTGGCGGATCAGGTTCTCGGTGAAGTCCATCAGCCAGCGGTAATCCGTGTAGGCCGCGTAGAACTCCATCATGGTGAACTCGGGGTTGTGGCGCGGGCTCACCCCTTCGTTGCGGAAGTTGCGGTTGATCTCGAACACGCGCTCGAAGCCGCCGACGATCAGGCGCTTCAGGTACAGCTCGGGCGCTATGCGCAGGAACATCTGCATGTCCAGCGCGTTGTGGTGCGTGATGAACGGCTTGGCCGCGGCGCCGCCCGGGATCGGGTGCAGCATCGGCGTTTCCACTTCCATGAAGCCGGCGTCGGCCATGTGGCGGCGCAGCGACGACATCGCGTTGGTGCGTGCGCGGAAGGTGTTGCGGGTTTCCGGCGAGACGATCAGGTCCACATAGCGCTGGCGGTACTTCATCTCCTGGTCGGCCAGGCCGTGGAACTTGTCCGGCAGCGGGCGCAGCGACTTGGACAGCAGCCGCAGCTCCTGCACCTGCACCGACAGTTCGCCCTTGTTGGTGCGGAACAGCACGCCGCGCGCGCTGATGATGTCGCCGAGGTCCCAGTGCTTGAAGGCGGCGTAGACGTCTTCGCCGACCTTGTCGCGCGTGATGTAGAACTGGATCTGGCCGCTGCCGTCCTGCACGGTGGCGAAGCTGGCCTTGCCCATCACGCGCTTGAGCATCATGCGGCCGGCGATGGCCACTTCGACCGGCGCGGCTTCCAGCGCGGGTTGGTCGGTCTCGCCGTACTGGGTGTGCAGCGCGGCGGCCTGGTGCGTCGGACGGAAATCGTTCGGGAAGGCCACGCCTTGCTCGCGCAGGGCCGCCAGTTTCTCGCGCCGCTCCGCGATGATCTTGTTTTCGTCGGCGGCCGGTGCTTCTGCGGTCGGTGCGCCCGGGGCGCGGGTGGGTTCGGTCATGATGTCTTGTCGGGGCGCGCGCGGCGTGCCGCGCGCGGATTCAGTATGGCTTCAGTAATTGCGCAGGTCGTCCAGCTCGGTGCTGCCGAAATCCGGGCGATGCAGGTAAGCAAGGATGCGGCCGGCGGTGTCTTCGGCGGAGGCAAGCTGCTGGTTCGCCTTCAGGTCGCGGAAGCGTTGCACCTGGGCAAAGTCGGCATTGCGGATGGTGTCCTGCATGCCGGTGTCGACCACGCCCGGCGCCAGCGCCACGGCACGAACCGTGCGCGGTGCCGGGGTGCCGGCGTACTCGGCGTTGACCGAGCGGATGAACATGTCGAGCCCGGCCTTGCCGGCGCAATAAGCGCTCCAGCCCTCGACGGGGCGGCGTGCCGCGCCGGACGAGATGGCGAGCACCTTGCGCGGGCAGTCGAACTTCTCGGTGCGTTCCAGGAACGCGCCGGTCATGATCATCGGCGAGGCCAGGTTGGTCAGCAGGTGCGGCAGCAGGGTGCTTTCCTGCAGCCGCGACACGGGGCCGATCGGTTCGACCACGCCGGCATTGAGGATCAGCGTGGCGCTGGCCGGCGGATCCTGGCTCTCCAGCACGCTGGACAGCCAGCCGGCGGCCGACGCCGGCTGCGACAGGTCCTGCAGGTGCCAGGCCACCGGCACGCCGCTCATGGTGGCAACGCGCTCGAGTTCCAGGTTGCGGCTGCGTGCCACGCATACCAGGCGGTTGCCCGGCACGAGCAGCGCATTGGTCAGTGCCGCGCCGAGCCCGCGCGAGGCGCCGGTGATGATGTAGAGGTGGTCTGCTTCGCTCATGGTGCCCCGTTCGGAGCGCCGCCCGCGGCGGGCGGTGCATGGTTGGCGGATGCGGTCCGGCGCCATGCCCGCGAGGCGGGCATGGCAGCGGCCTTACAGTCCCTGCTTGAGGCTGGCCTCGATGAACGGGTCCAGGTCGCCGTCCAGCACCTTCTGGGTGTTGGACATTTCCACGTTGGTGCGCAGATCCTTGATGCGGCTCTGGTCCAGCACGTAGGAGCGGATCTGGTGGCCCCAGCCCACGTCGGTCTTGCCGGCTTCGAGCTTGTCGGCCTCGGCCTGGCGCTTGCGCATTTCGTGCTCGTACAGGCGGGACTTCAGCATCGACATGGCCTCGGCACGGTTGCGGTGCTGCGAACGGTCGTTCTGGCACTGCACCACGATGCCGGTCGGGATGTGCGTGATCCGCACGGCCGAATCGGTCTTGTTGATGTGCTGGCCGCCGGCGCCCGACGCGCGATAGGTATCCACGCGCAGGTCGGCCGGATTGACCTCGACCTCGAACGAGTCGTCGACTTCCGGATACACGAACACCGACGAGAACGAGGTATGGCGCCCGCCCGACGAATCGAACGGCGACTTGCGCACCAGGCGGTGCACGCCGGTTTCCGTACGCAGGTAGCCAAAGGCGTATTCGCCCTCGATCTTGATCGTCGCGCTCTTGATGCCGGCCACGTCGCCTTCGGACTCTTCGAGCACCTCGGCCTTGAAGCCCTTGCGCTCGCAGTACTTCAGGTACTGGCGCAGCAGCATCGACGCCCAGTCGCACGCTTCGGTGCCGCCGGCGCCGGCCTGGATGTCGATAAACGCGTTGGCCTGGTCCATTTCGCCCGCGAACATGCGGCGGAATTCCATGCCAGCCACGATTTCCTCGAAGCCCTTGACGTCGGTCTCGATCGATTCCAGCGTTTCGTCGTCGCCTTCTTCCTTGGCGAGTTCGAACAGCTCATCGGCACCGGTCAGGTCGTCCGTGAGCTTGCCGAGGACGCTTACGACGCCCTCGATGGCTTTCTTTTCCTTGCCGAGATCCTGGGCGCGCTTGGGGTTGTTCCAGACGTCCGGGTCTTCCAGCAAGCCGTTGACTTCTTCCAGCCTTCCTACTTTGACATCGTAGTCAAAGATACCCCCGTAGATCTTCCGTCCGGGAACGGAGATCGGAGATGGCACCGGAGATGGCGTTGAGGCGTTCTGCTTCCATGATGATCCTGCGCTTCGAAAACCTCGAATTATAGCGGAATCGGGGCGTATTCCGGTGCCGCGAGGGGCGCTGGCGGCCCTTTGCGCCGCGAACGGAAGCCCCTGCCGATGGTCTACCCGGCGGGCCGTGCCGCACAGGCGGCGATAATAGAGCCGCTCCAGGCTTCGCCAGCCGCCCCCCGAAGACCAACTCAACAGGGACGAATGACGCCAACAAGACACGAAACCGCCGGCCGACGCCGGATGCTCGGATGGATGATCGCAGCGGCTTGCACCGCGCTGGCCGCCGGTTGCGGCACGATGTCCTCGGAACCCGCGCCCGAAGGCTTTTACCGCGTAGAGAGCGGCGACACGCTGTATTCCATCGCCCGCAAGCAGCGCCGCACCGTGCGCGACCTGGTGCGCTGGAACAACCTGCCCAGCGCCGATCGCATCGAAGTGGGCCAGCTGATCCGCGTCAAGCCGCCGGGATCTGGTACGACCGCTTCTTCTTCGGGCGGCACGCCACCGCAAACTGTGACGGATACGCCGCGCGCGGACACCGGCGGGCAATCGAAGGCACCGGCCAGCGCCATCCGGCTGCAATGGCCGTCCGACGGCAAGGTCACGTCTCGGTTCTCGCCGCCCGCCAGCAAGGGCCTGACCATCGCGGTGCCGCCCGGCGGCACGGTAAAGGCTGCCGCATCGGGCTGGGCCATCCACGTCGGCAATCTGCGCGGCTACGGCATGCTGGTGATCGTCAAGCACAACGACGACTGGCTGACCGTGTACGGCAATCTCGACAAGCCGCTGGTCAGCGAAGGCGCGCGCGTCACCGCCGGCCAGGACGTCGGCAGCATGGGCGGCAGCGGCAGCGAGCTGCACTTCGAGGTGCGCGGCAACGGCAAGCCGGTCGATCCGGCCAACTACCTGCCGGCGCGCGGCTAGCGCGGCGCAGGTTACTGCGCGTGCTCGATCACGAGTTGTACGCGCGTGGTGCCGTTGAAGGTGTTGTTGTCGAGCCGGTAGGCCACTTGCGCGCTGGCGCCGAGCTCGTCGGCGTGGTTGAACCAGATCGCGTCGAAGCGCTGCCGGCCGCGCCCGAGCTGCAGCTTGAGGTGCTTGCCCTTGAGTACGCTCTGGCGCAGCACGTCGAACTCGCCGCAGAAGGTTGGGGCCGGAAAGCCCTGACCCCAGACCTGCTGTTCGAGCAGCCTAACGAACTCGGGGCTGAAGCACTGTTCCTCGATATCGCCGTCGGTTTCGATCACGCGCGCGAGCTGGTCGTCCGTCAGCCATTCGCGGCCGACCGCCTCGAAGGCGTCCTGGAACTCGGCGAAGCGCTCGGCGCGCACGGTGAGGCCGGCCGCCATGGCGTGGCCGCCGAACTTGATCATCAGGCCCGGGCAGCGCTTGGAGACCAGGTCGAGCGCATCGCGCAGGTGGAAGCCGGGGATCGAGCGGCCCGAGCCCTTGACCGTGGCCTCGTCGCCCGGCGCGAAGGTGATGGTCGGACGATGGAACCTGTCCTTCAGCCGCGAGGCGACGATGCCGATCACGCCCTGGTGCCAGGTGTCGTTGAACACGCTCACGGTAAAGCGCGCCGACGGATCGAGGCCGGCCAGCGGCTGCTCCAGGATCTGCAGGGCTTCCTGCTGCATGCCGGCTTCGATGTCGCGCCGCTCGCGGTTCATGCTGTCCAGCTCCTGGGCGATCTCCCACGCGCGGTTGGCATCGTCGGTCAGCAGGCATTCGATGCCGAGCGACATGTCGGCCAGGCGGCCAGCGGCATTCAGCCGCGGACCCACGCCAAAGCCAAGGTCGAAGGTGTTGGCCCGCATGGCTTCGCGGCCGGCGGCACGGAACAGCGCCGCCACGCCCGGCTGCATGCGGCCGGCACGCATCCGCTTCAGGCCCTGTGCGACCAGGATGCGATTGTTGGCGTCGAGCTTGACCACGTCGGCCACCGTGCCCAGCGCCACCAGGTCCAGCAGCGTTTGCAGCGGCGGCTGGGTTTGCTGCGTGTAGACGCCGCGCTTGCGCAGTTCGGCGCGCAGCGCCAGCAGCACGTAGAACATCACGCCCACGCCCGCCAGGTTCTTGCTCGGGAATTCACAACCCGGCTGGTTCGGGTTGACGATGACCGCGGCGTCGGGCAACTCCGCACCGGGAAGATGGTGGTCGGTCACCACCACGTCGATGCCCAGCGCGTTGGCGGCCGCCACGCCGTCGACGCTGGCAATGCCGTTGTCGACCGTCACGATCACGTCCGGCTGCTGCTTCGCGGCCAGTGCCACGATCTCCGGCGTCAGCCCATAGCCGTACTCGAAGCGGTTGGGCACGATGAATTCGACGCGCGCGCCGAGCATGCGCAGCCCGCGCACACCGACGGCGCAGGCCGTCGCGCCATCGCAGTCATAGTCGGCCACGATCAACAGGCGCTTTTGCGCCGCAATGGCGTCGGCCAGGTATTCGGCGGCATGGCCGATGCCCTTCATGGCCGTGGGCGGCAGCAGTTCCGGCAGTTCGGTAGAAAGTTCGGAAGCCTGGGCCACGCCGCGCGCGGACAGGATGCGGGCCAGGGTCGGGTGCAGGCCGGCGGCCGCCAGGGTGCTGGCATGCTCGGTGGAGTAGGGGCGGATGGCAATCCGGGTCATGGGCGATCTGCTTTTTCTTTATTCGGGGTCAGGCGGTGAAGGCGAGGTCGGACAGCAGCGCGCGCCAGTCACCGCGCTGGCCCATGCCGCGCCAGAACTTGCGCAGGTCGGCCCGGCGCACGGTGAATTCGGCGAAGTGGTTCTCGCCGCCGAGCACCAGCGTGATGGCCTCGATGCCGCCGTCGCCAAGCGCCTGCAAGGCCGGGGCGAACCAATCGGCGTCGAGCGCGTGCATGCGTTCGATCCACAGGCCCCAGTCTTCGGCGATATGCGCCTCGGTGGCGCTGTCCAGCATCGCCATGACTGCGCCATCGGATTGCACGCCGGCAAATCCGGCGGGGACGGCCGCGATGCGGCTGCCGCCGACCAGCCCGAGGCCGGCCAGGAACGGATCGCTGGCCAGGACGGTGTCGGCCAGCCTGGGCACGGGCTGCATCGTGCCCCCGCCATACAGCCAGACGGAATTGATGGACAGTTCGCCTGCCGCCTCGCGTGCCTGGTTGACCGGGTGGTCGAACCAGGTCATCTGGATTTCGTTCTGCAGCCGGCGCCAGTCGCGCGCGCGCGCGCCTTCCTGCAGCCAGATGTCGATATTGCGGCCGGTGGCGCGCAGCGGCGTGGTGGCGTCGAGCGGGCCAAACACGGCTTCCGGCAAGTACCAGCGTGCCGCACAGGGCGCTTCGAGGGTGATGTCCGCTTCGCTCAGCAGTGGCTCGATGGCGGCGTGCAGCGACGCGGCTTCGGCGTCACGCACGCGCAACTGGTCGGGGTGGATCAGCACCAGATGGTCGCGGGCGGCATGGATATGCACCAGTTCCAGGCAGGTCCAGGCTTCGCGATCCGCCGGGGCGGCACCACCGCTGTCGGCCAGCCGCATATAGGGCGCCATCGGCACCCTGGCCGTGTCCAGTCCGGCCTTGCCGGCCAGCCAGCGCTCGTGCGGCAGGCTGCGCAGCCACGGGTCGTCGTGCCGCTCGCGCTGGCCGGGCGTGGCCCGCGTCAGCAACTTTCCGAGCGCGGGCAACTCCAACTGCCGCAGCAGCGCGCCGGGCACGACATCGTCCGTGGCGTCGTCGCCGGCGCCGGGCGGGACGGAAAAGGGCACAATCAGGGTCAGGTGGCTCATCATGGTGGCGAGATTGTAAACTTCCGGCTGGCCGGCGCCAGCCTCGAGTGTGGTGCGGGGCTCCCGGCTACCGGGCAGTCTCCGGGCACAGGCGCCTTTCCGAAACAACAGGAACCCTCTTGAAATTTCCCTACGAGTGGCAGATTGGCTGGCGATATACCCGCGCAAGCAAGCGCGCCAGCCGCAATACGTTCATATCGTTCATCTCGATGATCTCGATGCTGGGCATCGCGCTCGGCGTCGCCGCGCTGATCGTGGTGCTGTCGGTCATGAACGGCTTCCAGAAGGAAGTGCGCGACCGCATGCTGTCGGTGCTGTCGCATATCGAGGTGATCGGCCCGTCGGCGCTGCCCGACTGGCAGCGCACCGCGGCCGAAGCCATGCAGAACAAGGAAGTCATCGGCGCTGCCCCCTATGTGGCGGCCCAGGCCATGCTGACGCGCGAGGACGCGGTGCGCGGCGTGCTGCTGCGCGGCGTGGATCCGGCCGAGGAGCCGAAGGTGTCGGACATCGGCAAACAGTTCAAGGCTGGCCATATGGAAAGCCTGCAGCCGGGCGAGTTCGGCATCGCGCTGGGCAACGAACTGGCCAATGCGATGGGCGTGCAGGTCGGCGACAAGATTACGCTGCTGGCCCCGCAGGGCACCATCACGCCGGCCGGCGTGTTGCCGCGGCTGAAGCAGTTCACCGTGGTGGGCGTGTTCTCGTCGGGCCATTTCGAATTCGACAGCGCGCTGGCGCTGGTGAACATCCGCGACGCCGAGACCCTGTTCCGCATGAGCGGCCCGACCGGCGTGCGCCTGAAGCTGGTGGACATGCAGCGGGCCCCGCAGGTGGCCAATGAGCTGGCCGGCACGCTGTCCGGCGAGCTCTATCTGCGCGACTGGTCCAAGCAGAACCGCAACTGGTTTGCCGCGGTGCAGACCGAGAAGCGCATGATGTTCATCATCCTGACGCTGATCATCGCCGTGGCCGCGTTCAACCTGGTCTCGACGCTGGTGATGACGGTCACCGACAAGCAGGCCGACATCGCCATCCTGCGCACCATGGGCGCGCAGCCGGGCTCGATCATGAAGATCTTCATCGTGCAGGGTGTCGCCATCGGCTTTATCGGCACCTTGCTGGGCGTGGCCGGCGGGACGCTGATCGCCACCAATATCGACGTGATCGTGCCCTTCATCGAGCGGCTGCTGCACGTGCAGTTCCTGCCGCGCGACATCTATTTCATCAGCGAACTGCCTTCGGACCCGCGTGTGAATGATATCGCCACCATCGGCATCATTTCCTTCGTGCTGGCCACGCTGGCCACGCTCTACCCAAGCTGGCGCGCCGCCCGCGTCAATCCGGCGGAGGCGCTGCGCTATGAGTGAAGCCATGCTGCAATCGCATTCCTCCCCCGTGACCGCGCAGGCGCGCACGGGCACGCCGGTGCTGATGGGCGAAGGCCTGTTCAAGCGTTTCCAGCAGGGCGGACTCGACGTCGAAGTTCTCAAGGGCGTGGACGTGCGCGTGGACGCCGGCGAAAAGGTGGCCATCGTCGGTGCCTCCGGCTCGGGCAAGAGCACGCTGTTGCATGTGCTGGGCGGATTGGACAACCCCGACGCGGGCCGCGTGGCGCTGCACGGCAAGCCGTTCACGGCGCTGCGCGAGCGCGAGCGCAATGTCGTGCGTAACCGCTCGCTCGGCTTCGTCTACCAGTTCCACCACCTGCTGCCGGAATTCACCGCGCTGGACAACGTGGGCATGCCGATGCGCATCCGTGGCCTGGACCAGTCGGCGGCGCGCGACGCGGCGCAGAACATGCTCGATCGCGTTGGCCTGGGCGGCCGAGCGAAGCATCGCCCCGGCGAGCTGTCCGGCGGCGAACGCCAGCGCGTGGCGATTGCGCGCGCGCTGGTCGGGCAGCCGGCCTGCGTGCTGGCCGACGAGCCGACCGGCAACCTGGACGACCACACCGCGGGCGGCGTGTACGACCTGATGCTGGAACTGTCGCGCACGCTGGGCACGAGCTTTGTCATCGTGACGCACGACCTGGACCTTGCCAGCCGTTGCGACCGCGTGCTGCGGCTGCGCGACGGGCACCTGCACCAGGAGCGCTGATACCTCCGGCAGCCATGTGGATCGACACCCATTGCCATCTCGATGCCAGCGAATTCGACCGTGATCGCGGGCAGGTGGCCGACGCCGCCGCGGCCGCGGGCGTGACCGGCATCGTGGTGCCGGCCGTGGCGGTGTCGAACTTCGATGCGGTGCGAGCGCTGGCGCGGGACGATTCACGCTGTGTCTATGCGCTGGGAATCCATCCGCTGTGCTCGCCGGGCGCGGCGCAGGCGGACGTGGATGCCTTGCGCCGGGAGGTCGCGGCGTCGATCGGCGATCCGCGTTTCGTCGGCATCGGCGAGATCGGCCTCGACTTCTTCGTCGCCGGCCTCGATGCCGCACACCAGACCTGGCTGTATGTCGAGCAATTGAAGATTGCGCGCGAGTTCGACCTGCCGGTCCTGCTGCACGTGCGCAAGTCGCAGGACCAGGTCGGCGCGCAGCTGCGCAAGCTGGGCGTGCGGCAGGGCATTGCCCATGCCTTCAACGGCAGCCACGAGCAGGCGCGCCGCTTTATCGACCAGGGGCTCAAGCTCGGCTTTGGCGGCAACATGACCTTCAGCCGCGCGCGGCAGATCCGCCGGCTGGCCGCCGAGTTGCCGCTCGAGGCGCTGGTGCTTGAGACCGATGCGCCGGACATCGCGCCCGCGTGGCTGTCCGATGACCAGTTCGGCGAGCAGCACAAGGCTCGCAACACGCCCGCCGAAGTGGCTGGCGTCGCCGGCGTGCTGGGCGAGTTGCGCGGACTGGAACCCGCTGCGCTGGCGCAGGCCATGTGGCGCAACTCGGTGGCAGCGCTGCCGCGCCTGGCCGCGTTTGCCGACGCGATGGCGCCCTGCAACGCGGCCGACAACAACTCCTGACTCGCTGACAAGCTTTTCCCGGCAACGCGGAGGTACAACAAGGACCTTCTCGACTTGCCGGGATAACTTCGTGCGCCTGATCCTGCTGGGTTTCGTGGCCGGCTGCTGGGCCTTGCAGCGGCAGGGCGCCTTGCCGGCGGCCGGCATGCTGGCCGTGGCGGCGATTATGCTGGCTGCCCTGAGCGCGCTCGCCATAGCCCGGCTCCCGCGCCGCCCCGCAAGCTGGCTGGCGCGCGGGGCAGCGGTGCTGCTGGGGTGCGCCGTGGGCTTTTGCTGGTCCGCGTGGCGCGCGCAATGGCGCATGGACGACTGGCTGGCGACGGAGCGCGAGGCGCGCGACATCGAGGTGTCAGGCGTGGTGTCCGGTTTGCCTGCCAAACTTGCGCCAGGCGCACGCTTTGCCTTCACGATCGAAGCTGCGCCACGCGGCGAACGCGTGCCGGAGCGCGTCATCCTGAACTGGCGCGAGGCGCCCCCTGAACTACGCCCGGGCCAGCGCTACCTGTTCACGGTGCGGTTGCGCCGTCCACGCGGGCTGGCCAATCCTTACGGCTTCGATTATGCGTACTGGCTGCTCGCGCAGGGCTACGGCGCGACGGGATACGTGCGCAGCGTGCGCAAGGGCCCGCAGGATGCGGCCCATGAGCGGCTGGCGTGGCGCATCGAGGCGCAGCGTGCGTCGCTGCGCGACCGTATTCGTGCCGCGCTGCCGCCGGACGCGCGCTTCGCGCCGGTCCTGGTGGCGCTGGTCGTCGGCGACCAGCGCGGGATCGACAGCGAAGACTGGCTGCTGTTCAACCGAACCGGCACTGGTCACCTGATCAGCATTTCGGGATTGCATATCACCATGATCGCCGGCATGGCCGCGGGGCTGATGCACTGGGCGTGGCGCCATTCCTTTGGCCTGGGGCGCCGCTTGCGCAGGCCGCTGCCGTTGCGGTGCCCGGCGCGGCAGGCGGGGCTCGTGGCGGCGGTGCTGGCAGGATTGGGCTACGGGCTGATTGCCGGTCTGCAGATCCCGGCACTGCGCACCGTGGCGATGCTGTCGATTGCCGCGCTTGCCGCCTGGGGCGCGCGCACGCCGCCGGCGTCGGTGGTGCTGGCGTGGGCGGCGTTCGTCGCGCTGCTGCTGGACCCGTGGGCGGTGCTGCAGCCGGGATTCTGGCTGTCATTCGGCGCGGTCGGCGTGATCTTCCTGGCGGCGGCACGTCGCGAAACGCCGGTGAGCGGCTTCTGGCCGCGCATGCGTGCCTCGCTGGCCAGCGCTGCGCGCACGCAATGGGCCGTCACGCTTGGGCTAATTCCGCTCACGCTGCTGCTGTTCCGGCAGTTTTCCGTCATTTCCCCGCTAGCCAATGCCGTCGCCATTCCTGTGGTCAGCATGCTGGTCACGCCGCTGGCGCTGCTGGGCGCGGTGATGCCGCCCATCCTGGCCGGGCCGCTGCTGGCGATTGCGCATCAGGCGCTGGCATGGCTGGCGGTGCTGCTGCGGTGGCTGGCCTCGCTCGAATGGGCGGTCTGGGAAACCGCGCAGGCCGGCGTGCTGGAGACCGCTTTGGCCGTTGCGGGCACCTTCGCGCTGCTGGCGCCGGCGGCGTTCGGTTTGCGCATAAGGCTGCATGGGCTGCTGTTGACGTTGCCCATGGTGTTTGCACGCGGCGATGACATTGCGCCCGGAGATTTCCGCGCGGTGATGCTTGACGTGGGGCAGGGTACCGCCGTACTGGTGCGCACGCGCACCCATGCCTTGTTGTATGACGCCGGGCCAGCCTATGCCTCGGGCGGCAGTGCGGGGACGCACGTGATCCTGCCCTACCTGCGCGCGGCTGGAGTACGCAAGCTAGACCACCTGATGGTCAGCCACGAGGATATCGATCACGCTGGCGGCGCGCGGCATGTCGTGGAGGCGGTGACGGTCGATGCGAAATCAACGGCCGCCCCGGCGGGACACGTGCTGCTTGGCGAGGCCGAATGGACGCCGTGCCATGCGGGCCAGCGCTGGGAATGGGATGGCGTGCAGTTCACGGTGTTGCATCCAGCCGTCGAGCAGTCGCGCGATGCAGCGGTGGGCAGCAATGCGCGCAGCTGCGTGCTGCGGGTGGGCAATGGCCGCAGCAGCCTGTTGCTGACCGGTGATATCGGACGCGCAGAGGAACGCGAGCTAGCCGAGCGGCTGCCCGCGGAGTTGCTGCGTGCCGATGTCCTGGTCGTGCCGCACCACGGCAGTGGCACATCGTCGGGTCCGGCGTGGCTGGCGGCGGTCAGGCCCGATGCGGCGGTGTTCCAGCTTGGCTATCGCAACCGCTACCAGCATCCGCGTGGCGAGGTGTGGGCGCGTTATGGCGATGCGGGCATCCAGCGCTACCGCACGGACGAAACCGGCGCGGTCAACATGGACACGCATGGCGAAGGCTATTCGCTGGCCGCGTTCCGCCAGGTGGAGCGTCGCTACTGGCGCGACGCGCCGGAGGCGCCGCGATAGCCGGGGTATGTCAGTGGGCGGTGCGAGAGCGAGACCGCGCGGCTGTCTTGCGGCTGGTCGGTGGCGATGGCGCATCCGCTTCCTGCGGCGCCCGGGCGGGCTCCGCGCCGCCGATGCGGCGCTCGCGCAGATGGGCCTTGGCACGCTGCAGTCCCGCCGCGACAGCATCCGCGCGTTCCAGCGCCACGCCGGCCGCCAGCACGTCGCCAAGCACGAGGTGGCAGATGCGCGACGTCATGGGCGTATAGACTTCGCTGTCCTCTTCCACGTCGGAGAACACGCAGACATCGGCCAGCTTGGCCAGCGGCGAGCCGCTATGCGTCAGCGCCAGCACGCTCGCGCCGCTGGAGCGGGCCAGCGTGGCGGCAGTCAGCATGTCCCACGTACGGCCACTGTTCGAAACCAGCACGGCGACATCGCCGGGCCCGAGCAGCGCGGCGGACATGCTGAACACATGCGGATCGGAGTAAGCCGTGGTGGGCATGCCCAGGCGGAAGAACTTGTGCTGGATGTCGAGCGCGACGATGCCCGAATTGCCGCAGCCATAGAACTCGATGCGGCGCGCGGCGGCCAGCAGGCGGATGCCGTGCTCGACCTGGTCCGCCGACAGCGCATTGCGCACGCTCATGAGCGTGGCGATGGTGCGGTCGAATACCTTGCCGGCAATGTCGGCCGGGCCATCGTCCGGCTTCACGTCCTGGTGGACGAAGGGCGTGCCGCCGCCTACGTTTTGCGCGAACTGCAGCTTGAATTCGCGGAATCCGTCATAGCCCAGCGCCGCGCAGAAGCGCGCGATGGTGGGTTGCGACACGCCGGCGCGCTCGGCCAGTTCCGGCATGGAAAGCCGGATCACGCTGGCGCCGTGGCGCGCGACATAGTCGGCCAGGCGGCGTTCGGACGGACGGAGCGTGTCGTAGACGGCAAGGATTCGGTCGCGCATGACGGTGGCGGAGCGTGGCTGGCAGGATCTGAATGTAGATATTCTACAGCGTTGTGGCTTTGCGGAGCCGAGGGGTGGCTGTGAAATTGCGCTAGGGATTTCCCGTATTTCATGGATTTCATGATATTTGTGATCTCAAGGAGGCTGCTTGCGTGATTCTTGTATCGCTATAATGTAGAAAATCTACAGGCCCACAGGAACGTCCAGCCATGCCCCACGCCGTCCATGCCGAAATCCTTGCCGTGACCCGGCGCATCGCCGAGCGCAGCCGCGCCAGCCGGCAGGCCTATCTGGCGCGCTGCGAACGGGCGCAGGCAGAGTTGGGCCCGCTGCGCGGCATGTCATGCGCCAACCTGGCCCACGGCTTTGCTGCGCTGCCGGCGCACGACAAGCTCAAGCTGCGCGTCGAGCATGCGGCCAACCTCGGCATCGTGACCGCTTACAACGACATGCTGTCCGCGCACCAGCCATACGAGCGCTATCCCGGCGTGATCCGTGAAGCGGCACGCGCGGTCGGCGCCGTGGCGCAGGTCGCCGGCGGCGTGCCGGCGATGTGCGACGGCATCACGCAGGGCAACCCCGGCATGGAACTGTCGCTGTTTTCGCGCGATGCCATTGCCATGAGCACGGCGGTGGCCCTGTCGCACAACACGTTCGACGCCGCCGTGATGCTGGGCGTTTGCGACAAGATCGTCCCGGGCCTGGTGATGGGGGCGCTGCAGTTCGGCCACCTGCCGGTCGTATTCGTGCCGGCCGGGCCGATGGCAAGCGGCCTGCCGAACAAGGAGAAGGCGCGCGTGCGCCAGCTCTACGCCACCGGCCAGGTCGGCCGCGACGCGCTGCTCGAAGCCGAGTGCGAGGCCTATCACAGCGCGGGCACCTGCACCTTCTACGGCACCGCCAACAGCAACCAGTTCCTGATGGAAATCATGGGCCTGCACCTGCCCGGCGCGGCCTTCGTCCACCCGGACAGCGGCCTGCGCGACGCGCTGACCGCGGCGGCGGCGCAGCGCGCGCTGGCCCTGTCGGCACGCGGCGGCGAGTACCTGCCGATGGCGCGCATCGTCGACGAGCGCGCCATCGTCAACGCGATGGTCGGCCTGCTGGCCACCGGCGGTTCCACCAACCACACCATCCATCTCGTCGCCATGGCGCGCGCGGCGGGTGTGCTGATCGACTGGGATGACTTTGACCGCCTGTCCCGCATCACGCCGCTGCTGGCGCGCGTCTATCCGAACGGCTCGGCGGACGTGAACCACTTCCACGCCGCGGGCGGCGTGGGCTACGTGATTCGCCAGCTGCTGGAGGCCGGACTGGTGCACGAGGACGTGCAGACCGTGGCCGGCCCTGGCCTGGCGCGCTACACGCAGGAGCCGGTGCTGGTCGACGGCGTCCTGCAGTGGCGCGATGGCGCCAAGACCAGCGGCGACGCGCAGGTCCTCGCCACGGCGGCCGAGCCGTTCTCCGACGAGGGTGGCCTGCGCCTGATGCAGGGCAACCTGGGCCGCGGCGTGATCAAGGTGTCCGCCGTGGCGCCCGAACACCGCGTGGTCGAGGCGCCGGCGCGCGTGTTCGATTCGCAGGAGGCCCTGCAAGCGGCCTTCGAAGCGGGGGAGTTGAACCGCGACGTGGTGGCCGTGGTCCGTTTCCAGGGGCCCAATGCCAACGGCATGCCAGAACTGCATCGCCTGACGCCCGTGCTGGGTGCGCTGCAGGATGCGGGGCACCGCGTGGCGCTGGTCACGGATGGCCGCATGTCCGGCGCGTCCGGCAAGGTCCCCGCGGTGATCCACATGGGCCCCGAGGCATTGGCCGGCGGACCGCTGGCGCGCGTGCGCGACGGCGACCTGGTGCGCATGGACGCCGTTGCGGGCACGCTTGCCTGGCTCGGTGATCCGGCCGAATTCGCGGCGCGCCCCGTCGCGCCAGCGCCGGCCGATGATTTCGCCCGGTTCAGCATGGGCCGCGGCCTGTTCGGCCTGTTCCGGCGCCACGCGCGCATGGCGGAAGAGGGCGGCAGCGCACTCGACCTGTCCGAGGCCGACGCCATGCCGGCGGCCGTCGCGCCCGGAACTGCCACGGCGGCGCATTCCGTCGCACAATAGCCGGGCCAAGGCCCGTTTCATCCGATTGACTCGATTCCTCCCGGCCGGTGCCAGCCGCCAGCCGGGCACCTGCGCGCCGCCAGCCGGCGCCCAGGCTACCGACAAGGATGGGGCAAACCATCCGACACCATGATCGATGGAGCAGACATGATCTATATCCTGATGGGCGTTTCCGGCAGCGGCAAATCCACGGTTGGCGAAATGCTGGCGCAACGCCTGGGCTGCGCGTTCCATGACGCGGACGAATTCCACAGCGCCGCCAACAAGGCCAAGATGCACGCGGGCATCCCGCTAACCGACGAGGACCGCTGGCCGTGGCTGGCGGCCATGCGCGCAGCCATCGATGCCGCGCGGGCCGAGGGCCGGACCCACGTGTTCACCTGCTCCGCGCTGCGCCAGGTGTATCGCGACCGGCTGACGCCGCCGGACGGCGGCGTGACCTTCGTCTACATGAAGGGCGACGCGTCGGTGATCGGCTCGCGCCTGTCCGCTCGCACGGACCACTTCTTCAACCCCGCATTGCTGCAGAGCCAGCTCGATACCCTCGAAGAACCCGAAGGTGCGCTGGTGCTCGATATCCGGCAAACGCCGGAGGCGCTGGTGCAGGCCATCCTCGACGACGGCGGACGCCACCGCGCCACCGCGCGCTGACCCACTCCCGCACGCGCGCCTGCAGTCACCCTGGCAGGCATCTTGCTTCACCCGTTTCCGTGCCGCGCCATCGCGGAAACTTGCGGCTTTCGCTGGCACAAGTATGCTGAAAGGGCCAGTTCACTCGACAGTCTGTAGAGCCAAAAAACAAGGGGCGGCGATTCCGGTGGGAGACCGGCAGGCCAGGCGACCAGGACGCCCCCCGATTTCACGGAGGGAAGGGTCATCATGGCGGCGCGTTTTTTCGACGAGATGCTGGATTGGCGGGATGGCGAGAGCAATACCGTCATCCAGGCGGGACAGGCATTGCCGGGTGGCCTGGTACGACCGCACTACCGGCAATTCTCCGACTGGCTCGCGCGGCAGTCCGAGAACACCATGGCCAACAAGCGCGCCGAGGCCGACCTGATCTTCCGGCGCGTGGGCATTACGTTCGCGGTCTACGGCGACAAGGATGAAGCCAACAGCGGCACCGAGCGGACCATTCCGTTCGACGTGATCCCGCGCATCTTCCCGGCCAGCGAATGGGCGACCCTGGACAAGGGCCTGCGCCAGCGCGTGGCGGCGCTGAACCGCTTCATCCACGATATCTACCACGGGCAGGACATCATCCGCGCCGGCGTGATCCCGCCGGACCAGATCTACAACAACGCCCAGTACCGCCCCGAGATGCTGGGCCTGGACGTGCCCCACGACGTCTACGCGCACGTGGCCGGCATCGACGTCGTGCGGGCGGGCGAGGGCGAGTTCTACGTGCTGGAAGACAACCTGCGCGTACCGTCGGGCGTGTCGTACATGCTCGAAAACCGCAAGATGATGATGCGCTTGTTCCCAGACCTGTTCGCGCGCAACCGCGTCGCGCCGGTGGCCCACTATCCCGACCTGCTGCTGGACATGCTGCGCGGGGTTTCGCCGCAGGCCATCGCCGATCCGACCGTGGTCGTGCTGACACCGGGCATGTACAACTCGGCGTATTTCGAGCACGCCTTCCTGGCGCAGCAGATGGGCGTCGAACTGGTCGAAGGCAGCGACCTGTTCGTCGAGGACGACCATCTCTACATGCGCACCACGCAGGGGCCGCAGCGCATCGACGTGATCTACCGCCGCGTGGATGACGATTTCCTCGATCCGCTCGTGTTCCGGCACGATTCCTCGCTCGGCGCGGCCGGGCTGCTGTCGGTCTACCGCGCGGGCAACGTGACCATCTGCAATGCCATCGGCACCGGTGTGGCGGACGACAAGTCGATCTATCCGTACGTGCCCGACATGATCCGCTTCTACCTGGGCGAGGAGGCCATCCTCAACAACGTGCCGACCTATATGTGCCGGCGCCCGGACGACCTGCAATACGTGCTCGACAACATGGCGGAACTGGTGGTCAAGGAAACCCATGGCGCGGGCGGCTACGGCATGCTGGTCGGGCCGGCGGCCACGCGCGCGGAGATCGATACCTTCCGCGAGGTGGTGAAGTCGCGCCCCGAGCAGTACATCGCCCAGCCGACGCTGGCGTTGTCGACATGCCCGACGTATGTCGAAGCAGGCATCGCACCGCGTCATATCGACCTGCGTCCGTTCGTGCTGTCGGGGCGCGAGGTGCGCATGGTGCCGGGCGGGCTCACGCGCGTGGCATTGCGCGAAGGTTCGCTGGTGGTGAATTCCTCGCAGGGCGGGGGCACCAAGGACACCTGGGTGCTGGAGCGATGAGCCCTTCGTTACCACGCCACCGCATTGCGAGGAGAACTCCATGCTGAGCCGCACCGCCGACCATCTTTTCTGGATGGCCCGCTATACCGAACGCGCGGAGAATACCGCGCGCATGCTGGACGTCAACTACCAGACCTCGCTGCTGCCGCAGTCCGCGGAAGTGGCGGAGCAGGGCTGGTGGGCCATGCTAGACATCTCGGAACTCACTCGCGCCTTCGACCACAAGTACGGGCTGCTGACGCGCGACGACGTGATCGACTTCATGGTGCGCGACATGACCAACCCTTCGTCGATCATGAGCTGCCTGCGCGCGGCGCGCGAGAACGCGCGCGCGGTACGCGGCTCGCTCACGACCGAGGTCTGGGAAACCGTCAACACGACCTGGCTCGATGTGCAGCGCATCATCGCAGACGGGGAACTGCAGGAAGACCCGTCGCGCTTCTTCGAGTGGGTCAAGTTCCGCTCGCACCTGGCGCGCGGGGTGCAGTTCGGCACCATGCTGAAGGACGACGCCTTCCACTTCATGCGGCTCGGCACGTTCCTGGAGCGCGCCGACAACACCGCGCGGATCCTCGACGTGAAGTTCCAGGCGTCGGGCTCGGACGACACCGATTCCAACCGCGAGCAGAACGATTTCTACCACTGGGCCGCGGTGCTGCGCTCGGTGTCGGGCTTCGAGGTCTACCGCAAGGTCTACCGCGCGGTGATCACGCCGCAGCGCGTGGCCGAGCTGTTGATCCTGCGCCCGGACATGCCGCGTTCGCTGGTGTCGAGCATGGATGAGGTGGTGGCCATCCTGGCGGTGGTCTGCAACCAGCAATCGGGAGAGACCGAGCGCCAGGCTGGTAAACTCCATGCCGACCTGAAATATGCCCGCATCGACGACATTTTTGCTGTCGGACTGCACGCTTTCCTGACCAGCTTCCTGGAGCGCATCGGCGACCTCGGCAACGGCATCAGCCGTGATTTCCTGGTGCCGCTGGCGGCCTAATTCCCAGTAGGGTACGAATGCCGCGGAGAGCACCATGTGCAGCAGTCGTCGCGGCGGCCTTCCAAACACCGTGAAATACAAGATTCATCACCAGACCGTCTATCACTACGCGGAACCGGTGCGGCGCAGCGTGCACGAATTGCGGCTCGCGCCGCGCTCGGGGCCGCTGCAGGCCGTGCAGGGCTGGGAACTCCAGGCACCTGGCAACCTTTCCGAAGCGCGCGATGGCTTCGGCAATATCGTCCATAACTTCACCGTCAAGGGCCCGGCCGATACCATTGCCATCACGGCGATCGGTGAAGTCCACGTCACGACGGCGCATGATGAGGCAGGGCGCGACGGGCACCATGCCTTCCGCGATGGGGCCGCTGCGGGCGAGGCGCGGGTCTCGCCGCTGTACTTCGTGGGCGGCACGCCGCTGACCGCCGCTCCGCCGGAGATGCAGGCATTCGCCGCGCCGTTCCTGGCATCCGGACACGAGGTGCCGGCGCTGCTGGCGCTGGCCGGCGGCATCGCCGATCACGTGCGTTACGCCGCCAACACCACGCACGTCGGCACCTCCGCGGCCGAGGCGTTCCATCTTGGCAGCGGGGTTTGCCAGGACCAGGCGCAAGTGATGGTGGCCGCGTGCCGCGCGTTCGGCATTCCCGCGCGCTATGTCAGCGGATACTTCTACGATCCGGCGGCCACCGAACTGGCCAGCCACGCCTGGGCGGATGTCTGCCTGGATGCAGGGCAGGATCTGTGGTGCAGCATCGACGTCACGCATCGTTGCGTCACGGATCACCGGCACGTGCGGCTTGCAGTGGGGCGAGACTACCAGTCCGCTGCGCCGGTACGGGGCATTCTCGAAGGCGGCAGCGGCGAGACCCTGCAGGTGAACATCGCTATCACGCCCTTGACCGACTGAAGGGATCAGGGCCGCACCGGGCGGGTGCGGTCCGTCACCTAGCTGGTGCGCAGCAGATGCTTCATCAGCTTGCCGGTAGGCGTGCGCGGCAACTGCTCGCACAGCAGGAATTCGCGCGGCACCTTGTAGCGCGCCAGCCGTTCGCCGACGAAGGCCTTGAGCGTTTCGGAGTCCGGCTGTGCGCCGGCCTTCGGCACGATCATCCCCACCACCGTTTCCCCCCATTCCGGATGCGGACGTCCAATCACGGCGGCATCCTGAATGTCGGCGTGCGCGAGCAGCACATCCTCGACTTCCTTCGAGTAGACGTTTTCACCTCCGGTGATGATCATGTCTTTGGCGCGGTCGACGATGAACAGGAAGCCGTCGGCGTCGCGCCGGGCCAGGTCGCCGCTGCGGTACCAGCCGTCCCGCAGCACCGCGTCGGTGGCGGCCTTGTTGCCGAGGTAGCCTTGCATGACCGAGTCGGCTTTCAGCCAGATCTCCCCGACCTCGTTCGTGCCGGCCTCGCTGCCGTCGGCGCAGACGACGCGCAGGTCGACGCCGGGCGTGGCTACGCGGCCAATGGAGCCGGCCTTCGTTACCTGTTCTTCGGGGTAGAGCACGGTACCGCACGGACCGGTTTCGGTCATGCCAAAGACCTGGAAGAAGCGGTCGCTCCGGTAAGCGTCGGCAAGCCGGCGCGCGGTGTCGGCGCCGATGGGGCCGCCGCCGTAGATCCACGCGCGGATCGAGCGAAGATCGTATGACGAGACATCCAGCCCCGATTGCAGCGGCAGCAGGTAGGACACCGGGGCGCCGAAATACAGCGTGGCGCGCTCGTCCTGCGCGGCCTGCAGGAAATGCAGCGGGTGGTATTCGCGCAGCAGCATCACGGTGCCGCCCACGTAGAGGGTGCCCAGGAACCAGTTGTTGAGCGGCGACGAATGCCACAGCGGCATGGCCATCAGCGTGCGCTCGTCGCGCGTCATCGACAACCCCAGCGCGGTGGCCAGCGCGGCCTGGCACACGTTGCGGTGGCTGAGCACGCAGCCCTTTGGCTTGCCGGTCGTGCCGGAGGTGTAGAGGATCTCGGCGATGTCATCGTCTACGGCGCGGCTGATGTCGGCGGGCAAGGCCGCGGCCATCAACTCGTCTAAGCTGCGATAGCCTTCCGGCACGCTGTCAGTGGCCAACAGCGTGACAGCCGTTTGCAACCGTGCCATCACCGGTGCCAATGCACCGTCGAATACGCATACCTTCACGGCGGCGTGTTCAAGGATGTAATCGACCTCCGGCGCCTGCATCTTGTGGTTGACCGGCACCACGATCGCACCCAGTCGCCACGCGCCCAGCATCGCCACGACAAAGCCCGGCGTGTTGAAACACATCATGGCGACGCGGTCGCCGGCTCGCACGCCTTGGCCGGCCAATACAGCGGCGGCGCGGCGCGACAGCGCGTCGGCTTCCGCGTAGCTGACCGATTGCCCGGCGTACCGCAGCAGTGGCTTGTCCGGGTACTTGCGGACATTGCCGTCAAACAGCGCAACGATATTCATGGTGGCTTGTCTTCCGCTATTTTTTTCGTTGTTGATTTATACCGGCCAGGCGCGTGCCAGGATCGACTCGTGCGGAGTGCCTTCCGGCAGCATGCCGAAGATGCGTCCCCACTGCGCATCAAAGCGGCTGGCGATAAAAGCATCGGCCATGGCCTGCGGCGCATGTTCGCGCAGCAGGCGCGCTTGCACCAGCAGCACCAGTTGCTGGGCATGGCGGCGTGCCTGGGCTTCCAGCGATTCGGCGGGTTTGCCGAGTGCGTCGGCGAGCGCGGCCACTTGCGCGCGCAATGGCGCTTCATCGGCAAATGCACCGTGCAGGTCCGCGAGCAGCGCATGCATGGCATCGGGTTCGCGGCTGACCGCACGCAGCATGTCGAGCGCCATCACGTTGCCCGAGCCTTCCCAGATCGAGATCACCGGCGCTTCGCGATAGAGCCGGCCCACCGGGCTTTGCTCCATGTAGCCGTTGCCGCCAAATACTTCCATCGCCTCGGCCGACAATTCGATGCTGCGCTTGGCTACCCAAAGCTTGGCGGCAGGCGTCACGATGCGCTGGTAAGCGCGCTGCAGCGGATCTTGCGCAGCCAGGGCGAAGGCGTCGGTCAGGCGCATCATGAGCTGCGTGGCGGCTTCGCTTTCCAGCGCCATGTCGGCCAGCACGTTGCGCATCAGCGGCTGCTCTGCCAGGCGCTTGCCGAACGCGCTGCGCCCGCGCGCGTGGTGCAGAGACTGCACCAGGCACTGGCGGATCAGCCCGGCGCTTCCCATCACGCAGTTCAGGCGCGTGTAGGTGGCCATCTCGATGATGGTCGGCACGCCGCGGCCTTCTTCGCCGATCATGCGGCCCCACGCGCCGTGGAACTCGACTTCGCTGCTGGAGTTGGACCGGTTGCCGATCTTCTCCTTCAGACGCTGGATGTGGATGGCATTCTTGCTGCCGTCGGGGCGATAGCGCGGTACGAAGAAGCAGGACAGGCCGCTCTCGGTGCGTGCCACGACAAGATGCGCGTCGCACATCGGCGCGGAGAAGAACCACTTGTGTCCGGTGATCTCGTATTCGCCGCCGCGGCCCTCACCGCGCACTGGCTCCGCGCGCGTGCTGTTGGCGCGCACGTCGGAGCCGCCTTGCTTTTCGGTCATGCCCATGCCGACCAGGATGGAGTCCTTCTGCTCGAGCGGGATGTCGCGCCCATCATAGCGGCGCGAATAGAGTTTGGGCGCCAACTGCGCGAACAGCTCCGGCTCTTTCTGCAGCACGGGGATGCAGGCAAAGGTCATCGAGTTGGGGCATTGCGAGCCGGCTTCGATCTGCCCGTGCATCGAAAAGCCCGCGGCATAGGCGGCCCATGCGCCGGGGCGGGGGTCGGAGAACGGCTGCGACACGAGGTTCTGCTCGCGCGCCAGCCGCATCACGCCGTGCCAGGCCGGATGGAACTCGATCCTGTCGATGCGCCGGCCCTGGCGGTCATGGGTATGCAGCTCGGGCTTGAAGTGATTGGCGTCTTCGGCCAGGCGCAGCGTTTCGGCAGTGCCCAGGCGCGCGCCGTAGGCCGTCAGCTCGGTTTCGTGGTCCGCGCCGCCGGCACGCCGCACGGCTTCCTGCAGGGCGATGTCGGTGGTGTAGACGTTATAATCGTGCAGCTCTGTCACGACGTTGGTGACTTCGTGCGTGCCCTGGTTCATGTGCGTGTCTCCGATGGGATGGCCCCCATCTCTTCCTTGAGGCAGGGCAGCCAGCATGGCCAACGAGTATAAAAACGAGCCTGCCCGACGGTGTTCGGGTTTTGCCGACATGAAGCCAGCGCCCCCAAGTGCCCCAAGTGCCCCAGATCGTCCGCAGCGCCGCAAGCCCGCGCAGTCGCGCGCCCGCGCCACCGCGCATGCCATCCGTGAAGCGTTCGTGCAGTTGCTGGTGGAGAAGGGCTATGACAACGTCAGCATCCGCCAGGTGATCGCTTTGGCCGGCGTGGGGATCGGGAGCTTCTACGAATATTTCTCCAGCAAAGAGGCCCTGGCCGCGGTTTGCATCCATCTGCGCATCAAGGACATCGCATTGGCCATGAGCGCGAGTATCGAAGCCACGCGCGGGCAGGCGCTGCCCGATCGGGTCAATGCCCTGCTGGAGGCCCAGTGCGGGGCGCCGCTGGCCGAACCCGAACAGTGGGCGGCCTTGTTCCTGCTGGAGCGCAAGGTGTCCGGCGTCGAGGCGTTCCGGGGTCTTTACGTGGAGTTCGTCCAGCTATGGACGCGGGCACTGGGCGCCGGGGTCGACTGGCCGGTCGATGCCGCCATGGACGAGGCCGCGTTTGCCGCGCATGCGATGACCTATAGCCTGGTTTCCCAGTCGCTGATGACCTCAATGCTGCCGCCGGATCCTCAGGTCATGCAGCGCATGCTGCGCACCGCGGTGCATGGCTACCTGTCCGTGGTGGCGCCGCTGGCCTACCGGTTGCACCGGTTTGACGGCTGAGCGCGCCGGTGTCCGCTGGTACGCCCCAAATCCGAACACGGCCTCGAATCTGGCGGCGCCCGTGCCGCAGGACGTCCGCGGGGCGCTAGAATTCCCGCTGCTACCCCGCACGGTTCCAGGTGAACCCGACAAGACCATGACTTATTGTGTTGCCATGCAGCTCGACGCCGGCCTGGTGTTTCTTTCCGATTCGCGCACCAATGCCGGTGTCGATGCGATATCCACCGCGCGCAAGATGACGGTGTTCGAAGAGCCCGGCGACCGCGTGATGGTGCTGCTGACTGCCGGCAACCTGGCCATCAGCCAGTCGGTGCGCCAGTGCCTGGCCGAGGCGCGCGACGAGAAGCGCTCGCTGTGGACCGCGCGCGATATGTTCGAGGCCGCGTCCATCGTCGGCGATGCCGTGCGCCAGGTGCACAAGCGCGATGCCCATGCGTTGCGCGATGCCGGCATCGATTTCAACGTCAGCCTGATCTTTGGCGGCCAGATCGGCGGCGAGCGCGTGCGGCTGTTCAATGTCTACGCGGCCGGCAATTTCGTCGAGGCCATGCCCGAGAACTGCTATTTCCAGATCGGTGAAGCCAAGTACGGCAAGCCGATTATCGACCGTGTGGTGCACCCTTCGCTGCCGCTTGGCGAGGCGGCGAAGTGCGCGCTGATTTCGATGGATTCGACGCTGAAATCGAATATCTCGGTTGGCCTGCCGCTCGATCTGCTGGTCTACGAAGCTGACACGCTGCAGGTTACGCACTTCGTCAATATCGACGAGCGCAACGCGTATTTCCGTATGATCCGCGACACCTGGGGACATCGCCTGCGCCAGGTGTTCGGCGAGATCAGCGACCCCGAATGGGATGCCAAGCGCGAAGCGGAATTCCCGCTGGCGCGCACGGGCGAGGCCGACCTCTGGGGGCAACCGGTGCGTGCCACGCGTGAGCGCTCGCGCACCCAGGACTGAGTGGGCCAGACAATGCGCGAGATCATTCATTTCTCCCATGCCAATGGCTTTCCGGTGCCGACGTACCGGAAGCTGTTCGCCGAGCTGGAAGGCGATTTCGAATTCCGCGCCGTGGAGCGCTACGGCCACCGGGCCGAGTACCCGGTGACGCGCGGCTGGCCGCATCTTGTCGAAGAGTTGCTCGATTCGCTGCAGCACCAGTACCGCGAGCCGGTGTGGCTGGTGGGGCATTCGCTGGGCGGCTTCCTGTCGCTGATGGCCGCGCTGCGGCGCCCCGAATGGGTGCGTGGCGTGGTGATGCTCGATTCGCCGATCATCGCGGGCTGGCGTGCATCGCTGTTGAAGACCGCGCAGCTGCTGGGCATGGACGAGAAGCCGGGGCCGGCCGCGGTGACCAGGAACCGGCGCACGCACTGGCCGGATACGGAGGCGGTGTGGGAGCATTTCCGCGCCAAGCCCAATTTCGCGATCTGGGACCAGGACATGCTGCGCGACTATGCGCTGCATGGGACCGAGCCCACCGGCAAGGACGACGAGCGGCAACTGCGCTTCAACCGCGAGGTGGAATATTGGATCTATCGCACGCTGCCGACCAGCCTGGGCCGCAAGGTGGCGCGCGGCGCGCCGGTGCCGGTCGGATTCGTGGCCGGCACGCGTTCGCGCGAGGTGCGGCAATGTGGGCTGTCCGCCACGCGCAAGCTGGTCGGCGAGAATCTGCGCTTCATCGAGGGCGGCCATCTTTACCCGATGGAGCGGCCCGGGGAAACGGCGCAACTGATCCGCGAACTGATCGCCGGGATGCGGCGCGAAGGCCGCTGAGCACAAGCGGCGAATGCGCCGCAGACGCGTTGTCGACCTGCCGGTGTCACAATTTCCGGGCCTGCGGGGAACGGGGTCTCATGTATAATCCCGATTTCCCCGGCAAGCTCGGTTTATGACCAAATTCGTCTTCGTCACCGGTGGCGTCGTCTCTTCTCTCGGCAAGGGCATCGCTGCTGCTTCGCTCGCGGCCATTCTCGAGTCGCGCGGCCTCAAAGTCACCCTCCTCAAGCTAGATCCCTACATCAACGTCGATCCCGGCACGATGAGCCCCTTCCAGCATGGCGAGGTGTTTGTCACGGAAGACGGTGCGGAAACCGACCTCGATCTCGGCCACTACGAGCGCTTCGTCTCGGCCAAGATGCGCAAGTCGAACAACTTCACCACGGGCCAGATCTACGAATCGGTGATCCGCAAGGAGCGCCGCGGCGAATACCTGGGCAAGACCGTGCAGGTGATCCCGCATATCACCAACGAGATCCAGGCCTTCATCGAGAAGGGCGCTGCGGCCTCGCACGACGGCAAGGCCGACGTGGCGCTGGTGGAAATCGGCGGCACCGTGGGTGACATCGAATCGCTGCCGTTCCTCGAAGCCGCGCGCCAGATGAGCCTGCGCATGGGCCGCAACCGCTGCGCGTTCGTGCACCTGACGCTGGTGCCGTTTATCGCCAGCGCCGGCGAGCTGAAGACCAAGCCGACCCAGCACTCGGTGCAGAAGCTGCGCGAAATCGGCATCTCGCCGACGGCGCTGCTGTGCCGCGCCGACCGCCCGATCCCGGACGACGAGCGCGCCAAGATTTCGCTGTTCGCCAACATCCCGCAGGACGCCGTGATTTCGGTGTGGGATGCCGACAGCATCTACAAGATCCCGCAGATGCTCAACGAGCAGGGCCTCGACCGCCTGATCTGCGAAGAGCTGCGCCTGGATCCGAAGCCGGCCGACCTGTCGATGTGGCAGAAGCTGGTGAACGCGCAGGAAAACCCGCAGCACGAGATCACCATCGGCATGGTCGGCAAGTACGTCGACCTGACCGAGTCGTACAAGTCGCTGATCGAAGCGCTGCGCCACGCCGGCATGCACACTGCCACGCGCGTGAACATCGAATATATCGATTCCGAGGAACTGGAATCGGGCCACCTGGAAGTGCTGGCTCCGCTTGACGCCATCCTGGTGCCGGGCGGCTTCGGCAAGCGCGGCACGGAAGGCAAGATCCGCGCAATCCAGTACGCCCGCGAGAACAAGGTGCCGTACCTGGGCATCTGCCTGGGCATGCAGCTGGCCGTGATCGAGTTTGCGCGCCACGTAGCCAACATGGCCGACGCCAACTCGACCGAGTTCAACCTGGAAACCGAACACCCGGTGGTCGCGCTGATCACCGAATGGGTCGACCGCGAAGGCAAGGTCGAACAGCGTTCGGCGGATTCCGACCTGGGCGGCACCATGCGCCTGGGCGCGCAACGCGTGCCGGTGAACGAAGGCACCAAGGCGTCGTCGATCTACGGTGCCGAGGTCAACGAGCGTCACCGCCACCGCTACGAGGTCAACAACCACTACGTGCCGACGCTCGAAAACGCCGGCATGGTGATCTCCGCGCGCACCCCGACCGAGAACCTGCCCGAGATGATGGAACTGCCGGAGTCGATGCACCCGTGGTTCGTCGGCGTGCAGTTCCACCCGGAATTCACCTCCACGCCGCGTGACGGCCATCCGCTGTTCAAGGCCTACGTCGAAGCCGCGCTGGCCGGTCAGCAGCGCAAGGGCGCCTGAAGCCGGGCGCCGAGCAGGAGACTGTCATGAAACTCTGTGGATTCGAGGCTGGCCTCGACAAACCGTTCTTCCTGATCGCCGGCCCGTGCGTGATCGAGTCCGAGCAGATGGCGCTGGATACCGCCGGCGAGCTGAAGGCGATCACCGGCGAGCTGGGCATCCCGTTCATCTACAAGTCGTCGTTCGACAAGGCCAACCGTTCATCAGGCAAGTCGTTCCGCGGCCTGGGGATGGAAAAGGGCCTGGAGATCCTGGCGACCGTGAAGCGCGAGATCGGCGTGCCGGTGCTGACCGACATCCACGAGATCGACGAGGTCAAGCCGGTGGCGGCCGTGGTCGACGTGCTGCAGACGCCGGCCTTCCTGTGCCGCCAGACGGATTTCATCCGTGCCTGCGCCCAGAGCGGCAAGCCGGTGAATATCAAGAAGGGCCAGTTCCTGGCGCCGCACGACATGAAGAACGTGATCGACAAGGCCCGCGACGCCGCACGCGAAGCCGGCCTGCCGGACGACGTCTTCATGGCCTGCGAGCGCGGTGTGTCCTTCGGCTACAACAACCTGGTCTCGGACATGCGCTCGCTCGCGATCATGCGCGAGACCGGCGCGCCCGTGGTGTTCGACGCCACCCACTCGGTGCAGTTGCCGGGCGGGCAGGGCACGAGTTCCGGCGGCCAGCGCGAGTTTGTGCCGGTGCTGTCGCGTGCCGCCGTGGCCACCGGTATCGCCGGACTGTTCATGGAAACGCACCCGGACCCGAGCAAGGCCATGTCCGATGGCCCGAACGCGGTGCCGCTGTCGCGCATGAAGGAACTGCTGGCCGTGCTCAGGGACCTCGACGCGCTGACCAAGCGCGCCGGCTTCCTCGAAGACAACTTCGGCTGGCCCGCCTGCGCCTGAGCAGGCCCCGGCTTGTCACCGCCGCTGGGCCGGCCGTGACAAGCCGTATCGAAAGACCATACAAAACATCCGGAGATACAGCATGGCCGCGGGCTATATCATCGCGTACGTCGACGTAACCGATCCCCAGCAGTACGAGGAATACAAGGTGCTCTCCAGCAAGGCCATGCAGATCCATGGTGCTGAAGTAGTGGTGCG
This sequence comes from Cupriavidus sp. C2SS-8b, assembly GCF_057073745.1. Classification (NCBI taxonomy): domain Bacteria; kingdom Pseudomonadati; phylum Pseudomonadota; class Betaproteobacteria; order Burkholderiales; family Burkholderiaceae; genus Cupriavidus; species Cupriavidus sp. C2SS-8b. The sequence continues at coordinate 1,260,308 of NZ_CP172716.1, forward strand.
CGGCGGCAAGGCCGAAAACCTTGAAGGGGAATGGGCGCCGACCCGAGTGGTCGTGCTGAAATTCCCGAGCACCGATGCCGCCAGGGCCTTCCATGACGGAGAGGCCTACCTCGCGGCCCGCAAGGCACGCGAGCACGCGGCGCGCATGAACATGATCGTGGTCGAGGGCGTGGCCTGAGCCGGCAAGCCCTTTTTGCCTTTTCCGGGCGCGTGACATCGCCCTGACACGACCGGGACACAAGCAGGTTGCAGTAATCCGCAGCAGCAAGAATCAACAGTCAGAGAGGAATTCATGAGTGCAATCGTAGATATCATCGGTCGCGAGGTTCTCGACTCGCGTGGCAACCCCACCGTCGAGTGCGACGTGCTGCTGGAATCCGGCGTGATGGGCCGTGCGGCGGTGCCGTCGGGCGCATCGACCGGTTCGCGCGAAGCCATCGAACTGCGTGACGGCGACAAGGGCCGCTACCTGGGCAAGGGCGTGCTGAAGGCCGTCGAGCACATCAACACCGAGATCTCCGAAGCCATCATGGGCCTGGATGCTTCCGAGCAGGCCTTCCTGGACCGCACCCTGATCGACCTGGACGGCACCGAGAACAAGGGCCGCCTGGGCGCCAACGCCATGCTGGCCGTGTCGATGGCCGTGGCCAAGGCCGCCGCCGAAGAAGCCGGCCTGCCGCTGTACCGCTATTTCGGCGGTTCGGGCGCCATGCAGATGCCGGTGCCGATGATGAACATCGTCAACGGCGGCGCGCACGCCAACAACAGCCTGGACATCCAGGAATTCATGATCATGCCGGTGTCGGCGACCAGCTTCCGTGAAGCCCTGCGCTGCGGCGCCGAGGTCTTCCACGCGCTGAAGAAGATCCTGTCGGACAAGGGCATGTCCACTGCCGTGGGCGACGAGGGCGGCTTCGCCCCGAACTTCTCGTCGAACGAGGAGTGCCTGAACACCATCGTCCAGGCCGTCGAAAAGGCCGGCTACCGCATGGGCGAAGACGTGCTGCTGGCGCTGGACTGCGCCGCCAGCGAGTTCTACCACGAAGCCGAAGACGTCTACGTGCTGGAAGGCGAAGGCCTGAAGCTGTCGTCGACGCAGTTCGCCGACTACCTGGCCAACCTGTGCGACAAGTTCCCGATCGTGTCGATCGAGGACGGCATGGCCGAAGGCGACTGGGATGGCTGGAAGACGCTGACCGACAAGCTGGGCAAGAGCGTCCAGCTGGTCGGTGACGACCTGTTCGTGACCAACACCAAGATCCTGAAGGAAGGCATCGAGAAGGGCATCGGCAACTCGATCCTCATCAAGATCAACCAGATCGGCACGCTGACCGAGACCTTCGCCGCCATCGAGATGGCCAAGCGCGCCGGCTACACCGCCGTGATCTCGCACCGTTCGGGCGAAACCGAAGACAGCACCATCGCCGACATCGCCGTGGGCACCAACGCCGGCCAGATCAAGACCGGTTCGCTGTCGCGTTCGGACCGTATCTCGAAGTACAACCAGCTGCTGCGCATCGAGGAAGACCTCGGCGATATCGCCAGCTACCCGGGCAAGAGCGCGTTCTACAACCTGCGCTGAACCCTGGCGGGCGCTTGATGCGCCCTGACGGCGGCGGCACGGATTTACCCGTGCCGCCGCCGTTTTTTGTATCCGGATTTGTATCGAAATCTGGCTGCCATTGCCTTCCGGCCCGAGTTCGCACATCATTGTGCGGAAATTTCCGTCCGCCACGCCTCATGCGCCTGATTTCTTTGCTGTTGTTCGTACTGCTGCTGGCCATCCAGTATCCGCTCTGGCTCGGCAAGGGCGGCTGGCTGCGGGTCTGGGAACTCAACCGGCAGGTGCAGGAGCAGGCCACCCGCAACCAGACGCTGAAGCTGCGCAATGCCAAGCTGGAAGGAGAAGTGAAGGACCTGCAGGACGGCACGGGCGCCATCGAAGAGCGCGCCCGCTATGAACTGGGCATGGTGAAGGACGGCGAGGTGTTCGTGCAGTTCGTTGCACCGGCGCCAAAGGTCAGCGCCACGCCGCCGCTGCCGCCGCCGCCGAATTCGACTGCCGCCACAGGCCGCCACTGAGCGCCGGCTTGTTGACCGCCCGCCTCGCCGGGCGGTTTTGCCAACGAGGATTACCACCCGTACGGGTAGCCGCCCCAGTAGCCGGGCGAACTGATGCCCACGCCACCGCCCCAGTGGCCGCCGCCCCAGCCTCCATAGAACAGATTCCAGCTTGTCGTCGGATAGGCGTACGCGCGGTAGGCCGCCTCGGCGGCCTGCTGGCGGCCGATGGCCGCCTCCTGGTCGTGCAGGATCTGCTGGTTCAGGGCGTCGAGCTGCTGCAACTGTTCGACGCTGAGCGGGGCGCCTGAAGCCGCATCCGGGGCCAGGCGGGCAGTCGCGGGCGTGCCATTGATATCGCGCGGCACCGGCGCGGCACAGCCGCCGGCCAGCAGCGCGGCAGCCAGCAACGCTGGCAGGACAGGCAGGGAGCAGGGAATGCGGGCGGCGGGCATGGCGGCGAGGACTGGCGGGTCGGAGTGTCGCGCCGGCTCGGCGGAGACGGCGCCATCGATAACAGCTTAGCTGTTGGACTTGCGCCTTGCAGCGTGGTTCGCAGCCGACATGCCCGCTGCAGGTCCGGCCCGCGGGCCGGTTCCGGATCAATGATGGTGATGCGCGCCCTCACCGGCGCCGGTGGCGACGTGCGACGGCGTGAACAGCTGGGCGCAGTCCACCGCATCGAATTCGTAGCGCTGGCCGCAGAAATCGCAGTGGATTTCCACATCGCCGCGCTCGGCGACGATGCTTTCGATCTCTTCCTGGCCCAGCGAGTGCAGCATGCCCGCCACCTTGGCGCGCGAGCACGAGCACTGGAAGTGCGGCGTGAGCGGTTCGAAGACGCGCAGGCCGGCCGCTTGCAGGTCTTCCCAGAACAGGCGGCGCAGCAGCGTGTCCGGCGTTTCGGCCAGCAGCTCGTCGGCCTTCAGCGTGTTGCCGAGCTGGCACGCGCGGTCCCAGGTGTCCAGATCTTGCGCGCGGCCGTGCTCGCCAAGCGCGGAGCCGGTTTCGCCGACTTCCTGCGTGCCGCCGTACGACGGCAGCTTCTGCAGCAGCATGCCGGCAGCGGCATGGTCATCGGCGGCCAGCCACAGGCGCGTGTCGAGCTGCTCGGAGGCCTGCATGTAGTGCTCCAGCACGGCGCTCATGCTGGCCAGCGGGCCATGGGCGTCAGCCAGCGGCACGATGCCCTGATACGGCTGCTGGCCCGGCAGCTTGTCCTTCGGGTCGAGCGTGATGGCAAAGCGGCCATGGCCGTGGACATTGACGAGATCGGTCAGCGTGGCGTCGTCGGCGATCTGCGCGCCTTCGGCCAGCTTGGCCGTGGCGCGCATCGACAGGTCGGACAGGCACTCCACCACCAGCATGCGCACCGGGCCGTCGCCATGCAGCTGCATGACGAGCGCGCCGTTGAACTTGAGGTTGGCCGACAGCAGCGCGGCGGCAGCCATCATCTCGCCCAGCACGCGCCGCACGGGCGCGGGATAGGCGTGGCGGCTCAGCACTTCGCGCCAGGTGGCTTCCATGCGCACCAGTTCGCCGCGCACGGGGGCCGCGTCGAACAGGAACTTCTGCAGGGTGTCGGGGGTGGTCGTATCGGTCACAATAATCTGTCTGTCAATCGGTTGTAGCTCGCGCGGCGCTTGTCTGTCGATCAGTCGATCCGCTTGAGCTGTTGCTTGTACATGGCCTGGCGCGTGGCGTAGGTCTCGGCATTGCGGTAGAGATTGGCCACGTCCTGGTCGGTCAGTTCGCGCACGACCTTGGCCGGCGCGCCAAGGATCAGCGAGCGGTCCGGGAATACCTTGCCTTCGGTCACCACGGCACCCGCGCCGACGAGGCATTCCTTGCCGATCACCGCGCGGTTCAGGATCACGGCCTGGATGCCGATCAGCGAGCCTTCGCCGACCGTGCAGCCGTGCAGCATGGCCTGGTGGCCGATGGAGACCTTGTCGCCCAGCGTCAGAGGGCAGCCCGGATCGACGTGCAGCACGGAGCCTTCCTGGATGTTGGTGTCCACGCCGACCACGATCGGTTCGTTGTCGCCCCGGATCACGACGCCCGGCCAGGCACTGGCGCGCGACTTCATGGTCACGTTGCCGATGATGGTGGCTTCGGGGGCCACGTAGGCGTCCTGGTCGATATTGGGAACGAGTTCGCCGAGCTGGTACAGCGCCATGGAGTCTCCTGCACGAAGGTTGTTATCTGGGGATTGCCGCCGGCCTTTAAAGAGCCAGGGGAATGGCCGCGTCCGGCCTTGTGCCGGCACGCCGCATGCACGGCCGGGAGGTGACCGGCGGGGCTCTACAATGGCGGCAGACCGGATTTTACGCCTATGCCAGAAATTTCACCCGCCGCCCGACTGCCTGATCCCGCACAAACGCTGCGCCTGTGGGCACTCGGCGTGCTTTGCCTGACCGATGCGCGCGACAAGGCCAATGCCGCCCGCGCGCTGTTCCGGGACTTCACTCAGGCCGATGCCGCTCGTCTGGGGGCGGAAGATCACATCGCCGCGGACGCGACGCTCGGCATTCCGGGCCGCCCGCCACGACCCGAACTGGTGCCGCCGCAACAAGTCCAGCGCCGCCGCTCGCTGCATACCGACGAGGGGCGCGCCGCCATGATCCACGCGCTATGCCACATCGAATTCAACGCCATCAATCTGGCGCTCGATGCGGTCTGGCGCTTTCCCGGCATGCCGGCGGACTACTACCGCGACTGGCTTCGCGTGGCCGACGAAGAGGCGCTGCATTTCACCTTGCTGGCGGACCACCTCGGCACGCTGGGATTTGGCTACGGCGATTTCCCCGCCCACAACAGCCTGTGGGAGATGTGCGACCGCACCGCCGGCGACGTGCTGGCGCGCATGGCGCTGGTGCCGCGCACGCTCGAGGCGCGCGGCCTCGATGCCTCGCCACCGGTGCGCGCCAAGCTGGCCGGGGTGGGCGACCATGCGGCCGCCGCCATCATCGACATCATCCTGCGCGATGAAGTCGGGCACGTGGCCATCGGCAACCATTGGTACCGATGGCTGTGTGCGCAACGCGGGCTCGATCCGGTATCGACCTATGCCGCGCTGGCACAGCAGCATCGCGCGCCAAAGCTGCGCGGTCCGTTCAACCTTGATGCGCGCCGCGCCGCGGGTTTCGACGAGGATGAGCTGGCGTGGCTGGAGGCTTCGGCGGGTTAGCCTTTGCCGGCCGCACGCTCCTGCTCCAGCAATCTCAACACCCGCCGCTGAACCTTCCCCGTAGTCGTCATCGGCAACTGGTCGATGAACTCGATCTTCTTGGGATACTCGTAAGGCGCGAGCTGGCCGCGCACGTGTTCCTGCAGCGCGGTCACCAGCGCCGCGTCGCTGTCGAACGAGCGCGCGACCGAAGGCGTCAGCACGATGAAGGCCTTGACCACGGCGCCGCGCTCGGTGTCCGGCGAAGGCACCACCGCGCAGTTCGACACGGCAGGATGCTTGAGCAGGCAGTTCTCGATCTCGCTCGGGCCGATGCGGTAGCCCGACGACTTGAACACGTCGTCGGCCCGGCCCTGGTACCAGAGGTAGCCGTCGGCATCGATGCGGGCCAGGTCGCCGGTGCGGCACCAGCGCAGACCGTCGCGCTCGACATATCTCGCCGCCGTGGCCGCTTCATTCTTCCAGTAGCCAAGGAAGAAGACGGGGTCGGTATGGCCGTGGATGTCCGTAGTGCAGACCGCCACCTCGCCGTCCTCGCCGGGTGCGCACGGCCGGCCTTCGTCATCGATGACCTGTACGCGATGGCCGGGGTAGGGCCGCCCCATCGAGCCCGGCCGCGCTGGCCAGCCCAGGCACGCGTCGTCATGCTGGGCCGTGCAGTTGCCGACGATGTAGTTGATTTCGGTCTGGCCGAACATCTCGTTGACGACCACGCCCATGGCATCGCGGCACCAGCTGAAGACGGTTTCGCCGACGGCTTCACCCGCACTCATCAGTGCGCGCAACTTCAGCGTATAGCGCTGCCGCGGCTCGGGACAGGCCTTCATCATCTGCTTCAACGCAGTGGGAAACAGGAAGGTGTTGGTGACGCCGTAGCGTTCCAGCAGCTCGAACGCGCGCTCGGCCGAGAACCGGCCCTGGTAGCCCACGATCGGCTTGCCGAAGTAGAGCGCCGGCATCAGCGCATCCCAGAGTCCGCCGGTCCAGGCCCAGTCGGCAGGGCTCCAGAACACGTCGTCGTCCTGCGGATACCAGTTCTGCGAGCAGACAAAGCCAGGGAGGTTGCCGATCAGCGCCCGGTGCGGAATCAGCGCGCCTTTGGGCGGACCCGTGGTGCCGCTGGTGTAGATCAGCACGGCGGCTTCGTCTGCCTTGGTTTGCTCAGCGGTGAACGTCGGCAATTGCGCGGCCAGCAGGACGTCCCAGTCGTGGTCGCCGCGCCCGAGCGCTTCGCCGGCGGCGATCACGGTGGCGAGTGTCGGGCATTCCGGCCGCGCCGCGAGCACGTTGTCGATCGAGGTCTCGTCGGCGATTGCCACCACGGACTCGCTGTGGCCGATGCGGTAAGCCAGCGCCTCGGGCCCGAACAGCATGGACAGCGGCGTGGCGATGGCGCCGAGCTGGGGGATCGCCATGTAGGCGATGGCTGTCTCGATGCGCTGCGGCATCACGATGGCGATGCGGTCGCCGCGCTGCACGCCCAGTTCGCGCAATGCCCCCGATAGCCGGTTGGCTTCCGCCTGGAGATGCGCAAAGCTGAACGCGTCGCGCCGCCCATCTTCATGCTCGGTATAGACCGCGATGCGGTCGGCCGTGGCCGGGTCCCGTGCCCAGCGGCCACAGCACGCTTCGGCCAGGTTGAAGTGCGCGGGCACCGCCCAGCGGAAGGTGTCGTAGAGCGCCTGGTAGTCGTCGCGCCGGCTTGCCGGCAGGGCCGCTGCTGCCATGCTGCTGTCTCCTTGTCAGTCTCGTTATAATTCTGCGAACGATCGTTCGATTCTAAGCGGGCTTCCGCGCCGGCTCCCGGGTCCGGGCAAGGCTGGGAACGTCCGCAACCAGGGGAGACAAATGACAATCAAGGAAACCTCGCGTTCTGAATTTATCACGTTGCGTGGGCTGCGCTGCCACGTGCGCGAGTGGGGTACACCTGGCGCGCCCAAGCTGTTCATGCTGCATGGCTGGATGGACGTGGCGGCATCGTTCCAGTTCCTGGTCGACTGCCTGGAGCGCGACTGGCACGTGATCGCGCCCGACTGGCGCGGCTTTGGCGAAAGCGACTGGCCCACGCGCTATCCGGGCACGCATTCCTACTGGTTTGCCGACTACCTTGCCGACCTGGAAGCGCTGCTCGACCACTACCAGCCCGAAGGGCAGGTGGACCTGGTGGGGCATAGCATGGGCGCCAACGTGGCTTGCCTGTACGCCGGCATCCGGCCCGAGCGCGTGCGCCGCGTGGTCGATCTCGAAGGGTTTGGCATGACGCAGACGCGCCCCGAGCAGGCGCCGAAACGCTATGCGCGCTGGCTCGATGAACTGCGCGAACGGCCGGAGCTGCGCGCCTACGAAGATGTCGCCGGCGTGGCGGCGCGGCTGCAGAAGACCAATCCGCGCCTGCCGGACGATCGCGCCGCGTTCCTTGCCGAGCACTGGTCGCGCCGCAACGAAGCCGGGCAATGGGAAATCCTCGGCGATCCCGCGCACAAGCTGGTGAATCCGGTGCTGTACCGGCTCGAGGAAATCATGGCGATCTGGGCGCAGGTGAGCGCGCCGGTGCTTCACGTGGAAGCCCGCGATTCGGAAACGCTGCGCCATATCGCCCACAAGCAGTCGCTTGAGGAATTCCGCGAGCGTTTCCGCGCGTTCCGCGATTTCCGCGAGGCGGTGATCGATGATGCGGGCCACATGCTGCACCATGACCAGCCCGCCGCAGTGGCGGCGCTGATCGAGTCGTTCTGCACCTGAACGCGTAACCCTCAGGCGTGCGTGAGCTTTTCCTTGAGCGCGGCGTTGTTGCTGGTGTGCACGTGCACCAGCGACTTCTCGGGAAACGCGTAGTGATAGGCCTTGCGCAGGGCCAGCGCCGCTTCGTGGAAGCCTGACAGGATCAGCTTCTGCTTGTTGGCGTAGTAGGCAATGTCGCCGGCGGCGAAGATGCCGCGCCGCGAGCTTTCGTAGGTGGTGGTATCCACCAGGATGCGGCCGGCGCGCATGTCCATGTCCCACTGCGCGATCGGGCCGGGCTCGGAGACCAGTCCGTAGAGCGCCACCAGTTCGTCCACGGGCAGCGTCTGGACGCCATCGCGGCTGCGCACCTCGATCTCCGTGAGGGCGGCAGCGTTGCCTTCGCCCGTCGTCTTGAGGGCGCCAAGCATGCCGACGACGAAATCCATCTCGCCGTCCGCTACGGCGGCGCGCATCTCGGCCACCGTGCCGTCGGCGGCGCGGAAGCCTTCGCGCCGGTGCAGCAGGGTGACGCGAGCCGCCACCTTGCGCAGCGCGAGCGCCCAATCGAGCGCGGAATCGCCGCCGCCTGCGACGACCACGCGCTTGCCCGCGAAGCGCGATACATCGCGCACCGCGTAGTGCACATGGCGGTCTTCCAGTGCCGGCGCCTCCGGCAGCGACACGCGCTGCGGCGCAAAGGCGCCGGCGCCGGCGCAGACCAGCACGGCGGCAACGTCGAAGCGCTTTCCGGCGTCGGTCGTCACCAGCAGGCGGGCGTGGCCGTCGCCCTGAACGGGCGGCACCTCGGCCACGCTTTCGGCGCGCTGGTTGAAGTGCATCGGGAAGGCAAAGGGCGCGCACTGCTCCAGCAGGCGATCGACCAGGTCCTGGGCCAGGCAGCCCGGCACGGCCGGGATGTCGTAGATCGGCTTTTCGGGGTACAGCTCGGTGCATTGGCCGCCCGCGCGATCCAGGACGTCGATCAGTTCGCATTTCAGGCCGAGCACACCGGCCTGGAATGCGGCGAACAGGCCGACCGGGCCTGCGCCGACGATCAGCACGTCGGTGATGATGGTGTCGGCGGTGCCGGGCTGGGCGGTGGTGTTGTCGGTGGACATTGGCTGGGTGCGGCGGGAATCCAAAACCCGACTATACCGCGCCGCTGGCGCCACGCCGCCGACGCCAGCGTTGCTGGCAAGGGCTTTGCGTGGCTGGGATCGAGCCAGCCCGAACGCACATACGGGAGTAGAATGACTCCATGCCCGACCCCCATACACTCAACGCAGACCTGCACTGCCATTCCACCGTGTCCGACGGCACATTGTCGCCACGCGCCATTGCCGAACGCGCGCATGCCGGCGGTGTGCGGTTGTGGTCGCTCACGGACCATGACGAGGTCGGTGGCCAGGCGGTGGCGCGCGCTACCGCCGAGGCCCTGGGCATGCGCTATGTCCCGGGCGTCGAGATCTCCGTGACGTGGGCCGGGCAGACCGTGCATATCGTCGGCCTGCAGATCGACCCGTTCTGTCCGGAGCTGATCGACGGCCTTGCCGACACGCGCTCTGGCCGCGCGCGGCGGGCCCGCGATATCGGCGACGCTCTGGCGAAGATCGGCATCGAAGGCGCCTATCAGGGCGCGCTTAAGCATGTCGGCAACCCGGACCTGATCTCGCGCACGCATTTCGCCCGCTGGCTCGTGGACCAGGGCTACTGCGCCACGATCAGCGACGTCTTCAGCCAGTACCTGTCCGAAGGGCGGCCTGGCTACGTGGGGCACCGCTGGGCAAACCTGTCCGAGGCCGTTGGCTGGATCCGCGCGGCTGGCGGCATTGCCGTGATGGCCCACCCGGGCCGCTACAACTACACCGACACCCAGCACGACGCGCTGTTCGACGAGTTCACGGCGCTGGGCGGCGGCGCGGTCGAGGTGGTGACCGGCAGCCATACGCCGGACCAGTACCAGCGCTACGCCACGGTGGCCCGGCACTACGGCTTGCTGGCATCGCGCGGCTCGGACTTCCACGGCCCCGGGGAAGGGCGCGTGGAACTGGGTGCGCTGCCACCGTTGCCGTCCACGGTCACGCCGGTATGGCACGACTGGTAGCCGGCCCAGACCGCCGGGCTGGCGCGGGCGAAGATGCCTGGCCGCCGGCCGCGAATCCTGTCCGAACACGCACCTGAGCCCGGCCATGTCACAGTACTTCGAGATCCACCCGCTTAACCCGCAGCCGCGACTCATCAAGCAGGCCGTGCAGATCATCCGCCAGGGCGGCCTGATCGCGTTGCCGACCGATTCCAGCTACGCGCTGGGCTGCCAGCTTGACGACAAGGCAGCCGTGGAGCGCCTGCGCCGGCTGCGCGGCATCGACGACAAGCACCACCTCACGCTGATGTGCAGCGACCTGTCCGAACTGGGCAGCTTTGCGCGCGTCGACAACCGGCAGTACCGCTGGATCAAGGGTGCCACGCCGGGGCCGTACGTCTTCATCCTCGAGGCGACCAAGGAAGTGCCGCGCCGGCTGTCGCACCCAGCCCGCAAGACCATCGGCGTGCGCGTGCCCGATCACGCCATTCCGCTCGCGCTGCTGGCCGAAGCCGGCGAACCGCTGCTGACGGCGACGCTGCAGTTGCCGGGCGACGACGAGCCGCTGAACGATCCGTCGGAGATCCGGACCCGGCTCGAAAAAATGGTGGACCTCGTCGTCGACGGTGGACCGGCGCCGGCCCAGCCCACGACCGTGATCGACCTGACCAGCGGGGAGCCGGAGCTGGTGCGCGCAGGCAGGGGCGATATCGCACGGTTCGGACTCTGAATTCCCGCCGCCGAGTGATCTGCCAGTCAGCCCGCCCGGTACAATAAGCCCCATGGATTCTTCCCTGATTCAGACCTTTGCGGTCTACGCCCTGCCGGTGCTGTTCGCGATCACGCTGCACGAGGCGTCGCACGGCTACGTGGCCAAGCACTTCGGCGATACCACGGCCTACGCGCTGGGGCGCGTCAGCCTGAACCCGGCGCGGCACATCGATCCGATCGGCACCATTGCCGTGCCGTTGCTGCTGTACCTGCTGACCAACGGACAGTTCGTGTTCGGCTATGCCAAGCCGGTACCGGTCGACTTCGGCCGGCTGCGCAATCCGCGCTGGCACGGCATGTGGGTGGCGCTGGCCGGGCCGGCCAGCAATGTGGTGCAGGCCTTCCTGTGGGCGCTGATCGCGATCGGGCTGGCGTGGGCGCATGTGTCCGAGCCGTTCGTCAGCGAAATGGCGCGCGCGGGCGTGCTGGTCAACCTGGTGGTAGCCGCATTCAACCTGTTCCCGATTCCGCCGCTCGATGGCGGCCGCGTGCTGACCGCGCTGCTGCCGCCGCGCGTGGCCTACTCGGTGTCGCGCATCGAGCCGTACGGCATTTTCGTCGTCATGGCCCTCGTGGCCGCCGGCGTGATCACCTCGGTCTGGATGCGGCCGGTGATCAACCTGCTCAGCTCGGTAGTGGAGCTGATGCTGCGGCCGATCATCATGCTGCTGCAGTAGGAGCGCGGTCCATGTTCGCTCACGCGCCGACCGGCGCTCCGTCTGAATGGGTCACGCGCTGGGCCCATCTCGTGCGCCCGGCTGGCCGGGTGCTCGACCTTGCCTGCGGCAGTGGCCGGCATGCGCGCTGGTTTGCCGGACGAGGCCATGCCGTGGTCGGTGTCGATCGCGATATCGAAGCCGTTGCGGCGCTTCCTGCGTCTGTTGCCGGCCGCGTGGAAGACCTCGAACAGGGCGCCTGGCCGCTCGCCGACGAGGCACCGTTCGATGCGGTCATCGTCACCAATTACCTGCACCGCCCGTTATGGCCCGCTCTTGTCGATGCACTGGCGCCCGGCGGCGTGCTGCTGTACGAAACCTTTGCCAGCGGCAATGAGACCGTCGGCAAGCCTTCCCGGCCCGATTTCCTGCTTCAGCCCGGCGAATTGCTGGAAGTAGCCCGCACGCGCGGGCTGCGTGTGATCGGGTATGAGGATGGCTTTCTTGAAGTGCCCAAAACAGCGTTTGTGCAACGCCTGTGTGCCGTGCGCGAGGTGCCGGAAACGGCGGCTGGCAGCGCCCCGCCACGCTACCGGCTGCCGGCATGAAGTGACGCCTCGCCGGTCCGCGAGAATGCGGCTTCACAAGTTGATACGCTTGATGTAACCGCTTGTCGGAACATCGGTCGGAGCGGCCGGCGGTTCCGGTACAATCCTGTTATTCGCATCCCGAATTCCCTAACGTTATGACACAGATTACCGGCAGCATTGTTGCCATCGTCACCCCGATGCATGAGGACGGCAGCCTGGACTATCCGGCACTGCGGGCCCTCGTCGACTGGCACGTGGCCGAGGGCACCGATGCCATCGTGATCGTTGGCACCACCGGCGAATCGCCCACCGTGACGGTGGACGAGCACTGCGAGCTGATTCGCGTGGCGGTGGAGCAGGCTGGCAAGCGGATTCCCATCATCGCCGGTACCGGCGGCAACTCGACCAATGAAGCCATCGAACTGACGGCTTTCGCCAAGAAGGTCGGTGCCGATGCCTCGCTGCAGGTCGTGCCGTACTACAACAAGCCGACCCAGGAAGGCATGTACCGGCATTTCCGCACCATCGCCGAGGCGGTCGACCTGCCCGTGATGCTGTACAACGTGCCGGGCCGCACGGTTGCGGACATGAACAACGACACCATCCTGCGCCTGGCGCAGGTGCCTGGCATCGTCGGGGTGAAGGAAGCGACCGGCAACATCGATCGCGCCGCGCAATTGATCAAGGACGCGCCCGAAGGCTTTGCGATCTACAGCGGCGACGACCCGACCGCCGTGGCGCTGATCCTGCTGGGCGGCCAGGGCAATATCTCGGTCACGGCCAACGTGGCGCCGCGCAAGATGCACGAGATGTGCGCGGCCGCACTCAAGGGCGACGTAGTTACCGCGCGCCGGCTGCACATGGAACTGATCGAGCTGAACAAGGCCATGTTCATCGAGGCCAACCCGATTCCGGTCAAGTGGGCCCTGCAGCAGATGGGCAAGATGGAAGGCGGCATCCGCCTCCCGCTCACGCCGCTGTCCGAGTCCAACCACGAGACCGTGCGCAAGGCACTGGCCGCCACCGGCCTGCTGGGCTGATTTCCGGCGCACCCGTGCCGCTCTATCAATTAGGATTGCGTGTCAATGAAACTCAAGCTTAACCGCCGTGGCGCGATGCAAGTCCGCCGCGCCGCACTGGTTGTGCCCGTGCTTGCCGCAGGCGTCATCACGGGCTGCAGCAGCATCAATGAAGCGATGCAGCCGGACAAGATCGACTACAAGTCGTCGGCCTCCAAGCGGACGCCGTCGCTCGATATCCCGCCGGACCTGACCAAGCTCGACGGCGATCGCCGCTACTCGGTGCCCGACCAGAACGGCACGTCGACGCTGTCGAACTACAGCCAGTCGACCAAGACCCGCGAAGCCTCGCCGACCGAAAATGTCCTGCCTTCGGCGCAGGGCGTGCGCATGGAGCGTGATGGCAACCAGCGCTGGCTGGTGATCAGCAACGGCATGCGCGCCGACCAGCTGTGGCAGTCGCTGCGTGGCTTCTGGCAGGAAAGCGGTTTCCTGCTGGTCCAGGATTCGCCTGAGACCGGCATCATGGAAACCGACTGGGCGGAAAACCGCGCCAAGATTCCGCAGGACATCATCCGCAATACCATCGGCAAGGTGTTCGATGGCCTGTACTCGACGTCGGAGCGCGACAAGTTCCGCACGCGCGTCGAGCGCGCGCAGAACGGCACGCTCGAAGTCTTCATCAGCCATCGTGGCGCGCAGGAGCAGCTGACCGGTGTCGACAAGTCGACCACGGTCTGGACGCCGCGTCCGGCTGATCCGGAGCTGGAAGCCGAATTCCTCTCGCGCCTGGCACAACGCCTGGGCGTGCAGAAGGAGCAGGCCGACCAGATGGCCAAGAACCCGACGCCGGCTGGCAACAGCGCAGCGGCCGGTGCCGCAGCGGCAGCTACCGGCGCCGCGGCAACCGCGGGCGATACGTCCTCGGCCGCAGGCAAGTCCTACCTGGCGCAAGTCAACGGCGCTCCGGCGCTGCAGTTGCCCGAGCCGTTCGACCGCGCCTGGCGCTCGGTCGGCCTGTCGCTTGATCGCGTGAACTTCACCGTGGAAGACCGCGACCGCGCGCAGGGACTGTACTACGTGCGCTATGTCGATCCGCGGACCAGCGTTGACAGCCGTGGCTTCTTCTCGAAGCTGTTCACCAAGCCGGATGATCCGAAGACCGCAAAGAAATACCGCGTGGCGCTCAAGGGCACCGGGTCGGGCACGCTCGTGACGGTGCTCAACGAAGCTGGCCAGCCGGAAAACGGCGAAGTCGGCAAGCGCATCCTCTCGCTGCTCGACGAGCAACTCCACTGATCGTTGGCGTGCAGGGAAATCGAACGGGCCGCCCGGCCCGCTTTGCACCGCATGCAATGAGACGGGCGCAAGCATGATGCGCTTTGCCTTTCTTGGCAGCGGCAGCGAGGGCAACTCGCTGCTGGTCGAATCCCGCGAGGGAACCACCACCACCCGCATCCTGCTGGACTGCGGCTTCGGCATCCGCGAGACCGCCAGGCGCCTCGAGCGCCTGGGCGTCACGCCGGACCAGCTCGACGCCGTGCTGGTGACGCACGAGCACGGCGATCATGTCGGCTCGGCCTACGCCTTCGCGGCGCGTCATGGCCTGACCGTACACACCAGCCACGGCACATGGCTGGCGACCTGCCATTTGCGAGGCGCCAACGCGGCCGACGTGCGCGTCTGTGCTGCCGATCACGTCTTCAGCATCGGAGGCCTGCAGGTGTTGCCGTACACGGTGCCACACGATGCGCGCGAGCCCTTGCAGTTCGTGCTCTCGAACGGAGACGCGCGTCTGGGTGTGCTTACCGATATCGGCATGGAAACGCCTTATGTGACGGCGCGCCTGTCGGGCGTCGACGCGCTGGTGCTTGAATGCAACCACGACCGCGAGCTGCTGCGCAACTCGGTCTACCCGGCGTCACTGAAGCGGCGCATTGGCGGCGACTTCGGTCATCTGGCGAACGAGGTGGCGGCCAGCATTCTTGCGCAGGTTGTCCATGGCGGACTAAACCGCGTAGTCGCGGCGCATCTCAGCAAGCAGAACAACACGGTGGAGTTGGCCAGGGCCGCATTGGCATCGGCACTTGGCGCCTTGCCGACGGATGTGCTGGTGGCGGACCAGGAGGCCGGGCTGGACTGGCAATCAGTCCGCGGATGAGGTGAGGGTGATGAGTTGAGGGTGCCGCTGCGAGCGGCGCAGAAACGAAAAAACCGACCCGAAGGTCGGTTTTTTCGTTGGTACGAACCAATTACTGCTTGGCAGCCGGGGCCGAAGCGTCAGCGGCCGGAGCCGATGCGTCAGCAGCCGGAGCCGAAGCTTCAGCAGCCGGAGCGGCCGGGGCTTCAGCAGCAGGAGCCGAAGCTTCAGCGGCGGGAGCCGCAGCAGCCGGAGCAGCGGTGTCAGCGGCCGGAGCGGCGGCTTCTTCCTTCTTGCCGCAAGCGGCGAGAGCAACAGCGGCCAGCAGCGATGCGATCAGGAGAGACTTCTTCATTGTTCGTCCTTTAACTTGTAATAACCAAAAAAACAGGCGATGAATAATTACCGGTAATTATCGCTCTTGAACTGCAAAATAGAGGCTCTCCCGGTGCCGACAAATGCAGTGGTACACAGTACTAGCCAGCCGACGATTATATCCGCGTTTTCCCGGCTTGTGTAGCGTCGAAATTTGCGGAATTGCAATGTTACGCATTATTACAGTGCGGCAGGTGACAACTGCAACCAGCCCTCCAGCGTCCAATGATGGAATGTGTCGAGCAGGTCCGGCAGTTCCGCGCATGCCTTGATTTCCGCAGCGGTGAGTTGCCGATAATCGGCCAACTTGTGCAACCAACGTGCCAGATCGGGCGGAGGCTCATAAGCTTCGCCGTTCAGGAAGAAATGCGTACCGTCATAGAGCGCAATCGAACCCGGGGCCAATACGACCCCGTGCATGCGTGCGAGCTTTGCGTACTGGCGCATTGGAATATCGGGCACTTCCGCGAACTCGACTGTCGGCTTGGGTTCGGACAGGTAGGTGCCGATGAATTCCGACACCATCGCGCTGTTCCATTGCAGGGCCTTCAGACGCTGCGCGACAGCCTTTGCCATGCCCGCGGGCAATTGGGCCGGATGCTTTGCCGCGCGTTCGCCGGCGTCCGCATAGCGGCCGCCCAGGTCTTCGTTGTCTTCCACCGTTTCCGAAAGCCACGCCAGGAAATGGCCGGCGAGCTCGCGATAGGCGGGGGCGCGGAAGCCGATCGAGCAGGTCATGCATTCGCCCTCGGCAATGCCATCGTGGGCATACTGCGGCGGCAGGTACAGCATGTCGCCGGGTTCCAGTACCCATTCCTCTTCGGCGCTGAAGTCGGCCAGGATTTTCAGCGGCAGGTTCGGCAGCAGGTCAAGCCTGGTCTGCGACGAGATGCGCCAGCGGCGCCGGCCCGAAACCTGCAGGAGGAACACGTCGTACGAGTCAAAGTGGGGACCCACGCCGCCGCCATCGGTGGCGTAGCTGATCATCAGGTCGTCCAGCCGGGCGTCAGGCACGAACCGGAACTGGCCCATCAGGTCGGCCGCGGCCGTGTCGTGGAGGTTGACACCTTGCACCAGGAGGGTCCACTGTTTCGCCTTGAGGGACGGCAGGTTTTCGGCGGCAAAGGGGCCTTGCTCGAGCTTCCATCTGTTGCGAAAGTGCGTCACCAGGCGCGATTCGACTTCGGTCCGGTCGGCCAGTGACAAAAGCGCTTCGCGCGACACAGGCGGCACGATTCCAGGGAACGCCTGTCGAATCAGAAGCGGTTTGCGTTGCCAGATATCACGCATGAATGCAGCGGGCGTCATGCCACCGAGAAGGCCGAGCGGTGCATCTGGATCGACGGGGCCAGGTGGCAGGGCGTGCGCGTATAATGCGGAATCGTTCATGGAGTCAAGAATTGAAAATCGCTAAGAACACGGTGGTGTCCGTGATGTACAAGCTGTCGGATGCGCAAGGCAATCTGATCGAGGAATCGGATGAGGCCATGGTCTACTTGCACGGCGGCTATGATGGCACGTTCCCCAAGATCGAGGAAGCACTCGACGGCCACGACAGTGGCTTCGAAACCCAGTTGCAGCTGGAACCCGAAGACGCGTTCGGCGACTATGACGCCGACCTCGTCAAGGTCGAGCCGCGCGACCGTTTCCCCGAGCCGCTCGAAGTCGGCATGCAGTTCGAAGGCATGCCCGAAGATGGCGATGAAGAAGACTCCGTCATCTACACCGTGACCGACGTGGCCGAAGACAAGGTAGTGCTCGACGGCAACCATCCGCTGGCCGGCATGGCGCTGCGTTTCTGGTTGAAGGTGTCGGAAGTGCGTGAAGCCACGGCCGAGGAAGTGGAGCACGGCCACGCGCACGGCGCCTCGGGTGTCGAGGTGGTCGACGAAGATGACGACGACACGCCGCACACGCTGCACTGACGCTTCGAGCGTCTTGATCTCAGCAAAAGAGCCGGATATTCCGGCTCTTTTGCGTTTCAGCGGCTACCGCTAGTTGCTGACGCCGTCCTTCAGCACCACGGTGAATGGCGACGATGCCTGGGGCGTCACGATCAGCTCGGTCCATTGCGCAGCCGAGCCGGGCGGCAATGCGACACGCGTGAAGTTCGGCATTGGCTTGCCTGCCGCATCGCGCAGCGGCTTGTCGATGTGGAAGCCATTGCTGCCGGCATGAACGAGCAGCACCGGTCCGCGATAACGCCCGGCTAGTTCGCGCAATTGCCGCTTGAACTCCAGGTAGCCGTCGCGCGGGCGGCGGCGCATGAAGCCGTCCAGAAGCGTCGGCTTGCCGCGCTTTTCCCAGCCGTTGCCGAACTGCGGATCGGCATGCGCGATGATGACGATGCCGGCCATGCCCCGCTGCTGTGCGAGCGAGAACGCGCGTGCGAGCCACTGGTGGTTGGCTTCGCGCCGGTCCTCGAATTCGCCATTGCGCCCACCTTCGCTGCGGTAGTGGTTGTTGTCGCCGGGAAGGTTCAGCCCCACCAGCAGGACGTTGTCGATGCTGAGCCGCACGTTCTCGCGGAAACTGCGGAACATGGCCTGGTCCGACTGCCGCACCACGGCGCGTGGATGCTTGCCGAGCGTGGCATCTTCCGGGAAGAACAGTTCGCGCAGGCGGTTGAGCCGTTCCACGGCATCGAAGTTGCCATTGACCGGATGGTGGCATTCCGCCCAGTCGGTTTCGCCGGGCACATACACCAGCGGCAGCGGCGACTGGTCGAGCAGGTGTTGCCTGGCCTGCAGCACCGTATCGCCGCAAGATTCCGTATCACCCTTGATGCCGCCCGCGTGGACCACCAGGTCGAGCTTGCGCTCGGCCAGCAGGTCGAGCAAGGCGGTGACGCGCTCTTCGGCGGCCGGCCACTGCGGCAGGTCCGACAGCAATGCGATGCGGATGGTCGCGGGCTGAGGCGCGGGCCTGGCCGTGCGGCGCGCCGGTTGCGCAGCGGACACCGACATCGCCGCCAGCAAAGGCAGCAGGGCGGCAAGCAGGAAAGACCGGCCGCGAGGCCGGCTGCCCGAAGCGTTCATGCGGCGTCGACAGCCTCGTCCGCCAGCAGCTTGAGCCGGTAGAGCGCGTCCAGGGCAGCACGGGGCGTCAGGCTGTCCGGATCGAGGTCTGCGAGTGCATCCAGCACGGCGGCCTGCTCCGGGGCCAGCGTGCCAGCGCGCACTGTGCTTGCAGCCTCGGCGTAGTCGTCGTCATCGTCGAGCTCCGGGGTCGGCGGCGGCGCAAACAGGTCCAGTTGCGGCGTGGGCGTAGCCTCGGCAGATTGCTGCTCGAGCCATGCCAGGTGCTTGCGCGCCGCGCGGATCACGGGTTGGGGCACGCCGGCGAGTTGCGCGACCTGCAGGCCATAGCTCTGGCTGGCCGGGCCGTCCTGCACCGCATGCAGGAAGACGATGCCGTCGCCATGTTCCACGGCCGAGAGATGCACGTTGGCCGCCTGCGGAAATTCCTGCGGCAGCTGCGTGAGCTCGAAATAGTGGGTGGCAAACAGCGTGTGGCTGCGGTTGTGCGACAGCAGGTGGCGGGCGATGGCCCATGCCAGCGCGAGCCCGTCGAAGGTCGAGGTGCCGCGGCCGATCTCGTCCATCAGCACCAGGCTGGCAGGCGTGGCGTGGTGCAGGATGCCCGCCGCCTCGGTCATTTCGACCATGAACGTGGAGCGTCCGCCGGCCAGGTCGTCCGCCGCGCCGATGCGCGTGAAGATCCGGTCCACCGGGCCGATCACGGCACGCCGCGCCGGCACGTAGGCACCCACGCAGGCGAGCAGCACGATCAGCGCGGTCTGGCGCATGAAGGTCGACTTGCCGCCCATGTTCGGACCGGTGATCAGCAGGAGCTTGCGCGCCTCGTTGAGCTGGCAGTCGTTGGCGATAAAGGGTACCGATTCGGCGGCAAGCTGGCCTTCCACGACCGGGTGGCGACCCTGCACGATATCGATCACGTTTTCGGCAACGCGCTCGGGGCAGGACCAGTCCAGCGTCTGGGCGCGCTCGGCCAGCGCCGCGAGCACGTCAAGGCGCGCCAGCGCGCCGGCCACGCGCTGCAGTTCGCCGATATGCGGCAGCAGCGCCTGGAGCAGGCCGTCATAGAGCAGCTTCTCGCGTGCCAGCGCACGGTCCTGGGCCGACAGCGCCTTGTCCTCGAAGGCCTTCAGCTCGGGCGTGATGTAGCGCTCGGCATTTTTCAGCGTCTGCCGGCGGCGGTAGTCGTCCGGCACCTTGTCGGCCTGGCCGTTGGTGACTTCGATGTAGAAACCATGCACGCGGTTGTATTCCACGCGCAGGTTGGCGATGCCCGTGCGCGTGCGCTCGCGCGCTTCCAGATCCACCAGGAACTGGCCGCAGTTTTCCGAGATATCGCGCAACTCGTCCAGTTCGGCGTCGTAGCCGCGCGCGATCACGCCGCCGTCGCGGATGACCGTGGCAGGCTCCTCTGTGACAGCGGCGGCGAGCAGGTCCAGGCAGGCCTGGGGCACGCCAAGTTCGGCCAGCGTCAGCGACAGCAGCGAGCTGTCGGGTTCGACGGGGAGGCAGGCACTCACGTGGGGCAGCGCGCGCAGCGTATCGCGCAGTGACGACAGGTCGCGCGGGCGCGCGTTCAGCAGCGCCAGGCGCGAAGTGATGCGCTCCACGTCGGCCAGCTTGCGTAGCCCGCTGCGCAGGTCCTCGATACCGTGGTCGATCAGTGCGCCGATAGCCTGCTGGCGCGCGCGCGGCAGGGCGGGGTCGCGCAGCGGATGATGCAGCCAATGGCGCAGCGCGCGGCTGCCCATGGTGGTGGCGCAGGTGTCGAGCAGCGAGAACAGCGTGGGCGATTCGCCGCCGCGCAGGGTTTCGGTCAACTCCAGGTTGCGGCGCGTGGCGGAGTCCAGTCCGACGAATTCCGATTCGCGTTCGACCTTGATTTCACGTACATGGCGCAGCGACTGGCCTTGCGTGGTGGCCGCATAGTTCAGCAGCGCGCCGGCCGCGCCGATCGCGGCGCCCAGGCCGGCGCAGCCGAACGGTTCCAGGCTGGCCACGCCAAGCTGCTCCAGCAAGCGGCGCGTGGCGGCATCCTGGTCGAAGTGCCACTCCGGCAGGCGCGTGCGTGCGCACGCAACGACCGGCAGGTCGATGCCATCCGCATAGAGCAGCTCGGCAGGGCGGATGCGTTCGAGTTCGCGCGCCAGTTGCGCCGCTTCGCATTCCATCAGCCGCAATTCGCCGCTCGCCAGGTTGAGCCAGGCCAGGCCGGTCTTGCTGACGCCGCGGCGCGTGGTCTGCTGGTGCACGGCCATCAGGAAGGTATCGATCTTGTCCGGCAGCAGCGCGGCATCGGTCAGCGTGCCAGGGGTGACGATGCGCACCACCTTGCGCTCCACCGGCCCCTTGCTCGCGGCCGGATCGCCGATCTGTTCGCAGATGGCCACGGATTCGCCGAGCTTGACCAGCTTGGCGAGGTACTGGTCCGCCGAGTGGAACGGAATGCCGGCCATGCGGATCGGCACCCCGTTGGAGCTGCCGCGCGCGGTCAGCGTGATGTCGAGCAGTCGCGCCGCCTTTTCGGCATCGTCGTGGAACAGCTCATAAAAATCCCCCATCCGGTAGAAGAGGAGGGTTTCCGGATGGTCCGCCTTGATGCGCAGGTATTGCGCCATCATGGGGGTGTGCTTCTCCGCAAGGGGTTTTGCAACTTCCTGATTCAATTCGATTTTCTCCTGCATTCCCTTGTCTGGCGTGGCCGCGCGGCAACGCGGGCAACCCGTGGCGTACGGCGTTGCGGGTCGTTGCCGTCTCTTCGTCGGCATGGGGTTCCGTGGCGTGCGGATGTGGCCCGCATTGTGTGCGGGCGGCCAAAGCAGGGAGTTTACCGCAGGCGGGCTTGTGGCCGCATTGGGCGAGGTCGGGAAATCGTGGTGAGGCCCGGCATGGCAACCGCTATGCCGGGCGCGGCCATGGAAGCCGGTGCCGTCAAGAGCGCGGCGGCCGTATCAGCGGAACACCAGCACGGGGACCGCACTGTGCGTCAGTACCTTCTGTGTCTCGCTGCCGAGCAGCAGGCCGGCAATGCCGCTGCGGCCATGCGAGGCCATGAAGATGACGTCGCAGCCGAGATCCTCTGCACTGTTGATGATCCCGCGGAATGGTGCGGCCGCCGTGGAGACGTGGCCGGTGCAAGGCACGCCGGCCAGTGCTGCCGTGGCCTCGATGCGCGACAGTTCCTGCCTGGCAGCCGCTTCCACGCGTTGCTTGAATACGTCCCGCTTTTCGTGGCTGGAATCGGTCGACAGGACGTAGGGATATTCTTCCACGCACATATATGGCGTCAGCCGGGCGCCGGTCGCGCGTGCGAATTCGATGGCGGCGGAAACAGCCTTGTGCGAAAGCTCGGAGCCATCAACCGGGAGCAGGACGTGCTTGAACATGGATTGCCTTTTTTTTTCTATGACGGAAGAGTGAGAGGGATGGGGATCAGTTTGCGATCGCGCGTCCGACGATCAGCGGGTCGGCCTGTCCGATCGCGGTGGTGTCGCGGTTGGCATAGGGAAAGCGCGACAGGATGAATCGCAACGCGTTCAGCCGCGCGCGCTTCTTGCAATCGGAACGGATCACGGTCCACGGTGCGTCGGCTGTGTCCGTGTGGGCGAACATCGCTTCCTTGGCGCGGGTGTAGGCTTCCCACTTGTCGAGCGAGGCGATGTCGACCGGGCTGAGCTTCCATTGCTTGAGCGGATGGATTTCGCGCTCCTTGAAGCGTCGCCGCTGCTCTTGCCGGCTGACGGAGAACCAGAACTTGAACAGGTGGATGCCGCTGCGGACCAGGTGGCGCTCGAATTCGGGTGCCTGCTGCAGGAAGTCCTGGTACTGCTGCGGCGTGCAGAAGCCCATCACATGCTCGACGCCGGCGCGGTTGTACCAGGAGCGGTCGAACAGGACGATTTCGCCGGCCGAGGGCAGGTGCTGGACGTAGCGCTGGAAGTACCACTGGCCGCGCTCAGAATCGGTGGGCTTCTCGAGCGCCACCACGCGCGCGCCGCGCGGATTCATGTGTTCCATGAAGCGTTTGATGGTGCCGCCCTTGCCGGCCGCGTCGCGGCCTTCGAACAGGATCACCACACGCTGGCCGGTCTCGCGCACCCAGGCCTGCAGCTTCAGGAGTTCCACCTGCAGGCGGTACTTCTGCTTCTCGTAATTGCGGCGCGACATCAGGTTCTGGTACGGATAGGCGCCTTCGCGCCAGCCGGCCGACAGTTCTTCGTCGGGGTGCCGCTTCCTGCCGGCTTGCCAGGCGCCCGGGTCGCCTTCGAGGATCAGGCTGCGCAACTGCCCGGCCTCGTCCGGCGACAGGCCATCCATCAGCGTGCGGATGGCGTCGAGCACGCCGTCGTTGTCCTGCCGGGACATGATGTCTTGCAGGCTGCTGGCCGCGAGCTGCACGGCCGCGTCGACGGCATCGTTCACTTCATTGCGTTCGGCCGAGCGGGCCGTATTGGTGGGCAGCACGTCGCCGCGTGCGGCGGCGCGAACCGTGCCGGGCGAGGTGTCGTCGTGGAGGGTTCCTGCCATGTCAGGCTTGCGCCTTGCGCAGGATGGCGTAGAGCTGGTCCTTGAGCTGGAGTTTTTCCTTCTTGAGGCGTTCGATCTCCAGCGGCGTGCCGCGCACGATGCCGGCTTCCATGTTGCTGATTTCGTGGTCGAGCTGATTGTGCAGGTTGAACAGCCGTGCGAAATGGGCGTCCTGCGTCTTCAGCAAGGAAATCTGGTCGCGGTACTCGGGGAACATATGGGGCCTCCTCAAACAGGTGCATCGAATTACCTATTCTGAGTAACCCAGGGTGCGGTGGTCTTGATCTGGATCATCGTGGCCCGGACGTCGCCGGCAGGGCGCAAAACAAAAACGCCCGCCGGTTGGCGGGCGTCTTGCGCGCAAACGAAAACGATCAGATCGTCGCGGGCTTCGCGTTGTCCAGCGAGTACGGGGACAGCAGGCGGACCATCTGGGCAAACGCCTTCGGGTTGCCGGCCAGCACTTCGCCTTGTTCCATCTGGCGCGCTTCGCCGGCATAGTTGCCGACCAGGCCGCCCGATTCCGAGATCAGCAGCATGCCGGCGGCCATGTCCCATGGCTTCAGGCCGCTTTCGAAGAAGCCATCCAGGCGGCCGCAGGCCACGTAGGCCAGGTCCAGCGCGGCGGCACCCGGGCGGCGCAGGCCGGCGCAGCTGCGCGTCATCAGCGAGAAGATTTCCAGGTATTGTTCCACGCCTTCCATGTCGCGGAACGGGAAGCCGGTGCCGATCAGGCAGTCGGCCAGCTTGTCGCGGCGCGTCACGCGGATGCGGCGGTTGTTCAGGAATGCGCCCGCGCCCTTGGAGGCGGTGAACAGTTCGTCGCGGGTCGGGTCATAGACCACTGCCTGCGACGGCACGCCGCGATGCAGCTGGGCAATCGATACCGCGTACTGCGGGAAGCCATGGATGAAGTTGGTGGTGCCGTCGAGCGGATCGATGACCCAGGTGTATTCGTGGTTGTCTTCGCCCTCGGCCCAGGATTGGCCGGACTCTTCCGCTAGAATGGCGTGCTCGGGGTAGGCCGTGCGGATGATCTCGATGATGGCCGCTTCGGCAGCCTTGTCGACCTCGGTCACGAAATCGTTGTGTTGCTTGCGCGAAACGCGCACCAGATCGACGTCGATCGACGCGCGGTTGATGATGGAACCCGCCTTGCGGGCCGCCTTGATGGCGATATTGAGCATCGGATGCATGAATCTCTCCAGGCCGGCCGGAACCTTGCGGCAGCGCGAACGGATGCGCGCGCCGAGCCCGGCAGCTGACAACACAACGAATTGTAGAAGAACGTGGGGCGTCGCCATATGTGCTGCAAGCGTCTCGCGAGCAAGCAAAATATCGGCGCCGCGCCGAAGAAGAAGCTGAATTGTATATGAACCCGGCAAACGAGACGAGCCAGGCCGTCGGAGCGGCCGCACCGACCACCACCGCGGACGCCATGTTCGCCCGCGTGCGCTTTGTGCTGGTGGAGACCAGCCACCCGGGCAATGTGGGCTCGGTGGCGCGCGCCATCAAGACCATGGGCTTTGGCAGCCTGGTGCTGGTTTCACCACGCGAGCCGGCCGTGCGCGAGCATCCCGACGCGGTTGCCATGGCCAGCGGCGCCGATGACGTGCTGGCCGGCGCGGTGATCGTCGACAGCATCGAGGCCGCGCTGTCGGGCGCCACGCAAACCATCGCCATGACCGCGCGGCTGCGTGAGTTTGGGCCGCCGCGCGTGCTGCCGCGTGACGCCGCTGCGCGCGGCGCGAAGGCACTCGGGGCGCGCGCCGAAGATGAGATTGCGTTCGTGTTCGGCAACGAGCGCTATGGCCTGCCCAACGAAGTCGTCGAGCGCTGCGCGGCGGTGACGCATATCCCCGCCAATCCTGCCTATAGCTCGCTCAACCTGGCCCAGGCGGTGCAACTGATCGCGTACGAGATGCGCCTGGCGTTGCTGGATCGCGCCGAGGGCACGCCGGACGACGGTGGCAATATCGGCTATGCTGGTGAGCCCGCCACGGCGGAACAGGTGGAATCGATGTTCGGGCACTTGCAGCAGGGGCTCGAAGCGATCGGCTTTCTCGATCCCGGCAATCCACGCAAGCTCATGACGCGCCTGCGGCGTCTGCTGGCCCGTGCGGGGCTGGAGCGCGAGGAAGTGAATATCGTGCGCGGTATCGCCAAGCACATGCTGGTGGCGGTGCGAAGTGGTACGAGTATCAGCAAGCCAGAACAACCCGGGCCGGCCGCGCCGACCCGCCAAGAGGAACACTGAACAGTGGCGCACAACCCGGCCCAAATCCCGCATTTCCCCGCAGCGATGCCCCATGGCGCGCGCTGTCCTGGGGCCGGCCGCGCACACCTCTCGGAGCGATGTTGAACACGCGTCGAAGCCAATGACCCTCACGGCATCGGGGCAGCAAATCTCTTACACTCCCTGATCCCGTTTTCACCGGCCAATGACCACGCCGGCGACCGCGCCCACGGCAGATGCCGTCGTGGCCGGCGCACGGCGCGGCAACACGACACGACCAAGATGTTCTCTCGCCTGAAGGAAGATATCGACACCATCATGCTGCGCGATCCCGCCGCGCGCAGCCGCCTGGAAGTCCTGACCTGCTATCCCGGCTTGCACGCCGTGGTGTTCCACCGCTTCGCCCACGCCTGCTGGCATGCCGGGTTCCATTGGCTGGGGCGCTGGATTTCGCACTGGTCACGCTTTCTCACCGGTATCGAGATTCACCCCGCGGTCAAGCTCGGCCGGCGCGTCTTCATCGACCACGGCATGGGCGTGGTGATCGGAGAAACCGCGGAGATCGGAGACGACTGCACGATCTACCAGGGTGTGACACTCGGCGGCACATCGTTGTACAAGGGGCAGAAGCGCCATCCGACGCTGGGCGCCAATGTCGTGGTGAGCGCAGGTGCCAAGGTGCTCGGCGGCTTCGAGGTGGGCGACGGCGCGCGTGTTGGCTCCAATGCCGTCGTGCTTAAACCCGTGCCGCCTGGCGCGACTGCCGTGGGCGTGCCGGCCCGCATCATCCTGGCCGATGCGCCATCATCGCAGCAAGGCGCCAAGCAGGAGTTCTCCGCGTATGGCATCACGCCCAATGCGGATGATCCGGTCTCGCTCGCGCTCAAGGGGCTGATCGACAATGCGGCCAAACAGAACGATCGCATCGAGGCCGTGCTGGCCGCGCTGGATCGCCTCGGCGAGCATCTCGAGAACACGCCGAACGACCGCTTCGACGCGAGCGAACTGCGCAGGCTGATGAAGTAAGCGAGGAATCGGGAAAACAAAGAGGGGCAGCCTGGGCTGCCCCTTATGCCGTCTGCGGCAGCAAATGAAAGCCGCCGTCGTCCAGTTGCAGCACCGCGGCGCGCGGATGGCTGCCATCGAGATCCCAGTCGGTAAGCACCCAGCGCACGCCCGAGACGTCCTGGTGCCGGGCGGGGCGGTGCGTGTGGCCATGCACGAGCAGCCGTGCGTTGCAGGCTTCCAGCAGTGCCGTGACCGCGGCCGGCGTGGCATCGCCGTACACGACCTGGGTCGGCAGGCCTTGCTGAAGCTGGCGCAGGCGTCCGGCCTCGCTGTCGGCGCGCAGGCGCCGCGCCACGGCCAGCCGTGCCGACTGCGGCAGGGCCAGGAACAGGCGCTGCACCCAGGGCTTGCGGGTCCAGCGTCGAAAGCGGTTGTAGCGCTCGTCGTCGGTGCACAGCATGTCGCCGTGGCTCAGCACGACGCGCTGGCCGGCGCAGAGAATGACGGACGGGTCGGGCAGCAAAGTTACGCCCGCGGCGTCGGCAAAGCGCTTGCCCAGCAGGAAGTCGCGGTTGCCGTGCATCAGGTAGACCGGCACGCCGCGCCCGGCCAGCGTGCGCAGCGCCATTGCCACCTGCGTGGCAAACGGCGAGTCGGTCTCTTCGTCACCGACCCAGAACTCGAAGAAGTCGCCCAGGATGAAAAGCGTGCGGGCCTCATTGGCGGCGCGCTCCAGCACGCGCTCGAACGCGGCCAGCGTGCGGGGCATGCCCGGCGTCAGGTGCAGGTCGGAAATGAACCACGCCGGCGCCTGTACCTCGAGGGGACCGGCCACCGGCGTGGTGGGGATTGCGGTCATGCGCGCGGCCTGAAGGGTAGGGTTGCCGGCAGGAGAGGTTGCATGAAGCCGCAATCGTGAGGCATGGTCGCGTGCTTACTCGACGACCACGGCCTTTTCGATCACGACGTCTTCCAGCGGCACGTCCTGGTGGAAGCCCGAGCTGCCGGTGCGCACGCCCTTGATCTTCTCGACCACGTCGGTGCCATCAACGACCTTGCCGAACACGGCATAGCCGAAGCCCTGCGGCGTCGGCGAGCTGAAGTTCAGGAAGTCGTTGTCGACCACGTTGATGAAGAATTGGGCGGTGGCGGAGTGGGGCGCATTGGTGCGTGCCATGGCCACGGTGTACTTGTCGTTCTTCAGGCCGTTGCCGGCTTCGTTCTCGATCGGCGCGTCGGTGCCCTTTTGCTTCATGCCGGGTTCGAAGCCGCCGCCCTGGATCATGAAGTTCTTGATCACGCGGTGGAAGACGGTGTTGTCATAGTGGCCCTTGCGGACATACGACAGGAAGTTCTCGACCGACTTCGGAGCCTTCTCGGCGTCGAGTTCGATAGTGATGACACCCTGGTTGGTGTGAAGCTGGACCTTGGACATGGGCTTTCCTCTGTTCGGTAGTGTTTATTGGATGACGCTGGCCGACTCGATCACGATGGGCGTGGCCGGCACATTGCGCATGGGGCCGTAGGCCGTGGTGGGCGCGTTCTTGATCTTCTCGATCGTATCCATGCCGTCCACCACCTTGCCGAATACTGCGTAGCCGTTGCCGTCCGGCTGCGGGTAGTCGAGATTCGGATTATCTACCACATTGACGAAGAACTGGGCCGTGGCCGAGTTCGGGTCGCCGGTGCGTGCCATGGCCACCGTGCCGGCCTTGTTCTTCAGCCCGTTCTGGGCTTCCAGCGGGATCGGCGCGCGCGTCGGCTTCTGCTTCATCTCGCGGTCGAAACCGCCGCCCTGCACCATGAAACCGTTGATCACGCGGTGGAAGATGGTGCCGGTGTAGAAGCCGCTCTTCACGTATTCCATGAAGTTGGCGACGGTCTTGGGCGCCGCGTCGGGATAGACTTCGACGGTGAACTTGCCCTGGCTGGTGACGAACTGCACACGTTCGGCCTTCTGCGCCTGCTGCGCCATCGACGGCAGTGCGGACAGGGCCAGCGCGGCGGCGCTCAGGCCGGCCAGGAGGATGCGGCGGGAACGGATCATGACTGCGGCTCCGGTAGTCTTGAGAATTGCGCCGGGCGTTGGTGTCCCGGCGACGGAACAGAAAGTGGACGGTCGCGGTATCAGCGAGCGGCGGGAGCGCTCGCGGGCGCGTGCATCGGAGCCGGAGACACCGGGCTTGCCGGGTTTGTCGCATTTGCGGCCGGCCGCAACTGACGCAGCGCCGTGCCGGCGCGGGTGTCGCCGGGGTTGCGGCGCAGGGCCTCGGCATAAGCCTCTTCGGCCAGTCGGCGATAGACGTCGCCCAGGTTGGTATAGCCGATGGCGAAGCCGGGTTTGACCTCGGTGGCAAGCAGCAACTCCGCTTCTGCCCGTTTCAGGTCACCGCGCTTCGCGTAGAGCAGCGCCAGGTTGTTGTGCGGCTCCGGCAGTTCGGGGAAGTCCTGCGCCATTTCGGCGAAGGCCTGGATCGCCTCGTCCTCGCGGCCGGCCTTGGCCATGGCCCAGGCGCGCTCGAACCGGGCCTGCGCATTGCGCGGGTTGGCGGCCAGCACGCGGTCGTAGCCGGAAATGGCTTCGTCGTAGCGCTTGCCGGCGGCGGCGCGTTCGGCCTTGTCCATGCCCGGATCGGCCGAGCGCGGGCCCGATGGCGGCGCGGTAGGGGCGGCCAGCGACAGCGGGCCGTTCTGCGCATGGGCGGCCCCCGCCAGCGCGGCAAGGACGGCCAGTGCAGTCATGGCGCGGCGCGCTGGGGCGAGGCGCTCGGTGGGCAGGGTCAGGCTCATTGAAGGAGGGTCCGTTATACTCCGCGGCATTCTAGCAAAGCGGCACCGCTGGCACGAAGCACGTGCATGCGGGCGCACCGGGGCGGCGCCAGCGGCTGCGTTCGCAGTGCGTGGCGGCATGACGCTTCCGGTAAGATACGGGGCTCCGGTGTTTGCGCGTGCACCATCGCGCCGGCCCCCGATGACGCAGTCCAGGGGCCGGACGACAGCGTGCCGGCAGGCACCTCACATCACACTCATTGCTTCATGCAGCTTCTGAACATCTACAACACGCTCGCGCGTGAGAAACAGCCATTCGTGCCCATCGAACCCGGCAAGGTCCGCATGTATGTCTGCGGCATGACCGTGTACGACTATTGTCACGTCGGCCACGCGCGCGTGATGGTGGTGTTCGACATGGTGCACCGCTGGCTGCGCGCTGCGGGCTACGAGGTGACTTTCGTCCAGAACATCACGGATATCGACGACAAGATCATCCGGCGCGCGGCCGAGAATGGCGAGACGATCGGCCAGCTGACGACGCGTTTTATCCAGTACATGCACGAGGATGCCGACGCACTGGGCATTGTCCGCCCGGACCATGAGCCGCGCGCGACCGACTACGTGCCGCAGATGCTCGACCTGATCGGCAAGCTCGAAGCGAAAGGCCTTGCCTATCAGGCGGCCGATGGCGACGTGAACTATTCGGTGCGCAAGTTCGATGGCTACGGCAAGCTGTCCGGCAAGTCGCTGGAAGACCTGCGCGCCGGCGAACGCGTGACGGCCAATGATGCCAAGCAGGATCCGCTGGACTTCGTGCTGTGGAAATCGGCCAAGGCCAGCGAGCCGCCCGAGAGCAAGTGGGACTCGCGGTGGGGCATGGGCCGCCCGGGCTGGCATATCGAATGCTCGGCCATGGCCTGCACGCTGCTTGGCGAGCATTTCGATATCCACGGCGGCGGCGCCGACCTGCAGTTCCCGCACCACGAGAACGAGATCGCCCAGTCCGAAGGCGCGAGCGGCAAGCCGTTCGTCAACGTGTGGATGCACAACGGCTTTGTGCGCGTGAATGACGAGAAGATGTCGAAATCGCTCGGCAACTTCTTCACCATCCGCGAGGTGCTGAAAGCGTACGACCCGGAAGTCGTGCGTTTCTTTATCCTGCGTGCCCACTACCGCAGCCCGCTGAACTACAGCGATGCCCATCTGGACGACGCCCGCCACGCGCTGACCCGCCTTTACACGGCGCTCAAGGACACCCAGCCCGGCGGCTATGCCGTGGACTGGGACGAGCCGCACGCGAAGCGCTTTGCCGAGGCCATGGGCGACGACTTCAACACGCCGATCGCCGTGTCGGTGCTGTTCGACCTCGCCAGCGAGATCAACCGGACCGGCTCCTCCGTGGCGGCCCGCCAGCTCAAGGGACTGGCCGGCACGCTCGGCCTGCTCGAGCGCGACCCGCACACCTTCCTGCAGCGCGGCAATCAGGCCGACGGCCCCGCGCCCGACGAGATCGAGGCACTGATCGCTGCGCGCAAGGCCGCAAAGGCCGGGCGCGACTTCGCCGAAGCCGACCGCATCCGCGCGGAACTGCTCGCCGCGGGCATCGTGCTGGAAGACAAGCCGGGCGGTGCGACCGAATGGAGGCGTGCTTGAACGCTGCCGCGCGCAAGCCCGCCACGCCGGCCAGGACCGCCACTTCGCGTGCCGCCAAGGGCAGCGCGAAGGATGGCAAGGTCGTGCTGCCGGAAGCGGAGGCGTTGCCGTTGCCGGTCGAGACCGTCGTCGATGCCGTACGCCCGGCGTACTGGGATGAGGCCTGTGCCGACCTGATGAAGCGCGACCGCATCCTGCGCAAGATGATCCCGACGTACGGCCCGGCGCACCTGGTGTCGCGCGGCGATCCGTTCATCACGCTGGCGCGCTCGGTGGTGGGGCAGCAGATCTCCGTCAAGGCGGCGCAATCGGTCTGGGAGCGGCTGGTCGCCGCCTGTCCGAAGCTGACGCCCGCGCAGTTCCTGCGCGCCGGGCCGGAAAAGCTGGCCGCATGCGGGCTGTCGCGTCGCAAGGCCGAATACATTACCGACCTGGCGGACCACTTCAAGGCTGGCCGCGTCCACGTGAGCGAATGGGCGGTGATGGACGACGAAGCCGTCATTGCAGAGCTGACGCAGATTCGCGGCATCGGCCGCTGGACGTCCGAGATGTTCCTGATGTTCAATCTGATGCGGCCCAACGTGCTGCCCCTCGATGACGTCGGGCTGATCAACGCCATCTCGGCCAATTACTTCAGCGGCGAGCCGGTGACCCGTAGCGAGGCGCGTGAAGTCGCGGCAAACTGGGAACCCTGGCGGACAGTGGCTACCTGGTACATGTGGCGTAGTCTCGACCCGTTGCCAGTGACGTATTAGGCATAGCCGTAAGAAAAAGTAGCTGCAGGTGCAGTAAAGGCTATCTGCCCGGCGCAAAGATAGCGGCTAAATTCCGGTAGAATGCGCCCCTTCACAGACAGGTACGTGTGATTTTATGAAAACCACCTTCCTGGATTTTGAGCAGCCCATTGCCGAACTCGAGGCAAAGATCGAAGAACTGCGTTTTGTGCAGGACGATTCGGCTGTCGATATTTCCGAAGAGATTTCGCGGCTGGCCGGCAAGAGCCAGCAGCTCACCAAGGACATCTACGCCAACCTGACTCCATGGCAGGTTGCGCAGATCGCCCGCCATCCGCAGCGCCCGTACACGCTCGACTACGTGCGTGAAATCTTCACCGATTTCCACGAGCTGCATGGCGACCGCACCTTTGCCGACGATCTTTCCATCGTCGGCGGCCTGGCTCGGTTCAATGGCCAGGCGTGCATGGTCATCGGCCACCAGAAGGGCCGTGACACGAAAGAGCGCGCGCTGCGCAATTTCGGCATGCCCAAGCCTGAGGGCTATCGCAAGGCCAAGCGCCTGATGGAACTGGCCGACAAATTCGGCCTGCCGATTTTCACGTTCGTGGACACGCCGGGCGCGTTCCCGGGCATCGATGCGGAAGAGCGTGGCCAGTCCGAAGCGATCGGCCATAACCTCTACGTCATGGCCGGCCTGAAGGTGCCCCTGATCGCCACGATCATCGGCGAAGGCGGTTCGGGTGGTGCGCTGGCCATTGCCGTCGGCGATGTCGTGCAGATGCTGCAATTCGCGACTTACGCGGTGATCTCGCCGGAAGGCTGCGCCTCGATCCTGTGGAAGACGGCAGAGAAGGCGCCGGAAGCCGCGGAAGCCCTGGGCCTGACCGCCCACCGCCTGAAGGCGCTGGGCCTGATCGACAAGATCGTCAGCGAGCCGCTGGGCGGCGCGCACCGCGATGTCAAGGGCATGGCTGCCATGCTCAAGCGTTCGCTGGCCGAATCGCTGCGCCAGTTCCAGGGCGTGAGCGTGAAGGAGCTGCAAGCGCGCCGCTACGAACGCCTGCTCGCCTATGGCAAGTTCAAGGAAACCGGCGTCCAGGACTGACCTGTCCGACCGCCTGACCGACAAGGTCGCACAGGCCCTCCAGGCCAGTGCGGCCTTTGTTGTTTCTGGTGGCGCGGCGTCCGGTCCTGCGGAAATGGTGGTGGCCGTGGCGTTGTCGGGCGGCCGCGATTCGGTAGCGCTGCTCCATGCCGCGCAGGACGCAGTGTCCGCATGGAGCCTGCCGGCCCGTGTGGTGGCCCTGCACGTGCATCACGGCCTGCAGTCGCAGGCGGACGACTGGGATAACTTCTGCGCGCAGCTGTGCGCGCAATGGCAACTGGGCTATTTCGTCAGGCGTGTCTCGGTACAGGCCGGCACGGGCGAGGGCATCGAGGCCGCCGCGCGCCGCGCACGCTACCAGGCGCTCGGCGAGATGTGCCGCGCCAGCGGTGCGGGGCTGCTGCTGTTTGCCCACCATCTTGATGACCAGGTCGAGACCGTACTGCTCCGGCTGTTTCGCGGTGCGGGGGTGGCGGGCATGGCCGGTATGCCCGCCATGCGGCGGCTGGACGAAGACGCTGACATCGTATTGCTGCGGCCATGGCTGGACGTGCCGCGCGCTGACATCGATGGCTATTGCGCCGCGCATGATCTGGCGTGGATCGATGACCCATCCAACGACAGCACGCGCTTTGCGCGCAACGCGCTGCGCGCGCAATTGCCGCTGTTGGAGCAGGCCTTCCCCGGGCTGCGCGCAAACGTCGCGCAGGCTGCTGTCCATTTTGCACAGGCCGCCAGCATGCTCGACGACCTGGCGGGCGCCGCGCTGGCGCGCCTGGTGGTGCCAGCGCGCGATGCCGACACGCTGGCCGAACTGGACCTGCAAGGCCTGCGCGCCTTGCCCGCTTCCCATGCCGATGCCGTGCTGCGTCTCTGGCTGCGCGATCTCGGCACCCGTGCGCCGTCGACCGCCCGGCTGGCCGCCATGCGCGGGCAATTGCTCGACCACGGTGGCGGCGAGCCGGCGATTGCGCATGATGGCCTGGTGCTGCGCAGGTTCCAGGGCAGGGTCCTGGCCTGCAGGCCCGAGCCCGAGACGCTGCCCGTGCCGCAGGCGTTCTCATGGTCTGGCGAGGCGCGCATCGTGGTGCCGGCCTGGCGCGGCGAACTGCATTTCACGCGCGACGATACCTTCGGCGTGCCCGAAGCCGTGCTGCGGCAGCCCCTGCGGCTCGCTGCGCGCCATGGCGGCGAACGCATCGTGCTTCGACCCGGCGGTCCCGCGCGTGCGCTCAAGCAGGCCTACCAGGAGGCTGGCGTGCCGCGCTGGCGACGGAGCTGGCTGCCGCTGCTGTGGGCCGGCGACGTGCTGGTCATGGCAGGGGGGCTTGGCATGCATCGCCGCTGGGGCGAAGCGCCGCACGCGCCGCGCTGGCGTGTCGAGTGGGTGCAGTCGGCAGGCGGCGAAGGCAGAGAGCAGCCCGACGCTGGCCGCCCACATCACTTTCCTTCCTGAGCCCGCGCCGTTTTGCCTTGCCTGATGCGCTCGGTTCGTGTATTTTCGAAAGCTTTGCACAATCGCTGGCGTCGACAAGAAGATGGCTCTCATCGTTCACAAATACGGCGGCACTTCGATGGGTTCCACGGAACGCATCAAGAATGTCGCCAAGCGCGTTGCCAAGTGGCACCGCGCCGGTCACCGCGTAGTCGTGGTGCCTTCGGCCATGTCGGGCGAAACCAATCGCCTGCTTGGACTCGCCAAGGAGATTTCGGCCGAGCCGAATCCGCGTGAGCTGGACATGCTCGCCTCGACTGGCGAACAGGCCAGCGTCGCGCTGCTCGCCATTGCGCTGCACGGCGAGAACATCGACGCGGTCAGCTACACGGGCTGGCAGGTGCCGGTGAAGACCGATTCGTCGCACACCAAGGCGCGCATCGAATCCATCGACGACGAGCGTATCCTCGGCGACCTGGATGCCGGCCGCGTGGTGGTGATCACCGGTTTCCAGGGGATCGACGACAACGGCAACATCACGACGCTCGGCCGTGGCGGCTCGGACACCTCGGCCGTGGCCATTGCCGCCGCCATCGAGGCTGACGAATGCCTGATCTACACCGACGTGGATGGCGTGTACACGACCGATCCGCGCGTGGTCGAGGACGCCCGCCGCCTGGACAAGATCACCTTCGAGGAAATGCTGGAAATGGCCAGCCTGGGCTCCAAGGTGCTGCAAATCCGCTCGGTGGAGTTCGCAGGCAAGTACCGCGTGAAGACCCGCGTGCTGTCGTCGCTGACCGACCCGCTCATGCCGCTCGAGAACGAAATCAACTCGGGCACGCTGATCACTTTTGAGGAAGATTCCAACATGGAAGCCGCAGTCATCTCCGGCATCGCGTTTGCCCGCGATGAAGCCAAGATCACCGTCCTGGGCGTGCCGGATAAGCCGGGCATTGCATACCAGATCCTGGGCCCGGTCGCCGACGCCAATATCGACGTCGACATGATCATCCAGAACCAGTCGGTGGACGGCAAGACCGACTTCACCTTCACCGTGCCGCGCGGCGACTACCAGCGCACGCTGACGCTGCTGACCGACAGCGTCAAGCCGCACGTTGGCGCGGCCAGCGTGTCGGGCGACCCGAAGGTGTCGAAGGTCTCGGTGGTCGGCGTGGGCATGCGCTCGCACGTCGGCGTCGCCAGCAAGATGTTCCGCACGCTGTCGGAAGAGGGCATCAACATCCAGATGATCTCCACTTCGGAGATCAAGATCTCTGTGCTGATCGACGAGAAGTACATGGAACTCGCCGTGCGCGCGCTGCACAAGGCATTCGAACTGGAACAAGCCTGATCCGTTCGTTAGTTATTTCTGGCGGCGCCGAAATTTTTTGTGTTGAGTTATCGATTTTTCGTTGACCAATCACGAAGGCATCGCTAGAATTTGCGCTTCGTTGTTCGGCTCCCTCGGACAACGCAAGTTTGGGAGACGTGGCCGAGAGGTCGAAGGCACTCCCCTGCTAAGGGAGCATCTGGGCCAAAACCTGGATCGAGGGTTCGAATCCCTCCGTCTCCGCCACTACATCTGTATTGGCGGCGAACCCCGGAAGATCGCGGTCTTCCGGGGTTTTGTTTTTTCTGGGCGGGGTTCAGGCGGCACCCTATGCCGCGCAGGTGTTACACCGATACCTGTGAGAACCCGAATGGCAACGACCATCCAGTTTCGCGGCAGCGTCTGCTACTTCCACCGCAAAACCCCCCTAGACCTCATCGAGCAGCACAGCGGCAAGCGCGAGATTATTCGGAGCTTGGGCACGAAGAAACGATGGCTGAGCGTCTTGCGCGCAAGGTATCCTCGAGCTTGGCGGCGCTGGCAGACCACGAGGGCAGAGTCCGATCCTCTGGGCAATGCGCTGCTGACCCGGACGACGCGCAGCGTTTCACCGACCGAAGCGGGCGAACGGCTACTTCCTCGAGCGGCAATCTTCCCCTGCCCGATCTGGCGGACCTGACTCGGACGCTTGCCACGTGGGGCGTGGACGCCGATACCGAAGTTGTCGTCTACGGCCCGACTCCAGCTCTGGCATGACCGCGGCCCGCATGAACGATGACTTGCCGGCCGGTGATTCCTGCGAAGTTGCCATTTGCGGTCGGGGCCGGTAGGGCTCGCGATGGCCCACCTTCTGGGCAGGGCCGGCATTCGCGTGGCGTTATTCGACAAACGGCCCGGCACGACGCTGCTGCCGAAGGGGCAATCCGTCCATGGGTCCACGGCGGAGCTGTATCGCCAATGGGGCGTTTGGCAGCAGTTGGACGGGGCGGGCTGGCCGGTGAGCCGGTCAAACGGCCAGGGCTACTATCTGGCGTGGCCGACGGGGCTGTGGCGGAGGTCCGCCAGTCCGTGGAATCGGACGAAGCTTACGCGCGCAAGTGGCAGGCGCTCTCGCTGGTGGCGCCGCGCAAGGTGCCGGCGTCCGATTACGAGGCGGCACTGCGCCGGCAGGCCTTGAGCTGGCCGACGGTGAAGCTGCACTTCAGCGCTACCGTTGCTGGTGTGGCTCAAGACGGAGAGAAGGTGACACTGGCTGTACGCGGCCCCACTGGCGATACACAGCGGATTGCCTGTCGCTATCTTGTGGCTTGCGACGGCGCCCGAAGTTTCGTGCGTAGCCAGCTCGGCGCAGGCGAAGACCACGGACCGACCTTCGGTAACCAGACTCTCACGGGGTTACGCGCGGATCTGGACGATACGCTCGGCCGCGACGCCTACTTCCATAGCGTCATCCTGGATCCGCGCCATGCGGGCTGGTTCGGCAGCCAGCATCCCGGCTCCGGGTTGTGGCGCTATAGCTTCCGGCACGATGAAGAGAGTCTGCCAACGCCGGATGACGTCAAGGCACGCATTCGTGGCGCACTAGGCATGCCCGAGTTGCCCGTGGAGATCGTCGAGACTTATCGCTTCGACTACACCACTGGCTGCGCGACTGGCGCGCTGGGCGAGTGCTGTTTGCCGGCGACGCCGCGCACTGGCATTCCCCTTGGGGGGCTTTGGCGCCAACATCAGCGTTCAGGATGCCAACAACCTCGCGTGGAAGCTCGCTCTGGTGGTGCGGGCACGGCTAGCGCGGATTTGCTGGATACCTATCCGGCCGAGCGCAAGCCGCGCGCCGAACTGGCGATCAAGGCGGCAACGTACAACGCCATGCATTTCCAGGCCATCGTTGCCGCCGCGCTGGTCGGTGAGCCCAACGCAGCCCGAAATGCCCGCCTCGGTGAAACGGCCGCGGCATTCCTGCGCGCAGCCGTGACCCGGCATGGCAGTGCGAGCATCCTGCACACAGGCTTCCACTCGGTACAACGTACGGCTCACGCATCGTCATGCGTGACGGAGCCGTTCCTCCCGCTCAATCCTTGCTGGACTACGAAGAAAGCACGGTTCCCGGCTTGCGTGCGCCGCACGTTCGGCGCTGCGACCACGCGCGGGCGCAATTGCTGCAACAGAGAGGAAGTCGTTATCATTGCGCGGGAGTCAGGTTGGGTACGCTCAGTACAGCAGTGTTCGCTGCGTTGAACCCCCACCCCCAACGGGCAGGGGCGGTTTCACACCATAGATCGATCGATGCAAGACAGACCCCGCGCCCCCGCGAAAACCCCAGGGCCTGCTGTTCCGCGCACGCGGCTGTTGCAGCGCCTGGCGCAGGCACGCGGTCGACGCTGCGTCGTGCTGCAAAGTCCCGCGGGAAGCGGAAAGACCAGCCTGCTGATTGCCTGGCGGCGCGAACTGGTGGCCGCGGGCGTCGACGTTGCCTGGGTTGCGCTGGCCCCGGATGACGACGATCCGGCGCACTTCTTCGATGTCCTGCTGACCTCGCTGAAGAAGGTGGATCCCGGGCTGGTGACCAACGCCGCCGTGCTTGCGAGCCGCAGCAGCCAGGAAGGGTCGGTCGAGGCCCTGGTGATCTCGCTGGTGCGGGCGATTGCCGTGCACCCGAGAGAACTCGTGATCATCCTCGATGACGCGCATCATCTCTGGCACGCCGGGGTGCTGAAGGGCGTGGAACTGCTGCTCGAGTATGGCCCGGGGAACCTGCAATGCGCGCTCGCCACGCGCAGTGTTCCGTTGGTTGCGCTCGGCCGCTGGCGTGCCCAGCAGCAGCTGATGGAGCTGGGCCTGGATGAGCTGCGCTTCACGCCCGAGGAATCGGCGCAGTTCATTGCCAGCCAGCTCGGAAAGATCGATGAGCGTGAGGCACGCGCCTTGCACGAGCAGACCGACGGCTGGATCGCCGGACTGAAGCTGGTTTGCCTGGATCTGCGCCACGGCCGCCGCGGCGAACCGGTGCGCGATCCGCAGGCCTTTGCCCGCTATTTCGAACACGAGGTGCTGGGGCAACTGCCGCCGCACGCGGCCGAGTTCCTGTTGCACTGCGCCTTGTCGGAACCGTTCAACGCCGAACTCTGCGCGGCCCTGCTGGGGCGGCCGGCCGATGTCGCCGAATCCGCGCAGCGGCTGCAAACCATGGAAAGCCAGGGCCTGTTCATCATGCCGGCCGGCCCGCATTACCCGGATGGCTGGTGGCGTCTGCATCCGTTGCTGCGCAGCGTGCTCGTGGCGCGGCTGGAGGCGCTGCCCGAGGCACAGCGCCATGCCTTGCATGCGATCGCCTGGCGCTTCTTCGCCGAACGGAACATGCCGCACGAGGCCGTGCAGCACGCGCTGCAAGCGGATGCCGGGCATGAGGCCGCCGAACTGGTTGAGTCCTGCGCCACGCGCCTGTTCGTTGGCGGCGAACTGCGGCGCCTGGTCAGCCTGGTGCGCCTGCTGCCGGAGACCGCCGTGCAGCAGCGCCCGGGCTTGCGGCTGTGGCTGGCCTGGGCGCAGCTTTATCAGCAGCGCCTGCCGGAGTGTGCGCAGAGCCTGGCACGGTTACAGGCCGAGCTGGCCGACGCGCCACCGGTGGTGCGCTACCGGCTTACGCTGCTGCGCGGCCTGTACGCCGTGCAGTGCGATGACACGGCCGCGGCCATGGCGGTGCTGCCCGATCTGCTGGCACCGCCGCCGGATGCGGATGGCATCGCGCTGACCGGCCGCCGCAGCCTGTTGACGTGGTTCCATCTGTATCGCGGCGACTACGAACAGGCGCGGCGCGTCCAGCTCGAAGAGGCCGTTCCGCTGGTCGATGGCCAGCCCATCCACGGCACCGCCATCGGCCTGCTCGCGGGCCGCTGCCTGGTCGGCCTGACCCACGCGGTGCAGGGGCAGATGATCCAGGCCGAGCGGATCTATCGCGACGTCTTGTTTGAAGCGGAGCGCCGTGGCCCGCACTGCGCCGACGCGGGCACCCTGGCCGCGGCCCTGCTGAGCGAGGTGCTGTATGAACTGAATGAGGCGGCGGCGGCGCTCGCGCTGCTGGAGCCTCGCCTGGACGTGATGGAGCAGGTTTCCATCCCGGATACACGGCTGCGCATGATGCTGGTGCTGGCGCGGGCGCGCTGGCTGACGGGGCGGCCACTGGATGCGTTCGATTACCTGGAGCAACTGCAGGACCATGCCGAGCGCATGGGGCTCGATCGCATGCTGGCGTATTCGCTGCTGGAGCAATTGCAGTGGCGGCTGCGCCAGGGGGAACTCGCGCTGGCGCGCAGCGTGCTGGAGCCGCTCGAGGCGCTGGATGCCCGCCACGCCGGCGTGGAGACCGGAACGCTCGCGGAAATCCGCGTGGCGGCGGAGCGCGCCCGCATCTGCCTCTGGCTCCGGACCGGCGACCTCGAACTGGCGCTGACCCGGCTCGATGCGCTCGCGGCACTGTGCCGGCAGCGCGGACGCACGCGGCGCGTGCCATTCCTGCAACTGCAGTCGGCGGCGGCATTACGGCAGTTGGGGCGGCATGACCGCGCCCGCGCGCTGGTGCGCGAGGCGCTTGGCGTCGGCCATAAGCTCGGGCTGATGCGTACCTTGCTCGATGCCGACGAACACGTACCGGCACTGGTGCGCGAGGCGATCTCGGATCCCGAGCTCGATCCGGTCCTGCGCTTCTACGCGGAACGGCTGGATGCCGCGGCGCGCGACCCGGGTGCCGGCGTGTCTCCGCCCGCGGCCCCGGCGCGCCCGGGCGGCGAGGTGTTGAGCCCGCGCGAGGGCGAAATCGTGCAATTGCTGCTGCAGAGCATGTCCAACAAGAGGATTGCACGCGCGCTCGACCTGTCCCTGGACACGGTCAAGTGGCACCTGAAAAACGTCTACAGCAAGCTGGGCGCAAGCGGGCGTGACGAAGTGCTGGAACGACTGGGGCGCTGAGTTTTCCCACCCCTCAGGGGTGGGGGGCTGGATTGTGGAGGGGGGCCAAGATACCTGGACAATTCCAGGAGACAGCCCGTGTACCAGCCCCGCTTGACTCTCGCCCGCGCCATGCGCGCCTGCGCGTTGCTGTGCGCGCTCGCGCCGCTAGCCAGCGCGCCGGCCTTCGCCGACTACCCCGATCGTCCGGTACGGATGGTGGTGGGCCTGCAAGCCGGCGCCAGCACTGACATCCTCGCGCGCCAGATTGCCAGGAAGCTGGGGGACCGCCTTGGCAAGCCTTTCATTGTCGAGAACAAGCCGGGAGCCGGCACGCGCATCGCGATGGACGCGGTGGTCCATGCGCCCGCCGATGGCTACACGCTCGGCGTCGCCAACGCCGTGTCGGTCGCCTTCCCGCTGATGTTCGATAACTTTGGATTCGTGCCGGGCCGGGATTTCGTGCCTGTCGCCTTGCTGGGGCGCGCACCGTCCTATCTGGCGGTGCGTGCCACGCTGCCGGTGAAGAACGTGCAGGAGTTCGTCGCTTATGCCAGGGCGAACAGCGGCAAGCTGAGCTTCGGCCAGGGCAGCACCGGCAGCAATCCGCACCTGTCGGCCCTGGCCCTGGTGCGCTCGCTCGGCGTTCAGGCCGTGGATGTGCCCTACAAGGGCAACGCTCCCACGGCAGTGGCCCTGGCCGGCGGGGAAGTCGATTTCGCGATGCTCGAATACCCCTCGGTCCGTCCCCTGGTGGAACGGGGCAATGTGCGCCTGCTGGCGGTGATCGAGCCGAAGCGGGTGGGGCTGACGCCCGACATTCCCACCAGCGGGGAGCAGGGGCTGACGCGCGAGATTGACGGCATGACGCCCTGGTTCATGCTGGTCGCGCCAGTCGGAACGCCGCCTGCGGTGATCGCGCAGCTCAACAAGGAGGTCAACGATGCGCTGAAGGCGTCCGAAGTGAGGCGGTCCCTGCTGGAGCTTGGCATCGAAACGGAAGGCGGTACCGTGGCCGAGGCCCAGGCGTATTTCACGCAGCAGCGCGAGCGCACGGAACGGCTGGCGCGCGAACTGAAGGTGGTGCTGAAGAACGGAGGGCAGTAATGGCTGAGGTCATCCAATTCGACGAATCGGCGCTGCGCGTCGACGGGCCGGTTGCCGAGTTTACGCACGAGCGGCCCCGCACACGCAACGCCATGTCGATGGCGCTGCGCGAAGACTATGCCCGGATGATTGACCGGGTCGCGCGCGACCTGTCGATCCGTGCGCTGATCCTCACGGGCGCCGGCGGCAGCTTCTGCTCCGGCGGCGACATCAAGGGCATGCGGGAGCGGCTCGGCAACCCCGATCCGGCCATGAATTCGCCCGACGCCACGCGCCGCCGGCTGGAGGACTCGCACCGCTGGCTCACGCCGCTGCGCGAGCTGGATGTGCCCGTGATCGCGGCGGTCGATGGCGGCGCCTTCGGGGCAGGTTTCGGCCTGGCGTTGCAGGCGGACTTCATACTGGCCTCTTCCCGGGCCGTGTTTGCGATGGCCTTTGCACGCATGGGCGCGGTGCCGGACTACGGTGCGCTGCACACGCTGCCGCGCATCGTCGGACTGGCCAATGCCAAGGACCTCATGCTGACCGGCCGGCGCGTCGGGGCAGAGGAAGGCAAGGCGCTGGGCTTCGTGCATGCGATCCACGCCCCGGAAGCCTTGCTGCCCGCTGCACGCACCTTTGCGCAGAAGCTGGCGCAGGGGCCGCGCGAAGCGGCGGCCATGACCAAGCGGCTGCTCAACCGCAGCTTCGAAACCGATTACGCCGCCATGTGCACGTTCGAGGCCTATGCGCAGGGCGTGGCCATGCATACCCCGTATCACGCCGACGCTGCCTCGCGCTTTGCCGAGGGCGAGGCGCCTGCCTACGACTGGGACAAGCCGGCCAGCGGCCTCTGACCTGATTTCCAGAACGCATCCATGTCGACACAACTTTCCTCCACCGAACTCGAATCCTTTCGCGCCGAGGTGCGCCGGTTCCTCGGGCGGGCGGTGCCCGAAGACATCCAGGCCGCGGTGCGCGCGCACTGCCTGGTCACGCGCGAGCAGGCCATGCGCTGGCAGCGCATCCTGCATGAGCAAGGCTGGGCCGCGCCCGGCTGGCCGCGCGAGCACGGTGGTCCGGGCTGGTCCCTGGCGCAGCAGGCCGTGTACCGCGAGGAGCTTGCCGCGTGCGATGCGCCGCGCTTCGAGAACCTGGGCATCGACACCATCGGGCCGACCATCATGCGCCATGGCACGGCCGAGCAGAAGGCCCGCTTCCTGCCGCGCATGCTGTCCTTCGACGATTTCTGGGCGCAGGGCTATTCCGAGCCGGACGCCGGCTCCGACCTGGCATCGTTGCGGACCACGGCGTACCGCGACGGCGACTGCTTCGTGCTCAGCGGCACCAAGATCTGGCAGAGCTACGGTCACTGGGCCAACTGGGTGCTTCTGCTGGCGCGTACCGACCCGGGCGGACAGCGCAAGCAGGAGGGCATTTCGGTGCTGCTGGTGGACCTGACCTCGCCCGGTGTCACGGTGCGGCCGATCCGCTTCATGCACGGCGGCGTGCTGCACGTGCAGATGTTCTTCGACGATGTGCGCGTGCCGGCGGCCAACCTGGTGGGCGCGGAGCATGCGGGCTGGACAGTGGCCAAGGGCCTGCTCGTCACGGAGCGCCTGTTCGTGGCGCGCGTGGCCGAATGCCGGGCCGAACTGGAGGCGACGCGCCGGCTCGCCGACGGCCGCGGGCCGGGAGGCACCTCGCTGCTGGCGCAGGATGTCTACGCGCGCCGCCTGGCCGAACTCGACATCCGCATGCGTGCGCTGGAAGCGGCATGGTGGCCCGCCGTGCATGCGGTGGAGCAGGGACGGGAACCGGCGCTGGAGTCCTCGTTGCTGAAGCTGCAGGGCAATGAAATCCTCCAGGAGCTGCACCAATTGCAGCTGGATCTGCTCGGAGGCGACGCGCTGGTGTTCGACCCGCAGGCGGTGGACGGCACGCCGAGCCACCCGCCGCTCGTGCCGGAGCACGCCGGCAATCGCGCCATGCACGTCTGGCGCTACCGCGGCATCACCCTTGGCGGCGGCACCTCCGAAGTGCAGCGCGGCATCGTTGCCAAGGCCATCTTCGGCGGACAGACCGAACTGGAACTGCCACAGTCCGCGGGCCTGGATGCGCAGCAGGTGATGCTAGACGACGGGCTGCGCCGGCTGCTTGCGCAGTGCTACGGCTTCGAGCGGCGCCGCGAGATCCTCGCCACGCCAAGCGGCACCGACGACGCGTTCTGGCGAGGCTTCGGCGAGATGGGGCTGCGCGGCCTGCTGCTGCCCGAGCGCGACGGCGGCTTCGGCGGCACGCTGCAAGACCTGCTGCCGATTATGGGCGCGCTGGGCGAGGCCTTGGTGCTGGATCCGGTACTGTGGACGTCGGTGCTGCCGATGCAGCTGCTGCTCGACGCCACTGGCTTCGACGGCCGTGCCCGTACGCTCGAGGCCCTGGCCGAAGGGGCGCGCATCGCCTTCGCCTGCACGGATCGCGGCGCGCCGGCCATGGCGCTTCGCGACGGCGACGGCTGGCGCCTGCGTGGCCACAAGACGCTCGTCATGGGCGGCGACAGTGCGGGCCGGGTGCTGGTGAGTGCGCGGCTCGAGGCCGGCGGCCTTGCGTTGTTCGACTGCGCCGTGGATGATCCCGGGGTTACCGTGCGGCGCTATCGCCTGCATGACGGGCGCGGCGCCGCGGACCTGGTGCTGGAGGATCTGCACTTGCCGCCCGCAGCTCGCGTGGCCGGGCCGGAGCGTGCCGGCGCGATCGTCGACGAGGCCCAGGCCTTCGTCACGATCGGCCTGTGCGCGGAAAGCGTCGGCGCCATGCGCAAGGCGCTGGCGCTGACCGTCGAATACATGCGTACCCGCAAGCAGTTCGGCCGCAGCCTGGCCGACTACCAGGCGCTGCAGCATCGTGTGGTCGAACATTTCCGCAACTGGGTCCATGCGCGCGCCCTGCTCGAGCAGGCTGCCGCCGGCTGGCTGACGGCATCGCCGCTGGAGCGCGGGAAGCGCATCAGCGCCGCCAAGTGGATGGCCGGCCGCGCGGGCCGCGCGATCGCGCTGGATGCCCTGCAGCTGCACGGCGCGGTGGGTCTCCAGGATGAAACCGCCATCAGCCACTATGCGCGGCGCCTGTCGGCCAACGATGCGCTGCTCGGCGACATGACGTTCCACCTCGGGCGCTTTGTCGCGCTCGACACCCAGTCCGCACCAGGGAGCCTCGCATGAAAACCGTCCATCCCGGCCGCGGCCCGCTGGCAGGCCTGCGTGTGCTTGATCTCGCCACCATCGTCGCCGCGCCGTCGACCGCTGCGCTGCTGGCCGACTATGGCGCCGAGGTGCTGAAGGTCGAACTGCCCAGCGGCGACGGCTCGCGCCATTTCGCCCCGCACAAGGACGGCAAGGCGCTCTGGTGGAAGGTCACCAATCGCAACAAGAAGCTGGTGTCGCTGGACCTGCGCAAGCCTGAGGGC
Source organism: Cupriavidus sp. C2SS-8b (assembly GCF_057073745.1). Classification (NCBI taxonomy): domain Bacteria; kingdom Pseudomonadati; phylum Pseudomonadota; class Betaproteobacteria; order Burkholderiales; family Burkholderiaceae; genus Cupriavidus; species Cupriavidus sp. C2SS-8b. The sequence goes on from NZ_CP172716.1 coordinate 1,305,257, forward strand.
GTGGCGCTGCTCAAGCAGCTGCTGCCGCGCTTCGATGTCCTGGTCGAGAACTTCCGCCCCGGCACGCTGGACCGCTGGGGGCTGGACCGCGACACGCTGTGGGCCTTGCAGCCCAGGCTGGTGATCCTGCGCGCCACGGCCTTTGGCCAGGACGGGCCTTATCGGGACCGGCCCGGCTTCGCGCGCATCTTCGAGGCCATGGGTGGCCTGACCTACATCACCGGGGACGCGGATGGCCAGCCGATGCATGCCGGCTATCCGATCGGCGACTCCATCGGCGGGCTGTTCGGCGCCGTCGGCGTGCTGGCCGCCCTGTGCAAGCGCATGGGCGATCCCGACGCGCCCGGCGAAGAGATCGATCTCTCGCTGACCGAAGCGATGCTCAAGCTGATGGAATTCCTGCCGGCGAAGTACGACCTGCTCGGCGAGAGCCATGGCCGCTCCGGCAACACCAGCCAGTACGCCGCGCCGACAGGAGTATTCCGCACGCGCGACGGGCAGTGGGTGTCGCTGTCCGGCAGCGTGGACGCGCTCTTTGCGGCCAATTGCCGGGCGATCGGGCGTGAGGACCTTGTCGCCGATCCTCGCTACTCGAACAACCTGGCGCGCTGCGGCCATGCGGCCGAACTCAATGTCCTGTTCGGCCAATGGTTCGCCGAACACGACCTGCACGAAATCCTGCAGCGCTTCGCGCAGCACGGCGGCACGCTGGCGCCGATCTATTCGGCGCAGCAGATCGTCGAGGACGCGCAGGTGCAGGCGCGCGGTTTCCTGCGCCGGGTGCCGGATGCCGATTTCGGCTCGGTCCGGATGGCGGACGTGGTGCCGCGCTTTCGCAATGATCCGGGCAGCGTGTACAGCGTCGGTGGTGCTATCGGCCAGGACAACGACGAAGTGTTCGGCGCATGGCTCGGTCTCACGGCGTCGGACTGCGAGGCATTGCGCGACAAGGGGGTGATTTGATGGGAGTGATGAAGGACCTGCACGGACCCGTTCTGTGGCGCGTGGAAGATGGCGTCGGCCACATCATCCTGAACCGGCCGGATGGGGCCAATGCACTCGACAGCGCGACCGCACAGGCGTTCGGCCGCGCGGTGGAACACGCTATGTGCGCGGACATCGGCGCCGTGCTGATCTCATCAGTCGGCAAGCAGTTCTGTGCCGGCGGCGACATTCGCGAGTTCGTCGAGCGCCGCGCCGAGCTGGACCGGCTGGTGCAAGCCTTGCTCGATGTGCTCCATCCCGCCATGCACGCGCTCGCCACGCTGCCGCTGCCAGTCATCTCGGCCGTGCAAGGGCCGCTGGGCGGCGCCGGCATCGCAGTGGCGTTGTGCGCCGACATCGTGCTGGCCTCCGGCGCCATGAAGCTGCGCGGCGGCTACTCGGCCATCGGCCTGAGCCCGGACCTCGGTGCCTCCTTCTACCTGGCGCGCCGTGCCGGGGCCGCGCGCGCCAAGTACGTGCTGATGACCAACCGCACCATTGGCGCCGACCAATGCCTGCGCTGGGGGCTGGTCGACGAACTGCATCCGCCCGACGCGCTGGCCGATGCCGCGCGCCAGCTTGCCGTGGATCTTGCACGGGGTGCGAGCGCTGCGCTCGGCGGCATCAAGCGCCTTTGCGACGGCGCGCCCGCGCACGACTTGCGCACCCACCTGGAGTTGGAGCGCCAGGCGCTGCTGCGCTGCACGGTCTCGGCCGACGGGCGCGAGGGCGTGAGCGCCTTCGTCGAGAAGCGCCGGCCACAGTTCACCGACAAGCGGCTTCCTTGAAGAGACGCAAGGGCAACAAGCGATGTCCACCGCCGGACGCTGAAGTGATCCGGTGGCGTGTCGGGGACCTGAACTCCCATCATGCCGGCCGGCATGCCGCACACCGGCACATTCCTTGCGGCCCTTGGTGAGCGCCGAGCACGGCGCGACCCACCCAGACCGGAGAAGGACGTATGGAACACGAACAGCGAAGCGCGGGTCCGAAGGGCTATGTACGCTCGGACGAGCGTATTCACGACGATGTCTGTGGCCGCCTGGCCTATTCCGACCGGCTCGACGTACGTGACGTCGAGGTGGCCGTGAATGCGGGCGTCGTGGCGCTCAGCGGGACCGTGCAGGACCGCTGGCAGAAGTACTGCATCGAAGAGATCGCGGACAACGTACTCGGTGTCACGCATGTCGAAAATCGCATCCGCGTGTCTCGCCCGGACGATCCGTATGCCCGGGCCACAGCACAGGGCCTGGCCGGACAGTTGGGCAAAGCCGGCCAAACGGCGAGCCAGAACGTAGCCGGCGCCGGGCACGTGAGCGGCGTGAGCAGCAGCGGTAGCGCCACCGGATCTTCGGCCAGCAGCTATGCCGGCGGCCTGGAAACCGGACAGGGCAACGCGGGCGGTGGCGCCGATTCCTATGGCGGCACGACCTCGCCCGGCAGGGGCGCTCCGGACGCCAGTACGCCGCGCTGACGCCTTGCAATACTTGCAGCGCTTCGCGTCAAAGCTGCAATCACGCAAGCCCTGCGCCACATGGCGCTGCGCCGGCACATCGACCGGCGCGATGGCGTGCGGCTTGCAGGTCTTCTCCACACAGTCCGGTATCCGGTATCCGGGCCAACGAACGGAGAGAACTCATGAAGACAATCTGGATCCTTGTTGCGGATGAGGGGATTGCACGAGTGCTTGCCTCGCAAGGCGGCACCACGCCATTGGAAGACGTCGAGAAAATCACGGACGCCGCAGCGCACGCGCATAACGCCGACCTGCGGCACGATGCCTATGGACGCCGGACACAGGCCAGCATGCAAGGCGACGCGGGCCATCCGGGCGCGCACGCGGGCCGGGTCGCAACCGTCACGTCCTCCGCGGGCGAGGACGAAATCCACCTGGAAGCGCAACTGTTTGCGCGCCGGGTGGCGAAGATGCTTGAAGACGCCCGCAACAAGCGGCGCTTCGACGAACTGGTCGTCATCGCGCCGCCGCGCTTCCTTGGTTTGCTGCGCAAGGCGCTGCCGCAATCGGTCTGCAACGTGGTGACGCACGAGCTCGACAAGGACTATCGGCAGCTGGGCAACAACGACCTGCAGCAACGGCTTGCCGATGACGGCATCGTGCCGGCACGGCGCGATCCGCGCATCGAGATGGGCAAGGGCCCGGGCAACGAGATTGGCAGCCTGCCGACACGCTAGGACGTGTCCGACGTGTCCGGACGTACTTGATGACCGGCCTTATGCCCGCTTGACGCCCTTGTCGAGCAGCAGGGCCGTATTGACCAAGGCGATATGCGACAGCGCCTGCGGAAAATTTCCGGCCATGCGGCGCGTGGCCGGATCGTATTCCTCGGACAGCAGGCCGACGTCGTTGCGCAGCAGCAGAAGCCGCTCGAACAGTTCGCAAGCCTCCTCGCGGCGTCCGGCCGCGGCATAGGCGTCCGCAAGCCAGAAGCTGCAGGCGAGGAAGGTCGGTTCGTCGCCGGGCAGGCCGTCCTCCGTGCGGGATGGCAGGTATCGGCGCACCAGCCCGTGGACGAGCAATTCTTCTTCGACGGCCTTGATGGTGCCGAGCATGCGCGGATCCTTGCCGTCGATGAAGCCGACGATCGGCAGCAGGAGCAGGCTGGCGTCGGTCGTGCTGCCGCCGTAGACCTGCGCGAAGCAGTTGCGCTTGCTGTTGAAGCCGTTGGCCAGCACGTCGTCACGGATAGCGTCGCGCACCTTGCGCCAGCGCGATGCGCAGGACGGCGATTCATGCATCTCCACGGTCTTGATGGCCCGATCCAGCGCCACCCAGGCCATGACCTTCGAAAAGGTAAACGGCTGCCGTCCGCCGCGTACTTCCCAGATGCCCTCGTCCGGTTGCTGCCAGATGGAGGCCAGGTGGTCGACCAGCGCCCGCTGCAACGCCCACGAGTCCGGATCGCGGGGCAGGCCGCCCACGCGCGCCTGGTACAGCGCATCCATGACCTCGCCATAGACATCGAGCTGGAGCTGGGTCGCGGCAAGATTGCCCACGCGTACCGGTCTGGCGCCCTTGTATCCGGGCAGCCAGTCCAGCTCCCATTCCCACAGGCGCCGCTCTCCGCCGACCCCATACATGATCTGGGCCTGCTCGGGGCTGCCGGCGACCGCGCGCGTGAGCCAGGCGCGCCAGGCCTGGGCTTCGTCGTAGTAGCCGGCGGCCATGAGCGCCAGCAGGGTGCGGGTCGCGTCGCGCAGCCAGCAGTAGCGGTAGTCCCAGTTGCGTACGCCGCCCGGTGCTTCGGGCAGCGATGTGGTCGGCGCGGCGACCAGCCCGCCGGTGGGCCAGTAGGTCAGGGCCTTGAGGGTCACCAGCGAACGCCTGACCGGCCCGCGCCAGTCAGCGCCGGCCTGGCAGCGGTCGGACCAGTCGCACCACCAGCGCTCGGTGCGTTCGAGTTCCTGCAGGGCATCGACCGGGGGCGGCGCGGGAAGGTGCGAAGGGCTGTAGGTCAGCACGAAGGGCTTGATCTCGCCGGCCTCGATCGTGAACTCGCAAGTCGTGGCGAGATCCTTTCCGCGCAGCGGCTCGGGCGAGCGCACCACGGCCATGTCGGGGCCCGCCACGGCGCGGATGCCGTTGCCTTCCTCGAGCCGGGTGACCCATGGCACCGTCGCGCCGTAGTCGAAGCGCAGCGTCAGGTCCATCTTCATGTCGAGCTTGCCGCTACGCCCGCAGACGATCCGGACAAGATCCGAGCGCTCGCCGGAGTTGGCCATGCCATAGCGGATCGGCATGAAGTCGATCACGGTGACGACGCCCTCCGGATGGACAAAGACGGTTTCGAGCACCAGGCTGCCGGGACGGTAGTGGCGCCGGCTCCTGCCGCCGTGACCGGCCGGCGCGATGCGCCAGCGTCCGTGATCGCGCGTGCCCAGCAGGGCGGCCAGGCAGGCGGCGGAGTCGAAGCGCGGCAGGCACAGCCAGTCGATGCTGCCATCACGGCAGACGAGTGCAGCCGTTTCGCAATCGCCGATCAGTGCGTAGTCCTCGATCAAGGCAGCCACGGCAGTCCTGGGTCTTGTCGGTGCGGGAATGGCACGGGCCAATGCACTGGCCGGGCCCGGTACCTTGTTGGAGGTTGGCGCGATGTCATGGTTCCGCCACCTTGCGATGATGGGCCGGGGCCATGCCCGCGAACTGGCGAAATCATGCGCATTGCGTTACATTGCGCGCCCCGGGGTGCGGCGTCCCCGCCCTGGCGTGCAAGGCCGCTACAATTTCGCCATGAACTCCGTTTCTGAAACTGTGCAAGACACCAAGCCGACGACCTACATCGTCGATGCCGTAGACGAGGCTCTGGGCCTGCTGATGCTGGTCGCCGAGCATCCGTCGCTGGGCGTCACCGAGCTGGCGCGCCGCGCCGATCTGACCAAGGCGCGCGCGTTCCGGCTGCTGAGCACGCTGGAGCACCGCGGCATGATCGCGCGCGAGGCGCCGGCGGCGGTCTACAAGCTGAGCTACAACGCCTTGCTGGTCGGCAATGCCGCGCGCGAGCAGCTCGACCTGATCAAGCTGGTGGCGCCGAGCCTGGCCGCGCTGGGCGCTGCCTGCGGCGAAAACGTGATCGTGCGCGTGCGCGATGGGCTGGAATCGGTCTGCGTGGCGCGCCACGAGTCCTCGCAATCGGTGCGCGTGCATACCGAGGTCGGCAACCGGCGGCCGCTGCATGTGGGCGCATCGGGCAAGCTGTTGCTCGCGTTTGGCGGAGACGCTTTGCTGGATGCGGTGCTGCGCACCGCGCCACAGCGCTTTACCGACAAGACCATCGTCGAGCCGCAGGCGCTGCGCGACGAGCTGGCCACGATCCGCGCGGCCGGCTATGCGGTTTCGCTTGGAGAGCGCGAAGCCGATGCCGTGTCGGCGGCCGCGCCGTTGCGCGACCATACCGGCGCCACGGTGGCCTCGCTGAGCATCGCCAGTCCGGCCAGCCGTACCACGCAGGAAGTGCTGGACCGCCACGTGGCCATGGTCGTCGAACAGGCGGCCGCGTTGTCGCGCTCGCTCGGCCACACGGGCGCCTGATACTCCGGCCGCCAGGCCACCGGGTTGCCGCGTCCGCGGCAACTTCTTTCCCCGCGTCCCCCCGAATTTTTCCTTCCGAGCCGGCAACGGATCGCCGCAGGCGTGCCGTCACGCCTTGTGGCTGACCTGCGCCGTGACAGCGCGGCCATCGCTTCTTGTCCTTCGCATGGCGGGATGGCGGGTAAACCCTGCTTACCCGTGACACGGCTTTGTCTTATTCTTCGATACACGGTATCACTGAACGAAACAATGTTTCAGCAAACCAAAACTACGACCCCTGCAGGAGGCCGCCGCCATCCGGCGGCCGCGCTCATTCTTGCCACCTTGCTCGCGCTGACCGGCACCGGCGCGGCACGCGCGGCGGACCTGCGCATCGGCTACAAGGCCGAAATCAGCGCGGCCGACCCGCATGTGCTCGACGCCGCCGGGCGCAATCTCTGGGGACACGTCTACGAGACGCTGGTCGGCCTGGACAATGACCTGCGCCCCGTGGCGCAGCTCGCTACCGGCTGGCGCCAGGTCGACCCGGGCACGTGGGAATTCCAGCTGCGCGCCGGCGTGCGCTTCAGCGATGGCGAGCCGTTCACGGCGGAAGACGCGCGGTACTCGATCGAGCGCGCGCGCCACCTTGCCGGCGCACGGACTTTCCGCACTTACCTGAAATCGATTGCCGAAGTGCAGGTGACCGGGCCGCTGACGTTGCGTGTGGTGACGCGCACGCCGAACCCGGTGCTGCCGCAGAACCGGGGACTGGTGGCCATGCTGCCGCGCTCGCTCGGCGACAAGGTCAAGGAGGCGGACTTTGCCACGGGCCGCGCGGCGATCGGCACGGGGCCGTACCGCTTCGTCGCGTGGGAGCACGGCCAGCAGCTGACTTTTGCGCGCAACGCGACGTACTGGGGCGCACCGGAGCCGTGGGACCACGTGGTGTTCCAGTTCATCGCCAAGGAACCCGCGCGCGCGTCGGCGCTGCTGTCGGGGCTGGTGGACGTGATCGACGCCTCGTCGGCGAACATCGCCGATGCCTTCGCCCGCACCGAAGGGCGCATCCGCACGGTATCGGCCACGTCTTACATGCTGAACTACCTGCAGCTCGATCAGGCGCGGCAGGTGTCGCCGTACGTGAGCGACAACGAAGGGCGCCCGCTGGCCGCCAATCCGCTGCGCGACGTGAAAGTGCGCGAGGCCATCAGCGTGGCGATAGACCGCGACCTGATCGCCGCGCGCGTCACCAAGGGCGATTCCGTGCCCGCCGGCCAGCTTGTGCCGCAAGGCTTCTTCGGCTTTGCGCGTGCCGTGGCGCCGCCGCAGGGGGATGCCACGCACGCGCGCAGGCTGCTGGCGCAAGCCGGCTATCCGTCGGGCTTCCGCCTGACCTTGCATTGCCCTAATGACCGCTACCTGAACGATGCCAAGACCTGCGAGGCCATCGGACAGATGCTGACCCGAGCGGGCATCCGGACCGAGGTGCGCACGCTGCCCTATTCGGTGTACATCACGCGCGCCACCTCGGGCGGGGAGGGCGGCAAGCCCGAGTTCAGCGCGTTCATGCTCGGCATCGGCGCGGTCAGCGGCGATTCGCTCGAACCGCTGGTGGCGGCCGCGCATTCGCAGGACAAGAAGGCCGGCCTGGGCGCCAACAACCGCAGCGGCTACGCCAATCGCGCGGTCGATGCGCTGGTCGACGAGGCCATGCGCACCATGGCGCCGCCGGCGCGTGAACAGGTGCAGCGCCAGGCGGCCATCACCCTGGCCGAAGACGTCGGCGTGGTGCCGCTGCACCACCTGCGCGCCACGTGGGCCTACCGCAACGGGCTGCTGGTGAAGCCGCGCAGCGACGGTTTCACCTACGCCACCAATATTCGACCGGCCGCACGCCCCTGACGCGCGTCCGCTATTCCCCTTCCGGAAGCCTCCATGCTGGAAACCTTACTCAAACGGCTGCTGCAGAGCATTGTGGTGCTCTGGATCATGTCGGTCCTGACCTTCTGCGCCGTCAACCTGATCGGCGATCCGGTGCACCTGCTGGTGAGCCCGACGGCGACCGAGCAGGAGATTGCCGAAGCGCGCCATTCCCTCGGGCTAGACCAGCCGGTCCAGCAGCAATACCTGCATTTCGTGCAGGGCGCGCTGCATGGCGATCTCGGCGACTCCTTCATCTACAACCGGCCCGCCATCGAACTGATCGTCAGCCGCGTGCCGGCGACGCTGGAACTGGCGGTGACCGCGCTGCTGCTGTCGCTGGCGATCGGCATCCCGATGGGGATCTTCGCGGGGCTCAAGCCCGATAGCCGCCTGTCGCGGCTGCTGATGGCGTGTTCGCTCGGCGGCGTGATCATGCCGACGTTCTGGATCGGCATGATCGGCATCCTGGTGTTCTCGGTGAACCTGGGCTGGCTGCCGTCGGGCGGCCGCGGGCCGGTCAGCACGGTGCTCGGCATGCCGCTGTCCGTGACGAGCTGGGAGGGCATCCGCTTCCTGCTGCTGCCGGCGCTGACGCTGTCGCTGTTCAAGATCTCGCTGGTGGCGCGCCTGACCGAGGCCGGCACGCGCGAGGTGGCCGGGCAGGAGTACATCAAGTTCGCGCGCGCCAAGGGCGTGGGCGGCGCGCGGCTGGTGCTGCGCCACGTGGTGCCCAATGTGCTAATTCCGATCGTGACCGTGGTGGGGCTTGAATTCGGCCACCTGATCGCGTTTTCGGTGGTGACCGAATCCGTGTTCTCGTGGCCCGGCATGGGCAAGCTGATCATCGACTCGGTACTCGCGCTGGACCGCCCGGTCGTGGTGGCCTACCTGCTGGTCACGCTGGTGCTGTTCGTGGTGCTCAACCTGATCGTCGACCTGCTTTACGTGGTGCTCGATCCGCGCCTGCGGCACAAGGCAGCCTGAACTTTTCCGTCGTTTCATCCTGAACCTGACTTTCGCCAAGTTTCCCGATGTCCCTTCCCGTTACTGAACCGCGCGCCTCGGCTACACCGCTGGCCTCAGCGCCCCCAGAGGGCACGGCGCCGCCGAGCCGGCCGCGACGTCCGTCCTTCCTCGCACGTTTCGCGCGCAATCGCGTGGCGGCGGCCGCGCTGACGCTATTGCTCGTGCTCATGCTGATCGCCGTGTTCGCGGGCGTGATCAGCCCGCAGGATCCCTACGACCTGGCCACGGTGTCCGTGATCGATTCCGAACTGCCGCCCGGCGCGGTCGGCTATGACGGCCAGATGCACTACTGGCTCGGCACCGACGGCGCCGGACGCGACCTCGTCAGCGCCATCTTCTACGGCATCCGCATCAGCGTCGCCGTCGGCGTGATCAGCGCCGTGGTGGCGCTGCTGGTCGGCGCCGCCATCGGGCTGGTCGCCGCCTACTGCGGCGGCGCGGTCGACGCGGTGATCATGCGCATCGTCGACCTGCAGCTCAGCTTGCCCGCGATCCTTGTCGCGCTGATCCTCCTCGCGGTGCTGGGGCAGGGCGTGGACAAGACGCTGATGGCGCTGGTGATCGTGCAGTGGGCCTACTTTGCGCGCACGGTGCGTGGGTCGGCGCAGGTGGAGCGGCGCAAGGACTATGTCGAAGCTGCGCTGGGCCAGGGCCTGCCCGCGTGGCGCGTGATGTTCCGGCATATCCTGCCCAACTGCATGGCGCCGCTGGTGGTCACCGCCACGCTGCAGATCGCGCACGCCATCACGCTGGAGGCCACCATGAGCTTCCTCGGCATCGGCCTGCCGCGCACGCAGCCGTCGCTGGGCATGCTGATCGCCAATGGCTTCGAATACATGCTGTCGAACAAATACTGGATCAGCATTTTTCCGGGCGTGGCCCTGGTGCTGCTGATCGGCGCCATCAACCTGGTGGGCGACCGGCTGCGCCGCGTGCTCAACCCGCGCAACGAGGGCTGAGGAGAGAACCATGGCACTGCTGGAAGTCAATGGCCTGACTACGCGCTTCGCACTGGAGCATGGCGCGGTCACCGCGGTCGACAATGTTTCCTTCTCGCTCGATGCGGGCGAGATCCTCGGCATCGTGGGCGAGTCTGGATCGGGCAAGTCGGTGACGGCGTTCTCGCTGATGAACCTGCTCGACCCGCCGGGCCGGGTGACCGATGGGGAAGTCCGCTTCAAGGGGCAGGACCTGCGCAGGTGTACGCCGCGCCAGTGGCAGGCGCTGCGTGGCGACCGCATCGCGATGGTGTTCCAGGATCCGATGATGTCGCTCAACCCGGTCATGCGCATCGGCGCGCAACTGATCGAGACGGTGCGCGTGCATCATCGCTGCTCGCACACGGAAGCGCATGACCGCGCTGTCGATGCGCTGAAGAAGGTCGGCATTCCCGCGCCGCAGGAGCGCATGCAGGCCTATCCGCATGAACTGTCGGGCGGCATGCGCCAGCGCGTGGCCATCGCCAATGCGCTGGTGAACCAGCCCGACCTGATCATCGCCGACGAGCCCACCACCGCGCTCGACGTGACCATCCAGGCGCAGATCCTGTTCGAGATGAAGCAGCTCGTGCGCGAGACCGGCGCGGCCGTGATCTGGATCAGCCATGACCTGGCCGTGGTCAAGGACCTGGTCGACCGCGTCTGCGTGATGTACGCCGGCCGCGTGGTCGAACAAGGGCCGGTGGCGGACGTCATCCGCCAGCCGATGCATCCCTATACGCGCGGGCTGCTCGATTCGCTGCCCGCGCACGACACGCGCGGGCGCACCTTGCGGGCGATCCCCGGCGCGGCGCCGGCGTTGTCGGCCTTGCCGCCGGGCTGCGCTTTCGCGCCGCGCTGTGCGCGAGCCAGCGACCGTTGCGCGCAGGCACCGCTTGAAGTTTCCGTGCGCGGCCGGTTGCTGCGTTGCATTCACCCACTGGAGGCGGCATGACTGTCCTGCTCGAAGCACGCCATCTGCAGAAGCAATTCGCCCCGAAGCCGGGCCTGCTTGACCGCATGGCCCGCAAGCCGCGCGCACGTCAGGCGGTACATGCCGTCAATGATGTTTCGCTGCAAGTCCGCAAAGGCGAAGTGCTGGGCGTGGTGGGCGAATCCGGCTGCGGCAAATCCACGCTGGGCCGCATGCTGGCGGGCCTGCTTGCCCCCAGTAACGGCGACGTGCTGTGGGAAGGCGAACGTGCCGATACAGCCGCCGCGTCGTATCACCTTGCGGTGCAGATGGTGTTTCAGAACCCGTACGCGTCGCTCAATCCGCGCCTGCGCATCGGGCAGACGATTACGGAAGGCGCGCTGCATCACGGTCTGATCGGGCGCGCGCAGGCTGCGGAGTTCGCGCGCGAGATGCTCGCGATGGTCGGTCTTGATGCCTCCTATGCCGAACGCTATCCGCACGAATTTTCCGGCGGCCAGCGCCAGCGCGTGGCCATTGCCCGGGCACTGGCGTTGCAGCCGCGCCTGGTGGTCTGCGACGAGGCCGTATCCGCGCTCGACGTCTCGGTGCAGGCGCAGGTCATCAACCTGTTCATGGACCTGCGCCGGCAACAGGACCTGACTTACGTCTTCATCAGCCACAACCTCGCGGTGGTGGAGCATATGTCGGACCGCGTGGTCATCATGTACCTGGGCCGCGTGGTCGAGATGGGCGATGCGCGCGCGGTCTTCGCCGAGCCCAGCCATCCCTACACGCGCGCGCTGCTGGCCGATGCGCCGCGGCTCGACGGCAGTTCCGCGAGCCACCAGCCGATCCAGGGCGAACTGCCGAGTCCATTGGCGCCGCCATCCGGCTGCGCGTTCCATCCGCGCTGCCCGCATGCGAGCGCGCGTTGCGCGGCCGAGGTGCCGCTGTTGCGCGATATCGGTGGCGACCGCCTGTCGGCGTGCCACCTCAATGAAACAGGCCAGATGACGGCGGCCTGATCGCGCGCCGCCAGGGGCGGCGCTTTACCACGGGATAGCCGCATGGCATCCGCTCCGGTCCACGGCGCGGAGGGCGGCGCTCGCACTTTTTTCGCACGGGCGCATGGCGGCGGGTGTTTCGCAGAGGAGAAGGAGAACAGCATGAAGTCATTCAGTCTTATCGGGCGAGCGTGCATGGGCGGCGCGCTGCTCGCGGCGTCGGCCGGCGCGCAGGCCAGCCTGACGCTCTACGGCCGCCTCGACACGGATATCGAATACCAGCGTGGCCCGCGCGGCAACGCCGGGCAGATGGTGGACAACGCGTCGCGCTGGGGCATGCGCGGCAACGAGGACCTTGGGGGCTCGCTGCGTGCGCATTTTGGGTTGGAGCAGGGCTTCCAGGCCGACAACGGCGTCGCCACCAATCCGCAGTTCCGCAATGCCTTTGTGGGCCTGAGCGGCGTCTTCGGTGCCTTTGCGCTGGGCCGGCTGGACTCCGCGACCCCGGTCGGCTCCCCGATCTATTCGCAGATCACGCAGAACGTGGATTTCGTCATCCACGATGCGGGCGCCACGGCCATCGGCACCAAGGTGCTGAACGCGCGCAACCGCGTGTCGAACGCGCTGGGCTACGTGACGCCGGACTTCGGCGGCTTCTCGCTGCGCGCCCGGGTCAACCTGGCCGGGCCGGACCCCGCCACGCCCAATGTCAATTCGCCGGTGAAGGCGGAGGATGACTTCCGGCAGTACGACACCGGACTGAACTATGCCTCGGGCAACTTCTCGGCAGGCCTCGGCTACTCGCGCGATGCCAAGTCCGGCGGACTGGTCGCGAACGACTTCCGCGACAAGATCCAGGCCACGGCCGCCTATGACTTCAAGGTCGTCAACGTGTACGGCGTGTACGGGCGCGACCGCTATGTCGGCACGGCCAGCACCCGCACCGACGTGCGCTACTGGCTGGCGGGCCTGACCGTCCCCTACGGGCCGCACAGCCTGACCGTCAACTACATGGAACGCGACGTGCAGAACAGCACCAGCGGCAAGCTGCGCAAGGCACAGGCCGGTTACGGCTACCGGCTCAGCAAGCGCACGCTGCCCTATGTCTTCGTCGACTACGAGGATGGCAACAGCCGCAAGTCGGGGGATACCGTGATCACCTACGGCATCGGCATCCAGCACAAGTTCTGACCCGCCGCCTACCGCCGCCTGCTGCCGCCTGCTGCGCCCCCAATTTCGTTTCCGCCCGCCTGTTCCATGTCTGATCCTTACACCCTCATCGAACCTGCCGTCACGGCCTTGCCTCTGGTGGTGGATTCTCCGCACAGTGGCCTCCATCACGACGAAATCCTGCCGATGTCGGCCACGCCAGAAGAGTTGCTGAGCGGCTGGGACGCCTATGTCGACGAGCTGTTCGGTCATGCGCCCCAGGTGGGCGGCTCGCTGCTGCACGCGCGCTTTCCGCGCTGGCTGGTCGATGCCAACCGTGCGCGCGATGATCTCGATCCGGATCTGCTGGAAGGGCGCTTGCCGTATCCGCTGCGGCCAAGCGACAAGGCGTGGCGCGGCATGGGCGTGCTGCGGCGGCTGGCGCTGCCGGGCGTGCCCGTCTATGCGTGCAAGCTGCCGGCGAGTTTCGCCGAGCAACTGCTGCAGCGGTACTACGATCCCTACCACGCTGCCATGGCGCGCCTGATCGACGCGCAGCACGCGCGCTTCGGCGCGGTCTGGCATATCGACTGCCATTCGATGAAGTCGCGCGGCAATGCGATGAATATCGACAACGGCAACATGCGGCCCGACTTCGTGGTCAGCAACCGCGATGGCGAAACCTGCTCGGCGGCGTTCATCGAGGTCGTGGCGGGAAGTCTGCGCCAGCTGGGCTACACGGTGTCGGTCAACTGGCCTTACAAGGGCGCGGAACTCATCCGTGCCTACTCCGACCCGGCGCGCGGGCGGCACAGCCTGCAAGTCGAGGTGAACCGCGCGCTCTATCTGGACGAGGACCGCTTTGCGCGCAACGCGGGGTTTGCGACGCTGCGCGGACACCTCGACCAGATGCTGGAAGCCGTGGCGGCGTATGTGCGCGCGGAGGTGGCCGCGCTCAGATGACCTTGGCGGGGTTCATCAGGCCCTGGGGATCCAGGGCCTGCTTGATCGCGCGCATCATGGCCAGCTCCACTTCGCTCTTGTAGAGACGGTTCTCGTCGCGCTTGAGTTGGCCCAGGCCATGCTCGGCGGAGATCGAGCCGCCATGCGAATGCACGCTGTCATGGACGACGCGGTTAACGGCGTCCTGGTTGACCAGGAACGCGTCATGGTCCACGCCGTCCGGCGGCGACACGTTGTAGTGCAGGTTGCCGTCGCCGAGATGGCCGAATGTCACCATGCGCGCGCCCGGGAACGACACCTGCAGCAGCGCGTCGGTGGTCTCGATGAAATCGGCCACGCGCGACACGGGCACCGCAATGTCGTGCTTGATGTTCTTGCCTTCCTCTACCTGCGCAAGCGGAATGTGCTCGCGCAGGTTCCAGAAATCGCGCGACTGCTGCACGGATTCCGCCACCGCGGCGTCGATGGCCACGCCGGCGTCGAAGGCGACCTGCATCAGCTTTTCGAAGATGGCGCGCGCATGGTCTTCACCTTCGCTGTCGGACAGTTCCATCAGCACGAGTTGCGGATGCACCTCGGCAAACGGGTAGCGCAACTGCGGGAAATGCGTGGTGACGAGCTGCATGCTCAGTGCCGACATCAGTTCGAAGCCGGTCAGCATGGCCCCTGCATGCGACTGCGCGATGGCCAGCAGTGCAAGCGCCGCACGCGGGCTCGCCACGGCCGCCAGCGCGGTGACGCTGGCGCGCGGCAGCGGGAACAGTTTCATGACCGCGGCCGTGATGATGCCCAGCGTGCCTTCCGCGCCGATAAACAGGTCGCGCAGGTCGTAGCCGGTGTTGTCCTTGCGCAGTCCGCGCAAGCCGTGCCAGATCTCGCCCTTGGGCGTCACGACTTCGAGCCCCAGGCATAGCTCGCGCGTATTGCCATAGCGCAGCACCGCGGTGCCGCCCGCATTCGTGGACAGGTTGCCGCCGATGGTGCAGCTGCCCTCGGCCGCCAGGCTCAGCGGAAACAGCCGGCCGTGTTCGTGCGCCACGTCCTGCAGGTGTTGCAGCACCACGCCGGCGTCGATGGTGATGGTGTTGTTGAGCGGGTCGACCTGCCGCACGCGGTTCAGCCGCTGCAGCGAAATCACCACGCAATCCGAAGTGGCCGGCGTTGCGCCGCCGCACAGGCCGGTATTGCCACCCTGCGGCACCACGGCGATCCGGTGCGCGTGGCAGGCATGGACGGCGGCCGCCACTTCCTCGGTATTGCCGGGGCGCAGCACGGCGATGGCCTCGCCGGTGTAGCGCTTGCGCCAGTCCGTCAGGTAGGGCGCCTTGTCGGCAGCGTCGGTCAGCACATGCTGGGGGCCGAGTGCCGCGCGGCAGAGATCGAGGAAGGAGTCGTGGTGCGAAGCGGGCATGTCGGGTCCTGGAATGCGGCTACTTGCCGGATGAGGCGGTCTTCGTCGCCTTGGCGCGGCGCTTGTACGGGCGCAGATAAAGGATGGTGCTGAAGAAATACAGCAGGGTCAGGGCCACCTCGACCCAGGCCAGCGTCGAAGACGGCGCGCGGTCGCTGGTGGCCCGCACGATGCCTTCGGTGAAGAACAGCAGGATCAGCATCGATGACCACTGCAGGGTGTAGCGGTTGCGCGTCAGGACGCCGCGCAGCGGCAGCAGCAGCGGCAGGAACTTGATGATGAGCCACGACCCGCCGGGACGCAGCGGTGCCAGGAACCATTCCCACGCGATGCAAAGCACCATCAGTGCGATCAGGCTGCCCACGCTAAGGCGGTATAGCTTGGCGTTGTGCAAGGCGCTGTCGCTGTGGTTGCTGTCGGCCGGCGCGGCGCTCATGCGCGGTCTCCCGCCAGGCGCAGCGCCGCTTCTGCCAGCCGCTTGCCCATGGCGATGGCCAGGGCGGCTTCGTCGTCGGTGACCGGGCCGCGGTTGTCGCCGTGCGCGTGGTGGCTCGGGCCGTAGGGCGTGCCGCCGGCCGTGGTCGTCATCAGCGCCTTCTCGGAATAGGGCAGGCCCATGATCAGCATGCCGTGGTGGAGCAGCGGCAGCATCATCGACAGCAGTGTGGTTTCCTGGCCACCATGCAGGCTGCCGGTAGCCGTGAACACGCACGCCGGCTTGCCGGTGAGCGCGCCCGACAGCCACTGCGCGACCGTGCCGTCGAGGAAGTACTTCATCGGCGCGGCCATATTGCCGAAGCGCGTGGGGCTGCCCAGCGCCAGGCCGGCGCACTCCTCCAGGTCGCGCAGTTCGGCATAGGGCGGGCCGTCGGCCGGGATATCGGGCGCGGTGGCCTCGCATACCGTGGAGACCGGCGGCACCGTGCGCAAGCGCGCCTGGGCGCCGGGGACGCGGTCGATGCCGGTGGCAATCAGTTCTGCCAGCTTGCGGGTGCTGCCGTGGCGGCTGTAATACAGGACGAGGATGTCGATCATGAGGCGAGATGGCGGCCCGTGCCTGCGATGGGCGGCATGAGGTCCGGAACAATCGGGCCCGGCAATGGGGCCGGAACAATCCGCGTATTATAGTTGTGCCCCCGCCACCTCAGCGGCCCCCGAACGATCAGCCACATCCCATCACAGGAGTCCCCCGCAGCATGTATGGAACCCGCCTTGCCCGCCTGCGCAGGGAATGGAATCTGCAGAAACTGCGCGCCCTCTCGCGCTATGCGCTGCGGCGCGCGGGAGAGGGCCGCCTGCCCCAGGTTGCCGCCAGCCTGACCTTCACCACCTTCCTGTCGGTCGTGCCGGTGCTGACGGTGGCGTTCGCATTGCTGGCCGCGTTCCCGGTGTTCCGGGAGTTCCGCGCGGACATCGAGGCCTTCCTGTTCCAGAACCTGATTCCGGGCAATGTCAGCGAATCGATCTCGCGCTACCTCGGCCAGTTTTCCAAGAGCGCGCGCGGCCTGACCGCGATGGGCCTGGGCGGGCTGATGCTGACGTCGGTGCTGACCATGCTGACGGTGGAGGACGCCCTCAACGGGATCTGGCGCGTCAAGCAGCGCCGGCCGCTGGCGCAGCGCGTGCTGGTGTTCTGGGCCGTGCTGACCTTCGGTCCGGTCCTGATCGGTGCCAGCCTGTCGATCAGCTCCTACCTGATCTCGGTCTCGGCGGGCTATGTCGGCAATATGCCGATTGGCCTGGGACTGCTCGTGAGTGCCACGCCGGTTGTGCTGTCGGCCCTGGCGTTCGCGTTTCTCTATACCGCGGTGCCCAACGCGTATGTCGAATGGCGCGACGCGATTGCCGCGGGCCTTGTCGCCGCCATCGCGTTCGAATTCGCCAAGCGCGGCTTCGGGTATTTCATCACGCATATCCCGACCTACACGGCGGTCTATGGGACCTTCGCGGCGCTGCCGATCTTCCTGCTGTGGATCTACCTGAGCTGGCTGGTGACGCTGCTGGGCGCCACCATCGCCGCGAACCTGCCGGTCGTGCGGCAAGGGCACTGGCGCCGGCGCACCTTTGCAGGCAGCGAGTTCTTCGATGCATTGGGCGTGCTGCTGCTGCTGTACAAGGCGCGCGAGGAGGTGCCGCGCAGCGTCGGGGAACTGGACCTGGGTCGCAAGCTTCGTGTCGAGGCCGACTACCTTGCCGTGCTGCTCGGCAAGCTCAAGGCCATGCACCTGATTGGCAAGCTGCAGCAGGATCGCGGACAGGCGCACTGGGCGCTGCTATGCGACCCGTCGCAGGTGACGCTGCGCACGCTGTACGACCGGCTGGTGCTCAACCTGCCGCGCTTGCCACGCACGGCGCTGGCGCAGCAACTGCAAGGAGCGGAATCGCTGAAATCGATCCTGATCAATCCGCAGCTCGATCAGCCGCTGGAGGTCGTGTTCAGGGAGCAGGGCGCTGCCGATCCCGCGGCGGCCGAGTCGGCTGAAGCGTCGAGGCCGGCGCTGGAGATGGTGCCGCCGGGGCGGCACGGATAAGCCAGGGCCGACCGTTCAGAACGGAATCCGCCCGCGCAGGATATCCGCATACATGACCCAGTCTCCCATCAGGCTGTAGAGCGGATGGCGAAAGGTGGCGGGCCGGTTCTTCTCGAAGCCGAAATGTCCGACCCAGGCAAACGCATAGCCTGACACCACCGCACCCAGCAGCCACCATGCATTGCCGGTGATGACGATCATCAGCAGGCAAAGCAACGCTACGGTCGAGCCGGCGAAATGCAGCCGCCGGCAAGTGCGGTCGCGGTGTTCGCTCAGGTAGTAGGGATAGAAAGCCGCGAAACTTTCGAATTCGCGCGCGTGGGCCCGGGCCATGGCTGTCTCCGAATGTTGTTCTGGCAAGCCTGTGTCGCAGTGAGCTTCCAGAATACTTGAGAATTTAAACTCGAAGGTCGACTACTCACTGAGGCCGCGAAGCCCCGTGGATGCCCTGTCTTATCCCGGATTGCCCGCCTGCCGTGTCAGGCCATTTCACTGACAGCTTCGCCAGTCAGCGCGGCTTCGGCCTCGTCGGTCACCGAGCTTTCCGCAATCTCGCTGTCGGCTTCGGAAGCCAGGTCGCCCAGGCCGATGGCCACCGTGATATTCGGCGTCCAGTTCTTGCGGTCGGTGCTGGCCTCGGCAAACGTGGTCACCGTTGCGGTATAGCCCTGTGCCCTGAGGTCGTCGGCTAGCCGTTGCGCGCGTGCTTCCAGCGCTGCTTGCGGATTGTCTTCGTTGATGTCGAGGACCAGGCTGGTCTCGAATTCTTCCTTGCCCCGCTGGATTGCCGTCTGCATTGCCTTGAGTTGCTTGTTGGCGAGTGCGACGAGCTTGCTGTACCTGGATTCTTCCTGGCTGGCGCGCAGTGCCTTGGCGGCGTTGATGATTTCGGTGCGGTCCACGAACATGATTGCCTTGCGAGGTGGGGGAGGGAAAGCGCGCAGCACGGGCTTGGCTTCAGGAGCCAGCTTTCCCCGATGCGTGCGACAACTGTATAAATATACAGTGTTCGCCCGCGAATCGGCAAGGAGGAAACGGGGATAGTTGACAGCAGGCCGGCTTAGGTCACCGGCATCCCGCCGTCAGGCACGCGCATTGAACGAATCGTCGTACGCCACGTTGCCGCATGGCATGGCTGTACCGAAGCAGATGGCCTGAAAGTACTGCGGCGGTACATCCGGCAGAACAAGGCCGGGCTCGGCTCGAAAGCCGAAGCGGCCGTAGTAGGCCGGCTCGCCGAGTACGACGCAACCGGCGGCCCCGCTTTCTCGCAGCGCGCACAAGGCTTCGCGCACGAGGCGCGAGCCGATTCCCTGCCCTTGATGGCTCGGCGCCACTGAAACCGGGCCGAGACCATACCAGTCGGCAGCCCCATCGGATGTGGATACAGGAGATACGGCCACATGGCCGACCACTTGCCCGTTGACCTCCGCTATCAGGGATATCGTCAATTTCCGCGCCCTGCGCAGCGCCCTGACGATGAACTGCTCGGTATGGGAAGCATGGGGCGCAGCCAGGAAGGCCGCGGTGGTGACTGCGTCAATGGCATTCGCGTCGGCAGCCGTCTCGTTCCTTATTGCGATATTCATTGAGGTTCCTAAGTCGTGGTGGTTTCTGTCCTGGCTTGACTTTTCTTCCGAAGCTTCCACGTTTGGGCAAGCAATGTCTCCCTGCTCTGCCGGAGCGTTCGAGCCATGGGCGACTTAGGCAAATCTGAAAAGAGGCGATGGTGGATCCTGCGATCGTCGTGTGTGCAACGTCCTATCCAGCCGTCAACTGAGCCCTTCATCCTTCAGCGCCTGTTGCACGGACGGACGCCCGGCGGCTCGCGACACATACCTCTTCAGCGCCGGCCAGCGCCCAAGCGACAGCTTGAAATGGTCGGTCCAACGGAGGATCGCGAACAAGTACGAGTCGGCGACGCTGAACTGTCCCATTAAGTAATCTTTGTCTGTGAGCTGCTGCTCTAGCCAGTCAAATCGCCGCGACAGGCGCGTCCATGCCGCGTCCTTGTCCTCCTGCGATGTGTCCGGCTTCCAGAATGGCGCGAAGCCCTTGTGCAATTCGGCCGAGATGAAGTTCAGCCACTCCTGCAGTTGGTAACGCTCGAACCTGCCACAGGCAGGCGCCAGGTCTCGCCCTGGCGCGCAGTCGGCAATGTACTGCAGAACTATTCCGGCTTCAGTCAGACGATCGCCGTTGTCAAGCGAAAGGGTGGGCACGTAGTTTTTGGGATTGATCTTCCTGTATTCCTCGCCGCTCTCGGTCATGTGCGGCTCGCGATGCAAGTCGACGCGCTCCGTGGAGAACGGCAATCCAGCCTCTAGCAGCGCGATGCGCGCTGACAATGAACACGCGCCTGGGGCGTAGTACAGCTTCATGATCTTTACTCCTCAGCTTGCGTTGCCCACCAACGCCATAGTGCGACGCCATTGG
Source organism: Cupriavidus sp. C2SS-8b (assembly GCF_057073745.1). NCBI lineage: Bacteria > Pseudomonadati > Pseudomonadota > Betaproteobacteria > Burkholderiales > Burkholderiaceae > Cupriavidus > Cupriavidus sp. C2SS-8b. Next base: position 1,325,606 of record NZ_CP172716.1, read on the forward strand.
GAAGACAGGAGCGGTTGATAGCAGTTGGCACATCGGGTTACGGCTGTCGGGATCGATCCGTGCTGCGACCAACGCCGGAGGGAGATTCACCTTCCTTCCCGGCCTCCTTATTGGCCGTTCGTTCCTTATCGCCTGATTCGGGCCGTTCATCATCCCTGCGATGCGACGCGGCATGCTCCCAGTCGGTAGCGGCACGTTCGCGGGCACGTTGATTCTTTGCCGCGTTTTCGTTCAACTCGCGATCATCCAGCCCTTGACGTTTGTCGAGCGCAGGATTGCCTGAAGTATCAGATTTGCTTTGTTTCATCGTCTCTCCAATGTTGTTCCGAATGGCTGACCACCCTGGTCGCCGCAACTTCCGTTCCACCGCCGAGACGCTTGCCGGCAGCGCTTGCGCGACATTGCCATGGTAAGAACCAGTCGACCTTGTAAGAAGGTCCGTCGGAGCCGAGGCGAAGGGCCTGGCTGGCAGCAACCCTGCCAAATTCTTGTGTCAGCGTGGAATCGGCTGCGGATGCGAACTACTCCACTCACGCAATGAGGCCGCTGATGAAGCACTTCAGGACAACGAGCGCATCGCCGGTCCTGATACAACCGCCGGATATGGCTGCGGCGCGACTGGCGCGGGACAACGCATACAGCTACCACTCAGGCCTCGGCCGGGCGGCTTTGCGTTCCTTGGGAAGGCCTGCGGGAAGCCAGGCCATGTCACGGTCAGATGTGTGCGCGTTGCCGGTAGTCGATCAGGCTTGAGAACACCGCGATCAGTGCCGCCATGACAACGAAGAACATTAGTGCCAGGAAATACGAGCCCGACCACTGCACGATCACGCCGATCAGGATCGGCACCACCACACCGGCCATGTTGCCGCAGAAGTTCATCGCACCGCCCAGAACACCCGCGCGCTCAGGGCCGCCGATGATGGCCGGCAGGCTCCAGTACATGCCGCAGAAGCGCAGGAAGAACATCGCCACGCACAGCAACACCACGGCCGTGCCGGCGTCGGAGAGGTAGGCCACAGTGAGGATGCAGCCTGCCGCGATCAGCGCCGGCACGCCGAACATCGTGCGCATGACCATGTTGGGTGAGGCACCGGTGGCCTTCCAACGGTCACCGATGGTGCCGCCGATGAGTTCACCCACGAAGCCCGCCATGAAAATCAGGAACGTAGCGCCGCCCGTGGTGGTGATGCTGAAGTTGAACGCCTTGTGCAGGTAGCTGGGCATCCAGGTCAACAGGCCATAGAACACCGAGAGAATGCAGGCGTAGCCGCTGAACATGGCCAGTACCGAGCGATCCTTCACCAGCTCGCGCAGAGGCACGCGCTCGGCGGCAGCGCTGGGGCGGGCATTGCCGCTGGTGATGTGCTCGAGTTCCGCCGCGTTGACCGCCGGGTGCTCCGACGGGTGGTTGCGGATATAGCGCCACGCCACCACGCCCGCCAGCATGGTGCCAAGGCCGGCAATGATGAACGCGATGCGCCACGAACCGAGCCAGGCGATCAGGCCCGAGATCAGGATGGCGCCCAGCGCGCTGCCCAGCGCCGCACCGCCGTCGATCAACACCGCGCCGCGGTTGCGCTCATGCGGCGTCAGCCACAGGCCGATCAGCTTGGCGCCGGCCGGGAAGATGGGCGACTCGGAAATCCCGAGCCCCATGCGTGTGAGCATCAGCACGATCCAGTTGTGGGACACCGCGCCCAGCGCCTGGAATGCGCCCCACGCCACCGTGGCCACGGCGATGATGCCGCGTGCGCGATACCGGTCCAGCAGCAGGCCAACGGGAATCTGCGCCAGCGCGTACGACCAGAAGAACGCGCTCAGCATCAGGCCTTCGAGCGCCGGCGACAGGTTGAATTCCGGCCCGATCATCGGCAGCGCGACCGACAGCGAGGCACGGTCGATGTAGTTGATGGCCGTGAGCAGCAGCATGATCACGAAGATGCGCCAGCGCACGGTGGTAGGCCGCGCCGCCCCGCTGAGCGCGGGCGACGACAGGGCAGGGGAGTCTAAGGAAGGCATGGTGGTCTCCGCGTCGTTGTGGTTGTGCAGGGCGATCGGGTCGTCCCAGGGGGCGACTGTAGGGCTGCCCGCAGGTCTTGCCTAATGACGCTTCGTGATTACGTGATAACCAACCGGATCGAGGCGAATCGTCGGGATGGGGCGCATAAGCGGCCGTTATCGGTCAATCCAGTTTTTTCATTACCGGAATCGGCCGGGGGCTTTGTACTGTTCAGGCCGGAGACATCGAACGGAGAACTGCCCCATGAACGCATTCCAATATTTCTTCCCGACCACCCTGAAGTTCGGCAATGGCCTTGCCAACCAGGCCGGCGCGCTGCTCAAGCCGCTGTTCAGCGGCCGGCTGCTGGTGGTGACCGACGAAGGCCTGCTCAAGAGCGGCGTGCTGGAGGGGTTCTTCGCCTCCCTGAAAGCTGCGGATCTCGGTTACGACGTGTTCTCGGGCGTCGAGGCCAACCCCAGCACGACGGTGCTCGAGCGCGCACTGAACTTCCTGAAAGACCACGGCTGCACGGCGGTGATCGGCGTCGGCGGTGGCAGCAGCATCGACACCGCCAAGGGCGTGGCTGCCATGGCCACCAACGAAGGCTCCATCCTCGACTACGAGGGCTACGACAAGATTCCCAACGCGCCGTTGCCGATCTTCTCCATCCCGACCACGTCGGGCACGGGCAGCGAATGCACCGCATCGACCGTCTTCACGAACAAGGAGACGTTGTTCAAGACCGTGATCGTCAGCCCGAAGATCTTCCCGCAACTGGCCATTCTCGATGCCGAACTGACGTTGAATCTGCCTGCGCCCATCACCGCCGCCACCGGCATGGATGCACTCACCCACGCGATCGAATCCTATGTATCGAAGCAGGCCAATCCAGTCAGCCAGTCGCTGGCGCTTGGCGCGGTGCGCTTGATCGGGCGCAGCCTGCGCAAGGCATTCTACGTGGGCGCCGACGTGGCGGCCCGCGAAGACATGCTGCTCGGTTCGTTCCTGGCCGGCGTGGCGTTCTCGCAGTCGAAGCTGGGCAACGTGCATGCGATCTCGCACACGATGGGCGGCGTATTCAACATCCCTCACGGCATCGCCAATGCGGCGCTGCTGCCGTATGTGGTGGCGTTCAATGTGCCGGCCTGCCCCGAGCGTTTCCGCGACATCGCGGAGGCATTGGGTGTTGATGTGGCGGGCCTCGATGCGGAAGCCGCCGCCCGCCGTCTGGTGGGCGCAATCGTCGAACTCAACAGCGCGCTGGCCATTCCTTCCAATATCCGCGAACTCGGCGTCGACCTGGATCACCTGCCGCAGATGGTGGCCGACTCGATGCGCAGCGGCAATGTGCTGGTCAACCCGCGCCTGACTACCGCGCGCGACGTGGAAGCCATCATCGTTGCCGCGCACGCCGGCAAGCTGTGATCCGGCGACAACCCTACGTCATCTCAACCAGGAATCACCATGTACTACGAAATGCGGACCTACACAGTCCAGATCGGCAAGATGAAGGAATACCTCCAGCACTTCGAAAAGGAAGGACTGCCGGTGATCTCCCGCTACGCGACGCTCGTCGGCTGGTGGTACACCGAAATCGGTGAGCTGAACCAGGTCGTGCACATCTGGGCGTACGAAAGCCTGGATGACCGCATCGCGCGGCGCACGGCGCTGTATGAGGATCGCGACTGGCTCGAGAAGTTCGTCCCCGTGGCCTTTCCGATGCTGGAGAAGATGGAGTCCAAGCTGTTGAGGCCGGCCGCGTTCTCGCCGATCAGGTGAAGTGTTCCTGCAGCGCCTCGGCCAGCAGCCGCGCGCCTGGCGAGAGGTGCGCGCCGGCGCGGGTCACCACGCCGTAGGGCTCGTCGAGGGGCGGGATCGTGACGGGCAGGCGGGCCAGCAGGCCGAACTGCTCGCCAAACGCCGCCACCTCGCGCGGAATCACCGCCACCAGCTCGGGGTTCTCCTGCAGCATGGTCAGCATCGCGAACGTCGATGCGGTTTCGATCGGGTACCGCGGCACGTCCACGCCGGCATCCGCCAGTGCGCGTTCCAGTGCGAACCGCATCGGCGTGTTGACCGGATACGCAACCCACGGCGCGTCGGCCAGATCGCGCAGCGCGAGCGTCTTCCGACGGGCGAGGGCATGGGCTCGCGCAGCCACCACGGCCAGCGGTTCGGGTTCGAGCGGCACGTAGTCGTAAGCCTCCGGGCGCCGGCTGCTGCCGCTGCGGCACACGGCGAGGTCAAGGCGCCCCTCGTCGATCAGCGCCAGCAGGCTGGCACTGGTGCTTTCAACGATCTCGACGGAAAGATGCGGCTGGCGAGCGCGCACGTCAGTCAACGCGCGAGTCAGCAGCGGCACCGCGCCCATGATGACACCGACGGCAAGATGGCCCCCGTGCCCCTGCGTGATGGCCGAGACTTCGGCGTGCAGGTGTTCCAGGTCGCTGTAGATCAGGCGGGCATAGCGCGTGACGCAGCGCCCGAGGTCATTGGCGACGAGCCCTTTCGGCTGCCGTTCGAACAGCGGCATGCCCAGGATGTCTTCGATCTCGCGCAGCACCTTGGTGGCGCCCGGTTGCGAGATTGCGATTTCCTCGGCGGCCTTGTGCAGCGAGCCGTGGTTTTCGAGCGCGATCAGCAGCCTCAACTGCTTGAGGCGCAGGCGGGATGCGATGTTGGCGAGGGAAGGGACAGCCAGCGGCTTCATGGTGACGACGGAACCAAAGCCGCGACTATAGCTTTTTTTGACATTGTTCATATGGAGGGAGACCACTGTGTCCATCGATGTATCGGGGTACCAGTTCATTGGCGGCGAGCGCCGCGCCGCCGGCACGACCGTGCTGCACAGCGTGGACGCCACCGGCGGCGAGCTGTTGCCGCGCCGCTTTATCGAAGCGACGCCGGACGAGGTAGACGCCGCCGCGCAGGCTGCCGCTCGCGCCTATCCTGCATTTCGCGCAACGTCGCCGGCGGCGCGGGCAGCGTTTCTGGACGCCATTGCCGCCGAGATCGACGCGCTCGATGACACGTTCATCGAGATCGTCTGCAAAGAGACCGCGCTGCCGCCCGCACGCATTCGCGGCGAGCGCGCGCGCACCAGCAACCAGATGCGGTTGTTTGCAACCGTGCTGCGGCGCGGTGATTTCCTCGGCGCGCGGATCGACCTGCCGCAACCCCAGCGCACGCCGCTGCCCCGGCCCGACCTGCGCCAGTACCGAATCGGCATCGGCCCGGTAGCCGTGTTCGGCGCCAGCAATTTCCCGCTAGCGTTTTCGACCGCCGGCGGCGATACCGCATCGGCGCTGGCAGCAGGTTGTGCGGTCGTCTTCAAGGCGCACCCGGGGCACATGGCCACCGCGGAAGCGGTGGCCGAGGCCATCGAGCGTGCCGCCCGCACGACCGGCATGCCCGCTGGCGTGTTCAACATGATCTTCGGTGACCGCGTTGGCGAACGCCTCGTCAAGCATCCCGCGATTCGCGCGGTCGGGTTTACCGGCTCGCTGCGCGGTGGGCGTGCGCTGTGCGACATGGCGGCGGCGCGCCCGCGGCCGATTCCCGTGTTCGCGGAGATGAGCAGCGTCAACCCGGTGGTGCTGATGCCCCACGCGCTGGCGCAGCGTGGTGAAACCATCGCTCAGGAATTGGCGGCGTCGGTTGCGTTGGGGGCAGGGCAGTTCTGCACGAATCCGGGTCTGGTGCTGGGGGTGAAATCGCCGGCCTTCGATGCGTTCCTGGCAGGGCTCTGCGCACGCATCAACGAGCAACCGGCGCAGACGATGCTCAACGCGGCGGGGCTGCATCACTATGGCGAAGGTGTGGCCGCGCTGTCGCAGCACCCCCGCATCACGCAGCTTGCGGGCGCACCGCAGGCGGGCGAACAGGCGCAGGCGCAGGTTTGGCGCGCCGATGCGTCGCTGCTGACCGACGGCGATCCGATCCTCCAGCATGAGATATTCGGCCCGGTGACCGTGGTTGTGGAACTCGACGACGAAGCGCATTTGCTGTCGGCGCTGGCCGCGCTGCAAGGCCAGTTGACCGCGACGCTGATTGCCGACCCGGCTGACCTCGAAGTGGCCGCGCCGATGGTGGCGGTCCTGGAGGAGCGCGTCGGGCGGTTGCTGATCAACGGTTATCCGACCGGCGTTGAGGTGTGCGACGCGATGGTGCACGGCGGCCCGTATCCGGCCACTTCCGATGCGCGCGGTACTTCGGTCGGCACACTGGCGATCGACCGCTTCCTGCGCCCCGTCTGCTATCAGAATGTGGCTGATGCGCTGTTGCCGGAAGCGCTGCGGGATGCCAACCCGCTGGGTATTCAGCGGCTGGTGGAGGGCGTCTTCACGCGCGATGCGGTGAAGGCCATTCGGTGAGTAGTGTGGAATGGGAGAGCGGCCGGATCGCCGGACACCGATAATCGTGTGCCCGGCGGGGCGGCCGAGTGGCAGGCTTCAAGTCTGAGCGGCCGCTTTCAGGCCGAGGGCCGCCACCCATTATTTCGCTCCGAGAGACTGTTTCTGGCCGCTAGCTGCCTTCGCCCAGCGGCCTCCCTGGAGATGGCGATCGAATGCTTATCGCTGACCTGCGAAGTGATATCCCCGCGCGCATACACGGCAAGCACCATTTCCAGGCGCTGTCAGGGCATCACCGGAGGATTGTAGGAAAGCGTTGCGGCGAAAGCCCATAACATGAACAGAACCAACGGCGTATGCACCAGCAACTGGGTGAAGGTGAAGCCGACCACGTCCTTGGCCCGGATGCCGAGCACACCGAGCAACGGCAGCATCCAAAAAGGATTGATCAAATTCGGCAACGCTTCAGCGGCGTTGTAGACCTGTACTGCCCAGCCAAGGTGGACCTTTAGTTCGTTGGCGGCCTGCATCACGTAAGGAGCTTCGATGATCCACTTTCCGCCGCCGGACGGTACGAAGAAGCCCAGCACAGCGGAATACACCCCCATGACCGCCGAGAACGACTCCGTGGTCGCCATGGAGACAAAGGCTGACGCCAGATGGTGCGACAGCGGGGCGCCGTCGCCGCCGATAGCCTTGGTCAGGATAAAGGCAATGCCGCCATACAGCGGAAACTGGATCAGGACGCCGGCCGTGGACGGCACGGACTTCGCGACGGCGCGCAGAAAGCGCTTCGGACGCCAGTTCAGCAGCATGCCGAGCAGCAGGAACAGGAAGTTGTAGGTATTCAGGTTGGAGATGGCGAGAATCGGATTCTTGGTGGAAAACTCCTGATAGAGCCAGCTCGCGCCCATGGCGACCAGAACCAACGTCAGGATCGGGCTGTATTCCAGCCATTCACCTGGCCGAGATGGCCGCGCGACCGCTTCATCGGCATCGTTCAGGTCAACCCCCATATCGGCCGCCGTGCGAGCACGCGCCTCGGTAGGGGCCGAGAAGTACGCCACCGCCAAGGACACGACGATCAATACGGCGGTCATTGCCATGGATTGCCAAAGAAAGATCGTATCGGAGAACGGGATGACCCCGGTGATATCCAGGAGGGATTTGGGCAGGCTGGCGGCATTTGCCTGTAGCTGCGCGGCGGAGGAGCTGAGTCCCAGTGCCCAGGTTGCCCCCATGCCAAGGTAGGCTGCCGCGCTGGCTGCCCTGTAGTCGACACGGAAGCCGCGCCGCCTGGCAATTGCGCGTACCAGCAAGCCACTGAAGATCAAACTGATTGCCCAGTTGAGCAGGGACGTCGACAGGCTCACGAGTGCGACGAAAGCCACGGCGCCGCGCGCTGTCCGCGGCAAGGCTGCCAGACGGTTGATCAGCATGGCTGCCGGCGGCGACACCGCCACCACGTAGCCGGCAATCGCGACCACGGCCATCTGCATGGTGAAAGGAATCAGGCTCCAGAAGCCGTCGCCAAAGGCCTTCGCCACGGCCTGCGCTGGCGCGCCCACCAACATAGCGCCCAACGCCACCACGACCACGGCGATGGCCGCAAAAATATACGAGTCCGGGAACCACCGCTCGGACCAGTCAGTCACCCGTATCGCAAGGCGTTCCAGTCCGCCTTGTTGTCGCTTCCCGGCATCTGGGAATGTCATGCTTGTTGTTTCTTTCATGCTGAACTCCTTTGGCAGTTTCCTATATCGTTCTAATGGTTCGTCGCGGCTTCGAAACACATGGCGGCCGCGGCCAGGTCTTCCAGTGCGGTCCCCACCGCCTTGAACACCGTGATCTCCTGCGCCGAGCGCCTTCCGGCATGCTCGGCCCTGCACAGGCCGGCCAGGTCGCTGAGAATCCCTTCGGGGCCGATCACGCCGTTGGCGATAGGCGACAGCAAGTCACCGGCCTTGCGGCAGGCCTCGTCCGTATCAACAAACACCGACGTGCCATCGAAGCACGCGTCATCGGCTTCTCGCATGGCAGGGGTGAAGCCCCCGATCAGGTCGACGTGGGTGCCGGGGCGCAGATATTCCCTGCGGATCAGCGGCTCGGTGGACAACGTTGCCGCGCTGACGATATCCACGGCACAGGTGTCTCCATCGAGCCGGGCGACCACCTCGGCATCAAAGCCGTCGGCGCACAAGCGGGCAACGAGCCGATGGGCATGGTCCGTGTCGATATCCCACACCGCGACGCGCCGGATTTTGCGCACGGTGCGATAGGCATAGGGAAGCAGACTGGCCACGCGGCCGGCGCCTAGCACCAGCATGGAACTCGCGTCCGCGCGGCACAGGAAGGACGCCGCGAGGGCCGACGCCGCGGCCGTCCGTCGGGAGGTAATCTCATTGCCATCGATCAACGCCAGCGGCTTGCCTGTCTCCGCACGGTACAGGATGTAGGTCGAATAGAGCCCCGGTAGTTTGCGCCCGGGGTTGCCGGGATAAACGCACACTGTCTTGACGCCCATGTACCCGCTTGCCGCATTCCACGCAGGCATCAGCAAAAGCGTGCCTGGCTCGCCCGGCGTGGCCGTGACCGTATGGCTGTGCCGAAGCGGCGCCTCGCAACCCGATGCGAACGCGTTCTTCAGGGCTGTGACAAGGCGGTCGAATGGCAGGGACGCCCGCGTGGTGGGCGCATCGATGTTCAGCATGGCGATAACTCTTCAAGAAAATGGGAATGGCGATTCATGCGTCAATGACGAGGTCGCTGGCAGGCACCGCCTGGCACGCCAGGCATACGCCGGGGTCATCGGGCACCTCGCCATGCAAGTGGTGTACGGTCCCGGATACGATCCGGACGGCACAGCTCTCGCACTGGCCGACGCGGCAGCCGCTGGGCAGCCGAATGCCCAGCGCCTCGGCGAAGCCAAGCAGGGGGCCATGCTCGGAGCGCCACGAAAGCGTGATGTCAGACCTGCGGAACTGAACCTGGAAGGCCTGACCCGCCTCGATCCGCCGCACCGTTGGCGAGCGGAAAACTTCCTTGTGGATATCGAAGCGCGGCACGCCTCTCGCGGCCAGCCCGGCGGCAAACGCCGTCATCATGGCGTCGGGCCCGCACATGTAGACCAGCGGACGCGAAGCCAGCAGCGCGTCCGGCACAGCCGCCGCAGTGACGCGCCCATGCACCTGGAAGTCGCTGCCGAGGATGTCGCCATCCGCGGGAGCGTCATAGAAATTGATCACCGTGAGTGCGGGGATCAGCGCTCGCAGTTCGCGCAGCCGGTCCCTGAAAGCGTGCGTGGTGCCATTCTGGTTCGCATAGAGCAACAGCATCCGGGGCGGCTCCTGTTGACCGACGAGCGATTCCAGCAGATTGATGAACGGGGTGATGCCGATGCCCCCGGCAAGCAGGACCAACGGTCTTGCTGTACGCGTTGGCATGACGAATGTGCCAGCGGGTGCGCGCAGCGCGATCGTGTCGCCGATCGCCAGTCGCGTGTTGATGAAGGACGAGGCGACGCCGGACACGACCTCCCCACTGGCGAGCCGCGCCCTCGCATGCCGCACGGCGATCGCATAGCGGCGGCGGTCGGCGACGACCGCGGGCCCGGTCAGCGAGTACGAGCGAACCACCTCCTGTTCGCCCGTGTCGACACAGAGCCTGATGGTCACGTGTTGGCCTGGCAGGTAGTCCGGCAGCGGGCCGCCGTCGGCCGGCTCCACGTCCACAGCAGTCACATCGGTTGCCTCCTTGCGCAGCCCGACGATGCGGAACGGTCGATATCCTTCCCAGCGCCTGCGTCGTATATCGAGCATGGCGTTGCGTTCCACGTTGCAGTGGCAGGATCGCAGCGGCGAGGAGCCGCTAACCGGATCCTGCCGGGTCGCATCGATCAGTGCGTTGAAGTTTGCGCTGTCCGTGCCAAGCACGGCGGTGGGCTGTTGCCCCATGGGGTCGCACCCTTGCCACCATCCATACTCCCCTACCAGCACGGCGGGATGCAGGCCTGGCTGGACGCGCGCGGTAAATAGCGCGCTGCCGGCCGGCGTCGACACCCGGACGGAATCTCCCGTGCGGATATTCCTGGCCGCGGCGATATCGCTGGAGATATCGAGCTGCGGCAGCAATGCCTTGCGGCGCAAGGACGCCACGCCGCGTTGCTGGCTGTGGCAGTAGTAGCCGTTCTTCGCCGACGTCATCAGATAGGGAAACGATGCGCTGGGCTGTCCTGCATCGTTCCATGCTGATTCTGGCAGGCCGGGCAGCGGCGGATAGCCATGACGGAGCAGGCGCTCGGAGTAGAGCTCGACCAGCCCCGTCGGCGTGTTGAAAGGCTGACCGTCGGTGCCGGCCGCGTACTTCATCTCCACATCCTCGACCGGCACGCGTATCCCTTCGGGGGCGTCGCGCAGCGCCGCCACGGTCAGGCCCGTCGGCGCCAGCATGTGGTTCCAGCCGGCTTCAAGGCTGCCGCCGAAGAAGGCCTCGTCGAGTCCGATGCGCGCAGCCAGTGCGAACACGATGTCGTTGTCCGAGCGGGATTCGCCGCGCGGCGCAACCATGCGCTGGCGCAACTGCACGAGCTGCTCGGCATCGGCGGACACCTCGAAGCCGATTCGCAGACCTTCGCGTTCCCAGGGCGTGTTCACTGGCAGCAGGATGTCCGCGTGCCTGGCGCTAGGGTTCTCGAAGAGGTCGCAATGCACGTAGAACTCCAGCTCGCGCAGGGCCTGCTCTGCGTTGGCCACATCGGGCTGCGATAACAGCGTATTGGTGCCGAACGCAATCAGCGACGTGACCGCATAAGGTGCGCGGTCCGTGATCGCGCGGTAGAGGTCCGGCGCCGTGACCCAGCCTTGCGCCGGTGGACCGAGCGGCCGCGCATCCAGCCCCAGCGCCTTGTGCGCCTGATCCGGGCTCAGCAAGTCGAACCGGCTTACCGCGTTGAACGGCGGCTTGCGATAGACACGGTTGCCGCCGCGGCGATCGAAGCTGCCCGTCAACGCATACAGGCACGCAATGGCTCGCTCCGTCTGCGTGGCGTTCTCATGCTGACCGACCCCGGACCACGCGTGATACGCGACGCGGCCCGCCGCACCGATCAGGCTCGCCGCATGCCGGATATCGCCCTCTGGGATCCACGTGAGCGCGGCCGCGCGCTCGACCGTATAGCGTGCACACTCCGCGGCATACAAATCGAAGGCCGGCTGGCACAGCAGCGACTCGCGCTCGCCGCCGCCGATCCGCGGGATGGAAAAGGTACCGCGCAGTGCGATATGCTGCGCGTCGTCGACGCCTTTGCCGGCCGGCACCGCCATGCGCTGGCGCGCGTCCCAGACCAGCAAGGCATCCGTATCCGTCAGGCCGATGTCGCCCCCACGGAGGAAGGCACCGTTGTCCTGGCGCACGAGCAACGGGCCATTGGTCCAGCGCCTGACAAAATCGATATCGATAGCATTGGCTTCGATCATCAGGTTGGCCAGCGCCATGGCCAGCGCAGCATCGCTGCCGGGCTTGACGCGCAGCCACTGGTCGGCGTCGTCCGCGAGGGCTGTCTGCCGCGGGTCCACCACGATAAGCCGGGCGCCGCCCGCCCGACCGGCGCCGATTGCCTCGGCTTGCGACAGCCACGTATTGGTCGGATTGTGCCCCCACAGCAAGATCAGCTCGGCATTGCGGTAGTCCGCCGTCGGCATCCCGCAGCCGAAGGTAAAGGCGTGTGCGAAGTCCTTGTGCCAGTTGCAGATCTCGGTGGCGTAGCAAATGTTCGGGCTGCCATAAAGGCGGACAAAGCGCTCGATCCAGTCGATGCTGTCCGACAGCGCTGTACCGCTGGGTGTCGTCACCGCGAACGCGACGGACTCGGCGCCGCGCGTGGCGCGCGCGTGCAGAAGGCGCGCGGCGATTTCATCGAGCGCCTCGTCCCAGGAAATGCGTACCCAGCCCGGATCGTCCGCTCCTTTCGGATGGGTCCTGCGCATCGGGTACAGGATCCGATCGGCGCTGTGCACCAGTTCCGGGGCAGCCTTGCCCTTCAGGCACATCGCTTTGCCAGTGGGGTGATCGCCGTCGGGGCGGACCGCGACCAGCGTCTCGCCGTCGACGACGTTGACCGTACCGCAACGGGAACGGCACAACGTGCAGAACCCCTTCTTTTCTACTTCGCTCATCGCCCGATCCCGACAACTTGTGTTCGAGCTGGATGCTAGCTAGCATGGAGCGTTATAGCTAATTCATAGTTCTGACATTGCAATATCGAAAAAATCGATGCTGCCGACACTGAAACAGATACAGCACTTTGTTGCCATTGCCGAGACGGGGCAGGTGTCGCGCGCCGCACAGCGCTGCCACGTTTCGCAGTCCTCGATGACGGCATCGCTAAAGGCGCTGGAGGATGTCGTGGGCGCGCCGCTGTTCTCGCGGCACGCCGCCGGGGTAAAGCTGACTGCTGCGGGCATTCGCTTCTTGCGGCATGCGCAGCAGATCGACGTGGCTGTGCGCGAGGCAGTCAGTGCGGCCGCGGTCACCCCTGCGGCGCTGACAGGCGTCGTCCGCCTCGGCGTCACAGAGACCATCACGGCATACGTTCTGCCCAAGCTGTTGCCCGCCCTCGAACAGAAGTTTCCGCAACTGGAACTGCAGATATTGGAGCGACCGCGCGGCGATATCGAGGCGCATATCCAGACAGGCAAGCTCGACCTCGCTTTGCTACTGGTTTCCAACCTGCCTGAAATGCAGCACGTTGGCTGCGAAACGCTGCTGCGCTCGGCGCGTCAGCTCTGGGGGCATCCGGACCATCCGCTGATGCAGCAGGAAGAGATAAGCCTGTCCGACGTGGCGCAGCACGACTATATCTTGCTCGACATGGACGAACATATCGCCACCGTGATCAGGTATTGGGGACAGTACGGCCTTTCGCCCAGCGTGCGGCTGCAAAGCTGTTCCATCGAGGCCGTGCGCAGTCTGGTGGCGTCGGGGCGCGGCGTATCCATCCTGTCCGATCTCGTTTATCGACCCTGGTCGCTTGAAGGGCAGCGCATCCTGCGGCGCGGCCTTTCCGACAGGGTGCCGTCCATGGACGTCGGATTGATCTGGCGGCTCGACGCCGGAGCAGACCCGCAGACGCAAAGCTTGCGGGAATTTTTGCGGGTTGCGCTGAGGGAAACGCTACGCTAGCGCCTTTACTTCGCCAAACGATCTACTGCTCAAGTTGCACATCCCGTATGTGTGAATCTCGCGCGGTCCGCGCGGGAACGTTGCGTGATTCTCACGCGGCAGCATAGGGTGTCGAAGGATTTGATGTGGTGCCAGACGTCAATTTGACGGAGCATGCGTCCAGCCGGGGCGGCTCCCATACTCCTCAAAAAGTTGGAGCATAGTGGTCTTTACCTTCACCACAGCGTTGCTGATGAGTCCCGATTCCTTCCAGCACAGGGACAGTTCCCGCGCGAACAAGTTGTGGTCGACCCTGGCAATCTTCAGTTTTCGTTGTTCGATCTCAAGGTAGGCCGCCGACCACGGCAGGATGGTGACGCCAAGCCGTTCCAGCACTGCAGCGAACAGCAGCGCCGTCGAGCTCGCTTCGAACAAAACGTTCCATTCGACGCCTTCTTCGCGCAGTGCCCATTCGACGCGCCTGCGGATTGTATTGGGCGCGCTTGGCATGACGAGCGGCATTTGTGCAAGGCGCGATAGCGACACCACCTCGGCTTCCAGTGGAAATTCCGGCCACGCCACAAGATAAAGCTCCTCGGTGAGCAGTGGCTGGACGACCGTCGATCGGCTCCTGTCCGCATCGGCCATGACAGCCAGTGCCACGCGCCCGCTGTCTACCAATTGCGGGAGATCGGCGGTCGGCGCCTCGATCAGTTCCAGCGTGATGCCGGGATGGCGATCCCGGATTCGGCGGGCCAGTGGTATTGCCATCAGTCGCGCTGTGCTCGACGGCATGGCGACCGATACGCGGCCTGCGGGCTCTTCGGCATCCTGCCGCAGTAGTTCGCGCGTCCGGTCGGCTTCCATCAGCAGGCCAAGCGCGTGCCGGTAGAGCGTGCGCCCGGCCGGTGTCGGCATCACCCCGTGGACGCTGCGTGTGAGCAGTTGCATGCCGAGATCGCGTTCGAGGGCACGCATCTGCTGGCTCACTGCCGGTTGCGCGATATGCAGCGCTTCGCTGGCGCGTGTGACGTTGCCAAGTTCCACCACCTTGGCGAAGTACCGAAGCTGCCGGAGATCCATTCTCCACCATAAGCGTTTTGTATGCCGTGATAACAATATCATATTTTTTTAATATGAAACGGCTTCGTACACTACGTTTCCAGATGGTCGGCGATGGCGCGATGTCCCAGCGAATATGACGCCAGGCCTTTTGGCAAAGCGGCGGGCGCGCCGCCAATTCCCAAGGGCGCCACCGCGGCTATCGCAAGTCGGGGCGACAGATCCCGCCTGTACTCCATTTATCCATGACACCGCGGGCGGAGACTTCTACATGCAAGCGTTAGACAAGATCAGGATCGTCGACTTCAGCCGGGCTTTGTCCGGCCCGTTTTGCGCGATGGTGCTGGCTGACCTCGGGGCCGACGTCATAAAGGTTGAGGCAGGCCCCAAGGGCGATATGAGCCGGACATGGGGACCGTTCGACCGTGGTGTCAGCACATACTATCTGTCCTGCAACCGCAACAAGCGCAGCGTCTGCCTCGATTTCCGGCACCCCCTCGTGCACGAGGCGCTGCTGAAACTTGTCGACGGCGCCGATGTTGTGATCGAGAACTTCAAGCCGGGCACGATGGAGAGCATGGGGCTTGGTTTCGACGTCCTGAGCGCGCGGAACCCGCGTCTGATCATGGGAAGCATCAGTGCCTTCGGTCCGTCCGGCCCCTTGAGCGGCTCGCCCGGATTCGATCAGATTGCGCAGGGCTATTCCGGGCTGATGAGCCTGACAGGCTTCCCCGAAGGGGAGCCAACCAGGACCGGCACCGCTATTGGTGATCTGAGCTCGGGCATGTGGCTCGCCATGGCGATCCTCGGCGCCCTCTACGAGCGCGAGCGTACCGGGCGTGGCCAGCGCGTCGGGACATCATTGTTCGAAAGCCTGGTTTCATTGCTGAGCGTCCACGGACAGCGCTACCTGAGCCTGCGCGAGGTGCCGAATCGGACCGGCAACCAGCATGCCGTGATCGCTCCCTATGGCGTTTTCGAGACGGCTGATGGCCCCTTGAATCTGGCACCAATCACCACTGACATGTGGGTTCGTCTGTGTCAGCTACTGGATCTGCTTGCATTGCCGGAGGATCCGCGATTCCTGACGAATGAGCTACGTGCCCGCAATCGGACCGAACTCAAAGCCATTCTCGAAGCACGCCTGAAGACCCGCGGCAAGCGCGAATGGACCGAGCTTCTCGTTGCCGAGGGCATACCTGCCGGGCCGATCCATTCGCCGGCCGAAGTGTTCCAAGATCCGCAACTCGATAGTTGCGGACTGGTCGAGGCGGTCGATCACCCTTTGCTGGGCAATCTGTTGCAAGTAGTGACGCCGATTTCCACATACGCGCGGGACACGACTGTGGCGCACCGCATGACCCGCAGGCCTCCGCCAGACCTTGGCGAACACACGCTGGAAATCTTGCGGGAAGCAGGTGTCGCGTCGATCGATGCGCTCTTGACTCAAAAAGCAGCGTTCCAAGCGTGACCGGTCTCGTAATGGTCGGCACGCCGATCTGCATACGCGCGATGGTCGGCTGATCCGCCCTGTCTGCCGGCGAGACGGCCCGACCGACCGTAGCGATCGTCGTCCCACGCCCGGCGATCCCTTTGCGCATAACCCTTGAAATCAAACTTCCGACTGCTTGAGAGAAACCCCGACATGGACCCGCACGCCCCAGATCTCACCACAGATGGCGCCATTGCCACCATTGCCCTGCGTCGACCGGAGGTGGCTAACCGCATTAGCCCGGCCGACCTTCAAGTCCTGCGCGACCACATTGCCAGGGTCAACGACATGGAGAAAGTGCTGGTGCTCCGTCTGACCAGTACCGGAAAGTACTTTTGCAGCGGGTACGACATTGGTGCGCTTGCGGGCAGCTCCGGCGAAGGCGCTCTGGACTTCGGCGAGGTCATGGACACCGTGGAGGCCTGCCGACCCGTCACCATCGCCGCGGTAAACGGCGGGGTGTACGGCGGGGCCACCGATCTTTGCCTTGCCTGCGATTTCCGTGTCGGCGTGCCCGGGTGCGAGATGTTCATGCCGGCGGTTCGTCTGGGGTTGCACTTTTATCAGGGGGGTATGGAGCGCTACATATCGCGGTTGGGGCTCGACCATGCCAAGCGGCTGTTCCTGACCGCAGACCGACTCGATGCCGAGGCGATGCTCCATATCGGCTTTCTCACCGAGATTGTTCCTGAGCAAACACTGAATGCACGCGTCGACGCCTTGTCGTTACAGCTTGCCGGCATGGCACCGATCGCACTGCTCGGCATGAAAAAGCACCTCAACGACATCGCGCGCGGCACGCCAGATCTACGCGCGTTGGAAAGCGATCTGCGTCGATCGCAGTCGTCGTCGGATTTGCAGGAAGGCGCCGCGGCGTGGAAGGAGAAACGGCGACCGGTGTTCAAGGGAAGGTAGAAATAACACAACTGAGGAGACCATATTCATGAAAGCAACTTGGACATTCCTGATCTTGCTGGGCATCAGCGCGCTGCCACACGCGGCCCACGGCAGCGCTGAAGAGGTCTATCCGACCAAGCCAATCCGGCTCGTGGTCGGGTTCCCCGCGGGCGGGGGCGCTGACAATACCGCGCGTCTCTATGGCAACGCGCTGGCGCGCGAGCTCGGCCAACCGGTCATCATTGAGAACAAGCCTGGTGCAGGAACCACCATCGCGGCGGACATGGTCGCCAAGGCGCCTGCTGACGGATACACGCTTTACCTTGGAACCGCCAGCGTCATGGGTAGCGACAAGGTCCTCTTCAGGAACATCAAGTACCAGCCAAAGGACTTCGCACCGATCACGCGGCTGGTCGCGGCGCCGATGATACTTGTGGTCAACAAGAGTACAGGCATCAAGAGCGTAGCCGAGCTTGTTGCTCGGGCCAGGGCACAGCCGGGAAAGCTAAACTACTCGTCCTCCGGAAACGGTGTTTTCACACACGTGGCGGGCCTCTATTTTTCGAGACGGGCGGGCGTCCAAATGACGCATGTCCCTTACAAGGGGGGTGCGCAGTCCGCCCAGGCCGTTGCCGCCGGCGATGTGGAGCTGACGTTTGGCACTGCACCGTCGGTCAGGCCGATGATCGACGCTGGCAAGGTGGTGGCGCTCGCGGTGACGTCCGCTGCCAGCTCGCCCGCGCATCCTCGACTACCGACTATCGCCGAGGGCGGACTCCAGGGTTATGACATGTCTGCCTGGTACGGGCTGTTCGCGCCGGCGGCCACGCCGCCAGAAGTCATCCAGAAGTTGTTCGCCGCTAGCCGCAAGGTAATGAGCGACGCAGGCCTGCGGAAGAAATTCATCAACCAGGGCGACGAAGTTTCCGTATCGGAATCGCCGGCCGAATTTCAGCGATTCGCCGAACGCGAGGGAAAGCTGGCAGCAGATTTGCTGGTTGCTTATGGTGCGAAAGTAGACTAGTCCGAAGCGACCGCAAACGACATTCTGCGGGGCACGGGCCGTCAGTAATTGTGTGTAGAGAGGTGCGCGCTAAAGGTCCGAAACTGCCGGGGTGCGGCCCGAAGCCGGGCAGGGCCGAGCGGTCCTGCTCGACCGGTCCGCATAGGGCCGTTGTCGACCCGAAGCAGTCAGTGAATATCGCAGGAGCCAGTGTCTGTTTTCGGACTACTTTCAGACATTTCTTGATCTCGACTCTTGAGCGGCACCGTCGTCCACGCGCGCGAGAACATGACGATGCCTTCGGCGCCCGCATTCACATCGCTGAGAGGCATGGGGGCGGAAAGCGATCCGCTTGCGCGAGCATTGCACATGCCGATCAATAGCGCAGCGGAATCATTGTCTTTCTGAATCGGTATTGGCCTTGCGTCTTCTGCCGGGAGATCATTGTCTTCAGCATTACCGACTTGAATAAAAAGGAGACAACCATGGCAGGATGCCGAGGCACGGTAACCACTTTTCTCGCAGGCCTGACGCTCGTCGCTGAGCCGCTTGTCGCGTTTGCGGCGCCATACCCCGACAAGCCTATCCGCCTGATCGTCACCTTTGTTCCGGGTGGTGGTGCAGATATTGTCGCGCGTTACATTGCAGATAAGCTGTCGCGCTCGCTGGGCCAACCGGTGATTGTCGAGAATCGACCTGGGGCCGGTGGACAGATCGGTGTCAATGCGGGCAGGGCCTCGGCTCCCGACGGGTATACGCTAACCCTAATTTCTTCCAGCTATACCGTGAATCCAGGACTGTACAGCCTCAAGTACGACCCTGTGGCCGACGTGACTCCCATCGTTCAGGTTTCGAAGGGGCCGCTGATTCCGGTCTCGCATGCGGACTTCGCGCCGCGCAATGTCGCAGAGATCATCGCGTTGGCTCGCGCCAAGCCTGGTGCGCTAACCTTCGCCTCGTCTGGTGCCGGCAGCGTGATCCATCTCGCGGGGGAGCGCTTCGGTGCAAATGCAAAGGTGGAGTTGCGCCATATTCCGTACAAAGGTGGCGGCGCGGCTTTGAATGACGTGGTTTCGAAGCAGGTCGATCTGTACTTTGCCGCCAGCGCCAGCGCGCTGCCGCTGATTAAGGCCGGCAAGCTGAAGGCCTATGCGGTGACGTCTTCGGAACGCTTGCCCGCCCTGCCCGCGGTGCCGACCGTCTCTGAAAGCGGCCTGCCTGGCTATGACGTTACGCTCTGGTACGGCATTGTCGGTCCCAAAGGGATGCCGGCTGATATTGTCAAGCGCGTCAATGGTGAAGTGAATCGCATCCTGGCACAGCCCGAGACCGCAACCAAGTTCGCCACTGATGGCGCCGCTCCGGCAGGTGGCACGCCGCGGCAGTTTGCTGCGCTGATTGCCCGCGAAGTAAAGACCTGGTCTGCGATCGTGACAAAGCTCGGGATCAAGCCTGACTGAGCTTAGAAGGGCTGCCGGTGCTCCACCACAGCCCTATAACTGTCAGTCAGATTCCATATTGGCATTTGCAGGGTCGCCTCGGTACAGTTGGCTGGACAAGGTGCAGGACGCTTTGTCCTGACTGGAACACTGAGGAGCCCCAGCCATGCCAGGCAATACGGAGCAACAAGCGCACGCGATATTGGGCGTCGGCAAAAAACAAGGTGCAGTGCGGCGCTACCAGGTACAGCGCTCGACGACGATCTCCATTGAGGTCTATGAGTTGGGCTCCGGCCCAGCCATCGTCTTGCTGCCGTCGCTCGGCCGTGGCGCAAAGGACATGCTGGAGTTGGCTGAGCCGCTTGCGGCGGCCGGCTATCGAGTGCTCTGTCCGGAGCCACGTGGTAATGGCCGCAGCATCGGCCCCCTTGCCGACAAGACGTTGCACGACTGGGCAGGTGATATCGCGGCCGTGATCGAGCACACCGGCCAGGCGCCGGTCGTCATCGTGGGGCATGCCCATGGCAACTGGATCGCACGCACCGTAGCCAGCGACCGGCCTGACCTAGTTCGCGCGTTAGTCCTGCTGGCCGGATCGGCGGGCAAGGTGCCGAAGGACGTCGATGCCGTGCCGATACCGGCGGAGGTACGCGCCCAGATCGAGCGTTGCGGCGATACCAGCCTGCCGGACGCAGTGCGCCTGGAAAGCCTGCACGCCGTGTTCTTCGCCTCGTGCAACGATCCTACACCGTGGCTGCAGGGCTGGAACACCGAACTGATGACGATGCAGACGCTGGCACAGAAGCGCACACCTGTTGATGATTTCTTCGCTGCCGGCAACGTGCCAATCCTGAACGTGCAGGCTGAGTATGATGTAATTGCACCGCAGCGCTATGCGAATGTACTGCGTGACTACCTTGGCGAGCGCGTGACCAACCTCACCATCCGCGATGCCGCGCATGCCTTGCTGCCGGAGCGCCTGGAGGAAGTTGTGGAGGCGATCATTGACTATATGGCTGCGCTGTCTCCGGCGCAAAGCGCTGTGGCTTGAATGTGGCATGAAGGTGCCGTGATGCAGTTTAGTCCCCGATCGGTTCGCTCATCACTTCGCTCACGACCCGCGTGACTAGATCGCTGGGCGCCTGCTCGCGCCAGATTGCATAGAGCTGGATGTGGCCAGCAGTCTGGCCGATCTCGCGGAACACCACGCCTGGCAGCCCGGCACGGGCGTAGGAACGCGGTACCAGTGCGACGCCCAGGCCGAGCTTGACCATCTGGAAGGTGGTCAGCGGATTGCGCGCCGTATGCGCAATGATTGGACTGAAGCCTGCATGCAGGCACGAAGCGATCATGCCGTCGAACAGCGCCGGCGCATGCTCACGCGAGAATGCCACCAGCGGCACGCCCTCCAGGTCGCTGAGCGCCAGCGCAGGCCTGGTGGCGAGTTCGTGGTCCTCGGGCACGACGATAGTGAAATGCTCGGTGAAGATCGGCGCCTTGCCGAGGCCGCTGCGCGTCGGGATCGAATGCACGATGCCGATATCGAGCTTGCCCTGCATCACTGCATGCGCCTGGTCCGCCGAGCCCATGTCGGTCACGGCGATATGCAGTCCGGGAAAACGCTCTGCCATGCGCGTCAGGATGGTGGGCAGCACATGGAAGATGCCTGACGTCACCATGCCGATCTGCAGCGTGCCGATGTCGCCGGCGGCGGTGCGCCGGGCGGTGGTCACGGCTACGCGCACCTGTTCGAGCACGGTGCGGCAGTCCGCCTGGAAGGCACGGCCCGCGTCCGTCAAGCGAACTTCCCGGCGATTGCGCACCAGCAGTTCCACGCCCATCTCGTCTTCGAGCGCCTTGATCTGTTGCGAGAGCGGGGGCTGCGACATGTGCAGCCGCACCGCGGCCTTGCTGAAGTTCAACTCATCCGCGACGGTCACGAAATAGAGCAGTTGCCGGAGTTCCATGGTGCTGATTTCCTTGCGGGACAGGGCACTAGGATAGCCGCAAGCGACGCAGGGTGGCGCGGTGCCGTGTCATACGCCAGCCCTATAACTCATGGAGCGAAACAGTATTGGACGGTCTGCGGGCCCGTCCCTACAGTGGCCTCCATAGCGCGGCACCGGGCGCGGACAGTAGGGTCCGGAAGATCTGGAAAGCGCGCAACAACCAAGGAGACAGCCATGAACAGGACTAGCAGGACGGGGCGGCGTGCGGCGCTCAGTGTGATCGGCGCGCTGGCAATGATGGTTGGAGTGCAGCCCGTGGCGTTCGCGAGTGAGCCGTATCCCAATCGCCCAATCAAGATGATCATCCCTTACACACCGGGCGGCTCAATAGATACCGTCGGGCGCCTGGTGGCTGCCCAACTGCAGCGTCAGCTTGGGCAGGCGATCGTTATCGAGAACCGGCCGGGCGCGTCGGGCATGATCGGGTCCGAAGCTGTGGCGAAGGCCTCGGCCGACGGCTATACGCTGCTCTTCAATGCGTCCAGCCAGGTCTACCTGCCGCTGGTCGCGAAGAACGCTCCATACGACGCCATCAGGGACTTCACGCCGATCGCACAGGTGGGGCACGTGCCGCTGATCGTCGTCGCCAACACCAGCCTCCCCACCAGCTCGCTGCGCGACCTGGTCAAGCTGGCGAAAGCCAAGCCGCGGACCTACACCTGGGCCACCTCCGGTCTCGGCACCACCAGCCACCTGGCCGAGGAAATGATCCGCCACGCGTTCAAGCTGGAGATGGATATCGTGTCCTACAAGGGTGCCGTGCCGCAGTTGAACGACGTGATGGGCGGTCACGTGTCGGCGGCGGTGTCGCCGATGCCAGGCGCGTATCCGTTCGTCAAGGCGGGGCGGCTGAAGGTACTGGCGGTCACCAGCAGCAAGCGGATCCCGCAGCTTCCGGGCGTGCCGACCGTTGCGGAGAGTGGCCTGCCTGGGTTCGAGCTGCTGTCGTGGTACGGGCTCTGGGGTCCCGCCAACCTGCCTGCCGACATCACCGGCAAGCTGTCGCGGGAGGTCAACAAGGCGGTGCGCGAAGCCAGCCTGAAAGCGCGCTTCGACGACCTCGCCTTTGAAACCGTGAAGTCCACGCCTGAGCAGTTCAAGGTGGTGATCAAGGATGAGATCGACAAGGTCGCGGGCATCGTCAAGGCAGCCAGCATCCGTATCGATTGAGCGAAGGACAGAGACAAGGACAAGCAAGCATGCCTCAGCAATCGCAATCGGTGGCCATCACGCGGGAACTGGCGGGATGGATCGCCGGCATCTGCAATGCCGACCTGCCCGACGCGGTGCGGCAGGCAGTTGGCGGACTCTCCCTGGATACCTTCGGCGCCGGCCTGACCGGCCATGACGAGCCCTGGTCGCAGGCCATCCGTGGCTGGGCGGACGATGGTTGCCTCGCTCCGCGCGGGGGCGGGGCACGCGCATGGGGCCGACCGGGAAGTACGTACCGGGCCGCGGATGCCGCGCTGGTGAATGGCGCCGCTGCGCACGCCTACGAGCTGGATGACTTCCACAATGCAAAGGTCCACCTCGGCGCGGTCGTATTGCCGGCGGTCTTCGCGTTGGCAGAGTCGCACGAGGTGCCACCCGAGCGGGTCGAGACCGCTATTGCCGTCGGTTACGAAACCATGATCCGCTGCTCGCTGGCTCTGCAGCCTGCGCTGGCCAGGATGAAGGGATGGCATATGACCGCCGTGTGCGCGCCGCTGGGCGCGGCAGCGGCATCGGTGGTCATGCTGAGGCTCGACGCCGAACGCACCGCGTGGGCGTTGGGCCTTGCCGGCACGCAGTCGGGCGGGCTGTTTGCGTTCGCTTGCGACGGCACGGATTCCAAGCGCTTCCACCCCGGGCGCGGCGCGCAAGCCGGGGTGATGGCTGCCGAGCTGGCGGCGCGCGGCCTGACCGGCCCGACGCAGTTGTTCGAGACCGGGGACGGCGGCTGGCTCAATGCGTTCTCGGAGTCGCCCAGGCCGGAAAGGCTGCTGGAAGGGCTGGGTAGTGACTGGCATATGCCTCGCACCAACTTCAAGCCCTACGCCTGCTGCGGCAGTGCCCATGCGCATGTCGATTGCGCGCTGCGGCTGCGCGCCGACTGGGCGGGGCAGGGGCCGATTCGCGTCGGCATGCCGACCGTTGTCGATGTGCAATGCGGCTACCGTTACGCGCCGGGCAGCGTGCTGAACGCACAGATGAGCGCCCGCTACGCGCTGGCGGTGGCGCTGCTTGATGGCGAAGTACTGCCTGGGCAGTTCGGGCAGGCCCGCCTGGCGGACCGGAGGATTGTCGCACTGGCCAATGCGATCGAGATCGTACGCGACCCCGAACTCGACGCGCTGTATCCCGCCAGCTTCTGTGGCTGGGTGGAACTGATGTCGAAGGACGGCGAGCCGCTGCGCGCGTACCAGGCCAACCCGTCGGGTTCGGCGGAAAATCCGGCGCGCTTGGCTGCCATCCGGGACAAGTTCCGCGCCTTGACGGCGGACGCGCTTACGCCCGGACAGGCGGAGGCGCTGATTGACGCATTCGGCAAGCTGGCGACGACGCCGGTGCGCCACATCCTTGCCGCCGCCGAATCCGTCGCCTGAAGCCGGGCTACGCCAGTGGCACCCCGAGCGAACGCAGCGCGCGCTGCAGCACTGGGGACCTGTTGTCGGGATTCCAGATCGCCGAGTATTCGGCGATGGCGGGCTCGCCGGTGAGGTCGCGCAAGGCCACCCCGGGCAGCGAAGCCTTGGCGAGCGTGGCCGGTACCAGCGCGATGCCGCGACCCAGCCCGACCAAACTCACCACCGACAGCAGGTGCTTGGCGTAATGCCGGATATGCGGGCTGAATCCCGTCTGGACACAGGTGGAAGTCACCAGGTCGAAGTAGGCCGGCGCACTGTCGCGCGGGATCGTGACAAAGGGCATCTCGGCCAGCCGGACCAGGTCGATGCGCTTGCGCCTGGCGTATGGGTGCGAGGCCGGCAAAGCCACCACCAGCCGCTCCTTGTGGATGACATGGGCGCGTAGTTCGCCCGGGGGCGTGCCGATTTGCGCGAACCCCAGGTCGATACGGTCGCGCTGCAGCGCATCGACCTGCTCGGCGGTGCTGGTCTCCTCCCAGGTGATGTCAATCTCGCCGATATCCTGCTCGAACTTTTGCACGATGCGCTCGACGTTCATGTACAGCACTGCCGCGACAAAGCCGATGCGCAAGTGGCCGGTCTCGCCGTGCTCGGCCTTGCGCACCGCCTCCACGGTGGCGTCGAGCTGGTTAAGCATGCGGCGCGCTTCGCGTACCAGCGCAGAGCCGGCCGGCGTCAGCCGCACGGTGCGGCGGTTGCGGTCGAACAGCAGCACGCCGAGGTCTTCTTCGAGCTGCTGGATGTGCTTGGTCAGCGGCGGCTGCGAGATCAGCAGGCGCTGGGCGGCGCGGCCGAAGTGAAGCTCCTCGGCGAGAACGAGGAAGAGCCGGAGGGTACGGAGTTCGAGCATGGTGCGTGTGCTGAAGAAAGGGCAGGGGCGAAGTCGACTTATTCTAGAACGGAATCAGTCTCTTCCTAAAACTGTATTGGACGCTATCGTCGACCGCGACCAGAATAGCTTCCATCAAACCAACAATGAAGCGGAGACAGCCCGGCCGACCCCCCGTCGGATCGCGCCCCATCGGTGCCCTGGCCTGCGTTCCGTTTCCAACCGTCGACACGGAGCGCAAGCGCATGGAACGCCTCAAGCCACTGAAACCCGAAGAACTGACGCCCGAGCAGCAGGAAGTCCACGCGGCGATTGCCGCCGGTCCGCGCGGACAGGTTCGCGGGCCGCTTGCGATGTGGCTGCACCGCCCCGGCCTGGCCAACCGCGCGCAGGCGCTGGGCCAGTACTGCCGCTATGACTCGTCGTTGCCGCCCCGGCTGTCGGAGCTGGCCATCCTGGTGATTGCCCGCACGTGGATGTCGGAATTCGAATGGTGGGCGCACAAGCCTACCGCGCTGAAGGCGGGTGTGGCCGAAGACGTGGTCGAGGCGATCCGCACCGGGCGCGAGCCGGCCTTCGTCAAGGAGGATGAACGCGTGATCCATGAGTTCCTGACAGTGCTGCATGCCACGCGCAATGTGCCGGACGAACTGTACCAGCGCGCGATGGCGGTGCTGGGCAAGGACCAGGTGGTGGACCTCGTTGGCCTGGCGGGCTACTACACGCTGATCTCGATGACCATCAATGTCTTTGGTGTCGTGCCCCCGGACGGCAGCGCGCCGGAACTGGTGTGCGCCTGATTTCCGTTCAAACCGCTACCCCGAAACACAAAAGGATTTTCATATGTCTGGCCGTCTCGAAGGAAAGGTTGTCATCGTTACCGGCGCGGGTTGCGTCGGCCCCGGATGGGGCAATGGCCGCGCCGTTGCCGTGCGCTTTGCGCAGGAAGGCGCAAAGATTTTTGCCGTCGACAAGAGCGCTGATGCGATGCGTGAAACGCTGGAGCGGCTAGAGACCGCAGGCGCAGAGTTCGACTCGCACCTGTGCGACGTGACCGACACCGCGGCGGTCAAGGCCATGGTCGATGCCTGCGTGGCGCGCTTCGGGCGCGTGGATGTGCTGGTCAACAACGTCGGCGGTTCGTCCAAGGGCGGCCCGGTGCAACTCAGCGAAGAAGACTGGGACCGCCAGCTCAACTTTAACCTGAAGAGTGTCTTCCTGACCTGCAAGCACGTACTGCCGCACATGGAGCAGCAGGGCAGCGGCGCCATCGTCAATACCGCGTCGACTTCGGGCATCCGCTGGACCGGTTCGGCCCAGGTCGGGTATGCCTCGGCCAAGGCGGCGATCATCCAGCTCTCGCGCGTGGTCGCGGTCGAGTACGCCAAGAAGAATATTCGCGTCAACACGGTGATCCCTGGCCAGATGCATACGCCGATGGTCGAGGCGCGCCTTGCCGGGCAACGCGCAGGGGGTGACGTGGACGCGCTGCTCGCCCAGCGCCAGGCACGTATTCCGCTCGGCTTCATGGGCGATGGCCGCGATACCGCCAATGCGGCGCTGTTCCTGGCATCCGATGAAGCGCGCTTTGTCACCGGTACGGAGATCGTGGTCGACGGTGGCATGAGCGTACGCTGCGACTGAGCAGCATCAAGCGCAGAATTTGTAGGCAGAGCTCTGGAGTTGCAAATGAAGTCTTCCCTTGGCATCGGGCGCCGCCAGGCGCTGGGCCTGATCGCCGGCGTCATGCTCGGCACGCTGGCATCCGGCGTGCACGCCGCGACGTTCCCGGACAAGCCAATCCGTCTGGTGGTGGCGTTCTCGGCGGGCGGACCGACCGACATCCTCGCCCGCGTGATCGCACGCGATATGAGCACGCGGCTGGGTCAGCAGATCATCGTCGACAACCGTCCCGGCGCCGGTGGCAATATTGCCGCAGAGTTCGTGGCGAAAGCGCCGGCCGATGGCTACACGCTGCTGTACAACAGCTCGTCGATTGCGATTTCGCCGGCGCTGTTCAACAACACCAAACTCAATCCGGATCAGATCTTCGCGCCCGTTGGCTACGCGGCCACTGTGCCGCTGGTGTTGATCGTCAACGCCGAATCGCAGGTGAAGACGCCGGCCGATTTCATCAAGCTGCTGAAGGCCAAGCCGGGGCAACTCAACTTCGGCTCGTCCGGCAACGGCACCATCGATCACCTGACCAGCGTGGTGTTTGCCGACAAGACCAAGACCAGGTTCAACCACGTCCCGTACAAAGGCAATGCCGCGGCACTGCCGGATCTACTTGCCGGACGCATCGATTTCATGATGTCGGGAAGCCTGAACGCGGTGCTGCCGTTCATCAAGGAAGGCAAGCTGCGCGCGGTCGCGGCCACTACGGCCAAGCGAGTTTCGGTGCTGCCGGATGTGCCAACGCTGGCCGAGTCGGTCCTCCCGGGATTCGATTCCGGCACCTGGCAAGGCATTGTGGCGCCAAAGGGCACGCCAACGCCGGTGGTCGAACGGCTCAACCGCGAGCTGAACGCCACGCTCAAGGCGCCTGAGGTGGTCAAGGCGCTGGAGGCGCAAGGCGCCGAGCCTGCCGGCGGCACGCCCGCCCAGTACCGTGACCTGATCCACGGCGAGTACGCCCGCTGGACCAAGGTGGTGAAAGACACCGGCGCGACGGCGAACTGATGGCAGCCAGCGACGAAGGCGGGATGCCAGCCTCGCCGGCAGTGTGGGACTGCCACACGCATATCTATGGACCCTATGACCGGCACCCGCTGCCCGACGACGCCGTGTATGCGCCGCAGGCAGCACCGTTTGACGCCTTGAGCGCCATGCACCGATCGCTCGGCATCACGCACGGCGTGATCGTGCAGGCGGCCTGCTATGGCAGCGACCATAGCGCGCTGTTGGCCGCCCTCGATGCGGGCGAGGGCGCGTATCGCGGCATCGCCGTGATTGCGCCGGACATGGACGAGACGCTGCTGGCGCAGATGGCGGCGCGGGGTGTCAGGGGCGTACGCATCGGCCTGATGAGCCATCTCGGCAATGCGTTCGATGCGGGTCGCGTGCGCGCGATGGTCGAGCGCATCCGGCCGTATGGCTGGCACGCGCTGGTCCATGGCACGCCGGCGGATGTGGTCCGGGCGGTCGAAGCCGTGGGCCATCTCGGCACCCGGCTCGTCATCGACCATATGGCGCGGGTTGCGGTCTCCGAGGCCGGGCTGGCGCGCCAGATCGCCAATGTCTGCGCGTTGCTGCGCAATGACTCGGTGTGGATCAAGGTCTCGGGCGTCGACCGCATCACTGCGGGTGACCTCGGGGCACCGTGGGCGCGCACCGTACTGGAGCACCTGTTGGCGGCGGCGCCCACCCGCGCGATCTGGGGCACGGACTGGCCGCATCCGAACCTGTCCTATCCGGTGCCGGACGACCGTGCGCTGCTGGGCTGGCTGCAAGCTGCGGCCGGCGATGACTCACTGCTGCGCGCAGTGTTGTCGGATAACCCCTCCCGTCTTTACGGATAACCCTCTTTCCGGATCCTCCGGTCTGAACGATGACCTTGTACTCTTTTCTTGCACCGGCCGAGCCGGTGCGCTACCCGGATGCGCGCGTCCAGGCACTGAGCCCGCGCTTCGAGAAGTACCACCTGCCCCTTGCCGCGATCGATCGCATTGCCACCGGCTGCCGCTGGGCCGAAGGCCCGGTCTGGTTCGGGGATGGCCGCTACCTGCTGTGGAGCGATGTCCCGAACGGCCGGATCCTGCGCTGGGACGAGGAGACCGGTAACACCAGCGTCTTCCGTAGCCCGTCAAACCATGCCAACGGCAACACCCGCGACCGGCAGGGGCGGCTGGTGACCTGCGAACATGTCGGCCGGCGCGTCACGCGCACCGAGTATGACGGCAGCATCACCGTGCTGGCGGACCGCTATGACGGAAAACCGCTGAATTCGCCCAATGACGTGGTGGTGAAGTCGGACGGTTCAATCTGGTTCACCGATCCGCCGTTCGGCATCGCCGGCTACTACCAGGGCGAGAAGGCGACTTCGGAACTGCCGGAGCGCATTTACCGTATCGATCCGGTCAGCGGCCGTCTTGAGATTGTCGCCGATGACGTCAGCGGGCCCAATGGCCTGGCATTCTCGCCTGACGAGGAAGTGCTGTACGTGATCGAGTCGCGCACACGGCCTCGCCGCATACGCGCTTTCCAGGTCAGCGCAGGCGGCCAGGCGCTGGGCGACAGCCGAGTACTGGTCGACGCCGGACCCGGCACCCCCGATGGCTTTCGCGTCGATATTGACGGCAACCTGTGGTGCGGCTGGGGCATGGGGACGCCCGAACTCGACGGCGTGCGCATCTTTGCCCCGGATGGCGAACCCATCGGGCATATCAGCCTGCCAGAGCGCTGCGCCAACCTGTGTTTTGGCGGACGCCATCGCAACCGGCTGTTCATGGCGTCCTGCACGTCGATCTATGCGCTTTATGTCAATACGCAAGGTGCGGCCGGCGGCTGACCGCCAGTCCCCACAGAAGGAGGCATTGCAACATGAGAAGGACTTTCCTGAGGGGTGCGCTGGCCGCGGTGCTGGCGATCTCATTCGGCCAGGCGGCCATGGCCGGCGACGTGGTGCGGATGGTGGTGGCATTCCCCGCGGGCGGGCCGGCGGACGCGCTGGCGCGCGCGATCTCCAGGCAACTTGAGGCGGAACTCAAGCGCACCGTCATCATCGACAACCGGCCCGGGGCTAATGGCGCCATCGCCGTCAGCGCGGTGACAAAGGGACCGGCGGATGGCTCGGTATTCTTCCTGACCAGTGCCGGGGCCATCGTCATCAATCCGTCCCTGTACAAGAACCTGTCGTACCGCCCGGAGCGAGACCTGATGCCGGTATCGCTGGTGGTCACGACGCCGCAGGTGCTGGTGGTGCCGCTGCAGTCGAAAATTGGCTCGGCGAAGGACCTGGTGGCGCAGAGCCGGGCCGGCCGCCCGGTGTCGCTGGCGTCATCCGGCATCGGCAGCATGCCCCACATGGCGATCGAACTGTTCAAGGCTTCTACCTCGGCCGAGTTCCTGCATGTGGCGTACAAGGGCGCGGCGCCGGCTATCACCGATACGATCGGCGGGCAAGTGGATGCGTTCTTCGGCGATGCGTCTGGCCTGGTGCCGTTCATCGAGGGCAAGAAACTGAAGCCCATCGCCGTGACGACGGCCAAGCGCCTGCCATACCTGCCGGACGTGCCGACGCTGGATGAAAGCGGCATCAAGGGCGTTCATGCGGAGAACTGGTACGGCATGATGGTGCCCGCAGGTACGCCGCCAAAGGTTGTGCAGACCTTGAACGAGGCGATCCGCAAGACGCTGGAGAACCAGGACGTCAAGGCAAATCTGGCAAAGATGGGCCTGACGCCGGCACCGTCGACTGCTGCGGAATTTGCCGGCCGGATTCGCGCGGACGGGGACAAGTGGTCCAGGTTGATTGCGCAGCGCAACGTCAAGCCTGAGTAAATGTGCTCGCCGGGTCCGGGCCCGGCGTCGGTTTGCAGTCCTGGATTCCCCGGACTGGCGATCTGGGACTGGTTGGGGGAATAGGGGTTGGCCCTGCAGCGTTTGTGCACTCTGCAGGGCCTCTTTTTTTCTAATGAATGTCCGCCGAACCTCTAATTCCATGCAATGGAATTGTGGGGGTGTGGAATCGCCCGGCAAGCCCTAAGCTGTCTCTAACAAAGAAACGCGCCCGGTGCACGCAGTCTGATGGCCGCGGCGTTCCGACTCGTTCCAGGAGACAAAGCATGCATCCGTTCTGTACCGGCTTCTTCCGCCGGCTTGCCAAGGCAGCCATCCCGTTCCTCATGGCCGCGGCAGCGCCCTTGCCCGCGCTCGCAGCCTTCCCCGACAAGCCGATCCGCATGGTGGTGCCGTTCGCCCCCGGCGGTGGCACGGATCTGGTGGCACGTGCGATGGGCATCACCATGGGCGCGGACCTCGGCCAGCCCGTCATCGTCGACAACAAGCCGGGTGGCAGCACTATCATCGGCACCGATGCGGTGGCCAAGAGCGCGCCCGACGGCTACACGCTGGTGATGGCGACGATGGCCCACGCGGTCAACCCGAGCCTGCACAAGAAGCTGCCATTCGATACGGAGAAGGCGTTCGCGCCGGTCATGCTGGTGGGCCGCTCCCCTAACGTGCTGGTGGTGAAGCCGGACAGTCCCATCAGGACCGTGCAGGACCTGATCGCGGCCGCCAAAGCCAGGCCGGGCAAGCTCAACTACGCGTCCCAAGGCGCAGGCACCTCGGCACATCTGGCTGGCGAGCTGTTCAAGAGCATGGCCAAGGTCGACATGAACCACATTCCTTATCGCGGCGCAGGGCCGGCGATCACGGACCTGCTCGGCGGACAGGTCGATGTGATGTTCGCCACCGCAGCCGCCGTTGCGCCGCACCTGGAGAGCGGCAAGCTGCGCGCGGTGGCGGTCACGACCGCGCAGCGCTCGCAGGCGCCCGCACTGAGCAAGATACCGACGATTGCGGAAAGCGGCGTGCCCAACTACGCGGCGGATAGCTGGTATGGCCTGTTCGTGCCGGCCGGCACGCCGCCGGCGGTGATCGCGCGGCTGAACGCCGCGGCGAAGAAGGCCGTGCACACCGATGCGTTCCGCAAGCGCGCCGAGCAGGAAGGGCTTGCCATCAGTGGCGGCACGCCAGACGAGTTCGACCGCTACGTCAAGGCCGAGAGCCAGCGCTGGAGCAAGGTCATCAAGGACGCCAACATCACGGCCGACTGAGCGCGGCACGCGTACAGAACGGATCGCACATACAGAACCGGACAGGACCATGGACAACTATTCCCTGATTGAACTGAAGATTGAATCTGGCATCGCGCTGCTCGCCTTTAACCGCCCCGACAAGCGCAATGCCATGAGCGACGACATGCGCTCGGAATTCATCCACGCGCTGGAGCGTGTGGCGGCGGACCACGCGATCCGCGCCCTGGTGCTCACCGGCAACGGCAAGGGTTTCTGCGCCGGCGGCGACGTGGCCGGCATGCAGCGCCGCATGGAAGCGCCGCAGGGCGAGGTGGGTTTCAACGGCTGGAGCCGCCAGCAACGCGTCCATCACACCGTCAAATTGCTCCACACCATGCCCAAGCCCACCATCGCCGCGGTCAACGGTGCCGCGGCCGGGCTGGGTGCCGATACCGCGCTGTGCTGCGATTTCGTGCTCGCGTCTGAATCGGCTTCTTTCTCCTGGTCCTATATCAACCGGGGCCTGATCCCGGACGGTGGTGGCATGTATTTCCTGCCGCGCCGCGTCGGGCTGTCGGCGGCAAAGGAACTGGTCTTCACGGGCCGCAAAGTCGAGGCGCAGGAGGCCAGGGCCCTCGGCATCGCGGACCGCCTGAGCAAGCCCGAAGCGCTGATCGGCGATGCGCTGACCTGGGCGGCCGAACTGAGCCAGGGCTCGGCCACCGCGATCGCGCTGGGCAAGAGCATCATGAACCAGTCCTTCGAACTGCCCGCCGACCAGGTCTTTGCCCAGGGCAGCCAGGCGCAGGGCATCTGCTACACCAGCACCGAGCATCGCGAGTCCGTGCTGGCTTTCCTGAACAAGACCGCAGCCAGGGCCTGACACCATGAATGCTATCCAACGACTTGTCTCGCCGCGCAGCGTTGCCGTGATTGGCGCATCCGCCGATCCCGCAAAGACCGCCGGTCGCCCGGTTTCCTATCTGCGCAAGCATGGATTTAGCGGGGCGATCTACCCGGTCAATCCCAAGGTCGAGTCGATCGACGGGCTGCGTTGCTATCCCGATATCGCGTCGCTGCCCGAAGTGCCGGACGTCGGCATCGTGCTGCTTGGCGCCGAGCGTGCGCACCTGGCGGTGCGCGACCTGGCGGCGCGCGGCGCTGGCGCGGCCATCGTGCTGGCGAGCGGCTATACCGAGACCGGCCCTGAAGGCGCACGGCGCCAGGCCGAACTGATCGAGGCGGCCGGCAGCATGCGCCTGCTGGGGCCCAACACCATCGGGCTGGTCAACCTGACTGACAACATCCCGCTGTCGGCGAGCGGGGCGCTGGAAATGGAGCAGTTCCCGGCCGGCAGCATCGGCGTGGTCTCGCAAAGCGGCGGCATCCTCGGCGCATTGCTGTCGCGCGCCGCGGCGCGCGGTATCGGCTTGTCCAAGCTGGTTTCGACCAGCAATGAAGTCGATCTGGATCTGGCCGACTTTATCGATTACCTGGCCGATGACGAGGCGACCCGCGTGATCGCGCTGTATGTCGAAAGCGTGCGCAACCCGGAAACGTTCCGACGTGCGGCGCTGAAGGCGGCCCGCGCTGGCAAGCCGGTGGTGGCATTCAAGATCGGCCGCTCCGAAAGCGGCGCGCGCGCCGCGGTGTCCCATACGGGCGCACTGGCCGGTGCGGATCGCATGTACGACGCGCTGTTCGAACAGGTCGGCGTGATTCGCGCGCAGACCTTCTCGGACCTGCTCGACATGCCCGCCGCCCTGGTCACCGGGCGCAAGCTGACCGGCAACCGCGTTGCAATCCTGACCTCGACCGGCGGCGCCGGCACGCTGGTCTCCGACAGCCTGGGCGTGGCCGGCTTCGAGACACCGCCGCCGGACGAGGCAACCGCGGCGAAGCTGCGCGCGCTACAGCAGGGCGACCACGCGGCTCTGGACCGCAACCCGATCGACGTGACCCTGGCCGGGCTGCAGCCTGACCTGCTCCGCGCCGCGATCCGCATCCTGCTCGACAGCCCGAGCTATGACGCGGTTGCGGTAATCGTGGGCTCGTCCAGCCTGGCCATGCCGGACCTGATGGCCAATGCCATCCGCGACTGCCTGCCCGGCAGCGACAAACCGGTGATTGCGTACGTGAGCCCGCATGCGCCGGAAGTTGCATCGCTGCTCAATCGTCGTGGCGTGCCGGCGTTTTCCGCGCCGGAGGCGTGCACAGTGGCGATCGATGCGATGCTGCGTGCGGGCAAGCTCTGCGCGGCCGACGAAGCGGGCACCCCGCCGCTGCCGTTGCCGGATCTCGCCGCCTATGGCACCGGCTCGATCGACGAAGCCGCGGCCAAGACCTTGTTCGCCGGTTTCGGCGTACCGGTTGCGAAGGAGATTGTCGTTGCCGATGGCGCCGAAGCGATGGCGGCGGCGCAAGCCTTCAGCGGCAATGTCGTGCTGAAGATTCTGTCGGCCGAAATCACCCACAAGAGCGATGTCGGCGGCGTGGCCGTCAATGTCCCGCCCGCGGACGTTGCGAGCCGGCTGACGAGGATGGCAAGCGATGTGCAGTCGGCCACCGGGATCGCGCCCCAGCGCTTCCTGGTGCAGGAAATGGTCAGGGGCGGCGTCGAAGTGATCCTCGGCATGCACCGCGACGCGCTCGGCACCGCGATCCTGCTCGGCATGGGCGGCGTGACCGCGGAGCTGTTCGGCGATACCACGCTGCGGCTGCTGCCTGGCGAACGCGGACTGGCCCGCGAAGCCGCGCTGGAAATGATCGGACGCCTGAAAACGGCCCCACTGCTGCAGGGCTTCCGGGGCCGGCCGAAGGCAGACGTGGACGCGCTGGCCGACGCGATCGTCGCGTTCTCGCGCATGGTCGCCTCGCTTGGCGACCGTCTGGTCGAGGCGGAGATCAATCCCGTGTTCGTGCTGCCCGAAGGGCAGGGCGTGGTGGCCGCCGATGGCGTGGCGGTGCTGGCCGGCAACGACAAGCCCTGACAAGTCCCTCGCATGTGCAACGAGCGCGACGGTACGTTGGTCACATCGATCGATGGCTGCGAGGTCACCTGGCGAAGCTTTGGCCATGGCCCGACGACCGTGCTGCTGCATGGCGGCCATGGCAACTGGCAGCACTGGGTACGCAATATCGGGCCGTTGTCCCGGAAGCGCCGGCTGCTGGTGCCAGACATGCCGGGCTTTGGCGATTCCGGTGCGGCACCGGGCGCCGATCTGCCAGGACTCGTCGATGTCCTGGCCCGCTCGCTGGCCCGCTTATCGGTGGACCAGCCGCTGGACCGTATCGACCTGGTGGGGTTTTCCTTTGGCGCGCTGGTGACGGCGCACCTTGCGACCCATGCGGGCCTTGGCGAAATCGAAGTCGGCCGCCTGGCGTTGGTCGGGCCGGCTGGCCACGGCGGTCCGCGCCGCATGGCGCACGCGCTGGTCGACTGGCGCCGCTGCCAGCAGCCGCAGGCGCTTGAGGTGGCGATGCGCCACAACCTGGCGGCATTCATGATCGCCAATCGAGCCGCCATCGACAGCGAAGCCGTGGCCATCCACACGCGTGCCTGTCGCGCGACGCGCTTCCATAGCAAGTCGATCTCGCGCGCGGGCGGATTGCAACAGGCGCTTGCGCGCTTTCCCGGCCCGGTATTGATGATCTGGGGCGAAGCCGATGTGACCATGTCGCCGGCATCGATTGCCGGGATCGCCCGTGACTCGCGGGACGCATCAGCCGCCGCGCCGGAAGTCAGTGTCAGCGTGGTGCCGGGCGCCGGGCATTGGGTCCAGTACGAGGCCCACCAACAAGTCAATGGGCTGCTGCAGGATTGGCTGCAGCAGTCCCCCCACACGCCGGCGCAGGCCGGCTGAGGAGAACCCATCTTGAACGCAACCGAGGCCTTTGGGCCGTTCTTCAGCACAGTCAAGACCGGGCCGCTGCCCGCCGAGGTGCTGCATCATGCGAAGCGCGCGCTGATCGACTGGCATGCGGCGCTGTTTCCGGGCATCGGCACCGATGCGGTCCAGCGCCTGCAAAGCGTGCTGGAAGAAGAGCTTGGCCGCGGCAACGCGACGCTGCCAATGGGGCAACGTGCCACGGCGCGCGCCGCGGCGCTGCTCAATGGCGCTGCCGCCCACGCTGCGGAGATCGACGACAGTTTCCGTGATGCGATGTACCACCCCGGTGCCGCTACCATCGCCGCCGCGATTGCTGCCGCACAAGATGTGGGTGCCAGCGGCGAGACGTTGCTGAAGGGCATCGTCGTCGGCTATGAGGTGTCAACGCGCATCGGCGTCGTGCTGGGCCGGGCGCACTATCGCTTCTGGCACAGCACCGCCACCGTCGGCACCTTTGGCGCGGCGGCAGCCGCGGCGTTCATCTATGGCGCGAACGAGGAGAAACTTGCCCACGCGCTTGCGACTGCGGCCACTTTCGCCGCCGGACTGCAGCAGGCGTTCCGCATGGACTCGATGTCCAAGCCCCTGCACGCGGGCCGCGCTGCGGAGGGCGGATTGCTCGCCGCCCGCGCCGCCATCGCGGGCATCACCGGTTCGCTCGATGTGCTCGACGGTGAGACCGGCATGGGGCATGCGATGTCGGATGGCCCTGACTGGAACGGGCTGGCGTCCACGCTTGGGAAAGACTTCCATATTTGCCGGCTGACCTTCAAGAACCACATTGGCTGCGGCCATACCTTTGCGGCAATCGACGGCGCGCTGGCGCTGAAAGCGAAGCTGGGCATCGAAACGGCCCAAATCCGTCGCCTCCGCGTCGCCACCTACCGTCCGGCGCTGGATATCGCCTGCTATCTCGACCCCAAGAGCGAGAACGAAGCCAAGTTCAGCCTCAAATTCATCGTCGCCGCCGCCCTGGTGCATGGCAGCGTGCGCCTGTCGGCTTACACGCCGGAACGGCTGTGGGACAGCGAGACGCGCCGGCTGATGGACTGCATGACTGTCGAGGTCGACCCTGAGATCGACGGCCGGTTTCCTGGCAAGCGCGCCGCCAGGGTCGAGATCGAAACCCGGGACGGTGCCACGGCAGACTACCTGCAGCCGAATCGCAAGGGTGATCCGGAGGATCCGCTGTCCGACGACGACCTTGACGGCAAGTTGATCGAACTGGCATCGCCGGTGATAGGTACCGATAGCGCGCGCTGGCTGGCGCAGAAGATCTGGCACATCGAGACGCAGCCGGAGGTCAGCCTGTTTGGCTGACTAATGGCGGCCAGCGCCGAGGAGATGAGGATCATGTTTAGCATTCTTGCCATAGGTCGACTGCTGTTCGCCATGCTGGTGACGGCGTCGCCGATCATTCCCCTGGCCGCGCATGCGCAGCCGTACCCGGCGCGGCCGGTTCGCATCATCGTGCCATTCCCGGCTGGCGGGGGTACTGACGTGATCGCGCGCTCGCTGGGCGACGAACTGTCGCGCGGAATGGGTAAGCCCTTCATCGTTGAGAACAAGCCCGGCGCCGGCTCGGTCATGGGCAATGACCTGGTCGCCAAGAGCCCGGCGGATGGCTATACGCTGCTCCTTACAACCAGTGCCTTTTCTATCGTCGCCAGCATTGGCATCAAGTTGCCATACGGGGGCATCCAGGCCTTCGAGCCGGTAGCGCTGCTTGGCCGGGCGCCAAATGTGGTGCTGGTGCGCAACGATAGCCGAATCCGCTCGGCGGCAGATTTGCTGCGCGAGGCCAAGGCCGCTCCGGGCAAGCTGACCTATGGCTCGGCGGGTAACGGTACGTCGGTACACTTGGCAGCCGAGTATTTCCAGTCCCTGGCGGGCATCCGGCTCGTGCACGTGCCGTACCGTGGCTCGGCGCCCCAGTTCGCCGACCTGCTGGCCGGCCATATCGATGTCGCCTTTGCGACGATGGCCAGCGCCGCAACGCTGATCCGCGACGGACGCGTGCGGGCGCTGGCCGTGACCTCGCCCGCGCGGTCCCCGGCTTTCCCGGAGGTGCCTGCCGTCGCGGAGGCTGGCGTCAAAGGTTACAGCGCCGAGGTTTGGTACGGCGTCTTCGTACCGAAGGGGATGCCGGCGACGGTGGTCGTCGCGCTGCATCGAGCCATCGCCCAGGCATCTGCCGGTGGCGCGTTCCGCGACAGGCTGGCGCGCGAAGGGGTGGTGGGCGGCATTGGTTCGCCACAGGATCTTCGCACCACTGCCGAGCAGGAGGTCAGCCGTTGGCTAAAAGTGGTGAAGGACAAGGAGATCCGCTTCGAGTAGCATTGCCTGCAACCCAACATGCGCATGCGCCGGGAGCCGACTTCCAGAACGGTCACTGGCCCGCAGTGATTCCCTGCCATGCCGAACAGCATCGTCAACATCGAACGGATCAAACCAGGCCAAGGCAAGGCGACGCCCAACCGCTCGCTAGAGCGTGGCATTGCAGTACTACGCGCCTTTCGCGCCGGCTCGTCCATGCTCGGTAACAGCGAAATTGCCGAGCGCACCGGCTTGTCCCGCTCCACAGTCAGCCGCCTGACGCAGTCGCTGATAGAGACCGGCATGCTCGAGTATGTCCCGCAGTTCCGGGCCTACCGGCTGGGTGTGCCGATCCTCGGTATGGCGCATGCGATGCGCGACGGCTCGCAGATCCTCCGGGTCGCAGGACCGATGATGGCCGAGGTTGCCATGCGTCACAAGATCAATGTCGGACTGGCGATGGCGGAGGGCGACGAGATGATTTACCTGGAGTCGTTCCGCTACAACCGGCGCCAGTCACTGCGTACGGTGGTGAGCGGACAGCGCATCCCGATGGCGCTGACCTCTCTCGGCCGCGCGCACCTGGCAACGCTGTCACCAGAGGCCTTCAGCACGATGATGAGGGTCATGGCCGACAAGAACCGCGGCCGCGGCTGGGGCCCACTGCGACGGGAAATCGATGCTGCGGTGTGTTACGTGCATGAGAAGGGCTACTGCGTTGCGTCATGGCAGCCTCAGGTCGTGGCCATGGCAACACCAATGCGCTTTGACGAATATGCCGTCCATGTACTGAACGTCAGCGTATCCACGCAACAGGATGCCGGCGCTGTCGAGGAAGCGCTGGCCCAGCCACTGATGGAGCTTGCAGCGGCGATACAAGCGCGGATGGTCCGGGGGGAGTAGGGCGTCGACTCTACCCAACGGATGATGTCAGTCATACGGTAAGACAGACAGCAAATTGAAGCGCACGAAGGCGTGGCATGGATGATGTCCCTCGGTTCGTGATGCAGACGTCGGAAGACCGGCGGCGTGGTGCCGCCGGATAGCGAGATCACAGAGAGATTTTCACGGTCTTAAAGACCGTGCCCCAGCGATCGACTTCGTGTTGCAGATACTTCTTGAAGTCCTGGCGGGAGCCGCCGACGACCACTGCGCCCTGTGCTTCGAGTTTGTCGCGAACGGCGGGTGAGGCGAGCGCCTTGTTCACCTCAGCGTTGAGGCGATCAAGAATCGGAGCAGGCGTGCCTGCCGGAGCCAACAACCCATTCCAGGAGTCAGCTTCGAATCCCGGCAATCCCGATTCATCCATGGTGGGGACATTGGGCATTTGCGGCAGGCGCTTCTTCGAAGCGACAGCCAATGGACGCGGATTGCCTGACTTCAGCGCCGGCAGTGCAGACATCGAGGTCATGAAAACCATGTCGACGTTTCCTGCCATCAGGTCTGTCAAGGCGCCCGATGCGCCCTTATAGGGCACATGCAGCAGGTCGATCCCGGCCTTTTGCTTCAGCAGTTCGCCGGCAAGGTGTTGCGACCCGCCTGGGCCGGTAGAACCGAACGAAAGAGTTCCAGGCTTTTTCTTCGCCAGCGCGATCAACGACTTCAGATCGGTGATAGGTAGCGTCTTGGACACGGCCAGTACTGCCGGTGCGTTCATCACGTTGGCAATGGGCTCAAAGCTCTTCAGGACATCGAACTTCAGATTCTTGTAGAGGTAACGCGTCATCGTGATTGGCGCTGCAGCCAGAAGCAGCGTGTAACCATCAGGCGGGGATGAGGCGACGTAATCGGATGCGATATTGGACCCTGCACCGACCTTGTTCTCCACGATCACGGGTTGCCCCATCGATGCTTGCATGGCGGCCGCAATCAGGCGCGCCGTCAAGTCCGTCGGACCGCCGGCCTGGTAGCCAACGACGATCCGGATGGGGGCCGAAGGATAGGGGCCTGCGGCATTGGCGGGGGTTGCAGTAAGGGCGGCGCCAAGCGTCAGAAGGACGCCCGCTGCCACGCCCGAGAGTGGACGAGGGAATTGCATATTGCTGTCTCCAAGAAACCTTCGGACGTTGTCGCCATGGATTGGGCGCGCATCTCTTTGAGCGCGAGCGTTCGAACTTGCGCACGACACGACGGGTCCGTTTAGTCGCAATAGTGGGCGATTTCCTGTCGCGGGAGAAATACCCATTCCGTCCTGTGGCATGACAAAAAGTCATCGCTAAGAGGCGGCTATTAGGCGCTGTCCCTGGGCTTCGAAAAACTCATGGCTCCGTCCCGAATTGGAAGTTGTCACATGCATCGGCGTGAGCCAACATACAGAGTCAGCCGAACCTGAATGTGCGCACGTCGCCACTAAAGTCCATGACAATCATCGAGACATTTGCCGCTTATGCAGAAAACCCGGGATCGGGCGCCGCCGAGAGCGAAGTCATTCACCACGCCAAGCGCGCGGTCGTCGACTGGTATGCAGCGTTGATTCCCGGGGCGGTGGCGACTCCTGGCACCTTGCTGGAGATGGCGCTGGCCGAGGACCTGGATCGTGGCGACGCACGTTTGGCGCTGGGACGCAAGGCGACGGTCAGGACGGCGGCGCTGATCAATGGCACTGCAGCCCACACCGTCGAGGTGGATGACATCTACAAGCACGCCATCTACCACCCGGGGGCTCCAACCATTGCGGCCGCGTTGGCGGCTGGCCAGGCGCGCAATATTGACGGCAAGGCATTCCTGCGTGCGGTCATCATCGGCTATGAAGTGTCCACTCGCATTGGCGCAGCCATGGGTCGGACGCATTACAAGTATTGGCATAACACCGGCACGGTCGGCACGTTTGGCGCCGTTGCGGCGGCGGCAGCCGTCCTGAAGCTTGATGCCAAACGGACCGCTCATGCCTTGGCAACCTGCGCAACGTTCGCGGCGGGCCTGCAGCAGGCATTCCGCATGGATTCGATGTCGAAGCCATTGCATTCCGGCCGCGCGGCAGAGGGCGGTGTTCTGGCGGCCTTGGCCGCCGAGGCAGGTGTTACAGGCTCGCTGGATGTTATCGACGGTGAGGCGGGCATCGGACGGGCAATGAGCAATGGCCCAGACTGGCAAGCGGCGGCGGCGACGCTCGGGCGCGAATACAACATCACCCAGATGACTTTCAAGAACCACGCTTGCTGCGGACACACCTTCGCAGCAATCGACGGTGCGCAGATCCTTCAGCGACAGCATGGCTTTTCCGCTGACGAAATCGAAAGCGTTCGCGTGGCGACGTATCGCCCAGCCCTCGAGGTCGCTGGCAATCCGAATCCGCAGACCGCGGCAGAAGGGCGCTTCAGCCTACCGTACGTAGTGTCGAACGCGCTCATTCACGGTAGCGTGCGCTTGGCGGCATTCACGCCGGAGCGGTTGGCCGATGCATCGGTGCGTGCATTGATGCAACGCATCGACCTTCAGGTGGATCCGGAGATCGATGCAGCGTTTCCTGGAAAGCGCGCGGCACGTGTGGCTGTCCGTCTGCGTGATGGTCGGGAGCTTGAATACCTGCAGCCGAATCGCAAGGGAGACCCCGAGGAGCCGCTCAGCGATGAGGATCTGAACGAGAAGTTCTTTGAGCTCGCCGGGCCTGTCCTGGGTGGCGCCGCGACGAAGGCGTTGCTTCAACGTCTGTGGACGCTCGAGACGGCGTCGTCGTTGCCATGAACGAACTGGGCGAACGACATACGGGGGTTCTGCCGCGCCGATGCCGCGCAAGCCAAACGCCGAGATGCCGCGCGGCGCTGTTGGGGCACCGGCCTCCGATCTAGCGCCCCAACCATGCCGCTCCTTGCAGAGCTTTCACTGCTGCGCTGCGAAGTCGTCACGTTCACGAAATGCCTGCGGGCCGACGCAGCCCTGCAAGCCGGCCGCCAAGATGCTGACCACACCGCATTGATTGAGGCGGCTCTGCGATTGCATCTGAAAGATGCGCACCCAAGAACGTGCCTTATCGCGTTCGCTGCGGCCGCTGAAATCTGCCCGCCGCTCGCACTGGATCGCCTGAAGCATGCCCATCACAAGGCGGGCGACTGCCCCGCGCTTCGCGCCCTGTTCTGGGCGACGACGCGCCGTCTACGAATCTTCGGCTGGTTTTCCCGGTCACGCGCCTCGGCGGAGCATTGATGCGTCGTCCGATCTGATCCGGCCAGCTCGCGGTCACGCCTCGCCTTACGCCTGGTCGTCGACCGTTTACCGCGGCCGACTTTGTTGGCGTCGGCATGATTGCCATCACGCCATTGGTGCTTGAAGTACCAACCGCCAGCCCCTACAAGGCGCTCAAGGATTTCGTCGCTTACGCGAAGGCCAATCCCGGCAATCTGTCCGCCGCGCATCCAGGCCCGTTGGCCAGCGCTGACAATACGTACTCCTCTGAAACTGGTCGGCGGTGGTTGCCGTCCGGATGAGCCAAATAATGGTTCAGAGCGCTGCCGGGAAAAAAGGCCAGAACTCACTTATGTGAATCGAGAGCGAGGATTACAGGCGCTCGCCGCCTTGGCGTATGCACTCTGCAAGCATGGTCAGATATAATAAAAAATCATCCCTCAAGGTTCTGTGACATGGCGCGACGCATTCCTCCGATGAATCCATTGCGGGTCTTCGAAGTCGTGGCCAGAACGCAGAACCTGACGCTCGCGGCGCAGGAGCTGCACGTTTCCCAGTCCGCGGTCAGCCGTCAGATCGCGGTCCTTGAAATGTATCTTGGCGTCGAGCTGTTTCGTCGGGAGCGCCATGGCGTGAGCTTGACGCGTGCGGGTCAAAGCTATGCGGATGAAGTCGTCCCGGCATTTGACGCTGTGGCCACTGCGACGGCGCGGCTGCTCAGGAGCACCTCACAGGGCGCCTTGCGCGTGCGCACTTACACGACGTTCGCAGCCAAGTGGCTGATTCCACGGTTGCCGGATTTTCAGGCCCAGTTTCCCAGTATCGAAGTGCGGATCGACAATGCCATTCCGGACGTGGACTTTGACCGGGATCCGGCAGACCTCGCCATTCAGTTTGGGGACGGCCACTGGCCTCGGGTCAGCAGCGATATGCTGTTTGGCGACGAAATCGAGCCGGTTTGCACGCCCGCTTACCTCCAAAGCCACAAAGGAACGCGGGGCAAGGCGCTGCAGTCACTGCTAAAGCATCGGCTTCTGGTGTCGCACTACCGACGCGCCGATTGGGATGATTGGCTTGCATTCGCGCAATTGACTGACGTCGCCCAGGACACGGAGCGGATGAGCTTCGGTAGCTCCGTGATGACATGGCAGGCTGCCCTTGACGGGCTTGGCATCGCAATCGGTCAGACGGCCATGCTGAAATCCGAGCTCGAGTCCGGACGGTTGATTCGGCCTTTCGAACTGCCCTATCGCAGGGAAAAAGCCTATTACCTCGTCCGTCCTCATGTGCAGAGAGAGTCGCGAAAAATCGTGGCGTTCCGCGATTGGTTGCTGGAGACGGTGGCCAAGGAAGCCGGCGAGTCCCAGTCGTGAATACAGGCATTCCAA
Source organism: Cupriavidus sp. C2SS-8b (assembly GCF_057073745.1). Taxonomy (NCBI): domain Bacteria; kingdom Pseudomonadati; phylum Pseudomonadota; class Betaproteobacteria; order Burkholderiales; family Burkholderiaceae; genus Cupriavidus; species Cupriavidus sp. C2SS-8b. The sequence goes on from NZ_CP172716.1 coordinate 1,368,938, forward strand.
TTTGTTCTAGCTAAAATCCAAACGCGAAGTTCTCAACTCGACCTCGATGGGCGATCCTGACACCTGTCAAGAATCCAACGAGAGAGACAGAAATGAATTTCGAACTTAGCGAAGAACATCAGGCCTTTGCAGAATCCGTTCGCCGTTTTGCCCAAGACAAGCTGGCGCCGGGAGCACTGGAGCGAGCGCATTCGGCTCAGTACCCGTGGGATGCTGCAGGGATGCTGGCAGAGCAGGGTCTCCTGGGCATCGCGTTTCCGGAAGAGGATGGTGGTCAAGGCGGCACCCTGATGCACGCTGTGATCGCAATTCAGGAGGTAGCCCTTGTCTGCCCGAAGAGCGCGGACATCGTGCAGGCGGGCAACTTTGGCCCCATTCGTACCTTCGTCGAGTATGCGTCCGCAGAGCAAAAGGCACGCTTTCTCCCTGACCTGCTGGCAGGCAAGAAGCTGATCGCACTCGGCATGACCGAGCCGGAAGCTGGCTCTGCAGTGACTGAGCTCAAGACCTCCGCACGCCTTGATGTTGACCACTACGTCATCAACGGCAGCAAGATCTTCTCGACCCACAGCCCCGAGGCGGAGCTCTTTCTCATTTACGTGCGGTTTGGTCCGGGTGTTGGTGGTATCGGCTCTGTTCTGGTCGAGCGCGGTGCCCCCGGCTTCCAGGTTGGCGAGCCTTCGAAATTCATGAGTGGCGAAGAGTGGTGCCAGCTCTACTTCGAAGACTGCCGTATTCCGAAGGAGAACTTGCTGCTGGGCGAAGGTGGTTTCAAGCGGCAGATCTCGGGATTCAACGTCGAGCGCCTGGGCAATTCGTCGCGCTCGCTGGCTCTAGGCCGTCATTGCTTCAATGTCGCCAAGGAACACGCGAAGATCCGCAAGCAGTTTGGTCGCGAGCTGTGCGAATTCCAGGGCATCCAGTGGAAGTTTGCCGAGATGGCGCTGAAACTCGAGTCGGCGCAGTTGCTTCTGTACCGTGCTGCGATGGAAGGCGAGCATGGCTTGCCTTCGGCGCATAGCACAGCGATGGCCAAGCTTGCCTGCAATCAGGCGGGCTGGGACGTGGCAAACGAGGCACTGCAGATCATGGGCGGCATGGGCTACAGCCAGGAATCCATCGTCGAGTACTGCCTGCGTCGCATCCGCGGCTGGATGATTGCCGGTGGCTCCATTGAGATGCTGAAGAACCGTATCGCGGAAGGCGTGTTCGAGCGAACCTTCTCGCAACGTCCGCCGAAGGCCGGTTGAGCGCTGCAGATCGTTGCCGAACTAGCGCAGTAGGCTGCACGCCGATACTTGCGGCGCGCAGTGTGAACAGAAGAATGTAAGAGACACTGGATTGAGTATGAACACCTCCGCTTCGACCCATGCAGACGCAGCTTTGGCCCAAGCGCTCCTGGCTCCCAAAAGTGTGGCGCTGTATGGTGCCTCGGATGACGCCGGGAAGACGGCAGGCCGGCCGCTGAAGTTCCTGCGTGCGGCGCGATTCCAAGGAAAGATCTATCCCATCAACCCGAACCGTCGTACGGTTCAGGGGGAGACGGCCTATGAAAGCCTGGCTGCGCTGCCGGAGGTTCCGGACCACGTCTTCATTCTGACGCCGACCAGCACGGTGCTCGAAGCCGTCGCGGAATGTGCTAGGTTGGGCGTGAAGGTGGTCACTATCCTGGCCAGCGGGTACTCCGAGTCGGGGCCGGAAGGCGCGGCGCGCGAGGAAGCGCTGCGCAAACTCAGCAAGGACACGGGCATCCGCGTGCTGGGACCAAGCAGCCTGGGTGTCATCAACCCGAGCGCAGGGCTGGTTCTGACCGCCAATGCCGCATTTGCCGAGCCGGAGCTGCCGAGTGGCAAGGTGTTCGTCGCTTCCCACAGCGGCAGCATGATCGGCTCGCTGGTTTCCCGTGGTAAAGCGCGCGGGGTGGGCTTTGCGGGTCTCGTGTCTGTTGGCGGTGAGGCGGATCTCTGCGTTGGCGAAATTTGCTCGGCAACGCTTGACGACCCCTCGATCGAGGGTTATCTCCTGTTCCTCGAAAGCCTGCGTCATGGCGACCAACTGCGCGCGTTTGCAGTTGAGGCGGCAAAGCGCGGCAAGCCGGTCATTGCCTACAAGCTCGGTCGCTCTGCTGCCGCAGCGGAGATGGCAGCCACTCACACCGGAGCGCTCGCCGGTGAAGATGACATTGCAGACGCTTTCCTCAAGGACCTCGGCATTGCTCGTGTCGGCATCCTGGAGGCATTGCTGGAGACATTCCCCTTGGCCAAGCGAATCCCGCTACCGACCAAGGATGCTTCGCTGCGCCGGGTTGGTGTTGTGACGACTACCGGCGGCGGTGCAGCAATGGCGGTGGACCAACTGGGCATCCGAGATGTGGTCGTAGAGCCTGCTTCCGCGGAAACGTTGGCCAAACTGGAAGCCGCCGGTATTGCAGTATCGCCGGGCAGGGTACTGGACCTGACCCTGGCTGGTACTAACTACAGCGTCATGAAGGGCGCTCTCGACATCATGTTCGAAGCGCCCGAATTCGATGTCGTGTTGGCAGTGGTGGGTTCATCCGCTCGCTTCCAACCGCACCTGGCTGTCAAGCCGATTATCGACAGTGCCTCCAGCAGTAAGCCACTGGCGGCGATGCTTGTGCCCGACGCCCCGGAAGCCCTGCGTTCGCTGACGGAGGCAGGTGTACCTTGCTTCCGTTCACCGGAAGCTTGCGCCGATGCCATTGCATCCCTGTTTGCGCGCCGTACGCCGGGAAAGCAACCGCTTGCCACCGGAGATCTGACCGATGCGAAGCCATTAAGCGAAGCGCAGGCATACGCCATTCTCGACCAGGTAGGCGTTCCGCATGCACAGGCGGTGACCATGCCCCTGGCAGGTCCGGCGAGTCAACTGCCGTTTGCATTCCCGGTCGTCGCCAAGGTGTGCTCCCCGGAAATTCCTCACAAGACCGAGGTGGGCGGCGTGGTCCTCGGAATCAATGGGCAGCTCGAACTGGAGTCGGCCTTGTCGACGCTGCGTGAAAACCTCCGGGAGCGTGCGGGCGACAAGCGCTGTGACGAGGTGCTTGTCCAGCCGATGACCAAGGGACTGACCGAAGTCCTCGTTGGCTATCGCGTCGATCCGGAAGCGGGTCCGATTGTGATGCTTGCTGCTGGCGGCATCTGGGCAGAAGTTGCGCGTGACCGGAGCATCCGTCTTGCGCCAGTGACGCTTGACGTGGCACGGGAAATGATCGCCGAAGTGAAGGCGCTGAAGACGGTCTCCGGGCTCCGTGGCAAGCAAAAGGGCGATCTCGAGGCGCTGGCGAATGCCGTATCAGCCTTGTCCCAACTCGCCGTGAAGCCTGAGCTTCGCATCGCCGAAGCAGAGGTCAATCCGCTCATGGTGCTCCCGGAAGGCGAGGGCGTGCTGGCGGTCGATGCGCTAGTCCTGCAGGCATGATGATGACAACAGCGGTGCCCTCCACAGCAGGGCCGGACGAGATCCTCGGTCGGATCAGCGCGATGACGACGCTCCGCAGGGACCGCTCGGGACCCACCGAGATCGTCTGGCGAGAGGTCGGCCAGGGGGCGCCGCTGGTGCTGATTCATGGCGGTCACGGCAGTTGGATGCACTGGGTGCGCAATATAGAAGCGCTCAGCCAGCAGCACACGCTCTTGTTGCCGGACCTGCCAGGCTTCGGGGACTCTGCGGCGCTGGATGGGGATCCGCACGCTGCCGACCGCCTTGAGCGGCTTGTTGAAACTGTCGCCCGCAGTCTCGAAGAATGGTTCGGGACTGCCGACGATTTCGGGCTGGCAGGCTTCTCCTTTGGTGGCCTTGTTGCCGCGCGTCTGGCTGCAGCATTGCCGAATGTTGGCAAGCTTGCGCTCCTGGGCTCGGCGGGGCACGGAGGAAGTCGGCGCCAAAAAATGGAAATGATCAATTGGCGTACGGAAGATCGCGAGCAGATGTTGCATGGGTTGAGGCATAACCTTGCGGCGCTCATGCTGCACGACGCAGCAAACATTGACGCGCTCGCCATGAGCGTGCATGAGCACACTTGCCTCGCCACGCGTTTTCGTAGCAAGGCCATCTCGCGGGGCGCGCTGCTTGAGCCGGCCCTCGATAGCTATCAAGGCCCCACGCTTCTCATTTGGGGCGAGCACGACGTAACGGCAAATCCCGTCGAGGCAGCGCAGAAGATTGCAGGCGATTCACCGAATCGGGAGTGGTGTCTTGTGCCAGCCGCTGGGCATTGGGTGCAATACGAACGCCCGGAGGAAGTCAATCAGTTGCTTTTGCGTTGGTTTGCCGAGGACAACTGAATAACACCGAACTGTTTTCCTCGCAGTGATTTTTACCATGGATTTTCCCCTGGCCCTGGACTATGGCGTGCCTTCACTGATACCGACGTACTTGGCTAGGGCCGCCTGAGTGGCCGCTGTCTGCTGCGGAATCGACATTTGAATGTCCCAGTGCACGTGCGGACCAACGTCCGTAGATGGCCGGGAACAGACCACCGCCGTCAGAGAATCACAGGTCCTCTATCTCCGTCATCGAAATGCGGTGGCCGATTCAATAGCCTGCTCTGGGCTGCCGCGTGACGCTGTGCCGCAATGACCGCTTGCTGTTCTCGTTCATCCGCGGCCCCGCGCTGGGGACGAGTGCCAGACGCAACTGCCAAAAGCCGCGGACGGCGCCACGCGGGCCGTCCGCCGGTGCGACGGCTCAGCGCGCCGCTACGACCTTGCGCGCAAAGCCCGACAGTGCATCGAGGACTTCGTCCGGCCGTTCGCCCATCATGGCGTGGCCGCACGGGACCGAAACCATGCTGGCATGGGACATCTTCGCGGCCAGTGCCTGTGCGGCCTTGGGCGGGGTCATCATGTCCTTGCTGCCCGTGATGAAGAGTGCGGGGCAGGACAGTGCCGCCGCGGCTTCCTCGCCATGCGCGTAGGTGTTGCAGGCGGTGAAGTCGTTATGGAAGACATGGACCGACGGGTTGTTGCGCGCGACGCGTTCCATCAGCCGCTGGCTGCCGCCCTGCATCCACGCGCCAGGCCCGGGGGATGACGGCTTGTTGGCCAGGCTCGAGTGCGACCACGCATTGACCATGGCGATGGCCTGGCCTTCGCGGTTGAGCGCGGCGTCGAGCAGCGCATCCGATACCTTCATCGGATAGGCCGTTGCCAGCATGGCGATGCCGCGCACGGACGGCGCATGCCGCGCCGCGCATTCGAGGGCGATCAGCGAACCCATGCTGTGGCCGAACACCAGTACCGGCGCCGTCACGCCGGCAGCGGCCACCAGCGACATTACCCAGTCGGCCATCTCTTCGACTGTTGCCAGCGGTGCGCCCTTGCTGCGGTTGTGGCCGGGCAGGTCCACCGCCAGGACGGAGAAGCCATGGTTGGCGAACCAGCGCGTTTGCAGTCCCCAGACGCTGTGGTCGTTCTGCGCGCCATGCACGAACACGGCGCAGGGCAGGGCGGGGTCGAACGGCTTGCCGCCGGTGTAGGCGTAGGCCGGCTGGCCAGCGATCTTCAGTTCCATCAGGCTTGCCCTCCCTTGCCGCTCATGGCCTTCTCGGCGGACTTCAGGCCGCGCTTGAGGTCCTCGATCAGGTCGTCGGCGTCTTCCAGGCCGATCGACAGTCGGATCGTGCCTTCCGTGATGCCAGCCGACTGCAACGCCGCAGCGTCCATGCGGAAATGCGTGGTCGAGGCCGGGTGGATCACCAGCGAGCGCGCATCGCCGACGTTGGCCAGGTGCGAGAACAGCGACAGGCTTTCGATAAAGCGCTTGCCGGCTTCTCGGTTGCCCTTCAGGTTGAAGCTGAACACGGCGCCGCAGCCGCGCGGCAGCAGGCGCTTGGCCAGTTCATAGTCGGGGTGCGACTCCAGCTCCGGGTAGGCGACGGACTCGACCATCGGGTTCGAGGCCAGGAACTGCACCACGCGCCGCGTGTTCTCGACATGGCGCGCCATGCGCAGCGGCAGCGTTTCCACGCCTTGCAGCAGTTGCCACGCGGCCATCGGGTTCATGCAGGCGCCGAAGTCGCGCAGGCCTTCGCGCCGCGCGCGCAGCAGGAACGGCGCGACCGTGCTTTCCTCGGTGAAGACCATGTTGTGGAAGCCTTCGTACGGCTCCGACAATTCCGGGAAGCGGCCCGAGGCTTCGAAATCAAACGTGCCGCCTTCGACCAGCACGCCGCCGATGGTGGTGCCATGACCGCCCAGGAACTTGGTGGCCGAATGGTAGAGCAGGCCCGCGCCAAGATCGAACGGGCGCAGCAGGTAGGGCGTGGTGAAGGTGGAATCGACCAGCAGCGGAATGCCGTTGTCCTGGCCGAGCTGCGCCAGGGTCGGGATGTCGAGCACGTCGAGGCCGGGGTTGCCCAGCGACTCGCCGAACAGCAGGCGCGTGTTCGGACGGATGGCGGCGCGCCACGCGTCAATGTCGCGCGCCTTGACGAACGTGGTCTCGATGCCGAAGCGGCGCAGCGTGTAGTGCAGCAGGTTGTGCGAGCCGCCGTACAGCGCGGTGGAGGCAACGATATGCGAGCCGGCACCCATCAGCGTGGCCACGGCCAGGTGCAGCGCGGCCTGCCCGGAGGCGGTGGCGACGGCGCCCGCGCCGTTCTCCAGCGCGGCGATGCGCTCTTCCAGCACCGCCACGGTGGGGTTGGAAATGCGCGAGTACACGTGGCCCGCGCGTTCCATATTGAACAACGACGCCGCATGCTCGCTGTCCTTGAACACGAACGAGGTGGTCAGGTGGATGGGCGTGGCGCGGGCCCCGGTGGCGGGGTCGGGCGCGGCGCCGGCGTGCAGCGCCAGCGTGTCGAAACGGGTACCGGACATGGGGATTCGAGCGAGAGTTGTCTCCGGGCTGCATCGTAGCATCGCCCGTGCGGCGATGGGGTCATCCGCCCGGAAACCGGCCTGTGCTTTACTTATCCGGGCGATCTGGGCTAGCATCGGCGCACGGGCAACCCCTGCCCGGACATCCCATGAACAGATAAAAAGGCATTCGGCCCCCCCCGTTTCCGGCAGGGCGCCATGCCGCAGGCACCGGTAGCGGAGACACACATGAAAGTCAGCGACATCCTCCAGATCAAGGGCAATACGCTCTACACCGTGACGCCTGACACCGCCTTGCTGGTAGCCGTCCACACCATGGCGGAGCACGACATCGGCTCGCTGGTGGTCATGGAGTACGGCGACCTGGTCGGCATGCTGACCTTCCGCGAGATCATCGAGACGCTGGCCAGGAACGGCGGCAGTGTCGGCAACACCAGCATTCGCAAGGTGATGGACGATGCGCCGCTCACCTGCACCATGGAGACCGACGTCAACGAGGTGCGCCGCATGATGCTGGAGCGTCACACCCGCTACCTGCCGATCCTCGACAACCGCACGCTGATGGGCGTGATTTCGTTCTACGACGTGGCCAAGGCGGTGGTGGAAGACCAGAGCTTCGAAAACAAGATGCTCAAGGCCTATATCCGCGACTGGCCCGAAGAGCAGGAACGCGCAGACTGAGCAACGCCGGGCCGGGTGTGTCTCGGCCTAGGTGCAGTCCGGCCATCGTGATGGCATGATGGCGGCCGGAACGCCGCCCCGGCAGAATCCCGGGGCCAACCCATCCGGGCCCCAAGCCTGCCAACATGAGCCAAAACAGCCAGTTTCGACTGCTCGGCGCGCGCCGTTTCGCCCCGTTCTTCTGGACCCAGTTCCTGGGGGCGATGAATGACAACGTCTTCAAGGTCGCCTTCACCTCGCTGGTGACCTATCACACGGCGCTGTTCGAGGGCGTGGACGCCCGCAGCGCCGCCTTCCTGATCTCGGCGGTCTTCATCGCGCCGTTCGTGCTGTTCTCGGCGACCAGCGGGCAGATCGCCGACAAGATCGAAAAATCGCGCCTGATCCGGCTGGTGAAGTCGCTCGAGATCGCCATCATGGCGCTCGGCTGCGCCGGCTTCGCCTGGCACAACGCCACGCTGCTCTACACGGGCACCTTCCTGATGGGCCTGCATTCCACGCTCTTCGGGCCGGTCAAGTTCGCCTACCTGCCGCAGCATCTCGAGGAATCCGAACTGGTTGGCGGCAACGGGCTGGTCGAGATGGGGACCTTTGTCGCGATCCTGCTTGGCACGCTGCTCGGTGGCGAACTGGCCGGGCTGGAGCAGGGCGGCAAGCTGATCGGGCCGCTCTATGTCGGCGTGGCCTGCGTCGGCCTTGCCGTGGCCGGACGCGTGGTGTCGCGCGGCGTGCCGGTGTCGCCTGCGCCGCAGCCCGACCTGCGCATTAATTGGAACCCGTTCACGGAGACCTGGCGCAACCTGATGCTGGCGCGCGAGAACCGCACGGTTTTCCTGAGCCTGCTGGGGATTTCGTGGCTATGGTTCCTGGGCGCGACCTTCCTGACCTCGTTCTTCAGCTTTGCCAAGGACGTGCTGGGCGGCGACCAGAACGTGGTGACGCTATTGCTGGCGGTGTTCTCGGTGGGCATCGGCATCGGCTCGCTGCTGTGCGAGCGCTTGTCGGGCCGGCATGTCGAGATCGGCCTGGTGCCGTTCGGCTCGATCGGCATGACGGTGTTCGCGGTGGACCTGTACTTTGCCAGCCACGGGCAGGCGAGCGGCACGCTGACCGGCGTTGGCGGCTTCCTCGCGGGGCCGGGCCACTGGCGTGTGCTGGTCGACTTGCTGCTGCTGGCCATGTTCGGCGGCTTCTACAGCGTGCCGCTGTACGCGCTGATCCAGAGCCGCAGTGCGCCCACGCATCGCGCGCGCATCATTGCCGCCAACAACATCCTGAACAGCTTCTTCATGATCGGCGCTTCGCTGCTGGGCGTGGCGATGGCGCAGGCGGGCTTCAGCATTCCCGAGTTGTTCCTGGTGGTGGGCCTGCTCAATGCGCTGGTGGCGATCTACATCTATTCGCTGGTGCCGGAGTTCCTGCTGCGCTTTGTGGCCTGGATCCTGGTGCATACGGTCTACCGGCTGCGGCGCGTGAATGCCGAGCGGATTCCCGCCGATGGCCCGGCCGTGCTGGTCTGCAACCACGTCAGCTTTGCCGACGCCGTGGTGCTGATGGCCGCCAGCCCGCGCCCGGTGCGCTTCGTGATGGACCATCGCATCTTCAAGGTGCCGCTGATGTCGTGGTTCTTCCGTCAGGCCCGCGCCATTCCGATCGCGCCCGCCCATGAGGACCCCGCGCTGCTGGCGAAGGCTTATGACGACGTGGCCTCTGCGTTGCGGGACGGCGATCTGGTCTGCATCTTTCCGGAGGGCAAGATCACGGCGACTGGCGAGATCAACGCGTTCAAGCAGGGCGTGCAGCAGATCATCCAGCGCACGCCGGTAACCGTGGTGCCGATGGCCTTGCGCGGGCTGTGGGGCAGCTTTTTCTCGCGCAAGGGCGGGTCGGCCATGACGCGGCCGTTCCGGCGCGGCGTCCTGAGCCGTCTGGAGCTGGTCGTCGGCGAACCGGTGCCGCCGGACCAGGCCACGCCGGAAGGCCTGCAGCAGATGGTCACCGCCCTGCGCGGTGAATGGCGCTAGCGCGCGCTCGCGTACTGCCATGCTCACGCTCTACACCTTTGGCCCCGCTTTCGGCCTGCCCGACGCCAGCCCTTTCGTCACCAAGGCCGAAATGCTGCTCAAGCTGGCCGGTCTGCCTTACCAGACCCGGCGAGGCAGCCTGCGGCGCGCGCCCAAGGGCAAGCTGCCGTATCTGGACGACATGGGCCGCATCGTGGCGGACTCCACGCTGATCCGCTGGCATATCGAGAAGACGTACCACATCGACTTCGACGCCGGCTTGACACCTGCGGATTGCGGCATCGCCTGGGCGGCGGAAAAGCTCATGGAAGACAACCTGTACTGGGCCGTGGCGCGCATACGCTGGCTTGACGAAGCCAACTTCAAGCGTGGCCCGGCGCAGTTCTTTCGCGCGGTGCCGGCGCCGGTACGTGGCCTGGCGGAGCGGCTGGTGCGTCACAAGGTGCGCCGCACGCTTTGGAACCAGGGCTTGGGCCGGCATAGCGAAGACGAGCTGGTTGCGCTGGCCGGCAAGGGCGTGACGTCGATTGCCGACATTCTTGGCGACCGTCCGTACCTGATGGGAGATCGGCCGTGCGGCGCCGATGCCACGCTGTTCGCCTTCGCTGGCAGCCTGCTGTGCCCGCTGTTCGACACGCCGATCCGCACCGCTGCCGAAGGACATGCCAACCTCGTGGCCTACGTGGCGCGCATGCGCGAGGAGTTCTATCCGGATTTCGATCCGGAAGCCGCGCAGCAGGGGGAACTGCCGCGCCGCTGAGCGCCAGGCCGGGCGCAGAAGGGCGGGCATTGGCCTTACAATGTAGGCCGTCCCCAATTCCTGTGCGGTTTCCATCATGTCCGGCAATACCCTTGGCCTGCTCTTCACAGTCACTACCTTCGGCGAATCGCACGGGCCCGCCATCGGCGCGGTGGTGGATGGCTGCCCGCCGGGCATGGCGCTGACCGAAGCCGATATCCAGGGCGACCTGGACCGCCGCAAGCCCGGCACGTCGCGCCATGTCACACAGCGCAAGGAACCGGACCAGGTCGAGATCCTCTCAGGCGTGTTCGAAGGCAAGACCACCGGCACGCCGATCTGCCTGTTGATCCGCAATACCGACCAGCGCAGCAAGGACTACGGCAATATCGTCGAGACCTTCCGCCCGGGGCACGCCGACTACACCTACTGGCAGAAGTACGGCATCCGCGACTATCGCGGCGGTGGCCGTTCGTCGGCGCGCCTGACCGCGCCGGTGGTGGCCGCGGGCGCCGTGGCAAAGAAATGGCTGCGCGAACATTTCGGCACGGAGATCCGGGGCTATATGTCGCAACTGGGCGAAATCGAAGTGCCGTTCAGCGACTGGTCGCAGGTGCCGGAGAACCCGTTCTTCGCCGCGAATGCCGATATCGTGCCGGAACTCGAAACGTATATGGATGCGCTGCGCCGCGATGGCGATTCGGTCGGCTCGCGCATCGAAGTGGTCGCCAGCAATGTGCCCGTGGGCCTGGGCGAGCCGCTGTTCGACCGGCTCGACGCCGATATCGCGCACGCCATGATGGGCCTGAACGCAGTCAAGGGCGTGGAGATCGGCGCCGGCTTCAACAGCGTGTCGCAGCGCGGCAGCGAGCATGGCGACGAACTTACCGCGCAGGGTTTCCGCAGCAATAACGCCGGCGGCATCCTGGGCGGCATTTCCACGGGCCAGGACATCACCGTGTCGCTGGCGATCAAGCCGACTTCCAGCATCCGCACGCCGCGCGAGTCCATCGACAAGTCGGGCAATGCGGCGACCGTCGAGACCTTCGGCCGCCACGACCCGTGCGTGGGCATCCGCGCCACGCCGATCGCCGAGGCGCTGCTGGCGCTGGTACTGGTCGACCACGCGCTGCGCCACCGCGCCCAGTGCGGCGACGTCAAGGTGGACACGCCGCGCATTGCCGCGCAGGCCCCTGGCCAGCCGGGCTGAGTTGGGCGCGGCGCCCGAGACCGTCACCGCCGTTCCGGCGCGGCCTGACTACGGCCGCTTCGGTCTCTTCTACCTCGGGTACTACGGCTACGTCGGCGTGATCTCGCCGTTCGTGAGCCTGTTCTTCGCGGCGCGCGGCTTCACGGCCGTGCAGATCGGCGTGCTGATGGCGTCGTTCCAGTTCAGCCGCATCCTCGGCCCCTACCTGTGGGGCTGGCTCTCGGACACGATGCACACGCGCGTGCGCATCCTGCGGCTGACGGCGGTCGGCGCTCTTGTGGCATTCCTGGCGCTGCCAGCGGTGGAGAGCTACGGCGGCATGATGGCGATGATGGTCGCCATCAGCCTCATCACCAGCGCGATGTCGCCGCTTGGCGATGCCCTGACCATTTCCACGCTGCGTCGCTATGGCGCCTTCGACCACCGCTACGGCCGCATCCGCATGTTCGGCTCGGTCGGCTTCATTGCCGCCGTGCTGGCGGGCGGCGCGCTGTTCCAGCAGCTCGGCATGCAGGCCTTTCCATGGGTGGCCAGCACCATGCTGGCGATCTTGATGGCGATGGTGTTCGGCATGCGCGATGCGCCCGACGAAGGCCCGCGCGTGCGGCCACCGCCCGCGTTGCCGCTGCTGCGCCGGCCGGACGTGGCCTGGTTCTTCGCTTCCGCTTTCCTGATGATGTTCGCGCACGCGGCGCTGTACGTGTTCTATTCGCTCTACCTGGAGCGGCTGGGCTACAGCAAGTTCGCGATCGGCGTGATGTGGACCATCGGCGTGGTGGCGGAGATCGTGTTCTTCTACTTCCAGGGCCGGCTGTTCGCGCGTGTGCCGCTCGCGACGATCCTGGCCGGCACGTTCGTGCTGGCCGCGGTGCGATTCGGCCTGACCGGCTACTTCCCGGAAGTCTTGTGGTTGATGGCCGCCGTGCAGGTGCTGCACGCGGCCACCTTCGCGGCGCACCACAGCGCCAGCCTCAAGCGCCTGCAGCACTGGTTCGCGGGGCCGCTGCAGGGGCGGGGGCAGGCGCTGTACACGGGGATTTCCTACGGCGTCGGCGGCACGCTCGGCGGACTGGTAATGGGCTGGACGTGGAAGGTGCTGGCACCCGCGCATACCTTCGGCCTGGCGGCGGCCGCCGCAGCAGCGGGCGCGGTCTGCGCGCTGATGAGTTTTCGCAACCCGGCCGTGCCGGGCGCGGCTCAGGCCAGTTCGGCGGCCACGCGCTCGGCGATGGCCAGCGACGAGGTCAACCCCGGCGACTCGATGCCGAACAGGTGAACCAGTCCCGGCACGCCATGCGTGGCGGGGCCGTCGATGCGGAAATCCGCGGCAGTTTCATGCGGGCCGCTGATCTTGGGGCGGATGCCGGCATAACCCGGCTGCAGCGCATCGTCGGCCAGTCCGGGCCAGTAGCGGCGGACTTCGTCGTAGAAACTGTCGGCATCGGCGGGATCGACGCTGTATTCGATATCGTCGATCCAGCGCACATTGGGGCCGAAGCGCGCCTGGCCGCCCATGTCGAGCGTCAGGTGTACGCCGAGCCCGGCCGCTTCGGGCACCGGATAAATCAGCCGCGAGAACGGCGCGCGTCCCGCCAGCGTGAAATAGCAGCCCTTGGCGTAGTACTGCGGGGGGATATGGGCCTCGGGCATGCCATCGATACGGCGCGCCAGTTCGGGCGCGGTCAGGCCGGCTGCGTTGACGACCGTCCGGGCCAGCAGCGTAGTGCTGCCGCCGTCCTCGTTCCCGATTTCCAGTTCGATGCCTGCGGGCGTGATCGCGCCGCGCAATACGGGTGACTGCACCGCGAGCATCGCGCCGGCGTTTTCGGCATCGCCGAGCAGCGCCGTCATCAGCCCGTGGCTGTCGATGATGCCGGTGGACGGCGAGAGCAGCGCGGCGTGGCATTGCAGCTGCGGCTCCAGCGCCTGGGCTTCGGCGCGCGTCAGGAAGCGCAGGTCATGGACGCCGTTAGCCGCGGCCTTGGCGCGGATGCCTTCGAGCGTGGCCACCTGTGCCTCGCTGGTCGCCACGATCAGCTTGCCGCAGCGCTGGTGCTCGACATGGTGGGAGGCACAGTATTCGTACAGCATTTCCTTGCCGCGCACGCATAGGGCGGCCTTGAGCGAGCCGGCCGGGTAATAGATGCCGGCATGGATGACCTCGCTGTTGCGCGCGCTCGTGATGGTGCCAAAGGCGTTCTCGGCCTCCAGGATGATGACTTCGCGTCCGCTCATCGCCAGTGCCCTGGCCACGGCCAGTCCGACGACACCCGCGCCGATCACCACGCAATCCACGTTCTCCATGTTCTTTCCTCGATTCTGGTTGATGCTGTATCCGGTTGCCGCCCGGCCTCGATCAGGCCAGCGGCAGGCCCAGCCGCTGTGCGGCGGCACTCAGGTGATGAAGCGCGGCCTCCCGCGCTGCGGGCGGGCTGCCGCTGGCGATCGCTTCGACTAATGCCGCGTGTTCGGCATCGGCGGCGCGCGCGGTGCCATGTTCGGCCCGCAACCGGGCCGTGTTTTCCCAGGCGCGCTGGCGAGCGGCCAGCATCTGCTGGCTGACGAAGTCGGTCAGCCCCGTAAAGCAGGGGTTGTGTGCTGCCTGGGCGATGGCATGGTGGAAGGCGATATCGGCGGCCGCCGCCGCAGCGAAATCCGCGGCGTGATCTTGCATGGCGGCAAGCGCCTCGCGGATCTGCCGCAGGTCGGTGTCGGTGCGGCGCGCCGCCGCCATTTCGGCGCAGGCGGTCTCCACCACCATGCGCAGTTCGAACAACTGGGGCAGGCTGGGACCGCCGTCCGGCCCGCTCGCGACACGCCACGCCTGGCCGCCCGGCGTCTCGGACACGTAGGCGCCAGCGCCCTTGCGCGTCACCAGAATGCCGTCCGCCTTGAGCAGGGCGATGGCTTCGCGCACGATCGGGCGGCTGACGCCGAACGTGCCCGCGAGCGCGGATTCGGCTGGCAGCCGTGCACCAGCCAGGAAGCGGCCGGCGGCAATGTCTTCGCGCAGTGACTGGGCGATCCGGGTGGCCAGCGAGGCCGGGCGTGGAAGGACGTCCACCATGGTATTGAGATGTCAGGCTGTCAGACAGATTTTGGTGAATTTTGCCGTTCAACCGTAGGCGCGTCAAGGCTTGAAAAAAGCCGCTCAAAGTTTGCCGATATCCGTCGATATGAATCAGATGGCGAATACTGCCCAGCAGTGAGCTGCCAGACCAAAGACCAGTCCTTGCCCGCCTACCATGCCGGAGCCATCATGATCCATCTCTCTCCCAACGATCTCCCCGTGGGGGCGCCGTTGCCCTGGTCGCTGCTGGACGGCGGCGGCAACCTGGTGCTGGGCATCGGCAACGTGATCCCCGACTCGCGCGACCTGGCGCTGGTGTTCCGCCATGGTCAGCTGTGCCGTCAGGATGCTGACTCGGGCGAGCATCCGCCGGCCGACCTGCCGCCGCCAGGGCCGCTAGGCTTGCAAGTCGGGACGCTGCTGCACGTCAAGCAGCCGGGGGACAACAGCCGGGCCGCGGCCAGCCGCCTGATCGGCTTCGTCGAGCAAGGCCTGTTCGTAACGTGGCCCCAGCTGGGCGGCCGGGACCTGCCGGTGCAGGCCGGCGACACGCTGCTGCTGCGTGGCTTTTCCGGGCGTGTCATCCACAGCTTCACTTCGACGATCACGGCGGTGTGCCGCAGTCCGTTCCGCTACCTGGTGCTGTCGGCGCCGGCGCAGCTCGACCAGATGCCGGTGCGCAAGGCCGCCCGCGTGCCGACCCGGCTGGCTGCCTACATGACGCAGTCGCAGGAGGGTGACCACGATGCGTTCTCCGGCGAACTTGCGAACGGCGCCGCGCGCCTGGTGATTGTGTCGGATCTCAGCACCGGCGGCGCGCTGGTCCACGCAGCCGGGCCGGCGCCGGCGGTCGGCAGCCGGGTCCAGCTGCGCTTTCGCTTGCGCACCACGTCGATCGACAGCGAGATCCTTGCCGATGCCCTGGTCGTGGCGGAGAGCCACGGGGACGCCGACTACCCGGCGTTCGGCATTGCCTTCGATGTGCTCGCCGAACGCGAGATGACGCTGCTGCAGTGCTATATCTACGAGCAATTGCTGCTTGGCAGCGGCCTGTCGGTCTAGCGCGGCGCAGCCTTACCGTACAAGCCAAAGCAAAGAGGCACCCGAAGGTGCCTCTTTTGCATGGTGCCCGGCGCATGGCCGGGCGGGTGTCTTACATGTTCACGTAGTTCGGACCGCCACCGCCTTCCGGCGTGACCCACACGATGTTCTGCGTCGGGTCCTTGATGTCGCAGGTCTTGCAGTGCACGCAGTTCTGCGCATTGATCTGCAGGCGTTCCTTGCCCGAGGTCTCGTCCTGCACGAACTCGTACACGCCGGCCGGGCAGTAGCGGCTTTCGGGGCCGGCAAACTTTTCCCAGTTGACGTTGACCGGCACGCTGGCGTCCTTCAGCGTCAGGTGGGCCGGCTGGTTTTCTTCGTGGTTGGTGTTGCTGATGAACACCGAGCTCAGGCGGTCAAAGGTCAGCTTGCCGTCCGGCTTCGGGTAGACGATCTTCTCGCACTCGGCCGCCGGCTTCAGGTAGACGTGGTCGGGCTTGGTGCGGTGGATGGTCCAGGGCGGGTTGCGGATGCCGAGCTTCGGCAGCAGCCATTGCTCGATGCCGGTCATGAGCGTGGCGGTGGTGCGGCCCTTCTTGAACCACTGCTTGAAGTTCTTGGCCTGCAGCAGTTCCTTGTACAGCCAGCTCTGCTCGAACGCAGCCGGGTAGGCAGTCAGTTCGTCGCCCTGGCGGCCGGCCTGCAGCGCGTCGTAGGCGGCTTCGGCGGCCATCATGCCGGTCTTGATCGCGGCATGGCTGCCCTTGATGCGCGAGGCGTTCAGGTAGCCGGCGTCGCAGCCGACCAGCGCGCCGCCCGGGAACACGGTCTTGGGCAGCGACAGCAGGCCGCCGGCGGTGATGGCGCGCGCGCCATAGCTGAGGCGCTTGCCGCCTTCGAAGTACTGGCGGATCTCCGGATGGGTCTTGAAGCGCTGGAATTCCTCGAACGGCGACAGCCACGGATTGGTGTAGTCCAGGCCCACGACGAAGCCGACTGCGACCTTGTTGTCTTCCATGTGGTACAGGAAGGAACCGCCGTAGGTAGCCGGATCGAGCGGCCAGCCGGCCGTGTGGACCACCAGGCCAGGCTGGTGCTTGGCCGGATCGATTTCCCACAGTTCCTTGATACCGATGCCGTAGCTCTGCGGATCCTTGCCGGCGTCGAGCTTGTACTTCGCGATCAGCTGCTTGCCCAGGTGGCCGCGCGCACCTTCGGCGAAGATGGTGTACTTGGCATGCAGTTCCATGCCGAGCTGGAAGTTGTCCGTGGGCTCGCCGTCCTTGCCGATGCCCATATTGCCCGTGGCCACGCCCTTGACCGAGCGGTCTTCGTTGTAGAGCACTTCGGCGGCCGGGAAGCCGGGGAAGATTTCCACGCCCAGCGCTTCGGCCTGCTGGCCGAGCCAGCGCGTGACGTTGGACAGGCTGACGATGTAGTTGCCGTGGTTGTGGAAGCATTCCGGCAACAGCGCGTTCGGGGTGCCCTTGGAACCGCCTTCGTTGAGGAACAGGAACTTGTCCTCGGTGACCGGCTGGTTCAACGGCGCGCCCAGTTCCTTCCAGTTCGGGAACAGTTCGGTGAGCGCGCGCGGGTCCATGATGGCGCCCGACAGGATGTGCGCGCCGGGCTCCGAGCCCTTTTCAAGCACGCACACATTGACGTCGTTGCCTTTCTCCTGTGCCAGCTGCTTCAGGCGGATGGCTGTGGCCAGGCCGGCGGGACCACCGCCGACGATGACCACATCGTATTCCATGGCCTCGCGTGGCCCGAACTGCTCCAGGAGTTGCTGCTGATCCATTGTCTCTAACCCTCTGTTTCTTGGCGCCTTGCCTGCAATTGTGGGAAATGCCTTGTTTGTTCGAATGAACCGGCTTGCATCGAAAGGTCGCCAGGACGCGCCGTTCCGCGCGTTTTCCCTCTTTCCCTTTACGGGCCAAGTTCTTAGAATCTCCGGCATTGTCCGGGACTCGTCACCCTCAGGCAAGGATTTTTTTGGAACGGTCGTTCTTTTTTTGGTATTCTGCCTTCCGATTCTCATTGGGCAGGGTGCGCCACACGGTCACGCCAGCACGCGGGGTAGATATGGGTTTGTCGATCAATCTGGAAGGCAAGGTCGCGCTCGTGACCGGGGCTTCAAGCGGGCTCGGCTCGCGTTTTGCAACGGTTCTCGCGGCCGCCGGCGCCAAGGTGGTGCTGGCTTCGCGCCGCACGGAGCGCCTGAAGGAGCTGCGCGCGTCGATTGAGGCTGAAGGCGGCAGCGCCCATGTGGTGCGCCTGGACGTGACCGATCCGGTCAGCATCCGCGCGGCCGTTGCGCACGCGGAAACCGAGGCGGGCGCCATCGATATTCTCGTCAACAACTCGGGCGTCTCGACGACGCAGAAGCTGACGGATGTCACCGCCGAAGACTTCGATTTCGTCTTCGACACCAATACCCGTGGCGCCTTCTTCGTTGCACAGGAAGTCGCCAAGCGCATGATGGCGCGCGCCAAGGGAGCCGAGAAAAACGGCAACCCGCTGCCGCAGGCGCGCATTATCAATGTCGCGTCGGTCGCGGGCCTGAAGGTACTGTCGCAGATCGGCATCTACTGCATGAGCAAGGCGGCCGTGGTGCATATGACCAAGGCCATGGCGCTCGAATGGGCGCGCCATGGCATCAATGTCAACGCGGTCTGCCCCGGTTATATCGACACCGACATCAACCACCATCACTGGGACACCGATGCCGGCCAGAAGCTGATCCAGATGCTGCCGCGCAAGCGCCTGGGCAAGCCTGAAGACCTCGACGGCCTGCTGTTGCTGCTGGCTTCGGACCAGTCGCAGTTCATCAACGGCGCAGTCATTACCGCCGACGACGGCATGGTCTGAGCCGGATCGACGGCCGTCCGGCACCGCGCCGGCACACGCTGCCCAAGGCCAAAAGCCGAAGGGCAGCGCTTTGTTTTGGCATCGCCCAGGGCTTATCCGGTCCCCTTGGGCGATATTCGAGCGCGGCTTCCACGCAGGTGGCAATAAAACCCGATACAGCGCGCGCCAGTCTTGGCATAATCCGCCATGTTTTCAGATTAAGTCTTTACATACAAATAAGCTGTGGTGGCCGTCCGGCCCGAGCAGCCCGGACCGGAGGCCGGGGAGATGGAGCAACAAGAGCAGGCACGGCGCGACGCCGTGCCGCAACACGTCGTCGATTCCGCGGTGATCCCGCAGGCGGCAGACGAGGCGCAAGACGCCGAATTCCGGGTTTCGCCCCGCATCGAGGACTGGATCGGCGTGGTCGTGATGGTGCTGCTGGTCTGCATCACCTTCGCCAACGTGGTGGTCCGCTATTTCACCGACGAGTCATTTGCCTGGACCGAGGAATTTTCGGTTTTCCTGATGATCGTGCTGGCGCTGGTCGCCGGCAGCGCCGCGGTGGCGCGCGACCGCAATATCCGTATCGAGTTCTTCTTCGAGCGCGGCAGCCAGGCGCGGCAGAAACGGCTGGCGGTCCTGTCGGCGCTGGTCGTCGCCGTGATGTTTATCGCGCTGGCCATATTGGGCGCCCGCATTACGTGGGATGAGTACACCTACGGCGAGACCTCGCCGGGCATTGGCGTGCCAAGCTGGTGGTATTCGGTCTGGCTGCCGTTGCTGTCGGCGGGCATTGCGCTGCGCGCATTCGGCCTGATGCTGCGCAATGCGCGCGCGCTCAAGGCATTGCATGCCGGCCGCAACGGACAGGGGCAGAAGCCATGACGCTGATCGCCATCATCCTGTTCGTGGTCTTCATTGGCCTGATGCTGCTGGGCGCGCCGATTGGCGTATCGCTCGGGATGGGCGGCCTGATCGCCATCGGCCTGTCCAATCTCGATACCCAGATGTTCGGCCTGCTGGCCGTGCCGCAGAACTTCTACGCGGGCCTGGCCAAGTATCCGCTGCTGGCCATTCCGATGTTCGTGCTGGTCGGCTCGATCTTCGACCGTTCCGGCGTGGCGCAGCGGCTGGTGACGTTTGCCATCGCCATCGTCGGGCGCGGGCCGGGGATGCTGCCGCTGGTGGCCATCCTGGTGGCCATGTTCCTGGGCGGCATTTCGGGCTCCGGCCCCGCCAACGCGGCCGCGGTCGGCGGCGTGATGATCGCGGCGATGTCGCGGGCCGGCTATCCGGGCTCGTACAGCGCGGCGGTGGTCGGCGCCGCGGCGGCGACCGACATCCTGATCCCGCCCTCGGTGGCCTTCATCATCTACAGCGTGCTGGTGCCGGGCGCATCGGTGCCGGCGCTGTTCGCGGCCGGCATGGTCCCGGGCGTGCTCGCCGGCGTGGCGCTGATCGTGCCGGCGGTGTGGCTGGCGCGCAAGCACAATATGGGCGCGATCGAAGCCTCGCTGCCGCGACCGCCGTTCTGGAAGAGCCTGCGCGAGGCGGCCTGGGGCCTGGTGGCGCCGTTCCTGATCCTGGGCGGCATGCGCGCCGGCTGGTTCACGCCGACCGAAGCCGCGGTGGTGGCGGTGGTCTACGGCCTGTTCGTGGGCATGGTGATCTACCGCAGCATCGGCATGAAGGACCTGTTCGTGATTTTCCAGGAAGCGGCCGAAACGTCGGCCGTGATCCTGCTCGTGGTCGCGCTGGCGGGCATCTTCGCGTATGCGCTGTCGACGCTGGGCGTGATCGATCCGCTGGCGCACGCCATCGCCAACTCCGGGCTCGGCGAATACGGCGTGCTGGCGCTGATCGTGCTGCTGCTGATGACGGTGGGCATGTTCCTGGACGGGATCTCGATCTTCCTGATCTTCGTGCCGCTGCTGCTGCCGATCGCCAACGCCTTCCACTGGAACCCGGTGTGGTTCGGCGTGGTGCTGACGCTGAAGGTGGCACTGGGCCAGTTCACGCCGCCGCTGGCCGTGAACCTGATGGTGTCGTGCCGGATTGCCCGGGTGCGCATGGAAGAGACCGTGCCCTGGGTGATCTGGATGCTGCTGGCGATGTTCGTCGCCATGCTGATGGTGCTGGCCTATCCGCCGCTGGCGACCTGGCTGCCGAACTACCTGGGCTATTGATTCAAGCGTAGCCACTACGAACAACAAGCAACACGCAACCAACAACGATCCAAGAGGAGAGACCTGATGAAACGCCGTGCCCTGATGCTGTCGATCGCTGCCACGATCGCCGCTTCCGCCTTCGCGCCCGCCGCCACCATGGCGCAGACCTACAAGCCCGAGTACAAGATGTCGCTGGTGCTCGGCCCGGCCTTCCCGTGGGGCAAGGGCGGCGAGATCTGGGCCGACCTGGTCAAACAGCGCACCAACGGCCGCATCAACATCAAGCTGTACCCGGGCACGTCGCTGGTGGCCGGCGACCAGACGCGCGAGTTCTCGGCGATCCGCCAGGGCGTGATCGACATGGCCGTGGGCTCGACCATCAACTGGTCGCCGCAGGTCAAGGAGCTGAACCTGTTCTCGCTGCCGTTCCTGATGCCCGACTACAAGGCGCTGGATTCACTGACGCAGGGCGAAGTCGGCAAGCAGATCTTCACGACGCTGGAAAAGGCTGGCGTGGTGCCGCTGGCCTGGGGCGAGAATGGCTTCCGCGAAGTTTCCAACTCCAAGAAGGAAATCCGCAAGCCGGATGACCTCAAGGGCATGAAATTGCGCGTGGTGGGTTCGCCGCTGTACATCGAGACCTTCAATGCGCTGGGCGCCAACCCGACCCAGATGAGCTGGGCCGATGCGCAGCCGGCCATGGCCTCGGGCGCCGTGGACGGCCAGGAGAACCCGCAGTCGGTGTTCGCCGCCGCCAAGCTGTACACGGTGGGCCAGAAGTTCGTGACGACGTGGGGCTATGTGGCCGACCCGCTGATCTTCGTCGTCAACAAGCAGATCTGGGAAAGCTGGACGCCGGCTGACCGCGAGATCGTCAAGCAGGCCGCCATCGACGCCGGCAAGCAGGAAATCGCGCTGGCCCGCAAGGGCCTGTCCGAGCCGGGCGCGCCGGCCTGGAAGGACATGGAAGGCCACGGCGTCAAGGTCACGCACCTGACGCCGGCCGAGCACGATGCCTTCCGCAAGGCGACCGCCAAGGTCTACGACAAGTGGAAGAAGCAGATCGGCGCGGACCTGGTGACCAAGGCGGAAGCCTCGATCGCCAAGCGCTAAATCATCGGACAGGCCCGCCAGGAATGGCGGGCCTGTTGCATTGGAGACCGTGATGAAGCACGTCTATACGGCGGTCATGCCGATCCGCTGGGGCGACATGGACGCGATGGGCCATGTCAACAACACCGTCTACTTCCAGTACCTGGAGCAGGCGCGCATCGAGTGGTTTGCATCGCTGGGGCGCGGCGGCAAGGATCCGAAGGGGCAGGGGCCGGTCATCATCAATGCGCACATGACGTTCCTGAAGCAGTTGCGCTATCCCGGCACGATCGAATGCCGCGTTTTTGCGGGGCAGCTCGGGCGAACCAGCTTCGAGACGCGCATGGAGATCGTGCGTACCGATATGCCCGATGTGGTGTGGGCCGAAGGCGGGGCGAAGGTGGTGTGGTGCGACTATGCGGTGGAGAAGTCGGTGCCGGTGCCGGCGGAGATCCGGACGATAGTTGAGGACTGAACGACGAATCTTGCGACGGAGCGGGTTTCTCCCCTCTCGAGCCTGTCAGATTTTTAGTGTGACGAGGTCATGAGACGATTACGGAAACGTCCTATGACCGACACAACAGTGACCAAGAAGAGCAAGAGCCCGAAGGCACCCAAGCTGTTCCCTGATGAACTGATCGATCAACTGCTGGCGCAGGTCCAGAACAAAGATGCCGAGTCGATCCTCGGCGAATCAGGCCTGGCTGGGCAGTTGAAGAAGCAATTGGCCGAGCGAATGTTGGCGGCCGAACTGACTCATCACCTGGAGAGCGAGGCGGAGCAAGGCAAAGCCGGCAACCACCGCAACGGCAAGAGCCCCAAGACAGTCATTACGCCCAACGGCGAGCTGACGCTCGATATCCCGCGCGATCGGCAGGCAACGTTCGAGCCGCAGTTGGTTGGCAAGTATCAACGCCGGCTTCCAGGCTTCGACGACCACGTCATCAGCATGTATGCGCGCGGCATGAGCGTGCGCGAGATTCAGGGCCATCTGCTGGAGCTATACGGGCTCCAGGTGTCGCCCGATCTGATTTCCACGGTCACGGATGAGGTGCTGGCCGACGTCGAGCAATGGCAGCAACGGCCGCTCGAGGCCATGTATCCGATCGTGTACTTTGACGCGCTCCGGCTGAAGATTCGCGACGAAGGCACGGTCAAGAACAAGGCGGTCTATCTGGCGCTGGGCATTCGGGCCGACGGCCGCAAGGAAGTACTGGGCCTGTGGATCGAGCAAACCGAGGGCGCCAAGTTCTGGCTGAAGGTCTTCAACGAATTGAAGAACCGCGGTTTGAACGACATCCTAATCGCAGTGGTCGATGGCTTGCGCGGCTTTCCCGAGGCGATCGAAGCGGTCTATCCGGATGCCCAGATCCAGACCTGCATTGTGCATCTGATCCGCAATTCGCTGAGTCTGGCGAGTTGGAAGGATCGCAAGCCGCTCGCTGCGGCGCTCAAGCCGATCTATCAGGCCGCCACGGCCGATGCGGCAGCAGCGGCGCTGGAGGCTTTCTCCCAAGGCGAATGGGGTCGTAAATTCCCTACCGTCGCGGCCATGTGGCAACGCCAGTGGGAGCAAGTGATTCCCTTCTTTGCCTATCCACCGGAAGTACGCAGAATCATATATACGACCAACGCCATTGAAAGCATGCACATGCAGTTGCGCAAGATCGTCAAGAATCGAGGCCACTTCCCCAGCGACGAAGCGGCCAGCAAGCTGTTGTTTCTGGCCTTGCGCAACATCGAAAAGGATTGGAAGATGCCGCCTATCACCTGGCGGCAGGCAGTCAATCAGTTCGCCATTCTGTTTGGCGAGCGATTCACCAACGCCATCGGCTGAGATTTCTTACAACGACCTCAGCACACGAAATTCCTGACACGTCCCCCCTCTCCCATGCATGGGAGAAGGGCCGGGGGTGAGGGTTGGCGTATCTCGATGCGACAGGCCTGACTTCGTGGAAGCGCCGGCCCTCACCCCCAACCCCTCTCCCGCAAGCGGGAGAGGGGAGCAACCCACCTCAGTCGCTATCTCAGTGGTTCACCAGCCGCTGCACCAGATCCACCGACGTACTCGCCCCGTATTTTTTCATCAGTCGCGCCCGATAGATATCGACCGTCCGCGGACTGATCGCCAGCAGCTTGCCGATCTGCTTGCTGGTCTTGCCTTCCACGAGCTGCGCTGCAATATCACGTTCGCGCGCCGTCAACTCGGCCGTGACCTGCCGCTTCTGCGATAAATCCTCGAACGTCCAGATCCCTGCCCCGAGCGGCTGCGAGCGATCCAGCGACCGGCCCGTGACGTGGCACCAGAACAGTTCGCCAGTGGCCCGTTTCATGATCCGTTCGTCAGAGTACATACCGCGCTTGTTCATGATCGGTACGATGCGTGCGCCGGTGCGCTCGAATTCGTCGGGCGTGGGGTATAGCACCTGGAACGATTCGCCGATCAGTGCCTGCCGCGTGGTGCCGAAGATGCGGCAAACCTCGTCGTTGCAGTCCTCGATCATGCGTTCGCGCGACAGCACCAGGCCCACCGGGGCGAGCTGGAAAGCGGTCTGGTAATCGATGGCGGGCATCTGCTTATGTATTTTTACGTAATGGCGTAGCTGGCGCGGGTTGCGTATCCTTTCGGTCGGACGAGAGCGCGGCGCCCGCCGCCGATTGTACCGTTACAATTTCCTTGCGTCGTCCGCCGCACAACCCGGCGGCGGGCCAGGCGACAGGGGACTACCGAGGAAGGAGCGAAGCATGAACAAGGTCTACGCCAGCGCCGCGGAGGCGCTTGCAGGCGTCGTCCGCGACGGCCAGACGATCGCCGTGGGCGGTTTCGGCCTGTGCGGCATTCCCGAGGCACTGATCGCCGCGCTGCGCGACACCGGTGTCAAACAGCTGACCTGCATCTCGAACAACGCCGGCGTGGACGGCTTCGGCCTGGGCCAGCTGCTGGCCACGCGCCAGATCAAGAAGATGATCTCGTCCTACGTGGGCGAGAACAAGGAATTCGAGCGCCAGTACCTGGCCGGCGAACTCGAGCTGGAATTCACGCCGCAGGGCACGCTGGCCGAGAAGCTGCGCGCCGGCGGTTCGGGCATTCCGGCCTTCTTTACCAAGACCGGCGTCGGCACGATCGTGGCCGAAGGCAAGGAAATCCGCGAATTCGATGGCGAAAAATACGTCATGGAGCGCTCGCTGACCGCCGACGTGTCGCTGGTCAAGGCCTGGAAGGCCGACAAGGCCGGCAACCTGGTATTCCGCCGTACCGCGCGCAACTTCAACCCGATGTGCGCCATGGCCGGCAAATTCACCGTGGCCGAGGTCGAGCAGATCGTCGAAACCGGCGAGCTGGACCCCGATGAAATCCACCTGGCCGGCATCTTCGTCAAGCGCCTGGTGCTGAACACCAACCCCGAGAAACGCATCGAGCAGCGCACCGTGCGTGCCGCCAAGTAAGAGGGAGACACATCATGGCATGGACACGTGACGAAATGGCCGCGCGCGCCGCGACCGAGTTGCAGGATGGCTTCTATGTGAACCTGGGGATCGGCCTGCCGACCCTGGTGGCCAACTGGGTGCCGGAAGGCATGGAAGTGTGGCTGCAGTCGGAAAACGGCCTGCTCGGCATCGGCCCGTTCCCGACCGAGGACGAAGTGGACGCCGACATGATCAACGCCGGCAAGCAGACCGTGACGACGCTGCCGGGCTCGTCGATTTTCTCGTCGGCCGATTCTTTCGCGATGATCCGCGGCGGCCATATCAACCTGGCCATCCTGGGCGCGATGCAGGTCAGCGAGAAGGGCGACCTGGCCAACTGGATGATCCCGGGCAAGATGGTCAAGGGCATGGGCGGCGCGATGGACCTGGTCGCCGGCGTGGGCCGCGTGGTGGTGCTGATGGAACACACCGCCAAGAAGAAGGACGGCACCGAGGACATCAAGATCCTGAAGGAATGCAACCTGCCGCTGACCGGCCTGGGCGTGGTCAACCGCATCATTACCGACCTCGGCGTCATCGACGTGACGGCGGACGGGCTGAAGCTGGTGGAAACCGCTCCGGGCGTGAGCCGCGAGGAAATCCAGAGCAAGACCGGCGCAACGCTGCTGTAAGCGTCGCCGCCTGAACGAAAAAGCCCCGCTTCGCAGCGGGGCTTTTTCGTTCAGGCGGGCCGGACTTACTGTGCGACCCAACCGCCGTCCATGTTCCAGATCGCGCCGCGTACCTGGCGCGCCGCCTCGGAAGCCAGGAACACCGCCAACGCGCCGAGTTCTTCGGGCGTGACGAACTGGCCCGACGGTTGCTTCTCGATCACCAGCTCGCGCTTGGCCTGTTCGACCGGGATGCCTTCCTTCTGCGCGCGTGCGTCGACCTGCTTCTGCACCAGCGGCGTCAGCACCCAGCCCGGGCAGATGGCATTGGCGGTCACGCCGGTCTGCGCGGTTTCGAGCGCCGTGACCTTGGTCAGGCCGACGATGCCGTGCTTGGCCGCGACATAGGCAGACTTCTGCGCCGATGCCACGAGCCCGTGGGTCGAGGCGATATTGATGATGCGGCCCCAGTTTTTCTGCTTCATGCCGGGCAACGCCAGGCGCGTGGTGTGGAAGGCCGAGGTCAGGTTGATGGCGATGATCGCGTCCCAGCGATCGGTCGGGAAGTCCTCGATATTCGCCACGAACTGGATGCCCGCATTGTTGACCAGGATATCGGCGCCGCCGAATTCGGACTCGGCATAGCGCATCATGTCTTCGATCTCGGCCGCCTTGCTCATGTCCGCGCCGTGGTAGCCCACCTTGATGCCGGTGCCGGCCTGCGCGATCTCGCGCTTTGCGTCCTCCACGTCACCAAAGCCGTTGGCGATGATGTTGGCGCCTTGCGCTGCCAGCGCCTGCGCGATGCCGAGTCCGATGCCGCTGGTCGAGCCAGTCACCAGTGCTGTCTTGCCTTTGAGCATGTAAGCCTCCGTTGAGATCGAGAGTCGAGAGAATGGATGGCCGGACACGGCCGGCCGAACCGCTCCGCCCGTGCCATGCGACGCTGCGCGTGTGGCTGCGCAAGGCAGGGCGGCGGCGTGCGTCGTAGCGCGCGTAGTGCTGTGGCATTGTAACCGCTGCGGCGTACAATCCTGCTTTGCTCAACCTCCGGCAACGCCCGTGCGGCGGCCGGTTCGTCAGGGAGTTCAGATGTCTGCCAGTCCGCGCCTCGGCTTTGTTCAGTGCATCAGTCCGGCGGGCCTGCACCGCATGGCCTATCACGAATGGGGCGACCCGGCCAATCCTCGCGTGCTGGTGTGCGTGCATGGCCTGACGCGCACGGGCCGCGACTTCGACATGCTGGCCCAGTCGCTGTGCGGCGAGTACCGCGTGGTGTGTCCCGACGTGGCGGGCCGCGGGCGTTCCGACTGGTTGCCCGACCCCAGCAACTACGTGGTGCCGAAGTACGTGGCGGACATGGTGACGCTGATCGCCAGGCTCAATGTGGAGAAGGTCGACTGGTTCGGCACCTCGATGGGCGGCCTGATCGGCATGGGCCTGGCGGGGTTGCCCAACTCGCCCGTGCGCAAGCTGCTGCTCAACGACGTGGGGCCCCGCATCACGGCCTCGGCCGTGGAGCGGATCGGCGCCTATCTCGGGCTGCCGGTGCGCTTCAAGACCTTTGAGGAAGGTCTGGCCTACCTGCAGACCATCAGCGCTTCATTCGGACGCCATACACCGGAACAGTGGCGCGAACTGAATGGCGCGATTCTCAAGCCGGTGCAAGGCGAACAGGGCCTGGAATGGGGCTTGCATTACGATCCGGCACTGGCCGTGCCGTTTCGCGCTGCCACGCCGGAGCAGCTTGCCGCGGGCGAGGCCGCCCTGTGGCATATGTTCGAGGCCATCACGGCGCCGGTGCTCGTCGTGCGTGGCGCGCAATCGGATCTGCTGCTGCGCGACACCGTGGCGGACATGGTGGCGCGTGGCAAGCATGTCAGTTCGGTGGAAATGCC
Organism: Cupriavidus sp. C2SS-8b; assembly: GCF_057073745.1. NCBI lineage: Bacteria > Pseudomonadati > Pseudomonadota > Betaproteobacteria > Burkholderiales > Burkholderiaceae > Cupriavidus > Cupriavidus sp. C2SS-8b. The sequence continues at coordinate 1,396,635 of NZ_CP172716.1, forward strand.
CGATGTGGGGCATGCACCGACTTTTGTCGATCCGGCGCAGATCGCCGTGGCCCGCCAGTTTTTCCTGGACGGTGCGTGAGCGGCGCGACGCCGGATCGGTTGTATCAACCTGAATGCGTTTGATTTGTCATGAGCAGCAATGAACTGAAGCGCGCCCACGTGGGCAAGCGCCTGTCCGAATACGCGGTGTACAACGGCGTGGTCTATCTGGCTGGCCAAGTCCCCGAAGTCGACCCGAAGGCCGATATCCACGGCCAGACACGCGAAGTGCTGGGCCACATCGACCGCCTGCTGGCGGAGGCCGGCAGCGACAAGACGCGCATCCTGTCGTGCCAGATTTTCTTGACCGACATCGGGCTGATCGGTGCGATGAACGAAGTGTGGGACGCGTGGGTGCCGCAGGGCAACACGCCGCCGCGCGCGACCGTCGAAGCGAAGCTGGCCAATCCCGACTACCTGATCGAAGTGGTGGTGACCGCTGCGCTCAACTGAAGACGGCGTCGTGACATGGTGACCCTATGGTGACGTCTACCGACCTGGCCGGCCAGGTTGCCGGCGTCCCGGACGCCGACATGGTCGGACGTGCGCTGGCGTACGTGCGCGAGCAGGCGGGCGATGCCTTGCTGCCGACCGGCGAGCCGGTGCTTTCGCATGCGGAAGGGATGCTGCGCATCCTGGACGGCCTGCGCGTGGACGACGCGGCGCGCGCCGCCTGCTGCCTGTTCCCGCTGGCCGAGTTCGCGCCGGCGGCGGAAGCGGACATCGAAGCGCGATTCGGCGAAGACGTAAGCAGGATGGTGAAGGGCGTGCGACAGCTGCTACGCATCGGCGCCATCGCCGGCGGCCACGACGTGCAGGAGGCTTCGCGCAACGTGGCGCAGGCCCGGCACGAACAGGTGGAAGCGCTGCGCAAGATGCTGCTGGCATTCGCGCAGGATATCCGCGTCGTGCTCGTGCGCCTGGCGTCGCGGCTGCAGTCGCTGCGCTGGCTGGCGCAGCACAAGCGCGAGCCGCTGCCGGGCCTGGCGCGCGAGACGCTCGACATCTACGCGCCGCTCGCCAATCGGCTGGGTATCTGGCAGATGAAGTGGGAACTGGAGGACCTGGCCTTCCGCTTCGAGCAGCCCGACACCTACAAGCGCATCGCCAAGCTGCTCGACGAAAAGCGCATCGAGCGCGAAGGGTATATCGCCAGCGCCATCGCGCGCCTGCAGGCGGAGCTGGCCGAGGCTGGCATCCGCGCCGAGGTAAGCGGGCGGCCCAAGCATATCTACAGCATCTGGAAGAAGATGCGCGGCAAGGAGCTCGACTTTGCCGACCTGTATGACGTGCGCGCGTTCCGCGTGATCGTGGACGACATCAAGGACTGCTACACGGTGCTCGGCATCGTCCACCATATCTGGCAGCCGATTCCGCGCGAGTTCGACGACTACATCTCGCGGCCGAAGTCCAATGGCTACAAGTCGCTGCACACGGTGGTGATCGGCGACGACGGCCGCGCGTTCGAGGTGCAGATCCGCACGCAGGAAATGCACCACTTCGCCGAGTACGGCGTGGCGGCGCACTGGCGCTACAAGGAGGCGGGCAGCAAGGGCTATAGCGGACAGTTCGCCGCGAGCGACAGCTACGACGAGAAGATCGCGTGGCTGAGGCAATTGCTGGCGTGGAAGGACGATGCCGACCATAGCGTGACCCACGATGAATCTCCGTGGGAACAGCTCAAGCACGCGGCCATCGACGACCACATCTACGTGCTGACGCCGCAGGCGCGCGTGATCGCGCTGCCGCAGGGCGCCACGCCGCTGGATTTCGCCTACTACCTGCACAGCGACCTTGGCCACCGCTGTCGCGGCGCGCGTGTCGAAGGCACCATGGTGCCGCTGAATACGCCGCTGAAGAACGGCCAGACCGTCGAGATCATCGCCGTGAAGCAGGGCGGGCCATCGCGTGACTGGCTCAACCCCGAGCTGGGCTACCTGGCCAGCAGCCGCGCGCGTGCGAAGGTGCGCGCGTGGTTCAACGCGCTGGACTCGCAGGAGACTATCGCGCAGGGCCGCGTGCTGATCGACAAGACCCTTCAGCGCGAGGGCAAGACCGCTGTCAAGCTCGAAGACCTCGCGACGCGGCTTGGCTTCAAGTCGCCGGACGAACTCTTCGCCGCGGTGGCGAAGGAAGAGTTCAGCCTGCGGCATGTGGAACACGCGCTGCGGCATCCGGAAGGCGAGGTGCAGGCGCCGATCAGCGAAGAAGACGCCGTCACCAAGAAGAGCCGTGCCACCAGCGTTGCGCGTGGCGCCAAGACCGGCGTGCTGGTGGTTGGGGTGGACTCGCTGATGACGCAGATGTCGCGCTGCTGCAAGCCGGCGCCGCCGGACGAGATCGTGGGGTTTGTCACGCGCGGGCGCGGGGTATCGATCCATCGGCGCAACTGCCACACGTTCCAGCAGCTCTCGGCGCGGGCGCCGGAGCGCGTCATCCAGACGGAGTGGGGCAAGAAGAGCGACGCGGTCTATCCCGTCGATATCCATGTCGAGGCCGTCGACCGCCAGGGGCTGCTGCGCGATATCTCCGAAGTGCTGTCGCGCGAGAAGATCAACGTCACGGGCGTGAAGACGCTGTCGAGCAAGGGCGTGGCGCGGATGCAGTTCACGGCTGAGGTATCGGAGGCCACGCAACTGCAGCGCGCACTGTCCCTGATCGAAGATGTGCAGGGGGTATTGCAAGCGCGAAGAAAATAAGGTTATAATCGCTTCTTCACTAGGCTCGTAGCTCAGCTGGTTAGAGCACCACCTTGACATGGTGGGGGTCGTTGGTTCGAGTCCAATCGAGCCTACCAACGAATTGCAGTACGGCAGTACAACAACACAGTGCGGCAAGTCCGATTCAACCTCACAAGGAACGGAAAGGCATCATGTTCATGACACCGCGAACTACTACCGCTGGCAAGCGACAGTAGTCGAGGTGCGCCTCCGTCCCGGTTGAATCCGGATTTGACAAAGAGAAACGCGGCCTTGGCCGCGTTTTTTTTCGTCTGCTTTCTCGTCGGTCATCTGCCAGCTGCCTGATAAGCTTGCCGCCTGCTGTGGGCAGCACCAAGAACGTTGCCGGCACGCCGCCTTTTTCAGGGTGGGCCGGTGCTACAAAAGATGCAGTTTGATCCGCCCGCGAGCGTCAGGCGCCGGGGTGGAATCCTGGAGAGTCGAAATGATCGCAATCACGCTGCCGGATGGGTCCCGTCGCGAGTTTCCCGGCCCGGTAACGGTTGCCGAAGTGGCGCAGAGCATCGGTACGGGCCTGGCCAAGGCCGCGCTGGCTGGCAAGGTGGATGGCAACCTGGTCGATACGAGCTACTCGATCGATCGTGATGTGGCGCTGGCCATCATCACGGACAAGGATGCCGACGGCGTTGATGTCATCCGCCACTCGACGGCCCACTTGCTGGCTTATGCGGTCAAGGAACTCTACCCGGACGCGCAGGTGACGATCGGGCCGGTGATCGAAAACGGCTTCTACTACGACTTCGCCTACAAGCGCCCCTTCACGCCGGAAGACCTCGCCGCCATCGAAAAGAAGATGACGGAGCTGTCGCGCAAGGACGAGAAGGTCACGCGCGAGGTGTGGAACCGCGACGAGGCGGTGGCGCTGTTCGAGTCGATGGGCGAGAAGTACAAGGCCGAGATCATCGCTTCGATTCCGGCGGACCAGGAGATCGGCCTGTACCGCGAAGGCAAGTTCGTCGACCTGTGCCGCGGCCCGCACGTGCCGTCGACGGGCAAGCTGAAGGTCTTCAAGCTGATGAAGGTCGCGGGTGCCTACTGGCGCGGCGATGCCAACAACGAGATGCTCCAGCGCATCTACGGCACGGCCTGGGCGAAGAAGGAAGACCAGGAAGCCTACCTGCACATGCTTGAAGAGGCCGAGAAGCGCGATCACCGCAAGCTCGGCAAATCGCTCGACCTGTTCCACCTGCAGGAAGAGGCGCCCGGCATGGTGTTCTGGCACCCGAAGGGCTGGCAGGTGTGGCAGGCCGTCGAGCAGTACATGCGCGGCCGCCTGACGGAAGCCGGCTACGACGAAGTGCGTACGCCGCAGGTGATGGACCGTTCGCTGTGGGAGAAGTCCGGCCACTGGCAGAACTACAAGGAAAACATGTTCGTCACGGAATCGGAAAAGCGCGACTACGCGATCAAGCCGATGAACTGCCCCGGACATGTGCAGATCTTCAACCACGGACTGCGTTCTTACCGTGACCTGCCGCTGCGCCTGGCCGAATTCGGCGCCTGCCATCGCAACGAGCCGTCCGGCGCCCTGCATGGCCTGATGCGTGTGCGCGGTTTTGTGCAGGATGATGCGCATATCTTCTGCACGGAAGAGCAGATCGTGGCCGAGGCGAAGGCCTTCAACGAACTGGCGTTCTCGGTGTACGACGATTTCGGCTTCAAGGACGTGGCGGTCAAGCTGTCCTTGCGCCCGGATCAGCGCGCCGGCTCCGACGAAGTTTGGGATCACGCCGAAGAAGGCCTGCGCCTCGCGCTGCGCGCCTGTGGCGTGGAGTGGGAGGAGTTGCCGGGCGAGGGTGCCTTCTACGGCCCGAAGGTCGAATACCACATCAAGGACGCCATTGGCCGTTCGTGGCAGTGCGGCACGCTGCAGCTGGACCTGGTCCTGCCGGAGCGCCTGGATGCCGAGTACGTCTCCGAGGACAACTCGCGCAAGCGTCCCGTGATGCTGCACCGGGCGATTCTGGGTTCGTTCGAGCGCTTCCTGGGCATCCTGCTCGAAAACCATGCAGGTGCGCTGCCCGCCTGGCTGGCGCCGGAGCAGGTGGTGGTCATGAATATCGCGGATTCGCAGGCTGAATATGCTGAAAACGTCGTGCAATCGCTGCTAAAACAAGGGTTTAGGGCGAAGGCCGATTTGCGTAACGAGAAAATTACGTATAAAATCCGCGAGCATTCGCTTCAGAAGATTCCCTACCTGCTGGTGGTGGGCGACAAGGAGCGAGATGGAAATCAAGTGGCCGTGCGTGCCCGAGGCAATGTGGATCTGGGTGTGATGCCCGTCTCCGCGTTTGTGGAGCGTCTGCAACATGACGTTGCCAGCAAAGCCTGATGGGTCGGAAGCACGGCTTGTTTTTTTGTCTTCTTGAGGTAACGGAACATCGCTACGGACAAAGGTCACCGCATCAACCGTGAGATCCTCGCGCCCGAACTGCGCCTGGTAGGGGTTGATAACGAGCAGCTTGGCATCGTCAAGTTCATGGACGCGCTTCGCCTGGCTGAGGATAAGGACTTGGATTTGGTGGAGATCGCCCCGAACGCGACTCCGCCCGTCGCCCGGATCATGGATTACGGGAAGTTCAAGTACGAGGAAGCCAAGCGCGCGCACGAGGCGAAGCTGAAGCAGAAGATCATCCAGGTCAAGGAAGTGAAGTTCCGCCCTGGCACGGATGACGGCGACTACAACGTCAAGCTGCGCAACCTGAAGCGCTTCCTGGAAGACGGCGACAAGACCAAGATCACGCTGCGCTTCCGCGGCCGTGAGATGGCGCACCAGGAAATCGGCGCGCGCGTGCTCGAACGCCTGAAGGCGGACCTGGAGGAAATCGGCCAGGTCGAGCAGATGCCGAAGATGGAAGGGCGCCAGATGGTGATGGTGCTCGCCCCCAAGAAGAAGAAGTAATTTTTGCGCAATGCGGCGGCCGGGATGCCAAGGCATTCCGGCGTTGTGTCGCGTGGAAGTAGCGCGGAACCCTTTCGGGGAACCGTGCAAAAACAAGTGGATGCGGGTCTTGCAAGCGTCGGCGACAGCCGTCCACCTGCATGCATGTCATAGAGCTGGAGTTTTTCATGCCGAAGATGAAGACGAAGAAAAGCGCCTCCAAGCGCTTTACTGCCCGTCCGAACGGTTCGTTCAAGCGTGGCCAGGCCTTCAAGCGTCACATCCTGACCAAGAAGACCACCAAGAACAAGCGTCACCTGCGTGGCACCCTGGACGTCCATGAGTCGGACGTCAAGTCGGTGCGCGCAATGATGCCGTACGCATAACCTCTAACGACAGCGAAAGGAGTATTCAATGCCTCGAGTTAAGCGTGGGGTTACTGCACGGGCCCGCCACAAGAAAGTCATCGACGCTGCCAAGGGTTACCGCGGCCGTCGCAATAATGTCTACCGTATCGCCAAGCAGGCGGTCATGCGTGCTGGCCAGTACGCGTACCGCGATCGCCGCAACAAGAAGCGCGTGTTCCGCGCGCTCTGGATTGCGCGTATCAATGCCGCGACGCGTGAGCATGGCATGACCTACAGCGTGTTCATGAACGGTCTGAAGAAGGCCTCGATTGAACTGGACCGCAAGGTGCTGTCGGACATGGCTATTCACGACAAGCCTGCCTTTGCTGCCATCGTCAACCAGGTGAAAGCCACCGTTGCCTGATGCCGGCTGCGGCAACCCGTAGGGGTTGCCGGGCAAGCACCGACCGCAAGGTCTGCTGAAACGGGGCTCTCACAGGGCCCCGTTTTCATTTTCGAATGCCGCTTCGGCGATTGTTCCGATGCCCCGCACGGGCAGTGCCGAAACGCCATTCGAAACGAACTCCAACCTGCGCCGCGACAGACGTCGTGTCACGGCGCCAAGCTATTTCCACGACCGCCATGTCCCAGGATCTGGATCAAATCGTCGCCGACGCCCAGGCCGCTTTCGCCGCCGCCAACGACAACGCCACGCTCGAAAACGAGAAAGCCAGGTTCCTCGGCAAGACCGGCGCGCTGACCGAACTGCTCAAGGGCCTCGGCAAGCTCGACCCGGAAACGCGCAAGAGCGAAGGCGCGCGTATCAACCAGGTGAAGCAGCAAGTCGAAGCCGCGCTGACGGCGCGCCGCCAGGCACTTGCCGACGCGCTGATGAACGCGCGCCTGTCCGCGGAAGCGATCGACGTGACCCTGCCGGGCCGTGCCGTCAGCCGCGGCAGCCTGCACCCGGTCATGCGCACATGGGAGCGCGTGGAACAGATCTTCGGCTCGATCGGCTTCGACGTGGCCGACGGCCCCGAGATCGAAACCGACTGGATGAACTTCACTGCGCTGAACAACCCGGATAACCATCCGGCGCGTTCGATGCAGGACACGTTCTATATCGACGGCCGCGACAGCGACGACAAGCTCCTGCTGCTGCGTACGCACACCAGCCCGATGCAGGTGCGCTACGCCAAGATGCATGTCGAGAAGTACGCCGGCAAGGCCATGCCGCCGATCAAGGTGATCTGCCCCGGCCGCACCTACCGCGTCGACAGCGACGCCACGCACTCGCCTATGTTCAACCAGGTCGAAGGCCTGTGGATTGGCGAGGACGTGAGCTTCGCGGACCTGAAGGGCGTGTACACCGATTTCCTGCGCAAGTTCTTCGAGCGCGACGATATCCAGGTGCGCTTCCGCCCGTCTTATTTCCCGTTCACCGAACCGTCGGCCGAGATCGACATGGCATTCGGCAACGGCAAATGGCTGGAGATCTCCGGCTCCGGCCAGGTGCATCCGAACGTGCTGCGCAATATGGGCCTGGATCCGGAGCGCTATATCGGCTTCGCCTTCGGCTCGGGCCTGGAGCGCCTGACGATGCTGCGCTATGGCATCAACGACCTGCGCCTGTTCTTCGAAGGCGACGTGCGCTTCCTGCGCCAGTTCGCCTGACGCGCAGCGCCGCCCAGCCCTTCGTCAAAGACATCACAGAATACTTACCGGATCAGAAGCGCCATGCAATTCTCGGAATCCTGGCTTCGCACCTTCGCCAACCCTGAAAAGATTTCCACCGACGCGCTGTCGCACAGCCTGACCATGGCCGGGCTCGAAGTGGAAGAGGTCGGCCCGGTCGCGCCCCCGTTCAACAAGGTCGTGGTCGCGCACGTGCTGTCGACCGAGCGCCATCCGAACGCCGACCGCCTTAACGTATGCGTGGTCGATGTCGGCACCGGCGAGACGCTGCAGATCGTTTGCGGCGCCCCCAACGTCAAGCCCGGCATCAAGGTGCCGTGCGCGATGGTCGGCGCCGTGCTGCCGCCGGCGGAGCCCGATGGCAAGCCGTTCGAAATCAAGGTGGGCAAGCTGCGTGGCGTGGAAAGCTACGGCATGCTCTGTTCCGCGCGCGAGCTGAAGCTGTCGGAAGAACACGGCGGCCTGCTGGTGCTGCCGGAAGACGCGCCGGTCGGCCAGAACATCCGCGAATACCTCGACCTGGACGACCAGGTCTTCGTTATCAAACTCACGCCAAACAAGGCTGACTGCCTGTCGATCCACGGCGTGGCGCGCGAAGTCGCGGCGCTGACGGGTGCGGCGCTGACGTTGCCGGACATGAAGCCGGTTGCGGTGACCATCGACGACAAGCTGCCGGTAAAGGTGTCGGCGCCCGATCTGTGCGGCCGCTTCTCGGGCCGCGTGATCCGCGGCGTGAATGCCCACGCCGCGACGCCGGCATGGATGGTGCAGCGCCTGGAGCGTTCCGGCCAGCGCAGCATCTCGGCGCTGGTGGATATCTCCAACTTCGTCATGCTCGAACTGGGCCGCCCGTCGCACGTGTTCGACCTGGACAAGATCCACGGCGGACTCGACGTGCGCTGGGGCCGCAAGGGCGAACAGATCAAGCTGCTGAACGGCAACACCATCGAGGTGGACGAGCAGGTTGGCGTGATCTCGGACGACAAGGAGATCGAGAGCCTGGCCGGCATTATGGGCGGCGACAGCACCGCCGTGACGCTGGACACGACCAACATCTACCTGGAAGCCGCATTCTGGTGGCCGTCGGCCATCCAGGGTCGCGCGCGCCGCTACAACTTCTCGACCGATGCGGCGCATCGCTTCGAGCGTGGCGTGGACTATGCCACGACGGTTGAGCATATCGAACGCATCACCGCGCTGATCCTGGAGATCTGCGGCGGCCAGGCTGGTCCGGTCGATGACCATGTCGTCAACCTGCCGCAGCGCAAGCCCGTGAGCCTGCGCCTGGCACGGGCGGAGCGTGTGCTGGGCATCGAACTGTCGTCGGCTGTGGTGGCCGACGTGTTCCAGCGCCTGCAATTGCCGTTCACGCGTAAGCAAGGTGCAGAAGGCGAGGTGTTCGAGGTGACGCCGCCGAGCTATCGCTTCGACATCGAGATCGAGGAAGACCTGATCGAGGAAGTCGCGCGCATCTACGGCTTCGAGCGCATTCCTGCGCGTCCGCCCATCGCGGAAAGCGAAATGCGTCCGACCAACGAAGGCCGCCGCTCCACGCACGTCGTGCGTCACGCGGTCGCGGCGCGCGATTACCAGGAAGTCATCAACTTCGCTTTCGTCGAAGAGAAGTGGGAGCGCGACTTCGCGGCCAACGACAATCCGATCCGACTGCTGAACCCCATCGCCAGCCAGCTTGCGGTGATGCGTTCCTCGCTGATCGGCGGGCTGCTCGACAAGGTGCGCTACAACCTGAACCGCAAGGCTGCGCGCGTGCGTCTGTTTGAAGTCGGTCGCGTGTTCCATCGCGACGCGGATGTGAAGGATGGTGGCCTGACGGTTGCCGGCTATCATCAGCCGATGGTAGCTGCCGGCATCGCCTATGGACCGGCGTTCGAAGAGCAGTGGGGCATCGCCACGCGCAATGTCGATTTCTTCGACATCAAGGGCGACGTGGAAGCATTGTTCCACCCGCGTGTGGCGCGCTTCGAGCCGGTCGCGCATCCGGCCTTGCATCCGGGGCGTGCAGCGCGCGTGCTGGTCGATGGCAAGCCGGTCGGCGTGGTCGGCGAACTGCATCCGCGTTGGCTGCAGGAGTATGAGCTGACGCAGGCTCCGGTGGTGTTCGAGCTTCAGCTCGATGCGCTGCGTGAAACCGGTCTGCCGGCGTACACCGAGATCTCGAAGTTCCCGGCCGTCGTGCGTGACCTGGCCGTGGTGGTGAAGCAGTCGGTGCGCGTGCAGGACCTGCTCGACACCATGCGTGCAGCGCTCGACAAGCAGGGCTATGGCCGCTTCTGCCAGAGCCTTGTGCTGTTCGACGAGTTCCGTCCGAAGGCTGCGTCGGCCTCGATAGGCGACGACGAGAAAAGCCTTGCGTTCCGGGTGACCTTGCAAGATACTGGGTCGACCCTGCAGGACGAGACCGTCGACAGCGCGGTGCGCTGCATGGTCGACGCACTGGGCGAAGCCTTCCAGGCTCGCCTGCGCGGCTGACCACCAGCACCTGCCACCACGCATACAAGACAGGGCGCCCGGGCAATGCACCCGGGCGGATCGCCAGACAGTATTCCTTGAGCGATCGACATGACAGATCGAGACGCGAACTCCATGACCGCAGCAGCTTTGGGCGAGATGAGCGACCGGCAGCCTTCCTCCCGCGACGACGACTCCATGCCGGACATCCGTGGCACGGAAGTGCCGACACTCACCAAGGCCGAACTTGCCGAGATGCTGTTCGACCAGGTGGGCCTGAACAAGCGCGAATCGAAGGACATGGTCGAAGCCTTTTTCGACGTTATTCGTGAAGCGCTGGAGCAGGGCGACAGTGTCAAGCTGTCCGGCTTCGGCAACTTCCAGTTGCGCGACAAGCCGCAGCGACCAGGTCGCAATCCCAAGACCGGCGAGGTGATTCCCATCACCGCACGTCGCGTGGTGACGTTCCATGCCAGCCAGAAGCTCAAGAGCCAGGTAGAAGAGCGCGCCGGTTTGAGCGTTTCTGGTTGACCGGAGACACCACCCGAACGGCGGATTGCTTGCCGCAGCGGGCGTCTGTATGCTTCATGGCGCGCTGGTCGGCGCGCCAACCCAAATCAGCCGGCATGGCCTGACGCCTGTCACCAACACTCATGTCGGACAAATCCAGCGAGCGCGTAGCGCTGCCGCCCATCCCAGCCAAGCGCTACTTCACCATTGGCGAGGTCAGCGAACTGTGCGCGGTCAAACCGCACGTGCTGCGCTACTGGGAGCAGGAATTCACCCAGCTCAAGCCAGTCAAGCGCCGTGGCAACCGACGGTACTACCAGCACCACGAAGTCCTGCTGATCCGGCGCATTCGCGAGTTGCTGTACGAGCAGGGCTTCACGATCAACGGTGCGCGCAATCGTCTCGACGAGGGCCGGCACGTTCATCACCAGGCGAGTCTGGAGCAAGAGGAATTGCCAGCGCAAGCTGCGGCCGAGACCGCAGTGCCATCGGTGGATATCGCCAATTTGCGTAGTGAACTCGTCGAGGTGCAGCACCTGCTTGCGCAACTTCAGCAGATCGCGCGGCGGGCATAAATTTCAGTGGAACCGCTGGTCATCCGCGAAATGCGTCTGCTATAATCTTTTTCTTCGGGGCGTAGCGCAGCCTGGTAGCGTACCTGCATGGGGTGCAGGTGGTCGGAGGTTCAAATCCTCTCGCCCCGACCAGACAAGACCCGCTTGGCTTAAGGCCAAGCGGGTTTTTCATTTGTGGGGCAGGGTCGCGAGTGCCGTCCATATCAGAAGTTCTCTAATATCACTCTCAACGACAAGCGCGACGCCCCGGAGTCGGTGCGCTTACGACGTCGAACTTCCTGTGGTGGAAAGCCTGCGGCGCGACAAGGAGTCCGTCGAATCGCTCCTTGTCGCTACGCCGCTGATTATCAAGCAGCCCTGCCAGTCCGTCCCGTAAGACGGGGGCGGCTCCCCATGCCCGGACAACTCACACGCAAGGGCGCTAGCCAAAGCGCTTGGGGCTGCGGTGGTCGGAGATTCAAATCCTCTCGCCTCAACCAAAACTTGAGAAGGGCCCGGACGGCGTTTGCCGTCCGGGCCTTTTTGCTTTGTGGGGGGGAGCAGCTGGCGCCATCGGGAAGCGCTAGGCCAGGCGAGCGAATCATTACATTGTTTCGGATTTGCCCTATCGATTCGGACAGCCGGCGGCGCTAATCTTGTCCTCTCTGTGCTTCGTATTTGGATTCAAGTCAACGTATTGGTGCTAGCTCAATGGCAGCATAAGGCCAGGTTCGGGGTGTGTTGTCGCACGTTCAGTGGCGCGTTGCGCGCTTTGGGTGCTTACCATCGCGGCCTGCATTTCCAAGCGGCAGCAACGTCTCTATAGCATGCCGCGCAGTACACCAAGGGGTTCGAAGGATGATAAGTACGCTGCGGGCTCGGGAGGCCTGTCAGGGAAACAGGATGTGGGCGGACGCCCATGTTGTTTCGCGGGGACGAACGGTACTGCGTGATGCCGTCTTTAGCAGGAATACCGACTTTTATGTCTTAACCGGAATTCATTGCGATCACAGCGCGATGGGCCGCGATGCGTCTGCTGTATCGGGCTTGAGCCGTAGGGCCGTTCGCGCATTCAACTACGCTGGCCGTACGCAATGACCCGGGCGGTCGTCAGGTCGGACTTTTCTGTTGCGATTTCGGTATGGAACGCGCTTTTCCTGCGCGAGGCGACTGGACGCGTGGCCGGAGGGCGTGCAGCGTGGCTTTGGCTCCTGCTTGAGCCTGCCGCTCACATCGTTTTCATGATGGTGGTCTTTGGGGTAATCCGCCATCAGGTCCGGCACGACGCAAACGTAGAAGTGTTTGTGCTTGTCGGTGTGTGGGGATTCTTCCTGGTGCGCAACATCGCCCAACGTGGCATGGATGCCATCAGCGCCAACCAGTCGTTGTTCTCCTACCGGCAAGTGAGGCCGGTCGATACCGTGTTGGTCCGCGCCACTGTCGAGGCATTCCTGAATGTCATGGTCGGCGCGGTGCTGCTGTTCGCGCTTGCTCTATTCGACATCGACGTGCGACCGGCCGACCCGCTGCTCGTCATGTGGTCGGCATTCCTGCTATGGGCTTTCGGGCTGGGGCTTGGCCTGGTGTTTTCCGTGATTGGCGTTCTTCTGCCAGGTCTGGGAAAGCTGATCAAGATCGCCTTCACGCCGCTCTACTTCCTCTCCGCCGTGATGTATTCGGTGTCCAGCCTGCCGCTGGGCATGCGCGATGCTGTGCTGGTGAACCCGATCACGCACGGGCTCGAAGCCATGCGCGCGGGCTGGTTCGCTGCTTACCGTGGCGAAGCGCATATAAGCATGGGTTTCCTGGCCTTCTGGGCACTGGTCACGGTATTCCTTGGCCTGGCCCTGCATATGCGATACGCAAGCAGGCTGATCGCGCAATGATAGAAATCAATGATGTCTACAAGCGCTATCGGACCGCCCATGGCTCCAGGTGGGTGCTGAAAGGCGTGTCGCTTTGCATCCCGCCAAAGAGTCGGGTGGCGCTGATCGGAGCGAATGGCGCGGGCAAGTCCACGCTTTTGCGGCTGGTGGGTGGTATCGACCAGCCCAACAGCGGACGCATCGCGCGCAACTGCAGGGTCTCCTGGCCGCTCGGCTTGTCCGGTGGATTCCAGGGGTCGCTCAGCGGCCGGCAGAACACCAAGTTCGTCTGCCGCATCCATGGCGCCAACGACGGCCTCGCCAGCAAGCTCGAATTTGTCCACGAGTTCTCGGAACTGAAAGATGCCTTCGATGACCCGGTGAAGACCTATTCGTCCGGCATGCGCTCGCGCCTGGCCTTCGCCATGTCGCTTGCGTTTGATTTCGATACGTATCTCGTGGATGAACTGACGGCGGTCGGTGACGCAGCGTTCAAGCGCAAGTCGCAGAAAGCCTTCGAAGACCTTGCCGACCGCGCAGGCCTGGTGATGGTCTCGCATAGCGAATCCACACTTAAGAACTTCTGCCAAGGGGCGGTCTGGCTGCATCAAGGCCGTGCGCATTGGTTCGATTCCGTCGAGGAAGCCCTGCGCGAATACAGGGAAAGCATTACCGAATGATGAAGACGATTACGTCGGGTGCCGCAGGGAAAATTGGCCGCCTGACACGCATGAACAGACTTGACCGCATCTGGCAGGTGGCAATCGTCATCTGTCTTGTCGCCGTTGTGTACTGGAGCGCGATCGCCTCCGACCTCTATGTGTCGGAAGCCCGTGTTGTCATTGAGCGCAGCGACGGCGTGGGTGCCAGTGCGACCGACTTCACCTCGCTGCTGGTTGGGAATACCGCCCCACAGGACCTGTTGCTATTGCGCGAATACCTGCTTTCCGCGGACATGCTCAAGAAGCTCGACGACCGGCTCAGCCTGCGCAAGCACTACGCAGACAGCAGCCGAGACCCGTTGTCCCGGTTGTGGTTTGAGGATGCTTCGTTTGAGCGTTTCCATGATTACTACCTTAAACGCGTGAGCGTCGAATACGATGACTTCGCTCGCGTACTTGATATCAAAGTCCAGGCCTACTCTTCTGAAATGGCTCACGCGATCAGCACTGAGTTGGTACGCGACGGCGAACGCTTCATGAACGAAATGACGCACCGCATCGCCAGCGAGCAGGTGATCTATATCGAGAAGCAGGTACACGACCAGGGCGAGCGCCTGAAGGCGGCACGCCAGGCACTGGTTGCCTACCAGAACGCCAATGGCCTGGTATCGCCGCGCGGCGAAGTCGAAAGCCTTTCGATCGTTGTGGCAAACGCGGAGGCAACCCTTGCCGAGCTGCATGTCAAGCGGAATTCTCTCAAGGATGTCTTTACGCCGCAGTCCCCGGCAATCCAGCAGATTGATGCCCAGATCGCGGCGGTCGAGCGTCAGATGGCGGAACAGCGCGGGCGGATGGTCTCCACCAAAGGCCGTGGCCTGAACCGCGTCGTGGAAGAGCACGACCGCCTGCAGGCTGCAGCGGAATTTGCGTTTGACATCTACAAGACTGCCATCGGCGCGCTGGAAAAAGCGCGTATCGAGGCAACGCGCAAACTCAAGAATGTGGCCGTCGTGCAAAGCCCGACACGACCGGAGTATCCGCTTCAACCCAGGCGCATTTACAACATCGTGGTCTTTGTCCTGATGGCGTTGATGCTTGCAGGCGTCGTGCAACTGATGATCGCCATCATCCGCGACCATCGGGACTAGTCATGCTTAGAAGAATCGTCACCGTTACAGTTATCGCCGCAGGATTCGCGGCCTTCAATAGTGCGTCGGCACAGGCCGGTACACGGTCCTCTATTGGAACGACAGATTACGCAGCCCTTGCAGCCCAGGGCGGCGCGTTGCTTACCGGTACCCCGATCTCTCCTGGGGCAACTGCGATTGGCGCCGTACCTGTGGTTCCCGCCCGGACCGAAACGCCCATCCCAGAAAGCGCTCCGCAGAACAACGACTACACCGCCAATATGGCAAGCGACGCCTTTGGGGCACAGCTCTTCACTGGCGCCTTCAGCCGCGACAGCGCGTCGATCTTCAACCCAAGCCATGTGGTTTCGGTTGGTGACCGAATCCAGTTGCGGATCTGGAACGGCTACAACGTCGACACGGTGCTGACCGTGGACGCCAGCGGCACCATCCTTTTGCCAGAGATCGGTCCGTTCCGCGTGCAGGGCATCACCAACGGCAACCTGCAGACGGCAATCAGCAATGCGCTGCGCCGGGTCTTTGCCAGCAAGGTGTCGATATATGCCAGTCTGCTGGCAGCCCAACCGGTGCGCGTTTATGTGACGGGCGCCGTTCGGCGACCCGGCATGTACGACGGCACGTCGAGTGACAGCGTCCTGCGCTATCTCGACCAGGCTGGAGGCATTGATCCCGATCGGGGTTCGTTCCTCGACGTCACGATCAAGCGCGCCAACCAAACGTTGGAAGTCGTCAACTTGTATGACTTCCTGCTGAAAGGCGATCTGACTTCGCGGCAACTGAACAATGGCGACGTCATTTTCGTCCAGTCTCGCAAGAAGACCGTGAAAGTCAGCGGTCTGGCAGAAAACGCGAAGCGATTCGAGTTCATGGGCGACCAGGCTCGCCTCGACCAGATCGTTAGCGTGGCCAAGCCTCTGCCTGAAGCGACCAATGTGCGGGTGGTGCGCAACACCGGAGCCGTCCGGAATGTCGAGTATTTCCCCATCTCTCAAGGCAAGCAGATCGAGTTGCGCGGGGGCGACGAGATCGAATTTACGGCTGACAAGCGGCCAGGAACCATCACTGTCCGCGTTGAGGGCGAACACACTGGCCCGCAAGAATTCGTCTTGCCATATGGCACTCGCATGGGCCAAGTGCTCAGCCAGGTCCAGTTCACGTCGGAATCGGATCCTGAAAGCATCCAGCTATTCCGCCAAAGCGTGAAGGAGCGCCAGAAGGCGTTGCTCGGCACGACGCTGAAGACCTTGGAATCCAGCGTATTGACAGCCCGCTCCGGAACGGTGGAGGAGGCTCAACTTCGTAAGGAGGAGGCCGCTCTGATGCTGCAGTGGGTGGAGCGCGCAAAGAAGATTGAGCCGACCGGCCAGACGCTGATTGCCAAATCCACGGCTCGCAACGACCTGCTTCTTGAAAACGGCGACATTCTGCGCGTACCTGTGAAGGATGGTCTTGTGATGGTCAGCGGCGAGGTGCTCTTTCCAAACGCCGTTGCCTATGACAAGAGCCTGGATCTGGATGACTTCATTCAGCAGGCGGGCGGGTTCTCGCAGAACGCTGACACGTCACGCGTAATCATTGCGCACCGGGATGGCAGCTTCTCGGATGGGAAAAAGGATGATGCGGTGCGCGCGGGCGACGAGATCATGGTGCTGCCTAAGGTCGACTTCAAGACGCGTCAATTTGCGAAGGATGTTTTTCAGATTCTCTATCAGATTGCTATTAGTGCAAAGGTCGTCCTGGGACTATGAAGAACAATACCGTTGATAAAAAACTCACCGTAGCAATTCCAGTCCGTTGGGCGAGCGAACGATCCGATCTGCTTGATCGGCTTAGTTTTGCCCGGATGGATGCGGATTTGCCGGAGGAGGTCGAGATTCTGGTCGTGGACGATGGCTCACCCCTAGACTTGGCGGAGCGTCTTGCCTTGGAATGTGCGCGATATAGCTACAGCTACCATCGACTGCAGACGGAACATCTTCCGTTCTCGATTGGACGGGCGCGAAATGCTGCTGCCCAATGTGGTCTCTCTGATTACATCATGTTCCAAGATGTAGATTTGATGCCATACACTGGTTTCTTTCGTGACGTTCTGCGCGAGGCAATCATCAATGGTCTTGATGATTCGGTTGATAATTTCTTGATGTTTGGTGTGATTTACTTGACGGAATCCGCGACAAAGGAGTTTCGCAACACGGAGCCAGAACTTCGACGTCAAAAGTACATTCAACTATTGTTGCAGAATGATAAAGCGGCCATCGAGAAGTTTTCCACCGGTACCTCTGTGACGGTTTGGAGGCGGGATTATTTTCTGGCGACGGGTGGTAACGATCCGGAATTCAATGGTTGGGGCTATGAGGATTTGGAATGCGCTTGTCGTGCAATTCGCCGTCGAAAGAAGTTTCCGTTGCCTTCGGAATTCACGTTGGATTATCGGAACTTCCAAACTATTACGGAATATAAAGGTTGGAAGAGTATTTATCGCCTTTTTGGTGATATGACTTTTCAGAAGGGGATGGTCCTTTTCCATGCGTGGCATCCTGTTGAGCAAAAAGGCAACTACATGGCTGCAAAGGCAAGGAATCGACAACTGTTTGAAAGGAAGCTTGGCGATTTTAGGGATAAAGGGATCGAGCCGGATCCGTTGCCTATGCTCGGCAGCGGTAAGTCATTGGTGCTGCGAAATAATCCATGGGTGACAAATAGATGGGCGGCGCCTTTCTTGGGTGAAATCGTGCATATCGATGAGGACTATCTGTCACCCGATTCATTTATCGATTTTCTTCAGGGATCCGAATTTAGTCGCGTTGTCTTTCACAATCCATATGCCAATGAGAAACTGAAGGCCATTTATGACGTTGTGCGCAAAAATGGATTTCCATTCATTGTTGTTGAGCGTGGCGCGCTTCCTGACTCTGTGTTCTTTGATCCACGCGGATTCAATGCGGATAGCGACAGCTACGCGGCAGAGAAATGGGATCATGAACTGACAAGCAGTAAGAGAATGGCCACGTTGCAATATATGCAACGTGCTATGACCAATGATGAGTCACTCGAGGCGCAATCACCTCGCCAAGGCGCTGTATCTCTTCGGAGAGCGCTAAAGATTTCGCGTGGCAAGAAGGTCCTTGTTGCGTTCCTGCAGCGTCCAACGGATACCGTAATTGAGAATTTTATGGGTCAAATGGAAACCTATGATAATTTTCTCCGTCTGCTGGCGCGGCTGCCATATGCCCTAAGGCAAGATTGGGTCCTGCTTGTCAAGCAGCATCCGTTAGAGGTGGATGTAATTGACATTCCAGGCGCAATTAACGTTGATCAATTCAATACAAAGGATCTACTGGAACTTTGTGATGGAATGATTGCGGTGAATTCAGGTGTGGGCGTGTTGGGTATCATGTTTGGAAAGCCGGTTCTACATTGTGGCGCTGCCTTCTACAGCAATCCCGGCTTGGCTCGCCCGGTGCTGGACGAGAGCGATGTTGTTAGGGCGTTGAACGAATTCAAGCCCGATTACGAGAAGGTGGTGAGGTTCATAAGTTATCTTATTCATGATTTCTATTCTTTCGGGAGATTCAAGACAAGAAAAGTAAAATGGCACGACGGGTCATTTATGACTGCTACGACGGAAATAGACTTTTATGAGCTCCGTTATCCAGGAAGGAAGGAGTTGAGGAGAACGCTTCGCGATGCTGTTGAGGTGTCTTCAGAGTCAGTGCTATTCGATCGCTATCGAGTTAGCGCGCCAAAAACAGCTCCAGTGGCCGCTGTTCCTGCAAAGATCTCGAAAGACGTTCCGGCAAAGACCGTAAAGGATGTCCCTGCTAAGGGTGCGATATCTGCGTTACCGCAGGCACTGCTAGAGAAAAATCGACCATCGGAAAATCGACTGTCATTATGGGGGCGAAAAATAAGAAAATTAAGGAATAATCCAGTGATGTTTCTGAGGGATTCGAGGCATTCGCTATTTAGAGCGATCGGGAATCGCGTCATAGTGAAGTAAAGGGTGGATATGGTCGATGGGGTCAATATAGAGAATAACGGCAACGATAATTTTGTCGATTTGACTGACATTGGGAAGTGCGTAAATTGTGAGATTGTCATTGCCGGGGATGGGAATAGAGTAAGGATATCGCCAGGCGCGTCACTTGTTAATGTAAAAATGCAATTGCTGAGTAACGGAAATATTGTTGAGATCGGGGAGGGCTGTCTAGTAACTGCTTCGATTATTATGAAACTGGCGAATAACAATTTGCTGACGATTGGCGATCATACTACGATAGGCGGGTGCAATTTCATTTGTGGTGAAGGGACGTCCATTGTCATTGGTCGAGATTGCATGCTTGCTTGGGGTCTCGAGATTCGAAGCACGGACTCCCATGCGATAGTCGACGTTGAAACCGGGCGGAGAATCAATCAGGCGGAAAACATAGTGATCGACGATCATGTGTGGATCGGTGCTCATGCCACGGTACTCAAGGGTGCTCATATTGCTCGCGACAGTGTTGTGTCCATTCGTTCCGTCGTTACGAGCGAGTTCGAGGAGCCGGGGGTTATCTTAGGTGGAGCACCGGCTCGAAAACTGCGCTCTGGTATTAATTGGAAACGCCCTTTGTTGGGGTAGGCGCTGCGAAAAATCGATAAACAGTAAATTTGCGGGAAAATCAGAACCTATGACAGAGGTCATCAGACTGGCGCGCAATGTAGTTGCCAGAGAAATGCAGGCGCTGGATCGGATGTCGAGCTGCATCGATGCAGGTTTCGAAAAAGCGGTCGAAATCATTCTGAGTGCCCGTGGCCGCGTAGTGGTGGTCGGCATGGGCAAGTCGGGGTTGATCGGCAAGAAGATCGCCGCGACCATGGCGTCTACCGGAACACCGGCATTCTCGGTGCATCCGGGCGAAGCGTTCCACGGCGATCTGGGCATGATCAAGCCCATCGACGTGGTGTTGATGATCTCCAACAGCGGGGAGACGGAAGAACTGATCCGGATCCTGCCATTCCTGGAGCATCAGAAGAACCCGGTCATTGCGATGACCGGGAAAATCAATTCGACGCTGGCCAGGCATGCCGAGGTGGTGCTGGACGTCTCGGTCGAGCGCGAAGCCTGCAATAACAATCTGGCCCCGACCAGCTCGACCACCGCGACCCTTGTGATGGGCGATGCGTTGGCCGTCGTGTTGTCGATGAAGCGCAACTTCAAGCCGGAGGACTTTGCCCGCTTCCATCCTGGCGGCAGTCTCGGTCGCCGGCTGCTGACGCGCGTTTCCGACGTGATGCAAAAGGACAACCTGCCGGTATGCCGGCCGGACGCGTCGTTCCGCGACGTTGTGCATGTGATCAACCGCGGTCGACTGGGCATGGCGCTGGTGATGGAGGGGGACGAGTTGCGGGGCGTCGTCACGGATGGCGACGTGCGGCGCGCGTTCGACTCGGACCGTGACTACAAGCTGATTCAGGCGAAGCACATCATGTCAGCCGAACCCAAGCTCGCATCGCCAGAAGAGCGCTTTGCCGATGCGGAGGCCCGCATCCATGCCGCCCGGATTGGTGCACTGGTGGTCAAGAACGATGCGGGTCGCGTCGTTGGCATCCTGCAGATTCACGATCTGGGGAGCGATGAGCCTGCGATCTGAGAGTGCCATAGGCATTCTTTCTCACGGCATTCGGCGCATCGAGCACCTCTGCGTCTTGCTCGGCGAAGCGGTGGTGGCGGTGCATCCGTTGCGCGGCGCGACCGTGCCGCTCTCTGGCATTGCGGCGTGGGGACGGCGCCCGGCTGCGCGCAAGGCACAAGCGTTTGCGCGTTCACGCGGCATTGATCGCTTTCTCTGCCTGGAAGACGGTTTCTTGCGCTCGCTCCATCCGGGGACGAAATCCCAGACATGTTCGTTGGTGGTGGACGATCTCGGCATCTACTACGATGCATCCGGACCGTCACGGCTGGAGCAACTGGTTTCGATGCCACTCACCCCTGCGGAGCGGGAGCGAGCACTGCGTCTGATCGAGCAGTGGCGGCGCGCCGGAGTCTCAAAGTACAACTATGCGTCGGCCCCTGCATCATTGCCGGGCGATAAATATGTGCTGGTCATTGACCAGACAACCGGCGATACCTCTGTGCAGTTCGGCCAGGCGGATGGCGACAGTTTCCGGCGCATGCTGGATGCCGCGCTGGCGCTTTATCCCGACAGCCAAATCGTCGTCAAGGAGCATCCTGAGGTTGCACTGGGGCGCAAACGTGGCTACCTCGGTCAGATTCTCGATGAGCACGAGCGCGCCCGGGTAACCCGGTTGCAGGACGATGTTCACGTTGTCCCGCTGATACAGCAGGCGAGAGCCGTGTTCGTTGTCACGTCGCAGGTTGGCTTCGAGGCGCTGCTTCACGGGCGGCCCGTTCATACATTCGGTATGCCGTTCTACGCCGGATGGGGACTCACCAACGATCAACTGCCGGCGCCCCCACGCCGTCGCGCGGTGTCGCTTGAGCAATTGGCATTTGGCGCATTGGTCCGATACACGCGCTACGTGCAGCCGAACACCGGCGCGCGCTGTGAAGCGGAAGAGGCTATCGACCATCTTGCCTTGCAACGCCGCCTGCGCCAGCAGTTTCCGGCACGTGTGCATGCCATCGGTTTTTCGCGCTGGAAGCGCCAGATTCTCAGGGACTTCTTGCAAGGGCACGAGGTCACCTTTCATCGCCGTGTAGAAAACATACCTCAGGGCGTGACGGTAGTCCGCTGGGGCCGCAAGCATGACACGATGCGCGACGATCTCGCCTTGATTACGGTCGAGGATGGATTCCTGCGCTCGGTAGGTCTGGGGGCACAACTGGTTCGACCGGTGTCGTGGGTCTTTGATCGCAGCGGCATCTACTACGATGCGACGACTGGCTCGGATCTGGAGCGATTGCTGGCCAGTGCGGAATTTGACGAGCCAACGCTGGCGCGTGCGCGGCAGTTGCGCGAATCGATTGTGGGCGCTGGCCTGACGAAGTACAACGTGGGTTCCGGGTCGTGGACCCGGCCCAGGGGCGCGCGCAATATTGTCCTGGTGGTGGGGCAGGTCGAAGCCGATGCTTCGCTGCAATTCGGGGCGCCAGGTATCCGGACCAATCGGGCGCTGCTGGAAGCGGTACGTGCCTGCGTGCCTGATGCCTACATCATCTACAAGCCGCATCCGGACGTCATGACGGGCCTGCGGGGTGACCGCAACGCCGAGAATGCCCTGGAACCGCTGTGCGATGAGCTGGTGCCTGACTACCCGATTGATCAATTGATCGCCGCGGCCGATAGCATCCACGTGCTGACATCGTTGGCAGGATTCGAAGCCCTGTTGCGCGGCAAGCCAGTTACCACCCATGGAGCGCCTTTCTATGCTGGATGGGGCCTGACGACAGATCGCTGCGCCATGCCGCGCCGTGGGCGGGCCTTGTCGCTTGACATGCTCGTGGCTGGAGCTTTGATCTGCTATCCGCGTTATGTCCTGCGCGATGGCACGAATGGTTTCGCGACGCCTGAGCAGGCAGTGGCCCACATGCTGTCGTGGCGGGAGCAGATACCCGCTAGCCGCGATCGGCTGCTACGCAGCCTGATGCAGCCGCTGCTGCGATCGTGGATCCGATGGCGAGATGCTGCTGGATCTGGCATGAAGACGCGAAAGTGTCGTTCAGGTTTAGAAGCAGGAAGCGACGGGAGAGGAGCCAGAGAGAGGCCACCTGTTGCGTCAGAGCATTCAATCAAACCTTAGTCAGGTCAATAGCATCAGAAAGCAAAAGCAGCATAGGGGTGGCGCAGATGTTGTCGTTCAGAAAGCCGTCAGGCAGCACGGACATAGGGAATCGGGTCAGTGGAAAGCCGCGCGCGGCGCCGCAGGACTGCGCCGCTGACGATGCGCCTGAGCAGGCAAGCCTGGACCAAATTGCCAGGCATCGGCGCGTTCTTTTGCTGCAGGGTCCAAATGGTCCGTTCTTTACTCGCTTGCGGGAAGTGCTGGTTGCCAGGGGACGCCAGGTTACCAAAGTCAATTTCAATGGCGGCGACGACGTCTTTTATCGCGCCGGTGACGTTGTTCGCTTTGCCGAGCCAATGGTGTTGTGGGAGAGTTTCCTGCGAAACCTGCTGTCCGAGCGTCGCATCGATGCCATCGTCGTGTTTGGAACCAGCCGTCGCCATCATCGGATTGCCGCACGGGTCGCGGAGTCACTTGGCATTGCATTCTGGGCATTCGAAGAAGGCTATGTCCGGCCGGATTACATCACTTTGGAGTACGGCGGCGTCAATGCAGATTCACCGCTGGCACCGCTTTCCATGGCGGATATTCCCAGTCTGAGTAACCCGGCTAAGCCGCAGAAATTTCAGGGCTCGTTCAGCACGATGGCGTTGAATTCTTTCTGGTATTTTGCTGGAGGAATGATAGGCGCGCATCGCTATCCCCACTATCGCCATCACAAGCCATTTGGCTTGCACGAACTGGCACAGTGGATGAGGGCGGCATACCGCAAGCGGGTCTATCGCTGGCAAGAGCGGGCGTTGCGTGAACAATTGCTTGCGAGCGACCATCCCCATTTCTTCCTGGTTCCGCTGCAGGTCTACAACGATAGTCAGATCCGCCTGCATAGTCCCTGGCGGCGTATCGAAGACTTCATCGAATGGACGGTCCATTCGTTTGCCGAGCATGCACCGTCGGACAGTGTCCTGGTATTCAAGCATCACCCGATGGATCGCGGGCATTCCGACTATTCGTCAGCCATCCAGGCTTGCGCAACCCGTTACGGTGCAAGCAGGCGCATCCTGTATATCCATGATGCGCATTTGCCGTCACTGCTGCATCGCTGCATGGGTCTGGTGACGGTCAATTCGACTACAGGACTGCAGGCATTGTTTCACCGCGTGCCCGTCATTGCGCTTGGCCGTTGCTTCTATGCGAAGCCTGGCCTGACTTACGACGGACCGCTGGATACGTTCTGGAATGATCCGGGGGCTGTGGATATGAGGGTCTATTCCCGGTTCCGGAACTATCTGGTGCGAGTGTCGCAGATCAATTCATCGTTCTATGCAGACGACATGCTGGTTCCCGTTCCTCGACGCCGTGGCTGGGATTTGCAGAGGGGAAGGCTGTCGCGTCTGTTTTTTGCTATAGGTCTGGTGATGGCGGATTCCTACAGTGGAACCGGCTGGGATATCGGCGCAACCGTTAATGTGCTGACTGCGTTTCTGATCGGATAGGCGTTATGGATCGAATCGCAGGAGCAGAGCCTCCAGCCCGTTTGCCGCAGCATTCATGCAGCATTGCGCGCAAGTTCCTGGATCATTCTGGAATGGGCCGGAAAGCGGGCAGCCAAGTCCGCGACCTTCGCCAGTTCGAACTCGCTGAACTCGAACCCCGGCGCCACCGTGCACCCAAGCAGCGAGAAATCCTCAGGCCCCGACGGCACCCGTTCGGCGGCAAACCAGTGGTTGGCCGGCACCATGGACTGGAACACCGCACCCGGATATTCAAGCGGATTGCCAAGGCGATGTGTGACCAGTTGACCATCGTCAGTCAGTACATGCACATCGAGCGGCGTGCCCGCGTGGAAGTGCCACAACTCGTCCGAGCGGATGCGGTGCCAGGCGGAGTACTCGGTGCCGCGCAGCAGATAGTAGATGGCGGTCGACGCGCTGCGAACCCGGCCATCGCTGCATTGGATGCGCTCACTGCTGCGGTAGGTCTCGCGGAAATACCCGCCCTCGGGATGGGGCTGCAAGCCAAGTGTGTGGATCAGTCGGTCTGCGGGGGTGTCGGCTTGCATGATGTAGGCGAGTGGCTGGCGCGGATCGAAGCGGTCAGAGCAGCGCAAACTGCGCGCGGTCGGGACCAATGAGGGCCGGGCGGCCGACCGGGTATCGGTGGTGATCGCCGCTGGCGTCGAACGACAGGAAGTCGGGCGTCCAGCGCAAGCCTTGCAGGTGCCGCAACTCGACGCCCTGCACGACGATGGCGCCGTTACCGACGCTGACCTGTGCGCAACTCAGGCGCATGAATTCCGCATCGTCACCGAAATAGTGCGCTTCCAGCAAGATGGAATCGGATAGATAGAGCGGCATGGCCGTGCCCTTATCGATACTGTATGAATGTACAGTATAAAGACCCGGCGCGTCGGCGTCATCTGGCAGGAACGCAATGTGCCGGTGTGGCAGAAACCCATCATGGTCAGTATTGCCGCCATTGGTATAACCTGAACCCAATGATGGCAGGAATGCCGCGGCGCGTTGCTCTAATTCCCAGGGGGCTGTCATGGCGAATGGTCAAGGCAAGGCTTGCTGGTTTGGGCTGGGCTTGCTTTCCGGCGGCGCGCTGGCTTGCCTCTGTGCGTGGGCTGCAAAATGCGCATGCCGGCAGGCGGGCAAGGGGGCGGCTGAATCAGCCCTCGCTGCCCAGGAACAGGCGCTGGACCCCGACCCGTTGCCTGAAGCGGCCACGGACATCATCGAGTATCGCGGCTTCATGGTTCACGTGTTCTGTCACGCGCTGGGTGCCGGCCGGTTCAAGGCTGTGTGCGATATCTGGGAAGCGGGAGCTGTCGTGCTGGAAGGCGGGGCGCCGCCTGCCGCTTATCCCACGGCAGAAGAGGCGCGGCTGGCAACGATTGCCTGGGCACGCCAGTGGGTGCAGCACAATGGCTGAGTCGGATCCCATCGATATGCCGAAGATGGGGCCGCTGCGTGGCCTTGCAGGCGGGGAGAGGATTGGTTGAACCCCACGCATGTAGGGTAAATTTCTACGTCACTTCGCGCTCAAGGAGCTGCGGCACGGACCGTTAGACAGCCCATGGAAATTTCCGATCTCCCTCCCAAACCAGCCTCCAACGCCGAACTGATCGGCTGGGCAGGCGCGTCGCCCGAGGTCATTGCCAGGGTGCTGAACTCCGCGCTGTCGGCCCAGGACTTGTCGGGCTTTGCGGCGCTGCTTTCGGACATCGCCCGGGACCGGGGGCTGAAGGGCCAGCGTGCGGCGCACCAGTCGATCTATGACATGCCGTACGCCAGCCTCCTGCCCAGGCAGAAGCACCTGCTCGCGGATGCCTTCGAACTGCTGGTGCTGCTCGGCATCGAGTTCCGTCCGCGCGAGCCGGCTATGGAGGATACGGACGAAGACTGAGCGGCGCGCCGCCCCGCTTCCGCGTCATTCGAGCATGCCGATCTCGCGAATGGCGACCGACAGCATCGACAGTCCCGTCGCGCCCGATGCACGCTGCTCGGTCAGCATGCGGGTGAAGCGTTCGAGCGCGCCTTGCCGGCTACCGCGCCAGGCATCGATCAGCGCTTCAGCGGTGTCATAGTCGCCCGACTGCGCCAGCACGCTGGTCATCAGCGCGCGCTTGAGCCGTCCCAGGTCGTCGAGCGTGGTGGTGCGCGCCAGCAGGTCCCAATGCGTATCGGCGGGCAGGGCCTGCGCGCGCTCCCGCAGCCAGTTGAAGCTCAGTTGCGTGTCGAGCGCGAAATAGACCCCCGCCACCAGTTCCAGCGAACGGTTGGAGGAAGCCGCCACTTCCGCAATATCAAGCGCGGCCGCCGGGATATCGCGGCCGGCGACCCGCTGGGCCAGCGCCGGCTCTACGCCGGCACCGGCCAGGGCCTGCGCACGCTCGGCCAACGCCGCGGCATCCGCTTGCGGCAGCACGGTCGGCAACTGCGGCGTGAGCCATTGGGCCGCTTGCGTGAAGCGAGCCATGCCAGCCTGGGCGGTGCCGCCGGTACGCAGGTAGCGGATGAACCAGAGGCAGGCCCGCTCGAGCAACTGGCCGATGGCGTTGAACATTCGCGCCTGCTCGGCATCGGCGACGCGGTTATCCAGCGCGTCGATCTCCTGCCAAAGCGCCGTCAATCCGAACACGTCGCGCGCGATCAGGCAGGCGCGCACGATATCGGCGGGGAGGGCATCGGTTTCCTCCCTCATCCGATGCACGAAGGTTGCGCCGATGCGGTTGACGAGCAGGTTGGTCAGATGCGTGGCCAGAATCTCGCGGCGCAGCGGATGCCGTTGCATGGCATCGCCATAGCGCTGGCGCAGCGGCACCGGGAAGTAGTCGACCAGCAGGTCCGCCACCAGCGTGTCTTCGGGGACATCCGAGGCGAGCAGTTCGTCGTAGAGCCACATCTTGCTATAGGCGAGCAGAACGGCGCGCTCGGGCGAAGTCAGCCCTTCGCCTGCGGCCTTGCGTTCGGCAATCTCTTCGTCGCCTGGCAGGAATTCCAGCGCGCGATTGAGGCGGCCGGCGCGTTCGAGCGAGCGGATCAGGCGGGCTTCGCCATCGAGCAGTGCGCCGCTGTTGCGTCCAGCCACCGACAAGGCCTGGGTCTGGTAGTAGTTGTCCTGCAGCACCAGCAGGCCGACCTCATCGGTCATCTCGGCCAGCAGCTTGTTCCGCTGCTTTTCGGTCATCTCGCCTTCGGCCACGACCTGGCCGAGCAGGATCTTGATGTTGACCTCGTGGTCCGAGCAGTCCACGCCGGCCGAGTTATCGATGGCATCGGTATTAATGCGGCCGCCCCGGCGCGCGAACTCGATGCGGCCGAGTTGCGTAAAGCCGAGATTGCCGCCTTCGCCGACGACCTTGCAGCGCAGTTCGGCGCCATTGACGCGCACGGCGTCGTTGGTGCGGTCACCAGCCTGCTGATGGGTCTCCTGGCTGGATTTCACATAGGTGCCGATGCCGCCGTTGTAGAGCAGGTCCACGGGTGCCATCAGGATCGCGTGGATCAGTTCGGCCGGCGACAGCGTGCTTGCGGAAATGCCAAGCACGGCCTGCACTTGCGGCGACAGCGCGATGGTCTTCGCCGTGCGCGGGAATACGCCGCCGCCTGCGGAGATAAGCCGGGTATCGTAGTCGGCCCAGCTCGAACGCGGCAGATCGAACATGCGCGTCCGTTCCTGCAGGCTCGAGACGGGATCGGGATCGGGGTCGAGGAAGATATGGCGGTGGTCGAATGCCGCCACCAGCCGGATATGCGGTGACAGCAGCATGCCGTTGCCGAACACATCGCCCGACATATCGCCGACGCCGGCCACGGTGAAGTCCGTCGCCTGCGTGTCGATGCCCATTTCGCGGAAATGCCGCTTGACCGATTCCCACGCGCCGCGCGCGGTGATGCCCATCTTCTTGTGGTCGTAGCCGACCGAGCCGCCTGAGGCGAAAGCATCGCCAAGCCAGAAGCCGTACTGGGCCGAGATCGCGTTGGCGAAATCGGAGAAGGTGGCGGTGCCCTTGTCGGCCGCCACGACGAGGTAGGGGTCGTTGTCATCGAGACGGACCACGTCTGGCGGCGGCACCAGCGCGCCGGCCACCAGGTTGTCGGTCAGGTCGAGCAGGCCGCGCAGGAAGGTCTGGTAGCACGCGATGCCTTCCTGCAGGAACGCGTCACGATCCGTGGGTGGCGGCGGCCGCTTCACGATGAAGCCGCCCTTGGAGCCGACCGGCACGATGACGGTGTTCTTCACCATCTGCGCCTTCATCAGGCCCAGCACTTCCGTACGGAAATCCTCGCGCCGGTCAGACCAGCGCAAGCCGCCGCGGGCCACGCGGCCGCCGCGCAGGTGCACGCCTTCGACGCGCGGCGAATAGACCCAGATTTCCCACATCGGCCGCGGCTCGGGCAGGCCGGGAACCAGCGACGGATTGAACTTGAACGAAACGTAGGGAAGCGGCTGCCCGCTGGTATCGCGGTGGAAGTAGTTGGTGCGCACGGTCGCGTTGACCACCCCGAGGAACAGGCGCAGGATGCGGTCCTCGTCGAGGTTTGGGACCTGGTCCAGCGCGGTCTCGATGTCGGCCAGCAACTGCTGGCAACGCGCTTCGCGCGTGGCGGCCGCGGCCGGGTCGAAGCGTGCGACGAACAATGCCACCAGCGTGGCCGCGATGCCGGGATTGCCGGTCAGTGCGCCCACGATGTAGGCGTCGCTGAAGGTCGAGCCGACCTGGCGCAGGTACTTCGCATAGGCGCGTAGGACGGTCACATCGCGCGCGGCCAGTTCGGCGCGCAAGACCAGGCGATTGAGGTCGTCGTTCTCGATCTCGCCGTTCCACGCGCGGGCGAAGGCGTTTTCGAACAGTGCCTTGATGCGTTCGATATCGAAATCGGCGCCGCTGGCGCTGTCTGCGATCTCCAGTCCGAAGTCATGGATCCAGACCGGCGCGCCGCTGTCGGGTTCGATCAAGTAGGGCCGTTCCTCGTCCACGCGCACGCCAAGGTGTTCGAGCATCGGCAAGCTGTGCGACAGCGCGATCGGCTCGCCGGCACGATAGACCTTGAAGCGGAATGCGCCGGGTACGGCCTCGATCGGGCGGTACAGGTTCATGGCGATGCCCTGGCCATGCAGGGCCTGCTCCATCAGTTCGATGTCGCGCACCGCGGTGCGGGCCGGGTAGTCCTCGCGATAGCCGGCCGGGAAGGAGCTGCCGTACTGGCGCAGCAGGGTATTGCCTTGTTCCTCGCCACGGCTTTCGTGCAGCGCCTCGGCCAGGTCGTCCTGCCAGCGGCGGCTCGCCTGGACGATGCGCGCTTCCAGTTCCTGCGTGTCGACCTGTGGCATGCTGCCGGGATCGCCGCGCACCGTCAGCTGGATGCGCGCCAGCGGCGATTCCGACAGCAGCGGCGTGAATTCGCAGGCATTGCCATGGAAGGCGCCCATCAGGATCTTCTGGATCTTCTGGCGCAGGTCGGTGTTGTACTTGTCTCGCGGGACGAACACCAGGCATGAGACGAAGCGGTCGAAGCGGTCGCGCCGCACGAACAGGCGCGTGCGCTGATGTTCCTGCAGGCGCAGGATGCCGATCGCGATATCGAACAGGTCGTCTTCGTCGATCTGGAACAGCTCGTCGCGCGGATACTGTTCGAGGATCGTCACCAGCGACTTGTACAGGTGGCCCTTGGTCAGGAACCCGGCGCGCGCCAGGATGTTCGCGCACTTGCGCCGCACCTGCGGAATCTCGGCAATCGGCGAAGTGTAGGCGGTGGACGTGTACAGGCCGACGAAGCGGCGTTCGCCGAACAGCTTGCCGTTGGCGTCGAGCAGCTTCACGCCGATGTAGTCGAGGTAGCCCGGCCGGTGTACGGTGGAGCGCGAATTGGCCTTGGTCAGGAAAATCGGCGAGCTGCCCTGGATGATGGAGCTGGCCGCGGCCGGCAGCGGCGTCAGGTCTTCCGCTTCTGGCGGACGCAGGCTTTCGCGCAGGATGCCGCATCCGGTATCCGGCACGCCGCGCAGGAAATAGCGCTGGTCCTGCAAGATCAACTGGTAGTCGCGCTGGCCCAGGAACGTGAAGTGGTTATCGAGCATCCATTGCAGGAAGGCGCGCCCTTCGGTGCTGTCGGCACTGCTGGCGTCCGAGGCTTGCGCCATGGTGCCGATGGTGGCTTCGGTGATGTCGCGCATGCGCTGCCAGTCTTCCACTGCGGCGCGCACGTCGCCGAGTACGCGGGCAATGCCGGTGCGCAGCGCTTCAAGCCGCGCTTGCTCCCCGGTACGGTCCACCTCGAAATGGATAAAGGATTCCAGGCGCGAATCGCCATCGTTGTTGGCGCCGCCGAGCTCGATTTTCTCGATGCCGCCTTTGGCGCCGCGCCATACGCGGAACACCGGGTGAATCGCCGAGTGCAGCACCAGCCCCAACCGGTTGATCTCCATGGTCACGGAGTCGACCAGGAACGGCATGTCGTCGTTGACGATCTCGACCACGGTGTGGTCCGAGTGCCAGCCATGCTCTTCGAGGTTGGGGTTGTACACGCGGATACGCGCCGTGCCCGGGACGAACTTCTGCGCGGTTTGCCAATGCGCCATCACGGCGCCGTACATGTCGGCAACTTCCCGATGGATCAGGTCATCGGAATCGGTCTGGTCGTAGTAATGCCGCAGAATCGGTTCGAGCAGCTCGAACCCCGCCGCGGGCAGCCGCTCCCGCGCGAACGTCAGCATTTCTTCCTGCAGGTGTGCGACTTTTTCTTCGTTCTCCTGCGGCATGGTGCCTCCTTGCGGTATCAGGCGCGGGCGGCCGATGCCGCGCGTCTGGACGCAAGCGGTGCATGTGCCGGTGCATGCTCATACTTTAGGAAAAAACTGCACGGTGCGAGGGAAAAGTCGCGCGGACGCGTGTTCGCCCGCGATCATGGCACCGACTGGCGCCGGACGGCGCCTTCAGGTGGCCTCCACTGCCTTCAGTGGCAGCGGATCATGCGGAAACAGACTGCATGGCGGGGGCGTTGACCGCTGCCGCGCGAATGGCCGCAGAGGGCACCGTGATCGGCTCGGCAGCCGTGCCGCGGCTGCGGCGGGCGGAATGGTCGCTCAGGGTCAGCTTCATGCGCTGCAACAGCGTGCCCAGCGCCACGCGTTCATGCGAATTGAAGGGCGATACTGACACCGAGTGCAGGGCTTTTACCGCTCCCCACACGCGTTCAACGCGCGCCTCCGCCGCTGCGGGGATGTGCGGCGCGCCGGTGCTGGAGTATTCCACCCAGCCGTCGGCATGCAATTCGCCCAGCATGCGTTCGCTGGACGCGACATCGATCAGCATGGCGCCGGCAAGCGGTTCATGGCGCACGAACGCGTTCTGCCGGATCGCCCGAAGCAGGACCCATTTGCCGTAGTTAAGGCCCGAGGCCGAAAGGGTCTGTTCCAAAGCCCCTTGCCAGGCCATGACCGCGTCTACCAGGGCAAGGACCACCGGCTCGTTGGGTTCGAGTGGTTTGGTATGCATGAGTTGGCGTCTCCCGATGTCTGTCGCCGACATTACAACGCTCTTGGGCCGGAGCTTGGCCGGCCCGGGCGGCACAGGCGCCGCGCCTCGAAATCAGGGTCATTTCGGGGCGGTCTTTCCTGATGCCGCAGACACTAACAGAACCGAATGTCTTTTGTATGTCCTATAGGGTTTGTCCTGTTATGTCGTGTGTCGCAACACTTTTCCGGGCAGGTTCACGAAGGGTCATGAGGTGCCACTCCCCACATTTGGCGCGGCCATGAAAAAGCCGACTGGATTCCATGAATTTAAGTTGATGTGGGAATGTATGGGCATGGCTACACTGCTTTTCCAACCCCTACGCCATGAGCGCAGGTGGTGCACGGACGGACCGGATCCGCCCGGCAACTGGAGATGAAGATGTACAAGGAACGCATTCGCCTGCCAAGGCTGCTCGACAAGGTGGTCTCGGCCGACGCGGCAGCCGAACTCATCCGCGATGGCATGACGGTGGGCATGAGCGGTTTCACCCGTGCAGGCGACTGCAAGGAAGTGCCATTCGCACTGGCGCGCCGCGCCGCCACCGAGCCGCTGCGCATCACGCTGATGACCGGCGCGTCGCTCGGCAACGATATCGACAAGGTGCTGGCACAGGCCGACGTGATCGCACGTCGCCTGCCGTTCCAGTCCGATGAGACGCTGCGCCGCAAAATCAACGCCGGCGAAGTCATGTTCATCGACCAGCATCTGTCCGAGACGGTCGAGCAACTGCGCTCCGGCCAGATCGCTCCCGTCGACGTGGCCGTGGTGGAAGCCGTCGCGATCACGGAGCAGGGCGGCATCGTGCCGAGTACCTCGGTCGGCAACTCGGCGAGCTTCGCGATGCTTGCGCGCAAGGTGATCGTCGAGATCAACCTGAACATGCCGCTGGAGCTCGAAGGCCTCCACGACATCTATTTTCCGGTGCAGCGGCCGTACCGGCAGCCGATCCCGCTGATTTCCGCCGAGCAGCGCATCGGCCTGCCGTATATCCCGATCGATCCCGAGAAGATTGCGGCGATCGTCATCACCGGCAAGGACGACAGCCCGTCCAGCGCGCTGCCGCCCGACGAAGGCACGCGCCAGATCGCCGGCCACCTGAGCGAATTCCTCGGGCGCGAGGTGCGCACGGGGCGCCTGTCGCCGTCGCTGCAGCCGCTGCAGGCCGGCATCGGCACGATTTCGAACGCCGTGCTGTATGGGCTGATCGATTCGCCCTTCCACGATCTCAAGATGTACTCCGAGGTGCTGCAGGACAGCACGATCCAGTTGCTCGACTCGGGCCGGCTCACCTTTGCTTCGGCATCGTCGGTGACGCTGTCGAAGCCGGTCTACCAGCATTTCCTGGCGAACCTGGAGCGGTACCGGTCGCGCCTGGTGCTGCGGCCTCAGGAGATCAGCAATCACCCGGAAATCCTGCGCCGGCTGGGGCTCATCACCATCAACACGGCGCTCGAGTGTGACATCTACGGCAACGTCAATTCGACGCACGTCGGTGGCACGCACATGATGAATGGCATCGGCGGCTCCGGCGATTTCGCCCGCAATGCGCATTTGTCGGTATTCGTGACGAAGTCGGTGGCAAAGGGGGGCGATATCTCCAGCATCGTGCCGATGGTGTCGCACGTTGACCATACCGAGCACGATGTCGACGTCATCGTGACCGAGCACGGCCTGGCCGACCTGCGTGGCCTGGCGCCACGAGAACGTGCGCGGCAGGTGATCGACAACTGCGCCGATCCGCTCTATCGCGATGCGCTGAACGATTACTTCCGCCGCGCCAGCCGTCTTGGTGGGCAGACGCCGCATCTTCTGGAAGAAGCGCTGTCCTGGCACGTGCGCTACCGCGATCAGCGCACCATGCGAGAGCCGCTGCAAGCCGTGGCCGCCTGAGCGCCGGCGCCCATAAGCAAACAGCCCGCAAGAGCGGGCTGTTTCTTGTTGCGGCCTGCTCCGCAGAGCAGGCGACGCGGGATTACTGCGACTTTGCTGCAGGCGCTTTGGCGCCATCGGTGTACGGGTCGTACTTGCCGGCTTTCGCGCCATCGGTGTACGGATCGAACTTGCCCGCCTTGGCGCCATCGGTATTCGGGTCGACCTTCTTGCCAGCCAGGTCGGATTGCGTCGATTGCTTGGCGCCGTCCGTGTACGGATCGAACTTGCCTGACTTGGCCGCGCTCTGGTTCGGGTTCGCCTTCTTCTTGGCGTGGCTGCCACTGTGTATGTCGCCGCCGTCCGTGTAGTTCTTCTGCGCATACGCGAACTGGGTTGCACCCAGGGCAGCAAGCGCGGCAACGATCAGGGTCGGAACGGTTTTCTTGAGCATCTTCATCCTCGCGAGTGGCGGTCGCGCAGCGCCTGCGCGATCCGGTTGGGGCCGAGTTTAGCGGATCATCCCGGCAAATGTACCGAGTCGGCGCTGGTCCGCAAAGTGAAACTTTCTTCTAAAGGTATTGAACGTCTTCTTGTCCAGCCCCGTCCTGTGCAAGGTCAAAGTTGACCCAAAATAAGGATCGGCATGTCATTGATCATGGGCGTTGTGCTCAATAAGGCATAAAAAAGCCGGCTGACTCAGCCGGCTTTTTGTCGGGGGAGATACCCTTATTCGAGCGTGATGTTCTGGTCGTGCGCGATCTTCTTGCGCAGGTCCAGTTCGCGCTTGATCTGGGCGGCGTACTGGGCCGACGTATTGCCGTCGGTGTACGCCCCGCTGTCTGCCAGGCGGCGCTTGACGGCCGGGTCCTGCAGCGCCTTGACGGCGGCGTCGTGCACCCGCGTGACGATGGCGGCCGGCGTGTTGGCCGGCGCTACCAGGCCATACCATGCCATGTTGTTCATGTCCTTCATGCCGGCTTCGGCGAAGGTCGGCACGTCGGGCAGGCCCTCCACGCGCTTGGGCGCGGCCACGGCCAGCGCGCGCAGCTTGCCTGCCTGGATGAACGGCATCGAGGACGGCAGGTTGTCGAACTGGGCATTGACCTGGCCCGCCAGCGTGTCATTCAGCGCCGGGCCCGATCCACGGTAGGGGATATGGACCATGTCGGTCTTGGTGATGTCCTTGAACAGCTCGCCATCCAGATGCGAAATGCTGCCCTTGCCGGCCGACGCGTAGCTGTACTTGCCCGGGTTGGCCTTCAGCAGCGCGATGAATTCCTTCAGCGACTTGGCCGGGACCTTCGGGTTGACCGTCAGCACGTTCGGCACGTTCACCAGGTTGGTGATCGGGGCGAAGTCCTTGATCGGGTCATACGGGTTGCGGGCATTGGTGGCCGGGTTGGTGGCCATCGTGCTGACCGTGGCGATGCCCAGCGTATAGCCGTCCGGCGTGGACTTGGCCAGCGCATCGGCGCCAATGGCGCCGCCGCCGCCGCCGCGGTTTTCCACCACCACCGGCTGGCCCAGTTCGCGGCCGAGCGCGTCCGACACGGCGCGGGCCACGATGTCGGTGGTGCCGCCTGCCGCGAACGGCACGATCAGGCGGATCGGCTTGGTGGGGTAGCTCTGCGCCTGGGCGCCGCTATGGATCAGGCCGATGGCCGCGATGCAGGCTGCTGCGCCTGCTTTGAGAACTGCTTTCAAGGAGTGCCTCCGTTCTTCATTCACTGATTGGTGCCGGGCCGGATATCTGGGCGTTCTTCGGGGCGATTATGTCTCGCCTGCGCTGGTCGGTGAATTACCCGGTCCTGGCTTGGCGGGCAGGACCTCTTGTGCGAAGCCAGCCAAACAACCTCGCGAAGAGTAGTTCCGCGATACGGAACTGCGTTCCGTGTTGTGCGCCGTGCGCAATTCAACAGGGAAAGGGCGGAAAGTGATATCAGGAAGAACCCGCGTATCAAGAAATGAGGCGAGCTGCCGTGTCGGCGTGAAGTGGCCTGGAAATCGAGGGAGACGCGTCAAAACAAAAAGGCCAGCCTTTCGGCTGGCCTTTCTGGGAATTCGCTGGTGGGGCGTGAGTGACTCGAACACTCGACCTACGGATTAAGAGTCCGCTGCTCTACCAACTGAGCTAACGCCCCAACGAAGAAAAAGATTTTAGCAAGGTATCTAGTAAGACGCAATAGGGATCTCGAAATTTCTTTTCACGCACTCGGGGCTACAATGCCGAGCTTCCTCATGCGCATCGGCCATGTCCCTGCGCCACGATCCCTCCACCGCCATGCATGCCCGGATCCTGCGATATCTAGACGAGGTCGTACGTCGCGGCTCAATCCGCAAGGCGGCGGAGCACCTGCACGTGGCGCCCACGGCGATCAATCGGCAGATCCTCGACCTGGAAGCCGAGCTGGGGGCGCCCGTCTTCGAGCGTATCAACCGCCGTCTGCGCCTCACGCCGCTTGGAGAGATGGTTCTCGCCCACGTCCGGCAGACCTTGCGCGAGCATGAAGCGCTGCGCGAGCGGATCGAGGAATTCAAGGGCGCGCGGCGCGGCGAGGTAACGGTGGCGGCCACCGCGGGGCTGGCCGGGTCACTGCTGCCGTCGCTGGCGCATGAATTCCGCCAGCGGTACCCGGGCATCGTCGTGCGCGTGGTGGACTTGCCTGTCGCCGAAATCGTCATGGCGGTGGAGCAGGGCGACGCCGACCTTGGCCTCGGCTACGACCTGCCCGCCGCGCCGACCTTGCGCGTGCTGGCGACGAGCGACTGGCAGATCGGCGCCGTGGTGCCGCCGGGCCATGCGCTGGCTGCGCAGCCGTCCGTGCTGCTCAGCGAATGCGTCGGCTATCCCCTGGTGCTGCCGGCGCCTTCGCTCTCCATCCGCGCCATTCTGGACGACGCCTTCGCGCGCAATGCCATCGACGTGACGCCGGCGGCCGAGTCGACCTCGATGGCGCTGATCCAGCGCCTGGTCATGCTCGGCAGCGGCATTGCCTTGCTCAACCCGCTGGACATCATGGAGGAGCGAGCCCGTGGTGCGCTGGTGCTGGTGCCGCTGCGAGACCGTTACCTTCGGCGCCAGCCACTGGCGCTGGTGGGGCGCTCGCAGGGCGTACCGAGCCCGGCGGCCGAGCTGATGGCGGGGAGTATCGGCACGGCGCTGGCGGCGCTGTTCGCCCAGGTGCGCTAGCGCGTCCGTACGTTGCGGTTTGGGTGTCCACATTTTGTGGACAGGGTTAGCGGAATTCTGCGCTTTCGGTTCGGCGGCACGAGTCTTAGACTCGCGCCATATCCACCTGCCAGACGCCTGCCGCCATGACCCTGATTGCCTTGAATGCCGATGTGCTCGTCACCATGGACGCGCAACGGCGAGAAATCCCCGATGGCGCGCTGGTGGCCGACGGTCCCGCGGTGCAGTGGGTCGGTGCCACGGCGGACCTGCCGCCGCAGTATCGCCGCATGGTCGACGACGGCACCGCGCAGGTCATCGATATGCGCGGCCGCGTGCTGGTTCCCGGCCTGGTCAATACGCACCATCACATGTACCAGAGCCTGACGCGTGCCGTGCCCGCGGCGCAGGATGCCGAGCTGTTTTCCTGGCTGACCAACCTCTACATGCTGTGGTCGCATCTGACCCCGGAGATGATCCGCGTCTCGACCAAGACCGCGATGGCCGAGCTGATGCTGTTGGGCTGCACGACCACGAGCGATCACCTCTACCTCTATCCGAACGGATCGCGCCTTGATGATTCCATTGCCGCCGCGCAGGAGATGGGCATGCGTTTCCACGCGGCGCGCGGCTCGATGAGCGTCGGCCGCAGCAAGGGCGGCCTGCCGCCGGATGTCGTGGTGGAAGACGAGGCTGCCATCCTGCGCGACAGCCAGCGCCTGGTCGAGCAGTACCACGACGGTTCGCGTCACGCGATGCTGCGCATGGTGCTGGCGCCGTGCTCGCCGTTTTCAGTGTCGCGCGACCTCATGCGCGAATCCGCGGTCATGGCGCGCCACTACGGCGTGTCGCTGCATACGCACCTGGCCGAGAACGACAATGACATCGCCTACTCGCGCGAGAAGTTCGGGTTGACGCCTGCGCAGTACGCCGAGGACCTCGGGTGGGTCGGCCACGATGTCTGGCATGCCCACTGCGTGAAGCTCGACGAGGAGGGGATTGCGCTGTTCGCGCGCACCGGTACGGGTGTCGCGCATTGCCCGTGCTCCAACATGCGGCTGGCATCGGGCATCGCGCCGGTGCGTGCGATGCGCGATGCCGGCGTCAAGGTCGGCCTGGGCGTGGATGGGAGTGCTTCTAACGATGGCGCGCATATGCTGGGCGAGGCGCGCCAGGCCATGCTGCTGCAGCGCGTCGGATTCGGTCCCGCGGCCATGAGTGCGCGCGAGGCTCTGGAGATTGCCACGCTTGGCGGTGCACGTGTGCTCAATCGCGATGACATCGGTGCGTTGGCGCCGGGCATGTCGGCCGACTTCGTGGCCTTTGATATGTCGACTGTCGGCTTTGCCGGAGGCGGGCATGACCCGGTTGCCGCGCTGGTGTTCTGCACGCCGGCCAATGTGGCGAGCAGCGTCATCAACGGGCGCGAGGTGGTTCGGGATGGCGAATTGCTGACGACCGATTTGCCGGTCGTGCTGTCGCAGCATCGCGTGCTCGCGCGGACGCTGTTCGAGCGCGCCCGCGACTGCGGCACCTGAGCGGGTCGCGGCGCGCGCTACGGTGGGCGCCAATGCGCGGCTTCAAAAGCGCGCCCCAAAAACAAAAGGCCGGAAGCAGATGCTTCCGGCCTTTTGCCTTGTATTCGCTGGTGGGGCGTGAGTGACTCGAACACTCGACCTACGGATTAAGAGTCCGCTGCTCTACCAACTGAGCTAACGCCCCAACGAAGAAAAAGATTTTAACATGATTTCAGAGTTTGTCAAACATCTGCGTGCATCAGGGAAGTTGAGGTGCGAGCAAGCGAAGCGGCTTGCGGCGTCGGCATCGCTCCGTAGTCGAAGGGAACCGGTGCACCGGTCCGGAGGTCACTGGATTGAGTGGATCAGCGACGGTCGTCGCATACGATATCGCTCCGGCCATGTTAGGATGTTTCTCCACTTGCATATGGAGGGCTGCACCGATGGAAATCAAGTTCCAAGAGCAAGAGCGCTACGACATCAATAACGAAGGCTTGTTGTTCCACGCGATCGTCAATGGCGAAAAAGTAACGTGCGTCGTGACACGCGAGGCATTGTGGGAAGGATTCAGCGCGGACCAGGTCCTGTCGCTGGAAGAAGCCTTCCGCGCTGGCCGCGACACGATCGAACGTGCAGCGGTAGTCCTGATCGAGCAGGGCGTCCCGCAGCCGGTGGTCGTCAAGCGCGCACACGTGGCGCCGGTCTGAGCCGGATGGATGCCCCGGCCCGCCGTAGGCAAGCCGCGGGCGCCCATCCCGCATCAGCCTCATTCCGGTAGCGCGAGCCTCCGCCGCTGCCAATCCGCCTGATCCCAAGCCTTACCTGCGGCATCCGTTTATCTTCGATGCCGGTCTTCGCGCCTCAATTCATCGACCTGTCATTTTGACGCTGCCGTCACAGCGCTTCAGCGTGCGTTGGCGCGCCGGGGCGCTGCGCGCATTCCTCGAAGATCCGCACCTGGCACTGCGCGCAGACGTCAGGAGACAGTTGCGCGATGATGGTGTGCAGCGCCTGTCGCTTGGTCAGGAAGACGTGGTCCGTTCCCAGCTTGGTGGTGAACCCCGTTTGTTCCCAGGTCTGCAGTACCTGCGTGCGGGGGCGGTGGAAGTACAGGTCGCCACCGGCGGCGCGCCGCTCCGCCAGTTCCGCTTCCCACATCTCTGCGCCAGCCAGATCGATGAAGTTCATGCTCTTGGTCATGGCCAGCAGATGCTTCTGGCTGGCGTCGACCGCGCGCAGCCAGTGCAGCCGATCGGTCACGTACTGCACGGCACCGAAATAGATGGCGCCTTCCATGCGCAGCAGCTTGAGTTGCGGGCATTCCGGCTGCGGCCGCCGCAGCTCGTCCAGCGGTGTGAAACGGCGGCCCGGATCGTCGGCGTCGGGCACCAGGCTGCGCACCGCCGGCCGTGAGGTGCGATACAGGTAGGCGACCAGCGAAAGAATGGTGCCGAGCAGCACCGCCATCTCCAGGCGGATCACCAGCGTTGCGGCGAAGGTGCCCACCGCGATGGCGAACTCGGTGCGGCTCAGCGCGGCGATGCGGCGCAGGCGTGCAAGGTCGAACAGCCCCCACGCCACGAGCAGCAGCATGGCCGCGATCGCGGCCAGCGGAATCTGCGCCAGCAACGGTGCGCTGACGGCCACCAATGCCACCAGCCACAAGGCGGAGAACACGCTCGCCAGCGGCGTCTTCGCACCGGCTTCGAAATTGGGCACCGAACGGTTGAGCGAGCCGCAGGAGATATAGCCGGAGAACAGGCCGCCGGCGATATTCGAGAGTCCCTGGCCGATGAACTCGCGGTTGGCGTCGATATGCTGGCCGGAACGCAGCGCCACCGCCTTGGCGATCGAGATCGACTGGCCCAGTGCCACGATGGTCAGTGCCGAGGCAATGCCGAACAGGTCAGGCACGCTACGCCAGGAGATATCCGGCACATGGAAGCTTGGAATCGCCGACGGGATCGATCCGACCACATTGACATGATGCCCGCCACCCCAGCCGGTACGGTTCAGCAGCAGGGCGACGCCATAGCCGGCCAGCAGGCCCAGCAGCATGAATGGCAGCCGCTTGCCCAAACGCTTGAACAGCAGCGTCGCGCCAAGCGTGACGGCGCCCACGGTGGCGGCGCCCCAGTTGATGGCGTCCACGTTGTCGAACAGGAAGCGCAGCACGCCAAATGCGCTGGTGCCCGTGGGCACGGCCAGGCCAAACAGGTCCTTGAGCGCATAGAGGCCGATCAGCGTGGCCGCGCCGCACGTAAAGCCGAGCAGCACGGACGGCGAGATGAAGTTGGCGAGCGTGCCCAGCCGCAGCGTGCCAACCGCGAGCTGCATCAGTCCGACCAGGATGGTGACCGACAGCGCCAGGCCGATATATGCCGGGCTGCCCGCAAAGGCCACGGGGCTCAGCATGGCGAACAGCGCCAGCGAGTTGGCATTGGTCGGCCCTGACATCACATGCCAGCTCGATCCGAACAGCGCGGCGACGATGCATGGCACCACGGCCGTATAGATGCCGTACTCCGGCGGCAGCCCGGCCAGCGTGGCAAAGGCGACGCCCTGCGGCAACACCAGCACGGCGCCGAGCAGGCCAGCGACCACGTCAGCGCGCAAGGTCGTGCGGGAAACGCGTTGAGTCCAGGGAAGCAGGCGCTGCAGGCGGGCGGCGGCGCTCGTTGCGGAGGCAGTCATCGGTCGGATCGGGATTGCGTGCTGGCGTCGGCGGCGTGATACGCGGCGAGCGGGTCGGCCCGCGCAAGTTTGCCGGAGGGCCATGGCAAGCAGCGGAGGTGATGATGGCGGGGGCGAGCCAGGTTCATGGCGGCAGTGTAGCCGCCCCCGCCGTGCGCCGCGAGCCGGGCTTGCCCGGACTTGCGTGCGCGTGGCGCGCGCGTCAGCGGCAGTGGAGCGTGGCGACGACCGGCGTGTGGTCGGACGGCTGTTCCCAGGTGCGCGGGACGCGGTCGATCACGCAGGCGGAGCAATGGTCGACCAGCGCCGGTGACAGCAGGATATGGTCGATGCGCAGGCCGGCGTTGCGCCGGAACGCGAACATGCGGTAATCCCACCAGGAGAAGGTCTTCTCGGGCTGTTCGAACTTGCGGAAGGCGTCGGCCAGGCCCAGTTCGACCAGCGCGGCAAAGGCCGCGCGCTCCGGCGGCGAGACCAGGTTCTGGCCCTCCCACTTGGCGGGGTCGTGCACGTCGCGGTCTTCCGGGGCGATATTGAAGTCGCCGAGCAGCGCTAGCCGCGGATACCTGACCAGCTCCTCGCGCAGCCATGCCGTCATGGCGTCGAGCCACTTCAGCTTGTAGACGAACTTCTCGGAGTCCGGCGCCTGCCCATTCGGGAAATAGGCGCAGACCAGCCGCACGTCGCCGTACGTGGCGGCCACGACGCGCTGCTGCGCATCTTCGAAACCCGGGATATTGCGCACCACATCGGTCGGGCCCGGCATGCTGGCATCGCGCGCGAGGATGGCAACGCCGTTGTAAGTCTTCTGGCCCGTGTAGACGCTGTGGAAACCGGCATTCTCGAGTTCCGCGAGCGGATACTTGTCGTCCGGCAGCTTCAGTTCCTGCAGGCACAGCGCGTCGATCGGCGCGCCGGCCTGCTCCTGCTCGGCCAGCCATTGCAGTACCTGGGGCAGCCGGACCTTCAGCGAGTTGACGTTCCAGCTTGCGATACGCAGCGGGCCGGCGGTGGGCAGCGCCGCGCTCATGCTGCCATGCCTCCGTGGCGCAGCAGCGCATCGATCTGCGGCGCGCGGCCGCGGAACGCGACGAAGGAATCCATGGCGGGGCGGCTGCCGCCGACCGACAGGATTTCGCGCTGGTAGCGCGCGCCGGTTTCGCTGTCGAGCACCGTGCCCGAAAGCTGCGCGGCTGCTTCTTCGAAGGCGGCGTACACGTCGGCCGACAGCACTTCGGCCCACTTGTAGCTGTAGTAGCCCGCCGCATAGCCGCCGGCGAAGATGTGGCTGAAGGTATTGGGCCAGCGCGACAGCGGGTACTGCGGCACCACGTGCACGCGGTCGTTGATCTCGCGCGACAGGTCGAGCACGGTCTTCGCGCCCTGCGGATCGAAGTCGGTGTGCAGGTGCATGTCGAACGACGAGAACACGATCTGGCGCAGCGTCATCATGCCGTTCTGGAAATTCTTCGCCGCCAGCATGCGGTCGAACAGCGCGCGCGGCAGCGGCTCGCCGGTGTCGACGTGCTGGGTCATGCCGGTCAGCACCTCATATTCCCAGCAGAAGTTTTCCATGAACTGGGACGGCAGTTCGACAGCGTCCCATTCCACGCCATTGATGCCGGATACGCCGAGCTCGCCCACCTGCGTCAGCATGTGGTGCAGGCCGTGGCCGAACTCATGGAACAGCGTGATGACTTCGTCGTGCGTGAACTGCGCCGGCTTGTCGCCAACCGGTGCCGAGAAATTGCACGTGAGGTAGGCCACCGGCGTCTGCACCTTGCCGCCGGCCAGCACCTTGCGGCCGCGCGCATCGTCCATCCACGCGCCGCCGCGTTTGCCTTCGCGCGCATAGAGGTCGATGTAGAACTGGGCCAGCAGCGTGCCGTCGGCCGCGCTCACGCGGAAGAAGCGCACGTCCTTGTGCCAGGTCTGCGACGTATCGGGCTGGATCTTGACCGAGAACAGCCGCTCGACAGCGCCGAACAGGCCTTGCAGCACCTTGGGCTCGGGGAAGTACTGCTTCACCTCGTGTTCCGAGAACGCATAGCGCTGCTGGCGAAGTTTTTCCGAGGCGTAGGCCACGTCCCACGGCGCCAGTTCGGCCAGTCCCAGTTCGGCTGCGGCGAAGGCCTTGAGTTCGGTCCAGTCCTGCTCGGCATACGGGCGCGCCTTGACCGCGAGTTCGTCCAGGAACTTCAGCACCTCGGCTGGCGATTCGGCCATCTTCGGCACCAGCGACACTTCGCCGTAGCACTGGTAGCCGAGCATCCGCGCTTCTTCGCGGCGCAGCGCGAGCTGTTCGCGCATATTGGCCGTGTTGTCCCAGTCGGCCTGGCCGCTGCCATATTGGGCGCCATGTTCCGATGCGCGCGTCACGTTGGCTTCGTACAGGGTCTGGCGCAGCGCGCGGTCGTCCGCGTACTGCAGCACGGGGAAATAGGACGGGAAATGCAGCGTGAATTTCCAGCCGGCCTTGCCATCCTTCTCCGCCGCGTGGCGGGCGGCTTCCTGCGCGTCCTCGGGCAGGCCAGCCAGTCGCGCCGGGTCTTCGATGAGCAGTGCGTAAGCGTTGGTGGCGTCAAGCACGTGGTCGGAGAATGCCTTCGACAACTGCGCCTGCTGTTCCTGGATCTCGGCAAAGCGGGGCTTCTGGTCCTCGGGCAGTTCGGCGCCGCCCAGACGGAAGCCGCGCAGCTCGTTCTCGATGAGCTGATGGCGCGCCGCGCTCATGCCGCCAAATTCCGGGCTGGCCGCGAGCGCCTTGTACTTTTCATAGAGGGCCAAGCTTTGTCCGAGCGACGACCAGAACTCCGTCATGCGTGGCAGGTTCTCGGCATGCGCCTTGCGCAGTTCCGGTGTATCCGCGACGGCGCTCAGATGACCGACTACGCCCCAGGCGCGGCCCAGCGGTTCGGTGACGGCTTCCAGGGCTTCCACGGCGTTGGCCCAATCGGACGGCGTGGCCGGGTCTTCGGCGCGCGCCACGGCTGCCTGCGCACGCTCGAGCAGCACATCGAGCGCCGGGCTGATGTGCTCGGGGCGGATCTCGGAGAAGCGCGGCAGGTCGGTGAAGTCCAGCAGTGGATTGTTGATGGCTTGGTCCATGGCGGTTCTCGTTTGTCTGGCCTGAAGAGGCAATGGCTTGCAGATGGGGGCAGCCCCGCGGCATTTCCAGTGCTGTTGCGGCGCGTGCCGCAACAGCAAGGCAAGCTTAGCCGGCGGCGCGCTCGGCGGCTTCAAGCGTGTTGATCAGCAGCATGGTGATGGTCATCGGGCCGACGCCGCCCGGTACCGGCGTGATATAGCCGGCCACTTCTCGCACGCCGGCGAAGTCCACGTCGCCGCACAGCTTGCCGTTGTCGTCGCGGTTCATGCCCACGTCGATCACGACCGCGCCGGGCTTGACCATGTCGGCGGTGATCAGGTTGCGCCTGCCCACGGCGGCGACGATCACGTCGGCCTCACGCGTATGGGCGCCGATATCGCGCGTCTTGCTGTTGCAGATCGTGACCGTGGCGCCGGCCTGCAGCAGCAGCATGGCCATCGGCTTGCCGACGATGTTGGATGCGCCGACCACCACCGCCCGCGCGCCGCGCAGCGGATAGTTGATCGACTCCAGCATCTTCATGCAGCCATACGGCGTGCACGGGCGGAACAGCGGGGCGCCGGTCATCAGCGCGCCGGCATTGGCCACGTGAAAGCCGT
Source organism: Cupriavidus sp. C2SS-8b (assembly GCF_057073745.1). NCBI lineage: Bacteria > Pseudomonadati > Pseudomonadota > Betaproteobacteria > Burkholderiales > Burkholderiaceae > Cupriavidus > Cupriavidus sp. C2SS-8b. Next base: position 1,441,259 of record NZ_CP172716.1, read on the forward strand.
CGACGTCCTTTTCCGGGGCGATGGCCTCGAGCACCTTGTGGCTGTCGATGTGCTTGGGCAGCGGCAGCTGGACCAGGATGCCGTGGATCTTCGGATCCTTGTTCAGCGCGTCGATACGCGCCAGCAGGTCGGCTTCGGGCAGGTCGGCCGGACAGCGGTCCAGCGACGAATGGAAGCCATTGTCCTCGCAGGCCTTGACCTTGTTGCGCACATAGACCTGGCTGGCCGGGTCCTCGCCGACCAGGACCACGGCCAGGCCGGGCTGGTGGCCGCGTTCGGTCAGGCGGGCGGCGCGGACGGCGGCTTCGGAACGGATTTGTTTGGCAAGCGCGTTGCCGTCGATCAGTTGTGCAGACATGGGGAGAGGGCGGGTTTGTGGCCGGAGTGAAGGCGCCGTCGCGGGGCGGCGCCCGGCCGGCAGAGCTCAAAGGCGAATTATACGGGGTGACGCGCGACGATTCCCCGCCCGCGATGGCCGCCTGGCTATTTGACGGCTGGCAAGCCGGGGCGCCTGGCGGCGCTGGTAGCATCGCTGCATGCATACCGCGCTCCCATCCCTGCTGTCCGATCCGCTACTCATCTTCGTGTCCGTCGCCGGATTGGCCTGGGCGTTGAGCCGCCGTCCCTGGCACCTGCTGCGGCGCGGCTCGCTGCAGCATGCGTGGCTGGGCGCCATGGTGTTCGTGGCGCTGTTGTGGACGGTCCGCGCCACGCTGGTAGGCGGCCTGGTGATCCAGCTCCTTGGCGCGACGCTGATGGTGACGCTGTTCGGGCTGCCGCTGGCGCTGGTATCGCTGTTCGTGGTCGACGTCGTATCGATGCTCGGCCTCGAATACCTGGCCGGCCACAGCTGGGCCTTGTTCGACTGGCCGTCCCTATGGATGCGCTATGTCTGGCTGGCGCTGTTGCCGGCGCTGATCTCGGCTGCTCTGCAGGGGCTCATGCGTCGCTTGCTACCGCGCCATCCGTTCGTGTTCATCCTGGGCCATGGCTATTTCTGCGCGGGCCTGGCGGCCATGGGCGCGGGGGCGGCGGAGACTGCCTGGCGCCACTGGATGGCCCCGGGGCTTCCCTTCAGTGCCGCCGATACCCTGGCGGCCATCGTTATCCTGGCGTTTGGCGAGGCGTTCCTGACCGGCATGCTGGTCGCCGTCTTTGTGGTCTACCGGCCGCAATGGGTGGTGACGTTCCGGGATGAGGAATACCTGCGCGACTGAAACCGCGCGGGCTCGGCCGGGGGACGGAAGGGCGCAAAGAGAGGCTTCGGCATGCCCCGGCATGCGCCGGGGCATCTTGCGGATCAGCTGTTGCGCGACAGCGCCAGGCGCAGCAGGTCGGCCACGGTATTGACGTTGAGCTTTTCCATGATGTTGGCGCGGTGCGCCTCCACGGTCTTGATGGAAATGCCCAGGTCGTCGGCGATCTGCTTGTTCAGGCGGCCGGCCACGATGCGCTCCAGCACCTGCTGCTCGCGCGTGGTCAGCTTGCCCAGCAGGTCCTTGGCCGCACGCTGTTCGCGGGCGGCCGAGTGGTCCGTGCGGGCCTTCTGAAGCATGCGCTCCACCAGCGCGCGCAGTTCCGATTCGTCGAACGGCTTTTCGATGAAGTCGATGGCGCCGCGCTTCATCGTCGACACCGCCATCGGCACGTCGCCGTGGCCGGTGATGAAGACGATGGGAATGTCGATGTTCTCGGCAATCATGCGTTCCTGCAGTTCCGGCCCGCTCATGCCGGGCATGCGCACGTCGAGGATCAGGCAGGAAACCTGGCTGGCGTCATAGGCCGCCAGGAACTGCTCGGCGCTGTTGTAGCTGCGCACCTGGTAACCATTGCCCTCCAGCAGCCAGGTCAGCGAGTCGCGCATCGCTTCATCGTCGTCGACGATAAAGACGGTCTCGCCGCGGTGAGGGGCAGGGTTTGGCGTTGCGGTCATGAAGTCTCCTGGGACAACCATTCATTTGCGGCAGCAGTGTAACCGTCCGCGGCGCTATGTAACAGATCCGGCACCCCACCGGAGAGGGGTGCCGGTCGTCCCGTGATCGGGTGCGCGTCGTTATCGCGTCGCCTTGCGTCGTTACTGGTCGGCCATGGCCGGCTGCAGCGGCAGCATGATTTTAAACGTACAGCCGATGCCGTCGACATTGTTCTCGACCCACAGCCTGCCCTGGTGGGATTCGATGATCGAGCGGCAGATGTTCAGCCCCATGCCCATGCCGTCGGACTTGGTGCTGAAGAACGGCTCGAACAGCCGTTCCTTGGTGGCTTCGTCGACGCCGGGGCCCTGGTCGATCACGTCGATATGCACGTTGTTGCCGAATTCGCCCGGCTCCACGCGCGCATGCAGGCGCACCACGCCGCCGGCGCGGGGTGCCGGCATGCCGGACATGGCTTCCACGGCGTTCTTGAGCAGGTTCACCAGCACCTGTTCGATCAGCACCGGATCCACGTAGATCATCATGGGCGGCGGGGGCAGGCGCGTCAGGATGGTCACGCGCCGGCGCGTCGCCTCCAGGTCGGCCAGGCCCACGGCGTCGGCGACGATGTCGTGCAGCGCGGCTTCGCGCCGCTGCGGCTGACTGCGCTTCACGAAGCCGCGGATGCGGCTGATGATGGTGCCGGCCCGCACCGCCTGCGCCGAGGTCTTTTCCAGTACCGGGATCAGGTCCTCGGGCGTGCTTCGGCCTGAATGCAGCCGCGCCACCGCGCCCATGCAGTAGTTGTTGATGGCGGCCAGGGGCTGGTTGAGTTCATGCGCAAGTGAAGACGCCATCTCGCCCATGGTGGTCAGGCGGCTGGTGAACTGCAGGCGCTCTTCGTGCTGGCGCGTCATTTCCTCGGCCGCCTTGCGCATGGTGATGTCGGTGGCGATCTGCATCTGCGCCAGGTGGCCGTCCACCCACTGGATATAGCGGCGACGCACCTCGAACCACTTTTGCATGTCGGGCACGAACACTTCGCGTGCGTCCGAGGCGTATGGCATCAGCTCGGAGGCGGGCAGGCCGGCGTAGGCATCGACGTAGTCGGTGTTGTCGCTAGAGACCTGGTCCTTGTCGACGTCATCGCCAGCCAGCTTGAGGTGCCCATCGGCCTCCCAGCCAAACAGCTGGCGGTAGTAGCGGTTGGCGAACAGCAGTTCGGCCTTGTCGGTGGCGAGGACGGACACCGCGGCGTCCAGGCTCTCCAGCACGGTCGTGAAGCGGTCATGCGCGGCGGCCAGTTCCTCGCGGGCGCGCTTGGGCTCGGTGATGTCCGTCATCGAACTCATCCAGCCCGTGTGGCGGCCGCGGCTGTCCACCAGCGGCGACACGTACATGCGCGAGAAGAAGCTGCTGCCATCGCGGCGCATCACGCGCATTTCGTAGCCGCCGGCGGGGGACTTGCCTTGCAGCGTCAGGTCGATCTGCTTCTGCATCTCCGGCTGGTCGTTTGGCGGCCAGTACGGGAACGGCGGCAGGCGTCCGACCAGGTCGTTCTCCTGCCAGCCGGTCATGCGGCAGAACGCCGGGTTGACGTAGGTGATGCGCCCGTTCAGGTCCAGCGCGCGCAGGCCGATCAGCATGGAGTTTTCCATGGCGCGGCGGAACGAGGTCTCGGCCAGCAGCGCGCGCTGCGCTTCGGAGCGGCGGCTGGTGTGCCGCCACATGCTCCACAGGCTCCATAACAGGAAGCAGGACAGCCCGACCACCAGCCACAGCAGCATGTTGTTGGGCAGGTTGGACGGCGGCGGGTAGGCGTCGGCGCGCAGCGACAGCGAGTGGCCGGGCGGGTCGAGCAGCACCTCGTACGACAGCGCATTGCCGGGCACCGGCCGCAGCGACGTGCTGGCGCGCGTCTGGTTGTTCTTGTCGATCAGCGAGAAGCGGTAGCGCTCGGTCAGTTCCGGCGGCAGCAAGTGCGTGAGGATGCCGTTGATGGAGTAGAGCGCGCCGATCGTGCCGAGGAACTCGTTGTCCCGCACGATCGGCACTTCCATCAGCATGAAGCTGTCGCCGCGGTCGTTGGTGAGCGGGCGCGAGTAGACCACGCGCTGGGTTTCGCGCGCGGCGTCGAAGGTGTCGAGCACCTCGGGTTCGAGTGGCTGATCCTGGTTCTCGCGCAGCCTGCCCGCGAACTCGGACGTCGACGGCAGCGACCAGCGCCCGCGGCGCGTGGCGTCGAGCCAGTTGATAAAGACGATCTCGGGGTTCTCGCGCAGGATTTCCTGCGCGGCGGTCCGGTATGCGCCTTGTTCGAGCTGTGCCGCGGCAATGTCGCGCGCCAGCGAGGCGAGCTGGTCCTGGTTGCTCAGCAGGGACAGCCGCACGCGTTGCTGCGCCCAGGCGGCGTCGCGGTACAGCGCGTCGCGCTGCTGCTGGCGCTCGGTCTCGTGCAGCGACCAGAGAATGACGCCCATCGCCGCGCTGAACAGCACGATAGCCACCAGCGGGATGAACATGAACCAGCTCGTGGCGACCAGGTTGCGCCAGCGCAGCCACCACAGGCCGCGCGGCGGGGCGGCCACGATGCCGCCGTCATCGACCGGTGCCATCGTGTCGATGGCGCCCAGCGTGCTGGCCGGCGGCGCGGCGTGCGCGCCATCGCCTCCGGCTGCCCTGCCCGTATCGGAGGCGGTGGGGGGGAGGATGGCTGCGCGCAGGCTGGACAGGAAACGATCGAAAAACGGCATGACAGGGATTGACGGCTGACCGGCCAGTGTAGCGGGATTATTGCGGTGCGTCGCTTGGGGAAAGCGCCAATGAAATCAACGACAAGGCTAACGACGCGGCCGCGCTTGACCCGTGCGGGTGATCGCAGCGCGTGTGGAGTTTGGTGCGCCGCGTCATTATTCCACATTATAAAAAACGATATCGCAATTTGAAAATTTCGCTTGTGCTGGCCATTCTGCTTCCATAGAATCGGACCGACCAAAAAGCGGGCGGTAACCATGCGCCTGCCGCGCGAGAGAGTCCGGAACAGGGCTCCCGGCGGCGGCTCCGATGCAAGGCGCTGCGGCGACGCATCCGCAAGTCATACCCCGATACCCCGTCACCCCGGGGCCCGAAATGCCAAAAGCGAGGGCTCCGGAGCAGGAATTCACAGGAGACAGTCATGTCCGCCGTACCCGAGCAGATTCTCGGCGCATCCAGCGCCAACGACGCCGATCCCCAAGAAACCCATGAATGGCTGGACGCCCTGCAGGGCGTTCTGGGCGCCGAAGGCCCGGAGCGCGCCGCGTTCCTGATCGACAAGCAGATCGAGTACGCGCGCGTGAATGGCGTTACCCAGCCGTTCCACGCCGAAACCCAGTACATCAACACGATTCCGGTCGAGCAACAGGCCCGCATCCCCGGCGACCAGGACATCGAGCACCGCATCCGCTCGTACACGCGCTGGAACGCCATGGCGATGGTGCTGCGCGCCAACAAGCACACCAACGTCGGCGGCCACATCTCGTCGTTCGCTTCGGCCGCGACGCTGTATGACGTCGGCTACAACCACTTCTGGCGCGCCCCGTCGGAGCAGAGCGGCGGCGACCTGGTCTTCGTGCAGGGCCACTCGGCGCCCGGCGTCTACTCGCGCGCGTTCCTGCTGGGCCGCCTGACGCCCGAGCAGCTCGACAACTTCCGCCAGGAAGTGGACGGCAAGGGCATCTCGTCCTACCCGCACCCGTGGCTGATGCCGGATTTCTGGCAGTTCCCGACGGTATCGATGGGCCTGGGCCCGATCATGGCCATCTACCAGGCCCGCTTCATGAAATACCTGGACAGCCGCGGCCTGGCCAAGGCCGGCGACCGCAAGGTCTGGGCCTTCCTGGGCGATGGCGAGACCGACGAGCCCGAATCGCTCGGCGCGATCGGCATGGCCGGCCGCGAGAAGCTGGACAACCTGGTCTTTGTCATCAACTGCAACCTGCAGCGCCTGGATGGCCCGGTGCGCGGCAACGGCAAGATCATCCAGGAACTGGAATCCGAATTCCGCGGTGCCGGCTGGAACGTGATCAAGGTGGTGTGGGGCAGCAAGTGGGATTCCCTGCTGGCGCGCGACACCAAGGGCCTGCTGATGAAGCGCATGATGGATTGCGTGGACGGCGAGTACCAGACCATGAAGTCCAAGGGCGGCGCCTACGTGCGCGAGCACTTCTTCAACACGCCTGAACTGAAGGCGATGGTCGCCGACTGGTCCGACGACGACATCTGGCGCCTGAACCGCGGCGGCCACGACCCGCACAAGATCTACGCCGCCTACAAGGCCGCCAGCGAGCACAAGGGCCAGCCGACGCTGATCCTGGCCAAGACCATCAAGGGCTATGGCATGGGCGATGCCGGCCAGGCCATGAACGTGGCCCACCAGCAGAAGAAGATGCCGGTGGACGCGATCCGCACGTTCCGTGACCAGTTCAACATCCCGGTGCCCGACGACAAGCTCGCCGAAGTGCCGTACCTGACCTTCGAGGAAGGCTCGAAGGAACTGGAATACATGCGCCAGGCGCGCATGAACCTGGGGGGCTACCTGCCGGCCCGCCGCCAGAAGGCCGAAGCGCTGCAGGTGCCGCAGCTGTCCGCGTTCGACGCGCTGCTGAAGGCCACCGGCGAAGGCCGCGAAGTGTCCACCACCATGGCCTTCGTGCGGATCCTGAACACGCTGCTGAAAGACAAGCAGATCGGCAAGCACGTGGTGCCCATCGTCCCGGACGAATCGCGCACCTTCGGCATGGAAGGCCTGTTCCGCCAGATCGGCATCTGGAACCAGCAAGGCCAGAAGTACGTGCCGGAAGACCACGACCAGCTGATGTTCTACAAGGAATCGCAGACTGGCCAGGTGCTGCAGGAAGGCATCAACGAAGCCGGCGCCATGTGCGACTGGATCGCGGCCGCCACGTCGTACTCGACGCACGGCGTGCAGATGATCCCGTTCTACATCTACTACTCGATGTTCGGCATCCAGCGTATCGGCGACCTGTGCTGGGCGGCGGCCGACATGCGTTCGCGCGGCTTCCTGCTGGGCGGCACCGCTGGCCGCACCACGCTGAACGGCGAAGGCCTGCAGCACGAGGACGGCCACTCGCACGTGTTCCACGCGGTGATCCCGAACTGCATCTCGTATGACCCGACCTTCCAGTACGAACTGGCGGTCATCATGCACGACGGCCTGCGCCGCATGTATGCCGAGCAGGAAGACGTCTACTACTACCTGACGGTGATGAACGAGAACTACGAGCATCCGGAAATGCCGGCTGGCGTAGAGCAGGACATCGTCAAGGGCATGTACCAGTTCCGCAAGGGCGTCGAGAACAGCAACGCGCCGCGCGTGCAGCTGCTGGGCTCGGGCACGATCTTCCGCGAGGTGATCGCCGCCGCCGAGCTGCTGAAGAAGGACTGGGGCGTGGAATCGGACCTGTGGAGCTGCCCGAGCTTCACCGAGCTGGCCCGCGAAGGCGCCGCCGCCGAGCGCTTCAACCTGCTGCACCCGGCCGAGCCGCAGCGCGAGTCGTTCGTCGCGCAGAAGCTCAAGTCGGCGCGCGGCCCGGTCATTGCCTCGACCGACTATGTGCGCGCGTTTGCCGAACAGATCCGTCCGTTCGTGCCGCGCCGCTACGTGGTGCTGGGCACCGATGGCTTCGGCCGCTCGGACACCCGCGAAAAGCTGCGCCACTTCTTCGAGGTGGATCGCCACTGGGTCACGCTGGCCGCGCTGAAGGCGCTGGCCGACGAGGGCGCCATCAGCCGCGACAAGGTGGCTGAAGCGATCAAGAAGTACAACCTCGACCCCAACAAGCCGAACCCGATGTCGGTCTGACCGGCTTCCTGCACCAACCCCCGCAGTACGGCAACGCCGTGCCGCGGGCGCCCCGAAGACTTTCGTAGGCGCCTTGCGGCACAGCGGCGTGACAGAAGCGGGCGGCGAGGGTAATCTCGCCGCTTGCGGACGTCGCGCGTGCCGGCCTGCCCAGGAGACACTGAATGAGTCAAGCGATTGAAATCAAGGTGCCGGACATCGGCGACTATGACGCCGTTCCCGTCATTGAAGTGCATGTGAAACCCGGCGACAGCATCAACGCGGAAGACGCGCTGGTCACGCTGGAATCGGACAAGGCCACCATGGACGTGCCCTCGCCGCAAGCCGGCGTGGTCAAGGAAGTCCGCATCAAGGTCGGCGACAACGTGTCCGAAGGCTCCGTGCTGGTGATGCTGGAAGCCGCCGGTGCAGCCGCGCCGGCCCCGGCTCCCGCCGCCGCAGCACCGGCTCCCGCTCCGGCACAGGCCGCAGCGCCCGCTCCAGCCCCTGCCGCTGCTCCGGCGCCTGCCGCCGCGCCGGCCGCGGGCGGTACCATCGAAGTCAAGGTGCCCGATATCGGCGACTACGACGCGGTCCCCGTGATCGAAGTCCACGTCAAGCCGGGCGACACCATCAACGCCGAAGACGCCGTTGTCACGCTGGAATCGGACAAGGCCACCATGGACGTGCCGTCCCCGCAAGGCGGCGTGGTCAAGGAAGTCAAGGTCAAGGTCGGCGACAACGTGGCCCAGGGCACGCTGCTGATCCTGCTGGAAGGCGCCGCTGGCGCAGCCGCTCCGGCACCGGTCGCCGCGGCACCCGCGCCGGCTCCCGCCGCAGCGCCTGCCCAGGCTCCGGCCCCGGCGCCTGTTGCCGCAGTCCCGGCCCCGGCAGCGCCTGCTGCTCCGGTCGGCGTGACCGGCAACGCCGCGCACGCGTCGCCTTCGGTGCGCAAGTTCGCGCGCGAACTGGGTGTGGATGTTTCCCGCGTGCCGGGCACCGGCCCGAAGAACCGCATCACGCAGGAAGACGTGCAGCGCTACGTCAAGGGCGTGATGACCGGCCACGCAGCTGCACCCGCGCAGGCCGCAGCTGGCGGTGGTGGTGGCGAACTCGGCCTGCTGCCGTGGCCGAAGGTCGATTTCACGCGCTTCGGCGAGGTCGAAAGCAAGGCCCTGTCGCGCATCAAGAAGATCTCGGGTGCCAACCTGCACCGCAACTGGGTCATGATCCCGCACGTCACCAACCATGACGAAGCGGACATCACCGACCTGGAGGCCTTCCGCGTCCAGCTGAACAAGGAAAACGAGAAGTCCGGCGTCAAGGTGACGATGCTGGCGTTCATGATCAAGGCCACGGTGGCGGCGCTGAAGAAGTTCCCGAACTTCAATGCATCGCTCGACGGCGACAACCTGGTGCTGAAGAAGTATTTCAATATCGGTTTCGCGGCCGATACGCCGAACGGCCTGGTTGTGCCGGTGATCAAGGACGCCGACAAGAAGGGCGTGCTGGAGATCAGCCAGGAAATGAGCGAGCTGGCCAAGCTGGCGCGCGACGGCAAGCTCAAGCCCGACCAGATGCAGGGCGGCTGCTTCTCGATCTCGTCGCTGGGCGGCATTGGCGGCACGTACTTCACGCCGATTATCAACGCGCCGGAAGTGGCCATCATGGGCGTGTGCAAGTCGTATATGAAGCCGGTCTGGGACGGCAAGCAGTTCGCGCCGCGCCTGACGCTGCCGCTGTCGCTGTCGTGGGACCACCGCGTGATCGACGGCGCCGAGGCGGCCCGCTTCAATACGTACTTCGGGCAGTTGCTGGCGGACTTCCGCCGCATCCTGCTGTAAGGCGGCCGCGGCCATGTCCGTGCAGGGCATGGCCATGGCAGTTGCAGCCCAGGGAGGCGAGCCATGACTACCTGTGTCGTCGTCAGGAAGGGTGCCGAGGTGGCGATCGCCGCCGATGCGCTGGTCACGTTCGGTGACACGCGCCTGTCGCGCGCCTACGAGCGCAACCAGAAGGTGTTTCCGATCGCCGACAGTTTTGTCGCGCTGGCCGGCACCACGGCGCACTTCCCGGTCATGCGCGCCTTGCTGGCGGGAATGGGCGAGGAATGCCGGCTCGGCTCGCGCGATGACGTGTTCCGGACCTTCCTGAAGGTGCATGAGAAGCTGAAGTCGGAGTACTTCATCAACACCAAGGAAGACGAGGATGATCCGTACGAGTCGTCGCAGATCGTCTGCCTGATCGCGAATCCGGCGGGGATTTTCGGCGTCTACTCGTATCGCGAGGTGTTTTCGTTCGACCGCTTCTGGGGCATCGGCTCGGGCCGCAACTATGCGCTGGGAGCCATGCATGCGGTCTACGACAAGCCTGAGCTGGATGCTGAGGCCATCGCGCGCATCGGCGTCGATGCCGGTATCGAATTCGACAAGAGTTCCGCGGGCCCGATCGAAGTCCATAGCGTAAGGCTGCACGAGGCCGGCGCCACCGGCGCTGCGGCAACCAACAACGACGGCGCGCCCTGAGGCCACGCAGGCCCGGCGCGCAAAGAGGAGCAAACATGAGTGTGATCGAAGTCAAGGTGCCGGATATCGGCGATTTCGACGCGGTGGAAGTGATCGAGGTCCTGGTCAAGCCGGGCGATACGGTCGAGCAGGAACAGTCGCTGATCGTGCTGGAGTCGGACAAGGCCAGCATGGAAGTGCCGTCGTCGGCGGCCGGCAAGGTGGTCGACGTGCGCGTGAAGGTGGGCGACAAGATCGGCCAGGGCGCGGTGATCTGCACGGTGGAAGCGCAAGCCGCTGCCGCCGCTGCGCCTGCGCCGGCCCCTGCGCCCGCCGCTGCGGCCCCCGCGCCATCGGCCGCTCCGGCTCCGGCTCCGGTGGCCGCCAGTCACGCGGGCAGCGCCGACATCCAGTGCGACGTGCTGGTGCTGGGCGCCGGTCCCGGCGGCTACTCGGCAGCGTTCCGTTCGGCTGACCTGGGCATGAATACCGTGCTGGTGGAACGCTACGCCACGCTCGGCGGCGTCTGCCTGAACGTTGGCTGCATCCCGTCCAAGGCGCTCCTGCACAACGCAGCCGTGATCGACGAAGCCAAGGCGCTCGCTGCGCACGGCATCCTGTTCGGCGAAGCCAAGATCGATCTGGACGGCCTGCGCCACTACAAGAACCAGGTGGTCGGCAAGCTCACCGGCGGCCTGGCCGGCATGGCCAAGGCACGCAAGGTGCAGGTGGTGCGCGGCATCGGCACGTTCCTCGATCCGCACCACCTGGAAGTCGATGCGACCGAAGGCGAGGGCAAGCAGGCTACGGGCAAGAAGACCGTGATCCGCTTCGAGAAGGCGATCATCGCCGCCGGCAGCCAGGCGGTGAAGCTGCCGTTCATCCCGGAAGATCCGCGCATCGTCGATTCGACCGGCGCGCTGGAACTGCCCGAGGTGCCGAACAAGATGCTGGTCATCGGCGGCGGCATCATCGGCCTGGAAATGGCGACGGTGTACAGCACGCTGGGCGCGGACATCGACGTCGTGGAAATGCTGCCGGGCCTGATGAACGGCGCCGACCGCGACCTGGTCAAGGTCTGGGAGAAGAAGAACAAGGACCGTTTCGGCAAGGTGATGCTGAACACGAAGACCGTCGCGGTGGAAGCCAAGCCGGACGGCATCTACGTGAAGTTCGAAGGCGAGCAGGCCCCGGCCGAGGCGCAGCGCTACGACCTGGTGCTGGTGTCGGTGGGCCGTTCGCCCAACGGCAAGCGCATCGGCGCCGAGAAGGCCGGCGTGGCCGTGACCGATCGCGGCTTCATCAACGTCGATGCGCAGATGCGCACCAATGTGCCGAACATCTTCGCGATTGGCGACGTGGTCGGCCAGCCGATGCTGGCGCACAAGGCGGTGCACGAGGCCCACGTGGCCGCGGAAGCCGCGCACGGCGAGAAGGCCTACTTCGACGCCAAGCAGATTCCGTCGGTGGCCTTCACCGATCCGGAAGTGGCCTGGGCCGGCCTGACCGAGGACCAGTGCAAGGAGCAGGGCATCAAGTACAGCAAGGGCGTGTTCCCGTGGGCCGCCTCGGGCCGTGCCATTGCGAATGGCCGCGACGAGGGCTTTACCAAGCTGATCTTCGATGAGGAAACCCATCGCATCATCGGCGGCGGCATCGTCGGCACGCATGCCGGCGACCTGATCAGCGAAGTCTGCCTGGCGATCGAGATGGGCGCGGACGCGGTCGATATCGGCAAGACGATCCACCCGCACCCGACCCTCGGCGAGTCGATCGGCATGGCCGCGGAAATCTACGAAGGGACCTGCACGGACGTACCGCCGCCGCGCAAGCGCTGATTGCGGCAAGCTGCAGGCATCGAAACCCGTCCGTGTGGCGGGTTTCCTTTTACCCGATTGCGCAATTAACCGACAGGAATTTTGAGCCGCCGCCGATTTAGCCCGGCAGGGTACGGCTGGGCTGCCAGTTGACGTCTATTCCGGCTGCTGAGGCGTGGACTGGATGATGTCTTCGAGCTGGGCGCTCATCGGGATGCCCAGGCGTTCGCCAGTGGGCAGGCGGTTGACGAACCACTGCTTGTACAGGCGGTCAAGCTCGCCTGAGGTCATCAGGTCGCGAACCGCCTTGTCGACGACTGCGGCAAATTGCGGATCGTTCTTGCGCAGCATGATGCCGTAGGGGTCGTAGGACAGGAAATCGCGCGTCACGTCATATTTCTTGCCGAGCCCGTACTTGGCGAGGAAGCCGTACAGCAGTACGTCGTCGCCCGCATAGGCGTCCGCGCCGCCATGGCGCAGCACTTCAAAGGCATCGGCGTGATCTCGGGCGCGGATCAGGGTCACGCCAAGATTGAAGCGTGTGGACAGCCGCTCGATGGCATCTGCATTGGTCGTGCCGGCTGTTGCCACGACGGTCTTGCCTTTGAGGTCCTGGAAGGTTCGTATTGGCGAGCCGTGCGGCACCAGCAGCTTGGTGCCGGCGACGAAAATCACCGGTGAGAACGACACGCGCTGCTGGCGCTCGGCATTGCGCGTGGTGGAGCCGCATTCGAGGTCGATCTTGCCGGACGTCATCGCTTCGATGCGGTTTTCGGAAGTCACCGGCACCCAGTTGATGGTCAGGTCGCGGCCGACGTCGGCACCGGCGGCCTGAACGATGGCCGTGCAGATATCGATCGAATAGCCGATCGGCCGGCGAATCTGGTTCAGGTACGAGAAGGGCAGGGAAGATTCCCGGTAGCCGATGGTCAGCGTGCCGGTTTCCTTGGCCTTTTTCAGTGTGCCGGAAAGGGCGATCGGCTCCTGCGCCAGCGCCAGTCCGGCCGACAGCGCCAGGCATAGCGCCGCGATCCGCCACCACACATAGCGGCCACACCGGGCAACAGTGCAAGACATGGGTCGCTCCTCTGCGGTCTGCGCGCCAGCGCTCAGGCACGCGCGGTCTCGGGCTTGGCCAGCGCCTCGCGTTCGTCGTCCACCCCGCCCATGCCGCCCTGATCGCCGGTATCGAGCGTCGATTCGCTGGCGAGCTGGCCTTCCCACTTGGCCACCACGGCGGAGGCGATCGAATTGCCCACGGCATTGGTGGCCGAACGGCCCATGTCGAGGAACTGATCCACGCCCATGATCAGCAGCAGGCCGGCTTCCGGGATATTGAACTGGTTCAGCGTGGCCGCGATGACCACCAGCGAGGCGCGCGGCACGCCGGCCATCCCCTTGGAGGTAAGCATCAGCAGCAACAGCATGGTGATCTGCGTACCCATCGGCAAGTGGATGTCATAGGCCTGGGCGATGAACAGCACGGCGAACGTGCAGTACATCATCGACCCGTCGAGGTTGAACGAGTAGCCCAGCGGCAGCACAAAGCTGGAGATCTTGCGGTTGACGCCGAACTTGTCGAGCGCGTCGAGCATTTTCGGATACGCGGCTTCGGAGCTTGCGGTCGAGAACGACAGCAGGAACGGCTCGCGGATCAGCTTGATCAGGTTGAAGATCCGCCGCCCCAGGAACACGAAGCCCGCCAGCGTCAGCAAGCCCCAGAGCACGAACAGGGCGAGGTAGAAGCTGCCCATGAATTTGGCGAAGGTCACCAGGATGCCAAGGCCTTGCGTCGTCACGGTCGATGCGATGGCGGCGAACACGGCAATCGGCGCCAGCCACATCACTGCGCCCGTGATCTTCAGCATGACCTGCGCGAGATCTTCGATGACGCCGGCCATGCGCTTGCCATGCTCGCCCAACGTGGCAAGCGCGGTGCCGAAGAAGATTGAAAAGACCACGATCTGAAGGATCTCGTTGTTGGCCATCGCCTCGGCCACGGACTTCGGCACTAGGTGGGCGACGAAATCCTTCAGTGTGAAGGCATTGGTCTTGAGATTGGTCGCGGAGCCGACGTCGGGCAGCGGAAGGCCGATATTGACGCCCGGCTGGAGCATGGTGGCCATGATCAGGCCTAGCGTCAGCGACACCAGCGATGCGGTGATGAACCACCCCATCGCCTTGATGCCTACGCGGCCGACGGTGCTGGCATCGCCCATGTGGGCAATGCCCATGACGAGCGTCGAGAACACCAGCGGCGCGATGATCATCTTGATCAGCCGCAGGAAGACGTCGGTGATGATCGAGATGTAGCCCGCGATCTCTTTTGCCAGCTTGGGATCGGGAAACGCGACATGACAGCCGTAGCCGACCACGCCGCCGAGGATCATCGCGATGACGATGTAGGTCGTGATGTGGCGCTGCGTCTTCATGGCATCTCCCAGATGCTGTTGCGTCGCGCAAGCGCTGCGCCACGCATGCCGACATGGCCCGGTATTGCGCCGCGCCACGTGAATCCGAAGGGCGGAGCCCTGGCATGCCAGAATGCCGCGGGCTGCACCTTGCTAACGATAGTCGCCCGCTCCGGCATTGGGCAAGGACAACGCTGCGGACGCGCTTTGGAAGGCATCGGCGCGGCCGGAAATCCGAGTGGAAGCGGGCGGCGGGGGTACAGAAGGCGAAAAAAAGCCCGACCTTCTGGGTCGGGCTTGAACGATACCTTTGGACAAGGAGACCGCGGTACCGAGGAGACACTGGCACGCTAGCGGCAAACCTGTTGCGGTCTGCCACCGTCATCGTTGGCAAAGCGCGCCGTCGGGCGGTGCGCTTTGCCAACGGACCGGCACGGGGCCGGTCGCTGGCACTACCTGTCAGCCGTGCTGGCTATCAGGCGGTCTTCTTGACAGCGGCGCTGCGGGCCGTGGCGCTGGCCTGCTGGGCAGCCTTGCTGGCGGCCGAAGCGGCAGCCTGGAAGTTGCTTTCGGCGATCTCGACAGCCTGCTTGGTGGCCTTCTGGACCGACTCATAGGCGTTGTTGGCAGCCGAGATGGCCGACTTCACGATGGCCACGGTCGATTCCGAACCGGCCGGTGCGTTCTTGGCGAGGTTGTCGACCAGAGCCTGCACCTTCTTCGAGCCTTCAGCCAGTTGGGCTTCGGCGACCTTGGTGAATTCGCTTTGCGTTTCCGAAGCGATTTCGTACAGGTGACGGGTGTAGGCCAGGGTCTTTTCAGCCACCGGCTGCACCAGCGAAGCCTGGATGGCCAGCAGTTCCTGGGCATCCTTGGCGGACAGCGCCTTCTTGGCGTTGTCGACGTTTTCGGCGAAGGTGGTCTTGACGACCTGCAGGTTCAGCTCGACGAGCTTCTCGACGCCTTCGAAAGCCTTGGTGGTCAGGCCAAACAGGGTTTCCAGGTTAGCCTTTTGCGCTGCTGCGACTTGTTCCGGGGTGAGGATCATTGCTGGTCTCCAGTGGTGAACTTCAAGGTCAAGCAAAATTAAACCGCCTGGATGTCAGGACCGTGACGGATATCGCTCCGCGTCGTCCAGCCCCAGGCGTTGGGATTAAGGTTGGGCGCCCGCTCATTCGCTTTGGTGCGCCGCAACAATTGCAATTCTAGGGAAAGCCGGGCCGGTGTCAAGCAGTTTTTGTGCGTCGCACAAAATGCAACGCACGTTGACTCGAAATGTGCCGGTAGCGCCATGCATTGTGCGCGGTACCGCGGGTTTTCCAGCGGTGCTACCATCGCAGCCTGCCGACGCTTGACTATGCAAGCGTCGCGCCCACAACAAGAACGCCCCTTTCGCCACGCCATGCTTGCCTTTTACGCCGATCACTTCGTGCTGCCGCTGCCGCCGGCCCATCGTTTCCCGATGCGCAAATGGCCCGCGCGGAAGGTGTCGGCATGAGCACGATGGCTGATGCCGGCGCAAGCGCGCGGCGAACCTTCTGGTCTGCCAGCATGCCGTGGCTGTTCGTCCTGATCTGGAGCACGGGGTTTATCGTGGCCAGGTATGGCATGCCGCATGCCGAGCCGATGACGTTCCTGTTCCTGCGGTTCGTCGGCGTCCTGGTGCTGATGGTGCCCTTCGTGTGGCTCGCGCGCGTGCCGTTGCCGCAACGCGAAGGGCGTACCGATTGGCGCATGGTCGGTCATATCGCGGTAGCCGGGCTGTTTCTGCAAGCCGGCTATCTCGGCGGCGTCTGGGCCGCCGTCAAGCTGGGCATGCCAGCCGGCATGTCGGCCTTGATCGTCGGCATGCAACCGATCCTGACCGCACTGATTTCCGCGCGCCTGGGCGAACGCATCAGCATGCGCCAGTGGCTGGGGCTGCTGCTTGGCATCGTGGGGGTCGGGCTGGTGGTGGCCAACAAACTCGGCGCCAGCGGACTCTCCACGGCCAGCGTGCTGCTCGCGGGCGGGGCGTTGCTCAGCATCACCTTCGGCACGCTGTACCAGAAGCGCTTCTGCGCCGTGTTCGATCTGCGCATCGGCTCCGTCATCCAGTTCGCGGCATCCGCGCTGGCTTGCGTGCCCTTTATGTTCATGTTCGAGACTCGCCACGTCGACTGGACCGCCGAGATGGTCGGCGCGCTCGCCTGGTCGGTGGTCGCGCTCTCGATCGGCGCCATTTCGCTGCTGTTCCTGCTGATCCGGCAGGGTGCCGCAACGCGAGTCTCCAGCCTCATGTACCTGACGCCGCCGACCACGGCCGTGATGGCATGGCTGCTGTTCGGCGAGCGCTTTCCGCCACTGGCGGCATCCGGCATGGCCCTGGCCGCCGCGGGCGTCGCACTGGTCATCCGGCGCTAGTCGTTTCGCGTTCTTCCTTCTTTCCTGTTCCGCAAAGTTCCCATGAAACCGCAAGCCGAGCACCGCAGTGCCTATCCGCACGCCCAGGCCATCACCACGCGTTGGATGGATAACGATGTCTATGGCCACGTGAACAACGTTGTCTACTACAGTTATTTTGATACCGTCGTGAATGCGTACCTGATCCGGGAAGGCGTGCTCGACTTTGAATCCGGCAGCACGATCGGGCTGGTGATCGAGACGCAGTGCAACTACTTCTCGTCGCTGAGCTTCCCGGACACGGTCACGGCTGGCTTGCGGGTGGCGCGGCTGGGAACCAGCAGCGTGCGCTATGAGGTGGGGCTGTTCAGCGGCGACAACGAGATCGCGGCGGCGCAAGGGCATTTTGTCCACGTCTATGTCGATCGCGTCACGCGTCGCCCGGTGCCCTTGCCCGAGCCGCTGCGCCGCGCGCTGCAGCCGCTGACGGTGCCTGGCGCACAAGCGCCGGGCGTGGCGTGATGGAGGAAGGAAAGATGTCGCAGGACGCGCAAGCTGGCAAGCAAGTGGCCGCCGAGGCTGCTGCGCAGCAGGCGGTCGACTGCGTCGACCGGGCCATCCTCACGCGCCGCTCGGTCCGGGCGTTCCTGGATACGCCCGTGCCACGCGAAGCGGTGGAAGAGATTCTAGCCGTCGCCAGCCGTGCGCCCTCTGGCACCAACACGCAACCATGGCATGTCTATGTGCTGGCGGGTGACGCCAAGGCCAGGCTGTGCGCGGACCTGCTGACCGCCTACGAAGACCCCGAGCGCGACAGCAAGTACCTTGAAGAGTATCCGTACTACCCGCGCTCCTGGGTGAACCCCTACCTGGATCGGCGCCGCAAGGTTGGCTGGGACCTGTATGGCCTGCTGGAAATCAGCCGCGAGGATAAATCGCGCATGCACGAACAGCACGCGCGCAACTTCCGCTTCTTCGATGCGCCGGTCGGCATGATCTTCACCATCGACCGCATCATGGAACTGGGCAGCTGGCTCGACTACGGCATGTTCCTGCAAAGCATCATGGTCGCCGCTCGGGCGCGCGGGCTCGATACCTGCCCGCAGGCCGCATTTACGCAGTTCCACAAGATCATTGGCGATCACCTCCGCCTGCCAGGCGAGGAGATGGTGGTCTGCGGCATGTCCCTGGGCTATGCGGATCCGGAGGCGATAGAGAATCGCCTCAACACTGAACGTGAACCGGTGAGTGGGTTTGCGCGTTTCCTCTCATAGTGAGATGTGTATCAATGTGTAACGATTCGCGCCGACATACAAAGGAATATTGCCGCAGTGGCGGGTGAACCCCGCAGCCGCGCAGTGACTTACAGGAGGTCAACGATGATGCACGTGACGAGGAGTCAACAATTTCCGCATTGTGGAAATGTTTGCAAATCGAACTTTAACTAGCCTTCGTAAGTCTTTAATCTTGCTAACAATTTCTTAATTTCCTACACTAGCGCCATCCCGATGCGCTGAACGAATCATGTTCCGGTCTGATTCCATTTTTTCCAGATTCTTCGGCTCGACGCCCCTGAGCGCCGTAGCCGTAGCCGTGCTGGCATCCGCGTCGATGCTGGCAGCCCCGTTGGCCGAGGCTGCCACCAAGTCGACTTCCACTGAAAAGTCCACGAAAAAGCAGGCGAAGTCGTCCAAAGCCGAGAAAAAGGCCAGTGCGGGCAGCAAGCGCACAACGGCCATGGCCGAGGCCGCGTCTTCCCGCAAGGTGATCGTCGTGAAGAACGGCCGGCACCGTGTGGTGGCGTCGAACCGGGCCGCGCCGGTGCGGGCGGTGTTTACGCCGGCCAAGCCGTCGCTCGGCGAGGCCATGGGGCTGCGCGATACCGAGGATGCGCTGGCACTGAGATCGAGCGTTGCGCTCGTGATGGACCAGAACACCAACGAGGTGCTGTTCCAGAAGAATCCGAGCGCGGTGCTGCCGATCGCGTCGATCACCAAGCTGATGACTGCGCTGGTGGTGATGGATGCTCGCCTGCCGATGGACGAGACCCTGACCATCACGGAAGAAGACCGGGACACCGAGAAGCACAGCAGCTCGCGCCTGCGCTTCGGTACCCAGCTGACGCGCCAGGAAATGCTGCTGCTGGCGCTGATGTCGTCCGAGAACCGCGCGGCCTCGGCGCTGGGTCGCAACTATCCGGGTGGTCTGCCCGCGTTTGTCCAGGCCATGAACCGCAAGGCCCGTGAACTGGGCATGAACGACACCCACTTCGTGGACTCGAACGGCCTGTCGAGCAGCAATGTGTCGAGCGCCATGGACCTCGCGCGCATGGTCAACGCGGCCTACCGCAACCCGACCATCCGCGAGTTCTCTACGCAGACCGAGCATGAAGTGAATGTGCTGGGCCGTACGCAGCACTACGTCAGCACCAACCGCCTGGTGCGGGGCGGCAACTGGGACATCGGCCTGCAGAAGACCGGCTTCATTTCCGAAGCTGGCCAATGCCTGGTCATGCAGGCCAAGGTCAACGGCCGTAACGTTGTGATGGTGTTCCTGGATTCCGTGGGCAAGCTCTCACGCTTTGCCGATGCCACGCGCG
This sequence comes from Cupriavidus sp. C2SS-8b, assembly GCF_057073745.1. NCBI lineage: Bacteria > Pseudomonadati > Pseudomonadota > Betaproteobacteria > Burkholderiales > Burkholderiaceae > Cupriavidus > Cupriavidus sp. C2SS-8b. Next base: position 1,460,727 of record NZ_CP172716.1, read on the forward strand.
TTCGGGACTGGCTGGAACATGCCTCGCCGTCGGTACCGCAGCCCCATGCGTTTCCGTCGTCGCCGAACCTCACGCAGTCGCCCGGCGGCGCGCAAGCGATCCTGACTTCGGCGCGCGGAACCTGAACTCCGCCTGCTCCCATAAAAAACGCGCCATGGTTGGCGCGTTTTTTATGGGGCTTCACCTTCAGAGCAGCTTGCCCGGATTCATGATGCCGGCCGGGTCAAACGCGCGCTTGACCTCGCGCATCAAGCGTAGCTCCAGCGGATCCTTGTACTGCAGGAATGCATGCCGCTTGAGCTGGCCGATGCCATGTTCCGCACTGATACTGCCGCCGTAGCGCATCACTTCATCGAGCACGGTGCCGGTCACCACGTCTTCGTGCGTCGCTGCCCAGTCCTTCGGCGCTCCCGCCGGGCGCGACAGGTTGTAGTGCAGGTTGCCATCGCCAAAGTGCCCGAAGATGAAGGGCCGGATCGCCGGGTCCAGCGTGCGCAGGCGCGCTTCCATCGACACCATGAACGCCGGGATCTGTTCGATCGGCAGCGACACGTCATGTTTCAGGTGCGGCCCGTCCGCGCGCTGCGCTTCGGAGATTTCTTCGCGCAGCTTCCACAGCGCCTGCAATTGGGCCAGCGATGCAGACACCGCCGCATCGAGGCAAAGGCCGCGTTCGAGCGCCTCGCCAATGACGCGCTCCAGCAGCGCATTGAGCGCCGCTTCTTCGGCGGTGTCGGCCAGTTCCACCAGCACATAGGCGGGATAACGCTGCGCAAAGGGTTCTTGCACGCCCTCGGCATGCGTCAGGACCAGGTCCAGGCACGCGCCGGTGAAGAACTCGAAAGCCTGCAGCCGTGCGCCGCACTGCTCGAACAGCAGCGCGTACAGCTCCAGCGCCTGCTGCGGCGATTCCACTGCCGCCAGCACGACACTGCGCGTATCGGTACGCGGGAACAGGCGCAGTGCAGCAGCCGTGATAACGCCGAGCGTGCCTTCCGAGCCGATCAGCAACTGCTTGAGATCGTAGCCGGTGTTGTCCTTGCGCAGCGTGCGCAGGCCGTGGAAGACCTCGCCGTTGGGCAGCACGGCCTCGACGCCGAGCACCAGTTCGCGCGTCATGCCATAACGCACGACGTTGACGCCGCCGGCATTGGTGGCCAGGTTGCCGCCGATCTGGCACGAGTCTTCCGCCGCCAGGCTCAGTGGCAGCAACCGGTTGGCGTCGGCCGCGGCGCGGCGCAGGTTGCCGAGGATGCAGCCGGCTTCGGCCACCACGGTGTTGGCGATGGTGTCGAGCGAGCGGATGGCATGCATGCGGTCCAGGCTCAGCACCACGTTCAGCGGCTGGCCGTCGGGCGTGGCCGCGCCGCACAAGCCGGTGTTGCCGCCGCGTGGCACGACCGGTGCCGCGGCCTGCTGGCAGAGCGCGAGGCAGCGCGAGACCTCGTCGACCGTGCGCGGGCGGACCACCGCCTGGGCCTGGCCCCGGTAGATGCCGCGCCAGTCGGACAGCCACGGCGCAATGTCGTCGGGCTGGGTGAGCACGGTGTCGGGACCAAGGGCTTCGGTGAGACGCTGGGGCAGGTTGGTGGCTGGCATGGAGGGAGCGATTTCAGCTTTCGGTTTTCAGGGCAGGAGGTCGGCGGCGCGTGCGCGCAGGGGCAAGCCCATTCGCTGCGCCGCGCATTGCAGGTGGCGGATGGTGGCCTGGCGCGCCGCTTCGGCATTGCCGTCACGGATCGCCTCGAAGATGGCCTCGTGTTCCTGGTGCACGGACTCGGGCGAATGCGCTTGCTGCAGCGTGTTGGCGCGCGCGGTGGCAACGGCCTGGTGCAGCTGCAGGTTCATGTACTGCAGCAGCTGGCGGTAGTACGGGTTGTGGGTGGCACTGGCAATGCCGATGTGGAACGCGGCATCGAGATCGACCGCCGGCTGGGCATCATAAAGATGCGTCTTCAGCCGATGCAGCAGCCCGGCAAGGGCATCGACGTCGTCAGGGCTGCGCCGCATGGCGGCCAGTGCCGCGGCCGCACTCTCCAGGTCCATGCGCAGGTCATACAGGTCGGCCAGCTCGGCCCGTCCCAGATCGGGCTCGCGGGGAAGCTGGAAGCCGCCGGCACCGGTACGGGAACGCACGGTGCAACCCACGCCCTGGCGCGTTTCCACAAAGCCTTGAGAACGCAGATGCTCGGTCACCTCACGGATCACGGCGGCACTGACGCCGTACTGGTCGGCCAGCTGCTTGCCCGTGGGCAGTCGGTTGCCCACGGGGTAAACGCCGTTCTCAATGTCGGTCCGGATCTGGCGCGTGACCTGTTCGGTCAAGGTAATGGCTCGGGTTCGCATAGCGGCCCGATTATAGGGTTTGCAGGTTATCTGAAAACTACACGTAAACCCTTACCCGCGTGCCCATGATCTGCTGAACCGGCGGCGCGCAGAAGTTGCCCTTAGCCGCCGGCAAGCCGAAGCCGATCAGGCGGCTTCAGATTCCATCACGTACCCCATGCCGCGCGAAATCTGCAGCGCCGTATCCTTCAGGTTCTGCAGCCAGCTGTCCTGCAGGCGATCGGCGGGTGCCGACAGCGACAGGCCGGCCACCAGCCGGCGCGAATCATCGTAGATGCCGGCGGCGATGCAGCGCACGCCCAGTTCCAGCTCTTCGTTGTCGCGGGCGTAGCCGTTGCTGCGCACCCAGCCCAGTTCGCGCTCGAGCTTGGTCAGGTCGGTGATTGAAGTGCGCGTATGCCCGGCCAGCCCGGTGCGCGTGGCATAGCTGCGCACGCGCGTGGACTCGTCGGCGGCGAGGAACAGCTTGCCCACCGACGTCAGGTGCAGCGGCGCGCGTCCGCCAATGGCACGCACCACCTGCATGCCGGAGCGCTCGCTGTAGGCCCGCTCGATATACACGATCTCGTCGCCCTGGCGCACTGACAGGTTAACGGTCTGCCCGGTGACACGGTGCAGCGCGCGCATTGGCGCGAGCGCCGCGTCGCGCACCGACAGGCGTGCCTTGACCAGGTTGCCAAGCTCCAGCAGGCGCATGCCCAGCCGGTAGCTGCCCGGGTCCGAGCGATCGACAAAGCGGCACGCAACCATGTCGTTGAGGATACGGTGCGCGGTGGAAGGATGCAGTCCGGTAGACATCGACAGCTCTTTCAGGCTGACCGGGTCGGCGTGCTGGGCCAGTGCGTCCAGCAGCGTCATCATGCGTTCAATAACCTGGATCGATGTCTTTCCAGGCGACTTGTCTGCGTCTGACATAAGGAAATGTTGCCCTGCGGCAAATTAAGCGTTTGCCTGATTCTATCTCGCATCGTGAAAATTTCAATAGGTGAAATGACATTCCGGTAAGAATCCTCTCGTGATGTGCCCTCGGCTTGTGCGCCACCCGGCGCGCAAACGCGCATAATTGCGGGGTTTCGGGGTCTGGAGAAAGAAAGCAAATGCGAGTTGGCCTGTTCGCCACCTGCCTGGTGGACCTCATGCGCCCGGAGATCGGCTTCTCCGTGCTGAAGCTGCTGGAAGGCGCCGGCTACGAGGTGATGGTGCCCGAAGCCCAGACCTGCTGTGGCCAGCCCACCTACAACTCTGGCGAGCGCGCCGTGTCGCGCGACCTGGCGGAAAAATTCCTGCGCGAGTTCGAGATGTTCGACTACGTGGTGGTGCCGTCGGGAAGCTGCGGCGGCATGATCCGCCAGCACTATGCGGACCTGCTGCGCGATGACCCGGAACTCAACGGCCGCTATGAACGGCTGCGCGAACGCGTGTTCGAACTGACCGAATTCCTGGTGAACGTAGCGAAGATCGAACGGTTCGATTCCAATTTCGCCGGCCACGTCACGTATCACGATTCCTGCGCGGGCCTGCGCGAACTGGGCGTCAAGGCGCAGCCGCGCGAACTGCTGGGCAAGCTGCCGGGGGTGCAGCTCACCGAGATGAAGGACTGCGAGGCTTGCTGCGGCTTTGGCGGCACCTTCTCGGTCAAGTACGGCAATATCTCGACGGCGATCGTTGACGAGAAGTGCGCCAATATCAAGGCCAGCAGCGCGGATGCCGTGGTGCTGGGCGACCTGGGCTGCATGCTCAATATCGAAGGCCGCCTGCGCCGCAGCGGCGATACGCAAACGCGCGTGCTGCATATCGCGCAGGTCCTGGCGGGCGACGCCTGAGCACCGGAGACGCGACGATGCAAGTCCACAGCATGGAATTCAAGGCGCGCGCCGGCCAGAAGCTGGCTGACCAGCGCCTGCAGCAGAACCTCAAGAAGCTCTCCACCAAGTTTGTCACCGCGCGTGCCGATGCCATCCGCGATATCGATTTCGACGCGACCCGCGCCGCGCTGAAAGAGCGCCGCAACCGCGCGCTGGAAAACCTGGATGTCTGGCTCGCCACGTTTGAGGAAAACGCCACGCGCCGCGGCGCCACGGTGCTGTTCGCCGAGACCACGGCCGATGCGGCGCGCCTGGTCGCGGAGATCGCGCAGAAGCATGGCGTGAAGAAGGTCATCAAGAGCAAGTCGATGGTGACCGAGGAGATGCGGCTGAACCAGGTGCTCGGCGAGATGGGCGTGCAGAGCATCGAAACCGATCTCGGCGAGTACATCCTCCAGATCAACGACTCCGAGCCGCCGTCGCACATCATTGCGCCGGTGGTGCACAAGGACAAGGACGAGATTGCCGACCTGTTCGCGAAGGTCCACCAGAAGCCGCGCCTGACCGACATCCCGGAAATGACGCGCGAAGCGCGCGAGGTGCTGCGCCCCGAGTTCCTGTCCGCAGACATGGGCGTGACGGGGGGCAATTTCATCATTGCCGAAACCGGTTCGGTGGCGGTGGTCACCAACGAGGGCAATGAAGGCATGTGCACCGTCATGCCTCGCGTGCATGTGGCCGTCACCGGCATCGAGAAGGTGCTGCCGACGCTGGAAGACCTGGCGACCGTAATGCGGCTGCTGCCGCGTTCGGCGACCGGGCAGGCCATATCGAACTATTTCTCGCTACTGACCGGCCCGCGTGCCGAGGGTGAGCGCGATGGTCCCGAGCATATGTACTTCGTGCTCGTCGACGGCGGGCGCAGCGGGCTGATCGGCGGCGAATTCCAGGAGATGCTGCGCTGCATCCGCTGCGGCGCCTGCATGAACCATTGCCCGGTCTACCAGAAGATCGGCGGCCATGCCTATGGCTGGGTCTATCCGGGGCCGATGGGCAGCGTGCTGACGCCCAGCTACGTGGGCCTGGCCAATGCCGTGGACCTCCCGCAGGCGGCCACGATGTGCGGCGAATGCAATCGCGTGTGCCCGGCATCGATACCCTTGTCGGACCTGCTGCGCAAATTGCGCGAGAAGCAGATGGAGCGCGGCCTGCGCCCATGGCAGGAGCGCTTCGCGCTGCAGGCGTGGGGCTTCGTCGCCCGGCGTCCGGCACTCTATGCGCTGGCCAGCCGCTTTGGCGCGCGCGTGCTGGCGCGCATGGGCGGCAGCAATCAGTTGATCGCCAGCCTGCCCATGGCGGGCAAGGGCTGGACCCAGACGCGGGACATGCCCGCACCCTCGGGACGCACGTTCCGCGAGCTTTACAAGGAAAGGAGGGCACGCACATGAGCGCCGCCAATACAGAGACGCTGGCGCGCATGCGCTCGGCACTGGACCAGCACATTGGCGGCACACTGCCTGCCGTCGAACTTGTGACGGCGTGGCGCGAGGCAGCGCCCGCGCTGACGCTGCCGCCGGTTTTCGGTCAGGCGATGGAAGAACTGCTGCGCCGGCTGGAGATGTCGGCCGTGTTCGCGCAGGACAGCTGCTCGTTTTCGAGCACGGCGGTGACGGACCAGCTAAGGCGTTGGCTGGACAAGGCTGCTACGGTCTGACTGAAAAAAGAAAGGGAGCCTGGGCTCCCTTTCTTCATGTGTGCCGGAGCCTGATCAGCCCAGCAGCAACGCGTCGTCGTCCAGCTGTTCGTGCCGCGTCTGCTCGAACATGCGCAGCAGATCCGGCACATCGAGCCCCTTGCGCTTTTCACCGGACACATCCAGCACGACCTGGCCCTGGTGCAGCATCACCGTGCGTTGGCCATAGTCCAGCGCCTGGCGCATGCTGTGCGTGACCATCATCGTCGTCAGCTTGCTTTCCTCGACGATGCGCGCAGTCAGTTCCAACACGAACGCGGCGGTCTTCGGGTCAAGCGCGGCGGTGTGCTCGTCGAGCAGCAGGATTCGCGACGGCTGCAGCGATGCCATCAGCAGGCTCACCGCCTGGCGCTGCCCGCCGGAGAGCAGGCCGATGCGGTCGGTCAGGCGGTTTTCCAGGCCCAGGTTCAGCAGGCGCAGCTTCTCGCGGAACAGCTCGCGCGAGCCGCGGTTCAGCGCCGCGCGGAAGCCGCGCCTGGCGCCGCGCGCCATCGCCAGCGCCATGTTCTCTTCGATCGTCAGCGCTTCGCAGGTGCCGGCCATCGGGTCCTGAAAGACGCGTGCCACGAGGTGGGCGCGATCCCACGCTTGCTTGCGCGTCACGTCGGTGTCATCGATAGTGATGCGGCCCGAATCGACCATCTGGTCGCCGCTGATCGCGTTCAGGAAGGTCGACTTGCCGGCGCCGTTGGAGCCGATCACGGCCACGAACTGGCCGCTTGGGATCTCCAGGCTCAGGCCGCGCAGCGCGCGGGTCTCGATCGGGGTGCCGGGGTTGAAGGTGAGCTTCAGGTCTTGTGCGCGCAGCATCTCAGGCACCTCCGTTCTTGCGGGCAAACAGCTTCTTGCGGGTGGCGGGCAGCACCAGGGCGATCGTCACCAGCGCGGCGGTGACCAGGTTCAGGTCCTGCGCCTTGAGGCCGATGAAGTCGCTGTTCAGCGCCAGCGCAATGAAGAAGCGGTACAGGATGGCGCCCAGCACCACGGCGAGCGTGGTCCAGACCAGGCGGCGTGCCGGCAGGATGCTTTCGCCGATGATCACCGCGGCCAGGCCGATCACGATGGTGCCGATGCCCATCGAGATATCCGAGCCGCCCTGGGTCTGCGCGAACAGCGCGCCGGCCAGTGCGACCAGCCCGTTGGACAGCGCCATGCCGGCCAGCGTGGCGCGGCCCGTGGCGATGCCCTGCGCGCGCGCCATGCGCGGATTGGCGCCGGTCGCGCGCATGGCCAGGCCGAGCTGCGACGAGAAGAACCAGTCCAGGCCAACCTTGGCGATGACCACCACGATGAACAGCACCAGCGGGCGCAGCACGTAGTCAGGCAGCCAGTCGGGCTGCAGGATGGTGAACAGCGTCGGCTCCGTGATCAGCGGCACATTGGGGCGGCCCATGATGCGCAGGTTGACCGAGTACAGCGCGATCATCATCAGGATACTGGCGAGCAGGTCCATGATCTTGAGCCGCACATTGAGCCAGCCGGTGATGAAGCCAGCCAGGGCGCCGGCCACGATGGCGAGGGCGGTGGCGACAAACGGGTCCTGCCCGGCGGCGATCAGTGTCGCGGCCACGGCGCCGCCCAGCGGGAAGCTGCCGTCGACGGTCAGGTCGGGAAAATTGAGGATGCGGAAGGAAATCAGCACCCCGAGGGCAACCAGGCTGAAGATCAGGCCGATCTCCAGGGCGCCCAGAAGGGAAAAGAGGGACATGGTGAATCCTGTTGACAGCTGGCGCGGCCCGCCCGGATAAGGTTGGTCGGCTCGCCGTCTCGTTCAGGGGGCGGGCCCGGGTAGGGCAGTCTGGATCTTGTACTGTAGTGGACTAGCGGACGCGCGGCCGTCCGCGCGGCGCGGACGGCACAGGTCAGACGTTCTGCTTACTTGATGACGGTCTTGGCTTCCTTGATCAGCTCCGGCGACAGCGTCACGCCTTGCTTCTGCGCGGCGCCGGTGTTCACAAACAGTTCAAGGTTGTTGCTGGTTTCCGAGGCGATCGCGCCCGGCTTCTCGCCCTTCAGGATGCGCGCCACGACCTTGCCGGTCTGGTGGCCGAGGTCCAGGTAGTTGATGCCCAGTGCGGCGATGGCGCCACGCTTGACGCTGTCGGTGTCGGCGGCGATCAGCGGAATCTTCGATTCGTTGGCCACCTTGACCAGCGCTTCGTACGCCGAAACCACGTTGTTGTCGGTGTTGGTGTAGATCACGTCCACCTTGCCGATCAGGCTCTTGGCGGCGGCACCGATGTCAACCGTGCGCGGGGCGGCGGCTTCCTTCAGCGTCAGGCCCTGCTTGGCCAGCAGTTCCTTCAGTTCCTTGACCACCACGACCGAGTTGGCCTCGCCCGGGTTGTAGACCATGCCGACGGTCTTGGCATGCGGCACCACGCGCTTGATCAGGGCCACTTGCTTGTCCAGCGGCAGCTTGTCCGACACGCCGGTCACGTTGGTGCCCGACGGCGCCCAGCTCTTGACCAGTTGCGCGGCGACCGGATCGGTCACGCCCGAGTACACCACGGGCACGGTCTTGGTGGCGGCGACCACGGCCTGGGCCGACGGCGTGGCGATGGCAACGATCACATTCGGGTTGTCGCCGACGAACTTGCGGGCAATCTGGGCGGCGGTGCCGGTGTTGCCCTGTGCGCTCTGGTATTCCCACTTCAGGTTCTTGTCGGCGTCATAGCCGGCGGCCTTCAGCTCCTCGCGCACGCCGTCGCGGATGGCGTCCAGTGCGGGGTGTTCCACGATCGACAGGACCTTGACGGTCTGGGCGTGCACGGCGCCGCCGCACAGCAATGCCAGCGCGACTGCGCCGCCGAGGATGGATTTGGTTGCCTTGAGACCCTTCATCTTGATCTGTTCTCCTCCGAGTGACTCGGTTCTGGATGGTATGCCGCGCACAAGCTTGGTCTCACTGCCGGCGCCGCCACGTGGGCGGCACCTGCTCCGGGCGGCAGGGCACTTCCGGCGGCTGATGGAAGGGCGCGCCTGCGCGAAAGCAAGACAGCGATAAGCCTGCGAGGATACCACTTCTCGCGCACGATATGCGAAGTCCCGGAGCGGATGCGGGGCATCCGATGCTGCCAGAACCCCGTTATTAGCCATCCAGGCGCAGATTATTGCGCGGGATTGCAGATTTCCTTGTGGATTTCCCCGATTGCGGTAATCACGTCTTCATGCAATTGCGTTTGCCACGCATCGATGTTTTCACGCAATTGATCGAGCGACGTGGCGCCGACGATGGTGCTGGCGGCGAACCAGCGCGAATAGCACCAGGCCAGGGCCAGCGCCGCCGGCGACAGCCCGGCCGTGCGCGCCAGTTCGACATAGCGGGCCGAGGCCGCCATGGTCTCCGGGCGCATGTAGCGCGGGCTCCAGTCGGCGCCGAAGCGTGTCAGGCGGCCGATTGCGGCGTCGTTGAACACTGGCCTGGCCGGATCGCCGCTCAGATACTTGCCGGTGAGCTGGCCGAATGCGAGCGGACTGTAGACCAGCAGGCTCACGTCGGTGCGGAAGCACGCCTCGTCCAGGCCCTGTTCGAAGCTGCGGTTGACCAGGTTGTACGGGTTCTGGATGGTCGCGATGCGCGGCAGCCCATGCTGCTCCGCCAGCCTGACGAATTCCGCCACGCCCCACGGGGTTTCGTTGGAGACGCCGACATAGCGGATCTTCCCCGCCTGCACCAGTTCAGCAAAGGTTTCCAGCTGCGCCTGGATCGAGATGCAGGGCCGTTCCTTGGCCGGATCGAAGCTCGTCTGGCCGAAGATCGGCGCGTTGCGCGCGGGCCAGTGGATCTGGTACAGGTCGATGTAGTCGGTCTGCAGCCGCTGCAGCGAGGCGTCGACCGCCGCGCGGATGCCCGCGGGCGTCAGGTCGTCGCCATTGCGGATCCAGGGCATCCGGCCGGGGCCGGCCACCTTGGTGGCGAGCACCACGCGGTCGCGCGGCTGGTGCCGGAGCCAGTTGCCGATGATCTGCTCGGTCCGGCTATAGGTTTCGGCGCACGGCCTGACCGGATACATCTCGGCGGTATCAATGAAATTGATCCCGCGCGAGAAAGCGTAGTCGAGCTGGCTATGGCCCTCGGCTTCGGTGTTCTGCTCGCCGAAGGTCATGGTACCCAGGCAAATGCGCGAGACCTGCAGGTCGCTGCGTCCGAGGCGGATGGTTTCCATGTCGCTCTCCTTGCTGTCTTGCGTTGGCTTCAGGCGCGCAGCGCGGCGGCGCAGTCGCGCACCAGAGTCGGGCCGCGGTAGATCAGGCCGCTGTAGACCTGCACGAGCTTCGCGCCGGCATCGATCTTCGCGCGCGCGTCGGCGCCGCTGAAAATGCCGCCCACGCCGATGATGGGCACCGCGTCGCCGACCACCTGGCGCAGCGCGCGCACCACATGGGTCGACTGCTCGAACACCGGCCGGCCGGACAGGCCGCCGGCTTCTTCCGCATGCGGCAGGCCTTTCACGGCATCGCGCGAGATCGTGGTGTTGGTGGCAATCACGCCGTCGATCTTGTGGCGCACCAGCGCGTCGCCGATATTGCCGATCTGGTCGGCGTCGAGGTCCGGCGCAATCTTCAGCGCCACCGGCACGTAGCGCTTGTGCTGGTCGGCCAGGCGCTGCTGGGCGGATTTGAGTGTCGACAGCAGGCTGTCGAGTTCGCTGGCGCCCTGAAGCTGGCGCAGGTTCTTGGTATTGGGCGACGAGATGTTCACCGTCACGTAGCTTGCGTGCGGATAGACGCGCTCCAGGCAGTACAGGTAGTCGTCGGCGGCGCGTTCGATCGGCGTGTCGGCATTCTTGCCGATGTTCAGGCCCAGCACGCCGCCTTCGGCCTTCCAGCGCGATGCCCTGACGTTCGCGATAAAGGCATCGACGCCGCCGTTGTTGAAGCCCATGCGATTGATCAGCGCGTCGGCCTGCGGCAGTCGGAACATGCGCGGGCGAGGGTTGCCGGCCTGTGCGCGCGGGGTCACGGTGCCCACCTCGATGAAGCCGAAGCCGAACGCCGCGAGCCCGTCGATATAGGCGCCGTCCTTGTCCAGGCCGGCAGCAAGGCCTACCGGGTTCGGAAAGCGCACCCCCATCACCGTGCGCGGATCGTCGGCGACGCGGTTGCCGATGCAGCCGGCCAGGCCCATGCGCTTCGCGCGCAGCAGGTTGTTCAGGGTGAAGTGGTGAGCGTCCTCCGCGTCCATCGAAAACAGGGCGGGGCGGAGCAGGGGGTAGAGCGCGTTGAGCACGGGGAGAGGCGACCGGAGGGCCGGTGCAGAGTGAAAACCAAGCCGGCATTGTAGCGGCTGGGGCGCTTGCCCGCGCGCCGCGCGGCCTTGCCTGCCCGCCGCTGCCGGCTTATTCCTGCGCGATGCCGGAGCCGTCTTCCGATGCGGCCGACGGGGCGCCGCCCGCGTTGTCCTCGAACGCCTGCCACTGGTTGCCGGTCAGCACCTGCAACGGACGGAAGCGTGCCTTGTAGGCCATCTTTCGGCTTTCCGCGATCCAGTAGCCCAGGTACAGGTGCGGCAGGCCAAGTTCGTGCGTCTGGCGGATCTGCCAGAGGATGTTGTAGGTGCCGTAGCTGGCGTTGCGCTCGAGCGGATCGTAGAAGGTGTAGACCGATGACAGGCCGTCATCGAGTACGTCGATCATGCTGACCATGCGCAGCTTGCCGGCTTCCGGCGAGCCCGGCGGTTCGCGGAATTCCACCAGGCGCGAGTTCACGCGGCTCTGCAGCAGGAACTGCTCGTACTGGTCGCGGCTGTCCTGGTCCATGCCACCGCCGGCGTGGCGCATCGACTGGTACAACAGGTACAGCGCGTAGTGCTCTTCGACGTACGTCAGCGGCGCCACCAGCGCCTGCAGGTGACCGTGGCGGCGCCAGGCGCGGCGTTGCGAGCGGTCCGGTTCGAACTGGTCCACCAGCACGCGGCACGGCGTGCAGGCGTGGCATTCATCGCAATACGGCCGGTAGGTGAAGATGCCGCTGCGGCGGAAGCCCGCGCGCACCAGCCGCGAGTAGACGTCCGCATTGATCAGGTGGGCCGGCGTCGCCACCTGCGAGCGGGCCATGCGGCCTTCGAGATAGCTGCAGGCGTAGGGCGCCGTGGCATAGAACTGCAGCGCGGAAAGCGGAAGCTCCTTCAGCTTGCTCATGGCTCGGACCTGGGGCGGATGATGCAGCCAGCTTGTCAGACGGCCGGGGTGGCGGGCGTGGCGGTCCACCGCTCCAGCACCGATTTGTCGAACCGCCACGGCGTGATCGCCGGTTGTGCCGAGGCAGTCCGCACATGGGCCAGGAACTCCGCGCGCGAAATCGGGCGCGCGCCAAGCGAGGCCAGGTGATCGGTTTCCTGCTGGCAGTCTATCATCGGCACGCCGTGGTTGCCGAGGAACGCGCACAGCGCCGCCAGTGCGATCTTGGAGGCATCCGTGCGGTGCGCGAACATCGATTCGCCATAGAACATGCGGCCCAGCGCCACGCCATAAAGGCCGCCCACGCGTTCGCCGCGATACCAGGCTTCCACCGAGTGCGCCATGCCGTTGGCATGCAGCGCGCCGTAGGCAGTGATGATCTCCTGGGTGATCCAGGTGCCATCCTGGCCTTCGCGCGGCGTCAGCGCGCAGGCGCGCATCACGGCCAGGAAATCATCGTCGACGCGGATTTCCCAGTCGGGGTCGCGCAGCACGCGGCGCAGCGTCTTGCGGAACGTGGTGGAGATTCTGAGTGCCTGCGGTGCGAGGACCATGCGCGGATCGGTGCTCCACCACAGCACCGGCTGGCCAACCGAGTACCACGGGAAAATGCCCTGGCGGTAAGCCAGCAGCAGGCGCTGCGGAGACAGGTCGCGGCTCGCGGCCAGCAGGCCCGGCGCTTCGGTGGCTGGCCCCAGCGCGCGCTCCACCGGCGGAAACGGATCCTGCGGATCCAGCCAGGCAATCATGCTGGGGCTGCCGGGGCAGGGTGGATCAGGGGGTGACCGTCGCCCGGCTGGTCAGCGGGCGCATGGGCTTGTCGATATCGAGACTGTGCAGCCGGAAGCTGCCGTCCTGCAGGCGGCCAGCGGCGCGGTCCGCAAAGAAGCAGCGCAGCGTATGGATCACCGTGGGAAAGGCGAGTTCGTCCCACGGCACGTCGGCTTCTGCCACCAGCTTGACTTCCAGGCTTTCCTCGCCTGGGTCGACGTCCAGATCCTCCAGCGTAGCCAAGTAGAAAAGGTGTACCTGGTGTACGTGCGGCACGTTCAGGATCGAGAACAGTTCCCCCATTTTCACCCGCGCGCCGGCTTCTTCCAGCGTTTCGCGCGAGGCCCCCTGCGCCGTGGTCTCGCCGATTTCCATGAAGCCGGCGGGCAGCGTCCAGAAGCCATAGCGCGGCTCGATCGCGCGCTTGCACAGCAGGATCTTGTCTTCCCAGACCGGGATCGTGCCGACCACGTTGCGCGGATTTACGTAGTGGATGGTGCCGCAGTTGTCACAAATGCTGCGCGGGCGGTTGTCGCCGTCTGGTACGCGCAGCACAACCGCATGGCCACAGTTCGAGCAGAATTTCATGAGGGGCGTCCGGGAGGAATGGGGCAAAGTGTATCACCGCGCGGCCCGCATGCCGGAGAGGCAAGGCGCCAGTGCGTGCGTTGCTGGACCAGGAGACCCGGAAAGCAAAAAGCCCGCGATTGCGGGCTTTGCTGATTCGACGCTTTGATGCTTTGGTTGCGGGGGCAGGACTTGAACCTGCGACCTTCGGGTTATGAGCCCGACGAGCTGCCAACTGCTCCACCCCGCGTCCGTCGAAGAAAAGATTATAAGGCAGTGGCCGCCGCATTGCAACATCTGTCCGAAGAAATTGTGAGGCAGCGTGCAATGCCGTCTGCCATAACCGTTAGACGACCGCCAGGTCGGCAAGGTTCAGCCTTCCGCCGGCCTTTCGCTTGTGCGTTGCCACAGCGACGCGGCGAACTCGAAGCTGTCGCGCTGGAGCAGGTCGTCACGTTGCCAGATCACGCGGTCGCGGCGCACGGTCAGCATCCACGTAGTGGTGGTGAGCGGTTGCGGATGCGCGAACGCGCGTGGCGTCATCACGGCGCCGCAAGGTCCATGCTGCGGGTCACGCACCGAGGTGTAGCGGATCAGGCCAATGCCGGCTTCGCGCGCGACGCGGCCGAACGCCTGGCAGGCTTCGTGGCTGTCGGGGTCCATCCAATGGGCGCGGTCATGGTCGAACGGCGGTGTGTCCAGTGCCACGCCGTCGGTGCGCACGCTGACCTCGAACAGCGTCTGGGCGCGCGCGTCGATGCGGGGCAGGGCCGGGCTGTCATTCAGGAAGCGCCAGCGCCAGTAGCCCAGTTCGGCGCAGGCGGTGCGGATTTCCTCGGCGCCATAGAACACGCCCGGATCCTGCGCGGCCCGGAAGCGCGAGCCCCACGGCGATGGCGGATAGCGGAACGGCGTGAACAGCAGATAGTGGAGATGGCGCGCGTCGGCGGGCACAGCGGGTTTGCCGGCGTCGAGCACGGCTTCCAGTACGGCCTGCTCCTCGAGGCTGTCGACCAGCGGCATGGTCGAAACCACGTGCTGGGCTTCCACCGCACGCCAGAGGCTGAGCGCGAACGGCCGGCGCTCAGACGCGACCGCGGGTGGCGTCCAGGTAGTGAACGACACGAACGAGACCTTCGGTGGTGCGGATCATTTCAAGGGGTTTGCCGCCAAGCGCGAGGTTCTCGTTGGTCAGCCATAGCCGGGCCTGGTCGCCATGCCCGAGGATGGCATCGAGCGAGCGGAACAGCCGTACGAATAGCACGCCGAATTCCCACTCCTTGCGATGCTTGTCGAGGATATACAGGCCGGACGCCATACGCGAAACCGACGCCGTGCTGATGCCGAGCACGCTGGCGACGATCGCCTGGCTGATGCCCAGGAAGCCGGCCGCGCGCATGACGGCCTTGGTCAGCGTGGCGCCAGGGTCGGGACCGCTGGCGGGTTCTGCTTCCGGAATTCGCCTGGATTGCATCGCCTCTGCTCCTGTTTCTTCAGAAACATTATAGGCGAGTCATTTCAGAAGGGAAGTCCCAGATGCAACGCCTCCGCCCCTAGTAGGTCTCGATATGCAGGCGACCTTCGCTCCTCATGGTGGCCTCCAGTTGCTGCCAGGACTGGCCGGCCGCGGTGCACACCTCGCCAAAGGCGGACAGCACGCCTTCCTCCATGCCCTTCAGGCCGCAGATGTAGACATGGCCATGCGGATCGGCCAGCAAGGCCGCCACGCCGGCGGACGCCTCCCGGATCGCGTCCTGTACATAGCGACGCGGCACTTCGGCATCGCGCGAGAAAGCGAAGTGGATGTCGAGGAAGTCCTTGGGCAGCTTCAGCAGCGGGCCGAAATAGGGCAGCTCGCGCGCATTGCGGGCGCCGAAGAACAGCATGCGGCGGCCCCCGAAGTGCTCCATATTGCGCCGCATGCGCTCGGTCATGGCGCGCATGGGCGCGGAACCGGTGCCCGTGCACACCATCATGATGCTGGCCTCGCGATGGTTCGGCATCAGGAACGTGGTGCCGAACGGCCCGACCACCTGCACGGTATCGCCCTTGGCCAGGTCGCACAGGAAGTTCGACGCCACGCCGCGCACCGGATTACCGTCATGGTCTTCCTCGACGCGCTTCACCGTCAGCGCCAGGTTGTTGTAGCCCGGGCGCTCGCCATCGCGCGGGCTCGCAATCGAATACATGCGGATGTAGTGCGGCTTGCCGGCGGCGTCGGTGCCCGGCGGCAGGATGCCGATGGCCTGCCCCTCCAGCACCGGGAAGAAGTGCGTGCCGAAATCCAGCACGATATGGTGGATATCGCTGGAGGCACCCTCCGCGGTCAGCCGGTAGTTGCCCGCCACCGTGGCCGTCAACGGCGCGCGCACGCCGTGCAGGTTCGCATACGGGTGGGCCGCCGACCACGGTGCGCGCGATGACGTGTGGTGGCTCGTTTCCACGGCCTGCACCGTCACGCCGTTTTCATCGGCCGCGGCGGCAGTGTCGGCGCGCACGGCTTCAGCGGTGCCCGCGGCATCGAGATCGGCTGTCGGCAGGGGCACCTCCGCCGGCAACTCGTCCCACAGCAGCTGTTCTTCGATCGGGTAGGCCTGACCCTTGAGCAGGGTGCGCCAGTTGTCGATGGCGCCGGTGGGGCAGGGCGACAGGCAGGCGTTGCAGGCGTTGCAGACGTCGGCCTTCACCACGTAGTTGCGCGAATCATGGGTGATGGCATCGATCGGGCAGGTGTCTTCGCAGGTATTGCAGCGAATGCAGATTTCCGGATCGATCAGGTGCTGCTTGATGATTTCGGGGGCGCCCATGGTATGTCTCCATGTGGGGCGGGGCCCTTTGCGGCCCCGGGGCTGACAGTCCTGTCTTTCTTCTGATGTGTTGCGCTCGAGGCGGCCAGTCAGTTGAACCGCACGTACTCGAAATCCATCGGTTGCCGGTTGACGCCAACTGCCGGCGGCGCGATCCAGTTGGCATATTTGCCCGGCTCGGCCACGCGGCCCATCAGCGAGGCGACATAGGCGCGGTCGGCTTCCGTGGCCAGCCATTTGGGTGCGTTGGCCTGCCACTGCGCTTCGGTCAGCACCTCTCCGGTTGGCGATACACGCACGTTGGAAAGCGTGCCGATCTTGCGGTTGAAGGCCTTGTGCGGCACGGTCAGCCGGAACGGGATGCCATGCTTCTCGATCACCTTGTTCCAGCGTGCCACGCCGCCGATCGAATCGCGGATGTAGTCGTCGCGCAGCACTTCATTAAGGGCGTTGAGCATGGGCACCTCGCGCTCGCCGAGCTGGCCGTCGCGCACTTCGAGCACACGATAGACGTCGCTCTTGAGCACGTGGTCGTCGGTGCGCTTGCCTTCCTCGAAGCGTCCCTTCAGTCCCGCACTGTAGAAGATGGCGGCATTGGACGACTGGTCCGCGCCGAACAGGTCGATGGTGACGCTGTAGTGGAAGTTGAGGTAGCGCTGGATGGTCTCCAGGTCGATCACGCCCGCGGCGCGCACGTCGGCCGGGTCATGGATATCGCGCTCGCGCATGACTTCGCAGGTGCGCTGGATCACCCGTGACACGCCCGATTCGCCTACAAACATATGGTGCGCTTCCTCGGTCAGCATGAAGCGCGTAGTGCGCGCAAGCGGATCGAAGCCCGATTCGGCCAGCGCGCACAGCTGGAACTTGCCGTCGCGGTCGGTGAAGTAGGTGAACATGAAGAACGACAGCCAGTCCGGCGTACGCTCGTTGAACGCGCCGAGGATGCGCGGGTTGTCCTGGTCGCCCGAGCGGCGGTCGAGCAGCGCCTCGGCTTCCTCGCGCCCGTCGCGGCCAAAATAGCGGTGCAGCAGGTACACCATCGCCCACAGGTGGCGGCCTTCCTCGACGTTGACCTGGAACAGGTTGCGCAGGTCGTACAGCGACGGACAGGTCAGGCCGAGGTGCCGTTGCTGCTCGACCGAGGCCGGTTCGGTATCGCCCTGCGTGACGATGATGCGGCGCAGGTTGGCACGATGCTCGCCGGGCACGTCCTGCCACGCGGCTTCGCCCTTGTGCTCGCCGAAATGGATCTGCCGCGCCGCATCGGCGGGCTGCAGGAAGATGCCCCAGCGGTAGTCGGGCATCTTCACGTAATCGAAATGCGCCCAGCCCGACGGGTCGACCGACACCGCCGTGCGCAGGTACACGTCAAAGTTGTGCGAGCCTTCCGGCCCCATGTCGCGCCACCAATCAAGGAACGCCGGCTGCCAGTGCTCCAGTGCGCGCTGCAGCGCGCGATCGTCCGCCAGGTTGACGTTGTTGGGGATCTTCTGGCTGTAGTCGATGCTCACGGGGTGTCTCCTTGTCCTTGTCGGGGCGTGATGGCGTCAGACGCGGTTCCAGTCAAAGCGGGGTTTGTTGCCTGAACCGAATACTTTGAGCGCGCCGTTTTCCCCCACCGCGTTGGGGCGGTTGAAGATCCAGTTCTGCCATGCCGTCAGGCGGCCGAAGATGCGGGTTTCCATGGTCTCGCCAGGGCCGAAGCGCAGGTTGGCTTCGAGGCCGGTGAGCGCATCGGGCGACAGGCTGGCGCGCTCTTCGACCGCAATGCGGATCTCGTCTTCCCAGTCCATGTCGTCGGGTGCCGCAGTGATCAGGGCGAGCGAATCCGCGCTGAGCGCGTCCAGCGGCGCGCCGATGTGCTCGCGCGCCGAGGTGATGGAGGCTTCGTCCTGATAGAAGCGCGCGGCCAGCCGCGAGAGGCCGTTGGGCATCGGGTAGCGGCCGAAGTTGGCCTCGCTGAGAAACACGCGTGGCGCGTCATCCGGTGCATCGGGCAGGTGCAGCATATAGCTGCGGTCAGCCGCCAGCGCCAGTTCCAGCAGCGTGCCGGCAAAGCATGAATCCTGCTCGATCAGCGCGAACAAGCTGCGCGAAGACACGTCAAGCCTTGCCAGCGTACGGCGCAGCATGCCGATGGTCTCGCGCACGAACCAGTGGCCGGCGTGTGCTTCCATCAGTGCATCGGCGGCCAGTACGGCGGCGGGGTCGCCATCGGTCTTCAGGACCCACATGCCGATATCGAGATGGTTGGTCCGCAGCGTCAGGATGGCGTCATCGAGTTCGCGCGCCATCTTGAGCGGCCACCACTGCACGCCTGCGGACACGACGCCAGCCAGATCCGTCGGCTGGTGTTTGTCCGGCCCGAAGACCGTGATGGTGGCCTTGCGCGCGGCGCGGTCGAAGTGGACCCGCACGGTGTCGTAGCGATAACCGTCTTCTTCTACCGTGCGCGACAGCGGTGTCAGTTCGACGCCATGGTGACCTTGCGGGCGATCGCTGGTGGCGGCCAGCGCCGCGGCGCGTTCGGCGACATAGTCGGCAAAGCGGGCGGGTTTTACCACCTCATCCACCAGCTTCCAGTCCTTGGCACGCTGCCCGCGCACGCCTTCGGTCGTGGTGCAGAAGATGTCGGCATGATCGCGGCGCACATGACGCTTGTCGGTCACCCGGGTCAGTCCGCCCGTGCCGGGCAGCACGCCCAGCAGCGGCACTTCGGGCAGGCTGACGGCGGACGAGCGGTCATCGACCAGCACGATCTCGTCGCACGCCAGCGCGAGCTCGTAACCGCCGCCCGCCGTGGTGCCGTTGCAGGCGGCAATGAACTTCAGTCCAGAGTGCCGGCTGGCGTCCTCGATACCGTTGCGCGTCTCGTTGGTGAACTTGCAGAAGTTCACCTTCCAAGCATGCGACGACTGGCCCAGCATGAAAATATTGGCGCCGGAGCAGAAGATGCGGTCGCGCGCGCTGGTCATCACCACCGTGCGGACTTCGGGGTGCTCAAAGCGAATGCGTTGCAGGGCGTCGTGCAGTTCGATGTCGACGCCCAGGTCATAGGAGTTCAGCTTCAGCGTGTAGCCCGGCCGCAGCCCGCCCTCTTCGTCGACGTCCATGGCCAGCGTGGCAACGGGGCCTTCGAATGTGAGCTTCCAGTGGCGGTATTGATCGGGACGGCGCTCGAAAGTGACGGGTCGGTCTGATGCTTGGCTGGGGGCGGTTGCCGGCGCGGACATGGCTGTCTCCTTGATGCACTATAGTGCCTTGCGGCTTTTAATGAAATATAGTGCATGTTGTCGGGCGGCGCAATCCCTTTCTGTGCCTCCGACGCGGACAAGCGGTGCCGCCTCAGGCGGTGACGTTGGGAAGCTGGGCGCGCAGTCCCTGCAGCGAAGTGTGGACGTCTTGCCCGCTGGTGTCCAAAGCGATGTCGGCGCGTGCGTAGAGCGGCGTGCGCGCCTGCAAGATGCGGCGCAGATCAGTCATCGCTTCGCGGTTGCCTTGCATCGGGCGCATGTCGCCCTGGGCCACCACGCGGGCCATATGCTCTTCCGGCGAGGTCTTGACCCATACCGTGTAGCAGCGCGCGAGCAGCAGGTTAAAGGTGGCTGGCTCGGAGACGAGGCTGCCCGGCGTGGCCAGCACCATGCTGTCGTGCTCGCGCAGCGCGCGTTCCAGCGCCCGCATCTCATAGCGGCGGTACGCAGCTTGGCCGTACAGTGAATGGATCTCCGAAAGGCTCGCGCCGGCTTCCTGCTCGATCACATTGTTGAGTTCGACGAAAGGCATGTCTTCGGCAGCCGCCAGGGCACGGCCTAGCGTCGATTTGCCCGCGCCGCGCAGGCCTATCAGGGCAATCCGGCGGTGGCGCGCATCACGCGACTCGGCGGGGGCGAGCGCATGGCGGCAGGCTTCCCGCACACGCGCCAGGTCGCCCGCGGGCAGTTGCGCCAGCCATTGCACCATCTGCGCGAACTCGGTGGCCTGCTGGCCGTTGAGCCCGTCCACCTCCGCCAGCACGACAGGCAGCGGCACATCGAGCGCCCGGGCGACCTGCCTCAGCAGCAGCACGGACGCATTGCCCGTGCCGGTCTCCAGGTTGGCCAGGTAGCGCTCCGAGACATCCGCGCCGCGCGCCAGGTCCTTGCGCGACATGCCGCGCGCGGCGCGCAGCGAGCGGATGCGTTCGCCCAGTTGCGTGAGATAGGGGTCGCGTTCGCCATTGGCGCCGGGGGTTTGGGCATCAGGCGAGGGCAGCGGTTCGGGGTCTCGGCGCATGGCGGGCGATTCAGGCGGTCTGGCCGGCACTTGTGCGGCATCCGGCCGGTAAAAGGAGGCGAATTATAAGGGAGTCCCTTGCGCTCGCCGGCGCTAGGGTGTCATATAGTGCATCTACTGACTTGCATGATAGGCGATATGAAATAAAATGCATCAACAAGCCGCTGCGATCGCCTCAGCGCACCGGCAATCCCAAGAGCGATCGGCCTGAAGCCGCTACGCCTGCCGGTTCTTGCGCTGGCGGCGGGCGACACCAAGGAGTGGAGACATGACGCCCCCCAATACCGCTGCCGGTTCGCCGGCGGGTGTTTCGCTTTCGCCTGCAGCTGTCGAATCGGGCATCACCGCATTGCCCGCGCGGTACAACGCCGCCGCTGACCTGCTCGGCCGCAATCTTGCCGCGGGCCGTGGCGACAAGATTGCCTATGTCGACGACGCCACCACGCTGACTTTCTCGGAACTCGATGCGCGCAGCCGACGCTTTGCCGCCGCATTGCATGACGCCGGCTTCCGACGCGAAGAGCGGCTGCTGCTTTGCGCGCTCGATACCATCGACTTTCCGACTGTGTTTCTCGGCTGCCTGCTCGCCGGCGTGGTGCCGGTCGCGGTGAATACGCTGCTGACGGTGGACGACTACGCCTACATGCTCGACCACTGCGGCGCGCGCGCGGTGGTGGTGTCCGAGGCCTTGCTGCCGACCATGAAGGCCGCGATCGCCAAGAGCGGCCTGTCGCCACTGGTGATCCAGGCGGGGCCGCATCAGGACTCGGCACCCAGCTGTAGCGTAGAGGCCGTCGTGGCGCGCACGCGCTCGGCGCCGCCGGCGGTCAGCACCGGTCCGGACGACATGGCGTTCTGGCTCTATTCGTCAGGCTCGACGGGCCGGCCCAAAGGCACCGTGCATACGCACGCCAACCTGTTCCATACCGCCGACCTGTATGCGCACCGCGTGCTGGGCCTGCGCGAAGACGACGTGGTGTTCTCTGCGGCAAAGCTCTTCTTTGCCTATGGTCTTGGCAATGCGCTGACGTTTCCGCTGTCGGTCGGCGCCACCACGGTGCTGATGGCGGAACGTCCGACACCGCCTGCGGTGTTTCGGCGCCTGCGCGAACACAGGCCGACAGTGTTCTGCGGCGTACCAACGCTGTTTGCCGGCATGCTTGCCGCGCCGGAGCTGCCGCCGCGCAGCGACGTGGCCCTGCGCGTCTGCACCTCGGCCGGCGAGGCCTTGCCGCGGGATATCGGCGAGCGCTTTCTCGCTCACTTCGGCTGCGACATCCTGGATGGCATCGGCTCCACCGAGATGCTGCATATCTTCCTGTCGAACCGGCCCGCTGACGTGCGCTACGGCACCACCGGCAAGCCCGTGCCCGGCTATGAGCTCAAGCTGCTTGACGAACTGGGCGAACCCAGCCGGCCCGGCGAGATCGGCGATCTTTACATCAAGGGGCCCTCTGCGGCGCTGATGTACTGGTGCAACCGCGACAAGAGCCGCGACACGTTCGTGGGGGAATGGACGCGCAGCGGCGACAAGTATCTGCAAGACGCCGACGGCTACTACATCTACGCCGGACGCAGCGACGACATGCTCAAGGTCGGCGGCATCTATGTCTCGCCATTCGAGGTCGAGGCCGCGCTTGCCCAGCATCCGGCCATTCTGGAAGCGGCCGTGATCGGCGTGGCCGATGCCGATGACCTGGTCAAGCCGAAGGCCTTTGTCGTGATGCGGCCCGGGCAGGAATGGCACGCGGGCATGGCGGCCGAGTTGCAGGCCTTCGTCAAGTCGCGGCTCGCGCCATACAAGTATCCACGGCAGATCGAGTGCGTGGAGGAATTGCCGAAGACCGCCACGGGCAAGATCCAGCGCTTCCGGCTGCGCCAGCGCGAGGAAGCGGCGCGCCACGCAACGGCCGCCGCCAATGCCTGATGGCAGGGACGGCATGCACACCGATTGGGTCGACATTCCGTTTGATGGCCGCTGCATCCGCATCGAGCACCAGTGGCTGCGCCCGGAGCGCACGCAGCGTCCGCTGGTCGTGTTCCTGCATGAAGGGCTGGGCTCGGTCAGCATGTGGCGCGATTTTCCGCAGCGCTTGTGCAAGGCCGGCGATTTCCGTGGACTGGTGTTCTCGCGCTATGGCTACGGGCGCTCCACGCCGCGGCCGCACGACGAAAAGTGGGGCGTCGATTTCATGCACCGGCAGGCGGGCGAGGCGTTGCCGGCGCTGTTCGAAGCGCTCGATATCGGTCCCGGCCGCAGCCGTGGCAAGCCATGGCTGTTCGGCCACAGCGACGGCGGCTCGATCGCGCTGATCCACGCCGCGAGCTTTCCCGATGCCGTGGATGGCATCACGGTGCTGGCGCCGCATATCGACGTCGAGGACCGCTCCGTGCGCAGCATCGAAGCCGCGCGCCAGGCCTATCTGGAGACCGACCTGCGCAGCCGCCTGGCGCGCTACCACGACGATGTGGATTCGGTCTTCTGGGGCTGGAATGACATCTGGCTCGACCCTGCCTTTCGCCAGTGGAATCTGTATGCGCTGCTGCCGCAGTTGCGCTGCCCGGTGCTGGCGGTGCAGGGCGAGGACGATGAGTACGGCACCATGGCCCAGATCGAGGGTATCCATCGATATGCCCCACAAACCGCCTTGCTTAAACTCGCGCGGTGCGGTCATTCGCCACATCGCGACCAGCCGGAACCGTTGACGCAGGAGGCGGTACGGTTTATAACCGCACATACTTCACACCTAAAATAATTCGTCGCCCGCCCCCGCGTTTGCATCCTGGCATGCGTCCGGACATGCATCCGATCTGGGGCAGGGCCGATCACGGTTCCAAAGCCGCCGGCTTGACCACCAGGAGACATCATGCACCGCTTCACATCGCGCAGGCTCGCGCCTGCCTGCCTTGCCGTTGCTGCAATGCTTGCCGCCACCGGGGCCGTCCAGGCGCAAAGCGCGCCGGGCGGGAAGATCAAGGTAGGGTTCATGCTGCCTTACACGGGCACGTATGCGGCACTGGGCACGGCCATCGAGAACGGCTTCCGCATGTACGTGCAGCAGCAGGGCGGCAAGCTGGGCGGCCGCGACATCGAGTACTTCAAGGTCGATGACGAATCCGATCCCGCCAAGGCGCCCGAGAACGCCACCAAGCTGATCAAGCGCGACCAGGTCGACGTGGTGGTGGGCACGGTGCATTCGGGCGTGCAGATGGGCATCGTCAAGGTGGCCAAGGAAAACAACACGCTGCTGATTATTCCGAACGCCGGCGTGGATGAGGCAACCGGTCCGCTGTGCGGCGCGAACATCTTCCGCTCGTCGTTCTCGAACTGGCAGCCTGGCTACGCCATGGGTCACGTGCTGGCCGAGCGCGGCATGAAGAAGGTGGTCACGCTGACCTGGAAGTACGCGGCCGGCGAGCAATCCGTGAAGGGCTTCAAGGAAGCCTTCGAAGGCAAGGGCGGCAAGGTGGTGAAAGAGTTGAGCCTGCCGTTCCCGAACGTGGAATTCCAGGCGCTGATCACCGAGGTGGCCGCGCTCAAGCCCGACGCCGTGTTCGTCTTCTTCGCGGGCGGCGGCGCCGTCAAGTTCGTCAAGGATTGGGCCGCCGCCGGGCTCAAGGACAAGATCCCGCTCTATGCCTCGGGCTTCCTGACCGATGGCACGCTGGAAGCGCAGGGCAATGCGGCGCAGGGCCTCGAAACCACGCTGCACTACGCCGATGGCCTGAGCAACGCGCGCGACAAGAGCTTCCGCCTGGACTACGCCAAGACCTACAAGCTGCAGCCTGACGTGTACGCCGTGCAGGGCTACGACGCCGCGCAGCTGCTGGCCGCCGGAGCGACCGCCGTGAAGGGCGACATGTCCCGCAAGGCCGAGCTCTACAAGGCCATGGAAGCGGCCAAGGTGGACAGCCCGCGCGGTGCCTTCACGCTGTCCAAGGCGCACAACCCGGTGCAGGACTTCTACCTGCGCAAGGTGGACGGTCGCGAGAACAAGGTGAGCACGGTGGCGGTGAAATCGCTCGCGGATCCGGCGCGCGGCTGCCGTCTCTGATTTCCACCTTTCGATCGGCTTGATGCTTTGGTGCGCGTCCTGCCGCGCACCGCGCATCTTCCCCACGCAGCATGGACATCGTCTCTTTCCTGATCCAGTGCCTGAACAGCGTGCAGTACGGGCTGCTGCTGTTCCTGGTGGCAAGCGGCCTGACGCTGATCTTCGGCATCATGGGCGTCATCAACCTGGCGCACGGCAGCTTCTACATGCTCGGTGCCTACCTGGCGTTCGCGCTGGCCAGCCTCACGGGCAACCTGCTGATCGCCGTGCCGCTCGGCATCGTACTGGCCGTGACATTCGGCTACGTGCTCGAATGGGTGTTCTTCAGTTTCCTCTATGAACGCGATCACCTTCAGCAGGTGCTGATGACCTATGGCCTGATCCTGGTGTTCGAGGAACTGCGGAGCATCCTGGTCGGCGACGATGTGCATGGCGTGCCGGTACCCGCGCTGCTCGACGGCTCGCTGCCGATCGGCAACGACATGACGTATCCGATCTACCGGCTGTGCATCTCGGCCGTCTGCCTGCTGGTGGCGGCGGCCATGTATTACGTGATCCGGCGCACGCGCCTGGGCATGATGATCCGCGCCGGCGCCACCAACCGTGAAATGGTGCAGTCCCTCGGCATCAACGTGACCGTGCTGTACCGCGTGGTGTTCGCGCTTGGCGTGGCGCTGGCGGTGCTGGCGGGCATGATTGCCGCGCCGGTGTCGTCCGTGTACCCGGGCATGGGGGCGCAGGTGCTGATCGTCTGCTTCGTGGTGGTGGTGATCGGCGGCATCGGCTCGGTGAAGGGCGCGCTGGTGGCCTCGCTGCTGCTGGGCTTTGTCGATACCTTCGGCAAGGTGTTCTGGCAGGATGCAGCGGGCGTGCTGATCTACCTCCTGATGGCGGTGATCCTGTTGTGGAAGCCGCAAGGCCTGTTCAAGGCGGGTTGATATGGATACCAAGCTTTCCCCGGCGCCATCGCATGGCAATGCGCGCGTCGCTTTCGCGTGGCTGGTGGCATTCGCGGTGCTGGCCAGCCTGCCGCTGCTGCTGACTGCCGACAGCAACAAGTTCTATATCGAGCTGCTCAGCAAGGTCATGATCATGGCCATCTTCGCGCTCTCGCTGCAGTTGCTGATCGGTTATACGGGTCTGGTGAGCCTGGGCCACGCCGCCTACTTCGCGGCGGCGGCTTATGCCACGGCCATGCTGGCGCCTGAATCGGGACCGGGAAACGGCTGGCTGCTGCTGGCCGGAGCCCTGGGCGCAGCGGCGGCGCTCGCCTTGCTGGTCGGCATGCTGGTGCTGCGCACGCGCGGCGTGTACTTCATCATGGTCACGCTCGCGTTCGCGCAGATGGTGTATTTCGTCTTCCACGACACCAAGATCGCCGGCGGCAGCGACGGCACGTATATTTACTTCCGCCCGGAATTCCCGGTGCCGGGCTTGCGCCAGATGACGGTCAACGATCCCAGCCATTTCTACTGGATGGTCTGGGGCGCCATGGGCTTGACCGTGGTCGTGCTGGCGCTGCTGCTGCGTTCGCGCTTTGGCCACGCACTGGTAGGCATCCGCCATAACGAGCAGCGCATGCGGGCCGCAGGCTATGCCACGTACCGCTACCAGCTCGGCGCGTTCGTCGCGGGCGGCATGCTGGCGGGGCTGGCGGGCTTCCTGTATGCGGTGCAGTTCGGCTTCGTCAACCCGGAAATCGCTTCGTGGCACCAGTCGGGCAACGCCATGCTGATGGTCATCCTGGGCGGCGTGGGCAGCCTGGCCGGCGCGGTGCTCGGGGCCTTCTCCTTCGTGCTGGTGGCCGAGTGGTTCAGCACCATGACCAAGCACTGGCAGTTGCTGATGGGCGGTTTCATCATCGTCGCGGTGGCGCTGCTGCCGCGCGGGCTGGTGAGCCTGCCGTCCGTGCTGCGCGTAAAGATGCGCGCCCCGGGCGCGCGCAATGGCGGGACCGCGGGCGATGATGACGACACGGCGCAGGAGGCGGGCGGCGAGCGCCGCAGCCCTCGCAACACGGAGGCCGCATGAGCACACCGGTACCGGTATTGCAGGCCACGGGCCTGACGCGCCGTTTTGGCGGCCTGACCGCTGTGGCCGGCGTGGATCTCTCGCTGGCGCTGCATGAGATCCATGCGGTGATCGGCACGAACGGCGCGGGCAAATCCACCCTGATCAACATGCTGTCCGGCGAACTGCCGCCTTCAGAAGGGCAACTCCACCTGCAGGGCCGGGACGTGACCGGCTGGTCCCAGCCGCGGCTGGCCCGGCATGGGATTGGCCGCAGCTACCAGCGCAACAACATCTTCCTGCCGCTGACCGTGCGCGAGAACTGCCGGCTGGCGGCGCAGTCGCGCGCCCAGCGCGCGTGGCGGCTTTGGGAAGGCGCGGGCAAATGCCGCATGAGCGGGGCCCTTGCCGACGAGGCCATGGAGCGCGCCGGGCTGGCCGCGCATGCCGGACGGCTGGCCAGCGAACTGGCGCACGGCCAGAAGCGCCAGCTTGAAGTGGCCATGTGCCTGGCCACGCAGCCCGTGGCTCTGTTGCTGGACGAGCCGCTGGCAGGCATGGGCGCCGAGGAGTCGTCCCGCATGCTGGCGCTGCTGCGCGGCCTGCGCGAAGGTCACGCGATCCTGCTGGTCGAACACGATATGGACGCCGTATTCTCGGTGGCCGACCGCATCACCGTGATGGTCAACGGCACGGTCATTGCCAGCGGCACGCCCGATGCCATCCGCGCCAACCGGGACGTCCAGCTTGCCTACCTGGGCGAGGCGGAAGACAGCGAGGTGCCGGCATGAGCGCTGCCATGATCGAAGCCAGCGGCATCAACGCCTGGTACGGCTCCAGCCATATCCTGCGCGACGTGGATTTTCGCGTCGGCACCGGCGAGACCGTGGGCTTGCTCGGCCGCAACGGCATGGGCAAGAGTACGCTGCTGCGCACACTGCTGGGCCATGTGCGCCAGCGCACCGGCGACATCCACGTGGCCGGGCGCGAAGTTTCGCGGGCCCAGCCCTATGAGGTGGCGCGCCTGGGGGTGGCCTACGTGCCTGAAGGGCGGGGCGTGTTTCCGAACCTGTCGGTGCGCGAGAACCTGGTCATGGCGGCGCGCAAAGGCTGCAACGGCCGACACGACTGGGACGAGGCGCGCGTGCTCGACCTGTTTCCGCGGCTCAAGGAGCGCCTGGACCATGGCGGGCAGCAACTGTCCGGCGGCGAGCAGCAGATGCTGTCGATCGGCCGCGCGCTGATGACCAATCCCGACTGCCTGGTGCTGGACGAAGCCACCGAAGGCCTGGCGCCGCGTATCGTGCGCGAGATCTGGCAAGTCATCGCCACCATTCGGGCCACCGGCATCGCCTCCGTCGTCGTGGACCGCAACTTCCGCTCGGTGCTGGCCAATGCGGACCGCGTGGTGGTGCTGGAAAAGGGGCGTGTCGTCCTGGACGGACCCGCCACGGAACTGGTTGCCCGGCCAGAGGCGCTGGACCGCTACCTCGGGGTATGAAATTCTGCTCAGGAAAATGAGTCTTATAAGTTACATGATGTGGCGACATCGCAACGTAGCGCCCAAACGGGCCGAGTTCTCCCGATTTGCTGGCGGGACTTGACCATCCGCCACTTCCCTCCCATGCTTGATGCGTTCCACCCGCGGTATGGGGCAGATCGTCAGTGGCCGACGGACCACAGTTGCTCTAGAATGCGCCCGTTTGTGCAACGCAATAGAACTACAGAAGAGCAGGGAGGCGGCCGATCGACGGCTGCTGTGTCTGGCCGAGTTCCGGGTAAGCCTGACCACTGTCCGCGAACCGGTCGTTCAGACCAGAATTCATGACCACCCAAACCGCAACCACCAGCCACTACTTTGTCGAAAGCCCGAGCACGCGCGCGCTGGTGATCGGCGCCATCGGCGTCGTGTTCGGCGACATCGGCACCAGCCCGCTGTACTCGCTCAAGGAGTGCTTCAGCAAGGAGCACGGCATCCCGTTCAGTCCCGATGCGGTGCTGGGCATTATTTCGCTGTTGTTCTGGGCCATGATCATCGTGGTCTCGATCAAGTACGTGGTGTTCGTGATGCGTGCGGACAATAACGGCGAAGGCGGGGTGCTGGCGCTGATGGCACTGGTGCTGCGCACCGCGGCGCCACGCTCGCGCTGGGCCAAGGTGCTGATGATGCTGGGCATCTTCGGCGCGTGCATGTTCTATGGCGATGCGGTGATCACGCCGGCCATTTCGGTGCTGTCGGCGGTGGAGGGGCTGGAAATCGCCGCGCCACAGCTGTCTCGGTACGTGATACCGATCACGCTGATCATCCTGGTGGCGCTGTTCCTGATCCAGCGCAATGGCACCTCGGCGGTGGGCAAGCTGTTCGGGCCGATCATGGTGGTGTGGTTCGTGACGCTTGGCCTGCTCGGCGTGTACAACCTGGTGCAAGCGCCGGAGATCCTCAAGGCCGTCAACCCGTACTACGGGATCTCGTTCCTGTTCGAGCATTCGCTGCTGGCCTTTATCGTGCTGGGCTCCGTGTTCCTGGTCCTGACGGGCGCCGAGGCGCTGTACATCGACATGGGCCACTTCGGCGCGCGCCCGATCCGCTATGGCTGGTTCGTGCTCGTCATGCCGTGCCTGATGCTGAACTATTTCGGCCAGGGCGCGATGCTGATGCACAACCCGGCCGGCGCGGAGAACCCGTTCTACCTGATGGTGCCGGAACCGCTGCTGATCCCGATGGTGCTGCTGGCCACCTGCGCCACGGTGATTGCGTCGCAGGCCGTGATCTCGGGCGCGTTCTCGCTGACCAGCCAGGCCATCCAGCTCGGCTTCGTGCCGCGCATGCGCGTGCGCTACACGTCGGCGGCCGAGATCGGGCAGATCTACCTGCCGGTCATCAACTGGATCCTGCTGGTGCTGGTCGTGGCCGTGGTGGTCTCCTTCAAGAAGTCGGAGAACCTGGCGGCGGCCTACGGTATCGCCGTGACCACTACCATGGTCATCACCACCTTCCTCGCGGCCGTGGTCATGCGTAACGTCTGGAAGTGGAACCCGGCGCTCGTGACGCTGCTGGGCCTGTCGTTCCTGCTGGTCGATCTGTCATTCTTCGCCGCGAACCTGCTCAAGATCGCCGAAGGCGGCTGGTTCCCGCTGCTGCTGGGCAGCATGGCGTTCTTCCTGCTGATGACCTGGTACAGCGGCCGCAAGCTGCTGCGCGCACGCAGCCTCGAAGACGGCATCCCGCTGGAGCCGTTCATTGCCGGCCTGCTGGCGCACCCGCCGCACCGCGTCGAAGGCACGGCCGTGTTCCTGACCGGCAATACCGAGTCGGTGCCGGTGTCGCTGCTGCACAACCTCAAGCACAACCGCGTGCTGCATGAACGCGTGGTCTTCCTCAGCTTTGTCACGCGCGACATTCCGTATGTCGATGACGAGCATCGCCTGAGCTGCAAGGACCTTGGCGGTGGCGTCTTCATCCTGAAGTCGGACTACGGCTTCAAGGAAACCCCGGACGTGCACAAGGTGCTGGACCTGGCCCAGCGCAAGCTCGGCATGCAGTTCGAGCTGATGGAGACGTCCTTTTTCATCGCGCGCGAATCGGTCATCCCGTCCAAGCTGCCCGGCATGTCGATGTGGCGCGAGAGCTTGTTCGCGTGGATGCATCAGAACGGCGCCAAGCCGTCGGACTTCTTCCAGATCCCTGCCAACCGCGTGGTCGAGCTCGGCACCAAGGTCGAGATCTGATCCGCGCCACGGCAGTACGAAGCCCCCGCAGGCGCGCCCTGCGGGGGCTTCGTCGTTTCAGCGGCGTCAGGCCGCCATGGCCGGTGAGGGCTGGCCGGCGGCGGGCATGGCGTACATCAGCGGGGCCATGGCTGCCTCGATGCGCGCGGCCTGCGCCCGGCTGATCATGTCGCCCAGCAGCTTGCCGAAGCGCGGCTCCAGCACGCCGGTGACGATATAGGTCCAGCGATAGGCCTTGAGGAGGAGTTCTCGCACCTGCGTGGCCTGGGCCGATTCCGCGGGCTTGCCGGTCACGCGCAGGAAGTACTCTGCATCGGCACTGGCCTGGGCTTGCAGGATCTCGTCCATGCCGGCGACCAGCGCGATCATGTCGTCCACAGCGGCATCG
The DNA here is from genome assembly GCF_057073745.1 of Cupriavidus sp. C2SS-8b. Taxonomy (NCBI): domain Bacteria; kingdom Pseudomonadati; phylum Pseudomonadota; class Betaproteobacteria; order Burkholderiales; family Burkholderiaceae; genus Cupriavidus; species Cupriavidus sp. C2SS-8b. The sequence continues at coordinate 1,491,418 of NZ_CP172716.1, forward strand.
CGCTCGGCGGCGGAGATGCGCAGGTCTTCACGCTTCCACTCCAGTTCGTCGAGGATGGCGTGCTGCGACTCTTCGCGCCAGTGGAACAGGAACACATCCTTGTACAGCTCGGACAGGTCCGGTGCCATGCCGATGCTGGCACGGTAGTGCGCCTGCGAGAACAGCTCGAGCTGGCACGTCATCGCGAGCACCGCCCAGGTCCGCTTGCCGAGCACGAAGGCGGCGACGTCGTTCGGCGCCGCATCGAAGTGGTAGCCGGCGGGCATGTGCACCGCTACCAGGCGCTCGATGCGGCGGAACAGTTCCTGGTGCTTCAGCTCTTCGTCGGTGAAGCGGATCAGCGCTTCCAGCGCGGTCTGGTCGCCCAGACGGTGGTTCTGCGTCAGCTCCAGGATCTTCGCGCTGACGAAACGCTCGACCAGCCCGAACATGTTGGCGTACGTGCGGCCCTGCACCTGGCTCAGGAAGCGTTGTTCGTCCGGCGTCAGGAAGGTGAGCTCGTCGATCAGCGACAGGCCGTCGGGCAGGAACTTGTGGTTCAGGTCGAAACTGCGGTCGCGGATCACGTCGCGGTCGATGTCCCAGCGAATGCGGCGGGATGCGGCGATGCAGCGGGCATAGCGCTGCGTGTCGGTGGTCGGGGCGAGGTCTTGCATGGCAACTCCTGTCGGGATGGCGCCGTCGCGATTGACGGTGAGCGAATCATTCGCGCATCGGGCCATCGCGGCATGAGGCGCAAGTCCCGATCGGCCTGCATGACAGGGCATCTTTGCTGGCCGCTGGCGGGACATCGGTCCCGTTCGCGAGCTTTGCCACACTTGCCTGCTTTGACGCATGCGTTGTCCGCCGGGTTTGGGACCGGCAGATGTCATTCGCCTGCCCCACCTAGCGTCGGCGTGGCGAGTTGCGTATCCGGGTGCCTGGCCGCGGAAGGCAGGCGGGGCATCGGTCCCGGAATCCTCGGGGCGGGCTGGCCGGTCGGGGCCGAATCGGGACAAGCGCCTCATGTACGAGGCTGGCGGGCGGGCCGAAAATTCGTTCCTCCGCTTGTCCCGGGCCGCTGCCTGCAGTGCGGCCCGCCTCCGGAAATTGACACGGCAGTCCGGCACGCCGGCGCCGCCACGATGGGATGGCGGCAAACGCGCGCCGACCTCGGCCAGGCACGGCAAAGGCGATCACCGTGCGGCCCGTTTTGAAGTGCTCATCGAGCGAGATCGCCTGTACAAGGCCATGCCGCATACCCCGGTGCCGTGCGAGGCGGTCCGGCGGGCCCTGTCTGGAGTTATCCATGCGTATGAACCTTGCCAAGACCATGCTTGCCGCTGCCGCACTCGCCGCCGGGCTCAGCAACATGGCCCACGCCGATGTGCGTGGCGAAGCCCCACGGGCAAATGCCGCGCAGAGCCATAACAGCCCGCGCGATCCTTTCACCGATGGCGCTCGCGGCGCAGCACAGGCCGGATTGCGAACCGAAGCGCGAACCGAAGCGCAGGCCGTCATCGCTCGTCAGGGCATGTCCGTGTGCGCGGTCGACGGCTCGGGCGCTGACCAGGGCGCGATGCGCATGGGCGAGCCTGATCCTTACACCGACGGCAGCCGGCAGGGCGGCCGCTACGATCCCTTCACCGATGGCGCTCGCACGCAACAGGGAGAAGGACGTGGCGGCGCATGCCTGACACAAGAGGTACAGCACGCGTAGTCACGCACACCGTCCGCGAACGATCCTCCTGAAACTCTCCTGCTGATCCTGCGCTGCGGTGCATGTGAGCCATGACCGCCACATGCACCGCGCCGGCGCAGGCCTCGCGGCAGACGTGCCGGGCCCGTTTTTTTCATCGGGCGTGGCAGCGCTTTGCCGTCTCGGCAAGCGGATTCCTTTGCTACTCTAGGTAGGTCACGTTGCGCGCCGATTGCGTGGGTCGTTTGCTGCCCGCGCCGGCAACCTGTGCCGCGTGAGCCGAAATGCCGATGTTCAAGCAGCAGATCCGCCTGTGCACCAGCCGCGAAGGCGTGCGGCTGGCGTATGCCATCACCGGCAGCGGCCCGCCGCTGGTCAAGGCGGCGAACTGGATGAGCCATCTCGAGTTCGATGTCGGCAGCCCGGTGTGGAGCCATCTGCTGACGGCACTGTCCAGCGACCACACGCTGATCCGCTATGACGAACGCGGCTGCGGGCTATCTGACCGCGAGGTGGAAGACCTGTCGTTCGACGCGTGGCTGCGCGACTTGGAAACGATTGTCGATGCCACGGGCGTCGATCATTTTCCGCTGCTGGGTATCTCGCAGGGCGCATCGATTGCGGTGGCGTACGCGGTGGCGCACCCGGAGCGCGTCAGCCACCTGATCCTGCACGGCGGCTACGCGCGCGGGCGGCTCAAGCGCGATCTGCACCTGAATCCGCACCTGCGCGACGAAGCCGAGCTGATGAACAAGCTGGCCGAGCTTGGCTGGGGCCAGGAGAACCCGGCGTTCCGCCAGTTCTTCACGACGCAGTTCATTCCAGGCGGCACGGCCGAGCAGCACCGGTGGTTCAATGAACTGGAAAGGGTCTCGACCTCGCCGGTGAACGCCGCGCGCTTCATGCGGGTGTTCAACGAGATCGACGTGGTGGCGCTGCTGCCGCGGGTGTCCTGCCCGACGCTGGTGCTGCATGCGGTGCGCGATGCGCGCGTGCCGTTCGACGAGGGGCGCCTGATCGCCAGCGAGATCCCGGGCGCACGTTTCGTGCCGCTGGAAAGCGGCAATCACCTGCTGCTCGAAACCGAACGCGAGTGGCAGCGCTGGCTCGACGAGATCCACAACTTCCTGCCGGCCCCGGTCGCGGTGGCCGACCCGGCGTTCCTGGCGCTGACGCGCCGCGAGCGCGACATCGTCGAGCTGATCGCGCAGGGACGCGACAACGCCCAGATTGCTGCCCGCCTTGACCTCAGCGAGAAGACCGTGCGCAACCACATCACCAGCATATTTTCCAAACTCGAAGTGGAAAACCGTTCGCAGGCCATTGTGCTGGCCCGCAAGGCGGGCTTTGACCGCGCCGACGCGGAAGCGCCGCGTATGGCTTAGTCGCTGACCAGGGTGCGCGCTTCCACCACCTTGTCGCGGTACGCTTCGAAGATCCGGCGCAGCGCCTGCTCCATCGTCACCTCGGGCTTCCAACCCAGTTCCTGCATGGTGTTGTCGATCTTCGGCACGCGGTGCTGCACGTCCTGGTAGCCCTTGCCGTAGAAGTCGCCCGACGAGGTCTCGACGATCTGCGTCTTGCGCGCCTCTTCGGCGTACTCCGGGTAGTCGGCGGCCATCTTCAGCATCATCTCGGCCAGTTCGCGCACCGAGTGGATGTTGGACGGATTGCCGATGTTGAAGATCTTGCCGCTGGCGACGCCGTCCTTGTTCTCGATGATGTGCATCAGCGCCGAGATGCCGTCCGAGATATCGGCAAACGCGCGCTGCTGCGCACCGCCGTCAACGAGCTTGATCGGCTCGCCACGCACGATATGACCCAGGAACTGCGTGACCACGCGCGAGGAGCCTTCCTTCGATTCGAAGATCGAATCGAGCCCGGCGCCGATCCAGTTGAACGGGCGGAACAGCGTGTAGTTCAGGCCCTGCTCCATGCCGTAGGCGTGGATGACGCGGTCCATCAGCTGCTTGGAGCAGGCGTAGATCCAGCGCGGCTTGTTGATCGGGCCGTAGATCAGCGGCGAGGCTTCCGGGTCGAACTCCTCGTCCGCGCACATGCCGTAGACCTCGGAGGTCGACGGGAACACCAGGTGCTTGCCGTACTTGACGGCGCTGCGCACGATCGGCAGGTTGGCTTCGAAGTCGAGTTCGAACACGCGCAGCGGGTTGCGCACGTAGGTGGCCGGCGTGGCGATGGCCACCAGCGGCAGGATCACGTCGCACTTGCGGATGTTGTACTCGATCCACTCCTTGTTGATGGTGATGTCACCCTCGAAGAAGTGCATGCGCGGATGGCTGACCAGGTCGCCCAGGCGGTCGGACGACATGTCCATGCCGTAGACCTCCCACGACGTGGTTTCCAGGATGCGGCGCGTCAGGTGGTGGCCGATGAAGCCGTTGACGCCAAGGATGAGGACTTTCTTGCCTTGCATGGGAGTGGTCTGTTGCATGGGTTAAGCGTAAGGATGAGCCGGGCGAGGGGGCCAGCCTAGCGTTGTGGTGCCGGTGCATTCACGGCAAAGTTGGTCACGGCCACGCGGCGCCAGTCGCGTGCGACCACGTACATGGGGGCGCGCTGGCTCAGTTCGGCGAAGGTGTCGGGCGACATGATCGCCATGGCGGGCTGGCCGTCCTGCCACGCGGCCAGGAACGACGCGGTGGTCGGCTGCCACTTCTGCGGTTCCTGGGTCACGCCGAATTCGAGTTCGTCGGGCCGCTCGACCATGACCAGCGTGTGGCGCAGGTAGAACGGCAGCGTGTGGTCAAGCACGCGCACGCTATAGAGCTTCATCTCGGGCCGCAGCACGCGCGCCACGGGCGCGATCATGTCGATGCCGGACGCCGAGCGGCCGATGACTTCATGCCCGAGCAGCGCACTGGAGAATGCCACGCACATGCCGATCGCATAGACCGTGATGCTTGCCATCAGTCCGCGTCGCGGCAGCAGCCAGCGCGCCGCGAGCGTGCTCGCGATCATTAGGCCAAATGCCACGGCCACCCAGATGGCATAGGCGCGATACAGCGTATTGGGCGTGTTGTTCGAATTGAGCGTGGCGACGATGGGGCTCGCCAGCAGCCCGATGATGCCGATCGCCAGGCCGCCCACGAGCTGGCGGCGCCAGGAGCGCTCGTTGATCGAATCCAGCGCCACGCCGCCGAGGATGCCCAGCGCCGGGAAGACCGGCAGGATATAGCCGGGCAGCTTCGAGTGCGACAGGCTGAAAAAGACAAAGATGGCCACGGCCCAGATGGCGGCGAGCAGCGCGGGCTGGAATGGACGCGGCGCGTTGCCGGCCGCCACGCCGGCGCGCTCGCGCACCGCGCGCCACATGCGCGGCACCAGGCCCAGCCACGGCAGGAACCCGCCGATCACGAGCGGCACGAAGTAGAGCAGCGGGCCCTTGCGCGAATGCACGTTCGACGTGTAGCGCTCCCAGTGCTCGTGGATAAAGAAGAAGCGCAGGAATTCCGGATTGCGTTCGGATACCAGCCAGAACCACGGCGCCGCGACCAGCAGCATCAGCGCGATGCCGCTCACCAGATGCAGGCGTCGCCACAGGGCAAGGTCGCGCGTCACGAGCGTGTAGATCGCGAGCACCAGCCCGGGCAGCGCGATGCCGACCAGTCCCTTGGTCAGGATGGCGACGCCCATGGCGAGCCAGCACGCCAGCATCCAGTTGCGGCGGGTGGCCGGCGTGGCGTCGGGGTGCTGCGCCAGCAGCATGAACGCCAGCACGCAGGCCATGGCCCCGGACAGCGTCATGTCGAGCGTGTTGAAGTGCGCCGCCACGCTCCACATCGGCGCGGCGACCATCACCAGGCCGGTTAGCAGCGCGGCGCGGGCGCCGAACCACCGGTGCGCAGCCAGCATGGAGGCCAGCAGGCCGAAAGCGCCGGCCAGCGCCACGCACAGGCGCGCCTGCCAGTCGCCGATGCCGAACAGCACATAGGACAGCGCCGTCACCCACATGTGGAACGGCGGCTTTTCAAAGTACTTCAGCGCGTTGTAGCGGATTGTCACCCAGTCGCCGCTGACGAACATTTCGCGGGCGATTTCGGCATAGCGGCCTTCATCGGGCCCGATCAGGTGGCGGAACTCCAGCGTACCGAACCAGAGCAGCGCGACCAGCGCGCAGACGCCGGCCAGCATCATCATGGGCACACCGCCGAAGCGGCGCCGGTGCCACGGCAGGGCAGCTTGCGAGGCAAGCGTGTCGGGCTCGCTCGTCAGGCGGTCGGAACCTTGATGCATGAAGGAAGGCAAGGAGGGCGTGGCGGATATCGGACCGGAAACCGGGCAAATGCCGTGTGGCAACGGTTGTCGGATGGCGATCGGACAAGCGGCCGGCTCAGGGCAACACGGGAGGATAAGTGACGAACCTTAATGGCAGATTAAGGAAATTTCGGCAGAATGTCGGCTGCGCGGCTTGCCGCGGCTTTATCGCCCTGTATCGGCCTATATCGCAGAAAAGCGGGCCTGGAAAATGAGAATTCTTATTGTTGAAGACGACCCCATGCTGGGCGACGGCTTGCTGCACGGGCTGCAACTGATGGGATACATCGTCGACTGGTTCACCACGGGCGCCGAGGCGGATCATGCGCTGGGCGTGGTGCAGTACGACGCCGTGGTGCTGGACCTGGGGCTGCCCGGCGACGACGGCATGTCGTGGCTCAGGCGCTGGCGCGAGCGCGGCTGCCAGATACCGGTCCTGGTGCTGACGGCCCGCGACGCAATCGAGAGCCGCATCAGCGGCCTGGACAGCGGCGCGGACGATTACCTGGTCAAGCCGATTTCCCTCGATGAACTGGCCGCCCGGCTGCGCGCCATGACGCGACGCGCCGCCGGCAACTCGGCGCCGGTCTGGCGGCACGGGGCGCTGGAGTTCCACCCCGCGGCAAAGCAGGCCTTCTGGCACGGCAAGCCCGTGGACCTGACCAGCCGCGAGGCCATGCTGCTGGAGCTGCTGCTGGCGCATCCGAACCGGCTGCTGACGCGCGAGGTCCTGCGCGACAAGCTCTATGACTGGCAGGCCGGCCTGGAGAGCAACACGCTCGAAGTGCATATCCACCATCTGCGCCGCAAGATCCATCCGAAGATCGTTCGCACTTTTCGCGGCGCCGGCTATACCCTGGGCGCGGCCGAGGATTGCGCATGACGCTGCAGCGGCGCCTGATCCTGGCCGTGCTGATCGCGACCCCGGTGGTGTGGCTGCTGACCATCGCCATGACGTACGTGCGGGCGCGCCACGAGATCAACGAGCTTTACGACACCGCCATGGTCCGCATGGCGATGCAGATGCATTCGCTGGTGCCGCTGGTCGACATCACGGCCGCGCCGTCGCGCGCGCGGCTGCCGACGCTTGCGGCGGGTGACCAGGGCGATGCGGGCCTTGGCGACCTCGCCATTGCCGCATGGCTGCCGGACGGCACGCCGATGCATATCGATCCGGACGGGGACCGGCTGCCGCGGGCGCCGGCGGCCAGGGGTTTCACCGACCGGCGCATCGACGGTCATCGCTGGCGGCTGTATTACCTGGACGATGCCCTGACCGGGTGGCGAGTCTGTATCGGGCAGAAGCTTGGCGAGCGCAACGAGCTGATCCTGTCCTATATCGCCGCGCAGGTGCTGCCGTGGATTGTTGGCCTGCCTGTGCTGATCGGACTGCTGATCTGGTTCATGCGGCGTGCCATGGCGCCGGTCCGTGAACTGTCGGCCGATATTGAGCGCCGCTCCCCGCACGACCCTGCGCCACTAAGCCTGGCCGCCGTGCCGGGCGAACTGGTGCCGCTGGTCAACGCCATGAACCGGCTGCTGGTGCGCGTTTCGGACTCGATTGAGCACGAGCGGCGCCTGACCGCGGACGCCGCGCACGAAATGCGCACGCCGCTGGCGGCGCTGAAGGCTCAATGGGAAATCGCGCAGCGTTCGCCCGATGAAAACGAGCGGGCCCGGGCACGCGCCAACGTCGAGTCCGGCATCGACCGCATGAGCCGGCTGGTGTCGCAGTTGCTGACCATGAGCCGGCTGGAGGATGCCTCGGCGCTGGCCTTGCTGGAGGACGCGAACTGGCAGCCGATCGCGCAGCAGGCACTTTCGGATTGCCTGGTGCTGGCGCAGCGCAGGAACGTGGATGTGGAGCTGATCTGGCCGCCCGAGGACGTCGCGCCATTGCCGCTGGCCGGCGACCCGAACCTGCTGGGGCTGATGCTGCGCAACCTGCTGGACAACGCGATCCGCTATAGCCCGGCGGGCGCGATGGTGACCATGGATTTCCGTGCCGATGCGATCCTGATCTGCGATGAAGGGCCTGGGGCGGCGCCCGAGGTGCTGGCGCGGCTCGGGGACCGGTTCTTTCGCGTGGGTGGGCAGCGGGAGCAGGGGCATGGGCTTGGCATCTCTATCGCGCAGCGCGTTGCGCGGCTGCATGGATTGGGCATCGCGTTTGCTAACCGCAATGACGGTCGATGCGGGCTGACGGTGCGCATCTATCGCTGCGGCGAGCAGTAAATAAAAGGTTCTTCTGGATAGATACGTCAGATGAGCGAACCCGGATTACTTGGTGGCTCCTGCTAACCCCGTCATCGATACGACGCCTACGGCTGCGCTGCACGCACTCAGCAAAAACCGCGGGAAGAAGAAACGGAAGCACCGGCGTCAGCGCCGTTGATGCCTCCGACTACCCGACTAGTGAGCCGCGCAGCAGCCGAAGGCGATGATGCGATAACGCGGGCAGTGTCGGGCCACGGACAGGTTCGGGGCTGGTTCAATCATTGTTGGAGAGCCTGCAGGCGGACGCGCTCCACGCGGCAGGCAGCGGGGCAGACTCTGAAGCCAATACCCGTACGAAATTCTTCGCACACTACGATCAATATTCGTCCGTTAGGACAAGCAAACGCGCTTTTTGGTTACTTTTTGTCGCTCGGACAAAAAGTGACTCGCCGGCTACGCCGGCGAAACAGCCGCGCCTGCCAAGAACGATGCCCCACAATTCACGGAAGAACCATAAAAAATGCCCCTTGGGTCATTCACTCCACGGGGCATTTTTTCACAGACACAGAACCCGTCAACTCATCGCTTGAGCTTTGCAAATGCCGCCGCCATGGCGCCGCCAGGCTCCGCCTCGCGCCGAGCCCCGCCGTTGCCGAAGCCCTTGCTCCCCTGCCGCTGGCCGCCGCGATCCCCCGACGGTCGCGCCGAAGTCTGCCCCGGCTCGTCATCGAGCCGCATGCTCAGCCCGATACGGTTGCGCTTGACGTCGACCTCCATCACCTTGACCTTGACGATCTGGCCGGCCTTGACCACTTCATGCGCGTCCTTGACGAACTTGTTCGACAGCGCGGAGATATGCACCAGGCCATCCTGGTGGACGCCGATGTCGACGAACGCGCCGAATGCCGCCACGTTGGTGACCACGCCTTCCAGGATCATGCCCGGCTGCAGGTCCTTCACGTCCTCGACGCCTTCCTGGAAGGTTGCGGTCTTGAACTCGGGCCGCGGGTCGCGGCCCGGCTTTTCCAGTTCGGTCAGGATGTCGCGCACGGTCGGCAGGCCGAACGACTCGTCGGTGAACTGCGCCGGCGACAGGCCGCGCAGCGCTTCACGGTTGCCCATGACGTCCGACAGCCCCTTCTTGATATGGTCCAGGATGCGCTTGACGACCGGATAGGCTTCCGGGTGCACCGAGGAGCGGTCCAGCGGATTGTCGCCGGTATTGACGCGCAGGAAGCCGGCCGCCTGCTCGAAAGTCTTGTCGCCCAGGCGCGGCACCTTCTTCAGCGCATCGCGGTTCGAGAACGCGCCGTTGGCGTCGCGGTACTCGACGATATTGCGCGCCAGCACCGTGTTCAGGCCCGATACGCGCGCCAGCAGCGGCGCCGAGGCGGTGTTCACATCCACGCCCACGGCATTCACGCAGTCCTCGACCACGGCATCGAGCGTGCGGGCCAGCTCGCGCTGGTTCACGTCGTGCTGGTACTGGCCCACGCCAATCGATTTCGGGTCGATCTTCACCAGTTCGGCAAGCGGATCTTGCAGGCGGCGCGCGATCGATACCGCGCCGCGCAGCGACACGTCCAGTTCCGGGAATTCCTTGGCGGCCAGCTCCGACGCCGAGTACACCGAGGCACCGGCTTCGCTCACGACGATCTTGGTGAGCTTCAGGTCGGGCGCCAGGCGCATCAAGTCCTGCACCAGCTTGTCGGTTTCGCGGCTGGCGGTGCCATTGCCGATCGACACCAGTGCAACGCCGTGCTGCTTGGCCATGCGCCCAAGCGTGGCGAGTGAGCCGTTCCAGTCGCGGCGCGGCTCATGCGGGTAGATCGTCGCAGTTTCCAGCAACTTGCCGGTGGCATCGACCACGGCTACCTTGCAGCCGGTACGGATGCCCGGATCGACGCCCATCACGGCCTTGGGGCCGGCGGGTGCGGCCAGCAGCAGCTCGTGCAGGTTGCGGCCGAACACCTTGATGGCCTCGCTTTCGGCGGTTTCGCGCAGTTGCGTCAGCAGCTCGGTTTCCAGGTGCGGCTGCACTTTCACGCGCCAGCACCAGCGGCACACATCGCCCAGCCACTTGTCGGCGGGGCGGCCCTGGTTCTGGATGCCAACGTGGCGCGCGATCATGCCTTCGCACGGGTGGGGCACCATGGCATCCTGCTCTTCGCCCAGGCCCAGCTTGACCATCAGCACGCCCGCATTGCGGCCGCGGAACAGCGCCAGGGCGCGGTGGGACGGTACCGTGCGGATGGTTTCGCTGTACTGGTAGTAATCGCGGAACTTCTCTTCCTCGGCGGTTTCCTTGCCGTCCATCACCGTGGAGCTGACCACGCCGTTGCTCCACAGGTGTTCGCGCAGCTTGCCGAGCAGTTCGGCGGTTTCGCCGAATTGCTCGGACAGGATGTCGCGCGCGCCGTCCAGCGCCGCCTTGACGTCCGGCACGCCGCCATCGGCGGTCGGGTTGCCGTTGACGTATTTGGCTGCTTCAGCCTGCGGGTCCAGCGTCGGATCGGCGAGCAATGCCTGGGCCAGCGGCTCCAGGCCGCACTCGCGCGCGATCTGGGCGCGCGTGCGGCGCTTGGGCTTGTAGGGCAGGTAGAGGTCTTCCAGCGCCTGCTTGGTTTCGGCGCCCTCGATGGCAGTGCGCAGCTCCGGCGTGAGCTTGCCTTGCTCCTCGATCGAGGCAAGGATGGCCAGGCGACGCTCTTCCATGTCGCGCAGGTACAGCAGGCGCTCTTCCAGCGTACGCAGCTGGGTGTCGTCCAGGTTGTCGGTCACTTCCTTGCGGTAGCGGGCAATGAACGGAACGGTCGCGCCTTCATCGAGCAGGGCCACGGCAGCCGCCACCTGGCGGGGTTGAACGGTCAGTTCAGCCGCGATGAGCGACACAATCTTTTGCGAAACGGATGCGGGCAGATTGGACATCGGGAATTCGGTCTGTCGAAGCGGTCAGTCGAAAGCGGGGCATTTTGCCACAAGCGGGGCGGCTTTCCGTCACAGAAGAGGGACTGTTTGCGGGCGTGTATCTTGCTGCACGCCGCCCGGCAGTGCCCTCAGGCGCGTGGCGGGGCGGATGCTAGAATTCGGCCATGACCTTCAAGCCCCATCCGGCCGTCGCGCCCGCCACGCCCGTGGCCGTCCGCGACACGGCAACCGTTGCCATGATCCCCGCCGCATGCCTGCCCCGTTCCGTCCCGCGCCGTGACGGGCCCATGATGCCGTCTGCCCGCCTGTTTGCCATGGCGGTGTGGCTGACCGTGGTCGGCGCCGGCACGCTGGCACCGCTGTCGGACAGCGCAGCGCAGGCCTCCGCGCCGGCAGCGGCGCCGCGTGATTTCGCCGCCGAACGCAAGGCGATCGGCGATTCGCGCGCGTGGACCAACTATCGCTTCGCCACGGCGGAACGCGCGTGTTACGACAAATTCTTCGTCACCCATTGCATCGACGAGGCGAAGGAAGTGCAGCGCCAGGAATTGCAGGTATTGCGCCAGCGCGACCTGGAAGTAGGCGAAGCCGAGCGCGCCCAGCGCGCCGCCGACCGCGATCGCGAACAGGCGTTGCGCCGGGCCGAGTTCGAAGCTGGCCAGCCCAAGCGCAGCGCGAACGAACAGGCCAGCCGCGAATCCTTCGAAAAGAAGCAGCAGGAGCAGCAGCTGCGCGACGCGCAGCACCGGGCCGACGCACCGAAGCGCTCGGCCAACGCGCAGTCCTACCAGCAGAAGCAGGCCGACTACGACGCCCGCATGCGCGAGGCGCAGAGCAAGGGCGCGGAACAGGCGCGTCAGCGCGAAGAGAACGTCAAGGCGTATGAGGCCAAGCAGCGCGAAGCCGAACAGCGCCAAAAGGACCAGGACGAGCGGCGCGCCAAGGCGAAAGAGCAGCAGGGGCAGGCGTCGGCGCCGCGTCCCTTCGGTTTCTGAGCGGGTCGGCGGCCAGCCAGCCTGTTTTGGGAAGACGCGGCGGGGGAGATGCACATGGACGATAACCTGAATACTCTCGAACGGCAGATCATGGATCTGCAGATCGAGCACCGCGACCTGGACTACCTGATCGACCGGCTGGCGGACGATCCGACCCACGACGAACTCCAGCTCCGGCGGCTGAAGAAGCGCCGCCTCAAGCTGAAGGACGCCATCACCCTGCTGCAACTCCAGCTCGAACCCGACGTGCCGGCCTGAGCGCAGCGCACGCCGACACCGACAGCGCCGCATGGCGCGAACCCTGAGCCTTACCCGCCTTGACCATCCAGACCGATCCGACCGAACTGCCAGAGCCGGACGCAGACACCGATAGCCCGGCGCCAGCGCAGGCCGAGCTGGTTCCCGCGTCCGCCGTCCCCGCCAACCACGCCAGCGAACTGGCCACGATCTTTGCCGAAACCGGCACGCTGGCGCAGGGCATCCCGGGCTATCGTCCGCGCCATGCGCAACAGCAAATGGCGGAAGCGGTGGCCGGAGCCATCGAGCGCAGCGACACGGTGATCGTCGAGGCCGGGACGGGCACGGGCAAGACCTTTGCCTACCTGGTCCCCGCCATGCTCTGGGGAGGCAAGGTGGTGCTTTCCACCGGCACCAAGAATCTGCAGGACCAGCTTTTCCTGCGCGATATCCCGACCGTGCGGCGCGCGCTGAATGTGCCGATTTCGGTATCGCTGCTCAAGGGCCGGGCCAACTATCTGTGCCACTATCACCTTGAACGCGCGCAGGCCAACGGCAGGCTCGCGTCCAAGCAGGACGCGGCATGGCTGCGCGACATCGCGCGCTTTGCCAAGACCACCACGTCGGGCGACAAGGCTGAACTGGCCGAGGTGCCCGAGAATGCGCCGGTGTGGCAACTGGTGACCTCCACGCGGGACAACTGCCTGGGTTCGGAGTGCCCGAACTACAAGGACTGCTTCGTCATGCGGGCCCGCAAGGAAGCCCAGCAGGCCGACGTGGTGGTGGTGAACCACCATCTGTTCTTCGCAGATGTGGTGCTGCGCGACACCGGCATGGCCGAACTGCTGCCGGCCGCGAACACGATCATCTTCGACGAGGCGCACCAGCTTCCCGACACGGCGACGCTGTTCTTTGGCGAGACGCTGTCGACCAGCCAGTTGCTGGAGATCTGCCGCGACACGGTAGCCGAAGGCCTGTCGCATGCGCGCGATGCGGTCGACTGGGTTGCCATCGCAGCGCCGCTAGAACGCGCCACGCGCGACCTGCGCCTGGCTTTCGGCAAGGAGAATGCGCGCCTGGCGCTGGGGCAGATCGAGGCCGACCGGCGCATCGGCGAACCGTTCTTCGACACGCTCGATGCGCTCGAAGAGGCGCTGTCGGTCTTCGTCGAGCATCTCGAAAGCCAGGCCGAGCGGGCCGAGACGCTGCAGCAATGCCACCGGCGCGCCGTCGAGCTGCAGCAGCGGCTTGAAGCGTGGCGGGACGAAGGCAAGGCGTTCGCCGTACCCGCCCCGCAAGCGGCGGACACGGCGGACACGGCGGACGAAGCCACGCAGGCGCCCGCTGCAACGCCGCCGGCGGCGCCGGCGCAGTTCGGCCCGGAGACGGTGCGCTGGGTTGAGGTGTTCTCGCACACCGTGCAGCTGCACCGTACCCCGCTATCGATCGCGCCGATCTTTACGCGGCAGCGCGAAGGGCATCCGCGCGCATGGGTGTTTACATCGGCGACGCTGTCGGTGAAAGGCAACTTCACGCACTATGCCGCGCAACTGGGGCTCAACAAGGACAATTCGCTGACCTTGCCGAGCCCGTTCGATTACGGCAAGCAGGGCCTGCTGTACGTCCCGCGGGACATGCCGCCGCCCAATTCGCCGCAGTTCACCGATGCGGTGGTGGCGGCGGCGCTGCCGCTGATCGAGGCCGCCGGCGGGCGCACCTTCCTGTTGTGCACGACGCTGCGGGCCGTGCAGCGCGCCTCGGACCTGCTCTACGATGCCTTTGCCGAGCGCGGACTCGAACTGCCGCTGCTGGTGCAGGGGCAGGCCAGCCGCACGGAACTGCTCGACCGGTTCCGCGAACTCGGCAACGCGGTGCTCGTGGGCAGCCAGAGCTTCTGGGAAGGCGTGGATGTGCGTGGCGAGGCGTTGTCGCTGGTCATCATCGACAAGCTGCCGTTCGCGCCGCCCGATGACCCGGTGCTTGCGGCGCGCATGGAAGTGCTGCAGAAGAAGGGCCTGAGCCCGTTTGCGGTACACCAGCTGCCGCACGCGGTGATCACGCTGAAGCAGGGCGCCGGGCGGCTGATCCGCTCGGAATCCGACCGGGGCGTGCTGGCCATCTGCGATACGCGGCTGGTCGAGAAGCCCTATGGCCGCCAGATCTGGCAAAGCCTGCCGCCGTTCACGCGAACGCGCGAGGCACAGACCGTGGTGCGCTTCCTCGAATCCCTGCGGGGCAGGGAGAAAGGCGAGGGTGGCAGCGAAAGCAACGGCAAGGACGCAGGCGAGGACAAGGACGGCGCGCAGCAGGACTGAGCCGCGCCGCCTGTGCCGTCATCCAACAAGAAACGGGACAATCCTTGCGGATTTGTCCCGTTTCTCTGTGCGTTGCAGGATCAGTGCCCTGCGTCGCCGCCAATCAGAACACTTCCCACCAGGATTTGTCCTTGCGGCGCTCGCCGTACTTGATGTAGTCGCTGTTGGGGAAGTTGCGTTCCATCACGCGTGCCGTGTCGTCGCGCAGGTCCTTCATGCCGAGCGAGTCGTACGAGCGGATCATGATGTACAGCGCTTCCTCGTTGGCCGGGGCGCCGTCGTAGTCCTTGAGCGACTGCTGGGCCCGATTGACCGCCGCGAGATAGGCGCCGCGCTTGTAGTAGTAGCGGGCGGCGTGCACCTCGTGCTGGGCCAGCGAGTTGACGATGTACTGCATGCGCGCGGTGGCGTCAGGCGTGTACTTGCTGTCCGGGTACTTCGTGACGAGCGTATTGAAGGCGTCGTAGGCCGCGCGGGCCGCCTTCGGGTCGCGCTCGCTCAGGTCCTGGCCGGAAAAACGGCCCAGCCAGCCCAGGTTGTCGTTGAAGTTGATCAGGCCCTTGAGATAGTAGGCGTAATCGATATTCGGGTGGCTCGGGTGCAGCTGGATAAAGCGATCCACCGCGGCCAGCGCCGCCGCCGTCTCGCCATCCTTGTAGCTGGCGTAGGCGGTATCGATCTGCGCTTGCTGCGCGTAGCGGCCGAACGGATAGCGGCCCTCGAGCTTTTCGTAGAGCTTGACGGCGCGTGTGTAGTCGCCGCCGTCCAGGGCGTCCTTGGCTTCCGAATATAATTTGTTGGCCGACCAGCCGGCAGTCTCGTCGGGCTGGTCAGCGAGCAGGCCGCATGCCGACAGCATGACGCAGCCGCCTGCGAGCAGAATCGCTCCAAATCCCGCGCGCCAATTTGCGCGCTTCATGCTCAGCAATTGCATGGGCAACGTATCCCGGATGAAGAAAAATAGCGTCAAGCATTATAGCCCAAGCCCCCAGCCAGAATCCGGCCCGGGAACACAGTCACCCGATCAGGTGCGCGTCCAGGCATCCCTGGCCGACAACGATGAGGTCGAAGACTTCGCCGACGAGGTGCCACCGGCACCCGCGGCGGATCTTGCCATACCGCTGATCCTGGAAGTCGATAGTGCCGCACATGGCGAGCGCCTGGACAAGCTCCTGGCTCGGCATTTCAGCGAATTCTCGCGCAGCCGGCTGCAACAGTGGATCGAAAGCGGCGCCGTGCGCGTCGACGGCGAAGTGCGCCGGCCGCGCGATGCGGTGCAGATGGGCAACCGCATCGAGGTGCAGCCGCAGGCCGCGCCGGAATCGCAGGCGTTCGCCGCGGAGGACGTGCCGCTGGACATCGTGTACGAGGATGAAACGCTGCTCGTCGTCAACAAGCCGGCCGGGCTGGTCGTGCATCCCGCCGCGGGCAACTGGAGTGGCACGGTGCTCAACGGCTTGCTGCACCGTTACCCTGGCGCGGCGGCCCTGCCGCGCGCGGGCATCGTGCATCGGCTCGACAAGGAAACCACGGGGCTGATGGTCGTGGCGCGCACGCTGACGGCGCAGACCGACCTCGTGCGCCAGCTGCAGGCGCGTACAGTCAAGCGAACGTACCTCGCACTGGTGTGGGGCCGCACGTACGACGAAGGCACCATCGATGCGCCGATCGGCCGCGATCCGCGCGAGCGCACGCGCATGGCCATTGTCCATACCAGCAGCGGCAAGCCGTCGCGCACGCATTTCCGCACGCTGGCGACGGTGCCGCTCGGGCGCAGCTTCGTGTCGATGGTGCGGTGCCAGCTCGAAACCGGGCGCACGCACCAGATCCGCGTGCATTTCGAATCGATTGGCCATCCGCTCGTGGGCGATCCCGTCTACTTCCGCGCCACGCAACGCGGCCAGCGGCCGGCCGTGCGCGTTCAGCTGCCGGTGCCCTTCGAGCGGCAGGCCCTGCACGCGTTCCAGCTGGGGCTGGTGCACCCGGCCACGGGCAAGGCGATGAAGTGGACCGCGCAACCGCCGGAGGACCTCCAGGCCCTGATCGATGCGCTCGATTTCTCCGCCGGCGAGGCCGAGAGCGATGCCGATGAGGAGGACTGGGACGACGAAGACTGGGAAGACGGTCCCGAGATCATCTGGGCCAACGGGGACGACGATGACGACTGATCCCGCGTGGCTCCAGCCGGACTGGCCCGCGCCCGCCTCGGTGTGCGCGTTATCCACCACGCGCGCGGGCGGCGTGAGCCGTGGCGTGTATGGGAGGGACGGCGGTGAACCGGGCGGTCTTAACCTTGGCACGCATGTCGGGGATGATCCCGCGCATGTCGCCGAAAACCGTGCACGGCTGGCCGCGCAGTTGCCCGCCATGCCGCTGTGGCTGGAGCAGGTCCATGGCTGCGCGGTGGCTACGGTCGATCATCTCGCAAAGTCGGGCGCGGCGGCTCCGCGCGCCGATGCGAGTGTGGCGGTCGCGCCCGGGGAGGTGTGCGCGATCATGACCGCGGACTGCCTGCCCGTGCTGTTGTGCGATGCCGAGGGGACCGTGGTGGGCGCGGCGCACGCGGGATGGCGTGGCCTGTGCAGCGGCGTGATCGAGGCCACGCTGTCGCGCATGCAGGCCGCGCGCGGCAAATCTTCATCGCGCTGGCTTGCCTGGTTGGGACCCGCGATCGGACCCGGGTCCTTCGAGGTCGGTGCCGAGGTGCGTGACGCCTTTCTGGCGCAGGCCCGGGCAAACGAGCATGCGGCTGTGGACGCTGCCTTCCGGCCTGGCGCTGAAGGCAAGTACATGGCCGACATCTACGCACTGGCCCGCACCCGCCTGGCCCGTGCGGGTTGCACGGACGTCTACGGCGGCGATGCCTGCACGGTATCCGATCCGCAGCGCTTCTATTCCTATCGGCGCGACGGCGTGACGGGCCGCATGGCCAGCCTCGTCTGGCTCGCAAGCTGAACCGGTTGCGGGCCGCTCATTGCGGCCCGCTTTTACCTGGGCCGGCGCTTTCCTCTTCGCGTGCGCGTTCGGCGCGCGCTTCCTGCGCCTTGCGGCGCCGCCGCCGGCCGGGCGTCCCCATGATGTAGAGCACCAGCGCTACCGGTGCGGCGCCATAGAGCAGGAACGTGGCGACGCCGGCAACGATGCTGTGCTCGGTGATCGCCATCATCAGAGCCACGTAGAGCCATCCGATGGCTACGATGTACATGAAACTTTCATCCTTTGCAGATAGGCTTTCGCGCTGGTCCCGGAACCCGCGACTCCCTACCGGCAGGTAGGTTTTCCGGGTGTGTGGGCCGACGCGGTTTTGTGCATTGACAGCGCGTACATTGCAAGGCAACAATGGCCTCGAATGTTGCGGAATCCCGCGTAGTTTCCTTGTTTTTGCCGGCAAGCATACCGCATGGCGCTGCCATGCCGGAGTGCGGTGCAAGCCGGGCAGGGGACGTTATCCAGATCGAAGGGATAGCTGCATGTGGAAGTCCTGGGTGCTCCTGGTCGCGGGTGCACTGACCAGGTCTATCCGGATTGCGTCTCCAGATGCATAAGTGCCGGCCAGGGCAATGTCCCGGGAGCCGGTCTGACATAGTGACGGCAGAGAGACATTAACATCATGGCGACCGGCAAAGGTGCGGCAGCTTCCACAGCGGAAGACAAGTCCCAACCGTTCAAGTTTCCGCCGGGGCCATTGGATCCAGCAACATGGCTGGAGTGGTCCCGTCAGTGGCAAGGCCCGCAGGGCAACGGCGCGGGGCTTTCCCCGGGCATCCCAGGATTCGCCGGCTTCCCCGGCTTCCCCGGATTCGAGGCGTTCGGTGCCAGCCCGCTGGCGGGCGTCAAGATCGACCCGGCCCTGCTCGCGGAGATTCAGCAGCGCTACATGCGCGACTTTGCCGACCTGTGGCGCGGTCTGGCTGAAGGCGATACCGAATCCGGCGGCAAGCTGCACGATCGTCGCTTTGCCAGCGAAGCCTGGCACAAGAACGCGCCGTATCGGTACACCGCTGCGTTCTACCTGCTCAATGCGCGCGTGCTGACGGAGATGGCCGAGGCCGTCGAGGCGGATCCCAAGACGCGCCAGCGTATCCGCTTCGCCGTGTCGCAATGGGTCGACGCCATGTCGCCCGCCAATTTCCTGGCCACCAATCCCGATGCGCAGAACCGGCTGATCGAGTCCGGCGGCGAGTCGCTGCGGGCCGGCGTGCGCAATATGCTGGAAGACCTGGGCCGCGGCAAGATTTCGCAGACCGACGAGAGCGCGTTTGAAGTGGGCCGCAACGTAGCGGTCACCGAAGGCTCCGTCGTCTACGAAAACGAATTCTTCCAGTTGCTGCAATACAAGCCACTGACCGACAAGGTCTATGCGCGCCCGCTGCTGCTGGTGCCGCCTTGCATCAACAAGTTCTACATCCTCGACCTGCAGCCGGAAAGCTCGCTGGTGCGGTACGCGGTGGAGCAGGGCCATACGGTGTTCCTGGTGTCGTGGCGCAATCCCGATGCCAGCATGGCCGACCGCACGTGGGACGACTACATCGAGCATGCGGCCATCCGCGCGATCGAAGTGGTGCGCGACATCAGCGGCCAGGACCAGATCAACGCGCTGGGCTTCTGCGTCGGCGGGACCATCATTTCCACGGCACTGGCGGTGCTGGAGGCGCGCGGCGAACGACCGGTGGCGAGCCTGACGCTGCTGACCACGCTGCTTGACTTCAGCGATACCGGCATCCTTGACGTATTCGTCGACGAAGCCCACGTCAAGCTGCGCGAAGCCACGCTTGGCGGCGCGTCCGGGACGCCATGCGGCCTGTTGCGCGGTGTGGAACTGGCCAATACGTTCTCGTTCCTGCGCCCGAACGACCTGGTCTGGAACTACGTGGTCGACAACTACCTGAAGGGCAAGACGCCGGTGCCGTTCGACCTGCTGTTCTGGAACGGCGACGCCACCAACCTGCCGGGCGCGTGGTACTGCTGGTACCTGCGCCATACGTACCTGCAGGACGAACTGAAGGTGCCCGGCAAGCTGACTGTCTGCGACGCGCCGGTCGACCTGAGCGCCATCGATGTGCCGACCTATATCTATGGCTCGCGCGAAGACCACATCGTGCCGTGGGTGGCGGCGTATTCATCGACCGCGTTGCTCAAGAACAAGCTGCGCTTCGTGCTCGGCGCATCCGGGCACATTGCCGGCGTTATCAACCCGCCGGCCAAGAACAAGCGCAGCCACTGGACCAACGAAGCCCTGCCGGCTTCGGCGCAAGAATGGCTGGCTGGTGCCGAAGAACATCACGGCAGCTGGTGGCCGGACTGGATGAACTGGCTCGGCAAGCAGGCCGGTGCCAAGCGTGCCGCGCCGACCGGCTATGGCAATGCGCGCTATCCCGCCATCGAACCCGCGCCTGGCCGCTACGTCAAAGCCAAGGCATGACTCTTGCGGATGGTCCCGGTAACGGGACCATCCGCTGACCACCCCAGATACCCTTTGAGAGGACTGCAAATGACCGATATCGTCATCGTTTCCGCCGCCCGTACCGCCGTAGGCAAGTTTGGCGGTTCGCTCGCGAAGATTCCCGCACCGGAGCTGGGCGCCATCGCCATCAAGGCAGCGCTGGAGCGTGCTGGCATAAAGCCCGAACAGGTCAGCGAAGTGATCATGGGCCAGGTGCTGACGGCCGGTTCGGGCCAGAACCCGGCCCGCCAGGCGTCGATCAAGGCGGGCCTGCCGGCGTCGGTGCCGGCCATGACCATCAACAAGGTGTGCGGATCGGGCCTGAAGGCCGTGATGCTGGCCGCTAACGCGATCGTGGCCGGCGATGCGGAGATCGTCGTGGCCGGCGGCCAGGAAAACATGAGCGCCGCGCCGCACGTGCTGCCGGGCTCGCGCGACGGCTTCCGCATGGGCGACGCCAAGCTGGTCGACACCATGATCGTGGACGGCCTGTGGGACGTGTACAACCAGTACCACATGGGCGTCACCGCGGAGAACGTGGCCAAGGAATACGGCATTACCCGCGAAGCGCAGGATGAGTTCGCCGTGGCTTCGCAGAACAAGGCCGAGGCTGCGCAGAAGGCGGGCAAGTTCAATGATGAAATCGTCCCGGTCATGATTCCCCAGCGCAAGGGCGATCCCGTTGCCTTCGACAAGGACGAATACATCCGCCAGGGCGCCACGCTGGACAGCATGGCCGGCCTGAAGCCCGCCTTCGACAAGGCTGGCACGGTCACCGCCGCCAATGCTTCCGGCCTTAACGACGGTGCGGCCGCAGTGGTGGTGATGTCGGCCGCCAAGGCCAAGGAGCTGGGCCTGACGCCGCTGGCCACGATCAAGGCCTACGCCAATGCCGGTGTGGACCCGAAGGTCATGGGCATGGGCCCGGTGCCGGCGTCCAAGCGTGCGCTGTCGCGCGCGGGCTGGGGCGTGCAAGACCTGGACCTGATGGAAATCAACGAGGCCTTTGCCGCGCAGGCGCTGGCCGTGCACCAGCAGATGGGCTGGGACACGTCCAAGATCAACGTGAATGGCGGCGCCATCGCCATCGGCCACCCGATCGGCGCATCGGGCTGCCGTATCCTGGTAACGCTGCTGCACGAGATGAAGCGCCGCGACGCGAAGAAGGGCCTGGCCTCGCTGTGCATCGGCGGCGGCATGGGCGTGGCGCTGGCCGTCGAACGCAAGTAATAATGGGGTGTGCCTTGGGCGCGCGGCGATTCGCGCGGCCCGGGCGAAGATAACGAAGAGCCAATCAAGGAGTGGACATGACTCAGCGCATTGCATATGTGACCGGCGGTATGGGCGGCATCGGGACCGCTATCTGCCAACGTCTCGCCAAGGATGGCTTCCGCGTGGTGGCCGGTTGCGGCCCCAATTCACCGCGTCGCGAACGGTGGCTCGAACAGCAGAAGGCGCTCGGCTTCGACTTCGTTGCCTCCGAAGGCAACGTGGCCGACTGGGATTCGACCAAGGCTGCTTTCGACAAGGTGAAGGCCGAAGTCGGCGAGGTCGATGTGCTGATCAACAACGCGGGTATCACCCGTGACGTGGTGTTCCGCAAGATGACCCGTGCCGACTGGGACGCGGTGATCGACACCAACCTGACGTCGCTGTTCAACGTGACCAAGCAGGTCATCGACGGCATGGTCGATCGCGGTTTCGGCCGCATCGTCAATATCTCGTCGGTGAACGGGCAGAAGGGCCAGTTCGGCCAGACCAACTATTCCACCGCCAAGGCTGGCCTGCACGGCTTCACCATGGCGCTGGCGCAGGAAGTCGCGACCAAGGGCGTGACGGTGAATACCGTTTCGCCTGGCTATATCGCTACCGACATGGTCAAGTCGATCCGCCAGGACGTGCTGGACAAGATCGTCGGCACCATCCCGGTCAAGCGCCTGGGCGAGCCGTCGGAAATCGCGTCCATCTGTGCATGGCTGTCGTCGGAGGAATCGGGCTTCTCGACGGGCGCCGACTTCTCGCTGAACGGCGGTTTGCATATGGGCTGATCGCGCTCTGCATGCTGCGCGAAGGTACCGTTTTTGCGGTGCAGCCAGCGCAGCGCACAAGGCGTTGTCGAAGACGAATTGCGGGCTCTTTGGGGCCCGCAATTCGTTTGTGCGTGCGGGTTTTCCTTAAGCTACCCGGCTTTTCTTAGTGCTTTGTTGGGCATAGAATCAAGGCAGAAGCACGGCTGGCACCAATGTCGTGCAACGTGCGGCCTTCGCGGGGGCGAAGGCAACGAGCCACTGGCGGCTAATCCGCGATGATTCGCGACACATTCGCAACGAATCCGCGAGTGCGCACATAGAAACTTTTCAGGACCTTCCGGATGGCCCGGCCCTACCGGTTTGCGCACTGCACCGCATGCGGTGCAGCAGCGCCCATCAGCGACGACAAGAGGACAGACCACCGATGGCCACGAGCAAAAAAGGCGCAGAGCGACTGATCAAGAAATATCCCAATCGCAGGCTCTACGACACTCAGACCAGCACCTACATCACCCTGGCCGACGTGAAGCAGCTCGTCATGGAGTCAGAGGACTTCAAGGTCGTGGACGCCAAGTCCGGTGATGAGCTGACGCGCAGCATCCTGCTGCAGATCATCCTGGAAGAAGAAACCGGTGGCGTGCCGATGTTCTCCAGTGCCATGCTGTCGCAGATCATCCGCTTCTATGGCCACGCCATGCAGGGCATGATGGGCACTTACCTGGAAAAGAACATCCAGGCCTTCATCGACATCCAGAGCAAGCTGGCCGAGAACTCCAAGGGCCTGTATTCCGGCGAGGCCTTCAGCCCCGACATGTGGTCCCAGTTCATGAACATGCAGGGACCGATGATGCAGGGCATGATGAGCAACTACATCGAGCAGAGCAAGAACCTGTTCGTGCAGATGCAGGAGCAGATGCAGAGCCAGGCGAAGAATATGTTCGGGACGTTCCCGTTCAATCAGCCGGAAAAGAAGTAAGAAGTACCGGCGGCGGGCCGCCCGGTTCGCTGCCTCGCCTCCTGGCGCTGTTCCCGCATGTTCTGCGGGGCGGCGCCCAAACAGGTAAAATGCGCCCCTCCTGAACTGGCGGCTCATCTTGCGGATTCGCCTGCAGCGCGATATCCCGATGCCTCCCAGCTTTCACCGCTCCGAACTGGCGCCGCTTGAATCCGGCGCATTCCCGTTGGCTCCGGTCTGACCATGAGCCGGCTTTTCCTTGCTCCGATGGAGGGGCTCGCCGATTATGTGCTGCGCGATGTCCTGACTGGCCTGGGAGGCTATGACGGGTGCGTCTCCGAGTTCGTCCGGGTGACGGGCTCGCTGCTCCCCGGGCGTGTCTACGAACGGGACACCCCGGAAATCCTGCAGGGCGGCTACACCACGGCTGGCACGCCGATGGTGATCCAGCTGCTCGGCAGCGATCCCGCGTGGATGGCGCGCAATGCGGCCTATGCAGCAACCTTGTCTCCCCATGGTGTCGACCTGAACTTCGGTTGCCCGGCCAAGGTTGTCAACCGGCACGGTGGCGGCGCCATGCTGCTGGCGCATCCCGAGCAGCTGCATCGCATCGTGACCGCGGTGCGCGCGGCGGTCCCGGCACATATCAAGGTCACGGCCAAGATGCGGCTTGGCGTCTCGGATACCGCCCTGGCGCTCGATTGCGCCACGGCGCTGGCGGACGGTGGGGCCGCGTCGCTGGTGGTGCATGCCCGCACGCGCGACCACGGTTATCGGCCCCCGGCGCACTGGGAATGGATCGCCCGCATCGCTGACACCATCGACATTCCGGTCATTGCCAACGGCGAAGTCTGGTCCGTCGCCGATTGGGAGCGTTGCCGCGCGGTCAGTGGCTGCGCCGATGTGATGATCGGGCGTGGCGCGGTATCGGACCCATTCCTGGCCCTACGTATCCGCGGGCTCATGGATAGCACGCCATCGGACGAGGAGTGGCCGCTGGTCCAGAGCCAGATTGCCGGTTATCTGCGCAAGCTGCACGACCGGATTGATGCCGGCAATGAGCATGGCCGGGTGAAATTGTGGCTGAGCTATCTCAAGCGGACCTGGCCGCAGGCTGCGGCGCTGCACGCAGCGATCCGCAGGATCCATGACTCGGCGCAGATCGAGCAGGTGCTGCAAAGTTTTCCGGACGTCACGTCCGGACAAATCCCGGAATCAGGTTCGATTGACAGGCCATGTCTGGTCTGAGACGCCGGGTAAACCTCGCAACGGTTAAAATACAGGGTTCCGCGCGGCGCCTGGCGGCCTTGTCCGGCCTCCGTCGAGATAACCCGATATACTCCGCCCCGCCTGTCCTATATTCGCATTCCCCGTGAAAAATCCTTCAGAATCAATGACCCAGAAAGACCAAAGTCCGCGCGTGGGTTTCGTTTCGCTTGGCTGCCCCAAGGCTTTGGTCGACTCCGAGCAGATCATCACCCAACTGCGCGCCGAGGGTTACGCGATCAGCGGCACCTATGACGGCGCCGACCTGGTCGTGGTCAACACCTGCGGCTTTATCGACGAAGCCGTGCAGGAAAGCCTGGACGCCATCGGCGAGGCGCTGAACGAGAATGGCAAGGTCATCGTGACCGGCTGCCTGGGGGCCAAGAAGGACGCGGCGGGACAAGACATTGTGTCGTCGGTCCATCCGAAGGTGCTGGCCGTGACCGGCCCGCATGCGCTGGGCGAGGTCATGCAGGCGGTGCACACGCACCTGCCCAAGCCGCATGACCCGTTCAAGGACCTGGTGCCGGCGGCAGGCATCAAGCTCACGCCGAAGCACTACGCCTACCTGAAGATTTCGGAAGGCTGCAACCACCGCTGCTCGTTCTGCATCATCCCGTCGATGCGCGGCGACCTGGTGTCGCGCCCGGTGGCCGAGGTCATGCTGGAAGCCGAGAACCTGTTCAAGTCCGGCGTCAAGGAACTGCTGGTGATCTCGCAGGACACGAGCGCCTACGGCGTCGACGTGAAATACCGTACCGGCTTCTGGGATGGCCGCCCGCTCAAGACGCGGATGACTGAGCTGGTGGCCGCACTGGGCGAACTGGCGGCCAAGTACGGCGCCTGGGTGCGGCTGCACTACGTTTATCCGTACCCGCACGTCGACGAAATTATCCCGCTGATGAACGGTGGCCACGTGCTGCCGTACCTTGACGTGCCGCTGCAGCACGCTCATCCGGATGTGCTCAAGCGCATGAAGCGCCCGGCCAACGCCGAGAAGACCCTGGACCGCATCCGCGCCTGGCGCGAGGTGTGCCCGGAACTGACCATCCGCAGCACCTTCATTGCCGGCTTCCCGGGCGAGACCGAGGCCGAATTCCAGACCCTGCTCGATTTCATCGCCGAGGCCGAACTGGACCGCGTGGGCTGCTTTGCCTATTCGCCGGTGGATGGCGCCACCGCCAATGACCTGCCCGGTGCGCTGCCCGACGAAGTGCGCGAGGAACGCCGCGCCCGCTTTATGGAAGTGGCCGAGGAAGTCTCGGCACGCCGGCTGCAGCGCAAGGTCGGCCAGACCCTGCGCGTGCTGGTGGACGAGGTGAACCAGGAGGGCGGCATCGGCCGCTCTTCTGCCGACGCCCCGGAGATTGACGGCCTGGTCTATATCGCGCCGCCGGAGAAGGCATCGCAGCGCTATCGGGCAGGCGAGTTCGTCCACGTGACGATCACCGGCGCCGACGGGCACGACCTGTGGGGTGAAGTGCAATAAAGCGGCCTTTACTGCCCATACCTTTAGGTAAAAGTACGTTCGTTCGATTTCCCCGCGATGCCGCTATACTGTGCACCGCAACATAACCTCATGGAGACGAGACATGACGCGTGAAGTCGTAGTGGTGAGTGGCGTACGTACGGCAATCGGGACCTTTGGCGGCAGCCTGAAGGACATGGCGCCGGTCGATATGGGCGCGCTCGTGGTGCGTGAAGCGCTATCGCGCGCCAAGGTGTCCGGCGATGACGTTGGCCACGTCGTGTTCGGCAATGTGATCCAGACCGAGCCGCGCGACATGTACCTGGGCCGTGTGGCGGCCGTCAACGGCGGCGTAACGACCAATGCGCCGGCGCTGACCGTGAACCGCCTGTGCGGCTCGGGCCTGCAGGCGATTGTCAGCGCCGCGCAGACCATCCTTCTGGGCGATGCCGACATCGCCATCGGTGGCGGTGCCGAAAGCATGAGCCGCGCGCCGTACCTCGCGCCTGCCGCCCGCTGGGGCGCGCGCATGGGCGATGCCGCCATGGTCGACATGATGCTGGGCGCGCTGCACGACCCGTTCCATCGCATCCACATGGGTGTCACGGCGGAAAACGTGGCCAAGGAATACGACATCAGCCGCAGCCAGCAGGACGAGGCCGCGCTGGAGTCGCACCGCCGCGCTTCGGCCGCCATCAAGGCCGGCTATTTCAAGGACCAGATCGTTCCCGTGACGCTCAAGAGCCGCAAGGGCGAAGTGAGCTTCGACACGGACGAGCACGTGCGCCATGACGCCACCATCGACGACATGACCAAGCTCAAGCCGGTCTTCGTCAAGGAAAACGGCACGGTGACGGCGGGCAACGCCTCGGGCCTGAACGATGCCGCCGCCGCGGTGGTGCTGATGGAGCGCGCCGAGGCCGAGCGCCGCGGCCTGAAGCCGCTGGCCCGCCTGGTGTCCTACGGCCACGCCGGCGTGGATCCGAAGACCATGGGCATTGGCCCGGTCCCGGCCACGAAGATCGCGCTGGAGCGCGCTGGCCTGTCGGTGTCCGACCTGGACGTGATTGAAGCCAACGAAGCGTTTGCCGCGCAAGCCTGCGCGGTGACCAAGGCGCTGGGCCTGGACCCGGCCAAGGTCAATCCGAACGGCTCCGGCATTTCGCTCGGCCACCCGATCGGCGCCACCGGCGCACTGATCACGGTCAAGGCACTGTACGAGCTGCAGCGCGTGCAGGGTCGCTATGCGCTGGTGACGATGTGCATTGGTGGTGGCCAGGGTATTGCCGCGATCTTCGAGCGCGTCTGAGTCTTGCCGATGCATCGTCGCCCCTCGTTTCAGCGCCTTTCGCTGGCCGGCCTGGCTGCCGCGCTGGCGCTTGCGGGGGCGGGGCTGGCGCGGGCCGCGGATGACAACGTGTTGTCGAGCGGCCCGGCAGCCAGTGCAGGAGACCTGGGCCTGAGCCAGGCCATCCGCGAAGGCGAGGTGCGCCGTGGCGCGGCGCCTTCCGCCGGCGTAGCGATGGCACCGCTCGCGCCGCGCCCGGAATACGCCAGGCTGCCCGTCTACGTCGGCAAGGTCGGCGACAAGCCGGTGCGCCTGCGCATCGGCCCCAAGCCGGACGAGCGTGACAGCCTGCGCGGCGAATACACCACCAACGGCGTGCCCGGCGTGCGCCTGCTGGCTGGCGAGTGGGAGGACGGCAGCTTCCTGATGGAAGAGTCCGACGACGGCACCCGCGTCTCCGGCAACTGGGAAGGCACCATCGACGCGAGCGGCGCCGTGCGCGGCACATGGACCGATGCCTTCAACCAGGCCGTTGTGCTTCCTTTCTCCATTCGTCCGCTCGGTAGCGTGCTGGTGATCCCGCCCTCCGACATGACACCCCGTAGCGCAGTCACCTACGCGCCTGCGCCGCCCAAATCGACGGTCCAGGGTCGCTGAGTCCGGCTTCCCGGTGGCGCTACCGGCATTTGCTGGTAAGCTCGAACGGTTATCACGTCCGTTTCATGCCCGCCGTGCAATGCGGTGCCGCATGTCAGCCATCAAGGAATCCGCCGTGTCCGATCCGACTTCCGACAAGCCCGCGTCGAGCCCTGCCTCCCATTACATCCAGACTGTTGCGGTCCAGCCCGAACTGGATATCGCACCGGGTTTCGATTCGTTTTCTCCCGCCACGCACCGCGGTTCGACTGTGGTCTTCCAGAACCTGGCCGAGCTGCGCTCTTACGGCGACCGCAGCACCACGTACTGGCGCTACGGCCTGCATGCCACGCCGACCAGCGAAGCGCTGTGCCAGCACCTGGCGTTGCTCGAAGGCGCCAGCCATACGCTGCTGCTGCCGTCCGGGCTGGCGGCGATTTCGCTGGTCTATTTCGCGCTGCTCAAGAGTGGTGACGACGTGCTGGTGCCGGACAACGTCTACGGTCCGAACCGCGATCACGGCGAATGGCTGGCCCGCGATTTCGGCGTGACGGTGCGCTACTACGACCCGATGATCGGCAGCGGCATCGCCAGCCTGATCCAGCCCAATACGCGGCTGATCTGGATGGAGTCGCCGGGCTCGGTGACCATGGAGGTCCCGGACAGCCGGGCGATCGTCGCCGCGGCCAAGGCCCGCGGCGTGCTGACGGCCATCGACAATACCTGGTCAGCCGGCCTCTACTTCCGGCCGTTCGATATGGGGATCGACATCTCGGTGCAGGCGTTGACCAAATACCAGTCCGGCGGCAGCGACGTCCTGATGGGGGCGGTGCTGACGCGTGACGATGGCGTGCAGGCGCGGCTGAAGCGCACGCGCATGCTGATGGGCTGGGGCGTTTCCGCCGATGACTGCCATCTGGTGCTGCGTTCGCTGCCGAGCCTGCCCGTGCGGCTGGCCGCGCACGACCGTGGCGCACGCGAGGTGGCCGAGTGGCTGCACCAGCGGCCTGAGGTCGTGCGCGTGCTGCATCCCGCGCTGCCGGACTGCCCCGGCCACGCCCATTGGCGCCGCGACTTCAGCGGTGCGAGCGGCCTGTTCGCGATCATCCTGCACGACAAGTACACGCGCGAGCAGGTGGATGCCTTCGTCGAAGCGCTGCGGCTGTTCGCGATCGGCTGGTCGTGGGGCGGCGCGCACAGCCTGGCCGTGCCTTACCACGTGCCGACCATGCGCCCCGCGGGCAGCTGGCCGCCGGCGGGCTGGCAGCATGCCGGCGAACTGGTACGCCTTTATATCGGCCTTGAAGACACGCGTGACCTTATCGCGGACCTGCGCCAGGCCCTGGAGCAGCAACTCGGCGGCTGACCGCTAGCTTGCGCGCAGTGCCACGTTGAGCTGGTCGACCACTTCGGCCCAGTCGGCATCGTCCGCGATCTCGTTGCGCAGCATGGCGGCCTGCGCTGGCGTCCAGAACGGCGCGTCGGCGAGTTCAACGTTGCCAGGCAGCTTCCCGTGCGTCTCGATGAAATCGGCGATGCTGGGCGGATCGCTCGGTAATCCCAACTGGGCGAACAGCTCGGAAAAGCGATGAAAGGCGCTTTGCATGATGAGGGGGCTCCGCTTCCAGGTTTGTCATTCAAGCTAGTGTAGGGCACGCGAGCGCTTGAATGGCGGCCAAAGCGCCCAAGAAAAAACGGACGCCGCGGCGTCCGTTTTGCATGCTGTACGAACCCCTCAAATCGACAGTTCGCTGTCGCCCTCGCGCGCGCCGTGCGTGGCACGCTGCGGGCGGGGGGCAGCCCACACCGACTCCGCCGGGCCGTTGTGCGCACGCCGCTGCGTCGCGCGCGCCAGCGCCACAAATCCGGCCGCCAGCGCCATCGCGCCGATATCGAAGCCGGCGATGATCCAGTGTCCGCTTGGTATGGAGCGCAGCAGGTGGTCGCCAGTCAGGATGGCGTTGGCGAGCGGGATGGTCAGCGCGGCAAGCGCCGCCGCATACAGCAACTCGATCGCTGCCCGTACGGGCGGGCGCAGCAGCGCCCATGCGCAGGCGGCAAAGAAGACCGGGAAATATGCATGGCTGACTGGGCGGCCGGGCCACAGCAGCGCCGCCGGAAAGCACAAGGCCACGCCGATGCAGCAGCCGATGCAGACGCCCACCGTGGCTTGCGCGAGCAGCCGGTGCACACGCGGCTGTTCCGCCTGGCGATTCTTGCGGCGCGATTCGATCCACAGCAGGTTGCCGGAGTAAAACAGGAACGCGCCCGCCAGCCCCGCCAGCACGTAGCCGATCCGTAGCGGCAGTTCGCCATAGGTGCCGAAATGGAGGGCGAACAGCGCGCTGTAGAGACCATGGTTGCCATCGCGGCCGCCAGCGGTCTGGTTGGCGATCACCGTGCCGGCATCGGCTTCGCCGGCGGCCGCATGGATGCCAACGGAGCCCAGGTTGCCGAGCGCACGGGTGCTGCTGCCGCGCACTTCCACGACGGCATTGGCATCGCCGTAGCGCTGGAAGCGGAACGACTCTGCGGTAAATCGCTCGTCCGCCGCTTCCCGTGCAATGCGGATCAGCTCCGACGCCGACAGCGTGGGCGCCGCACGGCCGGCAGCCGTGACTTCCGGCACGGCGGTGGTCACGCGCGGGACCACGGGGAACAGCTTGCCGTCGAAAGTCAGCGTATTGAAGACCATCCACAGGACCAGCGACAGGCAGAACAGTGCGCCGGTGATCGCAATCATCAGGTGGAAGGGCAGGCTGAACAGGCCGATCACGTTGTGCGCATCCATCCAGAAGCGCTTGAGGTTGCGCCCCGGCCGCACGGCAAACAGGTCTTTCTTCAGGCGCGGCAGGTGCAGGAGCACGCCGGAAACCAGCGCCAGTCCGTACAGCACCGAAATCGCACCCATGAAATAGATGCCGACTTCCGGGATGCCGAGCGAGTAGTGCAGGCTGTTCAGGAACGAAGACAACTCGCCGATCACCTGGTCGCGCGAGGTGTCCTGCTGCATGGCGCGGTCGCCGGCCAGGCGTTCGTCGGTGGTCATCTGCCACGCTCCCGCCTTGTCCTGCCAATACGCGCTGATATGCGGCTCGCCCGCTGCGGGCATGTAGACGTAGGCGCTGGCGGCGGCTTCAGGATAGAGGGCGACCAGCTTCTGCATGAAGTGATCGACGGCCGTGGGATCTGCGACGGTCTCGGCCTGTTGATTGCCCTTGAGCCGGTCCGGAGACTGCCAGACGTGAAGTTCGTGGTGGAACACCGTCACGGCGCCGGCAAAGAAGGCGATGAACAGCGCCCAGCCAGCCATGAGGCCGACCCAGGTGTGAAGGGTCTGGTACAGCCGGAGTGTGGTGGGTTTCATGTGGCGGGCCTCAGGAAGCCGACAACGAGGCGAGGGCGGCCGAGGGTGCCACCTGCAGCAGGCGCAATCCCCACAGCAGCCCGAAGCACAGCAGGTTCGCGGCCGCCAGCCACAGCCATGCCGCGCGGCTGGAGCGGAACAGCAGGCTGCAGCAAAGGATGGCGACCCAGAGCGGCAGGCATGTCACTACGGCCGCCATGACACAGCTTTCCCAGCCGCCGGGCAGCCCCAGGATGGCCAGCGTGCACAGCGCGACCGACAGCGGCAGCCCCAGCACGGTGCCGGCCAGCCATTTCGTGCCCATGCCGCTCATGCTCGCCCTTCGGCGGCCGGCCGCCTTGTGTTCAGATACGTGCCGATAAAGGGCCAGAGGGACAGGCCCGTCGGAATGATCGCCAGGTTCGCGGCGACAGCCACGGGCCAGCCCTGGGCCTGATTCCACAGCCAGGTGCTCAGAACCGTCAACCCCAGCCCAAGCCAGCCAAACAGCCGGGGCGCCGGCCGCCGGCTCGGGCCGTTTTGCGGCGGCGGCAGCAAGACCTGGTTGGGCGCCGCAAGGTAAAGGCAAGCGGCCGCGAGAAGTCCAAGCAGGACCGCGAAGGCTTCCATAGCTTAAATTGGAAAAGGAAAATGCAAGTATAAATGAGAATGATTAGTGTTTGTAATGGTGAATCGGGCCAGGGCCCAGGAGGACCATCGACGCACGTCGGCGCGATGAAGCGGGGAAGGGGAAGTAAAGCCGGAAGCGACTGGCGGTCGCCGACAGGCGCCGCCAGTGCGTAGTGAGTATTAGTGCGGGAACAGCGCCAGGAGGCCGTCCAGACCGACGTGATTGAAGGCAACGCTTGCCTGGGCGCGCACGATGGGCTTGGCGCGGAAAGCCACCGAGAGGCCGGCCACGGCCATCATCTTGAGGTCGTTGGAGCCGTCGCCCATGACGATGGCCTGGTCAGGCGTGGCGCCGAGCTGCGCGCACACTTCCCGCACGGTGCGCGCCTTGACGTCGGCATTGACGATTTCGCCGACCACGTTGCCCGTGAGCTTGCCATCGACGATTTCCAGCGTGTTGGCGCGCGTCACGTCGAGCCTCAGGCGTGCCTTGAGCTTCTCGGTGAAGTGGACAAAGCCGCCCGACACCAGCAGCGTGCGCAAGCCCAGCGCCTGGACGGCCTGCAGCATGCGCTCGGCGCCCGGGGACAGGCGCAGGCGCTCTTCGTAGACGCGGTCCAGCACGCTGGCGTCCAGCCCCTTGAGCAGGGCGACGCGGCGGCGCAGGCTTTCGTTGAAATCGGTGATCTCGCCGCGCATGGCGGCTTCGGTGATGGCGGAAACCTCGGCCTTCAGGCCGCAGAAATCGGCGATCTCGTCGATGCACTCGATCGTGATCAGCGTGGAATCCATGTCCATGGCCACCAGGCGGAACTCCGACAGGCGGCGGCCGCCCGGCACGATGGCCCAGTCGATGGCGCGCGGACCGCAGTAGTCATCCAGCATGTCGCGCAGCGCCGGGGTGAGCGGGGCGCAATCTTCGGCAGCCGCCACGGATTCGCTGCGCAGCACGGGCTCGGAGGCGCGGGCGAAGGCGCGGATGGCGGTCAGGTCGTCGGAAGCGAGCGGGCGGGTACTCTGGAGAATCAGGGGCATGACAGCAGCAGGCGGATCAGGGCGGCGCGCCGGAGGGCGGGACGGCAAAGGCGATATTGTAATCGCTGATCAGGTTCCCGCCCGGCGGCGTTGCTTCAACCCACCCGCAAGCTGTCAACCACCTTATGCAGGAATGCCTCGCACGCCGCCATCTGATCCAGCGAGACAAACTCGTCCGGCTTGTGCGCCTGCTGGATATCGCCTGGCCCGCACACCACGGCAGGAATTCCTGCGCGCTGGAACAAGCCCGCCTCGGTGCCGTAGGCCACCTTGCTGGTCTCGCGATCTCCGGTGAGCGCGCGCACGAGCTGCGTAATGGCTTCCTGCTCGGCCACATCCAGCGATGGCGCCGCGGCGATCTTGCTGATGACGAGGTCAGTGTCCGCGTGTTCGGCCCGCATCTTCGGCAGGAGCACGTCATTGGCGTACGCGGCGATGCGTGCGAACAGCGCCTCGGGGTCGACCCCCGGCAGGTTGCGGAACTCGAACACGAACTCGCACAGCGCGGGGATGGTGTTGAGCGCGATACCGCCCTGGATCGTGCCGGTCTGCGCGGTGGTAAAGGGCACGTCGAAGGCGTGGTCGTATGGGCCATTGGCCTTGAATTCATCGGCGATGTCGCGGATGAAGCAGATCAGCCGTGCGGCGTACTCGATGGCATTGACGCCACGCGGCGTCAGCGACGAGTGCGCGGCCTGGCCCCTGACGCAGCAGCGGTAGGCGTTGATGCCCTTGTGCGCGACGATCACGCGCATGCTGGTGGGCTCGCCCACGATGCAGCCGGCGGGCCGCACGCCGCGCTCGCGCAGTTCGGCGAGCAGGTAAGGCGCGCCCATGCAGCCGATCTCTTCGTCGAACGGCAGCGCGTAATGCACGGGCTCGCGCAGCTTTGCATCGAGCAGCGTGCGCAGCAGCGCGAGACTGGTGCCGATGAAGCCCTTCATGTCGCAGGTGCCGCGGCCATAGAGCTTGCCGTCGCGCACCACGGGCTTGAACGGATCGGTGGACCAGTTCTGGCCGTCCACCGGCACCACGTCGGTGTGGCCCGACAGCACGATGCCGCCGTTGGTTTCGCCGCTGGCGGCGGGCACCGTGACAAACAGGTTGGCCTTGTCGCGCTGGGTGTTGTAGCTCAGGTGCGGCCGCAGTCCTTTCGCGAGGAAGTGGTCCCGCACGGACTCGATCAGGCCCAGGTTGGAATGGCGGCTGGTGGTGTCGTACGCCACCAGCCGCTGCGTCCATTCCAGCGCGCTGCCGCGCGGCGCGCTCGCGTCAGGGGTGGAAGTCTTGCGTTCGATATCGGCTTGCATGGGGCAGGGGCGGCGTGGACCGATGGGTGAAGTACCCGATGCTACACCCGCCGCAGCCGGCGGGCCAGACGCCCTGCAGCATGGACTATGCGAGCGCCCGCAGCGTCAGCTTGATGGTCTGCGCGCGGATGGCCACGTCAGGCATCTTGGCCTCGATGCGCAGCTTGTCCTGCCCGGCCAGCTTGATATGGCGGTTCTTCTGCACTAGCTCGATGATCCTGAGCGCGTCGATAGGCGGATTCGGCACGAACTGCACGCTGATCGCGGCTTCACTCGCGTCGATCTTGCGCACGCCCAGCGGCGCCGCGGCGATGCGCAGCCGGTGCGTTTCCACCAGCGCCTGCGCCTGCGGCGGCATGCGGCCGAAGCGGTCGATCAGCTCCTCCTGGATGTCATCGACACGGTCCGGCGTTTCGCAGTTGGCCAGGCGCTTGTACAGCGACAGGCGTTCGTGCACGTCGGCGCAATAGTCGTTGGGCAGCAGCGCGGGCGTGCCGAGGTTGATCTCGGTGGTCGCCGCGAGCGGTGCCATCAGGTCCGGCTCTTTGCCGGCCTTGAGCGCCTTGACGGCCGCGTTGAGCATGTCGGTGTAGAGCTGGAAGCCGATCTCGTGGATCTCGCCCGACTGCTTGTCGCCGAGCACTTCGCCCGCGCCGCGGATCTCCAGGTCATGCATGGCGAGGTAGAAGCCGGAGCCCAGTTCTTCCATCTGCTGGATGGCCTCCAGCCGGCGCGCCGCCTGCTTGGTCAGCCCGTCCACGTCATGCACCAGCAGGTAGGCATAGGCCTGGTGGTGCGATCGCCCGACCCGGCCGCGCAGCTGGTGCAGTTGCGCCAGGCCGAACTTGTCGGCGCGGTGGATCAGGATGGTGTTGGCGGTCGGCACGTCGATGCCGGTCTCGATGATGGTGGTGCACAGCAGGATGTTGTCGCGCCGCGAGACGAAGTCGCGCATCACGCGTTCCAGCTCGCGCTCGTGCATCTGGCCATGGGCCACCGCAATGCGCGCTTCCGGCACCAGTTCGGCAAGCCTGGCGCGCTTGTTCTCGATGGTCTCGACTTCGTTGTGCAGGAAGTAGACCTGCCCGCCGCGCTTGAGCTCGCGCAGGATGGCCTCGCGGATCACGCCGTCTTCCTCGCGCCGCACGAAGGTCTTGATGGCCAGCCGCTTCTGCGGCGCCGTGGCGATCACGGAAAAATCGCGCAGTCCTTCGAGTGCCATGCCGAGCGTACGCGGGATCGGCGTTGCCGTCAGCGTCAGCACGTCGACCTCGGCGCGCAGCGTCTTGAGCGCTTCCTTCTGCCGCACCCCGAAGCGGTGCTCCTCGTCGATGATGACCAGGCCCAGCCGCTGGAACTTCACCTCGTCCGAGAGCAGCTTGTGCGTGCCGATCACGATATCGACCGTGCCCTCGTTGATCTGTTTCACCGCCGCGTCGATTTCCTTTTTCGTCTTGAAGCGCGACAGTTCAACGATGCGCACCGGCCATTCGGCAAAGCGGTCCGACAGCGTCTGGAAATGCTGCTCGGCCAGCAGCGTGGTCGGCGCCAGCATGGCGACCTGCTTGCCGCCGAGCACGGCCACGAAGGCGGCGCGCAGCGCGACCTCGGTCTTGCCGAAGCCCACGTCGCCGCACACCAGGCGGTCCATCGGCTTGCCCGAGGTCATGTCGGCGATGACGGCGGCGATGGCGGCGGCCTGGTCGGGCGTTTCCTCGAAGCCGAAACTCTCGGCGAAGGTCTCGTAGTCCTTGGGCGAGAGCGGGAAGGCAAAGCCCTCGCGCGCGGCGCGGCGTGCGTACAGGTTCAGGAGTTCTGCGGCGGTGTCCCGGATCTGCTGCGCGGCGCGGCGCTTGGCCTTGTCCCACTGGCCCGAGCCCAGGTGGTGCAGCGGCGCGGTTTCCGGATCGGCGCCGGAGTAGCGCGAGATCACGTGCAGCTGGTGCACCGGCACGTACAGCTTGCTGCTCTTGTCGTACTCCAGGTGCAGGAATTCCTCTTCCCCCTGGCCCAGGTCGAGCGACACCAGGCCGTGGTAGCGGCCGATGCCGTGCTCGCTGTGCACCACCGGGTCGCCGATCTTCAGCTCGGCGAGGTCACGCACCATCGAATCGACGGCGGTGGCCTGCTCCTGCTTGCGGCGCCCGGCACGGCGCGCGGTGCCGGCGTAAAGTTCGGCTTCCGTCACGAAGGCAAGCCTGGCGTCGGGCAGCACGAAGCCACTATGCAGCGGCGCCACGGCAATGCTGAAATGCGATTCGCCAGCCAGGAAGGCGGCAAAGTCGTCCACCTGCTGCGGACGCAGGCCGCTTTCGGCAAACAGCTGCAGCAGGGTCTCGCGGCGGCCGGCGGTGTCGGCACACATCAGCACGCGCGTGGCCTTGTCGAGCAGCAGCGATTCGAGGTTCACGAGCGGGTCTTCCGCGCGCCGGTTCACCGAGACGTCGGGCACGCTCGCGGCGAAGGCGGGCTGGTCCGCGGCGGAGTCGGCCTGCAGCACCAGCCGTGCGAGCGGCTTGGCCGCGATGAAGAACTGGTCCTCGGACAGGAACAGCTCGGCCGGCGGCAGCAGCGGACGCTCGCGGTCATGCCGCATGAAGTCGTAGCGCGGCGTGGTGTCGGCCCAGAAGCGGCGGATCCCTTCGTCGACCTTGCCGACGAAGGCGAGCTGGGTCTCGGCAGGCAGGTAGTCGAACAGCGTCGCGCTCGACTCGAAGAACAGCGGCAGGTAGTACTCGATGCCGGCGGACGGCACGCCGTTGCCGATGTCCTTGTAGATCGGCGACTTGGTCGGATCGCCCTCGAACACTTCGCGCCAGCGGCCGCGGAACGCGGTGCGGGCCGCTTCGTCGAGGGGGAATTCTCGCCCCGGCAGCAGGCGCACTTCCTTGACCGGGTACAGGCTGCGCTGGGTGTCCGGATCGAACGCGCGGATGGTCTCGATCTCATCGCCGAACAGGTCGATCCGGTACGGCAGCGCCGAGCCCATCGGGTACAGGTCGATCAGGCCGCCGCGCACGCTGTACTCGCCCGGCCGCATCACCGCGCTGACGTGCTCGTAGCCGGCTAGCGTGAACTGCGCCTTGAGCGCGGCCTCGTCCAGCCGCTCGCCCTGCTTGAAGAAGAAGGTGTAGGCCGCCAGGAAGGACGGCGGCGCGAGCCGGTAGAGCGCCGTCGAGGCCGGCACCAGCATCACATCGCACTGGCCGCCCTGGATGTCGTGCAGCGTCGCGAGCCGTTCGGACACGAGGTCCTGGTGCGGCGAGAAGCTGTCGTAGGGCAGCGTTTCCCAGTCCGGCAGCAGGCGCACGCGCAGTTCGGGCGCGAACCACGGGATTTCATCGGCCAGGCGCTGGGCGTCGACGGCGTTGGCGCAGACCACGGCCAGCATCGGCACGCGGCCGCGATGCTCGCGCGCGTAGGCGGCAATGGCCAGTGCGTCGGCGGAGCCGTGCAGGCTGGCCACGTTGTGGCGCAGCCCGGGCTTGACCAAGGGCAGGGTGGCGAAGGGAAAGGCGGGAGCGGCGTCAGGCATCGGGGCAGCGGTCGGGAAGACGACAACGAACGGCAACGCCCCGCCGGCAGCGCGGGCGGGGGTATGGCGTGCGCCGCATGCCGTGGCGGCATGGCGGCAAACAAGGGCCGTATTATAGAATGCGCTCCGGTCCTGGCGCTGCCGCCGCCATGCCGTCCTCAACGCATTTCCACTTGATTCCAATCCTGTGCCAGACCGCCGCTTCGCCCTGATTCCCTGTGCCGGTACCGGCAGCCGCGCCGGTGGCCCCGTGCCCAAGCAATACCAGCCCATCGCCGGCCGGCCCATGATCTGGTACGCCCTGGCGGCGTTCTCGGCCTGTGACGCCATCAGCGCCACGGCGCTGGTGCTGGCGCCTGACGACATGCCGCTGGAGTCGCGCTTCGGCGCCGGCGTTTTTGCCGGCCTGCGCTTCGATACGGCCTTTGTCGGCGGCGATACGCGCCATGCCTCGGTGCTCGCAGGCCTGCATCACCTGGCGCAGCTTGGCGCCGTCGACACCGACTGGGTGCTGGTACACGACGCGGCACGTCCGGGGTTGACGCCGGCGATGATCCATACGCTGGTGCGCTCGGTGGAAAGCGATGGCGACGATGATCCCGATGCCGCCATCGGCGGCATCCTGGCGGTGCCCGTGCCCGATACGCTCAAGCGCGCCGACGCCGGCACGCGCATCGGCACCACGGTGCCGCGCGACGGGCTCTGGCAGGCCCAGACGCCGCAGATGTTCCGGCTCGGCGTGCTGCGCCAGGCCTTGCAGGACGCGCTAGCCGCCGGCGCCGTGGTGACCGACGAGGCCAGCGCGATCGAACGGCTGGGCCTGCATCCGCGCCTGGTCAACGGTTCGCTGCGCAATTTCAAAGTGACCTATCCCGAAGACTTCGCGCTGGCGGAGGTGCTGCTAGGCACCGCGCCGGCGCGATCGGCCGATTCAGGAGCCTGATCGATGATGCCATTTGATATCCGCGTGGGGCAGGGCTATGACGTCCACGCACTCGTGCCCGGCCGCAAGCTGATCCTGGGCGGCGTGCATATTCCGCAT
The DNA here is from genome assembly GCF_057073745.1 of Cupriavidus sp. C2SS-8b. Classification (NCBI taxonomy): domain Bacteria; kingdom Pseudomonadati; phylum Pseudomonadota; class Betaproteobacteria; order Burkholderiales; family Burkholderiaceae; genus Cupriavidus; species Cupriavidus sp. C2SS-8b. The sequence continues at coordinate 1,530,047 of NZ_CP172716.1, forward strand.
GACCGGGGATTGCTCGGGCATTCCGATGCCGATGCGCTGCTGCACGCCATTACCGACGCGCTGTTCGGCGCGGCGGGGCTCGGCGATATCGGTCGGCATTTCCCCGACACGGATGCGCAGTTCGCCGGCGCGGACAGCCGCGTGCTGCTGCGTGAAGCCGCGCGGCGTGTGCGCGAGGCCGGCTACGAGATCGGCAATGTCGATGCCTCGCTCGTCGCGCAGCAGCCCAGGCTGGCACCGCATATCGCGGGCATGGTGGCGAACATTGCAGCAGATCTCGGCGTGCCGGCGGCGCGCTGCAACGTCAAGGCAAAGACCAACGAGAAGCTCGGCTTCGAAGGGCGCCAGGAAGGCATCGTGGCGCAGGCCGCAGTCCTGATCTGGCGCGGCGCGGCCACCGGCGCGCAGGACTGAGCGGAACCGGCGGCCGCCGGCGTTGGCGGTCGCCGCTTACGCCTTGGCCGGCGCCGGTGCGTTCTCGGGCGTGATGCCGTAGCTGTAGTCGATCAGCCGGGCCATGGCGCCGGTGCGGGCGCCGGCCTCGGTGCGCTTGGCGAATCCCATCTGCTGGCACAGGCGGTTGGCCGAGCCCATTTCTGGCATGGTCCGCACCAGCAGGGTCGGCGCGCCGATATCGCGGGCGCGCTGGATGCAGATTTGCATCAGCGTATGGCCCAGGCCCAGGCCCCGGGCCTGCGGACTCACGGAAAGCAGCCGGGCCTCCGGCTGGGTCAGCGTGATGGTGCTGCCGTCCAGCGCCGGCAGCGTCGCGCCGGGATGACAGAACAGCACGGCGCCCGCAATGCCGTGATCAGTCTCGGCCACCCACCATTCCATGTCGGGGTGGCTGGCGGCCAGCACGGCCTGCATGCCGCGCTGGAAGGAGGCGCGGCAGTCCTCCATGATCTCGAGCTCGTACTGCGAATAGGCCTGCTGCGTGACCGCGGCAATATCGCCCCAGTCCTGGACGGTGGCCAGACGGTAGTGGAAGCGCGGGGAAGTCGGTGAAGGCAGGATGCTCATGGTGCGGGGGCGGATGCCTGAGTGCATTGTCCTGCCTCGATTGTAGGCCGTTCGCTGCACGAGTGGAGCGGTCAGGGCCGGCAGCGGTTGCACCATGCAAACAGCCGGCCAACTCCCACTGGGAAGCGGCCGGCCGTTGTGGTAACGCGGCTGCCTTACTGGGCGGCGATCACGTTGGCCGCCGCGGCAATCACCGCGGCAATGCGGCCGACGTCGCGCAATTGCTGCGCGGTCATGCCCTGCTCGTTCTTGAGCAGCTGGTAGTGTGACTTCACGCAGAAATGGCACTTGCCGATGATCGAGGCGGCCAGCGCGTACATTTCGAAGCGGCGCTTGTCCACGCCGCCGTGGGTCGCGTACGCGTTCATGCGCAGGCCGGCCGGCTGGCTGGCCAGGTCCGGATCGTCCGCCATTTCGATGTATGGATACCAGGTGTTGTTCATGCCCATCAGCGCGGCAGCGGTCAGCGCGCCGTTGACTTCCTCGGCCGACAGCACGTTGGCGTTGCGGATCGCATCCACCAGCACCTTGCTCTGCGCGGCGAATGCGGCGGCCAGCGCCACGCCGACGGCGTCGTTGCCCTCCAGCGAAGAGCGCGCAATGGTGCCGTCGACGTTCAGCCGAATGTCCTTGGCGTAGTCGGGGATGAGATTCTTAATCGTGCTAAGGAATTCCATTTAATTCTCCTATCGATCAGGGCTCAAAAAACCCGCATGTGCGGGTTTGGGGCGGAGGGGTGTGGCCCCTCCGCGGGCCGCCGAGAATTACCGGCAACCTTGCAGCGATTACAGCGTTGCGCCGCCGACGGCACGGTTGCACGGGCACAGTTCGTCCGTTTGCAGACCGTCCAGGATACGCAGCACTTCGTCCGGGTTGCGGCCGACGTTCAGGTTGTTCACCGAAACGTGCTGGATCACGTTGTCCGGGTCGACGATGAAGGTCGCGCGCAGGGCCACGCCAGCAGCGTGGTCACGCACGCCCAGTTGGTCGATCAGCGAACCGGTCACGTCGGCGAATTGCCACTGGTTCAGCTTGTTCAGGTCCTTGTGCTCGCGGCGCCATGCCAGCTTCACGAATTCGTTGTCGGTCGAGCCGCCCAGCACGATCGCGTCGCGGTCGGCGAAGTCGCCGTTCAGCTTGGCGAAGGCCACGATTTCGGTCGGGCACACGAACGTGAAGTCCTTCGGGTAGAAGTAGATGATCTTCCACTTGCCTTCGAACGACTTTTCGGTGATGTCTTCGAAAGCCGATTGGCCGTTTTCCTCATGGTTGTTGAAACCAGGCTTGACACCAACGACGTGGAAGGCTTCGAGCTTGTCACCAACGGTCTTCATAGACTTTCTCCTGATACGGTTGAAGAGGGAGTGTGCATTGCGATGAACCTGCTTCTGGCCGGGGCCTGAGGGTCGGTGCACCGCGACAAGGCGAGATTATGCGCCAGCACGCACTACAGGGCTAATTGAAAATCTCAAACAGCCCGATAGGCGTGCGGCATGGCGATCTTAATCGTCGCGCATGACAGCTTGCGATGCGGGAAGTATGCCACGGCCAGCCCATGCGGACCGGCGTGGCAAGGCGCTGCGGTGTCAGGCGGGGCGCAGGACCGGTTGGCCGCGTTGCGCGCGGAAGATGATGAGGGTTGCGACCAGGCCGCAGGCGGCGGCGAACATCAGCCACAGGCCCGGTGCGGCCTTGTTGCCGGTGGCATGGATCAGGTACGTGGAAATGGCCGGCGTGAAGCCGCCGAACAGTGCCGTGGCCAGGCTGTAAGCCAGCGAGAAGCCCGCGGTGCGCACGGCCGGCGGCATGACTTCAGTCAGCGTGACAACCATCGCGCCGTTATAGCTGCCGTACAGGAAGGACAGCCACAGTTCCACCATCAGCAGGCGCGAGAACGAAGGTTCGGCCACCAGCCACGACACGGCAGGGTAGGCGGTCAGCAGCGTGGCGGCGGTAAAGAACACCAGCAGCGGCTTGCGCCCGATCCGGTCGGACACGGCGCCCATCAGCGGCAGCCAGATGAAGTTTGACAGGCCCACGCACATCGTGACGATGAGGTTGTCGACGTCGTCGAGCTTGAGCACCGTCTTGCCGAACGTGGGGGTGTAGGCGGTGATCATGTAGAACGACACCGTGGTCATCACGACCATCATGCAGCCGGCCACGATGATGCGCCAGTTCTCGGCCATGGAGCGGTAGATCTCGCGCACGGTCGGGCGATGCTTGCGGGTCTTGAATTCCTCGGTCTCTTCGAGCGAGCGGCGGATCACGAACAGGAACGGCACGATCAGGCAGCCGATCAGGAACGGCACGCGCCAGCCCCAGTCATCCATTTGCTGCGGCGCCAGCGTGGCGTGCAGGACCACGCCGAGCAGGCCGGCGAAGATCACCGCCACCTGCTGGCTGGCCGACTGCCAGCTCACGTAAAAGCCCTTGCGGCCCGGCTTGGCGATCTCCGACAGGTAGACCGAGACGCCGCCCAGTTCCACGCCGGCCGAGAAGCCCTGCAGCAGGCGCCCCGCGAGGACCAGCAACGGTGCCGCGACGCCGATCGAGGCATAGCCCGGCACGCAGGCGATCAGCAGCGTGCCCGCGGCCATCAGCGCCAGCGTGACGATCAGGCCCTTGCGGCGGCCGTGATGGTCGATGTAGGCGCCCAGCACGATGGCGCCCAGCGGGCGCATCAGGAAGCCGGCGCCGAAGGTCGCCAGCGACAGCATCAGCGAGGCGAACTCGTCGCCGCTGGGGAAGAAAGTCCTGGCAATGGCGGCGGCATAAAAGCCGTACACCATGAAGTCGTACATTTCCAGGAAGTTGCCGCTGACCACGCGGAACACGGTCTTGAATCCGTGCTGCTGGCCGGAGGTTTGGGAGGTCTCTGACATGGCTGTCTCTCTCGGACGACGCCGGTGGGTTCCGGCGCATGATTGTTCGGTGAGCCAGCCAGGCGTGGGGTAGGAGACAGCAGGCAACGCCATGGCTGGGAGATGCGTTTGCATCGGCCCTGCTGACCGGCGCCAGTGTGCGCCGCGGCGCTGTCATTGCCCTGTCAAATACCTTACGGATGCCTATCAGCAGCTGTCGAAAACCTGTCAGCGGACAGGCGTATCGCTGCCGGTGTGCGGTGATTGCCGCGTCATCAGGCGCGGCGGAAGCAGGCGCTGACGACCAGGCCTGTATCCGGCGCGGAGCGGTTGGACAGCACCAGCCTGCCGCCGTTGCGCTGCAGGATGCGGTTGACGATCGACATGCCAAGGCCTGCTCCCTTGGCTTCGCTGCGCGCGCTGTCCAGGCGGTAGAACGGCCGCGTCAGCAAGGAAAGCTGCGCGTCCGGTACGCCCTTGCCGTTGTCCGCCACGGTGAGCACGGCGTCCTTGTCGTCGAGCTTCGTCGTGATTTCGACTTCGGCGATGCCGGTTTCGTCGTCCTTGGCATAGCGGCGCGCGTTCTCGACCAGGTTGTCGAGGATGCGCTGGACCTCCATGCGATTGGCCACGGCCATGACCGGCTCGGTGGCGCGCACTGCCACGCGCACATCGTCATGCGCCGCATAGACGCCCACGGCATCGTTGACCAGCGCCGACAGGTCCACCGGTTCCACCATCTCGAGCGGCGGCCGTGCGTAGTTCAGGAACTGGCCGATGATGGCGTCCATCTGCTCGATGTCGGTGATCATCGCATCGCGCGTGGCGCTGTCCGCCGGCGACATCTCGGTTTCCAGGCGCAGGCGCGTGAGCGGCGTGCGCAGGTCGTGGGAGATGCCGGCCAGCATCACCGCGCGGTCGTCGTCGAGCTGGCGCAGGTCGCGCACCATCTGGTTGAAGCTATGGTTGGCCAGCGCGACTTCGCTGGCGCCATGCTCGGGCAGCGAGGGCGGGTCGCCACCCGCGCCGATATCGCGCGCGGCATTGGCCAGTCGCTTGAGCGGGTAATTGACGCGCGCGGTAATGAACGCGGCACCGATGATCGACAGCAGCAGCGCGGCAATGCTCCACCACAACCACTGGATGCCGGACACCCGCTCGAACCGTTCGGGGCTGATTGCCACCCAGTAGTCGTCGCCCTCGATCTCGAAACTGACCCACACGCCGGGGATGTCGTTGACGGTGGTGGCCAGCACCGTGTCCTCGCCCAGCCGGCTGCGGATCTCCTGCTGCACCAGCTGCGTCAGGAACGGGTTGGCGGTGGGCGCGGCGAAATCGTCGTCCTTTTCGCGCGGATAGACCTTGATGCCTTCGTTCTGCACCAGGTCGAGCAGCAGGAACCGGCGCCGCGCCGGGTCCGAATAGAGCAGGGCCGCACGCGTGAGCTTGACCACGCTGACCACCTGCATGGCGATCTGCTGCGCGCGCGGGGCGCGCTCGAACAGCCGGTAGCTCTGGAACCAGATGCCCAGCGAAATGGCCAGCAGGAGCGCGATCAGCATGAAGGTTCGCCAGAACAGCGAACCAAAGAAACGCGTGGCCGTACGGCCAATGACAGTCGCCACGATGGGTGAACGGACGACCGGTTTACTTCACGCCATCAGGAATGAACACGTAGCCCAGGCCCCATACCGTCTGGATGAAGCGCGGGTTGCCCGGATCGGGCTCGATCAGCTTGCGCAGGCGCGAGATCTGCACGTCAAGGCTGCGGTCGAATACTTCGTACTCGCGGCCGCGGGCCATTTCCATGAGCTTCTCGCGTGACAGCGGCTGGCGCGGATGGCGGGCAAACACCTTGAGCACGGAGAACTCGCCCGTGGTCAGGGTGATTTCCTCGTCGTTCTTAGTCAGCGTGCGGGTGGCCAGGTTCAGCACGAAATCGCCGAAGGCAAAGGTCTCGGGCGTTTCCGACGGCGCGCCAGGTACTTCCGCGGGCCCCTTGCGGCGCAGCACGGCATGGATGCGCGCAATCAGCTCGCGGGGGTTGAACGGCTTCGGCAGGTAGTCGTCGGCGCCCATTTCCAGGCCGACGATGCGGTCGACATCCTCGCCCTTGGCGGTCAGCATGATGATCGGCGTCTGGTCGTTGGCGCCACGCAGCCGGCGGCAGATGGACAGGCCGTCTTCGCCGGGCATCATCAGGTCAAGCACGAGCAGGTCGAAGCGCTCGCGCAGCCAGAGCTTGTTCATGGCGGTGGCATTCTCCGCCACCAGTACCGTAAAACCCTGTTCGCCCAGATAGCGGCGCAGCAGATCGCGCAGGCGCGGGTCGTCGTCCACGACGAGAATCTTGTGGCTGGTATTTTCCATGGCGGTATCTTAGCGACTATCGCTTTCGCTCAAAATGGCTTAACAAAACGTTACATACTTTACCCTGTGGCATAGCGGCGTGCACGAACCATGCCATTACACTGCCATACCGTCTTTCGTGCCCTGCATCATTATCCGGTTGACGCGGGTATTGCCACCGGATTATCTGCGGTCAGCCGCAAATTGCATTGCGGCGTTTGCGCGGACGGGGTACCGAATTTTCCGGCTTCGAGCAGTCCGACGGCTGCAAATCCCGAAGCCGAAACCGCCATTATCGATGAAAGTGAACCGTAACCGGCATGGGCTGACCTTGCACGGCGCCCTCGGCGCCTGTGTGGTGCTCGTCGGTACGGCGCTGTGGCTGGGCGCGGCGCCTCAGCCGGCCCACGCCCAGTCGGCCGGCATGGCCAACCTGCTGCAGGGCCATGAGCGCCCATCCACCCACGCCAGCGACCCGGGAGCCAGCCAGCGCGAGGCGCGCACCCGCGCCGAACGCCATCGCGCCGAGCAGCGCGAGGCCGAGCGCAGCAGCCGTCAGGGCCGCTCCGGCTCCAGCCTGTCGCCGGACGAGCGCCGCAAGCTGCGCCAGAACCTCTACGACCTCGGCCGCGAAATGTACCAGGGCGGCTGACGCCTCCACGGCGCCTCCCGGCCTTTCCCGCGCTTAGTCCTGCGGCTGGAAGTGGCGCAGGAAATCCACGAACACCTCGGCGGCAAGCTGCGCGTCTTCAGCGGTGATGGTCTCCAGCGGGTTGTGGCTGATGCCGCCGTTCCCGCAACGCACGAACAGCATGGCGACGTCGGTGATGCGCTGCATCATCATCGCATCATGACCCGCGCCGGAGGGCAGCTCAAACGCAGGCAGGCCGCGCTTACGCAGCACTGCGCCGAACTGGTCCATCAGCCAGCGCGCGCACGGCGCGTTCTGCACTGGCCTGACCCGGTCCACGTGGGCGGACAAGCCGCGCCGCGCGGCGATCTGCTGGATGCCGGCGACGATGTCGGCAATGGCGGCCTCGCGAATGCCATCCTCTCCCGCGCGGATGTCCATCGAGAAGGTACAGGCCGCCGGAATGACATTGCTGGATCCGTCGGGTACCTGGAGCTGGCCGACCGTACCGACCAGTGTTGGCGTCGCGCTGCACCGCGTTTCGACCAGCAGGACCATTTCGGCGGCACCTGCGGCGGCGTCGCGGCGCATCCCCATCGGCGTCGTGCCGGCATGGCTGGCCTGTCCCTCGACCCGCACCTGGAAGCGGCTGCTGCCGGCGATCTGGGTCACGACGCCGAGCGCTAGGCCCTTGTCCAGCAGGACCGGCCCCTGTTCGATATGGACTTCGACAAAGCCGAGCAAGGCGGCCGGATCCACGGCGGCGTCCTGCAGTGCCGCGAGTTCGCCATGGCCCGGCAGGCCGGAGGCCGCGAGCGCTTCGCGCATCGTCACGCCGTCGGCATCCGTCCTGGCCAGCAGCGCCGGATCGAAGTGCCCGGCGAGCACGCTGCTGGCCAGGAAACTCGTCTTGAAGCGCAGGCCTTCCTCTTCGGCGAAGCCGACGACGTCGAGATGGTAGGGCAGGCGGATGCCTGCCGCGTGGAGCGCGCCGACCACCGCGATCGGAAGCAGGATGCCCAAGCGCCCGTCAAAGCGGCCGCCATTGCGCACGGTGTCGAAGTGCGAGCCGGTCATCAGCACGCGCGCGTCGCCGCCGGCAGCGGGGTCGGCGGCATACCGGCCGATCACGTTGCCGATGGCATCGATGCGCACCTGCATGCCAGCCGCTTCCATCCACTGTGCCAGCAGGGCCTGGGCGGATCGGTGGGCGGGCGTGAGGAAAGCGCAGGTCAGCCCGCCTTCCATATCTGAAAACCTGGCGAGCGCTTCGGCGCGATCAAGAATGCTCTGTCCGAGCGGGTGGAGGTTGTCGGTCATGGCTGCAGTGCGTATGGGGCAATACGTAGGACAATTTGGCGAGCCGGCTGACTTAGCTATTGCGCAGCCATGTCTTCCAGGCGATCCACAGCTTGCGCAGCGGGGTCAGCGCGATGCGCTGGTTCAGCACCTGGAAATCGCTGCGTTCGATTTCGTCGAGCAAGGCGTGGTAGATGGCTCCCATCAGCAGGCCGGCGCGCTGGGCGCGGCGGTCCTGGCGCGGCAGCAGTTCCAGCGCTTCGCGGTACAGTGCGCGCGCGCGTCCGGCGTGGTACTGCATCAGCGCGACAAAGCGCTCGGAATGCTTGCCCTGCAAGATCTCGGAAGCTGGCACCTGGAATCGCTGCAGCGTATCCACCGGCAGGTAGATGCGGCCACGGCGCGCGTCCTCGCCGACGTCGCGCAGGATGTTGACCAGTTGCAGCGACAGCCCCAGCTTTTCGGCGAACACGAGCGTACGCGCCTCGGAGTATCCGAACAGCCGCGCGCTAAGCGTGCCGACCACGCCGGCCACGCAGTGGCAATAGCGGTTCAGGCCGGTTTCGTCGAGATAGCGCGTCTGGGTCAGGTCCATTTCCATGCCGTCCAGCACCTCGGACATCTCGGCGTGCGGCAGGCCGGCGGCCTTGACGTAAGGCTGCAGCGCCTGCGTCACGGGGTGGGTCGGCTCGCCCTCGAAGAGACGGCGCAGTTCACCGCGCCACCAGTCGAGCTGCTGGTGAGCCAGTGCGGGGTCGTGGGTGTCGTCGACCACATCGTCGACTTCGCGGCACCAGGCATACAACGCCGTGATGGCGCGACGGCGTTCCGCGGGTAGGAACAGGAAGCTGTAATAGAAGCTGGAGCCGCTCTGGGCGACCTTCTCTTGGCAATACTGATCGGGCGTCACGCCGGTCTCGGTCTGATGAGGTAGGGGGAAGGCGGGTGGGCTGGCCTGATGCCAACGCCGTGGTCCGATGGTCGCCCGATGGCGAGCGGCACGGGTTGTTGGTGCCCCGCCTGCTGGCGTAGTGGGCGCCAGCGGAGCGCCGGATTGTAGCATTGCGTTATCACTAACCCGCTGGCTCCCTGGATGGGCAAGTCGTCGCTCAGGTGTACGCATTTCACGCTGTTCATCCGTTTGGAGGAAAGCTTCGGTAGCCATTCCGGCTGTTTCGTCGCAGGCCGTTTGACGCACCTGAGGGGCCTCGCTATATTGCTGACCGGCCAGTTATTTAATTGCCGGCGTTCATCCATAGCTTATAGTTTGTGTGTTATGGGGCACACAGGCCGGCTGCGCCAGCCTTTCCCACGTTGTCCGATTCGCTGCTTATCCATGCCAGTGCATTGCCAAATGCCGGAAGTCGCGGCCGTTCGTTCCCAGATTGCTCCGTGTTTCCCATCCAGGCCCCGGCTGGCCCGGCTGGGCGCTGTCGTCCTGCTCGGCGTGGCCTTCACGCTGGCCGCCTGTGGCAAGAAGAGCGAGCCGGCGCCGGAGGTTCGGCCGGTGCGCTTGCTGCGGCTGAGCCAGCACACGGGCACGACCGCATTCGAGTTCTCGGGCGACGTCAGGCCACGCATCGAATCACGGCTGGGCTTTCGCGTGGGCGGCAAGATCGCGGCGCGGCTGGTCGATGTCGGCGCGATGGTGCGCAAGGGCCAGCCGCTGGCCCGCCTGGATCCGACCGACCTGTCGCTGGCCGAAGCGGGCTCGCGCGCCCAGTATGAGGCGGCCCGCACGGACCGCGACCTGGCCGCTTCCGACCTCAAGCGCTACAACGAACTCTTCGCCAAGGGCTTTATCAGCGCCGCCGAGCAGCATCGGCGCCAGGCTACCTTCGATGCCGCCGAATCCCGCGTCAAGCAGGCCTCGGCGGGATTGCGCAGCCAGGCCAACCAGACCGCCTATGCCGTATTGCTGGCCGATGCCGACGGCGTGGTGACCGCGGTGGACGCGGAGGTCGGGCAGGTCATCACGCCCGGCCAGTCGGTGATCCGCGTGGCACAGACCGCAGAAAAGGAAGTGGCCATCGGGCTCCCGGAAGACCAGGTCGACCTGTTGCGCGGCACGGCCGAGGTGACGGTGCGCACGTGGGCCGACCCCGGCCGCGCGCTGCCCGCACGCGTGCGCGAGATCGCCGCTGCGGCGGATCCCGTCACCCGCACCTACGCCACGCGCGTTTCGGTGCCCAACCCGCCGGCCGACCTCAAGCTCGGCATGACCGCCGTCGTGACGTTCGTGCGCACTGGCGCGGTGCCCGCGGTACGCGTGCCGCTGACCGCGCTGCTGCAGGAGCAGGGCCGCAACCAGGTCTGGATCTATGACCCTGCCGCCGGCACGGTCCGGCCGGTCCAGGTGACGCTGGGTGACCCGGTGGGCAACGAAATCGAAGTGCGCCAGGGCCTGGCCCCGGGGCAGACCGTCGTCACGGCCGGCGTGCACTTGCTCAAGCCGGGGCAGAAGGTCAGGCCGATGCAGACCGTTGCGCCGGCCTCGGCGACTGGGGCCGCTTCGGCGCCGCAGCAGGGTTGAGGCCGCGGCATGGATCACTCCCGCTTCAACCTGTCGCGCTGGGCCCTGGAACACCAGCCGCTGACGCGCTATTTGCTGGTGGTGCTGCTGCTGGCCGGCATGCTGGCATTTTTCCGCCTGGGCCAGGACGAAGACCCGCCGTTCACCTTCCGCGTGATGGTGGTGCAGGCGTTCTGGCCCGGCGCTACCGCCGAGCAGATCGCGGTGCAGGTCACCGACAAGATCGAGCGGCAACTGCAGGAAGTGCCGTACGCCGACAAGATCCGCAGTTTTTCCAAGCCGGGCGAGACCACGGTCATCTTCCAGCTCAAGGACACGTCGCCGGCCAAGGAGACGCCGCAGATCTGGTACACCGTGCGCAAGAAGATCGGCGATATCGCGCAAACGCTGCCGGCCGGCGTGCGCGGGCCGTACTTCAATGACGAGTTTGGCGACGTGTACGGCAGCATCTACGCACTGTCGGCCGATGGCTTCAACTACAAGGAATTACGCGAGTATGCCGACCTGGTGCGCCAGGAACTGCTGCGCGTGCCCGCGGTGGCCAAAGTGTCGCTGCTCGGCCTGCAGGACGAGAAGATCTACATCGAGTTCAACCAGGCACGGTTCGCCCAGCTCGGGCTCGACATCAATGCCATTGCCGACCAGATCACGCAGCAGAACAACCTGAACGGCAGCGGCGTGCTGGTCACGCCGACCGACAATCTGCAGGTGCGCGTGACGGGGCAGTTCGCCAGCGTGTCGGATCTCGAGAACCTGGTGCTGCGGGGGCCGAACGGCATCGCCAATATCCGCCTTGGCGACATTGCGCATGTGTACCGCGGCTATGTCGATCCGCCGCAGAGCACCATGCGGTACAACGGCAACAACGTCATCGGGCTCGGCATCTCGATGGCGAAGGGCGGCGACATCATCGAGCTGGGCAAGAACCTGCGCGGCGCGTTCGAACGCCTGCGCGGCCAGTTGCCGGTCGGCATCGAGATGGACCAGGTGCAGGACCAGCCGCAGGCCGTCAAGCGCTCGGTGGGCGAGTTCGTGCATGTGCTGATCGAGGCCGTGGTCATCGTGCTCGGCGTCAGCTTTGTCTCGCTGGGCCTGCATACGCGGCCGCTGCGGCTGGATGTGCGCCCCGGCCTGGTGGTGGCCCTGACCATCCCGCTGGTGCTCGCGGTGACGTTCCTGTTCATGAACATCTTTGGCATCGGTCTGCACAAGATATCGCTGGGCGCGCTGATCGTGGCGCTGGGCTTGCTGGTCGATGACGCCATCATTGCCGTGGAGATGATGGTGCGCAAGCTGGAGGAGGGGCTGTCGAAGATGGAGGCCGCGACCTTCGCCTACACCTCCACGGCTATGCCGATGCTGACCGGGACGCTAATCACGGCCGCGGGCTTCCTGCCGGTCGGCCTGGCGAAATCCACGGTCGGCGAATACACCTTCGCCATCTTCGCCGTGACCGCTCTGGCCCTGGTGCTGTCATGGCTGGCGGCCGTCTATTTCACGCCTTACCTGGGCTACCTGCTGCTCAAGTCGCGGTCGGGAGGCGGAGAGCACCACGAGGTTTTCGATACGCCGTTCTACACGGGCTTCCGGCGCCTGGTGGACTGGTGCGTGACCTGGCGCAAGACCGTTATTGCGATCACCCTGGTGACGTTCGCGCTGGGCCTGTACGCATTCAAGTTCGTCGAGAAGCAGTTTTTCCCGGACTCAAGCCGGCCCGAGCTGATGGTTGAGTTGTGGATGCCGGAAGGCACCAGCTTTGCCCAGATGGAATCCGAAGCCAAGCGCTTCGAAGCCGCCATGCGCCGTGACCGCGACGTGCAGAGCCTGACCACCTTTGTCGGCAGCGGCACGCCGCGCTTCTACCTGCCGCTGGACCAGATCTTCCCGCAAAGCAACGTGGCGCAGGTGATCGTGATGCCGGTCAGCGCCGAGGCGCGCGATGCGCTGCGCCAGCGCGTGATCGCGGTGCTGAACAGCCAGTTCTCGCAGTTGCGCGGGCGTGTCAAGCTGCTGCCCAACGGGCCGCCGGTGGCGTACCCGGTGCAGTTCCGCGTGATTGGCCCCGACGCCGCCGGCGTGCGCCAGCTCGCCGACCAGGTCAAGGCGCTGATGCGCGCGAACCCCAACACGGTCGGCGTGAACGACAACTGGAATGAGAGCGTCAAGATGCTGCGCCTGGAGATCGACCAGGACAAGGCCCGTGCGCTGGGCGTGACCACCAGCTCGATCGCGCGCGTCATGCAGACGGTGCTGACCGGCATTCCGGTGGGCCAGTATCGCGACGGCGACAAGCTGATCGACATCATGATGCGCACGCCGCGCAATGAGCGCGACGCCATGTCCGACCTCGGCAATATCCAGGTGCCGACCAACACTGGCCGCGTCGTGCCGCTCACGCAGGTGGCGCGGCTGTCGCTGCGCTCCGAGCCCGGCGTGATCTGGCGCGAGAATCGCGACTTCGGCGTGACCGTGCAGGCCGATGTGGTGGACGGCATCCAGGGGCCCACCGTGACCGCGCAGATCGATCCGCTGCTCAACAAACTGCGTGATCAGCTGCCGCCGGGCTATCGCATTACGGTGGCCGGTGCCGAGGAAGAGAGCGGCAAGGCCGGCGCGTCGATCGCGGCGCAATTGCCGCTGTGCATCTTCCTGATCTTCACGCTGCTCATGCTCCAGCTGCACAGCTTCTCGCGCACGCTGATGGTGTTCCTGACGGGCCCGCTCGGGCTGATCGGGGCCGCCGCCACGCTGCTGCTGCTGCGTGCGCCGATGGGCTTCGTGGCGCAACTGGGCATCACCGCGCTGCTGGGCATGATCATCCGCAACTCGGTGATCCTGGTGGACCAGATCGAACAGGACATCAAGGCCGGCGTGCCGGCCTGGGACGCCATTGTCGAAGCGGCGGTGCGGCGCTGCCGTCCGATCATCCTGACCGCCGCAGCCGCCGTGCTGGCCATGATCCCGCTGTCGCGCTCGCTGTTCTGGGGACCGATGGCCGTGGCCATCATGGGCGGGCTGATTATTGCCACGGTGCTGACGCTGCTGTTCCTGCCGGCGTTGTATGCGGCATGGTTCCGGGTTGCGAAGCCGGAGGCGGGTGCGGGGGCGGGGGCGGTTTGAGACAAGGCGATTCTCAGCTGCACCCTTGCGCCATGGGGGCGAAGCCCCCTGGCTCAATGTCGCCGAGCAACGTGAATCTCTAAAATAAAATTCCCCAGGAATCCACAGTGCCTTTGATTTGAGATAAAGGTCTTTGGGCTTTTGGCCGGCTGCTCTTCATTTTCTTTCCTAATCTAATCGATATTCGGGGAGGAATATGAACAATTCGATGCGACGGGCGCCGGAGATTCCTCAGGCATTTTGGTTGCTTGCCTTACGCGGCTTCATCATCCCCAGCGCAACCATTCTTCAAAATCTGGCCGTCGCCTGGCAACTTTCAAACACCGGCGCATTGACTACTGTGTTCCCGACGATGGTGGCAGTGGGTGCCGCGACCCGGATCGTCAGTGGCTTCCCGGTCGCGCACCTCGTCAGGCAGCGCGGTGCCGCGGCGTGCTGTCATTGGGCCCTATGGGGTGAGAGCACCACGCTGTTGGCAATGGCTGTGGCGCTGTCTGGCACTGGATCCATCTGGTTGTTGGTGCCGCTCGAAATGGCATCGTCCTTTATCGTTACGGTTCTGCTCATCTCCAGGCAGACGTTAGTCAGAAATGTGCTCGCTCGCAGCCAGGGCAGCGAGGCCGCGTCCGGCATCAGTCGGGCCTTGGCCTATGTAAGCAAACTGATACTTCCGGCCGTAGGCGGAAGTATCCTGGTTCTCGTGAATTCAGGCACAGCCCTGGCCTTCTGCAGTGGTGTGCTGGCGGTTGGTGCGCTGCTGTTCAGATCGCGCATGTCGGGCTATGGTGCGGGAAGTGGGGATGGTGATACAGGAGCCGGCTTCGTGCGGAGTGTCGGCAAGTCGTTTGCCTTCTACCGCGAAAATGCAGGCGTGCTGGAGGCGGTCATTCAGATGTCGCTGTTCAATTTCACTCTGGCGCCGCTTGCCGTCATCATTCCTCTTCACATAGCGGGCCTGGCATCTGCCACGTCTCTGGACCTGGGACTATCCGAAGCATGTCTGGGCGGCGGCGCCGTATGCGGTGCGCTTCTGTTCTCCAGAATACGAGGAGGAACGCCAAGCATGCTATTGCTTCCATTGGCCACGGCGAATCTGTCGCTAATGATTTCGGTCTGGCTTGGCGAAGGCGTGGGCCATTTGTTGTTCAATGCATCCCTGTTCGTCGTCGCAATGAGCGTTGCCTATTCGGGCAGCTTGTTTGACGCATTCTTCATCAAATCCATACCAGGCGATATCTACACCAGCATCGTGGGCGTCCAGATGGTAATCATTGGCGTCAGCTATCCGCTTGGTCTCGTTGTTTCGAGCTGGTTCCTCGGCGAAAGGGATTCGATTGCAATCGTTCCGGGGTACAACGCCGTGCTGGTCCTCGCGGTATTCGCACTGCTGCAAGTCCGGCTTGCCAGGCGAGGTACGCGCTGCCAATGCCGGGCTGCAGGCGCTGATGGGCAACCATGAGCGGTCGACGCCCGTGTCCGTCCGTCGCCCCTTGATTGCATGACATTGCCTTCGTCGGCAAGAGAATTGCCAACGGCCGATCGCGCAATGATCACCGCGCGGCTTTGCTGAGGCCGCGTGTCTGCCACTGGCGTTCCGGGCTAATTGCAGAGCGTGCCCGGAACCGGCTTGCCCGAATTCGTCATGCCCTGGCAGGCATCCCCAATGATCAGGGTCGTGTCGCCGGCACTGCCCGGGGCCAGCTTCAGCTTGCCGGCAACCGTGCAGCAGCCACGCGGCGCGGGCACAGACATTGGTGCCGGCGCTGGTGCTGCAACCTGTGCTGCAACGGGAGCTGCCACGGGAGCTGCCACGGGGGCTGCAACTGGTGGAGCAACGGGAGCGGCCACGGGAGCCGGCGTTGCCGGTGCGGTGGTCCTGGCTGGGGATGGAGTGGCCTTGGGCGCGGTGGCGTCCGCCTGATCATCCGCATCAGGGGACACGCATTGGCCCTGCTGGCAAATCCGTTCCCCTTTGCATTGCATGTCGTACTGACAACCAGCAGCCCTGACCGTCGATGACCATGCAAGCGCCATCGAGGCTGCCAACAGCAAGGCACGTAATTTCATATCCCCTCCGTGCGGGGCGGAAGCCCTCCGCACCTTGCAATGCTCTGCAAGCATGCGTTGCGCGTCCCACGACTTCAGCATAGATGGCGGACCACCATCGCGAAAGGCGACGCACATGAGGGCTTGCACTATGTCATTGGAGCGGGGGTGGATTCCCCCCGGCGCTTGCGCTACAATCCGCTGCTTCGTTGCACAGCCGGCGCGCAAGCGCGGCAAGCGGGCGATGCGAGAGGGCGGGCAGTTCCAGCCGCCTTTTTTGCTTTCGCGCGCCATGGCTGCAACGTGCATCGTGGCCCCCTCCGGAGGCCGCAAGGACCGCGAGGGTGGCGAAATTGGTAGACGCACCAGGTTTAGGTCCTGACGCCAGCAATGGTGTAGGGGTTCGAGTCCCCTCCCTCGCACCAATCCCTTCTTCTCAAGTGGCGAGAGGCTGACTTCTCCGCCTGCCGCAGCACACGCCCGCCTTTCCCGGCACCTCGGCTTAGAATGATCCTGCTCCGCCCGTCCGGCGTCACGCGAAAGGACATTGCCATGTGCTATTCCTCCCAGATTCAGGCCGAGTTCCGCAGGTTCGAGCGCGAATACGGCGCGTCGATCAGCATGGAGCGCTTCGTGGAACTGTTCTGGCAGCAGCGCCGCAACGGCGGCTGGCAGCGGATACCCAAGGCGCTGCGCATGACGTTTGCCGAAGCAGGCACGGACGCTTCGCTGGTCGAGGGTGGCGACCGGGAGCAGGCCAACCGGTTCGAGTCTGAAATCTTCCAGCAGCGCACGCGTCTTGCGGAAGCAGAGCACGCGCTTGCGGTGCGGCCGACCAAGAAGGCCGAGGCTGACCGGCGCATTTCGACGGACAAGATCACCCGCGCACAACAGAACCTTGCGGACCTGCAACGACCGGCGCTGACCGAGCAGGATTACCGCCTCTTTCCGGGCTACTACGCGCCCGTGATCATCGCGCAGGGCGATCATCGGGTAGTGGTGCCGATGCGCTATCAATGCCGTCTGCCTGGCTGGACCGAAGCCGACGAACGCAAGCGGCCCGGCACCTACAATGCGCGCCGCGACAACCTGGAGCGCACGTGGCGTCCGTTGTTCGGTCATCGCCACGGCGTGGCGGTGATGACCGCGTTCTACGAGCACGTGCCGCGTCACAAGGCGGAACGTCGCGCGCTGCGGCCGGGCGAGGCGGAGGAGAGCGTCATCCTGGCATTCCATCCGCGCCCGCCGCAGGACATGCTGGTGGCGTGCCTGTGGTCGGTGAGTCCTGGCGAGGAGGAAGGGCAGGACCTGTACTCGTTCGCCGCCATTACCGACGAGCCGCCGCCGGAAGTGGCCGTCGCCGGACACGACCGCTGCATCATTCCTATCCGTCCCGAGCATCTCGGCGCGTGGCTTGACCCCGATGCCTCGGACCTGGCTGCGATGCATGCCATCCTGGACGATCGCCAACCGCTATTCTTCGACTGCAAGCTGGCCGCCTAGCGTGCCGGCATCCACCGATGCGCGGCAAGCCAGGCGAGCCGTTAGCATGCGGAATCATCGAGATCACTACGCCACCCCATGAGCCCCAACCTCGCTTTTCGGCTGTCGCCGCGCATCTGGCGCCTGCTGTTCTGGCTATGCCTGATCGCCGTGCTGGTGCTGGCGCTGATGCCGCCCACGCAACCAGTGCCGACTACGGGCTGGGACAAGGCCAACCACGTGCTCGCCTTCCTGGTGTTGGGCGGGCTAGGCAGGCGGGCTTATGGGCGCCAGCGTACGGCGGTGCTGCTGGCGCTGGTGGGATATGGCGTCCTGATTGAATTGCTCCAGGGCATGACGACGTATCGCGACGCGGATCCGGCGGACGTGCTGGCTGATTCGATCGGCCTGCTGGCTGCCCTGGCGCTGGATTGGTTTCTCACCTGGGCTGGCCGGTTGGGTACCGGCGCTTCCCGCGGTTAGTTTTCTTCCGCTTCGAGCACGAAGCTGGCGCCATTGTCCTGCGCCAGCAGTTCCTTGAGCACCGGCATGGCCTGCTGCAACGATTCCTTGAGTCGCCATGGCGGGTTGACGATGAACATGCCGCTGCCATGCAGGCCGAGTCCGCCCGCGACGGGATGCTTGACGGTCAGGCTGACGTGGAGCCAGCTCTTGAGCTGCAGGTTCTTCAGCTGCACCGGAAGCTGGATCGATTCGCGGCGCTGGACCTGCGGGTACCAGACCGCGTAGACGCCGGTCGCGAAGCGTTGCAGCCCTTCCCGGACGGTCTGCAACGTGCGCGCGTAGTCCTGCTTGTCTTCATAGGACGGGTCGATCAGCACCAGCGCGCGCCGCGGGGGCGGCGGCAGGATCGCGTTGATGCCGCCAAAGCCGTCACCGTCGTAGAGCATGACCTTGCGGCCGGCGCCGCGAAAGTTGTCGCGTAGCACCTGGATTTCCGTGCTGTGCAGTTCGAACAGGCGCAGGCGGTCCTGGTCGCGCAGCATCTGCCAGGCGAGCCACGGCGAGCCTGGATAGTGGCGAAGCTGCCCGTCCGGATTTAGTGCGCGCACCTGGTCCAGATACGCGTCCAGCATGGGCGGCAGCGAGGTGCCGCCGGCGGCGGCGCGCCACAGCGGCGCGATGCCGGTCTCGAACTCCGACTTCTTCTGCGCGTAGGCATGATCCAGCGCATACAGGCCGGCGCCCGCGTGGGTGTCGATATACCAGAACGACTTGTCTTTCTGCGTCAGGTGCTCGAGCAACTGCACCACGACGGCGTGCTTGAGGACATCGGCATGGTTGCCGGCATGGAAGGCGTGACGATAGGACAGCATGGCGGATCAGCGCAGGCGGCGGCCGGGACGGCCGTGCCGGATTCAGGACGGGGCGCTATGCTACCATCCGCCGCGAGTCGCCCCCTGGCTCTCTTTCCTGCTTCTGTCCTGCCTATGCCGCGCGCACTCGAGCCCGTCGAGCCTGTCCTGCCTGCCGAAGGCACCCCTTATTCCCTGCGCAACGACGACGTCCACCACAGTGCGGAAGGCGGCCTCGCGCGGGCGCATCATGTCTTTCTTGCCGGCAACGCGCTGCCACAGGCCTGGGCCGGGCGGGAGCAATTCGTCATCATCGAGACCAGCTTCGGACAAGGGCTGAACTTCCTGGCAACGTGGCAGGCCTGGCGCCAGGATCCCCAGCGCTGCGCCCGCTTGCATTTCGTTTCAATCGAGAAGCATCCGTTCACGCGCCGCGGGCTGGCGCAACTGCACGCCGGGCTGGATGACGTGCAGCCACTCTCCGCCCAGCTTCAGGCTGCGTGGCCCGATGCGCTGCCCGGTCTGCACCGGCTTGCGTTCGAAGATGGCGGTGTGATCCTGACGCTGGCGCTTGGCGATATCGAGACCTTGCTGCCCAAGCTGGTAGCCGGCGCCGATGCGTTCTATCTGGACGGCGTTGCCCCGGCGCGCAATGCGGATATGTGGTCGCCCAAGGTGGTCCGCGGACTGGCGCGCCTGGCGCGGCCGGGTGCCACGCTTACGGCGCATGCGGCGGAGGGCTTCGTGCACCGGGGGCTCCAGGAAGTCGGGTTCGAGGCGCGCCTGGCGCCGGGATCCGGCGACAAGCCGGACATGACCGTTGCCACGTTCCGTCCGGCATGGAAAGTCAGGCGGCATGCGCCGGCCGCTGCCGCAGACTGGAAGGACCGGCATGCCATTGTGATCGGCGCGGGGCTGGCCGGCTGCGCCATGACGGAGCGGCTGGCTTCGCGCGGCTGGCGCGTGACGCTGCTGGACGCCCACGACGGCCCGGCCAGGCAGACATCGTCCCATCGCGCGGCCGCCATGCACGCGCACATATCGGCCGACGACAGCCTGTTGTCCCGCTTGTCGCGCGCGGGCAACCAGTACGCGCTGCGTGCCTGGGCGGCGCTCGCTGCTGCCGGCCATCCGGTTGGCTGGCATGGATGCGGGGTGCTCCAGATCGGCGAGAGCGAAGCGGAAGCCGAAGCGCAGTGTGCGGCGCTGGAAGCGCTCGGTTTGCCCGAGTCCTTCGTACGCTGGATGACGCCCGCGGAAGCGGCGGCGCATCACCGTGCCGGCGTGCCGCGCGGCGGACTCTGGTTCGCCCAGGGCGGATGGGTCGCGCCGCCGGATATCTGCAACGCGCAACTGCGCCGCGCGGGCGATGCCGTCCATGCGAGGTTCGGCGTGCGCGTGGATCGCGTTCGCAGGCAAGACGGGGCGTGGGAGGCTATCGGACACGATGGCGCAATCCTGGCTTCGGCCCCCGTCATGGTCCTGGCGAATGCCCACGAAGCGCCGCGGCTTGTCCCCATGCGGCACCAGGTGGTACGTCGTGTCCGCGGGCAGCTCACGACGCTATCGCAGGAGCAGGTTGGTGCCCTCGGGCAATGGCCAGACTGCGTGGTGACTGGGGCAGGGTACCTGTTGCCGGTGGCAGAAGATGGCCGTGGCCGGGTCGGTTCCAGCTATGAGGCGGATGAAGGGCCGCTGGTCGCGCGGGCGCACGTCCACGCGGAGAATCTGGCTCGGCTTGCCGGCTTGTTGCCCGGGGCCTCCGCGGAAATCCGGCGGCTGGACGTCAGCTGGATGAGCGGGTATGTCGGCGTGCGTACCGTTTCGCACAACCGGCTGCCATTGATCGGTCCGATGCCGGATGAGGCAGCGGCCGCAGCCTCGGCATCGGCATTGCGCGGAGGGCACTTGCGCGATATTCCACGCCTGCCTGGGCTTTACGCCGCACTTGCATATGGCTCGCGCGGCCTCACATGGGCCGCATTGGGTGCGGAACTCCTGGTCAGCCAGATCGAGGGCGAGCCCCTTCCGCTGGAAGCCGACCTAGCCGATGCCGTGGATCCGGCGCGCTTGCTCCTTCGCGCGCTGCGCCATGGGCAAGTCATCGGTGCGCAAGAGCATTCTGGCGGTGCCTCAGGGTAAAAACTGCCGGAACCGGACGGAAATCGTGCGATAATGCTCGTTTTCCGTTCGCGCGGAGCTTGCTATTCGCGGGCACGCGCCAGTGCCGGACTGGCCGGCGCGCAAGCGATTGCGCTACGAACACAACTACATTTCTGGATTGGATCACGACCATGTCGAACGTCATTGAAAACCTCGGCAAACTGGACCGCAAGGTGACCCTGGCCATTCCCAAGGCCGAAGTCGAAAAGGAAAAGCAGGAGCGCCTGGTTCGCCTGTCGAAGACGGTGAAGATGTCGGGCTTCCGTCCGGGCAAAGTGCCGATGAAGATGGTCGAGAAGCAATACGGCCAGCAAGTCGAGTTCGAAGTTCGCTTCGACAAGGCTGCCCGCAAGTTCTTCGACATCACGAAGGAACAGGACGTCAAGGTTGCCGGTCAACCGAAGTTCGAGATCAAGACCGATGGCGTGGGCGCGGACGAAGTCGCGTTCGACGCAACTTTCGAGGTGTACCCGGAAGTCAAGCTGGGTGACCTGACGGGCGCGGAAGTGACCCGCACCAAGACCGAAATCAGCGACGCCGAAATCGACAAGACCATCGACATCCTGCGCAAGCAGCGCGTGCACTACCACGTGCGCGGCGAAGCGGGCGAGCACGGCGACGGCGGCGGCGACGTGACCGCGCAGAACGGCGACCGCGTGACGCTGGACTTCGTCGGCAAGATCGACGACGTGGAATTCCCCGGCGGCAAGGCCGAAGACTTCCCGTTCGTGCTCGGTGAAGGCCGCATGCTGCCCGAGTTCGAGGCCGCCACGCTGGGCCTGAAGGTCGGCGAAAGCAAGAGCTTCCCGCTGTCGTTCCCGGCCGACTATCACGGCAAGGACGTGGCCGGCAAGACCGCCGAGTTCACGGTCACGCTGAAGAAGATCGAGTGGGCCCACCTGCCGGAAGTGAACGATGCGTTCGCCAAGTCGCTGGGTATCGCTGATGGCAGCGTCGAGAAGATGCGCGCCGACATCCGCGAAAACCTCGAGCGCGAAGTGAAGCGCCGCACGCACGCCATGCTGAAGGACCAGGTCATGGACGCGCTGCTGAAGGTAAGCGAGCTGGACGTGCCCAAGGCCCTGATCGAGCAAGACCAGGAGCGCCTGGTGGAAATGGCCCGCCGTGACCTCGAGCAGCGTGGCATGCCGAACGCCAAGGACATGCCGATTCCGGCCGAGATGTTTGCGCAGCAAGCCGAGCGCCGCGTCAAGCTGGGCCTGATCCTGGCCGAGATCGTCAAGGCCCACGGCCTGGAAGCCAAGGCTGACCAGATCAAGGCCGAGATCGAAGACTTCGCCAAGAGCTACGAAGACCCGAAGGAAGTCATGCGCTGGTACTACGGCGACCAGCAGCGCCTGGCCGAGATGGAAGCCTACGTGCTCGAAAACAACGTGGTAAATTTCGTGTGCGACAAGGCCAAGGTCACCGACAAGTCGGTGTCCTTCGAGGAACTGACCGCCGAAGGCAACGCACAGCAGCAAGCCTGAGGTCAGGCATGATTCGCAGCCCCCGCGCCATGGTGCGGGGATGTGAAGCCCGACGTTCCTTGCCATCCAACGATACCCTGGAGAACTTGCATGACCCGCAATGATTTGCTGGACCGTCTCGCCACCACGCAGGCTTCGGCGCTGGAAACCCAGGGTCTGGGGCTGGTGCCGATGGTCGTCGAGCAGTCCGGCCGGGGCGAGCGTGCCTACGACATCTACTCGCGCCTGCTGAAGGAGCGCGTGGTGTTCCTGGTTGGCGAGGTCAATGACCAGACCGCCAACCTGGTGGTGGCGCAGTTGCTGTTCCTGGAAAGCGAAAACCCGGACAAGGATATTTCGCTGTACATCAACTCGCCGGGCGGTTCGGTCTCGGCGGGTCTGGCGATCTACGACACCATGCAGTTCGTCAAGCCCGATGTGCAGACGCTGTGCATGGGCATGGCGGCGAGCATGGGCGCGTTCCTGCTGGCGGCCGGTGCCAAGGGCAAGCGTTCCGCGCTGCCGAACTCGCGGATCATGATCCACCAGCCGCTGGGCGGCGCGCGTGGTCAGGCTTCCGATATCGAGATCCAGGCACGCGAAATCCTGTATCTGCGCGAGCGCCTGAACAGCATCCTGTCCGAAGTGACCGGCCAGCCGGTCGAGAAGATTGCGCGCGATACCGATCGCGACAATTTCATGAGCGGCGACCAGGCTGTGGACTACGGCCTGATCGACAAGGTTATTGCCCGCCGCGGCTGATGCTGCGCGCCGCTGCGGCAAGGTTTTACGCGGCGGCACGTTGGCTGGCCGAAACGGCACAGGCTACACCGGAACGAGGCCTTGTGCCTCGTTTTTTGCATTGGCCGCACATGCCGGGTAACCCCTGCCGGCTGGGCAAATTGTTTTGGCGTATGATGCGTCAGAAGCGTACGCCTGCGGCACCCCCCGTGTCGCAGTGCGCGCACTGCTAAGTGACTGATTCCTATGGCGGAAAAAAAAGGTTCATCCAGCGAAAAGCTTCTCTACTGCTCCTTCTGCGGCAAAAGCCAGCATGAGGTGAAGAAGCTGATCGCCGGCCCGTCGGTGTTCATCTGCGACGAATGCATCGACCTGTGCAACGAAATCATCCGAGACGAAGCCACCGCGACCGAAAAGGATGCGACCGCGGCCACGCGCTCGGACCTGCCGACGCCACATGAGATCCGGGTAAGCCTGGACCAGTATGTGATCGGCCAGGAACAGGCCAAGAAGATCCTGGCGGTGGCGGTGTACAACCACTACAAGCGCCTGAAGCATCTCGGCAAAAAGGACGATGTCGAACTGTCGAAGAGCAACATCCTGCTCATCGGTCCGACCGGTTCCGGCAAGACGCTGCTCGCCCAGACGCTGGCCCGACTGCTGAACGTGCCGTTCGTGATTGCGGACGCCACCACGCTGACGGAAGCCGGCTATGTCGGCGAGGATGTCGAGAACATCATCCAGAAGCTGCTGCAGAACTGCAATTACGAGGTCGAGAAGGCGCAGCGCGGTATCGTCTACATTGACGAAATCGACAAGATCTCGCGCAAGTCGGACAACCCTTCGATCACGCGCGACGTGTCGGGCGAGGGTGTCCAGCAGGCACTGCTCAAGCTGATCGAGGGCACCATGGCCTCGGTGCCGCCCCAGGGTGGCCGCAAGCATCCGAACCAGGACTTCCTGCAAGTCGATACCACCAATATTCTGTTTATTTGCGGTGGCGCATTCGACGGCCTGGAGAAGGTCATCATGCAGCGCTCGGACAAGACTGGCATCGGTTTTGCTGCCCAGGTCCAGAGCAAGGAAGAGCGCGATGTCAGCGAAGTGCTGCCGCAGACCGAGCCGGAAGACCTGATCAAGTTCGGCCTGATTCCGGAACTGATCGGCCGCCTGCCGGTGGTCGCCACGCTGGCCAAGCTGGATGAGGCCGCGCTGCTGCAGATTCTGGTCGAGCCCAAGAACGCGCTGGTCAAGCAATACCAGAAATTGCTGGCGATGGAAGGCGTCGAGCTGGAGATTCGGCCTGGGGCGCTTTCCGCGATTGCGCGCAAGGCAATTCGCCGCAAGACGGGTGCGCGTGGCCTGCGATCGATCCTGGAGCAGTCGCTGATGGATGTCATGTACGACCTGCCCAACTACAAGGGCGTGCAGAAAGTGGTCATCGACGAAAGCACCATCAACGGAGATGCACCTCCGCTGCTGATGTACGAGGAACAGCAGCCGAAGGTGTCAGGCTCCAACTGACGCGAGCGCTGTCCGGGGTGAAGTGGTCAGGAGCCCACGACAGCGAGCCAGCAAGGCCGTTCGCGTAGAAGCGAGCGGCTTTTTTTGTTTATTTCAACCGACGAAGAGGAGGAAACGCGGGTATGCTGTTCCAGATGGGCCTGCAAGTGCAGGATGCGACATCAGCCTGTCAATCCGAATCGGTTTCGTCAGCGGTATCTTGTAATCGATTTGGGCGGCCCAATTTACGCCTTAAATGACTGACTTGGGGAAAATGATGTCCGGAACACAACTCCTCCCGGCCGAGCCGATTCGCCTCCCACTGTTGCCGCTGCGCGACGTGGTGGTGTTTCCGCACATGGTGATCCCGTTGTTCGTGGGACGCCCGAAGTCCATCAAGGCGCTTGAGACTGCGATGGAGTCGGGCAAGAGCATCATGCTCGTGGCGCAGAAGACTGCTGCCAAAGACGAACCGACCGCCGACGATCTGTATGAAGTCGGCTGCATCGCCAATATCCTGCAAATGCTGAAGCTGCCGGACGGCACCGTGAAGGTGCTGGTCGAAGGCACGCAGCGTGCAAATATCCGCGAGGTCAGCGAGGACGAGTCGCACTTCATGTGCGAAGCCGTCCCCGTGCCGCCCGAGCCGGTTGAGAGCGCCGAGACCGAGGCCCTGCGCCGCGCGATCGTGTCGCAGTTCGACCAGTACGTAAAGCTCAACAAGAAGATCCCGCCGGAGATCCTGACTTCGCTGTCGGGCATCGACGAGGCAGGGCGCCTGGCCGACACCATTGCCGCGCACCTGCCGATCAAGCTCGAGCAGAAGCAGAAGATCCTGGAGATGGTCAATGTGACCGAGCGCCTGGAAAGCCTGCTGTCGCAGCTCGAGGGCGAGATCGACATCCTGCAGGTGGAAAAGCGCATCCGCGGCCGCGTCAAGCGCCAGATGGAGAAGAGCCAGCGCGAGTACTACCTGAACGAGCAGGTCAAGGCGATCCAGAAGGAACTGGGCGAGGGCGAGGAAGGCGCCGACCTGGAAGAACTCGACAAGCGCATCAAGGCTGCGCGCATGCCGAAGGAAGCCAAGAAGAAGGCCGACGCCGAATTCAAGAAGCTCAAGCTGATGTCGCCGATGTCGGCCGAAGCCACCGTCGTGCGCAACTACATCGACACGCTGGTGAACCTGCCGTGGCGCAAGAAGAGCAAGGTCAACAACGACCTGGCCAACGCCGAACGCGTGCTCGATGAAGACCACTATGGTCTCGAGAAGGTCAAGGAACGCATCCTTGAGTATCTTGCCGTGCAACAGCGCGTGGACAAGGTCAAGGCGCCGATCCTGTGCCTCGTCGGGCCTCCGGGCGTGGGCAAGACCTCGCTTGGCCAGTCGGTGGCGCGCGCGACGAACCGCAAGTTCGTGCGCATGGCACTCGGTGGCGTGCGTGACGAAGCCGAGATCCGCGGTCACCGCCGTACCTACATCGGTTCGATGCCGGGCAAGATCCTGCAGAGCCTGTCGAAGGTCGGCGTGCGCAATCCGCTCTTCCTGCTCGACGAGATCGACAAGATGGGCCAGGATTTCCGCGGCGATCCGTCGTCGGCACTGCTCGAGGTGCTGGACCCGGAACAGAACCACACGTTCCAGGACCACTACATCGAAGTCGACTTCGATCTGTCCGACGTGATGTTCGTGGCGACGTCAAACTCGCTGAACATCCCGCCGCCGCTGCTCGACCGTATGGAAGTGATCCGCCTGTCGGGTTACACCGAGGAAGAGAAGCTCAACATCGCCACGCGCTACCTGCTGCCGAAGCAGATCAAGAACAATGGTCTGAAGGCTGGCGAGATCGAGGTGACCGATGCGGCGATCCGCGACATCATCCGCTACTACACGCGGGAAGCTGGTGTCCGTTCGCTCGAGCGCGAGGTGTCCAAGATCGCCCGCAAGGCGGTCAAGCTGCTGCTGCTGAAGAAGGAGTCGGGCACGATCAAGGTCGATTCGGACAACCTCGACAAGTTCCTGGGCGTGCGCAAGTACGACTTCGGCCTGGCCGGCAAGGAAAACCAGGTTGGTCAGGTGACCGGTCTGGCATGGACCGAAGTGGGCGGCGATCTGCTGACCATCGAAGCCGCGATCATGCCGGGCAAGGGCAACATCACCCGCACCGGTTCGCTGGGCGATGTGATGAAGGAATCGGTCGAAGCGGCACGTTCGGTGGTGCGTTCGCGGGCGCGTCGCCTGGGCATTGCGGATGAGATGTTCGAGAAGCGCGACATCCACATCCACGTGCCCGAAGGCGCCACGCCCAAGGACGGTCCGTCGGCTGGCGGCGCCATGACGACCGCGCTGGTGTCGGTGCTGACCGGCATTCCGGTGCGTGCCGATGTGGCGATGACCGGCGAGATCACGCTGCGAGGCGAGGTGCTCCCGATCGGTGGCCTCAAGGAAAAGCTGCTGGCTGCCCACCGTGGTGGTATCAAGCTGGTGCTGATCCCCGAGGAAAACGTCAAGGACCTCGCAGAGATTCCTGACAACGTGAAGAACGCCATCGAGATCGTGCCGGTCCGCTGGATCGACAAGGTGCTGGAGCTGGCACTCGAGCGCAAGCCCGAGCCGCTGGCCGAGGAAGATGCCAAGCCGGCGGAAGTGTCGGACAAGGCAACGGCCAAGGTCGAGATGATCCACCACTGATCCGGTTGCTGCACAGCAGACGAAACGCCGCGGAGTCACATCCGCGGCGTTTTTCTTTATTCCGGGCAGGCCGTATTCTTGTCTTTGCGCTTCAAAAGATTATTGCCATCAGTGCTTGGCAAATCGAAAACTCTCGTATTACAATCGCGGCCTCGCAACGCAAACAGCGGCATCCAGGCAGTACCTGTCGAGTCGTGCGAAGCGAGATACCCTGCAGGCGGTCCAGCCTGCGATGGTTCAGTGGGTGCTTAGCTCAGTTGGTAGAGCGGCGCCCTTACAAGGCGTAGGTCGGGGGTTCGAGCCCCTCAGCACCCACCACTTCACCATCGCGCAAATCCGGCCGCCGACAAAGGAGTGGTAGTTCAGTTGGTTAGAATACCGGCCTGTCACGCCGGGGGTCGCGGGTTCGAGTCCCGTCCACTCCGCCAGATCATGTGATGCAAAAATGCCCGCTTTACGCGGGCATTTTTGTTTTGGGCGTCGGGCCGCCGACCGTGGCAGGGCGTCATCGAGCGCTCGCATCCGTGTCCTGCCGCCCCCGGCGGCAAATGGCGGTGCCGCGCCCGGCTCCTGCTAGAATCGCGGGGTTTGACGTTCGTGCCAACCCTCTTACCTGAGTCCGCATGCTTGATTTCGTACGCAACAACCGGCGCCTGATGCTTTTGCTGCTGCTGGTGCTTGTCTTTCCGTCGTTCGTGTTTTTCGGCGTGGAGAGCTATTCGCGCTTCATGGACAGTTCGCACGATGTCGCGAAGGTCGACGGCCGCGCGATCACGGTGCAGGAACTGGACAACGTGGTGCGGGAACAGAGCGAACGCATGCGCCAGATGCTCGGGGCCAGCTACGATCCGCGCCAGTTCGAAGGCCCGGCGCTGCGCAAGAACGTGATGGATCAGCTGATCCTGCAACGCGTGGTGGCCAACGAAGTGGCACGCGAGCACCTGACGGTATCGAACGCGCGTTTGTTCGAGGCGATCAACAGCATCCCGGCGATTGCGCAACTGCCGCGCAAGCAGGACGGCTCGATCGATGACAAGGCCTATCTGCAACTGCTGGCGGCGCAAGGCATGACGCCCGAACAGTTCGACGCGCGCATGCGCTTTGACCTGGCCACGCAGCAGCTTGGCAGCTCGATCGCCGGCACGGCGTTCGTACCCAAGTCGTTGCTGGACCGCCTGATCGCCGTGCGCGACCAGCAGCGCGACGTGCAGGCATTGCTGTTCAAGCCGGCCGACTACACGGCGAAGGTGCAGCCGGATGCGGCGGCATTGAAGGCCTATTACGACAGCCACCAGTCGGCGTTCTCGGTGCCCGAGCAGGCCAAGGTGGAATACGTCGTGCTGTCCGGCGATGCCCTGGCGGCCGCGCAGGCCGTCACGCCGGAGGAACTGAAGTCCTACTACGACAGCAACATCGCGCGCTTCCGCACGGATGAGCAGCGCCGCGCCAGCCATATCCTGATCGCTGCGCCCAAGGATGCGCCGGCGGCACAGCGGCAGGCAGCGAAGGACAAGGCCACCAAGCTGCTGGAAGACCTGCGCAAGCATCCCGACACGTTCGCGGACGTGGCGCGCAAGCAGTCGCAGGATCCGGGTTCGGCGGAAAAGGGCGGTGACCTTGGCTTCATGGGCCATGGCGCACTGGTCAAGCCGTTTGAAGATGCCATGTACGCGCTCAAGGAAGGCCAGATCAGCGACGTGGTGGAAACGGACTACGGCTATCACATCATCAAGCTGACCGGACTCAAGCCGGCGGAAACCAAGCCGCTCGAAGCTGTGCGGCCGGAGCTCGAGGCCGAGCTGCGCAAACAGCTTGCCGCCAAGAAGTACGCGGAAGATGCCGATGCGTTCGGCAATATGGTGTACGAGCAATCCGACAGCCTGAAGCCGGCTGCCGACAAGTTCAAGCTGACCATCCAGACCGCGGATGGCGTGACCCGCCAGCCGAATCCGGCGCTGGGCCAGAACAGCCCGCTCAACAACGAGAAGCTGCTCAAGGCGCTGTTCAGCGATGACGCCATCAAGAACAAGCGCAATACCGAAGCCGTCCAGGTCGGCCCGACCACGCTGGTGGCGGCCCGCATAGTGGATTACCGTCCGGCGACCGTGCGCAAGTTCGAGGAAGTCGAGGCCAAGGTCCGCGAAGGCTACATTGCCCAGCAGGCGGCGGAACTGGCGCGCAAGGATGGCGAGGCACGCCTGGAGGCGCTGAAGAAGAGCGACAGCGCGCAGGGCTTCGGTGGTGTGACGATGG
Source organism: Cupriavidus sp. C2SS-8b (assembly GCF_057073745.1). Lineage (NCBI taxonomy): Bacteria > Pseudomonadati > Pseudomonadota > Betaproteobacteria > Burkholderiales > Burkholderiaceae > Cupriavidus > Cupriavidus sp. C2SS-8b. The sequence continues at coordinate 1,559,528 of NZ_CP172716.1, forward strand.
TATCGCGCGCCAAGGCCGAAGGCATGGAGCCGAAGGCGGTGGAAGCCATCATGCGCGCGGATGCCACCAAGCTGCCCGCCGTGGTCGGCGTGGACCTCGGCGCGAACGGCTACGCGGTGTACCGCATCACCAAGATCAGCCAGCCCCAGCAGGCCAATGAGGGCCAGCGCCAGGCCGAGGCGCAGCAGCTTTCGCAACTGGCCGGCCAGACGGAAATTGCGGCCTACTACGAGAGCCTGAAGGCACGCTCGAAGGTCAAGATCCTCAAGCCGGTAGCGGCGGCTGATACGGCCGGCAGCGAAGCGGCGGCGCAATAAGGCACTCAACGAAAAATGCCCCTGCGAATTTCGCGGGGGCATTTTCGTTTGTGCATCCGGAGCGCGCTGACGTCAGCCTTTTCCGCCAGGCTTGAGCAATGGTTGCAACTGGGGCCATACGGTATCCAGCAGGGCGGGCTGGGCGTCCGCCGTCGGATGGATGCGGTCCGGCTGGAACCAGTCCTGGCGTGCGATGACCTTGTCGAGGAAGAACGGCACCAGCGGCGCCTTGAATTCCCGGGCCAGCCGCGGATAGAGCGCGAAGAATTTTTCGGTGTAGTCCGGGCCGTAGTTCGGCGGGATGCGCATGCCGACCAGCAGCACGCGGGCGCCGGCCTTCTGCGCGCCGCCGACGATCGTACGCAGGTTGGATTCGGTGACTTGTAGCGAAAGGCCACGCAAGGCGTCATTGGCGCCCAGCTCCACGATCACCACGGCGGGACGATGCCGCGCCAGCAGGTCGGGCAGTCGCGTCTTGCCGCCAATCGTGGTCTCGCCGCTGATACTCGCATTGACGACGCTATAATCGAGGCGCTCTTTCTGCAAGCGCTGCTGCAGCAGGCTGACCCAGCCAGTGCCGCGCGCGATGCCGTATTCAGCCGAGAGGCTGTCGCCCAGCACCAGGACGGCAGGCGCTGCCTGCGGGGCGGCGGCTGCCGCCGACACCATGAAGGCCATGCAGGCGGCCAGTGCCGCCTTGTGCCAACTGCTTCGGATCCAACTCTTCATGTCCTCTTCCATCCTCGACGTCGAGTCATTGGGAAAGACCGTTGCCGATGCGACCGGTTCGCTGACGATTCTGCACGACGTCACGTTTTCCGTCACGAGCGGCGAAACGCTCGCCATCGTCGGGGCATCGGGCTCGGGCAAATCCACGCTGCTCGGCTTGCTGGCCGGACTGGACTTGCCGACTGGCGGCACAGTACGGCTCATGGGGCAGGATCTCTTTGCCCTGAACGAGGATCAGCGTGCCGCGCTGCGCGGCAGGCATGTCGGCTTCGTGTTCCAGTCGTTCCAGCTCGTGGGGCACCTGACCGCACTGGAAAACGTCATGTTACCGCTCGAGCTGCGCGGTGAAGCGGAACAGGTCAGGGAGCGGGCCGTCGATATGCTGGAGCGTGTCGGTCTGGGCGCGCGGCTCAACCACTATCCGCGCACGCTTTCCGGCGGCGAGCAGCAACGCGTGGCACTTGCTCGCGCGTTCGTTACGCGTCCAGACATCCTGTTCGCCGACGAACCGACGGGCAGCCTCGACACGTCGACCGGCGAGGCCGTGATTGCGCTGATGTTCGAACTGAACCGCGACGCCGGTTCCACCCTGGTGCTGGTCACCCACGACCGCTCGGTTGCGGCGCGCTGCAACCGCATCCTGACGATCGATGCCGGCCGTGTGGCCAGCGATGAATGGATGGCGACTGAAGTCTAGCCGCCTCGCGCCAATACGCCGCGGGCCCTAACAATCAGGGCTGCGGTAGAGGCATCGTGCGGGCTTGCTTCGGCGCCGGTCAGTTCGGCTTCGATCGGGCGAGCCAGGATCTTGCCCAGCTCCACGCCCCATTGGTCGAAGGAATTGATGTTCCAGACCACGCCCTGTACGAAGGTCCTGTGCTCGTAGAGCGCGATCAGGGCGCCCAGCACATGCGGCGTCAGGTCTTCCATCAACAGCGTATTGCTCGGGCGGTTGCCTTCGAAGACCATGTGGGCGATGCGCAGCTCGTCCGTCATGCCGGCCGCGCGCAACTCCTCGGGGGAACGGCCGCGCATAAGCGCCTCGGCCTGCGCAAAGCAGTTTGCCAGCAGCTTGGCATGGTGGCCGGGCAGCTCGCGCGGCGGCACCAGCGGCGCAACGAAATCCACCGGCACGATCTGCGATCCCTGGTGGATCTTCTGGAAGTACGCGTGCTGGCCATTGGTGCCGGCGCTGCCCCACACGACCGGGCAGGTATGCGTGCGCACCCGTCGGCCATTGAGTTGCACGGACTTGCCGTTGCTTTCCATCTCCAGCTGCTGCAGATACGCCGGGAACAGTTCCAGCGATGTGGAGTAGGGCGCCATGCAGCTGGTCGGCAAGTTGAAGAAATTGCGGTTCCATATGCCGAGCATCCCCATCACGACCGGCATATTGCGCTCGAGCGGCGCGGTGCGGAAGTGTTCGTCCATGGCGCGGCCACCCGCGAGCAGGTCGGCAAACGCATTGAAGCCGACCGCCAGGGCGATCGACAGGCCCACCGACGACCACAGCGAGAAGCGGCCGCCAATCCAGTCCCAGAACTCGAACATATTGGCCGGATCGATGCCGAAGTCGCGCACGGCTTCTACGTTCGTCGATACCGCGACGAAGTGCCTGGCCAACTGGTCCTCGGCCACGCCATTGGCCAGGAACCATTGACGCGCGCTGTGCGCGTTGGCCATGGTTTCCAGCGTGGTGAAGGTCTTCGAGCAGACGATCATCAGCGTGCGCCGCGGCTCGAGTCGCTCAAGCGCTTCGGCCAGCTCGGTACCGTCGACGTTCGATACGAAATGCAGGCGCGGTCCCGAGCGGCCGTCGTCATGCGCCAGATGCGACAGCGCGCGGCATACCATCTTCGGACCCAGGTCGGAGCCGCCGATGCCGATATTCACGACATCGGTGATGCGCTCGCCGGTCGAGCCGGTCCATGTGCCGCTGCGGACCGCTTCGGCGAACGCGCGCATGCGCACCAGGACGTTCTGGATGGACGGCATCACTGGCACACCGTCAACCTTGAAACCTGCCCCCGAAGTGGCGCGAAGCGCAACATGCAGCGCGGCGCGGTCCTCGGTGGCGTTGATATGCTCGCCGGCAAACATGGCATCGCGACGGGCCGGAACGCCGGCTTCGTCGGCAAGCTGCAGCAGCAGCTGCATGGTTTGCGGCGTGATCCGGTTCTTCGAGTAGTCCAGGTACAGCCCGGCAGCTTCCAGCGAAAACTGCCTGACGCGATTCTCGCCGTCTTCGGCAAACCAATCCCGCATCTGGTGGTCGCGAATGGCGTCGTGATGCTGCAGAAGGGCGTTCCAGGCGTGAAGATTGGTGGGCATGCAGGGCACAGATTCGTGGCGGGGGCTTGATGCCCGGTAGTCCAGGCCTTGTAAGTATAAAGCGTGTCTTGCGTCGATCACGGCTAGTCGGGATTGTTATCGTTACGAGATGAAACCGTAGCGCATCTCGTTGCTGCAATCCTGTAGGCCTTTGTCCGATTGTGGCGATGATACGGTGCAATTGTGTTCGTTGATGCACCGGTACAACCGTGCTGCGCTATGCGGCCTCAGCGCGCAACAGCGCATTCAGGATCGAACGCGCCGGGAAGTGCAGTTCGCTTGCCGTGAGTCCGGCCGGTCCACTCCCATTTGCAACCAGCATGTCTGCCGCGCGCCCATGGATCCATACGGCCGCCTGCGCGGCGTGCAGTAGCGGCATGCCTTGGGCTAGCAGGGCGCCTGCCATGCCGGCCAGCACGTCGCCAGTCCCGGCGCTCGCGAGCGCCGCGTTGCCGGTCGGGTTGATCGTCATGGCTGATGTGCGGGGGGCGGCAATCACGGATCCCGAGCCTTTGACTATGACGACGGCCTGCCACTGTGCCGCCAGCGCCGCGGCGGCGGCCAGGCGGTCGCGCTGTACCGCTGCGACGGTGGTGCCCAGCAGGCGCGCTGCTTCGAGCGGATGCGGCGTCATGACGCGTGGCAACTCCGAAGCGGACAGCGTGGCGGCCAGGCCGGCATCGGCGGCGAGCAGATTGAGTGCGTCCGCATCGAGCACCAGCGATGGCGGCGATGCGCTTCGGCCGGCGTCTTCCAGCCATTGCGCGAGGGCCTTGCGCGCGCCGGCATCCGTACCCATCCCTGGCCCGATGACAAGGGCCGACATCGCGCTGATGGCCAGTTCGGATTGTGGATGCAGCATCAGTTCCGGGTGAAGCGGATCGATGGCAGGCGCGGACGGCGCGAGAAAGCCGATGTGGACCTTGCCTGCGCCAAGACACTGCGCCGCACGCGCGCCGAGCAACGGGGCGCCAGTCATGCCGGTGTTGCCGCCGAGGATTGCGAGCGAGCCGAACGTGCCTTTGTTGACGGCGTGCCGACGTGCCGGCAGCGCGTGCCGGAACAGCGCGGGCCCGTTCACCCATGCGCGCGGCGTCTGCACCGGCGGATAGTCGAGGCCAAGCGGTGCGATATCGATATTGCCCGTGCAGTCGCGCCCATCGAGTGTGAGCAGGCCAGGCTTGGCGCCGATAAAAGTGAGCGTGCGGCAGGCGCGTACCGCGGGATCACCGGCACCGGTATCGGCAAACAGGCCGCTTGGGATATCGAGCGCGAATACTGGTGCGGGCGCTTGTGCAAGGCGCGCGATCCACTCGGCGATAGCGCCGCCCGCGGGGCGGTTCAGGCCGATGCCGAGCAGGCCGTCGACAACGGCCGCCATCCGGTCGGGCCACGGGGCCGTCTGCGGCACGGCATGCATGGGCACGCCCGCAGCGTCGGCTTCCTGCCATGCGCGCGCAGCATCGGCTGGCATGTGTGTGGGATCGGCGGTGAGCCAGACCTGAACATCACGGCCGTTCTGGTGCAGGCGTGTCGCGGCCACCAGCGCGTCGCCGCCGTTATTGCCGGGGCCTGCCAGGAACAGCAGCAATCCTTGCGGCGCGTGCTGCGCCAGCCAGCCGGCGGCGGCACCGCCGGCGCGAGACATCAACTCAAACGACGGCAGGCGCGCGAACGCAGCGTTCTCGATGCGCCGCAGGGTGTCGACGTCGTAGAGCGGGATGGCCTCTGACGCGTCGGCGGCCAGCGCGGTCCAGCCTTCGGCCGGGATGGGGGAGCAGGTTTGCGTGGGATCCATTGACGAACAAGCCGAAGGACGGTCGCGTAGCGGCGCGCCTATTCGCCGCGCAGGCCCGGTTGCACGATGCCTTCCAGTGCGAGCGCGGTGCCTAGCAAATGGGCATCGCGCATTGGACCATGGGACAGCATCAGGCCAACGGGAAGTTCGTCGGGGGCATGGCAGGGCAGCGAAATCGAACAGCCATCAAGGAAGTTGAAGGCCGAGGGATTGCGCAGCAGCAGCGCGTTGGTGCGGAAGAACAGGTCGTCATCGCTGCGCAGCGGCTCGATGGCGGGCGCCACCATCGGCACGGTAGGGCAGATCACTGCGTCGAAGCGTGCCAGGCGAGACTCGACCCGCGCGATCCAGTCAATGCGCGCACGGGCAAGGTCCACATAGTCGGCCGCAGCCATGGCGGCGCCACGATCGATGCGCATCGCGACACGGGGGTCGTAGAGTTCGCGCCGGGCAGCGAGCGTCTGGCGGTGGATCGCATATGCCTCCGCGGCGCTGAAGCCGCCCGCGGCGTTCAGCCCCGGCAGTTCGGCCAACTCGGGCAGGTCCGTGTGTTCCAGTTGCACGCCAGCGGCGGAGAGCCGTCCTAGCGCGCGATCGAACGCACGTGCGACCACGGGATCGAGGTCGTCCAGCAACACCTGGCGCGGGATGGCCAGCCGGATGGCCGCCGGAGCCGGGGCGCTCGGCACCAGTGCGCTGTCGGCGATCACGCTGTCGACCAGCAGGCAGTCGTTGACGGTGCGGGCCATGGCGCATGCGGTGTCCAGCGTATAGGACAGCGGAAAGGCCCCGGTCAGCGGCACGCGGCGCGTGGTCGGCTTGAAACCGGTCAGGCCGCACAGGGCTGCCGGAATGCGGATCGATCCTCCGGTATCGCTGCCGAGCGCGGCTACCGCCAGACCGAGCGCCACCGAGACTGCGGCGCCGGACGACGATCCGCCAGGGATGCGCGCGATGCCGTCCGCGCTGGCCGGGTTCACCGGCGTGCCGAAATGGGGGTTGATGCCCACACCCGAGAACGCGAACTCGGTCATGTTGGTGCGGCCGACAACGGCCGCGCCGGCCTGTCGCAGGCGGGCGACCACGGCGGCATCGGCGCTGGCTGGCGCGGCGTCGTGGCGCACCGCCGACGCCGCGCGCGTGACCTCGCCGGCTACGTCGAAGAGATCCTTCACCGAGACCGGCAGGCCCGCGAGCGGGTGCAGGCGCTTGCCCGCTCGGCACGCGGCATCGGCGGCACGGGCGGTCTGGATCGCGCTGTCGAAGGTGCTGTGCAGGAACACGGCTTGTGCGCGCTCTCCGGCTGCCACCGTGGCTGCCGCCTCGATCAGTTCGGCGCGGCTGGTGGCGCCTTCGCGCAGGCGGGTGTTCAGTGTGTTGAGGTCTGGAAGCATCGGCGTGGAGGCGGGCAGGGTGCGATGGCTCCAGGCGCTGCCGTGCGAGCCCTGCCTGTTCTTGTCAGGCACTCATGCTCATAATTTGCCGATAAACTGTCAAGCCAAAATTAGCGGGAACGTCACCGCGGGCATGGCCCGGCGGCTCCCGTGCAACGTTGCAAGGAGCATTCCCCATGGCACGCAAGCCCGCCGCGTCCGGTCCGGCCGCCGAAGCGGACCTCATCCCCGCGCCGGACAACGCCACCGTCAAGTCCGCCACCTCGCTGTCGCGCGCGGCGGGCACCAACATCGTGTCGTCGTCGCATCTCGTGTCGGCGCGCAGCCCGGAGCTGTCCGAGTTCGAGTTCGGCCTGAACACCGCGTACAACGCCTACAGCCGCTGGGTGGTGCGCTGCATGGGCGCGGCCGGCGTGCGCGACCTGACCTTCCTCGACGTGCTGGTGCTGCACCATGTCAACCACCGCGGCCGGGCCAAGCGCCTGGCCGATGTCTGCTTCGTGCTGAACGTCGAGGACACCCACCTGGTGACCTACGCGCTGAAGAAGCTCCAGGGGCTGGGGCTGGTGACGGGCGAAAGAGTCGGCAAAGAGGCCACCTATTCGACCACGCCGGAAGGTACCGAAGCCTGCGCGCGCTACCGCGAAATCCGCGAGCAATGCCTGACCAGCAACTTCACCGAAGGCAGCGAGGAAAACGCCGAGATCGGCGAACTCGCGCGGTTGATGCGCGTGCTGACCGGGCTATACGAGCAGGCGGCGCGCTCGGCAACGTCACTTTAAGATCTGGAAGCATGCGGCCTTGGTAAAAGTGATGCATAGGCATTATCACGGCGCGGCGTAACACGGGGCGCCCGTGATGGCGCAGTGCAAAATCCGGGTGCCGACAAGGTACAATAGCGGTTTCCCGCCGGCCGGCATCCCATACAGCGGTGCCGGCAAGCAGCAGCCCCTACCTCCTCCTTCGCCTCCCGACCGCTACGATCATGGCGCATTTTTCATGCTTCCCCGGCGCTTTGGCGCTTTCCGCCTTCCGCCAGCAACGCCTGCTCACCGCCCTGCGGCAGATCGACACCGATATCGAATCGGTGCACGGCCAGTTCCTCCATTTCGTTGACTCGGACACCCCGCTGTCCACGGAAGACCAGGGCCGCATTGCCGCGCTGCTGACCTACGGCGCGCCGTTCGCCGAGCAGCCGGAGGGCGACCGCTTCGTCGTGATTCCGCGTTTCGGCACGATTTCGCCGTGGGCCAGCAAGGCCACCGACATCGCGCACAACTGCGGCCTGACGCACGTGCATCGCATCGAGCGCGGCATCGAGATCACGGTGATCTGCAAGAAGGGCCTGCTGCGCGGGCGCAAGACGCTGGATGCCGGCACGCGTGCCGCCGTCGCCGCGCACCTGTTCGACCGCATGACCGAAACGGTGATCGCCTCGCGTGAGGATGCCGCCGGACTGTTCCAGGAACTGCCGGCCAAGCCGCTGCGCTTCATCGACATCTCCACGGGCCGCGGCGCGCTGGCCGAGGCCAACGTGGCCATGGGCCTGGCCCTGTCCGAGGACGAGATCGATTACCTGATCGAGGCCTACGCCAAGCTGGAGCGCAATCCGACCGACGTCGAGCTGATGATGTTCGCGCAGGCCAACAGCGAGCATTGCCGCCACAAGATCTTCAACGCCACCTGGACCATCGACGGCGTGCAGCAGGACAAGTCGCTGTTCGCGATGATCCGCAACACGCACCAGCTCAACCCGCAGGGCTCGATCGTCGCCTATTCGGACAACTCCGCCGTGATGGAAGGCGGCATGGCCGAGCGCTGGTTCCCGCGCGGCGAGGCCCATCAATATGGCCGCCACGAGGCGCTGACCCATACGCTGATGAAGGTCGAGACGCACAACCACCCGACCGCGATCTCGCCGTTCCCGGGGGCCTCCACGGGCGCCGGCGGTGAAATCCGCGACGAGGGCGCGACCGGCCGCGGCGCCAAGCCCAAGGCCGGCCTGACCGGCTTCACGGTGTCGAACCTGATGCTGCCAGAGGCCGTCGAGTCGTGGGAGAACGACCGCGACGCGGCCCAGCCGGTGGCGCACCGCAACCCCGACGACAAGGCCGGCGTGACCGGCAAGCCGGACCGCATCGCCTCGCCGCTGCAGATCATGATTGAAGGCCCGCTCGGCGGCGCCGCGTTCAACAACGAATTCGGCCGCGCCAACCTGGGCGGCTACTTCCGCGTCTACGAGCAGAACGTGGGCGGCACCGTGCGCGGCTACCACAAGCCCATCATGATCGCGGGCGGCATCGGCAATATCGACGCCAGCCACACGCACAAGAACGACCTGCCGGCCGGCACGCTGCTGATCCAGCTGGGTGGCCCGGGCATGCGCATCGGCATGGGCGGCGGCGCCGCCAGTTCGATGGCGACCGGCACCAACACCGCCGACCTCGATTTCGATTCAGTCCAGCGCGGCAACCCGGAAATGGAGCGCCGTGCGCAGGAAGTGATCAACGCCTGCTGGCAGCTTGGCGACCAGAACCCGATCCTGTCGATCCACGACGTCGGCGCGGGTGGCATTTCGAACGCGTTCCCCGAAGTGGTGGACGGCGCCGGCCGTGGTGCCCGCTTCGACCTGCGCAAGGTGCACCTGGAAGAGTCCGGCCTGTCGCCGGCCGAAATCTGGTGCAACGAATCGCAGGAACGCTACGTACTGGCCATTGCGCCGGACAGTTTCCCCCAGTTCCAGGCCATGTGCGAGCGCGAGCGTTCGCCGTTCGCCGTGGTCGGCGTGGCCACCGAGGAAAAGCAGCTGCAGCTGGTCGATTCGCATGTCGACGCCGCGCTCAAGGAACACTTCACGGTCGACATGCCGATGGATGTGCTGCTGGGCAAGCCGCCGCGCATGCATCGCGACGTGACGCGCGTCGAGCAGTCGCTGCCGGCAGTGGACGTCACCGGCATCTCGCTGGAACAGGCCGTGCGCGACGTGCTGCGTCACCCGACCGTGGCCAACAAGTCGTTCCTGATCAGCATCGGCGACCGCACCGTGGGCGGCATGAACGCGCGCGACCAGATGGTCGGCCCGTGGCAGGTGCCGGTGGCCGACGTGGCCGTGACCACGCTCGACTACAAGGGCAACGCCGGCGAGGCGATGACCATGGGCGAGCGCACGCCGCTGGCCGTGATCAACGCCCCGGCCTCGGGCCGCATGGCGATCGGTGAAGCGCTGACCAACCTGGCGGCGGCGCCGGTCAAGGACCTGGGCAAGGTCAAGCTGTCCGCCAACTGGATGGCCGCTTGCGGCGTGGAAGGCGAAGACGCGAAGCTGTACGACACCGTGTATGCCGTTGGCATGGAGCTGTGCCCGGCACTCGGCATCAGCATCCCGGTGGGCAAGGATTCGCTGTCGATGCGCACCAAGTGGCAGGATGAGGGCGTGGCCAAGGAAGTGGTGGCGCCGGTCTCGCTGATCATCTCGGCCTTCGCCGCCGTGGACGACGTCAACCGCACGCTGACGCCGCAACTGCGGACCGACACGGGCGATACGGTGCTGATCGGCATCGACCTGGGCCGCGGCAAGAACCGCATGGGCGGCAGCATCCTGGCGCAGGTTACGCAGCAAGTCGGCGACAGCGCGCCCGATGTGGACAGCGCTGAAGACCTGAAGAACTTCTTCAATGTGATCCAGCGCCTGAATAGCGAGGGCAAGCTGCTGGCGTACCACGACCGCTCCGACGGCGGCTTTATCGCCGCGCTCGCGGAAATGGCGTTTGCCGGCCACTGCGGGATCTCGCTGAACGTCGACATGCTGGCACTCGATCCGCAGCAGGAACAGGACTATGGCGACGCCAAGAACTGGGCCCAGCAGATCGCCGAGCGCCGCAACGACCAGACCCTGCGCGCGCTGTTCTCGGAAGAACTGGGCGCGGTGGTGCAGGTGCGCCTGCAGGAACGCGACGCCGTGTTCGCGGTGCTGCGCGAAGCCGGCCTGTCGGCATGCAGCCATGTGGTCGGCAAGCCCAACGCGACCGACCAGATCGAGATCTATCGCGACGCCAAGAAGGTGTTCGGGGCCTCGCGCACCGACCTGCAGCGCAACTGGAGCGAGGTCAGCTGGCGCATCGCGCGCCTGCGCGACAACCCCGTCTGCGCGGACAGCGAATACGACCGCCTGCTGGACGCCGCCGACCCCGGCATCAGCCCGGTGCTGACTTTCGATCTGGCCGAGGACATCGCCGCGCCGTTCGTCGCGACCGGCGCCCGTCCGCGCGTGGCCATCCTGCGCGAGCAGGGCGTCAACTCGCAGATCGAGATGGCTTACAGCATGGACCGCGCGGGCTTTGATACGCACGATGTCCATATGAGCGACCTGATCGCCGGCCGTGCCAACCTGGCTGACTTCAAGGGCTTTGTCGCGTGCGGGGGCTTCAGCTACGGCGACGTGCTGGGCGCGGGCGAAGGCTGGGCCAAGACCATCCTGTTCAATGCGCAGATGGCCGAGCAGTTCGCGGCCTTCTTCAACCGCCAGGACACTTTCGCGCTGGGCGTGTGCAATGGTTGCCAGATGATGAGCAACCTGGCCCCGATCATCCCCGGTGCCGGGGCCTGGCCGAAGTTCACGCGCAACCAGTCGGAGCAGTACGAAGCGCGCTACGTCACGGTGGAAGTGCAGCAGTCGCCGTCGATCTTCTTCGCCGGCATGGAAGGCAGCCGCATTCCGATCGTCGTCGCGCATGGCGAAGGGTTTGCCGATTTCTCGCAACAGGGCGAGATCGGAAAGGCTAATGTGGCGCTGCGCTTTGTCGACAACCACGGGGCCGTCACGCAGACCTATCCGTTGAATCCGAATGGCTCGCCGGATGGCATCACTTCGGTGACGACGACCGATGGCCGCTTCACCGTGCTGATGCCGCACCCGGAACGCGTGTTCCGCGCCGCGACTATGAGCTGGGCGCCGGATGCGTGGAAGCAGGTGGCCGACGGTGCCAGCCCGTGGATGCGGATGTTCAGGAATGCGAGGAAGTGGGTGGGGTGACTGTGCATACTGCAGGCGGTCGCTGATCGCCTGTCGTGCTTGACATGTGCTGCTGTTTCGCCGGCGTAGCCGGCGAGTCACTTTCTGTCCGAGCGACAGAAAGTAACCAAAGAGCGCGTTTCCCGCGGGCATAAGCCCAAGCTCGTCGGGACCACCTCCTTCGAAATCGCCGAACCGGGAGTGGTCCGGGGCTAGATGCTCTCAAAGCGGGAGCAGGGCCTCGGCCCTTTTCATGTCTTCAAGGCGGGACTTGCACTGCGGCTGCTCGCATTGACACGCCCTCTCCAAGGGGTGCCACTCCGAGAATGGCGGTTTCGAAGGAGGTGGCTGTTTCGGGCTTGGGCTGGTGCCCGCAGGAAAACGCGTTTTTTGGTTACTTTTTGTCGCTTGGACAAAAAGTGACCCGCCGGCTACGCCGGCGGAACAGCAGCGGCTGCCAAGCCAACAAATTCATTCGCCCAACGGCGCCATCAGCCGCGAACTCCACGACGCATACGCGAAGTGCAGCAGTCGATGCCGCTCACAATCCTTGAGGGGAATGATTTCGCCGCGCGATTCCTTGTAGGCGACCACGGCCCGGAGAATCTTCTCCGGTGCATAACGGTCCCGCAACGGCAGGTGCTGATGGAGCGCGCGCCACCCGGGGGCGGCGCCGTCAAGCGAGGCCGAGGCAAGCGCGCAATAGCACATGCCCCGGGAAGAGAGATGCCAGAGTTGCCAGTAGCCGGCTTGAGGCTCCACGCTGCTGCTTCCTTCTAGTCTGCAGGCGGGCGGGGGCTCCGGCCTGCAACGTTACTGGATCTTGGCCTTGTCCTTGAGGGTCTTCATCATGGCCTGGAACTGCTCGCGCTGCCAGTTCTGGTCACCCATCATCATCTGCATCAGCTGGGGCTTGACCTCTTCGAAGCTCGGGATCTTGGCGTCGCGGGTGTCGACGAGTTCGATGATGTGCCAGCCGAACTGGGTCTTGACCGGCGTATCGGTCATCTGGCCTTTCTTCAGACCCGTCATGGCCGCCGAAAATTCCGGTACGTAGCTGCTGCTGTTGGCCCAGTCCAGGTCGCCGCCGTTGGCCGCCGAGCCCGGGTCCTTGGACGAGGCCTTGGCCATGTCCTCGAACTTGGCGCCGGCCTTGATCTTGGCGATGATGGCCTTGGCGTCGGCTTCCTTCTCCACGAGGATGTGACGCACGTGGTATTCCTTGCCGTTGCCGAACTGAGACTTGATCTTGTCGTACTGCTTGCGCAGTTCGGCGTCGCTGGCGCCGTGGGTCTTCACGTAGTCTTCGAACACCGCGCCGGCCAGCACGTTCAGGCGGGCTTGTTCCAGCTGCTCCTGCACGTCGTCACGCTGGGTCAGGCCGCGCTTGTTGGCTTCCTGCACCAGCAGTTCGCGGTCGATCAGCATGCTGCGCGCACGGTCCCGCAACTCCGGGTTTTCGGGCTGGCCGGTGCCGGCGATCAGCTTGTCCAGCTTGGCCGAGGGAATGGCCTTGCCATTCACGACCGCGGCATTCTGGGCGGCTGCGGGCAGGCTGCCGGCAGCGAGCACAGCCGCCAGGCTGAACGAGAGGACGGTGGTCTTCATGGAATCAGTTCTGAGAGTTGCTGGAAGAACCGCGTGAAGTTTCGCGGGATTGAAATTCTTGATCGGTGAACGCGGTCACGGCCAAAGCGTGGATCTGCGTGGGGAACAGACCGCGCAGCGCATCATACACCATGCGGTGCCGCGCCACGCGGGAGTGGCCTGTAAAGCGCTCGCTGACGATGGTCACGTCATAGTGGCCACCGCCGGATGCCGCGCCGGCGTGGCCGGCATGCAACGCGCTGTCGTCGCGCACGACCAGGTGGCTGGGGGCGAGCGCTTCGCGCAGCATCGCCTCGATACTGGCGGGATCAGCTGCCATGTGTATTCCTCGGGGATATTGAGGCGAGGCCCGGAAACCCCGGCCTCGCAAATGTGGCGCAGGCGTTTAGTCCGGCGTGTTTTCCTGCATGTGGCGCGACAGCCAGACGCTTTGCGCGATGATGAAGACAAGCATCAGCCCCATGCTGCCAAACAGCTTGAAGTTCACCCAGACGTCCGTGGAGAACTGGAAGGCCACATACAGGTTCAGCAGGCCCATGGCGGCGAAGAACGTCGCCCAGGCCGCATTGAGGCGGCCCCATACCGGGTCGGGCAGTGTGACCTGCTTTTCCATCATGGCGCGGATCAGGTTCTTGCGCCAGCCGATCACCGAGCCGATCAGCGCCACGGCGAACATCCAGTACAGCACGGTCGGCTTCCACTTGATGAAGGTCTCGTTGTGCAGCACCAGCGTGGCGCCCCCGAACACGCCGATGATCAGCAGGCTGACCCACTGCATCGGCTCCACCTTGCGGTGGCGCAGCCATACCCAGCCAATCTGCAGCACGGTGGCGCCGATGGCCACGGCCGTGGCGGTGTAGATGCCGGCCAGCTTGAAGGCGGCAAAGAAAAGGATGACCGGAAACAGGTCGAAAAGGAATTTCATGCAGGAATAGCCTGGGTTGGCGAGCCCGGCAGCGCGCCCGGCCCGCGGGCCGGCTGCACGGCCGGGCGCGTGTGCGTCAGCCGTCGCGCTCAGCCGGGTCGCGATCGTCGAATTTTAACGCAGCGGAGTTGATGCAATAGCGAAGTCCGGTCGGCGCGGGGCCATCTTCGAATACGTGGCCGAGATGGCTGCCGCATTCCTTGCAGCGGACTTCGACGCGCACCATGCCATGCGTGTGGTCGGCGTGCTCCGCGATCACCTCGCCGTTGATGGGCCGGAAGTAGCTGGGCCAGCCGCAGCCGGCATCGAACTTGGTGGCCGATTCGAACAGCGGGGTGCCGCAGCCTACGCACTTGTAGATGCCGTTGTCCCAGTGATCCCAGTAGCGGCCCGTGAACGGGCGTTCAGTCGCGGACTCGCGCGCTACGCGGTATTCGATGTCGGAGAGTTGCTCGCGCCATTCGGCGTCGGTCTTGCTTGTAGTCATGCTGGATCCTTTCGGTAGGGGGCTGGCGTGCCATGCCGGCCTCACGCATTGGTCGCGGCCGTGGTCGGAACCTTACACCAGCCCGGACAGGCGTGCCGGCTGGCGTCCGGCCGACTTCACGACGAGCAGCTCACTTCCAGGCCCGACGCCCAGTCCGGCGGCAGCGCCGCGTAGGCCTCCGATTCCGGTTGTTCGTCGAAGGGACGCGACAGCACCGCAAGCAGCTTGTCCACCTCGCTGAAATCCTTGGCCCGCGCGTGGCGGATGGCGGTTTCGGCAAGATGGTTGCGCAGCACGTACTTGGGATTGACCGCCAGCATCGCGGCCCGCCGGGCGGTATCGTTCGACTGTTCGGCCCGGAGCCTGGCCCGGTAGTCTTCCGCCCATGCGTCCCAGGCGGCACGGTCAAGGAACAAGTCGCGCACCGGCGCGTCGCTGGTGCCATCCACCGATGAGATATGGGCCAGGTTGCGCCAGAACAAGGTGTAGTCCACGTGCTGCTGGTGCAAAAGCTGGAACACGCTGGTCAGCAGCGGCTCGTCTTCCTTGTCGCCGCCGGCGGGCTGGCTCAGCCCGAGCTTGGCCCGGTAGTGGCGGAAGAACTCGCTGGCGTAGCGGTCGCGGAACGGGTCGAGCGCCTCGCGCGCCTGCGCCACGGCGGCATCGCGCGCGGCGTCGCCGGCGTCCGGCTCCAGCCACAGCGGCAGCAGCGCCTGCGCGAGGCAATGCAGGTTCCAAAATGCGACCTGCGGTTGCTGGCTGTACGCGTAGCGGCCCTGCGTGTCCGAGTGATTGCAGATATGGTTGGCATCGAACGCGTCGAGGAAACCGAACGGACCGTAGTCGATGGTCAGGCCGAGAATCGACATATTGTCGGTGTTCATCACGCCATGGCAGAAGCCGATCGCCTGCCAGTGCGCCACCATGTCGGCGGTGCGCAGCGCGACCTCGCGCAGCAGTGCCTGGTAAGGCTGGGCGGACTCGCGGCAGCCCGGCATGAAATTGTCGATGACGAAATCGGCAAGCTGGCGCACGGCGGCCACGTCGTCGTGCGCGGCAAAGTGCTCGAAGTGCCCAAAGCGGATAAACGTGGGCGCAAGCCGCGTCACCACGGCCGCGGTCTCGATGGTCTCGCGCCGCACCGGCGCGTCGGAACCGATGATGCTCAGCGCGCGCGTGGTTGGCACGCCGAGCGCCGCCATGGCTTCCGAACACAGGTACTCGCGGATCGACGAGCGCAGCACCGCGCGGCCGTCTGCCATGCGTGAATAGGGCGTGAGCCCCGCACCCTTGAGCTGGATCTCCCACGGGCCGGCATCGGTCTGCGCCTGCGCCAGGCGGATCGCACGGCCATCGCCAAGCTGCCCCGCCCAGACGCCGAACTGGTGCCCCGAGTACACGGTGGCCAGCGGGTCAGCCCATGCGGGAACGCTGTTGCCAACGAACGTTTCAATGAACTCGGGCTGCGCCGATGCTGCGGCGGGCATGCCGAGCAGCGCAGCGGCGGACGGCGCGATGCTGACGAGGTAGGGCGAGGGCAGTGGCGTGGGGCGCAGACGCGTGAAAAAGCGCTCGCCAAGTTCGGCAAAGCCGGGCGTCGTTCGGAATGGCGCCCCGAACGTTGCGCTGTTGCCGGCGGCATCGCGCTGGGCGGAAGATGGATTCAGGGTATCGGACATTGGCTGGGGGCGGACCGCGCGGCGATGGTTTCCAGGCATTGACTAGCGAATGCCGCGTGTGGGCGGTGCAGCGCCGGCATGCTGTTTGTCCCGGAAGTGCGCTTGCGTGCTAGGGAAAACGACATGTTGAGGCGCAACATGGCTCGCAGTATTGTACTTCCACATCCGGATCCGGCCCGCCAGGCTGCCTTGTCAACGCAATCTTCTTCTCATTGATTGCCTCGATGAATCCGGTGCATGAACCTCGCAGGATTGCGGCCTCGAATATCGCAGTGCACAACGGAATCCCGTTGACGTCGATCCAGGGTGTGGGAACAATCGCCAAAAAATAGAACGGTTGTTCGTTTTCAAAAGAAAATTACTAAAATTCAGGAGACTGTTTCATGGCATTGATGGGTCAAATGATGAGCGCGCCGCTGCTCATTTCCTCGATCATCAAGCACGCTGCCCGTTATTACGGCGGCACCGAAATCGTCTCGCGACGTACTGAAGGCGACCTGCATCGCTATACCTATCGCGACTGCGAGCTGCGCGCGCGCAAGGTGGCCCAGGCGCTTGGCGCGCTCGGGGTGAAGCAGGGCGAGCGCGTTGGCACGCTGGCCTGGAATGGCTATCGCCACCTGGAGATCTACTACGGCGTGTCCGGCATGGGCGCCGTGTGCCACACCATCAACCCGCGCCTGTTTCCCGAACAGATTGCCTATATCGTCAACCACGCCGAAGACGGCTATGTCTTCTTCGACCTGACTTTCCTGCCGCTGGTGGAAGGCGTGGCACCGCACTGCCCGAACGTGAAGGGCTGGGTGCTGATGAGCGACCGCGCCCATATGCCGGCCGAATCCAAGGCGAATCTGCTGTGCTACGAGGACCTGGTCGACGCCCAGGACGGCAACTACGAATGGCCACAGTTCGACGAGAACCTGGCGTCGAGCCTGTGCTACACCTCGGGCACCACCGGCAACCCGAAGGGTGCCTTGTACTCGCATCGGTCGACGGTCCTGCATTCCTATGCGTCGGCGCTGCCCGATGCGCTGGGCTGCTCGGCACGCGACGTGATCCTGCCCGTCGTGCCGATGTTCCACGTCAATGCCTGGGGCTTGCCGTATTCGGTGCCGCTGGTCGGCGCCAAGCTGGTGTTCCCGGGCCCCAAGCTGGACGGCGCGTCGCTCTATGAATTGTTCGAGCAGGAGAAGGTCACGTTCTCCGCCGGCGTGCCGACGGTATGGCTGGGCCTGCTGCAGCACGTGCAGGCCAACAAGCTCGCCTTTTCGACCTTCCACCGCACCGTGATCGGCGGCTCGGCCGCGCCGCCCGCCATGATCCGCGCGCTCGAGGCGCTGGACGTCGAGGTGATCCACGCCTGGGGCATGACCGAGATGTCGCCGCTGGGCACCTCTTGCAAGCTGCTGGCGAAGCACGAGGCCTTGTCCGACGCCGACCGGCACAAGATTCTCGAGAAGCAAGGCCGCGTCATCTACGGCGTCGACATGAAGATCGTCGATGGCGATGGCAACGAGATGCCGTGGGACGGCAAGGCCTTCGGCGACCTGATGGTGCGCGGCCCGTGGATCATCGAGCGCTACTTCCGCAACGACGCGAACCCGCTGGTCGACGGCTGGTTCCCGACCGGCGACGTGGCCACGATCGACCCCGACGGCTACATGCAGATCACCGACCGCAGCAAGGACGTGATCAAGTCCGGCGGCGAATGGATTTCGTCGATCGATATCGAGAACGTGGCCGCGGCCCATCCGGCCGTGCATATGGCCGCCTGCATTTCGGTGTACCACCCGAAGTGGGACGAGCGCCCGCTGCTCGTCGTGGTCAAGAAGCCGAACGCCGAAGTCACCAAAGAAGAGTTGCTGAAATTCTTCGAGGGCAAGGTCGCCAAATGGTGGATTCCCGACGACGTGGCCTTCGTCAGCGAGATCCCGCTGACCGCGACCGGCAAGATGCAGAAGCTCAAGCTGCGCGACCAGTTCAAGGACTACCGCCTGCCGATAGCCTGAGGCGGAAACGGGCATCCGCCACGCCGTGCCTGCTTGCGGCACGGCGAGGGCGGGGCACCGGCGGGCGCGTGCAAAGCGCTGGAAGTCCCGCCCGGCAAGCCGCAATCGATGATCGATGACAAGCCAACGACAAGAGTGAAGGAGACAGGTATGACCAAAATGCGTCCGCTGGTGGCCGGCGTGGCCGCGTTCGCGGCACTGGGTTCTGCGCTGGTTTCGGGCACGGCACTCGCGGATACGGTGAAGATTGCCTTCATCGATCCGCTCTCGGGGCTCATGGCCCCCGTTGGGCAGAACCAGCTCAAAAGCTGGCAGTACGTCGCCGAGGTGGCCAACCAGAAGGGATGGGGCGGCCCGCACAAGTTCGAGGTGGTCGGCTTCGACAACAAGCTGTCGCCGCAGGAGAGCCTGACCATCCTGAAGCAGGTGGCCGACCAGGGCATCCGCTACATCGTGCAGGGCAATGGCTCGTCGGTGGGCATGGCGCTGGAAGACGCGGTGGCCAAGCACAATGAACGCAATCCGGGCAAGGAAATCGTCTACCTGAACTACGCCGCGGTGGATCCGGACATGACCAACAGTAAGTGCAACTACTGGCATTTCCGGCTCGACGCCAACTCCGACATGAAGATGGAAGCCCTGACCACGTACCTGGCCAAGGACCCCAACGTCAAGAAGGTCTACCTGATCAACCAGAACTACTCATTCGGCCATCAGGTGGCGCGCGCGGCCAAGGACTACCTGAAGCGCAAGCGCCCGGATATCCAGATCGTCGGCGAAGACCTGCATCCGCTGGCGCAGGTGAAGGACTTTGCGCCGTATGCGGCCAAGATCAAGGCCTCGGGTGCCGATACCGTCATCACCGGCAACTGGGGCAGTGACCTGGCGCTGCTGATCAAGGCCGGCAAGGACGCCGGGCTGACCACCAACTACTACACGTACTACGCCGGCACCACCGGCGTGCCGACCGCGATGGGTTCGGCCGGTGCGGAGCACGTCAAGTACGTCGGCTACTTCAACGCGAACAACGAGGGCTTCAAGGGCTCGGACATCATCGAGGGGTACAAGAAGAAGTACAACGACGACTTCTACGTGATGGCCGCCTACACCGGCGTGGCCATGCTCGCCAAGGCCGTCAAGGACAGCGGTTCCACCGACCCGGTCAAGGTGGCCAAGGCCTTGGAGGGCGTCAAGGTCGACAGCATGAACGGCCAGGTGGAGATGCGTAAATCCGATCACCAGGCGCAGCAATCGCTGGTGGTGGCCACCTGGACCAAGGTCAACGGCAAGGACGTCAAGTACGACCAGGAGAACACCGGCTACGGCTGGAAGACCAATGCGCTGATGGACCAGTACGTCGCGGCGCAGCCGACTTCGTGCCAGATGAAGCGGCCGGGCTGATCCTGCCCACGGCGGGCCGGCCGGCAGCATAAAGCCGGCCGCCCGATCCAGCATACTTTCGGTTGAAATGGGGGAGCGTCCGGGTGCCACGCATCCGGCTGGATGGCGCTCGCCCTTGTCGAAACCGGATGGCTGTGCCGCGGCGCAGCCGGATTGAAGGATACGTTGTGGAATTCTTCGTCATCTCACTGCTGAATGGCATCAGCTACGGGCTGCTGCTGTTCATGCTCTCTTCAGGCCTCACCCTGATCTTCAGCATGATGGGCGTGCTCAATTTCGCGCACGCCAGCTTCTATATGCTCGGGGCCTACTTTGCCTATACCGTGGCCAGCAAGATCGGATTCTGGCCGGCGCTGATCCTGGCGCCGCTGCTGGTGGCCGGTGCCGGCGCACTGGTGGAACGCTTCGGCCTGCGCACCGTGCACAAGTACGGACACGTCGCCGAACTGCTGTTCACGTTCGGGCTGGCCTACCTGATCGAGGAGGGCGTCAAGCTTGTGTGGGGCCTGGCCGCGGTGCCGTATCGCATCCCCGCCGAACTCGATGGCCCGCTGTTTACGGTCTTTACCTCATCGTTCCCGAAATACCGCGCCTTCATGATGCTGGTCTCGCTCGGGATGCTGGTGGCGATCTATCTCGTGCTCACGCGCACGCGCATCGGCCTGGTGATCCAGGCCGCGCTGACGCACCCGGAGATGGTCGAGGCGCTCGGCCACAACGTGCCGCGCGTATTCATGATGGTGTTCGGCGGCGGCGCCGCGCTGGCGGGGCTGGCCGGCGTGATCGGAGGCAATGCCTTTGTCACCGAGCCATCGATGGCGGCGGCGGTCGGCTCCATTGTCTTCGTCGTGGCGGTGGTGGGCGGCATGGGCTCGCTGGTGGGCGCGTTTATCGCGTCGATCCTGATCGGGGTACTGCAGACCTTTGCGGTGACCATCGATGCGTCGCTGGCAGGGCTCTTCAGCAGCATTGGACTGGCCGTGACCGACGCCACGCCGTTCTATTCGCTGTGGAAGCTCACCGTGGCGCAGGTGGCCCCGGTGCTGCCATACCTGCTGCTGGTGCTGATGCTGATCTTCCGGCCGCGCGGCCTGATGGGAACCCGGGAGAGCTGAGCCATGAGAGTCGAAACCACGATGGAACAACGCCGTGATGCAATCGTGACCGGCCGTACCGTGCATTACAAGCCGCTGAACCTGGCGCGCTGGCTGATCTGGGGCATGACCGTGCTGGTCATGCTGGTGCTGCCGCTGATCTTCACCGGCGGATTTGCAATCACGCTGATGTCCCAGATGGGCATCATGATCATCTTCGCGCTGTCCTACAACATGCTGCTCGGCCAGACCGGCATGCTGTCGTTCGGGCACGCGGTGTATTCGGGGCTGGGCGCCTTCATTGCCGTGCACGTGCTCAATATGGTCGGCGCGGGCCAGGTGTGGCTGCCGGTGTCAATGCTGCCGCTGGTGGGCGGCGTCGCTGGCGCCTTCTTCGGCGTGCTGTTCGGCTACGTGACCACGAAGAAGTCCGGCACCACGTTCGCCATGATCACCATGGGCATCGGCGAGATGGTGTTCGCCAGTTCGCTGATGTTCCCCGATTTCTTCGGCGGCGAGGGCGGCATCTCGACCAACCGCGTGGTGGGCGACCCGTTCCTCGGCATCACCTTCGGTCCCGGGCGCCAGGTGTACTACCTGATCGCGGCATGGTGCCTGGTGTCGATGGTGGCGATGTATGCGTGGACGCAGACGCCGCTCGGCCGCATTGCCAACGCGGTGCGCGACAACCCCGAGCGCGTCGAGTTCATCGGCTACAACACGCAGCGCGTGCGCTATCTGGTGCTGATCCTGTCGGCGTTCTTCGCGGGCATCTCGGGCGCGCTGTCGGCGATCAACTTCGAAATCGTCTCGGCCGAGAACGTCAGCGCGGTGCGCTCCGGCGGCGTGCTGCTGGCGGCGTTTATCGGCGGCGCGGGCGTGTTCTTCGGGCCGATCATCGGCGCGGTGGTCTTCATGCTGTTCGCGGTCGCGCTGTCGGACCTGACCAAGGCCTGGCTGCTGTACCTGGGCCTGTTTTTCGTGCTGATGGTGATGTTCGTGCCGGGCGGCATTGCCAGCCTGCTGCTGATGCAGATGCCGCTTCTGGCGAAGGGCAAGTTCCGGCAGATGCTGCCGTCTTACGCGCGCGGCGCGGCAGCGGGCGTGGTGTTGCTGGCGGCCATGATCCTGACCGTGGAACTGGTCTACAAGGTCCAGGTCGACAGCGCCAACGGGACCGGCATGTCGCTGTTCGGCATCGGCTTCGATGCGGGCACGCCGATACCGTGGGCGGTTGCCGCCGTGCTGTGGGTGGCCGGGCTGCTGGCATGGCGCATGGCGGCAGCGCGCGTGCGCGCCGCGTGGGACAAGGTGCAGGGCGAAATGGCAGGAGGCAAGGCATGACAGCCGCACTGGAACTGACCGATGTACGCAAGAAGTTCGGCCAGACGGAAATCATCCGCGGCGTGAACCTGTCGATTCCGAGGGGTGAGCGCCACGCGCTGATCGGGCCCAACGGCGCCGGCAAGTCGACCACGTTCAACCTGATTTCGGGGCGCTTCGCGCCGACCACCGGCTCGGTGCGCCTGAACGGACAGGAGATCGGCGGGCTGCAGCCGTTCGCCATCAACCGCATGGGGCTGTCGCGCAGCTTCCAGATCACCAATATCTTCCACCGCCTGTCGGTGTTCGAGAACCTGCGCTGCGCGGTGCTCTGGTCGCTTGGCTACAAGTACTCGTTCTGGCACCGCCTGTCGGCGCTGCGCGACGCGCGCGAGCGCGCCGACGAAGTGCTCGAGCTCATCGGCATGCAGCACCGGCGCGACTCGCAGGCGGGGCTGCTCACCTACGCGGAGCAGCGTGCGCTGGAAATCGGCATCACCATCGCCGGCGGCGCCGACGTGATCCTGCTCGATGAGCCCACGGCCGGCATGAGCCGCTCGGAATCGGACCATGCGGTCGAGCTGATCCGCAAGGTCACAGCTGGCAAGACGCTGGTGATGGTGGAGCATGACATGAGCGTGGTGTTCGGACTGGCTGACCGCATCTCGGTGCTGGTCTATGGCGAGGTGATCGCCACCGACACGCCGCAGGCCATCCGCAACAACCGTAAGGTCAAGGAGGCTTACCTGGGTACCACGCTGGACGAAGGCGCCACCGAAGGAGCGCACTGATGGCAAAGCGCATGCTGGACGTCACGGGGCTGCACGCCTACTACGGCAAGAGCCACATCCTCCACGGCGTGGACGCGCATATCGACGAAGGCGAAATCGTCGCGCTGCTCGGGCGTAATGGGGTGGGGCGCTCGACCATGGCCAAGGCCATTTTGGGCATGGTCAAGGCGGAGGGCTCTGTGCGCTTCCGCGACGAGGAGATTCTGGGCCGCCGCACTTTCGAAATCGCCCATCTCGGCATCGGCTACGTGCCGGAGAACCGCGACATCTTCCCGACGCTTACGGTGCGGCAGAACCTGCTGCTCGGCGAGAAGCGCAACCCTCGACAGGCAAAACCACGCTGGTCCATCAACGATATGTTTGACATGTTCCCGCGCCTGAAGGAGCGAGAGAACACCGCGGCAGGCGTGCTGTCAGGCGGCGAGCAGCAGATGCTGACGCTGTGCCGCACGCTGATGGGCGATCCCGACCTGATCCTGATCGACGAACCGACCGAAGGCCTGGCGCCGATGATCGTGACGCTGGTGGGCGACTACCTCAAGACGCTGAAGGAGCGGGGCGTGTCGGTGCTGCTGATCGAACAGAAGCTGGCCATCGCGCTCGATATCTCGCAGCGGGTGTACGTGATGGGCCATGGGCATATCGTGTTCGAGGGCACGCCGACGGAACTGAAGGCGAATGCGCAGGTGCGCAAGGAGTGGCTGGAGGTGTAGCAAAGCTGCCGCGGCCGGCGTTGTCCGGCCGCGGCAGACATCACACTTTCGCGGTCTGCTTGCTCGTGGGAACAGCGGGCTTCGGCAGCTCGAACGGCATATCCTCATAGTCGATCAGCCGCGTCTTCCTGACGATGCGGTAGCCGAGCCACAGCGCCAGGAACACCGGCACGCCGATATAGGTGGCGATGATCTCGGGCCAGCGATTCGGAATGTCCCCAAAGGCCTGATAGTTCTGTCCGGCCACGATGACCAGGCACAGCACCCCGGCGAAGATGGGGCCAAACGGATACAGCGGCGAATGGTAAGCCAGCGCACTGACGTCGTAGCCCTGATAGACCAGCCCGCGGCGAAAGCGGTAGTGGCTCAGGGCGATGCCGAACCATGCGAAGAACCCCGTCATGGCCGACGTGTTCAGCAGCCACAGGTACACGGCCTTGTCGCCGAACAGCGAGCTGAAGAAGCACAGCGCGCCGATGGCGGTGGTGACCAGCAGCGCATTGAACGGCACGCCGCTCACGGTCAGCTTGCCGAGCCAGCGCGGCGCGCGGCCGCTCACGGCCAGGCCGTAGAGAATGCGCGTGGAGACATACATGCTCGACGTGCCGGCCGACAGCAGCGCGGTCAGCACCACGGCATTCATCAGGCCCGCGGCAAAGGCCAGCCCGGCGTGGCGGAACACCAGTGCGAACGGACTCACGCCGACGTCGGTCACGTCATTGCGCAGCAGGTTCGGGTCGGTATAGGGAATCAGCACGCCGATGATCAGGATCGCGATCACATAGAACAGCAGGATGCGCCAGAAGGTTTGCCGGATCGCACGCGGAATGGTCTGGGCCGGGTTCTCCGCCTCGCCGGCCGCCACGCCGACCGTCTCGGTGCCCTGGAACGAGAAGCCCGCGATCATCGCCACGCCGATCATGGCTGGTATGCCGCCGACGAACGGCGCGTCGCCGAGCGTGAAGTTGTGCCAGCCCGATTGCGGGCCGCCTTTCATGATGCCGAAGATCATCAGCAGGCCTACGCCCAGGAACACGATCACCGTGATCACCTTGATCAGCGCGAACCAGTACTCCGCCTCGCCGAAGCCGCGCACCGAGAACGCATTGAGCGCGAACATCAGCAACAGGAAGCCCGCGCTCCAGGCCACGCCCGGCATGCCGGGAAACCAGTACTGCATCACGAGCTGCGCCGCGGTGAGTTCCACGGCAATGGTCACGGCCAGGCTGAACCAGTAGTTCCAGCCGAGTGCAAAGCCGAAGCCTTCGTCGACATAGAGCGCACTGTAGGTGACGAAGGAACCGGCCACCGGCATGTGGACGGCCAGTTCGCCGAGACTCGTCATCAGGCAATACACCATGAAGCCGAGCAGCGCATACATCAGCAATGCGCCGCCAGGGCCGGCCTGCGCGATGGAGGCGCCCGAGGCGACGAACAGCCCGGTGCCCACGGCGCCGCCGATGGCGATCATGGTGAGATGGCGCGCCTTGAGCTTGCGCTGGAGGTCGTCATGCTCGACGACAGGATGCTGGTGCGGATGAGGATGGGAGTGGGAAGACATCAGGGTCGCTGGAACTTCACAAGTACGGACCTCTTTTGGATGTCCGGACGGGTAAAACGAAAAGGCGCGAGTCTAACTTGTCTTTTCTAGCGGATCGTCGGGCAACATCAAATAAAGTCGCATACTGGGATGGGATTCACCCGGCTGGCGACAGCAAAGTGCCGGAATCGGCATCACGGAGAAACGATGGCAGCGACATCGACCCAAGTTTTCATTCGAGCCGGAAACCGTCCTCATGCACGCGGCGGAGGGGTGGAATAAACCGCGCGCATGATGGTGGAAACTCCCCAAAATTAAAATTGAACGACCGTGCTATTTTGTGTATGCTGTGTTTCGCCCGTCGGCTGAAACGCTTGTCAGGCGCGGGAATGCGGAGGGTTTACCCTTCGAGCGCGGCTCCGGCCGCGGCAGTTCGAACGGCCGGGACAGGCCGGCAGTGCAGCGAAGACCTATTCGAGAATTCGAATCCCGAGACAACCCAAGACACCAAAGGAACCAGCATGACAGCGCAGTATCAGGTTCAGGACGGCGTAGCCGTCATCACGCTCGACAATCCCCCTGTCAACGGCCTGGGTCACAGCACCCGGCTTGGCATCGTCGATGGCATGACCCGTGCGCTGGACGATGCGGCCGTCAAGGCCATCGTCATCACCGGCGCCGGCAAGGCATTTTCGGGCGGCGCCGATATCCGCGAATTCAATACGCCCAAGGCCACGCAGGAGCCGACGCTGCATTCGGTGATCCGCGTGATCGAAGGTTCGTCCAAGCCGGTCGTGGCAGCGGTCCACTCGGTGGCGATGGGCGGCGGCCTGGAACTGGCGCTGGGCTGCAACTATCGCGTGGCGTCGAAGGGCGCGCAGATCGCGCTGCCCGAAGTCAAGCTGGGCCTGCTGCCCGGCGCCGGCGGCACGCAGCGCCTGCCGCGCGTGATCGGCCTGGAAGCGGCCGCCAACATGATCGTGTCGGGCACCGCCGTGCCATCCGAGAAGTTTGCCGGCACCAAGCTGTTCGACGAGATCGTCGATGGCGACGTGCTGCCCGCCGCCGTCAAGTTCGCACAGAGCGTTGCCGCCGCGCCCGGCCCGTACCCGAAGGTGCGCGACCTCAAGGTCCGCCACGAGAACGCGGAAGGCTTCCTCGGCTTCGCCAAGACCACCGTCGGCGCGATGGCCAAGAATTTCCCGGCGCCGCTGAAGTGCCTGGAAGCCGTGGCTGGTTCGCTCAAGCCGTTCGAGCAGGGCCTGAAGGAAGAGCGTGATGGCTTCCTTTACCTGGTGACCACGCCGGAATCGCGCGCGCTGCGCCATGCCTTCTTCGGTGAACGCGCCGCCAGCAAGATCCCCGACGTGCCGTCGGACACGCCGGTGCGCAAGATCGAAAAGATCGCCGTGATCGGCGCCGGCACCATGGGCGGCGGCATCAGCATGAACTTCCTGAACGCCGGCATCCCGGTGATGATCCTGGAAACCAAGCAGGAAGCGCTGGACCGCGGCGTGGCCATCATCCGCAAGAACTACGAGAACAGCGCCAAGAAGGGCAAGCTGACGCAGGAAAAGGTCGAGCAGCGCATGGGCCTGCTGTCGACCACGCTGTCCTATGACGACATCAAGGACGCCGACATGGTCATCGAGGCCGTGTTCGAAGAGATGGGCGTCAAGGAAATCGTCTTCAAGAAGCTGGACGAAGTGATGAAGCCGGGCGCGATCCTGGCTTCGAACACCTCGACGCTGGATGTGGACAAGATCGCCTCGTTCACCAAGCGTCCGCAGGACGTGGTCGGCATGCACTTCTTCAGCCCGGCCAACGTGATGAAGCTGCTCGAAGTGGTGCGCGGCGCCAAGACCGGCAAGGACGTGCTGGCCACCGTGATGGCGATCGGCAAGAAGATCAAGAAGACCGCCGTGGTGTCGGGCGTGTGCGACGGCTTTATCGGCAACCGCATGATCGAGCAGTACAGCCGCCAGGCGGGCTACCTGCTGGACGAAGGCGCGCTGCCCGAGCAGGTCGACAAGGCCATCGAGAAGTTCGGTTTCGCCATGGGTCCGTTCCGCATGGGCGACCTGGCCGGCAATGACATCGGCTGGGCCATCCGCAAGCGCCGCGCCGTGGACAAGCCGGACATCCAGTACTCGAAGACCGCCGACCTGCTGTGCGAAATGGGCCGCTACGGCCAGAAGACCGGCGCGGGCTGGTACGACTACAAGGCGGGCGACCGCAAGCCGTACCCGAACCAGCAGGTCAACGACATGATCGTGCAGCATTCGAAGGACCTCGGCATCACGCGCCGCAAGATTTCCGACGAGGAAATCGTCGAGCGCCTGGTGTTCGCGCTGGTCAACGAAGGCGCGAAGATCCTGGAAGAGGGCATCGCATCGAAGGCCTCGGATATTGACATGGTGTACCTGACCGGCTACGGCTTCCCGCTGTTCCGCGGTGGCCCGATGCTGTACGCCGACCAGGTTGGCCTCTACAACGTGGCGCTGGCGATGAAGAAGTATGCCAAGGGCTACCACGGCGAGGCCTGGCAAGTCGCACCGCTGCTGCAGAAGCTGGCGGACGAGGGCAAGGGCTTCAACGACTGAGGCCCGGGCCGCAGCAAGGCTAAGGAAAGGCGAGGGCGAACATGAGACCCGGTCCGGATGACTGCCTGCTGGTGGTCGATGTGCAGAACGACTTCATGCCCGGCGGCGCGCTTGCCGTGCCGCATGGCGATGAGATCGTGCCTGTGGTCAACCGGCTGGCGCGCGTGTTTCCGCACGTGGTGCTGACGCAAGACTGGCATCCCGCGGACCATGTCTCGTTCGCCGCCAACCATGCCGGCGCCGAGCCGTTCCAGATGCTCGCGCTGCCGTACGGCCAGCAGGTGCTGTGGCCGGTCCATTGCGTGCAGGACACAGAGGGTTCGGCGTTCCATGCCGGACTCGACGTGCCCCATGCCAGGCTGGTGATCCGCAAGGGCCATCACGCGGGCGTGGACAGCTACTCCGCCTTCCTTGAGGCGGACCGCAGCACGCGCACAGGACTGGCCGGCTACCTGCGCGAACACGGCGTGAAACGCGTGTTCCTGGCCGGACTGGCGACCGACTACTGCGTGGCATGGAGCGCGCTTGATGCGCGCGCCGCGGGCTTTGAAGCCGTGCTGATCGAGGACGCCTGCCGGGCCATCGACCTGAACGGGTCGCTGGCACAGGCATGGCAAGACCTCGCCGCCGCGGGCGTGAAGCGCATCCAGTCGGCCGAACTGCTGCAAGCCAAAGGCTGAACCGAACCAACCGAACTGAAAGACACCAAGATTCCGAGGAGCAAGACATGAACGAGGCAGTCATCGTATCCACCGCCCGCACCGGGCTGGCCAAGAGCTGGAAGGGCGCGTTCAACATGACCCATGGCGCCACGCTGGGCGGCCACGCCGTCGAGCACGCCATTGCACGTGCGAAGATCGAAGCCGGCGAAGTGGAAGACGTGCTGATGGGCTGTGCCAACCCCGAAGGCGCCACCGGCTCCAACATCGCGCGCCAGATCGCCCTGCGCGCCGGTTGCCCGGTCACCGTGCCGGGTGCGACCGTGAACCGCTTCTGCTCGTCCGGCCTGCAGACCATCGCCATGGCCGCGCAGCGCGTGATCGCCGATGAAGGCGATATCTTCGTCGCCGGCGGCGTGGAAAGCATCTCCTGCGTGCAGTCCGAGATGAACCGCCACATGATCGCCGACCCGTGGCTGGTCAAGAACAAGCCGGAAATCTACTGGAATATGCTCCAGACCGCCGAGAACGTGGCCAAGCGCTACAACATCTCGAAGGATCGCCAGGACGAGTACGGCGTGCGCAGCCAGCAGCGCGCCGCCGCCGCCCAGGAAGCCGGCAAGTTCAAGGACGAGATCGTGCCGATCACGGTGCTCGCGGGCGTGGCCGACAAGTCCACGGGCCAGCTGGTCACGAAGGAAGTGACGCTGGACCGCGACGAAGGCATCCGCGGCGACACGACGCTGGAAGCCGTGTCGAAGATCCGCACCGCGGTGCCGGGTGGCGTGGTCACCGCCGGTAACGCATCGCAGTTCTCGGATGGCGCTTCGGCAGCCGTGGTGATGAACGCACGCGTCGCGGCCGCCAAGGGCCTGCAGCCGCTGGGCGTGTTCCGCGGCTTCGCCGTGGCCGGTTGCGAGCCTGATGAAATGGGCATCGGCCCGGTGTTCGCGGTGCCCAAGCTGCTGAAGAAGGCCGGCCTGAAGGTCGACGACATCGGCCTGTGGGAACTGAACGAAGCATTCGCCGTGCAGGTGCTGTACTGCGCCGACAAGCTTGGCATCCCGATGGATCGCCTGAACGTGAACGGCGGCGCCATCGCCGTGGGTCATCCGTACGGCGTGTCGGGTGCGCGCCTGGTCGGCCATGCGCTGATCGAGGGCAAGCGCCGCGGCGTAAAGTACGTGGTGGTGACGATGTGCATCGGCGGCGGCCAGGGCGCAGCGGGTCTGTTCGAAGTGCTGTAAAGACAGACCGCGTGTTTGCTCCCCTCTCCCGCTTGCGGGAGAGGGGCGGGGGAGAGGGCAGGAGTTCGCAGTACCGTTGCGTCTGACGTCATGGAGACGCCGACTCTCTCCCCGACCCTCTCCCGCAAGCGGGAGAGGGAGCGCGCTCGCAGTCATTCAAAGCCCGCCGTTCCTGCCAGCGCAATATCGCTCCGAAGTCATTCCCTTCCAGTAGCCGGGGCACACCAGCAAGACAAAAAATTCGCGGCACGCCAAGCAGCGCCGCACGGAGACACCATGTCGCTGATCCTTTCCCGCCGTGACCTGAATTTCGTCCTGTACGAGTGGCTCAAGGCCGAAGAGCTGAGCCAGATTCCGCGCTATGCCGACCACTCGCGCGAGACCTTCGACGCGGCGCTGGATACCTGCGAGAAAATCGCCACCGACCTGTTCGCGCCGCACAACAAGAAGAACGACCAGCACGAACCGGAATTCGACGGCGAGACCGTCACCATCATTCCCGAAGTCAGCACCGCGCTGAAGGCCTTCTGCGAGGCTGGCCTGATGGCCGCCGGTCAGGACTACGAACTGGGCGGCATGCAACTGCCGGTGCTGGTGGAAAAGGCCGGATTTGCCTACTTCAAGGCCGCCAACGTCGGCACGAGTTCCTATCCGTTTCTCACCATCGGCAATGCCAACCTGCTGCTGACGCACGGCACGCCCGCGCAGATCGACACCTTCGTCAAGCCGGAGATGGAAGGCCGCTTTTTTGGCACCATGTGCCTGTCGGAGCCGCAGGCGGGTTCGTCGCTGTCCGATGTCACCACGCGCGCCGAGTACGAAGGCGAATCGCCGCTGGGCGTGCAATACCGCCTGCGTGGCAACAAGATGTGGATCTCGGCCGGCGAGCATGAACTGTCGGAGAATATCGTCCACCTGGTGCTGGCCAAGATTCCGGGCCCGGACGGCAAGCTCGTGCCGGGCGTGAAGGGGATCTCGCTGTTCATCGTGCCCAAGTACCTCGTCAATGCCGATGGCTCGCTCGGCGAGCACAACGACGTGGTGCTGGCCGGGCTGAACCACAAGATGGGCTATCGCGGCACCACCAATTGCTTGCTGAACTTCGGCGAGGGCATGAAGCACCGGCCGGGCGGCAAGGCCGGCGCGATCGGCTACCTGGTCGGCGAGGCCGGCAAGGGACTGGCGTGCATGTTCCACATGATGAACGAAGCACGCATTGGCGTGGGCCTGGGCGCCGTGACGCTCGGCTATACCGGCTACCTGCATGCGCTCGACTATGCGCGCAACCGTCCGCAGGGCCGCCCGGTCGGCCCTGGCGGCAAGGATCCCGCCAGCCCGCAGGTGAAGCTGGTCGAGCACGCCGATATCCGCCGCATGCTGCTGGCGCAGAAGAGCTACGTCGAAGGCGGCCTGGCGCTGAACCTGTATTGCGCAAAGCTCGTCGACGAAGAACGCGCCGCGGCAACCGCCGGCGATGCGCCCTCACACGAGCGGCTTTCGCTGCTGCTGGACATCCTGACCCCGATCGCCAAGAGCTGGCCGTCGCAGTGGTGCCTGGAAGCCAATAACCTGGCGATCCAGGTGCATGGCGGCTATGGCTATACCCGCGAATACAACGTCGAGCAGTTCTACCGCGACAACCGCCTGAACCCGATCCACGAAGGCACGCACGGCATCCAGGGCCTGGACCTGCTGGGCCGCAAGGTGGTGATGAAAGATGGGGCGGCGTTCCGGCTGCTCGGCGAGCGCGTGCAGGCCACTTGCGAGCGCGCGTTGTCGACCGGCGACAAGGAACTGGCCAGCGAGGCCCGTGCCC
Organism: Cupriavidus sp. C2SS-8b; assembly: GCF_057073745.1. Lineage (NCBI taxonomy): Bacteria > Pseudomonadati > Pseudomonadota > Betaproteobacteria > Burkholderiales > Burkholderiaceae > Cupriavidus > Cupriavidus sp. C2SS-8b. The sequence continues at coordinate 1,591,003 of NZ_CP172716.1, forward strand.
TCGGCGCCGCTGCCACGCGCCTGGCGGAGGTCACCAAGGTGCTCTGGAGCGCGGGGGATGCCAACGTGACGCTGGCCAACGCCAGCCTCTATCTCGAGGCCTTCGGCCATGTGGTGGTGGCCTGGGTCTGGCTCGAGCAGGCACTGGTCGCGCAGGCCGCGCTCGCACGCGGCGCGAGCGGCGAAGACGAGACCTTCTATCGCGGCAAGCTGGCCGCGGCCGCGTACTTCTCGCGTTGGGAACTGCCGAAGGTGGGTCCGCAATTCGATCTGCTGGCCACGCTGGACCGCACCACGCTGGACATGCAGGACGCCTGGTTCTGACCGGCGCCGCCATTCCCGACATCGAGCATCATCAAGGAACCGAATCATGCGAACCATCCAGCAACTGTTTGACCTGAAGGGCCGTACCGCGCTGATCACCGGCGGCTCGCGCGGGCTTGGCCTGCAGATCGCCGAAGCGCTCGGCGAGCAAGGTGCGCGCCTGGTGCTGTCCGCGCGCAAGGCCGACGAACTGCAGGCCGCGCAGGCGCACCTGAAATCGCGCGGCATCGAAGCCGACTGGATCGCCGCCGACGGCGCACAGGAGGCGGACATTGCGCGCCTGGCCGATGAGGCGCTGGCAAAGCTCGGCCATGTCGATATCCTCGTCAACAACGCCGGCGCCACCTGGGGCGCTCCCGCGGAAGACCATCCGGTCGAGGCCTGGGACAAGGTGATGAACCTGAACATCCGCGGCCTGTTCCTGCTGAGCCAGCGCATCGGCAAGCTGTCGATGATTCCGCGCCGCCATGGCCGCATCATCAACGTCGCGTCGATCGCCGGGCTCGCGGGCAACCCGCCGGGGTCGATGGAGACCATCGCCTACAACACCTCGAAGGGTGCCGTGATCAACTTTACGCGCACGCTGGCAGGCGAATGGGGCGAGCACAACATCACCGTCAACGCGCTTGCGCCGGGCTTTTTCCCGTCGAAGATGACCAAGGGCTCGCTCGATCGCATGGGCGTCGAAGCCATGTGCGCGGGCGTGCCGCTGCATCGCCTTGGCGATGACGAGGACCTGAAGGGCGCCGCGCTGCTGTTCGCCAGCGACGCGGGCAAGCACATTACCGGCCAGGTGCTGGCGGTGGACGGCGGCGTCAGCGCGGTCTGACGGCTATCTGCTCACTGTCCGAGCGATAGCCGGAGTTTGCGGCAATAATGTGGAACCGGTGCCGGCGGCATCACCTGTCGTCGGCACCACACCATCCCCCACACCCAATCGCATTGCCATGAACCAGTACACCGGCTCGCTGAGCCATATTCCTTTCCTTGCCGATCTCGGCGTGACCTGCAGCCTGGCGGAAGGCGGACGCAGCGAGATCTCGCTGCCGATCGAGAAGCGCCACGAGAACAGCTGGGACATGGCCCATGGCGGCGTGATCATGACCTTGCTCGACGTGGCCATGGCAGTGGCCGGCCGCAGCAGCGATGCCGACGGCCGCGGCGTGGTCACCATCGAGATGAAGAGCAGCTTCATGGCGCCGGGGCGCGGCCATCTGACCGCGCGCGGCACCACCGTGCACCGCACGACCACCATGGTGTTCTGCGAGGCCGAGATCGTCGACGCCGACGGCAAGACCGTGGCGCGCAGCTCGGGCACGTTTAAGTACATCCGGCGCATGCCTCCGCAGCGTCCGGGCGCAACGGATACCGGCGCCGACGGCTGAACGCCGGCGCAGCAAACACACGGGAGCGGGTTCGCCGCTCCCGCATCGCAGCCACGCAGTGTCCTGCAGCCCGCAGTTTTCCAACTCCCATTGGAAGGAACCGATCATGTCGAACACATTCAAGCGCATCGTCCTCGCATCACGTCCCGAAGGCGCGGTGACGCCCGCCAACTTCCGGCTCGAGGAAGTGCCCGTGCCGCAGCTTGCCGACGGCCAGGTGCTGGTGCGCAATCACTACCTGTCGCTGGACCCGTATATGCGCGGGCGCATGAACGAGAGCAAGTCCTACGCCGTGCCCCAGCCGCTGAATGAAGTGATGATCGGCGGCACGGTCGGCGAAGTCGTCGCCAGCAAGAACGCAAAGTACAAGGTCGGCGACAAGGTCGTCGGCATGTTCGGCTGGCAGGAGATGGGGGTGAGCGACGGCACCGGCATGCAGCCGGTCGATACCACGCATCTGCCGCTGTCGGCTTACCTCGGCTCGGTCGGCATGCCGGGCGTGACGGCGTGGTACGGGCTGAACAAGATCATCCAGCCCAAGGCCGGCCAGACCGTGGTGGTCAGCGCCGCGTCGGGCGCGGTCGGCAGCGTAGTCGGGCAACTGGCCAAGCTGGCCGGCTGCCGTGCGGTGGGCTTCGCGGGCGGCAAGGACAAGTGCGACTACGTGGTCAACGAACTCGGCTTCGACGCGTGTATCGACTACAAGGCGGCCAAGGATGCGAAGGAGCTTTACACGATGCTCAAGGCCGCCACGCCCGATGGCATTGACGGTTACTTCGAAAACGTTGGCGGCGACATCCTCGACGCCGTGCTGACGCGCATGAACGCGTTCGGCCGCATCGCCATGTGCGGCATGATCGCGGGCTACGACGGTCAGCCGCTGCCGCTGAAGAACCCGCAGCTGATCCTGGTGTCGCGCCTGACCATCGAAGGGTTCATCGTCTCCGAGCACATGGAAGTGTGGCCGCAAGCGCTGAAGGAGCTGGGCACGGCTGTTGCGCAAGGCAAGATCAAGTTCCGCGAATCGGTCGCACAGGGACTGGAAAGCGCGCCGGAAGCGTTCATGGGCCTCCTCAAGGGCAAGAACTTCGGCAAGCAGCTGGTCAAGCTGGTGTAAGCGGCAAGGGCGCGGCCGGCCCTGCGCGGCCGGCTGGCCTGCATAGAACGACAACCACAGGAGACAGCCATGAACGCACCGCAAGCCCGGCCAGCACCCGACGACGAGATCGGCGCCGGCCTGTCAGAAGAGGTCAAGGCCCGTTATCGAAACCTGCCGCGGCCGCCGCAGTTCGACACACCGGCGCAGGAACGCCTGCACCGCAAGCAGCGCCTGGCCGCGGCGTTCCGCTTGTTCTCCAAATTCGGCTTCGACGAGGGCGTGGCCGGCCATATCACCGCGCGCGATCCCGAGTTCACCGATACCTTCTGGGTCAATCCGTTCGGCGTGCATTTCAGCCAGGTGACGGTGTCGAACCTGATCCGCTGTGACCATCACGGCAACGTGGTCGAGGGCGACTATCCGGTCAATGCGGCGGCGTTCGCGATCCATTCGCGCGTCCACCAGACCCGATCCGATGCCGTGGCCGCAGCGCATTCGCACAGCACCTATGGCCGCGCCTGGTCCACGCTGGGTCGTCCGCTCGATCCGCTCACGCAGGACGTCTGCGCGTTCTACAACGACCACGCGCTCTATGACGACTTCGGCGGCGTGGTGGTGGAGCTGGACGAAGGCCAGCGCATCGCCAACGCGCTGGGATCGAACAAGGCCGCCATCCTGCAGAACCACGGGCTGCTGACGGTGGGCAAGACCGTCGACGAGGCCGCGTGGTGGTTCATCACGATGGAGCGTTCGTGCCAGGTGCAACTGCTGGCCGAGGCGGCTGCCGCGCGTACCAATGCGCCGCTCAAAGTCATTGCCGACGCAGCCGCACGCCAGGCTTATTCGATCGTCGGTACCGCGCAGGCAGGCTGGTTCCAGTTCCAGCCGCTGTATGCCCGTATCGTCAAAGAGCAGCCCGACCTGCTGGACTGACACGATGACCTGCATGCCGGCAGGGTGGTACTGAGAGACCGGAACACAGGGCAAACCACAGCGAGAGGGGACAAGAACATGAAGCAATTCGAAGGCAGGGTAGCCGTCATCACGGGTGGCGCGTCGGGCTTCGGCAAGGAATTTGCGCGCACGGGCGCGGCGCTCGGCATGAAGCTGGTGCTGGCCGATGTGCAGCAGGATGCGCTGGATGCAGCCGTGGCCGAACTGAAGGCGCAGGGCGCCGAGGTGATCGGCGTGCGCACCGATGTCTCGCGCGGTGAACAGGTGCAGGTGCTGGCCGACGCCGCCATGGAGCGCTTCGGGCAGGTCAACGTGCTGTTCAATAACGCCGGCGTCGGGGCGGGCGGCCTGCTGTGGGAGAACTCGCTGAAGGACTGGGAGTGGGTGCTGGGGGTGAACCTGTACGGCGTGATCCACGGCGTGCGCATCTTCACGCCGCTGATGCTGGCCGCGGCCGCGAAGGATCCGGCGTACCAGGCGCACATCGTCAACACGGCGTCGATGGCGGGCATGCTGAGCCCGCCGGCGATGGGCGTCTACAACGTGTCCAAGCATGCCGTGGTCACGCTGACCGAAACGCTTTACCAGGATCTCGGGCTCGTCACCGAGCAGGTGCGCTGCTCGGTGCTGTGCCCGTACTTCGTGCCGACCGGCATCAACCAGTCGCAGCGCAACCGGCCCACGGACCTGGCGAACGACGCGCCGCCCACGCGTTCGCAGATGGTGTCGCAGGCGTTGACGGACAAGGCGGTCACTTCCGGCAAGGTTACGGCCGAGGACGTGGCGCGCAAGACCTTCGATGCCATCCGCGACGAAAGCTTCTATATTTATTCGCACCCGCAGGCCCTCGCACCGGTGCAGCAACGTTTCGAGGACATCATCGGCCAGCGCAATCCGGGCGATCCGTTCGCGGACAAGCCCGAGGTTCGCGCCGGCCTGGTCGCCGCGTTGCGCGGCTGACGCCAAGCAACGCACCCAACGAGGCCCGCGCATGGAGAACGCCATGACTGCCCCCGCCGTAATCCGCCACCTCCAGTTTGCCAACCTGCCCAACGGCACGCGCCTGCACTATGCCAGCGCCGGGGAGCGCGGCAAGCCGCTGATGCTGTTCGTGCATGGGTTCCCGGAGTTCTGGTTTGAATGGGAAGCCCAACTCGCTGAATTCGGCCGCACGCACTTCGCAGTGGCACCGGATCTGCGCGGCTTCAACCTGTCAAGCAAGCCCGAGGCCGTCGACGCTTACCGTCCTCGCCATATCGTCGAGGACCTGGTGCAGTTTATCGCCGCGCTCGGGTATGAACGCTGCATCGTCGTCGCCCACGACTGGGGCGGGGCGATCTGCTGGAATCTTGCCATCCAGTTCCCGCAGCTGGTCGAGCAGCTGGTGATCATTAATTCGCCGCATCCGTACCTGTTCGCGAAAGCTTTGGCGACCGATCCGCAGCAGCAGGCGGCGTCAGCCTATATGAACTGGCTGCGCCGCCCGGGCTCGGAGAAAGTCCTGGCCGCCAATGATTTCGCGATGCTGGAGAACATGCTCACGGCGGGTGGCGAGCAGCCCGCGCCGTGGTTCAGCGGCGAAACGCGCGAGAAATACCTGGCCGCGTGGGCGCAGCCGGGCGAGGGCGAATCGCATTCGCTGTCGGGCGGCGTCAATTACTACCGCGCCTCGCCGATGCATCCGCCGGGCCCCGGCGAGCCGCCGCCAGACATCTCGCGGCTCGATCCGGCGGCGTTCGTGGTGCGCGTGCCAACCTTCGTGATCTGGGGCGAGCGCGACCGCGCGCTGCCGAAATCGCTGCTTGATGGCCTGGAGGACTTCGTCACGAATTTGCGCCTGGCGCGCATCCCGGAGGGCACCCACTGGGTCATCCACGAGCAGCCCGAGCAAGTGAACCTGCTGATCCGCAGCGCCTTGCCTGCTGGCTAGCGGCGTCGCTGTGGCTGCCGCGGCCGCACATCCCGCCGTTTACACAGGCCCCGCCATATGGCGGGGTTTTCTTTTGCAGCGTCGATGCGGGAGGGCTTCAGAGCTTTTAAAGGACAGAGAAGACGCTCAAATCGCTATTCATTAAATACCTAACTCCATTCAATGCGTTGCATAGGTGTAAGTCGCTATGATGTTCTATTTTATGTCCTATTGAGGTAACAATAATACTGATATATCGTTCAGCCACGTCGTAAATGCCATGTTTCGATGAAAAATGTCTTGCCAGGCCATGGGGAAGTGTTGAATTCGGTTGACTTGGCGGCACGGACGGGCAGCAAGTTGCGCAACGAGCGGGTATCAAGCGATGAGAAATTCGGATTCACCAATGCCAAGGTATCACCGGATTTACCTGATATTGCGGCAGAAAATAATCAGTGGGATTTTCGATAAAAGCGGGTTGCCGACCGAATTCGAGTTAATGGAGCAATATCGCGCGGCGCGGGTGACGGTGCGGCGGGCGCTGTCCGAACTGAGCGATGAAGGCCTGATTATTCGCCGGCGCGGGCAGGGCACCTTCGTCAACCTGGAGCATGTCCGGCGCACCGCTGCTCCGCCGCGCATGCATGGGCTGCTCGACAGCCTGCTCGAAGCTGCCGCAAACACCTCCGTGCGGCTGGTCGCATTCGGGGTGGGGCCGTGTCCGCCGCCGGTCCGGGCAGCGCTGCGCCTGGATCAACGCGAAGAGGCGCTGCACGTGAGGCGGGTCCGCGTGCACGAGGGCAAGCCGGTGTCGCTGCTCGATGCCTGGGTGCCGCCGCATGTGGCGGCACTGCTGAGTCCTGGCGTGCTGCAGCAGCCGATGCTGACGCTGATGGAAGCCGGCGGCATCCGCATCGGCGAGGCCGACCAGACGCTGTCCTGCTGCCTGGCCGATGCTCCCGTGGCCGAACTCCTGGAAGAGCCGGTGGGTGCGCCGCTGCTGTCGGTCGTGCGCGTGGTGCGCGATGTCGATGGCAATCCGGTGCAGTGGCTCAGCGGCCTGTACCGCCCCCAGTGCTACGACTACCGCATGGCGCTGACGCGCGCCGGCGAAGACAGCGCGCGCATCTGGATTGCCCGCGACCTGGCCACGGACATGCGCTGACACGACGAAACCAACGAAATACAGCGAAACATAGCGAAATCAAGAGGAGACCAAAGATGGGCAATACCTATCCGGCCCGGCGCCGGTTCCTGGGACAGGCCGCGCTGCTCGGCGCCGGCGCGCTGGCACCGCAGGTGGGCCGCGCGCAACCGGGGCCGGTGCGCATCGGCGTGCTGCACCCGGTCACCGGCGCGCTGCTGGCGATTGCCGATATCAACGCGGCAGGTGCGCTGACGCGCCGCTTTCGCGCGCTGGACTGGCCGGTGGTATGGACGCAGGTGGCCTACATGGCTTCCGGCGAAGACGCTGGAGTATGGGGCACGCGCACGGACACGCCGGATTCCTTGCAGAACATCAAGCACGGCTCCGAGCGCGCGCAGTTCGATGCCCGCGCCGACGTCGATCCGGTCCGCGACGTGGTCTATTGCAAGAAGATGCCGTCGGCGTTCTTCGAGACGCCGCTGCAGTCGCTGCTGGTCTGGCACCAGGTCGATACCGTGGTGATCACGGGCGGCTCGACCTCCGGCTGCGTGCGTGCCACCGCGGTCGATGCGCTGTCGCGCGGCTACCGCACCATCGTGCCGGAGCAGTGCGTGGCGGACAAGCACGAGAGTTTCCACTTCGCCAACCTGGCCGACATGATGCTCAAGTACGCGGATGTGCTCGACGTACTCGAAGTGCAGGACTGGCTCGAGCGCCGCCTGCAGGCTGCGCGCGCGGAGCAGGGGAACTGACATGCGCGAATGCCCCGGCTACTACGATTACTGGCCGTACCGCAACCGCCCGAAGCTCCGCTGGCCCGGCGGCGCGCGCCTGGCCTTCTGGGTCGCGCCCAACATCGAGTTCTACGAACTCGACCCGCCCGCCAACCCGCACCGGCGCGCGTGGCCGCACCCGTATCCGGCGGTGCCGGGCTATTCGATCCGCGACTACGGCAACCGCGTCGGCCATATGCGCCAGATGCGGCTGCTCGACAAGTACGGCATCCGCGGCTCGGTGTCGCTGTCGGCGGCGCTGTGCGTGCATCATCCCGAGATCGTCGCGATGTGCCGGGAGCGCGACTGGGAATTCTTCTCGCACGGCATCTACAACACGCGCTACAGCTACGGCATGTCCGAGGACCAGGAGCGCGAGATGATCCGCGAGTCCATGGCCATCATCGAGAAATACACCGGCAGCAAGCCTGCGAGCTACCTCGCGCCGGCGCTGTCGCACAGCGAGCTGACGCTGGACCTGTTCGCCGAACTGGGCGGCGTCTACACCTGCGACCTGTTCCATGACGACCAGCCCACGCCGGTGCGCGTGCGCGGCGGCCAGCGCTTTATTTCGCTGCCATATTCGCTGGAGATGAACGACACCATCGCCTATGTGGTGAACAAGGTCGAGCCGCGCCGCTACGGACAGATGCTGATGGACTGCTTTGACCGGCTGTACGCGGAGGGCGCCGACTCCGGCACGGTGATGTGCATCCCCACCCACAACTACCAGGTCAGCTGCCCGCACCGGCTCAAGGCGTTCGAGGAGGCGCTGGAGTACATCACCGGCCACTCCGAGGTCTGGGTTGCCACCGGCCGCGAGATTGCGGAGTACTACCTCGAACACTGCCATGACGACGCGGCCGCGGCGATCGCCGCTGTCGATGTCCCGGCGCGGAGGACGTGCTGATGCCACAGGCACCACTCGAACCCCAAGCCTTGCAGTACCCGCACCTGCGGCCCGGCATGGACCACGACCGCTACGACTGGTCGATGCTGGCCAGCCGCGCCCCGGTGCGCTGGCCCGGCGGCAAGACGCTGGCGCTGTGGGTCAACGTGAGCCTGCAGTTCTTCCCGCTCAACCCCACCGGCCAGCCGGTGGCGGCGCCGGGCAACATGGCCATGCCTTACCCGGACCTGCGCCACTACACGCTGCGCGATTACGGCAACCGCGTCGGCATCTTCCGCATGCTGCGAGCCTTCGACCGCTACGGCGTGCGCCCGACCTTCGCCGTCAATGCGCGGCTGGCGCAGCGCTATCCGGCGCTGATGGCGGCGGTGGCCGAGCGTGGCGACGAGATCATCGGCCATTCATGGCACATGGACACCGCGCATGCGGGCGGTCTCGATGCCGCGGTCGAAGCCGAAATCGTGCAGCGCTCGCTCGACGAACTCGGCCGCCTGAGCCGTCGCGACATACGCGGCTGGCTCGGCCCCGGCAAGCTGCAGAGCGCCAGCACGCCTGAACTGCTGCGCGCTTGCGGCATCGAGTACATGTGTGACTGGGTCAACGACGACATGCCATACCCGTTCCGCACGCGCCATGGCGCGCTGTGGGCGATGCCGCTGTCGACCGAACTGGAAGACCGCTTCGTGCTGATGGACAACCTGCACAGCGAAGCTGCCTGGACGCGGCAGGTGATGGACGCCTGCGACCTCCTGCTGGAAGAAGCGCGCGAGCAGGGCGGCCGCATGCTGGCGCTGTCGCTGCATCCGTGGCTGCTGGGGCAGCCGCACCGCATGCGCTATCTGGAAGCCGCCCTGGAATATGTGATGGCGAAAGCTGAAGTCTGGAGCGCCGGCGCCGGCGAAATTCTCGCGGCCTTTGCCGCGCAGCAACCGCAGGAGACGCCATGACCGCAAACAGGGAGAGCATCGACGTGCTGGTCAGCGAAGTCGGTCCGGCGCGATGGTTTGCAGATGACAAAGCGCGTGATGGCCGCGGCGCGTCAACAACGCCATCAAATTCCGCAGCGCGGATTACGGCGGCCTGAGCTTCGGCGGCGTCTACAGCCTCGGCGGTGTCGCGGGCAGCGCGGGGCGCGACCAGATCTGGTCGCTCGGGGCGGGATACGGCAGCGGGCCGCTCAGGCTTGGCATTGGCTACCTGAGCGTGAACAACCCCAACACCTCGTTCTACATTTATGCGATGGCGTTCTACCAGAAGGCATCGGGGACCGATTCGACCGGCAGAAGCGCCGTTGCCGCCATCAACGGCGTGGGCCCGTCGGCCGACGACAGCCAGGCGGTGCTGCGCGTGGGCCTGCGTCACAAGTTCTGAGGCGGCCGCGCGCGCGGGATGGTTGCCCGGCCGTAACTGGCCGGGTTGCCTTCAAGGAAACTGTCCCTGTCTGCCGGCAGATCCGGGTGGTAGATTGCCGCGAAAGATAACGCGCAATCCCCATGCGCCAAACGGAGCGGGCAATGAAGACTATCGGACTGATCGGCGGCATGAGCTGGGAATCGTCCGCCGAATACTACCGGCTCATCAACCAGGGCATGAAAGCCCGGCTGGGCGGGCATCGCAATGCGCGCAGCGTCATGGCCACGGTGTGCTTCGAGGAGATCAAGGCGCTGCAGCACGATGGGCGCTGGGACGAGCTTGGCGTGCTGATGCAGCAGGCGGCCCGGCAGGTGCAGGCCGGCGGTGCCGATTTCGTGCTGCTGTGTACGAATACCATGCATCGCGTGGCCCCGGCGATCGAAGCCGCGCTGTCGGTGCCGTTCATCCATATCGTCGACCCGACCGCACGGGCGTTGCGCGAAGCAGGTATTCGCCGTGTCGCGCTGCTCGGCACGCGGTTCACGATGGAACAGGATTTTTACCGCGGCCGGATGCACGACCGCCACGGCATCGAGACCCTGGTGCCGGACGAAGCCGATCGCGCCATCGTGCACGACATCATCTATGACGAGCTCTGCCATGGGACGATTCGCGACGCGGCACGCGTGGAATTCCAGCGCATCATCGGCGAACTCGGCACGCGCGGCGCGCAGGGCGTGATTCTCGGCTGCACCGAGATCACGCTGCTGATCGGCCCGCAGGACAGCGCGCTGCCGGTGTTCGATACCACCGCGCTGCATGCGCAAGCCGCGGTGGCCATGGCCGATGACGGCGTGGCGCCGTAGGCGTCGTCAGGACAGGCGTTCGCGGTACAGCTTGTAGTTCTCGTCGTCGAAGCAGACGAACGTCACCTGTTCGATGCCTTTGGCGGTCGCCAGGGCTTCGCGCACCGCACGGATGGCAATATCGGCCGCGCGTTCCCGCGGAAAGCCGTAGATGCCGGTGCTGATATTGGGAAACGCAATGGTGCGCAGGTGATGTTCGGCGGCCAGCCGGATGCAGTTGCGGTAGGCGCTGGCCAGTTGTGCGTCTTCGTCGCGGCTGCCGCCATGCCAGACCGGGCCGACCGCGTGGATGACGTACGGCGCGGGCAGCAGCCCGCCTGTGGTGATCACCGCCTCGCCGGTCGGGCAGCCACCCTGCGTGTCGCGGATGGCCTTGCACGCCGCCATGATCGCGGGTCCGCCGGCACCGTGGATGGCACCGTCCACGCCGCCGCCGCCGAGCAGGCCGCTGTTGGCCGCATTGACGACTGCGTCGACTTCCATCCGGGTAATGTCGCCATGCACAACCTGCAAGTGTTCACCAGTCATTCGCTGTCTCCCCCAGTGGATGAGTGTCCCGGACCGGCCCAGGGCCAGGCTGGCCTACATGGACGCCACAAGCATACGCCGATAATCCTCCGCGCTGGCCTCTTTTGGATTGGTCTTGTGGCAGTGGTCAAGCAGCGCGCCCGCGATCACCTTGTCGAACATGTCCTCGGTCACGCCCATCTGGCGCAGCCCGGTGGGCAGTCCGAGGCGGGCCGTCATGTCGTGCACGGCTTGGGCGATGTCGGCGCCTTCCGGCAGGTGCATGGCGCGGCGCAGGCGCGCATAGCGGTCGTCGCGGAGCACGGTCGGGGCGTCGGCATTGAAGCGCAGCACGGCTGGCATGACCACAGCGTTGAGCGTGCCGTGGTGCAGTCCGGTCTTGCCGTCGATCTTCAGGCCGCCGAGCGGGTGCGACAGCGAATGCACGCAGCCCAGGCCCTTCTGGAACGCCATGGCGCCCTGCATCGAGGCGCTCATCATATTGAGCCGCGCATCGCGGTCCTTGCCGTCGCGGGTGGCGCGCTCGATATGGCCCCAGCCCCGCTCCAGGCCGTCCAGCGCAATGCCGTCGGCGGGCGGATTGAAGGCGGGCGCCAGGAAGGTCTCGATGCAATGGGCAATCGCATCCATGCCGGTTGCGGCGGTCAGGCCGGCGGGCAGCCCCAGCGTCAGTTCGGGGTCGCAGATGGCTGACTTCGGCAGCAAGTGCCAGGAATGGAAGCCGAGCTTGCGCCCGTCGTCGAGGATGATGATGGCGCCGCGCGCCACCTCGCTGCCCGTGCCGGATGTGGTGGGCACGGCAATCAGCGGCGCGGCGCGCTCGGTGATCTTCGCGCTGCCGCCTTCGATGGTCGCGTAGGTCGTCAATTCGCCCGGATGCGTGGCGAGGATCGCGATGCCCTTGGCCAGGTCGATCGAAGAACCGCCGCCGACGGCGACCAGGCCGTCGCAGCCGGCGTCGCGGTATTGCTGCGCGGCCTTGCGCACCATGGCTTCGGTGGGGTTGGACGGGGTCTCGTCAAAGACCGCCACCGGCAGGCCTTGCATCGCATCGATCGCGCGCTGCGCCACGCCCGCCGCGGCCACGCCCTTGTCCGTCACCAGCAGCGGCCGGCGGATGCCGATGCGTTCACATTCGGACTTGAGCAGGCTCACTGCGCCGAAGTCGAGGTGGATGTGGGTCAGATAGTAGATAAAGGCCATGGTTCGGTGTCTCCTGCGGCGATCCGCCGCTAATTTTGCTTGTAGGGCGCTTCCTGGGATTCACTGGCCAAACGGGTTGGATGGGTTGATGATCGCCCAGAAACCCCCGCCGCGCACATGCATCGGGGTTATTTCGGACTGCCCGCTTCGTGAAACACTGGCATGATACTGAAATCGAACGATCGTTCACAATTCGAACTTCTCCCGATGCCGGGGGAAGCCGGAAACATTTTTGCCCGCCAGGATGCCGCCAGGGCTGTATCGAATCCAGTGTCTGCCATGTCCGCTGTACCGTCCACCTCATCCCCCGCCTCGCCTGCTGGCCACGCGGTTCCCGGCATGCCGGCGGTCCCGCTCGATCCGCAAGTGGCAGCGTTGCTCGACCTGATCGCGCGTGCCAAGCGGCCGCCCATCCATGTGATGGACGTCCAAGACGCTAAGATCGCGTACGAGAAGAGTGCGCCCATCCTGGATATCTCGCCGCCCGCGGTGCATGCGGTGGAGGATCTCCATATCTGCGCCCGCGATGGCCATGCCATTCCGGCACGCCTGTATGCGCCGCGCGAGGCCAGCTGGGCCGAGCCGTTGCCGTTGCTCGTGTATTTCCATGGTGGCGGCTTTACGGTGGGCAGCGTGAATTCGCACGATGCGCTGTGCCGCATGCTGGCGTCGCGCGCCGATTGCATGGTGCTGTCCGTCGACTATCGCCTCGGACCGCAATGGCGGTTCCCGACCGCGGCCAACGATGCATTCGACGTGCTGCACTGGGTGTTCGAGGAAGCCGCCCGTCTGGGCGCGGATCCGCAGCGCATTGCGCTGGGCGGAGACAGCGCCGGCGGCACGCTGGCCACGGCCTGCGCCATCCATGCGCGCGACAGCGGCCTGGCGCCCGTGCTGCAACTGCTGATCTATCCCGGCACCTGCGCGCGGCAGGACACGCCGTCGCACCGGGCGCTGGCCGATGGCTACCTGCTCACCGCCGACATGATCCAGTGGTTTTTCTCGCACTACCTTGACCAGGAATCGAGCCGCGACGACTGGCGCTTTGCCCCGCTCGATGGCGGCGGCGCCGGTGCCGATGTGCGCGGCTGCTGTTCCGCCTGGATCGCCGTGGCCGGCTACGACCCGCTGCACGAAGAGGGCGTGGCCTATGCGGAAAAATTGCGCGCGGCCGGCGTGGCGGTCACGCTGGCCGACTATGCTGGCATGATCCACGACTTCTTCAAGATGGGCCGTTTCGTGCCCGCCGTGGCGCAGGCGCATGCCGATGCCGTGGCGGCGCTCCGGGCCGCTTTCGGCACCGGGCAATAAAAAAGCAGACATCGGGCCGCGGCACGCGCCGCACCCGATCCAATCATTTCTAGCAGTGACTTGCAGCACAAGGAGATATCGTCAAATGCAACGCCGCCAATTCATCGCCCGCGCCGGCCTCGTCGCCGCCACCGCCGCGCTTGGTTTCGCCGCCATGCCCGCGCAAGCGCAGGCAGAGAAATTCCCGCAACGCCCGATCCGCCTCGTCATCGGCTATACGGCCGGCGGTTCCACGGATATCCCGTTCCGCGTGTTGGCTGAAAACGCCTCGAAGATCCTCGGCCAGCCCGTCATCGTCGAGAACAAGCCGGGTGCTGGCGGCGTGCTGCCGGCCCAGATGATGCAATCGACGCAGCCGGATGGCTACACGCTGGCGCAGGTCGCCATGCCGGTCTATCGCCTGCCGTATACGACCAAGATCAACTGGGACCCGGTCAAGGACCTGAGCTACATCATCAACCTGGCCGGCTACTCGTTCGGCCTGGTGGTCCCGGCCGATTCGCCGATCAAGACCATGCAGGACTACATCGCCTACGCCAAGGCCAATCCGGGCAAGCTGACCTACGGCTCGCCCGGCACCATGACCACGCTGCACCTGACCATGGAAGAACTGGCGATGAAGCAGGGCGTGCAGTTCTCGCACATCCCGTACAAGGGCAACTCCGAATCGATGCAGGCGCTGCTGGGCGGCCACGTGATGTCGGTGGCCGATACGCCGGCGTGGGCGCAGTACGTGGAGCAGGGCAAGTTGCGCCTGCTGTCGACGTGGGGCGACAAGCGCTCGGCGCGCTTCCCCAACGTGCCGACGCTGAAGGAACTGGGCATGGGCATCGTGCAGACCTCGCCGTTCGGCCTGGTGGCACCGAAAGGCACCGACCCGAAGATCGTGCAGAAGCTGCATGACGCCTTCAAGAAGGCCATGGAAATGCCGAACTACCGGGAATCGCTGGCCAAGTTCGACATGGAGCCGTACTACATGAGCAGCGCACAGTACTCCCAGTTCGCCGCGGAAACGGTGAAGAAGGAAAAGGCCATCATCGAGAAGCTGGGCCTGGCCAAGCAGTAAGTTCGCTGGCGTCAGCCTGCACCACGGCTCAGGCCGCCATCCCGCCGGAAACATGCGAAGCGGGGTGGCGGCCTGAATGCCATGCGAGATCCATTCAAGGGAGACAAGCCAGATGGCAAAAGAAGATTTCCGCCACAGCATGCCGCTGCGCGTGCGCTGGGCCGAAGTCGATCCGCAATCGATCGTTTTCAATGCGCACTACCTGACCTACTGCGATATCTGCGTGACGGAATACTGGCGCGATGCCGGCATCCGCTATCCGGAAGACGTGCTGCATGCGCATGGGGTTGATATCTTCGTGGTCAAGTCAACGCTCGAGTATCACGCCTCGGCGCGGTTTGACGATGTACTCGATATCCGCGGCCGCATGGCGCGGATGGGGCGGTCGAGCATGCTGTTCCGCGTGGAGATGTACCGCGGAGACGAACACCTGATCACGGGCGAGATCGTGTATGTGTGCGCGGATCCGAAGTCGCAAAAATCGGCGCCGATTCCGGGGACGGTGCGGGAGATTATTGAAGGGTATGAGGTGGTGAAACCGGCGGCGTGAAGACGGCTGGAGCCTGTCAGATTTTTAGTGTGACGAGGTCATGAGACGATTACGGAAACGTCCTATGACCGACACAACAGTGACCAAGAAGAGCAAGAGCCCGAAGGCACCCAAGCTGTTCCCTGATGAACTGATCGATCAACTGCTGGCGCAGGTCCAGAACAAAGATGCCGAGTCGATCCTCGGCGAATCAGGCCTGGCTGGGCAGTTGAAGAAGCAATTGGCCGAGCGAATGTTGGCGGCCGAACTGACTCATCACCTGGAGAGCGAGGCGGAGCAAGGCAAAGCCGGCAACCACCGCAACGGCAAGAGCCCCAAGACAGTCATTACGCCCAACGGCGAGCTGACGCTCGATATCCCGCGCGATCGGCAGGCAACGTTCGAGCCGCAGTTGGTTGGCAAGTATCAACGCCGGCTTCCAGGCTTCGACGACCACGTCATCAGCATGTATGCGCGCGGCATGAGCGTGCGCGAGATTCAGGGCCATCTGCTGGAGCTATACGGGCTCCAGGTGTCGCCCGATCTGATTTCCACGGTCACGGATGAGGTGCTGGCCGACGTCGAGCAATGGCAGCAACGGCCGCTCGAGGCCATGTATCCGATCGTGTACTTTGACGCGCTCCGGCTGAAGATTCGCGACGAAGGCACGGTCAAGAACAAGGCGGTCTATCTGGCGCTGGGCATTCGGGCCGACGGCCGCAAGGAAGTACTGGGCCTGTGGATCGAGCAAACCGAGGGCGCCAAGTTCTGGCTGAAGGTCTTCAACGAATTGAAGAACCGCGGTTTGAACGACATCCTAATCGCAGTGGTCGATGGCTTGCGCGGCTTTCCCGAGGCGATCGAAGCGGTCTATCCGGATGCCCAGATCCAGACCTGCATTGTGCATCTGATCCGCAATTCGCTGAGTCTGGCGAGTTGGAAGGATCGCAAGCCGCTCGCTGCGGCGCTCAAGCCGATCTATCAGGCCGCCACGGCCGATGCGGCAGCAGCGGCGCTGGAGGCTTTCTCCCAAGGCGAATGGGGTCGTAAATTCCCTACCGTCGCGGCCATGTGGCAACGCCAGTGGGAGCAAGTGATTCCCTTCTTTGCCTATCCACCGGAAGTACGCAGAATCATATATACGACCAACGCCATTGAAAGCATGCACATGCAGTTGCGCAAGATCGTCAAGAATCGAGGCCACTTCCCCAGCGACGAAGCGGCCAGCAAGCTGTTGTTTCTGGCCTTGCGCAACATCGAAAAGGATTGGAAGATGCCGCCTATCACCTGGCGGCAGGCAGTCAATCAGTTCGCCATTCTGTTTGGCGAGCGATTCACCAACGCCATCGGCTGAGATTTCTTACAACGACCTCAGCACACGAAATTCCTGACACGTCCGACGGCTGCCAACAGGACTATCCCGCTGGTTTGCTCCCCTCTCCCGCTCGCGGGAGAGGGGCTGGGGGAGAGGGCAGGCATGTGCCTCGTGACAGACGGTGCAAGGCCGCGACGCGCTTGCCCTCTCCCTAACCCTCTCCCACAAGCGGGAGAGGGGACAGGTCCCTGGAAGTTGCAAGTGCGGTGCCCGTAGTAACGCCTTGTGAGCTTACTTCGCCAACCCCGCATCCTCCATATACGCCCGGATCACCTCATCAAAGCTCGCATCGCTCTGGAACCCAAGCGACACCGCAAGTTCCGCATTCCACGCCGCCGGCCACGTGCCGACGATCTTCTCGACACGTTCCTCGCGTTGCCACGTAACCCGGTCTGCCACCGCATCGCCCGCCACGCGCCGCAGCGCTTGCACCATGCCGGCGGCAGTTACCGACAAGCCCGG
Organism: Cupriavidus sp. C2SS-8b; assembly: GCF_057073745.1. NCBI lineage: Bacteria > Pseudomonadati > Pseudomonadota > Betaproteobacteria > Burkholderiales > Burkholderiaceae > Cupriavidus > Cupriavidus sp. C2SS-8b. The sequence continues at coordinate 1,608,196 of NZ_CP172716.1, forward strand.
CAGATTCACCACGCGGCGATTGCCGAGGCGTTCTCCATTCAACTCGATACCGTTGACGAGCGCCGTCACGGCCGCGCGCGGCGACAGCAGCCACAGCGGCGTTTCCGGTGCCACCGGGCAATTGGCTTCCACACCCGCCAGCGGCTCGCGGATGATGCCGCTGGCAAACGATGAAGCCGCCGCATTGGGCTTGCCCGGCCGCACGCTGATGGTCGGCAGGCGCAGCACGCGCCCGTCGACAAAGCCGCGCCGGCTGTAGTCGGACAGCAGCAGTTCGCCGATAGCCTTCTGCACGCCGTAGGACGATTGCGGGTTCAGCGCCGTATCGTCCCGCACTACGGGCGGCAGCTCCCCGCCATAGACTGCGACCGAGCTGGTGAACAGCACGCGCGGCTTGTGCCCAAGCGCGCGGCAGGTTTCCAGCAGCGCACGCGAAGCATCGAGATTGACGCGCATGCCAAGCTCGAAGTCGGCCTCGGCCTGGCCCGAGACCACGGCGGCCAGGTGGAAGATGGCGCCGGTGTCGGCATCGATGGCTTGCGCGAGGACGGCGGAGTCCGACAGGTCGCCGGTCACCACGCGCACGCGCGCATCGTCCAGGCCATGCGGCGCCACCACGTCGAGCAGCGTCAGGCGGTCGAAGGCGACTGCGCGGCCGTCCAGGTCCAGGGTGCCGCGCTGCAGCAGGAGGTGCGCCAGTTGCAGGCCGAGGAAGCCGGCGCCGCCGGTAATCAGTACATTCATGGCAATGCTTCTCAGTGGGTTCAGCGCTTCAGGTAAGGCTTGATCCAGCCCAGGCCGGCGGAGGTGCCGGCGCGCGGCCGATACTCGCAGCCGATCCAGCCCTGGTAGCCCAGGTTGTCGATGATGTCGAACAGGTACGGATAGTTCAGTTCGCCGATGTCCGGTTCGTGGCGCTCGGGCACGCCGGCGATCTGGATGTGGCCGATGCCCGCAAAGTCGCGCTGCAGTTTCTTGGTCACATCACCTTCCACGATCTGGCAGTGGTAGCAGTCGAACTGCACCTTCAGGTTGTCGGCGCCGACCTCCTTGCAGATCGACTGCCCGTCGTCCTGCCTGTTCAGGAAATAGCCGGGCATGTCGCGCGTGTTGATCGGCTCGATCAGCACGGTGATGCCTTGCGCGCCGGCGGCACTGGCGGCGTGGGCCAGGTTCTCGAGATAAGTGGCACGGCAGCGCGCGCGGTCAGCATCGGCCGGGATCAGGCCGGCCATCACGTGGATGCGGTCATTGCCGATCACGCCGGCATATTCCAGTGCGCGGCCGAAGGCGGCGCGGAACTCGGCTTCGCCGCCGGGCATGGCCGCCATGCCGCGTTCGCCTGCGGCCCAGTCGCCCGGCGGCGCGTTGAACAGCGCTTGCACGAGGCCATGGGCGTCGAGTCGCGCGCGCAGTTCGGCGGCCGTGTAGTCGTACGGGAACAGGTACTCGACCGCCTGGAAGCCGTCCGCCGCGGCGGCGGCAAAGCGGTCCAGGAAGTCACGCTCCGTGTACATCATCGAAAGGTTGGCGGCGAAACGCGGCATGGTTGGTTTCCGGTTGTGAGTCTTGAAGGCGGGCCGGTCAGCGGTTGACCAGCCTGGCCGGTGTCAGCCATACGAGCACGGCACCGACGACCAGGATCGCCGACAGCACGTACATCGGCAACTGCGTGCTGTGCGTCATGTCCTTGAGCGCGCCGACCATATACGGCGACACGAAGCCGGCCAGGTTGCCCACTGAGTTGACCACCGCGATGCCAGACGCCGCGGCGATACCCGACAGGAATGCGGTAGGCAGCGACCAGAACAGCGGCGCGCAGGTCAGTACCCCGGCTGCGGCCAGCGACAGTGCAGCGATGGCTACGGTCGTATTGTGCGTAAACGATGCCGCAATCGCAAAGCCCGCGGCACCCATCAGGGCCGGCACGATCAGGTGCCAGCGGCGCTCGCTGCGGGCGTCGGCGCTGTGGCCGAGGATGTTCATGACCACGATCGCGCACAGGAACGGGATTGCCGACAGCAGGCCGATGTTGAAGTTGCCGGTGACGCCACTGGCCTTGACCAGCGTGGGCATCCAGAACGTCAGCGCATACTGGCCGGTGACGAAGCAGAAGTAGATCAGGCACATCCACCAGACGCGGCTGTCACGGAACACGGCGCCCAGCGAGTGGCCATGCGCTTTGCCCGAGGCGGCGCCGGCTGCCTTGACCGCATTCTGCTGGTCTGCCTCGACATTGCGCTTGAGCACGCGTTTTTCATCAGCGTCGAGCCACGGCGCCTTGTCGATGCCATCACGCAGCACGAACACTGTCAGCACGCCGATCAGCAGCGACGGCAGCGCTTCGATGATGAACATCCATTGCCAGCCGCGCAGGCCATGGGTGTTGTTGAAGGCGTCCATGATCCAGCCCGACAGCGGGTTGCCGAACATGCCGGCCACGGGAATGCCCGACATGAACAGCGCGATCATCTTCGCGCGGCGGTTGGCGGGGTACCAGTAGGTCAGGTAGAGGATCACGCCCGGATAGAAGCCCGCTTCGGCCAGGCCTAGCAGGAAGCGCATCACGTAGAACTGGGTCGGCGTCTGGACGAACATGAACAGCCCTGACACGATGCCCCAGGTGATCATGATGCGCGCGATCCAGATGCGCGCGCCGAGCTTGTGCATCAGCAGGTTGCTGGGCAGTTCGAACAGGAAGTAGCCGATGAAGAACAGGCCGGCGCCAAGACCGAACACGGTCTCGGAGAAGGCCAGGTCCTGGCCCATCTGCAGCTTGGCGAAGCCGACATTGACGCGATCGAGATAGGCGATCACGTAGCACAGCATCAGGAACGGCATGATGCGCCAGAACACCTTGTGATAGGCGCGTTTCTCGATCTGGATATCGGCGTCGAGTCGGGCGTCGAGCCGGGCATTGCCGCCCAGGCTGTCATAGGCGGGCACGCTGGCCGCGGGTTGGTTCGGTGTCACGGTGGTCTCCGTTCGGGTTTCGGGGGCGCGAGTGTTCTCCGCGCGGCTGCCTGGCGGCAGTCGCGTCCGGGTCGCGTCGGGTCGGGAATCAGCAGGTTGCTACCAGCGGGCTTTGAACGTATCCCGCAGTTCGGTGAGTGCGCTTTCGCTGAGCGCGGCGCGGGCGGCAAAGCCCGGAACGTCCTTCATCATCATCCAGAGCTTCGCGGTTTCCTCCAGTTCTTCCAGCACGAAGGCCGCGCGCGAGACGCTGGACTCCCACACCACCGGACCGAGCCGCTCCAGTATGACGCCGCGCACCTTGCTGGCGAGCGTGGCAACTTGCGCCGCAACGGCGGGATCGCCGGGGCGGTGGTACGGAATCATCGGAATGTGGCCGACCTTCATGACGTAGTACGGGGTGAGCGGCGGCACGATATCGTCAGACTGCCATACGCCGGCCAGCGTCAGCGCCACGAGGTGCGTCGAGTGCGTGTGCACCACGGCGTTAGCCTCGCGGTTGTTGTCATAGATGGCACGGTGCAGCGTCAGCGTCTTCGACGGCTTGTCGCCCGAGACCCAGTTGCCATCGCCGGACACCTTGGCCAAGGCTGCCGGATCCATCATGCCGAGGCAGGCGTCGGTGGGCGTGATCAGCCAGCCATCATCGAGCCGTGCGCTGATGTTGCCGGCCGAGCCGACTGTATAGCCGCGCTGGAAGAGGCTCGCGCCGATGCGGCAGATCTCTTCGCGCAGCTGGCTTTCCTGGCTCATCACTGGCCTCCGAGTTGTGCGAGTGCCTGCGCGAAGAAATCCTCGCCGCCGAAGTTGCCGGATTTCAATGCCAGCGCGACGGACTGTGCATCCAGCGTGACAGTTGCCGGCACACCCGGCGCGATCTGCTCGCCGATGCGCAACGCGCGCACACCCAGCGCCTGCACGACGGCGCCCGAGGTCTCGCCACCCGCGACAACGAAGCGGCGCGTGCCGCTGGCGAGCAGTCCGGCCGCGATACCTGCCAGAGCCTGCTCGACCAGATGGCCCGCGCGTTCCACGCCGAGTTCGGCTTGCACGGCCTTGACTTCGTCAGGGCTAGAGGTCGCGTAGATCAGCACAGGTTCATCGTGGCTGGCCGCAAAGGCGAGTGCGGCATCCACTACGGCTTCGCCGCGCGCGAGCGCCAGCGGATCGATGCGCAGGGCGGGGCGGCCCTCACCGAGCCAGCGCGCAACCTGGCCGTTCGTCGCGCGCGAGGCGCTGCCAGCCAGCACGACACCATCGCCATCGATGCGCGGCACCGACGCGGCATCGCCACGCTGTGGCAGCAGGCCCGCACGGCGGAAGTTCTCGGGCAGACCCAGCGCGATGCCCGAGCCGCCGGTGATCAGCGGCAACGCCGCGCAGGCCTGGCCAAGCGTGAACAGGTCGGCATCGGAAACCGCATCGGCAATCGCAAGGCGTACGCCGTCGCCGCGCAGGGCTGCAATGCGCTCGGCGGTTGCGTTCGCACCGCGAGCGACGGCGTCGTAGCGCAGCAGGCCGACCTTGCCCTGGCTCTGCCCCTGCAACACGCGCACGAGGTTCGCGTCAGTCATCGGCGTGAGCGGATGATGCTCCATGCCTGACTCGTTCAGCAGGACATCGCCGACGAACAGATGGCCGCGGAAGATCGTGCGGCCATTCTCGGGAAAGGCCGGGCAGGCGATGGTGAAGTCGCTATCGAGCGCTGCCAGCAGGGCTTCGGCGACAGGGCCGATATTGCCGGCGCTGGTTGAATCGAACGTCGAGCAATACTTGAAGACGAACTGCCGGCAACCCTGTGCGCGCAGCCAGTCGAGCGCAGCCAGGGATTGCGCTACGGCGTCTGCGGCGGGAATCGTGCGCGACTTGAGCGCGACCACGATGGCATCGGCCTGGCCAATATCCTGCACAGCGCCGGCGTCCGGCACGCCAATGGTCTGCACCGTACGCATGCCGTTGCGCACCAGCGTGTTGGCCAGGTCGGTGGCACCGGTGAAGTCGTCGGCGATGCAGCCCAGCAGCGGGCGGTCTTGCGCTTGGATGGCGGTCATGATGCGCTGCGCCTCAGTTGGCCTTGTCGGCCTTGGCCGGCAGTTCGATGCCGGGGAAGATCTTGATCACGGCGGAATCATCCTCGCCGCCGTGGCCGGCAGTGGAGGCCATCATGAACATCTGGTGCGCTGCGGCGGACAGCGGCAGCGGGAATTTGCTGGTGCGCGCGGTGTCGAGCACCATGCCGAGGTCCTTGACGAAGATGTCGACCGCCGACAGCGGCGTGTAGTCGCCGGAGAGGATATGCGGCACGCGGTTCTCGAACATCCACGAGTTGCCGGCGCTGTGCGTGATGACGTCGTACAGCGCATCCGGGTCGACGCCTTCGCGCAGGCCCAGCGCCATCGCCTCGGCCGCGGCGGCGATATGCACGCCGGCCAGCAGCTGGTTGATGATCTTGACCTTGGAGCCGGCACCGTGGGCGTCGCCCAGCCGGTAGACCTTGCCGGAGATGGCGGCCAGCACGTCTTCGGCGAGCGAATAGGCTTCGGCGGGGCCGGACGTCATCATCGTCATCTCGCCGCTGGCCGCGCGCGCGGCACCGCCGGACACCGGGGCATCGAGCATCAGGATGCCTTGCTCGCCAAGCCGGCGGCCCAGGGCTTCGGCAAAGGCGGGCGGCACCGTCGCGCTGGCAATGACGAGCGTGCCCGGGCGCATCGCCGTGGCGGCACCGTTGGCGCCGAACAGTACGGCCTCGGTCTGCTGGGCATTGACCACCAGCGTGATCACGACATCGCAGCGGCTGCCCAGTTCGGCGGGGCTGGCGCACGGCACGCCGCCGGCATCGGCAAAGCGCTGCAGCACGTCGGGCCGCAGGTCGCAGGCATGCACGTTGAGGCCCGCGCGCAGCAGCGACTGCGCGACACCATTGCCCATGGCGCCAAGGCCGATCACGCCGATATTCCGGGACATAGAAAACTCCTGATGCAGGTAAGACTGGTCAATCGATGAGCACGGCGCTGGTTCAGCTGGCCGTGCCGGAACGCTCGTCGTCCGCTTCGTCCTGGCCCAGTTGGGACAGGCGGCGGGCGGCGTTGAACATATGGTTCTGCGCGGCATTGCTCGCGGCCAGCGCGTCGCCCGCGCGGATCGCGGCGACGATGGCCAGGTGTTCGTCGCGCACCTGGCGCGTGAAGTCGGCCCGGCGGGCCTCGTTGGTACGCGTCACGCGCGTCGCGGCTTCCAGGTACTGGCTCAGGAATTCAAGCGTCTTGAGGAAATACGGATTGCCCGTGGCGGCGGCAATGGCGCGGTGGAAAGCCACATCGGCGGCAACACCGTCGCCGCCCTCGGCCACTTCGGCGTCGAGCCGGGCCAGCGCTGCGTCGATAGCCACCATGGTGGCGTCGGTGCGGCGGCGCGCGGCCTGCGCGGCCACCTCGGCCTCGATGGCCCGGCGCAGTTCGACGATCTGCAGGACCGAATCCAGCGTGCCGGTGTCGGTGTAGTCGATCCGCAGCGGGCGGATGCCTGCCTGTTCGGTCACGAACACGCCGCTGCCCTGGCGCGATTCGACCACGCCTTCGTATTTGAGCCGCGAGATCGCTTCGCGGATCACCGTGCGGCTGACGCCGAATTCCTCGGACAGCACGGCTTCCGTCGGCAGCTTGTCCCCGCGCGAGAAGGCGCCGCTCTGGATCTTCTCCAGCAATTGTTCGGCGACATTGTCGGTCAGGGCTCGGGCCGGGACTTTCTGGAACATGGCTTATCGGGTCATCGGGTAGTCAGGTCATCATACAAATTTCATAAAGATCTGTTAGTGCAGGTAAACCCTTATATGGTGCGAAGTGCGCGGGCCGGTGCTTCAGGCGCGTGGTGGTTTGTGGCGTATCATGGCGGCCGCAACCTCCCTGTGGATGACCCGCTTTTCTATTATTCCCAACGAATTTCCATGCCTGTCACCGTCCTGATCTGCCCCTGGTCCGAAGCGCGCGAGCGCGCCCGCGCCATCCGCTACGCCGTGTTCGTCGAAGAGCAGGGCGTGCCGGTCGAGCTGGAGTGGGACGAATGGGATGAGCCGAGCTGGCATGCCCTGGCGCTGGCGGAGGACGGCACGCCGGTTGCCACCGGCCGTCTGCTGCCCGACGGGCATATCGGCCGCATGGCGGTGCTCGGCCTGGTGCGGGGCACCGGTGTCGGCGCGCGCGTGCTGGAGGCGCTGATGAACAAGGCCGCCGAACTGGGCTATCCGGAGCTGGTGCTCAACGCGCAGACGCATGCCGCGGCGTTTTATGCGCGCGCCGGTTTCACGCAGGTCGGGGATGAATTCGAGGAAGCCGGCATCCCGCATGTGGAGATGCGCAAGCGTCTGCGCGACTGATCAGCGCGGCGCCGGTACCGTTCCCGTGTCGCGGGCCAGGTTCAGCTTGCCGCGATAGGAGACCTCGCCGGTCTGGCCGTTCGCATCGAAGCTGCGTTCGCTGAAATCGAAGCGCCCGTCGTGGCGCACGCGCAGCACGGTGCTCGCGCGCGTGCCGTAGTTGGGCGAGCGGATAAACGCGGACGACAGCAGCTTTTCCCACTCGGGCGAGACACCGGTCGAAGGCAGTTCGAAGTTCGCGGCCTGGCGCTCGTCCGCCAGCAGCTGGAGGTAGGGCGCGGCGCTGGCATTGGCATGGCCGGTATCGGCCGCCAGCACTTCCGCGAGCGCGCCGACCCGGCTGCGCACCTTGGGCCACGGCGTATCGAGCAGGGCGTTGGATAGCCCGTACAGGCCCGGCCGCAGGCGCTCCGGCTGGCGAGAGGCCGACCGGTTGCTGTACCACCAGAGTTCGTGCAAATCGCAGGCCAGCAGGTTGAAGCCGTTGTAGCAGCCGTCCGCGCCTGCGAGGGCGCCAAGGTAGTCGGCTGGCCCCTGGTGTCCACGCAGGAAGCCGGCCACCAGTTCACCGCGCGAACGCGCGTCGGTGCGTTTTTCCGACGGGGCGCGATAGTTGGTCAGCGCGGCAAAGCGGCCTTCGCCCGCCACGCCCATCCAGGTGCCGGGCTCGCCGATGACATCGGCCAGGTCGCGGCCCGCCAGCACCTGCGAGGCCTCCTGCCACCAGTGCGCGGGCGCCGCCGGACGGACATAGAATTCGTCGCGATTGCCGGCCACCACCAGGGCATAGTCCGGGTGAGATTGCCAGGCAACCAGGATCAGGCACATTGCTTTGCTTCCTTTACTGCGCAGAATCTACAGCAGGTCCAGGTCGATGAAATGCTCGACCTGGCGTTCGCCGTCCACCCACTGCTCCAGACCGCTCTGGCGCCACAAACCTGACAGCGTGGCGTCGAAGGCGGGAGGGACATCGGCATAGCATTCCATCCAGGTCTGCACGCCGGCGCGGGTTTCGGGCCTGCGCATCAGCGTACCACCAATTCCGGTCGCCTCGGCAACCGTCTCCATCCAGCGGTGCCAGTGCGGCAGCGCTTCGGCCGCTGTGGCTTCCGGCACGCGGAAATAGACGTAGAGGTGATCGCTCATGGCGGTGTCCTGCAGGTCAGCCGGCGGCCTGCGCGGCCTCGGACAGCGGTACTTCGTACGGAAGACGGCCCACCGTCAGCGCGGCGCCTTCGGCGCTGCCCAGGTGCAGGGCTGCCGCGGCGGCGTCGATCTTCAGCTCGGCCAGGCCTGCCCAGCCGCCCTGAGGCGCCGGGGCGGCGTTGACGATCATGCCGCACGGCTGCTGCGGGTCTTCCGGACGGAAGATCTCCGCGGCCGGGGCCGGCACGGCGCCGTTGCCCTGTACCAGCCACATGCGGCGTTTGAGCGTGCCGCGGTACTGGCTGCGGGCCACGATTTCCTGTCCCGGATAGCAGCCCTTGCGGAAATTGACGCCACCGACAAGTTCGAAATTGACCATCTGCGGCACGAACTGTTCCTGCGTCGCCGCGACGATGCGCGGGATGCCGGACTGCACTTCGAGCCAGTCCCAGAACGCCGCATCGGCTTCGGACAGCTGGCTGGCCAGCGCCGCACGGATTTCGGCGGCGCGCGCGGCCGGCAGCAGCAGTTGCCAGCGCGGCTGGCCGGCGGCGTCCGGCAGGCGGATGACGGTCGTGCCGTCAGCGCTGTCGGCGTCGAACACGGCGTTGGGCGCGGCCAGTCCGGCCTTTGCAAGGGTCTGTGCGGCATGCGGCCCGGCCACGCCAAGCACGGCAACGGCCGGCGTGAGATCGCTGAGCTTCGCCTTGGCGCGCAGCACGAACATGCTCAGTCGCTTCTGCAGCGCGGGGAGGACGTCGGCCGACAGTTGCAGCACGATGCCCTCGGCGTCGCGCCACATCAGGAAGCTGGCCTGCAGCCGGCCCTTGGGCGAGCAATAGCCGGCCAGGCGCGCGGCGCCAGGCGCGAGATCCTCGACCGCGTTGGTCAGCTGGGTGTGCAGGAACGTGGCGGCGTCGTCGCCTGCCACGCGGATCCAGCCAAGCCCGGACGGCGCGCAGACAATCCCCCCGTTTTGCAGGGCGTCAAGGCTGGCGGCGAGATCCGGGGCTGGGGTGTTCATGTCAGGCATTCCGTTCAGGCAAGAGGGGTGCGTTTGGGAGGTGCGCGCCGCGCGTCACGGCTTCGGTAGAGACCCGTCTCATCGTGGCGGCGCAAGGCTCCCGGTATTATATGGGGCTGCCGGCATTTCAGCGGGCGCCGGCGCGCGCGGCGGGCAGGGGGCATCACCCGCCACACGGACGCTGCCGAGACTGAACGGATTACATGACACGTTTTTTCATCCGCCTGGGACTCGTGGTCCTGGTGCTTGCCGCGGCTGTCGCCGGTGCTTTTGCGTGGTGGGCCAACCAGCCGCTGGAGCTGTCCACATCGCCTGTCGAGGTCGTCATCAAGCCTAATTCGGGCGTCGCCAGCGTCGGCCGCCAGCTCCAGCGCGGCGGCGTGGGCATGGACTCGCGGCTGTTCCAGCTATTGGTCAGGCTGACCGGGCACGGACCGGACCTGAAGGCCGGCGGCTACACCTTCGAGACGGGCATTACGCCGCTGGGCGTGATCGGCAAGCTCGCGCGCGGCGAGGTGACGCATTACGTCGTCACCGTGATCGAAGGCTGGGAATTCCGCAAGATGCGCGCGGCCGTGGACGCCAGCCCGGCGCTGCGCCACGACACGCAGGGCATGTCCGATGCCGAACTGATGAAGGCAATCGGCGCTGCCGAAGCCGCGCCGGAAGGGCTGTTCTTCCCGGATACCTACCTGTTCGCGCGCGGCAGCAGCGATATCGAGCTGTACCGCCATGCCTACAAGGCCATGCAGCGGCGCCTGAACGAGGCCTGGAACGCCCGTGCCGCGGACCTGCCCTACAAGACTCCGTACGAGGCGCTGGTGATGGCGTCGATCGTCGAGAAGGAAACCGGCCAGGCCGCCGAGCGCCCGATGATCGCCGCGGTATTCGTCAACCGGCTGCGCAAGAACATGATGCTCCAGACCGACCCGACCGTGATCTACGGCATCGGCGAGCGCTTCGACGGCAATCTGCGCAAGCGCGACCTGCAGACCGACACCCCGTACAATACTTACACCCGAAACGGCCTGCCGCCCACGCCGATCGCGTTGCCGGGCCTGGCCTCGCTGGCGGCCGCGACGGCGCCCGCGCCGTCGGACGCGCTGTATTTCGTGGCGCGCGGCAACGGCACCAGCCATTTCTCCAACACGCTTCCCGAACACAACCGCGCGGTTGACCAGTACCAGCGCGGCAAATAGGCATCCATGCGCGGAAAATTCATTACCTTCGAAGGCATCGACGGCGCCGGCAAGAGCACGCATATCGACTGGGTGGCGGCGCGTCTGCGCGAGCGCAAGGACGTTGGCGCCGTGGTCACCACGCGCGAGCCCGGTGGTACGCCGCTGGGCGAAGACCTGCGCCAGATTCTCCTGCACCGGAAGATGCACCTGGAAACCGAAGCGCTGCTGATGTTCGCGGCACGGCGCGAACATATCGCCGAAGTCATCGAACCGGCGCTGGCGCGCGGCGACTGGGTGATCTCCGATCGCTTCACCGACGCCACCTTTGCCTACCAGGGCGGTGGCAGGGGGCTGGCCACGGCGCGGCTCGAAGCGCTGGAAGGCTGGGTGCAGGCGGGACTGCAGCCAGACCTGACGCTGCTGTTCGACGTGCCGCTGGAAACCGCCAGCGAACGCCTGGCTGGTGCGCGTGCGCCGGACAAGTTCGAGGCCGAATCGCGCGCCTTCTTCGAACGCACCCGTGCCGAGTATTTGCGTCGGGCTGCGCAAGCGCCCGGCCGTTTTCGCGTGATCGACGCCACGCGGAGCATCGACCAGATTCGTGTCGAGCTTGAGAAAATCATCGCAACGCTTTGATTTTGAAGCGTTAGATTGATCGATAATATCGCCTTCGAGATGAAGGCAGCACTTCAGCTTTCACGGCTAACTGACTGATTCGCATGCTCTATCCCTGGCAAACGGAAGACTGGCAACGGCTTGGCGCGCTGCGCGAACGGCTGCCCCATGCGCTGCTGATCCACGGCCAGCAAGGAACCGGCAAGCGCGACCTGGCGCTGCATTTCGCGCAGGGCCTGCTATGCGAGTCGCCGCGGCCTGATGGCCAGCCGTGCGGCCAGTGCGCGGCCTGCCACTGGTTCAGCCAGGGCAACCATCCCGATTTCACCGTGGTCCGTCCGGAAGCGCTGGAGGCTTCGGGCGAAGGCGAGTCGGACGACAGCGGCAAGAAGAAGGCGCCCAGCAAGATCATCCGCATGGAGCAGGTGCGGGCGCTGATCGAGGCGGTCGGCGTCGGGACGCACCGGGCCGGCTTGCGCGTGGTGGTGGTCTACCCGCTGGATGCCCTGCAGGCCGAAGGTGCCAACGCGCTGCTGAAGACGCTCGAGGAGCCGCCGTCTTCGACGGTGTTCCTGCTGGTCACCGACCGGCTCGACCGGATCTTGCCGACCATCCTGTCGCGCTGCCGCCAGTTTTCCACGCAGCGTCCGACACCAGACGCCGCGCTCGCCTGGCTCAAGGGCCAGGGCGTGGCGGACGCCGAAGCCCAGCTGGCACTGGCCGGCGGTTCGCCGCTGACGGCATTGCATGCCGCCGAAGCCGAGGAGCAGCCGCTGCAGCGCTGGCTGGTCGGCCAACTGGGTGCCGGCGCCGAGTTCGACGCGTCTGCGGCGGCGGAACAACTACAAAAGATGCCGGTCCCCCCCGTGCTTGGCATCCTCCAGCGCTGGACGTACGATCTGCTGAAGTGCCGGCTCGATGCCTCGGGCGGCGCGGTGCCGCGCTACTTCCCGAAGGAGCGCGCGGTGCTGGCGCGTTGTGCCGACGCATCGAGCGCCCATCGGCTGCAGGCGTTCGCGGCGCGCATCAATGCGCACCGTCGCAGCGAAAATCATCCGCTCGCGGCAAGGCTGGTGATGGAATCCGTATTTCTCGAATACCGGCAACTGTTCCAGTGCCGGGAAGCAGGGCCAAAAACACCTAAAACAGAACGATAGTCGGTCAAAAAGGGGTCAGTCATGAATGCAGAAGTCGCAACCATACCGGGGCGGGCCACCGCCACCATGGGTGGCGCACCATCGCGGCCGAACGTGTTGTCCTTGTCGATCAAGGACCAGGCGGGGCTCTATGCCGCGTACATGCCGTTCCTGGCGCGCGGCGGCATTTTTGTGCCGTCGAACCGGCCGTTCCGGCTGGGCGAACAGGTGTTCCTGGTCCTGTCGCTGCTGGACCGTCCGCAGAAATACCAGGTCGCCGGTCATGTTGCCTGGATCACGCCGCCGGGCACGCCGATGAAGACGCCCGGCGTTGGCGTGCATTTCCCTGATGACGACAATGGCCGCAACCTGCGGCGTGCCGTGGAGGAAATCCTGGGCAAGCAGCTGGAATCCGGGCGGCCAACCCAGACTTTATGATGGTTGCGAAGATTGCTTTGTAACTGGGTGATATTAAAGAATATTTATTGAATTTTCCTGTAAGTCGATGGTGCCGGCGACAGGCCCGGTACCGTTGCTTTCTGCAGCAGCCCGTTCGCGTCGCGCGTGGCGACGGCCGAGTCGGCGCAGTCTTCCGTAGCGTCCCGCCAGGCAAGCCGGCTTCCGGTTCCTGGGTCGCAGTACAGAGGTTTTTCCCATGTTTGTAGATTCACACTGCCATATCGATTTTCCCGACCTGGCCGCCCGTCTGCCCGAACTGCTCGACAATATGCGCGCCAACCAGGTGTCGCATGCGCTCTGCATCTCGGTGACGCTGGAAGACTTTCCGCGCGTGCTGGCGCTGGCCGAGCAGCATCCGAACCTGTACGCCTCGGTCGGCGTGCATCCGGACTACGAAGAGGGCGAGGAGCCCACGCTGGAGCGCCTGCTGGCACTCGCCGCGCATCCGCGCGTGGTGGGCACCGGCGAAACCGGCCTCGACTACTATCGCCTGAACGGCCGCAGCATCGCCGATATGGAATGGCAGCGCGAGCGCTTTCGCACGCATATCCGCGCGGCACGGCAGACGGGAAAGCCGCTGATCATCCATACCCGTTCCTCTGCGGACGACACGCTGCGCGTCATGCGCGAAGAAAACGCCCGCGAGGCCGGCGGCGTGATGCATTGCTTCACGGAAACCTGGGACGTCGCGAAACAGGCGCTCGACCAAGGCTTCCATATTTCGTTTTCGGGAATCGTCACGTTCAAGAGTGCGGCGGACCTGCAGGAAACCGCCCGCAAGGTGCCGCTGGACCGCATGCTGATCGAGACCGATTCACCATACCTGGCGCCGGTGCCGTACCGCGGCAAGACTAACGAGCCGGCCTGGGTGCGCCATGTGGGCGAGTTCATTGCCAATCTGCGCGGCATTCCGGTGGAACAGCTCGCTGCGCAAACAACCGACAATTTCTTCAAGCTTTTCAAGCACATCAACAGGGAAGCTCATGTTTGACATGAAATCACTCCGCGCGCTATCCGGCGCCATGCTGCTCGGATGCGCGGCGCTGGCCTGGGCCGCGCCGGCCGACGACATGCGCAAGGCCGTGGAATTCGACGACGCGCGCACCGTGCAGAAGCTGCTGGGCCGCGGCATCGATCCCAATATCGTCGACAGTCGCGGGGAGCCGGCGCTGATCGTGGCACTGCGGGAAAAGTCCCTGAAAGCCGCGACGGCGCTGATCAAGGCCAAGGACATCGACTTCGACAAGGCCAACCCCGCCGGCGAAACGCCGTTGATGATCGCCTCGCTGCAGGGCGAACTCGACATGGTCAAGCTGATGGTTGACGACATGGAGGCCGAGGTCAACAAGACCGGCTGGACGCCGCTGCACTATGCGTCCACCACCGGCCACAACGATGTCGTCAAGTACCTGGTCGACCACGCCGCCTACATCGACGCCGAAAGCCCGAACGGCACCACGCCGCTGATGATGGCCGCACGCGGTGGCCACATCGAGACCGTGAAGCTGCTGCTCGACGAAGGCGCGGACATGCGGCTCAAGAACCAGCAGGGCATGACGGTGATCGACTTTGCCGAGCGCTATAACCAGGCCGAGATCGCCAATGGCCTCAAGTCGCGCTGGCAGAAGCTGTATCCCCAGGTGCCAATCGTCGCCGCACCGCCGCTGAAGGCGCCCGTGGCGCAGCCTGGCGGCCAGCCGATCAAGGCCGCGCCGGCCAGCGGCAAGTAATGTCTCCGACGGGGACAAGGGCAGGGGCGATGTCGCTGAGCCAACGCCTGCGGCAGTGGGCGCGCAGCCTGAAGTCCAGCCTCGTGATGCTCTGGTTTTGCAGCCGTCATCCGGATACGCCGCTGGCCGCGCGGCTGCTGGCGGTGCTGGTGGTGGCCTATGCGTTCAGCCCGATCGACCTGATCCCGGATTTCATCCCGGTACTCGGTTATATCGATGATGTCCTGCTGGTGCCGGCTGGGATCTGGCTGGCCTTCCGGCTGGTGCCCGCTGCCGTGAAGGCGGATTGCCGTGCGCAGGCCGATACCTGGCAGGCGTCGAAGCAAGCGCGCCCCCGCAACCTGTGGGCGGCGGGGGCCATCGTGCTGGTTTGGGCCTTGTTGGCGTGGCTAGGCTGGCGCTGGTGGTCGGGCCGCTGAACGCGCCCGGGTTCAGGCGTCGTCCGCCAGGCGCACGCCGGTAAACTGCCAGCGCTGGTGCGGATAGAAGAAGTTGCGATAGCTGGCCCGGATATGCGATTCGGGCGTCACGCACGAGCCGCCGCGCAGCACCATCTGGCTGCTCATGAACTTGCCGTTGTATTCACCCACAGCGCCGGCGCTCGGCTGGAATCCCGGGTAGGGCAGGAAGGCGCTGCCGGTCCATTCCCATACATCGCCAAACATCTGGCGCAGCACGCCGGACGTGTTCTGCCGGTCCGGCAGCGGCCGCAGCACGCGGCCCTCGATGAAATTCCCCGTCGCCGGCAGGTTGCGGGCCGCGTGTTCCCATTCCGCTTCGGTCGGCAGACGGCGCTCTGCCCAGCGGGCAAAGGCCTCGGCTTCGTAGAAGCTGATATGCGTGACCGGGCTTTCCGGGTCGACCGGATGCATGCCGCGCAGCGTCATCTGCCACCAGGTCCCATCGCGCTCCTCCCAATACAGTGGCGCGTGGATACCTTGTTCGCACACCCAGCGCCAGCCGTCCGACAGCCATAGCCCCGCAGTCTGGTAGCCGCCGTCGTCGATGAATTCGAACCACTGGCGGTTGCTGACCGGGTGCGAGCACAACGTATAGGGCTGCAGGAACACCTTGTGGCGCGGCTCTTCACAGTCAAAGGCGAAATCCTCGCCGCGATGGCCGATCTCCACCACGCCACCGTCAAAGCGGACCCAGTCCGGGGCCGGGCGCGGGTCGGCGACCACCGGCTCCAGCAGGTCCGGCGCGAACGCGGGCCGCAGTGGATTCTGCGCAAACAGGTGCAGGATATCGGTCAGCAACAGTTCCTGGTGCTGTTGCTCATGGTGCAGCCCGAGCGTGATCAGGGCGGCTTCGGCATCGGTCTGGGCGGCGCCGAGCAGGCTCAGCATCGATTCGTCCACGGCTTCGCGGTAGGCCAGGATCTCGTCCAGCGACGGCCGCGTGAGCAGGCCGCGGCGCGGGCGCGGATAGCGCGGGCCGACGGACTCGTAGTAGGAGTTGAACAGGAAGCGGTAGTCGGGGTCGACCGGCTCGTAGTCGGGCATGCGGGCGGCCAGCACGAATTCCTCGAAGAACCACGTGGTGTGGGCCAGATGCCATTTGGCCGGGCTGGCCTCTTCCATCGACTGCGGCGTGGCGTCGGCATCCGACAAGTCGGCGACCATGGCTTCGGTCGCGGACCGGATGTGCCGGTACTGCGCCAGCAAGGCGGGTTCGTGCGGCGGGTGGATGGCGGCGGCTGGCAACAGGGCTGAAGTCATGCGGGCTCCCGGGATCGGTCGATGACTGAGGCGAAGGACGCGTCTGGCCGTTGCAGGCCGGCCAGTGACGTCGCCAAATGGCACGCGGGGCGCCGTAGCGCCCCGCATCCATCATAGACTCGATCCGCCGTCGCGGCGAGCCGGTGCCGCCACGCGGTCAGGCCGCCAGGCGGGCGCCGTCGTTCAGAGCGGCGATCTCCGTGCGGGCGCTGCTCAGGCCGGCTTCGCGAGCGTCCGGACCCATGGCCAGTCCGTGGGCGCGCACGTACGTGATGTCGGTGATGCCCAGGAAGCGGAACACCACATCCACGGTCTTCTCGTGCAGGTCCAGTTCATTGGGGTCCTGGCGCACGCCGCCGCGCGACGAGACGACGATCACGCGCTTGCCGCCGGCCAGGCCGACCGGGCCGGTCTCGGTGTACTTGAAGGTACGGCCGGCCTGGGCGATGCGGTCGATCCAGGCCTTGAGCTGGCTCGGGATGCCGAAGTTGTACTGCGGCACGCCCACCACCAGCACGTCGGCGGCCAGGAATTCGGCCAGCCAGGTTTCGGTGCGCTGCAGTTCGGCTTCCTGCACGGCGTTCAGGCCGTCCTTCGGGCCGCCCAGCACGGGCAGCAGGTTGCCGGACAGGTGCGCCGGGGCGTCCTGGTCCAGGTCACGCACGGTTACCTTGGCGCCAGGGTTGGCGGCGACCAGGTCGGCCACGGCGCTGGCGGTCAGGTTGCGGGAAACGGAATTGCCACCAAGAACGCTCGAATCGATCTGCAGGATGTTCATGACTTTCTCCACTAAGGTGCGGTTGCGATGGAAGAAAGATAGCGGCTGGCCATTGGTATCGGTAGTGAGGCAAAATGCAAATAATTGTTCTATTCGTGCAACGACCGGCGCGCCGTTAATGCGTGTCACGTTGCGCAGGCGGAGGTGTCTACATGCAGGACTTGAACGATTTGTCGCTGTTTGCCCAAGTGGTCGAGCATGGCAGCTTTTCAGCGGCCAGCCGGGCCACGGGGATTCCCAAGTCGCGCCTGAGCCGGCGTATCGCGCAGCTCGAACGGGACCTGGGGGTGCAGCTGTTGCGGCGGACGACGCGGCAAGTGCGCGTGACGCCGCTGGGCGAGTCCTTCTTCGAGCGCTGCCGGGCCATGCTGAATGAGGCGCAGGCTGCGCGTGAAGTGATTGAGCAGGCGCGCGACCAGCCGGGCGGCACGCTGCGCGTGAGTTGTCCGGTGGCGATTGCGCAGATCCTGCTGGCGCCGGCGATCGGCCATTACATGCGGGCCAACCCGGCCGTGCGCATCGAACTGGAGGCCACGAACCGCCGCGTGGACGTGATCGGCGAAGGCTATGACCTGGCGCTGCGCGTGCGGGAAATCATGGAAGATTCCAGCCTCGCCGTGCGCACCTTCGGCGAAAGCCAGCTCATGCTGGTGGCCAGTCCCGGCCTGCTCGACAGCATCGGCCGGCCGCGCACGCCACAGGCACTGGATGGCATGCCGGGCGTCGGCCAGAAGCCGCACGACGGCAAGCACGTCTGGATTCTTGGCTGCAAGAGCGGTGAGACCATCCAGATTTCCTATGATCCGCGCCTGGTGACCGACGAGTTCGCGTTGCTGCGCGAGGCGGCGATTGCCGGCATCGGCGTGGCCATGCTGCCGCGCATGTACTGCCGCGATGCGATCGACCGTGGCGAACTGGAGCTGCTGCTGCCCCAATGGGAAATGCCCGTGGGCACGCTGCACGCTGTGTTCCCGTCGCGCAAGGGCGTGACCCCGGCGGTGCGGCGCTTCCTGGATTTCCTCAGCGAGATCCTGCCCGAGAACGCGCGCAAGGTCGGCATGCATGAGGCCAAGCCGCCGTCGATGCACCGCGTGGTCTGACGGCGCGGCCGCAATCGGTTGCCGCCTTCTTGCGCCTTTACCTTCACGCTGGGGCGCACTAAGGTACATGGGCGAGCCCCTTGCGTGCGGGCGAAGCCGCTTGGCCGTCCAACGGCCGGCCTGCTTCCGGGTGCTCCGACTGTTCTCAACCGGCAAGGAGGATGGCCATGAGCGGCTCTCAGGGTTCGCAGGACTTGGGCAAGGCTGTGTTGCGCATTGTGTTGGGCGCGCTGATCCTGATGCACGGCATTGCCAAGCTGAAGGGCGGCGTGGGCTTCGTCGAGCAGACCGCCACGCAGGCCGGGTTGCCGGCCTGGGTCTCCTACGGCGTCTATTTCGGTGAAGTCATTGCGCCCGTGCTGCTGATCATCGGCCTTTGGACCCGTGTGGCGGCGCTGATCATCGTCGTGAACATGCTGTTCGCGATCGGGCTGGTGCACCTCAAGCAGATCGGCATGCTCAATGAAACCGGTGGCTGGCAACTGGAACTACAGGGCATGTACCTGGCGGCCGGGCTGACGCTGATGCTGATCGGCGGAGGCAGGCTGGGCGTGGGTGGTGCCGGCCGGTGGAACTAAGCTATGGCCGCCCCTTGCTGGAGACGTATCGTGAAGGCTCCAAGAAGCTGGACCGTTGCCATGGCGTCGGTGCTTCTGACCGCCTGCGCCAGCGCGCCGGACATCAAGACCGACTACAACCGCAGCGTGAATTTCGACGCGTACCGCAGCTTTGGCTTCGTGAAGAACCCGGGCACGGACCGGCAGGGTTATGAAAGCCTGACGACGCAGTACCTCAAGGGCGCCGTGCAGCGCGAGATGACGTCGCGCGGCTACCAGTACAACGCGCAGTCGCCCGACCTGCTGGTCAACTTCAATGCGCGCATGCAGGAGAAGGTGCAGGTCACCCCGGCGCCTCCACCGATGATGGGCTACTACGGGTATCGCGGCGGACTCTATGCCCCGTGGCCTGGCTACGGCTTCTCCAACGACGTTTACACCTATACCGAGGGCACGCTGAACATCGACCTGGTCGACCGCAAGGCGATGAAGCTGGTCTGGGAGGGCGTCGCCGTGGGCAGCGTGGACACGAGCAACCAGACCGACATCCAGCAGCGCATCGAGAAGGTGGTGGGCCAGATCTTCGCCAAGTACCCGTTCCGCGCCGGCCAGTAGGGCAGGGCGCCCTGTTGCCGTCGCGCCGCGCTTACGAAAACTTGCGCATTATTGCGCGGCCCGACGGCATGGCCGGTCTGCTTAAACGCTACAATCGCTGCCCGTAGTTTTGAACGTGGCATGGCGATCATGGGTTTTGGCTGGTTCGGATTTTCGACTCTCTGGCTGGTGCCGCTGGTGTGGCGGCTCTTCGGTGGACTGCTTGCGGGTGAACGGCGCCTGGCCGGCCCCGGTTCGCTGCGGGTCTGGCTCGGTACGCTGATCGTGCTCAGCGCGAGCGCGACGCTCGAGGCGCTGACCGGCGGCGAAGGCGGGAGCGCGGGCGGCTCTGCAGGGCGCGCGCTTGGCGCCATGGTCGGGAATCTGTTTGGCTGGACGCCTGCCTTGCTGCTGATGCTGGGCGTCCTCGCGCTGGCCGCGCCGATGGTATTCGGCGAAACGTGGCGCAGCCTGTTCCTGCTGCGCAAGCCGCGCAGCGCGCCGCGTGCCGAAGACGAGCCCGCGGAATTCGTGGCGACCCAGCCGATGCGGGAACCGGAGCGCCGTGAATCCGCGCCCCATAGCGGCGCCACGTCCGGCAACTGGAATGCGCCATCGGGGCGCCACCGCAGTTTCGACGCTATTTCGGCTCGCCGCCAGCCCGCCTGGCAGCCGCCGCCGCGCACGCGCGAGTCGCCGCCACAGCCAGGCGAGCTTTGGCTGCATCAGGCCGAATCGCCGGGCGCGGTGAAGCCGCCAGCGCGCCCGGCCACGCCGCCTGTGGCCGAGCCGATGACGCCACGCGCCACGCAGGCTCCGCAGCCGCGCCGCCCAATCAGCCTGCAGGCCGCCGCCGCGGCGGCGGCCACGTCGACACCTGCTGCAGCATCCCGTGCGGCCACGACAGCGCGAGCCAATGTCGTGAGCAACGCGCCACGCCAGCCGCAGCCCATCGTGCGCGCCGCCATCACGACCTTGCCCGAGGCATCGGCAGTCGCTAACCCCGCACGAGCCGCGGCAATTGTTGTCCCGGCAAAGCAAGCCGCGGCGCCCGCTGCGCTGGCATCCGCGGCGGTGCCAGCGGCAGCTGTGGTCACTGCAACGCCTGCCGAGGCTGCTGCTGCAGTCGCAGAAACGGCAACCGATGTCGCCGTTGCCGTGGCCGAGCCGGCTATGGCGGAAATGACGGCGTCAACGGACGCGTCGAGCAAGCAGGCCGCCGACGCCGTTGCGGAAGCTGTCGACGTGGACGGGTTTGAAGGCGACGAGGCCACGCTGGAAGCCATCCGGGAAGAAGCCCTGCAATTGCTCGCCGAGTTGCAGATGCTGTCGCGCAAGGCCGTCAGCCCCGTGCTCGCTGGTGACGGACAGGCCTCTGCCACGCTGGCGGTCGAAGCGCCTTTGCCGGAAATGACGAATGCCGGGGAACCTTCCCCTCGCACCGATCTCGCCGTTGAAGCCGAAGCCGAAGCCGAAGCCGAAGCCGAAGCCGAAGCCGAAGCCGAAGCCGAAGCCGAAGCCGAAGCCGAAGCCGAAGCCGACGTCGACGTCGACGTCGACGTCGAGGTTGTCGTCGAGGCTGAGGTTGCAGTCGAAGCCGAGGTAGAGGTTGTAGACGTGGAGTCCGTCCCGGAAGCCGCGCCGGAATTCATCATGGAAGACGGCCCGCTTCCCGAGACCACGGTGGAAGATGCGTCCGAAGCGGAAACGCTCGTCGATGCCAATGTCCTGCTGGGCGCGTCCGGGCCTGAATCTGCGGCGCTGCCCGAACCGGAACCGGAACCGGAGCCGGACCCCGAACCAGCACCCGCGCTGCCTGCGGCGAAGCCGCGCATCGTGTTGCCTGCGGTGGTCGGCAAGACCGTCGCGCTGAACGCCCAGGTGGCGCCACAGGTCCAACCGGCCCAACCCGTCCAGCCCGTGCCTGCCGCACCGGCTCCCGCGCCGCGCGTCGTGGTCGACTACCGCCTGCCGCCGGCCGAATTGCTGGAGGGGGCGGTCGACCCGACCGAACAGGTATCCGAGGAACGTTTGCGCGAGACCCGGGAACTGATCGAGCAGCGCCTGTCGGAATTCAAGGTGCCGGTCGCCGTGGTCGGCGCCAGCGCCGGTCCGGTGATCACGCGCTTCGAAGTCGAGCCCGCCATGGGCGTGCGCGGTGCGCAGGTGGTCGGGCTGATGAAGGACCTGGCGCGCGCGCTCGGCGTGACCTCGATCCGCGTGGTCGAGACCATCCCCGGCAAGACCTGCATGGGCCTGGAGCTGCCCAATGCGCGCCGGCAGATGATCCGCTTGTCCGAAATCGTGCGCGCCTCGTCGTTCCAGTCGCACAGTTCGCGCCTGGTGCTGGCGATGGGCAAGGACATCACCGGCCATCCGGTCGTCACCGACCTGGCGCGCGCGCCGCACCTGCTGGTAGCCGGCACCACGGGCTCGGGCAAGTCGGTCGCGGTCAACGCCATGATCCTGTCGATGCTGTACAAGGCCACGCCCGAGGATGTGCGCCTGATCATGATCGACCCCAAGATGCTGGAACTGTCGGTCTACGAAGGCATTCCGCACCTGCTCGCGCCGGTGGTGACCGACATGAAGCAGGCCGCGCACGCGCTCAACTGGTGCGTGGGCGAGATGGAAAAGCGCTACCGGCTGATGTCGGCGCTCGGCGTGCGCAACCTCGCCGGCTACAACCAGAAGATCCGCGCGGCCGAGGCGGCGGAGCAGAAGGTGCCCAACCCGTTCTCGTTGACGCCCGACGCGCCGGAGCCACTGTCCACGCTGCCGCTGATCGTGGTGGTGATCGACGAACTGGCCGACCTGATGATGGTGGCCGGCAAGAAGATCGAGGAACTGATCGCGCGGCTGGCGCAGAAGGCGCGTGCCGCCGGCATCCACCTGATCCTGGCCACGCAGCGTCCGTCGGTCGATGTCATCACCGGCCTGATCAAGGCCAACATCCCGACGCGCGTGGCCTTCCAGGTGTCGTCCAAGATCGATTCGCGCACCATCCTTGACCAGATGGGCGCCGAAAGTTTGCTGGGGCAGGGCGACATGCTGTTCCTGCCGCCGGGCACCGGCTATCCGCAGCGCGTGCATGGCGCCTTCGTCGCCGACGAGGAAGTGCACCGCGTGGTCGAGCACTGGAAGCAGTTCGGCGAGCCCGACTACGATGAGGGCATTCTCGCGGGCGATACGCCCGAGGGCGGTGCCAGCGACCTGTTTGGCGACGGCGGCGGAGATGGCGAGGCCGATCCGCTCTATGACGAAGCCGCGTCGTTCGTGCTCAACACGCGCCGCGCTTCGATCTCGGCGGTGCAGCGCCAGCTGCGCATCGGCTACAACCGTGCCGCACGGCTGATCGAGCAGATGGAAGCCGCGGGCCTGGTCTCGCCGATGGGCCGCAACGGCGCGCGCGACGTGCTCGCGCCCGGGCCGGGCGACTGAAACCGGGAGCTGTCATGAGCCTTGGCCAGGGCAACCTGTTCGCCGACGTACCCGTGGGGGCGCCGGACGAAATCTTCCAGTCCCTGCTGGAGCGGCCCGGATTGAAGATCGAGCGGATCATCTCCAATGGGCAGGCCAGCCCGCCGGGCTTCTGGTACGACAGCGCAGAGGATGAGTGGGTGTTGCTGCTCAGCGGCAGCGCCGGGTTGGAGTGCGAGGGCGATGCCGCCCCGCGCGTGATGCGGCCTGGCGACTGGCTGCATCTTCCGGCGCATTGCCGGCATCGCGTGGCATGGACGGATGCCGCCATGCCGACGGTATGGCTGGCGGTCCATTGCCAGCCGGCGTAACCCTGCGGAAGGGGCGCCGGCCAACCAATCAGTCCGCCACCGAAAACACCGGCTCCCCCAGATTCAACATCAACCGGTTCGCCCAGGCAAAGATCGCCACGGAATGAATCAGGTCGAGGATCTCGGCATCACTGATCCCGGCCTCGCGCAACGCCGCCAGGCTCTGCGCCGATACGCCCGCAGGGTCCTCGGTCAACGCGATCGAGAACTTTGCAATCGCCTTCTCCCGTTCGGTCGTGCCCGCCGTACGCGGATCCTCGAACACTTCCTTGATCACGTCATTGCGCTTGGCCAACTGCTCGAAACGCTGCGCGTGTACCGACGCGCAATAGACGCAGCCATTGAGCCGCGACACGACGGTGGTCGCCAGCTCGCGCTCGGCCCGCGGCATGCCGCCGGGCGCGTACATGATCGCGTTGAACGCCGTGGAGCGCTGGCGCAGGATCTCGGGCTGGTGCACCAGGAAGCGGTAATAGTCTTGCACCCTGGCCTTGGGATGGCTGTCGTCGAGCACGGCCATCTGCTCCGGCGTGGCCTGGTCCAGTTCGACGACGTCGAGCCAGGCCTTCCAGTCCAGCACTTCATTGGTAAAGCCGTGGGCCTTGATGATCTCGCTCATGCTTGCGCTCCTGCGTTGTCGTTCAGCGCCTTCAGTGCATCGAGGCCGGCAACCAGCCGCACCTGGTACGAGAGGAAGGCAATTAGCTGCGCCAGCGTGACCACTGCCGGCGTGCTCAGGCCCGCGGCAGGCAGCGCTTCAAGCGCGGCCTTGTCGCCCTCCACGGGCTTTTCGATCAGTGTGCGCGTGAACGCCAGGATGGCGCGCAGGCGCGGGTCGGCCGCGTCGGCGGGGCTGCCCTGGTCGGCAACCGATACGTCCGCGGCATCGACGCCAGCCACCGCCAGGCGCGCGCGGTAATGATCGGCCAGTCGCGGCGATGGCGTCAGGCGCGCGGCGTAGAGCGCGACCAGCAGGCGTTCGGCCAGCGTCAGTCCGGGCAGCGCCGGATCGAACAGGGCGTCATAGCTGCCCTGGGTGGCGGCCACGACCTTGTCGCGCTTGTGGCGCAGCGCGTGCGTGGTGCTGCCGGGCTGCAGGCCGGTGATGGCGTCGATCAGGTCCGGCGGCGTGGGGGCTTGGCTCATGGTGTTTGTCACGGTTCGGGGTGGATTCAGGTGTTCAGTGCGGGCGCCGGCGCCGGCACCCATTCGTCGCCGAAGACTTCAGGCTCGGCATAGGCCTGCAGCGCGGCGTAGTGCAGTTCAACGTCTTCCTGGTACAGCAGGCCGGCAATGCCCTGGCCCAGCCGCCTGGCGCCGTCGCTGATGGCGGGGATGTCGCCGGACACCGTGCCGTGCGACAGCGCGGCCGGATAGCAGAACGCATGGATGCGCGACAACCCGGGGCAGGCGCCAGGCGTCTTCTCCTGGAATTCGAAGGCGGGGCCAAGGTCGGGCGAATCGGACAGTTCGCCATCCTCCTGTCCCGACCGCGGCGTGAAACGATCGCGCCAGAAGCGGATCTGGGGCGCGAAGGCAGCGAATTCCGGGCGCGTTTCCAGCGCAATGCGGAACCCGGTCGAGAAGATCAGGAAATCCAGTTCGAACACGCCCTTGGGCGTGCGCACGCGCAAAACGTCGCCGTCCACGTCGATGGCGTCGAGCGCGCAGTCCAGGTTGAAGCGCGCGTTGGCATGGCGCGATACGCGCAGCGTGCTGCCGCGCGGCGGCGGCACCTGCTGGCTGTTGATGTAATGGCGCAGGCGCCATTTCCATTCGTCGGGCAGCCCATAGTGGCCATGCGTCAGGCCGGGATTGCCCGCGCCCTTGCTCTTGTTGACGCGCGGAATGTCCGCGCGGCGGATCAGCATGTCCACGCTGGCGGCGCCGGCTTCGAGCGCGGTGGCGGCGCTGTCCATGGCCGAAGCCCCGGCGCCGACCACGCCCACGCGCTTGCCGCGCAGAGCGCTGTAAACCATTTCATCGGACGAATGCGCCCACAGCTGGCGCGGCAGGTGCGCGGCGATGGGGGGCACGTAGGCGCCGCCGAGTCCGTCGCGGCCAGTGGCCAGCACCACGCGGCGCGCCAGCACGGCGCGCGCGCCTTCGGGCGTCGTCATCGACAGCGCGACCAGGCCGTCCGCGCGCGGCAGCACCTGTTCAACGCGATGCTCGTTGCGGATATCGAGATCGAGCACCTGGCGGTACCAGCGCAGGTAGTCCATCCATTGCAGCCGCGGAATCTTGTCGAGCGCTTCCCATGCTTCGTTGCCGTACTGGGCTTCAAACCATGCGCGGAACGTCAACGCCGGCAGGCCGAGCGCGGGGCCGGTGAGCTGCTTGGGCGAGCGCAGCGTCTCCATGCGCGCGGTGGTGGCCCACGGCCCTTCCAGGCCGGCCGGAGACTGGTCGAACGTGCAAGCCTGGATGCCCAGGTGCTTCAGCGTGGCGCTGACGGCCAGCCCGGCCATGCCGCCGCCGATCACGGCAACGTCGAGCACGGCTTGCCCGTCGTGGGTGCGCGGCATGGTCCAGGCCTTGGCGGGCAGTTCCAGCCAGGCCAGGTCCTGGCGCAGGCGGGCTTCGAGCGCGGCCAGGCCGGCCTGGCCGCGTGGAGGGTCGGATTCAGTCATGGCTCAGTGATTCAGGATTCTCGGTTGGGGCGGCGCCGTCGCCATACAGCGACTGGAGCAGGGCGCCGTGCTCGGACGGATCGCGGCGGATGAAATCGGGCAGCAGGGAGGCGGACGCCTCGGCCAATACATCTACCAACCCGAGCACGACCGCACTGGCCGGGCGCGCCTGGGGCGTGATCACCCCGAAATAGAACGGGATGTCCACATCGAGCGGGCGCACGGCAATATCGGTCAGCGGCAGTCCCCGTGCAGTCACGGGTTCGAGCACGGCGATGCCGAGCCCGGCGCGCACCAGCGTCAGTGCGTTGATCGAGGTATTGGTGTCGATCACGCCCGCCGCGCCGATGCCGGCGCTGGCAAACGCGGCATCGGTGCGGCGCCGCAGCCGGTACGGGTTCTGCATGGTGATGATGCGGCGCTGGCGGCAGTCCGCCAGCCGCACCGTCTTGCCATCCGCGAGCGGATCGTCTGCGCGCATGGCGGCCACGCAAGCCGCCTGGCCGATCCAGTGGACATTCACGCCACGATGCTCCAGTGGCAGGCTGTTCAGGCCGATCTCGGCGGCGCCGGTCAGCACCGCGTGCACGACTTGCTCGGGCGACACGCTCTGTATTTCCACGCGCTCGGGCGAGCACAGCCCACGCCCGAAAGCCAGTGCCAGCGCCGCGGGCAGCAAGCCCGCCGACAGCGCCGGCGTGGCGGCAATCCGCAGCGGACGGCCATCGCCGCGCGCCAGGGCGGCGGCACGGGTACGGATCTGCTGCAAGCCGGCCAGCGTCTGCTCGACCTCCTCATACAGCAGGAAACCCTGCTCGGTTGGGCTGACGCGCGGGCCGCTGCGAGTGAACAGCGCAAAGCCAAGTTCGCCTTCCAGTTCCTGGATGAGCCGGGTGATGGCCGGCTGCGAACGGCCGAGCAGGCGTCCGGCAGCGGTGACGCTGCCGGTCGTGACGACCGCTGCAAAGGCTTCCAGTTGCCGGATTTCCATGGGGGCGAAGGATCGTGTATGCGAATAATGGATTCTTGTCGATTCATTATACGTATGGCAAATACTATTTCACTATGACGTCATGCGCACGCGCACGCCTATGATGTAGAGATGCCGGATGCACATCGGCCGACCCATGCTCGCAGGAGCTGCCTTGTCACTTTTCCGCCGCAGTGGCGTTCCCGCACGCGTGCCTGGCTGGCTTCCCGGCCTGCTGCTGGCGTTATTGCTGATGCTGGCAGGCGTGTGCCGGGCACAGGGCAGCGACGTCCTGCGCGTCGGCTCCAAGCGCTTTACCGAGTCCTACATCCTTGGCGAAGTGCTGACGCAGGCGGCCGGCGACGCGCGCCACCAGGCCGGGCTCGGCAATACGGCGATCGTGTTCGCGGCGCTGCGGGCCGGCAGCATCGACCTCTATCCGGACTACACGGGCACGCTCGCGAGCGAGATCCTGAAACTGCCGCCCAGCGCGACGCTGGCGCAGATCAACCAGGCCCTGGCGCCGATGGGACTGGGCGCGGGCATCGCGCTGGGCTTCGAGAACACCTATGCGCTGGCCGTGCCGGAGTCGCGTGCCGACGGCTTGCGCAAGCTGAGCAACCTGGCGCGGCAGCCGCGGTTGCGGCTCGGCCTGTCGCACGAATTCCTGGGCCGGGCCGACGGCTGGCCGGGACTGGCGCGCCGCTACGGGCTGCCGCAGCAGCCGGTCGGACTGGATCATGGTGTCGCCTATGAGGCGCTGGCGGCGGGGCAGGTCGACGCGATCGACATCTATTCCACCGACGCCAAGATCCGCAAGTACCGGCTGCGCGTGCTGGAAGACGATCTGCACTTCTTCCCGCGCTATGACGCCGTGGTGGTCTACCGGCTCGACGTGCCGCGCCGCTTCCCGGCCGCGTGGCAATCGCTGCAGTCCCTGGCGGGGCGCATCAGCGCCGCCGACATGGTGGCGATGAACGCGGCCGCCGAGATCGACGGGCAGTCGTTTGCCGCGATCGCGCGCGGCTTCCTGTCCGGCCATGCGGCGCAGCGGGCAGAGCGGGGTGGCCTGATGCAGGCGCTGCTCGGCCCGGACACGCTGCGGCTGACGCGCCGCCACGTGGGCCTGGTGGCCGGTGCGGTAGTGGCTGCCACGCTCGCGGGCGTGCCGCTGGGCATCGTCGCGGCGCGACGCCGGCGGCTGGGGCAGGGGGTGCTGGCCATGGTCAGCGTGCTCCAGACGATACCGTCGCTGGCGCTGCTGGCCATGCTGATCCCGCTGCTGGGGCGCATCGGTGTCTGGCCGGCGATGGTGGCGCTGTTCCTCTACGCGTTGCTGCCCATCGTGCGCAATACCTGCATCGGGCTACAGCAGATCCCCGCCGGCATGCGCGACGCGGCGCGAGCGCTGGGGCTGCGCGATAGCCAGGTGCTGCGCTACGTGGAACTGCCGCTGGCGCTGCCGGTCGTGCTGGCTGGCGTGAAGACCGCGGCCATCATCAGCGTGGGCACGGCGACCATTGCCGCGTTCGTCGGCGCGGGCGGCTATGGCGAACGCATCGCCACCGGTCTCGCGCTCAACGACACGGTGCTGCTGCTCGCCGGGGCGATTCCGGCCGCCGTGCTGGCGCTGGTCGTGCAGGCCGGGTTTGAAGCGCTGGAATGGACGCTGGGCCGCCACGAGCGGAGCGAGCCGGCCATCTGATATGCAAGAATCTCCGATATCTGATGCTGTCATGTTCCGTGGCTGGCGCCGATAATCGGCGCCAGGACAGGCAGCGCGCCGCAGTGGCTGCCAGGCGAAACAAGGAGGTAGCCAATGAACCCGTTGAGACTGGTCCGCACCGTACTATGGGGCTTCCTTGGCTTGCGCAAAGGCCAGGAGCACCAGCGTGACCTGGAGACGATGCGGCCGGTGCCGCTGATCCTGACCGGTGTGACGCTGGCCGCCGGGCTGGTGCTATGCCTGGTGCTGGTGGCAAAGTTTGCGGTAACCAGCGCCTGAGGCTGGCGGCCATCGTCAGGGCTGAACCCCTATAACAACAAGATCTGGACGCACCATGCTTTTCCCCGCAAGGCGGTTGCTGACCGCCGCCACGCTGCTCGCCGGCCTGCTGGGTGGCGCTGCCCCCGCTGCCGCGGCGACGCCGGGCGCCACGGCCGACGTCGAGCGCGGCCGCTATCTTGCGCGCATCGCCAACTGCGTGGCATGTCATACGAGCGATGCCGCCAAGCCGTTTGCCGGCGGACTGCCGATCCGCACGGCGGCGGGCACCCTCTATTCGACCAATATCACGCCGGACGCGACCGGCATCGGCGGCTACTCGCTGGCGCAGTTCGACCGCGCGGTGCGCCAGGGCGTGGCGCGCGACGGCAGGCGGCTCTATCCGGCCATGCCTTATCCGTCCTACGCGCGCATGCGGCCCGAAGACGTGGCAGCCCTCTATGCCTATATGCGGGCCGGCGTCACCCCCGTCAGCCAGCGCAACCGCGATGCCGAGATGCGCTGGCCGTACAGCATGCGCCCGCTGCTGGTGGTGTGGAATGCCTTGTATCTAAGCTGTTCGCCGGTCCGCACCGATGCCGCGAAGAGCGCGGAATGGAACCGTGGCGCCTACCTCGTGCAGGGCGTGGCGCATTGCGGCGCGTGCCATACGCCGCGGGGGTGGCTGTATGCCGAAAAGGGCCTGGACGAGCGCAGCAAGCGCTTCCTGTCAGGCGCCAGCGTCGAAGGCTGGTCCGCGACCAATCTGACCGGCGACCAGGTCACCGGGCTGGGCGCATGGTCGCGCGCGGAAATCGCGGAGTTCCTGCGCACCGGGCGCAATGCGCACGCGACTTCTTTCGGGCCAATGTCCACCGTGATCGCCACGGCTACGCAGTACATGGCCCCGGCCGACCTCGACGCCGTGGCGGTCTACCTGAAGTCGCTGCCTGGCGCGCGCGGCGAGACCGCACCGTTCCGCCATGATCCGTCGACGGCGCCGCGCCTGCTGCAGGGCCGCTTCGATAGTCCCGGCTCGCGCCAGTATTCGCAGTTCTGCATGCCTTGCCATGGCGCCGACGGCAAGGGCTTCGCGCGCGTGTTCCCGCCACTGGCCGGCAACCCGACCGTCGCCGATCCGGACCCGGCATCGCTCGTCAACCTGCTGCTGAATGGCGCCGTGACCGCGCGAGTCGACACCGCGCCGACCGACTATCACATGCCCGGCTATGGCTGGACCCTGGACAACCAGGAACTGGCCAACGTGCTCACCTTTATCCGCGGCAGCTGGGGCAACCGCGCCGCGCCGGTCGGCGAAGCGGCCGTTGCCGCGCGCCGGCGCGAGCTGGAATCGACCCGCTGAAACGCCCGCTACGCCCGCTGAACCCGCCACGACGACCCATGACGATTTCGCGCAGAGATTTCCTGAACGGCACCGCGCTGGCCATTGCCGCTGGCATGGCCCCCGCGCAACTGCTGGCCGCGGCGCAGGGGCAGCCCGGCGCGGCCTATCCGCCGGCGCTGACGGGCTTGCGCGGCAATCATGCCGGGACCTTTACGCTGGCCCACAGCCTGGCGCGCGAGGGCGCGAAGTACCCCACCGTGATGGCCCACGAAGCCTTCGACCTGGTGGTGGTCGGCGGCGGCCTGAGCGGCCTGGCGGCGGCGTGGTTCTACCAGCGCCGCTTTGGCCCGGGCAAGCGCATCCTGATCCTCGACAATCACGACGACTTCGGCGGCCACGCCAAGCGCAATGAGTTCACGGTGCGCGGCAAGCGGCTGGTGACCTATGGCGGCAGCGCGGAAATGCCGCCCACCGCGGCAGCGGACGCCGCCATGCGCGAATTGCTCGGCGGGCTTGGCCTCGACGCGGCGCGCGCGCCGCTGGCCGAGCCGGCGGACCCCTACGCCGCGCTCGGCATGGGCCGCGCGGTGTTCTTCGATTCTGACCATTTCGGCCGCGACCAGTGGCTCGGCGGGGATCCGTTTGGTGAACTGGTCGACGCGCGCGGCGGGCGGCAGGGCGTCGCCGCGCCGGACGCTGCCGCGCTCAGGCGTTTCCTGGATGCCGCGCCGTTGCCGCCGCAGGACCGCGCGGCACTGGCGCGGCTTGCCGATGGTGGCACCCACTACCTGCCGGGCATGGCTGCCGGAGAACGCGCCGCCTATCTTCGCAGCACGCGCTATGCGGCGTTCCTGCGCGACAAGGCTGGCATCGGGCTGGCCGGGCAGCGCTTCCTGCGCAGCCGCAGCAACGATGCCTTTGCGCTCGATGCGGACGGCATCAGCGTGGCCGACGCCATCGGCATCGGCCTGCCAGCGGGCGCCGGCATGCCGGCGCCGGCGGTGGACCCGCGCCTGGGCAAATCGCCAGCCTCGCGGCTATGGTTTCCGGACGGCAACGCCTCGCTGGCGCGGCTGCTGGTGCAGAAGCTGATTCCCGGCGTGGCAAAGGTGGCGCGCCCCACGGATATCGTGAACGCGGCCTTTGACTACGCGCGACTGGATCAGGACGGCGCCCCGGTACGGCTGCGGCTGGAAGCTACCGCCATCGCCGTGGACCCCGATGGCCCGATCACGCGAGTCACCTACGGCTGGCGCGGCAATCTTCATCGTGTGGAAGCGCGCCACGTGGTGCTGGCGGGCTGGAACATGATGGTGCCGTACCTGATGCCGTCACTGCCGGCCGCGGAACGTGACACGTTGCGCGGCGAAGTGAAGGCGCCGCTGGTCTACACCAAGGTGGCGCTCGATCATTGGCGCGCGTTTGCCGCGCTCAAGACGCGGCGCATCCATGCGCCGGCCATGGCCTATACCGACCTCTGGCTGGAGCCGCCTGCCGGCACAAGCCCGGGCGATCCCGCGGTTCTGCACATGCTGTACGTGCCGACGGTGCCCGACAGCGGCATGAGTGCGCGCGAGCGCTTCCGCGCGGGCCGCGCATTCCTGTTGGGCACGCCGTTCAGCGAACTCGAGCGCAGCATCCGCACGCAGCTCGACAGAATGCTCGGGCCGGCGGGATTCGCTTCGAAGGATGTGATCCGCGCCATCACCGTCAACCGCTGGGCGCATGGCTACAGCTATCGGCCGGACACGCTAGCCGGAGAAGACCCGGCGACGTGGGCATCGCCGGCGGGTGTCGGCAACGTGAGTTTCGCGGGCAGCGACAGCGCGGGCAGCCCGTCGCTGACTGCTGCTGTGGCACAAGGCCGGCGCGCCGTGGACCGTCTGGCGGGCTGAAGTCAGCCCAGTCGTTCGCGCCCATGTGGCGCGGCAAGGTCCAGCACCGGCCCGGCGGGCACGACGCCAGCCGGATTCAGCGTGCGATGGCTTTCGTAGTAGTGGCGCTTGATGTGCTCGAAGTTCACGGTGCCGGCAATGCCGGGGTGCTGGTAGAGATCGCGCACAAAGCCGGACAGCGCCGGATAGTCCGCGATACGTCGCAGATTGCACTTGAAGTGTCCGACATAGACCGGGTCGAAGCGGACCAGCGTGGTGAACAGGCGGATATCGGCTTCCGTCAGGCGATTGCCGACCAGGTAGCGCTGCGTCGCCAGCGTGGCTTCGAGCCAGTCGAGCGATTCGAACAACGGCCAGACCGCTTCTTCGTAGGCCGCCTGCGAGGTCGCGAAGCCGGCCTTGTACACGCCGTTGTTGACGGTGTCGTAGATGCGCGCGTTGACCGTGTCGATCTCCGCGCGCAGCTCGGCGGGGTAGTAGTCGCCGGGCGTTGCGCCAATCGCGTCGAACGCGCTGTTCATCATGCGCAGGATCTCGGAGGACTCGTTGCTGACGATCGTGGCGCGCTGCCGGTCCCATAGCACGGGCACCGTGACGCGGCCGCTGTACTGCGGATCCGCTGCCGTATAGACCTGGTGCAGCACGCGTGCATGGTTGACCGTGTCCGGCACCACGCCGGGCCCATCGGCGAAGGTCCAGCCTTCTTCGCGCATCAGCCAGTGCACCACCGAAACGCCGATCCTGTCTTCCAGCCCCTTGAGTCGCCGCATGATCAGCGTGCGGTGTGCCCACGGGCAGGCCAGGCTCACGTACAGGTGGTAGCGTCCGGCCTGCGCGGCGAAGCCGCCGGTTCCCGACGGCCCGGCGCTGCCATCGGCCGTGATCCAGTTGCGGAAGGCGGCGTCCTTGCGCACGAAACGTCCGCCGGTGGCGTCGGTGTCATACCACTTGTCCTGCCACTGGCCATTCACCAGAAGTCCCATGTGTTGCTCCCTGACGGAATGCGCACGCCGTGCTGCTGCCTTGCGCGCCTATGCCGACATGGTGAGCGATTCTGGCCAGCTTTCCCTACGATTTTCCCGAGCAAGTCGTTCGACTGCTTTGAACGAGATGACGGCAGGGTCGGGCGACGTGGCGTCGCGTTACGCGAACCTCAGCGGTCGTTCGCCTGCGTTAGCAGGCGGTCGATCTCCGTGTCCTTGTCCTCCCATTGCTGCGCGAGCCAGCGATGGAATTCGCTGCGAAAGGCGGAGTCGGTGCCGTAGTCGGCGTTGCAGAAAGCCGGTGGAATCGGCAGCTGATGCACGCGCACGATGACCGGGCCAGTGCGTCCGCAGGCAAATTGCCAGAAGCTCGGCGCGCCATGCGGATAGACGATGGTCGCATCGAGCATCGCGCGAAAACGGTTGCCCATGGCGTTGATGGTCACGGCGAGGCCGCCGGCCTTTGGCTTGAGCAGGTGCCGATACGGCGAAGCCTCCGCCACGCGCTTGGCTTCGGTGAAACGCGTGCCTTCGGTGAACACCATCACGCTGGTGGGCGACAGCGAGAATTTCTCGCACGCACGGCGCGCGGTGTCCTGGTCCTCGCGCCGGAGTTGGGGTTTGCGGCGCAACTGCGCGCGCGTGTGGCGCTTCATGAAAGGAAAGTCCAGCGCCCACCACGCCAGGCCGATGACCGGCACGTAGAGCAGTTGTTGCTTGAGGAAGAACTTCAGCAGCGGAACCCGGCCGTTGAGCGCGCGCTGCAGCACGAAAATGTCGACCCACGACTGGTGGTTGCAGTTGACGAGATACCAGTCGGATCGTTTCAGGCCGGCCACGCCGTCAACGTCCCAGGGATGGCGCTGGATCGCGCCGAACCACGCGCCGTTGCAGGTGATCCATGCGCGGGCGATGGCATTGAGCACGGGATCGATACGCCGCCTGGCGCCGGGCATCGGCAAGGCCAGCTTGAGCAGCGCGAACGGGAACATCAGCAGGCACCAGAACAGCGTGTTGAGCGCCAGCACGAGCAGGCTCGCGGCGCCGAGCGGCCAGCTATGCCATGGGGGACGTGATGTGCGTTGGCGGGAATTGTTGCCGTTCTTGGCGGCCTGGCCGGCAGCAAGGGCGCTGCCGGCGCTGGC
The DNA here is from genome assembly GCF_057073745.1 of Cupriavidus sp. C2SS-8b. Lineage (NCBI taxonomy): Bacteria > Pseudomonadati > Pseudomonadota > Betaproteobacteria > Burkholderiales > Burkholderiaceae > Cupriavidus > Cupriavidus sp. C2SS-8b. The sequence goes on from NZ_CP172716.1 coordinate 1,642,331, forward strand.
TGGGGAAGGGGTCGATTTCATGCACGGAAGTTTGGCTGCGCAATGCCCGCAAGGGTTTGCGCGGGATCAAGTCGGATCCGATGCAGTCGAAATTGCGATGGTGGCCGCAAGGATTACGAGTTAGCTGGCAGGCGCGAATTACCTGGCAGGCGCGAGTTATTTGGCAGGCGCCTTCTTGTGGCTATGTGACTTGCCCGACGATTTGGGCTGCGTGTCCTTGTCATCGGCCAGGGACGAGGCAGTTTCCTGCCTGGCGCCTTGCGTGTACGGATCGAACTTGTCGCCGGCACGCTGGGTGTCGGGAACATAGCCGTCCTTGTTGGTGGAGCGCTGGGGATCAGCAGCGGCGCCGCCCTGGTTGGGGCTGCGCATGTTGTAGTCGTAGCGGTCCGCCGGATTCGCGGGGCCGGCGGCGTGAGCGGCCATCGGTACCAGTGCGGCGATGGCCAGTGCGGCAACGATCTTCATATGGGCCTCCTTGTGCTCGGGCATCAGGCGGGGTCTGCCATCGTTCCGTCGGCGATGCTTGCCGGATGCGCTCCTAGCCTATGCGTACCGGCCACAAAACTCCAGTGCCTGCCGCCGCATGCGGCGCCGGCGTTGCATGGCGTCTGTCGCCATCTGTCTCATTCTGAGACACCCTTCGCGGTAGCGCGGCCCTTCGCGTTCTCTTCTTGTACAAAAGGCGCCACCATGGCGCTTTGTCGTCTTGAAATCGCGTCAGGCGCCCCTTAAAGTACGGTCGAGTTTGCGCATTGGCCTGGCAACAGTGCCTTGCGCCGAGAAGTGCGACCGGCCTCGTACGAAGGCCGGCATGACAGCAGCGCCGGCGCGCCATCATGGCGTCGCGGGGCGCTGGCCAACGGAGACAATGTAATGCCCCTTGCATCGAGCGCAGTGGCCGGCGACGCATGGCGTGCGCGGCGCGATTTCCTTGACGGCAAGGACGTGCCTGCCGGCATCGTTCCCGACGTGATCGTCCGATCGTGGCAGCGCGCCGTGAAGGCCGGCGTGCGGCCGGACCAGCGCGTACTGTTTTCGGACATCGTCACGCGCAGCCAATGGCGGCGTGCCGAAGAAGAGAACCGGGTGCTCATCGAGATGGCCGGCACCGATATGGAGATCCTCGCCGGCGCATTCCCGTCGCAGCACTGGATCGTCCTGTGCACGAATACGCAAGGCATGATCGTGGCTTCGCACGGCCGCCTGGGCGCCGGCCCCGCCGGGCCGTCGCCATTGCAGCACGGTCGGCAGTTTGCCCAGGACGACATCGGCACCAACGCGCCGGGTTGCGTGCTGGAGGACAGCGATGGCCACGGCGTGGAGATCCGCCGCGGCGAGCATTATCTGCATGAGCTCGTCGACGTGGTCTGTGCGGCCGCCCCCATCCTGGATTGCCACGAACGCCTTATCGGCGTGCTTGATATCACGGGTTTCGGCGTCGATCTGCCTCGCTACGCGCTGTCGCGCGTCCAGGCGGCGGCCTTGTCGATCGGCAACCGCACTTTCGAACGGTTGCCTGGCTGCCGTGTGGTCCGCCTGCACCACGACTACCGGATGTTGCAGACGCCGGTCGAGGGCGTCATCGCGCTGTCGGAGGATGGCGTGATCGTCGCGGCCAACCGGGCGGCGCGCCAGATGCTGCACCTGTCGGGCGCCGAGTTCGGCGTGGCGGAGGTCGACAGCCTCTTCGTCGGCGGCCTGCGCGGGCTAGACGCGGGCGCGCAGGCAATGGTGCATACGCCCGCAGGTGAACGACTGCATGTCGCCACCGCGGACACGGCAGGCAGGCGCGTGGCATCATACCCGGGCAAGGCATGCGCAGCCGCGGCCGCGTCGCAGGTCATCGGCGATGCCGCGCTTGGCCGCGTGTTTGGCAAGGCGGTCATGGCGGTGCGCGAACAGGTGCCGCTGATCCTGCTCGGCGAGACCGGCTCGGGCAAGAGCATGCTGGCGCGCGCGCTGCACGATGCCAGCCGGCCCGACGGCAACTTTGTCTCGCTGAACTGCTCCGCGATTCCTGAAGGCCTGATCGAGGCTGAATTGTTCGGCTATGCCGATGGCGCCTTCACCGGCAGCCGCAAGGGCGGTTGCGCGGGCAAGATCGAGCAGGCCAACCAGGGCACGCTGTTCCTCGATGAAATCGGCGATATGCCGCTGGCACTGCAGACGCGCCTGCTCAGCGTGCTGCAGGAGCGCAGCGTCACGCGCGTGGGCGCCGGCAAGCCGGTGGCGGTCGATATCTCCGTGATCTGCGCCACCCACCGCAACCTGCACGAACTCGTGCGCGAGGGCGTGTTTCGCGAAGACCTTTTCTTCAGGCTCAACGGGATGTCGGTGCGCATCCCCGCGCTGCGCGAGCGCACCGATCTGCCGGAACTGATCGGCAGCACGCTGGCGGGCCTGTCACACGGGCGCGACAAGTTGCTGGACGCCGATGTGATGGCCTTGCTGATGTCCCACGCGTGGCCGGGCAATGTCCGCGAGCTGCACCAGGTGTTGCGCACGGCCGTCGCGTTGTCGGGAGAAGGCACGCTGATCCGGCGCGAGCATCTCGATGAAAGCTGGCTCGAATCGGCTCTCGGCACCAGTGCCGCGCCGGTGCCGCCAGCCGCAGGCCTGCCCACGCGCCTGGCCGACGTGCAGAGCCAGATGATCGAGCTCACGCTCGCCGAACTTGGCGGCAACCGCTCCAGGGCGGCCAAGGCCCTGGGCATCTCGCGCGCAACGCTGTACCGGAAGCTGGCGCAAGGCAAGGCGCAATAGCGCTGCCTGAAGCTTTCTGGGGCCTGCCTCAAGCTGCCTCAAACTGCTTCGACTGTCTCAGGCTGATTGCCTCAACCTGAGACAGTGCGCGGCCGATCCCTCCGAAAACCCGCGTTTCCCGGCCGCAAATCCTCTTTAGTCCGTCTTTCGCCGTGCAGGCACGCCCATTGCATTGTGTTGTGGGCGCGCCGCTTCAGGCTTCACGCAATGCCGGTCACTCTACCGACGGCATGGAAGCGGTCGCGTCCCGACGGACAAAGCAGAAAGAGGAGACAAGCCATGCAGACCCATGCAGGACTGCTGATCAACGGAAAGCTGGTACAGGGAAGCGCCACCCTGGACGTCGTCAACCCCGCCACGGGCAGTGTCTTTGCCACGGTTACGCGTGCCACCGAGCGCGAAGCGGAAATGGCCGTGGCGGCGGCCAAGGCCGCACAGCCTGGTTGGGGATCGTTGCCGCTGTCGCTGCGGCGCACGCTGTTGCTGCGCTTTGCCGAAGCACTGCAGGCCAACACCGAAGACCTGGCCACGTTGCTGGTGCTCGAACAGGGCAAGCCGCTGGCCGAGGCGCGGCAGGAACTGGAATACGCGCAGGCATTCGTGCGCCACCTCGCCGGCCTGAGCCTGCCGGTGTCGGTCGTGCAGGACGATGCCACGCACCGTATCGAGCTGCACCACAAGCCGCTGGGCGTGGTCGCGGCCATCGTGGCGTGGAATTTCCCGGTGATGATCGCCGCCTACAAGCTGGCCCCGGCGCTGCTGATGGGCAATACCGTAGTGCTCAAGCCCGCGCCCACCACACCGGTAGCCACGCTGCAGATGGGCGCGATCATGAAGGACATCTTTCCGGCGGGCGTGGTCAATATCATCACCGATGCCAATGACCTGGGCGACTTCCTGACCTCGCATCCCGACATTGCCAAGGTCTCGTTCACGGGGTCGACCGCAACCGGCAAGAAGGTCATGGCCAGTGCGGGCCCCGGTCTCAAGCGCGTGACGCTGGAGCTGGGCGGCAACGACGCGGCGATTGTGCTGGACGATGCCAGCGTCGAAGACATCGCTCCCAGGATCTACGGCAGCGCGTTCTACAACTGCGGGCAGGTGTGCCTGGCGCTGAAACGGCTCTACGTGCATGCATCGGTCCACGACCGGCTCTGCGAAGCGCTGGCAGACCTCGCCGGCAAGGCCGTCATCGGCAACGGCGCGAACGATGGCGTGACGATGGGCCCGCTGCAGAACGCCATGCAGTACGACAAGGCCGGGCGTTTCCTTGCCGCGGCACGGCGCGACGGCACGATCCTGGCCGGCGGCGCCTTGCTAAAGGGCGACGGGTTCTTCGTCGCGCCCACGATCGTGCGCGATCTGGACGACCAGAACGAACTCGTCGCGCAGGAGCAGTTCGCGCCGATCCTTCCGGTGCTGAAATTCGACTCCATCGATGAGGCCGTGGCGCGCGCCAATGCCTCGCCCTACGGGCTGGGCGGCTCGGTATGGTCGGCCGACCAGGAACGCGCCAGCGAAGTCGCCATGCGCCTGCAGGTCGGCACGGCCTGGGTGAACCAGCATCTGCACTTCGGTCCGCACATTCCGCTGGTGGGCGCCAAGGAGTCAGGCGTCGGCGTGGAGTTCGGCGCCGAAGGCCTCGCCGAGTACGCGCAACTCAGCGTCATCAACGTCGCACGACAGCTGGCGGCCTGAGCCGCCACGCGCACCAGGTACCGACGGTACACGGTTGCGGCCCGCCCGGCGCAGGCGCCGCGGCGCGGCCGTGGCCGACATAAAAGACCTGAACAAGACTGGAGGAGACATGCTTCAAGCATTGACGGCGCGTAGCCGTGGATCGCGCACGCCACGCAGGATCAGCAGGACATTGCAATCGACCGGTGCGGCCGTGCTGCTGGCACTGGCCGCGCCGGCCCACGCCCTCGACGTGGAAGCCGGCGACTACACTGCCTTGCCGGCGGGTACCAACCTGGGATTGCTGTATTACCAGCACGTGGCGCGTAACCGCGTCTATGCCGACGGCAACAAGGTCCTGGGCGGCAGCCTGGATTCGGATGTCGGCATCGTGCGCTACGTGCGCTTCATGGAAGTCGGCGGCTTTACCATCGACCCGCAGTTCGTGCTGCCGTTCGGCAAGCTGCGCGCCTCCGACAACCTGTCCGCGCTCGGCAGCGCGAGCGGCGTGGGCGACCTGATCCTGGCGTCGACGGTCTGGCTCGTGAACCGGCCGGAAAAGAAGCAGTACTTCGGCATCACGCCGTTCCTGTACGTGCCTGTGGGCACCTATGACAAGGACAAGCCCCTCAACCTCGGCGAGAACCGCTGGAAGTTCACGCTGCAGGCCGGCTATATCGCGCCGCTGGCCGACAAGGTGACGCTGGACCTGGCTGCAGACGTGACGGTGTTCGGCAATAACACCAAGTACGGTCCGTCATCGGCCACATTGCGGCAGGACGCGCTGACGCAGGGGCAAGCGTGGCTGCGCTACCACTTCACCGACACGTTCGACATCCGCGGAGGCCTGTCTTACACGTTCGGCGGCGAGACCTCGGTCAATGGCGTATCGCGCAACGACCGCACCAATACGTCGAAATTCTCGGTTGGCTTCGCCTGGTTCCCGACACCCACCTTGCAGGTGCTGGGCACGTATGGGCAGGACATGTCCGTGCACAGCGGCCCCATGGAGAATAACCGCTTCAATTTCCGCTTGCTCAAGGTATTCTAGGGTCCAGTTCGCAGTCAGAAAGAACGCCACGAATGAAAGAGGAGACAACGATGAACAACCCCCGAATGCGTTCCCGCAGTCAGGCACGCGGTGTGTGCGGCCTGGTACTGGGCAGCGTTGCCGTCGCCGTGCTGGCCTTGGCGGGCTTGCCCGCGCAAGGCGCGGACAGCAGGCCGGCGACGGCCCAGAAGATGCGCGCCGGCGCCGCGCGCGTGGATGGCGCGGCCATCCGCGCGAATGAGGCCGCCACGCCGAACTGGCCGACCTACGGGCTGGACTACGGCGAAACCCGCTTCAGCAAGCTGGACCAGATCAACGCCGCCAACGTGAAGAACCTGGGCCTGGTCTGGTCCTACAACCTGGAGTCCACGCGCGGCGTGGAGGCCACGCCGCTGGTCGTGGACGGCGTGATGTACGTGACCGCGCCGTGGAGCGTGGTCCATGCCATCGACGTGCGCACCGGCAAGACACTCTGGACCTATGATCCCAAGGTGCCGCGCGACCAGGGCTACAAGGGCTGCTGCGACGTGGTGAACCGCGGCGTGGCGCTCTACAAGGGCAAGGTCTTCGTCGGCGCGTTCGACGGCCGCCTGGTGGCCATCGACGCCGCCACCGGCAAGAAGGCGTGGGAGCAGGACACCATCGTCGACCACAGCCATTCCTATACCATCACCGGCGCGCCGCGCGTGTACAAGGGCAAGGTCATCATCGGCAACGGTGGCGCCGAGTACGGCGTGCGCGGCTACATCACGGCCTACGATGCCGAGACCGGCGCGCAGCAGTGGCGCTGGTTCACGGTGCCGGGCGATCCTTCCCAGCCGTTCGAGAACGAGGCCATGGCCAAGGCCGCGGCCACCTGGGACCCATCGGGCAAGTACTGGGTCAACGGCGGCGGCGGCACGGTGTGGAACACCATGGCCTTCGACCCCGACCTGAACCTGATGTACATCGGCACCGGCAATGCAGGTCCCTGGAACCGCAAGGCACGCAGCCCAAAGGGCGGCGACAACCTCTACGTGGCGTCGGTGGTGGCGCTCAACCCCGACACGGGCGAGTATGTCTGGCACTACCAGGAAACGCCGGGCGACAACTGGGACTACACCTCGACGCAGGACATCATCCTTGCCGACCTGCAGATCGACGGCAAGCCGCGCAAGGTGATCCTGCATGCGCCCAAGAACGGGTTCTTCTTCGTGATCGACCGGACCAACGGCAAATTCATCTCGGCGAAGAACTTCGTCGACGTGAACTGGGCCTCGGGCTACGACAAGGACGGGCGTCCGATCGAAACGCCGCTCGCCGATACCTCGGGCAAGCCCGTCGATGTCGTGCCCGGCCCATTTGGCGCGCACAACTGGCATGCGATGTCGTTCAACCCGCGCCTCGGGCTGGCCTATATCCCGGCCCAGCATGTGCCGCTGACGCTGATCGACGACAAGGGCTGGGAACACAACCAGAAGGATTCGCTCGAGCCCCATCGCGGCGTCGGCTGGAACCTTGGCATGCTGGTCAACGCGGAGCCGCCGAAGAGCAAGCCCATGGGCCGGCTGATCGCGTGGGATCCGGTCCGGCAGAAGGCGGTCTGGCACCAGGACTACACCGGGCCATGGAATGGCGGGACACTGGCCACGGCCGGGGACCTGGTATTCCAGGGCACCGCCGATGGCCGCTTCGTCGCGTATCACGCAAAGACTGGCGAGAAGCTGTGGGAAACGCCGACCGGCACCGGCGTGGTGGCGCCGCCTGTGACTTACCTCGTCGATGGCAAGCAGTACGTGTCGATCGCGGTCGGCTGGGGCGGTGTATTCGGCCTGAGTACGCGTTCCACCGACCGCCAGGCGCCTGGCACGGTTTACACCTTTGCCGTCGGCGGCAAGGCCAAGGCGCCGGCTTCCACGCCGTACCCGATGGCGGAGCTGGTTTCAGGCGTCAAGTACGACGCGGGCAAGGTGCAGGAAGGGCAGAAGCTCTACGTCAACAACTGCGTGTTCTGCCATGGCGTGCCAGGCGTGGACAAGGGCGGCAATATCCCCAACCTGGGCTATGTCGGCGCCCCCGTCATCGAGCACCTGGACAAGTTCGTGTTCAACGGACCGTTCGTGCAGAAGGGCATGCCTGACTTCACGGGCAAGCTGACGGCCGACGACGTAGCCAAGATCCAGGCCTTTATCCTTGGCACTGCTGACGCGGTGCGGCCGAAGAAGCCGTAGCCGTGGCAGGACCCTGGGGCGCCATCGGCGCCCCAGGCACGCTATTCACCGGCAAGCAGGCGTGAGTTGGCATCCGTGCGGAAGACCAGCGGTGCCGATGCCGGTGCCGGTGCCGCCAGTGCGGCCGCCCGTCCATGCAGCACCACCTCACGCAGCGTGCCATGGTCGGCCGAGCGGCTGCAGGCGGGATCGGTCCTGCCGGCATCGCCGGTCAGCAAGTAGGCCTGGCAGCGGCAGCCGCCGAGATCCCGCTCCTGTTCGTCGCACGTGCGGCACGGCTCTGGCAGCCAGCCGGTGCCGCGGAAGCGCTGGAAGGCTTCGCTGCCGTACCAGATATCGCGCAGCGGCTGGCGCGCGACATTGGGCAGCGCGGGGCCCGGCAGCATGCGCGCGGCGTGGCAGGGCAAGGCGGTGCCGTCCGGCGCCACGCCCAGGAACGTGGTGCCCCAGCCGTTCATGCATTTCTTCGGCCGCTCGCCGAAGTAGTCGGGCACCACGAACACGATGTGGCAGCGATTGCCAATGCGCGCGCGGCAGGCATTGACCACGGCCTCCGCCTCGCGCAGCTGTTCCCCGGTGGGCATCAGGGCCAGCCGGTTGTGCCAGGCCCAGCCGTAGTACTGCGTATTGGCGAGTTCCAGGTACTCGGCGCCCATCTGCAGGGCCATCTCGATGATGGTTTCCACGTGCGCAAGGTTGTAGCGGTGCAGCACGCAGTTCAACACCATGGGATACCCCTGCTCCTTGATCATGCGCGCAACGTCCCGCTTCAGGTCGAAGGTGCGCGTGCTGGACAGGAAGTCATTGAGTTCGCGCGTGGAGTCCTGGAACGAAAGCTGGATGTGGTCCAGTCCGGCCTTGCGCAGCACGCCCAGCCGCTCCGCGGTGAGGCCGATCCCCGATGTGATGAGGTTGGTGTAGAAGCCCAGCCGGTGCGCATGCGCCACCAGCGCCTGCAGGTCCTTGCGCATCAGCGGCTCGCCGCCCGACAGGCCCAGCTGCACCGCGCCGAGCGCGCGCGCCTGGGTCAGGACGTCGCACCATTCGCCAGTGGACATTTCGGCGCCATGCCGCGCGTAGTCGACCGGGTTGGAGCAGAACGCGCAGTGCAGCGGGCAGCGGTAGGTGAGCTCCGCGAGCAGCCATAGCGGCGCCGGAATATGCGGCGGCATGGTTCAGGCAAGCCAGCCGCGTCCGGCGGCGTGGCTGACAAAGGCGTGTACGTCCGCGGACAGGTCGGCCTGCGCATACGCGGCCTGCAGCTCGTCGATGATCTGCGCGACCGTGCGGCTGCCGTCGCAGCGGTGCAGGATGGCGGCCGCGCTGAGGTTCAGCGTGACCAGGCCTTCCGGATAGAGCAGGACCCAGCTCTGCTGGGCGTTTTCCCATTGCAGGCGGAACATCCGGCGCAGCGCGGGCGTGGCGGTGGCGGTGGTGGCGAGAGCAGTCATGGATACCCCTGTTGGATGGCGTCGAGCATCGACCACAGGATGTCGAGCTTGAACTGCAGGATGTCGAGCGCGCGCTGCTGCTGCGCGGCCGTGGTGAAATATCCAAGCGTGACGCGCAGGCCATGGGCCACGTCGCGCTGGGCGAGCGGGATGCGCGAACGGAAATAGGCCAGCCCGTGCGCTTCTATCCACGGATAGTGCTGCGGCCAGCCGGCCAGGCGCTCGCGGTGGATCTCCGGGGCGAACATCTCCGTCAGCGAAGAACAGACAGCTTCCTGCCATGGCGCGCGGCGCGCGAAGCTGACATAGGCGTCGACGGCAAAGCGCACCCCGGGCAGCACAAGGCTGTGCGCGCACAGCGCCTCGCGGCTCAGGCCGACGGCCTCGCCGAGCCGCAGCCAGGCTTCGATGCCGCCCGGTTCGGCGCCGCTGCCGTCGTGGTCCAGAATACGGGTGACCCATTCGCGGCGTGTGTCGCGGTCTTCGCAGTTGGACAGGATGGCCGCATCCTTCAGCGGGATGCAGGCCTGGTAGTAGAACCGGTTGGCCACCCAGCCGCGGATCTGGTCCGGCGAGCATTCCCCCGCCGCCATGCGCCGGCTGAACGGGTGGTGGATGTGGTAGCCGGCCTGCCGGGCGCGCAGGCGCGCCTCGAACTCGGCGGCATGCCACGGTATGGCGTGTGTCATAGCGTCAGTTCCATGCCGTGGTCCAGAGGCACCATGCGCGCATCCACGCCGCAGTAGTGTGAAAGGACCCGTGTCAGCGGGAACACAGAGGCAAGATCGTTCAGCACCGGCGCCGTGGCGTAGAGCGGCAGGCGCCGCTGGTGCTCGCGCAGCATCGGCAGACCGGCGACATGGTCGATCTGCGCATCCATCAGCAGCACCGCGGCGATGCCGGTGTCGCGCGCCTGCCTGCCGGGCTGCAATGCCGGCGCCTGGCGCACCTGCAACAGGATGTCCGGGGAGGCGTTGACCAGCAGCCAGTCGGTCCCGTTGCCGGTGATCGCCAGCGAAGATTGCGTGCGCGGCAGCGCGCGCACGGTGCCGTGCCGCACGCCGTCGCAATTGCGGCAGTTGCAGTTCCACTGCGGGAAGCCGCCGCCGGCGGCGGACCCCAGTATGCGTAACGTTGTCATAGGCTGTCGGGCGGCAGCCGGCAGGGTGCCGGCTGCCCTGATGCAACGATCGTGACTATCGGTTCGCGATGTACATCGTGATCTCGAAGCCCAGGCGCAGTTCGGTATAGGCGGGGGTGGTCCAGGTCATGCTGTCTCCGTGGTTTGTTGGCATGGGCAGGTCTTGCCGCCACGATGACAGCAAGACCTGCATGCCGAACGGTGCAACAACCATGCCGGGCACCGGAACGCGGATTTACCGCGCGGACATGGCCGACGCCTGCGCACCTGTCGCAGCGGGGTGTCTCAGTGTTGTTTCAGGATGGGGCAGCTGTCTGAAAACGAGACACCTAACGCGTGTGCATGCAAGCGCCGATTCGCGCAGCGTGCAGGGAGAGTGCAGCGGATTGGGATGAAACACGTGCGTCTCGCACGGCTGGCGGCAAGCGCCGGCCGGCGAGACGAAAGGAGAGTAGGTGAGGAAAGGTACAACCGGGCGCGGCGGCCCGGCTGAGGGCGTTGCCTTACCGGCAGCCGCGCTCAAGCAGCGCCTTGCCGACGCGCGAGCCATAAGGCCGTCCGATCGCCTCAGATATAAAGGCGCCGGCCTGTTTGACCGTGTCGAGATCAATGCCGGTATGGATGCCCATGCCATGCAGCATGTAAAGCAGGTCTTCCGTCGCCACATTGCCCGAAGCCCCCTTCGCGTAAGGGCAACCGCCAAGGCCTCCAACCGAGGCGTGGAAGATGCGGATACCTGCTTGCAGGCTGGCGAGGATATTGGGCAGCGCCTGGCCATAGGTATCGTGGAAATGCCCGGCCAGCCGCTCGCGAGGGAAGACTTGCGCGGCGGCCTCCATGACGGCCTGCGTGCGCAGCGGCGTGCCCACGCCGATGGTGTCGGCGATATCGATCTCGTCGCAGGCCAGGTCGCGCATGCGGGCGACGACCTCGGCAACCTTGTCGAGCGCGATCTCACCTTCATAAGGGCAGCCGAGCGCGCACGAAATGCTGGCGCGCAGGCGCAGGCCCGCCGCCTTGGCTGCGGCGGCCACCGGCTCGAAGCGCGCGATCGATTCGGCCACCGAGCAATTGATATTGCGCTGGGAAAACGCTTCGCTGGCGGCGCCGAAGATCACTGCCTCGCCGGCACCGGCGGCCAGTGCCGCTTCGAAGCCCTTCATGTTGGGCGTCAGCGCCGAATAGACCGTGCCGGCACGGCGCGCGATGGCGCCCATGACCTCGGCACCATCGGCCATCTGCGGTACCCACTTCGGCGAGACAAAGGACGCCGCCTCGATATTGGCGAAGCCGGCTTCGCTCAGGCGATTGACCAGTTCCACCTTGACCGCGGCCGGCACGTGGCGCGCTTCGTTCTGCAGCCCGTCGCGCGGACCCACCTCGACGATCTTGACGGACTCGGGCAGCGCAAGGGACTGGGGAACAGCAGGGGCGTTGCGTTCCATGTCAGGCAGCCTCCTGTTCCAGCGTAACCAGTTGCGCGCCTTCCTGGACCTGGTCGCCGACGGCGTACAGCACTTCCTGCACGGTGCCGCCTGCCGGCGCGGTCAGCGTGTGCTCCATCTTCATGGCTTCCATGACGATCAGCGCATCGCCCTTGTTGATGGTGGTGCCGGCCTCGACCATCACCGCAATAATGCGGCCCGGCATCGGCGCGGCCAGCTTGCCGCCTTCGCTCTCGGCTTCGCCGGCATGCAGCAGCGGATCCACCACTACGAGCGAACACTGTGCTTCGCCGCTGAACACGTGCAGCGTGTCGCCTTCGATATGGACCTGTCCCTTGACGGTGCGCTCGCCAAGGTCGACGGTGTGCACGCCGTCGCGCAGCGATGCGCGGAACGGCAGGGTCTTGCCGCCGGCACTCAGGCGCTGGCGGCCGGCTTCGCTGCGCACGGCGACATCGATGTCGCCGTCAGCGCTTTGCAGACGGTAAGTCGTGTTGCCTGCGTCATTGAGCCGCCACGCGCCGGCATGCGTCCACGGCGAATGCCGGTCGGCCGCGTCGCTGCGGCGCTCGCGCGTTTCGCGGTCGAGCAGCGCGGCGGTCGCCAGTGCGATGATCTCCATGCCGACCGGTGCCGGCGCAGGGAACAGGGTGGCCTCGTTGCGTTCGATCAGGCCGGTGTCGAGATCGGCCGTACGGAACGCTTCGGATTTCAACAGCCGCTGCAGGAATGTCACGTTGGTGGACAAACCAACCACGTGATACGACGCCAGTGCCTGGCGCATGCGCGCAAGGGCTTCGTCGCGATCCTTTCCCCAGACGATCAACTTGGCGATCATCGGGTCGTAGTACGGGCTGATGGTATCGCCCTCGCGCACGCCCGAGTCGATGCGCACACCGGCGGGGCCGTGGGCATCGCCGCCGCGCATGAACTGTACGGCGGGCGGTGTGCGCAGGAACCGCAGCGTGCCCGTGGAAGGCAGGAACTGCTTGTCAGGATTCTCTGCGTAGATGCGCGCTTCCAGCGCGTGGCCGTCAATGCGCAGCTGTTCCTGCTTGAGCGGAAGCGGCTCGCCGGCCGCTACGCGCAATTGCCACTCGACCAGGTCCTGCCCGGTGATCATCTCGGTGACCGGATGCTCGACCTGCAGGCGCGTGTTCATCTCCATGAAGTAGAACGAGCCGTCCTGGTTGGCGATGAACTCGACCGTGCCCGCGCCGACATAGCCGACAGCCTTCGCGGCGGCCACGGCGGCCTCGCCCATCGCGCGGCGACGTTCTTCCGTCATGCCCGGCGCGGGCGCTTCCTCCAGCACCTTCTGGTGGCGGCGCTGCACCGAGCAGTCGCGTTCGAACAGGTAGACGCAATCGCCGTGGGTATCGGCAAAAACCTGGATCTCGATATGACGTGGGCGGGTCAGGTACTTTTCGACGAGGACCTTGTCGTCGCCAAAGCTGGCGGAGGCCTCGCGCTTGACGGAGGCGAGCGCGGCTTCAAAGGCGTCGCCCGATTCCACCACGCGCATGCCCTTGCCGCCACCGCCGGCGCTGGCCTTGAGCAGCACCGGGTAGCCGATGCGGTCGGCTTCACGCCGCAGCAGCGCCGGGTCCTGGTCTTCGCCGTGATAGCCGGGCACCAGAGGCACCGAGGCCTTTTCCATCAACTGCTTGGCTGCGCTCTTGCTGCCCATCGCGTGGATGGCCGAGGCCGGCGGGCCGATGAACACGAGGCCCGCCGCGGCACAGGCTTCGGCAAAGGCCTCGTTCTCCGAGAGGAAGCCGTAACCGGGGTGGATCGCCTGCGCCCCGGTTTCCTTCGCCATCTCGATGATGTGATCGGCGCGCAGGTAGCTGTCGCGCGCGGCGGCGCCGCCGATATGCACGGCTTCATCGCAGAAGGCGACGTGGCGCGCATCGGCGTCGGCGTCCGAGTACACCGCGACGGTACGGATGCCCAGCCGGCGGCAGGTGGCGGCGACGCGGCAGGCGATTTCACCGCGGTTCGCGATCAGGATCTTGTTGAACATGGTTTCTCCTGGGGAGGGGCGGGCGGTGTCAGCCGCGACCGCTGCCGCATGCGGGCAGCGGGCAGGCGCTGCCTCGGCATGCTGCCGGGGGTTTTACTTGATAGGGGTGTCGCGTTTGGCTTAAGCCGGCTTCCAGGCTGGCGAGCGCTTTTCCAGGAAGGCGCGCACGCCTTCGCGGCCTTCTTCCGAGGCGCGGATGGCGGCGATGCGGTCCGCCGTATCGGCCAGCAGGTCGTCATCGATCATGCGACCCGCGACTTCCTGCACCAGGCGCTTGCTCTCGCGCACGGCGTTGGGGCTGTTGCCGACCAGCGCCGTCGAGATTTCCTCGACCTTGGCGTCGAGCGCGTCAGCCGGCACCACGGCGTGGACGAAGCCCAGGCGCAGCGCTTCGGCGGCATCGAAACGCTCGGCGGTGATGAAGTAGCGGCGCGAGGCCTGCTCGCCCATGGCGCGGATCACGTATGGGCTGATGGTGGCGGGCAGCAGGCCCAGGCGAGCTTCCGACAGGCAGAAGTGCGCATGGTCGGCGGCCACCGCGATATCGCAAGCCGCCACCAGGCCCACGCCACCGGCATAGGTGTCGCCCTGGATGCGCGCGATGACGGGGCGTGGGCAGGACCAGATGGCGTACAGCATCTTCGCCAGCGCGAGAGCGTCGGCGCGGTTCTCGTCGTTCGAGTAACCGGCCATCTTCTTCATCCAGTTCAGGTCGGCGCCCGCGCAGAAGGCGGGGCCGTTGCCGGCCAGGACGATGGCCCGCACTTCGTCGTTGCTGCCGAGCGCGCGGAAGGCCTCGGTCAGTTCGGCGATGACGGTCTCGTTGAACGCGTTGCGCACGTCCGGACGGTTCAGCGTGACGGTCGCCACATGGCGGGCGATGGTGACGGTAAGCGTAGTGAATTGCATGGCGGTCTGGCTTGAGTGAGCGTCGGTCGGTGGCAGGTTTACATGCGGAACACGCCGAACTTCATGTCGTCGATCGGCGCGTTCAGGCTGGCCGACAGGCCCAGCCCCAGCACCGTGCGCGTCTGCGCCGGGTCGATCACGCCGTCATCCCACAGCCGCGCGCTCGCATAGTACGGGTGGCCCTGGTGCTCGTACTGGTCGCGGATCGGCTGCTTGAATGCCTCTTCGTCTTCCTGACTCCACTGGGCGCCCTTCGCCTCGATGCCATCGCGGCGCACGGTCGCCAGCACGCTCGCCGCCTGCTCGCCGCCCATCACCGAGATGCGCGCGTTCGGCCACATCCACAGGAAGCGCGGCGAATACGCGCGGCCGCACATGCCGTAGTTGCCAGCACCGAACGAGCCGCCGATGATCACCGTGAACTTTGGCACCTGCGCCGTCGCCACGGCCGTCACCATCTTGGCGCCGTTGCGCGCAATGCCCTCGTTCTCGTACTTGCGGCCCACCATGAAGCCGGTGATGTTCTGCAGGAACACCAGCGGAATCTTGCGCTGGCAGCAGAGTTCGATGAAGTGTGCGCCCTTGAGCGCCGCTTCCGAGAAGAGGATGCCGTTGTTGGCCACGATGCCGACCGGGTAGCCCCAGATGCGCGCGAAGCCGCATACCAGCGTGGTGCCGTAGCGCGCCTTGAACTCATCGAACTCCGAGCCGTCGACGATGCGGGAGATGACCTCGCGCACGTCGAACGGCTTGCGCGTATCGGTCGGGATCACGCCGTACAACTCTTCCACCGGATACAGCGGTTCGGCCGGCTCATGCAGGCGGATCTGGTCGGGCTTGCGCCGGTTCAGGTGCCCCACGATATTGCGCGCCAGCGACAGCGCGTGATGATCGTTCTGCGCGAAATAGTCGGCTACGCCAGAGAGGCGCGTGTGCACATCGGCACCGCCGAGGTCCTCGGCACTGACCACTTCACCCGTCGCTGCCTTCACCAGCGGCGGGCCGGCAAGGAAGATGGTGCCCTGATTCTTGACGATGATCGACTCGTCGCTCATCGCCGGAACATATGCGCCGCCTGCCGTGCACGAGCCCATTACCACCGCGATCTGCGGGATGCCCTGCTTCGACAGGTTGGCCTGGTTGTAGAAGATGCGGCCGAAGTGGTCGCGGTCGGGGAACACTTCGTCCTGATTTGGCAGGTTGGCACCGCCCGAGTCCACCAGGTAGATGCAAGGCAGGTTGTTTTCCTCGGCGATCTCCTGCGCGCGCACATGCTTCTTGACCGTCATCGGGTAGTACGTGCCGCCCTTGACCGTCGCGTCGTTGCAGACGATCACGCATTCCTGCCCGGCCACGCGGCCGATGCCGGTGATGATGCCTGCGCCCGGCGCGGCATTGTCGTACATGTCATACGCCGCAAGCTGCGACAGTTCCAGGAACGGCGTACCTGGGTCCAGCAGTTGCTGCACGCGATCACGCGGCAGCAGCTTGCCGCGCGACAGGTGCTTGTCGCGCGCGGCATCGCCGCCGCCTTCGGCCAGCTTCGCCACCTTGGCCTTGAGGTCGGCCACCAGTGCCTGCATGGCTTCGGCGTTGGCCTTGAACGCTTCGGAGCGTGCGTTGAGTTTGGTTTCTAGGGTCGGCATACGATCTTGGGCAGGTCTTGTTCTGGTCAGGGCGGGCAGTGGGGCGTCGGGTGCGGATCAGGCCGTTTCGGCGAACAGCTCGCGGCCGATCAGCATGCGGCGGATTTCCGAGGTGCCGGCACCGATCTCGTACAGCTTGGCATCGCGCCACAGGCGGCCCGCCGGGTATTCGTTGATGTAGCCATTGCCGCCAAGGATCTGCACGGTCTCGCCGGCCATCCACGTGGCTTTCTCGGCCGTGTACAGGATCACCGCCGCGCAGTCCTTGCGAACCTGCCGCACATGTTCCGCACCGATCGAATCGAGGTTCTTGCCGACCGTGTACAGGTAGCTGCGCGCGGCCTGCAGCGTGGTGTACATGTCGGCCACCTTGCCCTGGATCAGCTGGAACTCGCCGATGCTCTGGCCGAATTGCTTGCGGTCGTGGATGTAAGGGGTCACCACGTCCATGCACGCCTGCATGATGCCGATCGGGCCGCCCGACAGCACGGCGCGCTCGTAGTCCAGTCCGCTCATCAGCACCTTGGCGCCGCCGTTCTTCGCGCCGAGGATGTTTTCCACGGGCACTTCCACGTCCTCGAATACCAGCTCGCCGGTGTGCGAGCCGCGCATGCCGAGCTTGTCGAGCTTCTGCGCGACCGAGAAGCCCTTCATGCCTTTCTCGACGATGAAGGCGGTCATGCCGCGCGCGCCGAGTTCGGGCTCAGTCTTGGCATAGACCACCAGCACGTCGCAATCCGGGCCGTTGGTGATCCACATCTTGGTGCCGTTGAGCACATAGCGATCGCCCTTGAAATCGGCGCGCAGCTTCATGCTGACGACGTCTGAGCCGGCATTGGGTTCGCTCATGGCCAGCGCCCCGATCCATTCGCCGGACACCAGCTTCGGCAGGTACTTCGCCTTCTGCGCGGCGCTGCCGTTGCGGTGGATCTGGTTCACGCACAGGTTCGAATGGGCGCCGTACGACAGGCCGACCGAAGCCGAGGCGCGGCTGATTTCCTCCATCGCCACCATGTGGGCCAGGTAGCCCATGTTGGCGCCACCGTATTCCTCCGCCACGGTGATGCCGAGCACGCCAAGGTCGCCCATCTTCTTCCAGGCGTCCATGGGGAACTGGTCGGTGCGGTCGATTTCACCGGCGCGCGGGGCCAGTTCAGCCTGGGCCCAGTCGCGCACGGCGCCGCGCAGCATCTCGATGTCTTCGCCCAGGTCGAATTTCAGGCCAGGGAGTTCGGTCATGATCGTGTTCTTCCGTGAATGTATGTGGGGCGCCTTGGGGCAAATGGCTCAGGCGGTCTTGCTTTCGGTGAGATGGAGTTCTTTCGTCATTTGTTCGCGCATGACAAATTTCTGCACCTTGCCCGTGATGGTCATCGGCATTTCGCTGACGAAGCGGATGTAGCGCGGGATCTTGTAATGGGCGATCTGGTCGCGGCAGAACGCGCGGATCTCGTCTTCCGTGGCGCTCTGGCCCGGCTTGAGCACGATCCACGCGCAGATTTCCTCGCCGTATTTCTGGTCCGGCACGCCGAACACCTGCACGGCCTGGACCTTCGGATGGCGGAACAGGAATTCCTCGATCTCGCGCGGATAGACGTTCTCGCCGCCGCGGATCAGCATGTCCTTGACGCGGCCGACGATATTGCAATAGCCCTCGGCATCGATCGTCGCCAGGTCGCCGGTGTGCATCCAGCCGTCCTGGATGGCTTCGCTGGTGCGGACCTCGTCGTCCCAGTAGCCCAGCATGACCGAGTAGCCGCGCGTGCACAGCTCGCCGGTCTCGCCGACCGGCACAGTCTGCCCCAGGGCATCGACGACCTTGCATTCGAGGTGCGGCTGCACGCGGCCGACCGTGGACACGCGCTTGGCGAGCGGGTCGTCGGTCGAGCTCTGGAACGATACGGGGCTGGTCTCCGTCATGCCGTAGGCAATCGTGACCTCGGCCATGTGCATGTCGGCGACGACGCGCTTCATGACTTCGATCGGGCACGGCGAGCCGGCCATGATGCCGGTGCGCAGCGTCGAGAAGTCGAAGCGGCCGAACTCGGGGTGGTCGAGCTGCGCGATGAACATGGTGGGCACGCCATGCAGGGCCGTGCAGCGCTCCTCGCTGACGGCCGACATGGTCGCCACCGGTTCAAAGGCTTCGCCTGGGAATACCATGCAAGCGCCCGTCGAAACGCAGGCGAGCACGGCCAGCACCATGCCGAAGCAGTGGTACAGCGGCACCGGAATGCAGAGCTTGTCCTGCTCGGTGAAGCGCATCGCCGCCGCGATGTAGCGCGCGTTGTTCAGGATGTTCCGGTGCGTCAGCGTGGCGCCCTTGGGCGCGCCCGTGGTGCCGCTGGTGAACTGGACGTTGATCGGGTCCTTGCGGTCGAGTTGCGCCGTGATCGCGTCCAGCTCGGCAGCCGGCACGCCGGCGCCGCGGGCCAGCAGTTCTTTCCAAGTCAGCATGCCCGGCGTCGGGGTGTCTTCCATGCGGATGACCCAGCGCAGCGCGGGCAGGCGCGCTGCCTGCAGGGCGCCCGGTTCGCATTGCTGCAACTCGGGGGCCAGGGTCTGCAGCATGTCGAGGTAGCGCGAGGTCTTGAACGACTCCGGCGCGATGACCGCCTTGCAGCCGACCTTGTTCAGCGCGTACTCGAGCTCGGACAGGCGATAGGCCGGATTGATGTTGACCATGACGATGCCGACGCGTGCCGTGGCGAACTGGGTCAGCAGCCATTCGACGCGGTTCGGCGACCAGATGCCGACGCGATCGCCACGGCGCAGGCCCAGCGCATGAAGGCCAGCCGCCAGGGCATCGACCGCGGCGGCGAATTCCTGCCAGTTCCAGCGGATGCCCTGCTCGCGAAAGACCACGGCGGGACGCTGTCCCCAGCGTGCGACCGTATCGGCCAGCAGCGCCGGGATGGTCTGTTCGCTAAGCGGGGAGGTGGTGTCGCCCTTTACATAGGACAGCCCGTTGGCGGGCAAGGTCGTATCGGGCACGGGCCGGGGTGTCCCAGGCTGCATCGTCATGCTCGTCTCCAGAATGCGGCGTTCGGTGTCTTTTCTTACCGTATCTTGAGCGTCGCTCAAAATTTGATCGGGAAGTTCCAGGGCGGTTTGGCGCTGCTTTGTTCTCGTTGTTCGCTAAAGTTATACCCGTGCTCAGAAAAAATCAACAAAAATTGAGTGTTGTTCAACTATCGTATAAAGTGAGGCGGGAGGCGTGCCGGGAAGGGCGGCCAAGGGCGGGAGCCGCCACTTATAATGCGGCCCTCACAGATCACACCACGCAAGGACACGTCGATGCAGCAGATTGCGGGACAGCGCCGGGTGCCGGCGCGCGCCAAGGCCGAGCAGCGCATGCGCGACATCCTCCGGGTCGGCCGCGAAGTGTTCTCGGAGCTTGGCTATGAACGCGCGACCACCACGGAAATTGCGCAGCGGCTTGGCATCTCGGAAGGCACGGTTTTCACCTACTTCCACAGCAAGCGCGATCTCTGCGTGCGGGTGATCCAGGACTGGTACGACGAGATCATTGCCGCGATGGAGAACGGCATGCCGCGCGAGCAGAGCACCAAGGTCCAGCTGGAGTTCTTCGTGCGGACGCACCTGCGGCTGTTCCTGATCCAGGGCACGGGACTGTGCGCGCTGGTGCTGTCGGAGGGGCGTGCCAAGGGCCAGGGGCTCGACGAGGTGTTCGTGCCGCTGCAGCGCCGCTACACGGCCCCGCTGATGGACTTGCTGGCGCGCGCGCAGGCGCGCAAGGAAATCCGGACCGACCTGTCGTTGCGCTTGTTGCGCTCGTCCATTCTCGGGCCGATGGAACACATTCTCTGGGATGCGGTGGTGAGCGGTCGCCCGGTCGATATCGACCGGGCCGCCAGCGACCTGATCGCGCTGCTGTGGCCGGCGCTCCAACCGCCTGACCTGGATGCCGTTGCGCTCAAGCAGTTTTATGGCGAAGTGGGTTCGGCGCTGGCGCGCGTGAAGCAAGGCGAGGCGCAGCCGGACTGAGCCGGCCGCTACTGCGCGGGCAGCAGCAGTTCGGGAATGCCCGTGGCGTTGTCGTCCCGGAGGGCCTCAGGCTCGCCGACGAGAAACACAGCGGCCAGGGCTGCGGCGAGTACGGTGATCAGGTAGGCGACTCTGGCGTTCATGGCTGTTTCCCCCGGAGGCTTCGATGGCTGCCTCTCTTATGCACGCGCCGTGCCACGCCGGAATCGTACTTCCAGGTGCCCAGGTCGCCGCAACGGCGCGGCAAAACGTTGGAAGGCCGCCAACAGACCCCTGAGTTGCGTTGGGCCTGACCAAACTTCGAGTTACCCGGAATGAAAAAATGGCGCCCGCCTTGCCGCTTTCGCAGTCAGGCGGGCGCCATCGATCGGCGCCGGGTGTCGCGCCGTATTACATGCGGCCTTTCCAGGGCACGAGCCAGGTCTCCGACTTGCGCATCAGCAGGTCGAACAGGAAGGCAATCAGGCCGATCAGCAGGATGCCCATGATGACCACGTCGGTGCGCAGGAAGTTGGAGGCGTTCAGCACCATCTGGCCGAGGCCTGCCGTGGCCGCCACCATCTCGGCGGCGACCAGCGTGGTCCAGCCGAAGCCGATGGCGATGCGCATTCCGGTCAGGATGTCGGGCAGCGCGGCGGGCAGCACCACGTGGCGGATCACCTGCCACGGCGTGGCGCCCATGCAATAGGCCGCGTTGATCTGTTCGATGGTCACCGAACGCACCCCGGCGCGGGCCGACATGGCCAGTGGCGCAAAGCAGGCCAGGTAGATCAGCAGGATCTTCGAGGTCTCGTCGATGCCGAACCAGATCACGATCAGCGGCAGGTAGGCCAGCGGCGGCAGCGGGCGGTAGAACTCGATGGGCGGATCGAAGACGCCGCGCGCGACGCGCGATACGCCCATCAGCACGCCGACCGGCACGGCGGTGAGCACGGCCAGCGCGAAGGCGCCGAACACGCGCACCAGGCTCGCGTGGAAGTGCTCCAGCAACGGCAGGCCGCCTTGCACGTTGCCGTTCCAGGCATCGATAAAGGCTCTGATGATGGCCTCGGGCGTGGGCAGGAACAGCGGCGGCACCCATTGCAGGTGGCTGGCGATCCACCACAGGGCCATCAATGACACGACGGTGACGGTGGCAATGCGCGAACTGGAGCCTTCGCCGGGCATGCGATAGCCGGAGACGGTGCGCATGGGGCGACGCGCGGCAGCCGGCTGGCCAGTGCCGGCGGTGTTGTTGACGGTCGCCGCCATGGTGGCGGCGTCGACCTGCTGGACGGGTACGGTCATGGCTTTATCCTCAGGGCGTGGCATGGATCAGGTCGACGATTTCTTCGCGGTAGCGGATGAATTCCGGATCGGACTTGACTGCGCGTGAATCGCCGCATTCGATGTAGCGCCGGGCGAAGGGCAGGTCGTAGCTGTGCGCAATGCGGCCGGGCGAGGGTGTCATCACGATCAGCCGCGTGGCCAGGAACAGCGCCTCTTCCACGCTGTGCGTGATGAAGAAGACGATCTTCTGCTCGCGTGCCCACAACCGCAGGATCAGCGCCTGGATCGATTCGCGCGTGAGAGCGTCGAGCGCGCCCAGCGGTTCGTCCATCAGCATGACTTCCGGATCATTGGCCAGGGCGCGCGCAATGCCCACGCGCTGCTGCATGCCGCCGGAGAGCTGGTAGACCGGCTTGGTGGCCACCTTCTCCAGCCCGACCTGGGCCAGTTTTTCCTGCGCGATGCGTACGCGTTCGGCACGGCTCACGCCGCGCAGCCGCAGGCCCAGCGCGACGTTGTCGACCACGTTGAGCCAAGGCATCAGCGCATGCTTCTGGAACACCACGCCGCGTTCGGCGCCGGGGCCCAGCACGGGCTTGCCATCGAGGCGGATCTCGCCTTCCGACGGCTGCATGAAGCCCGCAATGCAGGACAGCAGCGTGGTCTTGCCGCAGCCCGAGGCGCCGAGTGCGACGACGAAGTCGCCGCGTTCCATGGTCAGGTTCACTTGCGACAGCGCGAGCGTTTGCGCGCCGCCGCGGCCGCCGTAGTTGACGCTGACCTTGTCGATTTCCAGCCGGGACATGACAGTCCTCCTGAAGATTTTGGGTGTGGCTTGCCGCATCGCCGGCCGCACGGGCGGGCGATGGCGGATACGACAGCGGGGCCGGGGTGGCACCGCCGCGTGACGCTTCAAATCGCTGGGGTTATTGCGCGGCGCGCCGGACCCACTCGGCGTTGACGCCGCTGCTGTAGTCCGGCAACACGGTCTGGATCGTGCCCTGTTCTTTGAGGAAGAGGGCTGCCGAGCGCAAGGCGCTGGCCGCGCCGCCGCCGAGCCAGCGCGGCGAGGCTTGTTCCTGCAGCGTGGGGAAGCTGTACAGCGCCATGCTGGCCGGCACTTCCTCGGCCTTGGCGCCGGTCAGCCGGGCGATCGCCTTGACGTTCGGCGAATCGGCCGTCCAGGAGGCCTTGTTATTGCGGTAGTTGTCGTCCGCGGCGGCCAGCACGCGCACGAACTTGACCATGAAGTCAGGGTTTTCGCGCGCGAACTTCTTGTTGGCGATCATGCCGTCGAAGGTGGCCTTGCCGGTCTGCGCGGCAATCTGGCCCGACGTCGTCAGCACCTTGCCGGAGCGCTTGACCTTGGCCAGCACCGGGTCCCAGATGAAGGTGGCGTCGATATCGCCGCGCTCCCAGGCGGCGGCGACTTCCGGCGGACGCATGTTCATGATCTTGACGTCCTTCGGATTGATCTTGGCCTGCTCCAGTGCGACGAGCGTGTGGTAGTGCGTCGTCGAAACGAACGGCACGCCGATGCGTTTGCCCTTGAGGTCGGCGACGCTGGTGACTTTCGAACCATCGCGCGCCACGAAGGCTTCTGCGGCGTTGATATCGTCCAGAATCCAGAACAGTTCGACATCGAGTCCCTGGGACAGGGCCGAGGCGATCGGCGAAGAGCCGGCCTCGCCGATGGCGATCTGGCCCGAGGCCATGGCGCGGATCACGTCGCCGCCGCCGGTGAACTGACGGAACGAGATCTTGTAGCCGGTTTGCTTCTCCACCTCCTTCATGTCCTGCGCATAGCGCCAGGGCACGACCATGTCCTGATAGGCGATGACGACTTCCTTCGCTTGCGCGTAGGCGGACGGGGCCAGGACGGCCGCCAGCGCGACGCCTGCTGCCAGTTGCTTGAACCAATGCATGATGAGACTCCTCGATGAGTGAGACGGCTTGCATGCCGACCGCGGAGGCGGCACGGCAGGTCGGCACCGGCGCGGTGCCCGCGGGTGGTGCCTAAACGAGGAGGAGAAGAAGTTTTGCTTGAGGCATGCCAGTCTCCTGTGGCTGGGGTGTCTGTGCACCCTCTCTGTTTGATGGGCTTCCCGGATGGTGGCGGGGAGCGCCGGTCCATGTCGCTTTGTGCGGCATGTGAGCGCCATGGTAGGGAAGGGCGCTATACCGGGTTAGAGCCAGTGGCGGAGATTTGATGGGTCCAGCTTTTTAGGGCAAAAGGGAGGTTGCCGCGGCGGAATTCTTAGCTGAGCCGCGCGCAGCGCAGCCGTAGGCGATGATGCGATATCGCGGGCAGTGTCGGGCCACGGACAGGTTCGGGGCTCGTTCAATCATTGCGGGAGAGCCTGCATACGGATGCGCACCACGCGGCAGGCAGCGGTGCAGACTCTGAAGCTCATACCCGTACGAAATTCTTCGCACGCTACGATCAATATTCGCCCATTAGGGCAAGTCAACGCGTTTTTTGGTTACTTTTTGTCGCTCGGACAAAAAGTGACTCGCCGGCTACGCCGGCGAAACAGCGGCATCTGCAGGATCGATGGACCAGGCGGTCCATCAGTGCAAAATCACTCCGGCTTGACCGCATCCTTCACAGCTTCAGCTTCAGGCGCCCCAGCCTCGCTCTTCACGCTTTCCGCAGCAGCCTGTGGCTTGGCCTTGTGCGCTCGCGTAGCGCGATGCTGTTGCGAGCGTTGCTGTTGGGCCCGCTTGGCGTCCGCCAGCGTCACCTGTCCGGCCGATTCGCCCGCCAGGTCCAGGCGCATGGCGCCTTCGACCATGCAAGTCCAGTAGCGCGTGCCGCGGCACCAGGTCCGCACGGCTTCGCGCAGCATGGCTTCGTCCATCGACAGCGACGGGGCATGCTGCAGCAGGTCCTCGAAAATACCGACCTTGAGCGGCACCTTGGGCGCAGGGTTCTTGGGGAACGCCAGCGGGAACTTCTTCTGCAGCTTGCCAATTGCCTGGATCACCGGGTCGACAGGTTTGCCCGCATTGGTAGGCTTGGCTGCTGCTGCATCGGCGCGTGCACGGGGTGGCTTCGCCGGACGCGCGTCGTTTGCCGGACGTGCTTGCTTCGTCGGGCGTGCTTCCTTCGCTTGCTTCGCCGGGCGGGCTTCCTTCGCCTGCTTTGCCAGTTGTGCCTTCAGTGCTGCCAGTTGTTCGAAACCCATCTTGTCCTGCCAATAGAGAATTTTGGGGGAATTCTAACAGTCCCGGTGGGCGGCGGCAGCGAGGCCGGGGCATTCACTTTGTCCACCCGATCCGGTGCCGTTCCTGTGTTGCCTGGTGGCGGGCATCGTCCTCGGTGTGCAGGTAGATGCTGGTGGTGGCAATGGAGGCGTGGCCGAAATTGTCGCGCACATGGCGCAGGTCCACTTGCCGGTCGCTCATGTGCGAGCCAGCCGTATGCCGCAGCCAGTGCGCCGATGCGCTGGCGAGCACGTCGGCCTGCGCCGCCCATTCCGGCCCGCGCGCCCGCAGCCGCTCGGCCGCCATGCCGAACACTTCCTTGATGACCAGGTGCAGGGCGCCGCGCGACAGGGCTTTTTCCCGGCCAATGACCGGCAACACCAGCGGGCGCGCTTCGCCCATCTGCGGCGTGGGCGGCAGGCCATGCGCGCGGCGATAGCGGGCCAGTTCGGCGATCAACTCGTCGGTCGCGGGAACCAGCCGGGGCTTGTTGCCCTTGCCGGTGACTTCCAGCCACCAGCGTTCGATGCCCTGGACGTCACGCCGGCAGAAAAAGGCGCCCATGGTGGTACCCGCGACTTCCGCGGCGCGCAAGCCGCCCAGATAGAGCACCGTACAAAGCCAGCGGCAGCGCGCCGCGTGCAGGCGCTCGCGGTCGGTCACCGTGGGCATGGCTTCGATCGCATCCTTGACGGCATCCCACAACGCATGGCTGAGGTAGCGGGTGATCCGCGCCTGGGTCGGACCGCGCCGGCGGCGGGCCAGCGATAGTGGATTGCCGCCCAGGTAGCCGGCTTCGGTGAGCCACGCGAAACAGGCGTTCAGGATCACCATGGCCTGTCGCATGCTGGATGGCGACAGCGGTCCGGCAAAGGGGCGCCAGTCCGGATGGCTGCGCGCCAGCTTCTTCTGGCCGGCCAATACCCAGCGCCCCGCGGGTTGGGGATCGGACAGGAAGTGCTCGTACGCCAGCAGATCTTCATGCGTCAGCGAGGAAAGCGGCTTGCCGCGTTGCAGCGTCGCCCAGAGCACGAGCCGCTCGATCTCGCGCCGGTAGGCCTGCAGCGTGGCAGGACTATTGGCATAGCGTGCGAGCCAGGCGGCGATGGCGGCAAGGTCATCGGACGCGGCAATCTGCGCGCCGCGCGCCGGGGCGCGGTTCGTGCCCTGCGTGCCGGAAAGCTCGGCAGGCAGCCGCAGGCGTTCGATCGGCACAGGCAGGACGGCGGGAAGGGCTTGAGCGGCCGGATCGCGGGTATCCAGGGCGGAATTCATGGCAAGAGGCAAGTCGGAAATGTGATTTCGACGTAATTATAGACATAAGAAAACTTATGTCTAAATAAAACCCCAAGGAATTTTATTTTTTACGTAATACGTAGTAAAATCAAAATATATACATTCCTTCTTCGCCATCAATGCCCGCTTCCGACCTAAACCTCAGCGACGCCCCGTTGCAGTCGGATCTCGCCGAACTGCGCGCCCGTTTTCCTGAAACGCGCGCCTTGTACCGTGAGGTTTGCGGGCTCCTGTTCTTTCGTTACGGCGTGACGCCGACAGCCAACAAGCTCTATAGCCTGGTGCGCAAGGGCAGCATGGGCACGCCGGCGGAGGTGCTTCAGCAGTTCTGGCATGAGTTACGCGGGCGCACGCGCGTCACGATCGATCACCCGGACCTGCCTGATTCGCTCAAGGAAGTCGCTGCGGAGGCAGTCAAGACCATCTGGCAAGCCGCCAATGACGCCGCCAGCAACGCGTTGTCCGCGCTGCGCGCCGAAGCGCGCGACGCAGTGGCTGCCGCCGAGGCGGAGCGCGACGCCGCGCGTGCCGAGACCGCCGCCGCGCGTGAAGACGCCATGGCGATCTCGGCGCAATTGGGCGAGGCGCGCCAAGCCCATGACGCCGTGCAGGCCGAACTGGCCGCGGAGCGCCAGGCGCATGCCGCGACGCAGGCGCGGCTGGATGCCAGCCGTGCCGAACTGGAGGCGGCTGGCAGGCAACTGGCGGATCTGCGCAAGCAGTTCTCGGCGGAACTGGAGCGGGCCCGGGAGCAGGTGCAGATCGCCCAGGAACGGGCGGAAGCCAGCGAACGGCGCGCATTGCGCGAATTGGACCAGGAACGTACAGCGCGTCAGAAGGGAGAAAAACTGGCCGAGGAACTGCGTGCCGAGCTGGCGCAGGCCCGCCATGAGGCGCGCGAAGCCGCCGTCAGCCATGCCGACGCCCGGGCGCGGCTTGAGGCAAAGACAGCCGCCCAGGCGGAGCGGCTGGAAGCCGGCGAACTCGCGCAGGCCAGGCAGGGGATCGAACTGGACCGGGTTGGCGCCGAACTGGCGGAAGCGCTGCGGCGCGCCGAACGGGCAGAAGCCGAGGGCACGCTGGCGCGTCAGCTTCTGTCGGAACTGCGCGTGGCGCCGCGCGAGCGTAGCGGCGGGCGCCGCAAGGCAAGCCCGGCGGCCGAAAGCTGAACGGACGGGCCCTACAGAAGGCCCGCGCCGGGCATGGCCCGTTCCTCCGCACTTTGCCGTTCGGGCATTGCCGTCCTAAAACTGGAGAGTGGGCCGGGAGGCACCGGACCCGTTATCCAGAGGAGGAGCACCATGTGCCGCTGGCTGGCTTACTCAGGCCGATCCGTTCCGCTCGAAGCGGTGCTTTTCCAGCCGGAACACTCGCTGATCGACCAGAGCCTGAATTCCCGGCTCGGTCACACCACGACCAATGGCGACGGGTTCGGCGTGGGCTGGTATGGACGCCAGTCCGAGGTGCCGTTCCGCTACCGCTGCCTGCATCCGGCCTGGAGCGATACCAACCTGCGCGAGACCGCGCGGGCCGTGCGCGCGCCGCTGTTCGTCGCCCATGTGCGTGCTGCAACCGGCACACCGACGCAGGAAACCAACTGCCATCCGTTTCGCTTCGGCCGCTGGCTGTTCGTCCATAACGGGCTGATCCGCGATTTTCCGTTGATTCGGCGCGACCTGATGATGGCCGTGTCGCCGCAGCTGTTCCGCTGGATCGAAGGCTCCACGGACTCCGAGATCATGTTCTATCTCGCGCTGACCTTCGGGCTGGAGCGCGACCCCCGCGCCGCGCTGGAGCAGATGGCCGGGCTGATCGAAGAGGTCGGCCATCGCTATGGCGTCGAGCATCCGCTCAATATGACAGTGTGCGTGACCGACGGCCAGCAAGTGGTTGCGGTGCGCTACTCCAGCGAGTCCGCGTCGCGCTCGCTGTTCCACAGCACCTCGTTCCGCCAGTTGCGCGCCCTGTATCCCGATGATCCGCGCATCATTGCGGCCGGCGACGATGCCTTCCTGGTGCTGTCCGAGCCGCTGATCGATGTGCAGGGCGTGTGGCAGGAAATTCCTGAAGCCACGATCCTGACCGGGCGCGATGGCGTGATCGACTACGGCCGTTTTTCACCGCGCATGCCTGATCTGTCCACGTAGCGTTGGCTAGTAGCACCCGCCGGTGTCGATGGTCAGGTTGAGCATGTCGTGCTCGAGATCCTTGATCAGGTGTTCGTCCTCCCGGAACAGCTCCTCCAGCACGTCGTGGCTCGACACTACGCCGACGACACGATCGGACTCCATGACCGGGAGATGCCGGATGCGCTTCGCATGCATCAGCGCAAGGCATTGCTCGCAGGTATGCGCCGGCGAGACGCAGACCACCTGCGTCGTCATGATCTCGCGAACCCGGGTCTCATCGGCACGGCGGCCCGCCAGTTCCACCTTGTGCGAATAGTCACGCTGTGAAACGATGCCGGCCAGCCTGTCGCCCTGCATGACCAGCACGGTGCTGATGTCCTTGTCGGCCATCAGCGCCAGCGCGGCCAGCACGGAATCATCGGGGCCGACCGCAATCACTTCGCGGGGCTTGTCCGACAAGATCTGGCGGGCCGTCTTTCTCTCTTTCTTCATGGTTGTCTCCTGCAGGGGATTCGGGGTGACCCATCTGCGGTTGGCGCCGCCTTGCCGAGGAAGCCGAACTCCACCGGAAACTTCGCGTAGAAGACACGCACGTCTTCGGCGGCCAGGCGGTCGAACAGCGCCTGCATCTCCGACTCGGTCGCAATCATCGTGATTTCTTCGGGGCGGTCGGCCAGTTCGACGAAGTGCCAGCTATGGAAGCAGTGATCGTGCCCGATGCCTTCCGCGGCGACCAGGTGGGTGGCGCCCCGGAAGTTCATCTCGCGCATGATTTCAAGCAGCCAGTGGGAGAGCTGCTTGCCGTGGTGCCGGCGGTTCTCGACCGTATAGAGAGTGACTTGATAGCCATGCACGATCGTCTCCCATCGCATTGCCATGCGGAAAAGGATCCTGCATTCAGTCTACTCGCCCGCCGCAGCGATGCTGCGGCTCACGGATCGGCGATTCACCCCTGGCTTCCCCCGGCATTGCCAAATTCGACCGGCGTGCGCGCATAGAACAGCGCCAGGCCCTCTTCGTCATCGAGCCGGCGAAACACGCGTTCGCAATCCACTTCGCTGACCACCACGCAGACTTCGACCGGCTGGTCATGCGGGGAGCGGAAGTGGTAGCGATGGAGTTCGTGGTCATGCCCGAGGCCTTCCGAACAGACCATCATGGTGGCTCCGGTGATACCCATCTCCCGGAGCGTGCCCATCAGCCATTCAGCAAGCCGTTTGTCGCCGTGCCTGCGGTCATGCTGGGTATAGAAAGTGACCTGATAGCCGCGCTCCATGGTTCCCCCTTTAGCGCCATACCACAGCATGCTCCCTTCTGAAGAAACGCGTGGGGAGCGATAACGCTCGCCCGCGGCCAGCCCGATCATCCGGTCAATCCTGTTCCTCGGCGGAAGCCTTTTTCTGTTGCTTGCGGTAGGCGTCCACTTCCGAGAGCCGCAAGCCTTCCGGCACGCGCAGGCGTTTCGCGTGCCCGACGCGCTGGGCGTGGTAGATACCGGTATGCCCGGAGAACAGGTAACTCACGACGCAAGCAATGCCGGCGAACGTGCCGACCTCCGGCCCGAACAGCTCGATCGCCATGATGGTCGAGGCAATCGGCGTATTCGCGGCACCGGCGAATACCGCGACAAAGCCCAGTCCCGCCAGCAGCGGGAAGGGCAGCGGCAGGACATAGCCGAGCGCATTGCCCAGCGTCGCGCCGATGTAGAACAGCGGGGTGACTTCGCCGCCCTTGAAGCCAGAGGCAAGCGTTGCCACCGTGAAGGCGATCTTGCCCGCGAAGTCGTAGGCCGGCAGCGGCTGCCGGAACGCGTCGACGATGGTCGGGATGCCGAGGCCGAGATACTTGTCCGTGCCAAGCAGCAAGGCGGCCCCTGCCACCACGCAGCCGCCGAGGAACGGGCGCAGCGGCCCGAACGTGATGGTGCGCTTGAGCGCGCGGGACAGCCAGTGCGTGCTTTCCGCGAACACCATGCCGGTGATGCCGAAGGCAATGCCGGCCATGATGGCTGCAGCCAGCGTCAGCAGTCCCCTCTGCGGGACCAGGGGAATGGCATAGATCGTATGGTGGACGCCAAGCCACGGGGGCACGAGGTCCCCGACGATGGCCGCGATGAAGCACGGCAGGATGGCGTCATAGCGCAGGCGGCCAATGGCCAGCACTTCCAGCCCGAAGACCGCGCCCGCCAGCGGCGTGCCGAACACCGACGCAAAGCCGGCGCTGATCCCGGCCATCAGCAGGATGCGGCGCGCATCCTTGTCGAGGCGGAACAGCCGCGTGAGGGTGTCGGCAAAGCTGCCGCCCATCTGCACGGCCGTGCCTTCACGGCCGGCGGAACCGCCGAACAGGTGCGTGATGACGGTGCCGAGCAGGATCATCGGCGCCATCCGTTTCGGGACGATGCGCTTCGGGTCGTGGATTTCATCGATCAGCAGGTTGTTCCCGCCTTCGACCGACTGTCCCATGTAGTGGTAGATCAACCCGACCGCCAGCCCGGCCAGGGGCAGCAGCCAGAGCAGCCACGGGTGCGCGTGGCGCGTATTCGTCGCCCAGTCGAGCGCGAGCAGCAGCGCGGCCGAGCCGGCGCCGGACAGGATGCCGACCAGTGCGCCCAGGAACAGCCAGCGGCCCAGATAGGCTAGCATGGCCAGTTGCTCCGGCGCAGCGAATGTCTTCTTCATGATGACCGGATTCCAGGGTTCAGCGCCGTTGCGCCAGCCAGATGCCGGCCCCGATGGTCACGAGCCCGACCGCGTGATACCAGCGCGGCCAGTCGCCGAGCAACAGCGTGGAAAGCAGCGCCGCGAACACCGGCGTCAGCGAGATGAAGAAGACTGGCAGCTCGGCACCGGCGCGGGCGATGGCGCGGTCCCAGGCGAAGTATGCGAGCAGGGAAGGAATGGTGGCTACATAGAGCAGGATGGCTGCGACCTTGCCGCTCCATTGCAACGGCTGGTCCAGCGTCATCAGTTCCCACGCGGTCACGGGCGCGCTCACCACCAGGCCGGTGACGATCTGCGCGAACAGCAGCACGGGCAGCGGCAGGTCGGGACGCTGCTTGCGCAGCAGCCACGTGTAGGCGCTCCACGCGATGGTGGCGGCCAGCATGAACAGGTCCCCGGCGACGAAATCGAGCTGCGCCAGGCGGCCGATCTCGCCGCGCACCAGCACGAACGACACACCCACCAGACACAGCAGCGCGCCGGCGACATGCCAGGGCTTCACCTTCTCGCGGAAACAGGTGGCCCCGATTATCAGCAGGAACAGTGGCGTTGACGCGCCGATCAGCGTCACGTTGATCGGCGTCGAGGTGGTCAGCGCCAGGTACTGGAGCGCGTTATAGCTGGCGATCGACAGCATGCCCAGCGCGACGATCACGCCGGCATGGCGGCGCAGGGTCTCGCGGTGCTCGATGACGCCGCGCCAGGCGTAAGGGGCCAGCAGCAGGCCCGCCAGCAACCAGCGCACGAAGTTCAGCGTGACCGGTGGCACCGTGCCGGCTGCCAGGCGGCCGACGATGGCGTTGCCGGCCCAGCTCAGTGGCGGGAAGGTGAGCAGGAACAGTGTGGTCCAGTCCAGGCGTCTGGTGCCGGTGGCGCTTGCGTGCATGGGTGATGCGGAGGCGTTCGAAGATGCAGCATTATCCGCCAGGCGCGGCAAGGGTGCTGCCGCGCCTGGCGTGCTGCCGCAGGCAAGGCTATGTCAGGGAGCGCCGCCGATCAGCTTCAGGCCGGCCGGCAGCGCTTCGCCGAACACGCGTCCTTCATCGGCCGCATCGAGCTCCACGGCCTCGCGCACCATGGCGACCCAGCTTTGCGGCGCGTTGGCGGCTTCAAGCCGGCGCACGACAGCTGCCCGGGTTTCCTCAGGCAGGTCACGTGTGCGGTCGCCGGTCATGCGCGCGATCTGCGTGGCGGCGAAGGCGGCCGGTTCGACTTTCCTCCAGTCGAGCGCAAGGATCGCCTCCACCCATTGCGCGGCGACCTCGGCAGGCACGACGCCGTGTGCGCTGCCATAGAACGGCCGGCGCGCACCGATCCGCCCCACGGCCCACCAGCTCTGGTTGTTTTCAGAGGGTTTGCGCAGGCGCTTCAGCAGCCATTTGGCGACTTCGATCTTGCGGTCGGCGGCAATGTTCTCGAGCGAGCCGGCCAGGCGAACCATGTCGGCGTAGCCGGAACGCGTCGGACCGGCGGGCTTCTTGTAGTGCGCGCTGCCGGGAGGCTGCAGATAAAACGCCATGTCGTCGAGCAGGCGCAGCTGCGCGCTTTCATCGAGACCGCCGGCCGCGCGGCGCCACAGCGTCCACCATTCCGACCAGTTCTGGGTCTCGTTGACGTACTGGATGCCCTGGTCATACAGCGACCAGAGCTGCTCGACGCGCCATGCGTCGAGCGGATAGCCAAAGCCCGGCCGCACGCAGTAGCCCGCCAGGTTCAGCCACAGGCGTTCATGGTCGGCGGTGCGGCGACGGCGCTTGGCACGCTCCCAGAAGGCAGCGAACAGTTCGCGCAGCAGCGCACTGTCCCATTGCTCTCGCGCCCCGAGCGACTGTTCGAGTTGCGCGCGCAGCCGCTTGACCTCCTTCGGATCGACGCCTTGCGAACGCGCGCCGAAGGTGCGGTCGATCGTCTCGATGGCTTGCGGCAGAGCAGGGTGAAGCGTTTCCGCCGTGGGCGCCGGCGCCTCCTTGCCGCGGAGCTGGAATTCGAGCCGCCAGCGCTGCGACGTATCGGCGATCTCGTGGCAATGGACTTCCAGCGTGCCGACCTCGGTCAGCGACGTCGTGATCTGTACCGGCGTTTCCTTCGGCCCGCTGGCCCCGCGTGGCTGCACGACGGTGGCGATCGGCGGCAGGCGAACGAAGTCGGCGCTCGCGAGATCCGCGAGTTCGCCGGGCCGGTAGGCGCTGTCGGCGACCGACGAGACCAAATGGAACTGCACCGGATGCCCGAGGCGCAACGCGAACGTCCGGTCCTTGAGGTGGATCTCCTGGCCTTCCTCGGTGCCGCGCGGCAGGAGGCAGATACCTTGCTGGCCGGAAGCGCCGTCTTCGAGCATCAGGAAGTAGCTGCGCGGCGAGCCGCCGCCGATGCGCGGCGCCTGTCCCGAACGCGCGCGCGCATAAGCTACCGCGCCGCGCGCCACGGCGACATCGGGATCGGCGTTGTGCAAGACATTGAGCGGCGAGCCGCGCCAGTTGCCCAGGGTGTCGGCGATGCGCTCCGCAAGCGCCTCGGCCCGGAACACGCCGCCGTTGAGCAAGAGCGTGTCTGGCATCGGCACGGCATCGTCCTGGGTCTGCGGCAGGTCCAGCGCCGAGCGCGATTGCGCCGCGTGCTGGCCGAGAAAGGCCGCTACGTGCCGGGTCACGGCCGGGTCCGACGCATACGGCAGGCCGAATTCGACAATGGCGCCGCGCGCGCGTCCCGGGCGCTCGCTCGATGACACCTTGGGGAAGAAGCCATCGACGACGAGTTGTTCGACTTCCTGCCGCGTCACTTCGACCGAGCGTGCGCCGCCGATCAGCTTTGAGCCCGCGCCGAGCAGCGTGACCGTGACCGCTTCCGGCGCCTGTGCGCTGAGCAGTTGTTCTTTCGCCGCGCGGCAGCGCGCGACCAGCTGGGACAGGCCCGACGCGGACAAGCGCGCCTGCGTGGGCACCAGGCGAGCCTCGGCCATGTGCGCCAGCGCCAGGTCCATATTGTCCCCGCCGAGCATCAGGTGGTTGCCCACGCCGATCCGCGTCAGCTGCGGCTGCCCGTCCTGCATGTCGACGCGGATCAGTGTGAGGTCGGTCGTGCCGCCGCCCACGTCGCAGATCAGGACGAGCCGGGTTTGCGAGAGATCAGCGTCCAGGGTCTCGCGATGATGGAACAGCCAGTCGTAGAGCGCGGCCTGCGGTTCCTCAAGCAGGCGCAGCGCCGGCAGGCCGGCCATGCGCGCCGCTTCCAGCGTCAGCGCACGCGCCCCCTCGTCGAACGACGCTGGCACGGTCAGGACTACGTCCTGGTCTTCCAGCCTTGCATCCGGAAACTGGTGGTTCCACGCCGAAGCTACGTAGCCAAGGTAGCTGGCACTGGCTGCGACCGGCGAGATCTTGCCGACTTCCTCGTCCGCGCCCCAGGGCAGGATGGGCGCGGTGCGGTCGACCGCGGCATGCGACAGCCAGCTCTTGGCACTGGCCACAAGCCTGCCAGGCACCTGAGCGCCGAGCATGGCCGCCAGCCGGCCGAACACCGTGCGGCGCGCGGCAGCGCTGGCGGCGGATTGCCACGGCAGCTGCAGGTCGTCGCCGCTGATTTCACCCGGCGCCGCGTGGTAGCGGACCGAAGGCAGCAAGGGGCGCGCGGCGACTTCGCCGAGGCCCACGAGCTGGTCGATGTCGAAGACGCGGATGTCATCCGATCCGGTCTCCGCATAGGCCACCACGGTATTGCTGGTGCCGAGGTCAATGCCAACGGTGTACCGCTTCATCGCTTCATTGCTGGTTTGTGGCCACGGTTCAGGCATCCGCGCCGCCGCGCACGTCGAATTCGACCTTCCAGCGCTCGGTGCCGCCACTCGGCACGGCTTCGAGTTCCAGCGTGCCGGCTTCGGTCACGCGCGCGTGCAGCCTGACCGGCACCACGTCGCCGGGCGTGCGGCCATCGGCCGGCAGGGTGGCCTGGATTTCTTCCAGTTCCTGCAGTTCTTCGGCACTCCAGAAGTCCAGCAGGGCGCCAACCTGGTCCTGGCGGCGCACCGACGAGCCGAAGAAGCGGAAGTGAACGGGCTCGCCCACCACCAGGCCGAATTCCTGCGGCGGCAGTGCGGCGTCGGACCCTTCCTCCATGCCGAACGGCGCCACGCACAGCGCCTGGATCGGCGGCTCGAAGCCCGGCACCGCGGGCATCGACGATTCCACGGCGATGTAATACGAGCGCGCCGTGCCGCCACGGATGCGCACGCCCTTGCCGCGCCGCACATAGCCGTAGTAAGCGGCGCCGCGTGCCACGGCCAGGTCCAGCTCGGCACCGCCGAGCAGGCGTGCCGGCGCTGCGCCTTCCGAAGCGAGCCAGCCGTTCAGCGTCTGCAGGATGCGGTCGGCCAGCAGACCGGACTTGAACACGCCGCCGTTGAACAGGACCGCGGTCGGATGCAGGAACGTTGCCTCCGCCGGCTGCGTGGCTTGCATGCCTTCGAGTTCCGCGAGCGCTCCGACCTGGCGGCCGAGGAATGCAGCCAGGTGCCGCGTGACCGCCGCATCCTGCGCATAGGGCAGGCCGAGCTGCGTCAGGCCGACGCGCGCGCGGCTCACCGGCCGGGCCGATGCATCGACTTGCGGGAAGAAGCCTTCCAGGATGATCTGGGTCAGCTCGGTGCGGGTCAGGTCCGTGCGGATCGACCCGCCAATCAGCTTGGAGCCACGGCTCGGCACGACCAGCGGCACCGTATCAGTGGTCGGGTCGGTGAGCAGCGTTTCCTTGGCGGCGCGGCAGGCATAGGTCAGTGCGCGCAGCTGCCATGGATCGGCCTGCGTACCTTGTGCCGCGAGCTTGCGCGCGACTACGTGTGCCAGCGCAAGGTCCATATTGTCGCCACCGAGCAGGATATGCTCGCCGACGGCGACGCGATGCAACTCCAGGTTGCCATCGCGCTCGATGACCGCGATCAGCGACAGGTCGGTGGTGCCGCCGCCAACGTCGACCACGAGGATGATGTCGCCAACGTTCACTTGCTTGCGCCACTGGCCGCCGCTCTTTTCGATCCAGCTGTAGAGCGCGGCCTGCGGTTCTTCGAGCAGGGTCATGCGTGCATAACCCGCCGCGGCGGCGGCCTCCGCCGTCAGCTCGCGCGCGGCCGGGTCGAACGAGGCGGGAATCGTCACCGTGACGTCCTGTTCGGCGAACGGCGCGTCGGGATGCGCGTGGTCCCACGCCTCGCGCAGGTGCGTCAGGTAGCGCACCGACGCGTCGAGCGGCGAGATACGCGGCACCTCGGGTGGCGCATCGTTGGGCAGGATCGCGGCGCGGCGGTCCACGCCAGGGTGGCACAGCCAGCTTTTCGCGCTCGATACCAGGCGGATCGGCGTGCCGGCACCACGGCTTCGGGCCAGTTCGCCGACCGCAAATTCACGCGTGGCGTTCCACGGCAGCGCCAGGTCGCCGGGCGCCAGTTCGCTGGCGTGCGGCAGGTAGAGAAACGAAGGCAGGAGATCCCGCGCTTCCGTGGCGCCGGGGCCGGTGAGCTGCGGGACCGGCAGGACATGCTGAGTCGTTTTTTCGCCGTCGCTGACGCTCAGGTCGACGTAAGAGAGGGCGCTGTGTGTGGTGCCCAGGTCGATGCCGATGGCATAGCGTGCGTCGCTCATAGTTCCACCTCGGCAGGGGCGATGACGGTGGCGTCATGGCGCTCGGCCAGGCGCGGCAGCCGGACTTCTTCGGCCTTCCAGCCGCGATGGCTGAGGCTGCCGTGGAACGGCGCGCTGCCGACCACGTTGCCCGTCAGGCGGACGGCGGTCGCGTCGAAGCCGTCAGCCAGCGTGACGCGGCTGCCCTCGGCTTCGTCGCGCACCGGGCGGATCGTGAAATGCTCGCGCAGGACGCCACGGCAGCCGTCGTGCACCAGCCGCGCGGCGGCGCCGATCTCGGTATCGGTATAGCCGGCGATGTCTTCCTCGACGAAGTCGATGAATCGGGCATCGCGTTGGAGCAGGCCCAGCAGCTGCAGTGCGGCCACGGGACTCGCTTCTTTCAAAGCCGGGGCCGGTGCGGGTGCCGGAGCGGGAGCCGGTACAGGCGCTGCCACCGGGGCCGGGGCAGCGGCGGGGAATCCGCCGGTACGCAGGCGCCGCACATCCGCCGCGAGCTTGCCGTCGCCCAGGATCGCAAAGAAGGTGCTTACGGCAAGCGAAATCCTGCCGAAGAATGGGATGTTCGAGTCAGTCATGGAAAAACTCCTGTGTGCTCTGTTGAAGGACGAGCTGTCCTACGGCCACCGCGCGCAGCGGATGGGACACGCGGACCGGTGCATCGGAACGCCACGACGCGAACCGCGTGGCGAATCTCAAGTATTCCAGCTGGAATTTTGCACCAACCAATATGTCAGCCGGTCGTTGGCCATGCACCAGCCACCCGCCAGCGAACGCGTGAAGTTGCGCAAAGGGGCGGAACATGTGAAAACCGGCAGCCCAAGGGCTGCCGGCAGTCATTTTTATCCCGGGCGGGCACACGCTGCTGTCCGCAAGGTGGCCGCCTGGGTGCCGATCACGCGTCGCGCAGATAGGTGATTAGCTGATCGGCGCGGCTCGGGTGACGCAGCTTGCGCATGGCCTTGCTTTCAATCTGGCGGATCCGCTCGCGCGTCACATCGAACTGCTTGCCGACTTCTTCCAGCGTGTAGTCGGTCGCCATGTCGATGCCGAAGCGCATGCGCAGCACCTTGGCCTCGCGCGGTGTCAGTTCGTCGAGCATTTCACGCACGACTTCGCGCAGGCTGGCCTGCAGCGCGGCGTCGGCCGGCGTCGCGGTGTCCGAGTCGGCAATCATGTCGCCCAGGCTCGTGTCACCGTCTTCACCCACCGGCGTTTCCATCGAGACCGGTTCACGGGCGATCTTCATGATCGCGCGGATCTTCTCCTCCGGCATGTCCATGCGCTCGGCGAGCACGGCAGGATCGGGTTCCTTGCCGGTCTGCTGCATGAGCTCGCGCGACAGGCGGTTGAGCTTGTTGATCTGCTCGATCATGTGGACCGGCACGCGGATCGTGCGGGCCTGGTCGGCAATCGCGCGCGTCACGGCCTGGCGCACCCACCAGGTCGCGTACGTGGAGAATTTCCAGCCGCGGCGGTACTCGAACTTGTCCACGGCCTTCATCAGGCCGATATTGCCTTCCTGGATCAGGTCCAGGAACTGCAGGCCGCGGTTCGTGTACTTCTTGGCGATCGAGATCACAAGGCGCAGGTTGGCCTGCGTCATTTCGTGCTTGGCCTGGCGCATCTGGCGCTCGGCGGCAAGCATCTTGCGGTTCACCGCCTTCAGCTCGGCCAGCGGCAGGATCGCGCGGGCCTGGATGTCGATCAGCTTCTGCTGATGGGCTTCCAGGTCGGGCAGCGCGCGCGCCACGGCAGCGCTGTACGGGCGCGATGCGGCGGCCAGGTCGCGGCCCCAGTTCAGGTTGGTCTCGTTGCCCGGGAAGCGCGCGATGACATCCTCGCGGTCCATGCCGCAACGATCGACCAGCAGCTGGACCACCTGGCGCTCGACCACGCGGACATCGTCGACCATGCTCTGGACGTCGGCGCACAGGCGTTCGATGGTTTTCGCGGTGAAGCGAATCGTGCGCAGTTCTTCACGCACGGTATCGCGGGCGGTCACGAAGCCTTTCGAGTCCGTGCCGTTGGTCGCGCTTTCCTGCTGCATGCGCTCGAACTGCTCTGCAACGCGGGCAAAGCGCTTCAGGCATTCGTCGCGCAGCTTGGCGAGGTCGGCTTCAGCGTTTTGCTGCGCGCTGTTGCCGTCGTCGGCGTCGTCGTCTTCCTCGTCGCCATCGCTATCGTCGGAGGCGTCGGCGCTGTCGTCGTCGCTGTCGTCAGCGCTGGCGCTCACGGTGACATCGGCGCCGGTTTCGTCGCTCAGGCCATCGACCAGGTCGTCGATGCCCATTTCACCGTTGGCAACGCGGCCCGACAGTTCGAGGATGGTCGCGATCGTGGACGGGCAGGCCGAGATGGCGTGCACCATATTGTTCAGGCCTTCCTCGATCCTCTTGGCGAGCTCGACCTCTTCCTTGCGCGTCAGCAGCGTGGCGGAGCTCATTTCGCGCATGTACATGCGCACCGGATCGGTGGTCCGGCCGAACTCCGAGTCCACGGTCGACAGCGCGACCTCGGCCTCTTCGTCGGCCTGGTCGTCGGAGGCCACCACCGCGTTGTCGCTGAGCAGAAGCGTCTCGGCATCGGGCGTCTGCTCGAAGATCTTCACGCCCATTTCGGCGAACGTGGTGACGATGCTTTCCATCGCCGCCGTGTCGGTGAAGTTCTCTTGCAGATGGTCGCTGATGTCCGCGTGGGTCAGATACCCACGCTGCCTTCCCAGCTGGATCAGGGCACGCAACTGCTGGCTGCGCGCGTTGACTTCGTCCGGCGACATGGATTCCGCCGAGGCGCCAAGGGCTTTGACTGTA
The DNA here is from genome assembly GCF_057073745.1 of Cupriavidus sp. C2SS-8b. NCBI lineage: Bacteria > Pseudomonadati > Pseudomonadota > Betaproteobacteria > Burkholderiales > Burkholderiaceae > Cupriavidus > Cupriavidus sp. C2SS-8b. The sequence continues at coordinate 1,681,728 of NZ_CP172716.1, forward strand.
CCTGCATCGCGGCCTTTGGCAGCCGTTCGTTGTGGACCGCTCGTCATCTACTGCTGTTTCCTTCGTGAATCGCGTTTTGATTGCAGCGTGCACGCATTGCGTGCGTTTTCTGGCCTGCTGTCAAGGCATCGGACCGGCATTGGGCGTGGCATGAGCCAAAAAAGCCATGTTGTCCGCGGAGCAGGGGGCGTATATTCTACAGTGTTTGTTGCGTTGCAGCATGTCGGGTGCGCTGGCAAGGGCCTGGATGGGCCGGGAGCAACCCCGACATTCACGATCTGTTTGCGCCCCGCTTGCCCCGCCATACCGGCCACCAGGGCGCAAAGCCCGGCGTTCGATACGGCGCCAATCAGGACCCCGAAGCGCGGACGGCCCCCGAATACAGCCTCACCCGATACCCCGGGACTCGCTGCGGCAACCTAACAGTATACCTCTGGTCAGGATTCTGGGTAAGACAACAATTGAATCGCCATGTGACGCAAGGCTAGCGCGCAACACTCGCAAGTGGCGGATCGGCCCATGTATACTCGCCCTCAGATCGCATCCCGGACCGCCCGTATGCTTGCACCGCCAACATCCGCAGACGCACCAACGGCCGTTTCCCGGACCACGGGACATTGCGGGGAAGAGCTCGAATCGCTGCGCAAGCGGGAACGGCTGCTTGCGCTTGCCATTGCGGGCAGCGGCACCGGCATCTGGGACCGGAACGTGGCAACGGGCGAAATCCACTACTCAAGCGGCTGGAAATCCATGCTCGGCTATGCCGACTGGGAGGTGTCGAGCCGGATCGAGGACAGCTACCTGCGTCTTCATCCCGACGACCTCGAGTACGTCAAGGCGACGATGCAGGCCCATTTCGACGGCCGGAGCGACAGCTATGAGGTCGAACACCGGATCCGCTGCCGCGATGGCAGCTACAAATGGATCTGCAGCCGCGGCAAGGTCGTGGACCGCGACAGTACCGGTCAGGCGTTACGCATGGTAGGCACGACCACCGACATCACTTCGCTGCGCACGATGTCGGAGAGCCTGCGCGAGGCCGTCAACCTGGTCACGAACCTGACGAACGAAGTGCCGGGGCTGGTGTTCCAGTACCGCGCCATGCCCGAGGGACGGTCGTATTTCTCCTACGCCAGCGCGGGTATCAGGGATATATACGAGCTGACCCCGGACCAGGTGGCAGCGGATGCGTCGTGCATCGATGCATTGATTCATCCTTCCGATCTGGCTGCTTATCATGCCTCGTTTGGTGCTTCAGCCGCCCAACTCTCGCCATGGCATCTGGAGTATCGCGTGCAGTTGCCGATGCAGGGCCTGCGCTGGCGCCAGGGCGATGCCAGGCCGCAGCGCTTGCCCGATGGCAGTACCCTGTGGCATGGCTTCATCACGGACGTGACCGAGCGCAAGCGCATCGAAGCGGAACTGCAGGAACTTGCGACCATCGATAGCCTGACCGGGCTGCCGAACCGGCGGCACTTCATGATGCAAATCGAGACGCGGCTCGCCAGCCTGCAGATCGGCCGCGGCGCCGGCGTGGCGCTCATGATGTGCGATCTCGACCATTTCAAGTCGATCAACGACCGCTGGGGCCATGGGGTCGGGGATCGCGCGCTGCGTCACTTCGGCAGCATCCTGCGCGCGCATTTGCGGCCCGACGACATGGCGGGGCGCCTCGGGGGCGAGGAATTCGGGATCCTGCTCGATGGTGCCGATTTGCGCGGCGCGATTGGCGTGGCAGGACGGATCCAGCAGCGTATTGCCGAGTACCCGCTGATCGAGCAGGACCAGAGGATCGACCTGACGGTCAGCATTGGCGTCACGCTCCTGACGGCGGCGGATGCCAATGCCGAAGCCCCGTTGTCGCGCAGTGACCTGGCGCTGTACCGTGCCAAGAAGGGCGGTCGCAACCGGATCGAATCCTGACGTCCTGACGCGTTCAGGCTTGCAAACAACGGGTATCCCGACCATGCGAAATGCGCGTATATCCTTGCTGAAGCGTCAGTCCCGGCGCGGCCTGGTCTGCCTGGTTACCGGCGTTCTTGCAGCCACTGCGCAGTCGGCCCGGGCCGAGGAGCCCGCTGCGCAAGGCCACGAGGATGTTTGCCGCACCATCTGGTTTCCACACGGAGCGCGCATACAGATGGAGGCGGACGGCACCATGCCGCTGTCCCGCAAGACCATACTGCGGCCGCCATTGCCGACGGAGGCGGGTTGCCAGGCCGACATCGAGATTCACTCCAAGACAGCGTTGGCTGCATTGATGGGGCCGCCGGTGGTGACCGAGCAACAGCAACGCGTGCTGCTGCGACCCGCCGCAAACGGGTCGCCTGCCAGTATCTCGGGGCAGGCAACCGTCAATGCATGGGCGCGTTATGCGCGTCTTTATGGAACGACCACCATTGACGCGGTGGGGTTGCTTGATAACCAGTATCAGGCCCTGCCACTGCACGAAGGCGACGTGCTTCCCGGTGAAACCGTTGACGCCAGCGCGTCTTTCACGATCTTTTCGCGGGATTCCGGGGATGAGGCGGGCAAGCTCATCGCTCCGCACGCGACAGTGTCGGTGACATCGCGCCGAGTGGGTAAGCGCGAAATCATACGCACCGCGCTGGGTCAGTCGGAATGCGTGCCAATCGAGTACGTACGGACGACCTCCCTTGGGCCCATGGTGGTCGCGGGGGAGCAGATCGTGACGAAGCCGACGAGTCTGCGGGTCACGGATTGGTATTGCCCGACAAATCGCATGGTGATGCGCCAGGACGTGTCCGAGGAGGGCAAGGTCCAGCGCATTGTCACGACAGTCGTCGAGCAGTTGCCGGAAGCGTCGGACCAGACGCAATAGCGCGGTGACTCAACTGTTGGTGTCCCAATGGCTGTGACGTAGTCCAGGCATCACAATTCAGGGGGGCTTTTGTGTTCATAAAGTCTCTTATTCCCCTTTGCATAAAATAGACTTGCCAGTCAGGGGGCAAGCGATTAATATCCGCTCCCTTCTGCTGGAGCCTCCGCTGCAAAGCGTCAAGGCGAAGGCAGATTGCAGGGACGAACCCGGCAGAAAAATAGCCGGAAAAAAGAAATTTCCCGAGTGGCTTGATTAACCGCGAAAACTTCTTTATAGTCTCGTTCCTTCGCTGCTGACGCAAACGCAGCGACGCAAAACGGCAAAGCCGGTTGCGCAGTTCTTTAACAACCAAACAACCGATAAGTGTGGGCGCTTGATAGCGGATGCGAAAGACTTCGGTCTTTTAGCTCAAAAGTTATACAGTGCTCGCACAGCAAAACGTGACTGGATTTTCGGATCTGGTCAGTCAGTTTTCTGAGAGTGAGCGACCGCTCGAAAGAGCGAGGGTCTTCGGACCCACACAGAGATTGAACTGAAGAGTTTGATCCTGGCTCAGATTGAACGCTGGCGGCATGCCTTACACATGCAAGTCGAACGGCAGCGCGGGCTTCGGCCTGGCGGCGAGTGGCGAACGGGTGAGTAATACATCGGAACGTGCCCTGTCGTGGGGGATAACTAGTCGAAAGATTAGCTAATACCGCATACGACCTGAGGGTGAAAGCGGGGGACCGGTAACGGCCTCGCGCGACAGGAGCGGCCGATGTCTGATTAGCTAGTTGGTGGGGTAAAGGCCTACCAAGGCGACGATCAGTAGCTGGTCTGAGAGGACGATCAGCCACACTGGGACTGAGACACGGCCCAGACTCCTACGGGAGGCAGCAGTGGGGAATTTTGGACAATGGGGGCAACCCTGATCCAGCAATGCCGCGTGTGTGAAGAAGGCCTTCGGGTTGTAAAGCACTTTTGTCCGGAAAGAAAACGTCCTGGTTAATACCTGGGGCGGATGACGGTACCGGAAGAATAAGCACCGGCTAACTACGTGCCAGCAGCCGCGGTAATACGTAGGGTGCGAGCGTTAATCGGAATTACTGGGCGTAAAGCGTGCGCAGGCGGTTTGATAAGACAGGCGTGAAATCCCCGAGCTTAACTTGGGAATGGCGCTTGTGACTGTCAGGCTAGAGTATGTCAGAGGGGGGTAGAATTCCACGTGTAGCAGTGAAATGCGTAGAGATGTGGAGGAATACCGATGGCGAAGGCAGCCCCCTGGGACGTCACTGACGCTCATGCACGAAAGCGTGGGGAGCAAACAGGATTAGATACCCTGGTAGTCCACGCCCTAAACGATGTCAACTAGTTGTTGGGGATTCATTTCTTCAGTAACGTAGCTAACGCGTGAAGTTGACCGCCTGGGGAGTACGGTCGCAAGATTAAAACTCAAAGGAATTGACGGGGACCCGCACAAGCGGTGGATGATGTGGATTAATTCGATGCAACGCGAAAAACCTTACCTACCCTTGACATGCCACTAACGAAGCAGAGATGCATCAGGTGCCCGAAAGGGAAAGTGGACACAGGTGCTGCATGGCTGTCGTCAGCTCGTGTCGTGAGATGTTGGGTTAAGTCCCGCAACGAGCGCAACCCTTGTCTCTAGTTGCTACGAAAGGGCACTCTAGAGAGACTGCCGGTGACAAACCGGAGGAAGGTGGGGATGACGTCAAGTCCTCATGGCCCTTATGGGTAGGGCTTCACACGTCATACAATGGTGCGTACAGAGGGTTGCCAACCCGCGAGGGGGAGCTAATCCCAGAAAACGCATCGTAGTCCGGATCGTAGTCTGCAACTCGACTACGTGAAGCTGGAATCGCTAGTAATCGCGGATCAGCATGCCGCGGTGAATACGTTCCCGGGTCTTGTACACACCGCCCGTCACACCATGGGAGTGGGTTTTGCCAGAAGTAGTTAGCCTAACCGCAAGGAGGGCGATTACCACGGCAGGGTTCATGACTGGGGTGAAGTCGTAACAAGGTAGCCGTATCGGAAGGTGCGGCTGGATCACCTCCTTTCCAGAGCGTGCATCTAACGTCGAGCGTTCACACTTATCGGTTTGTTTGTTGTTTCAGCCTGGGCTGAAGCCAAATGCAAGCGCTTAAATCCAAGCGCTTGCATTTTGCATTTGCCAAGCGATCGCGGGTATCACCTGTGGATCGGCTGTTCTTTAACAATATGGGATGTAGTAAAGGTGTCGCGGAGCGTTGATGAGACGCTGCAGTACAAACGCGATACCGGGTTGTGATTGTATCAACCAAAATGTATTTAAGTGATCGAAAGATGACTTGGAATACGGCACAAATGCGAGAACTCACCTGTAGCGATAGTGTCGCTGAGACACACTCGTTATAGGGTCAAGCGAACAAGTGCATGTGGTGGATGCCTTGGCGATCACAGGCGATGAAGGACGCGGTAGCCTGCGAAAAGCTTCGGGGAGCTGGCAAACAAGCTTTGATCCGGAGATGTCCGAATGGGGAAACCCGGCCCGCATGGGTCATCCCTTGCTGAATACATAGGCAAGGGAAGCGAACGCGGCGAACTGAAACATCTAAGTAGCTGCAGGAACAGAAATCAACCGAGATTCCCAGAGTAGTGGCGAACGAAATGGGAAGAGCCTTGTACTCTTTAGCAGTGTTGTTAGCAGAACGGGATGGAAAGCCCGGCCATAGCAGGTGATAGCCCTGTATGCGAAAACAGCGTTGTGGAACTAGGTGTACGAGAAGTAGGGCGGGACACGTGAAATCCTGTCTGAAGATGGGGGGACCATCCTCCAAGGCTAAATACTCGTGATCGACCGATAGTGAACCAGTACCGTGAGGGAAAGGCGAAAAGAACCCCGGGAGGGGAGTGAAATAGATCCTGAAACCGCATGCATACAAACAGTCGGAGCCTGGAAACGGGTGACGGCGTACCTTTTGTATAATGGGTCAGCGACTTACATTCAGTGGCAAGCTTAACCGATTAGGGCAGGCGTAGCGAAAGCGAGTCCGAACAGGGCGTTCAGTCGCTGGGTGTAGACCCGAAACCAGATGATCTATCCATGGCCAGGTTGAAGGTGCGGTAACACGTACTGGAGGACCGAACCCACTAACGTTGAAAAGTTAGGGGATGAGCTGTGGATAGGGGTGAAAGGCTAAACAAATCTGGAAATAGCTGGTTCTCTCCGAAAACTATTTAGGTAGTGCCTCGTGTCTCACCTTCGGGGGTAGAGCACTGTCATGGTTGGGGGGTCTATTGCTGATTACCCCGCCATAGCAAACTCCGAATACCGAAGAGTGCAATCACGGGAGACAGACATCGGGTGCTAACGTCCGGTGTCAAGAGGGAAACAACCCAGACCGCCAGCTAAGGTCCCCAAATATAGCTAAGTGGGAAACGAAGTGGGAAGGCTAAAACAGTCAGGAGGTTGGCTTAGAAGCAGCCACCCTTTAAAGAAAGCGTAATAGCTCACTGATCGAGTCGTCCTGCGCGGAAGATGTAACGGGGCTAAGCTATATACCGAAGCTGCGGACGCACAGCAATGTGCGTGGTAGGAGAGCGTTCCGTAAGCCTGTGAAGGTGTCTTGTAAAGGATGCTGGAGGTATCGGAAGTGCGAATGCTGACATGAGTAGCGATAAAGGGGGTGAAAGGCCCCCTCGCCGTAAGCCCAAGGTTTCCTACGCAACGTTCATCGGCGTAGGGTGAGTCGGCCCCTAAGGCGAGGCAGAGATGCGTAGCTGATGGGAAGCAGGTTAATATTCCTGCACCGTCGTATGATGCGATGGGGGGACGGATCGCGGAAGGTTGTCCGGGTGTTGGAAGTCCCGGTCCCTGCATTGGAGAAGGCGCTTAGGCAAATCCGGGCGCGGGATTCAAGGATGTGGGGCGAGCGGCCTTGTGCTGCGAAGCAATTGGAAGTGGTTCCAAGAAAAGCCTCTAAGCTTCAGTCATACGAGACCGTACCGCAAACCGACACAGGTGGGCGAGATGAGTATTCTAAGGCGCTTGAGAGAACTCGGGAGAAGGAACTCGGCAAATTGGTACCGTAACTTCGGGATAAGGTACGCCCTGGTAGCTTGACTGGCCTGCGCCAGAAGGGTGAAGGGGTTGCAATAAAATGGTGGCTGCGACTGTTTAATAAAAACACAGCACTCTGCAAACACGAAAGTGGACGTATAGGGTGTGACGCCTGCCCGGTGCCGGAAGATTAAATGATGGGGTGCAAGCTCTTGATTGAAGTCCCGGTAAACGGCGGCCGTAACTATAACGGTCCTAAGGTAGCGAAATTCCTTGTCGGGTAAGTTCCGACCTGCACGAATGGCGTAACGATGGCCACACTGTCTCCTCCCGAGACTCAGCGAAGTTGAAGTGTTTGTGATGATGCAATCTCCCCGCGGCTAGACGGAAAGACCCCATGAACCTTTACTGTAGCTTTGCATTGGACTTTGAACCGATCTGTGTAGGATAGGTGGGAGGCTTTGAAGCGTGGACGCTAGTCTGCGTGGAGCCGTCCTTGAAATACCACCCTGGTTTGTTTGAGGTTCTAACCTTGGCCCGTGAATCCGGGTCGGGGACAGTGCATGGTAGGCAGTTTGACTGGGGCGGTCTCCTCCCAAAGTGTAACGGAGGAGTTCGAAGGTACGCTTGGTACGGTCGGACATCGTACCTAAAGTGCAATGGCAAAAGCGTGCTTAACTGCGAGACCGACAAGTCGAGCAGGTGCGAAAGCAGGACATAGTGATCCGGTGGTTCTGAATGGAAGGGCCATCGCTCAACGGATAAAAGGTACTCTGGGGATAACAGGCTGATACCGCCCAAGAGTTCATATCGACGGCGGTGTTTGGCACCTCGATGTCGGCTCATCTCATCCTGGGGCTGTAGCCGGTCCCAAGGGTATGGCTGTTCGCCATTTAAAGAGGTACGTGAGCTGGGTTTAAAACGTCGTGAGACAGTTTGGTCCCTATCTGCCGTGGGCGTTGGAATCTTGACGGGGGCTGCTCCTAGTACGAGAGGACCGGAGTGGACGTACCGCTGGTGTACCTGTTGTCTCGCCAGAGGCATCGCAGGGTAGCTATGTACGGAAGAGATAACCGCTGAAAGCATCTAAGCGGGAAACTCGCCTGAAGATGAGGATTCCCTGGCGGCTTGACCGCCTTGAAGGGTCGTTCGAGACCAGGACGTTGATAGGCTGGGTGTGGAAGCGCAGTAATGCGTTAAGCTAACCAGTACTAATTGCCCGTAAGGCTTGATCCTATAACCAGTGTGTTTTAGCCTGGTGAGTGAATCGCCTGTGCCGGCTGATACAGCACAACCCAAGACTACAAAGACTACATCCCGAATTGGTGGCGTTGGACGAACTGCCCAGCGCCACAACCCCTTATGCCTGGTGACCATAGCGAGTTGGAACCACCCCTTCCCATCCCGAACAGGTCCGTGAAACGACTCCGCGCCGATGATAGTGCGGATTACCCGTGTGAAAGTAGGTCATCGCCAGGCTCTTACAATGCAAAACCCCTCGACAGCATGTGCTGCGAGGGGTTTTTGCTTTGGGGCGCCGGATTAGCGCGGACGACTCCACCTACTGCGCATCGGCCAGCGGCCCCCCCGTGCATCGCTTTGCTTATCTCTGTCGGAAACATCGTCGAACTCACCGCCGCCAAATAGCGTTGTAGATCAGTAACAAGCTTGACTTCTCCTCACGTCATTTCTAGGTTTATCTGTACTCAACGGCGTGCGTAGCGCACACGCTGCTGTGATAGACCATCCGGTCGGGGAGGGACGACGGTGAACCTGCACAGCAAGTCGATGCTTTGGGCGGCCATCTTCTGCTGTGTGGTGACTGCCAGTGGCTGCTCCAGGCTCAAAGCCGGCCACGTCGAGGATGAAGCGCAGCAGGCCGGCCGCAATGCCGAGTCATTCCGGCATGCGGCGGAAGACTACTTCCGCGAGATGGACCGCGGCGTGTCCCTGACCAGGGAAGAGATCCAGGGCCGCAACATGTGGATCGTGTGGACCGGTGGCAATGACCGGTTCTGGGACGCGATGACGAACTACACGTTCGGCGCCTTCGACCTGCTCAAGTCGATCAGCTCCCATCCAGGCCAGGGCTATTCGCGCGATAACCGCTGGGCCTACCTCGGCCTGCTCAACGAGCCATGCTTTACCAAGCCTGCAGGACCCGACCCGCAGCGTTTTGGCTTGTGGCTGGACAAGCGTAGCAAGGACTGTCCTGCGGACCCGTTTGAGAACGAGCAGGCCTACCCCGGCGTCAAGACCGGTGCGCGTGGCGCGACATTCTCGGATGGCCAGAAGCTCCCCGTTGGCTCCTACTATGGCTACCCGACCGGCATCGTGGGCCTGCGCCTGTTCCCCAATCCCGCCTTCGACGAAAAGGCGGCCAAGGCCTGGGACCCGGAGCGCTACTACACCGATCCGTCCTACTACAATCGCGCCGATCTCGTGCGGCCTTACCGGGTAGGCATGTCCTGCGGCTTCTGTCACATCGGCCCGAGCCCGATCCATCCGCCTGCCGATCCAGAGCACCCCCAGTGGGCCGATCTCAGCTCCACCGTCGGTGCGCAGTATATGTGGGTCGATCGGCTCTTCATCCACAACGCCTCCACGCCAGCGGGCAAGCAGAACTTCATGTTCCAGCTCGTCCATACGTTCCGACCGGGGGCGATGGACACCTCGCTGGTCTCGACCGACAACATCAACAACCCGCGCACGATGAATGCGCTCTACGACCTGATGGCGCGCATGGGCGTGGCCCGGCGGCTCGGACAGGAGACCATCGCCGGCGGCGAGAAGAACAACAAGCAGCTGAACGATTTCGTCCAGACCGGGGCGCTTTCGGAGTTCTACAAGGCGCCGGATACGGTCTGGACGCCGCACGTACTGAAGGACGGCGCCGATTCCGTCGGCGTACTCGGCGCACTGAATCGCGTCTACCTGAACATCGGGTTGTTCAGCGAGGAATGGCTGCTGCATTTCAATCCGATCCTCGGCGGCAAGTCGATCTCTCCGATCGAGATTGCGGTGGCGCAGAAGAATTCTTCCTACTGGCGTGCGACGGAGGCGGGCTCCTTCAACATGGCCGCGTTCCTGTTGAAATCGACGCCCGCCGACCACCTGGCCGACGCCCCCGGCGGCAAGGCCTACCTGGCCGATCCTGCAACGCCCGATGGTGCCAGCTTGTTGAACCGCGGCAAGACCGTGTTCGCGGAGACCTGCGCGCGCTGCCATTCGAGCAAGGGACCGCCGCCGCCAGCGGACCTGCAGATGCGCGACTGCGGCGGCGACAAGTACCTTGGTTGCGTCCAGCGCTATTGGAAATGGACCCAGACCGACGACTACAAGGCAAAGATGCGCGACATCGTCAGCGCGCCGGACTTCCTTGCCAACAACTACCTGTCGAGCGATGTGCGCGTGCCATCCACGCTGCTGCGCACGAATATCTGCAGCCCGCTGGCCACCAATGCGATCCGCGGCAATATCTGGGACAACTTCTCCTCGCAGACCTACAAGAGCCTGCCGTCGGTCGGCACCGTGACGCTGTACGACCCGTTCACCGCCGATCGCTGGCCCTACCGCATGCCGGCCGGTGGCCGCGGTTATACGCGGGTGCCGTCGCTGATCAGCATCTGGTCGACGGCGCCGTTCCTGCTCAACAATTCGCTCGGGCCATTCAGCAGCGATCCTTCCGTCAAAAGCCGCATGCAAGTCTTCGACGCATCGATCGAACAGCTGCTGTGGCCAGAAAAGCGCGCGCATGACACCGTGCTCGGCACGAAAGTCCCGGGCGTGATCGACCGCACCACGGAACGCAGCCAGATCACCATCCCGGTCGGCTTCGTGCCGGATGCGCTGCGGCCCATGGAGGACCTGCTCCACCGTTGGGTGCCCTGGCTGGTGGGCGAGAGCGGCGACGTGACCATCGGCCCGGCCCCGGCACGGATGCCGGTGAACCTGCTGGCGAACTTGCAGCCGCTGTCGGAGACATCCGACCCGATCGCCAAGGCTGACCACGCGGCCAAGGTGCTGAAGCTGCTGCTCAAGCTCAAGGGCGACCTCGCGTCAGTGCCGGACGGCGCAACCGACGATGACCTGCGCAAGATCTATGCGGATGTGGTCAAGCCGATGCTGTCGCTCAGCAAGTGCCCGGATTTCGTGGTCAACCGCGGCCACTACTTCGGCACCGCGGAGTTCAACAACCAGGACGGCCTGAGTGCCGACGAGCGGGCGTTCGGCAAGGAACCCGTGCTGAGCGATGACGACAAGCGGGCCTTGATCGCCTTCCTGAAGACGTTCTGACCATGCAAGGCCGACGACGTGGCGGGGGGCTATGTCTGGGCGAGATGAAACGGAATGGGACTACGTAGTCGTCGGGTCCGGCGCTGGCGGCGGTACGCTGGCCGCACGCCTGGCAGAGGCCGGCATGCGCGTGTGCGTGCTGGAAGCCGGCTGCGATGCGCGCGCGCATGAGATGTCGTGCATGCCCGAGGACTACGACGTGCCGGGCTTCCACGCGTGCGCCAGCGAGAACCCGGCCATGGCCTGGAACTTCTTCGTGCGCCACTATGCCGATGTCGCCCAGCAGCGCCGCGATCCCAAATGCGGGCCGTCGGGCGTGCTGTATCCGCGCGCGGGCACGCTCGGTGGCTGCACCGCGCACAACGCGCTGATCTTCGTGTATCCCCACGATGCGGACTGGGACTATATTGCCGACTTGACCGGCGACCCGTCCTGGACGGCAGCACGCATGCGCAGATATACCAAGCGCGTCGAGCAATGCCACCATCGGCCGTTGTGGAACCTGGCGCGACGCTTTGGCGTCGACCCCACACTGCACGGATGGGACGGGTGGCTGCACACCGAACGTGCGATGCCGCTGGAAGCGCTGGCAGACGATGCGCTGGTCCGCGTCATCATCGGCTCGATGGAACTGGCCGCGCGAAGCGTGCCGCGGCGCCTGCGCGCGTGGTTGCGGCTGATCCGCTGGCAGGGCGATCCCAATTCGCGGCTGTGGGGGCGGCGCTGCTTTCACGGCGTCTGCTACACGCCGCTGACCACGCAGCGCCATGCGCGCCACGGTACGCGCGAACGCCTGCTGGACGTGGCGCAGCGGCATCCGGCGCGGCTGCATATCGAAATGGACGCATTGGCCACGCGCGTCCTGTTCGATGACCAGGACAACGCCTGCGGCGTCGAATACCTGAAGGGCAGGCATCTCTATCAGGCCCATGCAAAGCCCAACGCAGAGGCTGGCGAGCGGTGCCAGGTCCGCGCGCGGCGCGAGGTCATTCTCGCGGGCGGCGCGTTCAACACGCCGCAGTTGCTGATGCTGTCCGGCATTGGGCCGGCCGACCATTTGCGCAAGCACGGCATTCCGGTACGCGTGGACGTGCCCGGCGTCGGCCGCAACCTGCAGGACCGCTATGAGATCGGTGTCGTGAACCGGATGTCGCGCTCCTGGGACGTGCTTCATGGCGTGAAGTTCGTGCGAGACGATGCGCCGTATCGCAGCTGGTTCGATGCGCGCGATGGCGTCTACACCACCAACGGCGTCGCGACGGCGGTGATTCGCCGTTCAGGCCGGCGCACGCCGGTGCCCGATATGTTCTGCATGGCGCTGCTGGAGCGCTTTGTCGGCTACTACCCCGGCTATTCCAAAGTCTTCGCGGAGCACGACAACATGCTGACGTGGGCGATCCTCAAGGCGCACACGCGCAACCGCGCCGGCATCGTTTCACTGCGTTCGGCCGATCCGCGCGACGTGCCCGATATCGACTTCCGGTATTTCGAGGAAGCGGATGATCCGAAGGGCGAGGACATGCGCGCGCTGATCGGCGCGATCCGCTTTGTGCGGGGCCTGGCCCAGCCGCTGGCGCAGCAGGGGTATATCGCGGAAGAAGAGCTGCCCGGCGCGCACGTCCAGAGCGATGAAGACCTGGCCGGCTATATCCGCGACAACGCGTGGGGCCATCATGCGTCGTGCTCGTGCCCCATCGGTGCACGGGCTTCGGGCGGTGTGCTGGACAGCCGTTTCGGCGTGCATGGCACGCGTCGGCTGCGTGTGGTGGATGCCTCGGCATTCCCGCGCATTCCGGGATTTTTTCCGGTAAGCGCCATCTACATGATGGCCGAAAAAGCTGCCGATGAACTGCTGGCCGCTGCACAGGCCATGCCTTGACCCCACCATGAAACGCAGAGCGTTCGTTTTCGGCGGTATCGGCGCAATCGGCGCGGCAGGCGCTTTGCTTGTCGGCTGGACCGTGCTGCCGGTGCGGCAGCGCCTGACCACGTCGGCGTCGCTGCCGACGCAAGGCACCGAGGTGGCGCTCAACGGATGGCTCAAGATCGACGCCGACAACAGCGTCACCATCATGATGTGCCGCTCGGAAATGGGGCAGGGCGTACATACCGGTCTGGCGATGATCCTCGCCGAGGAACTCGATGCCGACTGGAGCCGCGTGCGCGTGGATAATGCGCCCCCCGACAAGATCTTCAACAACCTTCAGGTCGTGGTGGATGGGCTGCCTTTTCATCCGGACGATCATCGCCTGATCCGCCGCTATGCGGACCATGTCACGCGCAAGCTGATGCGCGAGATCGGCGAGATTGCCACGGGCGGATCCTCCGGTCTCAGCGACCTGTGGATGCCCATGCGCGAGGCTGGAGCTTCGGCACGCGCCATGCTTGTGTCCGCGGCGGCGCAGCGCTGGCGCGTGACCGAATCGGAATGCCGCACGGATGGCGGCAAGGTCCTGCATGGCTCAGGACGTTCCCTGACATTCGGCGAGCTGGTTGCCGATGCCGCGCGCCAGCCGATACCGGACAAGGTCCCGCTCAAGGCGCCGTCCGCATTCCGTCTGATTGGCCGCCCGTTGCACAGGCTCGATGCGGCGGCAAAGACCAATGGTTCGGCGCGCTTTGGCATCGATGCCTTGCCACCTGGACTGCTGTACGCGAGCGTGCTGATGTGCCCGACCGTCGGCGGCCGCGTCAAGCATGCCGACGTCAGTGCCGCCCTGGCGCAACGCGGCGTTGTGAAGGCGTTCGTGGTGCCGCCGTTCAACGGCGGCACGGGTGGCGTGGCGGTGATTGCCGACAATGCGTTCCGCGCGATGCAGGCGCTGGAAGCGTTGAAGGTCGACTGGGACCCTGGACCGGCAGCGGGCGCATCGAGCGCCAGGCTGACGGCGCGCATCGCCGCGGCACTGGATCGCGATGATGGCCATGAATACTATGCGCGTGGCGATGTCGACGAGGTACTGCGCAGCGCCGCGAAGGTGATCAGCGCCGAGTATCGCGCGCCCTATCTTGCGCACGGCGCCGTCGAGCCGATCAATTGCACGGTCCAGTACGAGGACCATGCGGCAACGGTGTGGGTCTCGACCCAGGTGCCCGGCATTGCCCGCGCCCATGCCGCAAAAGTCCTTGGCCTGCGGCCCGACCAGGTCAACCTGCAGGTCATGATGCTGGGTGGCGGTTTCGGCCGGCGCCTCGAGGCGGACTTCGTTTCGCAGGCGGCCGCGATCGCGCGCGAGGCCAAGGGGCGGCCGGTGCAGACCATCTGGACGCGCTCGCAAGACATGACGCACGACTTTTACCGGCCGGCTTGCGTGGCACGGTTGCGGGCCGGCCTCGATCGCGAAGGGCGGGTCGTGGGCTGGCAGGCCCGTTCGGCAGGGCAGGCCATCGTACCGGAGATGCTGGCGCGCGACTTCGGCTTCCCGCGCATTCCTGTCGACAAGACCGTCGCGGAAGGTGCCTACGACCAGCCCTATGCATGGCCGGCGGCCCGCGTTTCCCATGCGAATGTCGAGCTGCCTATTCCAGTCGGCTTCTGGCGCTCGGTCGGCCACTCGCACCAGGCATTTTTCACGGAGTGCTTTCTCGATGAGTTGGCGGTGGCGGCGGGCAAGGACCCGGTTGCGTTTCGCGCGGCCCTGCTCGGCGAGCATCCGCGTCACCTTGCCGTGCTGCAGCGCGTGGCAGCGTTGTCGGGCTGGAACCAGCCGATGGCGCGCGCGGCCGACGGTATCGCGCGCGCACGCGGCGTGGCGCTGCACCAGTCGTACGGAAGCATCGTCGGGCAGGTGGCAGAGGTCTCTGTCGCGCGGGACAAGACCATCCGCGTCCATCGCGTGTACTGCGTGATCGATTGCGGTACGCCGGTGAATCCGAACATGATCCGCCAGCAGGCCGAGAGCGGCATCCACTTCGGCTTGTCGGCGGCGCTGCTCCAGGAAATCACCTTTTTGGATGGCGTCGTGCAGCAGAAAAATTTCCATGACTTCCCGGTGGTGCGCATGGCGGATTGCCCGGCGATCCAGACCGAGATCATCGCCAGCGCCGAGGCCCCGCAGGGCACTGGGGAAGTCTGCACACCACCCATTGCGCCGGCAGTCGCCAACGCGCTGTACGCATTGACCGGCCAGCGGCTGCGCGCGCTGCCGCTGAAGCTCGCCTAGCCGAGGAGGACAACCATGGCGACCCTGAACATAAACGGCAAGCCGGTCAGCGTGGACGCGGAGCCCGAGATGCCACTGCTCTGGATACTGCGTTGCGGCCTGGCGCTGACGGGAACCAAGTTCGGCTGCGGCGTGGGCATCTGCGGCGCGTGCACCGTGCATGTCGATGGCAAGGCCGAACTCGCCTGCCAGCTGACTTTGTCGAAGCTGGGCCCGGCCATGAAGATCACGACCATCGAAGGCGTGCGGGGCAAGGAGATCGACGCCGTCAGGGCGGCGTGGCTCGATGTCGACGTGGTCCAGTGCGGTTACTGCCAGAGCGCGCAGATCATGGCCGCTTGCGCGCTGCTCAAGGCGAGGCCGAAGCCCACCGATGCGGACATCGACGCGGCGCTCGGGAACATCGTCTGCCGCTGCGGCACGTATCCGCGCATCCGCGCGGCGATCCACCAGGCCGCCGGGCAGGGGCCGCGCGGGTAGGGGTTCAACCCGGGCTGAGTTGTGCCGTTGCCGACTGTCCTGGCTTGCGCAACATTTTGTCGACTTCGCCGGCATGCAGTTCCTCGACCTGGATCTGCTGGCGCGCATATTCCTCCAGCGCGACCGAACGGCCTTCGACCAGGCCCAGCAGTTCGCGGTACAGCTGCAGCGCAAGCGTCTCTGTCGCAAGGGATTCGCGCAAGATCGAAGCGATATCAAACGTATGGCTGTCCAGCAGCTTGCCGATGCCGAGCGACGGGTAGGCGCCCAGGGTCGTGATCCATTCGCCGGCCAGGTGGGCATGCAGCAACGATTCGTTAGCCTGCTCGCGCAGCCACGACACGATCGGGATGCGCCCGAAGCCGAACACGAGGAATGAATAGTGGGTGTAGCGCACCACGCCGGCGAGCTCGGCTTCGAGTATCCGGTTCAGCACGCCGACGACTTTGTCCTTTTCGAGTTCCGTCATGGCAATCCTTCCTGCAGCGTGGTATCAGTGGGGACTATGCAGCGACAGCGGGTGGCGGCCGTTTCGATGCCCCCGCCGGGCGGGCTGTTTCATTCTAGTCGGCGGGCGTACACTGTCCGGCGTTTCTCGCCTCCGGGTGGCTCGCGTGCCTCACCCGAACGGGGCGAAACGGTCCTGTCCTGAATGTTGGAAGCAGCGAATGCGAAAGGGGAAATGATCCCCACCTTAGGTTTTTTCTTGCTCGGCCATGAAGTAAACCTATTTCCGCCTCGAGTGGAGAACCAGTACTCTATCCGGGCCAGCGCCTGGACCTGAAGGCCGGGCCGTGCGGTTGCGCGCAAATCATCTGGATGCAAACGAAGCAAGGGGAACACATGTCGACTGAAGCGAAGTGTCCGTTCAATCACGCCGCCGGCTCGGGGACATCGAACCGTGATTGGTGGCCGAACCAGCTGAACCTGAGCATCCTGCGCCAGCATTCGTCGCTGGCCGATCCCATGGAAAAGGGATTCAACTACGCCGAGGCATTCAAGAGCCTGGACCTGGCGGCCGTGAAGAAGGATCTCACCGCGCTAATGACTGACTCGCAGGACTGGTGGCCCGCGGACTTCGGCCACTACGGCGGTCTCTTCATCCGCATGGCATGGCATGCCGCCGGCACGTACCGTACGGGCGACGGCCGGGGCGGCGCGGGCTCGGGACAGCAGCGCTTTGCACCGCTGAACAGCTGGCCCGACAACGTCAACCTGGACAAGGCGCGCCGGCTGCTGTGGCCGATCAAGCAGAAATACGGCAAGAAGATTTCGTGGGCCGACCTGATCGTATTGACCGGCAACGTCGCGCTGGAATCGATGGGCTTCAAGACCTTCGGTTTCGGTGGCGGGCGCCAGGATGTCTGGGAACCGGACCAGGATGTCTACTGGGGATCCGAAAGCACGTGGCTGGCCGACAAGCGCTACTCCGGCGAGCGCGACCTGGAAAACCCGCTGGCGGCCGTGCAGATGGGGCTGATCTACGTGAACCCGGAAGGCCCGAATGGCAACCCGGATCCGGCCGCGGCCGCCGTGGATATCCGCGAGACCTTTGCGCGCATGGCCATGAACGATGAGGAGACCGTTGCCCTCATCGCTGGCGGCCACACCTTCGGCAAGACGCACGGTGCCGGCCCGGCCTCCCACGTGGGCCCGGAGCCTGAAGCCGCCGGGCTCGAAGCGCAGGGCCTGGGCTGGCATAGCAGTTATGGTTCCGGCAAGGGCGGCGACGCCATCACCAGCGGCCTGGAGGTCATCTGGACCAGCACGCCGACCCGGTGGAGCAACAATTTCTTCTGGAACCTGTTCGGCTATGACTGGGAACTGACGAAGAGCCCGGCCGGTGCCCACCAATGGAAGCCCAAGGGCGATGCGGGGGCCAATTCGATTCCCGACCCGCACGATCCGTCCCGGCGCCGTGGCCCGACCATGCTGACCACCGACCTTTCGCTGCGCGTGGATCCGGCCTACGAAAAGATCTCGCGGCGCTTCCACGAGAACCCCGACCAGTTCGCCGACGCCTTCGCCCGCGCATGGTTCAAGCTGACGCACCGCGACATGGGCCCGCGTTCGCGCTACCTGGGTCCCGAGGTCCCGGCCGAGGAACTGATCTGGCAGGATCCGATCCCCGCCGTGGATCACGTGCTGATCGACGAGCAGGACATAGCCGCGCTCAAGGGCAAGATCCTGGCTTCGGGCGTACCGGTGTCACAGCTGGTATCGGCGGCCTGGGCTTCGGCGTCGACGTTCCGTGGCTCCGACAAGCGCGGCGGTGCCAATGGCGCGCGCCTGCGCCTGGCGCCGCAGAAGGATTGGGAGGTGAACCAGCCGGCCCAACTCTCCCAGGTGCTGGAGACCCTGGAGGGTATCCGCAACGAGTTCAATGGCACGCAGAGCGGCGGCAAGAAGGTGTCGCTGGCCGACCTGATCGTGCTGGCTGGTTGCGCCGGCATCGAGCAGGCGGCGAAGAAGGGCGGCAACGACGTGAAGGTCCCGTTCACGCCGGGGCGCATGGACGCGTCGCAAGAGCAGACCGACGTGCAGTCGTTCAGCGTGATGGAGCCGATTGCCGATGGTTTCCGCAATTACCTGAAGGGCACGTACGCGATCCCGGCCGAGACGCTGCTGATCGACAAGGCGCAATTGCTGACCCTGACAGTGCCGGAACTGACCGTGCTGGTCGGCGGCATGCGCGCGCTGAACGCGAACGTCGGACAAACGCAGCACGGTGTTTTCACCGACCGCCCGGAAACGCTGACCAACGACTTCTTCATCAACCTGCTCGACATGGGCACGGAGTGGAAGCCGGTAGCGGACAGCAAGGACGTGTTCGAAGGCTACGATCGCGCAACGGGCAAGCTGAAATGGACCGGCACGCGTGTCGACCTGGTCTTCGGCTCCAACTCGCAACTGCGCGCGGTGGCCGAAGTCTATGGCTGCTCGGATTCCAGCGAGAAGTTCGTCCGGGACTTTGTCGCAGCCTGGAACAAGGTGATGAACCTGGACCGCTTCGAGGTCGCCAACCGCTGAGCGTCGGCTGACGACACAACGCGTAGCCAGGGGCCGGTCGCAAGACCGGCCGTTTTCTTGTGGGCGCCAGGCACCGCATGGCTGTTGCGTGCCTGACACGAACGATGGATAGGCGAAATCACCTTGGCAACGCATAATTGCCACGTCGATCGAATCGTCACATGGCGGTTTCGCAGAGGAGACCCGTATGCCGCAGGTTCCCGCATCCGAAATGACGACCCATCAAGGCTCGCCTGGCACCGGGAGCCGAACCGGGCCCCAGGCGTCCTGCGTCTTGCGCTGGTCTCCTGACCGGCCAGGCCGACACCTGGACGGCATCGCTGCAACAGCCTGCCTCTGACCATGGCACAGCGGGCCGCGCTGCATTGCCGGCTGCTGGCGGTGGCATTGCTGCTTGGCGGATGCGCGCGGCTGGGTCCGGACTTCCAGGCACAGCGTGAGAGCTGGACCGAACAATGGAGCACAGCCGCACTCGAGCAGGCCACGCAGCCGCGGCAGCAGCCGGACCTGAGCCAGTGGTGGCAGGTTTTCAACGACCCCGTCCTGGAACGACTGATTGCCGAGGCCGATGCCAACAACGCCGGCGTCAGGATCGCCGGACTACGCGTGGTCGAGGCCCGGGCGCAGCTGGGCATTGCACAGGCCGGCCGTTACCCGCAGGTCCAGCAGGCCAGCGCGGAAGCGCTCTATGTCCATAGCCGGCCGTCCGGGGGCGTCCAGCCCACCCGTGTCTGGCAGTACAGCGCCGGCGTGGACGTAGGCTGGGAACTGGACTTCTGGGGACGCTTCAGTCGCGCGATCGAATCGGCGGATGCGGCCTATTTTGCCTCGCGGGCGACCTATGAGGACGTGCTGGTGCTGCTGCATGCGCAACTGGCCCAGACCTACTTCACCTTGCGTGCCGCACAAGCGCGGCTGCACATCGCCCGGGAAAACGCCCGGCTGCAGAAGCGCAGCTTCGAAATCACCGAGCGCCTGTTCAAGGGCGGCGAGAGCGATGAGCTCGACCTCCAGCAGGCCAAGACTCAGTACCTCGGCACGCTGAGCAGCATCCCGGAACTCGAGGGCCAGATCCTGCATGCGCGCAATGCGCTCGCGATCCTGATCGGCCGGCCGCCAGCGCCCATGCATGCCTTGCTCGATATGCCCGAGAAGGAAGGCATCGTGCCGCTGATCGACCGCGCCGTGCTGCAGGATGTCCCGGCCAACCTGCTGTTGCGCCGCCCGGATATCCGCGCCGCCGAGCTGCAGGTGGCCGCGCAATCGGCGCTGATCGGCGTGGCGAAGGCAGATCTCTATCCATCATTGACGCTGCTCGGCAACATCGGCTGGTCGGCCAGCTCGCTGCCCGGCACGCCGAACGGCTTCGTGGTGATAGCGGGGCCGAGCCTGCGCTGGAACATTCTCGATTACGGACGCATCCGCAACAACGTGCGCATCCAGGATGCCCGCCTGCAGCAGCTGATCGTGTCCTACCAGGACAGCGTGCGCCAGGCCGCGCGCGAAGCGGACGATGCCGCCAGCGGGCTGATCAAGGCGCTGGAGCGCGAGGCGATCCTGGGGGAGGCGTCAACGGCCGCCAACCGCTCGCTGACCCTGGCCAATGCCCTGTTCCGCGAGGGGTACTCGGATTTCCAGCGCGTGCTGGACGCCCAGCGCGCGCTGTTTGCCCAGCAGGATGCCTACCTCGTCAACCGCAGCGCGGCGGTGGGGAATCTCATCGCCTTGTACAAGGCGCTCGGCGGGGGCTGGCAAACCGGGCAGCCGCTCGTCGATGCGGCAACGCGCCAGCAGATGGAGCAACGCACTGACTGGGGCCGACTGATCGAAGAGGCAACGAGCGAGCCAGCCGGCAAACGCGCATCCGTGCAAGGAGACAGACCTGATGAGTGACGCCGCTGCACCGACTCCGGCACCGCCGCCGCCATCGGCGGACCCCGCGCGCAAGGGCGTCAGGTGGGTGGCGGCGCTGATCGTGCTGAGCCTGGCGTGGTACCTGTTCGCGGATCGCCTTACGCCCTATACGCAACAGGCGCGCATACAGGCCTTCGTCGTTCCGGTGGCGTCGGAGGTATCGGGCCGCGTGACGCGCGTGCTGGTGCGCAACAACCAGGACGTGCAGGCCGGCACGGTCCTGTTCGAGGTCGATCCGCAGCACTACCGCATCGCGGCGGACCGGGCGGGCGCGGACCTGGAATCGATGCGCCGGCAGATCGGCGCCAGCACCGCGGGCATCGCGTCGGCACAGGCCGCGCTGCGTGCCGCCCAGGCCAACGAGGTCAAGGCACGCCAGGATAGCGATCGCCTGGAACGCCTGTACAGCGAGGATCCCGGCACCGTATCGTTGCGGCGACTGGAGGTGGCGCGGGCCACCCACACCCAGGCCACCAGCCAGGTCGATGCGGCCCGGGCCGAGGTCGAACGCGCGCGCGAGCAGCAGGGCGGCAGCGAAGAGGACAACGCCAAACTGCGCAGTGCCGCTGCGACGCTGGAGAAGGCCGAGCTCGACCTTGCCAACGCGCATGTGCGCGCACGCACCGCCGGCCTGATCACCGACCTGCGCACGGAAGCCGGTCAGTACGCCGCTGCCGGCAATCCGGTCATGACGCTGATTGCGATCCATGACCTCTGGATCAGCGCGGACATGACCGAGAACAATCTTGGCCGCGTCGAAGCCGGGACGCCGGTCGGGATCGTGCTGGACGCCTTGCCGGGGCGGGTGCTTGCGGGCCGCGTGCGCAGCGTCGGCTACGGCGTCAGCGCGGGGCAGAGTCCGCCGCCGGGCAGCCTGCCCACGATCCAGAACAGCCGCGACTGGCTGCGTCCGGCGCAGCGCTTCCCGGTGATCGTCGAGATCGACAAGGGCGAACTGGAGACGCTCAAGGGCATTCGCGTGGGCGGGCAGGCCGAGGTCATGGCGTTCCCGACCGAGGGCAACGTCCTCAATCCGCTCGGCCGCCTGTTCCTGCGCGTGATGAGCTGGCTGTCCTATGTCTACTGACGGCGGCGTGGCAGGTGCGGTCGCTATCGCGATGCGCGGGCGTCGGGCGCTGCGGCTGGCGCTTGGCACCGCGCTCTGCCTTGCCACCAGCTACGGGCTGAACTGGCCCATCCCGATGGTGGCCCCCGTGCTGGGCGCGTTCGTGCTGGCATCGCTCGACCGGCCGTTGCCGGCAAAGGCTGCCGTGGGGCTGGCCTTGGTGGCCATGCTGGCCACCGGCAGCGGCCTGCTGGTGGTGCCGTTCCTGAGCCAGTACCCGTTCAGCGGGGTGCTGATCACCGGCCTCGGACTGTTCCTGGCCTTTCGCTATGGCTTGCGGGGCGGCAACAGCCTGGTCGGCACGTTCCTGGCGGCTGGCCTGACCATGGTTTCGGTGGCGGGGACCGCGGACATCGGCCTGGCCCTGACCGTGGTGGCCGCGCTCGTCAAAGGGTTGCTGCTTGCGGTGACGGTCCTGGCGCTGTGTTTCTGGCTGATTCCCGAGCCGGCGGCCGGGCCTGCGCAACGGCGTCCGCCGGCGGTGTCGCAAAGCACCGCCGACTGGATGGCGCTGCGCGCGGCGCTCGTGGTCATGCCGCCTGTCCTGCTGGCGCTGGGGGATCCGGCGGCCTATATGCCAATCCTCATGAAGGCGGTCAGCCTGGGGCGGCAAAGCTGCACGACGGCGCGCGGCGCCGCACGCGAGCTGATTGGTTCCACGCTGCTCGGCGGACTGCTGGCCGTCCTGTTCTGGTGGGCCTTGGGCCTGTTCGTGCATCTGTGGATGTACTTTCTCTGGATGTTCCTGTTCTCGTTGCTGCTGGCGCGCAAGCTCTTTGCCGGACCTGCCGGCGGGCTTTCACCGGGCTTCTGGCTCAACACCCTGGTGACGCTGATCATCCTGCTGGGCCAGTCGGTGGAGGACAGCGCGGCCGGGAAGGACGTCTACCATGCCTTCGCGGTCCGCATGGGCCTGTTCATCGGGGTCACGCTGTATGCCTGCCTGATGCTGGAACTGCTAGAGCAACGTAGTCCCGCATCGTCCTCGACGCCCTGACAAGGAAAGTCCGCCATGCGCCTCCATCTGCTGGTCGCAGCCCCGGTCATGCTGGCGTGCCTGCTGCTGCAAGCGTGGGTCGTGGCCGTGTGCCTGCGCCGCTATGCCCGCTTTCGCAACGACTGGCAGGGTCGCGAACCACTCTGGCTGGATGTCGCCATGCTGTCGGCGATCATGCTGGTCACGCTGCTCGGCAATTTTGCCCAGGTGATGGTCTGGGCGGCATTGTTCATGCTGCTCGGCGAGTTCTCGGAGTTCGGGAAGGCTCTCTACCATTCGGCGGTGAACTTCTCGACCCTTGGCTATGGCGACGTTGTCATGACAGAGCGCTGGCGCCTGCTTGGTCCGATCGAGGCCGCCCAGGGCATCCTGATGTTTGGCGTATCGACGGCGGTCATGACCGCCGCAGTGCTCGATGTCGTCAAGAACAGCGTGGCAAGGCTCAAGCAAGAAGAGACGACATAGGGTCGAATAGCGCGACGTCGGCCGCGCCCGTTCAAACGGAATCTAAAGACAAGGCAACCATTGCCGATAACCACTGACATAGCGAAATCCTGAGTCTCGCTGAGTCTCGCTGAGTCTCGTTAACGCGACCACATGCGACCACATAGCCGCCGCATATCCATAGATGAGGGCTTTGTCTACCCCCCGGCTATTGAAACGAGAGAATTAGGTTGTGAATGTCAATGGCATGACGGGTTTTCAAGCGCGACCCCGGGTAGCCGTAATAGAATTGGCTTCCCGTCGATTCATCCAAGTCGGCAAGTCGTGTTTTTGAACCATTAATGCTGTCTTTTTTACCGGGTTCCCTCGCGGTACCGCCGGCCCCCGGGGATCGGCAAGGCGCGATCGCCAAACAGGCTAGGCCAAAGACCACATGACGTCGTCCACGTTTGATGCTGTTCAGGCAGGCAACGCACGGGAACCGAACCGTTCCGGCAGCGTTGCGGGAGCGATGGCTCCTGCCGGAAGCAGGGATGCCTGGGCGCTGCTGGAAGCATGGGGCGGACTGGCGCTGCAGGTCAGCGAAACCGGCAATATCCTCCAGGCCACGAATGCTTCGGCCGATCTGCTGGCGTTTCCGCGAGAGTACCTGCTGCGTGCCTCGCTCAAGGACATTGTCGCCTTTGACGAACGCGAGCGCGCTGCCCAACTGCTGCAAGCCTGTTTCCGCGACGGTCTTCCCAAACAGGCCGAGATCCGATTTGCCAACGCCATTACCGGCACGCGCTGTATCGATCTGCGCATTTGCCGACATGCTGGCACGGATGGCCGGACATCAATACTCCTGTTTGGCGCCGACGTCACCAAATGGGCCCAGAAACTCGCCCGACTGACCGAACAATCGCTCACCGACCCGCTCACCGGTGTCGGTAATCGGGGGCTGATCCGCAATCGGGTGGACGCGTATTTCACCGGCGATGCCACGCAGCGCGGCCGCTTTGCGATTGCGCTGATGGACCTGGATGGGTTCAAGAAGGTCAACGATTCGCTCGGCCACGAGGTCGGCGACATCCTGTTGAAAGAACTTAGCCTGCGACTTGCGGGGACGCTACGCACCCGCGACACCGTTGCGCGCCTGGGGGGCGACGAATTCGTGGTCCTGCTCGACGACGTGACTACGGAACAGGCGGCAATGGGCGTGCTCGAACAGATCATGCGAGTCTGCCGGCAGCCATTCCACCTGGCCGGCTGCCAGGTGCGTGTCACGACCAGTATCGGGCTGGCCTTCGCCACGGGCGAGCGGGAAACCGAGGCGCAGTTGCTGCGGCGGGCGGACCGGGCCATGTATGAGGCCAAGGCGCAGGGCAACAACCGCTATTGCCTGTACTCGCCGGAACTGGATCACCGGCTGAACGAGCAGTTCCGCATCGAGCAGGACCTGTTCGAGGCGGTCCTCAACGGAGAACTGTTCTTGCATTACCAGCCGATCTTCCGGGTCGGCCTGGACACCGTTTGCGCAGTCGAGGCGCTGATGCGATGGGAGCATTGCGAGGGCGCCATCTCGCCCGAGATTTTCGTGCCGCTGGCCGAGAGCAACGGACTGATCAATCATCTTGGCGCCTGGGCGGTACGCTGCGCGTGCGCGCAGCTCGCCGCGTGGGACGCTAACGGGGTGGAGCTTGGCTACGTGTCGGTCAACGTGTCGCCAGTGCAGTTCAGGCATCCGGGCTTTGTCGACAGCGTGCGCAGCGCGATCCGCGATACCGGCATCGACCCGCACCGGCTGGTGCTCGAGATCACCGAAGGCGCGCTGATGACGGACCCGAAGGGGGCGGGGAATCTGCTGACCGAACTCAGGGCACTCGGTATCCGCTTTGCGGTCGATGACTTTGGCACCGGCTATTCCAGCCTGTCCTATCTGCGCAGGTTTCCGCTGTCGGCACTGAAGATCGACCGCAGCTTTGTCGCGGACATGGTGGATTCCCCGCACGCCCAAACCATTGTTTTCGCCGTACTGTCGCTGGCGCGGGAACTCGGGCTGGTGGCCATTGCGGAAGGCGTCGAGACTGACGCGCAATGCGATCTGTTGGCGGCCCAGCGCTGCGAGCTGGCACAAGGCTGGCGCTTCGCCCGGGCGATGGCCCCCAATGATTTCGAGGACGCTGTCCGCGCAGGCAAGTTCCGCATCGACGCCGAGGACGCACTGTCCGCGTAATCGAGACCATGCCAAAGAAACAGTTTCTTGATCAGCTCTGGGCCAGGATGGTCCAGAAGGGCGATTTCCCGACGCTGCAGTACTGCATCGACAATGTCTTCAAGACGCTGAACAGCGACATGAGCATTGGGGAAATGGCCAGCACGGTCCTGTCGGACTTCAGCCTTTCACAGAAGGTCATCCGACTGGCCAACTCGGCCATGTACCGTTCATTCGGCGGCGAGGTCACCACGGTATCGCGCGCCATCATGGTGCTGGGCGTGGACA
The DNA here is from genome assembly GCF_057073745.1 of Cupriavidus sp. C2SS-8b. Classification (NCBI taxonomy): domain Bacteria; kingdom Pseudomonadati; phylum Pseudomonadota; class Betaproteobacteria; order Burkholderiales; family Burkholderiaceae; genus Cupriavidus; species Cupriavidus sp. C2SS-8b. The sequence goes on from NZ_CP172716.1 coordinate 1,707,547, forward strand.
CCATTACGCATCTGACGCTGGGCGTCCAGGTGCTCGACTTTTTCCAGGGCGTGGCCCCCAACCGGCCGCAGGCGGGGAGGGCGCTCAAGCAGGCCATCATGGCCGGCGAGATCACGCGTGCGCTGAACGATGCGCGCGGCATCCTCGGTGGGGAAGAGGGCGTCGTCTGCACGTTGATGCACCACGTCAGCCGCTTGATGGTGATCTTCTATTTCCCGGACGAGTGGGACCGCATCGCGACGCTGAGCGCGGATGGCGCCATGAGCGAAAGCGATGCATGCCGCGAAGTCATCGGCATCACGTTCGACGAGATCGCCAAGGCGGCAGCCTTCCGGTGGCGCCTGCCGACGCTGATCGCGGACGGCATGCTGGGTCGCGAACTGCACGAAGAATCCGTCCTGGAAACCCATGCCGACTGGCTTGGCGCGGTCGCCAGCCTGTCGTCCGGCGCGGCGGCCTCCATGCTTGCCGAGCAGCCGGAGGAAATCGTCCTGGGACCGCTACTGGCCCACGCGCAAAGACTCGGGCTCGAGCCGTCCCACGTCAGTACGGCGATCCAGCAGGCCGGGAAGCTGAAGACAACGATGGCGCGCTCCGAGACCCCTGACTCGGGCGAAGGCAGCGTTGCGGAAGAGGGCGGCAAGCCCGCCGATACGCTGAAGCGCCTGCAGCACGCGCTCGACGAGGTTCGGCAGGAGGGTGCGGGCAGGACGGTATCCCAGCTTGCTCCGCTGGTGCTGGAGTCGGCCATGCGGGCGCTGAACTTCTCGCACTGTTTCCTGATGCTGCTGCATCCGACGAGCAAGCGCTTCGGCGCGCGCCTGGGTTTTGGCGACGGCATGCGGGACAAGCTCGAGCGCCTGTCGTTCGAAGAAGGCTTCGTGCCCGACATGTTCCATTTCGCGATGATCGCGCCGCAGCCTTTGCTGATCGAGGACCTGAGCGACAAAGCCGTATCGCATCGCGTCCCGCGCTGGTATCGCGACGCCATGCCCGACACGCGTTCCGTGCTGCTGATTCCCGTCAAGGTACGCAACCGCTGCGTCGCCATGATCTGCGGCGACTGGGGCACGACCCGCATTGCCGGCGGCCTGAGCAAGAATGAACTGGCAACCGCGGGCGAACTCGCCGGGGAAATCGCTGCAGCGGTCTTGCGTTCAGCGCCGCAGCGATAGCCGCAGCCAGGACAAAACCGCTTCTTGATGGCGACTTGCATCCATATGGATTCGATCGGCCCGGGTAAACATTCATTCATCCGCGAAACATACTTTTGCCCGATATTCCGAAAGCGCACTACGGGACTACGCTTCGGAGGAAATATCGCAAGAGGGGACTGCAATGGCGCTGGAATTTATGAATGGAGTTGTGGAAGCTCACAATCAATATCATGAGTGGGCGCAAGGCGGACGGGACGATGAGCAATTGGGAAGTGCATTGCTGGACCAGCTAAGGCGACTCCTGGCACCCGTCGCTCGTCTCGATGGAGAACTGGCCTCGCTGAAGATTGCCAAAGGCGGAACAGGCCTGGAATTGACCGTTCTGCGAGCAGGCCAGGATTAGAGGACCGCGTTCCATCAAGCGCGCGTAGTGACACCTGCAATCCAGTGTCGTGGCGGCCCAAGCATGACGGTGCGCACTTGCGTTCGTCGAGTCAGTCACCTCGGTAAACCCTGAGACGCCATGATGAGCTCTTCAGCTATGCTCGTCTGTATGCAGCGCCAGGTCGTACCGGCGTTGCACGTTCGGTCACACAAAAAGTTCAGAGGACGAGATGGCAACTGGCACCGTGAAATGGTTCAACAATGAGAAGGGCTATGGATTTATCACGCCGGACGACGGGGGCGCGGACTTGTTTGCCCACCAATCCGAAATTCAAGGAAGTGGATACCGGTCGCTGGATGAGGGTGCCAAGGTCGAGTTTGAAGTGAAGCAAGGCCCAAAGGGTCCACAAGCCTCACAGATTCGGAAACTTTAGTCGCCAAGTAAGAAGGTGCAGACCCCCGCGGGAGGGTCTCTGTTCCATTCGGTGGCGTTCGATTGTCCGTGTTTGTGATTCAAGGGTCGCAAACACGGCCTTCGTTCTGCGCCGGGATTGCGCGATGATGCTTTGAAGCGCTCAACGCCCGGACTCGCGTTCCTTCACCCACGCAAAATTTTCCGGCTGGTCCCCCATCGCGGGTCGGCCGGGATGCCGTCCTCCGCATTCCCTCAATCATCTAAGCGATACTGGCGGACCAGCGCGGCGAGCAGGAACCCTGCGCTTCAGCCGCTCTGGTTAAGACCATGATGAAGCCTCGCGGGCGGAGAGCCGCCGCGTGGACATCAACGACTGATCAGCTGACTGACTATCCATGAAAGTACGCGTTTCCACCCTGTTGTGGCTCGCCGCCATTGCTGGCGGCGGCATGCTGCCACCCACGCAGGCGCATGCCGGAGTGCTCGACGATGACCAGGCGCGCAAAACGATCATCAACCTGCGTGACCAGTTCAACAATTTCCAGGCGACTGCGACCCAACGCCTTGAGCAGAACAGCCGCACCACGCTCGACCTGCAGAACCAGCTCGAAGGGCTACGCCAGGAGGTGGCTCGGCTACGCGGCCAGAACGAAGTGTTGCAGAACACGGTGGCGACGCTGCAGAAGCAGCAGAAGGATTACTACGCCGACCTGGATGCGCGCCTGAAGAAGTTCGAGCCGCAGCATGCTTCGGTCGAGAACCGCCAAGGCACGTCGCAGCCGGGCGAGAAGCCCGAATACGACGCCGCGCTCAAGCATTTTCAGTCGGGCGATTTCAAGAGTGCCGGGAATTCGTTCTCGTCGTTTATCAAGCGGTATCCGCAGAGCCCGTACCTGCCGCTGGCGCAGTTCTGGCTCGGCAACTCGCTATACGCGCAGCGCGACTATAAGGCGTCCACCTGGGTGCTGCAGAAAATGATCCATGCCAATCCGACGCATCCCAAGGTGCCGGACGCAATGATCGCGGTTGCCAATAATCAGTTCGAGTCCGGCCAGCAGGCGGCCGCGCGCAAAACGCTGGAACAGGTGGTGGCGAAGTATCCCGGTACCGAAGGCGCGCATGCGGCTAGCAACCGGTTGAAGACGCTGAAGTAAGTGAGGGCCATCCGGCCCTCACTGCAGATTCTGACGATCCCCGCATTTTTCGAGAATGTGGGGTCTCGGAGATGATCCCTGAAAGTCTTGCGGACAGGCAGGCTATACGGGCACTGACACCGCTGCGGGGACAATGGCGGTCATCACGCGAGCGGACCTGTTCCACTTCTTGTCGAGCACAGCGACAACGATCACCCCAAGCGACGGACTCAGGATCAACGAAAAGATCGTCCATGTGGCGCCGGAGCGTCCCAAGGCGTTAGCAAAAAGGCCAACCGCGAAGGAGCAGGTGATCCAGGCAGCAATTGCAAGCATGGTGGCGAATTCCCTTAGTCGATGTGATCGCCGCGCGAAACAGCGAGCCACCAGTATGGCCACATCTGCAATCAGTAGCACTTGGGGAAAGGCAGTAAGGGAAATCATGGGGGCTTGCCTAGATGGTGTGAATCGCCGTTCACAGCCAGCGCAACGTAATTTAACATAACAACCATTATGCGCATCTAGTGTTGTTGGCCGTTTTTTGTAGTGTCGTACTTGGGATGAATTCAAATGTCGTACCCCGTCCCGGATCATGCCAAGCTGGCAGCCTTGTTGCCGAGCCAGGAGCGCGATCATGGGCCGACCCGACACGATCACCATGAGCATGCGGGAACTGGATCGCTGCAAGGTCATCGAAGCCGTCGTTCAGGACGGCCTGATGGTCTGGCGCGCCGCCGAGAAGCTTGGCATTTCCAGGCGCCAGGTCGAGCGATTGGTGCAGCGTTACCGGCAGGACGGTCCCAGAGGACTCGTCTCGCGCAAATGGGGCCAACCCGGCCACAACCAGTTGCCCCCCGGCCTGGAATCCCGTGTCCGTGGTCTGATCCGCGACAGCTATGCCGACTTTGGCCCGACCCTCGCCTGGGAGAAGCTGCGCGAGCGCCACGGCATCGAGATCTCGCCGGCCTGCGTGCGCCGGATCATGATCGACGCCGGTTTCTGGGTGCCGCGCAAGCTGCGCCCGCCCAAGGTCCACCAGCCGCGCAACCGCCGCGCCTGTTTGGGTGAGCTGGTCCAGATCGACGGCAGCGACCACGCCTGGTTCGAGGACCGCGCGCCGGCCTGCACGCTGCTGGTGTTTGTCGATGACGCGACCAGCCAGTTGATGCAACTGCTGTTCGTGCCGACCGAATCGACGACCGCGTATTTCGCCGCCACGCGGGCCTATGTCGAGCGCCACGGCAAGCCGCTCACGTTCTATTCCGACAAGGCCGGCATCTTCCGCGTCAACGCCCAGGACAACGCCGAAGGCCGCGGCTACACCCAGTTCGGGCGTGCGCTGTTCGAGCTGAACATCGATATCCTGTGCGCCAATTCGAGCCCGGCCAAGGGCCGCGTGGAGCGGATGAACGGCACGCTGCAGGACCGGCTGGTGAAGGAGCTGCGCCTGCGCGGGATCAGCACGATGGCCGCCGCCAATGCCTATGCACCGGCCTTCATGGCCGATTTCAATGCACGCTTTGCCAAGGTGCCGAAGAGCGACTTTGATGCCCACCGCGCCTTGCGCGGCGATGAGGATCTGGAGCGGATCTTCAGCTGGCGCGAATGGCGCAAGGTCTCGCAGAGCCTGACCCTGCAGTACAAGAAGGTGATGTACCTGCTCGAGGACCGCCCCGAGCACCGTCGCCTGGTCCACCGCTACCTCGAGGTGGCCGAATATCCGGACGGCAGGATCGCGCTGTGGGCCGATGGCACTGCTCTGCCCTACACCACCTATGACCGCCTGTCCGAGATTGACCAGGGCGCGGTCGTCGAGCACAAGCGGCTCGGCCACGCGCTGGCGGTGGCCGCCCAGGTGCAGGCGTTGCGCGACAGCCGCCAGACTATCGGGCCGTCACGCACGCTGGCGGGGGAACCGCCGCGCCCGCACCAGCCAGCGCCGAACACCAAGCGCCAGCGGCAGATCAACCGGCTGGATCTGGAGCGCGCGATGGGGACGGCCTCGCCGCTCACGCAGCAGGCGGACATTTTAATGTTGCCCACGGTGACGGAACCGCCCCACCCGGATCCCAACTCTGTCACGTCAGGCCAGCAACACCGCCCGACAGGCACACCCAAAAAGCATCAAAACCCGCACAAAAAGCACGCCCGTGCCGACATTTGAAATTAGCGGAACCGAGGACCTTTCAAAACCGGCTGGACACGGTCTGTTAGACCCAAATAGTAATGTCGCATTTGAGCCAAATTGGCTATACCGGAACCGTCTGACCAAGCTGTCGCGCCGGAAAGCAAAGGGTTCACCGAAGAGTTTACGGCTCCCAGCCATACTTCCGCATTGCAATCTCCCGCAGGCGTTGAAAGGGGTTGCAGTCGCACAACCGCCCGTTGACATTTGCAGCAGTGGCGCGGCGCAGCAAAAACTCGACACTGGCGTGGACGATTGGGGCGTGGGGATCGCCGACATATTCCTCCAGCATCTCCGTGAGGTAGAGCAACGCTAGCGCTTGCGGTACAAGTTTGCCCGCGCCGCCGACGCTGAGGCATATCAACCGATGGCGGATCTCATTTGTGATCCGAAGACCGTAGTATTTCCAGAGGAGATCAGCGGCCTGCGCGCTTCTGCGGGAAATGACATACGTGCGATAACGGTCACCGAGGCTGCCCATGACGCGACCGGCTCGTACTGTAAGCGACAGCCATAGCGTTTCCATGGTAGCTCTCCTGAATTCGTCGGTAGTTCATTGCAATCGCGTCCTTCATCACAGCGCCCTCTTACCCTCTAAATAAAGGTAAACCGAGGACGCGAGGATTGATTCACCACAAGAAACCGGGAGCACCGAATCTCGCTGCGGGACAACGTCGAACTGACTGATGAGGCAAGATGCGGCGCAGTCTGGGTTTTGATTCATGGAAGGTGCAGCCTACTGGGCAGGAATTGTGATCAGGGGTATCCCCTCCTTGCCGCCCGCTTTGTGCGCAGGTCGCCCTGGTCGATCCAGAATCAGTAATCGCGATAACAAACTGCCACGTAGGCACTATGACGTCGAGGAACGGACTGCTGTCATCCACGACATAGACCACCTCCACCTCGGCTCGCGTGGCCTGAGCAAGTGGAGTGGCCATCGTCCAGTGCGGCCTCGGAGGCTGTGTCGCCGTCAAGGGCTACCAGAATGCGCTGGTACATGTGTGATCCTTGCTGTAGCCGAGATCGATTAAAGCGACCGGAAGGAAAATGACTTGCCACGCCCTTGCCCGTTGATCGCCATATCACTTCGCAAGCCTCGCTATGGGAATTGCGGCGGTGAACTCGCAACCAGACTAGTTGCTACGCGGGAGGTTGCGATTTGGGTTGGATTAAAGAATCCAGACCAGGCTAGGCTAGCCGCATCGCAGCAACGCTGCCTGGCTCAGGTACTTCGACATCGCCGGGTAGTTTCCGCAAAAAACTCGCACGATATCCCGTCGATCGAATACATAAGCCATCAATACATGTCCCCGCGGACGAGCGTGCATTCGTCGAAGAACGCTGGCGCCGGTGCTGTTAGTCCGCAGCGAAGTCGAGGGCTGACCCTGGCGAAACGCTGAGAATACCACTCGGCAAACCATGGAAGACGTTCGCGGCCGCATTGATGAGAACCTCGTTACCGAACTTTAGGAGGACTTCAGTTTGTGGCCTTGTTCCTATGAACGCTTTGCTAGTGAGACATAAGCAATGGCACCGGCGTATTGCGTATCAACGTGCGGGTGGTACCACCCATGAACATCTCCCCGATGCGGGAACGGCCATAGCCTCCGGCGACAAGGAGGCTTGCCTTCTCCACAAGCAGCGCTTTAAGGAGGCATTCGGCAGTTGATGACGACTCGTCGAACTCGAGTGTGGCTTGCACGCCGTGACTGGCCAGCCATCGAATGAGCGCGCTGCCTCCATGGTCCGAGGCGCCACCCCGGGCGACGACGACTTTCACTACGACGCGGGCCGCACGTCTGAGCATCGGCATTGCGTCGGCTACAGCACGCGCTGCCTCACGCCTGCCATTCCAGGCAACCACGACCGTGCCCGCAAACGCGATAGTGGCAGACGGCGGCACCACGAGGACCGGCCTGCCGGAATTGACCATGGCGTACTCGGCCGCTGACGCCAGCAAGGGAGGCAAACCGGGCGAAGCGCCCGGCAGAGCAGGAAGGATGATGTCACTGGTCACGCCTTCTTGCGCCAGCGCCCATCCGGCTTCCTGCTCAATCACCAAGTGCGAGGTATCGATCTTCGATCCGAATCGGCGCACCGCATGGACTAGCGCCTCGGTCCCGGCGGCATCCAGCTGCCGGAGCAAATCGGCACGCATGGACAGATAGCGCAGCGTCTCTTTCCCGGCACTGCGATAGGGGTCCAGCAGCGGCCCCGCCGCTGTTACCGCTACCACGCGTCCCTCGAACCAGCTTGCCAGGGTAAGCGCTGCATCTAGCCGGGTCTCGCGCGCTTCATCTTCGGTCAGGTCCACCAAAACCGTCTTGAACTCCATTACAAATTTCTCCCATGCCAGCCGAAAATCACAGCCTTCAACGCGAATCTAGTTGAATGGCAGCGGCCGAGCTTGTGTCACGTCAAAAGGCAACGGCCAATGGGTGCGACCCTAGCCACCGATGAGTGTCGGAATGAGACGCTCTGGCGACTCTGGAGCCCGCCGTCGCCCGCATATGACGATTTCATGCCCCTGGGGTCCAACGCCCGCGTAGGCGCGAGAAGTTATCCATGCGCGACACACCGGGTCGAAATACTCTATTCACATACAATATATTTTTCAATATACTATCGATGTACGAAATGTAGACGACCATGGACCAGCCCCACCCGACCATCGACCTCACCACGATGCAAGCTGCTGCGACGAACGCCTGTGCGCTGCTCAAGGTGCTCGCCAATCCCGACCGCCTGCTGTTGATGTGCCAGCTTTCCCAAGGCGAGTTGTCTGTTGGCGAACTGGAGTCGCAACTCGGCATCCGGCAGCCGACGCTGTCCCAGCAGCTTGCCGTGCTGCGCGAAAACGACTTGGTGGCGACACGCCGTGACGGCAAGAACATCTTCTATTCGGTGGCGAGCGCACAGGCGCTCGCCATCATGACTGTGCTTTATCAACAGTTCTGTGCTGACACATCAGGGAAAGCAACATGCTGATTGACCTCGCTAACTTCACGCCCGGCCTTTCCTTGGCTGGCGGACTCGTCATCGGCGCGGCGGCAGCCGTTCTGCTGCTGTTCAACGGACGGATTGCCGGCATCAGCGGCATTCTTGGCGGCCTGCTCAGCCTGCCACGCGCCGATATGTCCTGGCGAGTGACCTTCCTGGTTGGTCTGGTCGGCGCCCCTGTCATTGCGAGCCTGCTCGGCCAGCCCGCCGTTGCCGATATCGAGGCGACCTGGGGCCAGGTTCTTGCCGCCGGTTTTCTGGTTGGGCTCGGCACGCGCTATGCCAGCGGCTGTACCAGCGGCCACGGTGTTTGCGGCATCTCGCGCGGCTCCATCCGCTCGTTGGTCGCTACCCTAACCTTCATGGCGGCGGGATTCCTGACCGTCTTCGTGCAACGACACGTGATCGGAGGCTGATATGACCGCCATTACTGCACTGCTTGCGGGCCTGCTCTTCGGCGTTGGTCTGATGGTCTCCGGCATGGCCAATCCGGCCAAGGTATTGGGCTTTCTCGACCTGGCTGGAACCTGGGACCCTTCACTGGCGTTTGTGATGGTCGGCGCCATCACTGTCGGCACCATTGCGTTCTATGTTGCGAAACGGCGCAACCGCTCATTTCTGGGACTGCCTGTTCAACTGCCGGCAAGCACGACAGTTACGTTTCGGCTGGTACTGGGTAGCGCCGCGTTCGGCATCGGCTGGGGTCTAGCCGGCTTCTGCCCGGGCCCCGCGCTGGTGGCCTTGGGTGCGGGATACCCGAAGGCCGTGGCCTTTGTCGCTGCCATGGTGGCAGGCATGCTGGCCTTCGAAGTCCTCGAGCGGGCGAAGTCGAGCCTCCAGCGCGCCTAAGCCGCAGCGACCGATTGCACCACCGCAGGACGACATTGAACCGATGGAAAACACCATTGCCACCAGCGCGCTGCGGCGCTGTAGTTGGCCTCATCCTGGCATTGACCGGCGCAGGCGGTTCCATTCTCGCAGTCCCTCTGCTGCTATTCGTTTCCCATCTGAACAAGTTGGGACCTGCAACGGGAGCCAGCCAATCAACGCACCGTTGCCTACTGGATAACCGCACTGGGCGCTTTGTCTCGCACCCTTGCGCTGTCGGGCGTAGGCGCCGGCTTTCTATCCGGGCTGCCTGGTGTTGGTGGCGGCTTCGTCATTGTTCCCGCGCTGAAGAAGGCGACCAATGCCCCCGTGCATGCCATCGTGGCGACATCCCTGGCAGTCATCACGTTGGTGTCCGCTTCCGGCGTGATTTCGACAGCGATTGCCGGGCGCATGAACTGGCAGATTGGTGTGCCGTTCGCTGCAGGTGCCATGGCTGCCATGTTAGGCGGCCGCCAAGTCGCCAGCCGGCTAAGTGGCCACAGGCTGCAACAAGGCTTTGCCGTGGTGGCCGGCCTGATTGCCATCGGCATGGTCGCGAAAATCGCCATGGCTGCCTAATGCCATACCAAAGCAAACACATTAGTCGATACAACCATGGAGACACCCGTGAACACATTTAAACAGCGCATTTTGACCCTGGCGATGCTGGCAGTTGCCAGTGCACCTGCGTTGTCTCTATCGCCGACGGTACCTATGCCCGTGCCCGACGAAGCGTCGATTCCCAAGGGACCGATGGGGGATGCCATTAAGCGCGGCAAGGCACTGCTGACTGATACGCACAAGCAACTACCCAAGAATGTCGGTAACGGCCTGAACTGCACGAGCTGCCACCTGAATGCCGGAACGACTGCCTATGCATCGCCGTGGGTGGGGCTGGCCGGCGCCTTTCCGGAATACCGATCGCGCAGTGGAAAAGTCATCTCGCTGCAGGAACGCATCAACGACTGCTTCCAGCGCTCGATGAACGGCAAACCGCTGGCATTCGACTCGACAGAAATGAATGCCATTATGGCCTATATGAAGTGGCTGTCCACGGGGATCCCGACTGGCACGAATGTGGCCGGCAGAGGCTTCGAGAAGATTGATACGTCACTGACGCCGGACCCGGTCCACGGCAAGACGATTTACGGCGCCCAATGCGCGTCCTGCCATGGTGCCGAAGGCCAGGGCACGAAGAACCCGCAAGGGGGTTATATCTTCCCGCCGGTCTGGGGCAAAGATTCCTTCAACGTAGGGGCGGGAATGGCGCGCATGTACACCGCTGCTGCGTTCGTGAAGCACAACATGCCACTGGGCCAGGGCGGAACGCTGTCAGCGCAGGACGCCGTCGACGTTGCGGCCTACTTTACGCAACAGCCGAGGCCTGATTATGCAGCCAGGGCCAAGGACTGGCCAAAGGGCGACAGGCCGAAGGACGCACGCTAGCCCGGCAAGCGCCCCGATCATTTCGCAGGGGGTTGCGCTGGATCATGACCGATCATCCAGATCGAAGCCAGAGTTAAAGAGTTCCCCCACAGGGTATTCTTGAATGGCCAACGCCATCCGCCCTCAGTTCGCACAATTTCATTATTGCCAAGGAGGCAGCCATGCAAGCAAATATTGGGACTGTTGACCGAGTCCTCCGGGTTGTAATTGGATTGATCTTGATTGGCCTGGCCGCGACCGGCCGCGTGGGTGCCTGGGGCTGGATCGGCATTCTCCCTCTGCTGACAGGTATCGTGCGCGTCTGTCCTGCCTACAGCATTTTCGGCGTGAAGACATGCGCGGCATCGAAGTCTGACGCGAAGTAACGTCAATTCAGCGGGCCTGATAGCCTCAGGGCTGCTCGGCCCCCTTACATTTGTCACGCGCCCTGCGCAATTCCCAGATGAAGGGGTTTTTATGAGTGGTATGCCCGAATTCAAGACTGTGGTCAAAGATGTGTCGGCTGAAATGCGAGGCCTGCGCGAGAGCCAGCCAGACTTGATGGCAGCATTCAGCCAACTGGCAGCGGCTGGCACCAAAGAGGGGGCCTTGAGCAAGACGACACGCGAGATGATTGCGCTAGGTATCGCGGTCGCAAGTCGCTGCGATGACTGCATCGGCTTTCATGTCCAGGCGCTTATCAAGCTGGGCATCACTCGGACCGAATTGGAGGAGGTGTTGGGAACCGCCGTGTATATGGGTGGCGGACCTTCGATGATGTATGCCACGCATGCGCTCGCGGCTTTTGACGAATTTTCGTCCTGATACGGTTGGAGCGCTGTCCGAGTTCCCGCTCAAGCGCGCAAGGTTGCTAGTGCGCATGTAGCGGCCCGCCAGCTGGCCGCCAGAGCCGCCCTTACTCATTCTTTCCGAGCGCGGTCTACGCATCTGTGTGCCGCGCGCGAGGAGTTTCCAGTGTTTTTTTGGACCCTCACGTCGGCCTGTTTTGCGGCGCCCACCAGCGCTCCAACTCGCGCAGAGCGCCCCTAGCGCTACACCGAGGACCTACCAGGTAATCCAGTTCGAGAGCGGGTGACCGGATTCAAGGAGAGGGCCAAGGTACTCGTTGCTTCGCGTGACGTCGGGCGTGAACTCCCCCCAGCCACGCGGCCAGACGGACCATGAACCCAGATGTACCGAGTCCGCGGCCAGTCAGCAGGACGGCTAAGAGCAACGCCATCCCTAGCGCAACACCAGCAAGAAGGGGCGGACAGAACGGATGTACCTGCCGGGACGGACGTGTCAGGAATTTCGTGTGCTGAGGTCGTTGTAAGAAATCTCAGCCGATGGCGTTGGTGAATCGCTCGCCAAACAGAATGGCGAACTGATTGACTGCCTGCCGCCAGGTGATAGGCGGCATCTTCCAATCCTTTTCGATGTTGCGCAAGGCCAGAAACAACAGCTTGCTGGCCGCTTCGTCGCTGGGGAAGTGGCCTCGATTCTTGACGATCTTGCGCAACTGCATGTGCATGCTTTCAATGGCGTTGGTCGTATATATGATTCTGCGTACTTCCGGTGGATAGGCAAAGAAGGGAATCACTTGCTCCCACTGGCGTTGCCACATGGCCGCGACGGTAGGGAATTTACGACCCCATTCGCCTTGGGAGAAAGCCTCCAGCGCCGCTGCTGCCGCATCGGCCGTGGCGGCCTGATAGATCGGCTTGAGCGCCGCAGCGAGCGGCTTGCGATCCTTCCAACTCGCCAGACTCAGCGAATTGCGGATGAGATGCACAATGCAGGTCTGGATCTGGGCATCCGGATAGACCGCTTCGATCGCCTCGGGAAAGCCGCGCAAGCCATCGACCACTGCGATTAGGATGTCGTTCAAACCGCGGTTCTTCAATTCGTTGAAGACCTTCAGCCAGAACTTGGCGCCCTCGGTTTGCTCGATCCACAGGCCCAGTACTTCCTTGCGGCCGTCGGCCCGAATGCCCAGCGCCAGATAGACCGCCTTGTTCTTGACCGTGCCTTCGTCGCGAATCTTCAGCCGGAGCGCGTCAAAGTACACGATCGGATACATGGCCTCGAGCGGCCGTTGCTGCCATTGCTCGACGTCGGCCAGCACCTCATCCGTGACCGTGGAAATCAGATCGGGCGACACCTGGAGCCCGTATAGCTCCAGCAGATGGCCCTGAATCTCGCGCACGCTCATGCCGCGCGCATACATGCTGATGACGTGGTCGTCGAAGCCTGGAAGCCGGCGTTGATACTTGCCAACCAACTGCGGCTCGAACGTTGCCTGCCGATCGCGCGGGATATCGAGCGTCAGCTCGCCGTTGGGCGTAATGACTGTCTTGGGGCTCTTGCCGTTGCGGTGGTTGCCGGCTTTGCCTTGCTCCGCCTCGCTCTCCAGGTGATGAGTCAGTTCGGCCGCCAACATTCGCTCGGCCAATTGCTTCTTCAACTGCCCAGCCAGGCCTGATTCGCCGAGGATCGACTCGGCATCTTTGTTCTGGACCTGCGCCAGCAGTTGATCGATCAGTTCATCAGGGAACAGCTTGGGTGCCTTCGGGCTCTTGCTCTTCTTGGTCACTGTTGTGTCGGTCATAGGACGTTTCCGTAATCGTCTCATGACCTCGTCACACTAAAAATCTGACAGGCTCGCCGGGACGCCGCCTTGTCCATCGTCGACACTCCTGAGCAGGCTACCGTGGCATCTGCCTCCACATTTGATGGTTCAGCATCATCTGCTCCATCATCATGTAGTGGAGATCCATATATTGGTCTGACATGTACTGCCGCTCTCTCAATTGCTCGGGCGTGAGCTTTGAGTAGTAGCCTCCCATGTTTTGCCACCCCATCATGCCCCTACCGTGCATTCCCGGGCCGCCGCCCATCATGCCGCCACCTCCCCCACCCTGCCCGCCCATCATTCCCGGCCCCCATAGCCCACGCATCATGCCCATAGTGCTTTGCATAGTCACCCCGTGGGCTTCGAGCAGTTTCTGCCGTTCCTTTAGGTCCTGAGTCTGCCGAATCTTGTCCATCTCTTCTTGCAGCTTCTTGATGTTTTCCTGTACCTGTGCCGCCTGCTTGTCGAACTCGGAAACGTTGACCCTCTCTTGTGTGGTTTGACTGCCCTTGCTCGCAGGCTTTGCTTGCTGCGCTAGCACTGGAACGGTAGAAAGTGCGAACGCGGACAGAACGGGAATGAGAATTTCCTTCTTCATCGTTACTTTCCTCATATGGATTGCTGAAAGGCGAGATGTACCGCGAGCCGCGGAGATCACCCCCGGGATTCTGGTTAACTCCCCTAATAGGGCGCCAACTTCCCCGATTGGGTTTGGGTGGAACATCGCACTTGAATGGAATCTAGGTGCGGAGCGGTAGGCCACGTTGACGCTAATCAAAGGATCGCTAAGGAAGATGCCGGTAGTGCCTTTGCCATCTTTGCCGCACATGCATGGGCAGTGTTTTGGGTGAGAACACCGCAGTTGCCGGAACCCTCGCGCTGCCGGCGTGTTCTTCCTACGGCTGTATAGCTGGCGAGCTTCTTGGCGCGCCCGCGAACGCGACATCGCGTGGGACGCCGCTCAGCCTATGGAATCCGTTCCAGCATGTGCCTGATGATACTCATGCGCCCTCCCCTGCGCTTGTCGAAGTAATTGGCCACATGCCAGGGGGCAACCTTCCTGTCAGTTGCGGCGGTCGTGGCGTCGCACACGAGAATAGTCGTAACATCGGCTGTATGAACGGGTCGCCGTGCTGTAACCGGGATGAACTGTTGTGATTCTATGATTTACGTAATGCTCAATAAAAGGGCGTATTCCTCGCCGTGCAAGTTTTTCTTATTTCGATGCCGGAAAGATTTCATGTCGGGATGAAGGCTAGTTACGGGTAGGGTTGCGCAGTGTGTCGGAGGCAAAACTTGCCGTTGCCGTGAGATGTTCCAAGGCGGGACAACTCGCCGGTGCCTCGCCGACAACTGGAAGTTGCGGTGTCGCCGCCCCCTCCCGACCTAACAACGCCCGTGCTAGACCTATTTCCAGGCGCTTGGCCGCCACGGCAAATGCTCACCAGCTTGAGCTGCCGCGAGCAGACAGCTAGAGGTGTGTGCGGAATCGCTCAACTTGAGGCCCTAGTACTGAAGGCCGGGTATTACTCTGCAGTATCACGCCAACTACCGACCCGGAACCATGAGCGCACGCGGCTACCGCGCGGTCCTCGTCGGCAAGCGCTGGTCCCTGCTCCAAAGGGGGCTAGCAACAGTCACTTATGGCATCAGTCGGCAGAAGTTTGCAAGTAGGAGCTGACAATGAATGCAGTCAGAATGTTGTTAGAAACCCAGCCGTTGTTCACGTTGTTCCTAACGATCGCGCTGGGTTACGTCGTCGGCGAATTCAATATAAAGGGGGTCTCTCTCGGCTCCGGGGCCGTACTTTTTGTTGGGTTGGCAATCGGAGGATTTGCGCCCAAGGCAGCTCCGCCAGCCCTAATCGGGACCCTCGGCCTGCTTCTGTTCCTATACGGAATCGGGATCCAGTACGGAGGTCAGTTCTTCCAGGGCCTGACGAGTGCCCGTGGACTGAAGGCCAACGCGGCTGCGACTCTGGGCGTGGTCGGAGCCGGATTCGTGTCGTTGGCCCTGGTGCCGATGTTCGGTATCAGACTCGATGAATCGCTAGGGATATTCGCCGGATCCGGCACCAGCACGGCGACCTTGCAGGCGATCATTGCGGGCATGACAGGTGACGGCGCCGCGGTTGGCTACAGCGTAGCCTATCCATTCGGAGTTGCCGGCCCGATTCTCTTTCTCTACTGCCTGGGCGCGGTACTGAAGGCAAAGATCGAGGCACCGCCGGCAAAGGTCATGGAACTGGCTGAAATCTCACTGCGGAATCGCGAGTTCGTTGGCCTCACTTTCGCCGAACTGAAAGCGCGCCTGCCGGCCGGCTTGGCTGTTGCCGCAGTGCGGCGGGAACACCATAACCAACTGCCCACTGAGAAACTTGTCCTGCGAGCAGACGATGTCCTGCTTGCGACTGCCACGGAGCCGGCATTACTTCAGGAAGCCGCTGCACTTCTGGGAGAGTTGCAGCCAGGCCGGATCAGCAGTCATCGCGAGGATCTGGACTATGCCCGCGTCTTTGCATCGAGCCGTGCCGTCGTGGGGCTGGCGCTGCGTGACCTCCGCTTTCCGGAGGGCATTGCTTGTTCGATTGTCCAGGTACGAAGGGGTGATGCCGACATGCTGCCCAGCCCCGATCTTATCCTTGAGGTCGGGGACCGTGTCGGCCTGCTCGTCAATCGTGCCCACGCAAAGTCGATGCGCAGATTCTTTGGTGACTCCATCAAGGGCACCGCCGAATTGAGCTTCATCTCGATTGGCATCGGCGCAGCCGCGGGACTGTTGGCAGGTATGATACCGCTACCGATTCCGGGCGTGGGCAAGTTGACCCTCGGGCTGGCAGCGCTGCTGCTGGTCACGCTCTGTCTTGGCAAGATGCGTCGCACCGGGCCCTTCGTCTGGACCATGCCCCTCTCCGCCAACCTGGTGCTGCGCAACTTCGGGCTGACCATCTTTCTGGCACAAGTCGGAATTTCCTCGGGGCCGAAATTCTTCGCCACCATCAGCATGACTGGGGCTACGTTCTTGCTCTATAGCTTGCTCATTGTCCTCGCACTCGTGATGATCACGGCGTTGTCTTGTCTCTTGATCTTCAGGCTCCCCTTCGACGTTACCGCGGGTGTGATTTGCGGGGCGACAGGGAATCCAGCGATTCTGGCATTTGCCAATCGCGTGGCTCCCACGGATCAGCCGGATCTTGGCTATGCCATGTAAAGTGGACCCCTCGGTCAAGACAGATTTCAACCGAGTTTAAGCTGCATCCATTTCTTCACATGCAGCGGAACAGCGCTGCCCTGATTTTGCGCGGGGAGAATCCCCTGCGCAGCGTAGCGGAGCAGGGGATTCTCCCCGCGCACCGCCGAATTTATCGACAATCATTGCCCCGCCGCCCTCGCCGCTGGCATAGACGGCCTTCGGCGTTTTGTAGCCCAGCGACTGGTGCGGCCGTTCCTCGTTGTAATACGAGAAGTACTGCGCCAGCCCGATCATCAGCTCCGCCATGTTGGCGTACCCCTTCAGGTACACATCCTCGTGCTTCACGTTGCGCCACAGCCGTTCGACGAAGATGTTGTCCAGCGCCCGGCCGCGACCATCCATGCTGATGGCGATGCCTTCGCGCTTGAGCACGCCCGTGAAGACGTGGCTCGTGAACTGGGAGCCCTGGTCACTGTTGAACACCTCCGGCCTTCCGTGCTCCCGCAGCGCATCCTCCAGGCAGTCCACGCAGAACGACGCGTCCATGCTGTTGCTCAGGCGCCAGGACAGCACCCTCCGGCTGTACCAGTCGATGATCGCCACCAGGTAGGCAAAACCGCGCGCCAGGCGAATATAGGTCACGTCGGTCGACCACACCTGGTTCGGTCGCGTCACCTCGACCCCGCGCAGCAGGTACGGATAGACCTTGTGCTTCGGATGCTTGGCGCTCGTCGCCGGCCCCGGCGCCATGCCCGCCAACCCCATCTCGCGCATCAGGCGCTGCACCCGCTTGCGGCTCACCACGCAGCCCTGGCCGCGCAGGAATACCGCCATGCGCCGGCTGCCGTAGAACGGCCGGTTCGTATATTCCTCGTCGATCAACCGGCACAGCCGCAGATCCTCGTCGCGCTTTTCCCGCGTCGTCTTGCCCTGCCTCCGATACACCGTTGCGCGCGACACTTCCGCCAGGTCGCACTGCCGGCTCAAAGGCAGTTCCTCCGCACCATCGATCCACCCCATTCGCGCTTCCCGGCTCACTCCCCCAACTTTTTTTTAAGCCAGTCCACTTCCATTTTCAGCCGCCCGATCTCGCCGTACAGGCGATCCTCGTCGCTTTTTTCCTCGGCCGGCTTGGGGCCACGCTTGGTTTCGAACAGGGCGCCGGCCCGCTCAAGAATTTCCTTCTTCCATTGCCCAACCAACACCGGATGCACGCCGTATGTCTGCGCAATCTCGCTGATCGTCTTCACCCCGCGCACGGCTTCCAGACCAACCTTGGCCTTGAATTCTGCCGTGTGTACCTTGCGCTTCTTGCCTTCACTCATTTGCCATCATCCCGTCAAGGACAACAGCTTAAACCACCGCCTGATCACTGTCTCAAATCGTGGGTCCACTTTAATGATTTTTCCTTCGATGACGATTGCAAAGATCCTGTTTGTACAAATCGCCGTGGCTTTGGCTGCTGGATAGCCGGAGGCCAAGGCACCGCTATCATGTCGGGAGACAAGCAATGAGATTAGCCGTATTCAGCGCCAAGCCATACGACCGTGAATATCTTGACGCCGCCAATCTTGCCGAAGGGCATCAGCTCAGTTACTTCGATAACCCACTGGATATGGGAACCGTTGGCCTTGCCGCCGGACACGAGGCCGTCTGTATCTTCGTGAACGACACTGCGGATGCTTCAGTGCTCGAGGCACTCAAGCGCGGGGGATCGAACGTAGTTGCCCTGCGCTGCACCGGATTCAACAACGTCGATCTGAAGGCCGCTGCTAGCCTTGACATGAGGGTGGTTCGCGTTGTCAGCTACTCACCGAACTCGGTTGCCGAGCATGCCGTTGCATTGTTGCTGGCGGTCAATCGCAAGATTCACCGGGCCTACAATCGTACCCGGGACTTCAATTTTTCCCTCGACGGGTTGATGGGATTCGATTTCTACGGCAAAACCGTCGCCGTGGTCGGCACCGGCAAGATTGGCCGCGTGTTCGCCCGGATCATGCTTGGCTTCGGGTGCGACGTCATTGGCTACGACGTAGTTCGATCGCCTCAGTTCGAAGCCCTAGGCGCCCGCTACGCCCGAGAAGGCGAAATTGGTGTCAGCGCGGATATCATTTCACTTCACTGTCCTCTGACCCCGCAGACACACCACATCATCAATGCCGACACGCTGGCACGCGCAAAGCCGGGGGCATTGCTGGTGAACACCAGCCGCGGCGGGCTGATTGATACCGAGGCCGCGATCGATGCGCTGAAGAGCCGGCAATTGGGCGGGCTCGCCCTCGACGTGTACGAACAGGAGGCGGATCTATTCTTCCGTGATCTCTCCAGCACCATCAGTACCGACGATGTACTTCAGCGCCTTGTGTCCTTCCCGAACGTCATCGTGACCGGACACCAAGCCTTTTTCACGCGTGAAGCCATAACTACGATTTGCCAGACGACCCTGCGCAGCATTACTGAATTCGCGACAGGGCAGGCTTTGACAAATGAGATAAAGGTGTGAGATGGCGTGAGGAGGCTCCTTCCATCGCCTCTTGCGAATCGACATGCGCGCCTTCGGCGGCGAACCGCTTGGCGGTGGCGAGTCCGATGCCGCTCGTGCCACCGGTTACGAGTGCGATCTTGTTAAATTTCCGTAACCGGGATGCCGTCACGGTAGACAGCACCGCGTTGGGCGTATGGTTACATCTCATGCCGGCAGCAAAACCTGGCTAAGGTGCCGAATGCACATTGGCAAAGCAGCCAGTCCCAATCGTACGCAGGGCATCACCGTCGCGCATGACGAAGAGCGCGTCGACGCAAAGGCACTTGGCAAAATCTCGCCCCGCCTGCGGACCAAGCACCAACAAGGCTGTTGCGTAGGCATCCGCGTCCACGCATGTCGGGGCAATGACCGTTACCGAAGCAACCGAACTGCACAGTGGCGCACCGGTTCGGGGATCCATTGTGTGTGAGATACGCGCACCATCGATGTCAGCCCAGTGGCGGTAGTTGCCGGACGTTGCGATAGCGGCGTTGCTCAGTTCGATCACGCCCATTGCAGTGTGCCGCTCGTAGTCCGGGGCCTCAAGCGCAATCGCCCACGGCGACCCATCCGGCTTGCTTCCGCACGCGCGCATTTCGCCGTCGATGCCGACAAGCCATGAGTCGATCCCCTGCTCGCTCAACACGCGTGCAAGTTCGTCGACGCCGAATCCCTTTGCAATGCCGCAAAGATCCAGCGCAACGGGTTCCAGCTTGCGCACCCTGCACTGTTGCACGTCCACGTCGATCAGATCGCTCACAGACGGGCATGGGCTTGCCCTCGTGCCCACTCCGCCCAAACGACGTGCACGCTGCTCCCCCGATGGCCCAAAGCCCCACATGCCGACCAGATCACCGACGCCGATGTTGAAGGCATTGTGAGTGTCACGGCCGATCTCCAGCGCACGCACGAGTAGAGCCGCGAGATTGCCGGAGACCGGCACCCAGCAATCCAGCTCGGCACGATTCAGCCGAGAGAGGTCGGAACTGTCCTTCCAGTTCGACATCTGCTCGTCAACCGCGCCCACTGCCGCAGCAAGCCGCGCAGACAGTTCCCTTTCATCCGTCTTCGGCGGCGCATGGAAGGCTGCCGTGTAGCGGGTTCCCATCGTCGCGCCGCTCACACGCCAAAGTTTGAGTTGCGTGTCTGGCAAAGCCTCAATAGATGTCTTCGACATAGCTTCCCTGCGCTCTCAATTTTGCGACGGACAAGCCTGTATCCGTCAGAATACGTTCCCACGCCTGCGCGACACCCTCCGCCATCCTGCGGCCGCCGCACACCATGATTCGCGCGCCGTGCGTAACCAGAATGCGCAAGCTCTGTGCATCGGCGAGAAGGCGCTCCTGCACATAGCTCCGGCTTCCGGAACGTGAGAAGGCAGTCGTGAGTGCCTGCAGCCGCCGGTCTGCTACCAGGTGCCTAAGTTCGTCGCGATACAGGAAGCCGTCGTCAGCACTGCGCGCACCGAAATACAGGTGCATCGGACGGCGGGCCGCGTTATGCCGGATGAAACCGATCAGTGGACCGATCCCGGTACCAGCCCCGATCAGGATCACGGGCGCACTCCCGGCGCCCGGCCGAAAGCGCGCGTGCGGCCGAATGAATGCCTCGATCGTGTCGTCGGGCTGCAGGCCTGTGAGATACCGGGAGCAAACGCCGTTCGGATGACGCCGCACGCAGATCTCGACCCGGCCGTCCGTCGTCGCGCTCGCGAGCGAGTAGTACCGGGGCGAACTGGCGCCCGGCGGCACGACGCCGAGCAGATCCCCGGTCTCGAAGCGAGGCAGCCGCGGCCGCAGCAGGGTAGCCCAGGATCTTCCCCCCTTTGCCGGCATGAAGCGCAGCACCGAAGTCATATCCTCCGGATTCGCACCATAGTCGTCACGTGAGACGAGCTTGAGTGGTATCGTGGGCGGCAGCAATGGCGTGTAGCGGATATCCAGCGACACGCCGAGCCTTTCGGCGAGGCCCGAGCACCACTGCCGGAATTCGGGCTCAGACTGCCGGTCAACCGTGCCCGGATCGGCCAGTGCTTCCAGCCCCCTGGCGGCCAGCGCGTCATGAACCGTTCGCGCATAGCCGCAAAAATGGGGAAACTGGCGGTCGCCGAAGCCCAAGGCCCCGAACACTACCCCGCCAGGGATCGTCAGGCGCTCGAGCTTCGACAGGAATCGTACGGCGCTCTCCGGTGCATCGCCGTCGCCGTAGGTCGCGGTCAGGACCAGCAGATACCGCAGGCTGCGGTAGCCGGCTGCAACATCGTTCATTGGTGCGACATGCACGCGAAGGCCAGCCCGGGTCAGCGCTGCATGCAGCGCCGAAGCAAAGCCCCACGTGCTATTGCCCTCGGTGCCCACCAGCAACACAGTGTCCGCGTCGCGTGCAGGCACGTTGCCGGCCAGCTTCGGCATCGCCCGTCGACGACGCAGCCACAGTAGCAAGCCAGTTGCGGCCAGCAACGGCACCGACACCGACGACGCTCCAAGGATCAGCCCGAGCCCCCATAGCCCTTCTCCGGTGTGCAGCATGCGGACAACGCTATGCACATGTTGCCAGGCATCGGCCGGCTGAAAGGCAAGCCATCTGCCTGACGATGGATCGACATAACCGACGCCATCCATCGTGTTCACTTCGATGATGCTGCTCGGATCGGCCGGGTTGGCAAACGTCAACTGACGCAGTCTGGAGACATCCATTGCCAGTGCGGGCATCTGCCACAGTGGCATCCGGGGCGTGGTGATTGCGGAAGTGCTGAGGACGGGCACCTGCGCGCCGCCTTCCGGGATCACGTCGAACATTGTCAACGACATGAAGACCCCGGTCATCGCCGACAGCGTGAGGCCGGCGAGCGCGGCTCGCGCAGTTTCGTTATGCAACCGCTGCAGCCCGTCACCCCGGATCGGGGCCAAAATATGCGACCACCCGCCCATTCGGCGTGCGAGCAATACAAGCCCGGACAACGCGGCGAACAGCATGAGGGCAGCCGTCGCACCGGTGGCGATCCGGCCAGCGTCGCCGAGAAAGAGCTTGCGGTGCAGGTTCTTCAGCCAACGCTCGACAGGCGACGCGCGATAGTCGCCGACAGCCTTGCCAGTAGCGGGATCGATGATCGATGTACGCGGTTCGCCGTCGGCCTGGTAGTGCGCGATGATCGCGCCTGACGGCTGGCGTACGAGCGTTTCGACGTCGGGCACCGAGGTGCTCACGCGACTGGCGAGCGTTGCGACGCTCAGCGGAGCCTGGCCCGGACGGACGGCATTTGCGTGCTCAAGTGCCGGATTCACTGACAGCGCCGCGCCTGTCAAGGCGACGATCGTCATCAGCAATCCGGCGACGAGACCGGGGATTGAATGGAGCTTGCGTAACATCGGGCATCTCCTCGCCTGCTCCTGGTTACAGTGAATAGCGGAACGACTTCACATAGCCGCTTCCCTTGACTGTCTTGTTCGCGCCTGAGGTGGTGAGCGGCACGACGACCTCGGACGGGTATTCCTTCATGTCCTCGACCGCCGTGTCGATGTGAACCTCATATCCGGCGTCGAGCAGCGTGTCGGACAGATCCAGCGTCGCACGCAGCGTCTTGCCGGCGCCGACGCTGGCGCCCGTAATGCCGTCTACCTTTGCGGTGCCGCCCGTGGCGCGATACCAGTCGCGCAGATGCCGGTAGTACTTGGCTTTGCGCCCTGCCACCCACAGCGTGCCCTGGTACCGCCCGGCGCGATCGGTGACATACATGGCAACGTAAGCGCCATCTCCCCCATAGCTCGATAATTGCGTTTCGAACGAAACCTGACGCGCGGATGCCAGTGAAGGCGCGGCAAGCGCGCCGACAAGCACGGCGAGCGGAAATGCGTTTTTCATGTGGATTCTCCTGAATTGGGCAAAAGGGGGCATCACCCAGCGCTTCGGCCTGTCGCTGCTTCAGCAGGGCCGCCGCCGATGAGGTACGCGGTGTGTCGGCAATAAGCGGTCAGTGGACCTGGACCTGGGGCTTTGTGCCTGGCTTCAGCACGCCTTCAGGGGGTGCTGAAGCCGGTGGCTTGTATGTATTCGGGTTCGGCACGCGGCCGCTTGCTCCGCCGTGGTCGTCGTCTTCACGCTTCATGCGCACGACATCAAGGGTGACGGGGTCAAGCTTTGCCTTGAAACGCCGGCCATCGGCATCACGACCCTTGACCTCGTAGCAACCGTCGTCGATCCTGAGCTTGTCGACCTGCCAGCCCTTTTGCTGCGCCATCGTCCGGACAGCGTCGCGCGGCTTCCAAGCGTTGACCGGCGCCTCGCAGTCGTCGCTGTCGTGCGCCTGTGCGGAATGGAAGCCGGCAGCGCCGACAATCGCAACCATCGCGAGGGCCAGAGTCCTGGCAATTCGGCGGTGTTTCATTTCTAACATCTCCTGTTCGCACCCTTGGACTCCACAATGCACGGGAAACCTGAAGCCAAGCTTGCGGAGACGAAAGATTTTCT
Organism: Cupriavidus sp. C2SS-8b; assembly: GCF_057073745.1. Lineage (NCBI taxonomy): Bacteria > Pseudomonadati > Pseudomonadota > Betaproteobacteria > Burkholderiales > Burkholderiaceae > Cupriavidus > Cupriavidus sp. C2SS-8b. The sequence continues at coordinate 1,730,931 of NZ_CP172716.1, forward strand.
TCATGTTCGCGACAGGTTCGCGTGGCAAAGTCATGCGAGACACCCATCAGGAAGATTTTAATGAGAGTCCTTCTCATCGAGGATGAACCTTGGCTCGGGGAGGCCGTCCGCGACCAGATCGAGAAAGACGGGCATCCGACCGACTTCGTGGCCAGCCTCGCCGAGGCACGCCGGTACCTTGCGGCCGCAACCTATGACTTGATCCTGCTCGACCTGCTGCTTCCCGACGGTCGGGGCCTCGACTTCCTGCGAGAGCTCCGCGCGGGTGGTTCGACCGTGCCCGTCATCATCCTGACTGCACTCGACCAGGTATCGCACCGCATCGCCGGCCTGAACGCCGGCGCGGATGACTATCTCGTCAAGCCGTTCGACCTGTCGGAGCTCTCCGCACGGGTAAGCGCAGTGTCACGCCGGTATTCGGGCAATCCCAATCCCCTGGTCACTTTCGGCGAACTGCGTATCGATACGGCTGGGCGCAGCGTGATGCGTGGCGACGCGCACATCGACCTGACGGCCAGTGAATGGGCACTTCTCGAAGCCCTGATTCAGCGTCCGGGGCTGATCGTGTCAAGGAGCCGGCTGGAGGATCGCCTTTATTCCTTCAACGAGGAGATTGGCAGCAACACCATCGAGGTACACATTAGCCGGCTTCGCAAGAAGCTGGGTGCCGATGTCATCGAGACCCTGCGTGGGCTCGGCTATCGGTTCAAGCGGGACTGACCATGCTACGCAGCCTGCAAGGTCGACTCGCGGCAGCGCTTGCGGCAGGGCTCGCTGTGCTGTCGCTCGCCGCCGCAGCAGCTTCATTTTACGCGCTGCGCCACGAAGTCGACCGGATGTCGGACAGTGCGCTGCAGGAGACCGCGCAGCGCCTGTTGCCGCTCGCCATCATGGACATCGTCGGGCGCGACGCGGATGATGATGAGGATAGCAGCCGCCGTATCGCAGCCGTCCGCCCGCACGATGAATTGCTGACCTACGCGGTCCGCGACGACAAGGGCACACTGCTGCTGCGATCGCACGACGCCGCTATGGCCATCTTCCCGCCTGGCCTGAAAGCCGGCTTCACTTCTACGCCGTCTCACCGGATCTACGCCGAGCCGGGCTTGCAGGGCACGATATCCCTGATGATCGCCGAGCCGCTTGCCACGCGGCGGCATGCCGTGATGGAAGCCGCGCTCGCGGTCGCCAAGGTCCTCATTCTCTTTTTACCGGTGGGCCTGTGTGGCATCTGGCTGATTGTCCGGACCGGGCTGCGGCCGATAAGACGCTTCTGCAGCAGCATTGCCGCGCGCGGTCAGAACGATCTGACGCCGCTCGCAAAGGAGGAGTTACCGACGGAAATTGCGCCGATTGCCGACGCAGTCAATGACCTCATGGCCCGGCTGGATCGCGCGCTGGCCGCCGAGCGCAGCTTCACCGCCAATAGCGCACATGAGCTGCGCACGCCGATTGCCGCGGCCCTTGCACAGACGCAACGTCTCATGGACGAAATGCCTTCCGCCGCCATGCGTGAGCGCGTGCAGAACGTCGAACGGTCCTTGCATACTCTGTCGCGAGTCAGTGAAAGGCTGATGCAACTCGCGAAGGCTGAAAATGGACGCGTGCTCGGCGATGCGCCGCAGGATCTTCGACCGGTACTGGAACTTGTCATCGAGGATTTCCGGCGCGTGGCCTCTGCGAACCCGATCCTGCTTGACCTGCCCGAGCAGCCTGTTCCGTCGTGGATCGATCAGGACGCATTTGCCATTGTCGTGCGCAATCTGGTCGAAAATGCACAGAAGCACGGCTCACATGGGCAACCTGTGGGGATTTCGCTGCTTGCCACCGGTTCGCTCATTGTGAGGAATCACGGACCGGTGCTGCCGGACGATGAACTTAAACGTCTGACAAAGCCGTTCGAGCGTGGCGCGACAGAAGCCAAGGGCAGCGGACTTGGCCTTGCTATCGTCGAAGCGATTGTACGCGGCGCAGGTTCGTCCCTTGAGCTACGCTCCCCGGTTCCGGGGTGGCAAGACGGCCTGCAAGTATGCATCGATCATTTGCTTGTTGCGCCAGCGATGCAGAAGCGCGCGTGAGTCGGCCTGGCCACATCGATTGCAAGGCGTTGCACCGCCCTCATGGCTCGACCGACAGGTGCCCCAAATCGGGCAGGCTCCGTCGCACGTTGCTTCGTCACGGTGGGGAAGACAATTTCCGTGAGCGTCGCCAACGTAAGCGACGTTCATGCAGCAGACATACCCAGTCCAACTTTGTGAAGAGGTATACAGCCGCCAGAAGAAGCAACTGCGAGAGAACGAAATAGAGACCGAAATAGGCCCTGCCAAGATCCGTGTCCAGATAGCGCGAGCCCAACTGAGCCAGATGCGTCCACACAAAATAGCTGATGAGGCGTCCTGCAAAGAACGGCAGCCCAATCGTCCAAAGCCGCATCCCGGTGAGGCCGCAGGCAATAAAGAGATAGTTCGAGGGGAATGGACTGAAGGCATAAGCAAGCATGAAGCCCACCGTCAAGCTTTTGCGGCGCTCCAGCCACTGACCAACGACATCGATGTTCCGCCTGTCATCCTCACGCATCCAGCGCTGGCGCACCAGTGCAAAGGCCATCTGAGCCAAAACCAGACGGCCGGTCGTCGCTGCACATGCCGCTGCAAGCGCCAGAAGGGCGGGGTTTGCCTCCGGCAGCGAAAAGCCCACCCATGACATTACCATCCATGTCGGCGGGGCAAAGGCTGGCATCAGATTCAAGCCAAAGATCACGGCTATCAGGACAAGCAAGTCTGCGATGTCGCTCATCCTTGCCCTCCCAAGACAAAATAAAGCTCATCCTCTTGCGCGCAATGCAGTCGCAAGACGGCATCGAGTCCATAGAGGAGCCTCTGTAATTCCCGCACGCTCATCTGGTCCGGTCCGCCCGACGGCAAGTTGGCAACGATCCTGTCCAGCAACCGGGTTACCCTGAAGATCTCGCGATGCATGCCGCTCAGCGCCGCGAGCGGATCATCGCCACCAAGCAGGCGCGCCATGCCAGGATAGAGCTGCGTATCGTCCCGACGCTCATGCGGAACCAGAACCTGATTCAGTGTCTGGCTGAGCTTCGTCAGTTCCGCGGCAGCCTTCTCGGCCGTCAACCGTGGCAATGCGTCGGCCAGAGCCTGAACCCGGTCGAGGATGGGCTCGAGCTGCGCGTGTTCGGCCTTCAAGCGCTCGACGTCCACTGACGGCAGGCGCGGCGTGCCCTCTCCCTTCTCCGCCCTGAGAACCCTCAATGCATTGACAATGACCAGGACATCGATTGCTTCCTGCAGCATGGCACCGGCCAACGGCGGCAAATAGCCGAACAGCGCCGCAGCCATTGCCACCAGGGACAAGGCCATCCCCACGCCGACACTCTGGATCGCAATGCGGCGGGCACGCCGCGCGATGCGTACGGCATCGACCAGACGATCGAGCCGATCCACCAGCACAACTACGTCTGCCGCCTCGGCGGACGCCGCCGCACCGCGCGCGCCCATGGCGACGCCAACATCCGCGGCAGCTAGTGCCGGCGCATCGTTGACACCATCACCCACCATGATTACTGTCCCATTGGCGCGGGCATCGTGGATGGCCGAGAGCTTGTCGCCGGGCGTCTGGGCGGCGTATACCTCGGTAACACCAAGCATGCCGCCGACCGATTCCGCCACGTCCTGGCGGTCCCCCGTCAACATCGCCTGCCGGACAATGCCCTCCTGTCGCAAGAGACGGAGCGCGCGTGGCGTCTCCATGCGAATACGGTCTACCATCTGGAGTGCCCCGATGACCCTCCCGTCCGCCCCCACGAATACCGCCGACGCACCCTCGTAGCCGAGCCGCTCCAGGAACTTCGTGCACCAGGCCGGGACTTCGCCCCCGTCCAGCACGTAAGCAGGCGATCCGACCGTGATCGCGCGTCCGTCCACGACACCTCTGACCCCGGCCCCCGGGGTTTCCACCACTTGGCTCGGAGGCTGTAGCGAAATGCCTCGCTCGCGGCTCGCAAGCGTGACCGCTTCTGAAATCACGTGGTTCGAGGCCTGTGCCAGCGAACCGGCAAGCCTCAGTACCTCTTCTGGCTCATGCCCCTGCGCGCACGCAACATCCACCAGGCGTGCGTGCCCGCCTGTCAGCGTACCTGTCTTATCGAAGAACAGGATGCTGGCCACAGCGAGCTTCTCAAGCGCGCCACCGCCTTTGACAAGTACGCCCCGCCGCGCGCAACGGGACATGCCGGAAACAATGGCCACCGGCACTGCCAGAATTAGCGGACAGGGCGTGGCCACGACCAGAACAGCGAGGCAGCGCACAGGATCACCGCTGACAATCCAACCCGCAGCAGCTAGAAGCACCGTCACGAACACAAAGGCAAGTGCGTACCGGTCTGCCAAGCGGGCGGACGGACTACGTTCCGCCCGTGCTTTCCCGATCATTCGAACAATGCCGGCAAAGGTACTGCGCTCGGCGGAGGCGCTCGCGACCATCTCAAAGGCGGCGCCCACGTTCAGCACACCGCTGCAGACCGCATCCCCGGCCACCCGGCGTTGCACCACGGATTCGCCCGTGAGGGCTGATTCATCCAGTTCTACCGGAACGCTCGGGGTGCCATCGACCGGTACGAGTTCCCCATGGCGGACTAACAACCGGTCCCCCGCCTGAATAGTCTCAAGGCCGACCTGCCGCCATTGGCCGTCCTGAAAACGATGGGCCACCTTCGCCGCATGGCTGAGAAGCGCGGTCATTTCCCTTTGCGCGCGGGCCTCCGCGAAGCTTTCCAGCGCACGACCACTGGCTAGCATCAGTGCGATGACAGCAGCCACGAGAAACTGGCCCATGCCTAGGGAGAAGCCAATTGACAGGAACGCCAGGATATCTACACCCTGCTGCCTCCTTAGCGCGGCGCGGACGATCGCTGCACTCAGTGCAACCAAGATCGGCACGACGCCCAACAGCCAGATGACATGGATGGCCGCCGCCGACAGGTAATTCCACCGGCTTGCCAACAAGCCAGCACTCAGCGTCACGACGGAGTTGACAAGCAATGCAGTATTGAGGAAGCGAGAGCCGAAGCGCATGTCTGCACCTAGGGAGAAATGCACCTGATTATCTCTGTGAGAACAAATCGCAAGTGTTCCTCATGCCAGTTCCGCCAAGTGCATTTTGTCGATTGACCACAAGACGTCATGCCATATCGACCGGATCAACGTGCGTCATGACGTTGAGGACATCTTTTCGGCTCATCACTCGATCAGCGAGGCGGCAGTCTCGAAACGCTGGTGCCCATAGTGATAGGCTTGGCTTGGCGGCTTCTTGCTATGGTGGCTGGCATATAGGACAACGAAGTCTGAAACCAGATCCGAAAGGGAATGAATCGCATCGGCCACCAGCGCTTGGGAGCCAGCAAAGATTCCGGCGGCAACTTGGGCTAGTGTCAGGCCGATATTGACCGCGACGCTCACGAACGTGCTTCGTTTTGCCGCAGCATGACTGCCTGGCATTTCGTCCGCTGCAGGATTCGATCCATCTTGCTTTTGCATTGACAGTGCCATGTGATTCGACGAAAAGCCGAACATTAGAGCCTGCGGACACGTGAGATTTCCAGTCATTAGCTACTGGCAGTGCCGGCCTTCACCAGAAGGACGGGGCATGGGGCGTGAGCAATGACGCGGCCCGTTACAGAACCGACGATAGCATCAAGGAACGCGCCACGGCCGTGAGTGCCCATCACGATCGCGGCCGCATCGACAGAGCGTGCAAACTCCACAATGCGCTCTGGGGCAAAACCCATCAAAGCGTGCTGTTCGAAGGGAACACCCGCTGCGATCAGGATCTCAGCGGCAGAGCGCATTGTCCGGCCACTCTCGTCCGAGTGCCATGCTGCAAGGTCAGCGGCGCTGATGTAGGACTTCACCTCTCCCGACACGTCTGGCATGCAGTGAACCAGGTGTACGAGCAAGGGTCCCTTCAGTAATTTCCCGGCAGCCACACACTGTGCCGCTGCATCGCTGTACGTTGAGCCATCGGCCGCGAGGACAATTTGCATCACTTTCTCCTTGAATAGCAAAGACGGCGACGATCGTATGTTGCGCCGCAGGGTATCCCGAAACGCGACGGATCATAGGCCTGTGCGACGCTCTTCTCACAAGTCACATGGTCATGTTCGTAAGGTAGGTGATGAACCATTCACGGATTTGGGCTGGATCAAAGAAGCTGTAAGCGCAGGAGCTGCGCTATACGGCCCAGCCGTCATGAAGAGATCCGCGTATGCTATTGGCGAGCTACGCCTGTGAGGTGACCGTCGTGATATCCGTCCGATTCGGATGCGGCGGATGACGTCCTGCGCCCTCGCTCCGCCGCATCACTGTTCTCCGCGGCATACATGAGCTAGCCGAACTTCGGGAAAGCTGCGGCGGCGCCTGGCCCGAGGAAGGGCGTCGCCATTGTGATTTACTTTCGGCCGTTCATCTTTTGATGTCGTTGTTACCTATCGCTGTCGACGGGGAGCAGACGACACTCGCGGCGTTACCGGCTCTGCGCTGGATCAAATCGAAGGTTGGACCACGGCCTAGAGTTTGTATAGGGATCGGCTCGTTGAGAGTCTGGGATTATTCAGTGGCGACTGGAAGCCCTTATGTCGACACCCCGAAATTTTGCTTCGACGAGGTTTGTGGGGCGATTTGAGGGATCAGGAAATCGTTTTGGACGACGCGCTAGCCATCCAAACGTATCTGCTCATCGAAGATCCCGACCCAGTAGGGTAACTGTACTAAAAGGAATAGGAGGTGGCCGATGTTGGCGACAATACTCTCACTGGCTTTTTTCCTTTCAGTCCTGACTACCGCGATTTCGCTTGATTCGCATCAGAGGCACGGCAACGATCCGTCGAGTCCGAGCCAAGAGCAACTTCATTCCCTCTTGAAAAAATGCCGACAAAAACAGGATCCCATCGATCCTGCTGCGGGCTTCGCACATGGCTGGGTTCCGTACGAACACTTCGCAAGTGTCGAGCCGTTCATTGAAGATTACGAAGATTACCGGAACGTGGATGGCTGTGATGCGTACCTAAATGATGAGCAAAAGGAGAGCGGTGGCCGCAATGCAACCGTCTCGCCGTCTAGCCATGCCACTAATCAGCAGTTGTGAAACAGCAAAAACTCCTGGATACGAAAAACTATTTGTTAAAGAGGGCAACAACTCTTCCCAACCTCGCGTCTGCCCAAGCCCGTGGTTCTTTGCTCGCCATCCTGCAGCCCTTCAGTTGCGAAGGAGCACCAGGGAAACCTTGTTGACCAGTGGATTCGTTTGCCGCCATGTTGGTTGGCTGTGCAATCTCGTCCTTCTTCGGTCAATTCTCCGACCGTCGACGATGAACGTGCCGTCGCGAACCGCGTGGACCATGCGGTTTTCCTTGCGTGCTGTATCGCTCCACCCAGGCGTTTAGCATTCGGTTCGTTTGGCGTTCATTGGGGCAGCCCCGCGCCTGTCTTGATCCGGAACCAGTAGCTCACCGCGACTTCGCCGGAGTTTGCCCTTGAACCGGCCGGGCTATCAGGGTGTCGCTGCCGGCCGGCATGGCGGGGAAGCGCAACAGAAGATCGACGGCCGCACTGTTCGCTGTCACCGCAATGCTCCGGCTGAAGATTGAGCCGCCGTACCGGATAACCGCCCGATAGGCGCCTTGCGGCAAGTTCAGATACAAGTAGGGTCCCTCGCTCAGCACGAGCAGCACAATCTCGCGCCGCGCATTGAACAGCGTGACCGTGACATCTGACAAAGCACTGTTGTCATTGCTATCGACAAAGTGCATGCGGACATTGAACTGCTGGGCCATGCCGCGGATGGTGGCAGCTTCATCGAGGCCGACGCCGCCCGAGATGTAGGAAATACCGTTCAATTGCCTGAGCTTCAGCGTACCTGCCTGCGAAGGGACCGCTGCATCATTGGCAGCGGCCAGCGCTGGGGTGGACAGGATCAGGAAGCAGATTGCCATGAAAGCGCGCATCGGACACTCCTCGCTTGACGTCATCCTATAAGCCGGCACAGTGACGCGGACAGACCGACGGCCTGTGCCATGCATTGCAGCCTAGTCCGCCGGGGTTATCGCCTCTTGTCGTGGATCAACGCCACGGGATTCCTGTCAATCACTGGTAGCACGCAACGGCCAGGCACGGTGCGCGCAGGGCCGCAATGTCGCAGTTCCGCCGCGCTACTGTCAGATTTCGCTGACAAGCCGTCACTATCGTCCGACAGCGGGCGTTGTCCGAGGCGTACAAGAAGATCCGCTTCAGCCGTACAGCACTCTCGTCCGAGGCTGATATCGGGTAAGCGCCGCGCCAACCATACTCGAGGCATCCACACAGGCAAGCCGTGGTCTCGGATCTCCGGTCACCGTGATACCCACACCAGTAGCCTGCCAGGCGCACCAAAGAAGAGGGGCGTGCGATGAACAACGACGCGCAATACATCGAATCGGCAGCCTTTCTGACGGCACTGGTGGGAACGCTTGCGCCTGGCGCGCATCTCGTGACGCGTCGCCAAGGCTACATTCATCACGGCATCTATGCCGGCAACGGCGAGGTCATACACTATGTCGGATTCAAGGGACTCCTGCGCTGCGGCCCGGTCGAAAAGACCAGCTTGTCGGACTTCGCCAATGGCTATGGCCTCAGCGTCGAAACGAGCACGGCGGCGCAATATATCGGCGTGGAGATTGTCCGGCGAGCGACGTCACGGCTCGGTGAAAACGACTACCACCTCCTTACCAACAACTGCGAACACTTTTGCACGTGGTGTGTGTCTGGTCAGGGCCGCAGCCAACAAGTGGAGGCACTGATGACCAGGCCATGGCGTGCGGTCCAGGCGATCATCGGCATCCTCTTCGGAGCGCCCGCCCGCGCGGCAGCATAGCTGGCGCCAGCAGACTGCCAGCCGCTACACTGATAGGATCGTCAGGCAACGGCAGCGAGGAATCCCGTGGAAGACGCGGCATTGACAGCGGCATTGGTGAAGCCGGACGCCTACCCTCATTCGGTCGATGACGTGCGGGTCATCGAGACCCACATTTCGCGCGTGTTTCTTGCCGGTGACTTCGCTTACAAGGTCCGAAAGCCCGTGCGATTCGATTTCCTTGATTTCTCGACGGCACAAGCGCGCAGTGATGATTGCCAGACCGAGCTTCGGCTGAACCGGCGCGTGGCTCCCGCACTCTATCTCGATGTGGTCCCCATCGTTGTCGGGGACACGGCCCGATCCGTCAAGGTGGAAGGCGCGGGCGTCCCCCTCGAGTACGCCGTCAAGATGCGGCGCTTTGCGCAGCAGGACCTGTTCAGCGAGATGCTGACGGCGAACCGGTTGCAGGTCTCGCATATCGATGCCCTTGCCGTACGGCTGGCCCGGTTCCATCGTGATCAGCCTTGCGCTCGCCTGGAGCAGGGATATGGGACGCCGGCCCGTGTTCGTGCGACCCTCGACGAATGCCTCGGCGGTATCGAGCATCTCGACGACCGTTCCGGGCTATCGAAGGAGGTTTCCAGACTGGTTCGCACTCGCGCGGCCGCCCTTGGCGACGCGATACAGTCGCGCCTGCAGAGCGGTCATGTGCGCGAATGCCATGGCGACCTGCACCTGGGCAACATCGTATGGCTGGACGGCGAGCCAATGCCATTCGATTGCCTGGAGTTCGATCCGGGCCTGCGCTGGATCGACACCATCAGTGACGTGGCCTTTCCTTTCATGGACTTGCTCCATCAGGGGCGGCAAGATCTCGCATACCGCCTGCTCAACGCCTACCTGCAACATTCCGGCGACTACGCGGGGCTGAAGCTCTTGCCGCTCTATGTCGCCATGCGCGCGCTGGTGCGGGCACGCGTCATGCTTGAACGGGCGCATCAGCAAAGCAACACGTCGGACGCGTCGATGTCGGCCACACGCGTGGAATGCCGAAAACTGCTGGCCCTGGCATGGCGGGTCCTGGTCCGCCGCGCGGCCACGCTAGTGGTGATGCATGGCTTGTCAGGCAGCGGCAAGTCGACCGTCGCGGCGGAGATCTCGGAAACGGTGGCGATGGTGCGCGTGCGCTCGGACGTCGAGCGCCAGCGGCTGCGCCATGGCGCGGGGGCGACGGATGGTCGATATGACAGGAGGGAAACGGATCGCACCTATGAACGCCTGCGGGCCATTTGCCGCATTGGCTGCAGTGCGGGATTCGCGATGATTGCCGACGCCACGTTCCTGTCTTGCCGGCAGCGGGACCGCTTCATGGCGCTGGCGCGCCGTCTCGGCGTGCCGTTCTTCATTGTCCAGTGCGAAGCTCCCGTGGATACGCTGCGAACGCGTATCCTGGCACGGGCCCACTCAGGCCAGGATGCATCCGAGGCGGACTGCGCCACGCTGGCGTGGCAACTGCGCGTACAGGAGCCCCTGACCGAGGCCCAGGAGGCCTGTGCCGTTTCGGCAAGCCGGTTCATCCCCCCTTTCCTGCCGGCCTGACGTGCCGCAGCCTTCCCGCTTGCCTGCGGCCGTCATGCGCCGTGGGGGTCGATCTACCGTGCCATCATTCCGCGGTGCATTCCTGGGCCCGAACCCGCCCCCTTCGGCATACCCACGCCCTGGCCATCCGGCATCGACAGCATCATTTCTTGCATGAGCGCGACGTGCTGCTGCGTCGCGTCATAGCACATGCCTGGACCGCGGCCGCCGGAGTTTCCGGACGGGCCTGCGGTACGCGCCCGAGCGGACTCGTGCATCGTCGCCATGGCATCGCGCATCGCGGTGTCCCGTTCGGCCAGCAGCATGCGCCGCTCCTCATCGGAACTGGCGCGTGACAGCCGTTCGCGGATGGCGCGCAGATGCGCGATCTGCGCGTCGAGCAGTGCGGAGGCCTGCGATGCGGCCGCCGGTTCGTCCGGACGCTCCGGCGCGTGCTTGCCTTTGTACGTGGCGGGATCCGTTGCCGGTGCCGCGAACACGCCGGGTGTCCCGGCGGCGGCAACGGCGAGCGCGATGAGAAATGAAATGCAATGACGGCTTGCCATGATGGTTACTCCTTTTGACCCGAAACGGGCTTGTCGCCCTTCTGATTAACATAGGCCACTGCCTCCTCGGCAAATTGACCTGCCTCAATCAAGCCCGCGACGAGGTCCCGGGGCGTCGAGGTTGACGGTGTTGCTCCGGCGCGTTGCGCCAGCTCCGTAGGGCGCGATAGACGCGGCTTCGCCCACGGGGTCTGAGAACAACCCATAGCGGTCTCAATCCGGCACGCACAGGGGCAGGATGCCATCAACGCGAAGACCGACAGCCTGGCCCCCACCGGCTTCATCCGCCCCGGTCTTGACCAAGCGCAAGCCGCGGACAGCCCTGCCGGCTAGATTTTGAGGCAGGCAGCGCCGTCCAGATCCGCTCGGCGCATTCCACACTCACCGATGCGAGTCTTCCATGAACGACCTGAAGCGACTTCCGTACGAGCCCGTCAAAGGCCTGTTGCCACGCCCCGCCGTGGGCGTCAGCGAGCGCATCATCACGCTGCCCGAGCCGGACCGGACATCGGGCATGCCCCTGATGGGAACCCTCTGGCTGCGCAAGAGCACGCGTGAATTCGACCAGCAACCTTTGCCGCTGAAGCAACTCAGCGAATTGCTCTGGGCGGCCGCAGGCGTCAACCGCTCGCTCGGTGGTGGCCGTACCGCGCCATCGCCGTATGGTGAGACCGTGATTGACGTCTACGTCGCATTGCCCGCAGGCCTCTATCGCTATGACCCGGTGCACCATTGCCTGGAACTGAAGCGCGCTGCAGACTTGCGCAGCATGACTGGCTATCAGGATTTTGTCGGCATGGCGCCGCTTGACCTGGTCTTTGTGGCCAACCATGGCCGCATGCAGGACATGCCGCCCAGACTCCGCGAGACATTCTCGGCGGCGGCAGCCGGGGCCATGGCGGAGAACGCCTATCTGTACTGCGCATCGACAGGTCTTGGCGCTGTCGTACGTGGCTGGCTGAACCGACGGCTGCTCGCCGAGCATATGTCGCTGAACGAGGATGAGGAGCCGATCCTGTCGCAGACCATCGGGCGTGCTGCCTCGCATGTCATTACCAGTCAGGCATGACGCCCGGGATAGCCAACCCTTCTTTCAAGGAGAAACTGAGATGATCAAGAACAAGGGAAGCGCGGAGCAAATCCGCAATGAAATCCTGCGTCGCCTGACTGAAAATGCCGACCTTGGCGACGCTTGCCGCAATTCGGAGATTCCGCTGCCGCTACGCGTCGACCCCGGCACAAACAGCGGGTGCAACTGGCGCATTGAAGACTTCTCCGGCGTCAGGCCGGCATGCCAGGCTGCGGTCAGGGCCATTACCGCGGAGATGATGCGGGAGTACGATCTTCCCTGAACGCCTTCGATGTTATGCACCGTGCCGGGGGGCGCGTACAGAGGTGCGCGCCCCCTGTTCTATGTTGTTTGCGATATGCAAATCCAAGGCGAATCCTGGCGCCGTATCACGGGCCGCGTCGGGCCTATCCGTCATCGGAGGACCAAATGCCAGAACATGAAAGGTCGTATAAGGGATTCCGGATTGTGATTGTCATGCCCGACGCCATGGTACCGGACGCGTCAAGCTCACACGGTCGCGTCCAGATCAGTAGGCCCGGCCAGGACATCGGTGTGCACACGGCGGTGCGCTTCACGCCAGACTGGAGTCATTCGCCGGCAACGCCGCAGGAAGTGGAGAGCTGGCTATTCGCCTATGCGGCCGGCGCCATCGACTGCGAACTGGCGGGCGGCTTCGGTATGGATCTCAGCCACGAATGAGCATGCCTGGCGAGGGTCCTTGCTGCGACTTGCGCTTCCGCCTTTCGCAAGGACGCTACGTGCCCCTCCCCTTCTCTGCCGCGGCGAAATATCGAGCGAACCATAGGGCCGCAAGCCGCCCTACCTGTTCGAGCGCACCCGGCTCTTCGAACAGGTGGGTCGCCCCGGGAACCACTTCCAGTCGCTTCTCACAAGTTATCCACGCTGCCGCGCGGGCATTGAGGTTGACGACGCCCGGGTCGGCTTCCCCTACGATCATCAGCAGCGGCGATGCGAGGCGGCAGAGCGCGTCATGACCAGCCAGGTCAACACGGCCGCCCCTGGACACCACGGCGTCGATGCGCCTATGCGCCGGCGTCGCCGCCGCGGCACGCACGGCAGCGGCCGCGGCGGTGCTCGCCCCGAAGTAACCAAGGCGAAGAGGAGACTGCCCTGTCAGGCGTTCGATCGATTCCGTCGCAGCGCTGAGCCTGTCACTCAGCAGCGCAATATCGAAACGCCGCGTCAGGCCAATATCCTCTTCCGGCGTCAACAGGTCGAACAGCAAGGTACCGATTTCTGCATCATGCAGAATAGACGCTACCAGACGGTTGCGCGGGCTATGGCGCGAACTGCCGCTGCCGTGAGCGAACAGGACAATCCCGTGGGGTGCGTCAGGCAAGGCCAGTTCCCCCGGAAGGACCACGTCATCCGCGTGGATCATTACCTGCTGCACAGTGACGAGTTTCATTCGCGCCCCCTTCTTCTTCGGGTGCTCCGATCAATCCCGGTGCCAGATCACATGCAGTTCGGTTTCCGCATGGTCGTAGTCGATTGTCAGCTTGCCGCGGTAAGCGTGATGGATGGCATTGCCGATATTGCGCGCCAGGTGCACGCCGGTGGTCGCGATAGCAGTACCCTGCTCGTCCGATTCGATTGACATCAGCCGCTCCATCGGATGCTGCGCGCGCAACGCGTGGCAGACGGAACACGTCGCCACGATTGGCGCGGCGGCCGGCTGCTGGTAGCGGTCGGTAATGTGCTCGACGGGAAACGGACTCCACCAAACGGGTCGGACTTTCACGAACTGTGCGCGGACTTTCATGTTGGCTCCTCGTTGACGGGATCCTCCAGCGCGCCTGACCGCGGTCGTGCCGGTGAAGATGGCGCACCAGGCTGCGTGCGGCACCTTGTTTCGCATTGGCAGCGGCCACTGGCCGCATAGGGATAAGCTATGCGCCCGGCCAGGCCGCGACTTAAGCTGGATCAAAGGAAATGCACAGGGACCACCGCGAACACAGCGAAGGCCGCCTGCGGCGTTCGTGACGTCGTCGCGCAGCGCCGCCCTTGCGTTACATCAACGCGCGCGCCGCCATGGCACCTACGGTAGAGCCGTTGCCTACCTGGATCACGATGCGGGATACGCCATGCCTGACAAAACACTTATCTTCCACCAGAGCGCGCGGCGCGAGATGCTTCACGGAGTGGAATTGCTGGCCCGGGCCGTCAAGGTCACGCTGGGACCGGGCGGGCGCAATGTCATCGTGGAGCGCCGCGACATGGTGCCCCTTGTCGCCAATTCCGGGGTGGTGGTAGCCAAGTCCGTCTCGCTGCCCGACCCGTTCGCCGATATGGGCGCCCGACTGCTCTGCGAAGCAGCGGTCCGAACCAGCGAGATCGCCGGCGACGGCACCACGACTGCGACGACCCTTGCCCACGCCATCGTGGCGGAAGGCGTGAAGTACGTCGAGGCCGGACACGACCCGATGCAACTCAAACGAGGCATCGAAGCGGCCGGCAAGCTGGTCTCGGAGCATTTGCTGGCCAGTGCGAAGCCGTGCGGCGGTACTGACGAAATGAGGCAGATTGCGACCATCTCGGCCAGCGGCGACCATACTGTCGGAACGCTGGTCGCTCAGGCGGTGGAACACGTGGGCAAGGACGGCGCCATCAGCGTCGAGGACGGTTCCAAGCTCGACGACGAACTTGATATTGCCGAGGGCGCACTGATCGACCGGGGCTACCTGTCTCCACTGTTCGCGACCACGGAGAGCCGCGCTGTCGTGCTCGAATCTCCGCTGGTGCTCCTTTGCGACGCAAGTATCTCGTCGATCGCACAGTTGCTGCCGATCCTGGAAGCGGTAACGCGGGCGGGCCGGTCGTTGCTGGTCATCGCCAATGATGTGGAAGGCGAAGCGCTGGCAACGCTGGTCGTCAACAACCTGCGCGGCGCACTGAAGAGTTGCGCGGTAAAGTCCCCGGGCTTTGGCGAGTCGCGCACCGAGCAACTGGGGGATCTCGCTGCGCTTACCGGTGCAACCGTGGTGTCGCCGCAGACGGGCACATCCCTCGAGCATGTCGGACTGGAGCAACTGGGCGAGGCACGGCGCGTGGAAATCAACAGGGACGCGACGACGCTGGTGGGCTCCGGCGCCGATGCCTCTCGCGTGGCGGCGCGCATCGCCGTACTGCGCGGCCGGGTGCCCGACGCACGCTCGGACTACGACCGCGAGGGGCTGCAGCGCCGCATCGCCCGGCTGACGGGCGGCGTCGCCGTCATCAAGGTCGGCGCGGCAACGGAGAGCGCATTGCACGAGCGCAAGAACCGGTTCCAGGACGCCCTGCATGCTACGCGCGCCGCGGTGGACGAGGGCATTGTCGCAGGCGGAGGCGTGGCGCTGCTGCGTGCCCGCACCGTGCTGCAGGACTGGCAAGCGCCAAACGCGGAACAGGCTGCCGGCGCACGCATCGTCCACGCGGCGCTGGCGGCGCCAATGCGGCAGATCGTCGCGAATGCCGGAGCGGACGCCGATGCGGTCGTGCATCGGGTATGCGAGACGTCCGGCACGCTCGGCTACGATGCCGGGGGCGAGCGCTTTGGCGACATGCTCGAACTCGGCGTGATCGACCCGGTCAAGGTCGTGCGCACCGCGCTGCAGAATGCCGTATCCATTGCGTCATTGCTGCTCACGACCGACTGCATGATTGCGATCGAGCGCAACCCTCACGGCTCTGCGGAGAACGCTGCCGCGGGGGCCCGCATGTTCGGGGAAGAGTTCTAAGCCAGGCGGCGCGCCGCGGACAGGCTTCTCGCGTCAGAGATTGACCTGGATGTTGTTCTCCACGGAAACGACGCCAGGCGCGGCCCATGCAGCGTTATACGCGGCCTCACGTTCGGCCCAGGTACGCAGGCTTCCGCCCAGCTTGACGTCCCCCTGCGAGACTGCCACGGTTACGTGACTGGCGTCCAGTTCGGCCTGGCGCTGGATGGCATCCTTGATGCGTTGCTCCATCTCGGCCGGGTTGACTAATGGACGCACTGCGATGGCGTTGCTGACGCCTGTCACCCCGAAGAGTCCCGCCACCGCATGCTCGGCCACGATGCGCTGGTAGTTCCAGTCGACATCGCCCGTCAGCGTAATCACGCCATGCTCGACCATGATTCGGACCCGGTCACTCGGCACCATCGATTGCCAGCCCAGGACATTGGCGGCTGCGCGCGCAATGTCGCTGTCGGTGCGCCGCGCTTCGTCCGGCAAGCGCACGTCTAGCTCGACGGCCAGCGCCTTGACGCCTGGAATCCGCTTGACTGCAGCTTCGGCGGCGTACTTTTCGGAAAAGCTGCGCAAGTGGCCCGTAAGCGTCACTACGCTGTCCTGCACCTCCACCCCGATACCGCTTGCATTGACCGCAGGGTCCCAGTTCAGTTCTTCGATCACGTCCTGTTTCAGTTGGATATCGCCTTTCATGAGTTCCTCGCTCGTCGATGATCAGGGGAATGCCCCGGCATCTCACCCAGCGTTGCCGCCTTGGCCTTCCCCTGACTCAGCGTATGCGGTAGCGTCTGATATCCGTTGATATGCGTCAACGAGCCGGCGGCGCGGACTCCCAGCCTGCTCCCAGGGCAAGGAACAACGCCGCGGTGTCCTGCAGCCGCTGGGTGTGAGCCTGGATATAGCCGATCGTCGCCTGCTGGTACTGAGCATTGGCGACGAGGAGCTGCAGGTATCCCGCCGTGCCGGCCCGGTAGTTGGCCTGCACCTCGGTCATCAACTCGCCGGCCGCCCGCCGCGCGCGGTCCTGCGCATCCACCGTGAGCGCGTCATGTTCGAGCGCACGCAGTGCATCGGCCACCTGGGCAAAGGCCCCCAGCACGACTCGCCGGTAGTTGGCCTGTGCCGCCTCGAACTGCGCTTGTGCGGCGCGGCGTTTGAAGTACAGCGTGCCGCCCTGGAACACCGGCGCAAAGGCGGCCGCCGCGATGCCCCAGACGCCGCCGCCGGCACTCAGCAAGTTGCCGGGCTGTACGCCTTCGCGGCCATAACTCGCACTCAGGACAATGTTCGGGAGCATGGCAGCCGTTGCCACGCCGACTTGAGCCGCGGCCACGTGCAGTTCTGCCTGCGCGGCGAGCACGTCTGGCCTGTGCCGGACAAGCTCGGAAGGCAGCATGCGCGGCAACTCGGACGGCAACACCAGCGAATCGAGCGCAAGGACCAGTGGCTCCGCCTCGGACGGGAAGCGGCCGCCCAGCGTCGCGCCGAGGTGATCCGCCTGATCCATGCGTTGCGCCAGGGGAGGAAGAGTTGCTTCCAGCGAGCCAAGCTGGCTCAGCAGGCTCAGTTCGCTGGCGTGGGTCGCCATGCCGGCGCTTACCTGCGCGCGCGTGACGTCGACTTGCTCGCGCACGATTTTCACCAGCGTATCCGTGGCAGCGATCTGGGCGGCGTAGCCGGCGCGCGCGATCGCGGTATTGACCAGTGTGCCGCTCAGCGTAAGCCAGGCCGCACCCACGGCGTAGCGCTGCACTTCCGCTTGCGCCGCCAGGGCTTCCACCGCCCGACGGTTGCCACCGAACAGGTCCATGGCGTAGCTGATCGTGGCGCTCAGCGTGAAGACATTGAAGATGCCGGGCGGAACGCTGCTTCCCAACCGGACGGGCGTCGTCGCCTGTCGCGACGCCTGCGCCTGTGCCGCAACCTGCGGATAGAACACGCCGGCGCCGGAACGCACTGCCGCGTCGGCCTGCCGCAGGTTCGCTTCGGCGATCTGCAGGCTGGGATTCCCGGCCAACGCCTCATTTACGGCCTGGTCCAGCTCCGCACTGCCAAACATGCGCCACCATTCGGCTGGCACAGTCGCGCCGGCAGCAAAGTGCTGGGCCCGTCCGTCGCCGGCGGGCGTGCTGCTGCCGTCCCCACCCCAAACATACTGTGAAACGGCAGGGTCCTCAGGCGGTACAAAGTCGGGCCCCACCGCGCAACCGCAAAGCGCCACGGCAAGCATGGCCATCGGAGGAATCCGCATAGGCCAATGCCCCCTCACGGAGTGCCGCCCAGATAAACATCGACCAATTGCCCCGGGTAGATCGGCGGCTGCGCAGGAGGCCTGAAGCGGAAGATCACCGGCAGGACGCGTACGTCGACCCGTTCCGCCCTCTGGTCAGAGAGCTGGATCTTCGGCGTCAGGTAAGGCTGCACCCGGACATATTCCAGCGCGATGCTGGTGTCCGTGCCGCGCACGAACATGCGGGCCTGCATGCCGCGGCCCGGTTTCAGCCGGTGCACGAGGATCTCGTCGACATAGACGCGAACCCCGAGCCAGTCCTGCCGGCTGCTCAGCACGGCAACAGGCTGGCTTCCCTGCGTATATGTGTTGTACGTCCCTTGAGGCGATACATAGGCACCGGCAGCCGAATTGACCGAAAGCACCACACCGTCCATCGGCGCGCGCACGACATACTTGCGCAGCAAGGCGTCCGCGGCGTCGGCCGCCTTTCGCAGCGCATCGCGCTGCTTCTCCTGGTTGCGTATGTCGAACGTCCACGCACCGGCGCGCGTCAGCGCAAGCTGCCGACTGGCTACCACCAGGCCGCTGCGCGCGACATGCACGGCGTTGGCGGCATTGTCCATGGCATCCTGGCTGACGGACCTGGCGTCGAACTCCCGCGACTTGCGCAGCTTGTCGTACTGGTCTTCCACGGTCTTGAGACTTGCCGCTGCGGCATCGGCCTGCGCCTTCGCGACTTCAAGCGTCTCCTTTCGCGGCTGCGCCAGCAATTGCGCGAGCTGTGCCTCGGCGGCGTCTGCCTGCGCACTCTGTTGCGCTGCCAGCGCGCGCTGCACCGAGTCGTCAATGGCCAGCAACTCATCGCCGCGCTTGACGGTCTGGCCTTCATGCACGGCGATACGCAGTACCGTTCCCGCCACCTCGGGGTAGACGTTGACGTTGGCGCCGCTGTCCTGCTCGCTTTCCACGATACCGTTAGCATAAATGCCACTGCGATAGGGATTGGCGGCCGGCTGGAACACCGGCGGAAGCGGCGGCTTCTGCTGGGCATAAATAATCGCGGCGGCGACGCCGACCAGCGCGCCCAACGCCGATACCAGAAAAAGCCAGCGGTTTTTCTTCACTGTGCGGCCCCAATTTCTATCGCCTTCAGCCGCCCATCCTCCATGTCCAGGATGCGTGAGGCCATATCGAGAATGCGCGCATCGTGCGTCACGATGACAATGCAGCGACGCTCGCTGAGGATTTCCTTGCGGATGAAACTCATGATCGTGCGGCCGGTCTCCCCATCCAGCGACGCGGTGGGTTCGTCGAGAATCAGGATGTCTGGCTGGCTGACGATCGCGCGCGCGATCGCGACACGTTGCTGTTCGCCGCCGCTGAGCTTGACGGGGTGCAACTGTGCCCGGTTCTCCAGGCCGACAATCTGCAGATACTTGCGCGCTTCTGACAGGGCCTCATCCCAGCGGTACCGGCGCAAGACCAGCGGAATGGCGACGTTCTCCAACGTGGTAAGGCGCGGAAACAGGTGATAGTCCTGGAACACGAACCCGACCTTGGCGAGGCGGAAGGCGGCCAGTTCGTCATCGTCCAGATTCCACACATCGACACCGTCCATCAGCACGCGCCCGCTATCCGGCCGCAGGATGCCGGAGATGACGCTGAGCAGCGTCGTCTTGCCGCTGCCGGAGGGGCCGACAATGAACAGCATCTCGCCGAAGTAGGCGTCGAAGCTCACCTCGCGCAACGCGTGGGTGCGAGCTCCTCCCTCGCCAAACCATTTTTCGATGCGCTGCGCCGAGATGGCGACGTGTGCCATGATCACGCCCGGAAAATATCGAACGGCTCGATGTGCAGCACCTTGCGTACACCGATATAGCCCGAGATGCCGGCGATCACGATCACCATGGCCAGCGCGAGCCCGAGGTTGTAGAAGGTGATTACTGCCGCGTAGTTAGGGATTCGCAACCGCACCAGGGCTATCAGGACCGCACACAGGCCGATGCCGAGTCCATAGCCTGTCAGCGACACGAAGGTCGCCTGGAACAGGATCATCGCCACCAGTTCGTGCCCCTTGGCACCGATGGCTTTGAGGGCGCCGAACTTCTCCAGGTTCTCGACGATGAAGGTGTAGAAGGTCTGTCCCGAGATCGACAGTCCGACGATGAAGCTGATGACCGTCATGAGCAGAATATTGGTGCCCAGGCCCGTCTGGTACTTGTAGAAATCGGCGATGCGGTCGACAAACTGCGCCTTCGTCAGCGCGATATAGCCCAGTCGGCTGACGGCTTGCTGGATCCGCAAGGTGTCCTCCGGCGCCTTTGGCTCCACCAGGATGTAAGAGACAGTGTAGCGGGCCGTTGGCAGGTACTGGATCGCGCGCCGGTACGTGGTGTAGAGGGTGGGTACGCCAAACAGCCCGCTGGTCGATACCTCGGCCAGTCCGACGATCACGCCGCGATGGTCGTTGATTTCGAACGTGGTGCCGACGTCGGGATTCTCGAGCTTGCGAAACTCGGCGTCCTTCACGACAAGAAAGGCGTTCTCGGCAAAGATATCTTCGATGCTACCGCGAACGACGCGCGGACGGCCGAACAGGCTGGTGTCGTCGATGCCGATCACCGTCACGGGCTGATAGCTCCCGCTCTGAAGACGTACCAGCGCCCCGCCCGAATATAGTGGCACCGCAAAGCGTACACCGTCGATGCTTCGCACGGCGTCCAGCACATAGTCCGGCATCCCGATGGTGTTTGCCACTGTGTTGACAGCCGGATCCATGACCCAGATGCTGGCGCCGATGTTGAAAACGGTCGATGACGAACGGTTCAGGACCCCGGCAAACAGCGAGGTCATCTCGATCATGAGGAATACCGAGAAAGTGATGCCGACTAGCAGACCGGTGAACTTGGCGCGGTCGTTGACCAGCAGCTTGTAAGCCAGCAGCAGGACGCCCGGAATCGCCGCGCGTTGCGGCGCGTCCGGGGAATGGTGAGAGGGATCGACGTCATTGGCCGGCATGTTTCCGTCTCAGCGCGCGTTCAGGCGGGCAATGACCTGAGCCCTGGTCGTGTCTGCAACGGCATGGCGTTCGGCCCAGCGATGCCCCTGCGCGATGGCAATGCGAATCGCCATGCCTTCACCGTAACCCTGTTCCAGCAGCGCATTGGCTATCGCGATAGCCTTCTCCCTCACCTGTGGTGGAAGGTTCTTCATCGAGTTCGGGAAGTAACCGGAATTCCACGGCATCGCGCCACCCTGCTCAATCGGGAAGATGGGCGCCAGCGCCTCACCTTCCCGTTGCGCTCAGGACAATTCCAGATCGTCCACCACAGCGCCAACCCCGGGCGCGGACCACGCCGCGCCGACTGCGGCCAGTCGTTGCGCGCGTGAATCCACGCGGCCAGCCAGCGTCACCGTGCCATCTCTCATCGATACACTGATGTGCTTCGCTTCACGCTCGGCATGCCGGCGCAATGCGGCTTCGATGCGTTCGACCACATCGTCGGGGGCAGGGCGTACCCGCATCTTGATCTGGTTTGTGACACCCGTCACGCCGCGTAGTTGCGACACGGTACGCTCGGCAAGCTTGCGCTGGTAACCCCACTCCACCTCGCCGGATAAGGTTACCCGGCCGTTCTCGACGCGTAGCTTGATCGCGTCGTCAGGCACGTGGACATGCCATTGCAGTGCGTCCCGTGCGGCGATGGCAATCGCCTCGTCGCTGAATTCGCCGGTGGGCCGGACATCAAGATTCACCACTACCGCGCGCACGCCCGAGACCTTTTCCGCAGCGTGCTCGGCGGCAAGCTTCTCGGCATAGCTGGGCAGGTGGCCGCTGAGCGTTACGACGCCCTCGCGCACCTCTACGCCAATGGCTGCCGCATCGATGGCGGGATCCCAGTCCAGCTCTTCCGTGACTTCCTTCTTGAGTTGAAGATCAGTTTTCATCGAAACATCTCACAACATGGTGTTGCGGAACGGCATTCGACGCGCCTGTGCGGCAACGGCGTCCGCCACGCCTGCAAGGTTCAGACATGAAGCGCCGATTGGGTATGGCCGGAGCGCTCACGCTCCTGCTCATTGCGAATGATCGTGGAGAGCATGCCCCACTCTGCCGCCATGGCGCCAACAATGTCGTCCATAGAAATCACTCCGATGAGCGCTTCACCATCGAGCACGCCAAGCCGGCGCACGCCATGCGAGAACATCAACTGCATCGCATCGGCAACACCATTGTGGCGCCCGATAGTGACCAGGCCGGGCGTCATGACGTCCCCCACCTGATTGGTGCAAGGGTCTGCCCCGGCCGCGGTGCTGCAAAGGACGATATCCCGATCGGTCAGCACGCCAGCGACGCGCGTGCCTGCCGCCGTTGCTTCCGTGACGATCAATGAGCCCACATGCTGGTCACGCATTTGCACTGCGGCTTCCTGCAATGTGCAGGAAAGGGGAATATGGACAGGTTCACGCGTACAAAGCTCGTCGATTCGCATTGCCGTACTCCGTTGCAGACATGGCTTCACTTCACGGCAATCCGCTGTTGCGGCGATGATTCCTTCTTGGGAAGCACCACGCGCAGCACACCGTTGTCGTAGCTGGCCTCGACCTTGCCTTCGTCGATGCTGGCGTCCAGCGTAAAGGCACGCTGCATCGAGCCGCTGTAGCGCTCGCGCCGGATCACGCGCTCCCCCTCTTTTTGCTCCGAAGACTTCTCCACCTTTGCGCTGATCATCACCGTGCCGCGGTCTACGGATACGTCGATGTCCTCCTTCTTCACGCCGGGCAGCTCCGCGGCCAGGGTGTAGGCGCTGTCCGATTCCGACACATCGACCTTGAATGCCAGGCCGTTATCCGCAGTCCCGCGGAATGAGCGCAGCATGCCCTGCAGCATGTCGCTGATGGGTTCGACAGAGAACGGATCGTAGTGCCTGAGGTTGTTCATGGTGATCTCCTTAAAGACAAGAACAGGACCGGAAAGGCCGGCTGCTTCCAGATTGGCAGTTGAGCGCCGCGGGCGTTTGTTCTGCATCAAGATCGCTGCATCGACTTCGATGCGGCGCTGGAGCGACTTTGCCGAAGTCGGAATCCTCCGCGACGCTGTCAGGTAAATCTGACAAGGCAGGCTTCAAGCCTGACACGAGTCTCAGCCCCGCCTGATTTCGAAAGGCGCGGCCGGCGACGATACTGCGGACATGAGCAACCGCACCCAACTCCACGACCTGACTGTCTACATCCTCGAGCACGCGGGTCCGATCAGGACGCGGCAACTGCGTTTGCTCAAGGCTGTCGCCGGCATGCAAGTTGTCGGAACGGGTACGGATGCCGAAGCCGACTTGCCGACACTCGAGGCGCTTCGTCCCGATGTCGTGCTGGTCGGGCTGCGCACCGGGCAATCGTTAAGGCCAGTCCGGTTGCTGACAGCAACACTGCCGGGTAGCACGTTGATCGTGCTGTCCAACAGCGGGTCTGCGCTGATGCGCAAGGCCTGCCTGGGGGCCGGCGGAAGCTACTGCTTCGACAAGACGCTGGAAGTCGACGAACTGCGCACCGCTCTGCTGGAGATCTCCGGCGCAGCCCATAGAAGCAGCGAACCATAGAAGTACCGGGCTCTCGGGGCTGGCAACGTGCCCCTGACAGCACCGCCATCTGGAGACAACGATGTTCGGAACTAGCGATTCGCCTTCGACCGACCTCGAACACAACGCGATCAGCCCCTCCCTTGACTGCCATGCAAGGCTGCCCACACAGAACGCACCAAAGCCGGGTGCCCAGTGCTCCACCTGCATGCTCCGGCACATATGCATGGCGTCCAACCTCGACGAGACGGACGTAGTGCGCCTGAGCAGCGTGGTGAGGAACTGGAAGATGGTCAGGCAAGGGCAAGCGCTCTACCGCGCGGGGGATCCGTTCCAGAGCATCTACGCGCTGCGTTCGGGCTCTGTCAAGACCGTGCTCTCCCACCCGAGCGGGCGCGAATGCGTTTCCGGCTTCTTCCTTCCCGGCGAAACGCTTGGCCTTGACGGCATTTCGACAGAGGTCCACACCTGCGACGCCATTGCCCTGGAAGACAGCGCCGTCTGCGTGATCCCGTTCCACCTGCTGGAAGCCCTCTGCCGCGAAGTCAAATCGCTGCAGCAGCAGGTCCACAAGATGATGAGCGCCGAAATCGTCCGCGAGACCGGACAGATGATGCTGCTCGGCAACCTCACGGCGGAACAACGCGTGGCAGCCTTCCTGCTCAACATCTCGCGTCGCCTGCAGCGCAGAGGCTATTCGCCGACTTCCTTCACGTTGCGCATGACGCGCGAGGACATCGGCAGCTATCTGGGCATGACCCTGGAGACCGCGAGCCGCACGCTGTCCCGCTTCCAGCAGGAAGGACTGATTCGGGTACAGGGAAAGCAGATCGAACTGCTGAATCTTGAGGCGCTTGATCTGCGATAAGTCAATGACCTTACCCATGCCGATCGGCGGGGATAGCGCGATGCTGGCCAACGAGCTGATTTTTGCTGCCGGAGAAGGCCAGGGATCCGAGCCGCTGACCTTCAAGCCGCTCGGCATCGACACCTGGCAGGAGCATGTCATCTACCTCCACCCCGACTGCCCCGTGTGCCGAGCCGAAGGCTTCGCCGCGCAGGCACGGGTGCAGGTGCGGATCGGCGACGCCAGCATCATTGCCACGCTCAACCTGGTTGGCGCGCCATTGCTTGATACCGCAGAGGCCAGTCTATCCGCCAGCGCTGCGCAGGCGCTGGCAGCGCGCGCCGGCGATATGGTGACGGTCACTCACGCACCGGCGCTGGAATCTGTACGCGCCTTGCGCGCGAAGATCTACGGCCGTCGGCTTGACGGCGAACAGATCGAGTCGATCGTCAGCGATATTTCGACGGGACGGTACCCGGATGTGTATATCTCCGCATTCCTTGCCGCGTGTGCAGACGGGCGCATGAACCGTCGGGAAACCGTGGAGCTGACGCGGGCCATGGTCCATTCGGGCGAGCGACTGGCATGGGGTGAAGCCATCGTTGCCGACAAGCACTGCATCGGCGGCTTGCCCGGCAACCGCACAACGCCGATTGTCGTGGCAATCGCAGCGGCAGGAGGCCTGATCTTGCCGAAGACGTCTTCCCGGGCGATCACCTCTCCAGCCGGCACCGCAGACACGATGGAGACATTGACCCGTGTGGCGCTCAGTGCAGCGGAACTGCGCCACGTCGTGGAGCGAGTCGGGGCGTCGCTGGTCTGGGGCGGCGCGCTGAACCTGAGTCCGGCCGACGATATCCTGATCCGCGTGGAACGCGCGCTCGATATCGACAGCGACGCGCAGCTTGTTGCCTCCATCCTGTCCAAGAAGGTTGCGGCTGGCTCGACGCACGTGCTGATCGATGTGCCCGTGGGCCCCACTGCCAAGGTGCGCGAGGACAGAGACCTGGAGCGGCTCGAAGCCGCGATGCGGCATGTGGCGGAGGTGTTCGGCCTGCACATCCTGATGGTCAGGACCGACGGGATCCAGCCGGTCGGCAAGGGCATCGGCCCCGCGCTGGAGGCGCGCGACGTCCTGGCGGTACTCCAGCGCACGGTGGCGGCGCCGTCCGACCTGCGCGAGCGCTCGGTCATGCTCGCTGGCGCCCTGCTGGAGTTCTGCGAAGCAGCCCCAAAGGGCACAGGCGAAAAAGCCGCCGGCCAGCTACTCGACAGCGGCGCCGCCTGGCGCAAGTTCGAGGCGATTTGCGAAGCGCAGGGCGGCTTGCGCGTGCCGGGCGAAGCCATCTTTCGCCGCGACATCGTCGCTCCCCACCCGGGCCGGGTGATCGCCATCGACAACCGCCACATCGCCCGCACGGCAAAGCTGGCTGGCGCACCGATGCGGCAGGTGGCGGGCCTCGAGATGCGGGTACGGGTCAACGACGAAGTCCGCGCCGGACAGCCGCTGTTCACGGTCCATGCGCAGGCCTCGGGCGAGCTCGATTACTCGTGCAGCTATGCGCTGGCACACCCTGCGGTCTCCATCGAACCGCACTGAGAAGAGCACGCATGCGTGGGGACGTGCATGCCTCAGATGTCCTCTTCCTCGTCGAACAGATGGTTGCGCATGGCATAGCGCAGCAGCGCCGCTTCGCTGGGCACGTGCATCTTTTCCATCAGCCGCATCTTGTAGGTACTGACGGTCTTGACGCTCACGCACAGCGCGGTCGCGATCACCGTCAGCGGCTCGCCCAGCACCAGCCGCCGATAGACTTCGAGCTCGCGGTCGGACAGGCGCAGGTGCGGTGCCTGGTCCTGATGTTCCTGCAAGCTCGTCGCCAGCTTGCCGGCAATCGCGTGGCTGACGTAGGTGCCACCGGCGGCGACCTGGTTGATCGCGGAAACCAGCTCGGTGGCTGCGCTTTCCTTGGTCAGATAGCCCGCCGCGCCGGCCTGGAACGCGCGCACGATGTACTGCTGTTCCGCATGCATGGTCAGTACCAGGATACGCAGCGCCGGTTGCTCGTCCCGCAACAGGCGAATCAACTCCAGCCCACTGCGGCCAGGCATCGAGAGGTCGAGCAGCAGCACCTGCGGCGCGCAGTCGCGCACCAGCTTCATGACCTGGGTGCCGTCGGCGGCTTCGCCTACCACATCGAATCTGCCGGCGCGCTCCAGAATGTGCTTGAGACCGTCGCGAACGACAGCATGGTCATCGGCAATGAGCACGCGCGTCATTTCATATCCCTTTTTCCAGCGGAATCTTTACGATAAGGCGGAAGCCCTTGCCAGGTTCACTGTCGACCTCGACCGCGCCGCCCAGCAACCTTGCACGCTCCCGGATTCCCAGCAGCCCCAGCGATTTGCGTGGCTCGTTTCCAGTGGGCTTCTTGTCCCATCCACCACCATTGTCCTGGACCTGCAACTCGATTTGCCCGTCCGTCTGGGCAAGTGAAACATCGACGGCCGTTGCGTCAGCGTGTCGGACGACATTGCTGAGCGCCTCCTGCACAATGCGAAACATGGCGATAGCCGTGTGCTCCGGAACGTCTGCGTCCACGCCATCCACACTCACCGGCAGCCCGTACCGGCTGGAAAAATCATTGGCCAACCACTCGATGGCGGTCAGCATGCCGAGCTCGTCAAGCAGGGCTGGCCGCAGATCGCTGGCAATGCGGCGAACCGACGCGACCGTGTCGTCAATGACGCCGTTCATGCCGGTGATGTCCGCGAGGATCCCGCGGGTGTCCCTGCCCTCACTGACATCCGCGGCAAGCATGGTCATGTCCATCTTCAGCGCGCTCAGCCGCTGGCCCAGATCATCATGGAGTTCGCGCGCGATGCGGCGCTTCTCTTCTTCCCGCGTGGCCAGGATGCTGTCCGAAAGCTGCTGCAGTTCCTCTCGCGATCGGCGCAGCGCCTGCTCGGCGCGTACGCGTTCCGTGATATCGCGCAGCATCACCGTATAGAGCCTGACATCCCCGTCCGAGATCTGTGAAATCGAGGCCTCGATGGGAAACTCGCTGCCATCGCGGCGCAGCGCAAAGAGTGCGCGCTGGCGCCCCATCTGACGATCCGATACCCCCGTGACGCCGAACCGGCGCACATGCGCGTCGTGCGCAGCGCGGAAGCGCTCGGGAATGAAATCGCCAAGCGGTCGGCCAATCGCCTGTTCGGCCGGCCAGCCGAACAAGGTTTCCGCCATGGGATTGAACAGGATGACGTGCTGGGCACTGTCCACCGTGATGATGGCCTCCATCGAGGACCGGATGATGCCGGCCAGCCGCGCTTCGCTTTCCCTGATCCGTTGCAGGCTGGCACGCATGACCTCCTCGGCGCGGGCCCTTTCCGTGATGTCGCGCAGCATGACCGTAAAGAGCCGCGAGCCGCGGTGCGTCGTTTGCGAAATTGATGCCTCGATCGGAAACTCGGTGCCATCGCGGCGCAGCGCGAAGAGTGCGCGCTGGCGTCCCATCTGGCGATCCGACACACCTGTGATGCCAAACCGGCGCACATGCGCCTCATGCGCCGCGCGGAAGCGCAGCGGAATGAAGTCGGTCAGCGGCCGTCCGATCGCCTGTTCGGCTGGCCAGGCGAACAAGGTTTCCGCCATGGGATTGAACAAGACTACGCGCTGGTCGGCGTCGACGGAAATGATGGCCTCCATGGACGAGCGAATGATCCCGGCCAGTTGCGCCTGGCTGTCCTGCGGCCGGCGCAATGCGCGGCCCGCGCGACGTCGGCCCCCGCGCATCCGGATCGAATAGGTACTTAGCCCCTTGGACATACCTGGCGCCCTGACTGCACATTGCTGAACAATCGTGAACAGAATATAGGAGTGCCGACGCCAAGTGCAACCGGTGAGTGGCCGGCATGCCGATTAGGAGGCAACGTGGCTTGGGATCCCGCGTTCAGTCCAGTTCGAGGTATCTCGAAAGCAACCTTCGAACCGCAAAGGTTACCAAGAGATACATGGTCAGGATCGGGACCAGAATCGTCCATATGTATGAAGAGGGCTCATGCAAATGGAGTACAGCCGCAAACGGAGAATATGGAAGCCAGATGCCGAGGACGCATATGGCGCCCGTGGCCGCCTGCAGGGCATGGCTCGCACGGCTTTCGACGAAGGGGATCCTGCTCGTGCGGATGATATGCACAACCAGGGTCTGGGAAAGCAGCGACTCCAGGAACCAGCTGGTTTGAAACACCGGAGCATCGGCGGGACTGTTTGCGCCGATCCACCAATAGAGCGCCGCGAATGTCAGATAGTCGAAGACTGAACTGATGGGGCCCAGGCACAGGATATAGCGGCGAACCCTGGCGACCTGCCAGCGGCACGGCCTGGCAAGTGCACTGTCATCCACGTTGTCCGTCGGCAAGGCGGTTTGCGAGATGTCATACAGCAGGTTGTTGGTCAGCAACTGAATGGGTGCCATGGGAAGGAAAGGCAGCCATGCGCTTGCGCCCAGTACGCTGAAAATATTGCCGAAGTTGGAACTGGCACCCATGCGCAGGTACTTGAGCAGGTTGGCGAACACGCGCCGGCCTTCCACGACGCCGTCATACAGCACCGTGAGGCTTTTTTCCAGCAGGATGACGCCGGCCGACTCCTTGGCGATGTCCACCGCGTTGTCGACCGAGATGCCAACATCGGCCGCCTTGAGTGCCGGGCCGTCATTGATTCCATCCCCAAGCACGCCCACCACCCGGCCCTGTGCACGCAGCGCCCGCACCAGTGCCTCCTTGTGTGCGGGGTTGAGCCTGGCAAACAGGGTATTGTTCCTTGCCGCTTCGGCCAGTTCCGCCGGCGTGAGCCGGTCCAGATCCCTGCCGAGGACAACACGCCCGGCGGGCAAGCCGACCATGCGGCAGACCTTGCTGGTGATCGTGGGGCTGTCTC
Organism: Cupriavidus sp. C2SS-8b; assembly: GCF_057073745.1. NCBI lineage: Bacteria > Pseudomonadati > Pseudomonadota > Betaproteobacteria > Burkholderiales > Burkholderiaceae > Cupriavidus > Cupriavidus sp. C2SS-8b. The sequence continues at coordinate 1,760,383 of NZ_CP172716.1, forward strand.
CGGTCAGTATCTTGACCTCGATGCCGCTCTTGCGCAGCGCGGCCAACGCAGCGGCAGCGCTCTCCTTCGGCGGATCAATGAATGCGATATAGCCGACCAGTTCCATGCCGGCTTCATCGGCAATTCCGTAGGAATGCGATGGATCTGCAGTCGGCAGGCGTTTGCTGGCGATCGCTATGACCCGGTAACCGTCCTCGTTCAGCAGTTCGCTTTGCCGCATCAGGCCGGCCCGGTGGGCGGCATCCAGCGCAACCACCGTATTACCGATCCGCGCCGTGGCGCTGGCATCGAACACCTCCTCCACGGCGCCCTTGCAGATCAGCAGACGCCTTTCATCTCCAGGCTGGCTGCTCTCCACCACCACCGACATGCGCCGCCGGGTGAAATCAAACGGGATCTCGTCAACCAGACGCCATTGTTCACGGATGCCGATGCGTTGGCCGACCTCCTCGTGCTGGAGCACCGCCACATCGAGCAGATTGCGCAAGCCGGACTGAAAGAAGCTGTTGAGGTAAGCAAACTCCAGCACCTGCTCACTTTCCTTGCCGTTCAGGTCGAGATGATGCTTCAGGATGACGCGGTCCTGCGTAAGCGTTCCAGTCTTGTCGGTGCACAGCACGTCCATCGCGCCGAGGTTCTGAATTGCGTTAAGGCGCTTGACGATGACTTTCCGCCTGGACATCACCAGCGCACCCTTGGCGAGGTTCACCGTGACCAGCATGGGCAGCATCTCCGGCGTCAGCCCGACGCCGACAGCGACGGCAAAGAGGAGTGCTTCGAACCAGTCTCCTTTTGTCAGGCCGTTGATAACGAACACCAGCGGCGCCATCACGACGATGATGCCCAGCATCAGGCGGCTGATTTGCCCCAGCCCCTCCTCAAACGCGGTCGGCGGCTCGCGCGCGGCGATGGAGCGGGCAATGTGGCCGAACACCGCTTCGCGGCCCGTCAGCACGACCAGTGCCGTTGCGGTGCCGCTCACGACCGCGGTGCCCATCAGTGCCAGGTTCGCAATGTCGCCGGCCGTCTCGCCGCTTGCACCATCGACGGCAAACTTCTCCACCGGCATGGACTCACCGGTGAGCGCAGCCTGGTTCACAAACAGATCCTTGGCGGTCAACAGGCGTACATCGGCCGGGACGAGGTCTCCCGCAGCAAGGTGGATGACATCGCCGGGCACCAGTTCGGCGATAGGGATGTCGCCCGTTTGCGCCTGCGCTCCGGCCGCTGGCCGGCGCCGCACGGCAATGACGGTATGCACCATCGCCCGCAGTGCGGCGGCGGCCTTGCCCGAGCGGCTCTCCTGCCACGTCGCCAGTCCCACGCTCAGCGCCACCATGCATATGATGACCGATGCGGCCTGCCAGTCGTGGATGAGACCGGACAAGGCAGCGAGGCTGAGCAACATCAGGTTCAACGGATTGCGCAGCCGGCCGAGAAGGTCGGGCACGAAGCGATGCTGTTGCTCCGTGGCAATCTGGTTGGCGCCATGTTCGCGCCTGCGCGCCGGCACTTCCCCGACAATCAGCCCTTGCTCGTCTGAGGAGAGCGCAGCGAGCGCCCTTGCGCCACTGCCTGCCGCGACCTGGGCCAGCAACGGCGGAACGTCACTGGAGAGTGTGCGGATGGCCTGACGGCCTGCAGCGGTTGCCGTGCCGGACGATTCGCTCAAGGCTGCGCCCGAGGCGGCCTCCGCGACCTTCATTGGCATGGCGGACCGTAAGCTCAGGTTGCGTCCTTCGCCCTGACAAGCAATACCGGCACCGGACACTGACGCGCGAGACTTTCCGCCACACTACCGAGCAGCAACCGGCTCACCCCGTGGCGGCCATGCGTGCCGAGCACCACGAGCTCGGCAGCACTGCTCTCGACAAGCTGGCGGATCTGGTGGGCGATATCGCCCAGCGCGACAATCTCGTCGATCATGACGGTCTGGCAGCGCACATGCCTGGCCTTTGCTTTTTCCTGTGCCTCGGCCAGTAGCGCTTCGCCGCCCTTGATCAGTCCGGCACGCAGATCGGTCAGGTCAACGTATCCCATGTCATACTTGAGGTAGCCGTTGTCAATCACATGAACGGCCTGCAGTTCGGCGTCGCAGATGGCGGCCAGACCGATCGCGTGGTCCAGGGCCAGGTCGCTGCAGTGGCTGCCATCGACAGCCACCAGAATTTTTTTATACATTTCGTCTCTCCTTCACGGTCGCCATAGGGCGATGGCCGGAAACTAGGCCTCTCTGGGCGATATCCACGCTGGCCTTACGATGGTTTCGGGCGTTGTCTGGCGCGTGCGCAGTGCCGCGGCGAATGCAGCAAGCGCTTCAGTGGCTGCACCGCTCTGCACATCGCGCTGCTTCAGCACCAGAGCAGGCGCCGGTGTCTTGCCGGTCAGGAAGGCAATGTCGTCCTCCGCGCGGAAGCCGCCACGCGAGGCCATGACGCAGACCGCGGACACGGAGCCGGAGAACGGCGCATGGTCCAGCAGGAACTTGCGCATGGGCGCAGCCAGCCGCCCGAGCCAGACCGGCGCGACGACAACCACGTGATCGCAATCGCCGGGCAGCGGCCCTTCGTACCGGTATGCTGGCGTGCGATGCAGCAGCATGTCGAGAACGCAGCGCAAATCGCCGTATAAGCCGGCCCTGGGCTTCTCGTCCCGAACTTCGGCCTGCTCCCAGCCGGTGTACGCCGCCAACGCCTCCGCGACTTGCCTGGCTGTGCCGGTCCGTGAGTAATACACGATCAGGCTTTCCGATTTTTCCGACATGGGAAACTCCTCACCCTACGCCGGTCGCTCCGGCCCATGCATGAAATGCTAGGAAGCTGCCGCGAAGCCCACTTGATGCATGTCAATCTGTCGGGATTGGCGCGCACCTGCATTTTTTTTGATTCTGCCGCGCCCCTCAATTTGACATGCATCAATAGCGGGCCGCGCGTTCCTGGCGTTCCCGGTAGACGTGGTCGACTTCGATTCATGCCAGAGATGTGTCTCTCGGGCGCTGGCCGAGACCGGTCAAGTTGACGTCCTGGTGAACAACGCGGGCATCACGCGCGACAAGACCCTGCGGCGCATGGACAAGGCAGACTGGGATGCGGTGCTGCGCACCGACCTCGATTCCGTCTTCAACATGACGCGGCCTCTGTGCGAAGGCATGGTGGCACGGGCTGGGGCCGGATCGTCAACAGCTCGTCGGTGAACGGATCCAAGGGCGCATTTGGCCAGACCAACTACGCGGCGGCAAAAGCCGGCATGCACGGCTTTACCAAGGCGTTGGCGCTCGAACTGGCCAGCAAGGGCGTCACGGTGAACACCGTCTCGCCCGGCTACCTCGCGACACGCATGGTGACCAGCATGCCGGCCGACATTCTCCAAAAGCATGTAATTCCCCAGATTCCCATGGGCCGGCTCGGCCGGCCGGAAGAAGTGGCGGCGCTGATCGCAGATTCGCCACCCGCCATTGCGCTGACCGATTCGCGCTTCTCGGACAACGGCTGGCAGGCCTGGCCATTCCGTTGCTGGCGCGACAGCTTCCTTCGCAATGAGGCACGCTGGCAGTCGCTGAGCTGATAGCCAGTGCAGCGGCTGAACTGGCAACAGCGGCCAGTTCAATCGAGACGATAAGTCTTTCTGTACTCCGGCATCGTCACCTGCCATCCCAGCCCGCGCTCCACGCGCTGGCGCATGGCATCGCTGGCATCCGGTTCCCCATGCACGATGAATATGCGTCGGGGCGGCGCCTGGAACCCATTGAGCCACGTCATCAGTTCGTTGGCATCGGCATGTGCCGACAGGCCATGGATCTGCTCGACCGCCGCGTGGATCGCGACGTCCTTCCCGTGGATGCGCAGCTCCCGCTGCCCGCTCGCAAGCGCCGCACCCCGCGTACCCGGTGCCTGGAAGCCAGATAGCAGAATGGTGCAGCGCGGGTCCCTGCCGAAGGCGGCAAGGTGGTGCACCACACGTCCGCCGGTCGCCATGCCGCTGCCGGCAAGGATGATTTTCGGCGCGTGATCCTGGTTAAGCCAGACCGATTGCTCCACGCTCTGCACCGGAATCGGCAATCCGCACGCGGCCGCGCATGCGGCCCGGTCGATCCGCAGTTCATCGGGATGCAGGGCAAAGATCTGCGTCGCGTCGATGGCCATCGGACTGTTGAGGTAGATCGGGATATCGGGCATGCGCCGCTCTTCGAGCAGGCGATGCAGGCAATACAGCAATGCTTGTGTGCGTCCGACCGCAAATGCCGGAATGACAAGGGTACCACCGCGGCCAAGCGTGCTGCCGACAACGCCGGCGACCGCATCGAGCGGATCTTCGTCGGGGTGAATGCGATTGCCATAGGTGGACTCGACCAGCAGGCAATCGGCCTCGCGTATAAATTCCGGCGGCCGCATGACAATATCGTTCTGCCGGCCGAGGTCGCCCGAGAACACGATGCGCTGGCCCCCGGCATGCAAGGTCACCGCCGCGGCACCGATGATGTGCCCGGCGTGGTGAAACTCGGCTTCAATGTCGTGCGTCAGCGAGAACCGAGTGCCGAAAGGCTTCGGTTCCAGGCGGCGCAGCGCACGTCCCGCGTCAGCGCTGGTATAGAGCGGCAAAGCGGGGCGGTGGCGCGAGAAGCGTTTCCGATTCGCATACTCAGCGTCCTCCTCCGCCAGCGCCGCGCTGTCCGGCAACAAAATGCCGCAAAGCTGCGCGGTGCCCATGGTGCAGAATACGGATCCGCGGAAGCCGTTGCGCACCAGCAGCGGCAGATAGCCGCTGTGGTCGATATGCGCATGGGTCAGGATTACGGCATCCAGCGTGGCCGGGTCAACCGGCAACGGATCCCAGTTCCGCAATCGCAATGACTTGAAGCCTTGAAACAGACCGCAGTCGACCATGACACGGCTGCGGTCGGTGTCGAGCATGTATTTCGAGCCGGTGACTGAATCCGTGGCCCCCAGGAATTGCAGTTCCATGCATGGCTCCTGATCAATGAGACAGCAGCAGCGGGACCGGGCACGCGTGCATCAGGGTCCGCGTCGTGCCGCCAAGTATCAGTTCGCGCACACGCGAGTGCCCATAGCCGCCGGCGACGAGCATGCCGGCACCCAACACGGACACGGTTTCAAGCACCACGGTTGCGACATCTCCCGAAGTCTGCTCCGTACGCACGGCGGCAATGACGCCATGTCGCCTCAGGTACTGGCGCAAGCCCGCCACCGGCTCACTGTTGGCATCGGGGCTTCCCTTCTCGTCCCACACCGCAAGAATCGTTACCTTGGTCGCACAAAGCAGCAACGGCATGGCGTCGGCCACGGCTCGGGCCGCTTCACGGCTTCCATCCCATGCGATGATCACGTGAACACCATGCAGCGGCACGGCATGGGCTGGCACCAGCAGAACCGGCCGGCCGGCGTTCAGCAGTACATACTCCGCGGTGCGCTGCCTCGCGCTATCTCCGGCCGGCAGCAAGCCACCCAGGACAATGATGTCGGCAACGCGTCCTTCCTGTGCCAGCACCCAGCCCAGTTCGTCTTCGACTACATGGTGGGTAAATGGCGTGCCATATGCCGTCTGGCTGACGGTGTCACCGAGCAACTCGCCAGATTCCGCCGTTTGAGCCAGGCGCCTGCGGCGTGCATCTTCCGCGAAACGTGCGGCGTCCTCTCCGGCGCGAAACGGCGGGTCCATGCGTATGCCGGTGGCACTGACACCGACCACGTGTCCCCCAAACCGCGCCGCGAGTTCCGCGGCCATCCGCACCCGCGCTTCGCATCCGGCCTCCGTGCCGAGCGCGACCAGCACTGTTCTATAGTCCATGAGCCCCTCCAGGCAACACCCTATCCGACGAAGCTTGCGGGCAGCATGCAGGACCGCCAGTGCTTGGTGTCGCCGCACGCGCGCACGGCCTGCACCGCTGTCGATACCGACGCACGTGGCGTGGGCGGCCGCAAGAAATTGGGTATCGACGTGCAGGCACAACAGGACAGCACGGCGCTCCACATCATCAGATGCCGGGCAGCCCCCTGCAATCGCACAATTGAATGAATAGTCAGGGCCATGTCCATCCCCATCAAACCATCAATGCGACAACAGCACGGGCACGGTCATCGACTCGAGGAGCGTCCGTGTTACGCCGCCGAGCACCAGTTCACGCATCCTCCCGTGTCCGTAGGCGCCCATGACGATCAGGTCCGCCCCCTGATCCGCGGCGAACGACAGCAGCATCTGACCTGTCTCGTCACCGCTTGTCGCAGGGAGGTCGTGAAGCTTGGCCTGCACTTGATGCCGGGCTAGCCATTCGATCGCAAAGCGCGGCGGCGAGAGCCATGGGTTGAGCGCCGTGTCCGGCTGGTTCCATGAGACCACATCGACAGTCTGCGCACGCCGCAGGAATGGCAGCGCATCGTGAATGGCTCGCGCGGCCTCGCGGCTCCCATTCCATGCGATGAGGACATTCTTCCCGGGATGCGGAAACACCCCTGCATAGGGCACGACCAGCACCGGGCGGCCGCATTGCAGCACCACGGACTCGACGAAGTGATGTCCGGCGAAGGCATCCTTGTCGTCAGGATTGTGCTGCCCCAGTACAAGCAGGTCAGCCGTGTGGGCCTGCGCGACCACGCTGTCTGCCGCAGCGCCCTCCGGCGCATGCCATTCGGTCGGGATCAGCAGTTCGTCCGTTGCGCCAAAGAATGCATGGCGTGCCACTTCGCCGATGTGCTTGTGCCATTCACGATAGGAGTCAAGGTAGCGGTCTCCATCGACCAGATAGCGAATGGAACTGGGATCCGCATGGCCGATCGCGAGCAATCCGACCAGCGTTGCGTGAAAGTCCTGCGCCAGCCGGATGGCGACATGCAGCCGCTGGTGCGTGCGGCGGCTGGCATCCAGGTGAACCAGGATGGTGGCATAGTCCATGAGCAACCTCCGTTGCGCGGTGTGATACATCAGCATCTGCAATGTAGGTCGCGGCGCATCCGTGCAGTTGTCGCACGTCAAGACTCGCGATGGTTGCCGCCACCGAACCGCGATGCCCGTCCGGCTTGATACGCGTCAAGTCCTGCTCTCCAGCGGCATCTAGCCTTCAGATATCCGCTCGCGCAGCACGCTGAGCGCCCAGGGTCCACCGCCGTTGAGCAGGATTGCCTTCATGAGCCAGATTCTCTTTCCCGAATCCGTACCGGCGTATTGCCCGGCTGGCCCCAGCCTGCAGTGCCCGGCGCAGATCGATGGCGCCGCCGCGACATTCGAGGTGACGGCTGAGGCATTGGAGGACCATTTCGGTGCTCGGTCGTATCTATATGAAGACCTGGCGTCCGCATTTTCGGCGCATCGCGGTGCCATCGAGAACGTCGCGCGGGGCGTGTTCGAGATGACTGGCGCCCATAACATCGTCCTGCATAGCGGCCATTTCAGGTTTTCCGCTTAGGGCCAATACTGGCTTGCCGATCGCCATGCTCATCGAACCGCATTGGTCACCACGTGCGCACGTGGGATTCCCCGACAAATCTCGGGTCGTCCCCGACCTTCGTGCCGAACAGGATCTGGCGCATGCCGCTGCCCCCGCCGTGCCCGCGTGCCGGCGAGGCGCCTTGAAACGAGCGTGCACCGTGCTGGCCCGCCGTTCGACACTGCTCCTACTGTGTCTGGCAGTTTGCCGTGCGGCTTACGGTGCAGGACCTTCGGCAGCCTCGATCCCATTGCCGGCTAGATATGCGCAACAGGTGGCACGGATCGGGCATGAGGGCAACATGGATCGTGCGGGCCGCGTCGCGCGTGAAGCGCAAATGCCCGTTGGCGTCGGCGCCTGCGCCGCGCTCAAGCGGCAGAATGCGGCGCGTCAGCCAGCGCCGGCACCGCGCGATTCCGATTCCGCAAACCGCCATGCAGATGCGCCCGCCACGAATGCCAACGGCGTCGCTCACTTCAGTGGCAGCGCGGATCCCGCGCAGGCCATCGACATGCGCGACGTCGCCGGCGTCTACAACCTCTGCCTGGCTTTTGCCGGCAAGCAGCGGGCATGGATCGCCGGGGTGAAAGCGAATATCTACAGCGCCAATGGCACGCTCGTATTCCAGACGTATGCCGACGGCCCGTTCCTCTTGCTCCGGCTAGCGCCCGGTCGCTATCGCCTGGTCGCCGAATACGATGGCAGCGTGGTCGACACGGTCCTTAGGGTGCCCAGGCATGGCGCCGCTGCGCGCATGCTGTGGTGGCCCGACCTGGCCAGCCTGGTAGTTTGAATGCCCCGTGACTTCATTGCAAAGCGATGTCCCAGCGCGGAGAGCCACTCGTCATCATGGATGCCACAGGTCCGCTGCGAACGTCCCGTCCCATGCTTCCCTGACCGGAGGAAACCACAATGCCCGCCACTAAGAAGACGCTACGGTCAAAACCTGTGTCAACGGCGCCAGGACTTGTCAGCCTGTTGTACCACCTAGTCCATGCGACATCGCAAGGGCTGCTGGAACCTGAGCTGGCGCGAGATCTGGGGAGACTCATCTACAGCGAGATCGAGATGCTTCAGTCAGCGTCCACGCCAAGCCGCGTCGACATGGACCTCCTGCGCGAAGCCGCCTCGAGATTCGAAGATACCGTCTTGCAGGCGCGCAGCTCGCTGCTGATCGACGCGAAAAGCCGGATCCTCGATCCCATTCCTGCCGGGATCCATTCGGATCGGGTTCCACCCATGCGCGGCTACTCGCCTCGACTTGCCGCCAGTGGCAAGGGATCCCTCGTGGCACAGGCAGCATCGGCTGTGAAAGAGTCGTGACAGGCGGGAATTTTGTGAACACATCGCATTGCTGGAGGTACCGCCATGGAAGACTCGCCCTTGCCCGACACACAGCGCGGCGCCACCGCAGGCAGTTGGCAGGCCTGGTTCCCGCCTGCGCAGTGGCTGCTTCATTACCGGAGCGAATGGCTGCGACATGACGCCGTCGCCGGCGTCACGCTGGCGGCCTATGGCATTCCGGTATCGCTGGCGTATGCGTCGCTGGCAGGGGTCCCCCCGCAGTACGGGATCTACTGCTATCTGGCCGGGGGGTTGGCCTATGCATTGTTCGGCTCATCGCGACAGCTCGCAATTGGCCCCACCTCGGCCATCTCGATGCTGGTCGGCGTCACCATCGCGGGCATGGCACAGGGGGATCCGGCCCGCTGGGCCTCGATTGCTGCGCTGACGGCACTGCTGATTGCTGCCATGTGTGTCCTTGCCTGGCTCTTCCGGCTGAGTTCGCTGGTCAACTTCATCAGTGAAACAATCCTGCTCGGGTTCAAGGCCGGAGCGGCACTGACGATCGCCCTGACCCAGTTGCCGAAGCTGTTCGGCGTCAAGGGCGGCGGAGAGTTTTTCTTCGAGCGCATTGCCATCCTTGCGCAGCAACTACCACTGACCAATTTCGCGGTGTTCGGCTTTGGCGTAGCGGCGATTACCGTGCTTCTGCTTGGTGAGAAGTTTCTCCCGGGACGTCCGGTCGCCCTGCTCCTCGTCGTCGTATCGATCATGCTGCTGTCGCTGACGCCGCTGGGAGGGCTGGGTTTCAAGGTCGTTGGCGCGCTGCCGCAAGGCCTGCCCGAAATGCACTGGCCAGGCCTGCGGCCACGCGATGTGGACGGAGTCGTTCCGCTTGCCTTCGCCTGCCTCCTGCTGTCGTATGTCGAGAGCGTCTCGGCTGCGCGCGCCCTTGCGCAGGCGCATGGGGATGAGGTCGATGCGCGGCAGGAACTGCTCGGGCTCGGCGCGGCGAATCTGGCCGCAAGCCTGTTCCAGGGTTATCCCGTTGCGGGCGGATTATCGCAGTCCTCGGTCAACGACAAGGCCGGGGCGAGGACACCGCTGGCACTGGTATTCGCGTCGGCAACGATTGCGCTTTGCCTGATGTTCCTTACCGGCCTGCTGGCCAATCTGCCCAACGTGGTGCTGGCTGCCATCGTGCTGGTCGCGGTCAAAGGCCTCGTGAATATCGGGGAGCTTCGCCATGTATGGCGTGTGAGCCGCTTCGAGTTCATCGTCTCGATGGTTGCATTCGTGGCCGTCCTGCTGCTCGGCATCCTGAAAGGCGTCATCGTGGCTGTGCTCGTGTCGATGCTGATGATTATCCGGCGAGCGGCACACCCTCATGTCGCGCTACTCGGGCGGATTCCTGGAACGCGCAGTTTTTCGGACATGGAACGCAACCCGGACAATGAAGCGGTTCCACAGGTGCTGATTTTCCGTGCGGAATCGTCGCTGCTTTACTTCAACGTCGAACATGTGCGCTCGGTGGTGTGGCGGGCGATTCGCAGCTCCGCGCTGCCGCTGCGGCTGGTGGTCTGCGACCTGTCGGTTTGTCCCGTGGTCGACCTGGCAGGCGCGCGCATGCTGGCGACGCTGCAAAAGGAACTGCAGGCCGCCGGCATTGGATTGCGGATGGTTGCTGCGCACGCTGTCGTGAGAGATATGCTGCGCGCAGAGGGACTGGAAGAGCGGGTGGGGTACTTCGGACGTCGTATCTCGGTTGCGGATGTGATCGAGGAGCTCCGCGCATCCACAGCGCAAGAGACTCCCATCGCAAGGACTACAGCATTTGCAGCAACGTAGCGTGCATTGTCGCCGGCCTGGCGTCCGCGCGCGGCAGAGTCCGCTGGTCCCGCATGGCGGGTTCCGGCCTTAAAGAAGGAAAGCGTCATGAATAAACCGGAAAGACCCCAGCACCTGGCCGCCGCGCGTCGGGAACCCACGCACTACCTGACCGCTGACGAGCGCGCAGCAAAAGGACGCGCCCTGCGCGATACTGTCCCTCGCGGTTCGCAATCCGGCTGGCAAGCACCGGAAGATCGCCGCGATCCGATCGAACTGCTGAATGAATCCAACGCCGGGCGGATTCTCGACCTGGTTCCAATCCGATACGGCAGGATGGCGGCATCCCCATTTGCGTTCTACCGCGGATCGGCTTCGCTCATGGCGGCCGATCTTGCCACCACGCCGTCCAGCGGCATCCGCGTGCAGGCATGCGGAGACGCCCACCTGATGAACTTCGGCGGGTTCGCAACGCCTGAACGAAACATCATCTTCGACATCAACGACCTCGACGAAACCTTGCCAGCCCCGTTCGAGTGGGACCTCAAGCGACTGGCGGCCAGTCTGGCGATTGCGGCCGAGCATCTCGCGTTGCCCAAGAGCGATGCCGCACGCGTAGTCACCGATGTCGTGCGCGAGTACCGCGAACGCATGTTCAACTACGGGTGGATGCGCGCTCTCGACGTATGGTACGACCGAATTGATTTGCAGAAGTATGAAGACCGCAGCGGCGATCCGGAGATCGTCGCCGCGGCGCGCAAGCGCCTGGCGCAGCGAATCGAAGCGGAACGACGCAAGACGGTTCCCGACTATCTTTATCCCAAACTGGTGTCGGAAGAAGGACAGCAGCCGAGGATCAAGGATGAGGCTCCCTTGATTTTTCATCCGACTGAAGAACTGGCGCCCGGCATGGGCTCGGATTACGCCCAAGCCATTGCTTCCTATCGCAGCAGCCTGGCTGAGCATGTCCGTGTGCTGTTCGACCGTTTCCACTTCTTCGACATGGCCATCAAGGTGGTTGGTGTCGGCAGCGTCGGCACCATGTGCGGCGTGGGATTGTTCATGGCCGCGGACAACGATCCTTTGTTCCTTCAGGTGAAGGAAGCGCGCGCTTCCGTGCTGGAGCCCTACGCGGGCAAGAGCCTGCATGCCAACCATGGCGAACGCGTGATCGCCGGCCAGCGTCTCATGCAGGCGGCGAGCGACGTGTTCCTGGGCTGGACGCGCGGGGAGAACAGACGCGACTTCTATGTGCGCCAGTTGCGCGACATGAAGCTCTCCGCAGTGATCGAGGACTGGGATACGGGTATGCTCAAGCAATATGGCCGCATGTGCGCGCACGCGCTTGCGCGCGCCCACGCGCGCTCTGGGGACGCCGCCATGATAGCTGGCTACATGGGGTCCGGCCAGGCCTTCGATGATGCGATCTGCGAGTTCGCCACGGAATACTGCTCGCAGAACCGCAGCGATTTCCGAGCCTTCGTCGCTGCGATTCGCGAAGGGCGTATCGAGGCGAAGCTGGACGCAGATTGAGGACCAGGCCGGACGGCGAAGGCCACCGACAACAGGTGCACCGCCACAACCCCACGGCGCGGCGGTGCATCTCACTTCGGCGCCGGGCCGCTGTTGGCTGGCGCTCGTGCGAGCAGAAGTGGCTGGGTGGTCCGCGCCATGACCTTGCGGGCAATCTTCCCCATGCGCGGATGAGAAGCACTGTGGTGTCCATTGTTTCCCATCGCAATCAGGTCGACCGACCACGCATCGGCTTCTGCCGTTATCGCTTCAGCGACGTCTTGCTGAATGCCGGACTTGCCTGACAGGAAGGTGGTCGTGAACCTCACTCCGGCCCGATCCAGGCGGGTGGCGGCTGCCGCTAACACGCCTTCTCCTGCCGTGGTCAGGTTCTCCGCCATTCGAACTGGATCCGCATTGGTCACATCCAGGAACGGACCGTTGTGGTCGAGCACAAAAATGACTTCGACGTCGGCGTCCGAGGCTTGTGCAATCAGGATGGCCTGCTCCAGCGCTGCCTCGGACGCAGCGCCGCCATCGAGGGCTACCAAAATGCGACGGTACATTTGTGACCTTTCTGCTGTAGTCAAAATGGCGATTCGAGCCGGCCAACAGGCAGCAAGACCGGCCCTGCTTCGGTGACTTAGCGCCCTTTCTCCGCGGCTGCCTTCTTCGCGCCATCGGTATAGGGGTCGAACTTGCCGGATTTCGCCCCTTCGCTGTAGGGATCGAACTTGCCGGATCTGGCGCTGCTGGTGTTGGCGTCCGGCGTTGCCCCATTGCCCGCCAGGCCAGCCTTGGTGGACTGCTTCGCCCCTTCGGGATTGGAATCAAACTTGCCGGACTTCGCCTGGTCCTCGCTCTTCGGCTTTGGGGCGTGGCTTCCGCCGTACAGGTCACCACCGTCGGTGTAGTTCTTTTGCGCAAGGACACTTTGCGCGCCAAGAACGCTCAGCGACGCTGCAGCCAGGATGGGGATAATCTTTCGGATCATGGTTATGCTCTCTATGCTGAAGTTGGGTTGGGGTTGGGCGTGGTTTGGTCAGGCCGAGTCGGCGAATGGTGCCGGCCTTCCGTCAAGGCCGACTCTTCGGCGGCGCTCTCCTCCGAGCCATCGTTAGCTGCAACACGCCTGTTTCAACAGTAGCCTGGGCCACGCCCCTGAGCTTGGGCTGGATCAAGTTGGCCGCATGTCGTGCCGTGCGGTGGCCGCGGAAGCGACGCACGCGATCAAGAACCGAAACAAAACGGCCCAAGCGGGCCGTTTTACTTTCTCCTGATCCGGCTTACTGAACCTTGTCGCCAGAGGTCTTCGCACCATCTGTATATGGGTCAGATTTCCCCGTCTTTGCCCCATCGGTGTATGGATCGTATTTGCCGGCTTTTGCCCCCTCGGAATACGGATCGAAACGCTTCTCGGAAGCGTTCAGGCTGGAGCGGGTCGACTGCTTTGCTCCATCGGTGTAGGGGTCGAACTTGCCGGACTTCGCCGCGCCCGAGTTTGGGGATACCTTCTTCGCCGTGTGGCTGCCCCCGTACAGATCGCCGCCGTCCGTGTAGTTTTTCTGCGCGATGGCTGCTTGCGTCACACCGAATGCTGCCAGCCCGGCAATGATCAGGGTCGGAATGGTTTTGTTAAGCATGATGGCCTCTCGAATCGAGGTCGCGCGGCGCCTGCGCACGCCCTTGCGAATGGTGGACGAATACTCTGGCTGATTGACCGAGTTGGCGCTTCCCTTAATAACGTGAACCCGCTTCTCCGGAATTCAAGTCTCAAAGCGGCTATTTGTTCAATGAACCGCTCCAACCCTCCGCGCCGCGCATTTCAGCAGGAGCAATGCCGCTTGGGGACCCCGCATGGACTGAAATCGCCAGACGCATGAGGTTGTACGGCTCCACGCGGATCAGGCCGCCGCGTGGGCTGTCGATATCGGCAATCAGCGCGAAAGAAACGCCAACCACCATGGGCAAGACCAGCAGCAGGTGGCCGGCCGATTCCGCCTTGCGCAGGCCGTATCCAACCAAAGCGTTGCTGCACACCGCCACGACAAGCATCAGCATCCAGGCGGAGCTGGGGATCCGGTTCCACCACGATGACTGGGTATAGCCCTCCGAGTTCAGCACCTCATTCATCCCCGCCACCGCCAACCCCACGATGACGTTCGGATTGGCTGCGGCATTGCGTTCTACAACCGCCCAAAGCCTGGTTTGCAAGGCTGCTGTCGCAGCGTCGGTCTTCTTCAGACTGGCGGCATCATGGTTCGTATAGAAGTCCAGCCGACACCGAAGGTACTCGCGAAGCAGCGCACGCACGGGCTCCGCATCGGCCGCCGGCAACAGTCCCGCGCGGACATATTCCGTACCGATGGCGTTGGCCTCTGCTTCTTCGTAGAGTTTGCGCTGGTCGTAGCGGCTGACCGCCATGGCAAAGCAGAAGCCGATCAGTAGCCCGAGCAGCGTGAGAACGGCTGCCTGAATCACGCCTACGTCCTGCCGTGCATCTGCGGAGGGACTCCTGGGTCCGCGAAAGGCCTTGGCGCCGATCCTTTCGGCCAGCCATAGGACGGTGAACGTGACGACGAAAACCAGCACGGGGTAGTCTTTGATGGTGATATCCATGATTTGCTCACCGTAAACTTGCTTCCTGCAAACGCCCGCAAATGCATCTCGCGCAAGGCTTCCGCCCCTATGCCAAAAAAGGACTACTGGGCGGGAATCGTGATCAGCGGCATGGCTTCTTTGCTGCCCGTATCCACCAGCGTGAAGAACAGCATGACGGCATTGAGCGCGCGCTTGGTACGCAAGTCGCCTTGATCGATCCAGAACCAGTAGTCGCGGTAGCGCACCGTCACATAGGCATCCACGGGCTTGGCCTTGCCGCAACGGATCCGAACGGTTTCGTCGTCGGCCGCCGGTGACGTCCGCGCAACGCCTGGCAACGCGCTCCGCTCGGCCAGATGCTCGTCCGGCACGTCCATGTAGCTGGACAACGCAAGCATGATCTGCAACATGGACCGGCTGTTGACCGACAGTTCGTCGTCCGCGCCGCGAGCCGGCGAGTACCTGAGCACGAAACGTTGCCGGTCGGCGGGCAGCCTCAGCAGCCGGCGAATCTCGTCCACCTTCTCGATCACGCCAGCAGGCATGTCTTCCCTGCGGAAGAAGAGGACGGCCATGGATCCCCGAGTCTTGTCTTCTTCGACACGCATCGCGAAGGCGCCGGCAGCCTGTACCTCGCGCATCAAAGAGATGGCCCGCACAAATTCGGGATCGGCCTCCCGCACCATGCCGGTGGCGGTGGAACGATTACGCACGCCATTGAGCGACTCAACTGTCATGCCAAGCAGGAAGTCGGCGGCATAGCCGCTTTGCAGCATGAAGAAGATGTTGCGCGGATCAATCGGCTCCATCAGTCCGCGCACAAAGCGCTGTCCTGTTGCCGGCGTGTAGGTGATCGTCGGACGGTCCGTATAGACGCCCTGCACGCCCGCCGCGATGAAATCCCCCTGGACCGCGCGTGCGGAAGACAGCGTACCGTTGACCGACACCCCCGCCTGAAGCGAATAGCCGCTGACTACGGAGGCAACATCCACGAACACGGGGAGATCCATGTAGCGAAGCTTGACGATGTTGAGCAGCGTCTGCTGCTTCCATGAATCGGCAATGGCCGCGCTGTAGTCAAAACGGTCGGCGACGATGGTGGTGGGTCCCAACGATGTACACCCCGAAAGCACCCAGACTGATGCTATCGCCACGGCATGCACGAGCGCCGCGAAGCGGACTTCCGTCCGGCTGGTTGCCTGTTTCAGGCAGCTTGCATTGCGGAACGCCGGTGCACGCATGGCAAGAGGGACATCCCCCTCCGGATGAAATGGGTCTTCAGGTAGCGTAGGAGAACGCAGAAGGCGTTCGTTGACGCAGCGCAAGCCGGCAAAGCGTGCTAGAAGCGGAATGAGAGCGAGAGCATCACGACCTGCGCTTCGGCGCCGGGATTGAACCAGTAGACGCCAGCCGTGCAGTCCCGCACCGTGAACTGGAGGAGCGCTCCGGGCCGGATGTCCCTGTCGCCACCATAGATCCGCGTACGCTGCATGACGATACCGAGCCGTACCCACTCGACCGGTCGATAGGCCAGTTCGCTCCAGGCATAGAGGTAGCCGGAACGGCCGGCGTGGGCAGGCAGGTACTCCGCTTCCAGGTAATAGTCCAGCCTGCCCGCGCCTACGCTAGCCTCGAGTCCGGCGACGGGTCCGTGCGCCTCCCCGGCGACCGCGCCGATGATGGGCGTGGCGCTGACACGAATCTTTTCGCCTCCCGAGAAAGTCCAGCCGATGAATGCCGACTGCGAATGCATGGCTTCATAGTTGGCCCTCGCCTCGAGGTGCAGCTGGCCGTGGTCGGCGCTGAAAATGCCACTCGCGTAGCTCGCGGCCTGGCGTGGCATGTTCCAGTAGGCCGTTGCCGAGAAGCTCCACGGGTCAGGTGTGTCCAAACCGGTAGCCGGCGAGCCTGGCGTCTGGGCCTGTACCGCTCCCGCAGCGAACATGGCCACCAGAAGCGGGCGGATCCGCACGTCAACCGCCCAGCGCGATAACCGCCATGGTCAGGGCGACACCCAGAGCCGTCATGCCTAATCCAGCCGGCATGGCTCCGAACCCTGCGTAGTGACCGAGCGCCGCGCCGCCGAGAAACAGCATACCAAGCGTCAACACACGCGAGACCAGCAACGCACTTGGGACATCGCTCATGAGCACGAAAGGCAGTGCCACAGGAAACGTGCTCAAGACCACGATGCAGAAGATGTGCACGGCCCCGCGCAGATCGGCCGAATGCAGGCGCGGGCTTGCCGGCAAGCCCGCCCCGGCAAGCCTCGTGCGAATGGCTTCCAGCTCCGCGTCTGCGGCCAGTGTCTTCATGCCTGGTGGAAGCGCGTCGCGAATAAGGCGGATGCCGGTCGGCCGGTCGGGCGCGTGCTTGATGGCCATGGCGAGCGTGAGCCGCTGCCCTCTCGCGGCGATCGTTCGCACGAGATACATGACCGCATCGACCAGGCCCCACGCCAGGTTGCATCCCAGCGCGGCATGCAGCATGGTCCTGCTCGCGCCGGCGCCGGCACTTGCCGACGAGACCGCGCCGACAAACGTGAGGGCCATGAACAGGCCAAAGCACATCTCGGAAACGCGGTCCACCACGTCCAGCACGGCGCCCCGACCTTCATCCTGGTCCGGCAGGACATCCATCGGATCGGCCGTACTGGCTGCCCTGGCATTGGCCCGCGACGGCGCCATGGATGTTTTCGCCGTAGCTGCCCGCGGGCGCGGCGCAATATCTCCGCGGCGCCGACCGCCGGCGCCCGAGGCACCCGGGCCTGGTTCAGGACGCCGCACCGCCATGTCCGCCTGCCTTGACCAGCAATACGGGCAGGCTGCCGTGGCGCAGCAAGCTTTCCGCAACGCTCCCCATCAATGCCAGACCGATACCCGAGCGGCCATGCGTGCCGGCTACCACGATCTGGGCGCCACGCTCTTCTGCAATCTGCTGGACCTGCTTGCCGAGATCGCCGAGCGCGAGGATCTGGTCGACCAGGATGACGTGGCTGCGCACCTGCTGCGCCTGCGCTTTCGCCTGCGCCTCGGCCAGAAGCTTGTGCCCTGCCCGGACCAGACCTGCACGCACGTCCGGCTCTTCGTATCCGCCATCCACGATATGCACGATGTCCAGCTCCGCGCCGCTCGCAGCGGCCAGCCCGATGGCTTCCTCCAGGCCGCGATCGCTGCAGTGACTCCCGTCTATCGCCACCAGAATCCTTGTATACATTCGCGTTCTCCTGCTGCATGCCTGAACTGAAAGGCGCCATCACTGGGACACCACCGATCCACGTTCCGGCACCGGCGTGCCGATCCGAATTTCAATGCGAGAACAATACCGGCACCGTCATGCACGACAGCAACGTGCGGGTGACGCCGCCGAGCACGAGCTCCCGCATGCGCCCATGGCCGTAGGCACCCATCACGATCAGGTCGGCGTCGAAGTCGGCGGCACGGGACAACAGCAATTCACCGATGGTCAGGTCCGAACCGCCCGGGCCGTGCTCTACCTCCACCGTTACGCCGTGTCGCTCAAGGACCCGCACCGCATGGGCGACGGGCGTGGCGTCCGTACGTGCTTCCTTGGCAGCAGTCTGGGCACACAATATGCGTGCCGCCGCTCCGCCAATGAGCGGCAGCGCGTCATGCAAGGCCCGTGCCGCTTCACGGCTGCCATTCCATGCCACCATCACCCGCGATCCTGTTGTCTTGAACTGCCCGTCATACGGCACCACGATTACCGGCCGCCCGCTTTCCAACAGCAACGCTTCAAGAACCTGGGCAGCAAGCGGGCCTTCTTCCCCATTGGCGTCATACTGGCCAGCGACGATCAGGCCGGCCTCGCGCGACTCACGCAGCACCGTGGAGAGCACATCGTGTTCGGCTGCCCGCCATTCCACGCCTGCGCCAAGAGACTTTGTCATTTCCTGGAACTGGTGCCGGATGCGTTCCCCGACCAGCTTGCGACGCTGCCTGTCCATTTCGATATAGTCGGCGGCGTTGTCCATCAGGTAGAACCATGCAGGATCGGGAATGAAGCTGCCCAGGAGGCCGATCAACGGACAATCATGGGAACTCGCCAGCTGGGTCGCCAGCGCGAGCCGGGTCGTCGTATGCCTGCTGCGATCCAGATGGACCAGAATGCTGCTGTAGTTCATGCTCGCTCCTTATCCTGAGCTTGATACGGATCGGTGCTTCTGCCGGGCTCGTTCACCACCAGCAGTAGAAACAGGTGCCAGTCGGTCAGTGGAAGTCGGGACGTTTCGTGCATGCGGAGATCCTTTCTTGGATCGGGGCCATGAGCCCGGCCAGACCGTTCGCTCACGGTAAATTTAGGCATCCACGAGGAGGTGGGGTTGACAAGCGTCAACCTGCTTCCAATTCCGCAACGGGATCGCGCGCAGTCGAAGCGCGTTTGCCAGGCAGCGGCAGGTGAATCCGGATTCTCGTATCACCTCTGGTCCGCTTCACTACATGTGTGCAGCCGAGCACGTAAGCGCGCTCGCGCGTGTCCACCTGGCCAAAGGACCACGGCTTGCGCGGGCTCGCGGGACCGGAACTTCGCCCGTCGTCATCGCAAATTTCGCGCTGCCGGCATCCCGGGCTAGCCAACGCATGACCATGGCGTGTTACGCCCCTTCCGCGGCCGTTGACGCCGATCAACCTTGGCTCGGCGGCGGGCACTATGTTTGACGAAGCAGCAACCCGTTGAGGTAAGTCCCTACCGTCAATCGAACCATGGAACGCCAGCAAACCGAGTTCTCGCTTTGGTACCTGATTCTCACAACCGTAGCGATACTGATTCTGCAGTTCTACATCGGTGCCGCCAGTATCCAGACGCTGGCTTACAGCGACTTCAAGGCGCTGCTCAAAGCCGAAAAGGTCCGCACCGCCAGCGTTGGGGAGACAGAAATCAGCGGCACTGTCGTCGCAGCCGGACTGGAAGCCGTCCTACCCCGCGAACAAGCCACGGCGCTGCAGAAGTCAGGACGCGCTGAGCACGCGTTCACTACCGTACGCATCAATGACCCCAACCTTTTGTCAGATCTGGACGCCGCACATGTGCGGTACGCAGGTGAAGCCGACAGCAAGTGGATTGGCGCAGTCCTTTCGTGGATCGTACCGGCGCTGGTCTTCCTCGGTATCTGGACCCTGATGATCAAGCGCATGGGCGGCGGCAGGGACGGCTTGCTTGAGATTGGCAAGAGCAAGGCGAAGATTTATCTGCAGCAGCAGACCGGCGTCACGTTCGCTGACGTCGCCGGCATCGACGAGGCCAAGGCAGAGTTGATGGAAGTGGTCGACTTCCTCAAGGCGCCCCAACGCTATCGACGACTAGGCGGCAAGATACCCAAAGGGGTGCTGCTGCTTGGTGCCCCTGGAACCGGCAAGACGCTCCTGGCCCGCGCGGTTGCGGGCGAAGCCGGCGTGCCGTTCTTCAGCATGAGCGGGTCAGAGTTTGTCGAGTTGTTCGTCGGTGTTGGCGCCGCTCGTGTCAGGGACCTGTTTGCCCAGGCAGAACATAAGGCACCCTGCATCATTTTCATCGACGAGCTGGATGCGCTTGGAAAGACCCGCACCCTCAACGTGGCAGGCGGCCAGGACGAGCGAGAACAGACGCTCAACCAGTTGCTCGTGCAAATGGACGGCTTCGACACCAACAAAGGGGTCATCATTATGGCCGCCACCAACCGTCCTGAGATCCTCGACGCAGCGCTCTTGCGGCCAGGCCGGTTCGACCGCCACATCGTGCTCGACCGCCCGGACCTTGGCGGGCGCGAGCAGATCCTGCGCGTCCATGTTCGCAATGTCACGCTCGCCCCTGAAGTCGCTCTGCATGACCTGGCCGCGCGCACACCCGGCTTCGCCGGTGCGGACCTCGCGAACCTTGTCAACGAAGCGGCCTTGCTTGCTGCGCGCAAGAACAAGGCAGCCGTCGACATGGCTGATTTCGACGAAGCGCTCGACCGCATCATCGGCGGCCTCGAAAAGCGCAATCGCGTCATGATCGCACTGGAGAAGCAGACCATTGCCTACCACGAGGCAGGCCATGCACTGGTCGCGGAAAGCCGCGCGCATGCCGACCGGGTATCGCGCATCTCCATCATCCCGCGTGGCGTAGGCGCGCTCGGCTATACACAGCAGACACCGGCGGAGGACCGCTACCTGCTCCGGCGCAGCGAATTGCTTGACAGGCTTGATGTATTCCTGGGCGGGCGTATGGCCGAACAGATTGTCTTCGACGATGTCTCCACCGGCGCCCGGAACGACCTGGAGCGTGCCACCGACATGGCACGCCAGATGGTGACGCAGTACGGCATGAGCAATTCGCTTGGACTGCCATGCTATGAACGCGCCGGCAACAGCTTGTTGCCGATCAGCCCCGCGCTGCCACGGTCTGACCGGGAGTACAGCGAGCGCACGGCACAAATCATCGACGAAGAAGTTCGCCTGATTCTGGCCGAGGCCGCCGAGCGGACCCGCAAGACCTTGTTGGCCCAGCGTCCGGTGCTTGACGCCCTGGCGCAATTGCTGCTCGACAAGGAGGTAGTCGACCGGCCAACGCTGGATACGCTGCTCCAGCGCATGCCAGCGCACGAAACGCGCGCCGAGGCCGCCTGACAGCAAGCCCTTTATGGAACCCCTGTGCCTTGCCGGCTTTGCCACCTATACGGGCTACGTGTTCTCGGCATCCGAGACGGACGGCGATCCCGCTGGGCGATTGGCGCGCTCTTTACGGCCACAGTCGGAGCGGGCCAGCCACTATTTCGATGCGTCTATCGCCGGCCAGTTCGACGTGGCGGATGAAACTGACGCGCTCGAACCGCTTCCCACCCTGCAAGACGTAGGCCCCTCATCGGTGCATTTAGCTTCAGTGTGAAAACAGCACCGGAACCGTCATCGACGAGAGCAATGCACGCGTGACTCCACCAAGGACCAGCTCCCTCATCCGGCCGTGCCCATACGCCCCCATCACAATCAGGTCCGCGCCAAAGTCCGCCGCGCGGGACAGGAGCAATTCGCCAACGGAGACATCTGACCCACTTACGCAAGTCTGGACCTCGACGCTCACGCCATGCCGTTCCAGAACTCGGGTTGCATGGACAACACGGGTCGCATCGGGGCGCGGATCCTTGTCCGTCCTCGCGCACACAATGCACGCGCTGGCGCCCGCTATCCACGGCAGCGCATCATGCAACGCCCGCGCGGCTTCGCGGCTGCCATTCCAGGCGATGATCACCCTTGCCCCCGCCGTCTGAAATTGACCCGTCTGGGGGACGACAAGAACCGGACGCCCACTTTCGAGAATCAAGGCCTCCAGAATCTGCCTGGCAATCGGCCCTTCGATATTGGCGATGTCATACTGCCCAGCGACAATCAGGCCCGCTTCGCGCGATGCCTGCAATGCTTCACCCAGGGCATCCAATTCCGCCTTTCGCCACTCGACGGCGACCTGCGCCGTATCAGCGATGCCTTGCAGCCTCGACCGCACGGTCTCCCAGGCCTGGCGCCGCACCTTTTGGTCCTGATCGACAATCGCCTGAGGACTGTTCATCAGGTAGAACCACATCGGGTCCGGAATAAAACCCGCCAGCATGGGAACAAGCGGACAGGCGTTCTTGCGCGCCAAATGCGCCGCGAGTCGGAATCGCGGCTGGGCGCCGGGATCCTTGTCTGCGTACACGAAGATGCTGCTGCAAGCCATATTCTTCTCCTGAGCCCGATATCGCTTGTTCAGGCCGCGTCACGCCTCTTCTCGCCGTCCGCGTCTCGATGCATGGCTTCGTCTTCCTTGCGCCCGAGTTTGCTCGACAGGCGAAGCTGGAAGCCAAATAGCAGGACAAGGCCCACCACTGATAGCCCGGCGATCAAAATCCGATACCCCATGATAGGACTCCATTTGCTATTGATATGCCGCACGGTGTATAGATCGCGCAGATAGGGCTTCGCTCCCTGCCGCGGCGTCGGTAATGATCAAGGTGTCTTCGTGGCCTGGCGCGTCTATTACGAAACAGTGGCTGATCCGCCTGGCGGTGCGCAAGCTGCTATCGCCCTTGACCACTGCTCCCATGAGTTCATCGGTATGCAGGCTGCCCTTCATCAGGGCCTCGGTCTTGCCTTCGCCTACGAGCGCCACCGCGGCGGCGGCCTCGGCGTGGCTGTGCGGGGCATCGACGGCCGGGTACCGGCTGATATCAATGGCGTTGGCACGGGCGACCTCTTCGATGCGGGCGCGGGGTCCGACCAGGATGGGCGCGATCAGGCTCATTCGCGCGGCCTCCACGGCTCCCTCCAGTGAACTTCGATCGCAAGGATGGACGACCGCCGTGGGTGTGGGTGGAATGGACTTGCAGTAGTCGATCAGGCGCTGATACTTCTCGTGCTTTGCATTCACAGGTCTCTCCTGCATTACAAGGTTCGGTTCCAATTCCTTGCAACGCCTCGTGCGCTGCTAGGACGCGCGTGCAAGCGGTGCCGCCGTGCGGCGCGGCCGCTCCGGCCTGACCGACAGCACCGTGCGGATACGTGCAAGCATCGCGGCCTGCTCTGCCGTCTGCGTGGTTCCGAGCAGCCGCTCGTCAGCCCGCAGCTTTTCGGCGAGGGATTGCAGCCGGTCACGATCGGACTTGTCCCTGAGCAGGACCGGCAGCGTATCGAGCGCCTGCTCCGGCGCGTACAACGTAATGAGTTCCTGCTGGCCACGAATCCGGCGCCAAGCCTCCGGCGGCAGTTCCGGCAGCAGTTCGGCGTAGTCCGTCACCAGTTCCTTGCGCAATTCGAGCCGCGACAGCGGCAACGGCTCGCCCTGCTGCTTGAGCAGGCAGGCCACTCGGGCGATGGCCTCCGCGTAGCCGCCCTGCTCGATCGACGCCAGCGCGGCCTTCACCTCCGGCAGTTCGCGTGGCTCGGTCACCTTGGGCGGACCGGCATGCGACGCCTTGTCCTGCGGAATCGCCCAGTGCAGGTTCGCGTACAGGTTGAAGAAGGTGGCTTCCGTCACCGCATCGCGCACGGCGCGGTAGGCGTCAAGGCCAGCGCTGAGCATGTCCGCGCCGGCCTGCTCGCGCTTGCGCAGCGGATGGTCGGCATCCAGCGCCTGCCGGTTCGTCTTCACCGCATTGGCGGCGGCACCCACCCAGGCCATCCACGGATTCAGGTCCGAAAACGCCCAGTTCTGCATCCGCAGCGGATGGAACTCGCGCAGCATCCGCGCCGATGCCTCGTTCGACATGGCTTGCACGAACGGCTGGGCGAACAGCTCATAGGCGCGCTGGTTGAATTCCGACAGCGCGGCGACGGCCTCGAATGGCTTCTCGTCCGCGCGCTCGAAGCGGTTGAGCCGTTGCGCGATCTCTTCAAGCGAATGTTCGCGGAACTCGACCTCGTACTCGACCCCGCCATCGGACTTGCGCTCATGGATCAGCATGCCGTAGAGCCCCGGCGGCAACAACTCGATGCTCTGCAGCACGGAAACGATCTGCGCGTGCTCCTTCTGCGCGACTTTGCCCGAGACGAAGATACCGAGGTGGCCGACGTCCTGGTGCATCATCCCGACGATGACCTGGCCGCGCGCCTTGATCTCCTCGGTGCTGCCGTAGACGTCCACCACCCAGTTGAAAGCCTGCTGCGGCGGCGTGATGTTGTCCCCCATCGAGGCAAACAGCACGATCGGGGCCTTGATGGCGCGCAGGTCGAACGCCTTGCCGCCGGCATCCTTGACGTCGCCGCTCCACAGCTTGTTGCCGACGAAGAGATTGCGCGTGATCCATTCGATCTCTTCGCGGTTCATCAGGTAGTAGCCGCCCCACCAGTGCTCGAACTCCAGGAACCGCGGCGGCTCGGTATCGGCCTTCTTGTACAGGTTGTAGTACTTGTCCCACAAGCTGTTGGCCGGATTCAGGTTCTCGAAATTCTGGACCAGCCAGGCGCCATCGAACTTGCCGTTGCCCAGGTCCGCCGTCAGCGACGACAGCCAGGTCCCGCCCAGCAGGCCACCCGAGTAGCGCATCGGGTTGTCGCCTTCGCCCTCGCTCCAGGCGCCGCCCCAGTAGGACATCGGCGCGCCGTTGATGACAATGGGCCCGGTGTCGTCCGGATCCGAGGCGGCGAGCATCATGGCGGCCCAGCCGCCCTGGCAATTGCCGACGATGGCCGGCTTGGGACTGTCCGGATGCAGCGCGCGCACTTTCCTGATGAATTGCTGTTCGGCTTCGCACACATCGAGCAGCGTTTGCCCCGGCTCCGGATCGCGAAAGAAAATGACGAAGTAGACCGGGTGGCCTGCGCGCATCGCCACGCCAACCTGGGAATCGTCCTTGAAGCCGCCGATGCCCGGGCCGTGGCCGGCACGCGGATCGATGATGACGTAAGGGCGGCGGCCGTTGTCGATCGTTACGCCGGCGGGCGGCGTGATCTTCAGCAGCGCATAGTTGACGGGCCGCTCGAAGGTGCGGCCGTCCAGCACGGTTTCGTACGCAAAGTGCAGGACGGGCTTGAGGCCCTGCGCCGCATTCTCGACAAAGTTGTTGCCGCGCTGCCGGATCGTGTCCCAGAACAGGATGGCACGCTGCATGCTGTCAACGGCGTACGCATAGCAGTTCATCGGGTCCGCCGCGGCCATCCAGCCAGCGGGCGTCGTCGCCTCGCCGGCCATGGCTTCCTGCGTGCGATGGCTGAATGCCTCTTGTGCAACCTTCAGGCGCTTTTGCAGCACCACGCTTGTCTTGACGCCCACTTCACGTGCATGAGCCAGTTGCTTTCCTGCTTCCATGCTGTCTCCGTCAGAGGTTCTGCCGACATCCAGCGTAGGATGCCGCGCTGAACGGCTGTTGACATAGCGCAAGCCGGCAAGGCATCAGCGAGCGCATGTGCAGGGGTGCGATTCCGTCACTTCGATGCGGGAAGACGTTGCTCTCCATGGGGCGGGCCGCACCGCACCATCCGTCCACGGCTCGTTGATCTATAACAACCGGGCCTGCGAACCGAAGTCATAGGCTGAATACACAAGGAAAGCATTGCGCAGGCATCGCTCGTTCTTGCCCTATCGATTCCGGAGCATTTCCATGACCACGGCCACTATCTCTGTTACGCCAACGACAGTTGCACGGGTGTATTCCGTCGGCCGCGCACTGCTTGGCTCGCTTTTTCTGATTTCCGGGCTAATGAAGATGGGCAGTTTCGCCGGATACTCCGCATGGATTGCCAGTGCTGAACTGCCGATGCCAAGTCTCTTGCTGGTGTTGGCCATGGCGATCGAGATCATGGGCGGCATCACCCTGATTTCCGGTTGGAACGCAAAATGGGGAGCGCTGCTTCTCGCGGCGTTTCTGGTGCCAACCACCCTGATCTTCCACGGCTTCTGGCGCGCCGATCTTGCAGATTCCTGGAATCAGTTCAACCACATTCTGAAGAACATCGCGATCCTGGGCGGGATGCTTGTCATCTTCGCGATCGAGTCATCACGCGGGCGTCAGCCGAAGTAACGGGGAGAAACGCGATGAGCATCAGCCGAAGTCTTGGACCCGAGCAGACGCAGGCCTCATCCGGTTCCAGTGACAATATTCTGCGAAATCGGGAGAACTTCTCCCTGGTCCTCGGTGGGCCACTTTATCAATTGCTGCGTCGCGCCCATTTGTCCGATGATGCATTGCTTCTCGTGCGGCAACGCGTTCTCTGCATCTCGCTCTTCGCTTGGTTGCCATTGCTGATGTTGTCTGCCTTCGAGGGAAACTTATTCAGCAAGGCCACGACGGTACCGTTCCTGATGGATATGGAGGTTCATCTCCGGTTTCTCGTGGCAGTGCCCTTGCTGGTTGGCGCAGAACTCGTCGTACACCGGCGCTTGCGTGGCATCGGCCATGCATTCATCGAACGGAATCTGATTCCCGACGCCGCGATGAGCAAATTCGACGAGGCCCTCGGCGCCGCATTCCGCCTCCGCAACTCGGTAGTCGGCGAATTGCTGTTGATCGCTGTCGTCTATGGAATCGGCATCGTGATCGTCTGGCGTCATTACACCGGCCTCCAGACGGCCACGTGGTACGCAACGCCGACCGACAGCGGTTCAAAGCTCTCGCTTGCGGGCATCTGGTATGGCTATGTCAGCCTGCCACTGTTCCAGTTCCTGCTGGTGCGCTGGTATTTCCGCCTATTCATCTGGATGCGTTTTCTCTGGCAGGTATCGCGCATCAAGCTGAGCCTGATCCCAACGCATCCGGATCGCGTTGGCGGTCTCGGCTTTCTTTCCAATACCGTCTACGCTTTCGCGCTGCTGCTCGCCGCGCATGGGGTCATGCTTGCGTCAAATCTCGCCAACCGCATCTTTTTCCTCCAAGCGGCGCTACCAGATTACAAAATGAAAATTGGCGCAATGATGATCTTTCTGCTGGGCATAGTTGTCGGCCCGTTGCTGGTATTCGCGCCGCAGCTTGCCCAGGCGAAGCGCACAGGACTGAACGAGTATGGAACGCTGGCGGAACGCTATGTTCGCGAGTTTGACAACAAATGGCTGCGTGGGTGCGCACCGGTCGACGAACCGTTGGTGGGCAGCGGTGACATCCAGTCACTTGCCGATCTCGGCAATAGTTTCGAGGTGGTACGCGGCATGCGGATTGCGCCCGTCACCAGGGATGCCATCGTGCAGCTTGCGGCGGCTGTACTGATTCCGATCGTGCCGCTGGCGCTCACCATGATGCCTCTCGAGGAGTTGCTCAAGCACCTGTTCGGGCTCCTGTTCTAGAAAAGCTGACGAAGGAGGCACCATGAACGCCACGATGCGCGCAATGGTTTTCGACGGGGGGAGCCCAATCCTTGCTGACCGCCTGGTCCAAGTGCCAGTCCCGGCAGCGGGCGAGGTGCGACTCCGCGTAGCGGCGTGCGGCGTGTGCCGTACGGACCTGCATGTGGTCGATGGAGACCTCCGCTCGCCCAAGCCGGCGCTGATCCCGGGCCATGAGATCGTGGGTCGCGTCGATGCGCTCGGCCCCGGTGTCGTTGGACTGACAATCGGCGAGCGGGTCGGCGTGCCATGGCTGGGACACACCTGCGGGAAGTGCCGCTTCTGCCTGAGCGGGCGGGAGAACCTCTGCGACGCCCCCCAGTTTCACGGCTATACGCGTGACGGCGGATACGCCGAGTACGTAGTCGCCGATGCCGGCTATTGTTTTCACCTTCCCGAAGGGTACGACGACGAGCATGCCGCGCCGCTTCTTTGCGCGGGCCTCATCGGCTTCCGGACACTGCGCTCGGCCGGGGATGCGCAACGTATCGGCATCTACGGATTTGGCGCCGCCGCGCATATCGTGACGCAGATTGCGGTGGCACAAGGCCGGACTGTCTACGCCTTCACGCGGCCCGGGGACCACGCTGCCCAGACTCTTGCCGCGGATGTCGGCGCCGCCTGGGCCGGCAGCAGCGAGGACAAGGCGCCCGCCACGTTGGACGCTGCCTTGATCTTTGCCTCCGACGGCGCCCTTGTGCCTGCAGCGCTGGCGGCTGTCGACAAGGGTGGCACCGTGGTCTGCGGGGGCATTCACATGAGCGACATTCCCTCCTTCCCGTATCGCCAGTTGTGGCAAGAGCGGCGGATCGTCTCCGTAGCAAACCTGACACGTGCCGACGGCCTCGGCCTGATGGAAGCCGCAGCCATGTGGCCATTGCATATTCGTACCACGCCCTATCCTCTTTCCAGTGCCAATGCCGCGCTGGATGACCTGCGCGCTGGCCGTCTGGCCGGGGCGGCCGTGCTTCGCATATGATGGCCTCAATCGCGGCTTCGCCATGGTTTGGCGCGGCATGATGGAACACGAAAAACCTGTTCGAAATGCCAGTACGCAAGATAGTCAATCCGAGCAAGCGTGCGACAACGCACACAGCGGATACCGGACAGGCATCACATCGACGGGGAAATCGGTCGCCAAATGCAAGCAGCCCTTGCGCCCCGCTTCATGCTGAGTGCGATGGCCAACATTCCGCGCGCCGCGGCATTCGAACGCCGGCTTGTTGGCCGGGAATGATATTGCTAGGCTCCATTGGCGTGCTTGGGCGAAGCGTAGGTCGTAATCCGGAAGTCCCACCAAGCGGGATGCTATCGATGGGGAAATCGAGATGGAACGACACGGACGCGCCCGGAACCAAGGTTCAGGCAACACGCGGCCTTGCGCATGTCGCCCGCGATCCAGCCGACCCGCTATATGCGAAGCAGTGGAACTTCACGCTTCCAACCAGCCACGCACATGCTGGCCTACCTCGACGGCGACTTTCTCTACAAGGCCGTGGAATACCTGCAAAAGGGTGGCAAGCCAGACCAGTTCAAAAGCACAGGCGTGCGGCCGGACCTGATGAAGCGCGGCGCCGTCCGCTCGGTGTTCGATGGACGCTACACGTTCGCCCGCTACTTCTCGCTAAAGCAGCATAACCGGCCCAGGACATTGGAAGAACTCAACCAGTTCAATGACGTGGAGTTGTATGACCTGCAGACCGACCCGTTCGAGATGCGCAACCTGGCGCCCGACAGTCGATACCGCGAGGTTGTCGTCGCCATGAACGAGAAGCTGAATCGGCTGATCGATGCGGAGGTCGGTGAAGACCGCGGCCAGATGCTTCCTGGCGGTATCGATGCAGGGTGGGAAGTCACACCGGAAACCATGGCCGGAGCGTGATGTGTGAGGCGGCCACCGGCTGGATGGTCGCGCCGGCGCCCCGCATCAAGGGAGATTCACATGACGAAGCGATTCAAGGTCGGAGACCATGTCAGCTGGAATTCAGAGGCGGGCCGGGTGTCAGGCACCGTCATCGCCGTGCATACGCGCGATTTCGACTATAAGGGGCATGTCCATCGCGCTTCAGAAGATGAACCCCAGTACGAAATCAAAAGCGACAAGACGGACCACATTGCTGCTCACCGGGGCGCAGTGCTTGCGCTGACACCCCGCAAACGCGGCATGTGAGACCTTCGCACCTCCAAGGCGGCAACAAGCTCGGTCCGTGTAGGACATCCTCGGATATCTCGCCCCGGCCATACAACGCGAGACTGATGTCATGGCAGCTCATAGCGAGAGCATCATGAAAGACATCACTGTCATCACCAGCGCCGGGCCCCTCATTTCGCTGATCGCCGGCATCCTGATCCTGATCATGCCGCGACTGCTCAACTACATTGTCGCCATCTACCTGATCGTCATCGGATTGCTTGGACTGTTTGGCGGACACCTGCACTGAGCGCATGCCGTGACCCCGCCAGTGACGGTGGCAGCCCCCGACGGAAAAATCCGTCAGCGGGAATGCACCTTGAACGTTTCGCCCCCCCTGCCCGCCCGGTCCACCGCAGCGATCCGATTCCGGCCATTGTCCTTGGCATGGTAAAGCTGCGCGTCGGTCAGATTGACGAATGTCGCGGTGTCTTCACGGTCAGTCGGCACCACGGTGCCCACGCCAAAGCTTGCCGTAACACACTGGTTGTACGGCGAGCGGACGTGCGCGATCGCCTGTCCGGCAATCAGCTCGCGGCAACGCTCCGCGGTACGCACCGCCGCGTAGGCGTCGGTATCCGGCAGGACCAGCACGAATTCCTCGCCGCCGAAGCGGGCCACGAAGGCATCCGGTCCGGCAGCTTGCTGCAACAGGCCGGCGACGCGCTTCAGGCAGGCATCGCCTTGCAGATGGCCGTAGTAATCGTTGTACGACTTGAAAAAATCGATATCGGCCAGGATCAGCGACAGCGGCTTGCCTGACGCCTGGCCTGCGGCCCATTCGCGCTCCAGCGTGCGGTCGAACATGCGCCGATTGCTTAGGCCGGTCAGGCTGTCGCGAAACGAGAGGTCTTCCAGCTCTTTCTGCAGGCGCGCCAGTTCCTGCTCGGTGCGCTTGCGTTCACTGATGTCGAACATGAAGCCGACCAGGGCCTCGACTTCGCCGCGCGCGTTGCGCACCACGTGCACCACGTCGCGCAGCCAGACGTAGCCCCCGTCGCGCGTCAGCGCGCGGTAGTCGGCCTCGTGGTCGGTGCCGCTCTGCGACTGCGCCACGCAGAATTCGACCACGGCGGCGCGGTCGTCGGGATGCATGCGCTCGGCCCAGTCGTTGACGGTCTGCCAGCTCGACGGTGTCCATCCAAGCAAGGCTTCGATCTGCGGGCCGATATAGGCGAACGTCATGGTGGCCCAGTCGATTTTCCACGGGATGGCCTTGGTCGATTCCAGCAGCGTCCGGTAGACGGCGCCGTCGCCATCTCCGAAAACGTGCTGGTTCCGTGCCAGGGTTTCCTCATGCCGCAGGAATGCTGCCTGAAGAAGGATTTGAGACGATTCCGAGCTGTTCATGTTGGCCACTCGCGGTTGCAGGTTGGGAGCACGACTGGCTAACGGCCGGACGGACGTAGTTCTGAAGTAAAAATCTGGCCCTTCCCTGCGCCCGACCCGAGGCGCTGTCCACCGCGGCGCCGGGAGATGCATAGCGGGTTGCCCGAAAGTGACAAGGGCCGGCTTCAGTGGCCGGCCCCCTCCTTCACGTGTCACATCACTTGGTGGCGCAGGTATAGCTCGCGGCTACGTTGACATCGCCGGATCCGTTGTACTTCGGCCAGTTCGGATACTCGCACAGCGGCCGGGTCCGGCCCGGAACACCGACTGTGTCGGTCACGACCTGCGACGACGGTGCCGTATTCTTCTCGACCCAGTTCTCCAGCGCAGTCAGCGAATCCCACGAGGCGTTGAAGACGGAGCTCACGGCGTGGCCATAGCCGGGGATCTCGTAGTAGCGCATGAACGCGCTGACACTGTCCGCCCCGCCCATCGTGCTTTGCACCCGCGTGAAATAGTCCTCGGTCGAGCGCGTGCTGACCAGCGCGTCGGACATGCCATGCGCCATCAGGATTTTGCCGCCATGGTTCTTGAAGGCGGACAAGTCGGTCTTGTTGACGTCCTGGATCGCGGTGAGCTGGCTGATGCGGTCCTGCCACGACCCCGGGTTCTGCGGGTCGAGCGTGAGCGAGTTGAAGGTCGGGTCACGCGTGACGAAGTAGCGCACCCACTGGTCCCAGAACACGCTCATGTACGGCGCAGTGGCCGGCATCGGGTTGGCCGGGGCATCGGTATTGAGGGCCAGCGAGATGACCGTGGGCTGGATGGACGCCGTGCCGGCAAGGCCCAGGTCCGCGCCCCATACGTTGAAACCAGGATATCTTGTCTCTCCGCTCCCCAGCGCATAGCCAAACACGATTTCCGAGTTATAGACCTTCAGGGCGCTGATCTGCGCGTCAGACAGGCAGGTGTCGCCGGTATCGGCGCCGTTGGCGCAACGCACGGCCTGGCCGTTCAGCATCGCCGTCGACGGGTCGAAACTGGCGTTGCAGGCGGCGACATTGCTGATCAGGCCGTCCTTGACACCGTCCAGGTTGTCGCACGCGGCGATGGCGGCGTCATACAGCACCTTGCGCTTGGCCTGGTTCGGATAAGCGCCCGGCGCGGCGAACGCGCGCGTGATGCGGCCGAACTGCAGGTCCAGGCTGGCGGCATTCCAGGCCGGATAGAGCACGATGGCGCCGTCCCAGTCCGTAGGCCAGCGCTGCACCACTGCCAGCGCTTCGCGGCCGCCGGATGATCCGCCGGCGAAGTAGGCCTTCTTCGGACCATCGGCCTGGTAGTGCAGCTTGATCAGCGCCACCGCGGCGTCGCGGGTTTTCTTCAGCGCGTCGCCGGCGAAGTTGCGCAGCGCCTCGTCATTGGTGCCGAACGAGCCGTCGCGGCTGCCGAGCGCGCCGGCCTGGTGGCCGGAATCGCTGGCGAACGTGGCATAGCCGCGCGCAAGCGGCGTGGGCTGGTCGGTCGGGCCTGCCGGGACGTTGCCGGCCGTATTAGGGATGGTGCCGTCGTAGCCGCCGCCGCCGAACATGACGACCTTCTGGTTCCAGCTCGCCGGCATGTCGACTTCGAACTTGATGGGCGGCGCGGTCGGATCGACCGAGGTGATCGTGCCGGTCACCTTGCAGTACTCGCCGGTGCCAAGCTGGCCGCCGCCGGAGGCCGGCACCTTGACCGCGGCAGTGACGGTCGCGCCCTTGGTAGGCAGGCCGATGCTGCTGGATGCAACGGTCTGGCCTGGCATGTTCTCGCAGGCTACCGGGGTAACCGGGTGCGTAGGATTATTGGCATGGTCGTCATCGCCACCGCCGCCACCGCAGGCGCTCAAGACAAGTACTGCGGCAGTCGCAACGACGCGCGGCGCCAGTCCGACTGGCGCTGGCAAACGTCTACATCCAATGTCTTTTGACATTTTCTTCTCCAGGTGTCTCCAGGGGTGGGATACGCCTGCGGTGTCGCCGGACGAGATATCCCGGACGACCCTCCGCAATCGACGTGCCAATGCCGATGCCGGAGCGGATGTGGATTGGAATATGCTGTGGCTTTCATATGTGTCGCGCTTGTTATACGGGCCTCGAAATCGCCTGCGCGCGTCGGTATGAATCTTTTTCAAACGCTTGAAAGAATCTGCATAGGGCCGTGAGGCGATAAGCCGCCCTGGCGCTCAAAAATAGGACGGCCCGATGCGCAGCTGGTGGACGAGCGCAAGACTGTGTAACCCATGCAGCCAGATTTCATCCGAAACCGCGAGCGCAATCAGCCAGGACGCCGCGACGATGACAAGGTCGCAGCGCCCGCTCTTCCACCAGTTGAGGGAATGCCGGCCAGCGATCCACGGCACCCCAAGTGGATTCGGCCAGTCGGCCAGCAGGTGCATGACGCCCCCACAGGCAAATCCGAATGCCGGCGCCGCCAGGACGTGTGTTCCCAGCGCATGGTAGGCCCACCCCAGCAGGCCGACCCACGCGATGCCCCAGTGCGTCCAGGTCCGATGGGTGATCCAGAGGCGGCGCGACCTTGACCACCATGCCACCTCGAGCCAGTCCGGCGCCGTGCTGCCCAGCAACGCCGCCACGAAACCTGCCGCGCTTTCCCACACCCACCCGCCACCGCCGCACTTTGCAATGACGGAGGCGGCGATGACGGCCGTCGCCCATCCCGTGGCGTGGTGTGCTTTGGTTGAGGCCATGATGGGACTGCGTTGCTTTGCCGGTGATCAGTGAGGGCGCGCATCTTGGCAGATATGCCTTCAAAACGCCAGAGCCGGATCGCTGCCACCTTGGGCGATGCTTTGCTGTGCCGCAGCACAGGCCGGCCGCGACGCGGGCGAGCATTGCCCTCTCGCCTCGATCCACGACACAATGGCACCCGTTCCGGAAACTGGCCGATTCGCGCCGGAACCGACCTTGCCCATCCCATCCCCATGAAACTTCACCAGCTCCGCGCGCTCGCCGCGGTCGCCGACGCCGGCAGCATCCAGGAGGCCTCGCGCGTGCTACACATCACGCAACCCGCGCTCAGCAAGGCCATGAAGGAGCTGGAAACCTCGGTCGGCGCCACGCTCTTCGTGCGCTCCAGCAAGGGCATCCGCCTGACGCCCATTGGCCAGCGGCTGGTCGGCCATGCGCGGCTGATCAGCGAGAACGTGCGCCGCGCGCGCGACGACCTCGAAGACATGAAGGGCACCGTCGTCAGCGAAATCAGCTTCGGCGTCACGCCGGTGACGGCCCTGATGCGGCCGGTGGCTGCCGTGCTCGACACCTTCCGCCGCGAATTCCCCGGGGCGCGCCTGCGCATCCAGGAAATGCGGCCGGCGCAATTGCTCGAGCAGGTGCGCGAAGGCATGATGGATTTCGCGCTGACGTCACAACTGCTGCCGGCCGATCGCGGGCTCGACTGCACTCCTGTGTGCCGAGTGCCGTCTGTGATCGGCGCACGCAAGGGCCATGCGCTGCGCGGCTCGCGCTCGCTGCGCGAGCTTCAGCAGGCCGACTGGCTCACGCTGGATCCGCTCAGCGATTTCCACTCGCCCTTTCCGTTGCTGTTCGCCAGCGCGGGGCTGGAGTTGCCGC
Source organism: Cupriavidus sp. C2SS-8b (assembly GCF_057073745.1). NCBI lineage: Bacteria > Pseudomonadati > Pseudomonadota > Betaproteobacteria > Burkholderiales > Burkholderiaceae > Cupriavidus > Cupriavidus sp. C2SS-8b. The sequence continues at coordinate 1,794,962 of NZ_CP172716.1, forward strand.
AGCGCGTGGTGGAATGCACGTCGATGAGCCTTGCGCTCGATCTGTGCTGGAAGTCCGATGCGCTGCTGCTGCTCTCGGCCGAATCGCTGCGCAACGCGCTGATCCTGCAGACCATCGACTTCATCACCATCGATGAGCCGCTGCCGGACCGCATGGTGTCGCTCGTCACGCGGGACCGCCACACCCTCACCTGGGCGGCGGAACGCCTGCATGGCCGCCTGCTTGACGGGCTGCAGCAGTTGCACGGCGTGGCCGGCCACGCCGCCTGACGGCGACTAGCGAGCCCCTTCACGAGACGCCGCGCCCGCTCGCACGGCGCCCTTCTCCGGGATTACCCGAGCATAGCCATTGCTCATACCCATGAACAAAAGCTAGGACCGCGAACGCGGCCGTCCTCGTACCATCTGACGCACACGGGATCGGGCGCACCGGTCTCCTGTTCCGGCTACTACGCCCCAGCGCCATACCAGCGAGGATTCAATGATCGATTCGCAGCCCGCGTTACTCACCCTCCCGCCTCAGGCGGGCGCCGCTGCAGGTGCCGCGCCCGCAGCCGAACGCTCGCATGCGCGCCGCGCCGTGGTGGCCGCCGCCATCGGCAACGGCCTGGAGATGTATGACTTCACCGTCTACAGCTTCTTCGCTGCCACCATCGGCCGCCTGTTCTTTCCGAGCAGCAGCCCGCTGGCCTCGCTGATGCTGTCGTTCGCGACCTTCGGCGCCGGGTTTGTGATGCGGCCGCTCGGCGCCGTGCTGATCGGGCATTTCGCCGACCGCCGCGGCCGCAAGGCTGCACTCACGCTGACCATCGGATTGATGACAGCTGGCACTGCGCTGATCGCCTTCGCGCCCACGCACGCGTCGATCGGGCTGGCCGCGACCGTGATCGTGGTCATGGGACGCCTGCTGCAGGGCCTCTCGGCTGGCGGGGAAATCGGCGCGGCCTCGGCGCTGCTGATGGAATCGGCCGGCAAGCAGAAACGCTGTTTCCTGGTGAGCTGGCAAGGCGCCACCCAGGGCGGCGCCGCCCTGGCTGGCGCGCTCACCGGCGCGGCCATCACCGCGGCACTCTCGCCGGAGGCCATGATGTCGTGGGGCTGGCGCATTCCGTTCATGATCGGCCTGCTGATCGCGCCGGTCGGCCTCTACATCCGCCGCAACCTGAAGGAAACGCATACGGGCGGCGCGGAACACGCCGACCTGAAGTCCGTCTTCCGCAAATACTGGCGCGTGCTGCTGCTGGGCACGCTGCTGATGACGGGCAGCACCTCGGGCATGTACATCACGGTCTTCTACATGCCGACGTACCTGATCCAGTCGATCCACATGCCGCCGGTTACGGCCTTCCTGGCCGCGTGCATGGCCGGCCTCGCCATGCTGGTCATGTCGCCGCTGTTCGGCAAGCTGGCCGATCGCCTGCCCACGCGCAAGCCGATGATCGTGGCGGCCGGAATGTCGTCGCTGGCCTGGTGCTATCCGAACTTCCTGCTGCTGACCACGCATGCCACGCTGACGTCGGTGGTCCTGCAGATCGGCGTGAGCGTGACCATCATGTCGATCAGCGGGGGCGCGGGCGCCGCCATGATGATGGAAGCGTTCCCGCGCGAACAGCGCGCCACCGGCATGTCGGTGATGTACAGCCTGGGCGTGACCGTTTTCGGCGGCTTTGCCCCGCTGGTGGTGACCTGGCTGATTGCCACCACCGGCTCGCCGATGGCGCCCGCCTGGTACCTGATGAGCGCCAGCACCATCAGCCTGATCGCCCTGTCGATGTTCCCTTCCCACCCTGGTCGCGACTGACGCCCACCTCCTACGCATGAAACCATGATCCAACCGCCCGAGAACCTGAACATCCCCGCGGCGCTGCATGCGGCCGCGCAGCGCTTCGCGCAAGTCCGCCAGCGCATCCATGCCCGTCCGGAACTGGGCGCGGACGTCGCCCATACCGCCGAGCTGGTGGCCGGCCTGCTGAAGCAGTGGGGCTATAGCGTGCACACCGTTGGCGGCCGCGGCCTGGTGGGCCAGCTCCGGGTGGGCGACGGCACGCGCCGCATCGGCCTGCGCGCCGACATGGACGCCCTGCCGCTGCAGGAGCGCACCGGACTGCCCTACGCCAGCGAAATCCCGGGCCGCATGCATGCCTGCGGTCACGACGGCCACACGGCCACGCTGCTGGCGGCCGCGGAATACCTCGCTTCGACGCGCAACTTCACGGGCACGCTGAACCTGATCTTCCAGCCGGACGAGGAAGGCCTGACCGGGGCCCTCGCCATGATGGCCGACGGCCTGTTCGAGCGCTTCCCTTGCGACGGCATCTATGCCTTCCACAATGCGCCCGGGCTGCCGCTCGGTGCGGCCGTGGTGCAGGAAGGTCCGCTGGGCGGCTCGTCGGACCGCGTCACCGTGACCTTCCGCGGCCGTGGCGGACACGGTGCCATGCCCAACCTCGCCGTCGATCCGACGCTCGCCATGTCGGCCACCGTGGTGGCCTTGCAGGGCATCGTCGCGCGCAACGTGGCGCCGGTGGACGCCGCCGTCATCAGCGTCGGCGAAATGCAAGCGGGCACGACGTACAACATCATTCCCGAGACGGCAACGCTCAAGCTCAGCGTGCGCGCCACCAAGCCGGAAGTGCGCGAACTGCTGGAGCGCCGCATCCGCGAGGTGGTCTCGCACCAGGCGGCCTCGTACGGCGTGCAGGCAGAAGTCGACTATGAGCGCATGGTCCCCGCGATCCAGAACAGCACGCGCGAGGCCGCAATCGCCCGGGACGCGGTGGCATCGGTGGTCGGCAGCGAGCGCGTGATCAGCGTGCCGCCGTCGTCGCAGATGGGGAGCGAGGACTTTGCCTGGATGCTGGAGAAAATGCCCGGCTGCTACTTTGCGCTGGGCAATGGCATGGCCGGGCAGGCGTGGGTCGGATGCTCGCTGCACAACGATGGCTATGACTTCAACGACAAACTGATCCCGATCGGCGCGGCATGCTGGGTCGCGCTGGCCGAGCAGTACCTGCGCTGACGCGGCTTGCATGAGGGAGCGGCCTGATGCGAATCGGTTCGGCCTGTTTCAATACTTACGGATTGTCACGAGTTCCGCGTCATCCTGGCTTCGGACGGTGCCGTTGTAGGGGACAAGCACGGCAAATTGCCGCGCTTCAAAAACCCCTCAGGAGTTACGCCATGAAGAAGCTGTTCGCTGCCCTCGCCTCTGCAGCCCTTGTCGGTACCGTCTTCGCGCAGACGGGTGTGCCAGCTTCGACGACTCAGCCACAGGCAGGGGCGACGCAAGACCAGGCCAAGGCTGACGTCAAAGCTGGTGCCGGCAAGTCCGCCGCCACGGATATGCACCACAAGTCCGCCAAGGATACGCACCACAAGTCCGCCAAGATGGGGGCTGCCCATTCCCACGCAAGCAAGACTAAAGCGCAGGCGGATGCGAAGCGGGACGCCACCCAGGCGAAGGCCAACGCGGATGCGGCGAAACCAGGCACGCCGACCGACACGGTGAAAGCGACAACCACCGCCAATACCGACAAGACGAAGAAGCAGTAAGCCGCTCCGCCTGGCGCGAGCCGGAGGTCCGTTGCCAGCGGCTTGCCGTGGCAACGCCGTTCGCGTACAGGAGCTTTGTGGAGAGCGCCGGTGGGCTGCAAGGCCCGCCTGGCCTCTCCGTCTTTGTCATCGTTGCGGGGTTGTCATGAAGGTCATTGTCGCGCTGCTGATTTCCCTTTCCACACTGCTCGGCGGCTGTGTCGTGGTGCCGTACGGTGGCGGATACTACGACGGCTACCATGGTTCCCGCGGGTACTGGGGCCACGGGCACGGCTACCGTTGATGTCCATGCCTGGGATGCAAGCGCCTTTGCTGGCGCTCCCTTAATGCGGCAATACAGTCAGCCCGGACGCGCCGAGTGATGTCGTCCTGCGCTGGCTCCTGAGCACGCCATCCTGGTCGAACTCGAACAGGACAGTCGACGATCGGATCTCGCCCCCCGAGAACAGCGGGCCGATGAACGGAATAAAACTCTCCGCGTGAGGCTTTGAGGTCGCAAACGAATAGACCAGTATGAGCGCCCCATTGCTCAAGGCCGCCCGGGATGTCGGTGCGCCAAGTTGTCCGGTCACGTCGCCGATGGTGGTAAATCCCGGAAGGAAGTTCTCCAGTTGTTCCGGCATGACGTCGACGCCCGTCGATACACAGCCCGTCATCAGGCTGCATACGACAATCCATGCGTGAACCCAGTTCATCTCGCCACCGTCCTGCTGCCTGTACCGCAACGCTGGCGAGGCGCCTCGCGCGTGGCGCGAGCGCGGCCCGGCGATGCGTCCAATACCCTCGTCCTTCAAGGATAGGACTTTGCGGAGAGACCGGAATTCGATGGACGACGATCTTGCCGCGGTGGCGTCGTTTATCCGGTCGAGCGCTTTAGCCGCATCGACAGCGAGAAGCTGTCCGCGGGGTGCACCGTCACCGAGAACTCGAACGCTTCGCCGGCCGCGTCCAGATAGCGGCGCAGGATCTTGAGCACGGCTGCGCCCTCCTCCAGCCCGAGCCCCTTGGCGATACGCGCGTCCGCAAGCGTCGAGGCGCGCACGTCCTGTTCGATCTCGGCGATCTGCCGGCCATAGCGCGACTCGATCAGCGTACTGACCAGCTCCGGTGACGTGGTCACCAGCTCGCCAATGTCCGTGTAGGCCGGGTCGATATAGATGTCCGTCCACGCCATCGGCGAGGCGGCAGGCCCTTCGTCCAGGCGGATGCTGGAGATCCGCAGCCACGGCGAGCCTTCCGCACAGCCGATGTCGCGCGCGAGTTCCCCCGCCACGCTGACGGTCTGCACCGATTGCACCCGGCGCGAGTGTTCGACCCCGAACTGGACCAGATCGTCGACCGACGCCAGCGTGGGCCGGAATTTCGCCTTGGGCCGCGACGCCTCCACCCGCGTGCCCACGTTCTTGCGCCGCGACACCAGGCCCTGGTCCTGCAATTCCTGCAGCACCGCGCGGATCGTGTAGCGGCTCGCGTTGAACTGCTCGCATAGCTCGAACTCCGTGGGCAGCAGCGACCCGACGGGAAACTGGCCGCCTGCGATGCCGTCACGAAGTTGCCTGGCGATCTCCGCCGAGTTGGTTCTGCTCATCTGGGTTCCGACTACATCCGTTGTCATGGAAATCGGTTCATGGGTAAACCCTTGCCTCATAAATATGTTCGAACATATTTAATGCTCAACATGTTCGAACATATTAGCGAGCCCGATCAGATGGCTCGCATTTTCTTGGCGCCGAAAGCGTCGCGGAAGAGGAGGAACGCTTCCCCGGCTGCCTGATCCATGCTTTCGGCCTGCACAAGATGGCCGTCGCTCAGTCCAATCTGCGTTGTGGCGTGCTCGATGCCCCGCTCGGCGACGCCATCGTCGCCGCCGCCGCGGAACTGCGCAGCGGCCGCTTCGACGACCATTTTCCGCTGACGATCTGGCAGACTGGTTCCGGCACGCAGACCAACATGAATGCCAATGAGGTCATCGCCAACCGGGCCAACGAACGGCTGGGGCAGCCGCTGGGCACCAGATCGCCCGTTCATCCGAACGACCACGTGAATGCCTCGCAGTCCTCCAACGACAGCTTTCCGTCGGTCATGCACGACCTGTGCTGGATGAGCTCCGGCCCGAATTCGGGGTTTGGCGAACTGCTGCTACCGGAAGACGGGCTGACGTCGTCCATCATACCGGGCAAGCGCAATCCGACCATCGCGGAAGTCATGGTGCAGGCGGCCATGCAGGTGCCGGGCAACCACGTGGCGGTGACCATGGCGGCCTGCTCCGGCAACTTCGAGCTGAATGTCGCGAAGCCCGTGCTGGTCTACAACGTGCTGCAGTCGATCCGGCTGCTGGCAGACAGCGCGAACGTGGTGGCCACGCGCCTGATCCCAGGCATTGAGCCGGCGTGCGAACGGCTGGACCGGGACCTGCAGAGCCCCTTGCTGGCCGTTACGGCGCTGAATCCGGTCATCGGATACGACCAGGCGGCCGCCATTACCCGCCACGCTGCGCGCAGCAGGATCACGCCCCGCGCGGCGGCCATCGAACTTGGATTGCTGGATGGGGAAACGTTCGACAGGCTGGTGGATCTGCGTCGCATGGCAGGAAGATGATCGAACGAGGCGGGTCCGGACGACGGGGCGGCGCGAACCGGCTATCCTGACGCTTGCCGCGACTCCCGCGCCAGGCCGAATGGGAACGGCAACGCAAACCATGCAGCGCATTCTCCCTGATTCTCCCTGTCGCCACCGTGATCACCGCAACGCCATCCCCGCCCCTCCTCGATGAAATCCTGCGCACCGTCACCCGGCGCTACGAGGTGCCTGAGACGCCCGTTCCATCGGGCCAGATCCGCGAAGCCCGCCCCGCGGAGCGGGTCGCGATCGCCATCGAGCAGGCGCGACTGTCTCTGGCCCACGGCAAGTTGCCGGACGGCTCGCTGAAGCGCCAGTTTGCCGACGCGCTCGCGGACATGATCCGCGAAGCCATTCACCCCGATTCCGGCGACCCGGTCTTCCAGGCCATGGTACTTCGGCACCGCGCCGCGCCGGTGCGCGAGTTCGCATCGCTGTCGGCGCGCGCGGAGGGTGACCGGCGCGCGGTCCTTGCTGCCGTGAACGCCGTGGCGCATCCGAACCGGCAACAACGCATGGCGCCAGGCCGCCAGCGTGAAGCGTTGGCGGACCTTCATGCGTCGGCGACAGCTTCCTCATGGTCATCGCTGCGCGGCATCGCCCAACGCCTCATCGATGCGGCGAATAGCGAGAACGGCTCGCCCATTGCGCACGCGCTGACGCGGCTGCTGGACAACCCTGCCCTGCAGCGCTTGCAGCGCATCGAGGCCCTGCAAGCGGATGAGCTGGTGCGTCGGTACGCTTCGCTGTGGGGTCGCGTCGGTCCCCGCCCGGGAAGCGCGACAGCGGTTGCCCAGGGCGTTTCAGCGCAGCAACGCGGGGCCGGCGCCGAGGCCCTGGCGGCGCAAGCGCTCCAGATCCTCGCGCAGCGCCTGAACGAGGCGGAAGGCGACGGTGCGCGCTATCGCGTCGTGACTTCGCTGCGCGTCCCGGCTTCGATTCCCGCCAGCCATGAACGCGCAAAGACCGAATGGGACGTGGTCTTGCTGCGCCGGTCTGTTCCGGTCGATGGCCTGCCTGCCTGGGATGTCTGCCTGCTAGTCGAGGTCAAGGCGTCCGTTGACGCGGCGACCACGGACTTCCCGCGCTTGCTGCGCGGCCTGCGCCTGCTTGCGCACGCTAAGGACGGTGCGGCTTATGCGTTCGCCTCCCACGAGGGAACGGTGCGCCTGCGCGGCGCCGCTCTTGGCGCGCTCTGTGCCGGTGCGCCCGACCTGACGCGCACGGTGCTCTATTGCTGCGACGCCCGCGCCGAGACGGCCCCGCGCCTGCTCGGCGCGGCGAGTCGCATGCAACTCCTGTCGGCGGACGAGAGCCTTGCATTCGCCAGCCACCTCGCGGCAAACGAGCCTGCGGATGCCGGGGACCTTGAACCGCTCTGGCTTCCGTTGCTGGAAGCCGAGCGCTGGAAAACGGTGCTAAACCAGTATTCGACGCTGCGGCAGGTGCGTGAGTTGATGGTCCATACCGAAGACCTGCTTCACGCGATCGACCGGGCCGTTGCCAAGCGTTGATATGCCGGTCAATGGTGCTGGCCCCCACCTTCCCCGACCACCCGTTTCAGTTCTGACTCACACTTTTGCTATCCCCCTTCGTGGGGTTGCTTGATCGGCCTCCATCGGCAGTCGGTGTGTCGAGCGGAAAACCACGACTATTCCCTGGGAAAACGCGACTTTTCCATACCGGTGGTCAGCACTTCGGACCATGCGCGGCTCGTCCATAGAGCGTATTTCCGCCTCCCTGTCGCGCGACTAGATTGAACGCATCGCTGGCATCGAAGAAGTGCCATCGAACTTCGATCATTCGCACAATCCGGGGAGCGTCATGAAAAACATCCACGTGAAATTGGGAGTCGTGCCACTTGCATGCCTGGCCATCGTTGTTGCCGGTTGCGGCGGAGGCGGTGGCGACTCGGCGCCGACCGCTATCACGGCGGCTCCAGGCTCCAGCAACACCGCACCTGTGACGACGCCGACTGCGTCCACCAGCGCCTTACTGTCAGGCACCACCGATCCGGGGCCGGATATCGGCAAGGACGGGGATTTCTACGTGAACACCACCACCGGGATGCTGTTCGGGCCCAAGGCAAACGGCGCGTGGCCTCCAGGCGTTGCGGTCGCCGGATCTCCGGGAGCCAAGGGCGATACGGGCGCGCCGGGCAATACCGGTACCGCCGGCAGCACGCTCCTGACCGGCTCGGTGGACCCGGACAGTAGCGTTGGCAATAACGGCGATTACTACATCAACACCTCGACCGGGACGCTGTTCGGGCCCAAGGCCGATGGCACCTGGCCACCGGGCGTGCCGCTGGCTGGCGGTTCATCGGGAAGCGGTAGCGGCACGGTCCTGACTGGCCACGGGGCGCCGGGCAACGATATCGGCGCCAATGGCGACTACTACCTCGACACCGATACCTGGACGCTCTACGGACCCAAGGTCAACGGCCAATGGCCCGCAGGCGTGGTGCTGGCCGGCCAGCCCGGCAGTGGCAGTGGCGGCACTGGCGGCACCGGAGGCACCCCTGTCGGCAATGGCGGCCATGTGATCTACGGCAGTGGTGCGCCCACCGACAGTATCGGCGTCGATGGCGACTTCTACTTCGATACATCGACCGGCACGCTGTATGGGCCCAAGGCCGGTGGCCACTGGCCGACCACGGGCGCTACCGTACCGACCGTCTACAACGGCAACTTCAACGTGCCGGACTCGCTCAGCCGCGGGTTGTATGTCATGACGGGTGCTGGGGGGGCGGTGGCATTGCCGTCGGACTTCGCCGTCGTGATTCCTTATGACTGCACCAGCGTCACGCTGACCGCGTCCACGCTCGGCAAGCCGACCGGAAGCCTCACCATGGCGGTTTACAAGGTCACGGGTTCGGGGGCGGGTGCGACGAGCACCGCGGTGGACAACCTGAGCTGCCGGATCAGCAACGGGCAGCAAAGCTGCAGCCAGCAAATGCCGGCAGGAACCGTCAACCATGGCGACAAGCTGCAGGTGCAGCTCAACACCAACCAGGCCACCGGTTGGGGCGGGCTCGCAGTCAATCTGGCCTGCGTGAAATAAGGCCAGGCTCAAACAGGGGAGCGGAGGTGCCAGGGCGGCGGCAGGATGAAAATCCTGCCGCCGCTCTGGCGTTCAGAAGTTCGCTTCGATGGCAGCCTTTGCGCCCTCGGGGACCTCGTTCGGAATGACCCGGTGCGCAAGGATCTCGTAAGTGCGGGCCGTCGCCACTTCCTTCGGATCGACCAGCCGCTTGGGGCCGCCAAGCCAGGCAAAATGATCCATGCCATCGTCGCTTCGGAACCAGGCGAAATCGCCGATGCGGTCGAGGCCGCGCTTGACGACCTTCAGCAATGCCAGCGCTTCGTTCGACACGCCGAGATAGCGTCGCGTGTCATGGACAATCGTGCCCAGGTTGCGCAGCTTGTCCGCGCTTGAACGGCCGCCGTCCTCCGTCACCTGGTTCTGCACCAGTTCGACAACCAGAATCCCCTTGTGAGCAGTGATGCGCGCGTGCATGGCACCTCCAGACTGTGCGAGTGGCTTCACACACGAGGAGAAGCAATTTTCCGGCCAATACCGAGGCCTTGTGCGCTAACCGGCCCATTGCCGCTTGGTTCGTCCGCCTTGCACTGCGATTTGTGAGTGGTACACCACGCCTTGCGCGACGAGGCTGGATAGTTGCCGGACCCGATGATTTTCCGACGGCGCCGCTGCCTTGTCCTGTTGGTGCGGAGCCAACGAAAATCCTCCTCGGGACCGGCGCCCTTTTACATCGCTGCCACCGCCCGCCGGCGAGCGACTTCGGCCTGCGGGGCGCCCGCGTTGTCGGCATGCAGCGTGAAGTCGAAGCGGATCAGCGAAAACGGCTTGTCGACGCCGAGCGCCTGCATCGCGGCCGCGTCGTCGATGCGCGTTACCGGCGGCACCAGCCCTTCGCGCGTGGCAAAGGCGAAGTCGTCCCACAGATACGGGTCGCCGTCGATGTTGATCTGCGTGGTCAGCTTGCGGTGGCCCGGCGCCGAGACAAAGAAGTGGATATGGGCCGGGCGCGTGCCGTGGCGATCGAGCGTCTTGAGCAGGCGGTCGGTGGCGCCGCCCGGCGGCACGCTGTAGCCCACCGGCACGATGCTGCGCAGGCGATAGCGCCCTTCGCTGTCGGTGACGATGGTACGGCGCAGGTTGAACGCGCTCTGGGTCGGATCGAAGTACGAGTAGTTGCCCAGCGAATTCGCATGCCAGACCTCTACGTTCGCATTGCGCAGCGGCTTGCCGGTTTCGTCGAATACCCGACCTTCCATCACCAGCACCTCGCCGTCGTCGGTGCCGTCGTCAAGCCGGGCTTCGCCCTGCGCGACCGGCGCGCCGGCCACGTACAGCGGGCCCTCGATGGTGCGCGGCGTGCCGCCGCTAATGCCCGCGCGCGCCTCGGCTTCGTCCATGCGCAGGTCCAGGAAGTGGTCGAAGCCCAGGCCGGGCGCGATCAGCCCTAGCTCGCCGCTGCGGCCCGCCTCGGCCAGGTAGTTGAGGCCGGCCCAGAACTCCTCGGGCTGGATGTCGAGATCCTCGATCATGTGGAACAGGTCGCGCACCATCCGGTGCACGATCGCGGCGATGCGCGGGTTGGCATCCTGGCCGGTGGTTTCTTCGATGCGGTTCAGTACGGCGTCGATGGCGATCTTGTCCATGGTTGTCTCCTATGGCCTTGTGGGTAAAGTGATATGGGGAACGTTGCCGATGTCAAAGCGAGCGGAACAGCGGGCTGCGGGTGGCCTGGCTCGCGTCGGCCGCCGACAGGAACTTCTCGGTGAAGATGTCTTTCTCGAACAGCCGGCCCTGCATCAGCGTGGCGATGCAGGCCTCGATCATTGGCGGCGGCCCGCACAGGTAGGCGCGCCAGCCGCGGAAGTCGTGGCTGAAGTGGCGCCCCGCCAGGTCGTGGACATAGCCGCGTTCGCCGCTCCACGCGCTTTGCTCGGGCTCGCCGGACAGCACCGGCAGGTAGGTGAAGTTGTCGTGCTGCTGCGCGAGCGCCTCGAATGCTTCGCGGTAATACAGCTCGCCGGCATTGCGCGCGCCTTGCACCAGCACGATCTCGCGCGGATCGCCGCATGCCAGCAGGTCGAGGATCATCGAGCGCGGGCTCGACAGCCCCGAGCCGCCGGCCATGAACACCAGCGGCCGCGGATCACTCTTGCGCACGAAGAAGCGGCCCAGCGGGCCGGAGAGTTGCAGGCGTTCGCCGACCTGCAACTGCTCATGCACATAGGTGGTCGCACTGCCGCCGGGGACCAGGCGGATGTTCAGCTCGATCTCGCCCGCCGCAGGAGCGCTGGCAATCGAGAATGCGCGCGGCGTCGCCTCCTTGCCGATCCACACATTGACGTACTGCCCCGGCTGGAACTGGAGCGGCTCGCCTTCGATGCGCAGGAACACGCCCTTGATGGTTGGCGTGAGCGCGTCGATGCGGGCCACTTCCGCAGTGAAGTCCAGCAGCGGCAGGCACTGGGCGTCGGGGTCGGGCTCGATGTCTGCTTCGATCACCATGTCCGACATCGGCGTGGCGCAGCAGGCCAGGCACTTCGCTTCGTCGCGCTCGAAATCCATCAGCGCGAACGGCGAGGCCTCGCCATGGTCGAGTTCGCCTTGCAGGGTCTGCACCTTGCAAGTTCCGCACAGGCCGTGGCCACAAGCATGCGGCAGCCAAACGCCCGCGCGCAGGCACGCGTCGAGCACGGTCTGGCCCTCTTCGATGTCGATGGTCTGGCCGAGTGGTTCGATGGTCAGTTGGTAGGTCATGTCAGCCTCCGTGTTGCCTTGTGCGACAGCGTCAGTTGCAGGAGCCGCCAATGCCGCTCAGGCCTGGCGTGCGCAGGCGCAGCAGCGACTTGTGCCCAAGGCCGTTTGCCGCGAGACTGGCGGACGCGTCCGGCGCGAACGGCTCGTTGCCGCGCAGCCACTGCACTTGTGTCCAGTCGATGGCTGCACCTTCCGGGTGGGCGGTCAGCAACGGCGTGATGACATCGCTGACCAGGGCGCCGAACGGCATGTCGGGCGGCAGCGGCAATGTGAACGGGCTGCAGAACAGCAGGTGTTGGTCCCAGCCGAAATACACCAGCTGGTTGCCGTGGAAGTTCTCGATACGGTCGCGGGTTTCGCCCGCGTAGCCGGGATTCAGTGCGATGACTGGCATGGTGGTCTCCGGTGTGGGGTTCAGTCGTGTCCGTGGTCGCAGCACGGCGCGCTGCCACCCTGCTCCGCTGCCGGCGTGCCTGCTGCACCGGTCCAGCGCTCCCAGTTGGCGCGGTCCTGCGAATCGGCGAAGTCGCCGCGGTCCGCGGGGCTCAGGTGGTACCAGTCGAGCACCTCGGGCAGCGTCGCGCCGCCGCAGTTGCCCTGGAAGATCTGGTGCACTGGCAGCCAGGCCTGTACGTACTTCTCGGGCTCGTCGACGAAGATGTCGCGGCAGCCGTCCGAGCAGAAGTGGTAGTGGTCGCCCTCATGCTCGGCCTGGCGATAGCAGATCTGCGTCGGGTCGTCGGGCTCGGTGAACGCCATCGGGATCTGGCACACCTGGCACAGCATCGGCAGGCCGGGGTTGTACCAGCGCTGGCCCGCCTGCTGTTGCTGCTGCCAGTAATCGAAGCGCGGCTTGTAGTGCTTGTCGAAGCTGTCGGGGTACTTCTCGGCGAGCCACGTCATTTCCGAAGGCTCCGGCACCCAGGTGTGGATCGCCGCGGCGTGGTTGAAGTTGTAGAAGATCGACCAGGCGATGTGCGACAGGTGGTCCTTCTCCTTCGCGGCCTGCTCGTGATACTTGGGCATGCGGATCCCGTAGCGCGCCAGGTCGGCGAACAGCGCGCCGCCGTTCTGCTCGAAGTAGATCTCCCAGGCTTCCTTCCAGCTCATCACGCGCTTGGGCAGCATGTAGTCCATCATCATCGCCACCAGCGTAAGCAGCCGGTAACCGCGCCAGAACCACTTGTCGATCCACTTCTGGATGATCGGGCGATTGGCCGGGTCCTGTTCCAGCATGAACTTCACCACTTCGAGGCCCAGCGTCATGTGGCGCGATTCATCGGACTGCGCGGAGAAGCCGAAGGTCACCGTGGCCATGTCGCCGTTGTAGGCCGCGCCCGACATGAAGGGCATGAACAGCAGGTTGGTCAGCACGTACTCGAACGAAAACGAGATCGCCGTGATGAACTCGAACGGCCCAGCCGTCATGGCATCCTCGAAGTACGACTTCGGCACCGACAGGTACCACAGCCGGTCATGCAGGTGGCGCCAGTCGGAAAAGCCGTTGAAGTACTTGTTGTAGTGGCTGATGGTGTGGATCTGCGTCTGGCAGTGGCGCAGCTCGTCGATCGACTGCATCTGGCACGCCACGCGCGCGCCCACGCCGCGCAGCGTGCGGCCGGCCATGGCAAAGCCGCGGTGCGCCGCATACTCCAGCGGCGACACGCCGGTCAGGAACAGCTTGAGCGCGTTGACGTAGCGCGCGTCGGTGACATTGAGCTGGCCATTGTTCTGCTGGAACGCGTCGATGATCGCGTACAGCTTGCGCTCCTTCTCGGACTGGAATTTCCAGTACGCATCCATGGTCAGGCGGAACGGGTCTTCCCAGCCGTCCCAGTCATGGATCACGATGCCTTCGAACTTGTCGTGCGGGAATACGGCATCCATGGGCTGGTAGGTGGTCTCCCAGCCCAGGTCGCGCGTGAGGATCGCGTACTTCTCCTTGAGTGACAGCTTGGGCCGGGTAGCCTGCCGCGCGGCGGTGGCGATTGCAGTGGCGGTGGTCATGTCCTTGTCTCCTGTGTTCTTGCGGTTCGGCTTGCGGCTCAATGCCAGGCCAGCACGAACTGGTCTTCGGTTTCGTCGATATTGCCGGCCAGCGAAATCAGGCCGAGCTGCAGTTCCTGCACGTCCCACGCGCGGCCGATGCGCTCTTCCACGCTGGCGCGATTGATTTCCAGGCGCCCGGGTGCGTCGATCTTGACCATGGCCGGATAGCGGTTGATGGTGGCGTGCGGGTTGTCGGCCTCGATTGCGTCGATGACGGGACGCATCTCTTCGTTGGCCTGCAGGGCGATGAATACGATCTGTGCGGTCATGGCGTTTTTCCCGGGTTCATGCGGCGGCGCCGGCGGCACGGGCCAGCCCGAGCCCGGCAAGGCGCTTGTCCAGCGCGGCGACTGTTTCGCCGAGCACCGCATCCGCTTCCTCGGCGAACAGGCGGCGTACCAGCGGCGCCAGCGCGTGCTGGAAGCGGTCGAGCCACGCGAATGCGAAGCCCGCGATCACGCCGGCATTCGCGGGCGATTCCTGCGCGGCTGTCTTCACCGTTGCATCGACCCAGCGCGTGGTCTCGGCATACCAGGCGGTCATGAAGTCGGTGACCAGCGAGAACGCGGGGCTTTCGGCGGGCAGGCGCGCATCCAGGCGCTGGTAGACCAGCGGATAAAGCAGTCCGTCCATCACGAGGTTCTGCGCCACGTGCAATTCGAACCAGTCGTCACGCACGATCAGGTCTTCGATCGCATGGCGCAACGGCTGCCAGGCCAGGTCCTCCATCCATGCCGTCTTGGCGGCGTCGACCGCCGCCTTGTCGCCGGCCAGCAGGCCGATGCGGGTCAGGTACTGCGCAATGCCAAGGCGATCCATGGTGTGGAACATGGCGGCTTCGGTGATGGCCGAGCCATAGCCATAGGCCGTGATCGCGGCGTTGTTCATGTTCGCTGCCCACTCGACATGGCGCAGCGGCACCACGCCCAGCGTCAGCAGTTCACGCAGGTGCGCCGGCAGCGATGCCAGCAGACCGCGCTTTTCGACGAAATCCAGGTTCTTCTCCATCGCGTCCTGCTGGCGCGCACGGGCGTTGACGTAGGTGCCGTAATAGAACTGGCGCGGATCCTTCAGCGCGTACCAGTCCCGCATGACCACCTGCGTGCGGCGCGCATCGTAGAGCTCGTATTGCGGCTGCCACAGCGGGCGGTAGTGGAAGCTGGTCTCCGGCTGCAGGTCGTACATCGCCTCCTGGTAGCGGCTGGCCGGCTTGTCGGCGCCCAGTCGCCGTTGCAGGTTGGCGAAGGTCTGGCGGATCGGACTGACGCTATCGGTACGGATATCGATTTGCATGGTGGGTTGCTCCTGTCTCCCTTGTGGTGTTCGGATCGGCCGCGGCGTCAGGCCACGGTTTCGCTCCATTTGTCGCGCTCGAATTCCAGTGCGCGGCCCAGCAGGTGCGGCACCGTGATGGCGCACTGCGTGGCGCAGAACGCGGAGAACTGGTCGGGGCGCATGACCAGCTCCACGTAGAGCGCCGGGTCGCCGAGCGAGAACTCGAACTCGACCCAGTGTTCATCGCGCGCGGTCACCCGGACGTAGGGCTGGGCACGTCCGCGGGCCGGGACGTTGGCATGGACAAACGGTGTGGTCATGTCTCGCTCCTGCTGCGATGCACATCGGTGGGTGTGCATGGTTCTGGTGTGGAGACATATAGCGAAGGCCGTGCCACCGGCTGCCAAGCCGCATGGCACAAGGGATTGCGGGAAATTCCGAGGCGTTGCCACGGCGCACCCGCTTGATGATTTGATGAGGGGATTAAGCCTGTTTTCACCAAATGATCAAATCCACGGATATTGCGGTGCACCATGCTGTCGACGGGGGAATCCCCTTGCTTGCTCGGCTCCCGAAACCGCGTGTTAGGCTACGGAAAAACCGAGGCCAAGGACGTTCCTCTCCGGATCGATTCGCGCCCGCAGGCATTCTGGAGATGGAGATGATCGCGCCCCCCAAGCAGCCGCCATTCGACCTGGCTTCGCTGCTGACGATCGACCCCAAGGCCGCACAGATACGGCTCGGCGATTCCCGCATGGTGCTGATGCACACCGAGGCCCTGAGCTACCTGCGCAAGGAGATCCTCGATACGCTGGGCCTGGAACGCGGCAAGGGCTTGCTGATCCGCATGGGCTACGCGCAGGGCATGCGCGATGCCGAGATGGTCAAGCGCGAACGCAAGGAGGAACTCGAGACCTCGCCCAACGACGCGTTCCTGCTTGGCCCGCAACTGCACATGCTGGAAGGCGTGACGCGCGTGGACCCGGTGCGGCTGGAAATCGACCGCGACACCGGCCATTTCTATGGCGAGTTTCTCTGGCAGGACTCCTGGGAAGGCGAAGCACCCTACAACGAGGAACTGAGCCGCGAGGAAGGCGGCTGCTGGGTGCAGCTCGGCTACGCGTCGGGCTACAGCAGCACCTTCATGGACCGGCTGGTCATCTACAAGGAAACCGAGTGCCAGCGCCGCCTCGATGCGCTATGCCGCATCGTCGGCAAGCCGGCCGAGGCCTGGGACGACCCTGACTACCTGAAGTACTTCGAGCCCGACTCGGTCATCAGCGACCTGCTCACGCTGCAGCAGGAAGTCAGCACGCTGCGCGAGACCCTGTGCGGCGCCAGCCAGGGCAACCTGATCGGCCAATCCCCGGCGTTCCGCGAAGCCTTCGGCCTGCTATCGGCCGCGGCCGACAGCCATATCACAGTACTGCTCACCGGAGAAACCGGCGCCGGCAAGGAGATGTTCGCGCGCTGGCTGCATGACCACGGCCCGCGCAGCGAACAGCCGTTCATTGCCGTGAACTGCGCGGCGATCCCGCACGAGCTGATCGAGTCCGAGTTATTCGGCGTTGAAAAAGGCGCCTACACCGGCGCGCAGCAGTCGCGCCCCGGCCGCTTCGAGCGCGCGCACGGCGGCACGCTGTTCCTGGACGAGATCGGCGACCTGCCGCTGTCGGCGCAGGTCAAGCTGCTGCGCGTGCTGCAGAACGCGGAGGTCGAGCGGCTTGGCGGCGTCGAGACCCGCAAGATCGATGTGCGGCTGATTGCGGCCACTAACGTCAACCTGGCACAGGCGATCCGGCAAGGGCAGTTTCGCGCCGACCTGTTCTACCGGATCAGCACCTACCCCGTCACCATCCCGGCGCTGCGCGAACGGCGCGAGGATATCCCGGAACTTGCGCAGGCGTTTATCCAGCGCTTCAACGCCCGCTACCAGAAGCAGGTGCGCGGGCTGAGCCAGCGTGCACGCGACGCGCTGATGCAATACCAGTGGCCGGGCAATATCCGCGAACTGGAAAACATGATCGAGCGCGGCGTGCTGCTGGCACCGGCGGCGGGGCTGATCGACACCGCCCACCTGTTCGCCAGCCAGCAGGCGCCGGATGCCGAAGCGGCCGAGGATGCGGACGCCCTGCTCCAGAAGCTGCTGGACCAGCAGGTATCGCTGCCGCAGATCGAGGGGCGGCTGATGCAGCTCGCCATTGACACGACGCGTGGCAACCTGTCGTCGGCGGCGCGCATGCTTGGCATCACGCGGCCGCAGCTCGCGTATCGGCTGAAGAAGTGAACGGCTGGCCTACTGGTAATCGAACGTGAAGGTCGCCGCGCTGGTCAACGCCCCTGCGGTGATCGGGAGGCCGTTGTTCAGGCCGATGTACCGGACGGCGTAGTTGTATGAGGCCTGTATGTTTGCCTGAATGCTTCCCAACGGATTACGCGTCTGCAGCGGCACGGGCTGATTGTTACCGCTGCTCACGATCTGGAAGCCGGCGCCGGTGGCAGCTCCCGGGGCGCCAGCGTTTGACGGGCCCAGCACGCCCGAAGCGGCAGCCTGCACAGGCGTGCCGGGAGCACCGTCAAAGGTGATACCGACGTTGGCCGCGGTGTCGCACGTAACGCTGATCGCGAAAGGCACGGTGCCTGCCGTGGCGCCCGCGGGCCGCAGATCTGCCGCGCGCACGGGCTGCAGCGTGACGGTTGCGGGATAGTTCACGTTGCATGTGATCGGCCGCGGGACCGCACTCCCGCTGAAGCCGATGTAGTTGACGCCGCCACCACCCAGTGCCCCGGCGGTCGAACCCTCGTAGACGCCAAAGCCGAAACGCGTCTGCATCGGGTCCAGCGTGCCGCCGGAGATCGGGCCTGTCTTGACGAACTCGATGGATACCGAAACCGAGTAGGTCATATCGGCGTTCAAGTTGCCCAATCCCTCCCCCGTCGTGTTGCACCAGACGCTCGACGCATTGGTGATGGCCTGCCCCGCCGCGTTGCGCAAGCGAATGCCTATGCCGGGAACGCCGGTCGAATAGACACCGGCCGGCCCTTCTGTGCCGGAGCCGTAGTAGCAGGCGATGATCTGGGCGCCGGGCACCACATGGGGCGGAACGTTGTCACAGGTTCCGCTGAAGGTGTAGTTGCGCACTGTGCCTGGTATCGTGCTGCCCACTGGCAATGTGGTGACCACCGCCATATTGTTCATTGTCTGCAGGTATGGCATGGACGGCGTCGCAGTGCAGTTGGCACGAGCCGCTTGCGCAGCAAGCAGCAAGAGGAAAACCAGAATGCCATGCAGGGCCGCCTTCAGGCCTCCCCGGTTATCGGACCATTTCATTTTTCAACTCCTTGCGCATCTGCGACGAGGCATCCGCGCTTTCGATCGTGGGCGGGTGATCGCCACACACGCTTTCGGCAAACGGCAATCCGGTGCGCGGCGAGTCGGCTGGGGCCGGCAGCGCATAGGGGAATGAACAGCTGTCGGCGCTCTGCGCCCCCCACTTCGCCGTCAGCACCCCCGTCCTCTGCCGGAGTCCCCGCGCGATCAGGCGTCCGTCCTGGCCAACGGTGCCGGCCAGTTTTCCGTCGATATCGGACACCTCGGCTCCGAACGGCAGCGGCTTGCCGTCGGCGGTACGCACGCGCAGGATGGCAATCTGGCCACCGGTGCCGGTTTCGAAACGCACGCGGACCACAGCGCCGGACGTCGGCGCGACTTGCTGCATGGTGGAGCGCAGTTCCACGTTGAGCGGCAGGTCCTTCGGGTCGATCTCGATCTGGTTGCGCGAAAACGGCATCAGGTTCGGCACCGCGGCATGGCCCCACGGGTCAACCCGCAGGCCATTGGCGTTCGTGACGCGCGCGCCCGCGGCGTTGTCGGCCTCGATGACGGCCACGGTGTCGCCCAGCACCGGCATGAATGTCACGCCGCCGGCGTACGCCACGATGCCGCCCGATATCCCCGCGCCAAGCTGGCTGTAGCCATTGCTTCGGCCCGCATTGGCGGTCAGCGTCGCCACTGGCGAAACATAGCCGGCATTGGCAGAGACGCTGTTGGATACGGCACTGTCGCCGCCGCTGGAATGGCTGGCGTTCAGCCCATAGGTCAGGTTGTTGTCGACGCCGAGCGTGCCGGTCACCGATTCCTGCACGCCCGTGACGCCCGACGAATCCCTCTGCAGGCTTGTCATGGCATAAGGGGCCTGCGCCGCCTTGCCCAGCGGCACGCCCACGGTCAGCATGATCCGGTTCTCCCACTTGCCGCTGCCCAGGTTGATCTGCCGGGTTGCCGAGACCCCGTAGCTCACGCGCTTGTAGCTGTTGTTGTAGCCGGCCTGGAACTGGGTATCGCGGCCGCCGCGGTTCCAGTAGTCCTGGGTCGAGCCGGACAGGTAGACATTGCCGTAGCCGGCCGGCAGGCTCTGGCTCACGGTCATCTGCAGGCGTCCGCGCCGGATGCCGCGCAGCAGCAGGTCCGTGGTCGAACTGTCCTGGCTGCGCATCGCCACGGCATCGGCAAAGTTCAGGAAGCCGCTGGTCGAGTACCGGTAGGCGGCCAGCGTCACGTTGGTACGCGTCGGCGCCACCAGCTTGCTGTAGGACAGGCGCACGCTCTGGCCGCTGCGGTCCGGCTGGTTGACCAGCCGCGTGTTCGCCTGCGTGATGTCGGCCCCGAACGCGCCATATTGCGTGTTCAGCGCCATGCCTGCGACGAACGAGAGATAGTTCTCGGCTGCCAGCACGCCCCCATAGCCCGTGAACAGGTTGGAGATGCCGCGCTGGACCGTCGCCTGCATGAAAAGCGGCGTGTCATGGACGCCCGTGTTCCGGTACTGGCCCGATGTCACGCCATAACGCCACACCCCGGGGCGCAGCGCGTTGACCACGGGCGCGTAAGGCACCGCCGAGGCACGCACGCTGCCATCCGCCTCGGTCACGAGCACCTCCAGATCGCCGCCGTAGCCGGTCGCGTAGAGATCGTCGATCTCGAAAGCGCCGGGCGCGACCGTGGTCTCGTAGATGATGTTGCCGTTCTGGCGCACCTGCACGCGCGCATTGCTGCTGGCAATGCCGCGGATGGTCGGCGCATAGCCACGCTGGGATTCGGGCAGCATGCGGTCGTCCGTGGCGAGTTGCACGCCGCGAAAGCCGAAGCTGTCGAACATCGCGCCATCGGTAAAGGCATCGCCGATCACGAGCTGGCTGCGCAACGGTACGATGGAGCGCTGCAGGCTGGTCTGGATGGACTGGTAGCGGTTGCCGTTGACCGAATCATACGAGAGGCTGCCGTAGTGCCGGAACCGCCAGGCGCCCACATTGACGCCGGCATTCAGGCCGACATAGCCCTGGGTCGATGACATCCCGCTGCTGTCCGTGTGATAGACGCTGGCGTTGTACTGCAGGCGCGCGGCGTTGACGCCTTCGTCCCAGTAGCGCGGGTCAACGTAGCCGCGCGCACTGCGGTTCATGAAGGACTGGGGCACGGTCAGCTCCAGCCGCTGCTCGCCGTTGTCGAACCCGGCGCTCGCGCCCGGCACCAGTTCCGGCAAGGTCAGGCAATCCGTGGCGGTCAGGCGGGCCAGGCGATCGGCAGCTTCCGGCGGAAGGCGCGTGATGTCCACGCCAGCGCGGTCGAGCAGTGTACGGTCAAAGCAAGGCTGGACATTGCGGATATCGGCGCCGGTCTGGCGCAACTCGACCTCCACCATGCCCAGCCACGCGCCATTGACCTGCAGGTCTGCCCGATAGGTGCCCGGCAGCGGCACGTTGCCCTGGTTGAAGCGCGAGACGTCCAGCCTGGTGCCTCCGGGCTGCCGCAGGAATTCGTCATTGAATTCGATATTTGCCGAGCCCGCCGTGGCCGCACGGCCTGACGACGCGGCAAACAGCGACAACGCCACCACGCAGAGCGGGCACAGGCGCGGAGGAAACAGGCGGTAGTGTCTACTGACTCGCATCACGATTGCTCAACATCTGTGGCAGCCACCGCCCTGCCAGAGAGCGGCATCTGTCGGGCCGGAGTGGCCAAAGGGAACCGGCAGGCGCGACGCGCCAGCCCTTGGGGGGACGACTAGTTGGCGCTGGCCAGCGGTGCTTCGCCGTCGTTCGATCCGCCCCAGTCGTTCAGCGTGTGGTAGCGGACCTTTCTGTCCGGGCCAGCGGGGGCGTCGCCCCTGAGCGGGAACCGGGCGGTTTCGCCGGGGCCGACCATGACGCCGCGATCGTTGACGGCACGCTTGCTGCCACCCGCCAGTTCGACGCTGACGACCGAGACATGAAATGCGGTCGGGTTGTGGCACTCGAGCATGAGCTGGCCATCGGCCTGTGCCAGGCGCCAGACAAGCTTCGCCGGGGCTTCGCCCGCGTCGCCCTTCAGCCCCGCGGGACGGTAGAAGAACTTGATGCGTGAACGGAACGCCAGCTGGAGCTTGTTCGGCCCCGCCTCTTCGGCGCTCGGCCTGGGCGGAACCTCGAGCACGTTGAGCCAGAAAACCGACTCGCGATCGGCGGGCAGCGGCTCGCCGGTGTAGACGATGCGCAGGCTCTGGCCTTTGCCGGCATCGATGCGCGCGACGGGTGGTGTCAGCACGAACGGCACGCTGATGCTTGCCGGCGGCGCTGACGGATCACCATTGTCGAGCCAGGACTGCACCAGCGCGGGCGCCTTGCCTTCGTTGGTCAGCTTGATCGTGACCTCGCGGTCGCGAGCGCCGTTGTAGATGACGCGGGTGCCCGCGATGACCACCGAAGCGCGGGCCGCGGTGGCGGCTGCCAGGCTCAACAGGAGCAGCGTGGCAAGCAGGACGGCGGCAAGGGGCCGCCTTCTGAATAGGCTGTAACTGGGCATCGAAACTTCGTCGGGGCCGGAGCAGGTGCGCCGGTGTCGGCGCTCGTTCCGGCCTCGCGGCTTTACTGGTAGGACAGGATGTAGGTCACGCTCGACGAGACCGAGCCGGCCGCGGCCGCGCCGCCGGTTGCCACGTACTGGGCCGCATACGGCAGCAGCGCCGTGCCATCCGACTTGATCGGCTGGGCCAGCGAATTCTGTGCGGTCCCGTCGGAAGCGCCGATCGAGATCAGGCTGCCATTGGACGGGTTGAGCAGCCCGATCTGCACGTTGGCCGCGCCGCCGCTGCCAACGTCATCGGTGTTGACCAGGCGGCCCGTGGCCGGGTCCACATTGGCGCCGGACTCGAAGAAGGCATGGACGTTGCCACTGGCCGGATTGCAGTTGCTCAGCGCAATCTGGAAACCCGTCGTGCCGGCGGTGCTGCCGTTGGCGGCCAGGTTGGTCTTGGAGACATTGGGCAGCGTCACGGTAAAGCTGCCTGCATTACCGGTCGTGATGGTGCAGGTCGTATCGGTGATCTGACCCTTGAAGGTGATGGTGCCATCCGATGCATGCGCAAACGGCGTGCCGATGCACGCACCAGCGATCAGCAGTGCGGTGAAGAGCTTGGTATTCATTGTGAATCTGTCTTTAGGTTGGAAAGTTGCGAAACCGGGGCCAGGTCGGTCTGACGCGGCCCACTGGCTCCTGGATTCGTGGCCATGCGCCGACATGACGGCGCACGGCCACAGAACGAGTGGAATCGTATTCACGCCGCTCTGCGGCCTGAATAAGGGATCCCTTAATCCGGTGGCGATTTCTAGGTGCCCGGGAAATCCGGACGGTTGCAGCCAGGCAAGCTCTCGCGATTACCCGCCCGGAAGCAGCCCGTGTTCGACGGCGTACTGGTACAACTCGAAGCCGCTGGTCAGCCCGAGCTTCTTCATCGCCATGCTCTTCTGCGCGCTGATGGTCTTGCTGCTGCGATTCGCCTGCCGCGCGATCTCCACCAGCGAGAAACCCGCGGCGCATTTGCGCAGCACCTCGAGTTCGCGCTGCGACAGCCTCGGCCCAGGCTCGACAGCTTCCATCTCGCCTTCCGCCATGGGGTGCTGCGACGGCGGAAAGTAGCTACGGCCACTGAACGCCGCGCGAATCGCGGGCACCAGGTGATGCAGCGGATCCGCCTTGCTGAGGATGACGGAAACGCCGGTCTTGCGAATGCTCTGGAGCAGCGCGGGGTTGTCGAACATGGTGATCACCACGATTCGCGTGGCCGGATAGCGCCGTCGCAGGATCTGCAACATCGGCAGCCCGTCGCCGATCTCGCCGCCCGGCATCGAGTAGTCGGTGACGATGACATCGCAGGCGGTGGTTTCCAGCAGGCGGACCAGTTCCGTCGAGTTCCTGGCCATCCCGACCATCTGCATCCCGAGTTCCCGCGCCAGTTCCTGGCACATGCCGCCCAGCACGATCGGGTGGTCGTCAGCAATCAACACCTTGATCATTGCCAGGTCTCCTTTGCACATGGGGGTCTTCCAGCAGTTCTGCGCAGTCCCCGGCGGCATGGTCCGGGCTGGAACCGCTTGCTGATTGGATAGTAGGTTTCCTACAGAACGCCCGATATTGGGCAAAGGCTGAATGCCCTATCGGAAATTTCAGACGGGATTGCAGCGCGTGTCCAGTTGCGCCGAAATCCGGGCACAGGGTTGCATTCGAGAGCAATATGAAGCACTTTTTGCGAGCGATGGAGCGGGAACTGCTGAGGGAACAGTGCGTCGATTGTCCGAAAGGTTTTCTTTTTGGACTGACTGGGTCGCGAGATTTCCCAGTACATTTTTAGTCACTCCGCTTCCCCCCAGGGCAGCCGAGTGTTTTCCCTTGCTGCAAATCGGCGCCCGCTCCTGACGGAGCGGGCATTTTTTTGATGATTTGGCCGACTGAGGGGATTGCGGAAAACGGGAGACGCGGCATCTTTGGCCGCGTACGGGGAAGAGAAAGCGTCGGCGCTTGCGACGCTGATGCCCCTGGAGGGCAATGAGGCACTACCGGTGGCAGCAGGCGGCCACCGTGCCGTTCAACTCAAGCCAACAAACCTGACCACTGCGTCAACAAACGCCTGCGGCAACTCCCAGTTCGACAAATGGGCCGCATCGAGCGAAAGGTATTCCGCTCCCGGCACCGCCTGCGACACCTCGCGGCCTTGCGCCGGCGTGGTGGCAGCATCCTGCTCGCCAACAATCACCAGCATCTTCGCCCCGATCCAGGGCAAAGCATCCCGCAGATCTGCATCCCGCACTGCCGCGCAATTGGCCGTATAGCCAGCCGGATCGCACGCGAGGAGCATGTCGCGTACTGGCGCCATGGCCTGTGCGTGCGACGCGCGATAGGACGGCGTGAACCAGCGCTCCAGCACTCCCGGCACGATGGCTGCCATCCCCTCGCGCTGCACGGTGGCAATGCGGTTGTCCCAGACTGACGCCGGTCCGATCAACGCGGCCGTATTGGCCAGCACAAAACGGCCGAAGCGATCGGCGTGATGCCGCGCCAGCCACATGCCGGTCATCCCGCCCATCGACAGGCCACAGAAATGCGCGCGCCCGACGCCGGCATGCTCCATCACGGCGAGCACGTCGGCACCCAGCTCGGCCATGCCAAACGGCTCGGCCGGCACCGACGAGCGCCCATGACCACGCGTGTCATAGCGCAGTACGCGGAAATGCCTGAGCAGGGCCGGCATCTGCGGGTCCCACATCTGCAGCGTCGTGCCCAGCGAATTGGACATGACCAGCACCGGCGCGCCGGCGGCGCCCTCGATGGTGTAATGGATGGACACCCCGGCGCGGGTGGCCGTGCCGGTGCGGGCTTGAAGATCGGAATGGGTCATGTCAGGCAGCCCGCCACGGCGGGCACGGTTTGGGTTCAGTCAGCGCGGATGCCGCGCTGGCGAATCAGCGCACCCCACTTCTCGGTTTCCTTGGCCAGGTGGTCACGCAGCACGGCCGGCGAACTGCCGATCGGCTCGGCGCCGATCAGCGCCAGGCGCTTCTGCACCGCGGGCTTGCGCAGCGCTTCAAGCATGGCGCGGTTCAGCGTGTCGATCACCGGCTGCGGCGTCCTGGCCGGCACGAAGGCCGCAAACCACGGCGACAGCTCGTAGCCGGGCAATCCTGCCTCCGCGACGGTCGGCACATTGGGCAGCGCGCTGGAGCGCTTGGCGGTGGTGACGGCGATCGGCGTCAGCTTGCCGGAGTCGATCTGCGGCTTGGCCGACGTGATGCTGTCGAACATGTAGTCCACCTGCCCGCCCAGCAGGTCAGTCATGGCCGGACCGCTGCCCTTGTACGGAATGTGGAGCATATCGACGCCAGCCATCGACGTGAACAGTTCCGCCGCCAGGTGAATCGACGTGCCATTGCCCGCGGAGGCATAGGTGAATTTGCCGGGCGCCACCTTCGCGTGGGCGATCACCTCCTTGACCGTGGTTTCCTGCCGGCGCGCCTTGTTGGCGACCAGCACGTTCGGCACCACGGCCAGCAGCGAGACCGGCGCAAAGTCCTTGACCGGGTCATACGACAGCTTGCCGTACAGCGCCTGGTTCACGGCCATGCCATTGGCCACGATGATCAGCGTATAGCCGTCGGCCGGCGACCGCGCCACCAGTTCGGCGCCGATATTGCCGCCAGCGCCGGGCCGGTTCTCGACCACGATCGACTGCCCGAGCGTGCGCGACATGTCTTCGCCCAGCGTGCGGGCGATGTTATCCATGGCGCCGCCCGAGGGGAACGGCACGATCCAGCGGATCGGGTGGTCGGGATAGGCCGCGTGCGCGGCCGGTGCGGCGAACGAAAGGCTTGCCGCCAGGGCAAGCGCGCCTGCGCGGCCGGTGCAGGCCAGCCGCTGGAACAACGTCTTCATGGTCTCCTCGCTTCGAGCCCGCGCGATGCGGGTTGTTCTTGTCCCGGACCGCGTTTCAGCGGATCGACGACGGGTGTTTGGCCAGCGGCGTGACGTGGATCTTCATGTACGGGAACAGCGGCAAGCCCGACAACAGCGTGTGCAGTTCATCGTGCGAGGCCACGTCGAAGATGCTGTAGTTGGCGTACTCGCCCACCACGCGGTACAGCTGCTGCCACTTGCCTTCGTGCTGCAGTTGCTGGGCATACGCCTTTTCGCGCGCCTTGATGTCATCGGCCTGCGCGGCGGGCATATCGTTCGGCAGGTTTACATCCATCCGGACCAGGTAAAGCATGGCGTTCCTCTTTGTGAGTCGGGTTGTTCAGGCGCGATCGCGCCGGTAGTGCGCGAGCTTGTCTTCATCGAGCGCAAGCCCCAGCCCCGGGCCTTCCGGCAGATGCAGGCTGAAGTCGCGGTAGGTGGGCCGCTCGACCACGATGTCATCCTTCAGCAGCAGCGGGCCAAACAGCTCCGTGCCCCACGCCAGCTGCGGCAGCGTGCAGAAGCCATGCGCCGCGGCAATCGTGCCCACGCTGCCCTCGAGCATCGTGCCGCCATACAGCGCGATGCCCGCGGCATCGCCGACGGCGGCCGTGCGCAGCATGCCGAAGATGCCGCCCGACTTCGCGATCTTCAGCGCGAACACGTCGGCGCCCCCGATGCGCGCGAGTTCCATCGCATCCTCGGGCCCGCACACGGCTTCGTCGGCCATGATGGGCACCACGAAGCGCGCCGCCAGCCGCGCCAGCGCCGTGCGCTGCTCGCGCGGCGTGGGCTGCTCGATCAGGTCGATGCCCGCGGCTTCGAGCATGGCGATGCCGCCAGCGGCATCGGCCTCGTTCCAGGCCTGGTTGATGTCCACGGTCACACGCGCCCGGTCACCGAGCGCGCGCTTGATCGCCGACACGTGCGCCACGTCGTCGCGCACGCTGCGCCGGCCGATCTTGAGCTTGAAGGTGTTGTGGCGGCGCTCGGCCAGCAGGCGCTCGGCTTCGTCGATGTCCTTCGTGGTATCGCCGCTGGCCAGCGTCCACAGCACCGGCAGCGTGGCGCGCACTGCGCCCCCAAGCAACGTGGCAAGCGGCACGCCCAGGCGCTTGCCCTGCGCATCGAGCAGCGCGGTTTCCAGCGCCGACTTGGCAAAGCGATTGCCCCGCGCGATCTTGTTCAGGCGGGCCATCGCCGCGTGCACGTTGGTGGCATCCTCACCCACCAGCGCAGGCGCCAGGTAAGTGTCGATGGCCAGCTTGATGCCTTCGGGGCTCTCGTCGCCATACGACAGGCCGCCGATGGTGGTGGCCTCGCCGATGCCCTCGATGCCGTCGCTGCAGCGCAGCCGCACGATCACCAGCGTCTGCTGCTGCATGGTGGCCATGGCCAGTTGATGGGCCCGGATGGTGGGCAGGTCGACCAGGATGGCTTCGACCGAGGTAATCGTGGCTGTCATACCTATGTACGGCTAATGAGGATTGTCGATGAAGTATGCAGCTTGACGCAGGCCGCGTCCAAGACCGATGATGTCTCAATCAATACCCTATAGGTATGCCAATGGAACTCCGGCACCTGCGTTACTTCCAGGTCGTGGCCCAGGAATTGAATGTCACGCGCGCCGCCGAGCGCCTGCACATGGCGCAGCCGCCGCTTTCGCGCCAGATCCGCCAGCTGGAAGACGAGGTCGGCGTAGCGCTGTTCGACCGTGTCGGACGCGGGCTGCGGCTGACCGAGGCGGGCCGCTTCCTGCTGGAGCAGACCACGCAGCTGACCCAGCGGCTGGAAGAAACGATCGAGAGCACGCGCCGCATCGGCCGGCAGGACAAGCGCTGGTTCGGCATCGGCTTCGTGCCGTCGGTCTTGTATGGGGTGCTGCCGGAGTTGATCCGCGAACTGCGCGGATCGGCGCAGCAGGTCGAAGTCGGGCTGGCCGAGATGATTACCGTCGAGCAGGTGGAGGCGTTGAAGTCCGGCCGCATCGACCTGGGCTTTGGCCGCCTTGTCATCAATGATCCGGCGATCCGGCAGGAAGTGGTAATGGCCGAGCCGCTGGTCGCGGCGGTGCCGGCCGGCCAGCCGGCGCCGGCCCAGGCCACGTTGACGGCGCAAGGCCTGGCCACGCGCCCGTTCATCCTGTACCCGGCTCGACCGCGGCCGAGCTATGCCGATCACCTGCTATCGCTGTTTCGCGCGCAAGGGCTGCAGTTGCGTGTGGCGCAGGAAGCCAACGAACTGCAGACTGCGCTAGGGCTGGTGGCGGCTGGTGTCGGCATCACGCTGGTGCCCGCATCGATCCAGCGCCTGCATCGCGACGATGTCCGCTATTGCCCGATCGATGCGCCAGGGTTCGTGTCCCCGGTCATCATGAGCTATCGCGTTGGCGACAGCTCGCCGTTCCTGGCCCAGGCGGTAGCCTGGGTCATGCGGCAAGGGCAATAAAGCACCGCGGCAGCGGCGCTGGACAATGCGTCAGCGCTGCCGCACCAGCCTGTTGGCCACGCTGATCACCGCCTGCACCGACGCTTCGACGATGTTGTGGCTCATGCCGACGCCAAAGGCGGCACCGGGCACGCCCTCCAGCGCGGCTTCGACGATCGCCATCGCCTGCGCGTCCGCACCGGCGCCGGTGGCGCGCTCTTCGTAGGCATCGATGCGCAGGCGCAGGTCCAGCGCATGCACCGCGGCCGCGATCGGGCCATTGCCCTTGCCGTGCAGCGTCTTGCGCACGCCGTCGACCGTCACATCGAGCGCAATGCCCTTCCCGCTCTCGTCCAGCTTGTAGGCGTGATAGACGATGCCCGGGCCTGATGCGTCGAACGACAGGTAGGTCTGCCGGTACAAATTCCAGAGTTCCGCGCCGCTGATCTCGGTCTCGCTTGCATCGGTGGCCCGTTGCACGACCGCGCTGAACTCCACCTGCATGCGGCGCGGCATGACCACGCCGTGCTCGCGTTCGAGCATGAAGGCAATGCCGCCCTTGCCGGACTGGCTGTTCACGCGAATCACGCTGTCATAGGTGCGGCCGAGGTCGGCCGGATCGATCGGCAGGTAAGGCACTTCCCACGCACTGTTCGGGTCCTGCGCGGCGAAGCCCTTCTTGATGGCATCCTGGTGCGAACCCGAAAACGCCGTAAAGACGAGGTCGCCCGCATACGGATGACGCGGATGCACGGGGATCGACGTGCATTCCTCGGCAATGCGCGCCACGGCGTTGATATCGGAGAAGTCGAGTCCCGGATGAACGCCCTGCGTGTAAAGGTTCAAGGCGAGCGTGACGATATCCACGTTGCCGCAGCGCTCGCCATTGCCGAACAGGCAGCCTTCCACGCGGTCGGCGCCAGCCATCATGGCGAACTCGGCCGCGGCGACGCCGGTGCCGCGATCGTTATGCGGATGCACCGACAGCACGACATGCTCGCGCGGCACCAGGCGTCGGTGCATCCATTCGATCTGGTCCGCGAAGACATTGGCCGTAGCGTTCTCGACCGTGGTCGGCAGGTTGATGATCACGCGCCGGTCGGCGCCGGTGCCCCATGCCTCGATCGCGGTGTGGCAGGCCTCCAGGGAGACTTCAAGTTCGGCCGCACTGAAAGTCTCGGGCGAATACTGCAGCGTCCACTTCGTTTCGGGATGCTGGTCGGTGAGCTGCTTGAGGTAGCCGATGTGGTGGCGCACGAGCCCCATCACATCCGGCACGCTCATTTCGAACACGATGCGGCGCCAGGCCGGAGCGATCGCGTTGTACACGTGAACGATCGCCTTGGGCGCGCCCTTCAGCGCCTCCACCGTGCGTTCGATCAGTTCCTCGCGCGACTGGGTGATGACCATGATGGTCACGTCGTCGGGAATCAGGTCTTCGTCGATCAGCCGGCGGATAAAGTCGAAATCGGTCTGCGACGCCGACGGGAAGCCGACTTCGATTTCCTTGAACCCGATGCGCACGAGTTCCTGGAACAGGCGCATCTTGCGCTCGCCGTTCATCGGCTCGAACAGCGCCTGGTTGCCGTCGCGCAGATCGGTGGAAAGCCACACGGGCGCGTTGGTAATCGTGCGGTTGGGCCAGGTGCGGTCGGTGAGGCCGACGGGCGGAAACGGTTGGTACTTGGCGGAGGGCTGGTCAATCATCATGGTCCACGAATCCGGGTGCCGGACGGTCCATTGCGGGCCGTGCCGGGGTCAATCAGGCAAAAGACGATGTGACTTCCCCTGCAGCCCTTCGCATGGCGAAGGCTGTTTCGTGGGCCGGGATCAGGGGGAAATCAGGAGGCGCGCAGCGAATCGGTCGATTCAGGCGCCAAAGGACTCAAGCAAGCAGACCCCGGCCGAGCACTAGGGCTAGGCGGCGCAGGGATAGGGAGGTGAGGCGCTTGCAAGACATGCGGGGGATTCTAGCAGAGGGGTTGGGAAAACGTGAGCGGTAATTTCTGGTTGATGCCCCCCGACTCACCGACTAGTGAGCCGCGCAGCAGCCGAAGGCGATGATGCGATAACGCTGGCAGTGTCGAGCCACGGACAGTTTCGGGGCTGGTTCAATCATTGCCGGAGAGCCTGCATACGGACGCGCTCCACGCGGCAGGCAGCCGGGCAGACTCTGAAGCGAGTACCCGTACGAAATTCTCCGCACACTACGATCAATATTCGTCCGTTAGAGGACAAGTCAACGCGTTTTTTGGTTACATTTTGTCGCTCGGACACAAAGTGACTCGCCGGCTACGCCGGCGAAACAGCCGCGCATGCCAAGCACGACGCCCCGCAATTCACCGAAGACCCTTAATTTCTGGAGCCCTGAGTCAACACTCGCGCAAATGCCCATCGTGCAATTCAGGCACTACCGTCAACCCAACCCCGCAAGCGCGATGCGCGCCGCGCTGGCAATCGTCTCGTTGCTCCACTTCGCCTCGGGCGCGGCTTGCGTGAAATAGATCGCGACAACGATCGGCGCGCCGGCAGGCGGCCACAGCACGGCGATATCGTTGGTGGTTCCATAGTCACCGCTGCCGGTCTTGTCCCCGATGTGCCAGCCCGTGGGCATGGCCGCCTGGATGCGAGCAGCGCCGGTGGTGTTACCGCGCATCCAATCCTGCAACTGGCCGCGCTGTGCGGGCGGCAAGGCGTTGTCCAATGCCAGCGCCTGCAAACTGGCTGCCATGTCCGCCGGCGTCGAAGTATCGCGCGGGTCGCCAGGAATGGCGGTGTTCAGTTCGGTTTCCCAGCGATCGAGCCGGAATGAAGGATTCCCGATCGAACGGGCAAACGCCGTGACACCCGCCGGACCGCCGATGCGGCGCATCAGCAGGTTCGCCGCGCCGTTGTCGCTGTACTGGATCGCGGCAGCACACAGTTGCCCCACCGTCATGCCTTCCGCGACATGCTTCTCCGTGATCGGGGAATAGGCCACGAGATCCTGGCGCGTATAGCGAACAGGCTGTTCGAGCAGCCCCGGCGTAGCGGCGCTGCGTTGCAGGATCGCACCGGCCAGGATCACCTTGAAGGTGCTGCAGACAGGGAAGCGCTCTTCGGCACGGTGCCTTACCTCGCGGCCATTGCCGGTGTGGCGCGCGAGCACGCCAAGACGGCCGCCGGCGCGGCGCTCCAGCGCGGCAAACTCCGCGCCCGCATCGGATGCGGGCGCGCGCGCAGTACCTGCGCATGCGGAAGCAAACGGGGCCGCGGCGGCAGCAAGAAGCAAGGTGCGACGGGATTTCGAGGGAATCATGGGCGGCAAGGTGAAAGTCAGCCGGCCATTCTAACCGCCCGCCTTCCCCGTGGTTTTCGCGTCGTCGGCCGGTGTCTCCGGTTCGGCCGGCTCCTGCCCCATGGCGGCCCACGGCCCGCCACGCGTGCGCGAATCCACCGGAAGCTGACGCTGGATGGCAGCCTTGGCCAGCATGTGCGCGCTGATCGGCGCGGTCAGGAACAGGAAGGCCGTCACCAGCAGTTCATGCAGGCTGGCGTCGTCCCCCTGGCAACTGAAATACACCACCGAGGCAACCACCACGCCGCCCACGCCCAGCGTGGTCGATTTGGTAGGTCCGTGCAATCGCATGAAGACGTCGGGCAACCGGAACAGGCCGATGGCACCGACCAGCGTGAAGAGGCTGCCCACCAGCAGCAGCACGCAGACAGCGAGTTCGGCGATGGTGCCCAGCGAAGCATCGAGGTTCGGCTGCATGGCTAGTACTCGATGATGTCGCCGCGCTGCAGGTACTTGGTCAGCGCGACCGTGCCGACAAAGCCCGTCACGGCGATCAGCAGCGCCGCTTCGAAGAACATCGACGAGCGCAGTCCGATGCCGAGCACGACGATTACCGCGATGGCGTTGATATTGAGCGTATCCAGCGCCACGATGCGGTCCACCAGCGCGGGCCCGCGCACCAGGCGCGCGAAGGTCAGCAGGAAAGCGAGGCCCAGGATCGCCAGGCAAACCGGAATCACGATGGCAAGCACAGGAAGATCTCCTTCAGCGGCGTTTCATAGCGGGACTTGATGCGCGCCACCAGCGCCGCTTCATCGTCCAGGTCCAGCACATGTACCAGCAGGCTGCGGCGGTCGTCGCTGAGTTCCGCGCACAGCGTGCCCGGACTCAGCGAGACGATGCTGATGAGCGCGGTGGTGGCGAGTTCGTGTTCGGCATCGAGCGGCACCACGATGAAAGCGGGCCGCAGCCGTGCGGTGCGCCCGAGCACCAGCATGGCGACCTCGATATTGGCCACCACGATGTCGATCAGCACATGGAAAGCAAGCCGCAGCATCAGGCCCGGCCGCGACAGCCGGAACGGGCTGAGCACGAGCCACAGGTCGGCCAGCCGCCCCAGCCCCCAGCCCAGCACCGCGCCTAGCAGCCAGTGTGCGGGCGCCAGGCTGTTGGACAGCAGCAGCCACATGAGCAGCAGGATCAGGCTCAGCCATGGATGCGGAAACTGGCGTGCGAGCATGGCTTTACCTCTGCGCCGGTGGCGGCACGCCGGCCGGCAGCACGGCACGGATGTAGGCCGTGCGGTCCTGCAATTGCGCAGCGGCCTGGACAACATAGGCGCTGACCGGCGCCGCAAACGCCGTCAGCATGACGTTGCAGGCCAGCAGGAACGCGCTGCAAGCGAGCTTGCGCCCTTCAGGGCGCGGCCGTACGCGCGGTGGCACCGGCGCGCCCGCTTCCTGCACCGCGTTCGCGCTGTCATGCGGCAGGCGCCACAGCAGGCGCGTGCCCGTGCGCGAGGCCGCCACCAGCAGGACCAGTCCGGACACCAGGATGGCGGGCCAGTAGACGATCGCGCTGTCCGGCGGCACGGCGCGCAGGATCATGACCTTGCCGATAAATCCCGACAACGGCGGCAGGCCCACGGCTACGACCGCGCCAGTAAGGTACAGCAAGCCGGCGAGCCGCGTGCCGGCCACGACCGCGCCCTGCCCGTTCGCGTCGGCGGGCTCCAGCGCATCCGCCAGCAGGAATAATCCGCCCGTGCACAGCGTGGTGCTCAGCAGGTAGTACAACGCGGCGGCCCAGGCGGCCGGGGTCTGCATGCCGACGGCAATGCCCAGCAGACCGACCGATGCCAGCACGAGGTAGCTGGTGAGCGACCGCAGGCTCGCGGCAGCCATGGCGCCGATGGCGCCCGCGACCAGCGTGGCCAGTGCCAGCACCGGCAGCCACGCCTGCATGAATGCCACGAGCAGCCCCTGCGCGGCGCCGAACACCAGGGCGTCGCAGCGCAGCATGGCGTACAGGCCGACCTTGGTCATGACCGCGAACAGCGCGGCCACCGGGCCGGCGGTGCCTGCATAGGCGCGCGGCAGCCAGAAGTACAGCGGAAAGATCGCGGCCTTCAGGCCGAAGACCAGCATCAGCATGACGCCCGCCGCCGCAGCCAACGGCACGTCGGTGTCGGGCAGGCCCTGCAGGCGAAGACCCATGTGCGCGAGATTGAGCGTCCCTGTCAGCCCATAGAACATGCCGATGGCCACCAGGAAGAACGACGAGGCCACGAGATTGAGCAGCACGTAGTGCAGCCCCGCGCCGATGCGCTCGCGTCCCGCGCCGTGGATCAGCAGCGCATACGACGCGATCAGCAGGATCTCGAAGAAGACGAAGAGGTTGAACAGGTCGCCGGCCAGGAAGGCACCGTTCAGGCCCATCAGCTGGAACTGGAACAAGGCATGGAAATGGCGCCCCGCGCGCACCAGCTCCGGTCCGGCCGCCGCCAGTGCCGCGGGCGCGAGCAGCGCGGTCAGCGCTAGCATCAGCGCGCCAAGGCGATCGCCCTGCAGCACGATGCCGAACGGCGCCTGCCAGTTGCCGAGCTGGTAGACGTCAATGCCGCCGCCCGCCGCGCGCGCGACCAGCAGCGCCGCCACCGGCACCAGCAGCAGCGTGGCCGTCATGCACACCACGCGCTGCGCGCGCAGCCGTTGCATCGGCATGGCGGTCAGGAGTCCGCCGGCGAACATCGGCAGCAGGATGGGGAGCAGCAGCACGTGGTTCACGGCCGAGACTCCGTGGTTTGCGCGCCCTCCGCGGCGTCGCGGCCGGGCTGGCTCGCCGCATCGACATGATCGCTGCCCGTCAGGCCGAGCGAGCGTAGCGACAGCACCACGGCAAACGCCGTCATGCCGAACGCGATGACGATGGCCGTCAGCACCAGCGCTTGCGGCAGCGGATCGGCGTAGTGCGCGCCGTCCGCAATGACCGGCGGCTTGCCGATCACGAGCCGGCCCATGCCCAGCAGGAACAGGCTGATCGCATACGACAGCAGCGTCAGCCCGAGCACCACGGTAAAGGTGCGGGCCCTGAGCAGCAGGTAGATGCCGCACGCGGCGAGCACGCCAATAGCGCCGGCATAGAGCGCGGCCATCATGTGCCCTCCTTGCCGCGCCGTGGCCGGCCAAACGCCGCCGGCGTGTTGCGCACGCCCAGGTGCGAGACGATCAGCAAGGTGGTGCCGGTCACCGTGGCATAGACGCCAAGGTCGAACACCATGGCGGAAGCGAGTTCGATCTCGCCGAGTCCGGGCACATGGAAATGGCCAAAGGCCGTGGTCAGGAAAGGAAAGCCGAAGGCGAGACTGCACAGCCCGGTCAGCCCCGCTACCAGGATGCCGGCACCGGCCAGGGCGCGGTAGTCCGGGGCGATGCGCGCTTCGGTCCAGCGCACGCCGTTAGCGACGTACTGCAGCAGCAACGCGACCGAGGTGATCAGCGCGGCAATAAAACCGCCGCCCGGCAGGTTGTGCCCGCGCAGCAGCAGGAACACGGAGACCAGCAGCGTCAGCGGCAGCATCAGCCGCGCAAGCATGGCCAGCAGCAGCGGATGCCGCTGCGCGGACCAGCCCTTGCCGTCCGGCCCGGCATCGGGCATCGGCAGGCGCATGCCGCGCAGCAGCGCCTGCACGGCCAGCCCCGCGACCAGCAGCACGCAGACCTCGCCCAGGGTGTCGAAGCCGCGGAAATCCACCAGCAATACGTTGACCACGTTGTGGCCGCCGCCACCGGGCACCGCGTTGTCCACGTAGAAGCCGGACACCGGATCATAGGTCCGCGTCATCACCGCATAAGCGCAGGCGGCCAGCAGGCCACCGCCGCCGAGCGCCAGCACCAGGTCGCGCAACTGCCGTCCGGACGCCGGCGGCGTCACCGGCTCCGGCGGCAGGTAGAACAGCGCGAGCACCAGCAGCAGCACGGTGACCACCTCCACAGAAATCTGCGTGAGCGCCAGGTCGGGCGCGGAAAAACGCGTGAAGATCAGCGACACCAGAAGGCCGCACGTGCTCAGGAACACCAGCGCCACCACACGCTGCCGCCGCGCGCCCACCACGGCTACCGCGCACAGCGCCAGCAAGACCAGGCAGGCCGCCCCCATCGGATCGATCGCGCCATCCGGCGCGGTACCGGCCAGCGCGTCGAGATCCGCCAGGAATGCAGCGGGCACGGCCAGCAGCGCAGCCAGCATCCAGGCCATGTAGCGCTGCAGCGAACCGTTCTCCATGCGGCGCGTCAGCGTGCGGGCCAGTCGCTCCAGCGTGGCGATGGCGGCTTCGAACGAACGGCGCGCGCTGAGCGGCTCGATGACGCGCTGCCAGCGCCGCAGCGCATCGCGCCGCAGGAAGAACAGCGCCGCCCCACCCGCCATGGAGACCAGGCTCATGACCAGCGGCAGGTTGAAGCCGTGCCACAGGTGCAGGCTGTAGTCGGGCAGCGGCGCGCGCAGCGTGGCCAGCGCCGTGGCCGCGAGCAGGTTGCCCACCGTATAGGCCGGCGCGAGGCCCACCACCAGGCAGATCACCACCAGCAACTCCACCGGCAACTTCATGAAACGCGGCGGTTCATGCGGCGGATAGTTGGGCACGTCGGGCTGGTCGCCGCCAAGGAACACGCCGTAGCTGAAGCGCAGCGAATACGCCATGGTCATGGCGCCGGCCACGGTCGCGGCCGCGGGGATCACCCAGTTGAAATCGCCGAGCAGGCCCTGCGCCAGTGTTTCGCCGAAGAACATCTCCTTGCTCAGGAAACCGTTGAACAGCGGCACGCCCGCCATCGACAGCGACGCCACGCAGGCCAGTACCGCCGTGTGCGGCATGTAGCGCGCCAGGCCGCGCAGGCGGTCCAGGTCGCGCGTGCCGGTTTCGTGGTCGATGATGCCGGCGGCCATGAACAGCGACGCCTTGAACACGGCGTGGTTGATGATATGGAACAGCGCGGCCACGGTGCTCAACTGCGTGTCGAGTCCGAACAGCAGCGTGATCAGCCCGAGGTGGCTGATGGTCGAATAGGCCAGCAGCCCCTTCAGGTCGCGCTGCAGCAACGCCAGCGCAGCGCCCATGATCAGCGTGACCAGGCCGGTCATGCTGACCAGGTAGAACCACGCATTGGTGCCATCGAGCACCGGATACAGCCGCGCCAGCAGGAACACGCCCGCCTTGACCATGGTGGCCGAGTGCAGGTAGGCCGATACCGGCGTGGGCGCGGCCATGGCATGCGGCAGCCAGAAGCTGAACGGAAACTGCGCGGACTTGGTGAACACGGCCAGCAGCACCAGCACCAGCATCGGCAGGTAGAGCGGATGGCGCTGCACGCTGCCCGCCTGGGCCAGCACGTCGGACAGCTCCAGGCTGCCGCAGATGCGCCCGAGCAGCAGCACGCCGGCCAGCAGCGCAAGGCCGCCCCCGCCGGTAACGGTGAGCGCCATGCGCGCGCCCTGGCGCGCGTCCTCGCGCCACGACCAGAAGCCGATCAGCAGGAACGACAGGATGCTGGTCAGTTCCCAGCAGATCACCAGCAGCAGCAGGTTATCGGCCAGCACCACGCCGAGCATGGCGGCCATGAACGTCAGCAGCAGGCAAAAAAAGCGCACCGACGAGGCATTGCGCGGCAGGTAGTAGCGCGCGTACAGCACCACGAGCAGCCCCACGCCGATGACCAGCAGCGCGAACAGGAAGGACAGCCCGTCGAGCCGCAGGCTGAGGTTCATGCCGAGGTCGGGCAACCAGTTCACGCGCCAGGCAACTGCGTGCCCGGGCTGCCCGAACACGGCTTCGCGGGCGCGCAGCAGCAGGATCAGCGCCGCCAGCGGAAAACCGATGGTGATCGGCGCCACCAGCCGCACGGCATGCTTGCCGGCCAGCCATGTCAGCACGGCGGCAACCAGCGGCAGCGCGATCAGCAGGACCAGCACCATCGGCATCCTCCGTCAGTTCGCGGCCTGACCCGGGCGTGAGCAATACTCCCTCAGGATCATTGAATTGTGCCCGCCCGGCTCGCCGAACGGCCCATCTCCATACTGCACACGAAAAAATTCACTGTCGCGCAAAAAGATTCTGAATGCGCAACGCCTGCAACGCGAGTCAGGGAGCGCAGTAATCTTGAGCAACCCTCACAAAACGGCCTTCTGGCATCAGGAGATGGAGGAGCAGACCGATCCGCCGTGCTCTCCGGGCAACCTGCTCGCCGTGCAGCCCATCGCGTTCAACTTATCGGTCTATACAGGACGCTGGCCGACGCGGCGTGCGCGCGTCCTCTGTCCCATCCTCGGGACATGGTTAATGCGGATATAAAAACATTGACTTCATGACGCGTCGCGCGACGGCCACAATGCGCGTAGCTGGAAAACTAAATTTAGTACATTCCAGAAGTCCAGATTCGCCATGCCCCGCCCCCGCTCAGCCAGCAACCGAGGACAGAACATGCCAGACGTGCCAGCCCGGCCCACGCGCCGCTTCCTTTCGCCCCGCCTGCTCGCGGCGGCATTGGCCACCTGCCTGGGCGCTGCCTGGGTACCCGCCCAGGCCACCGAAGGCGCGCTGGGGCGGCCGGTCACGGGTACCAGCGTGCTTTCCAATGCCGGCATCGTCGCGCCAGAGCCCGTTACCGTGGTCAACCTTGGCGAGATCTACCTGAACGGGTCGGTCGGTGGTGGACGGCAGGTGCCGGTCATCGGCCAGACCTCGGTCGGCATCGACGCGGAAATCGCGTTCACGCTGGCCACCTTCATGAAGGTCTGGGACACCGGTCCGGGCGCGTGGAACTTCGCGTCCAGCTTCACCCTGCCCTATGTCTGGACACAGGTCGGCGCGACGTTCAATGCCGGCCGCCTGCAGGGACGCACGGAAGACCGGGCATCGAACCTGTTCGATATCACGTTCACGCCGCTGATCGCGGGCTACCACTTTTCACAGACGGCGCACATGGCGCTCAGCCTGAACATCTGGGCACCGACCGGGCAATATGACAAGAACGCGCTGGCCAACCCGAGCCTGAACAACTGGACCTTCATTCCGCAGGTGGCCTTCACCAAGCTGCTGCCCCAGCACGGCCTGGAATTCGACGCGGTGGCCGGCCTCCAGTTCTACACGCGCAACAACGCCACCGACTACCAGAACGCCCCGCTCTTCACGCTCGATGCCATGGTGCTCAAGCGCTTTGCCAACGGCTTCGGCGCTGGCCTGGTGGCGGGCACCACGCAGCAGCTCGGCAGCGACAGCGGTCCGACCGCCGATCAGCTCAACGGCTTCCGCGGGCACGACTGGGCGCTCGGCCCGATCGTGACTTACGACACCAAGGTGGGCGCCAAAAGCAAGCTGTCGCTCGGCCTGCGCTGGGTCCCGACCGTGGCGAGCAAGAACCGCATCGACAGCACCAGGACATTCATGGGGACCGCGACACTGGTCTTCTGAGATACAGGCACAAGCCGGTCCGGGCACGCGCCTCCTGTGTATCCTTGAGGTCTGGCGGGCCGGCGCGGGGCATTCGCGACGGCCCGCCTGTCATTCGAGGAA
Source organism: Cupriavidus sp. C2SS-8b (assembly GCF_057073745.1). Classification (NCBI taxonomy): domain Bacteria; kingdom Pseudomonadati; phylum Pseudomonadota; class Betaproteobacteria; order Burkholderiales; family Burkholderiaceae; genus Cupriavidus; species Cupriavidus sp. C2SS-8b. The sequence goes on from NZ_CP172716.1 coordinate 1,834,291, forward strand.
CACAGGAGACCCATCACGATGAGCGACGCGCTTTGCTTTCTGTCCGCCGTCGAACTGCAGGGCCGGATCCGGCGCAAGGAGGTATCGCCGGTGGAAGTGGTCCAGGCCGTGCTGGAACGCGCCGCCCGCCTCCAGCCCGAGCTGAACTGCCTGATCACCGTTTGCGCCGACGAGGCGCTGGCAGCGGCCCGCGCCGCCGAGCAGGCGGTGATGGCCGGCCAGCCCCTGGGGCCGCTGCACGGCATTCCCTTCACCGTCAAGGACATCGTCAATACGCGCGGCGTCCGCACCACCTTCGGCGCCGTGCCCATGCGCGACAACGTGCCGGCCGAGGATGCGGTGGCTGTCAGCCGCCTGCGCGACCAGGGGGCCATCCTGGTCGGCAAGACCACCTCGCCCGAGTTCGGCTCCAAGTGCCTGACCGATTCCCCGCTGTTCGGGCGCACCCGCAATGCATGGAGCGCGGAACGGACCAGCGGCGGCTCCAGCGGCGGCGCCGCGGTGGCGGTGGCCGCCGGCATCGCCCCGTTGGCCGTGGCGACCGACGGCGGCGGTTCGACGCGCATTCCAGCGGCCTGCAATGGCGTGGTCGGCATCAAACAGAGCCAGGGCGTGATCCCGCACAGCCAGGCGCAGGACCTGTTCGGCAACCAGACCTACGTCACCCCGACCACGCGCACGGTCGCGGACACCGGCCTGATGATGCAGGCCATGGCAGGCGAACATCCGTGCGATCCGTGGTCGATCGGCATCCCCACGCCCGACTATGTTGACGCCGCGCAGCCGCGCGGCGACCTGCGCGGCCGGCGCGTCTTGTATTGCGCGGCGCCGCCGGGACGTCCGGTATCCGCCGATGTCGCCAGCGCGTTCGAGGCGAGCCTGCAGAAGCTGGCGGGGCTGGGCGCGGAGCTGGAGCCCTTCCCTGGCGAAGGCTTCGACGTGGAGCCGATCTGGCGCGCAATCAACCACACTGTCTGGCGCACGCGCTTTGCCGATATCGTCGCCCGGCATGGCAGCGAACTCAGCCCCGCCTTTGTGCGGCAGGTCGAATCGGCCGCGCACTTCAGCGGCGTGGAATACCAGCAGGCCATGTTCGAGCGCTCCAGGCTGTTCCAGCGTGTGCAGGCGCTGCTGCAGCGCGGCGACCTGCTCGCCATGCCCACGCTGACGCGCACGGCGCTGCCGATTGGCCAGGACCTGTTCGGCACCATCGACATCGATGGCACGGCCTATGAAAACGTCCGCGCCCACTGGTTCCCGTGGACCATGCCCTTCAACATGACGGGCCACCCGGCCATCAGCCTGCCCTGCGGCTTCGGCCGCGACGGGTTGCCGATCGGCTTCCAGCTCGTGGGCCGGTTCCGCGGCGATGCGGAACTGCTGCGCGTAGCCGCCCTGTTCGAAGCCGCGCACGGCCTGACCGGCCAGTGGCCGGCGCTGCCATGACTGTCCGCCTTTCCGCCGTGTCTCCTGCTCTCAACGCTTCGCCAGCCAGCCCCACTGCCATGTACCAAGCCTCACGCCGCAAGTTCTCGCTCTCCGTTCTTGCGATGTCCGCCATCGCCATGGCCGTTCCCGCCGCTACCGCATTCGCCGCGGACAGTGCCGAGCCCATGCACATCATCGTCGGCTACGCGCCGGGCGGCGCAGCCGACAGCCTGGCGCGCATCTATGCCGAGCAGTTGCGCCAGGATGGCCACGGCACGGTCATCGTGGAAAACCGCCCCGGCGCCTCGGCGCGGCTGGCGCTGGACTACGTCAAGCGCTCGAAGCCCGATGGCAAGACCGTGTTCATCGGCCCGTCGCCGCTCTTCACCATTTTCCCGCTGACCTACAAGAAGCTGTCGTATGACGCCGACAAGGACCTGGTCCCGGCCGCCGTGCTGACCGACGTGCCAACGGTCGTCGCCGCCGGCGTGCAGCAGCCCTACAAGAACATGAAGGAGTACATGGACTGGGCGCGCCGCAATCCGGACAAGGCCAGCCTGGGCCTGGCCACGATCGGCAGCGCGGGCCATCTCGGTACGGTCGCGCTGGGCAAGACCGCCGGCGTCGCCATTACGCCGGCCGCCTATCGCGGCGCATCGCCGATGCTGGTCGACGTGATCAGCGGCAATGTGTCGATCGGCTGGGATGCGGTGGCCAGCATGATGCCGCTCTACAAGGGCGGCAAGCTGCAGTTCCTGGGCGTGAGCGGCACGCGGCGCGCCAAGGCGCTGCCCGACGTGCCCACCATGAAGGAACAGGGCTTCAGCCAGTATGACTACGCCACGAGCTGGTACGGTGTGTTCGTGCCCGCCGGCACGCAGCCGGATGTACTGGCCAAAGTGGAGAAGATGTTCCTGGCCGCGTCGGCGAACCCGTCCACCGCGGCGAAGCTGGAAGCGCTCGGGCTCGAGGTGGTGGCCAGGCCCGGGCAGGAAGCGCGGCATCGCATCCAGATGGAGCGCGCCGCGTGGCGGCCGATCGTGGAGGCGACGGGGTTCGTGGCGGAGGACTGACCGCCGGTTTGCTCCCCTCTCACGCTTGCGGGAGACGGGTTGAGGAAGAGGGCGGGACTTTGGCAAGCACGACGACGATTCACTTCGTTGAGACGCTGCCCTCTCCCCCGCCCCTCTCCAAAAGGGAGAGTGGAGAAAACAAGCGCCCGGCCTATCCCTCTCCTAATCCGCCTTCACCCCCAGCGTCTTCGCCAGCGGAATCCACCGCGCGCGCTCATCACGCACGAACTGGCCGAACGCCTCCGCCGAACCCGGCATCGGCTGCGCGCCGATCGCGTGCAGCTTGTCCTGCAGGTCCTGCTGCTTCAGCGCGTCGTTGATGGCACGGTTCAGCCCCGCCACCACCGTATCAGGCGTTCGCGCGGGTGCCACGACGCCGAACCATGCGCTGGCCTCCAGCCCGGGATAGCCCAGCTCCTGCATGGTGGGCACATCGGGCAGCAGCGGAAAGCGGCTGCGGTCCAGGATCGCCAGCGCATGCAGCTTGCCGCTCTTCGCCTGCTGCATCGATGACGGCAAGGCGTCGAACATGATGTCGATGTTCTTGCCCATCAGGCTGATGATGGCTGGCGCGCTGCCCGCGAACGGCACGTGCGTGACCTTGAAGCCAAGCTGCGATGCCGCGTATTCGCCGGCCAGATGCGTGATATTGCCGCTGCTGGCCGAACCCATGGCGAGCTTGCCGGGCGACTGCTTGCCCAGCGCCACCAGGTCCTTCACGGACTTGACTTGCAGATCCTGCCGCGTGACCAGCAGCAGCGGCGACTTGCCCATGCCCGCCACCGGCTTGAAGTCCTTGACCGGGTCGTACGGCAGCGTGGCGTAGAGCGCGCTGTTGATGACCAGCGGCGCATTGGAGCCCACCAGGAAGGTCTTGCCGTCGGGCTCGGCCCGCGCCACGGTCTCGGCGGCGATGATGCCGCCAGCCCCACCCTTGTTGTCAATCACGATGGGCGTGCCCAGCGTGACGCTGGCCTGCTGTGCCACCAGGCGCGTGATCTGGTCCGCCGCGCCGCCGGGCGGATAAGGCACGACAAAGCGAATCGGCTGCGCGCGTGTCTGCGCACCTGCTGGCGTAGCCATGACGCCTAGGACGGCTGCCGCAACGGCGGCTGCAAGGCGCAACGGGAATCTGGTCTTCACTGCTGTCTCCTCCTGGTTGGTATCTGGTTTGCAGCGACCATCGGCTGGCCCTACAACACGCCGTCCTTGCGCAGCGCTGCGATGCGCGCCGCGTCGTAGCCCAGTCCCTCAAGGACTTCGTCGGTGTGCTCGCCCAGCGTCGGCGCGGAATGCTGGTAGCGGATCGGCGTATCCGACAGCCGGATCGGATTGGCCAGCCCGGGCGCGTTGACGCCGGCACTGTGCGGCAGCGACACCTGCATTTCGCGATGGCGCACCTGCGGGTCTTCGAACACCTGCTGCATGTTGTAGATCGGGCCGCACGGCACGTTGGCGGCTTCCAGCAGCTCGACCCATTCGGTCATGGTGCGCGCGAGCATGGCCTCGGCCACCTGCGGGATCAGCATCTCGCGGTTGCGGTTGCGGTTCCCGGCCGTGGAGAAGCGCTCGTCTTCGGCCAGGTCGGGCCGCCCGATCACCTTGCACAGCGCGCGGTACTGGCCGTCATTGCCGACGGCCACGATGACATCGCCTTCCTTGCAGCGGAACACCTGGTACGGAACCATGTTCGAGTGCGCATTGCCCATCCGCTGCGGGACCTTGCCCGACAGGAAGTAGTTGATGGCCTGGTACGAGCTGGCCAAGCGGCTGATGCGCGAAGGCATGCAGACGCGGCTGGATACGCTGCTGGAACTTTCGGCCGGCTACCAGGCGCTGTCGCACCAGACCGCTGATCACCGGGAAGCCGTGCAGGCGTTTTTGGAGAAGCGCAAGCCGGTGTTTACGGGGAACTGAGTTTGATGTGTCGCGAGGCGGCCAGGCCGCCTCGGTTATCAACTCACCTGATCGACGCAGGCGGTTGGCTCATTCCGGCCGTGCCTCCGCGAGCACCTGGCCCCGTCACTTCATGCGGTGAATTTTCGACGCCGGAATCCCAAATCATCGTATCCGACGATCACTTTTGGGTACCGACGCCTCAATATCCGATTCGTCCTCGTCACTCGCTTTCCAGGAGACAACCCCATGCAACAAGCCGTCATCGTTGACGCCATCCGCAGCCCGATGGGCCGCTCCAAGCCGGGTTCGGCTTTCACCGAACTGCACGCCACCGAACTGCTGGCCCAAGTGCTCAAGGGCTTGGTGGAACGCAACAAGCTGGACCCGGGCCTGGTCGACGACGTCATCACGGGCTGCGTCACGCAGGCCGGCGAGCAGTCCGCTGGCCCGGGCCGCGTGGCCTGGCTGGCGGCTGGCTTCCCTGACCACGTGCCGGCCACCACCATCGACCGCAAGTGCGGCTCCAGCCAGCAGGCCGTGCACTTCGCCGCGCAGGGCATCATGGCCGGCGCCTATGACATCGTGATCGCGTGCGGCATCGAGTCGATGAGCCGCGTGCCGATGGGTTCGGCGCGTATCGGCCAGAACCCCTACGGCCCGTCGATGGAAGCGCGCTACGCGCCCGGCCTGGTGTCGCAGGGCGTCGCCGCCGAACTGGTGGCCGCCAAGTACGAACTGTCGCGCGAACAGATGGACGGCTACTCGGCCCGCTCGCACGAACTGGCCGCCGCCGCGCGCGAGGCCGGCGCGTTCCGCCGCGAGATCCTGCCGATCGTCACGCCCAACGGCGTGATCGAGCATGACGAGACCATCCGCGCCGGCACGACGGTTGAAAAACTCGGCACGCTGCAGGCCTCGTTCCGCAATGATGAACTGAGCGCGCGTTTCCCGCAGATCGGCTGGAACGTGACCGCGGGCAATGCCTCGCAGATCAGCGACGGCGCCTCGGCCATGCTGCTGATGAGCGAATCGATGGCGCAGCGCCTGGGCCTGAAGCCGCGCGCGCGCTTCGTGGCCTTCGATGTGTGCGGCGACGATCCGGTGATGATGCTGACCGCACCGATCCCCGCCAGCCAGCGCGCCATCAAGAAGAGCGGCCTGAAGCTGGACCAGATCGACCACTACGAAATCAACGAGGCGTTTGCCTGCGTGCCGCTGGCCTGGCAGAAGGCGCTCGGCGCCGACGCTGCGCGCCTGAACCCGCGTGGCGGCGCGATTGCGCTGGGCCACCCGCTCGGGGCGTCGGGCGTGCGCCTGATGACCACCATGCTGCATGCGCTGGAAGACAGCGGCGGCCGCTACGGCCTGCAGTCGATGTGCGAGGCCGGCGGCATGGCCAACGCGACCATCATCGAACGCCTGTAACGCTTTTGCGCGGGCCGGAATTTTACCCGGCCTGCGCTGTATTTCCCGAACACCCAAATTCCTGAATAGCACCGGAGACTCAAGATGAAACTGACCGCTGATATGTCCGCCGTCGTGACCGGCGGCGCGTCCGGCCTGGGCCTGGCGACCGCACGCCGCCTTGTCGAGCGTGGCGTGAGCGTGGTGATCGCCGACCTGTCCGAAGAACGTGGCCATGCCGCCGTCGACGAACTCGGCCCCAAGGCGCGCTTCGTCAAGGCCGATGTCTGCGACACCGAGCAGATGAATGCGGTCTATGACGCAGCCGAAGCGCTCGGCCCGCTGCGCGCGCTGGTGCACTGCGCCGGCCTGGGCGCCGCTGTGCGCGTGGTCGAGAAGGACGGTTCGCCGGGCTCGCTGGAGAAGTACGAATCGGTGGTGCGCATCAACCTGATCGGCACCTTCAATGCGCTGCGCCTCGGTGCCGCGCGCATGGCGAAGAATGAAATCGTGGACGGCGAGCGCGGCGCCTGCGTGCTGACCGCTTCGGTGGCTGCCTATGAAGGCCAGATCGGCCAGATTCCGTATTCGTCGGCCAAGGCCGGCATCGTCGGCATGACGCTGGTGGCCGCGCGTGACCTGGCGCAACGCGCCATCCGCGTCTGCACGATTGCCCCGGGCCTGTTCGACACGCCGCTGCTGGCCAAGCTGCCGGAAAACGTGCGCACCTCGCTCGGCGCCATGGTGCCGCACCCCGCGCGCCTGGGCGCGCCGGACGAGTACGCCTCGACCGCCCTGCACATCCTCGAAAACATCATGCTCAACGGCGAAACCATCCGCCTGGATGGCGCCATCCGCATGGCTCCGCGCTGAGCCGCTGATCTCTTCACGACCGATCCCAAGAACACAAGGACAAGCATGAGCGAAACGCTGCAACTCGAAACACGCGGCAACATCCTGCTGATCACCATGAACCGGCCCGAGGCGCGCAACGCCATGGACTTCGAGACCGCGACGGCATTGGCCGCCGCGCTCGACCAGCTCGAGTCGCGCGACGACCTGAGCGTGGCCATCCTGACCGGCGCGGGCGGCACCTTCTGCTCCGGCATGGACCTGAAGGGTTTCCTGGCAGGCAAGCGCCCGAGCCTGCCGGGCCGCGGCTTCGGCGGGCTGACCGAAGCGCCGCCGCGCAAGGTGCTGATCGCCGCCGTGGAAGGCTATGCCCTGGCCGGCGGCTTTGAAATGGCACTGGCTTGCGACCTGATCGTGGCGTCGAAGTCCGCCAAGTTCGGCCTGCCCGAAGTCAAGCGCGGCCTGGCGGCCGCCGCTGGCGGCCTGATGCGCCTGCCGCGCCGCATGCCGTACCACATCGCCATGGAATACGCCCTGACCGGCAATATGCTCGGCGCCGAGCAGGCGCATGCCTACGGCCTGGTCAATCGCCTGACCGAGCCGGGCCAGGCGCTCGAAGCCGCGCTGGCGCTGGCCGGGGAAGTCGGCGCCAATGGCCCGATGGCCGTGGCGGTCAGCAAGCAGATCGTCAGCGAATCGGCCGACTGGTCGGCGGCCGAGATGTTCGAGCGCCAGCGCCCGATCGTCGCGCCGGTGTTCTCGTCCGCCGATGCGCGCGAAGGCGCGGCAGCGTTCGCGGAGAAGCGCAAGCCGGTGTGGACCGGCAAGTAAGCGGCATGAAGCACTGACCCTTGCCTGTGCGGCCGGCCTTTGCGCCGGCCGCATTGCCATCCACGCCTTGAAGCACCGCAGCACATCACACAAAACCATGGAGGAGACAACCATGACCATCCGGCTGCCACAACCGCTGTTCAAGACCTACGCCGCGCTGATGCTTCCGGGCATGCTGGGCGCGGCCGCCCTGCCCCATGTCGCCCATGCCGCGTGGCCAGAAAAGCCCATCACCATCATCGTGCCCGGCGCGCCCGGCGGCACCACCGATATCCCGACGCGCCTCGTCGCGCAGAAGCTGTCGGTCCTGCTCGGCCAGCCCGTCGTGGTAGACAACCGCCCCGGCAGCGGCGGCATCATCGGCACGCAGACATTCATGCGCGCGGCCGCCGACGGCTACACGCTGCTGGTCGGCAACACCGGCTCGCATGCCATCAATTACAGCGCCTACAGCAAACTGACCTACAAGCCGCAGGATTTCGTGCCGCTCACGGACATGATCTCCTTCCCGAACGTGCTGGTCGTCAACGCGCAGTCGCCGTACAAGACCGTGGCCGATCTGGTCGCGCAGTTGAAGAGGTCGCCCGGGAAGTATTCGTATGCCTCGGCGGGCATCGGCCAGACCACGCACCTGACCTCGGAGCTGTTCCGGTTGCGTACCGGCACTGAAGTCATCCATGTGCCGTACAAAGGGTCCACGCCGGCCACCACCTCGCTGCTCGCAGGCGAAACGACGTTCATGTTCGACAACATGACGCAGGCATTGCCGCATATCCGCGCCGGCAAGCTGCGCGCGCTGGCCGTCACCAGTGCCGAGCGCCTGCCCGGCCTGCCCGATGTGCCGACCATGGAACAGGCCGGGATCAGGGATTTCGTGGTGATGGGCTGGCTTGGCGTTTTCGCGCCGGCGAAGACCCCGCCCGCGGTCGTTGCCGCGCTGCAGGAGGCGCTGGTCAAGGCCATGCGAGATCCCGAGATCGTCGCCAAGTTCCGCGAGATGGGCGGCATCGCTGGTGGCGAACCACAACCGAAGTTCGCCGCGCTCGTCGACAGCGAGGTGAAGCGCTGGGGCGAGACCATCAAGGCGTCCAAAGTCAGCCTCGACTGAGGGACCTTCGCGACGCTCGCGAGCGAAGTCTGCGCGGGCCTGGCCGATAGCCGCACAGGACATTTGCCGCGAGCCATCGGGCGGGTGCCAGCCACATTGACACCCGTCCGGCCAGCCCCTACGCTGGCTTCACTCGGTGAATTCAGCGTCTGCTTAATCCTCATGTGGAACGGCGCGGGTCACCAGGACAACAATAACGACCCGAGACATCCCCCGTGCCATCCCGCTTCGACGCGCTCCGCCCGGCGCTCCCCATCCTCATCGGTGCTTCCGTCATGCTGAGCCTGGCCATGGGCCTGCGCCAGAGCCTGGGCATTTTCATGCCGCCGTTGACAAAGGATCTCGGCATTTCGGTGTCCGACTTCACGGTGGCCATTGCCGTGCAGAACCTGGCCTGGGGCCTGCTGCAGCCGCTCGCGGGTGCGTGGGCCGCGCGCGTTGGTTTCCGGCCGCTGATGATGACTGGCTCGCTGCTCTATGTGATCGGACTGGTGCTGCTGTGCACCTCGCACGGAATGGTCGGTGTGACACTCGGCGCGGGCGTGGCCATTGGTGCGTCGATGGCTTGCACGGGCAGCGCCATCTCCATGGCGGTGGCGGCGCGGCCGGTGCCGGCGGCCATGCGCAGCACGGTGCTGGGACTCGTGTCAGGCGCCGGCTCGCTGGGTGCGCTGATCGCCGCGCCGATTGGCCAGGTGGTCTCGCAGTCGTTCGGCTGGCGCACCGGCGTGGCGGCGTTCGTCGTCCTGGCATTGGTGATGCTGCCCGCTGCATGGTTCGCCGGCCGCGTGGACCGCCTGCCTGTCGCTACGCCGCAAGGCGCGGACCAGGGCAACGCACGGCAAGCGCTGGGCTCGGCCCTGCGCCACGTACCGTTCCTGGTCATGGCGATGGCCTATTTCGTGTGCGGGATGCAGCTGGTCTTCCTGACCACGCACCTGCCCTCGTACCTCGATATCTGCGGCATGGACCCGATGCTCAGCGCGAAGGCGCTTGGCGTCATCGGCGGCTTCAACGTGCTGGGCAGCATCTTCTTCGGCTGGGCCGGCGGGCGCGTCAACAAGCTCCTGCTGCTGGGCTGCATCTACACCATCCGCTCGCTGGCGCTGACCTGGTATTTCTCGTCGGCGCCCACGCCGGCGAGCACGCTGGTGTTCGCGGCCGTGATGGGTTTCCTGTGGCTTGGCGTGGCACCGCTGGTGGCAGGCTGGATCGGCGAGACCTTCGGGCTGCGCTGGCAGGCCATGATCGCTGGCATGGCATTCTTCAGCCACCAGATCGGCAGCTTTGTCGGCGCATTCGGTGGTGGCCTGGTGTATGACGCGCTGGGGTCGTACACGCTGGCGTGGCAGGTCGGCGTGGGACTTGGCCTGACCGCGGGCGTGGCGCAGATCGCCTTTGCCGTGGCGACGCAGCGCCGCCCGCCCGCACTCGCCACCACTTAGTCCCGGAATCAGGCCTGCCACCGAGCCGTCGCGCCGCGACGGCTCAGTGCCACGCGCTGCCGACCTGGATGTAGAAGGCGTTCTGCCCCTTGCTGTGGGCGACGTCGATACCCATCGATACCCCGAGCTTGCGCGCGATCATGTAGCGAAAGCCCGCCCCCACGCTGTAGACGTTGCTGGCATCGGAGAAGTCATTCCAGCGCCCATAGGCCTTGCCAGTACCGGTGAAGCCCAGCACCGACCAGCGCGGCGTGACATCCCAGCGCAGCTCCATTTCCGCCATGACGGCATTGCGGTCCTGGTAGCGGCCCTTCTGCACGCCGCGCAGATCGACGTAAGGCTGCGCGTAGAACGGGACATCGCCGGTGGAAAAGCGCGTGTCGGCGCGCAGGCCCAGGATCAGCGTGCGTGCCAGCGGCAGCCAGGTGAAGCCGCGCGCGTTGTACATATTGAAGGTCTGCGTGCTGCCGAAACCCACGCGCGCGAACTGTGCTTCCAGTTCTGCATAGCTGCCGCGGTTCGGATAGAAAATGTTGTCGCGCGAATCGTAGTCGACGACGATGCCGCCCTTGCCGATGCGCTGGTCCTTCTCGATGGGCCCCAACTCCGTGGCGTTGCCAAACTTGAACGTGGCCGATGAATCGAACATGACGTAGCGTGGCCCCACGTACCAGCGCGAGTCGCCGATGCGCACCAGGAACTGCTGCACAAGGAAATTGCCCTGCAATTCGTAGGCGCGCGCCTGGTTCAACTGGCCGAAATAGTCCAGTTGGGCATCCACCTTTGCAATCGCGCCAAGATACCGGTAGCGGTCGCCGTCCCAAGTGTGGAAATGGCCCAGCCCAGCCGCCCAGGTGCCATTTTCCGTGTAGGCGCCGCCAACGACGGTGATGTTCGGCGGCGCGGGGCCCTTGCCGGATGCCCTCGCGTTGGCCGCGGCCTCGGCCATGGATTCCGAGAAGAACACCAGCCCGAGTCCAAAGCCATAGCCAACCGCGGGCTCGGTGATAATCGTTGGGACCGGCAGAGCGCCCTTGTGATTGAGCAGGAAGTCGCTCGCATCGAACATGCCGTCTTCGGGGTCGAAGAACGACAGGCTGCGCGCGGGCTTGTCTTGCGCCGGTGCGGAGGGCGACGCCTCCTGCGCGTGCGCACCCCATGCCGACAGGCCCAGTGCTGCCAGCAGTGCGGCCAGTGTGTTCCGGGCGGATCCTGGTGGAGGTTTCATGCTGGTACGGGCGTTGTCCGGCTATTTGCCGAAGGTCATGTTCAGGCCGGCGAACACCGTCCACTGGGGCAAGCCGCTGCCATGGTGCGCAACGGTGTACTGCGGCTCGATGAAGGCATTGAAGATGGTCGTTCCCTCTTTCCATGCCTTGCCGGCACCCAGGCCCGCCGGAATGTAGAACGTGTCGCGCTGCAGGTCGAAAGTCCAGATGCCCGTGGACCGCAGGTACCAGCCCTCGGGCAGGTTGACGATCACGAACGGCTGGGCTGTCAGCGACTGGACGGTCGGCCGGCTGCTCTGCCCAGCGAACGAGTGCTGCCACTGCAGCAGCATGCCGAGCAGGCGTGCGCGCGTGGCATGCACGGCGACGCCGGCTACGCCCGCCTGCCACTTGCCCGTGCCAAGGCTAGGATCTGTGGCCGTGGGAATGGTCAGCAGCGGCCCGACGCCAAGCTGCATGCCGCTCTCGCGAAGCAGGAAGATATCGAACAGGTTGATGTCGCCCAGCCCGGTTTCATAGCTGCCATCGACGCGCGGCCGCGTGCTGATCGGCACGGTGCCGCGCACGATCTGCGGCACGCCGACCAGGCTGCCCGGCGCCAGCGGGATGGTCGGCCGCAGCAGGAAATCGTTGGTATGCGCGTTGCTGCCATACAACCGCGGCGTGTAGTAGTTCTGGACGTTGAACGATGCGGCAAGGTTCAGCGGGTTGTTGCTCTTGTTGGCGTCATCTGCCTTGTCCTGGGCGGCCGCCGCACGCACCATGCCGGCGGCGCAGAGCGCGGCGGCAAGCATTGCGGCCAGTCGACGAGCGGGCATGCGTGCTTCTCCTTCTTCTGGTGATTGCTGCCGACTGTATCGCGGCACGCTGCCCCGGGACGCCATGCCGTCATGAAACTTTTCGACATTGTGAATTCAATGCCGTGTGCGCCCGCAGGCCGCCGCGGCCTGGGTGAACGCATGGCGCGCTGCGCACCCGCCTCGCCGCGGCGGCGCTCATGCGCGGGCTTGCAGCCCCCGGCCTGCACTACAATGCCGGCTTTCCCCGCCTCGCGAGCCACGACGCCCCATGACCACCCTCGGAACTCCCCTCTCCCCTTCGGCCACCAAGGTCATGCTGCTCGGCTCCGGCGAGCTCGGCAAGGAAGTGCTGATTGCGCTGCAGCGCCTCGGTATCGAAACGATTGCCGTGGATCGGTACGAGAACGCCCCCGGCCAGCAGGTCGCCCACCATGCGCGCACCATCGCGATGAGCGATCCGGAACAGATCAAGGCGCTGATCGAAGCGGAAAAGCCGCAGATGGTCGTGCCCGAGATCGAGGCCATCGCCACGCCGATGCTCGAGTTGCTCGAAGCCGCCGGCGTGGTGCGCGTGATTCCCACCGCACGAGCCGCGCGCCTCACCATGGACCGCGAGGGCATCCGCCGTCTGGCCGCGGAAACGCTGGGCCTGGCCACCAGCCCGTACCAGTTCTGCGATTCGCTCGAAGAACTCCAGGCCGCCATCGATGGCGGCATCGGCTACCCGTGCGTGGTCAAGCCGGTCATGAGCAGTTCCGGTAAAGGCCAGAGCAAGATCGACGGCCCCGAAGGCGTCAAGGCTGCTTGGGAGTACGCCATGGCCGGCGGCCGCGTGAGCCACGGCCGCATCATCGTGGAAGGCTTCATCGACTTCGACTACGAGATCACCCTGCTGACGGTGCGCGCGCTCGGCGCCGATGGCCAGGTCGAAACCCACTTCTGCGCGCCGATCGGCCACGTCCAGGTCAGCGGCGATTACGTCGAAAGCTGGCAGCCGCACCCGATGCACCCGGCGGCGCTCGAAAAGGCCGAGCACATTGCTCGCGCAGTCACGTCGGACCTCGGCGGCCAGGGCCTGTTCGGCGTGGAACTGTTTGTCAAGGGCGAGCAGGTCTGGTTCAGCGAAGTCAGCCCGCGCCCGCACGATACCGGCATGGTCACCATGGCCACGCAATGGCAGAACGAGTTCGAGCTGCACGCGCGCGCCATCCTGGGCCTGCCGGTCAGCACGGCGCTGAAGAGCCCCGGCGCCAGCGCCGTGATCTACGGCGGCGTGGAGGCCCGGGGCGTCGTATTCGACGGCGTGGCGGAGGCGCTGCGCGTGCCGCAGACCGAGATCCGCCTGTTCGGCAAGCCGGAAAGCTTCGCCACGCGCCGCATGGGCGTGGCGCTGGCCTATGCCGACGATGTCGACACCGCGCGCGAGCGCGCCAAGGAGGCGGCCGGACGCGTCAAGCCGCGCGTGGCGGGCTGAAGGCTACCGCATCGGCGATGCCTGCTTCTCGGGTATCGCCACTTGCGCTGCCGCGACCTGCGCCGCGGCCAGCACGGAGTTGACGCGCGCACCAGTCAGGTCCGCGCCCGAAGGCGCCTGGTAGAGCCGCAGGCTCAGCTCGGGCAGGATCGCCAGCAGGTGATCGAAGATATCGCCCTGGATACGTTCGTAGTCCATCCAACCAGTGAGCCGCGTGAAGCAGTAGATCTCCACGGGAATGCCCTGCGAATCGGACTCCATCATGCGCACGTTGAGCAGCAGGTCCTGGTGGATCTCCGGGTGCGCCTTGAGGTAGGCGATGCCATACGCGCGGAAGGTGCCGATATTGGTCAGGCGGCGGCGGTTGACCGCATCGCTGCCGGCTTCGACCAGCCGCCGGTTGGCCTCGTCGACCTCGGCCTGCTTCTGCTCCAGGTAGTCGTGCAGCAAGCGGAAGCGCATCAGCGCATGGACTTCGTCGTCGCTCAGGAACCGCACGCTGCCGGCGTCGAGGCGCAGCGTGCGCTTGATGCGGCGCGCGCCCGATTCGAACATCTGGCGGTAGTTGCGGTAGCTTTCCGAAAACAGCTTATAGGTCGGCACCGTGGTCACGGTGTTGTCCCAGTTCTGCACCTTCACCGTATGCAGGGCGATGTCCTTGACGTAGCCGTCGGCATTGCATTGCGGCATCTCGATCCAGTCGCCGATGCGCAGCATGTCGTTCGAGGTCAGCTGCGTGCTGGCCACCAGCGACAGCAGCGTGTCCTTGAAGACCAGCAGCAGCACCGCGGACAGCGCGCCGATGCCTGACAGCATCCACAGCGGCGAGCGGTCGATCAGGATCGATAGCACCAGCACGCCGCACACCAGCCACAGGCCCAGCCGCCCCACCTGCACGTAGCCCTTGATCGAGCGCGTCTGCGCACGCGTGCTGCCGGCATAGACGTCCTGCCAGGCACCCAGCGCGCCGATCATCATCATGAAGATGCAGACCCACGTGCCCGCATGGGTGACCCGTTCGACGGCCTGCGCGTAGCGGCCGATATTCGGCACTTCGTCGGCGCCCACGGTAATCACCGCGAACCACACGGCATAGCCGAAGCGCCGGTACACCCGGTGGCGCATGAGCCCCTTGCTCCAGCGGCCGTTGCCGGCCATGACCAGCAGCCGGTGCGCCACGCGCGAGACCACCTTGGCCACCAGCCACTGGGCCACCGTGGCACCCAGGATGAGGATCGCCATGTAGACGAGGTTCTGCGCCCACGGACGGGTGGGCATGGAATGCTGGATCAGGTCCGGCAGGGCATCGAAGTCCATGAAGGCACGAAAAGGCGGTTCACTCAGCCGCTCAGTGTACAAAAACGCGGCGGCAGCGCGCGGGCGAGCCTCCTTCGCCCCCTGCCGGCTAGGCGGCGGGCATCGCCGTGGCGATTGCCTCCACGGCGCCAGGTTGCCCCTGCCCGGCGTACATCGCCAGCAGCTGTTCGTCGGTATAGCCCCAGTCGGCCGGGTCTTCGAAGGCCACCACACTGTCGTCGCTGTGGCGCAGGTCGATGACCTGCGGCGGCAGCGCACGCGAGTCCGCCACCGAGTAGAACGCCATCACGCGCGGCTGCAGCGGCTCGGATTCATGCTGGGCGCAGACTACCGCCAGCCGGTTCGAGCGCAGCCGCAGCACCGTGCCGAGCGGGTAGATGCCCACGGTACGCGTAAAAGCCTTGAACACGCGGCGGTCGAACAGCGTGTCGACGCGTACCGCCATGTATTCCATGGCGCGCGCGGGTGACCATTCCTGGTGGCCGGGGCGGCTGGAAGTCAGGGAATCGTACGTGTCGCAGATGGCCGCGATCTTGGCGTGGACGCTCAGTTCGCGCCCCATCAGCCCGAACGGATAGCCGCGTCCGTCCACGCGCTCGTGGTGGTGCACGCAGACGTCCAGCACGACGTTGGCGTTCACGCGCGCTTCGTTCAGGATGCGGTAGCCCGTCGACGGATGGCGGCGGATCTCCTCGTCCTCGCCGGGCTTGCGCGAAGCGGGCTTGTGCAGCACGGCCTCGGGCAGCGTCAGCTTGCCGATGTCGTGCACGAGGCCGGCCAGGCCCAGGTCGCGGACCTCTTCGGGCGGCAGTTCCATGGTCCGCCCGACCGCGACCATCAGCGCGCACATGGCGAACGCGTGCATGTAGCTGTAGTCATCGCGCGCCTTGAGCCGCGCCAGTGCGATCAGCGCCTGCGAATGCCGCGACAGCGACTGCGACGCCGAGTCCACCAGCAGCAGCGCGCCGTCGACCTCCAGCGCGCGCCCCATGCGCACGTCGGTGAACATCGAGCCGATCACTGACTTGCCCGACTGCAGCAACTCGCGCGCGTGGCCGAACTCGGCCTCCAGGCTGATGGCGGGGACTGGCGCGGGATCCGGCTCCGGCTCTGGCGTCTCCCAGGGGTTCAGCGCCGTCGGCGGCGTTGGCGCGTTGCGGCCCTTGAGGATGTCGATCCACAGCTCCTGCACGCCCGAAGACCGGATCTGGCCGACCTGATCCTCGCTGGTCACCAGGAATTTCGATCGCGAGAATGCCCGCGCATGCCAGGGTCCGCCCAGCTTGGCAACGAACATGCCGACCTGCAGTTGCTCCGCCTTGATTCGTCTCAACATGCATTGCCCCGTGTCAAATGGTGCCTCGTTCCCGGCCCATATCGGCAGCCGCAGCCAGGACTTTAGGAAAATATGCAGCTGGAACGGAGCCGGCCGCCGCTGTCAAGCCACCGGACAATGTCCAGACGGGCTCCTCGGGCATTCCGCCCACACGGCCCGGCCCGGCTACAATGGCCCGCCAATCGCTTACCAGACGCCCGCAGACGCTCGCCGGTCATCCCATGTCCAGAACGTACACGCTAGTCGGCATTGCCCGCGCCAAGACCAATCGCCGCGAAGCTCTGGTTTCCCAGCTCGATTCGCTGCGCTCGCGCGGGTTGACGGAGCCGGGCTGCCTGAACTACCACGTCGGACAGGACGCCGAGGATGCCCAGGTCGTCGTGGTCTACATGGTCTGGGACTCCAAGGGCGCGCTGGAATCGCACTTGAACCGCGAATATATGCGTGACTTCCACGCCACGCGGCAGGAGCTGGTCGAAGGCGATTTCGACTTCCGCTGGCTGAACGCTGCCTGACGGTTCCCACGGCGCGGCCCGGCGCCTGTCTTGTCAATCTCCGCTGCCCGGTCTATCACTCTGGATGACGCCCCATGCCTTGCGGGGCGTGGCAGGAGTGCGCCATGGATGTCAGGGATGGTTTTGTCGGCACGATCGGACATACGCCGCTGATCCGGCTCGGCGGGTTGAGCGCCGAGACCGGCTGCGACATCTATGGCAAGGCTGAATTCCTGAATCCCGGCGGCTCGGTCAAGGACCGCGCCGCGCTCTACATCATCCGCGACGCCGAACGCCGCGGCACGCTGCGGCCCGGCGGCACGGTCGTCGAAGGCACCGCGGGCAATACCGGCATCGGCCTGGCGCATATCTGCGCGGCGCGCGGCTACCGTTGCATCGTGGTCATTCCCGATACCCAGTCCCCCGAGAAGATGGCGCGCCTGAGCATGCTCGGCGCCGAGGTGCGCGCGGTCCCGGCCAAGCCGTACGCCGACCCGGACAACTACCAGAAGATTGCCGGCCGGTTGGCGGCGCAGACCGATAACGCCATCTGGGCCAACCAGTTCGACAACGTGGCCAATCGACAGGCCCACTACGAAACCACCGGCCCGGAAATCTGGCAAGACACGGCCGGACACCTCGACGCCTTCGTCTGTGCCACCGGTACTGGCGGCTCGCTGGCAGGGATCTCGCGCTGCCTGAAGGAACACAATCCGCGCGTGCGCATCGTGCTCGCCGATCCCTGCGGCAGCAGCCTCTACAACTTCGTCAAGCACCGCGAACTGAAGTCAGAGGGCAATTCGATTACCGAGGGCATCGGTTCCAGCCGTGTCACCGCGAACCTGCAGGACACCGTGATCGACGACGCCGTGCGCATCGACGACCAGGCTTGCGTCGACATGGTCTACCGCCTGCTGCGCGAGGAAGGGCTGTTCCTGGGCGGCTCGACGGGCATCAACGTCGCGGCCGCCGTCGCGCTGGCGCGCGAAATGGGCCCGGGCCATCGCATCGTCACCCTGCTCTGCGACCGGGGCGATCTTTACTTCGGGCGGCTGTTCAATCAGGAGTGGCTGGCCGGAAAGGGGCTGATCCCCGCGCCGTTCACGCACGCGTCGCCGCATGCGGGCTAGGGCCCTCATTTCGCCCTTAGTTCGCCCTTAGTTCGCCCTCAGTCCGCCTTGAGTCGCCGCCACAGCGTGGTGGGGCTGATCCCAAGGATATGGCAGGCCGCATTGCGATCGCCACCGCATTCGGCCAGCACCCGGCGGATATGCTCGGTCTCGCTCGCCTGCGCGACACCCGCCAGCGAGCGGCCGACACGGCGCTGAGGGCTACCGCGCGTGGTTTCCTGCGCGGGGATGTCGACGACAATCCGCGCCTCGGGTGCTATCCCCACATCATCGCCGAACAATTCCGGCACCGCGGCATGCAGTTCGCGCTGCAGTTCGGCGGGCTCCAGCGCGCGGCCCGCCACGAGCACGGCAATGCGCTCGGTGACGTTTTCCAGTTCACGGATATTGCCGGGCCAGTGGTAGCCAGCCAGGCGCAGGCTAGCGACTTCCGGCAGGCCCTCCTGATGCTCCAGCCCCAAACGTTCCAGCGCGCGCCGGTAGAGCAAGTCCGCCAGTTCCGGCAAGTCCCCGGCGCGCTCGCGCAGCGGCGGCACCTCGATGCGCAGGATGTTGAGCCGGTAGTAAAGGTCCTGGCGGAAGCTGCCTTCGCGTACGCGCTGCGCGAGATCGCGGTGCGTGGCGGCGATGATGCGCACGTTGACCGGCACGGCCTCGAGCCCGCCGATCGGCAGCACCTGCTTTTCCTGCAGCACACGCAGCAGTCGCGTCTGCAGCGCCAGTGGCATGTCGCCAACCTCGTCAAGGAACAGCGTGCCGTTGTGGGCCGACTCGAACAGGCCCGCCTTGCCGCCGCGCCGCGCGCCGGTGAACGCGCCCTCTTCGTAGCCGAACAATTCGCTTTCGAGCAGCGCCTCGGGGAACGCCGCGCAGTTGACGGCCACGAACGGGAACGCGCGGCGCGGGCTGGCGTCGTGCATGCCCTGCGCCAGCACCTCCTTGCCGGTGCCGCTCTCGCCGCCGATCAGCACGGTGGAATCGACGGCCGCATAACGCCGCGCCAGATCGCGCAAGTGCGCCATGGCATCCGAGGTGCCAGCGAGGTCTTCCAGGCTGTAGCGCACCCCGGGCAGCCGCGTGCGGCTGCGCGAGCGCAGGTTGCGGTCCACGCGCTGGATGGCGGTGGCGTCCTGCAGGGTCAGCAGCGCACCCGTGGTGCCCGACTCGTTGACGAGCGGGATGCGGTTGACCACGACCATGCGGTCGCCCACTTTCTGGATCGCCTCGAGTTCCTTCGCGCCGCTCTGGATCACGTCATCCAGCGACAGGCCGGGCGACAGCGCCTGCAGTTTGCGTCCGACCGCACTCGCGGCCGGTGTGCCGAGGAAACGCTCCATCGCCGGGTTGAATGACTGGATGCGGCCTTCGCCGTCGACCGCGGCCACGCCCTCGTTCAGGTGCGCAAGTATGTTATTGACATAGTCGCGCCGCCCGGACTCGATGCGCCGCAGGCGTGCCGCCTCGATGGCATCCTCCAGCGCCATGCGCACGGAATTGCCCGAGTACAGGAACACGCCGATCAGGCCGAGCCGGTCCGCCAGGTCGGTCACCAGGCCGGGGCCAACCACCACTTTCACGCCTTCCTGCTTGAGCGTCTGCACGCGCGCGGTGGCATCGTCCTCGGTCAGATAGGTATACGCGGGGATCGACAGAGAAAACGCGCGCGTGAATTCGTCGACCTCGGCGTACGTGGACGCGTGCGTCACGAGCGCCACATGGGGCGAGATGCGCCGAGCGGTCGACAAGGCGCTCATCACGTCGAAGCCGGTCACCTTGACCAGCACGACCGGAAGATCCACGTGCTGGCGCAGGTAGGCGCCATTGGAACCGCCCGAGACCACGACGTCGAGCTTGCCTTCGCGCGCCTCGCGCCGAATGGCGTCGGCCGCGGAGTCGTAGGCGCGGCCGACGATGCGGAACTCGGCCAGGTGGGAATAGGCGGGAATCAGTTCCGCGAAGGCGCGCTGCAGGCGGCTGATGCCCAGCGCCCAGATGCGCGGCAGGCCGGAAGGAGAGGCGGAGGGTGTCATGGTGCTTCGACGGTAAAGTGCTGCTATTGTGCCCGCGGCGGATATGAATTTCAATCGTGAAATTCGAATTCCATGCATGCAATGCAACAGTGTAATGAAATGCCTTTCAGCGTCTTGGGCGCCCACCGTTTGTATGCAAATTATCCATAAAATCAGTCGGTTAAGAACGCATACCAAGTTCGCCCGAAGGGCTGGCATACCCCTTGCATTATTGGTCCCGTTCCTTCATTGCCCCTGACAACGAGACACCGCACCATGACCTATTCCGCATCCGACCTGGCCCGCTCGGCCGGCGCCCGCTTCCGCCAGGCCCTGGCCGAAGAGCATCCGCTGCAAGTGGTGGGCACCATCAACGCCAACCACGCCCTGCTGGCCAAGCGCGCTGGCTACCGCGCCATCTACTTGTCGGGCGGCGGCGTGGCCGCGGGCTCGCTGGGCCTGCCCGACCTGGGCATCTCGGGCCTGGAAGACGTGCTGATCGACGTGCGCCGCATCAGCGACGTATGCGATGTGCCGCTGCTGGTCGATGTCGACACCGGCTTCGGTTCGTCGGCCTTCAACGTGGCCCGCACCACCCGCTCGCTGATCAAGGCCGGCGCCGGCGCCATGCATATTGAAGACCAGGTCGGCGCCAAGCGCTGCGGCCATCGTCCGAACAAGGAAATCGTCACGCAGGGCGAGATGGTCGACCGCATCAAGGCTGCCGTCGATGCGCGTATCGACGAGAACTTCGTGATCATGGCGCGCACCGACGCGCTGGCCGTGGAAGGCCTGGACAGCGCCATCGAGCGCGCCGTGGCGTGCGTCGAGGCAGGCGCCGACGCGATCTTCCCGGAAGCCATGACCGACCTGGCCATGTACCGCAAGTTCGTGGATGCGGTGAAGGTGCCGGTGCTGGCCAACATCACCGAATTCGGCGCCACGCCGCTGTTCACCACCGACGAACTGGCCGGCTCCGGCGTGTCGATGGTCCTGTACCCGCTGTCGGCCTTCCGCGCGATGAACAAGGCCGCCGAGAACGTCTACACCGCCATCCGCCGCGACGGCACCCAGAAGAACGTGGTCGACACCATGCAGACGCGCTCGGAACTCTACGAGAGCATCGGTTACCACGCCTACGAACAGAAACTCGACGCCCTGTTTGCACAGGGCAAGGCCAAGTAAGGCCAGCCGAACCGTACCTCACAAGGAGACCCTGATGTCCGAAGCACAACCGATCGCCACCCCGAAGCCCAAGAAGTCCGTTGCCCTGTCGGGCGTGACCGCCGGTAACACCGCCCTGTGCACGGTCGGCCGTACCGGCAACGACCTGCACTACCGCGGCTATGACATCCTGGACGTGGCCGACGCCTGCGAGTTCGAGGAAATCGCCCACCTGCTGGTCCACGGCAAGCTGCCGAACCAGGCCGAACTGGCCGCCTACAAGACCAAGCTGAAGTCGCTGCGCGGCCTGCCCGCCAACGTCAAGGCCGCGCTCGAATGCGTGCCGGCCTCGGCCCACCCGATGGACGTGATGCGCACCGGCGTGTCGGTGCTGGGCACCGTGCTGCCGGAGAAGGACGACCACAACACCCCAGGCGCGCGCGACATCGCCGACCAGCTGATGGCCAGCCTGGGCTCGATGCTGCTGTACTGGTACCACTTCAGCCACAACGGCCGCCGCATCGAAGTCGAAACCGATGATGACTCCATCGGCGCCCACTTCCTGCACCTGCTGCACGGCAAGAAGCCGTCGGCCCAGTGGGAACGCGCGATGCACACCTCGATGATCCTGTACGCGGAGCACGAGTTCAACGCATCGACCTTCACCGGCCGCGTGATCGCCGGCACGGGCTCGGACATGCACTCGGCCATCTGCGGCGCGATCGGCGCGCTGCGCGGCCCGAAGCACGGCGGCGCCAATGAAGTGGCCTTCGAGATCCAGAAGCGCTACGACAACGCCGACGAAGCCGAAGCGGATATCCGCCGCCGCGTTGAAAACAAGGAAGTCGTGATCGGCTTCGGCCATCCGGTGTACACCATCGCCGACCCGCGCAACCAGGTGATCAAGGCCACCGCGCGCGAACTGTCGAAGGAAGCCGGCTCGATGAAGATGTTCGACATCGCCGAGCGCCTGGAAACGGTGATGTGGGACATCAAGAAGATGTTCCCGAACCTGGACTGGTTCAGCGCCGTGAGCTACCACATGATGGGCGTGCCGACCGCGATGTTCACGCCGCTGTTCGTGATCGCGCGTACGTCGGGCTGGGCTGCGCACATCATCGAGCAGCGCATCGATAACAAGATCATCCGCCCGAGCGCCAACTACACTGGTCCTGAGAACCTGGAGTTCGTGCCGATCGAGAAGCGTTGATCACATCGCGCTGACTGGGGAACGTGGATCGGGGCGCATGCGCTCTGCTCCACGCGTCCTTGTGCATTACCTGTATTCCTCCCCACGCCATGAACACTGCACACCGCAAACCACTGCCGGGCACCAAGCTGGATTTCTTTGACGCGCGCGAAGCCGTCGAGGCAATCCAGCCGGGTGCCTATGACAAGCTGCCCTACACGTCGCGCGTGCTGGCCGAGAACCTGGTGCGCCGCTGCGACCCGGCCACGCTGACCGATTCGCTGAAACAGCTCATCGAGCGCAAGCGCGAGCTGGATTTCCCGTGGTTCCCCGCGCGCGTGGTCTGCCATGACATCCTTGGCCAGACCGCGCTGGTGGACCTGGCCGGCCTGCGCGACGCCATTGCCGACCAGGGCGGCGACCCCGCCAAGGTCAACCCCGTGGTGCCGGTGCAGCTGATCGTCGACCACTCGCTGGCCGTGGAGTGTGGCGGCTTCGACCCGGACGCATTCGCCAAGAACCGCGCCATCGAGGATCGCCGCAACGAAGACCGCTTCGACTTCATCAACTGGACCAAGAAGGCCTTCGAGAACGTCGACGTGATTCCCCCGGGCAACGGCATCATGCACCAGATCAATCTGGAGAAGATGTCGCCGGTGATCCATGCCGACAAGGGCGTGGCTTATCCCGATACCTGCGTCGGCACTGACAGCCACACCCCGCACGTCGACGCGCTGGGCGTGATCGCGATCGGCGTGGGCGGCCTGGAAGCCGAGAACGTCATGCTGGGCCGCGCCTCGTGGATGCGCCTGCCCGACATCGTCGGCGTGGAACTGACCGGCAAGCGCCAGCCTGGTATCACCGCCACTGACATCGTGCTGGCCCTGACCGAATTCCTGCGCAAGGAAAAGGTCGTCGGCGCCTACCTGGAATTCCGTGGCGAAGGTGCCTCCAGCCTGACGCTGGGCGACCGCGCCACGATCTCCAACATGGCCCCGGAATATGGCGCCACGGCCGCGATGTTCTTCATCGACAACCAGACGCTGGACTACCTGCGCCTGACCGGCCGCGAAGACGAGCAAGTCAAGCTGGTCGAGACCTATGCGAAGACCGCCGGCCTGTGGGCCGACTCGCTGAACAAGGCCGAGTACGAGCGCGTGCTGAAGTTCGACCTGTCGAGCGTCGTGCGCAACATGGCCGGCCCGTCGAACCCGCACAAGCGCCTGCCGACTTCCGCACTGGCCGAGCGCGGCATCGCCGTCGACCTGGACAAGGCCCAGGCGCAGGAAGCCGAAGGCCTGATGCCTGATGGCGCCGTCATCATCGCCGCCATCACCAGTTGCACCAACACCAGCAACCCGCGCAACGTGATTGCCGCCGCCTTGCTGGCGCGCAACGCCAACGCGCGCGGCCTGACCCGCAAGCCGTGGGTGAAGTCGTCGCTGGCCCCGGGATCGAAGGCCGTCGAGCTTTACCTGGAAGAATCGAAGCTGCTGCCGGACCTGGAAGCGCTCGGCTTCGGCATCGTTGCCTTCGCCTGCACGACCTGCAACGGCATGTCGGGCGCGCTCGATCCGAAGATCCAGCAGGAAATCATCGACCGCGACCTGTACGCTACGGCCGTGCTGTCGGGCAACCGAAACTTCGACGGCCGCATCCACCCGTACGCCAAGCAGGCCTTCCTGGCTTCGCCGCCGCTGGTTGTGGCCTACGCCATCGCCGGCACCATGCGCTTCGACATCGAGCGCGATGTGCTGGGCACCGACAAGGAAGGCACGCCGGTGTACCTGAAGGACATCTGGCCGAGCGACGAAGAGATCGACGCCATCGTCGCGCAAAGCGTGAAGCCGGAGCAGTTCCGCAAGGTCTACGAGCCGATGTTTGCAATCACCGCGCAAAGCGGCGAGCAAATCAGCCCGCTGTACGACTGGCGCGCACAGAGCACGTACATCCGCCGTCCGCCGTACTGGGAAGGCGCGCTGGCCGGCGAACGCACGCTCAAGGGCCTGCGTCCGCTGGCAGTGCTCGGCGACAACATCACCACCGATCACCTGTCGCCGTCGAACGCGATCCTGGCCAACAGCGCCGCGGGTGAATACCTCGCCAAGATGGGCCTGCCGGAGGAGGACTTCAACTCCTACGCAACGCACCGCGGCGACCACCTGACCGCGCAGCGCGCAACGTTTGCCAACCCGACGCTGATCAACGAAATGGCCGTGGTCGACGGCCAGGTCAAGAAGGGTTCGCTGGCACGCGTGGAACCGGAAGGCAAGGTCGTGCGCATGTGGGAAGCCATCGAGACCTACATGGACCGCAAGCAGCCGCTGATCATCGTCGCGGGTGCGGACTATGGCCAGGGCTCGTCGCGCGACTGGGCCGCCAAGGGCGTGCGCCTGGCAGGCGTGGAAGTGATCGTCGCCGAAGGCTTCGAGCGCATCCACCGCACCAACCTGATCGGCATGGGCGTGCTGCCGCTGGAGTTCAAGCCGGGCGTGAACCGCCTGACGTTGGGCCTGGACGGCACCGAGACCTACGACGTGACCGGCGAGCGCCAGCCGCGTGCCGATCTGACACTGGTGATCCACCGCCGCAACGGCGAACGCGTGGAAGTGCCGGTGACGTGCCGCCTGGACAGCGACGAGGAAGTGTCGATCTACGAAGCCGGCGGCGTGCTGCAGCGCTTCGCGCAGGACTTCCTTGAATCCGCGAAAGCAGCTGCTTAAGGTAGCGAGATGAGCGGGCGGTGCGGCAACGTACCGCCCGCCGCAGTTTTGACCAGGACAAAGACTTCCATGGCCCACGTACCCCAGATCAAGATTCCCGCCACCTATATCCGCGGTGGCACCAGCAAGGGCGTGTTCTTCCGCCTGCAAGACCTGCCCGCGACCGCGCAGGTCCCCGGCAAGGCGCGCGATGCGCTGCTGATGCGCGTGATCGGCAGCCCGGATCCGTACGGCAAGCAGATCGACGGCATGGGCGCCGCCACGTCGAGCACCAGCAAGACCGTGATCGTGTCAAAGAGCAGCCGCCCGGACCACGACGTCGACTACCTGTTCGGCCAGGTCTCGATCGACCAGCCCTTTGTCGACTGGAGCGGCAACTGCGGCAACCTGTCGGCCGCCGTCGGCCCGTTCGCGATCAGCGGCGGCCTTGTCGATGCATCGCGCGTGCCGCAGAACGGCACGGCTGTCGTACGCATCTGGCAGGCGAACATCGGCAAGACCATCATCGCCCACGTGCCCATCACCAATGGTGAAGTACAGGAAACCGGCGACTTCGAACTGGATGGTGTGACCTTCCCCGCCGCCGAAGTCCAGCTCGAATTCATGGACCCCGCCGCCGACGAAGAAGGCGATGGCGGCGGAGCGATGTTCCCGACCGGCAACCTGGTCGACGACCTCGAAGTGCCGGGCGTCGGCACGTTCAAGGCGACCATGATCAATGCCGGCATCCCGACGATCTTCGTCAATGCGGAAGCCATCGGCTACACCGGCACCGAACTGCAGGACGCCATCAACGGCGACCCGAAGGCGCTGGCAATGTTCGAGACCATCCGCGCCTACGGCGCCGTGCGCATGGGCCTGATCAAGAACGTCGACGAAGCCGCCAAGCGCCAGCACACGCCGAAGGTCGCCTTCGTCGCCAAGCCGAAGGACTATGTCGCGTCCAGCGGCAAGCCGGTCGGCGCCGGCGACGTGGACCTGCTGGTACGCGCGCTGTCGATGGGCAAGCTGCACCATGCCATGATGGGCACGGCAGCCGTGGCCATCGGTACCGCGGCGGCGATTCCGGGCACGCTGGTCAACCTGGCGGCCGGTGGCGGCGAACGCAATGCGGTCCGCTTCGGCCATCCGTCGGGCACGCTGCGCGTGGGCGCCGAAGCCAGCCAGTCCAACGGCGACTGGACCGTCACCAAGGCCATCATGAGCCGCAGCGCCCGGGTGCTGATGGAAGGCTGGGTACGCGTACCGGGCGACGCGTTCTGATGTGTGCCGGGACCCGTTCCCGGCGGCAGGCTGCCACGCGGCCTGCCTGATACCACGCGCCCCCGCCCTGGACGCTGCCGCATGACCCACTCGCCTTTTATGTGAGTTGAGTTATCAAGATACCCGGGTCATGCCGAATCGGCATAACCCGGGTATCGCCCCTTCCCGCCAGAATTTCTCCTCCCTTATAGTGGCAGCCGCTGTCGACAGCGGCCCTGAAACCCAGGCCCTGCCCGGCAGTCACTGACCAGATATGGACGGCGGCGTCCTGCCCAAAAGGCACGCCATGCCGCTCCGCCACGAGGAGAATCATGAAACGCTTTGCCCGCACTACGACGCTCGCCGCCGCCCTGCTTGCCGCCAGCCTGATCACCGGTACCGCCCACGCCCAGCTTGCTCCGGCCGCACAGCCATCGGCCACGCCGGGGACCCAGGCAGAGGCCCGCAAGGCCAATATCGTCATCATTGGCACGGGTGGCACCATCGCTGGCGCCGGTGCATCGGCTACCAACACGGCGGCCTATCAGTCCGCGGTGGTGCCGGTCGACAAGATCATCGCCTCGGTGCCGGAGATCTCGAAGGTCGCCAACGTCAAGGGCGAGCAGATTTTCCAGATCGGTTCGGAGAGCTTCAACAACGAGCGTCTGCTGAAGCTCGGCAAGCGTGTTTCGGAACTGCTCAAGCAGCCTGACGTGGATGGCATCGTCATCACCCACGGCACCGACACCATCGAGGAAACGGCCTACTTCCTGAACCTGACGCTCAAGAGCGACAAGCCCGTGGTGGTGGTCGGCTCAATGCGCCCCGGTACGGCGCTGGGCGCCGATGGCGCGCTGAACCTGTACGACGCCGTGGTGGTGGCTTCCAATCCGGCATCCCGGGGCAAAGGCACGCTGGCCGTGCTGAACGACGAAATCCACACCGGCCGCGATGTGACCAAGAGCAACACATTCAAGGCCGAGACCTTCCGCTCGCCGTTTGGTCCGCTCGGCTATGTGGTGGAAGGCCGCACGCTGTTCTACCGCCTGCCTGCCCGTCCGCACACCACGCAGACCGAGTTCGACATCGACAAGATCGACAAGCTGCCTGAAGTGGCCGTGGTCTATGCCTATGGCAACGTGAACCCGGCAAGCATCGATGCCGCGGTGAAGAACGGCGCCAAGGCCATCGTATATGCCGCCACCGGCAACGGCAGCGTCGGCGACTACATGGTCGAGCCGCTGAAGGCCGCGCGCGCCAAGGGCGTGCAGATCGTGCGCGCGTCGCGGACCGGCAGCGGCGTCGTGGTCCGCAATGCCGAGCAGCCGGACGACAAGTACGACTGGGTCGTTACGGATGACCAGCTGCCGCAGAAGGCGCGCATCCTGACCGCGCTGGCGCTTACCAAGACCAACGACAGCAAGGTACTGCAGCAGATCATGTGGAAGTACTGAATTCCTCGGGCCACAAGCCCAAGGTTTTAACTTGTTGCCAGCGTCTCAGGCCTGGCAGCAGATGACGCGCCGGAGAATCCGGCGCGTTTTTGTTTTGGGTTTTCTTGCCTGTCAGTTAATTGCGTTAATAGAGTTGGGAAGGCCCTGTGCGTGGCCCCACGCCGCCAGCCTTACATCGGTCGGATCCCATTTGGCGCCATGCCGGCATGGCTGGCGTTGCGCGCCGTGCAACGCTGACTTGCTTCCCGATGTGATTCAACTCGCGCCCACCGCCCCCTAAGCTTCGAGCGTCGCAACTGAACCGATACCCGAAGCCATGAACTCCGCAAATTCCCCGGGCATGAACGCCCTCCCCCATGCGGCCGCCCCGATGTCCGGCGCGCTGGTTGCACTGTTTTCGCTGTGCGCCGGCGTGCTGGTCGCCAACCTGTACTACGCCCAGCCCATCATCGAGATGATTGCTCCGGCGGTGGGCCTGTCCGCCCAAAGCGCCAGCGTGATCGTGTCGCTGACCCAGATCGGCTACGCCATCGGCCTGTTCTTCCTGGTGCCGCTGGCCGACCTGCATGAAAACCGTCGCCTGCTGACTATCAGCGGCGTGGCGGCGATGGCCAGCCTGGTGGGGGCTGCCACGGCTTCGCAGCCGGGCGTGTTCCTGCTGGTATCGCTGCTGCTGGGCCTGAGTTCGGTCAGCGTGCAGATCCTGATTCCGCTGGCTGCGCACCTGGCGCCCGAAGCGCTGCGCGGGCGCACCGTCGGCACGATCATGGGCGGCCTGCTTTCCGGCATCCTGCTGTCGCGTCCGCTGTCGAGCCTGCTGGCACAGTACCTCGGCTGGCGCGCCGTCTTCTATGTCGCCGCCGCGATGACACTGGCGACGGTTGTGATCATCGCCACGACACTGCCGCGCCGCACGCCCCAGCATCGCGCCACGTACGCAAGCCTGATCTCGTCGCTGTGGCACCTGCTGGCGCGCTACCCCGTGTTGCGCCAGCGCTCGCTGTACCAGGGCCTGCTGTTCGCGGCATTCAGCCTGTTCTGGACCGCCGCGCCGCTGGAGCTGGCGGGCCGCTACGGGCTGTCGCAATCGCAGATCGGCATCTTCGCCCTGGTCGGCGCGCTGGGTGCGATCGCCGCGCCGGTGGCCGGGCGCCTGGCCGACGCGGGCCACACCCGCATGGCGTCCTACGCGGCGATGATCGCGGCAGCGCTCAGCTTTATTCCAGGGATGGCCGGCGGCGCAGGCGGCGTGTACTGGCTGGCACTGACTGGCATCGTGCTCGACTTCGCCGTGCAGATGAACATGGTGCTGGGTCAGCGTGCCATCTATGCCCTCGATGCCGCCAGCCGTGGACGCCTGAATGCGCTGTACATGACTGCCATCTTTGCCGGCGGCGCGATCGGCTCCGCACTGGCCAGCACGCTTTATACGCAGTTCGGCTGGACCGGCATCGTGGTTGCCGGCAGCGGGCTGGGGCTCGTCTCGCTGGTAGCGCTTGCCCTCGCAGCACGGCGCTGAGAAAGCCCAGTCTTGTATCGTTTCAACCGGAGGCCGACCCGCTCAGGCAGCGTCCCGCCCGGCGGGTCCTCCGGCACGCGTCATCGCGACCTGCCAGCCGGGCGGGGAGCCGATGCTGTCGAGCAAGTGCGCGGAAAATGCCCTGAGCTTGGCCGACGCACGCGGCGCGGCGCGCACCAGGTAGATCCCGCCTTGCGCTTGCGGCAGCAGACCGTCCAGCAGCAACTCCACCAGGCGGCCGGCGCCAATGTCTTCGCCGACGGACCAGTCGGGCATCAGGGCAATGCCAAGACCTTGCAGTACCGACAGCCGGCGCGCGTCGCAGTCATCACACTCCAGCGCGAAGGCCGCGCTGGCGGCATGGGCGGGCGCCAGCAGTTCGCGCCAGCCGCGCATGCTCGTGCTGTGGCCGCGGTCGATCAGCCGGTGATGCGCCAGCTCCTGTGCATGCACCGGACGCCCGTGGGCCTGAAGATAAGCCGGCGTCGCGCAGACGATGTAGCGCTGGCTGGCAACGCTACGGGCGATCAGTTTGCTGTCGGCCTGCTGCCCGACTCGGATGACCAGGTCGAAGCGCTCCAGCACCGGGTCCACGACACGGTCGGTCAATTCCAGCTCTACGGTGAGCTCCGGATATTGCGCATAGAGGCTGCCGAGGTGCGGCACCACATGGCGCCGCGCGAACGCCGGCAGGCAGGCAACGCGAAGCCTGCCGCTGACGCCCTGCTCCAGCGCGGTCACGGCGTCGCGGGTTTCGGCCAGTTCCTGCAGGATGCGCGTCGCGCGGTCGAACAGCAGGTCCCCCGCGTCGGTGCGCACCAGGGCGCGCGTAGAACGCGTGAACAACGCCACGCCCATTTCGCGCTCCAGCGTATCGACCTGTCTAGACACCGACGAGGCCACTTGCCCCCGGCGCCGGGCCACGGCGGAAAAGCTGCCGGCGCGCGCCACATCGACGAAGGTGGCCAGGTTCTCGGCAAAGCGGATAAAGTCCATCTATGCGTTTCCCGCAAAAGCATTGCGCGGGAGCGAAGGCTTCCCGTGGGCATGGCTTGCCCATAGTATCGATACGACAGACCGCCTCGCAAGCCTTTTTGCATGAAATGCAAAGAAGAAGGCGCCCGCGACCGGCAGAACGGACACGAACCGATCGGAAGGTGCCAACCATGGAGACAAGTTTCACGATGACCAAGGCTCTCGACTCCCTCGTTCACGCTGTGTGCGAACGCAGCCGGAAAACAACCGTGCTGATGCTGACGCTTGCCGGCGCGCTGGCGCCAGGGCTTGCAAGCGCGGACACCTGGCCTGCGAAGCCGGTCACGATCATTGTCCCCTACGCAGCCGGCGGCACGGTCGACAAGGTCGCGCGCCAGATCCAGGAAGGCCTGCGTACGCGACTGGCCCAGACCGTGGTGATCGACAACCGTGCCGGTGCCGGTGGCACGATCGGCACCGGGCAGATCGCGCGCAGCGCGGCGGACGGCTACACCGTTGGCATGGTGTTCGACAGCTTTGCCACCGAGCCGCACATCTACCCAAAGCTGCCGTATGCATCGCATCGCGACCTGACGGGCGTTTCCTACCTGGTGCGCGCGCCGATGGTGCTGGTGGTCCCGGCAGCCTCGCCGTACAAGACCGTGCAGGACTACGTGGCCGCGGCACGCGTGCCGAACACGGTGGCGTATGCCTCCGTCGGCAGCGGCAGCTCGAACCAGCTGGTGGCCGAAGCGTTCCATGAAGCGGCCGGCACCACGGGCATCCATACGCCGTACAAGGGCGGCGGCCCGGCCATCAATGACCTGCTCGGCGGCCATGTCGATTCGATGATTGCCAGCCTGCCGCTGGTCCTCCCCTACGTGCAGGCCGGCAAGCTGCGCGCGCTGGCCGTGACGTCGCGCCAGCGCGACGCCAGGCTGCCCGCGGTGCCGGCGGTCTCCGAGTCGTACAAGGGCTTCGAGGCGTATTCGTGGGTCGCGATGATCGCGCCGGCAAAGGTTCCGCCGGCAGTGCTGGGCAAACTCGGCACGGCCATGACTGCGACGCTGCGCGACCCGGCGATCGCAAAGCAACTGACGGACGGCGGCTTCGAAGTGGTGGCCGGCGACGCGCAACAGACCAACAAGCTGATCCAGGAAGAGTCGGCGCGCTGGGGGCGGTTGATCAAGGCCCGCCACATCGCAGCCGACTGACGTCCGTGCACCCTGACCGATATCGAGCCATGCTTCCGTTTGCCTACCAGACTTACCCGCAACGCATCGTCTTTGGCTCCGGCAGCCTGGCACGGCTCGACGAAGAAGCCGAGACGCTGGGCGTGCGCCGTGTCCTTGTGCTTTGCACGCCGGGCCAGCGCAGGCTGGCCGAACGCGCGGCCGCCGGGCTCGGCGCACGCAGTGCCGGCATCTTCGACGGTGCCGTGATGCATGTGCCGATCGCCCAGGCCCGCCTTGCCTGCGAGCAAGCGGCGCAGCAAGGCGCCGACTGCACGCTCGCGATCGGCGGCGGCTCGACCATCGGGCTGGCCAAGGCCGTTGCGCTGGAGTCCGGCCTGCCGATCATCGCGGTGCCGACGACCTACGCCGGTTCGGAGATGACGCCGATCTACGGGCTCACCGATGCCGGCCTGAAACGCACGGGGCGCGACGCGCGCGTGGTGCCGCGGACGATCCTCTACGATCCGGACCTGACGATGGCGCTGCCCGTCCCGGTCAGCGTGACCAGCGGCATGAACGCTATCGCCCATGCGGCCGAAGGGCTCTATGCCGCGGACCGCAACCCGGTAAGCCAGTGGATGGCGCGCGAGGGTATCGCCGCCTTTGGCCGCGCCTTGCCGGTCATCGGCGCGGCGACGGCGGACTTCACCGACTCGGCCCTGCGCAACGCACGCAGCGACGCGCTCTATGGCGCCTGGCTGTGCGGCGCCGTGCTCGGCAGCGTGACGGCAGGACTGCATCACAAGCTTTGCCACACGCTGGGCGGGACATTCAACCTGCCCCACGCCGAAGTTCACACAGTGGTGCTGCCCCATGCGCTGGCCTACAACGCCCCGGCCGCGCCGGAGGCCATGGCCACGCTTGCACAAGCACTCGCCGCCGGGGAAGGCAGCGGCCCGCGTGCGGTGTTCGACCTGGCGGCGAAGCTGGGTGCCCCCACCTCGCTGCGCGAACTGGGGCTCTCCGCGGGCGATCTGGACCACGCGTGCGATCTCGCGCTGCGCAACCAGTATCCGAATCCGCGGCCGCTCGAGCGTGACGGCATCCGGCAATTGCTGGAGGACGCATTCGAAGGCAGGCCGCCGTCCGCCTGAACCATCGCGCGGCGCGCGCAGTCAGGGCCGGCGGCGCGTCGGCCCGGGCAGCTCGGCCAGGAATTCCAGGAATGCACCGATTCGCCGCGAGCCGCGCTGGTTCGGAAGATACAGCGCGGAGATCGAGGAACTCGCCAGGTCCGGATTGACCGACCACGCGTCAAACAGCACCGTCAGCCGCTGGTTGTCGATGTCGTCATCGACGAGCCAGTCCGGCAGCAGCCCGATGCCGCCGCCCGCAAGCGCCACATCGCGCAGGACATCGATGTTGTTGCTGCGGAACTGGCCCCTGACGGGCACCCGGGTCTCGGTCTCGCCCTGCCGGAAGGTCCAGACCTGATCGCGCGACCCGTAGCTGAAACGGTTGCAGCGATGGTTGACCAGGTCGTCCGGCTCGGCCGGCATGCCGTGGCTTTCCAGATAGGCGGGGCTGGCCACCACGCGGCGGCGAAACACGCCGATCTCGCGTGCCACCACGTTGTCATAGGATGCCGGGCTGCCCAGCCTAACGGACAGGTCGATCCGTTCGCCCAGCAGGTCGACGATGTCATCGGTCAGCGTCACGTCGAGTTCGACCTGCGGATACTTCGCCAGCCAGCCGCTGAGATGGGGCGCGATGCATTGGCGCCCGAACGCGACGGGCAACGACACACGCAGTTGCCCGACCGGCGCGTCGCCCCGGTCAGCGATCAGCGCGTCGGCCTCCTCGACAGCATCCAGGATGCTTCGGGCGCGCTGGTAGTAAGCGGCGCCGGCCTCGGTGACCGAAACCAGGCGCGTCGAGCGGTTCAGCAGGACCGCGCCAAGCGAATCCTCGAGGCCGTCCAGCGCGCGCGTGACCGACGATGTCGCCAGGTTCAGGCGGCGCGCGGCGGCGGAAAAGCCCTTGGCATCCACGGTCTCCACGAACATCTTCAAAGCCAGCAGCTTGTCCATTGTTTGCCTCAGCGTTCATGCAGTGGCTGCCATTATTGCCGAGCGCGATGGCTTGTGCCGCCGTCGGCACGCTGCTGGACGCGTTTGCAGCGACACCGTCACCCTTCATCGCATCATTCCGGATCAGGGTTAATACCACCCTCCCCGCGCTTGGCCGATCGGGCCTTTCGCCCTATTATTTATCAACCGATCACTGATCGATTGATAACTTAAGGAGACAGCGATGGCACTGACCAGGCTGGCACATTTCTCGATCCGCACCACCGACCTGGAGCGGTCCTGCGCGTTCTACGAGCGCATCCTGGGTTTCCGTCGCGGATACCGCCCACCGTTCGACTTTCCCGGCGCGTGGCTCTACATGGGCGACGACGAACGCGACTACGGCACCGTGCACATCATTGGCGTGGACCCTGATGATCCCTCGGGGCTGTCTGCCTATCTCGGCGACAAGGCCCAGCCTGCATCGGGCACCGGCACGCTGGATCACATCGCCTTCCTGGCCACCGGCGTGCGCGAGATGTGGGCAACCCTGCGCGCCGCCGGGATTGCCTGGCGCGACCGCACCGTTCCAAGCCTCGGCCTGCATCAGGTCTTCCTGGAAGACCCGTCGGGCGTGACGATCGAACTGAACTATCCGGCCAGCGAAGTCGCCGGCCTGGAACTGCCGCACGCGGCGCAATCCACAAACGGAGCCATGGCATGAACCCCGCACTGAACCGAAAACCCAGGGCCATCGTCGTCGGCGGCTCGCTCGGCGGGCTGTTTGCCGCCAACATGCTCTTGCGCGATGGCTGGGACGTCGAGATCTTCGAGCGGACGCCCGAGGCGCTGACGGGTCGCGGCGCCGGCATCGTCACCCACCCCGAGCTGTTCGAGGCGCTCGCCACCGCCGGCGTGGTCATCGACGACAGCATCGGCGTTCGCGTCGAGACCCGCGTGACGCTCTCGCGCGACGGCGGCGCCGTGTCCGAACGCGAGATGCCGCAGACGCTCACGGCATGGGGAAAGATGTACGACGTACTGGCCAAGGCCTTCTCCGGCGTTTACCGCACGGGTGCCATGGTGACCGCCGTGGATTCGCATGCCGACCACGCCGTGGTCACGCTGCAGGACGGATCGACGCATCGCGCCGATCTCGTCATCGCCGCGGACGGCTTCCGTTCCGCCGTGCGCGAACGCCTGCTGCCATCGGTGGGCCTCGAGTATGCGGGCTACATTGCCTGGCGCGGCCTGGTGGACGAGGCGCAGCTTTCTCCCGACACCCATGCCGCCATCTTCGGCAAGTTTGCCTTTTGCCTGCCGCCCCACGAGCAGATCCTGGGCTACCCGGTGGCGGGCGAAGGCAACAGCACCGAACCCGGCCGGCGCCGCTACAACTTCGTGTGGTACCGCGCGACGCGGGAGGACGATCAGCTGCCGGACTTGCTGACGGACGCCACGGGAAAAGTGTGGGTCCATGGCATCCCGCCGGGCCTGATCCGCCCCGATGTGCTGGCCGACATGGAAAGCGCCGCCACCGACCTGCTCGCGCCGCCGTTCGCCGAAGTCGTCGCCAGGACGCCGCAGCCGCTGTTCCAGCCGATCTACGACCTGACCGTGCCGCGCATGGCCTTCGGCCGGATCGCGCTGCTTGGCGATGCCGCCTTTGTCGCGCGTCCGCATTGCGGCATGGGCGTCACCAAGGCGGCCGGCGATGCCATGGCGCTGGTCCGCGCGCTAGGCGGCCACGCGCCGGTCGAAGCCGCGCTAGAACGCTACAGCGCCGAACGCGTGCAAGTCGGCCAGGCCGTCGTCGAGCATGCGCGACATCTTGGCGCGTATATGCAGGCGCAACTCAGGAGCGCGCAGGACCGCGAAATGGCCGAACGCTATCGCACGCCCGAGGCCGTCATGCGCGAAACCGCCGTGTCGCGGCGCTTCTGAATCGTGAACGACAACCACTGGGAGACAACAACATGCCCCAAGCTGCCCCCTGCCCGGCTGGCCTCGGCCTTGCCGTATCCGACACGCCCGTCGTGCCGCACCCGATGCTGAGCGAGCCGGCCTTCGAGCGCCTGCACCGCGTGCGACGGCGCTTCTCATGGTCGCTTACCGCGGCCATGCTGCTGGTCTACTTCGGCTTCATCCTGACCCTGGCCTTCCGGCCGGACCTGCTGGCACAGCCGCTGGTGGCGGGCCGGCCGATGAGCATCGGCATCCCAATCGGCTTCGGCATGTTCGCGTTCACCTTCGCGCTCGTCGCCCTCTACGTGCATCGCAGCAATACCGTCTACGACGGGATGATCGCGGACATCCGCAACGGAGAACCATCATGAAGCGCCTGCTGACCACGGTTGCCGCGCTGGCGGCGACCACCCCGGCCTGGGCCGCCACGCCGCCCGTCGGCCAGGGGCTGAACCTGATCGCGATCGGCATGTTCGTGGCGTTCGTCGCGGCGACGCTTGCCATCACGCGCTGGGCTGCCACGCGCAACCACAGCGTGGCCGATCACTACGCCGCCGGCGGCAAGATCACGGCCATGCAGAATGGCTGGGCCATTGCGGGGGACTACATGTCGGCCGCCTCGCTGCTGGGCATCTCCGCACTGGTCTTTACCAGCGGCTACGATGGCCTGATCTACTCGATCGGTTTCCTGGCAAGCTGGCCGATCATCCTGTTCCTGATCGCCGAACCGCTGCGCAACCTGGGCCGCTATACGCTGGCCGACGTGCTTTCCTACCGTCTCCGGCAGCGTCCGATCCGCGGCTTCTCGGCATCGAGCTCGATCGTGATCGTGCTGCTCTACCTGGTCTCGCAAATGGTGGGCGCGGGCAAGCTGGTCGAGCTGCTGTTCGGGTTCAACTACACGTCTGCGGTCGTGCTGGTGGGCGTCCTGATGGTGGTCTACGTGTTCTTCGGCGGCATGCTGGCCACCACGTGGATCCAGATCATCAAGGCGGTCATGCTGCTGGCCGGGTGCGCGTTCATGGCTTTCATGGTGCTGAGCCGTTTCGGCTTCAGCCTGGACACCTTGTTCGAGCACGCCATCACGGCCCACGGCAAGCATGACGCGATCATGCGCCCGGGCGGCCTGGTTTCCGATCCGGTTTCGGCCGTGTCGCTGGGCATGGCGCTGATCTTCGGCACGGCGGGCCTGCCGCACATCCTGATGCGCTTCTTCACCGTGGCCGACGTCAAGGCCGCGCGCAAGAGCGTGCTCTATGCGACCGGCATCGTCGGCGCTGGCTACGCCATGATCATCGTGATCGGCTTCGGCACGATCGCGCTGGTGGCACCGGACCCGC
This sequence comes from Cupriavidus sp. C2SS-8b, assembly GCF_057073745.1. Taxonomy (NCBI): domain Bacteria; kingdom Pseudomonadati; phylum Pseudomonadota; class Betaproteobacteria; order Burkholderiales; family Burkholderiaceae; genus Cupriavidus; species Cupriavidus sp. C2SS-8b. Next base: position 1,870,935 of record NZ_CP172716.1, read on the forward strand.
TCTATCACAACGGCGCGGGCGCGGTGATCGGCGGCGTCAATATGGTGGCCGTGCACCTGGCGCACGCGGTCGGCGGCAATGTTTTCCTCGGCTTTATCTGCGCCGTCTCGTTCTCGACCATTCTCGCGGTCGTGGCGGGGCTGACACTGGCGGGGTCCTCGGCCATCTCGCATGATCTGTATGCGACGGTGATCCGCCAAGGTCAAGCTTCGGACAAGGACGAGATGCGGGTGTCGCGCCTCACCACGCTGGTGCTGGGCGTGCTGTCGATCCTGCTCGGGATCCTGTTCGAGAAGCAGACCATTGCGTTTATCGTCAGCCTCACCTTCTCGATCGCCGCCAGCTCCAATTTCCCCGTCCTGCTGCTGTCGATCTACTGGCGCGGCCTGACCACGCGCGGCGCTGTGCTCGGCGGCATGATGGGGCTTGTGACGGCGGTCGTGCTGACGATCCTCAGCCCCACCGTCTGGGTGCAGGTGCTGGGCCATGCTTCGCCGGTCTATCCGTACGAGTATCCCGCGCTGTTCTCGATGCTGGCGGCATTTGCCGGGATCTATGTGTTCTCGGTCACTGACCGCTCGGCGCGCGGCGCCTGGGAACGGGCCGCCTATCAGAACCAGCGCGTGGACTGCGAACTCGGGATGGGAAGCAAGTCGGCGGGCTAGCGCCGCACGTCCCCAGGCCGACGGGCGGACGCGGACAACCGCGCCTGCCCGTCTTCTCGTGGATCGCGCGATTGGTACAATCCGCCATCACCCGCATCGCAATGGCGAAAGAGAACGTCATGGAGACAGGCCACGAACCCGACATGGAAGACGCCGTTGCCAAGGGCACCCGGCGGCTGTTGCCGGAGGAACGCGAGCAACAGATTGTCGAAAAGGCCATCGAGCACTTCACGCGCAACGGCTTCGGCGGCAGCACGCGCGAGCTGGCACGGCAGATCGGCGTCACGCAGCCGCTGCTGTACCGCTATTTCGAGAGCAAGGATGCACTGATCGAACGCGTCTACAACGAGGTGTTCCAGTGGCGTCCGGACTGGGACCAGCAGATCACCGACCGCTCCCTGCCGCTGACGGAACGGCTCTACGCGTTCTACCTCGACTACTCGTCCGTCATCCTCCGCGAAGAATGGATCCGGCTGTTCATCTTCGCCGGGCTCACGCACGAAGGCATCAACAAGAAATACCTCGGCAAGCTGCGCAGCAAGGTGTTCGTTCCCGTGCTGGCCGAGGTCAGGGCAGAGTTCGGCATTCCCGCTCCCCGCGACGCGGCCGAGACCGAAGCCGAGATCGAGATGATCTGGGGCCTGCACGCCGCGATCTTCTATATCGGCGTACGCAAGTGGATTTACGGGCTCAAGGTGCCGACCGACATGGACGCCGTGGTCCGGCAGAAAGTCGACATGTTCCTGAACGGCGCCCCGGCGACCATACGCGCGCTGCGCGCAAAGGCGAAGTAGGCCGCACCGCCTCTTAGAAAAAATGCCTGAGCCCGAGCCGGAACATCATCTGGTTCGATCCCGAGGCCACGTTCGCCGCGCCCACCACATAAGCCGCGTCAAGCACGCTGCCCGTCATGTCGCCCGCCACGTGCTGGACCATCGCCTGCACGTAGACGTCGGTGCGCTTCGAGAACGCGTAGTCCGCCATCACGCCTACGGAGTGGTAGACCGGATGCTGCTTGCCGGATGTCGCATCGAAGGTGGCACGCGTATAGGCATACATCGCGCCAAACCAGTATGCCGGGGCGGCCTGGTACTTGATGTTCGCCTCGACGTTCTGGAAGCGCAGCGCGCCAAGCGTTCCGGACGGGGGCGTGATATCGCCGACATAGACGGAACTGCGCGGATCGGCGACTTCGGTCTGTGCGTAGGAGATGCCGACCGTGGTCTTGCCGAAGCCATAGGTCCCTCCGGCGCCCCAGATCTTCAGCTTGCTGCCCGGCAGGTTCTGGTCTCCGCCGTTGTTGATGGCGCCATAGGATGTGGCGGATGGGTTGTCGGCCTGCAGGTACGCGGCCGCCAGCACCAGACCGCCCGTCGCGTATTGCGCGCCCGCACTGAATACGCGATTGTTCGAAGCCTTGACGTCGTCACTGAAGCCATACATCCCGCCGAACTTCAGCCCACCCAGTGCAGGACTCGCGTACTTGACCGTGTTGTTGACGCGGAACGTATTGATCAGGTTGTCGTTGTCGTAGGGGTGCGCAAACATATAGCCGCCCCATGAGCCCCCCGCCGACGTCTGCGCGAGGTAGTCCACCACGGAATCGTACTGGCGCCCCAGGGTAATCGCGCCCCAGCGCGCATCGCTCAACCCCATGTAGGCCTGGCGCCCGAACAGCGCACCGCCCTGGAATGCGCGGCCGTTGTCCACGTCGAAACCGTTCTCGAGCTGGAACATGGCCCTGGTGCCGCCGCCAAGCTCCTCGGTGCCCTTCAGGCCCCAGCGGCTGCCATGCGGGAATCCGCTGGCCATGGCGACCTGGCTATGGCCGCCAACGTTGCTGGTGTAGTTGATGCCTTCATCGAGCACACCATACAGCGTCACCGAGCCTTGCGCCCACGCCGACGCGGAACTCGCGCACAGGGCGGCCATGCACAGCCACTGTGCGCGCTTGTCTCTCTCCATTCTCATTTGGATAATTCCCTTGGGATACGTAGCCCCGGGTGAAGTTGCTATGTCGTCTGGCCGGAACCGGACGACGCGAACGCCCGCCCGCGTTGCCCGCGCGTAGCCAGCCAGCACAGGACGGAGCCCGCGCAAACCATCGCCGCCCCTTTCCAGAACGCGAGGGAAAGCGGCGCATGCAGCAGCGCGGCGGCCAGGGCGGCCGAGATCACCGGGATGAAATACGACGCGCCGGCCAGGACCGTCACGTTGCCATGCAGGATGCCGACATTCCACGCGGCATAACCAAAACCCATCGCGCAAGCCGCCAACGCCAGGTAGATCAGGCCGGTGACGCTAAAGCTCATGACCTCGCCGCCCGTGAACAGGTACTTCGCCCACAGCGCGAGTGCCGTCAGGATGAAGAACAGCGTGACGCCGTTCTTGCCCTGTGCAATGCGCGCCGTCACCGTGCAGTAGCCCGCCCAGATCACCGCACCGGCAAACGCCAGGCCGTAGCTCAAGGGGTTGTCCCGCACATTGCCGGCCATGCTCTGCAGATCAAGTCCCTGATCACCGCCCAGCACCGATGCGATGCCCAGGATGGCCACCAGGAAGCCGGGCACGATCAGCCAGTTCGCCCGCTGCCGGTTGAACAGGATCGCAGCCAGCATCGTGAACGTGGGCCAGAGGTAATTGACCATGCCGACCTCGATGGCCTGGCTCCCGGTGTTGGCATAGCCGATCGACAGCGACAGGCACAGTTCATACGAGACGAACAACAGGCTGCCCCAGAGCCGATAGCTGCGCGGCAGCGCGCCGAGCCGCACCGGCCCCACCGAGAACCAGAGCAGCACGGCGGCGACCGTGTAGATCAGCGCAGCCCCGCCCGTGGCGCCGAAGCTTTGGCTGACGCCGCGGATCAGGCCGACGATCGAACTCCAGAGCAGCACGGCCACGAGTCCGATCAGCGTTGCCTGTTTTCTTTGCATGAATGCCATTTGGGTGAGGCCATCGATAAATGCGTGAAGGGTCGTACCTTACCGTGCCGGGGCCGGCACGTCGATCCAGATCGTCTTGATCTCGGTGTACTGGTCATGCGCCCAGATCGACTTGTCGCGCCCGCCGAAGCCGGACTCCTTGTAGCCGCCGAACGGCGTGGTGATGTCGCCCTCGCCAAAGCAGTTCACGGTCACCACGCCCGCGCGAATCTCGCGTGACAGCCGGATCGCGTGGTTCAGGTTGCTCGTGTAGACCGACGCCGCCAGCCCGTACACCGAATCGTTGGCCAGTGCGATGGCTTCCTCGGTGCTGTCAAAGGTCGTCACCGACAGGACCGGCCCGAAGATCTCCTCGCGGAACAGCGGGCTGTCCGCGGGCACGCCGTCCACCACGGTGGGTTCGACGAACGATTCCCCTTTCGTGCCGCCGCCATATGCCACGCGCAGCTTCTCGGCGCCGGCCTGCTCGAGGTACGAACGCACTTTCTGGAAATGCGCCTCGCTGACGAGGGAGCCGATGCGATGCTGCGGGTCGAGCGGATCGCCCATCTTCCATTCGCGCATATGGACGCCGATGCGTGCCAGCAGTTCGTCCTTGATCCCGGCATGCACGATCAGCCGCGACGACGCCGAGCAGTTCTCGCCCATGTTCCAGAACGCGCCGTTGACGATGTGCTGGGCGACGGTGTCGAGGTCGTCGACGTCCTTCATGACCACCGCGGGATTCTTGCCGCCGCATTCGAGCACGATGCGCTTCAGGTTCGATTCCGCCGCGTACTTGAGGAACAGCCGTCCGGTCGCGGTGGAGCCCGTGAAGCTGACCATCGACACATCCATGTGCATGCCCAGCGGCTCGCCCACTTCCTTCCCGCCGCCGGGCAGCACATTGAATACGCCCGCGGGAACGCCCGCCTGGTGGGCCAGTTCGGCGACACGCAGCGCGGTCAGCGTGGTTTCCTTGGCGGGCTTGACGACGATCGAGCATCCCGCGGCCAGCGAAGGACCGATCTTCCAGGCCAGCATCAGCAACGGGAAGTTCCACGGCAGCGCCAGGCCCACCACGCCGATCGGCTCGCGAACCACCAGCGACAGCGCTGCCGCACCCACGGGCGCCGTGCTGTCGTAGATCTTGTCGATCAGCTCGGCATGCCAGCGAATGGTATGGATGGTTTCGGGCACGTCGGTGTTCTGGCATTCGCGGATCGGCTTGCCGCTGTCCAGGCTTTCCATCACGGCCAGCTCGTGCGCATGCGCCTCAAGCAGGTCGGCGAACTTCAGCAGCACGGCCTTGCGCTGGCCCGGCGACTGGCGGTGCCAGCGCCCGTCCTCGAAAGCAGCCTTCGCTTTGGCCACGGCGATATCGACGTCCCGCGCATCGCAAGCGGAGATCTCCGTCAGCACCCGGCCCGTTGCGGGATTGGTGGTCTGGAAGGTCTTGCCCGACACCGCGCGGACGAAGGCGCCGTCGATGAAAGCCTGCGTCGGCAGCGCCAGGCTCGCCGCCATGGCGGCGTATTCAGGAGCAGTCAGAAGCTGTGCCATCACGCCTTGCCCTCGACGATCGTCGCCACGGTGCGCTTCAGTTCGGCCACGACGGCCTGCAGGCGGCGCTTGTCGGCGTCATCGAGATCCTGCAGCGGCGCGCGAACGCCACCGGGGCGCAGGCCGGCCAGCGCGCAGCCGTGCTTGATCGACTGCACGAACTTGCCGCCCTCCAGGAAGTCCATCAGCGGCATCATGGCGGACATGATGCGGCGGCCCTTGTCGAAGTTCTTTTCGATCACGCAAGCTTCGTACAGCGCGACGTGTTCGCGCGGAATGAAGTTCGAGCCGGCGCACACCCAGCTGCGGGCGCCCCAGGCGAAGAACTCCAGCGCCTGGTCGTCCCAGCCGCACGAAATGTCGATGTCGTGGAATTCCGTGGCAAGCATGTGCAGCTGCGAAGTCTGGCCCGAGCTTTCCTTGATGGCGACGAAATTCTGCGAGGCCGACGTGACCGTGCGGAAGAACTCGCGCCCCATCGACACGCCCATCCGGCCCGGATAGTTGTAGAGCATGACCGGCAGGCCCGCGGCCCGGTCGACGGTCAGCGCATGAATCGCGTTCTCGGCTTCGGTCGGTAGTGCATAAGGCGGCGAGCCGACCAGGATGGCGTCGGCCTTGATGGCCCTGGCGCCCTTTGCATATTCGACCGAGTCTTCCGTGCGCACAGCCCCGGTGCCGATGATCAGCGGCACGCGGCTACCGATCACTTCCTTCGCAAACGCTGCCAGCCCCAGGCGCTCTTCCGTGGTGTGCGCATAGTATTCGCCGGTCGAGCCGCCGATGATGATGCCGTGCACGCCGGCGTCGATCAGGGATTCCAGCACTTCGCCAAAGGCGGCGTTATCGATGTGGCCATCGGCCGAAAGCGGTGTGATGGCGGGCGTGTAGATACCTTGGAACTTCATGGTGCCTCCGAATATTCAGGAATTCAGGAAAGTGGATTTAGGACGGGTCAGTGGCTGAGCGAAGCGGCTTCCTGGAGACTGAGCGAACGGGTCTCCGGGGCCAGCGCCAGCGATACCAGCAGGCCAACCAGCGTGACCGCGGCGGCGGCGTACATCGTGTAGCCGATGCCGATGGTCTGCAGCGAGATCGGCACGAGCCAGGTGCCGATGGCCGCCCCGACTCGCGACAGCGATGCCCCGAGCCCAACCGCGGCCGAACGGATCTCGGTCGGAAACAGTTCGTTGGGATAGACCAGTTGCAGCACCTGTGCGCCGCCGATGAACAGCGCATAGGCGCCGAACAGCACGAGCACGAGCATCGGGTTGCCGTCCGAGCAGGCGCCCAGCCCCAGCAAGGCCAGGCCCGACCACAGGAAGCTGTGGATCAGCATGCTGCGGCGGCCGATGACGTTGATCAGTCGCGTGGCGATGATGCAGCCGACCACGAACAGCATGGTGATGGCCACGGAGCCGAACGACGCCCACTCGCCCTTCAGGTTCAGCGCCTGCAGCACGGTCGGCGCGAAGGCGTAGACCGCAAAGACCGGGATGACCGAACAGCTCCAGAACACCGAGACGAACAGCATGCGCTTGCCATAGCCCGAATGCAGCAGCGCGAGCAGCGACACCTTTTTCTCCGCCGCCTGCTCCGGCAGGTTGCGCAGCGAGAACGTCGGGCCGTAGACCTTGCGGATAATGTGCTCCGCCTCCGCCGTCCGGCCCTTGCTCAGCAGCCAGCGCGGCGACTCGGGCGTTCCCAGGCGTAGCACGACCAGCAGCACGCCGATGATGGCCGGGCTGGCAAGGACCAGGCGCCAGGCGTCGTCGCGGCCGGTATCCAGCAGCGCATTGCCGACGACATAGGCCAGTGCGGCACCGGCAAACCAGAGGATGGTCAGCATCGCCAGCCGCGGACCGCGGTGTTTCTTCGGCAGGAACTCGACCAGCAGGGACCCGGCGATCGGGTATTCAAACCCGACGCCGATGCCGATCAGGAAGCGCATGAAGAACAGTTCCGCGCCCGAGGTGGCCCAGTATTGGGCCAGCGAGCACAGGACGAAGATGATCGGCCCCACGAAATAGAGCCTTTTCCGGCCCAGCCGTCCGGTCAGCAAGCCGCCCAGGAAGCCGCCGCAGAAAATGCCGATCAGCGCCGAGGCCGCGACCATGCCCTGCCAGAAGCCGCTCAGGCCCAGCGCCGCGGCCAGCGGCACCATGGCAACGCCGATGATGCTCAGCACGTAGCCATCGAGCACCCAGCCGCCGCCCGAGCGCACGCATAGCAGTTGATGAAAGCCATTGAGAGGAACGTCCTCGATTGACACATTGTTTGTGTTTGCCACCGTTTGTCTCCTGGTTGACCGGTATCGCGCGGACCTGCTTTGGGTCCGGCTTTGATTCGGGATTCGATGCGGCCTGGCCGCGTGGTTGTCGGTTCAGACTTCCCTGCCCGCCCGGCGCTGGCCGAGCCAGAGATTGGCGTTGACGCCCATCGACAGGATCGGCTCCGGCAGATTGCGGTTCGGACCCGGCGATGACAGCAGGAAGTCGATCAGTTCGTTGCGCTCGTCGGCCAGGTGTTCGGCCAGCAGGTGGCCCGTGACCGTGCCGCGCGTGATGCCGAGCCCGTTGCAGCAGAGCGCGCCGTAGACGTTGTCGGCGAGACGGCCAAAATGGCCCATGTGGTTGCGCGACAGCGCGAGCGATCCGCCCCATGTGTAGTCGAACTCCACGCCGGGCAGCATCGGGAAGCGACGCTCGAACGAATCGCGGTGCGTGTGGACAAAACGCTCCAGGTACTTCGGGTTGCTGCGGCCGTCCGGGTTGTAGCTGAAGCTGTTGCGGACCAGGATGCGGTTGTCGTGCGTGCGGCGCAGCGTGGTGCCATACGGGTCTGCGGGGATCAGTCCCCAGAACGCCTTGCCGCCGAGTTGCGCCTGCTCCGCCTGGGTCAACGGACGCGTCAGGCTGGCGTAGGTGAAGACCGGCAGCATCGTGCCCTGCAGGAAGCCGAAGCGCTGGCCGAAGGCGTTGTTGGTCAGGATCAGCGTGTCGGCGGTGATGCTGCCGTTCCGATGCGTCAGGACGGTCTTGTCGCCGTACGCCACATCGGTAATCGCGGTGTGCTCGTACAGCTCCACATTCGACGGCAGGCTGTCCGCCAGCCCTTTCACCAGTGCCGCCGGCTGGATCAGCGCCGTGCCCGGCGTGAACAGCGCTTTCCGGTAGAACGACGTGCCGATATGGTCGGGCAGGTTCGCGCCTTCTATCATCTCGTACGGCTGGCCAAGCTTGTCCAGGCCACGTCGATAGGCGTCGAGCACCGCAATGCCGCGGTCCTCGATGGCCGCCTGGTACTTGCCGGAGGCCCGGAACTGGCAGTCGATCCCGTGCTCGTCGACCAGCGCCTTCAGGATCCGCTGTCCGGTCAGGTTCAGGTTCATGCATTGCCGTGCCGTCGCGAGATCGCCGATGTAGTCGTCGGCGCCAATGTCGTGCGGCAGATCGATCGCAAACCCGGCATTCCGGCCAGACGAACCGAAGCCGACTTCCTGCGCGTCCACCAGCACCACCGGGTCGTTGGGGAAGCGAAGCGCCAGCTGGCGTGCGGCGGCGAGGCCGGTAAAGCCGGCGCCGATGATCACCCACCGCGCCTTGGTCTTGCCGGAATGGGCCGGCCTCGGCTTGCGGGCCTTGCTGAGGTGAAACCAGCCACACGTGGCATCGTCGGCAGGCATCGCGGTTACTTTTGTCATCTCACTTCACTCCTGGCAGCCGGGGCATTTCCGCATCGGCTTGCGCCTTCGTTTTTGTGTCTATCATTTGTAGACAAAGAATATTTCTACGATAGACAAATCGCCATGAGGGTTTACGAGGAAAAGGAATTGAAATCTGGAGTGCTTCGCGAGTGGTTTTTTGGCCCGGCGGGCAACGGGCCCGGCGCCGATGCCATAAAATGTCTACGATTGATAGACAGGGGATCTCAGATGGCAAGAACCAAGGCTGGCGCGGAAGACGCGCCGACGTCCGACGCTTCGGTCGACCGCAAGGCGATGCTGGCCGAAGCCTTGCGCCGACGGATCGTCGGCATGGATTTGCCCCCGGGTGCGGTGGTGGATGAGCTGGCGCTCAGCGAAGAATTCGGCCTGTCACGTCCGCCCGTCCGGGAACTGCTGCGGCAGATGGCGGCCGAGGGCTATATCGAACTGGAGGCCAACCGGGCGGCACGCGTGTCGTCGATGAATCACCAGTCGCTGCGCAGTTTCTTCCAGGCTGCGCCGATGATCTACATCGCGACCACGCAACTGGCAGCCACGAACGCGACCGAGCGGGAAATCGACGAACTCAGGGAGATCCAGAAACGGTTCCGCGAGGCCATCGACCAGAACGACGTCGAGCATCGCGTCCTCAACAACGACCAGTTTCACTTGCAGATCGGCAAGATGGCGCACAACCCGTACCTGATGCCCAGCCTGCGCCGCATCCTGATCGACCATGCCCGGCTCGGGAAGATCTTCTACCGGCATCCGACCACCGTCGACATGGAGCTGGACCTGGGCAAGGCGGCCGACCAGCACGACGAGATCATCGAGGCCATCGCGCGCCATGATCCCGAAGCCGCCGGGGATATCGTGCGCGCGCATATGGATCTGTCGCGGCGGCGCATGACGGAGTATGTGGCACCCGTGGGCGTGGATGTCCCGCTAACGCTTTAGGCGCGGCGCCCCGCGTTGTCCCATGCAGGGGACTCAGGCGCGGTCGGCCTGCCCCGTCGCGGGCGTACCGCGCAGTTCCATCCACGCGTATATCGACGACGCGATCACCATCGGCAGCAGGTAATAGAGCGCCCGGTAGGCGATCAGGGCCGCGACCACGACATGCTCGGGAGCAACCGGACGCAGCAGCAGCACGAACACGCTTTCCAGGACGCCGATACCGGCCGGGATATGGGCGATCGCGCCGGCCACCGCACCAACCAGCAAGGCGGTGAGCGACTGCCACAGGGTCACCTCTTTGGGCAGCAGCAAATTCAGGATGCTGGCGAGCACGATCCAGTTCGTCACGGACAACGCTGTCTGCAGCAAGGCAAAACGGAATCCGGGCAGCCGGAACACGCGCTTCCTGAACCGTATGCTGCGTGTGCGGGCCTTCGCACAGGCCAGCCAGTAGAGCAGCCCGCATGTCAGCATCAGCAAGCCGATGGCGCGCAGCATCCATGGCGTGACACCCCACTCGGCCGGTAATACGGGCGGCACGATTGCGAGCACGCCGCCGGCCAGGAGCATGTAGCCGGTCCAGTTGGTGATGACGGCAATGGTGTAGACGCCGGCCACTTGCGACCCGCTGATGTTGGCGCGCGAATAGAGCCGCAGCCGCATGCCCAGCCCGCCCACCACCGCCCCCACGTTGAGATTGAAGATATAGGCGATAAACGCGATGAGCATGACGCGCGGCGTGGACAGGTGGTGTCCGGTGTATTGGCGCCCGAGGACGTCGAACGAGGCATGCAGGGCAAAGCTGACGCAGGCCAGGCCCATCACGGGCAACAGCGTGGCAACGTTGTAGCGCGTCAGGGCCTGCCATACCTGCGCCCAGTCGATGCCTCTCAGGCTGTGGTAGATCAGGTACACGACGAGCGCCACGAAGGCGATGCCTGCCACGCGCCGGATGATCGGCCAGGGCTTGCCGCGCCGCAGAGTCTGGCGGAGGCGGACCGTGGCCTTCATGGACCGTCCCGTTGAGCGTTGTCCACGTCCATCCCAGCCGGCGCATCGATGGCGGGCTCCGGTACCTCCGGCGACACCAGCCGCGGCGTATGGGCCGGCAGCCATCCCGCCCACGCGGGAAACTTGCGCAGGAAGTGGAAGATCACCGGCGTGACGATGCCATGCCACCACGCCTCCGGCGGGCCCTCCGCCGCGGAGATCTCGGTGCAGCTACGGGACATCAGGCCGCGCAGGTTGTCCTTGAGCAGGGCCACGAAGGCCGTATCGCGGATCACGAGATTGGCTTCGAGGTTCAGCGACAGGCTCAGGGGGTCGAGATTGCTGGATCCCACCGTGGCCCAGTCATCGTCCACCACGGCCACCTTGCTATGGTTCGGGCGCTCGCAGAATTCGAAGATCCGCACGCCCGATTCGCGCAAGCGCGCATACAGCATGTCGACGGCGCGCTTGACCCACAGCATGTCCGGCCGGCCTTGCAGGATCAGCCGCACATCGACGCCGCGCTGCGCCGCGGCGCAGATCGCCTGCAGCAGCCGATAGCCCGGCAGGAAGTAGGCGTTGGCAATGATGATCTCGCGCCGTGCCGCGCGGATCGCCATCAGGTAATGCCGCTCGATGTCGTTGCGGTGCTCGTGGTTGTCGCGCGTCACGAACAATGCGGCCCCGGGCAGCTCGGGTGCGAGCGCCGCGTTGCCGGGCGCAGCCGCACGCCGCCACCGGCGCATGGCGTACGGCCCGGCGGCACCCGCGCCAATGGCCTTCAGCATGAAGGCGTGGATCACCTGCGCGACCGGCCCGTGCACCTCCACGGCATAGTCCTGCTTAGCGCTCGGGCTGGCCTGGACCAGGTGATCGACGCACAGGTTCATCCCCGCGACAAAGGCGATAGACGCATCGATCGCCACCAGCTTGCGATGCAGCCGCCGAAACAGATTGGTCCGCTTGCCGAGCAGGTGGCGGCCCGGCGAGAACATGCGCACCGCAACGCCCGCCTCGGCCAGTCGCGCCATATAGTCGGCGGAAAGCTCGGCCGTACCGAAACCATCGACGGTCAGCGCTACCTCCACGCCCCGGTGCGCGGCCGCGACCAGTGCGTCGGCAAGCGGCTTGCCGACCTCGTCGTCGGCCAGGATGAACGTTTCCAGCAGCACGCTGCTGCGCGCCGCATCAATGGCCGCGATCAGGCTCGGGAAGAATTCCTCCCCGTTCTCAAGCAATCGGAACCGGTTCCCCGACGTCCATGCGCTGTCCATTTCGGGCAAGTAGCAGGATTGGTGCCCGGCAGCGCATGACGCGGGCGCACGAGGCGAAACCCGCGCCGCGGCAAGGCCGGCCGGGACTGGGATGTCCGGGCCACGGCACACGCATGGTGGAAATCAGGCCGCCCGAAGGTCGGCATCATGTAGGAATTGCCCTGCGGGCGAATCTGGCTATCCGGCTAAAGGGTCGCGGCGACCGTCACCCGAACATCGTGCTGCTCATCAGCGCCTTGGCCACCAGGACGCCGGCATCCGACTCCTCGGCGTACACGTCGACATCGCTGATCACCTGCCGGCGGCCGCGCCGCACCACGCTCGCGACGGCGCGCAGGCTGGCTCCGTTTGCCGGGGCCAGGTACTGGATGGTGAGCGAACCCGTGGCCCCGCCCTTCACCTGCTCCGGATCGGCCCCGGACGCCGCGGCGGCGGCGCCCGCGATATCGATCAGCGTGGCGATCACGCCGCCATGGACCGTGTTGCCCAAGGTGACGTTCTCCGGCCTGTACGGCAACACCAGCTCCACATGTTCCGGCTTCAGCACATCGAGCTGCACGCCGAGCGCACGCGCGACCGGCGAGCCCATCAGGACTTCCTCCACCATCTGCCGCATGCGGGGGTGCGTCACGGCGGGAGCGGAAACGGCTTGGGCGATGGCTTCGCGCATCTGTGGCTCCTTGGGATCGATCATCAACGCAATGCAGCGTACGCGGCATGATGCAGCCGCTCAACGACCTCCGAGGTAATCGGAATGATCCATGCCCTGCCGGCGGCACTCCGTCTCAAATCTGCCCGCTCATGGAACCCCGGGATGCCGTGGCAGCCCGTTTATAATGCCCGACTGCCAGCCCTTTCCACGCCTGCATGTCGTCTTCCCCCTCAGACTCCGTCCTGTCCGCCGTCCAGCCTGACGCCACCGGACTGGCTGACCGCCCCGACAGCCCCTGCATCGGCATCTGCTCGACGCTGTTCGACGAAATCTGCCAGGGCTGCGGACGCACCGCCTCGGAAGTCAGCAACTGGGTATTCCTGAGCGATGAGGAAAAGCAGGCGGTGTGGGAACGCATCACGCGCGAGGGCACAGCCCGGCGCTTCCGCCAGGGCTGAGCGTAGCCGGCCGCTTTCCGTTTCAGCCGCCGGCCAGGCGCTTTTCCATGTCTTCGACTTCGTGCGTCGCCAGCCGCTGGCGGGCCAGCTTGCGCCAGCTCTCGGCCAGCGGCGGCAACTCGGCCATCTCGGCCAACGCTGCATAGTCCAGGCGATCCACATAAAGCACGCGCAGCAGGCGGGCCACGCTCCAGTCCGGATACGGACGGCTGGCCAGCATCAGCGCATCGCCCACGCGCAGTTCGCCCTCTTCCAGCACGCGGTAGTACCAGCCCGTGCGCAGGCTCTGCTGCACCGCGCGCGACATGCCTGCGTGCCCGAAGCGATGGTTCAGCTTCCAGCATGGCTGGCGCGCCTGCGACACCTCCACCAGTGCGGTGCCAAGGCGGAAGCGGTCGCCGATGCAGACATCCGCTTCGGTGAGCCCCGTGGTGCTCAGGTTCTCGCCAAAGGCGCCCGGCGCAGCCAAGACCGTGCCGGACTGTGCGGAGAGGCCCGCAAGCTCGGCCCGCCAGGCCGCGTAATGATCGTATGCGTAGTGATGCAGCGCCTTTTCCGGGCCGCCATGGTGCTTCGGATCGCCCTGGCCATCGCCCGCCAGCCCGAGCGCTGTCACCCGCACAACATCCGCGATGGCCCGCTTGTCGATGCCGCTCGGCACGCCCTTCGGGCCGAAAGGGCGAACCTGGCCGACCAGGACCGCATCGACCGGGACGCCACGCAGCGCGGGCAGGTCGGTGCGGTTCACAGGCCGGCCTCGTCGAGCCAGCGCGCGAACATGCGGCGGCCCGCCGCAGCGACTGTCTCGCCGATTTCCGCGGTACGCGCGCGGATGGTGCGCGGGTCGATGCCCGCCTTGCCCAGTTCAAACGTGTGGCCGATCAGCCAGGCCTCGATATCGCGCGGCAGCACTTCAGGATGGAACTGCAGAGCCAGGACCTGCTGGCCGATGGCGTACGCCTGGTTGGGTACCGCAGCGGTGGACGCCAGCAGCTCCGCACCGTCGGGCAGATCGAATGTGTCGCCGTGCCAGTGCAGGACTTCCCAGTTGGCCGCGGCCAGTTCAGCGAGCGCCGATTCACGGCCCCGCGCTGTGGGCGCGATCGGCGCCCAGCCGATTTCGCGTGTTCCGGGGTAGACGCGCGCGCCGCAGGCCCGTGCAATCAGCTGCGCCCCAAGGCAAACCCCGATCACCTTCCCCTTGGCGGCAAGGCGCGCGCGAATGAGCGCGATTTCCTGTTCCAGCCACGGATACGCCTCGGTCTCATAGACCCCGATCGGTCCGCCGAGCACCAGCAGCAGGTCGGCGGGATGGTCCGCAATGGGCTGGAGATCATCGACGCCCGCCTGGAACACCTGCAGGGCGTGGCCGCGCGCGCGCAGCGCTTCGGCAATCACGCCGCCGTGTTCAAAGGCGACGTGCTGGATGATGTGAGTGGTACGCGAAGGGGTGGACGTTGCCATGCACGGCTCCTGCCGATGGGATGGCCCGAAATAGTACTGCCATTCGGTTGAGGACGTCCCGAAAGCGGCTATTTGCCGCGACTGCCCCCCTCCTTTGCCGTGGCGGGCTCCAGCACCAGCGTGTCGAACGGTTCGCGCGCCGGTTCACGCCGTCGCGCCAGCGTGATGTACTCCACCGCCGCCCACTTGCCGGTCCAGTCGCGGTAGTTCGGCGACACCGGGTTGCCCGACTGCCCGGTCGAATCCATGAAATGCGAGGCATCCAGGTCGGACAGGTCATAGAGCGCGCGCAGGCTGGCGGCGTGCGTGCTCTCGAACGGCGCCTGCTCGTCGCGCGGGTTGTTGCGCCCGACATTGACGGTGTAGGTGTCGCCTCCGGTCGGCACGCGCAGGTTGAACAACCCCGACAGGTACGGCTGCTTGCCGAACGGCTTGTGTTCCGAGCGGGCCGCATGCGCGTTGCCCCAGCGCCATTTGCCTGGGTTGTCGCCATAGCGCCGCGACAGGTCGGCGAGCGCGAGTGTCCATGCATCCGCGACGGCATCGGCGCAGGTCTCGTGCTCGGTCGTCCCAGACTTGTCGCACCAGAAGCTGCCAAGCGAGCCGGGGCCGGCAGCATTGCGCAGGATGTTCAGCATCGGCTGCTGCACGTTGCGCTGCTCCCACATGCGCTGGAACAGCGCCTCGCCGACCTTGTCCTCGAACAGCCGGCGCGACAGCTCGCGCAGCCACGCAGTGACGATCAGCGGCTCCGGCGCCGCGGCATCCATGGTGCCGTCCCAGTTGCGCAGCGCGTCGAACAGTTCGCGCTCGCGCTGTGGCCGGGTGGCGTCATTCGCGACGGGCGATGCCAGCAGCAGCGGCAGGACATCGCGCATGGCCAGCGAGACCACGTCCTTCTGGATCGCCCCGAACGACTCGAACGTATGGTGCGGCACACCATCGAGCAGCGCGCGGATGCGCTGGTAGCGATACGGCACGGTCCATTCGCTCGTGATGAAGTACGGATAGTCGGGCCCGACGATGCGCTGGTTCGCCGTCACGATGATGCCGTTGGGCGGGTTGTAGGCACGCGGCAGGTGCTCGAACGGGATAAATCCGTTCCAGTCATAGCGCGCGTCCCAGCCCGGGGCGGGCGCCAGTCCCTTGAGATCGTTGTCGGCGCGGCGCAGCGGAACCCGTCCCGGCGCGATGAAACCGATATTGCCGTCCACATCGGCATAAACCATGTTCTGCTGCGGCGAGTGGAAGTCGCGCAGCGCTTGCGTGAAACTCGCCCAGTCGGTGGCCAGGTTCATCTTCAATCCGGCCTGGAAGGTGAGATCGTCAGGGCGCAGCGCCGCCCACTGGAACGCCACGACGTAACGCGCGCCCAGCGGAGCCGCGGCATTGGCGACGGGTTCGGCCACATCGGAAATAACCGGGCCGTGACGGGTTTCGCGCACCGACAGGGTGACATCGGCCGCGCCCTTGACATGGATGGTCTCGGCACGCGTCACGAACGACGCCCAGCCATCCGGCGTCTGGTATTTCTCGGTGCTGCCCGGCTGCAGGCGTTCGAGGTACAGGTCCTGGACGTCCGGCGCGGTATTGGTGAAGCCCCAGGCAATGCGCGCGTTATGGCCCAGCACAACCAGCGGCGACCCAGGCAGCGTGGCGCCGGCCACGTCCAGTCCCGGCGCCTGCAGCCGCGCCAGGTACCAGAGCGCCGGCGCCTGCAGGCCGAGGTGCGGGTCGTTCGCCAGCATGGGCTTGCCCGACCGCGTATGCGCGCCGGACACCACCCAGTTGTTCGATCCCATTCCTTCCACATAGCCGGGCGGCGCCATGTCGCCGACGCGGGCCAGCGCCGAGGCCAGCGGGGCCAGGTGGCGGTACAGGTTGCCGTAGTCGAGCGTGCGGACCGGCCGCTCGCCCGGATACGGTGCCAGCAGCTCGCTGATGCGCGCGGTCGGCAATACCTGCGACAGCGCCATGCGCAGGGTTTCCTGCGTCCAGTTGCCGCCCAGGTCCCATGCCATCATGGTCTGCCAGCCCAGCGTGTCGGCGGGCTCCCAGTACTCCGGACGCGTCCGCAGGATCACGAACTCGGGCGGCAGCGGTTCCTTGCGCTGGTCGATATAGGCGTTCACGCCAGCCGCATAAACTTGCAATGCGGCACGCGAGTCCGGTTCGAGCTGCGCGAAGATAGCCTCGGCATTGCGGCGCACGCCCAACGTGCGAAGGAAGCGGTCGGTATCGAGCGCCTTGGGCCCGAGGATCTCGGCGAGCCGGCCCGCGACGATGCGCTTGTTCATCTGCATCTGCCACAGCCGGTCCTGCGCATGCACGAAGCCCAGCGCGTAATACGCGTCCAGCGGCGAAGCGGCCTGGATATGCGGCACGGCGTTGCGGTCGCGCACGATGGTGACGCGTCCGTGCAGTCCCGGCAGCGCCAGCGTGCCCGCGGATTGCGGCTGCGACGCCTGCCGGTACCAGATATAGCCGCCCGCCAGCGCCGCCGCGGAAACCAGCAACAGCACCGCTACCAGCCAGGCCAGCCGTCGGAACCAGCGCATCGGTCATCTCCCCGAGAGAATTTTTGTTTGGCGGCCATTATCGCCACCAACGCGCACAAACAAGAAGCCCCGCATGCTGCCATGCGGGGCCTTGGACCCAGATACCCGGAAGGGCTATCGGCTATCAGGCCGGCTTCTTGAGTTGCAGGGCCTTGTACTCGAGGAATTCCTCGAGCCCGTACTTGCCGGCCTCGCGCCCGTTGCCGGACTGCTTGTAGCCGCCGAACGGCGCCTGCATATTGAACGGGCCGCCGTTGATGTCCACCTGCCCGGTACGGATGCGTCGCGCCACGCGGATCGCACGCGCTTCGTCACCGGCCCAGACACCGCCGCCGAGGCCATAGACGCTGTCGTTGGCGATACGCACCGCGTCTTCCTCGGTGTCGTAGCAGATGATCGACAGCACCGGCCCGAAGATCTCTTCCTGCGCCACCGTGGCGCGCGGCTCCACATTGCCCAGCACGGTGGGCTTGACGAAGAAGCCCTTCTCCAGGCCCGCCGGCGCGTCGGGGCCGCCCGCGACCAGTTCGGCACCCTCTTCCAGCCCTCGGCGGATATAACCTGTCACGCGGTCCTTCTGCACCGCGGAAATCAGCGGCCCGAGCCGGGTGGTTTCCTGCAGCGGGTCGCCCACCGTAAAGCCTTCGACCACCTTCGCAGCCAGCGCCTTGACTTCGTCATAGCGGCTGCGCGGCACCAGCATGCGCGTATGCGCCGAGCAGGTCTGGCCGGAATTCAGGAAGCACGCGTTGATGGTGCCCTTCACCGCCGCCGGCAGGTCCGCATCATCGAGCACCACCGAGGCGGACTTGCCGCCCAGTTCCAGCGCCACGCGCTTGACGGTCTGCGACGCCAGTTCCGACACGCGCTTGCCGGCCCGGGTGGAGCCCGTGAACGACACCATGTCGACCTCGGGATGGCTGGCCAGGACCTCGCCGACCACCGGGCCATAGCCGGTCACCAGGTTGAACACGCCCGGCGGCAGGCCGGCCGCTTCGATCACCTCGGCCAGCACGAAGGCATTGAGCGGCGCCACTTCCGACGGCTTGAGCACCACCGTGCAGCCGGCGGCCAACGCAGGCGCCACCTTCAATGTGATCTGGTTGAGCGGGTAGTTCCACGGCGTGATCGCCGCCACCACGCCGACCGGCTCGCGCACGACCAGCGAATTGCCGACCTCTTCCTCGAAATCGAAGCTTTCCACCAGCTTCGCGGCCTGGCCCCAGTTGTAGACCGGGCCGCCAACCTGGATCGCGCGTGCCAGCTTGATCGGCATGCCGACCTCGCCCGCAATCAGCTGGGCCAGTTCCTCGGTCCGCGCCTTAAGGCCCTCGGCGATCTTGCGGATATAGTCGGCGCGCACCGCCGGCGGCGTGCTGGCCCAGCCATCAAACGCGGCCCGGGCAGCCTGGATCGCGTCTTCCGCGTCCCGTGCGCTCCCCTCGGGGATACGCCCCATGACCGCTTCGGTGGTGGAATGGATGACGTCGATCAGCCCCGTGCCGTGCGGGCTGATCCATTTGCCGTTGATAAAGAGTTTGTCTCGTTGTTGCATGGCCACAGTTGTCAGTTTGGTCAATCAGCGGTTGCAATTATTTTGTTACTTTTATGGTGCACCACATTGTAGAGCGGATTGGAGCAGGCGGTTTTTCAGGCTGCGCTGTCCGCGAGGCAACAGATGGCGATAATCGGTCGCGCCCCTGGGATCTCGCCAGCGCGGCGGAACCATAACAGGGAGCGAGACGTGGTTAACCCGATTTACCGCAAGACCGAAGCCGGCCTTGACGAGATCAAGACGCGCGCGCGCAAGCTGGATCACAAGCTGCGCGCCCTGCTGCTGATCGTCAATGGCGAACGGCGCGAGCAGGACCTGCTGTCGCAGCTTGACGGCATGGGCATAGGATCGGAGTCGCTCAAACAGCTGGTGCAAATGGGCCTGGTCGAGACCGTGCCGGAAGCCGTCCCGCAGCAGCGCCCCGCCCTGGTGAAGGCGGCAACCGCCAGCGAGGACAGCAATCTCTTCTCGATGTATGCCATGCGCCGCGTCGAAGCGCAGGAGTCCGCCCAGGCGCCGGCTACGGCGCTCCACTCCGAGGCGGATATCCGGGCCTACCAGCGCCTGTACCACTTCTACACGGATGTCATCAGCCAGCACCTTGGCCTGCGCGGTTACGTCATGCAGGTCAAGGTCGAAAAAGCCACCGATCTCCCGGCGTTGATCGCCCTGCGTGACCCGCTGAACGGCGCATTGCTCAAGGCCAAGGGCGAGATCACCGCGCAAGCCATCACAGGGCAGCTCGACGAGATCGTCAGGTTGATGGGGATGGACGAAGGCGGCTGAACTCGCACCGTCGCAAACAGCGAACAAGAAGCACAAAGGCCGCCCGGAGGCGGCCTTTGCGTTGTCGTGGTATCGGACGCTTAGCCGTCGATACCCTGCGACTGCAGGTACTCGTCATACGTGCCGAGGTAATCCGTCAGCGTGCCATCGGTACGCACTTCGATCACACGCGTAGCCAGGCCGTTGATCAACTCGCGGTCGTGCGAAACGAAGATCAGCGTGCCTGAGAACTTGTCCAGCGCGATCTGCAGCGATTCGATGGATTCCATATCCATGTGGTTGGTCGGCTCGTCCAGCGCCAGCACGTTGTGGCGGCCCAGCATCAGCTTGCCCCAGATCATGCGGCCCTTCTCGCCACCGGACAGCACCTTGACGTTCTTCTTGATGTCGTCCGCCGAGAACAGCAGTCGGCCCAGCGTGCCACGCAGCGAGGTCTCGTCGTCGCCGGCCTGCGTCCACTGGCTCATCCAGTCCATCACGTCGCGGTCGGTCGGGAATTCCTCGTAGGTGTCCTGCGGCATGTAGCCGACGTTGGCGTTCTCGGCCCACTTCACCGTGCCGCGATCGACCTCGACACCGCGCTGCACGCCGGTCTGCACCGCACCGTTCAGCAGGCTGCGCAGCAGCGTGGTCTTGCCCGCGCCGTTCTCGCCGATGATCGCCACGCGCTCGCCGGCCTGGATCGCCAGCGACAGGTTGTTGATGATCTTGCGGTCGTAGGTCTTGGTGACGCCCTCCAATTCGACGGCCAGGTTGTGCAGCTTCTTCTCGAACTCGAAGCGGATGAACGGGTTCTGGCGCGAGGACGGCTTGATGTCATCGACCTTGATCTTCTCGATCTGTTTGGCGCGCGAAGTCGCCTGGCGGGCCTTGGACTTGTTGGCCGAGAAGCGGCGTACGAAGTCCTGCAGTTCGCTGATGCGCTCCTTGGCGCGCGCGTTGGCGGCCATCTGGCGCTCGCGGGCCTGCATCGACGCTTCCATGTAGTCGTCGTAGTTGCCCGGGTAGACCTTGAGCGTGCCGTAGTCCATGTCGGCCATGTGCGTGCACACGGAGTTCAGGAAGTGGCGATCGTGCGAGATGATGATCATGGTGGAGTTGCGCTCGTTGAGCACCGTCTCCAGCCAGCGGATCGTGTTGATGTCCAGGTTGTTCGTCGGCTCGTCCAGCAGCAGCACGTCCGGGTTCGAGAACAGGGCCTGCGCCAGCAGCACGCGCAGCTTCCAGCCCGGCGCGACGTCGCTCATCGGGCCCTGGTGCTGGGCGGTGGGAATGCCTACGCCCAGCAGCAGTTCGCCGGCACGGGCTTCGGCGGTGTAGCCGTCGTACTCGGCATACTTGGCCTCCAGCTCGGCGGCCTTCATGTAGTCTTCGTCGGTCGCTTCCGGGTTGGCGTAGATGGCATCGCGCTCCTGCGCGGCGGCCCACATCTCGGTGTGGCCCATCATCACGACGTCCAGCACGCGCATGTCTTCATAGGCGAACTGGTCCTGGCGCAGCTTGCCCAGGCGAATGCCCGGCTCCAGCATGACGTTGCCCGACGACGGCTCCAGGTCGCCACCGAGGATCTTCATGAAGGTGGACTTGCCGCAGCCGTTCGCGCCGATCAGGCCGTAGCGGTTGCCCTCGCCGAACTTGACCGAGATATTCTCGAACAACGGCTTGGGGCCGAACTGCATGGTGATGTTTGCGGTAGAAAGCACGTCTGGAACCTTGTCTGGAAACGGGGTATGGCGCCATTGCGCCAGGCTTGCCGAACGGGGCGGCGCCGCCGAATGCGATGCGCCCCGGTTCATGGGAGAACCCGGCAGGAAATGAGGGAATAACCGGTTATTTTACCATCCGCACGCCTTTCCGGCGACCGGATGGTGCGGGTCGAAACGTCGTCAGGCCAGCGTCGGCAGCACCGGATAACCCGACAGGCCCAGCGTGAACCCTTCCGCACTCGCGCTGAGCTGCGCCTGCGCGCCCACCGGCAGCGTCAGCTTGCGCGCGCAGTGGCCGAACGGCAGGCCGGTCACCACCGGCACCTTCAACTCGTCGCGCAGGTAGGTCACGACGGCCTCCATGTCGTAGCCGTTGTCGTAGTCCGTCACGCGGTAGTTGGAGAAATCACCAAGGACGACGGCGCGCTGCGCACCGAGCACGCCGGCCTGGTGCAGCTGCACCAGCATGCGTTCCACGCGATACGGCGGCTCGTTGATGTCTTCCAGGAACAGGATGCCGCCTTCCACATGCGGCATGAAGCGCGTTCCCAGCAGGCTGCACAGCATGGCCAGGTTGCCGCCCCACAGCGTGCCCGCCACCGTGCCCGAGAACGGCTGCCCGCCGTCCTGCGGGGCCAGCACCGTCACCGTGTAGGCTGGATCGCGCAGGATGCCTTCGAAGTGCTCCCACATGAACGGGTCGACCGTGTCCGCGCCGAAATCCGCCAGCAGCATCGGCCCGGCAAACGTCACCCCGCCGGTTGCCGCCAGATAGGCCAGCTGGAACGCCGTGAAATCGCTGTGGCCGACGATGGGCGTGCCGCTGGCGCGTGCCTGTTCGGCTATCTGCGCGAAATCGAGCCGCTCCAGCAGCCGCGCGATGCCGTAGCCGCCACGCACGGCCAGCGTCAGCTCGTGCGGCGTACCGGTGCCTATCGCATGCAGGTCCGCGAGCCGTTCGGCATCGGTGCCGCCAAAGCGCAGGTAGCGCCGCGCCAGCACGTCAGGGTTGGTCGTGTGGTACCCGTGCGCCTTGAGCCAGGCACAGCCGCGTGCCGCGATGGCGACATCGTGCGGATACCCGGACGATGCGATCAGACGGACTTCGGTATGCGGCTGGAGGCTCGGTGTGCTCATACGGGTTGGGCTTGATCAGGGTTGTTCGGGATCGGACAGGCTTCGTGCAGCGAGTTGCGCGGCCTTCTGCGCACGGCGCCGGGCGCCGAAGAAGTCCTTCAGCATCTGCCCGCATTCGGCTGCCAGCACGCCGCTCGTCATGGTGGTCTGGTGGTTGAGCTGGGCCTGCTCGAACAGGTTCACCACGCTGCCGGCCGCCCCCGTCTTCGGGTCCGTCGCGCCGAATACCACATGGCGCAGGCGCGCATGGAGGATGGCGCCGCTGCACATCGCGCACGGCTCCAGCGTCACGTAAAGCTCGCATTCGGGCATGCGGTAGTTGCCCAGCACCTGCGCGGCCGCGCGCAGGGCCTGCATCTCGGCATGGGCAGACGGATCCATCGACTTGATCGGCAGGTTGTGCCCGCGCGCGATGATGGCATCGTTCCACACCACCACCGCGCCGACCGGCACCTCGCCCGCGGCTTCGGCCAGGCGCGCCTCGTCCATGGCGGCGCGCATATAGCGCTCGTCGCGAGCGATGTCCTCCGCCGTGCGGGTTTCCGTCATGGGCGACTCAGTCCTGTGCCGGCAGCTCCGCCGTGGCGGTGACTTCGGCCCAGCAGTTGGGCGTTTCGAACAGGACCAGGCGGGTCAGTTGCAGGTGGTGGCCGAAGCAGTCCTTGAACACCGGAGCCAGCATGTCGAAGGCGATCTGCGCCAGGTTCTCGACCGTCGGGATGGCGTCCAGCACCACGGTCTTGTGCCCTTCCATCGACTGCAGGAAGTTCAGCAGCGCCGTGTCCCCGCGATAGATCAGGAAGGCATGGTCCCATTTGGACACCAGGTGGTCCTGCGCCAGCGACTTGATATCGCCGAAATCGAGGATCATGCCGTCATCCGACGCACCCTCGCGATGCAGCACCTCGCCCGACAGCGTCAGGTCCAGGCGATAGCGGTGGCCGTGGATATTGCGGCACTGTCCGCAGTGGTTCGGGATGCGGTGGCCGGAATCGAATTCGAGCCGGCGGGTAATGGAAACTTGTTTGCTCATGGGTACGGGCGCTTGCAAGGCGGCCTGCATTGGGTGGACTTCATGCCGGAGTCCGCGGGCTCTATTGTGGCCCACGCTGCGGCCACGGGACAGGAATCCGCCTGAATCAGCGGATGCCCAGCAGCTTGTGGGTCTGCAGCGACAGGCGCCAGCGCGGGTGTCGCTGGCAGAACGCCACGGCGGCGGCGGTATTTTCGCGGGCCAGCGGGCCATCCATGGCCTGCACCAGGAAATACCGGAAATCCAGCTGCTCGTATGCGGCGAAGTCTTGCCCGGCCTGCGGCATCACCACCTTCAGCTCGTCGCCCTTCCTGACCACGAGCTCGGAGCCCATCTTGGGGCTCACGCAAACCCAGTCGATTCCCGGCGGCACCTCGATCGTGCCATTGGTTTCGATCGCGATCTCGAAGCCCTGCGCGTGCAAGGCGTCGATCAGCGGACCATCGAGCTGCAGCAGCGGCTCGCCACCCGTGCACACCACCAGCGGCTTGCCGCCAGCGCCCTGCGGCCATTCGGAAGCGACCGTCGCGGCCAGTTCCTCGGCCGTGCGGTACTTGCCGCCGCGCGTGCCGTCGGTGCCGACAAAGTCCGTGTCGCAGAACTGGCAAACCGCCGTGGCCCGGTCCTCTTCGCGCCCGCTCCACAGGTTGCAGCCGGCAAAGCGGCAGAACACCGCGGCACGGCCGGCGTTGGCGCCTTCGCCCTGCAGCGTATAGAAGATTTCCTTGACGGCGTAAGTCATGCTTTGCGGCGCGCTCCGGTCAGGAACGC
This sequence comes from Cupriavidus sp. C2SS-8b, assembly GCF_057073745.1. Taxonomy (NCBI): domain Bacteria; kingdom Pseudomonadati; phylum Pseudomonadota; class Betaproteobacteria; order Burkholderiales; family Burkholderiaceae; genus Cupriavidus; species Cupriavidus sp. C2SS-8b. The sequence goes on from NZ_CP172716.1 coordinate 1,895,134, forward strand.
AATGGTTTCAGCGGCCAATGGCGGCCGGTCTTTCATGGGTCGGGAGAGCGAGGCCAGGACTCCGGATCAGAGATGGCTTGAGGCAAGGCGGCCTCCGGCAGTGCATCGGGGCGGGGCTCCGCATGGCCTCTCGCAGGCTGTATCCGGCAGCGGCCAGACAACATGGAAGTATACCAGACGAGTCAGGGTTTTCGCTGAGATGGCGACCGCAGGCCACGTGGGGCAAGGGTCGCCGCCGTCACGTCACCCGCGCATGAGCGCGGGGCAGCCTTATCCGGGCTTACGAGCCATTCTTGCATTCATTTCAAATATCTTCTGTCGATCACCACCTTAATCTGCAAAGGTAAGACAGGCACACTGCCGCCATCCCATTTTCTCCTGGAGGCAGACCATGCCCATTGCCCTGTTAGCGCTGACCCTCAGCGCGTTCGCCATTGGCACGACGGAATTCGTGATCGTCGGGCTGATCCCGACCATCGCCACCGACCTGCACATCAGCGTGCCGTCGGCCGGCATGCTGGTCAGCCTGTACGCCCTTGGCGTGGCGGTCGGCGCACCGGTGCTTACCGCACTGACCGGCCGCCTGCCGCGCAAGGCGCTGTTGCTGTCGCTGATGGCACTTTTTACGTTGGGCAACCTGCTTGCCTGGAAGGCGCCGAGCTATGAATCGCTGGTCGTGGCGCGCATCCTGACCGGCCTGGCCCACGGCGTGTTCTTCTCGATCGGCTCGACCATCGCTACCGGCCTGGTGCCGAAGGACAAGGCGGCCAGTGCCATTGCCATCATGTTCACGGGCCTGACCGTCGCACTGGTGACGGGCGTCCCGCTGGGCACGTTCATCGGCCAGCATTTTGGCTGGCGCGAGACCTTCCTGGCGGTCTCAGGACTCGGCTTGATCGCCTTTGTCGGCAGCCTGCTGTTCGTGCCGTCGTCGATCCCGCATTCGCCGCCTGCCTCGCTGCTGCAGCAGGCCCGCGTGCTGGCGGAGCCGCGCTTGTTGCTGGTGTACGCGAAGACGGCGATCGGCTATGGCGGCTCGTTCATTCCGTTCACCTTCCTGGCGTCGATTCTGCAGGATGTGTCGGGCTTCAGCGCCAGCGCCGTCGGACTGGTGATGCTCGTGTACGGCGTGTCCGTGGCGGTGGGCAATATCTGGGGCGGTCGCCTGGCCGACCGCCATGGCCCCATCCCTGCCCTGCGGCTGGTTTTCCTGCTGCTCGCCGTGGTGCTGTTCGTGCTGACGTTCACCGCGCCGCACCGGTGGCTGGTCGTCGCCACCGTGCTGGCCTGGGGTGCCGTTGCCTTCGGCAATGTGCCCGGCCTGCAGGTCTACGTGGTCAAGCAGGCAGAGCGCCATACGCCGCATGCCGTCGACGTGGCCTCCGGACTGAATATCGCGGCCTTCAACCTTGGCATTGCCGGCGCGGCCTGGGCCGGTGGCCTGATCGTCACGCACCTGGGCCTGATGCATACGCCATGGATCGGTGCGCTTGTCGTGCTGGTGGCGCTTGGCCTGACGGAACTGAGCGGCCGGCTGGACCGCGCCGCGGGGTTCGATGCACGCGGCCCACTGCCTGCCGGCGCCGCGATGCACTGAACCCGGCCCCTTGCCCCACCCGGGGCAAGGCCGGTGGTTCAGCGTGCGCCGAGGTAATCCATCTTGCCGATCTGCACGCCCTTGTGGCGCAGGATGTCGTAGGCGGTGGTGATGTGGAAGTAGAAGTTCGGCACGGCGAAGCCCAGCAGGTAGCTCTTGCCATCGAAGGTGATGGGGCCCTGCTTGAGCTTCAGTTCGATGCTCCGCCCTTCACTGCCTTCGAGCTGTTCGGGACGGATCGACTTCAGGAAGTCCACGGTCTTCGCGATGCGTTCCTGCAGTTCGGGAAACGTCGCCTCGGTATCGGCAAAGGACGGCACATCGATCCCCGCAAGCCGCGCCGCGCAGCCCTTCGCGGCATCGCTGGCGCGCTGCACCTGCGTCGCCAGCGTATCCATGTCGGCGATCAGGCGCGTCTGGATCAGGTCGGCCGGGTCCATGCCCTGCGCCTGCGCATGCGCCGCGCCTTTTTCCAGGATGGCGGACAGGTTGGTCAGGGCGCGGAGGAACGCGGGAATCGATACGTCATACATCGAGAGGGCCATGTGGTCTCCTGGGGTTTTCGGTATGCGGCTGTGCTGAGTCGCCAGCGGCAGCATAAATCGAATCGGCGCCTCTTGCAGACGGTCCATGCGCCAGCCCACCGCGCCGTGCTTTAAGATATCCAGCTACCGTCCCCGCATGGGGCCTGCCCGGCCGCCCCCGATGAACGCGCCCTTCCCGATCCGCACGGAATGCCCGCCCGGCGCCTGCACTTGCCGCAGGGAAGAACTGCTGGCCGATCCGAACGCCGATCTCAGCGTCCTGCGCCTGACCCGCGAGGAGGAAAAACGGCTCGTGGCGCGGCTGGAAAGCGTGACGAGCCTCGCCGACCTGCGGCATCTGGGCGGCCGCTTGCAGGCACAACTGGGCATCGTCCTGACCATCACGCCGAGCGCGAATGGCGTGCGCACGCTGCGGGGGATCAACATCCAGCTGGAAGATAAGCCGGGACTATGCCGGAAGACGAAGCAGGCGATTCCCGCGGCGATACGCCGGGCGATGGAGACCACGCCCGAGATTGCCTACGCGCTGCTGGATGAGCAGGATCTGCTGGGCGGGTCTTGAATTGCGCCCCTGGCTTACCTGACCGGCACGGGCCATACGCGGCCGTCACCAACCACGTAGCACTGCTCACCCGGTTGCGGCCGGATGGTGGCGTGTCCCGTGAATGCGCCAAACGCGGGCAGGATGGCCCCCTCTGCGCCGAACACAAAACATGGTAGCCGCAAGACATCGCCGCCGGTGCCGCGCAGCACGCAGGCCGGGTGCAGATGGCCCGCCAGCACGAAGCCTTGAGGCGAAGTCCCCGGCATGTGGCACAAAGCGAATGGTCCGGCCGAAAGCGGCTCGGTGACGACTGCGATCTCCAGGTCGGGCGGCGGATCGCCGGCATGGGTGTCGTGGTTGCCGCGTACCAGCGTGCAGCGCAGATGCGCCGGCAGGCAGCGCCGCCAGTCGCGCAGCGCCATCAGCACTGCGCCCGTGCGCGCGGCGCGGGCGTGCAGAAAGTCCCCGAGAAACACCAGTTCTCGCGCCGGGTAGCGCAGCACCAGCGCGTGTAGCCGCGCCAGGTTGTCGGCAGTGGTCCCGCTCGGCACCGGCTGGCCCAATGCGCGGAAGGCCGCGCCCTTGCCGATGTGGACATCCGCCACGAGCAGCATGCTGCCTGCCGGCCACCACACCGCATGCTCCGGCAGCAGCCACAGCGTCTCGCCGGCCACACGCACGGCATGGGCCCCCGACGCAACCAGGTGGATGTCGCTCATGCCGGTCATAGCAGCGGCAGTGGCCGGGACGGCTTGCGCGCGCGTCGGGGCTTGCGCGGACCGGCCGGTCCAGCATGGTCTGACATGCCGAAGCGCGCTTGCTCCGCCACGCGCGCCGCGTCGACGCCGGGCGGCATGTCATGCATCGGCCCCGTGTAGTCCGGCGCCGGACCCGCCGCGCGTTCCAGGTCGGCGAGCATGCGGGCGATGCGGTCCGCAAGCTTCTCCGTACTGAGTTTTTCGCGCAGGAATTCCACGATCAAGGGGAACGCCAGCGGCGACGGCCGCTCCAGCACGCGCAAGTCCAGCCGCATTGAGGCCAGCCGCGCCAGCGTGGTGGTCAGGCGGTGCGCATCCAGCTCCTGCATCAGGACCTCGCGTTCTGCTTGCCCGAGCAGCAGATTGCCGGGGTCGTGCTTGCGAAAGACTTCATAGAACAGGCTCGACGAGGCCTGCAACTGCCGCGCGCTCTTGGCTGCGCCGGGATAGCCCTGGAACACCAGTCCCGCCACGCGCGCGATCTCGCGGAAGCGGCGCAACGACAACTCGCCGGCGTTCAGGCTGCCCATCACGTCGGCGGCCAGATCGCGATGGCGCTCTTCGGCCAGCACCTGCGGCAGCCACTGCCCCCAGTCCAGCGGCGCGGACGCGAGCAATTCGAGCCCATAGTCGTTGACTGCCACCGAGAACGTAGCCGGCACTTTCTGCCCCAGCCGCCACGCCAGCAAGCTGCCGAGGCCGAGATGCACGGAACGCCCGGCAAAGGGGTAGAGAAACAAGTGCCAGCCTTCGCGCGAATGCAGCGTTTCAGCCAGCAGCGTGTCCGGCGTAGGCACGGAAGACCAGCGCATCTGCAATGCCACCAGTGGCTCGATCAAGGGCAGTTCGGGCGTAGTGACCGGATCCAGCTGGCCTGCTCGCACGGCGTCAAGGGTGGCGACGACGGCGTCGGCCAGTTCCGTGGAAAGCGGCATCTTGCCGCCGTTCCAGCGGGGCACGGCGGGCCGCTTGCCCGTGGCGCGGCGCACGTAGGCGGTCATCTCCTGCGTGCGCACCAGTTCCAGCAGGCGGCCGCCGAACAGGAAACAGTCACCCGGGGCCAGGCGGGCGATAAAGCCTTCCTCGACCGTCCCCAGCGACGCACCGCCACTGCCACCGCGAGTCCAGTAGCGCACCTGCATCGTCGCATCGCTGACGATGGTCCCCACGCTCATCCGGTGCCGGCGCGCAAGCCGCGCGTCCGGCACGCGCCAGACGCCGTCATCGTCGGGCATCGCGCGGTGATAGTCGGGATAGGCCGATAGCGTACCGCCGCCATGGCGCACGAAGTCGAGGCACCATTGCCATTCCTCCCCGGTCAGCGCGCGGTAGGCCCACGTGGCACGCACTTCGGCCAGCAGGTCGTCCGCCCGGAATCCGCCGCCCAACGCCACCGTGACGAGGTGCTGGACCAGTACGTCGAGCGGCTTGTCCGGCGAATCGCGCGCCTCGATGCGCCCGGCCAGCGCGGCCTCTCTCGCGGCGACCGACTCCACGAGTTCCAGGCTGTGCGTGGGCACCACGGTCACGCGCGATGCCCGACCCGGGGCGTGCCCCGATCGCCCGGCGCGCTGCAGCAGCCGCGCCACGCCCTTGGGCGAGCCGATCTGCAGCACGCGTTCCACCGGCAGGAAGTCCACGCCAAGGTCCAGGCTGGAGGTACACACCACGGCGCGCAGCTCGCCGTTCTTGAGGTGCTGCTCGACCCATTCGCGCACGGCGCGGTCCAGCGATCCGTGATGCAGCGCAATCTGGCCAGCCCAGTCCGGTCGAGCCTCGAGCAAGGCCTGATACCAAAGTTCCGCCTGCGATCGCGTATTCAGGAACACAAGCGTAGTGGTGCTGGCTTCCAGTTCGCGCACCACGTGGGGCAACATCGACAGGCCAAGGTGTCCCGCCCATGGGAAACGGCTGGCAGCGTCGGGCAGCAGCGTGTCGATGATGAGTGTCTTGGGCGTATGGCCGTGGACCAGCACGCGCCGTTCCGGCGGAACGCCGGCGAGCAGCACATCGCGCGCATGATTCAGGTTGCCAAGCGTCGCGGACAAGCCCCACACGCACAGGTCCGGCTGCCATTGATGCAGTCGCGCCAGCGCTAGTTGCACCTGCACTCCGCGCTTGCTGCCAATCAGCTCGTGCCACTCGTCGACCACCACCAGCCGCACGCTGCCAAGCGCCTCGCGTGCATCCGCTCGTGTCAGGAGCAGCGACAGGCTTTCCGGGGTAGTGACCAGCGCGGTCGGCAGGCGGCGTGCCTGTGCGGCGCGCTCGCTGCTGCTGGTATCGCCGGTGCGCAAGCCCACGCTCCAGTCGAGGCCTAGTTCGTAAGCGGTCTTTTAAGGGCGTCCCTTGCGGCAGCCGGCGGTATCCGCTCTAGACGGTTGAGGGCTTGAGCCTCCAGGGCAGCAGAGCCTCGTAGTCGTCGGCTGTCTGTGCGTGTGGCAACGCCTTGAACAAGGCAACGAGATACTGATACGGATCGACGTCGTTGGCCTTGCAGGTTTCCACCAGCGAGTAAAGACTTGCGCTGGCGTTGGCACCGGCCACGGTGTCGCAGAAGAGGAAGTTTCTCCGTCCAATCACGAATGGCCTAATCGCGTTCTCGCAGGGATTGTTCGAGATCGGCCAGGTTCCGTTCTCGATGTAGCGCACGAGCTTTGGCCACTGCCCATGCAGGTAGTGCAGCGCCTTGCCGAACAGGCTTTGCGGCAGCACGGTATGCAGGTGTTGCAGCAGCATCGTTTCGATCTCGGCCAGCAGCGGCTGACTTTGTTCGGCGCGAACCTGCTGCCGTTGTTCTGGCTTCATCTTGAGCGTGCGGCTTTCGACGGCAAACAGCTTGCCGATGCGCTGCAGGAATCCCGTGACTGGGTGGTCGGCACGCTTATCCTTGGGCAAGGCTTGCTCTGCCTCGACCAGGTAGCGGCGCCCGTGTGCCCAGCATCCGAGGTGCACCAACTGATAGGTGTTTGCGACGTCGTCGTATGGCGCATAGCCGTCGGTCATCAACACCGCCCCACGCTTGATGCCGGCATAGAGAGCCATAGCCTGCTTTGTCTCGCGTGTTGGGCTATAGGCAAACAACCGTACCGGCGGGCTAGTGCCATTCATCTGCGCCCATAGGAAGCTCTTTCTCTGGGCAGGCCTGCCGGGCTCCTTGAGCACCTGTACCGTTGTCTCGTCACCGTACACGACATCGGCTTCCAGCAGATGGTCGCGCATCAGGTTGATGATAGGCTGCACCGCTTGGCCTACTCGCACTATGCTTGCGGCCAGGGTGCCGCGAGAGAGGTCCCCGCCAAAGCGATGCAGCAGCGCTGCCTGGCGGTACAGCGGCAGGCCATCTTGATACTTCGAGGTGATGCACCAGGCCAGCGCCGATTCGGTAAGGAGTCCCTTGGGAATAATGCGCGCCGGTGCCGGCGTCGTCTTGATGCCGCCGTCGCAGCATGGACAGGCGTACTTGACCCGCTGGTGCTGGATTACGCGGACCTGCTGCGGCACGATGTCGAGCTGTTCGCTGACCTCGACGCCAATCTCGACCAGAGTCTGGCCATCGAGGGGGCAGACACGTTCCGATTCGGGTAGTTCGTGACGGACCTCGACACGGGGCAGCGCTGGGTCGAGCGGCTTGCGGCCGCGCTTCTTGCGTTTGTGTCCGGCCACTTCGGTCTCGGGCGTACCTTCTTCTTCCTGCGCCGGTTGCGCGGCCGCCGTCGCCAAGGCCTCGGCCTCATTGAGGAACAAGTCCTTCTGCTCCGAGCCTCGCGCCTCGCTCTTGGCGGCGAACAGCTTACGCTGGAACGCCTTGAGCTGTTCCAAGAGCAGGTCTCGCTGGACCGTCATCACACGCAACTCGCCCTTGATTGCCTCGCGCTCCGCGAGTATTGCCTTGAGCTCGCGTTCGGCGTCGCGCAACAGTTGCAGCTCGGCGGCGGTAACGGTGACGGGCGTGGATGGCATGGCCGGTTAGACCGCCGCCGCCAAGCAGCGTTCACGCAGCGCGATGGTATTCTCGGTGCGGGTGCCGGCGCATCGCCTCGATGTCGATTCCCTCGAGCAGCCAGTGCAACTGTTCGACCGTCAGCGTAGCCACTGCCGCCTCGCGTGGCCAGGCAAACCGGTCCGCCTCCAATCGCTTCAACAATAGCCAGAAGCCGTTGCGGTCCCACCCGAGTATCTTGATACGATCGGCCCGCTGGTTACGGAACACAAATACAGCCGATGCAAACGGATCCAGCCCGAGCGCCTGCTCGACCAGTAGTGCCAGGCCGTTGATGTTCTTACGGAAGTCCACTGCGTCGCGATGCAGATACACCCGCAGCCCAGCGTCGAGGCGGAACATCAATGGCCTCCACTCAGGGCTTCGATCATTGCCTTTACGAGCCCAACGTCTCGCTCGCTGCATTCCAGCTCGAGCGATACACCGTTGGGCAGCTTTGCGCTCAACAGCGCCAGCGGTTGCGCTCGCCGCGGTGGCGGATCGCCAGACACCACAACCTGTGCGGGTGTCTTGATTGGCCGCGAATCCAGAACCTCCTCGACAACCGGCACGAATGCCGGCAACGCACCTTGCGCCTGCGCTGAATCTCGGTACTCCCGAATCCATTTGCGCAACTGGTTAGCGTTGATGCCAGCCTTGAGCGCTGTGCCCGAAACCGATGCTCCCGATTGAAGACAGAACTCAATCAGACGCCGCTTGGCCGCTGGCTCGTAGTCACGCTTCCCATTGGAGCGGACTCGCACCGCCTGCAGCGGAAATAGGTCAATCTCGTCTTGGATCATGTTTGCGTCCGCAAAGTCTTTGCGGACGCAAGCCTGCCAACGTTCAGCCTTCAATACCAGACGTCGTCAATTGAGCGCTTACCCTAGTTCGGCAAGCGGTGCCAGCAGAGCTCGCGTGGTATCGGCCGCCAGTGCGCGCATCGGCGTCAGCCAGAGCACGGTCAACGGCGGTTGCGGCGCTCCGGGGCGGGGTGGCGGGGTGGCAAAGGCGAGCAACGCGCCCAGCCATGCGGCATAGGTCTTGCCGGTGCCTGTGGTGGCGTGCAGCAAGCCGCTTCGCCCTCGGCCGATGGCGTCCCATACCGCGCGCTGGAAGTCGAACGGCTCCCAGTGGCGCTCGGCAAACAACTCCGGCAGCTTGCGCGCTACCGCGGGCGAAGGTGGCGTGACGTCACGCCGCTTTGTTGCCATGCTTCCCCGACCGGTCATCCTGGCGGCCCCTTCTCAGGTGGACCCTGGCAGTGGAAGACCAGGGGCGAATCCCGCGGCCAGCCACCCGCTACCGTGAAGCGTAGGCGACGCGTTTGCGATCGTCAGCCGGAGACATCCCGTTCCGTTGTCGGCGTATTCCCACATGAGACCGATCTCGCGATCGCCAAAAAGCAAGAAGCCCGCACAACAGAGCGGGCTTCGGGTGACAGGCTCAGTGCCCGCTCAATCGCCTGGCATGGCGATTGGCGTGCGCCGCATCACTCCCATTCGATCATCAACAGGTCTCGCAAACCGTATGGTTAAAGGGAATTGTGATGATCGACATGGGCCTTTACCGTCGCCTTTACCGTCACCCGCGCGGGCTTTTTGCCGGCGCGGGAGATGGGGCCATTTGCAGAACGACGACTCTGGCGACCGTATTTTCAACCATCTCGAAGGATACCGAAAACAGGAAATCCTTGTCACACCGATGCTGATGGTTCCTTCATAGACTCCGTAGACGTCGGGAGCATGACATGGCCCCAGCGAATCGGGCTCACGTATTGAAAATCTCTCTCGAACGCCAACAGGCCAACATGCCCAGGATGGTTTTCCACCGCCAGCGCCACCATCGCCTTGCAAGCATCCATGTCACCAACAAGGCGGTACCTTTCAGCCAGATCAAGGATGATTCCTGCCTCGAAAACTCTCGGGAATCGCAAGCCGCTCGCGGCCGCTCTACGCCGTAGATAGCCATCCACGGTCCGCCGATGTACCTCCAAGGGCCAGTCAATCATTTGGCCAGACAAATTGTGGGCAATCAGCGACTCAGAACCGGGTTCACCGAGTTCACTTTCGATCAATGCCTTGATAGCGGATGTCGCAGCGGAGTCATTTTCTGACACATGCCAATTGAACAGGAAATGTAAAGCCAAATACGGCAGCCTAAGGGGCTTCTTTATAGTGGCTGCGAACTCGGCAACCTTTGTCAGCACTTCGCGCATATCAGTGATAACCGCGCCAGGCTGTTTGAGGAGACAAGACGCTAGTTGTTGTAGAAATCCCTCCAGCTTGTCCCTGCCAGCCTTTGTAATATCCCCCTCTGCACGCCAGACCCAGTACTGAGGAGCCAACTGCATCTGCATAACGCCGCTTCGTTCCAGATGATAGTAGTATGGTTCACGGTCGATTGACGCTTGCCTCATCACAAATTCAATAATGATGCTGCGCATCAAGCGAGCCAAGCCCTGCAAAGTTAGATGCGTTGAGCGTCCATCTAGTGCGGTTTCCGCGTAACCATGCCCTATGGTCACCATGTCCGGCAGTCGCCGGAGTTGATGCACGTACTTTGACCGTGATTGATAAGCCAAGCCGAGAACTTCCGCCAGATCGGATCTAGCCAGCCGAAGTCCATCTCCCCTGGACGACTCACGGAAATAGGCGGACGTCGTATGTGCAATCGCGAACTCCCGGAAACGACGGCCCAAGGCGACATGCTCAACGCTTAAAAGCGCTTCTCTGACGCGCTGAGCCGTGACTTCGTCAGCCGTAGACAATGCCTCATCCACTACCTTCTGAATCCCCGATCGCCGGCCATGAATGCTTCCAGCATGTGCGGAATCAGCGTTGCCGCATCGACCGCCTCTCCGTAGGTCTGGGTGTGCAACATGGCGTAGCGGTCGAGGTCGGCTTTCAGATGGGCCGGGCATGCGAAAGTCAGCTTGATGCTCTCGGTCTTCGGTAGCGACCCGAGCCGCAGATTCCGCGGCGTGCTCATTTTGACTTCCCTCGATTGAAGAACAGCGGCTGGTACGGCCGCAGCACCAAGTCGCGGTTGACAATGGTACGAACCGGTAAGCCGGCCGCTCGGTCAAGGTAGGCTGAATGTTGAGGTTGCGCCGGTCATCTCCTGCCCGACCTGGTTCACGCTGTCCTGCAAGCTGCCGCGCCCGGCAATGATGACGCGATCGCCATTGCGGTTCTCGGGCACGGCCAGCTCGGCGCCGACGCCCAGCAGTCTGGCACACCATGAAAGGCTCAAAGCCTTCGCCTCGCAGCTGCTGCAGCACGGTCGCCGTCGGGATGTAGCAGTACCGGTGCGAGCGACTTTCGTGGGGGGCGTCCGCGAAGATGGACTGGGGCCACGGCGCGGATTTGGTCATCCGACAAGGGATGTTCCGAACGCAACACCGGGGAGCGCGAAGCGAAACGGGAAGCAAGTTGCATGGTCGTTCTCCTGACAAGGGTTGGCTGTTGACCCCCCCACCGGATTCCTAGATTCGGAGCCCGCTTCGGACTTCCGGCGGAGCCGGCGCAGAGACCTGGGCCGGACTCGTTGCCACTGTCTTTCCTGAGTTCATCGCCCGCTACGGTCAGGAGCGCGCGGACGGGGGCCGTCAAGGAGACAAGCGCAGGGGGTGGCGCGGCCCGCAGGCGCAGCCGAGGACACGGCCCGGCGCGCCTTGACGGCACACGGCCACGGGCTACAGTCGCGGACAAGGGAATGAAGTCAGGGGAGACGGCTGGACAGGCAACCGGCCGCAGACGGCGCAGACCCCGCGCAAGCGAAGCGCGCAGGCCCGCAACGTGAGCATGCGGGCCGTAAACGTCAGCGATAAGAGCCCGCAGGGGCGCGACGCGCGCAGCGCGGCTCGATGTGGCGCACGACAGCGCGGCCCGGGACCGCCGGGAGACATCCGACTCGATTATTCTTGTGCGGAGATAGGGAAATCAGGACAGGAAAACGACATGGCCATGCGACTGGATGCGCATCGATTGAGGACGATAGTTGGGCTGGGGCAACCCTTTGCCACCCGCTGGAGTCTGGCTTTACTGCTCGGATGGCTCGCCTTCTACCTGTATCGGTGGACGCTGCCCTGGATGGCCAGTCAGTTCAGCCTGCAAGACAGGGTGCACTACACGATTGCTTTGTTTTACGGGCCGTCGGCCTTGTTGCTTGTGCTTTTATTCGTCGCGCATCGACGCTGGTGCTTTCCCGACATTCGGACGTGTCAGGAATTTCGTGTGCTGAGGTCGTTGTAAGAAATCTCAGCCGATGGCGTTGGTGAATCGCTCGCCAAACAGAATGGCGAACTGATTGACTGCCTGCCGCCAGGTGATAGGCGGCATCTTCCAATCCTTTTCGATGTTGCGCAAGGCCAGAAACAACAGCTTGCTGGCCGCTTCGTCGCTGGGGAAGTGGCCTCGATTCTTGACGATCTTGCGCAACTGCATGTGCATGCTTTCAATGGCGTTGGTCGTATATATGATTCTGCGTACTTCCGGTGGATAGGCAAAGAAGGGAATCACTTGCTCCCACTGGCGTTGCCACATGGCCGCGACGGTAGGGAATTTACGACCCCATTCGCCTTGGGAGAAAGCCTCCAGCGCCGCTGCTGCCGCATCGGCCGTGGCGGCCTGATAGATCGGCTTGAGCGCCGCAGCGAGCGGCTTGCGATCCTTCCAACTCGCCAGACTCAGCGAATTGCGGATCAGATGCACAATGCAGGTCTGGATCTGGGCATCCGGATAGACCGCTTCGATCGCCTCGGGAAAGCCGCGCAAGCCATCGACCACTGCGATTAGGATGTCGTTCAAACCGCGGTTCTTCAATTCGTTGAAGACCTTCAGCCAGAACTTGGCGCCCTCGGTTTGCTCGATCCACAGGCCCAGTACTTCCTTGCGGCCGTCGGCCCGAATGCCCAGCGCCAGATAGACCGCCTTGTTCTTGACCGTGCCTTCGTCGCGAATCTTCAGCCGGAGCGCGTCAAAGTACACGATCGGATACATGGCCTCGAGCGGCCGTTGCTGCCATTGCTCGACGTCGGCCAGCACCTCATCCGTGACCGTGGAAATCAGATCGGGCGACACCTGGAGCCCGTATAGCTCCAGCAGATGGCCCTGAATCTCGCGCACGCTCATGCCGCGCGCATACATGCTGATGACGTGGTCGTCGAAGCCTGGAAGCCGGCGTTGATACTTGCCAACCAACTGCGGCTCGAACGTTGCCTGCCGATCGCGCGGGATATCGAGCGTCAGCTCGCCGTTGGGCGTAATGACTGTCTTGGGGCTCTTGCCGTTGCGGTGGTTGCCGGCTTTGCCTTGCTCCGCCTCGCTCTCCAGGTGATGAGTCAGTTCGGCCGCCAACATTCGCTCGGCCAATTGCTTCTTCAACTGCCCAGCCAGGCCTGATTCGCCGAGGATCGACTCGGCATCTTTGTTCTGGACCTGCGCCAGCAGTTGATCGATCAGTTCATCAGGGAACAGCTTGGGTGCCTTCGGGCTCTTGCTCTTCTTGGTCACTGTTGTGTCGGTCATAGGACGTTTCCGTAATCGTCTCATGACCTCGTCACACTAAAAATCTGACAGGCTCCGACATTCGCTTCCGGGGCGACATCCAGCGCCAGCACGTCACGCAAGGCCTGGTGGCCGTATCCGCCATCTACTTGACGGCCTATGGCACGGCCCTGTGGCTCGGGCAACCCCGTGAAGTCAGCATGATGCTCCTCTACCACGACAAGACGCCGATGCAGATCGCCGTCATGATCGTCTGTCTGCTGCTCCTACCGCCGATCGTGGAAGAATTCGCCTTTCGGCATTTTTTGCTTTCGCTCCTGCCCTTCAAGGCCAACCGGTGGGTGGCTGCCGTGGCGGCCCTCGGTACGGCGATCTTCTTCTCCTACCAGCACCACGCAACGTACCAGTACCTGACCACGTTCCTGACATTGTTCGCGCTCGGCCTTGTCTTCGCGCGCGCGGATTCGCTCCGACGGCCTCGCACTCCCCATGGGCTTGCATACCTATGCCATCACGTTCGCATTGACCTGCGATCAGGTCGTCGCGCGCCTTCAGACCTGACCACGACGGCCTCCGAACAACACGCCCCACTGGCGCACGCGCTCGGACCCTGTGATGCAGCTCGACGGCGGTGCCCGGATCACGATGCGCCACGCCGTATGCCAGTGCCTGACGGATACAAGCAAAGCACATGACTGACGATACATTCTTCTATGCAAGCGGATTCGCACAGTGGTCCGCCCAGCACGAACCCATGGATCCGCCGACGATGCAGGCGTTGAGAGGCGAGGCACTCGCCGTACTGGTCGCATCGGTCCGCGATGGCGACATCACGACGATCGACGGCGTCGATTCGCCATTGTCGAGGGCCATCAAAGCGCACCATCGACGCACCGACTTCGAAATGAACGGGCATTGGGTGGGCTCGTCCCAGTCATGGGCTTGCCCATGCTGTGGGCGATCGAAGTTCCAGATCTCACGGATTGGCAAGAAGAACCAGATTCTGGCCAAGCTCGTCGTCCACCATGACCATATGGGCGAAGCGCTCAAAGCGGCTTTCCACTCGGCCTTTGCCGACGCCGGCACCCAGGATGCGCAGATGGAAGGCAAGCGGCTGGTGGAACGTATCGGCAGCGCATTCGCTGCGTATGAGGAGCTCCTGATCTGCGAAGACTGCAACAACGCCGACACCGAGGCCAAGAAGCAGGTGGACGCGCCGGCCTTCTTTTCGTTCTCGATCAGGCAGATCCGCTCGTTTATCCAAAGCTCGGCACATCGTCCTCACGACGTTGACGCCCGGGCCGCACACCAGCGATGGCACGAGGCCAAACCCGCCTACGCGCTGCGGATGGAGCTTATACGCACCGTTGCGCACGCTGCCGCCACCGACAACCATTGGTACGAGCCCTACGATCGCAAGATGCAGCCCATTCCCACCCTTGGGAACGGGCACCGCACCGGCGATACCACCATCTTGCGATGGACATCGATCGAAGCCTTGCAGAAGGCGCTCGGTCCGCGGCAAAAAGCGGCACCACGAAATCTCGCTCGCTGGCGCACAACCGAACCTAAGCCGGGGCGCCCGCTTCCAACCAACTTCCTTGCCATGCTGCGATCCGACGAAGACCGCGCCCACCGCTGGGAGCAGGTCGCCGACGATTGGTCATGCCCGGTGTGCCGGCGCGCAAAGCACGACGTGCTCTACGTGAGCGACGAGGGCAAGGTGAGTTTTCATATCAGTCCCAACCCGGGCCGTGGCACTTGGGCAAACGCATCCGAGATCTGTAACCACTGCAATTCCACGCTGATGAGCCTGAAGACCGAGATCTCGGAACGGATTGGCCACCGCCCGAGGGACAGCTATGCCTTCGTCAGCCCGAGCGAGTTGGCCAGCATCATTCGCGCGTGCCCTCATACCCCTCATACGATCCGCGCCTCCGAAGCCGCTGCGCTGGTGGCGATCATCATCGACCGTCTCGACGTTTCTCTATGACGAAGCCACCTGTGCTCGACGCGCTGTTCCACGCCCTGATCACCGCCGATCAGGATGCGTTACGTGATATCCAGACCCACCGTGCCCATGAGTGCGTGGCTCTTCGTGCCCTCATCAGTACGGAGCATCCCGGCGCCGTCGCGCTCGACCTTGGGCTGGACCTGGCATCGAGCGTCTATATCACGCCCGTCTTCGAGGGGCCTCGCGCCTTTTTCATGTCGCGACACATCAGCGTTCAGGCGCGCCTGGCGGGCGGTCAGACGACCCAATTTTGCGGAGAAGGTCAGGGCGACGCTCAACGGCGAGAAGATCCAATCAATCGATCGCGCTCGCGTGCTTGAAGTCCTTATGCTCAAGGCGAACAATGCACGGGTGCAGTTTGATGTCCTGCCCTTCCTCTATGAAAACCTTCGGTTGGCCCGTGACAACGAAGACAACAGGCGGCCACTGAACAGGTGATCGCGTTCCGGATGCTGGATCATCTGAACTGGGCTGCTTTCCGCAAAGACCCCGGCCACTTCGATTTCGGCAGGTCCGCGGAGTCCCTTCAAGCATCGCTTCAGCTGGACGCCGAGGCCTTTCTCGCCGACGCGCAGACCAACGCTTCGGTGATGCACCACGAGGCGAAGAGCCTAGGCATTCAGGCACTCCTGCTACGCTTCGCCACGCTATGGCATGAGCGCAAACCCGTGCCCCAGCGCATCCTTGGCGAATTACTCGATTTCAGCCTGTCCCAGCTGGGCTTTCCGCTGAGCGTCTCACCCGTTGCCGGTGTCCAACTACCAGCAAAAGCGCCATCCCGCCCTGCGTCATTCGAATCCAGAAACGACTGCACGGTCTGCCCAGGCACCTCCCTCGCGATGGTGAGGCACAGTTGCTGAAAGCTGTTCCAGCCAAGACGGTGTAAATCGTACATGCCTACTCCTCAAACCGAGCGCACGCAACAAAACGTCAAAATGAAGAATGATTGTGCCTGTCCACTACTCCGGGCTTCGCCCTGACAGGTTGTGCCAATCGCTCGCGATAGCCACCATGAGCGACAACGCATCCGCTCACGGTGATAGTCATGCCGACATCATTGCCACCTACACCAAGCCTCTTACCGCATCCAAGTACGGCCGGCTACGACGACATTCCTCAGTTTCCAGCAACAGCGCCCTTACCTTTCCGCCGCACCATCCGTCGGCACGAACTGCACCAGATCGTCCCCCTGGCCGAGACAACGGTCTACGAGATGGAGCAACGTGGCGAATTCCCCAGGCGCTTCCGGCTCACGCCCCGCTGCGTCGTCTGGGATCTGGAAGAGGTCGAAGCATGGATCGAAGAACGCAAACAAGCCTCGCGCACAGCGAAGGCCAGCACACCTGTCGGCCCGGATGTCCGGCGGCGCCAATACCGGCCCGTCAGGTGAGCGTTCTCAATTCAATTCGGTGAACATCAACACGTCCCTGCCTCTGTCCTGACCAGCAATGCACCCGGCAAGACTTGCGCCATCTGAGCGACAGCCAGAGCTACCGCGGCATTGCAATCCATCGCCTCCCGGCTGAAGGCCAGAGCGACATGCCCAGGTCGCCCCCAGCTTACCGTGGCATCAGCACAGTCACTTCCTGCCAGCCGGCGCATGGCCTCATCCTGCGAATCCTGTCCCGGATTCAGCGCATAGACCAATGTGAAATCGAAAACCATCGCCATCGCTCCATCTGCTTGTCCTCCCACTGCATCAGCGCGCCATGATGCGCGCCAATGCGTCTGCCAACTGACCACGATCCGCAGCGCGCTTGGCCGCCGTGCGCTGCGCCAAATTGTGCAGCTTGCGCCGAACGCCAGGCAGATCGGCCGCATGGGCAAGCCCGATCAAGCTGAAATCTGGTTGCTCATCCTCGACGGATTGCAGAAAGGCGCGCGACGGCTCATCCAGCCACGCCGCTACGCGCGCCAACAAGCGCTCGCGGCTTTCCAGCAAGGCCCCTACCTCGATGGGCTCGGTCGTCATGCCCCTGAAATGGGCCTCGAAGGTGGCCTCGAAATCCGCTGGCACCCGAGGCGCCAGCATCTCCCAGGCCGGCTTAGGGCTGCAAGTCAGGTACACGAGGAAGGTGCGCCAGAGCGCTTCGTCCGCCCGCTCGTCCTCCAGCAGCAAGCCCACATCGAAGAGATCGCGTGGATGCTGCCGCGACAGCGCCGCCGCCAACTTGCCGGCATATAGGTCGGCGAAGTCCAGCACCTGCACCTCGGCGAAGCCGAATGCTTCCTCGACTCTGGGGCGCACGACCATGCTACGCACTGGATGCACCGTGCCGCGCATGACTGGCGTCGTCTCGATCTGCACCCGCGCACGACCGCGGCTGGCCACCAGCCGCGTGACTGTTCCTGCGCCCTCGCCCGCCGAGGTCTGCACTTGCAGTTGCAACGGGCGGGCGCGCAGCGCATCTGCCAATCGCCCAAGGGCTTCAGCAATCAGCTTCGCATCCTCGGCATAGTCGTGCACCGGCAGCCAAGCCAAGTCGATGTCCACCGACAGGCGCGGCAAATCGTGCTCGAACAGGTTGATGGCCGTGCCGCCCTTGAGCGCGAAGCGCGGCTCCTGCGCCAGCACGGGCAGGATCTCGACCAGCAGCCGCACCCGGTCGGTGTAGCGCTGATCCCAACGGTCAAGCCAGGTGCTCATCGAGGTCTCCCGGCAACGTGATCTGATAGGTGGGATGCAGGCGACCACCAGGCACC
Organism: Cupriavidus sp. C2SS-8b; assembly: GCF_057073745.1. Classification (NCBI taxonomy): domain Bacteria; kingdom Pseudomonadati; phylum Pseudomonadota; class Betaproteobacteria; order Burkholderiales; family Burkholderiaceae; genus Cupriavidus; species Cupriavidus sp. C2SS-8b. The sequence continues at coordinate 1,912,787 of NZ_CP172716.1, forward strand.
AGCGCGCGCTTGCCCCGGCCCAGATCGACATCCTCCAGCGGCACGTGCGCCAGCCATGCGTGCCGATGGCGATCAGCCAGCGCAAGGAACAGCCGCTTCGCCTTGATGCTGCGGCAGTGGCGCAACAATAGACCGACACGCTGTGGCCGCAGCGTGGTCATGGCTTGCATCAGCGCGTCGGCCTCGTAGACCAGCGCCGCATCCGACACGCCATCGCACAACTCCAGCATGGCCCGCTCTGGCGTCGAGCACACCAGAGCGTCGATGCCCGGGCCGACTCGATGCCAAGCCAACCCTTGCTCGGTCAGAACGGACTCGGACACCTCGACCGTGAACGGCACGGCAGGCAGATCGAACGGCCCCTTGCCCTGGAATGCGAAGCGCTCCTGCAACGGCAGCTTGCTCACCCAGCCCGGTGGTCGCTCCGGCCCATAGAGGGCGACCGTCCCGGCATCGCCCAGACGCAGGTAGTGCTCGTGTCCCTGCAGGCTGAGTGCGAAGCGGCCGCCGACATGCAGCGGCATCCCCTCTCCGACTTGCAAACTGCGAACCACGCCCTCCCACTGCAGGTGGCCGCCCTTGCGCATGTAGACGCCGCGTACAGGCGACACCAGCCAGCCGCTGCTCACATAGCGCGCGACGAGGCTGTTGGAGTAGCCGTGTGCCCGCAGCCAGCGACTTGATATCAGGCGCGTGTCGCCCAGTTCGGCTAGCAGCAGGTTCAGCTTTCCGGTATTTTGATCACCCATAGTGGTCAAAATACATCTTTTATAAACTCCTGCCAAGACCTGAAGGTTTGGCTCAGGGCAAAAAAGATCACTCAAAGTGAGCTTTTTTCTACAAAAATAAACCATGTGCAGCGCATCAATGGCTCGTCCAGAGAGACCTATCATGCCGCCCTCCTTCACAAGGACGAGGACGGGAACCATCACGTTCTCCGCAGCTTCGGCACATGGGTGTGCCCGTCGATCCAGGCATCCACCATGTCCGCCCACTCTTGCAGCATGTGGCGCCGCTGCTCGGCGTACTCAGCTTTGTTGTAGATCGAACGCGACGAAGGTCCGTCCTCATCAGCCAGACACTTCTCGATCCAGTCGCGGTTGAAACCCACTTCGTTCAACAGCGTCGAGCCAGTGCGGCGCAGATCGTGGACGGTGAATGGCTCCAGCGGCAAGCCGGCGGCCTTCGCAAATCTGCGTAACCCGGTTCAAGGTCGCGTTGGACATGCAGCGATCGGCGTCGTAGCGTGACGGCAGCACGAACTTGGAGCCGGCCGCACAGGTATGCAGCGCCACGAAGATGTCGAGCGCCTGACGCGAAAGAAAGACCACGTGGGGATTGCGCCCCTTCATCCGCTGCTTCGGAATCGTCCAGGTCGCGTTTTCGAAATCCACCTCATCCCAAGTGGCGCGGATCAGTTCGCTCTTGCGCACCAGCGTCAGCAGGATCATGCGCAGCGCCAGTCGGATGGTCGGATAGGTCGCTACCGATTCCATCTGCCGTGCCATCAACCGGATTTCCAGAGGCGACAAGGCGCGATCCTTCGGCACGAAAGTCGCAATCGACGCCGCGCCTACATCATCGGCGGGGTTGCCCACCTTCTCGCCATGCAGGATGGCGAAGACAAAGACCTGCTTCACGATGTCGCAGACGTGGACCGCGGTGGCGGGTGCACCGCGCGCCTTCACTTTGTTGCAGAGGGCTCGCAGGTCATCGGCGGTGATTTCGTTGAGTTGGCGATTCTGGAAGACAGGCAGGATGTCTCGAACGACGATGTGCTTGCGCATCGCCTTCGTGCTGTCGGCCATCCGGGCGTCCGCCATCCACTTATCGGCCACGTCGCCAAAGGTCTTGGCCGCAGTCAGCCGGCGCTTGTCGCGCTGCTTCTCCAGTGCCGGGGATTTGCCTTGGGCGACGGCCCTCTTGGCGTCGATCAGCTTTTCGCGGGCCAGGGCCAGCGAAATGCCGGCCGGTCCATAGCGGCCGATGGTCAGGGTTTCGCGACGTCCGTTGAGACGGTAATCGTAGCGGAAGGTGACGGTACCGGTAGGCGATACCGTCACGTACATTCCATCGCGGTCAGAAGCCTTATAAATCTTGGACTTAGGCTTGAGATTGCGCAGTGCGGTGTCGGTAAGCATCGAGGTTTTCCTCCTGTTTCGTGACGGCTTTTACCGTCAGGGGCCAGGAGACCTGCTGATGCCCGGAAAGCCGCATGAAACAAGCTTTCCCGAGGAGACTTTTACCGTCAAAGACGGCTTTGGTCTGGATAGTGAACGGGAGGGTCTTAATCCGGCCTCCGGTTCTTACCGCCGCTTCTACCGCCAACCTGTTTTGCTGGTCGGCGATAGCCACCGATAGTCGTCGTGACGCATTCTTTTTAAATCAATACGTTACGGCAGTTTATCGATAGCTGGCGATAGTCCTCGAAGGACGTCAATTCACTCCCATTCGATCGTCGCAGGCGGCTTCCCCGACACGTCATACACGACCCGGTTCAGGCCACGCACTTCGTTGATGATCCGGTTCGAGCAGCGCCCCAGCAGCGAATACGGCAGGTGCGCCCAGTGCGCGGTCATGAAGTCGGTGGTTTGCACGGCACGCAGTGCGACAACGTAGTCGTAGGTCCGGCCATCGCCCATCACGCCCACCGACTTGATGGGCAAGAACACGGCAAAAGCCTGGCTGGTCAGGTCGTACCAGCTCTTGCCCACCTGCTGCGGCTCGCACAGGCCCGCAGCGGCGTCCTGTTCCGTCGCGATGGTCTTGCGCAGTTCTTCGATGAAGATCGCATCCGCGCGGCGCAGCAGTTCGGCGTAGTCGCGCTTGACTTCGCCGAGGATGCGCACGCCCAGGCCCGGGCCCGGGAACGGGTGGCGGTACACCATCTCCGGCGGCAGGCCCAGCGCCACGCCGAGTTCACGGACTTCGTCCTTGAACAGGTCGCGCAGCGGCTCCAGCAGCTTCAGGCCCAGCGTTTCAGGCAGGCCACCGACGTTGTGGTGGCTCTTGATGGTGGTGGCCTTCTTGGTCTTGGTACCGCCCGATTCGACTACGTCCGGGTAGATCGTGCCCTGGGCCAGCCACTTCGCATTGGTGAGCTTCTTGGCTTCGGCCTGGAAGACCTCAACGAACTCGCGGCCGATGATCTTGCGCTTCTGCTCGGGGTCGGTCACGCCGGCCAGGTGGCCGAGGAACTGTTCCGACGCATCGATATGCACAACCTTGGCATGCAGGCGGCCGGCGAACATCTCCATCACCATCTTGCCCTCGTCCAGGCGCAGCAGGCCATGGTCGACGAACACGCAGGTCAGCTGGTCACCGATCGCGCGATGGATCAGCGCGGCAGCCACCGACGAATCCACGCCGCCGGACAGGCCGAGGATCACCTCCTCGTCGCCGACCTGCTTGCGGATCAGCGCAACGGCTTCTTCGATGTGGTCCTTCATCACCCAGTCTGCGCCGGCGCCGCAGACGCCCAGCACGAAGCGCTCCAGCATCTCGCGGCCCTTCGACGTGTGCGTGACTTCCGGGTGGAACTGGACGGCGTAGTAGCCGCGCGCCTCGTCGGCCATGCCGGCGATCGGGCAGCTCGGGGTGGAGGCCATCAGCTTGAAGCCAGGCGGCAGCGCGGCAACCTTGTCGCCGTGGCTCATCCAGACCTTGAGCATGCCATGGCCTTCGGCCGTGGTGAAATCCTCGATGTCCTTGAGCAGCGCGGTGTGGCCATGCGCTCGGACTTCGGCGTAGCCAAATTCGCGATGATCGCTCCACTCGACCTTGCCACCGAGCTGCACGGCCATGGTCTGCATGCCGTAGCAGATGCCCAGCACCGGCACGCCCAGGTCCCACACCGCCTGCGGCGCGCGCAGCTGGTGGTCTTCGTAGGTGCTGGCGTGGCTGCCCGACAGGATGATGCCCTTGGGCGCGAATTCGCGGACGAATTCGTCGCTCACATCGTTCGGATGGATCTCGCAGTAGACGTGGGCCTCGCGAACGCGGCGGGCAATCAGCTGCGTGACCTGCGAGCCGAAATCAAGAATAAGGATTTTGTCGTGCATGATGGGCGGGTGGCGTATCTTCCGGTTCGGGTTCGGTTGTCACTTCCGTGCCCGGACCATAACCGGGCGGCGGCGTGATGACCGGCTCGCGCCGGTTGTCGGGGAATGGCGATGTTTGCGCGCGGCGCGCGGGGCCGGGTTGCGGGCGCGGGTCATTGGCTTCGGTGGCCTGCTGCAACTCGCGCTCTGCCTTCAGCTGCCGCTCGCGGTTGCGTACGCGCTTGGCCGCCGGTATCTGCACCAGCGCGAAAAAGCCAAGCATCGCCACCAGGATGGGCACCCAGACCTTGCCGGCGCCTTCCAGCGGCAGTTCCAGGAACACCAGCCAGGAGAGGATCAGCAGCGCGCTGGCCAGGTTGACGTAGCCAACGGTCCGCGCCACGGTCACGGTCATCTGTCCGTTGACGGTGGCATGCCACAGCAGCCAGGACAAGCCGATCAGCGCGACACCCAGCAACTGTCCGAACAGCGCCGGTTGCGGCTGGGGCAGTTGCAGGGCCGCATACAACGTCGTGAACGGCGACATCAGCAGCAGCACGCCGAGCATCAGGTCGAGCAAGGCGTCGAAGAACAGTACGGCTCGCAGCAGTACCTTCATGAGCAGTCCTCAGCAGGCCCGGCAGGCTTGCCTGCCGGGATGCCTGGCACCTGGCTCGGCAGGCCCGCCGCGCGGGTCAGTCGATGTGGTAGTTCGGCGCTTCCTTGGTGATCTGCACGTCGTGCACGTGCGACTCGCGCATGCCGGCCGCGGTGATCTGCACGAACTGCGAGTTCTCATGCCAGTCGGCGATCGACTTGCTGCCGCAGTAGCCCATCGAAGCCCGCACGCCACCAGTGAGCTGGTGGATGATGGCCATGACCGAGCCCTTGTAGGCGACGCGGCCTTCGATGCCTTCGGGAACCAGCTTGTCGACGTTGGCGGTGTTGTCTTCCTGGAAGTAGCGGTCAGCCGCGCCGTCCTTCATCGCGCCCACCGAACCCATGCCGCGGTAGCTCTTGAACGAACGGCCCTGGAACAGGAACACCTCGCCCGGCGCTTCCTCGGTACCGGAGAACATGCCGCCCATCATCACGGTGTGGGCGCCGGCGGCCAGCGCCTTGGCCACGTCACCGGAGTAACGCACGCCACCATCGGCGATCAGCGGCACGCCGGTGCCCTTGAGGGCTTCGGCCACGTTCGACACGGCGGTGATCTGCGGCACGCCGACACCGGCAACGATACGCGTGGTGCAAATCGAGCCCGGGCCGATACCGACCTTGACGCCGTCGGCGCCATGCTCGACCAGCGCGCGCGCGGCGTCGCCAGTGGCGATGTTGCCGCCGACAACCTGCACCTGCGGGAAGTTCTGCTTGACCCAGCGCACGCGGTCCAGCACGCCCTGGCTGTGGCCGTGCGCGGTATCGACCACGATCACGTCCACGCCGGCCTTCACCAGCAGTTCGACGCGCTCGTCATTGTCCGGACCCACGCCGACGGCGGCGCCGACGCGGAGCTGGCCATGGTCGTCCTTGCTGGCCAGCGGATTGTCCACGGCCTTCTGGATGTCCTTCACGGTGATCAGGCCGCGCAGCTCGAAGGCCTGGTTGACCACCAGCACACGCTCCAGGCGGTGGCGGTTCATCAGGCGCTTGGCTTCTTCCAGCGTGGCGCCTTCGTTGACGGTCACCAGCTTTTCGCGCGGGGTCATCTTGGCGCGCACCGGCGCATCGAGTTCTTCCTCGAAACGCAGGTCGCGGTTGGTGATGATGCCAACGACGGTCTTGCCTTCCAGCACCGGGAAGCCCGAAATGCCATGCTGCTGCGACAGCGCGATCACTTCCCGCACCTTCATGTCGGGGGAAATGGTGATTGGATCACGCAGCACGCCCGATTCGTAGCGCTTGACGCGAGCGACCTCGCGGGCCTGGTCGGCCGGCTTCAGATTCTTGTGAACGATGCCGATGCCGCCGGCCTGCGCCATGGCAATTGCCAGGCGAGCCTCCGTCACGGTATCCATGGCAGCGGACACGAGCGGAATGTTCAGGTCGATCGAACGGGTCAGGCGGGTACGAAGGGAGACATCCCGGGGCAGGACGGCCGAATAGGCCGGCACGAGCAGCACATCATCGAACGTGAGTGCTTTCTGGACAAGACGCATAGCAATTCCTCTAGGCGCAAAACCGAATTATACAGGAATGCGCGCGTCTTGACGCGGCGCAAACGCCGGCGCACGACGGCCTCTGCTATGCTCGAAATCTTTTTTTCGAAGCGTGGCGGGAATGGGGATTGGCGTACTGTGCGGACTGCTGGCGGGCGCGTTCTGGGGCATGGTCTTCATCGCGCCCAAGCTGCTGCCGGCGTTTTCGCCGTGGGAACTGGCCATCGGGCGTTACCTCGCCTATGGGCTGGTCGCGCTGGTCGCCTCCCTGCCGCTGATGAAGCGCATTGCACGCAAGCTTACGCGTGCCGATTGCGTGGCATTGCTGCGCCAGGCCTTCACGGGCAACCTGCTGTACTACGTGCTGCTGGCCTTCGGCGTCCAGCTCGCCGGCGTGGGACCGACCTCCCTGATCATCGGCATCCTGCCGATTTCCGTGACCATCATGGGACGGCGCGACCATGGCGCGGTGCCGCTGTCACGGCTGATATGGCCGCTGCTGGTGGTCGCTGCCGGCATTGCCTGCATCAACATCGACCTGTTCGGCGGCGGCCAGAGCGCGCATGCCGCCGCGGCCGGCGCCATGGCGCGGCCAGTGTGGCAAAAGCTCGCCGGCGTGGCTTGCGCGGCCGGTGCACTGGTCTGCTGGACTTTGTATGCCGTAGACAACGCGCGCTACCTGCAGCGCAATCCGCACTACAGCGGCAATGAGTGGTCGGCGCTGTACGGACTGTCGACGGGGGCGGTCTCGGCCATCCTCGCACTGGGCGGCTGGCTGCTTGCCGGCGACGCCCTCAGCGCCCCCGGCACTGGACGCGACTGGCAATGGTTCTGGATGGTCAACGCCGCCGCGGCACTGGGAGCGTCGCTGATTGGCAACAACCTCTGGAACATCGCCAGCCGCCGGCTGCCGCTGACGCTGTCGGGCCAGATGATCGTGTTCGAGACGCTTTTCGCGCTGGCATACGGGTTTGTGTTCGATCACCGCTGGCCGCGGCCGCTGGAAATCGGTGCCATCGCACTGCTCATGGTCGGCGTGGCCTGGTCTGTCCGCTTGCACGCCAGCGACAAGTCTGCGTAGACTTGCATGCGATGTCGCCGGGGTCACATCCGGGATGCCCGGCCGGCCGGGCACCCCAACGCCAGCCGCAGAACATCTGTCCAGACACTACCTGCACCCAGCCATGATCCGCTCGTCCGCGCTGTCGCTTTCGCTGCTTGCCGCCGCCCTCGCTTCTGTGCCGGCATCGGCATCCGCCCAGTGGCAATGGCGCGACGCCAGTGGTCGGATGGTGTACAGCGACGTTCCCCCGCCTCCTGACGTCACGCGCATCGTGAAGGGGCCAGGGAAGCTTTCCGGCGAATACAAGCCCGTCGAGACCACAGCCGCGACACCCACCACCGCCGAAGCTGCTCCGGCCCGGCCGGCCACTGCAAAGGCCGCCGCGGCACCCGCACCGACGGCCGAGGAAGCGTTCCAGAAGCGCCGCGCTGAGCGGCTCGAGGCGGCCGCCAAGGATGCGCAGAAAGAGGCTGAGGCCAACGAGCGGGCCACGCGTTGCGCCCAGCTGCGCAATTACGCGCAAGGCCTGCAACAAGGCGCGCGTACCGGCGTGATGACCGCAGACGGCGGCGTGCAGTTTCTCGGCGGCGAACAACGCCAGGCCGAGATCATGAAAACCAACGCCAATATCGAGAAGGACTGCAGCTAAGGCCTGCCCTTCAACTGCCGCCGCGCAACCACTTCTGCCCTTCGCGCGTGCCGCTTGCACGAGTCTTCTGCACACGCCGGCGCCGGGCCAGCTTCGGATCGGCGGTCAGGGGTCGATAGACTTCGATGCGATCGCCGGCGCGCACCACGGTATCGGGCGTCTTTAGCTTGCCGTAGATACCGACACGCATGGTCGACGGATCCACCTCGGGGCAGGCCTGCTGCAGCCCCGAGCCGACGACGGCCGCGGCAATCGTGGTGCCTTCCGGCACATCGATTTCCTCCAGGAAAACCGAATCCGGCCTGGCGTAGCACACCGAGATGCGCACCGTGCCCGGCGCGGCATCAGTTGGCGCCATAAACCACCTCGGCACGCTTGACGAAGGCATCCACGAAGGTATTCGCGATGACGCTGAATACCGGCCCGATAATCTTTTCCAGCAGCAGGCTGGAGAACTCGTAATGCAGGTGGAATTCGATCTTGCAGGCATCCTCGCGCAGCGGGGTAAAGCGCCAGGAACCGTTGAACGTCTTGAATGGGCCGTCGGCAAACGTCATGTCGATGCGCGTGGGCCGCTCCTGCGTATTGCGCGTATGGAAGAACTGCTGGATACCCTTGAACTGGATATGGATCTTGGCATCGAGCGTGGTCTCGGTCTGCTCGAACACCTCGACGCCGCCACACCACGGGAGGAACTTTGGATAGTCCTCCACGCGCGTGACCAGGTCGTACATCTGCGCGGCCGAATAGCCGAGCAGCACGGATTTATGGACGTCTGCCATGAATGGAAAAATCGGGTATCCGGCCGTACCGCACTGCAATATCGCGCCAATCGGAGCTGGCGCGCCGCGGACATGGACCGGTACCGGGGCTGGTTTGCTAAAATCCGGATTTTAGCCGACACAGGCGTCCGCGGCATCCCCGCCGCAGAATGGGCCACCAGGCCCGCGCCGTCCGGCGAGATTTTTCACTTACGCTCCCCTTACCCGCACGCATGACCATTGCAGATAACAAGAAGGCCTTTTTCGACTACTTCATCGAAGAGCGATTCGAGGCCGGCATCGTGCTGGAAGGCTGGGAAGTCAAGGCGATCCGCGCGGGCCGCGTGCAGATCAAGGAAGGCTACGTCGTGGTGCGTGATGCCGAGATGTACCTGATCGGCGCCCACATCAGCCCGCTGCAGAGCGCCTCCACGCACGTCAATCCGGACCCGGTGCGCACGCGCAAGCTGCTGCTCAAGGCCGACGAGATCAAGAAGCTGATCGGCAAGGTCGAGCAACGCGGCTACACACTGGTGCCGCTGAACCTTCACTACACGCGCGGCCGCGTGAAATGCGAGATCGGCCTGGGCAAGGGCAAGAAGCTCTTCGACAAGCGCGAAACCGAGAAGCAACGCGACTGGCAGCGCGAGAAGTCGCGCATCATGAAGGGCGGCAGCAAGGAGTAAGCCGCCGGCCCTGCTTCAATCAGGCGGCCTTCTGCCCTTTCACGATCTGCAAGGCAGAGGCAATCATGCTGCTCATCTCGCCCAGGTTGCCCGGCACGATCAACGTATTGCCCTGCTTGGCCAGGTTGCCGAAGGCCGTGACGTACTCCTCGGCCACCTTGAGGTTCACGGCTTCCATGCCGCCGTCCACGCGGATAGCCTGACCGATTTTCTGGATGGCCTGCGCGTTGGCCTCGGCCACCGCGAGGATGGCTGCCGCCTCGCCCTGCGCCTTGTTGATGGCGGCCTGCTTTTCGCCTTCGGACTTCTGGATCGCGGCTTCGCGCGCGCCTGACGCCAGGTTGATCTGCTCCTGGCGCTTGCCCTCCGATGCCGCGATCAGCGCGCGCTTCTCGCGCTCGGCGGTGATCTGGGCCTGCATCGCATGCAGGATTTCCTTCGGCGGCGTGAGGTCCTTGATCTCGTAGCGCAATACCTTCACGCCCCAGTTCGAAGCCGCCTCGTCCAGCGCATTCACCACGCTGTGATTGATGAACTCGCGTTCCTCGAAGGTCTTGTCGAGCTCCAGCTTGCCGATGACCGACCGCAGCGTGGTCTGTGACAGCTGCGTGATCGCCACCACGAAATTGCTGGATCCGTAGGAGGCCTTCATCGCGTCCGTGACCTGGAAGTACAGCACGCCGTCGACCTGAAGCTGGGTGTTGTCCTTCGTGATACAGACCTGGCTCGGGACGTCGAGCGGGATTTCCTTCAGGATATGCTTGTAGGCGACGCGGTCGACGAATGGCACCACGATCGTCAGCCCCGGCGTCAGCGTTGCGTGATACCGCCCCAGGCGCTCGAGCACCCAGGCATGCTGCTGGGGCACGATCTTGACGCCCTTTGCAATCAGCACGATGGCAGCAATCAGGATAATCAGCGGCAACAAGCCAAGCTGAAAGACTTCCATGTAAGACCCTCCGGACAGTTGACAGCAATGCTGCGCCGCCAGGGCGCGGCAACAACGGGAATCAGCGCGGCAGGACGATCAGCGTCGAACCGCGGACTTCGACAATGCGATAACGCCCGGGCGCAGCATCAGGGCCAGGCGCAAGTTCGACGGTCCAGTCCGCGCCACGGTACGGCACACGCGCACGACGGTAGGTATCCCACGCCGGCACTTCGAGTTCCTGGCCGATGTCGAGGTTGACGCCTGGATCGGCCGCCGCATTGCCCCTGCGCAGCCGGCCAAACCGCGTGCGGCGCAGCAGGACGATGGCGATGATCGCCACCACGGCCGCCACCAGTGTCTGCGTGGGCGGCTCCAGCCCTGACAGCGCCGCTACGCCGCCCGCGGCCAGCCCGAACGCAACCATCAGCAGATAGAACGTACCGGTAGCCAACTCGGCGATCACGAGCACGGCCACGGCGACGAACCACAGGTAGTGCATTGCCATGTATCCCCATTTCCCGGGTCGAGGCCGGGCTACCCTTTTCCACCGTCATCCAATGCGTCGGGCAAAGAAAAACCCCCGCAACGCCATCGGCGTCTGCGGGGGTTTTTTTCACACCTGCCGCAGGGCCGGTGCTAACCGGCGCATCGTAGCGCCGGCAGTTGTCGTTATTGTGACGTCAAATACATCAGGACGCCAGTTGTTGCCACGTGTCGACGACCGAATCCGGGTTCAGCGAGATCGACTTGATGCCTTCCTTGACCAGCCAGGCGGCAAAGTCCGGGTGGTCCGAAGGACCCTGACCGCAGATGCCGACATACTTGTTCTGGCTGAGGCAGGCCTGGATTGCACGCGAAAGCATGAAGCGCACGGCGGGGTCGCGTTCGTCGAAGTCCTTCGCCAGCAGTTCCATGCCGGAGTCGCGGTCCAGGCCCAGGGTCAGCTGGGTCAGGTCGTTCGAACCGATCGAGAAACCATCGAAATGTTCCAGGAACTGCTCGGCCAGGATGGCGTTCGACGGCACTTCGCACATCATGATGACGCGCAGACCGTTCTCGCCGCGCTTCAGGCCATGCTTGGCCAGCAGGCCGATGACCTTCTCGGCCTGGCCCAGCGTACGGACGAACGGCACCATGATCTCGACGTTGGTCAGGCCCATTTCGTCGCGCACGCGCTTCATGGCCTTGCATTCCATCTCGAACGCTTCGGCGAAGTCTTCGGCGATGTAGCGCGAGGCGCCACGGAAGCCCAGCATCGGGTTTTCTTCATCCGGCTCGTAGCGCGAGCCACCGATCAGCTTCTTGTACTCGTTGGACTTGAAGTCCGACAGGCGCACGATGACCGGCTTCGGATAGAACGCGGCACCGATCGTGGCGATACCTTCGGCCAGCTTGTCGACGTAGAACGCGCGCGGGCTGGCATGGCCGCGGGCCACGCTTTCCACGGCCTTCTTGAGGTCGGCATCGACTTGCGGGTAGTCGAGGATGGCCTTCGGGTGCACGCCGATGTTGTTGTTGATGATGAACTCGAGGCGAGCGAGGCCCACGCCGGAATTCGGAATCTGCGCGAAATCGAAGGCCAGTTGCGGGTTGCCCACGTTCATCGTCAGCTTGACGGCAATCTCCGGCATTTCGCCGCGCTGCACTTCCGTGACTTCGGTTTCGAGCAGGCCGTCGTAGATGCGGCCTTCGTCGCCTTCGGCGCACGACACGGTCACCAGCGTGCCGTCCTTCAGCACGTCGGTGGCGTCGCCGCAGCCGACCACGGCCGGCACGCCCAGTTCACGGGCGATGATGGCCGCGTGGCAGGTACGGCCACCGCGGTTGGTGACGATCGCCGAGGCACGCTTCATCACCGGCTCCCAGTTCGGGTCGGTCATGTCGGCCACCAGCACGTCGCCGGGCTGCACGCGCTCCATCTCGGCCGGGTCGTTGATGACACGCACCGGGCCGGTACCGATCTTCTGGCCAATGGCGCGGCCGCTGGTCAGGATCGGGGCGGTGCCCTTCAGCTTGAAGCGCTGCTCGGCCTTGCCGGCCGACTGGCTCTTCACGGTCTCCGGGCGGGCCTGCAAGATGTAGATCTTGCCGTCCTTGCCGTCCTTGCCCCACTCGATATCCATCGGGCGGCCATAGTGCTTCTCGATGATCACGGCGTACTTGGCCAGCTCCGACACGTCGGCGTCGGTGATCGAGTAGCGGTTGCGCAGTTCGGTGGGTACGTCAACGGTCTTCACGCGGCCGGCTTCGCCCGGCTTGGTGAATTCCATCTTGATCAGCTTGGAGCCGATCGAGCGGCGGATGATCGGGTACTTGCCGGCCTGCAGCGTCGGCTTGAAGACGTAGAACTCGTCCGGGTTCACGGCGCCCTGCACCACCGTTTCGCCCAGGCCATAGCTGGAGGTGATGAAGACCACGTCGGGGAAGCCCGATTCGGTGTCGATGGTGAACATCACGCCCGACGAAGCCAGGTCCGAACGGACCATGCGCTGCACGCCGGCCGACAGTGCGACCACGTCATGGGCAAAGCCCTTGTGCACGCGGTAGGAAATGGCGCGGTCGTTGTACAGCGACGCAAACACGTGCTTGATCTTGTCCAGCACGTCGTCGATGCCGCTGACGTTCAGGTAGGACTCCTGCTGGCCGGCGAAGGAAGCGTCCGGCAGGTCTTCGGCCGTAGCGGAAGAACGCACGGCGAACGATGCCTCGGCGCCTTCGCGCTCGGCGGCACGGGCGTAGAACTCGCGGACTTCCTGCTCCAGGCGCGGCTGGAACGGTGCCTCGACGACCCAGTTGCGGATCTCGGCGCCGGCTTCGGCCAGGGCCTTGACGTCATCGACGTTCAGGGTCTTCAGGCGATCGGAAATGCGCTGGGTCAGGTTGTTGTGCGCGAGGAAGTCGCGGAATGCCAGCGCGGTGGTGGCAAAACCACCGGGGACACGGACGCCGGCTTCGGCCAACTGGGAGATCATCTCGCCCAGCGACGAATTCTTGCCGCCAACCGTTTCCACATCCGACATGCGCAACTGCTCGAACGGCTGCACGTAGGCGCCGTTATTTGCCTGGTTAGTCATGAAAGCCTCAAAACAAAGTAAGAAATCTGGCGCGACTGTCCGGTATGTTCTTGCTGTTCTGTTCCCGGAGCTCTGTTCATAAACAGATCGCTTGGCTAAACAACCCCGCGGAATGCAGGGGAATTGTGTTTTGTGGCTCTCGTCTCGCAGCGCACATTGTCAACAATTCCAGCCGGGAAGGCCGCACCGGCAAAGGCCCAACGGAATTGCTTAGCGAAAAGATCGCCGCTATTCTACCGTGCTGCGCCGCACTTTTCTGCGGAACATCCAATCTATTTATTCTGCTTGCCCATGTCTGAGCCTGTCGCGCCGGACGGCGCCCAGCCGGCAAATGCCGGTGCCACGCCGCAGTCTCCCCAACCCGTCACGAGCGACCGCCCCGCCACCCGAACGGTGTTCATCGTCTCGGACGGCACCGGCATTACCGCCGAAACGTTCAGCCACTCGATCCTGGCACAGTTCGAAATGCGCTTCCGCAAGGTGCGCATGCCGTTCGTCGATACTCCGGAAAAGGCACATATTGCCGTCGGGAAAATCAACGAAGCGTTCTACGCTGAAGGCGCTCCACCGATCGTCTTCACCACGCTCGTCAACCAGGAAGCGAACAAGGCACTGCGACGCGCCAAGGCGATGATCCTGGACATGTTCCAGACCTTCATCGAACCGCTGGAAAAGGAACTCGGGCTCAAGTCCACGCATGCGATCGGCCGCTTTCACCAGAACGCGGATACCGAGGCCTACAAGAACCGCATCGAGGCCATCAATTTCTCCCTCGCCCATGATGACGGCCAGTCACACAAGAACCTGCAGGAGGCCGACGTCATCCTCGTCGGCGTTTCGCGCAGCGGCAAGACCCCGACCAGCCTTTACCTGGCCATGCAGTACGGCCTGAAGGCGGCGAACTATCCGCTGATTCCCGACGACTTCGAGCGCGGCAAGCTGCCCAAGGCCCTGTACGACTACAAGAGCAAGATCTTCGGCCTTTCCATCGATCCTCAGCGGCTCACGGAAATTCGCAACGAGCGCCGCCCCGGCAGCAAGTACGCCGCCGTGGAAAACTGCCGATACGAGGTGAACGAAGCCGAGGCGATGATGCGCCGGGAAGGCATCAAGTGGCTGTCATCGACCCACAAGTCAATCGAGGAAATTGCTACGACCATCCTGCAGGAAATCAAGGTCGATAATCGCGACAACTACTGAACATCGCGGCGCCTAGGGCGCCGTACGCCGCTGCCGCACCGCCTCGAACAGGCAGATCGCGGTTGCCGCGCCTACGTTCAGCGATTCCAGGCCTCCGGGCTGCGGAATGCCGACGGTGCGCGCCACGCGCTCCATCCACGCGGCACTGACGCCTGCGCCTTCGTTGCCCACGATCCATGCAACCGGCTGGCGCAAGTCGGTATCAAACACCGCCGCATCGGCATGCGATGACGTCGCCAGCAGCGGCACGGCCAGCCGCGGTGCCAGCATGTCGACGGTGCAGTGCTCGACGATGTTCAGGTGGAAGTTGGCGCCCATGCCGGCGCGCAGCGTCTTGATCGACCACGCGAACGCGCAGCCGGTGCCCAGGAACGCGTGACGGATACCGGCCGCGGCCGCGCTCCGCAGGATCGACCCGACATTGCCGGCATCCTGCAAGCCATCGAGGATGATGCAGTCTTCCTCGATCCGCGCCGGCAAATGTCCCGGCGGCGTTTCGATCACCAGCATCAGGTCGATGCCATTGGCTACGCCGCTGACCTGCACGAACAGCGCGTCGGCCAGTACGACAACGCGCTGGCTGTCGATCTGTGCCAGCAAGGGCGCCACTTCGGCATGATCGTAGTGACGCTCCGACACCACGCAGCTGACCGGCTGCCCGAGCGCCGCGACATAGGCCTGGGCTAGATGCACGCCATCGAGCAGCGACTGCCCGGCCTTGCGGCGCTGGTGCGTCGACGTAGCCAGGGCCTTCAGATGTTTGAACAGCGCGTTGTCGCGCGAAGTGACGTGCTTCACAGGTTGATTCTCGATGCGCGCGCGGCGCTCAAAAGGCTGCCGGGCCGCGGGCCAATGCCTCGCGCACGGGTGCGAACGACCGCCGATGGTGCGGCGAAGCGCCGAATTGTGCGAGGGCCGCCAGGTGCTGCGGCGTCGGGTAGCCCGAGTGGGCGTCGAAGCCGTACTGCGGATAGGCGTCATGCAAGACCAGCAGCTCGCGGTCCCGCGCGACCTTCGCCAGGATGGACGCCGCCGAGATGGCCTTGACCAACGCATCGCCCTTGACGATCGCCTCGACCGGAAACGGGACCTGCGGGCAGCGGTTGCCATCTACCTGGACCAGGTCCGGCGTAATGCCCTTCTCAGCCAGTCCCTGCACTGCACGCTGCATGGCGAGCATGGATGCATGCAGGATGTTGATGGAATCGATCTCTTCCACGGTGGCGAAGGCGATATGCCAGCCCAGCGCGCGTTCGCAGATCTTGTCGTAGAGCTCCTCGCGCTTTTTCGCGGTAAGAATCTTCGAATCCGCGAGCCCGCGCAGCATCGGCCTGGCAGGATCGAACACCACGGCCGCGGCGTACACCGGTCCCGCCAGCGGGCCCCGGCCGGCCTCGTCGACACCGCAAACGAACCGGACGCTCGCCGCTACCGGCGCAAGGTCGAGTCCCATTTGCGGAGATGGCGAATTGCGGCGCGCCATCAGGCCAGCCCTCTCGCATGCATCAGGTCGACGACCACGTCGGCGGCAATCTGCGCCGTATTGCACTTGAGCGTTTCATGCATGCGCGTGAAGTGTTCGTACAGGAAGGCGATATTGCCCTGGTCATTGAGCTGCAGCAGCGTCTCGCGCGCCAGCGCTTCCGGCGTGGCATCGTCCTGCAGCAACTCGGGCACGACAAAGCGACCTGACAGGATATTCGGCAGGCCGACGTAGGGCAGGTAGCCCTGCCGCTTCATGATCTGCGCGGTCAGCCAGGGCACCTTGTACGAGATCACCATCGGCTTCTTGTACAGCGCCGCTTCGAGCGTCGCGGTGCCGCTGGCCAGCAGCACCACATCGGCGGATTCCATGGCCAGGTGCGAATTGCCATCGACAATCGTCAGGCGCAGCTCCGGATACTGCTGGTGCAGGCTCTCCACGATGGCGCGCAACGGCGCGCTCGCGGCCGGCAGCACGAACGCCAGGTTCGGATCCATGCGCTGCATCTGCGCCATGGCGGCAAAGAACGTGGCGCCGAGATTGCGCACCTCGGACTGCCTGCTGCCCGGCAGCACCGCTACCACGCGATGGCCCGCAGGCAGGCCCAGCGCCGCGCGCGCGCCCGCGACATCGGGCACCATCGGAATGACGTCGGCCAGCGGATGGCCCACATAGGTGGCCGGAATACCGGCCTTGGCATAGATCTCGGGCTCGAACGGAAACAGGCAGAGAATGTGGTCAACCGCGCGCGCGATGGTGCGGATGCGCCCGCCCCGCCAGGCCCAGATCGACGGGCTGACGAAATGGACCACCGGAATCCCCGCGCGCCGCAGTGGCACCTCGAGCCCGAAATTGAAGTCCGGCGCATCGACGCCAATAAAGCAGGCCGGCGGATTCGCCAGCAGCGAATCACGGATGGCGCGGCGCGTGGCCAGGATCTCGCGCAGCGAACCCAGGACCTCGACGTAGCCGTTGACCGACAGTGTCTCCATCGGCCAGTGGGAAACAAATCCCTCCGCCATCATGCGCTTGCCGCCGATGCCGGCATAGCTGACCGTATCGCCCAGCCGGGCCTTGAGCCCGCCCAGCATCAACGATGCCAGCAGGTCGCCGGAGGCTTCACCGGCCACCATGGCAATGGTGCCGCGCTGGCTTGCGTGGCTTGCAGTACCGTCAGGCGAGCTGCCCCGAATCGCGACGTCGACCATGTCCGGCCAGTCTTAGCGCACGATGCCGCGCTGGGTGGCGGCAATGAAGTCCAGGAACGCGCGCAGGGGCTCTGCGGTGCTCGCATCGGCTTGTGCCAGCAGGGCACCAATTTCATTGCGGGCGTCGTCGAAGCTGAGATCCGACTTGTAAAGCAGCTTGTAAGCCTGGCGCAGCGCGGCAATCTGCGCGGCGTCAAAGCCGCGGCGGCGCAGGCCTTCTACGTTGACGCCGTGCGGCGTGGCCTTGTTGCCGCTCTTGTCGCTGGCCGCGATCACGAACGGCGGCACGTCCTGCACCAGGGCGGAAGCACCGCCCAGCATGGCATGGGCACCGATGCGCACGAACTGGTGTACGCCGCTCATGCCGCCGAGGATCGCCCAGTCGCCCACTTCCACGTGGCCGGCGATCTGTGCATTGCTGGAGAACACCGTGTGGTTGCCCACCGAGCAGTCATGCGCGATGTGCACGTAGGCCATGATCCAGTTGTCGCTGCCGATCGTGGTCACGCCGCGATCCTGCACCGTGCCGGTGTGGATCGTGGTGAATTCGCGGATGGTGTTGCGATCGCCGATATCGAGCCGGGTCGGCTCGTTGCGGTACTTCATGTCCTGCGGCACACCGCCCACCGAAGCGTACGGGCCAATCTTGTTGCCTTCGCCGATCGTGGTATGGCCTTCGACCGTCGAGTGCGCGCCGATCTGGGTGCCGCTGCCGATCCGCACATTCGGCCCGACAATGGAAAACGGGCCAACGGTCACGTCGGCCGCAAGTTCTGCTTTCGGGTCGACCAGTGCGGTGGGATGGATTTGCGTCATACGTCCTGTCCTGTTGGTCTGGTGTCTGGGGGCGTGGCTGGGCCGCCCCGGCCCAGGCGTGGCGGCAGGTAGCCGCCGTGCCGGCGGCGCTGCCGCGGGCAGTTGGACTCAGGCGTCAGCCTGCTTGACGGTGCACATCAGCTCCGCCTCGCACGCTACCTTGTCGTCCACCGTGGCAAATGCCTTGAACTTCCAGATGCCGCGGATATAGCGCTCCACGGTCACATTCATATGCAACTGGTCGCCCGGATAGACGACCTGCTTGAAGCGCGCGCCGTCGATGCCGACGAAGTAGTACAGCGCGCCTTCCTTGCGCTCCATGTCGGCGCCAAAGGTCAGCAGGCCGGCCGATTGGGCCAGCGCTTCCAGGATCATCACGCCGGGCATGACCGGCTGGCCGGGGAAATGTCCCTGGAAGAACGGCTCGTTGATGGTGACGTTCTTCAGCGTCTTGATACGCTTCTGCGGATCGAACTCGAGCACGCGGTCCACCAGCAGCATCGGGTAGCGATGGGGCAGCAGCTTGAGGATCTTGCGAATGTCGATTTCGGCGGCGGTCATGATCTTTCTCTAGTCTTAGTCTTGTGAGGTTTGGGTCCCGGCGGACTGGCCGCGCAGGCGGCGCTCCAGCTGCATGACGCGTTCGCGCAGCTTGGTCAGGCCGCGCACGATCGCAGCGTTGCGCTCCCATTCGCCATGCGGCAGGAACGGGAACACACTGGTGAAGTGGCCGCCGGGCTTGGTAATGGATTTCGTGATCGAGGTCCCGCCTGATACCGTAGTGCGATCGGCGATGGTCAGGTGCCCCGAGAAATTCGCGGCACCGCCGATCACGCAGAACCGTCCGATGCGCGTGCTGCCCGACACCGCCGCGCAGCCCGCAATCACCGTATGGGCGCCAACCCGCACGTTGTGCGCGATCTGGACCTGGTTGTCGATCTTGCAGCCGTCTTCGATGACGGTATCGGCCATCGCGCCGCGGTCGATGGCGGTATTCGCGCCAACTTCGATATCGTTGCCGAGCACTGCCCGGCCCGTCTGCGGAATCTTCACGTATTCGACGCCGGTGGGGCCGATGTCCGGCGCAAAGCCGAACCCGTCCGCACCGATCACGACCCCGCTGTGCAGGATCGCGCGCGCGCCGACCACGCAATCGTGGTAGACCGACACATTGGCGTAGATCAGCGAATCGTCGCCGATCTCCGCGTTGGCGCCGACGAAGCCGTTGGCCAGGATACGCACGCGCTCGCCAATGCGCGCCCCGGCTTCGATCACCACGTTTGGCCCGATGAAGCATGAAGCCGGAACGGCAACCCCCGGGGCAACGCTGGCGCGCGGGTCGATGCCCGTGCGCGTGTCGCGGTTGGCTTTATCGAAGCGCTGCGCAATCCAGGCAAAGCAGACGTACGGATTGCGTGCCACCAGCCAGTTGCGGCCGTCGGCCTGCCCCTGCGCACGGATGCGCTCCAGATCCGGCGCCGACACGATCACCGCACTGGCATTGGAAGCCAGCGCCTGCGACAGGTAGAGCGGATTGGAGAGAAACGAGAGTTCGCCGGGACCGGCCTGGTCCAGCGGAGCCAGGCCAATGATCGCGAGGTCGGGATCACCCACAACCTGCGCGCCGTTCTCGGTGGCGAGCTGCCCCAGTGTGGGTGTCTCCATGGCGGTACTTCCTGAAAAGAAACAGCCAGCGGCTTACTTGCCGCCAGCGTTCAGCGCCTTCATCACATCGTCGGTGATGTCGATGCGCGGGTTCACATACACCGCTTCCTGCACGATCAGGTCGTACTTGCGCTGCTCGGCAAGTGAGCGGATCACGCGGTTGGCGCGCTCGAGCACCTGTGCCAGTTCCTCATTGCGGCGCTGGTTCAAGTCCTCGCGAAATTCGCGCTGCTTGCGCTGGAACTCGCGGTCCAGGTCCGCAACTTCACGCTGGCGGCGCTGGCGGTCGGAGTCGGCCAGCACGGCCGTGTCCTTGTCCAGCTTGTCGGCCATGCCCTTGATCTTCTGGGCCATGTCCTGCAGCTCGCGGTCGCGCTTGGAGAACTCCTGCTCCAGCTTGACTTGCGCGGCCTTGGCCGGCTGCGAATCGCGCAGGATGCGCTCGGAATTCACGGCAGCAATGCGGGCTTCTTGGGCCATCGCCGGTGCTGCCGCGCACAGCGCCGCAGCTGCCACGGCGGCGGCGCTCAGGGTCTTGACCAATTTGGATTTTGTATTCATGAAACAGATCCTTTTACAGAATCAGAACGCAGTGCCGATCTGGAACTGGAAGCGCTGAACCTTGTCGGTATCGTCCTTCTTCAACGGGAAGCCCATGCTGATCTTCAGCGGGCCGATCGGCGACAGCCACGACATGCCGAAACCGGTCGAGTACTTCAGTTCGCTGAACGACAGCGGCGCGCCTTCCTGGTACACGTTACCAAAGTCGAAGAAGGTGAACAGGCGCAGGGTGCGGTCCACGCCCGAGCCCGGCAGCGGGAAGATGAATTCCACGTTACCGATCATCTTGGACGCACCACCCACCGGGTTGCCGTTCTGGTCCTTCGGGCCCAGCGTGCTGGTCTGGTAGCCACGCACCGAGCCGATACCACCGGCGTAGAAGTACTTGTACACCGGGAACGGCGTGTTGCCATAGCCGTGGCCATAGGCGACTTCACCGTTAAGCGCGAGCGTGAAGGCCTTCGAAAGCGGATAGAAGTACTGCTGCTGCACGCTGGCGCGGTAGTACTGCACGTCGCCGCCCGGGATCCCGACTTCCAGGTTGGCCTGGGTGTAAGGGCCCTTGGTCGGCACCAGCGCCGAGTCACGACGGTCACGCGCCCAGCCGATCGTGAACGGGAAGTTGTTGATCGGCGACGCAGTACCCACGGTCTGGCCGGCCGGAAGCTTGCCAATGTCGTGCAGGAACTTGACGTACTGGGCCGGCGTATTCGGCGAGACCGAGATACGGGTCCATTCGTAGCCGATGCCGAAGAACACGGTATCGACTTCCGAGAACGGCACGCCGAACTTGAAGCCGCCACCCGCCGTTTCGATCTTGTAGTCCTGGTCGCCGGTGTAGTACAGCGGACGCGACGTACGGTAGTAAATATCGGTCGAGCGGCTGATGCCATCCACCGTGAAGTACGGGTCGTACTGCGTCAGCGCGATGGTACGGAACGACTTGGCGGTGTTCACGTCCAGGCCCAGGCTGGTACCGGAGCCGAACACGTTGTCCTGGCGCAGGCCGGCCTGCAACACCAGCTTGTCCGTGGACGAGAAGCCCACGCCCAGGCTGATCTGGCCGGTCGGCTTTTCAGTCACATTGACGTTCACATCGACCTGGTCAGGCGCGCCGGCCACGTCTTCCGTGGTGATGTTGGTGTCGGTGAAGTAGCCGGTACGGTTGATACGCGCCTGGGACTGCTGGAGCTTCTCGCTGTCGAACCACGAGCTTTCCATCTGGCGCATTTCGCGGCGCACCACTTCGTCGCGGGTCTTGCTGTTGCCGACCACGTTCACGCGGCGCACGTACACGCGGCGGCCCGGATCGACCATCAGCGTCAGCGCGACTTCGCGCTTTTCCTGATCGATCTGCGGCTGCGGGTTGATCGTCGTGAACGCATAGCCATAGGTGCCGAGCAGGTCCGTAATGGACTTGGTGCTGGCCGTCAGCTTCTCGGACGAGAAAATATCGCCCTTCTTCAGCTGCAGCAGCTTTTCCATTTCCTCCTGCTTGCCGAGCAGTTCGCCGGCCAGGCGAATATCGGACACCTTGTACTGCTCGCCTTCCTTGATGTTCAGCGTCAGGTAGATGTCCTTCTTGTCCGGCGTGATCGACACCTGGGTCGACTCGATGGCGAATTCCAGGTAACCGCGGTTCAGGTAGTACGAACGCAGCGCTTCCAGGTCAGCCGTGAGCTTCTGCTTGGAGTAGAGGTCGTTCTTGGTGTACCAGGACAGCCAGTTCGGCGTGGACAGCTGCATCTCGTCGCGCAGCGTGCCTTCCTTGAAGGCCTTGTTGCCGACAATATTGATCTGCTTGATCTTGGCGACCGGGCCCTCTTCCACGTTGAACACGACCGACACGCGGTTGCGGTCCACCGGCGTGATCGTGGTCTGCACGTCGGCCGCGTAATAGCCGCGGGCCACGTACTGGCGCTTCAGTTCCTGCTCCGCCTTGTCGATCAGGGCCTTGTCGTAGTAGCGCGCTTCGGCGACACCCACGGCGCGCAGCGAGCGGCGCAGCGTGTCCTTGTCGAATTCCTTGATGCCGACGAATTCGAGCTGCGAAATAGCCGGGCGCTCTTCCACCTGCACGACCAGCACGCCGTCTTCGGCGCGGATCTGCACGTCCTTGAAGAAGCCCGTGTTATACAGGGCGCGAATGGCGTCGGCGCCCTTGTCGTCGGTGAACGTCTCGCCCACGCGGACGGGAAGATAGCCAAAGACCGTACCGGGTTCCACGCGTTGCAGACCCTCAACGCGGATGTCCTTCACGACAAACGGATCGGCGGCCCAGCCTGCCGGGCTCCAGGCTGCAATAATGGCACTCGCTAGCAAGCCCAGCGAGATGCGCTTATGTCTGATCAATCTTGATCCCCTCTTTGATTCCATCCAGGATTGCGCTCCGATGCTTCGTGGGACTGCGCCTGTCAATAGCGTCCCGGGCGACGGTGTCGGCAACACGACCGCCCTGCTTGCCGTTACCTGTTTCTAGCCATTGGCCAGGAACATCCGGCTGACGTCATTGAACAAAGCGAGCGAAGTCAGGAGCAAGATGCAGGCGATGCCTACCTTCTGCAGCATTGCCTGCCAGTGGTCTGGGACGGGCCTGCCAGTCAAAAATTCCACGCAATAATACAGCAAATGCCCCCCATCCAGAACCGGAATAGGTAACAAATTCAGCACGCCGAGGCTGACGCTGACCAGCGCCAGGAAGCTGACAAAGGCCTGCACGCCGAGGTGCGCGGCACGTCCGGCGTAGTCCGCCACGGTCAGCGGGCCGCTCAGGTTCTGCAGCGAAGCCTGCCCGATCAGCATCTTGCCGAGCAGCTTGAGCGACAGCACGCTGGTGCTCCAGACCTGGCCGGTGGCACGGGACAGCGCTTCTACCGGCCCATAGCGCACGGTTTCCATCTGCACCGCCTGGGTAAGCGCCGCGCCCAGCTTGCCCGACGGGGCTGCCCCATGGGCGTCGCCTTCGCGGGGTGGCGTGCTGTCCAGCGTTACCGGAACATCGACGCGCCGGCCACCGCGTTCGATGCCCAGCACCACGCGCTGGCCCGGATGCGCGCGCACTGCCTTGATCAGTTCAGTGGCCTGCGTGAGCGATGTGCCCTGCCATGCCACGACCCGATCGCCCGGCTTGAGCCCGGCCCGTTCCGCCGCGGAACCGGGCAGGACTTCCGTGATCGTCACAGGGCCACCCTTCAGCGCCAGGCCCATCATGGCAAGCGGATCCTGATCAGGATTGCTGCCGGTGCTCGGCAGCCGGGCCAGCGTCAGGTCGCGCTCGCCGCCGTCTGTGCCGCGCACGCGCAGCACGGCGCGCGCGTCACCGAAGCCTTCGGCAAATACCGCCATGCGCAGCTCGTTCCACGAACGGATGGCTGCTTTACTCCCGTTGGCCTCCAATGACAGCACCCGGTCGCCTTCGCGCACGCCGGCCTGGGCCGCCATCGTGCCGCTCGCCGGAGCTGTAAGGATGGGTGCCGGCTCGCGCATCCCGCCTGTAAGGAGTGCGAAGTACAGTACGATCGCCAGCACGAAATTGGCCAGAGGTCCCGCCGCGACAATGATGAAGCGCTTGCCCACCGGCTGCCGGTTGAAGGCGCGCGGCAGCTCGGCCGGGTCGATGGCCGCATCGTGCTCGGGGTCCCGTTCGCGCTCGTCCAGCATCTTGACGTAGCCGCCCAGCGGGATCGCCGCGACGGTCCATTCCGTGCGGTCCCTTCCCTTGGAAGTCCAGCGCAGCAGCGGCCGGCCGAAGCCGATCGAAAACCGCAGAACCTTGACTCCGCAAGCGCGCGCGGCAAGGTAGTGGCCCATCTCGTGCACGAAGATCAGCACGCACAGGGCGACGACAAAGGCGATTACGGTTTGCATGGCAGGGTCGTCAGGAAAGTTGGCCGGACTGGCGGTGGCCAGGCCGCATGACGGTCGCACGTGTCATGGGCGCGCGCCATCGCAGCATTGCCATTGTCGCAGATGCCACTGGCCACGCTGTCAGCGCGGCGCGCTGATTGTCAGCTCCTGCAGACAGGCACGTGCAGTGTGCCGCGCCTTCTGGTCGGCATCGAGCACGCATTCAAGCGAATCGGCCGCATGATTGGGTGTACTTTCCAGCACGTTGCCAACGATCCGTGCGATGTCGGTAAAGCGGACGCTACCCTGCAGGAATGCGTCCACAGCCACTTCGTTGGCCGCATTCAGCACCGCCGGCGCCACGCCACCCGCGCGCAGCGCGTCGAAGGCCAGTGCCAGGCAGGGAAAGCGTTCCAGGTCCGGCTTCTCGAAATTTAGCGCGCCGGCCAGCGTCAGGTCCAGCGCGGAAACCCCCGCATCGATCCGCTCGGGATAGGCCAGGCCATAGGCGATCGGCGTGCGCATATCCGGATTCCCCAACTGCGCCAGCACCGAACCGTCCCGATAGGCGACCATCGAATGCACGATGCTCTGCGGGTGAATCAGCACTTCAATATGCTCGGCCGGTGCCGCGAACAGCCAGTGGGCCTCGATGACCTCCAGCCCCTTGTTCATCATGGTGGCCGAATCTACCGAGATCTTGCGACCCATGACCCAGTTCGGGTGGGCGCAGGCCTGGTCCGGCGTGATGTCATGCAGCGTGGAGGGGTCGCGCGTACGGAACGGACCGCCCGACGCCGTCAGCACGACCTTGGCCACACCGGCGCGATAGCGCTGATCGTTCGCCGGCAGGCACTGGAAGATGGCGTTGTGTTCGCTGTCGATCGGCAGCAGCGTGGCGCCGTGCTCGCGAACCGCATCCATGAAGATGCGCCCGGACATCACCAGCGCTTCCTTGTTGGCCAGCAGTACGCGCTTGCCGGCGCGCGCGGCCGCCAGGGTGGGACGCAGTCCTGCCGCACCGACGATCGCGGCCATGACCGAGTCGGTCTGCGCATCGCTCGCGACCGACTCCAGCGCGGCCTCGCCGTGGCTGACTTCGGTCGTGACCCCGGCGGCGCGCAGCAGCGCTTCCAGCTCCCGAGCGGCTTCCGGCGTGCCGACGACGGCGCGGGCGGGCCTGAACTCGATGCAGCTCGCCGCCAGTTTCTGCACCTGCCGGTGCGCGGTCAGGGCATGTACTGCATACCGGTCGGCGTGGCGCCGCACCACGTCGAGCGTGCTTTCGCCGATCGAGCCGGTAGCGCCGAGGATGGTAATTCGATGCATATCAGGACAGAACGGCTTCAGAAATAGGTCACCATCAGGGCCGCCAGCGGAAACACCGGCACCAGGGCATCAATGCGATCCAGCACGCCGCCGTGGCCCGGCAACAGCCGGCTGCTGTCTTTCATGCCGACCTGCCGCTTGAGCAGGGACTCGAAGAGGTCGCCAATGATACTGGCCGCAACCAGCAGCGTGGTCAAGAGCGCCACCAGCACCAGCCCGCCATGGTCGGCCATGACCGAGAACCAGGTCGGAGCGAACGCATGCGTTGCCGCCAGGCTCAGGCCGATCAGCATGGCCAGCAGCCAGCCGCCGATAGCGCCTTCCCACGACTTGCCCGGGCTGATGGATGGCGCCAGCTTGCGCCGGCCGATGGCCTTGCCGACGAAATAGGCGCCTATGTCGGCGGCCCACACCAGCACCGCAGCCGTCAGCAGCACGCCGATGCCGGCGCCACGCAGGATCATCGTTGCGTGCCCGAAGGCGGGCAGCATGATCAGGCCGAGAATGGCTCCCAGGAGGGTAAAGCCCGCTGTTGCCGAACGTACCCCGCGCGCGAGAAGCACCAACGCAACGCCCCAGCAGACCACGGCTGCCTGCAGCAGCCAGACCAGGCCATGGCGTGACGGGAGATCATGCCAGGCGATCAGGGCCAGCAGGCAGGCCACCGCATAGACGTAAGGCCAGGCGCCGCGCAGGCCGATAAGCCGCCCGAACTCCCAGCCGCCGAGCAGCACGATCACCGCGACCAGGCCGGCCAGCGCCGAAGGCGGCGCCAGGAACAGGATCGGCAGTATCAGCAGCAACAGGCACAGGGCGGTGATGACGCGGGTGAGAAGCATGCGCTGCTAGTCCCGTGGAAAGGTGGATTGGCCTGCCGCTCAGGCAGTGCCGGACAGCCCCGGCGCAACCAGCTGCGCGCTGGTGCGGCCAAAGCGGCGTTCACGCTGGCGATACGAGGCAAAGGCCTTGTCCAGCTCGGCCGCATCGAAGTCCGGCCAGTAGACGTCCGTGAAATACAGCTCGGAATAGGCCAGCTGCCACAACAGGAAATTACTGATGCGCTGCTCGCCCCCGGTCCGGATAAACAGATCCGGCTCCGGCGCGTAGGACATCGCCAGGTGCGGTGCCAGCACCGACTCGTCGATCGACTCGGGATCGAGCATCGGCGAGCGTGCCAGCATCTTGCGCATGGCCTGCAGCAGGTCCCAGCGACCGCCGTAGTTGGCGGCGATGGTCACGGTCAGGCCGCTGTTGCCCGCCGTGCGCGCCTCGGCATCCTTGATCAGTTGCTGGATGCGCGGGCTGAAGCGGCCCAGGTCGCCCACCACCCGCACGCGGATATTGTTCGCGTGCATCTTGACCACTTCGCGGCGCAGAGCGGTCATGAACAGGCGCATCAGGAACGAGACCTCGTCCGCGGGGCGGCGCCAGTTCTCCGAGCTGAACGCAAACAAGGTCAGGAATTTCACGCCGCGAGCGGCGCTGGCCTCCACCACCGCGCGCACGGCGTCCAGCCCGCGACTATGACCGGCCACGCGCGGCAGATGGCGTTGCGTCGCCCAGCGGCCGTTGCCATCCATGATGATGGCAACGTGGCGGGGCACATAAGTGGTGTCAGGGACGGCGAGCGTTGAACTGATGTGCTGCATGGTGGCAAACGACACTGAAGACTCCGGCGGCAAGGCGCTGGGCAGTCGTCAGACCGTCATGATCTCCTTCTCTTTTTCGGCGACCAGCTTGTCGATTTCGGCCACGAACTTGTCGGTCAGCTTCTGCACGTCGTCCTGGCCACGGCGCTCGTCGTCCTCGGAGATGGTCTTGTCCTTGACCAGCTTCTTGAACTGCTCGTTGGCGTCACGACGCAGGTTGCGCACCGCTACCTTGGCGCCCTCGGCCTCGCCCTTGACCACCTTCGTCAGTTCCTTGCGGCGCTCTTCGGTCAGGGCCGGCATCGGCACGCGGATGACTTCGCCCATGGTGGCCGGGTTCAGGCCCAGGTCGCAGTCGCGGATGGCCTTCTCGATCGCGCCAACCATCTTCTTTTCCCAGGGCTGGACGGTAATGGTGCGGGCATCGCCCAGACCGACGTTCGCCACCTGGCTGATCGGTACCATCGAACCGTAGTAGTCCACCTGTACGTGGTCGAGCAGGCCGGTGTGGGCACGGCCGGTGCGGACTTTAGCCAGATCGGCCTTGAAGGCCTCGATCGACTTCTGCATCTTCTGCTCGACGCTCTTCTTGGTTTCGGCGACGCTCATCATTACCTCCGGAAATCAGCTACCAGGATCCCGGCATCCCGGGATCGAAAATGAATCATTCTACTCTTTGCCGGGCCGCGCACCAGATTTCGCGCCCGGACGGCCTTCAGACGTGGACCAGCGTACCTTCGTCCTCGCCCAGGATCACGCGCTTGAGCGCGCCCGGCTTGACGATCGAGAACACCTTGATCGGCAGCTTCTGGTCGCGGCACAGCGCAAAGGCCGTGGCGTCCATGACCTGCAGGTTCCGCGAGATGGCCTCGTCGAACGTAATCGTGGTGTAGCGCGTGGCGCTCGGGTCCTTCTTGGGGTCAGCCGTATACACGCCGTCCACCTTGGTGGCCTTGAGCACGATCTCGGCGCCGATCTCCGCGCCGCGCAGCGCCGAAGCGGTGTCGGTGGTGAAGAACGGGTTGCCGGTGCCGGCGGCGAAGATCACCACCTTGCCCTCTTCGAGCTGGCGAATGGCGCGCGGACGGATGTAAGGCTCGACCACCTGGTCCATGCGCAGCGCGGACTGGACGCGGCCTTCGATATTGGCATGGCGCATGGCGTCCTGCAGGGCCAGCGCGTTCATCATGGTGGCCAGCATGCCCATGTAGTCGGCCGTGGCGCGATCCATGCCGGCGGCACCGCCCGCGACGCCGCGGAAGATATTGCCACCGCCGATCACGACCGCGACCTGGACGCCGAGCTTCACGATCTCGGCAATGTCATTGACCATCCCTTCGATGGTGGCGCGGTTGATGCCGAAGGCATCGTCGCCCATGAGGGCTTCACCGGAGAGTTTCAGTAGGACGCGCTTGTAGGCTGGCATGTTCACCCTCGGACAGGAGCAAGTCGCTCGATTTGAGACGTATAGTTTTGATACACCCGTGCGGCAGGCCGCGCGAATGCCGGATTGAACCGGTTTTCGGGGTCACCCGCGACGGGCGGATGACGCCGGAAACTGGCTGTTGCAGTGCACAGACCGCGTGCTGCTGCTTCGATCCTACTTACACAGAGGGGCACCTCGCGGCGCCCCTTCGGCATTATAGGCGGCGTGCCAACCCGCAAGGGTGGCACCCCGCCCCGGACATCAGCCCTTCTGTGCAGCGGCCACCTGGGCGGCCACTTCGGCAGCGAAGTCGTCCTGCTTCTTCTCGATGCCTTCGCCCACGACGTA
The DNA here is from genome assembly GCF_057073745.1 of Cupriavidus sp. C2SS-8b. Classification (NCBI taxonomy): domain Bacteria; kingdom Pseudomonadati; phylum Pseudomonadota; class Betaproteobacteria; order Burkholderiales; family Burkholderiaceae; genus Cupriavidus; species Cupriavidus sp. C2SS-8b. The sequence continues at coordinate 1,941,681 of NZ_CP172716.1, forward strand.
CAGGGTGAAGCCCTTCACGGTGGTGTTGGCAGCCTTGAGCATCTGCTCGACGGTCTGCTTGTCGTTCTTCACGAACGGCTGGTTGAACAGCGACACTTCCTTCAGGTACTTCTGGACCGAACCCTCCACCATCTTGGCGGCGATTTCAGCCGGCTTGCCCGATTCGGCAGCCTTCTGCTCGGCAATGCTGCGTTCCTTGGCGATCAGCTCGGCAGGAACCTGCTCGGCCGACAGCGACACCGGCTTCATGGCGGCCACGTGCATGGCGACGTCCTTGGCGGCAGCTTCGTCGCCATCGAACTCGACCATCACGCCGATACGGGTGCCGTGCAGGTACGAAACCAGCTTGCCGCCGTTGGCGTAGCGCACGAAGCGGCGGATCGTCAGGTTCTCGCCGATCTTGCCGATCAGGGCGGTACGGGTGGCTTCAACGCTCACGCCGTCGATTTCCAGCGCCGACAGCGCAGCCACGTCGGCCGGGTTCTGCTTGGCGATCAGTTCGGCAACCTTGGCCGAGAAAGCCAGGAAGTCGTCGTTCTTGGAGACGAAATCGGTCTCGCAGTTCAATTCGACCAGCACGCCGGTGGTGCCGTCGATGAACGAGGCGACCACGCCTTCTGCGGTCACGCGCGATGCGGCCTTGCTGGCCTTGTTGCCCAGCTTGACGCGCAGCAGTTCTTCAGCCTTGTTCAGGTCGCCGTCGGCCTCGGTCAGGGCCTTCTTGCATTCCATCATCGGCGCGTCGGTCTTCGCGCGCAGTTCAGCCACCATGCTTGCGGTAATTGCCGCCATTTGTCACTCCTTGAATGGTTCGCGCCGGGTGCCCCAGTTTCCTGTCTGGCAACCGGCCGGGGGGTGTACAGCTTCACCCGCGGCAGAGCTTGCCTGCGGCGGATGACAACAATCCACATACTGCAAATTCAAAAAAAGGGGGCGCCGGATGTGCCCCCTTTTCTTCTTGTCGCCGTGCCGAGGCCGGTATTCACCGGCTCCGCGCAACGCCCCGTACCTTTTGCCAGGTCCGGTGGCCGATGCATTGAGATCGTTCCGTGGCGATGCGCGTGATCGGGGTCCTCTCGGCAGCCGGCTATCAGCCTTCCTGCACGTCGACGAAGTCGTCACCGCCGCGAGCGGCTTCGACAACTTCCTGAACGGCGTTGGCACGGCCTTCCAGGATCGCGTCAGCCACGCCGCGCACGTACAGGGCCACAGCCTTGGACGAGTCGTCGTTGCCCGGGATCACGTAGTCGATGCCTTCCGGCGAGTGGTTGGTATCGACCACGCCGATCACGGGGATGCCCAGCTTCTTGGCTTCGGTCACGGCAATCTTGTGGTAGCCGACGTCCACCACGAAGATGGCGTCAGGCACGCCGCCCATGTCCTTGATGCCGCCGATCGACTTTTCCAGCTTGATCATTTCGCGCTCGAACATCAGCGCTTCCTTCTTGCTCATGGTTTCCAGCGCGCCGGCTTCCTTGGCGGCTTCCATGTCCTTCAGGCGCTTGATCGAGGTCTTGACCGTCTTGAAGTTGGTCAGCATGCCGCCGAGCCAGCGCGCGTCGACGTACGGCATGCCGGCGCGGCCAGCTTCTTCAGCCAGGATTTCACGCGACTGGCGCTTGGTACCCACGAACATGACGGTGCCGCGATTGGCAGCCAGTTGACGCACATACTTCATTGCGTCCTGGAACATCGGCAACGTCTTTTCGAGGTTGATGATGTGGATCTTGTTGCGGTGACCGAAGATGAAGGGGGCCATCTTCGGGTTCCAGAAGCGGGTCTGGTGGCCGAAGTGGCAACCGGCTTCCAGCATTTCGCGCATGGTAACGGACATGTGATACTCCAATAGGGTTAGGTCTGAAGTCCGCCCCGACATTCCTGAAAAGGAACACCCCGGATGGGCGGACCAGCGATTTCACGATTTCAAAACGACCGGCAGCGGCAAAGGTTGCACCGCAATCAGGCCAGCCCGCTATTCTAGCAATAAATGCCCGCACCACTCAAGCGGAGCCGAACGCTGCCGATGGGGACGCTGAAGAACGGCCTGCCCCTCTCATCTGACCCCGATTGCCGGGCGAACCGCTGCGATGGAGCCCCGATGGTGCGATAATCCCACATTCCCTATTCGATTCTGGCGCGGCCCGTGGCCTCGCCTTCACTTTTTCTGGCGAAGCAGCATGAGCATCCACCTGAATACCGCCGAAGACATCGCCCAAATGCGCGTGGCTTGCCGCCTTGCCTCGGAAGTCCTCGATTACATCACGCCGTTCGTCAAGCCCGGTGTGACGACGGGCGAACTCGATCGCCTGTGCCATGCCTATATGCGTGACGTGCAAGGCACCGTGCCTGCGCCGCTGAATTATGCGCCCCCGGGCTACCCGCCCTTCCCCGGCGCGATCTGCACCTCGGTCAATGACGTGATCTGCCACGGCATCCCTGGGGACCGCGTGCTCAAGAGCGGCGACGCGGTCAACCTCGATATCACCGTCATCACCAAGGAAGGCTACTACGGCGATACCAGCCGCATGTTCCTGGTCGGCGAGGCCTCGATCCTGGCCAAGCGGCTCGCGCAGGTGACTTACGAATGCATGTGGAAAGGCATCGCGCAGGTACGCGGCGGCGCGCGCCTGGGCGATATTGGCCATGCCATCCAGGTCCACGCGGAAGCGGCCGGCTACAGCGTGGTGCGCGAATACTGCGGCCACGGCATCGGCAAGAACTTCCATGAAGATCCGCAGATCCTGCACTACGGCCGTGCCGGCACCGGCGCCGAGATCAAGGCAGGCATGATCTTCACCGTCGAGCCGATGATCAATGCCGGCAAGCGCGATATCCGCACCATGCCCGACCAGTGGACGGTCAAGACGCGCGACCGCAGCCTGTCCGCGCAATGGGAACATACCGTGCTGGTGACGGAAACCGGCTATGAGGTGCTGACCGTGTCCGCCGCAACGCCGGCACCGCCGGCCTTTATTACGGAGTCGGTCGCGGCGTGAGCCGCAACATGGTTGGGGGCGCCTGACGGGCGCCTTTCTTTTTCCAGCCATGCCCACGAATCTTCCCGCACAGCCCATGGACACCACGCCGGAACTCCTGCTCGCCGCACGCGTTCGCGATCAGCTGAAAGCCGACAAGCAGGCCCTGTTTGCTGACTTCGCGCTGACGGCGCACGTCGGCACGCTGATCACGCGCCTGCGCCGTGCCGTGGACACCGCGCTGGTCGAAGCCTGGCGCGGACTCGACATGCCCGCGGACGCGGCGCTGGTGGCCGTCGGCGGCTACGGCCGCGGGGAACTGTCCCCGTACTCCGATGTGGATGTGCTGCTGTTGCTATCGTCGGAACCCGACGCCACCACTGCGAGCCGGCTGGAGCGCTTTATCGGCATCTGCTGGGACCTGGGGCTGGAAATCGGCTCCTCGGTCCGCACCGTGGAAGACTGCATCCGTGAAGCGCGCGCGGACATCACCATCCAGACTTCGCTGCTGGAGGCGCGCCTGCTGACGGGCGAGCGCAAGCTGTTCAACGCGATGCGCGCGCAGCACAAGGCCGACCTCGATCCGGCAGACTTCTTCCAGGCCAAGCTGCTGGAAATGCGCCAGCGCCACGCCAAGTACCAGGACACGCCCTACTCGCTCGAGCCGAACTGCAAGGAAAGCCCGGGCGGCCTGCGCGACCTGCAGGTGATCCTGTGGATGACCAAGGCCGCCGGCCTGGGCGACAGCTGGAAGGAACTGTTCGAAAAGGGCCTGCTGACGCAGCGCGAAGCGCAGGAGCTGGCCCGCAACGAACGCCTGCTGAAGACCATCCGCGCCCGGTTGCACCTGATTGCGGGACGCCGCCAGGACGTCCTGGTCTTCGACCTGCAGACCGCCCTGGCCGAATCGTTCGGCTACCGCCAGAACGTCAACAAGCGCGCCAGCGAGCAGCTCATGCGCCGCTATTACTGGGCGGCGAAGGCGGTGACCCAACTCAACAGCGTGCTGCTGCTCAATATCGAGGCCTTGCTGTTTCCCAGCGAATCGCAGGTCACGCGCGTCATCAACGAGCGCTTCGTCGAGCGCCAGGGCATGCTGGAAATCACCAGCGACAGCCTCTACGAAGACGATCCGCACGCGATCCTGGAAACCTTCCTGCTGTACGAACGCACGCCGGGGATCAAGGGATTGTCGCCGCGCACGCTGCGCGGCCTGTACAACGCGCGCACCGTGATGGATGCGCGCTGGCGCAGCGACCCGGAAAACCGCCGCCTGTTCCTCGCCATCCTGCAGGAGCCGCAAGGCATCACCCACGCGCTGCGCCTGATGAACCAGACCAGCGTGCTGGGCCGCTACCTGATCAATTTCCGGCGCATCGTCGGACAGATGCAGCATGACCTGTTCCACGTCTACACCGTGGATCAGCACATCCTGATGGTGGTGCGCAATATGCGCCGCTTCGCCATTGTCGAGCACACGCACGAATTCCCGTTCTGCAGCCAGCTCATGGCGAGCTTCGACAAGCCGTGGGTGCTCTCCGTGGCGGCACTGTTCCACGATATCGCCAAGGGACGCGGCGGCGATCACTCCAGGCTCGGCACCGTCGATGCGCGGCGGTTCTGCAAGCAGCACGGTATTGCGCGTGACGATGCGGACCTGATCTGCTGGCTCGTGGAGCACCACCTGACGATGAGCCAGGTGGCCCAGAAGCAGGACTTGACCGACCCCGAAGTCGTCCACGCGTTCGCGCGCGTGGTGGGCGACGAACGCCACCTGACGGCGCTGTACCTGCTGACCGTCGCCGATATCCGCGGCACCAGCCCCAAGGTGTGGAATGCCTGGAAGGGCAAGCTGATCGAAGACCTGTACCGCATCACGCTGCGCGTGCTGGGCGGCGCGAAGGTCGACCGGCATTCCATCTGGGCGCAGCGCAAGGAAGAAACCGTCTCGCAACTGCGCCTGAACGCATTCGATCCCGAACTGGGCAAGCCGTTGTGGGCCCAGCTCGACGTGGCCTTCTTCCTGCGGCACGATTCCCGCGATATCGCCTGGCTGACGCGCCACCTGTTCAACAAGGTGGACAGTCCGGTGCCGGTGGTGAAGGCCCGCATCTCGCCGGCAGGCGAAGGCCTGCAGGTAGCGGTCTATGTCAAGGACCAGCCCGACCTCTTCGCGCGCATCTGCGGCTACTTCGAACGCAAGGCGTTCTCGATCCAGGACGCCAAGATCCACACCACCCGCCACGGCTACGCGCTCGACACGTTCCAGGTGACCGATCCTGGCATGGTTGGCGAAGGCGGCAACTACCGCGACATCCTCGCGCTGGTGGAGCACGAGCTGTGCGACCGCCTGCAGCAGCAGGCCGCGCTGCCGGAACCCAGCCAGGGCCGGCTGTCGCGCCAGTCGCGCAGCTTCCCGATCAAGCCGCGCGTGGACCTGCGGCCCGACGAGCGCGGCCAGTACTACCTGCTGTCGCTGTCGGCCAACGACCGCACCGGCCTGCTCTACGCGATCGCGCGCGTACTGGCGAAGCATCGCGTGTCCGTGCATACGGCACGCATCAATACCCTTGGCGAACGCGTCGAAGACGTGTTCCTTGTCGACGGCAGCCGTCTTGCCGCCGACAACCGATTGCAGATTCAGCTTGAACAGGACCTGCTCGCCGCGCTGGAAATCTGACCCGGCCGCGCAGCATTGAAGATATGACCGACAGCAATTCGCCGAAGCGCAAGACGCTCGGCATCAAGCCGCCCGAAGACAACGCCGCCCGCAAGCCGGCCGGCAACCGGCCCGTGCGCGTCTCGGACCTGAACCGCAAGCGCGTGCAGGCCGTGGCGGATGGCATCCGGCGCGCGCAAGGCGGCGCGAAGTCCGCCAAGGGGACAAAATCACCGGGCGATCCTGCCACTGGCCGCGCCCCGCGCCAGGGCCGTCCGGCCGATGGCGAGCGGCAGGCGCGCCCGCGCCGGTTCGACGATGAACAGTCGCGCCCGCGTCGGTTTGGTGATGACGATGCACGCCCGCGCCGGTTCAGCGACGACAACCGGCCGCCGCGCCGCGAAGGCGGTGACGCACCGCGTCGCTTCGGCAACGACGACGCGCGCCCGCGCCGCTTCAGTGACGACAACCGCCCACCGCGCCGCGAAGGCGGTGACGCACCGCGTCGCTTCGGCAATGACGACGTACGCCCGCGCCGGTTCGGCGACGACAACCGGCCGCCGCGCCGCGAAGGCAGTGAAGCCCCGCGTCGCTTTGGCAATGACGACGCTCGCCCGCGCCGGTTCAGCGACGACAATCGCCCGCCGCGTCGCGAGGGTGGTGATGCGCCCCGCCGCTTCGGCAATGACGACGCACGCCCGCGCCGGTTCAGCGATGACAACCGCCCGCCGCGCCGAGAGGGTGGTGATGCACCCCGCCGCTTCGGCAATGACGACGCACGCCCGCGCCGGTTCAGCGACGACAATCGCCCGCCGCGCCGCGAGGGTGGTGAAGCGCCCCGCCGCTTTGGCAATGACGATTCGCGACCGCGCCGGTTCAGCGATGACAACCGCCCGCCGCGCCGCGAGGGTGGTGAAGCGCCCCGCCGCTTTGGCAATGACGACGCGCGCCCGCGCCGCTTTGGCGACGACAACCGCCCGCCGCGCCGCGAGGGTGGCGAAGCGCTGCGCCGCTTTGGCAACGACGATGCACGGCCGCGCCGCTTCAGCGATGACAGCCGGCCGCCGCGTCGCGAAGGCGGTGAAGCCCCGCGCCGCTTCGGCAACGACGACACACGCCCGCGCCGTTTCAGCGATGACAACCGCCCGCCACGCCCGCGCCGCACCGAGGGCGATGCACCGGCGCGCCGCTTCAGCGACACCGCTGACCGCGCGCGGCCGCCTCGCGCCGACAAGCCGTCCCACGCCGACGCCGACGTACATGAGTCCAGCCACGATGACGGCCTGGTGCGCCTGTCCAAGCGCATGTCCGAGCTGGGCCTGTGCTCGCGCCGCGAAGCCGACGAATGGATTCCGCGCGGCTGGGTGCTGGTCGACGGCAAGCCCGTGACCGAACTCGGCTCGCGCGTGCGGCCTGATGCCAGCATCGAGATCCACCAGGCTGCACGCTCCGAGCAAGGCGAGCGTGTCACGGTCCTCCTGCACAAGCCGATGGGTTTTGTCTCCGGCCAGGCCGAAGACGGCTACGAGCCCGCCGCCGTGCTCTTCACGGAAGAGAACCAGTGGTCGGAAGACCCGACGCGCAAGCGCTTTGCGCCGTGGCAACGCAAGGGCCTGGCGCCGGCCGGCCGCCTCGATATCGACTCGACCGGCCTGCTGGTCCTGACCCAGGATGGCCGCGTGGCCCGCGCCCTGATCGGGGAGGACTCCAACGTCGAGAAGGAATACCTGGTGCGCGTGCAATGGCACTCGCCCGAAGGCGTGGTCGACCGCAAGGTCAGCGAAGTCTTCCCGGAAGACCAGCTCGAACTGCTGCGCCACGGCCTGTCGCTCGACGGCGTGATCCTCAAGCCGGCCAAGGTGAGCTGGCAGAACGAGGAGCAATTGCGCTTCGTGCTGCGTGAAGGCCGCAAGCGCCAGATTCGCCGCATGTGCGAACAGGTGGGACTGGAGGTGGTGGGCCTCAAGCGCGTGCGCATGGGCCGCATCGTGCTGGGCGACCTGCCGCCGGGGCAATGGCGCTTCCTCGGGCCGTTCGAGAAGTTCTAAGATATCGCATCACTGCCGGCGCGCTCGCGTCGCCGGCAGGCACCAATGCAAATGGGGCGCCAGATGGCGCCCCATTTGCATTGGTCTCACGACACGTCAATCGTCGCTGTTCGGCGGCAAGTCGGGAAACAGCACCTCGGTAAAGCCAAAACGCGTGAAGTCGCGCACGCGCATCGGGTACAGGATGCCTTGCAGGTGGTCGCATTCATGCTGCACCACGCGTGCGTGAAAGTCCTCGGCGACGCGTTCGATGCGCTCACCGCGCAGGTCATAGCCGCTGTACTTCAGCCGCGTGTGGCGCGGCACCACGCCGCGCAGCCCCGGCACCGACAGGCACCCTTCCCAGCCGTCTTCCATTTCGTCGGACAGCATCTCGAGCACCGGGTTGATCAGCACGGTCTTGGGCACCTGCGGCGCGTCGGGATAGCGCGGATTGCGGTCGAAGCCGAAGATCACCACCTGCAGGTCCACGCCGATCTGCGGCGCCGCAAGACCCGCGCCATTGGCATGGTCCATGGTGTCGAACATGTCTTCGATCAGCGCGCGCAGTTCGGGCGTATTGAAGCGCTCCACCGGCCGCGCCACCTGCAGCAGGCGCGCGTCGCCCATCTTGAGAATCTCTCGGATCATGCCTGTTTCCCCGGTTGCCCTGCCCCGACCGACTCCAGTAACGCCAGCATGCCGGCCTCATCGAGCACCGGCACGCCGAGGGCTTCGGCTTTGTCGAGCTTGCTGCCAGCTTCGGCACCAGCTACCACGTAGTCAGTCTTCTTCGATACCGACCCGGCCACCTTGGCGCCGGCGGCTTCCAGCATCTCCTTTGCGGCCTCGCGCGAAAGCGTCGGCAAGGTGCCGGTCAGCACGAAAGTCTTGCCGGCCAGCGGCGCCGGCACCCTGGCGGCAGGCTCGCTTTCGGCCCAGTGTACGCCCGCCGCGCGCAACTGCTCGATGACCTCCACGTTGTGCGGCTCGCCGAAGAAGTTGACGATCGACTGAGCCACCACCGGGCCCACATCGTTGACCTCGAGCAGCGCGGCTTCGTCAGCCACCATGAGCGCGTCCAGCTTGCCGAAATGGCGCGCCAGGTCCTTGGCCGTGGCCTCGCCAACATGGCGGATGCCCAGCGCAAAGATAAACCGGTTGAACGTGGTGCTGCGCGAGGCTTCAATGGCCGCCACCAGGTTGCCGGCCGACTTGTCGGCCATGCGGTCCAGCGCGGCCAGCTTGGCCACGCCCAGCTTGTAGAGATCCGCCGGCGTGTGGACGATGCCCTGGTCCACCACCTGCTCCACCACCTTGTCGCCCAGCCCTTCGATATCCATGGCGCGGCGTTGCGCGAAATGCAGCAGCGCCTGCTTGCGCTGCGCGGCGCAGATCAGGCCGCCCGTGCAGCGTGCGATGGCCTCGTCCTCCAGGCGCTCGATATGCGATCCGCATACCGGGCATGTGGTCGGCATGACGAAAGCGCGTGCGTCGTCGGGGCGCCGTTCCCGCACTACGGCGACGACCTCGGGAATCACGTCCCCGGCACGGCGCACGATCACGGTATCGCCGATATGCACGTCCTTGCGGCGCACCTCGTCCTCGTTGTGCAGCGTGGCGTTGGTCACCGTCACGCCGCCGACGAACACCGGTTGCAGGCGTGCTACCGGCGTAATGGCGCCGGTGCGGCCGACCTGCACTTCAATATCTTCAACAACCGTAGTCATCTCCTGCGCCGGGAACTTGTGCGCCAGCGCGAAGCGCGGCGCGCGCGACACGAAGCCGAGCTGCTCCTGCTCGGCCAGCGCGTTGACCTTGTAGACCACGCCATCGATGTCGTACGGAAGCTGGTCGCGCTTCTCGCCCACCTTGCGGTAAAAATCCAGCAGGCCCTGCGCGCCCTTCACCACCGCGCGCTCCTTGCAGACCGGCAACCCCATGGTGGCAAAGCCATCGAGCATGGCACTGTGGGTGGCAGGACGCTCCATGCCCTGCAATTCTCCAAGCCCATAGGCGAAGAACGACAGGGGACGCCTGGCGGTAATGCGTGGATCCAGCTGCCGGAGGCTGCCCGCGGCGGCATTGCGGGGATTGACGAACGTCTTCTCGCCGGCCTCGGCCTGGCGCGCATTGAGCTTGTCGAAATCGCGCCGGTACATGAAGACTTCGCCGCGCACTTCGAGCACTGGCGGCGCCGCGCCACGCAGCTTCAGCGGAATCGCCTTGATGGTGCGCACGTTCACCGTCACGTCTTCGCCAGTCTCGCCGTCGCCGCGCGTTGCCGCCTGCACCAGCCGGCCGTCCTCGTAGCGCAGCGACATCGCCAGGCCGTCGAACTTCAGCTCGGTCGCGTACTCGACGGCTTCCGCGGCGCTGAACAGATCCTGCTCGCCGGCCGCCGCGCTGCGTCCGAGACCCTGTGCGCAGCGACGGTCAAAGCCGGTCACGTCTTCGTCGGAAAAACCGTTGTTGAGCGACAGCATCGGCACGCGGTGGCGGACCGTATCGAAGGCCGATAGTGGTGCGCCGCCCACGCGCTGTGTCGGCGAGTCCGGCGTCAGCAGTTCAGGGTGCTCGGCTTCAAGCGCCTGCAGCTCGGAAAACAGCGCGTCGTACTCGGCATCCGGGATGGTCGGGGCATCCAGTACGTAATACTGGTAGTTGTGGCGATCCAGTTCCTCGCGCAGCCATTGCACGCGTTCAGCAGCGGCTGCGGGCGACATGCCGCCAACCGGCGCGGAGGCATCTGCCCGCGCGCCGCGATGGGTTGCGTTCATGACAGGCTCCGGCTAGACGCTGAACAACCGTACCGCGACCGGCGAACCGGCTGGCATGCCGCGTGCCTCCAGCTTCTGGTAGAGGGTCTCGAGCTGGTTGAAGATCGCGACGAACGAGGCTTCGGTCAGCGGCCGCATATTGTCGTCGACCAGTTGCGCGCCCATGCGCTGGGCCAGCGAGTAGCCGTATTCACAAACCGTCTTGAACGGCTTGCCGCCCTGGTCCGCTTGCGGTACGTCGAGCAGCAGCGTGATCTGGCCACCGCCCTTGACGGTCAGGTCATCGCGCAGGAAGTTCGTGTCGCCGAACTGCAGCGCGAACAGCGTGCGCTGCACGCCTTCGGCATTAGCCAGGTAGCGGATGAAGCGCGTACCGTCGCGCGACAGCACCAGGCCGTCCTGTGTCGCCACGCTCTGCACGTAGGCGGCCGACCACGGCGCGCCGTCCGAGATCACGTTGACGCCAAGCTGGACGTCGCAGCTTGCGGCGAACCCGTCGAGTTCGCGCGCGTTGGCGACGGTCTCGCCCATGTCGGGGAGGTCGGCCGAGGCATCCAGCGACTCGGCCAGCGCTTCGACCGCGTTCACGAATTCGGAGAACTCCAGCGCATTGAGGGGGCCGCTACGGCTGGCCAGCTGCACGGCCACCTGCAGGTCCTCGTACTGGTGGCCGGCGGTCACCGGCTCCCAGGCATTGGCTTCCTCGCGCAGGCCCTCGATATGGATCTGCTTGGTGCCGGCGCGGCGCAGCCGGCCAGTCAGCGGCAGAATTCGGTCGCCCGATGCCTTGCGCTCGAGGTGCAGCGGCACGATGCAGTCGATCAGCGGGTCGATCGTGGCCGGCTGCGGCTGACCGTCGGGCACTACAGGTTCAGCCACCTTGGCCGACGGCACCGCATTCTCTTCGGCCTTGCTCTGCGCCTCGCTCTCGTCTTCTGCTTCCACTTCGCCTTCGTTCGCGACAGAGGCGGCCGGCGCGGCTGCCAGTGCCACCTCGTCGGCTACGGCTTCATCGGCGTCCGCCGAACCTGCCGCCGCGGCAGCGGCCACCGCCGCCACCTCATGCGGCGCCGGGCGCGCGGCCGGCGTCAGCGTCGGCTCGCGCCGCTCGACATGCTCCGGCGCGGGCGCCTCTTGCAGCTTGGCAGCCACCTCCGGCGTGGTGGACTCGCCCACCACCGGCTCGCGCATCGGCGGCAGGTCATCCTCGGGGCGCAGTTCGCGCGGGCGGCGCGCCTTGCGGATCTGCCATTGGTTGTAGCCGAACAGCAGCGCCAGGAAAACGAGCCCGGCAACGATCAGCGAGGTCTGCAAGTCCATATTGATGTTCATGCTGCCTCCGCCATCGAAACAGCCGCGTCCATATCCACCGCGACGATGCGCGACACGCCCTGCTCCTGCATGGTCACGCCGATCAGCTGGTGCGCCATTTCCATGGCGATCTTGTTGTGCGAAATAAAGACGAACTGCGTCTTGTCGGACATGCGGGCCACCATATTGGCGTAGCGCTCCGTATTGGCGTCATCGAGCGGGGCATCCACCTCGTCCAGCAGGCAGAACGGGGCGGGATTGAGCTGGAACATGGCAAACACCAGCGCAATCGCGGTCAGCGCTTTTTCGCCGCCCGACAACAAATGAATGGTCGAGTTCTTCTTGCCCGGCGGCTGCGCCATCACCTGCACGCCGGCATCGAGGATTTCCTCGCCGGTCATGATCAGGCGCGCCTGGCCGCCACCGAACAGCGACGGGAACAGTTCGCCGAAATGGTGGTTGACCTGGTCGAAGGTGCCTTGCAGCAGCGCGCGGGTTTCCTGGTCGATCTTGGCGATGGCGTCTTCCAGCGTGGTGATCGCATCGTTCAGGTCGGCCGACTGCGCGTCGAGGAAGGTCTTGCGTTCGCGCGCCGCGGACAGCTCGTCGAGCGCGGCCATGTTGACCGGCCCCAGCGCATTGATCGCGTTGTTGATCCGCGTGACTTCGCCCTGCAGGTAAGACGGCTTCAGGTCCGTCGTCAGCTTGTCGGCCAGCGCCGCTTCATCGACCTGGGCCTCGGCCAGCTGCTCGCTGAACTGCTCCTGGTTCAGGCGCGCGGCCTGCTCCTTGAGCTGCGATTCGGTGATGCGGTCGCGCAGCGGTTGCAGGCTGCGCTCGGCGGCCAGGCGCTGCTCATCGTGCTGGCGCAGCTGCGCCGTCAGCGCATCGAGCTCGATGCGGGCAGCGCCAAGCTTCTCTTCTTTCTCTGCGCGGCGTTCCAGCGCATCCTGCAGGCCGGTATGCGCGGTCTGCTCGTTGATCGTTTCGAGTTCCGCGCGTGCGTTCTCGAGCGATTCGGCGATGCGCTCGACCTGGTCGCTGGCCACCTGGATATTGCGGTGCAGCTCGTCGATGCGGCTGGCCAGGTTGCGCTCGCCAAAGACCGCCTCCTGCGCCGCGCGCTCGAGGTCGCGCAGCTGGTGGCGCGCGGACGACAGCTTGCTGTCCAGCGCTTCAAACGCCATCTGCTGGTCTTCATGTGTGGCCTGCATCTCGGCCAGCGCGGCATCGTGCTGCTCGAAGCTCGCTTCGGATTCGGCGCGGATGGCGCGCTGCTCGTCGATCTGCGCGCCGATCTCGGCCAGTTCCTCGCGGATCTGGCCACTGCGCGCGGCGTAGCGCTCCATCGCCTGCGACAGCTTGAGCACGTCCATCTGGAGCGCGTGCGCGCGACGCGTGGCCTGCTCGCCGCGCGAGCGCGCCTCGGCCAGTGCCTGGCTCGCCTGCGTATAGGCCGCTTCGGCACGCACGGCCTGGCTCCTGGCCTCGTCCGAGAGCAGCACCTGCGCGCGGGCCTGCTTCTGCAAGTTCTCGATTTCCTGCTCGCGCGCCAGCATGCCGGCCTGCTCGGAATCGGCGGCATAAATCTGGATGGCATTGCGGCCGATCAGGTGACCTTCGGCCACCACGAACGACGCGCCGTCGGGCAGCGTGTTGCGCGCTGCCAGCGCCTGCGCCATGTCCGTGGCCGTGTAGATATCGGCCAGCCAGTCCTGCATCACCGCGCGGATACCGGGTTCCGTGATCTGCACCAGCGACATCAGCGGACGCAGCCCTGCAGGCGCTTCCATCGGCCGCGCGGCGGGGGGCGGCGAATAGAACGCCAGCTTGGCGGGCGGCGCGTCCGACAGGAAGGCCTTGACCCAGTCCAGGTTCGACACTTCGAGCGCGGCGAGCTTTTCGCGCAGCACCGATTCCAGCGCGTTTTCCCAGCCCGGCTCAATATGGACTTTCTTCCACAGGCGCGGCAGTTCCGCCAGGCCGTGCCTGGCTAGCCAGGGCTGGACCTTGCCGTCGGTCTGCACGTTTTCCTGCAGCTGCTTCAGCGCGGACAGGCGCGCCTCGAGCGCGGCGATCGCGGCGGCTTCGCTCTGCACGCGCTCCTGCGCGGCACGGCGCTCGCCATCGAGGCGCGGCACGCTGTCCTCGGCATCGGCCAGGATCGCCTGCGCTTCCTCCAGCACCGCTTCCTGCTCGGCCAGTTCGGCACGCGCTTCTTCCAGCCGCGTCTCGTCCGGACGATCGAGTCCCTTTTCCTCGCCCGACAGGCGTTCGCGGCGTTGTTCGAGCTGCTGCAGCATCTGGTCGGCGCTGCGCTGCTGCGCGGCTTCGAGCTTGAGCGCCTGTTCGGCCTGCATGATGCCGGAGCGCTGCTCGTTGAGCAGTTGCTGCGCCTCGCGCCACTGCGCTTCCAGCGTGGGCAGCTCGTCATTCTTCTGAGCTACCGCTTCCTGCGCTTGCACCGTGCGCCCTTCGGACACGGCCAGGTTTTCCTCGGCCTGCGCGAGTTCGTCGCTGGCCTGCTCCGACTTGGCCTGCCATTGCTCGCGCTGGGTGGTCAGCGCCGCGATCTGGGCCTGCACGCGGTTGCGCGATTCCACCACGTAGCGGATCTCTGCTTCCAGCTTGCTGACTTCGGCGTTGGCCTCGTACAGCGCGCCCTGCGCCGCGTGCATGCCATCGGACGCCGCATAGTGCGCAACCCGCATGGTTTCGAGTTCGGCCTCGACATGGCGCAGCTGCGCCGTCTGGGCTTCGAGGTCGATCTGGGCCTGCTCGATGGCGCGCTGGTGGCGTTCCTGCTCGACCTGCGCCTCGCGCTTGCGCAGCAGCCACAGCAATTGCTGCTTTTCTTCGCCGTCGGCCTGCAGCGTCTTGAAACGCTGCGCGACTTCGGCCTGCCCCTCAAGCTTCTCGAGATTGGTCCCGAGTTCGCGCAGGATGTCTTCCACGCGGGTCAGGTTCTCGCGCGTGTCTGAGAGCCGGTTCTCGGTTTCGCGGCGGCGTTCCTTGTACTTGGATACGCCCGCGGCCTCTTCCAGGAAGATCCGCATGTCATCGGGCTTGGCCTCGATGATGCGCGAGATCATGCCCTGGCCGATGATGGCGTAGGCGCGCGGCCCCAGGCCCGTGCCGAGGAAGATGTCCTGGATATCGCGGCGGCGTACCGGCTGGTTGTTGATGTAATAGGACGAGGTGCCATCGCGCGTCAGCACGCGCTTGACGGCCACTTCGGCGTATTGGCTCCACTGGCCGGCGGCGCGGCCCTCGGCATTGTCGAACACCAGTTCGACGCTGGCCCGGCCCGCCTGCTTGCGCGCCGTGGAACCGTTGAAGATGACGTCCTGCATGGATTCGCCACGCAGCTCGGACGCACGTGACTCACCCAGCACCCAACGGACTGCATCGATGATGTTGGATTTGCCGCAGCCGTTGGGACCTACGATCCCGACCAGCTGGCCGGGCACTTGGAAATTGGTCGGATCGACGAATGATTTGAAGCCCGCCAGCTTGATCGAAGATAGTCGCACGGTTGTCGTGTGGTATCGGCGCTGATGGCAGCGCGCGCAGCATTAGAGCGTTCAGGAATGAGCGGCGCACGCGGACGGGCGGACGCGCGGCGTGCCGCCAGCGTCCCTTCTCGCCCCCCGTGCCCGAGAATTGGCGGTAATCATACCATCGCAACCCGGCGTTCCGGCCGCTCCGGCAGTGGGTTCCACGGCATTTTTCGGGGCCGGTTTCCCTTTGCAGGCAGCGAGTTACGAGCGTCTCTGCAAGCACTTTTCGAGGGCCGCGCCGCCGGTTCCGCTGCAATAGTTATGTAACAACCGGGAAACTAACTAGGGTAAATGCTAGTCTCTCTGACATGCCAGCGTGATGCCGGATGCTCTCGGGACCACCGGTCCCGCGCGGCATCGGCCTTTTTGCGGAGGATCCCCATGACCCAGCCGTCAGCGGCAACCCTGCCGTGGTCTGTCAGCGAGATTGATTACCGGGCCATCCAGTCCGAACGCGTGCGCAACAACCGCGACCTGTTCTACCTGCTGGTATCGGCGTCGTTTATCGAAAGCGGATCCGACACCTACGCCGGCAATCTCGCCACCTACTACGCCGGCGTGCCGGAAGCGGCCGATTGGCTGTCCGACCATTGGGAAGCCGAGGAATTGCAGCACGGCCTGGCGCTGCGCCGCTATGTCGAGCATGTCTGGCCCGATTTCGACTGGGAACGCGGATACGAGCGCTTCTTCGCCGAGTACCGCGAGACTTGCTCGATCGATCAGTTCGAGCCGACCGAAGCGCTGGAAATGGCGGCGCGCTGTGTCGTGGAAACTGGTACGGCGGCGTACTACCGCGCGTTGGAACAGGTCAGCGATGAACCCGTGCTGCGTAACCTGACACGCCGCATCGCCGACGACGAAGTGCGGCACTACAAGCACTTTTACCGCTTCTTCAACCGCTTTGCCGAGTCCGAAGGGATCGGGCGCGCCAGGGTGCTGGGCGCCCTGGCGCGCCGGCTGCTCGAAATCAAGAACGAGGACGCGGCCATTGCGCTGCGCAACGTGCTGCGCATGGAACGCGGGCAGGAAGACATCCCGGAACAAGAAGTGAAGGCGCTCAACTCGCGCGTCAGCGCTGTGGTCCGGCACCATCTGCCAGTGGACATGACCGTGAAGATGCTGCTGCGGCCGCTGCATCTGCACAGCACGCTGGAACGCGCGGTACGCAAGCCGCTGGTGGCCGTCGTGAGCCGGGTCATGCTGCACTGACGCGACGCCACGCCCAAGCAGCTCAGGCGGCGGCTTCGGCCCCGCCCGGTACGGCTTCCGGCGCGCGCCGGCTGCGATGCACCAGCCCCGACAGCGCCCCAGCGGCCACGATGCAAAGGCCACCCGCGGCCTCCTTCCAGCTCAGCGTCTCGGTCGCCAGCCACCACGACGACACGGCCGCCACCACGATCTCGAACAGCATCAACAGCGAGACGCGGTTGGCCGGCAGGCGCTGCAGGCCGTACTGGACCACCGAATTGCTGAGCACCAGCACCGCGGCCAGCGCCGCCACCAGGGCCAACACGGCGCCGCCTGCTCCCGGGACGATGGTCACCGAGGGGCCATCGACCAGCAGCGCGCACGGCACGCCAACCGCGGTACAGCCCAGGTAGACGACCACCGTGCGTAGGCGCGCGTCCATATCTGGAAAGCGCTGCCCGGCGCGCCGCGACAGCACGTTGTTGACGGCGAAACCCATGCCGCCGGCCAGCCCGGACCACTCCGCGGCATTGCCTGGCAGCGGCAAGCCGACCTCGGGCGTCCACAGCATCAGGCCGGCGCCCGACAGCGCCAGCGCGATCAGCGCCAGGCCGCCGGCCGAGAGCCGCTCACCCAGGAACATGCGCGCGAACAGCGCGGTCCAGACCGGGGTCAAGTAGAACAGCAGCAGCACGCGCATGACGTGCCCGTTCACGCTGCCCCAGACAAAGCCCGCATTGGTCACGCCCGCGGCCAGGCCAATCGCCACAAACAGCCACGATGCGCGCATGCCGCGCAGCTGCCTGCGAAAGGCCAGCAGCGACAGGATCGCGGCCGCACAGCTCACCAGCGCCGCGGCGCTCATGCCACCCAGGCCCCAGCCCGCCAGCACGCGATACGGGAACCACGCAATGCCCCAGACCGAGGCACCGATCAGGATGGAAAGCGAGGACTTGACCGCATGGCGGTCGGCGGCGCCATGTTGCGTCGCAATATTCTTGTTGGTCATTTGGAAATGGCTACGAGGGACCAGCTTGCCGGGGGAACGCGTGGCACATCCGGCGCCGGCATCACATGCCCGTGATGCCCGGCATCCGCACACCGCATGCGCGGCGCGGGCCGCGCCATCGCACGGGAAAGGGCGCCGTTCCCTTATAATGCTGGGTTTCAACCGGCCCCATCCAGAACGTGAATCCGCGCCTCGACCTGCTCCAGCCCTACCCCTTCGAGAAACTGCGGGTGCTCTTCGCGGAAGTGAAACCGGCCGAAAAGCCGGCAATCAGCTTCGGTATTGGCGAGCCCAAGCACCCCACCCCCGAATTCATCAAGCAGGCGTTGGCCGAGTCGCTGGCGGGGCTGGCGAATTATCCCACAACGGCTGGTTCGGATGCACTACGACAGTGCATCGCCAGCTGGCTGGAACGCCGCTATGGGCTGCCGAAGGTCAGTGCCGCAACCGAGGTGCTGCCGGTGACCGGCTCGCGCGAAGCGCTCTTCGCGTTCGCGCAGACCGTGGTCGATGGCACCCGTCCCGGCGCGCTGGTGCTGTGCCCGAACCCGTTCTACCAGATCTACGAAGGCGCCGCGCTGCTGGCCGGCGCCACGCCGATGTTCGCGAACAGCGACCCGGCGCGCAACTTCGCGCCCGCGTTCGACCGCATTGCCGACGAAGTCTGGCAGAAGGTGCAGCTGCTGTTCGTCTGCTCGCCCGGCAACCCTACCGGCGCGGTGCTGTCGCTCGAAGACTGGAAGCAGCTGTTCGCGCTGTCGGACAAGTACGGCTTTGTGATTGCGTCGGACGAGTGCTACTCGGAGATCTATTTCGACGAGAGCCGCGCGCCGCTGGGTGCGCTGGAGGCCGCGCACAAGCTGGGCCGCGGCTTTGAACGTCTGATGATGTTCTCGAGCCTGTCCAAGCGCTCGAACGTGCCGGGCCTGCGCTCCGGCTTCGTCGCCGGCGACGCCGCCCTGCTGAAGAAATTCCTGCTATACCGTACCTACCACGGCGGCGCGATGAACCCGGCCGTGCAGACCGCCAGCATTGCCGCCTGGAACGACGAAGCCCACGTGCGCGAGAACCGCGCCGCCTATGTGCGCAAGTTCAGCGAGGTCACGCCCATGCTGGCCGAGGTGCTGGACGTGGCGCTGCCCGACGCCGGCTTCTACCTGTGGGCCGATGTCTCGCGTACCGGCCTGACCGATGTCGAGTTCGCCGCGCAGCTGCTGGCGGCGCAGAACGTCACGGTGCTGCCGGGCAGCTACCTTGCACGCGAAGCAGGTGGCATCAATCCCGGTGCAAACCGCGTGCGCATGGCGCTGGTCGCCACGCCCGAGGAATGCCAGGAAGGCGCGCGGCGGATCGTGGAATTCTGCAAGTCGTTGGGCTGAGGGGCGTTATCTCACAACCACCGGTTTGCTCCCCTCTCCCGCTTGCGGGAGAGGGGCTGGGGGAGAGGGCAAGCGGTTCTACCAGCGTGATGCCTTGCTAGACCACCCCTCTCCCCGACCCTCTCCGCTGAGGGGAGAGGGAGAAAACAATTGGCACAGTCCAGCAGCCGAACATTCAACCATTCAACACCTGAGAAGACGAACATGACGCAAGCTCTGCAAGCCCTGATCGACCAGGCCTGGGAAGACCGCACCAGCCTGTCGCCGAAGTCCGCCCCCGCCGATATCCGCGAGGCCGTCGCCAATGTCATCGGCCAGCTCGACGCCGGCACCCTGCGCGTGGCCGAGAAGCAAGGCAAGGACTGGATCGTCAACCAGTGGGTCAAGAAGGCCGTGCTGCTGTCGTTCCGCCTGGAAGACAACGCGCCGATGAGCGCCGGCGGTTTTGCCCAGTTCTACGACAAGGTCCCGACCAAGTTCGCCAACTGGAGCGGCGACGACTTCGCCAAGGCCGGCTTCCGCGTGGTGCCGCCCGCCGTGGCCCGCCGCGGTTCGTTCATCGCCAAGAACGCCGTGCTGATGCCGTCGTACGTGAACATCGGCGCCTATGTCGATGAAGGCACCATGGTCGACACCTGGGCTACCGTCGGTTCGTGCGCGCAGATCGGCAAGAACGTCCACCTGTCGGGCGGCGTGGGCATCGGCGGCGTGCTGGAACCGCTGCAGGCCAACCCGGTCATCATCGAAGACAACTGCTTTATCGGCGCCCGCTCGGAAGTCGTGGAAGGCGTGATCGTCGAAGAGAACTCGGTCATCTCGATGGGCGTGTACCTGGGCCAGTCGACCAAGATCTATGACCGCGAAACCGGCGAAATCACCTATGGCCGCGTGCCGGCCGGTTCGGTCGTGGTAGCGGGCAACCTGCCGTCCAAGGATGGCAAGTACAGTCTGTACTGCGCCGTGATCGTCAAGAAGGTGGACGCGCAGACCCGCTCAAAGACCAGCCTGAACGACCTGCTGCGCGGCGACTGATCGCCCGCGGCTGGCCCGGCTCGATGCTCCGCCTCGCGGGGCCGCCGGCCGGGCCTTTCCCTGCTTCACCCCGCCACACCGCCCGCGACGTGCCCTCCCTCCGCAAGCGACTCATGGCCCTGGATCCTGCTACCGTCAGCACCGTGCTCTCCCTCCTGCCCACGATCCTCGAACAGGCCAACAAGACCATCGACAAGATCAAGAAAGGCCGGCGCAAGGATGACGGCTCCGATGGCGCCGCGCCGGAAACGCGCGACCCGGCCGCACGCATCGCGGAACTGGAAGCCGCCGCCGTGCAGCAGGCCGAGGCAGTCAAGCTGCTCGCCGAGCAGCACGCCATCACCATCGACGCCCTGCGCAAGGAAGCCGCGCGGCTGGACCGCCGACTGCGCCTGATGACAACCGTGGCAATGGCTGGCGTGGCGCTTGGCCTTGGCGGCCTGGTGATCGCCCTGAACCTGCTTTTCCGCTGAACATCCGCACGAGATCTCACCCGCCATGACCGTCCTGCTCTACGGCATCCCGAATTGCGACACCGTCAAAAAGGCCCGCACCTGGCTGGATGCCAACGGCGTCGCCTACACCTTCCACGATTTCAAGAAGCAAGGCGTCGATGAAGCCATGCTGCGCGGCTGGCTCAAGCACGTGCCGCTGTCGACCCTGCTCAATCGCAAGGGCACCACCTGGCGCGCGCTGTCGGACGCCGACAAGGTCCGCGCCGAGGAAGAAGCCGGCGCCATCGCGCTGATGCAGCAAAGCCCTTCGCTGATCAAGCGTCCGGTGCTTGCGCACAACGGCAAGGTCAGCGTGGGTTTTACCGCCGACCAGTACGCCAGCCAGTTCTGAATTTTTCCGTCCTCCCATGACCGCCACCCTTGCCCTCACCGAAGACTTGATCCGCCGCCGCTCCGTCACGCCCGCGGACGAAGGCTGCCAGGCCGTGCTGGAAACCCGCCTGAAGGCGCTTGGCTTCGCCTGCGAAGCGCTCGTCAGCGGCCCCGACGATTTCCGCGTGACCAACCTGTGGGCCGTGAAGCGCGGCACGCAAGGGAAGGACGGCAAGCTGCTGGCCTTCGCCGGCCATACCGACGTGGTGCCGACCGGCCCGCTCGAGCAGTGGAACTCCGACCCGTTCGAGCCGACGCACCGTGACGGCCGCCTGTTCGGCCGCGGCGCCGCCGACATGAAGACGTCGATTGCCGGCTTTGTCGTGGCGGTCGAGGAATTCGTCAAGGCGCATCCGGACCATGCCGGCACCATCGCTTTCCTGATCACCAGCGACGAAGAAGGCCCGGCGCATGACGGCACCATCAAGGTGGTCGAGGCCCTGAAGGCGCGCGGCGAGCGGCTCGACTACTGCGTGATCGGCGAACCCACGTCGGTCGACACGCTCGGCGACATGGTCAAGAACGGCCGCCGCGGCTCGCTGTCGGGCAAGCTGGTGGTCAAGGGCGTGCAGTGCCATATCGCCTACCCGCACCTGGGCCGCAACCCGATCCACGAAGCCGCCCCCGCGCTGGCCGAACTGGCCGCGCAAGTGTGGGACCAGGGCAATGAATACTTCCCGCCGACGAGCTGGCAGATGTCGAATATCCACGGCGGCACCGGCGCGACCAACGTGATTCCGGGCCACGTCACGATCGACTTCAACTTCCGCTTCTCGACCGCGAGCACGCCGGAAGGCCTGAAGTCGCGCGTGCATGCGATCCTGGACCAGCACAAGCTCGAGTACTCGCTGGACTGGACGCTCGGCGGCGAGCCCTTCCTGACGCCGCGCGGCGAGCTGTCCGACGCGCTGTCGGCCGCGATCGAAGCCGAGACCGGCGTCAAGACCGAACTGTCGACCACGGGCGGCACCTCCGACGGCCGCTTCATCGCCAAGATCTGCCCGCAGGTGATCGAATTCGGCCCGCCCAACGCGACCATCCACAAGATCGACGAGAACGTCGAAGTCCGCTTCATCGAGCCGCTCAAGAACGTCTACCGTGGCGTGCTGGAACGGCTCATTGCCTGATCGCCTGCCGATCGCACCCCTTATCGACACAGGATCCACGACCATGGCAACTCCCTCCCCGCTGCGCACCGTGCGCGACTTGCTGCGCCTGGCGGTGTCGCGCTTCACGGCCGCGCGTCTTTCGTTCGGGCACGGCAGCGCCAACGCCTACGACGAAGCCGCCTACCTGGTGCTTCACACGCTGAACCTGCCGCTCGACACGCTCGACCCGTTCCTCGATGCGCGCCTGCTGCCCGAGGAAATCGACGCGGTCATGCAAGTGATCGACCGCCGCGTCACCGAACGCGTGCCGGCCGCCTACATCACGCATGAAGCCTATATGCACGGTCTGCGCTTCTACGTCGATTCGCGCGTGATCGTGCCGCGCAGCTTTATCGGCGAACTGCTGCAGGACGGACTGGAGCCGTGGATCGGCGACACCGCCAAGATCGGCCCCGTGCTGGAACTGTGCGCGGGTTCTGGCTGCCTGCCGATCATTGCCGCCCACGTCTGGCCCAACGCGCAGATCGATACCGTCGACATCTCGCCCGATGCGCTTGCCGTGGCGCGCCGCAACGTGGCCGACTACAAGATGCAGGACCGCATCCACCTGTTCGAGGGCGACCTGTACGCACCGCTGCCGCCGGGCGCCACGTACGACGTGATCCTGACCAATCCGCCGTACGTCAACGAAGCCTCGATGCAGGCGCTGCCGCCCGAATACCAGGCCGAGCCGCGCATTGCGCTGGCTGGCGGCGACGACGGCATGGACATCGTGCGCCGCATCATTGCCGGCGCCAAGTCGCGCCTGAATCCGGGCGGCGTGCTGGTGGTGGAAATCGGCAACGAGCACGCCAATGTCGAAGCGGCGTTCCCGGACCTGGAGATCGTCTGGCTGCCCGTCAGCGCGGGCGACGAGCAGGTCTTCCTGCTGACCTACGACGCGCTGCCGGGGTAATTCCTCGTTCTACATGATGGCAACCCTGTGCCGCGGGAGAAGCAATCTTCCGCCGGCACAGGCTGCGCCCACGCAATCTGGGCGAACACCGGCCACGCATTGATTCCTCAACACGCGCAGGCTCTACACTCGCGGCAGAGATAGCGCCACTGACGCCGTGACCCCTAGCCCCACCCCCCTTCCCGGATCCCCCGCCCTGCCCGCCCGTGCCGCAACGACGCACGCTTTGCGCGGCATCGCCGTCCTGACCTTCGCCTTTGCACTCAGCCAGTTCTTCCGTTCGTGCCTGGCGGTCATGGCGCCGGAACTGCAGCACGATTTCGGCCTGTCCCCGGCCGGATACGGTGCTTTGTCCTCTTCGTTTTTCCTGGCCTTTGCCGTGGCCCAGATCCCGGTTGGCATCGCCTTCGATCGCTATGGCGTAGGCCGGCCCACGGCCGGAATGCTGGCGATCGGCGCGGTATCGTCGATCCTTTTTGTGCTGGCGCCCAACGGTGCAGTGGCCACGCTGGCGCAGGTCGGGCTGGGGCTGGCGTGCGCGCCGGTATTCATGGGCCTGCTGCATTTCGCCTCGGAGCAGCTGTCCGAGCGCGACTACACGCAAGTGGTCAGCAAGTCGAACGCCATGGGCATGATCGGCGCCTTGTGCGCGACCGCGCCGCTGGGCTGGGCGACCGAACTGGTGGGCTGGCGCCCGTCGATGGCGGTATCGGCACTGGGCATGGTCGTCGCCGCGTGGGGCGTCTGGCGCTTCGTGCGAGACACCGGCCACGCTGAGGCGCGCAGCGCCTCGTGGCCGTCCATGCTCACGCAAAGCGCCCGGCTGCTGGGGCTGGTGCCGCTGTGGACGCTGATCCCGCTGTGCGTGGCCATGTCCGCCGGCACGGCCTTCCGCAATGCATGGAGCGGGCCTTATCTCGCCGATGTCTACGGACTCAGCTCGGGGTCCCGCGGCGTGGCGCTCACGCTGCTGAGCGTGGCCGGATTCCTCACCGCCTTCCTGCTGCCCGTCCTGGTACGGCGCAGCACGCTCAAGACCGCCATCCTCGCGTGGTCCTTGCTGTCGATGTCCGGTGGCGTGCTGCTGACGCTGTGGCCCGCCTCCGGCGTCGCGAGCGGCGTGGCGATGATGGCCCTGCTCTCAACCATCGGCATGCTGCATCCGCTCGTGATGGCGCAGGGCCGCAGCCTGATCCCGCCATCCAAACGCGGGCGCGGGCTGGGGTTGCTCAATACCTTCGTGTTCCTGGGCTCCGCGCTGACGTCGTGGGGCTATGGGCTGATCGCCAATATGGGCCATCTGCAGCGTTGGGGCGAGCCCGCGACGTATGCGGCGATCTTCCTGTCGGCGGCCGTCCTGG
Organism: Cupriavidus sp. C2SS-8b; assembly: GCF_057073745.1. Taxonomy (NCBI): domain Bacteria; kingdom Pseudomonadati; phylum Pseudomonadota; class Betaproteobacteria; order Burkholderiales; family Burkholderiaceae; genus Cupriavidus; species Cupriavidus sp. C2SS-8b. The sequence continues at coordinate 1,965,913 of NZ_CP172716.1, forward strand.
TGGCTGCAGCGCTGGTGCCCTATTTCTTCAGTCCGGCGCAGGGCAATCATTAGTTTCAGGGCTGAATAAGCCCGAACGCAGCCGCTCCGCCTGCAGGCATGCGGGCTCCTGTACACGAATCTTCACCCTTTCACGTTAAGCCTCCGGAAGCGGATCAGCCGACGTCCTACGCGGACCATGAGCTCTCGCTTGGTCAGATAAAAACAACCCGGAAAACGTGAGAAAGAGCCTCCTCGCATGCGCCGCGACGTCTGCCGTCGTCGTGGTTTGCGCCAGCATTGACAGCGCCGGCGCCACCCCTCCCACCATCGTCGCAAACCTGTCGCGCAAACCGACCCTCGGCAAGGAGCTATCTCCTTCCGCTGCGGCCGGAATCCCACATAAATCCACTTACTTCCGCACCGATCCGCGCTTCGAATTCTTCAACGCGCTCAACGCCCTGCGCATCGCAATGGGCGTAGGCGCGTTGCGCCAGGACCCCGCCCTCGACGCTGCGGCCGAAAACCACCTCGAGTATATGAAGCTCAACGCGGTGATGAGCCATACGGAGATCCCCGGGAATCCCGGCTTCACCAGCCCCGATCCGTACCGCCAGGTGCTCGCCGTGGGCGGCGCGCACCAGCAATGGGTCGGCCAGAATGCCTACAACGGCGACATCGGCCGCTGTCTGGCCGCGCTGGCGAACTCGGTTTATCACTTGCAGGGGATCACCAGCAATCAGGAAACCATCGGCCTCGCCATGCGTGACAATTACTGCGTGGCGAACTTTGGCGTGGTGACCTCGGCGGGAACGGGAGGCTATGGCCTCGCCCAATGGGGCGGCCAGCAGCTGCCTCCCGGCGCTGCCGCGCACTACCCCGCCAACAATGCCAGCGTGCACGGCCTGTTCATTCCCGCTGACGAGACCCCGAATCCGGCGCCCGACCTGGCCGCCGCGGGCACCCCAATCATGTTCCGGGTCAATGTGGAAAAACCGGCTGACGTGCTGACGGTTTCAAGTTTCACGCTGACAGGCCCACGCGGCGATGCCGTGCCTGCTCGCATCCTGGTGCCGGCCGAATCGAAGGCTGGCTCGGTGGCTTCGGCTATCGCGGACGCGGGCCTGTATCGCGGCGTGGTGTTCCTGCTGCCAACGCAGCCCATCGCTGCCGGCACTTATACCGCGAGCTTTGCCGGTGCGCGAAACGGCGTGGCGATCAACAAATCGTGGCGCTTTACGGCGTATTGAGGCGGCTGCGCCGGCGGCTCAGCCGCGAAACTGCTGGTCGATTTTCTTCAGGGCCGGGCAAGCGTCAGATGAAGCCGGCCATCCAGACAGGCGTTTCAATCGTGATTCAGCCTTGGGCGCTTGCCATCGCCCGTTTTCACGATAGGCGCACGTGCCGCGTTGCACTACGCTCGAAGCAAAGAATCACAACAGTGAAACCGGGGGAATCATGGCTGATCGGATGTCGTGCGCGACGGGTCGGCGATCGGGGGCAGACGATCCGCTGCTGGGCTGCTTGCTGTGGGTGAACCGTGCCCTGCAACGGCCGGTGTCCTCCGCAGCCCTGGCGGAAACGGGCGCTGTGGACGGCATGCAGCTGACGTTACCGCTGCTTGGCGTCGCAGCGGCGCATCTCGGCTTGTCGACGCGGCTGGTGGATTGCAGGATCGACGAGATATCGGACACCAAGCTGCCCGCCATCCTCTTGCTCGACGGAAACAGGCCATGCGTGCTGCTCCGGCGCTGCGATGACGGACGGCTGATCGTCGCCCTGCCAGGTTGGGGCGGCGGCGCGCAGGACGTCGGTCACGATGAACTGCTGGCCCAGTACAGCGGACGCGCAGTGTTGGCACAGCCCGCTTCAAGGCTTGCATCGGCGGCCGATCCTGAATTTCCGCAGCCTTGCCCACCGGTGCATGGACCGATGACCGAATCAGGTCGACCGCGGCGTCTCTGCACGGAGCTCTGCTGCGCCATCGAGAACCTGGCAGAGACATTCACCTAGCCGCCGGCGAAGATTGCCTTGACGTCGGGAACTTCCTCTGCGCGCTGCGCCTGCTCTACTACTCGCCTTTCGATGTCGTCGAGATGCGCGCTCATCTTGTCGATGGTGGCCTGCACATCCCCGGTTCGCAGCGCCTCGACCAGCTCACGATGCTCGATCGGCGCGCATTCGATGAATTCCGCCGGGTCGTAGAGCGCCTTGTAGAGCTCGGTCTTGGTGAGCAGCCGCCCCACGAACGCCAGCAGGTCGGCGCTGCCAACCATTTCGGTCAGCAGTGCATGGAAGCCACCGGCAAGGCGGATCGATTCTTCGCGGCGATGCGCATGCAGCGCCGCCTCCTCCGCCTCTACGTGTTGCAGCAACCGGGCAAGCTGCGCGTCGTCAAGACGACCGCATAACGTCACCACGATACCTGCCTCGACAGCGCGGCGCGCGCAATAGACCTGACGGATGTCCTCCACCGAGGGGCGCGGCACGTAGGCGCCACGATTGGGCTCCAGGTCGAGCTTGCCCTCGACGCCCAGGCGCGCCAGCACTTTGCGCACCGCGCCTCGTGTGCAGTGGAACGCCTCCGCCAGGCTGCGCTCGCGCAGCGGCATGCCGGGTCGCAGCTTGCCGCCCAGCAACGCGGCGCTGATGGCCGCGTAGATACGATCTTCCACACCCGGTTCGGCAGGCGGCTCAGGCGTTACCTCGCGTTGCGGTCCGGTGGCGATAGGGGAAGCACTCGACGTTGACATGTGGCGGCTCTGAAGTGGCGCTCGATTGTAGGGGATACCGGCAATGGTCATCCATTCTTGGGGAAATCACCAACAACCATGGTTGACCAAATTGGATAGACTTGGTTGACCAAGTGAGTCGCTCAGACTGCCGGGCGACGCCCTGGCGGGCAACGCGCCTGCATGACGCGCAAAAGACGCCTGATGGGGAGAAATGGTGGACATCTATGGGGAATTGCAGCGCACCATACTCAACAACATTCCCGATCAGGCCTGGCTGAAGGACAAGGACTCCCGCTACATCCTTGTCAACGAGGCCTTCGTGGCAGCGTGTGGCCAACCGGAGCACGAGATCCTTGGCCGTACGCCAGAGAAGGTCTGGTCGACGGAGTGGGCACAGGTGTATATGCGCACCGATCAGGCCGTCGTGTCGAGCGGCCGACGCAGCCGCTACGAGGAAAGCCGCATCTCCGCGGATGGCGTGCCAAGATGGTTCGACACCATCAAGACGCCCATCCGCGACGCCGACGGCGCCGTCATCGGCACCGTCGGCATCTCGCGGGACATTACCGAGCGCAAGCGCTTCGAGCGCGATATGGCGCGGCTGAACCGCCTCTACGCCCTGCGCAGCGGGATCAACAAGGCCATCACTCAGGTCGGGCGGCCCGATGCGCTGCTTTCCAGGGTCTGCCGGATCGCGGTCGAGGCCGGCGGACTGCAGCTGGCGTGGATCTGCCTGCCGGAGGATGCCACTTCAGGGGTGGCCTGCCATGCCAGCACGCAGGCGCTGCAAGAGCAGTTCATGGCTGGCGCCGAGGCTGGCTGGTACGGGCTCGGCGGTTTTTTTCCCGCCGAGCCGCGCGCATACGTGTGCCGGGATATCGCGCGACCGCGCCGCTTCGGTTCCCAGGCCCGCGTGGCCCGCTCCCTGGGGATGGGAAGCTTTGTCGCGCTGCCCCTGACCCAGTCCGGAAAGCCCGTCGGCTACTGCCTGCTGTTCGCGCGGGATGCCGATTTCTTCAGCCCCGATATCGCCCGGCTCGCCGGAGTCTTGTCGCGCGATATCTCGTTCTCGCTGGACTATATCGCCGAGGCGGCCCGCGGCCGGCAGGCGCGGGAGGAGCTGCTGGAATCCCGTTCCCGCTTGCGCGAGCTGTCCGCCCACCTGCAAACGGTGCGGGAGGCCGAGCGAACCCGCATCTCGCGCGAACTGCATGATGAACTGGGGCAGTCGCTGACCGCGCTGCGGCTTGGCCTGAACTTCCTTGAGACACAGCGGCCGGCCGCCGAGGACAGCGCGTGGCGGCAGCACGTGCGCAGGCTCAAGGAAATCGCCGACTCCACCGTGGAATCGGTGCAGCGCATCGCCGCCGACCTGCGCCCTCCGGTGCTGGATGAACTCGGGCTCTGCTCGGCCATCGAATGGCTGGCCGAATCCTTTGCGGAGCGAACCGGCTTGCGCTGCGCACTGCAACTAGCGCAGCGCGGGCGCGACTTCGGGCCGGAGATCAGCACAGGGGTCTTCCGCATCGTGCAGGAAGCGCTCACCAACGCCCGCCGCCATGGCAATGCGACAGCGGTATCGGTATCGCTCGATGAACGGGCCGGGATGCTGCACGTCGTCGTTGCCGACAACGGCTGCGGCATCGATGCGTCCCAGGCCACGCCGCGCGGCAGTCTTGGCCTGCTCGGCATGCGCGAACGCGCATTGATGCTCGGAGGGCGGCTGACAGTCTGCAATCAGGAAGCGGGGGGAACCCGCGTCGAGGCCGAGATCCCTGTCGCCTACACGCCGCCAGGGGGGCAGATGACGTCATGATACGGATCATGATTGCCGACGACCACGCCATCATTCGCGACGGTCTGAAACAGATCATCTCGACCGTGCCCGAGATGTGCGTCGTGGACGAAGCCGTCGACGGGACCGATGTGCTCGCCAGGCTGCGCAAGACCACCGCCGATATCCTGCTGCTCGACATGTCGATGCCCGGAAAGAACGGGATCGCGCTGATCCAGCAGATCCGCGCCTGCCGCGCTGCCCTGCCCATCCTGATCCTGAGCATGTATAGGGAATCGCAGTACGCCGTACAGGCCATCCGCGCCGGCGCGGCCGGCTACCTGACCAAGAACACCGAAGCCGACCAGCTGGTCGGCGCCATTCGCAAGGTCGCGCAAGGCGGAACCGTCGTATCCCCTCAGATTGCCGAAAAACTGATTCGCCAGGTGCAGCGGCCAGGGGCCGCGCTGCCGCATGCCGGCCTGACCGCGCGCGAGTTCCAGATCTTCCAGATGCTGGCAGAGGGCAGAAGCATCAACGACATCGCGCAAGCGCTGTCGCTGAGCAACAAGACCGTCAGCACACACAAGGCCAATATCCATCACAAGATGGAAATCGCATCGACAGCGGGTCTGGTGCACTACGCCATCCATCACGGCCTGATTGGCGAGGCGCCCGAGAGCTGGTCCTGAGCCACGCGTTGCGCGTATTGCGCGTATTGCGCGTATTGCGCGTATTGCGCGTATTGCGCGTATTCCCCGTATTCCGCGTATTCCGCGTATCGCCTGACCACGGCAGGCTCGCTTCCGTCTAAGAAAATCCTTAGACCAAAACCAGCCGATCCCGATGCAAGGCGCTCGCCCGCGCATCTACGCTTGAGTCAACGCAGCGCCTGTCATTCCGCCTCTTGCCTGTTTGCCCCATCCGTAGCCGATCTCGCGGCGGATGCATGAAACACCACCGACATGGACGCCGCGCCGCCTGAGAAGCCAGCAGGCAATCCAATCAAAACCTCATGCGAGGAGACACCCATGCAGACAGATCTGCTGATTCGGAACGCCTGCGTCCGCGATGACGCACCGCTGACCGATATCGCCATCGCCAACGGCAGGATCGCCGCGATCGAACCCGGCATCGACGTCCATGCGGACGAGATCATCGACGCCGGCGGCCGTGCCGTCATTCCCGGATTGATCGAGGCACACCTGCACCTCGACAAGGCGCTGCTGCACCGGCGCCTGCCAGCCCGGTTCGGCACCCTCGACGAAGCCATTCGCGTCACCGGCATCCTGAAGGGCAAGCAGGAACGCGCAGACGTGCTCGATCGCTCGCGGCAGGTACTCGACATGGCCGTCAGGAATGGCACCGTTGCGGTTCGCGCGCATCCGGACGTGGACCTGATCCAGGGCCTCATTGGCGTGGAGACGCTGCTGGAGCTGAAGGAGGAATACAACGACCTGCTCGATCTGCAGATCGTCGCCTTCCCGCAGGAAGGCATCCTGAAATCGAACGGCACCTACGCGCTGATGCACGAGGCCATGCAGATGGGGGCCGACGTGGTTGGCGGCTGCCCGTACAACGAACTGACGTGGGCCGACACCCAGCGCCATATCGACATGGTGTTCGAACTGGCCCAGCGCTATGGCGCGCCCGTCGATCTCCATGCCGACTTTGCGGACGATGCCAGCGACCAGCGCTTCGCCGCCATCTCGTACATCGCGCAGAAGACCATCGAGACCGGGTACCAGGGCAAGGTGGCGCTCGGCCACGTTACCAGCCTGGGCGCGCTCGATCCCGACGAACTTGCACCGCTGATCGAGCTGGTGCGCGAAGCCGGCATCAGCATCGTGACCCTGCCGGCCACGGATCTCTACCTGGGCGGCCGCAAGGATCGAGGCTGCCAGCGACGCGGACTGACCCCGGTGAAAGCGCTGCACAGTGCCGGCGTCAATGTTGCCTATTCGTCGAACAACGTCCGCAACGCCTTCACCCCGTTTGGCACGGCCGACATGCTGCAGATCGGCAACATGCTCGCGCATGTCGCGCAGTTCGGCGTGCCCCAGCACCAGCTCGCCGTGCTCGACATGGGGACCTACAACGCGGCCCGCGCCATCGGACTGGACGGGCAATATGGCCTCGCGGTCGGCAAGAATGCCGACCTGATCGTCCTCGACGCCTACAAGGTGGCCGACGCATTGCTGGATATTCCGCCCAGGCTCTGGGTCGTCAAGCGCGGAAGAATCACCGTCGTGACCCAGCATCGCTGTGAAATCCACCGCCACCAGTGCTGTGCGCACTGAATTGTCCTGACCACGAGGAGACCACCATGAAGAAACTGCCTGCAGAGATCGTAGCGTCGTTGCTCGCCATCACCACGGTCCTGATTGCCTTGCCTCCCTCGCACCTGCCGCCGTGGGCGATTTTCATCAGCTGGGCCGCCACCTTCGCCATGGGCGGGCCGACGGCAGAGAACCTGAAGAAGATCTGGCCGACCTTGCCGGTCGGATCGCTGTTCGCGTTCCTGATCGTGCTGTGCTTCCGTCAGGCCTCGACGCAGTTCACGGGCACGTCGTTCATCGTGGCGCAGATGGTGATCCTGTTCACGCTGAACGGCAGCATGATGTTCCTGGCCCGCGTCTTCCCGCTGCTCAGCTTTATCCCGGGGATGTTCTTCGGCTTCGCCTCGTACTTCGCCACCCTGTTCGGAGGCTTCGGACCGGTGCCGCACGATCCGGTTGCCGCGCTGGGCGCCGTGGTGGCGATGAACGCGCTCGGGCCGGCATACGCGTGGCTCAAGGAGCGTTACTCGGCCCCGGAGGGCAGCGGCAAGAAGTCATGGAGAGGATGGCAACAGGAGGCGTGAGCCCTCTTGCGGCGGGGCATGCGGCGAGCTGTCGCTGCGTGCCGCTGTCCGGCAGTCCTGTGTGGCAACCGTCAGGTCCGGCAATCCATCCGGCAGACGAAACAGATTTTCTGGGGAACGTTCATGGGTTTTCTTGACGACGCATATCCGGTTGGCGCGGGCACCACGCGCCGCAAATTTCTGGCCGGCTCTGCCGCCGTGGCGAGCGCGGCCGTACTGCCGCGCAACGGGCGGGCGGACACGCCGCCGGACCAGCGCAGGCTGGCACGCTCTACACATGGCATGGTAACCAGCCCGCACGAACTCGCCAGCCAGGCGGGGCTGGAAGTGCTGCAGGCCGGAGGCAATGCGATCGAGGCGGCCATCGCCATCGGGTCGGTGCTGAGCGTCACGTACCCGCACTTCACGGGGCTGGGCGGCGACGCGTTCCTGGTCATCAGCGACCGGCATGGCAATGTACGCTCGCTCTCCGGCATCGGCCAGGCGGCAATGCACCCGCCGGCGTACGGCAGCGCGATTCCGACACGGGGTCCAGGCGCTGCCCTGACCGCCGCGGCCACGGTGGCCACCTGGGAGCAGGCATTCGAGTTCAGCCGCAAGACATGGGGCGGCAAGCAGGCATGGTCCTCTCTGTTCTCCAGAGCCACCGAATATGCGGCCAACGGCTTCGCGGTGACGCCATCGCAGCGCTTCTGGCAGGAGTTTCGCGCCGCGGACCTGGCGGACTGGCCCGGCTTCGGCCGCGTGTTTATGCCGCAGGGAAGGATTCCGGCCGCCGGAGAGACCTTCAGGCAACCGGAACTTGCCCGCACGCTGGACCGGCTGGCAACGTATGGCGGGCGCGAATTCTACGAGGGCGACCTCGCCGGCCGCATCGCCGCCGGCCTGAAGCAGGCCGGATCGCCGCTGACCGCCGCGGACCTGGCCCGCTGCCGCGCGCGGGACGAAGTACCGCTGCGGGTGGCCTATCGGGACGGCGAACTGCTGGGCCTGCGGCCGCCCACCCAGGGCGTAACCACGCTGGAGATCATGGGCATCCTCAACCGTTTCGACCTTGCCTCGATCCCGGAAGGCAGCGCCGATTACTATCACCTGCTCGTGGAAGCCGTGAAGCTGGCCTTCCTCGACCGGAACCAGTATGTCGCGGATCCCGATTTCGCCGACGTACCGGTGGACCACTTGCTGTCCAGGCAGAACCTGGATGCCCACGCCAGGCGCATACACCTGGACAAGGCGATGCCCTGGCCACAGGTGTTCAAACCGGGCGACACGGTCTATATCGGCGCGGCCGACAGTCACGGCAACTGCGTCAGCATGCTTCAGACGGTCTATTTCGACTGGGGCAGCGGTGTTGTCGCGGGGGATACCGGCATCCTCTGGCACAACCGCGGCGCGGCCTTCAGCCTCGACCCGGCGAGCCCGAACGTCTTGCGCGGCGGCAAGCGGCCGTTCCACACCCTGAACCCCGGCATGTACCTGAAGAAAGGGCAGCCGCACCTGCTCTACGGCACGCAGGGGGCCGACGGCCAGCCACAGACGCTGGCTGCGGTCCTGACACGGCTGATCGACTACGGCATGGACCCGCTCACCGCGCTGCGCCGCCCGCGCTTCCTGCTGGGCAAGACGTTCTCCGACAGCCGGGACAGCCTCAAGCTGGAGCAGGACGCCGGCAAGCCGGTGTTCACGGAACTGGCGCGGCGTGGACACGAACTCAGCCCGCTCCCGGCCCAGAGCCAGCTTGCCGGCCATCCCGGGGCGATCCGCATCGATGCGGACGGGCGCATGACCGGGGCACATGATCCACGCAGTGACGGCATGGCACTCGGTCTGTGAAGATCCCGGCCGCGGCGTCGTCCACGCCGCGGCCTGAGGATTTGCTCCGCCGACTGACCCGGATTCCGGCCGGTCAGGTTCACCCCCGCCGCTGCCCGGTCACATCCTGCGATGCACCCACCATCGTGATCGCGTTCCCGTTCTCGTCGAGCGTCACCTCGCCCTCCTCGCGAATCTCCCGCCGGCTCCCGTCCGGCAGGAGGATCGTGAATTCCACGCGGTACGGCTGCCCGTCCACGATGGCCGCGCGGATCGCTGCCTCTACGCGCGGCCGGTCCTCTTCCACGATGGACGCCATGAATCGCTCGATCGTCACCTTGAACGCCTGGGGCGCCCAGCCGAACAGGCGGTAGGCCTCGTCCGTCCACGAGCAGTCGTCGGTCTGGATGTTCCAGTACCAGCCGCCCAGGTGGGCGATTTCCTGCGCCTTGGCCAGCAGCGCCTCGCTCTGCCGCAGCGCCGCCTCGGCGCGGCGGCGTTCGCTGATGTCGAGGCTGACGCCGATCATCTTCACGGGACGCTGGCCGAAGTCGTGCACCAGCGTTGCGCGCGACGAGATCCAGCGCGTCTGGTCTTCATGCACCACGCGGAACTCCCATTCGTGCATCTCCGGTGCGCCCAGCGCGCGCTGCAGCACCTCGCGCAGCCGCGCCGCATCGGCTGGATGCACGCAGGCCCAGAAGTCGTCCATGGTGACGATATGCCGGCCGAACAGGGCGATGTCGTTCGGGGAATAGGTCACGCTGTCGGTCAGCACGTTCCATTCCCACGTGACGATGCCCGAAACCTCCTGCGCCAATTTCATCCGCGCTTCACTCTCCATGATCTCCGTGAGGTGCTTCTGGCGCAGTCCACGCAGGTGCGGGTCAGTGATGCTGCTGGCCTCCAGGTCCGCGATGGCGCGCTCGCCATAACGCAGCCACAGCCAGTTCACGCCGAGAAATTTGGCCAGCGCGAGCAGCCGTTCGTACTCGATCTCGCCGCCCCGCGTCCATTTGTGGACCGCCGACGGCGATACCGACAAGGCCTCGGCCACCTGCTTGAGCATGACGCGCTTGTCGTCCAGCACGCCTTTGAAGCGGGTGGCGAATGTGTCTTCCGTCATCGCTTTCCCTAACCTCCGTTCAACCATCAGTGAATTAAACAACCGAAACCATACAGCATTCGCCGCTTTTTGGCGTTCCTGATAGATAACATCGATTGACCAGTCTCATTTCATCGATTTTTTGGAGTTGATGAGGCCCCGGCGGAGTCACTAGACTACGCCTCACATCACCATTGGTTACTTAATTAACCATTAGTGAATCGACACACAAAAACGACCCCACAGGAGACAAGCCATGCAACAAGCGACTGCCCCCATCTGTCCCGCCCCTGGTCAACTGGGCTACACCCTTCCGGCGCACTACTACACCTCACAGGACATCTTCGAGCACGAGAAGCGGACTATCTTCGCGCGCAACTGGATCTGCGTGATGCACCGCAGCCAGGTAGCGGAGCCGAACCAGTACGCCACCGTCAATGTGGCCGGCGAGAATGTCTTTGTCGTGCGCGGCCGCGACGGCGTGCTGCGGGCGTTCTACAACGTGTGCCCGCACCGTGCCCATGAACTGTTCCCCGAAGGTGCCGGCAAGGCCAAGAACGTCATTACCTGCCCCTACCACGCCTGGTCCTTTGGCCTGGACGGCAAGCTGATCCACGTGCGCAACGCCGAAAACGTGCCGGGCTTCTGCAAGGACAACGCCGGCCTGACCCCGGTCCGCGTGGAAGAGTTCTGCGGCCTGATCTTCGTCAACCTCGACATGAACGCCACGCCGCTGGCAGAACTGGCACCCGGCCTGAACGACGACATCCGCGCGCGCTGCCCGGACGTGGACAAGCTCGTCCCGGCGCGCAAGCTGACCTACGAGATGAAAGCCAACTGGAAGGTGGTGGTTGACAACTACCTGGAATGCCTGCACTGCCAGACCGCCCACCCGGCGCTGGTCGAGTCGATCCAGATGGAGACCTACCGGCACGAGGTGCGCGGCCTCTACACCAGCCAGGTCGGCAAGACCCGCTCGGGCAGCGACGCATTCACCTACGACAGCGACGCCCCCAACACCGAGTTCGCCGCCTACTGGCTGTGGCCCAACGTCACGCTGAACGTACTGCCCGGCGACGGCAATTACGGCGTCTTCTACATGTTCCCGGTTGACGCGGACACCACCATCCAGCACTTCGAGTTCTATTTCCGCGACGCCACGCCGACCGCCGAGCAGGAGCAGCTCATCGACTACTACAAGAACGTGCTGAAGCCGGAAGACCTGAGCATTGTCGAGTCGGTGCAGCGCGGCCTGAAGTCGCGCGGCTACCGCAACGGGCAAGGTCCGCTGCTGGTCACCGACGACCGTACGTCCGCCATCGGCGAGCACGGCGTGCAGCACTTCCAGCAGATGGTGCTCGACGCCCTCGCCGCCTGACACGCGCCCCCATACCCGAAGGAATCCAGAAACATGATCCAGACCCAGCTCTACATTGACGGCCAGTGGCAGTCGCCGCTCGAACGCGGCACGCGCGACATCCTCAACCCCGCCGACGAAGCCGTGATCGCCCAGGCCGCCGAGGGCACCCGCGCCGATGCCCGGCTCGCCATTGCCGCCGCGCGCCAGGCTTTCGACGGCCCGTGGCGCCAGACCAGCATCCGCGACCGCGCGAAACTGCTGAACCGGATCGCCGCGCTGATTGACCGCGACGCCGAGGAGCTCGCCCGCCTGGAATCTTTGAACACCGGCAAGACGATCACCGAGAGCCGCACCGACATGGGCGACATCGCCGCCACGTTCCGCTACTTCGCGGGGCTGGTGGCGTCGGAGTCCGGCGCCGTGAACGAGGCGCCGCACCATGTCATCAGCCGCACGCTGCGCGAGCCGGTCGGCGTGTGCGGCCTGATCACGCCGTGGAACTACCCGCTGCTGCAGGCCGCGTGGAAGATCGCCCCGGCGCTTGGCGCCGGCAATACCGTCATCATCAAGCCGAGCAACCTGACGCCGCTGACCACGCACCATTTCACCAAGCTGATCGCCGAGCTGGACCTGCCCGCCGGCGTCTTCAACCTCGTCACGGGCGGCGCAGAAGTGGGCGCCGAGCTGGCCGAGAGCCGCGACGTCGACCTGGTCTCGTTCACCGGCGGTGCCTTCGCGGGCGAAAGCATCATGAAGGCCGCGACCGGCAACTTCAAGCGCATCGGCCTCGAGCTGGGCGGCAAGAACCCGAACATCGTGTTTGCCGACGCCGACCTCGACGTGGCCGTCGACTATGCGCTGAACGCCGCGTTCTTCCATGCGGGCCAGGTTTGCTCTGCCGGCTCGCGCCTGATGATCGAAGACAGCATCTACGACGACTTCGTGGCAAAGCTGGCAGAACGCCTGCCGCGCATCGCGATCGGCAACGGCTTTCACGCCGAAACGCAGATGGGCCCGGTCCAGTCGGCCCAGCAGCACGAGAAGATCCTGCGCATGGTGCAGGCAGGTATCGCCGAAGGCGCCCGGCTGGTTCACGGCGGCAAGCGCCCCGAAGGTGACGTATACCGGAAGGGCTACTGGCTGGAGCCGACCCTGCTGGCCGACGTCACCGCCGACATGAACATCGCGAAGGAAGAAATCTTCGGCCCCGTGATCACCGCGGAACGCTTCCGCTCCGAGGACGAAGCGCTGCGTGTTGCCAACGACACGCCGTATGGCCTGGCCGCCGCAGTCTGGACGCGCGACCTCGACAAGGCCAACCGCATGTCGCGCGCGCTGCGCTTCGGCACGGTCTGGGTGAACGACTACCATCCGTACTTCCCGGAAGCGCCGTGGGGCGGCTACAAGGCAAGCGGCATCGGCCGCGAGCTGGCGCGCATCGGCCTGGACGAGTACACCGAACTGAAGCACAGCTATATCAACCTCGCACCGAAGGCGATGGGGTGGTTCGGCGCCTGAGCGCCGCGATCGCCGACATCACCCACCAGGAGGAGACAGCTCGATGAGCGCAATCCACGCAATCCACGAATACGACTACATCATCGTCGGCGCCGGGTCGGCAGGCTGCGTGCTGGCCACGCGGCTCACCGAGGATGCCGACGTGACGGTGCTGCTGCTTGAAGCCGGCGGCCCGGACTGGCGGCTCGACTGGCGCACGCAGATGCCGGCGGCGCTGGCCTACCCGCTGCAGGGCACGACCTACAACTGGGCCTACGTCACCGAGCCGGAGCCGCATATGAACGGCCGCCGCATGACCCAGGGCCGCGGCAAGGGCCTGGGCGGCTCGTCGCTGATCAACGGCATGGTCTACATCCGCGGCAATGCGATGGACTATGACGGCTGGGCGGAGAACAAGTCGCTCGAGAACTGGAGCTACGCCGACTGCCTGCCCTACTTCCGCAAGGCGGAAACCTACGACAAGGGCGCCAACGACTACCACGGCGGCAACGGCCCGCTGCACGTCACCACGCCCAAGGCCGGCATCAGCCCGCTGTTCGACGCCTTCATCGAAGCCGGCGAGCAGGCCGGCTACCCGCGCACGGACGACCTGAACGGCTACCGCCAGGAAGGCTTCGGCCCGATGGACCGCACCACCACCGCGAAGGGCCGACGCTGCAGCACGTCGCTGGCCTATCTCGACCAGGCGAAAGACCGTCCCAACCTCACCGTTCACACCCGCGCGCTGGCCGACCGCGTGCTGTTCGACGGTGCCCGCGCCACCGGCATTTCGTACCTTCAGGGCGACTACGTGCGTGAAGCGCGCGCGCGCCGCGAGGTCATCGTCAGCAACGGCGCCATCGCCTCGCCGCAGCTGCTGCTGCGCTCCGGCGTCGGCAATGCCGACGAACTGCGCGTACTCGGCATCGACCCGGTCATCGACCTGAAGGGCGTGGGCGAGAACCTGCAGGATCACCTGGAGATGTACCTCCAGTACGAATGCACCAGGCCGGTATCGCTGTACCCGTCGCTAAAGTGGTGGAACAAGCCGGGCATCGGCATCGAATGGTACCTGCGCGGCACCGGCGTGGCGGCGTCGAACCACTTCGAGGCGGGCGGCTTTATCCGCAGCAGCGACGAGTTCGACTTCCCTAACCTGCAATATCACTTCATCCCGCTGGCGATGAACTACGACGGCAGCAACCCGGTCCAGTCGCACGGCTTCCAGTGTCACGTGGGCTCGATGCGTTCGCCGAGCACCGGCTTCGTCAAGCTGGCCAGCCGCGACCCGCGCGTGAAGCCGCGCCTGCTGTTCAACTACATGGCCCACGATGTGGATTGGCGCGAGTTCCGCGCCGGCGTGCGCCTGACGCGCGAAATCATCGGCCAGAAAGCCATGGACCAGTTCCGCGGCCGCGAGATCAAGCCCGGCATGATGGTCCAGTCCGATGCCGAGATCGATGCCTTCGTGCGCGAGCACGCCGAAACCGCGCTGCATCCGTCCTGCACCTGCAAGATGGGCGACACGTCGGACCTGATGGCGGTGGTCGACAACCAGGGCCGCGTGCATGGTCTGTCGGGCCTGCGCGTGGTCGATGCGTCGATCATGCCGAAGGTCGTCACCGGCAACCTCAATGCGCCGACGATCATGATGGCCGAGAAGCTCGCCGACGTAATACGTGGACGGGCTCCCTTGCAGCGGTCGAACGCACCTTACTACAAGGCGACGCCGATGCGCGGGCAGGCGGCAAACCCGCCCGAGGCACAGGTGCGGACGGCGGCGATGCCCGTGTTCGCGCCAGCCTGACGACGGCGCGACGCCGGCGGGTGTAGACCCTAGACCCGCATCCCCTCTGACGAACGATGACACCGGGACCGATGGCCCCGGAGGACACCGCACGCCCGGAGGCAGCGTCGCGCCCCTGCGCATCGCCCCTGGCGATCCACACCCACCCATATGACAAAGGCCGGCCAGCCCCTCATGACAGGAATAAGGACCGGCCAAGGGGAGACATCGATGTTGTACAAGCGTTCTGCAGTACGCCACATGCCTTGCCTGGCCGCCGCCACCGGCGCCCTGCTGCTATGCCAGGCCATTGCGGCGCATGCCCAATCCGCTAGCGGGGAGACGACGGTCGCCGTCGCCCCCGTGCCGCAGGTCACGGCCACCGTGCCGCCGGATCAGGCCGCCGCGCCCTCGCCGCTCAGCGCCAACATGACGCTGACCTCGCAGTACGTCTCGCGCGGTTTCCGCCAGACCTGGGGCAAGCCCGCGGTGCAGGGCGGCATTGACTACGCCCACCCGAGCGGCTGGTCCGCCGGCACGTGGATGTCGACGGTCAGCGACAAGTTCATCGAAGGCGGCACCGTCGAGTGGGACCTGTACGGCGGCTACACCGGCACCATCGGCGATTTCGTCTATGCCGGCCAGATCTACTACTACCTCTACCCGGGCGCGAAGCTGCAGTCCGCGCAGACCAAGTACAACTACGGCGAAGCCGTGGCCTCGCTGACGTACAAGTGGTTCAACGTCAAGTACTGGCTGACCTATACGCCCGACTACTTCGGCTACAACAGCGCCTCCATCGGCACCGGCAACGACCTGCACAGCCGCGGCTCGGGCTACCTCGACGTCAACGGCACCTTTGACCTCGGCTACGGCGTCTCGCTGCTGCTGCACTACGGCCAGGAGCGCGTGCGCAACTTCGCCGCCTACGGTTTCCGCGACGTGCGTGTGGCGCTCTCCAAGGCCTTCGACGGCGGCTGGACGTTCACCGGCGCGTATACGCGCGGCTGGGGACGCTCGGACGTCTACGACCACTACACCACCGGCGCGCTGGATTCGTCTGGCAACCCGTCTGTCTCGAATCCGCTCAAGAACACCTTCCTGGTCTCGCTGACCAAGACGTTCTGACGCGCCCTGCTGCTTTCACCGCCTCAACCCACTCAACACCATGGCTTCCCTGGGTCTTACCGATGCAACCGGTCTTGTCGGCGTCGCCGCCTACGTTGCCGCGCACTTCGCCGTGCAGGTCCTGCACAAATCGCCAACCGGCAGGCTGGCCGTCGCGCTCAACGTCATCGGGCCGGTCTGCATCCTGGTCTCGCTCACGGATGCCTTCAACCTCGCGTCCTTCCTGACGCAGTGCTTCTGGCTTGGCCTGACACTGCTCGGCTGGTGGCGCAACCGCCGCAAAGACCGCCGCACGCCGAAGCCGGCGAGCGTGGCAACCCACGGCTCTGTCTCGCAGCACAACGCCTAGATCACTTCATCATCAGCGCCCATCGGGGAAACGATGTTTCGCGACATGGCAACCCCGGAATGACAACAGGAGACAACGATGACAACCGCCCCCACAATCACCCTCCTAAGTTTCCTGGCCGTCCCCCATATCGGCTCTCCCTGAAGAAGGTGCCCCGGACGCCGCCCCCGGCGTCCCACTCAGGCATCCACCAGCCCAGACGGCAGACCGTGTCGGAGCCCGCTCCGCGCAAACGGCAACCGGGAAACAAGGAGACAACGTGTTATCACAGAAAAATGTATTGTCGGTCGGCACAGACGCGTCGGCCGCTTCATCCGCCCCTTCGCATCAACACCACGAACTGCAGCGCACGCTGACCTGGAAGGACGCCTTCTGGGTCACCAGCGGCGTGCCCGCGGGCGTGCTCTTCACCATCGGCGGCGTATCGGCCACGATCGGCAATCCGGCGTGGGTCATCTGGATCCTCGCCATCCTGGTCGGCTTCGCGCAGAGCTTCGTCTATGCCGAAATCTCCGGCCTGTATCCGCACAAATCGGGCGGCGCGTCGGTCTATGGCGCGCTCGGCTGGGTACGCTACAGCAAGTTCGTGGCGCCGGTGTCGGTATGGTGCAACTGGATCGCGTGGTCGCCGATGCTGGCGCTGGGCACGAGTCTCGCGGCCGGCTACATGCTCAGTTGCCTGTTCCCGCCGGACTCGGTGATCAACACCTGGCAGCTCACGCTGGTCGACCTCGACTTCATCAGCAAGGGCCTGACGCTGCGGGTGAACTCGACCTTCGTGCTCGCCGCCGCTTTCCTGCTCATCACCTTCAAGCTCCAGCACAGCGGCGCCTCGTCCGCGGCGACCACGCAGCGCATCCTGGGCATTGCGTCGCTGACACCGCTGGTGGTGATCGCGCTGGTGCCGGTGTTCACGGGCGACATGCCGTCGACGAGCTTCATGCCCCTGCTGCCGCTGACCCATGACGCATCCGGCGCCGCCGTGCTCGGCAGCTGGAATGCGGCCGGCATCAGCACCGCGATGGGCGCGATGTTCCTCGCCTGCTGGTCGACCTTCGGCTTCGAAACCGCGGTCTGCTACACCCGCGAGTTCAAGGACCCGCAGAAGGACACCTTCCGTGCGATCTTCTGGTCGGGCGTGCTGTGCCTGTTCATGTTCATCGCAGTGCCCATCGCGTTCCAGGGTTCGCTCGGCCTGCACGGCATGCTGGAGCCGACCATCGTCGACGGCACCGGCGTGGGCGCGGCCATGGCGAAGTTCGTCGGCGGCGGCGCGGTGGTGTTCAACGTGATCGTGGTGATGCTGGTGCTGGCGATCCTGCTGATCGTGATGACCTCGATGATGGGTTCGTCGCGTACGCTGTACCAGGCGTCGGTCGACGGCTGGCTGCCGCGCTACCTCTCGCACGTCAACGAGCACGGCTCGCCGACCCGCGCCATGTGGACTGACCTGGTGTTCAACCTCTTCCTGCTGCTGATGTCGAACTACATGGCAGTGCTGTCCATCTCGAACGTCTGCTACATGATCTTCGTGTTCCTGAACCTGCAGTCGGGATGGATTCACCGCCTGGACCGCGCCGAATGGCCGCGCCCGTACAAGTGCAAGAACTGGCTGCTGGCGCTGGGGGCGATCTGCGGCTTCTTCGACCTGGCCTTTGTCGGCGCCGGCGCCAACTTCCAGGGCGAGAACACGCTGCGCAACGGCCTGATCGCCACCTTCCTGATCGTGCCGGTGTTCGTGTACCGCCATTACGTGCAGGACAAGGGCCGCTTCCCCGAGTCGATGCGCCGCGACATGGAACTTCCCCATGCCCGCGCCGCGTGGCTGCCCTATGCCGCCCTGGCCGCCGGCGCGCTGGTGGTCTGGCTGGCTGCGAAGCTGACGGTCATCAGCTGATCCAGGCCCGACGCCCTCTGTCAACGAGGGCCGGCAGCCCGCCGGTCCTCCCCCCTACTTGCATTCCCAAGGTTCCGAAATGAACGAAACCCTCCGCGTGCGCGTCGACCGCATCGAGCAGCTTGCCGCCGGCATCAAGCGTTTCACCCTGCAGCCGTGCGACGGCGCCGCGCTGCCCGCGTTCGACAGCGGCAGCCACATCGTCGTCCACATGGACAACGGGCGCTACCGCAACGCCTATTCCCTGACCAGCGCGCTCGATGACGGCAGCCGCTACCAGATCAGCGTCCGGCTCGAGGAAGCCTCGCGCGGCGGCTCCCGCTTCCTGCACGAGACCGTGCGCGAGCACGACGAACTGGAGATCGGCCGCCCCGGCAACCTGTTCGGCCTGCACCAGGGTGCCGGCAAGCACCTGCTGATAGCCGGCGGCATCGGTATAACGCCGTTCATGACGCATATCCAGACGCTGCAGCACCAGGGCGCTGCATTCGAGCTGCACTACTGCTTCCGCAACCGCACCAGCGCCGCGTTTCTCGATTCGCTGCCAACCGCGCTGACGCCGGGCCAATGGCATCTGTATGAGAGCGACACCGGCAAGCTGCTCGACATCGCTGCACTGATTGCCGCCCAGCCCGCCGATACCCACGTCTACGTCTGCGGTCCGTCCGTGCTCAACGACGCCGTCGTCAACGCTGCCCGGGCTGCCGGCTGGGACGCTTCGCGCATTCACTTCGAGCAGTTCCGCAACGAGGTCGACGCGACGGGCGGAGCCTTCGAGGTGACGCTGCGCAAGAGCGGACTGACGCTGCAGGTCGGCGCCGACGACACGCTCCTGCGCGTGATCGAGAAGGCCGGCGTCAAGGTCGAATGCATGTGTCGCGAAGGGATCTGCGGAACCTGCGAAACGGCCATCGTCGAGGGTGAGGCGGACCACCGCGACAACTACCTCTCCGACGAGGAAAAGGCCGCGCAGAAAACGATCATGCTGTGCGTTTCCCGGGCCAAGGCGCAGCGCCTGGTCCTGGACCTCTGATCGGGGCGCGAGCGGCTTGTGCACCCCGGCAGCAGTCGCTGCCGGGGTGCAAGTCTCGATCCATGACCTCGATCCCGTTCACGGAGAATCAGGGTTAAAGGCAATAGCCTCAACTTCTATCTTGGTGCCTGCCATATTCCTGCCCTGCAATGTCGAACGTGCCGGCTTGCCTCCCGGAAAGAACTCGCCGTAGATGCGATTGAATCCCTCGAAGTCGCTCGGGTCTTCGAGCCACACCGTTGTCTTGACGACGTCGTTGAGCGTGCAACCTGCCAGTGCCAGAACACTGGCAACGTTGTGCAAGGTCTGGCGCGTTTGTACTTCAATCCCGCCGACGACAAGAGTACCGTCTTCCACCCTTGCCACTTGCCCGGATACATAGACAAAGTCACCGGCCTTCGTCGCCAGCGAGCGCGGTAGCATTCGTGTTGCGGGATTGTTTTCTGCAAAGTAGTCAATCGTCATGTTCGGCACCTTGTGAAGAGCTCCAAACAATCATATGCCGCAACCTTCACCGCGACAGCGCTCTCAACATGTCGCCGATCACCGTGAAGCGAATCACCCGCAAGCAGGCCAGTTCACCAGCCAGCCCGCCACGCAGTGCCGGATCCCTCGCTGCCATGGCGGCGTTTTCCTGTTCCGCCTGCGCATAGAGCCCTTCGACGGCGGGCCCGATGCCCTTCAGCATGACATCGAGGCGACGCTCCGCGGTCGCCGCCGCCAGCCCCATCACGCGTCCGGCCTCAAGCACCAGCGCACGCGAAAAGTCGCCATAGAATTCGACGCCCAGCACCGGCCACGCAAACCGGTGTCCGTCCGGCCAGCCAGTCTTGTCGTAAGTGAGCGTACCGTACGCCGCTTCGCTCAGCAGGTCATAGAACGGCGCCAGCGCAATGCCCTCGCCGGAAACCAGAAAGCTCAGGTTCTTCAGATGCGCGTCGGAATTGCCAGTCAGGATATTGAAGACCAGCCAGTCGAACAGCCGTGCCCGCGCCATTGCCGGCGCACGGCATAGCGCGGCCAGCTCCGCGAGCCTTTCGACGCTGCCCTGGTCGTACTTGAACGCGCGCGAGAGGTTCAGCAACTGGCATGCGTCGATGGCGTGCAGCCGCCGCCAGCCCTGCGGAAGATGGCGACGGTCGAAGCGATCGACCAGGTAGACGGGGGACGGCACATACCGCCGGTGCACGGCCGGCACGTCGAGCTTCAGCCGGGCGGCCAGTGACATCACGAACCACTCGTTCGCGACCGAGTGCGGATAGAACGTGTTTTCCTGATGCGTCGGCTTGAGGATATGCGTCGATGGCGTGTCCGCACCGGGTTCATACAGCTGGCCATCTTGCAGCACTACCGCCAGCTTGTGCTGGGCGCCCGCCAGCGACATGCGTTTGAGCGCATCGTGCGTCAGCGGAACGCTCGGCAGATTGCGGATGCGCGCATCGAGTTCGGCGTCCGGCAACGGGCGCAGCGCCGGCGCCTGCTGCAAGGACTTGCCTGGCGGCAGCAACGTCAGCGAGCCGGCCGATTCCGCGCCATACCACGCCAGCAAGGCGAAGGCGTCCGCTTCGTTACGGATGCCTGCGTCACGGGCCAGCAAGACGCGCTGGCCCTCTTCGGGCAGCAGATTGTCGAAGTACCACTGGACCGGACGCACGCTGCTGCCGTCGATTTGCCGACCGGTCTGCAATGGCAGCACCGGGCTCAGGGGAAAGCCTTGCGGATCCTCCAGCCAGCCGGAGGTGTATTCGAATGACCAGACGTCCTGCTCATCGCGCAGCGTGCCCACCGGCGCGCCGTTGATGCTCGCCACCAGTACACGATCAGCCATGCCCGTCCTTTGCTGCAGCCTCCGTTTCCGCCGAAGCCCGGCGCCGGCGGCTGCGGGCCTGGCGATGCCGCAGCTTGTCGCGCTCGGCGTCGACCAGCGGGAAAGCGGCCTCCGGCACGTCCACCACGATGCGGATGCCCAATCCGCTCAGCACCTGGAACAACTTGCCCCACTGGATCCCCTCAGCGCCGTTTTCGACGCGGACCATAAAGTTCTCGCTGACGCCGATCGCGCCAGCGGCGTCGTCTTGTCGCATGCCGTGTGCCTTCCGGGAGGCACGTACGACAGCACCGATGTCGGCGGCACCGCCAAGCTGGAATTGCATAAGAATCTCCTTGATTGCAAAGATTTTAGGTTGCCGCGCCGGCAGAAGCAAGAAATCTCCCTGATCACAGAGATTGCGCTTGATCGAACGAATTCAACACAAAAATCTCCCTAATCACGAAGATTTCGGATAAGCAACGCGTTGCAGAAGCCTGCCTTTGCCATTTCGGAATTCCCCTGTTCGCGCGCGCGATTTAAGGTTTCCCCACATAAGTGTCCCAGCCGCCACGCGAGAGGATGCTCCGGCACCAGCCGGCACAAAAACACCGAAGGAGACAGCGATGAACACGTTTTCGCGCGCCGGCACGCGGCGCCGCGCCTGGTTGCTGGCAACCGGCCTGGCTTTCGCCGCGGCCGCCACGCTTGGCCACGCCGGCCTGGCCAAGGCAGAAACCTGGCCTTCCCGTCCGATCCAACTGCTGATTCCCTATCCGCCCGGCGGCAGCGCCGACCTGCTCGCGCGCCCGGTGGCCGCGCGCCTCCAGGAGCGCCTGGGGCAGCCCGTGGTGCTCGACTACCGCCCCGGCGCCGGCGGCACCATCGCCACGCAGATGCTGGCGCGCGCCAAACCCGACGGCAACACGCTGATCATGGTGCTGGCCGCACATGCGATCAATGCCAGCCTGTATCCGAAGCTGCCGTATGACACGCGCAAGGATTTCGCGCCGGTTTCGCTGGTAGCCAACCTGCCGATGATCCTGGCCGGCAGCAGTTCGCTGCGTGCCAACACGGTGCCGGAGCTGATTGCCGAAGCCAAGGCGTCGCCGGGCAAACTCACGTTTGCCTCGGCCGGCAACGGCAACACGGGGCACCTTGCGGGCGAACTGTTCGATTCGGTGACCGGCATCAAGATGACCCACGTGCCGTACAAAGGCAGCGCACAGGTCGTGACGGCGATGCTGTCGGGCGAAGTCCAGCTTACCTTCGACAGCATCTCGACCACGCTGCCGCACGTGCGCGCCGGCAAGGTGCGCGCGCTTGCGGTGACCGGGGCGAAGCGCGCGGCCATCGCGCCCGATGTGCCGACGCTGGCCGAGGCTGGCGTGCCGGGCATCAACATCACCGGCTGGTATGCCGTGCTGGCACCGGCCGGCACGCCGGCTCCGGTGGTCGACCGCCTCAGCCGCGAGATTGCGACGGTATTGAAGGAGCCGGAGCTAAAGGCCAATCTCGCCTCCAATGGCTATGAACCGGTGGGCTCGACGCCTGACGCGCTGCGCACGCACATCGACGCCGAGATCACGCGCTGGAGCAAGGTCGTGAAGGACTCCGGCGCCCAGGTGCAGTAAGCTCTCCGAACTGAATTCCCTCATCGCCGGTGGAAGAACAACTTCCACCGGCCTGCCTGCCATGACCGACACCTCCCCGATGCAACGCCCTTTCACCAGCATGTCCACGCTTGTGCGCGGCCACGCTGCGAGCCATCCCGCGCATGCCGCCCTTGTGCAGGGCGAGCAATCGATGTCTTATGGCGAACTCGATGCCATCATGACCCGCATCGGCGCCGCGCTCCAGCGCGACGGCGTGCAGCCCGGCGGCGCGATCTCGATCTGCGCGACCTCTTCTATCGAATATGCCGCGGTGTATCTCGGCGCTATCCGTGCCGGCGTAGTCGTCGCACCGCTCGCGCCCTCTTCCACTGCGCAAAGCCTGGCCGACATGGTGGCCGATGCGGGGGCCGGCATCTTGTTCGTCGATGCCGCGGTAGCCGCCGCCCTGCAGCCCGTGCTGCCGCAGCTTGGCGCCACGCGCATCGTGACGCTGGACAACAGCGCCGCGGGCCAGCCTTTCCAGGCCTGGCTGGCACCGGCGGGAGCGCCATTCACGGAGCCGGAAGTATGGCCGGAACTGCCGCTCAACATCATCTATTCGTCCGGTACGACGGGCATGCCCAAGGGCATCGTCCAGTCGCACGGCATGCGCTGGGCGCACGTGTCACGCGGCGCGATGACGGGGTACGGCACCGACGCCATCACGCTGCTCTCCACGCCACTCTATTCAAACACCACGCTTGCAAGCTTCTTTCCGACGATCGGCCTGGGCGGCACGGCCGTGCTGATGCCGAAGTTCGACGCCGGCAAGTACCTGGAACTGGCCCAGCGGCATCGCGCCACGCACACCATGCTCGTGCCGGTGCAATACCAGCGCCTGATGGCCCACCCGGACTTCGACAAGTACGACCTGTCGAGCTTCCGGCGCAAGTTCTGCACGAGCGCGCCGTTCAGCGCCGCCCTCAAGGCTGAAGTGCTGCGCCGCTGGCCTGGCAAGCTGATGGAGCTGTATGGCATGACCGAAGGCGGTGGCGGCTGCATGCTGGCCGCCGACGAGTTCCCCGACAAGCTGCACACGGTCGGACGTCCGGCAACGGGCGCGGACGTGCGCATCATCGACGAAGACGGCAAGGAACTGCCGCCTGGCAGCACCGGCGAAGTCGTCGGCCGCTCGGGTGCGATGATGAACGGCTACCACAACCTGCCGGCCAAGTCGGCCGAGGTGGAATGGCATGACGCCGAGGGCAACCGCTTTATCCGCACGGGCGATATCGGCCGCTTCGACGAAGACGGCTTCCTGGTGCTGATGGACCGCATGAAAGACGTGATCATCTCGGGCGGCTTCAACATCTACCCGAGCGATATCGAGGCCGTGGTGCGCACGCATGACGCGGTGCTGGATGTCTCCGTGGTCGGCGTGCCGTCGGAGCGCTGGGGCGAGACGCCGGTCGGCTTTATCGCGCTGCGCGAGGGGCACGGCGACACGGCGCAAACGGTGCTCGACTGGGCCAACGAACGCCTTGGCAAGACCCAGCGGCTGAGCGCGCTGCATGTCGTCGACAGCCTGCCCCGCAGCGCCATCGGCAAGGTGCTCAAGCGCGAGCTGCGGGACCGCATCACCGGTTAAATAAAAACATTTCCGAAACACTTGCACCGCCGCGAAGGCATCTCTATAATCTGCGGCTTCGCTAGGCTCGTAGCTCAGCTGGTTAGAGCACCACCTTGACATGGTGGGGGTCGTTGGTTCGAGTCCAATCGAGCCTACCAACGCACAACGCAAACACGGACGGTCGCCACTTCGGCACCGTCCGTTTTTGTTTTGTGGCTCGCCTTTACGGAATCAAGCTTTCCAGGCCGATACGTCCGGCACCACCGTCGCAAAGCGGTCATGCAAGGCCGCCAGCGTGGCACGGTGCAATTGCGCCGCGCCAAGCGGCTCGCCACCGAGCGGATCGGGCAAGTCGCGCGTGGCACAGGCATTGGCCACCAGCGTGACGCGATAGCCATGATCGAGCGCCGAACGCACCGTCGCGCTGATGCACATGTGGGTCTGGAATCCGGCCACGATCAGTTCCTTGCGGCCCAACTGCGCAAGCCGCGCGGCCAGGTCCGTGCCGGCAAAGCTGTTCGGCAGGTGCTTGACCACAGTGTGCTCCTCCGCCTGCGGCGTGAGTCCTTCGATGAACGACACATAGGGTCCCGCCGGATCGAAGGCGCCCCTGCCCTTGCCGTGATGCATGACGTGGATCACCGGCGTACCGTGCTGCCGCGCCAGCGCCAACAGGTCGGCGCAAGCGGCCACGGCCTCCGGCATCCCGACCAGCGGCAGCACGCCGTCGGTGTATTCGCGCTGGTGATCCACCAGGATCAGCACGGCGTCCTCCCAGGCAGACGGCTTGCGGCTGGCGCCGACGGCATCGAGCAGCGTAACGGGGGTAGTAGCAGACATCGCGGATTCTCCGGTTGAGTGAGTTGTGCAGGCATCGTAGACCACGCTATGCTGTGCGCCAATTACCCACTCACACACAGCCGCTGTGCAAAAACGTACAGTCTCGTGGGACGACCTGCTGACCTTGTCCACGCTGATTCGCGCCGGCAGCTACTCCGCCTGCGCGCGCGAGCTCGATATCACGCATGCCACGGCCATCCGGCGCATTCGACGACTGGAAACCGCGTTGGGCAAGCCCGTTGCCACACGCGCCGAAGGCGCCTTCGAACTGACCTCGGCGGGCCGCAACGCGCTGACGGCGGCGCGGCAGATGGAGCAATCGGCCAACCGCCTGATGCGCGAGCTTGAGGGTACGGGTAGCGGCACGTCCGGCGTGGTGCGCGTGGCCGCGACGGCCGCGCTGGGCAGCCATTTCCTGATTCCGCGCCTGCCGGGGCTGTACGCGGCCAATCCCGACATCGTTGTCCGCCTCGAACTCGATGACCGCCGGGCCAGCCTGGCGCGGCGGCATGCGCATCTCGCCGTGCGGCTTGCACGACCGCAGGAAGACGATATCGTGGCGCAGCGCGTCGGCACGGTGCGGTTCGGACTCTATGGCTCGGCCACCATTCAGATGGACGACAGCACGCCGCTATGCGCGCTGCTCGATGAAGGCTATGGCATTCCCGAGGCCACCTGGCCGCATGGCGCGAAGCGCCGCATCGCCTTTCACTCCAACAACCTGCTGGCGGTGCGTGAGGCCGTGCGTGCGGGCCTCGGGACCGCCTTGCTGCCGCACTATGTCGCCCACGGCGATGCGGGGTTGCGGCTGCTGCGCGAAGTGCCCGAGGTCATGCGCGAGATCTGGCTGGCCTACCCCACCGAATTCCGTGGGGCGTCGCGCTTCCGGCCGGTGATCGAATGGCTGGCCGATACGCTGTCCCAGTGCTGACGACAGCCCCCTCAGCCCTGGCCCGTCAGGCAACAAGCCCGAACTCGGCAAGCACCGACGCCGTGTGCTGCCCTAGCAGCGGAGCCGGGCCATGCGGCCGCGCGGTGCCCGCCAGGCCAGGCAGGTTCGCCCACGGCAACTGGCCCAGCCCTGCCTGTTCCACATTGCCGAACACGCCCGCCTGCGCGCAATGTTCGCTCCCGAGCATCTCGCGCGGATGCCCGACGCGTCCGAACAACACATCGTTTTCGGTAAAGACCGACTCCCAGTACGACAGCGGCTGGCCTAACAGCGCGGCGGCCAGACGCTGGCACAGTTCGGCCGCGCGCGGCAGGCGGCCCGCGCTGGTGCGCAGGCTTGAATCGGCGAGCCAGTCGTCGAAACCGAGCACAGTAGCCAGCCTCACGAACATGGCGTCGTTGAGCATGCTCACATAGAGCGCACCATCCGCGGCCTGGAACAAGCCCGTGGGTGCGTTGGCGGCGGCCATCTCGGCGTCCGGGAACATGGCATCGTCGAGCATCAGGTAGGACTGCAATGCCGCGCTCGCCTCCAGCAACGACATCTTCACGTGGCGCCCCTTGCCGCCGCGCCCCGCGCGGAACAGCGCCGCCGACGCATGCTGCGCCGCGTACAGGCCCGTGCTCAGGTCCACCAGGAAAAAGCCAATGCGGCGCGGCTGGCCGGCCGCGTCACGATTCACGTGCATCAGGCCGCTGAAGGCCTGGATGGTGGTATCGACGGCTGGCAACGCGGCCAGCGGACCGTCCTGCCCGTAGCCACTGATCGAGACGTAGACTAGCGCCGGGTTGTGCGCGGCCAGCGCCTCATAGCCCACGCCCATGCGCTCGGCCACGCCGGGGCGATAGTTCTGGATGACCACGTCGGCCTGCTCGGCCAACTTGCGCAGTGCGACTTTGCCTGCTTCGATGCGCGTATCGAGCACCACGCTTTCCTTGCCGGCGTTGTACGCAATGGCGATCGCCGTCATCCCTTCGCGCGCGCGGCCCATCTGGCGGCCCCAGTCTCCGGCGGGCGGCTCGACCTTGATCACGCGCGCGCCCTGCTGGCGCAGGATCAGGCCGCAGTACGGGCCGGCAATGCCCTGGCTCAGGTCCAGCACGGTGAGGCCGGCGAGCATCGGCTCGTCATCCGGCGCGGAGGTTGCCGCGGGGGCTTTGTTCATGTCGGTCTCCCGTTTATCTTTTCGCTGCTTGTGCCGTCGCATCAGGGCATGTCGAGCATGACCTTGCCGATCGCGCGGCGCGACATGGTGGTGTCGACGGCTTCGAGCCACTGGTGCAGGCCGAAGTGCTGCAGCACCGGCTTCGGCATCTCGCCTTGCGCCACGGCCTGCATGATCCTGCCCACCACCTCCTGCACTTGTGGCGCGAACCGGCTGCGCTCATCCGTCAGGCCCCAGCCGATGTAGTAGCCGTAGTTGAAGCCGATCATCGACAGGTTCTTGACCAGCAGCAGGTTGGCGGGCACCTCGGGAATCCGCCCGCTCGCGTAGCCGATCGACAGCAGGCGCGCGCCAGGTGCCGCGCAACGCAACGAGGCATCGAAGAGATCGCCGCCGACCGGGTCGAACACCACATCGACGCCTGCTGGCGGGCACAGCGCCTTGACTTCGGCTGCCAGCGACTGCGGATCGGATGGCAACGCATGGGCGGCGCCATTGCGCACGGCAGCTTCGCGCTTGGCGTCGGTGCTGGCCGTGGCGATGACACGCGCGCCCATCAGGCGGCCCACGTGCACCGCTGCCGTCCCGAGCGAGCCGCTCGCGCCGTGCACGAGCATGGTGTCCCCCGGCTGGAGCGCGGCGCGCCACGCGAGCGCGGCCCAGACGGTGCCATAGGTGATGGGCAATGCCGCGGCGCTGGCCAGGTCCAGTTCATCGGGCACCGGGTACACGGTATCGGCAGTGGTCACCACTTCCTGCGCGAACCCGCCCCAGTCCAGCGCGGCGGCCACGCGCTGGCCGGGCCGCAGGCGCGTCACGTCGGGCGCCACTTCGATGATCTCCCCCGCGGCCTCCGTGCCCGGCGTGAACGGCAGCGGCGGCTTGCGCTGGTATTTGCCTGATACGAACAGGCTCAGCGCAAAGCCCACGCCCGCGTGCCGCACGCGGATGCGAACCTGGCCAGGCGCCAGGGGGCGCCGTTCGATACGCTGCAGTTCCAGCTCGCTCCAGTGACACCAGCGGGAGCACACCAGTCCAAGGTAATCGCTCATTCCGTGCTCAAGCCTCCCTCATTCCATCGCGATGCCGACATCGCGAATGATGCGGCTCCATTTCTCCTGGTCACTCTTCATGACCGCGGCAAACGCTTCCGGCGAATTGCCGACCGGCACCAGGTTCAGGTCCTTCATGCGCTTCGACACCTCCGGCATCCGCACGATGCGCGCGACCTCGCGCGACAGCGCATCCACACGCGCCTTGGGCACGCCTGCCGGGAACATCAGGCCCATCCACGCATCGGGCTCGAAGCCCTTGTAGCCGGCCTCGCGGAACGTCGGCACGTTGGGCAGCAGCGCCGAACGCTCGGCGCCAGCCAGCGCGATGGGGATGATCTTGCCGCTTTGCAACAGCGACATGGCTGTGCCGACCGGCACCAGCCCGATCTTCACATGCCCTGCGGCCAGATCCGTGACCAGCGGCGCGCCACCCTTGTATGCCACATGGGTCATGTCCAGCCCGGCCTCCCGCTTGAAGAGTTCGCCAAGAATGTGGCCGGTAGTGCCGGCCCCATAGGAGCCATATGGATACTTGCCCGGATTGGCCTTCACGAGTGCCACCACATCTTTCAGCGTGCGCGCCGGGAAATCCGACCACACCGCCAGCACGGTGTAGGAAACGGCCACCTCGCTCACCGGCGCAAAATCGGCGATCGGGTCATAGCCGATGCGCTGGTACAGCGACGGGTTCTGTACGTGCGCGGTGAACGTCAGCAGCACGGTATAGCCGTCCTTGTCCGCGCGGGCGACATACTTGGTGCCCGTGGTAGTGCCCGCGCCGGGCTTGTTCTCGACGATCACGGGCTGGCCCCAGGTCTTCGTCAACTCCTGTCCGATCAGCCTTGCCACGGCATCGTTGACGTTGCCGGCCACGGACGGGACCACGATCGTCAGTGGCCGCGATGGATACGCGTCGGTGTCTGCAGCCATGGCGGCGGTTGCCGCCACGGCACTCAGCATGATGCCCAGCAAGGCGGCACGCAGGCGCGCGCCGCGTGCGGCGGATTGGTTCTGCATTGGCTTGTCTCCTGTGTATGGCGCCTGATCTTCTTGTGCATCGACTGTCAGCGCCTTGGCCGCAGTCTATGGCAGCCGTCGGGCTCGCGCGATTCCCGCCAGTACCGACGCGATTCCCGGCAGGAATGGCCCGCCAACGGCTGCTATACAATGCCCCGACCGACTCTTGCGCCCTCTCCAAACCAACGCGATGCGATTCGAGGACCTGGAAGCCTTCCTGGTAGTGACCCAGCATGCCAACCTGCACCGCGCCGCCACCGCGCTGGGCGTGACGCAGTCCGGCCTGTCCAAGACACTAGCGCGGCTGGAGGCGGAGGCCGGCATGCCGCTGTTCGAGCGCGCCCCGCGCGGGCTCGTGCTGACGAGCGTGGGCAAGACCGTGCATGCGCATGCGCGGCGGATCTCGCTGGCCGCCAGCGACATGCGGCAGGAACTGGCCGAGCAGCGCGTGGCCAAATCCGGCACGGTGCGAATCGGGGCCATCCCGTACCTGGTGCCTTCGTTGCTCTCGCCGTTGCTGGCGCAGTTCTTTGTGAGCCGGCCGCTGGCCGTGTTTTCGATCGAGACCCACCTGAGCGCCCGCTTGCTGGCGGTGCTGCAGAACGGCGACGTCGACCTGATCCTGGCCGCGCGCCCCACCATCGTTCCCGAAGAGGTATGTGGATTGCCGCTAGGCCCGCTGACGATGCAGATCGTGGCGCGCAGCGAGCACCCACGCCGAGCGCGGTTCCACACGCTGGCGGACCTGACTGAAGAACGCTGGGCCGTGCCCGCGAGTTCGCTCTACCTGCGGCAATGGCTTGAGGAACGCTTCACGGCCGTGGGCCTGCCGCCGCCGCGCGTTGCCGTGGAAAGCACGGCATCGCCGGTTGCATTCGGCGAATTGCTGCGCCATTCGGACCTGCTCGGCATCATGCCGCCACGCATCCTCAAGCAGGCAGAAGGGCAAGGGCTTGAGGCCATCGAAGGCCCCGGCATGGCCTGGCAGCACGAGCTGGAGATCTTCTGGCGTGCAGAGGGCTATCTGTCGCCGATATGCCAGGATTTTCGGGATGCGGTAGTGGCGTGGTGCGAGCGGGCGGATATTTGAAGTCTACGTGTGACCTGGATTCAACTCTGCTGAGGAGCCGTCCGCTTGATGGACTCCGACCCGCCCAGTTCGAGCTTGTTGTCCCGGACTTCAATCTTCATCGGGTCTGTCTTCTTCCACTGCGCTTTCGGGATCGCGAGTTTCCACACGGCATCCTTTCCGGCTTCCCGAAACAACGCGACCACACCGACATACTCGGTGTCATTCTTCATGGGCTCGCTGATGCTCACCGCAGTGCCCGGCCGGAGCACCACATCCTTGACCGCCAACAGGTCTGGCTTCAGCAGTTCGAGGTCGGCGGCCTGAAGCTGTTCATAGCTGAGCTGTTCAAAGGCCTGCGCGTTCTTCAGCTGATAGAACCTGACCACCGTCGACAACGATCGTCCGCCGCCGTTTGGATTCAACGACGACCGGCTGACGAGGTCGAGATTCATGGTCTTGACCTGGGTTGTAAAAGCCCATTTTGCCGCCTCCACCGTGCTGTCCTTCACCGCCTGCCCCACGCCGCAACCGGCTACAAGGGTGGCAAGCAGCAGTGCGGCGCCGTGCTGAAGCTGTCGCCTCATCGTCTTTATCCTCAACGTTAATCCGGTTATTGTTTTGCAGGCTCGCACCTGCGTGCAGCTATTGCGAGCTGCGCCCATTCCAGATGCCGAGTTGCACGCGCGTTATTTTCTCTAAGTCGCTTCCCGCGTCATTGGCGTCTGTTTTCGCACGGCGTGCGAGTTGCGTGGTGTACCCCAGGCTTACCTGGTCCGAGTTCAAGGCCGGAACTGGCATCAGCGCCGGCCTCACCTGCATCTCCAGATGCGCATGCGCGGCATAGCCGAGATAGAAGCACAGCAGCGCCATCACTTCCCGGTGCATGGCCCGGCCCTGCATCAGGTCCAGAACTGATTCGCGCGTCTGCGGCGTGATCACCACGCGCACGGCATTCGCGCGATCGTAGAAACCACGTCCCAGCACACAGTTCTCGCCGAGCGGCATACGCCCGCTGGCATCGAGCCGCACCCACACGGGGTGGAATTCCTCCACCGCGACGTGCGCATCCGGCACAGCGTGCCGAAGCACGCCGGCCAATCCTTCCGCAGTACGCGTGCGCTGGCTGGCGAGGCCAAGCATCGACAGCAACTTGCGCGGATCGACGGTCTGCTGGACTCGATCCTGCTCACCGAAGCCCAGCCCCAACAGTCCTAGCAGATAGCGCGAAACCTCATCCTGCCCGCCCGGCCGGAAGCCCACCGGATAGCGATACTTGCGCGCGACGCGGTAGAACTGCGTGACGATGCGGTGATGGAACAGATCGAGGAAAGCCGCCAGCGGCTCCGCGCCATCGCGGCGCTGTGCAATCTCGTCCACGAAGTAGGACGGCATGCGTGCGTCGACGCCATACAAGCCGAGGAAAGTCGTCCGAACCACGGGGGGCATAGCGGGGAAGTCACTGTCGCGCTCAACCGATTGAATCTCGCGCCCAGGAAAACCCAATCCCCCTTGCGAGCGAAAACGCACCGGTTCGTTGGCCGGGGAATCGGTCGTGCCAAGCGGCGGGCGGTGCGGCGCGGACAGCTCGATCAGCTCGCAGAATCGGAAGAAGTTCATCTGTGGCGCGGCGGCGAGCAACGCCGGCAACAAGGCGCCTGCCTGCGGGGATGGCGTGGTCAGATCCGGCGCGTTCAAAACGGCGCTCCGTCTGCCTTGGTATCGGGCCATGTCAAACGCTTCCCTTCTGGTTGCGACACGATCACCAACCGGGTATAGAGATTCACCGCGGCGTACAGCGACAGGAAGCGATTGAGCATGTCTCCAAACAGTTCTACGTCGCCCGCGCCCGCAAAGCGGCTACTGTCCAGCGTCACCTCGATTTCCACGCCGCGCAGCAATCCGCCCTTGACGAGCTTCTGCAGCGGCCGGTGCCGCACGTCCGAGATGGCATCGATACGCCTGCGGTTCAGTTCCCCGTCGGTCCAGTCATACAGCGCCAGGCTGCCGCGCAAGACCTCGGCGTCGAGCAATGAAAGATAATTCGGCGCCAGGTGCGACAGCACGCGCCAGTGGAAGCGGTCGCCGGTGGGCGGATAGACCGGCAGGGTCGGTGCGGTCAGGTTGCGCACTGCGCCGATCTTGGCAAAGCCTCCGCGCATGCGGGTGATGCCAGCTTCGCGCAGGCCCTTGCGCGGCAGCATGCCGTTGGTGCCGGTGACCGACAGCGACAGCGTCTCTTCGGGCAGCGACTGCTGCTGGTCCCAGGCGTGGCCGCCTAGCACGACCCACGTGTCGAACCGGCCCGATGGACCGCGGCGCACGCGGGTGTGGAAATAGCGCTCAGGCATCTCGTGGCGCAGCATGCCGCCCCGGTGGCGGAAGGCGGCAAACGGCGCGTACTCGAAACGCCTGCCGTTGCCGGCCTCGAAGCCCCGCACGGTGTCAACCGAATAGGCCTCTACGTGCCGCCCGTGCCGCTCCATTGCCCGCACACGGTATTCGGTCTCGAAGTGGGTAACGGTGATCGGGTCCGCTTCGAGTTGGAAAAGATTGATGATCGGTGTGCAGAAGAGCCGCACATTCTCGGCCGAGAAACGCATGTCGTCCGGAAACGGCCTGGCCAGAACCACTTCTACGTCGAAATGCGCCGCGTCTTGCGGAATGGCGTCCATGTCGAGCCCCACCAGGTCGACAAACATGAACTTCTCGGGGAAGGTGAAATACTCCAGCAGCAGCTGATAGCCGCCAAAAGCGTTGTCGGGCTTCGGCCATAAGCGCTCCTCGGCTGCGAATCCCGCAGGCTCAAGGTGCAGATCCGCCATCGGCCGAGGCGTGCCGGGCCGGTCGGCAGGGTAACCTGGGACGCGCACCTGCACGGCCAGCGGCTTGGCGGTGAGCGCCGCATAGAGCGCCAGTGCCAGAGGACGGTCCGCATGGAGGTAGATGCGCAGACGCGGCACGGCCCACGGCTCGCGGCGCCCTTGTGTTTGCAGCGCAAGTCGCAGCCGGATCACGGAACGGCCATCCTCGCGCGCGTAGGCATTGGCCTCGGTCAGCCGCAACGGGTACAGGTCGACCGCTTGCGTGGTCCGGTAGATGCACTCGACACTGTCGCCACCGTCGCCCGGCCGGGGGCCCAATGCAATCGGATCGGACGTGACTTCCAGCCCTGCTGGCAGCGTCTCGTGCCGCTGCAGCGACGCGCCGTCCGGGATCAATTCAAGGATCGACAGCGATGGAATCATGCGCAGGTAATGCGGCCACAGCATGCTGACCAGCCCTTCGGTCAGTTCCGGCAGTTCGTCGTCGAGCTTATGGCGCAGCCGCCCCATCAGGAAGGCGAAGCCCTCGAACAATCGCTCTACGTGGGGATCGCGCTCACCGATGCGGTCGATATTGAGCATCCGCGCGCGGTCCGGAAAGGCCTGGGCAAACTCCTTGCCGGCCTCTCGCAGGTAGCGCATTTCTGCCTCGTAGTAGCGCAGGATCTCGTTGTCTTGGGTGGGATGGTTCATAAGGCAGATAGTTGGCTCGCCATCTGGACGAGCGCCACGGCGCGGGCCGGGTCAATGGCGGTGAGTTCGCCTGCCAGGGTGTCGATGCGCTGAGCCAGCGCCATCTTGTCCGTATCCTTGCGGGTCATGCGCATCTTCAGCAGTCGCAGTTGGTGCTGCTTGGCTTCGAATGCGAGCGCCGGCTCCCACGCGGACAGTTGATAGCGCCGGGCGGACTGGTCGAGGGCAGACAGCAGATGC
The DNA here is from genome assembly GCF_057073745.1 of Cupriavidus sp. C2SS-8b. Classification (NCBI taxonomy): domain Bacteria; kingdom Pseudomonadati; phylum Pseudomonadota; class Betaproteobacteria; order Burkholderiales; family Burkholderiaceae; genus Cupriavidus; species Cupriavidus sp. C2SS-8b. The sequence continues at coordinate 2,000,118 of NZ_CP172716.1, forward strand.
AAGGCCGTATCCGTCCGGCCAGACCGCTCGGCGACACGCGCCATCACAAGTTGCCGGACGTAGCGGTCGCGCTCGCCGTCCTGGACCGGCAAGGCTTGCAGCCACGCCAGGGCGGCTTCAAGGCTTTGCTGAGCGGCGAGATCCCTTGCCTGGGCTTCGGTCTCCGCCCAGTCCGTGCTGGCGGATGCAACCGAAACCGGCGCCATGGCCTCGCCGCGTTCGACATCGCGAACGGTGGCGTAACGCGCAATCCACTGGAGCGTGGCGTCATCCGCGAACGGTGTGCCATCCGTGAAGGCCAGTTGCTCGAGACCAGGCAAGCGTTCGAGCATCAGCGCACAGTCGGTCGCCAGCAAATCACGCACACGGGTGTACTCGCCGCCCGCCTGGTCCTGCGCGGTGAAGGCGTAGTACTGCAAGTCCAGCCAGAAGTGGTTAGCCCCTTCGGCGAAGGCCTGCTCGACGCGGTCAAGCAGTTCCGGCCATTGCCTTTGCAGCAGCAGGCGCTTCAGCTGGGCGCGCAATTCGGCGCGCGGCGCCGCTAGCCGGGTCTTGCCGCTCGCCTCATGCGGCGGCACGTCGGTCAGCGTATCCCAGCGCACGCAACGCATCAGGCGGTAGGCGCAGAGATAGCCTTGAGGCTGTTCGCGCAGGAAGAACGCCATCTGCCGCGCGCGGTCCAGCAGATCGCGCACAGACGCCACCTCGCCGGCTGCGGGCAGGGACGATGACGGCGGGAGTGGGTAAGGTCTTGTTGGTTCACCCGAGCCCGGGCTAACTGTGGCCGACGGGGACTCGAGCCGGGCTTCGAAGCGGCGGAAAAGTCCATCCAGTGCCGGGCGTGCCGTCTCCGGCCACTGCGCGGTGCGCTCCAGGATCAGCGCGAGCGCCGACAAGGTGCGCTCGAGCGGCGCATCGGTGAGGTTTTGCACCCGGTCGAGCCGGTCGGTGAAGGTCGCCCCGGCCAGCCATTCGAGCGCGGCCTTGCGGCTCTCGGCACGGGCGGGCAGCAGCTGCGGGCCAAAGCGGTCGATCAGTGCGGAGAGCAACTCGAAGCCATCGGCGATGCCTTCGGCACCATCGCGGCGCATGCGGCCATAGACATAGTAGACGGCCAGCCGCACGTCCTTCGCGTTCGCCTTCAGCAGGCGCTCGGCGGCCTCGACGATCAAGGTATCGTTGATCCCCGAAAGCTTCGCTACCTCCTCCTTGATCGCGAGGAAGTCGTCGTCGTAGCGGGGATCGTCGCCGACCGGAGCATCCGGGCGGATCGGTTGCAGCCATGCCTCCCAGCGGGCCTGGGTGGAGCGGGCCAGGTCCGCGGGGGCGCGGGAACCGAAGAGCGCATTGAGGAGGTTATTGAACATGGTGTTTTCTGCCTCTACTTCCGCGTGGCCAGGTTGGCCTGCGCGATGGCCTGCGGCTCGCGGCCGTTGAAAATGCGCGACGGCAGTACGAAGCCCCGCAGCGCGAGCATCTCCAGCGGCCCCTGGCCGACTTCGGTGCGCATCTGGTAACTCAATGGATAGGCAACATCCGCCCCCGGCGGCAGCTTGGCAGGCCGTGCGGTCAGGCTGTCGGGATCGAGGCGGTCCTGCTCATGCCCTGCTGCGGCGCTATCGCTGCCACCAGCCTTCGGCCCCGCTCCGTCCACGCCGGTATCCGGCTTCCCCTGCCAGGTCAACTGGTAGGTCGCACTGTCCAGCGGCTCGATCCGCGCCCGCTCCAGCATGCGCACCAGGCCCCAGCGGCCGCCGAACTCATAGCTCTTGTTGGTACCGGCCGTCTCGGTCTGCCATTGCAAGCGGGTACCCAGATCCTGGGTATTGTTTGCAGGCCACGCCATCATCTGCCAGGTCTCGCGCTGGTTGTAATAGTGCAGCTTCTGCCCGTCGAGGGTCAGCAGCGTGTCTGTCAGTCCCGGCGTCGGGATTGGCTTGAGTTCGAAGCGATACTGCGGCTCGCCTTGCGCCAGCATGTGGGCGGCGATGCGCTGCAGGGTGTTGATCGCCTTGAAGAACGCCGGATCGAAAGCCAGGGCCTGGCCGCCGGTAGCAGCGGGCACCCATTGATCGCCTTGCAACTCCAGCACGCCGGCCAGTTGCGTGCCAAGGAACGCTGCAATCAGCCCGGTCTGCGGGCGCAGGAATCGCGCCAACTCTGGCAGCGAGGCATCATTCGCTGTGTCGGCAAACGGATAGCGTCCGGCGAACGCACGGCCCCACGTCATCGCAATGCCTTGCCTCCACGCATCGTTCAGGCTCGCTTGCGCGGGTTGTAGCACCGTCTGCGTTGCCTGGGCGATCGGTCGCACGAACAGCGTCTCGCCCATGCCTGCCCATTGGCTGCCGAGGCTCGCTGCCATCAACTGCGCATAGGCCTGGGTGTCGGCCAATTCCGAGCCCTTGCCCTGGAACAGCGCCTGCGCCATCTGCCGGGCCTGCGCGTCGGCGTCGGCGCTGGTGCTGACCTGCTGCAGGCGCAGGCGCAGCGCCGTGGCGCGGTCCAGAAAGCGTTGCAGGCTCAGATCCCCATTGGCACCCGGATTGCTATTGGCGCTCTGGCCCTGCCCCACTAGCCGCAGCACCGGGCCGAAGGCGACACCGAGCGGCCCCGCCGTATCCGGCTTGATGGCCTCAGGACCCGCCGCCTTCTTGCCGAGCAGATCCTGCGCCTTGGCCACCAGCGTGTCGGAGAGGGAATCCTTGCGGACCCCGGCGCCGCCCTGGTATTCGAGCGATTTCATCAATGCGATCATCGGCGACTGGCGGGTGTCGGCTATCAGTTTGAGCTGATCGATCGCGGCTGGCAGCGTCGGCGCAGGCTCCCATTGCAAGCTGTTCATGAAACCCTGCCAGCGGTCTGCGTAGTCGGTGAAGTATTGTTCGGTCAGAGCCGCCTGCAGCGCTTCGGCGGAGCGGCCTGTTGTCGGTTGCGTCTGGGAATTGCCGTCGGTCAGCACCCAGTCGCTGGCGATCTCTGTCCGCTTTGCAGCCGTCTCGATCGCGGGAGCGACATATCCCTCGTAGGCCTGGCGGGTGAAGACGCCCGGCACGATCGCCGCCGTGCGCATCAGCCCGCGGGGATCAGTGCCTGATGTGAGAGATACCAGGTTCTGGTCGGGGTATTTGCTGCGGCCGTTATCGTCGAAGGATTTGATGATGCCCTGGTAGACCGTGTCCTCGGCATTGCGCTCCCCGATCACCGCCAGCAAGGTCTGGCGCGCGCCGGACACCAGCTCGGGCCGGGGCTCGATGCGCCACGCCGGGTTGGCCTTCAGGTGCTGCGCGTAGAACTTCAGCAGGCGTTCGGCGAGATCCTGCTGCTCGCCTGGCGTGATGCGCGCGTCGGTGGACCAGTGCTGCGCCAATTGCGGGGCAAGGAAAGCAGCGTCGGCGCGCTCGGGGTTGGCGAGCATCAAATACGTCTTGAGCTTCTGGTGGCCCCCGAGCGCCCAGCGGCTGGTTTGCTCGTCCAGCGAGTCGGTCCGCATTTGCGCGAGATCCACCAATGATGCTTCCAGGTCCTGCTGGATGGGCGCGATGAGCAACCGACGGCTGGCCTGTGCGTACGGATTCCACAAAGCGTCGAGCACCGCCGGATCGCGGTTCAGGCCGAAGCGAGTCGCAAGCGGCGCGTGATGCTCGGTGCGGGTCTCGTAGCGCTCGATTTGCTGCTGCAGGGCAAGCAGCGCATGCAGGCGCGCGGCGGCGTTGGGGGCTGATTGAATGTCGGTCACGGTCTGCCGGGCGGCACGTATGTCGCGCCCGTTCAGTAACGCGGACATCAGGATGCCGACGCTCCACAGACCGATCGCGGCCAACGCAATGGTGGAGAACATTGTGACGGGGTGCCAGCCGATGCGCCGGCCCGGCTGGCGGCGGGCGGATTCGCCCAGGTATTGCCAGAGGGGCAGCTCGGCACCTGCTTCGCCGTTCGCATCGGCCGCAGCAGGGCTGGGATATGGCGCGAATACGATGCCGTTTAGCGCAATGCGCCCGCGCTGGTTGTTCACTATGCCGCCGATCCAGTCGGCGAGCGCCTTGGCACGGGTGTCAAGCCGTACGGAAAGCTCGCCCATATAGCGGTCGCGCTTGTTGTGAATCAGTTGTTCGATGCTGCGATCCGACAGTCGATCACGCAGGGACTCTAGTGCCTGCGCGATGGCGTCGGCGTTCGCTTGACGCGGCAACTCACAGCCGATCACCGGCGTATTGCCGTTGGCTGCCGCGTCGGTCCGCGCGACATCGAGCAGGTAGACCGGAGCGGACCAGTGCAGGACTTCGGCGATGCGGGCCAGGCTGATGCTATAGGAGTCGGTGCCACGGCGTTGTGCTGGCAAATCGGACTCGCCATCGACGGTGAGGATGACCGCGTCGATCGGGCGGCGGCGGCGTAGCTTGTAGAGCTGTTTAAGCCAGGCGACGTCCGGCTGGCCGTCGTGGCCCCGTTTACCCCATAGCAGCACCGCATCGGCGGTGATCAGCCCACCCTCTTCGGCAAGGCCGGGAAGCAGGCCGCGAATTACGTCATCGTTGCCGATGAGCAATAACCACGGCTGGCGATATCGCCAGCGCATGCCGTATGCACCGCGCAGACGCGATTGCAGCAGTTCAAAGGCTTGTACCGATGCTGGCGACGGCACAGGTTGCATTGCCTTGGGCGCGATTCCATTACTTGAGACAAACTCGCGGAAACGCAAACGGAATGTTCGCGAGCGGAGCGAATAGATGAGTACGCCAACAGCTGCAACAAGGAGCGCGAATACAACAGCTTGGCGATGCTCGCGCAGCCAGGACCCCACCTCGTCAACTGAGAAGACCAGCAAGGAGGCGCATGCTGCCAGCAATGCACTCGTTACGATCAAGAGAACCAGCCAGAAACGTCCAGTTTTCACGCTTATCAACCGCTCAATGAAAGAAACATGACGGCCAACGCCGTTGGCCAACGCGATCGCCTGCCGACGATCAGCTCACGACCACGGCCTGCGTCATGTCAAAAGATCCACTGCACTGATTTTCGGGCTGAGCGACACGCGAGAGCGTGATCCTTCCCTCGTACCCGGCAGCACAACACTGATCGGCTCCAGACAGCGATGCGGCGTGGCACGACATCGCGAAGGCGATCCACTCCCGCAGCGGCCCCGGTACGCCGACGAACTGATCAATGGCAGTAGCGTCGATCTTCTCCGCCCTCTTGCCGGCCGCGTCATTCGCAGCTGACCACTGGATGAGCAAGGCATCCATCGCCGCTTGGTCCAGGCCGCTCAGCCATAATCTGGAAACGGCAGGAAGCTCACGGTGTGACGCCTGCATGGTCACGATGTCATCCTGAATCGTCCCAACCGTGGTCGGCATCGGCCGATACAGCCACGCCAATGGCCGGATGTCCATCGCTTCGGCCATCGCCTCGGGCATCAACAGCACGGCCGCCCCTGCTTCCGTGAACTCGCCTGGCAGTTCGTTGCCCCACAACTGCGTGGCGACCACCAACTGACACTGCGGCCGTTGCTCGTCAGCACTCCGAGAAAAGCAAACGGCCGGCGACTTGTCCGTTCCTGGCATTGGCTTCATACCGCGCACCTTCCCATCGCTCAACCCTTCGAGTACATCTCTGATGCCTGGAGCGTCGTCCCACCGCGTAGTACCGATGACGGCCGGTGCGACGATCTCCAAACCTGGCGGAATCCGCATCAGCGCATGCCCTAGTGGCTCGAGAAGCGAGGCAACCAACGCCGTCCGCCGGTCTTCTGGCTCGGCATCTCTGTCGATACGTTCTAATTGACGGTGACTGCCCGGATGCGCCTCCGTATCGCCGGACGCGCCGACAATCCGCTCGACAAGATCGGCATCCGGCGTCACCACAGCCGCACCGATGATCGCGACGCGCCGCGCACCCCACTCGCGCCACTGCCCGCTCACGGCTTCGCACTCTGACTTCAGCACAGCCGCCGCCTCGCAGGCATTGGCGTGCAACAACATGCGCACTGCGAAAGCCACCACCCAGAAGAGAATCGGTATGCCGGCGAGCGCGCTCCAAAACCGAACACCGCCCGCCGGCTTAGCGGGTGGCCAGAACGCGAGCGTGGCACAAGCGCCAATGACAAGAAAAGCCGCAAGCAGCACGGCCCATCGCCATAATCGCGGCGATGGTGGTGGACCAGCAACCATAAGGGAAGGAACTGGCCACGCCATCGGCTACTCTCCAAATCCGGTGGTACTGGATATCAGGCTGCAACCGCACCCTGCCTTGAAGCCATGCAGTGCAACCTGCTTGTTATCAGAAAAGATGCTGCCATCTCCGGGCATGATGGATGTCGTGCCATGCCCGCTCCGCGGACAGGAGACAAGATCGCCAACCAACGCTGCAGGCATACCGTCAATAATCATCGTCGAACTTGCGGTTTCAACATGTCCGCCGTGGTCTGTCCTGTCTCTCAAGCGAATCACACCTCTCATCGTTGCCTCTCTTTGATCATCATTGGCTTCCAAGTACATCCGATCTCAGTTCGACGCCGCTGCGCCATACCCTTTGCCCAGCGCCTCCACCTCGGGCAGCGCCGGCGTCGTGGCGCGCAGCCGCATGCTGTGCAGCAATCCTTCGAAGCGCGGCAGGCTCTGTGCGAACGGCGGCGGATCGGATGCCAACTTCTCCTCCTCCGTCACCTGGTTCCGCGCAAACGTGCGCATCTTGATATCCAGCCACGGCAATGCCTGCGAGTCCCGCTTGCCGTTGGTGCCTGCGTAAAGCGTGTAGACCTCGTAGGGCGCCCGGTTGAGAATCCGTTTCAACTGCGCAGGCGTGTAGTCCGCGCGGGCATTCGCCTTGCGCTTCTCTTCAGCATCCAGGCCGTTCACCCGCGCCACCACGCCCGACTCGATCGCCACACGGCCGTCAATCTGCACCTTCTTCGGCCCGATGCGCTGCAGCACCTCCATGTTCTCCGGCACCTCGCCACCTAGCAGTCCGATCCCCGCCACGCCCATGGCGTTCCAGAGCGCGCCGCCACCGGACGGGATCTTGTCGCTCACCACACCGGTGTCCAGCACATAGATCACCCCCGGAACATCCCGGTAGCGCATCGCCTGCTTCATCGCGAATGGCAGCGTGCCGTCATCCGCGATGAAGCCATACGGAATGCACAACCCTGGCTCGCGCGGGATTTCGAACTCCGCCCGGGTCCGGAAGCGCTTCAGGAACGCCCGCATGCGTGCCTCGTTGGCCGGCTGCTCCGTGGCCGGGCCTCTCGGCTGCTGGAAGATATGCAGCCACGGTTTGCGGTAGACGTAGGCCGTCATGATCTGGCCCTGATTCCGGATGCTGTCTTTGTCGTCCTTGTCCACGATCTCGCCGCGCTTGAATTCCCAGACGCCCAAGCTGTCCGGCAGCCCCAGGTCGAAGCGGCGATCGAGCTGGCCTCTGGCCATCCAGATTTCGTCACTGCGTACCATCTCCTCCCATTGCTTCCGCTCCTCTGGCGATGTCGACTTCGCTACTCGCTCCTTGTGCCGCGCAAGGCTCTCCGTCTGCGATGCCATGGAGTGCTTCTTGCCGAGTTCCAGGCCTTCAAACTGGAAGGCAAACTCCTTGCCCTCCGGATCAAATATCACGGCCACCTTGGTGTCGCCCACCAGCACCCGGTCGCCCCGATCAAAGATGGAAGCGCTTTGCCTGGAACTAAACACAGTACTGTCCGTGGGATCCGTGGGCCACTGCACCGGCCCTACCACGTCAAACACATGGCGCCCCAGACACTCCTGCCGGCTCCCGGAGGCAGGCGCCGTATAGGCCGATCTGGCAACCTGCTCCAGGTTCTCGTGCCAAGCCCGCTCATCCTCCGCCGCCTGCCGTTCCGCTCGCGACGGGCCGCAGCCCATCAGGACGATGACCGCCAGCGCGCTTAGCACCCGCAGTCCATGGGTTCGTGTTCTCATGTGGTGGCGTCTGTAGTGGTTTTCTTAAGCGTCAGTTCGACGCCGCTGCGCCATACCCCTTGCCCAGCGCCTTCACCTCCGGCAGCGCCGGCGTCGTGGCGCGCAAGCGCATGCTGTTCCGAAGCCCCTCGAAGCGCGGCAAGCTCTGTGCGAACGGCGGCGGATCGGATGCCAGCTTCTCCTCCTCCGTCACCTGGTTCCGCGCAAACGTACGCATCTTGATATCCAGCCACGGCAACGCCTGCGAGTCCCGCTTGCCGTTGGTGCCCGCGTACAGCGTGTACACCTCGTAGGGCGCCCGGTTGAGAACCCGCTTCAACTGCGCCGGCGTGTAGTCCGCGCGGGCATTCGCCTTGCGCTTCTCTTCGGCGTCCAGGCCGTTCACCCGCGCCACCACGCCGGACTCGATCGCCACACGGCCGTCAATCTGCACCTTCTTCGGCCCGATGCGCTGCAGCACCTCCATGTTCTCCGGCACCTCGCCACCCAGCAGTCCGATCCCTGCCACGCCCATGGCGTTCCAGAGCGCGCCGCCACCGGACGGGATCTTGTCGCTCACCACACCGGTGTCCAGCACATAGATCACCCCCGGAACGTCCCGGTAGCGCATCGCCTGCTTCATCGCGAACGGCAGCGTGCCATCATCCGCGATGAAGCCATAAGGAATGCACAACCCCGGCTCGCGCGGGATCTCGAACTCCGCCCGGCTGCGGAAGCGCTTCAGGAACTCCCGCATGCGCGCCTCGTTGGCCGGCTGTTCCGTGGCCGGCCCGCTCGGCTGCTCGAAGATATGCAGCCATGGTTTGCGGTAGATGTAGGCCGTCATGACCTGGTCCTGATTCCGGATGCTGTCTTTGTCATCCTTGTCCACGATCTCGCCCCACTCGAACTCCCAGACGCCCAAGCTGTCCGGGAGTCCCAGATCGAAGCGGCGATCAATCTGGCCTCTGGCCATCCAGATTTCGTCACTGCGTACCATCCCCTCCCATTGCTTCCGCTCCTCTGGCGACGTCGACTTCGCCACTCGCTCCTTGTGCCGCGCCATGCTCTCCGTCTGCGATTCCATAGAGTGCTTCTTATCAAGTTCTAAACCTCTAGACTTGAATGCAAACTTCTTGCCCTCCGGATCAAAGATCACGCCTACCTTGGTTTCGCCCACCAGAATTCGGTCGCCTCGGTCATAGATCGAATAGCTTTGCCTGGAATTAAACACAATGCCGACGCTGGGATCCGTGGGCCACTGCACCGGCCCCACCACGTCAAACACATGGCGCCCCAGACATTCCTGCCGGCTCCCGGAGGCAGGCGCCGCGTAGGCCGATCTGGCAACCTGTTCCAGATCCTCCTGCCAGGCCCGCTCATCCTCCGCCGCTTGCCGCTCCGCTCGCGATGGGCCGCAGCCCATCAGGGCGATGACCGCCAGCGCGATCAGTACCCGCAGTCCGTTGGTGGGTCGTGTCGTTCTCATGTGGTGGCCTCCGTACTGGCTTCTTCTCCGTTCCCGATGCCAGATACCAGCGCATCGGCAGTCCGCGATGGCTCGAACGGGTCGTGCCCGCTGGGCGTCTCGCCGTTGTTGGCAAGCAAGGTCAAGTTCAGGCCGGAAAAATTATTCTCGTTGGCGGTCCAGCGAAACGGCAAGGCGCAAATGAAGCCGGCGACTCCACTTGGTGCCGAGGTTCTTGGATTGACCGACGCCTCCCAACTGCGCGGCTTGTCTCCGATCGCAGGCTTGCGCCAGAACGTTTCCAGGAAAGGCATGCGTTCCTTGAGCTTCCGCGTCTTCTTATCCCACGTCGGCCAGATCGAACTGTCAGGGTCATCCAGCTTCGTGTCTGGAACTGAGTACGGCACATAGCTGAACGCCCCTCGATAGGCCTCCGCGTTGTCCCGCCCGCGCTTCTGAATCGCCGCCCATGTGGCGGGACACGCCGGACGATCGATCACCCCCGCCAGCTCGGACGCGGGTGCTGCACAATTGCCGCTCAGGCCAAACAGCTTTTTCCATAGGCTCACCCGCAGTTCGTGCACCACCTTGCCCACTGGTTGCGACGTCTTACCGTCAAGCAGAACCTGCCTGGTCGCCGTATCGGCAATAACCATGGCCAGTTCCGAATCCCGCGTTCCTAGCAGGCTGCGGTCGTTGATGTTGGCGCTGCCCAGAATGGCCACTCGGTCGTCCGCAATCAGCAGCTTGCTATGAACGTAGACCTGCTCCGTCACGGCCTTGCCGCCCAGAGTTGCCCAGTGGCGCAGGTTCAGCAGCGTGATATGGCTTTGCCATTCTTTCGGAACCTCGTTCTCCAAGTCGGCAGGATCCATCGCCGCCAACGCCTCATACTTCCTGACCCTCTCCTCCTCCGACATGCGAGGATTTTCCTTGCGCGCCTTCCGCTCCAAAATGGCGCGTCGGACATTGTTGACCAGGCTGTCGTGGCCAAACACCAGCGACTGCATCGTCAGGTGCACCTGCGACATCACGTTGATGGCGTCCAGCTGTCCCTCGGGATGCACAGGCAGGACCATGTAGACATGGAATGGCAGATCCTCCAGGATCGCCCGCCGAATTCTTGCGGCCAGCGCGTGACCGATCGGGTTTTCCAAGCGCTCTTGCGCCTTGCCCAGCAAGTTGAAGGTTTCCACCTTCGCCAGATTGCTCAAATTTGTATCGAAGTCGGCCAGAAAGGCATCGTCCTTGTTGGCCTCCCGGACCACTCGCTTGAGCTTTGCGAGGTTGATCTTCCTGGGAATATCGCGCAGGGGCATGCCGCGCTGCAGCCCGAGCTTGTTCATGTAGGCTTCGCCGTTCTTTGCCGCCCAGGGATCGCGCAGCGCAGCCATCGGGCCAGACCATCCGTAATCCGAGGCGGCATCCTTGCCATAGGCCGACTGAAAGAACTGTCCCTCGATATAAATGAAGTGCTGTGCGCCGCCAATCGCCTTGAGCATCGCCTTCATACAGTTGTTCTGCGGCCGCGTTGGCTTTTCACCCTTGGAATTGGCGGCAAACTCCACCTGACGCATCTGCAACGACGCGCTGCGCAGCAATTGAGCCCGCTGCGTGCCCGACTTCGCGGCCTGCCGCTGCGGTGCATGCTTGCGCATCAGTATTGGCAGCCCCTGGCCAGACCATGCGCTGGCGGACGCGCCTGTCAGGCCGACGGCTCTCAGCAGCAGATTGATCTCCTTGTAGGCCGGCAAGGCTGCACAAGTCTCCGAGGCGACTCCTGATGGCGCCGATGACGGTGGCTTCGATACGCCGGATGGCCTATTGACTGGACTGACAGACCTTGACGCACAGTAACGCTTGACCTGCCCATCCCAACGGCTTACGAAGTTCGTTGCCAGTTCGAACACCGCCGGTCCTTCGATGCGCATGTGGACGTCATGCCATGGCATGCGCGGCTGACTCTTCACATCGTGCGTCTTGCCCTTATAGGGCATCGCCTTGCGCCGCTCGATCAAGTCCGGCAGTGGCTTGTCGCGCTGGCACGCCGCGTCTGCAATGGAGGTGGCGCACACCACGCCAAGCGTCTCGATCAGGCGGCCAACCTGCTTGTAAACGTTTGGCGAAAGCGCATCGAGATGACCGCCGCGTAGCCAATCGATCAGCCATGTCACGGCTGCAGCCACATCGGCACCACAGTTCAGCAATTCCTGTCGAATGCCAGGATCGATGTAGTCCCATGTCCGCCAGGCGAGCCATTGCACGGCTTCGCCCGACGCATCTTGAATGGCCTCCCTGACCTCGGACACCTGCCTGGCCGCATCCTTGACGAACGCCGGCACAAGTTGCGAGCTGTCCCACCAACTCTGCACGCGCCATGCGATCTCCTTGTACTGCGAGTCCTTCTCGTTCACCCAGTCGAGTCCGCTGTTGACAGGGCCCAGGTCAAGTGGAGAAAACCACCAGGCCGCGACCTTGCCCGTCGTCGTTGGAAAGCATCCCGTCAACAGCTCTGTCAGCGGAACGTAGCCCGTCTGCTCCTCGCGAGACAACGTCGCGACCTTGGGAATGCACGTGCTGTAGAACTCATTGCCCTTGCGCCCCTGCGCAGCCAGATTGAACGTACCGTCGTCACGCCGCCCATAGGCCAGGTCCATGCCTCCCATGTAACCGATCTTGTTGTCCACCACGACCATCTTCTGATGATGAGAATAGCCGAGTAGCCCGAGCCCGCCAGCGATATCGCTCTGCCCCACGGACGGCAAGGTCCATGCACGACGCTGCTTCAGGCCTGCGTTCAACTGGTTGAGTCCGAACAGTGTCTCCAGGATGCACGTATCAAACGCCAACGGGGGCGGCGAAAGCCATGGCATCACAAACACCTCCACGCCGCGCTCGACCGCCCGACGCAGATGTTCGAACAAGGTCTTGCCGTCTCCCATGTCTACGTCAAAGTTCACCTGCCAGCCTGCTATGAAAATGCACGTCGCTGCTGCGTCGATCGCTTTTGCAACATCGGTGAAGTAGCTCGACCCTGTTACGAAGAACTGCACCTTGTTTCCGGAGCTCGGCGCCGAGAACACATCGCCCCATTTGATGCCTTTGAGCTCGCTCGACAACCCGGGGTCTTGACTCGCCGGGTTCTCGGTGCTGGATACGAACCAATTCGGCGCCGAAACCGAGTCGGATGCTCCCTGTTTTGTCTTGACATGTGTAATCGTCTTCTTGCACATGGTGTCAGCCCAAATTTAGCTTTTGATCGCTTGATAAATGCGACGAGCGACGGTGCTAAGAGCATCCTCCGCAACCTTCACAACCGGCTCCAAGTTTTTGTCTTGTCGTGCGGGATGAAGGTCTGGCGTAAAGTCCGCCGCATTCAGGCCATGCAGCAGTTTGTCTTCGTCCGTCCAGTCATCCGATTCGACTTCGGCATTGATGCGAACGGTATGGCCAGGGTAGACGAGCCAAGTACGCATGGGGTTCGCGCAGTACGCGTCGGAAACCATTTGCTTGTCTTCATCGGACAGGTTGATGTGGCCTCGCTCATCGGTGATGCCCTGGGCAATCACCTTTGACTCATCGATGTCCAACGAGTCCGGCTCCGCCCCATGCGCGATCTTCCACGGCGCATGCGCTAGCGCGAGTCCATTCGAGCCCGGCGTGTCAGCGAGCCGGAACTTGAAATCGAAGCGCTGAGGCTCAAGCTCCGACTTTGGAAGATTCGGCAATACTGCGGGCTTGCTTGCTGGAGCGCATTTCTGCAGGCTGACCGCGTGGCAAAGAATGTTGTCCGGCGTGCCAAGATGCACCTTGCCATCCTTTAACTGGATGTAGGCGCCGCCGCAGGTTAGCAGCAGTTCGTCTTTGGCTGTCAGTACCACCTTGCGTTCGGTGCTGGTGATCGTAAGATCGTGACGCGCCGTCAGTTCCATTGCGTCGTTCTGGGCCTGCACTTGCACCCTCCCCTTGTTCGCCAGCAGCTTGATTCCCGCCGCATGCGCGAACATGCTGATTGCCTCGCCTGCGGCGACGGTGAACCGCTTCCATGCGCTCAGTTCCGCATGCTGGCCAGCATTGATCGACACGTTGACGCCGGCATTCTGGTGGATGTTGCCGGGCGTGGAAGCCGCGATGCCTGCTGGAGCCGACAGAAGGAGCACGGCATCCTGCAGGTTCTTGACCTGCTCCTGCAGGAAGGCATTCTGCGTCTTCAGGTCCAGCAACTCTGCCCCGGCCGTCTGCGCGGCATCGCTCAACTGGCGCAGCTGTTCAAGTGCTCGTTCAAGCTGCTGCACGGCAGCGTGCATATCGAGCTGAGGTCCTTCCGCGCCAGGTTGGCCGTCTGCCGAGATGAGCAGGCCTTTTCCCGCCCTCAGTGAACCCCACAGGTCTGTCCGCAGTTCGAAACCCTCGCCCCGCTTCTTCCCCTGGTGATCAACAAGGTAGCCCAGATTGAGTTGCGTCTTGCCGCCGTACTCGGTCGACAGCTTGATGCTCTCCTGACCCTCCCAATCCTCCATGCGCAGCTTGTTATTGCTCTGCGTTCGAATCACATTGCGCGACAGCCACCGGCCCTGATTCGTGATCAGGTCCTCATGCTGGCTGTTGTGCTGAACACTCGCGATATACGGCTTATTGGGATTGCCATCGCGGAAGGCCACATCGACGTAAGTGCCGTCGAGCAGCGGGAAATGAAAGCCCGTCTGCAACGCCCCGGCAAACGGCTTGGCCAGCGCCAGCGGCACGCTCTCGCCGCCGTTTGGCCATTCGTCGAAATCCACATCGAAGCGGACCGTGTAGTGCCCTTGCTGCGTCAGGTAGGCATACTTGTACCGGCCGGGCGAGGTAACGCGCGCACTCAGCGTGCCTTGGATCTTCGGCCAGTTGTCTTCATCCATCGGCAACCGGTAACGCCGGTCCGATGGGATCGCCTTGAAAGCATTGCGGTAGGCCGCATCGCGCGCCCCGCTGTGAATGACTTCGGTGATCACCTGCCCGTTCGGCGCATCAGGCAGCGCCATGTCCATGCGCAGAATGCGCGCCGGGCGCAGCGCCAGCACATTGCTCTCTCCAGCGAAGACCAACTGTCCGGCTAGTTTCGCCTCATGCCGCAGTTGCGCCTCCCACTTGCCTCCGTCGAAGTCGAGGTGGTGCGTGCCGTAGACATAAGACTGGCCGTAGGTCGTCGTCTCCTTGGGCGCGACATTCGCTTCGCCGGTGAGGCGCTCCCACGCCAGGTCAGGATTGAAATCAGCGACCCGGAACGATTCCGGCACCGTCTTCGCGTGGGTCTGCAGCGAAAACACCGTTTCCTGTCCGGATTCCAGCCCGGCTGTCTCCCGGTAAGGCACGCGCAGTTCGGGCTGGTAGATGTAGTGATCGATATCGTCCCCGAACACCACCATCTCGCCGAATTTCCCGGGCATGAAGTAGCAGTACATGCCCTCCTGTTCCATCAGCAATCGGATGTACGACCAATCCGACAACTGATGCTGAAAGCGGAACTTATGTTCGGGGTATTTCCGACGGAGCTTGAAGTCAAACTGGTGGCCTTGCAGGTCGTGACGGCGCAAGATCGCTTCAATGATCTGCGGCGCTGTCTGGTGCTGGTAGATCCGGCTGGCACGCGTCAGTTGCAGCCGCGCAACGAGCGGCTCGACCACGATTTCGTAGGCGAAAAAATCGCGAGTCTTCGTGGTTTTGCTAAACCGCGTGACGCAGCCGGCGAACTTGCGCGGTTCCGTGCCATCGGCAGTATCGATCAGGAAGGTGGCTGCCCTTCCCAGATAGTCGGAACGGTCCAATTCAAGCGGGTGCGTGAGCTGAACGGTGACGGCATAGGGCTCACCCAGACGCTCGACGGCCTCGAAGGAAACCACCGAGAGCGCCGCAGCGCTCACCGTGCCGGGCACCTGAAGGAAATACGCCTGCCGTCCCGTCAGCCCTTTGAACAGCGCGCCGCCGTAGTTCTTCAGTCCCTCCACCAGATCCGTCATTCCCTGGGCTCCGTTGTCAGCGTAATCAACCGTGCAGCGGCCGATGCGTCGCTCATTTCATCGTCCTGCGCGCCGCACGGTAAGCGCTTTCGCTTACGCCGGGAACCCCTTTGGATCCGTCTTAGAACGATTTTTAGATCTATGACAACATTTGGTATCGGTTCGGAAATGTTCTATTTCTTCTCGGAATTTGACGTGCTACTAATCATTTCCAAGCGCCGCATTGATCGTTTTTCAATAAATTTAGCAGCCGCTAAAGACAGAAATAGAGGATTCAAGAATGGCCGAGAGTTTCCAAAATGAAGTGCCCAAGGCACGCGTCAATATCAAGCTTGACCTGCATACCGGTGGTGCGCAGAAGAAAGTGGAGCTGCCGCTCAAGCTGCTGGTAATGGGCGACTACAGCAACGGCCAGGAGACGCGATCCCTAGCCGAGCGAGAGAAGGTTTCCATCAACAAGAACAATTTCAATTCAGTGCTCGCCGACTTCAACCCGAAAGCGAAGGTTGCGGTAGAGAACACTCTCATTGGTGATGGCACTGAACTGCCAGTCGACCTCGACTTCAAGTCGATGGACGATTTCAAGCCTGAAATCGTGGCTGGCAAGGTGCCCGAACTGCGTGCACTGATGGCGGCGCGCAACCTGCTGCGCGACCTGAAGTCGAACCTGCTCGACAACGCCATGTTCCGCCGCGAACTCGAAAAAATCCTCAAGGACCCGGGCCAGTCCGAACGCCTGCGCGCCGATCTGCAGAAGATCGGCGAGGCCGCCCCGGCATCTCCGTCCGCCCAGTAATCATCCTTGAGGAGTGAACCCAATGACCAAGCATGAAATCGCCGCTCGCACCCAAAGCGAAACCGACACCGTTGTGCTGGACACGCCCGACAAGAGTGTCTATGAATCGCTGTGCGAGAAAATCAACCTGACACCGGTCAAAACCACGCGCCCGGTGGAATCGTTCCAGAGCGCCGATGCGCTTTCTGAATCGTCGCTGGATGAACGCGTCGCGCAAGCGATGAACGTCTTCCTGAAGATGATTCAGGATTCATCGCAGCAGGTGGACCGACTGGACAAAAGCTTGCTCGACTTCCATATCGAGCATCTGGACCAGCAGATCAGCCGCCAGCTGGATGCAATCATGCATAACGAAACGTTCCAGCAAATTGAATCGGCCTGGCGCGGCCTGAAATTCCTGGTAGATCGCACCGACTTCCGCAAGAACGTGAAAATCGAAGTGCTGGACGTGTCAAAAGACGCCCTACGCCAGGACTTTGAAGACACGCCCGAGGTCATTCAGAGCGGTCTGTACCTGCATACCTACATCCAGGAATACGACACACCGGGTGGCGAGCCGATCGGCTCGATCATTTCGAATTACGCGTTCGACCGCAGCCCCCAGGACATTGCCCTGCTACGCAATATCTCCAAGGTTTCAGCTGCCGCGCATATGCCGTTCATTGGTTCCGTCTCGCCAGCCTTCTTCGGCAAGGACTCGATGGAAGAGGTCGCCAGCATCCGCGACATCGGCAACTATTTCGATCGCGCCGAGTACCTGAAGTGGAAGAGCTTTCGCGAATCGGACGACGCGCGCTATATCGGCCTGACGCTGCCCAGCGTGCTCGCGCGCCTGCCTTATGGTCCCGATACGGTTCCGGTGCGCGCCTTCAACTACACCGAGGCGGTCAAGGGTCCGGATCACAGCCGCTATCTGTGGGCCAATGCCTCGTTCGCGTTTGCCGCCAACATGGTGCAGAGCTTCATCAAGAACGGCTGGTGCGTGCAGATTCGCGGCCCGCAAGCCGGCGGACTGGTGGAGGACCTGCCGATTCACCTGTACGACCTCGGCACCGGCAACCAGGCAAAGATTCCCACCGAAGTGTTGATCCCGGAAACGCGCGAATTCGAATTTGCCAATCTCGGCTTTATCCCGCTTTCCTACTACAAGAACCACGACTTCGCGTGCTTCTTCTCCGCGCATTCGGCCCAGAAGCCGGCGCTGTACGACACCAACGAAGCTACCGCCAACAGCCGTGTCAATGCGCGCCTGCCGTACATCTTCCTGCTGTCGCGGATCGCCCATTACCTGAAACTCATTCAGCGCGAAAACATTGGCACCACCAAGGACCGCCGCTTGCTGGAACTGGAACTCAATACCTGGGTCAAGACGCTCGTCACCGAGATGACGGATCCGGGTGACGAACTGCAATCCTCCCATCCGCTGCGCGAGGCCAAGGTGCTCGTCGAAGACATCGAGGACAACCCCGGCTTCTTCCGCATCAAGCTCTTTATCGTGCCGCACTTCCAGATCGAAGGCATGGACATCAATCTGTCGCTTGTGTCCCAGATGCCCAAGGCAAAGAACTGAGCTGCCCCGGCCTTTCCTGACACGTTGACCTGAAGTCGTTCCGCCGCAAGGTGGCTGCGCAGCCGCTCTGCGGCGCCTCCCATGCGGAATGACGTTTTCCGCGTACCAGTCGAGCACGATGAAGATAACAAGACCGCTGTGGGCACAGGGTATTTTCATGACCCCGCAGCATTTCCAGCAACAGGCGTTGTGGGATCGGTATGCCGACGAGCATATCGCGCGCATCGCGAGCCCCGATCCCTGGGGAGTGGTGCAAGTCGGGCTCGACCCGCAAGCACTGTCCATCTCCCGGCTGATGGTGAATACTCTCGCCCTGCGCCTGCCGGATGGCACCATCGTTGATACCGATACCGCGGACCTTACGCCGCCTGCCCGCAATCTGGACGACGTGCCGGCCCAGCAAGAGAGCGTGGTCGTGCTGATCGGCCTGGCGCTGGTTGATGCGCAAGGCGGGAATTGCGTCGAAGCGGGCGAGCGGCCCGCGCGGCCGCGTCGATTCCTGCGGGAGTATCTGGAGATCGCCGACCTGCATGGAGAAGGCAAGGAAGAGATCAGCGTGGAGCGACACGCACTGGCGCTGCTGTTTGACTTCGAGGCACCTGGCGATTACGTAACCTGCCCGATCGCGCGGCTGGTACGCAGTCCGCAGGGACGCTTCGAACTGGACGCGGCCTTTGTGCCCCCCTGTCTCTTCCTGTCGGCAAGCGCGCGGCTAACCGAGCGCATGAACCGGCTGTCTGAAATCCTGAGTGCCAAGAGTGCGAGTCTGGCCGTGCGCCGGCGCCAGCGCTCGGACCAGATCGCCGACTACGCCGTGGCCGATGTCGCGCTGTTCTGGCTGCTGCACAGCGTGAATAGTACCTGGCCAGAACTGGCACGCCTGTGCGCGGCGCCACAACAGCATCCCGAACGGCTCTATGCGGTGCTGGCCCGTCTGGCTGGCGCGCTGCTGACGTTCTCCACCACGGACACGTTGCAGGCCATTCCGGTCTATCACCACCTCGCCCCTGAACCAGTGTTCGCGGAACTGGAGTCCCTGATCCGTACGCTGCTCGACACAGTCATCCCGTCACGCGTGGTGCCGGTGGCGCTCGAGCGGGCCCGGCCCACCGTATGGGTCGGCAAGATTCTCGATGAGCGCCTCGTCGAAGGGGCCGAGTACTACCTGTCTGTCCAGGCAGGCCTGCCCGCCCATGCGCTGCTCGAACAGTTGCCGCGCCTGTGCAAGGCGGGGGCGCCGGATGAGGTGGAACAGATTGTCAATTCAGCGCTGCCCGGTATCCCGCTGCGCACCATGTCGCGTCTGCCCGCTGCCATTCCCGTGCGGATCGAGAACCAATACTTTGCGCTCGACAGCGCCCACCCTGCCTTTCAACGCATGCTTGACGCTCGGGCTTGCCACTTCTATGTCCCTGCCTCGCTGCCAGACGTGTCGCTTGAACTCTTCGCGGTACTGCCGGTATGACATACCCCACCATGATGCTCCCACTCGCCGTGCGCGATACGGCCCTGACGATCGCGCTGCTTTCCGACGCTGCACGGCCAACTCCTGGCGTCGAGGCATTCCGAGCCAAGTGCCTCGAGCAGGTGTCTCGACTGCGCGAAGAATTCTCGACGCTCGGCCAGCCGGCCGATGTGATCGAGGATGCCGCTTATGCCCAATGCGCCTTGCTGGATGAAGTTGCGTTGGGCCAGCTGCAGGGCACTGACCGCGATGCCTGGGAGCGAGAGCCCCTGCAGGTGCAGCAATTCAAGAGCCACAACGCCGGGGAGGCGTTGATCGCTCGCATCGAGCGTCGCCTGGCCGAGCCGCAGCCTGCCTTGCCGCTGCTCCATGTATTCCACGCCGTCCTCGGATTGGGTTTCAAGGGGCGGTATGCCCTGGAGGACGCCAGTGCCCGCGCCGCGCTCATGCGCAAGATCGATGAGCGCCTGGATCGTGCTGGCTGGGGCGAGTCCTCCGGTCCGATGCTGGTGACAAGGGGCAGGACGCCGCGCTGGCGCAATCTCTCGCCGCTTGCCTGGGTGGCCATCGCTAGTGTTGTAGCCACCTTGGTCTACTTCGCGCTGGATCGATGGCTGGCGGCATCGATCCGCACGCTCGCAGGTTGAGAGAGGCATCGTGACTGCCTACCCTTACCGGTCGCTCGTTGGCTGGATCGCGGCACTCGCGTTGGCCTGGCTGACATTCAGCTCGCCCTTGCGCCCAACGTGGAACCTGCTGCTTGCCGCCTTCACCATCGTCCTGGCTCTGGCTGCAGTCGCTCTGGCCACGCGCCTGCTGCGCACACGCCGACGTGCAGCACAGCCAGTGTTGCTGTCCCTCCAGGCATCGCTTGACGCGCTGCCCGGCGACATCCGGCGCAATACGCCCTTGGTACTGACGGTAGGCGACGCGAACGGCGCCCCGGCGAAGGCATTCGGCGACGCGCTGGTGCGCATCACCGATACGGCGATCTGGATCCGGATCGACGACCCGACCCGGCTGGCACATGTGTCGGTTGCGCTCAGGCGCTGGCGTGAGGGTCAGGGCCCGGATGCCGTCGCCTGCCTGGTCGGCGCCGACCACGCAAACGATGCCGGCGTGCTGAATGCCGGGCTCCGGCGCTGGCGCGCGGCCATCGGCGAGGCCAGCCGCGCGCTCGGTTACCCCTTGCCGGTTTGCGTTGCAGTCTATGCGGAAGAAGCCAATGGTGCGCCGGAAGATTGCCCGTGGTTTCACGCTTCGGGCATCGATGGGCTGCTCGCCGACGCGCACGCCTCTGTGATCGCCGCGCGTGCCCAGCAGTATGTTCGGGCTGCTGTGCCCGCCGACCGCCAGGGCCGCATGTTCCGTGCCGCGCGCATCGACGCTCTGGCGCAGTGGGCAACCGGTGCGTTGCTGCCGGCGCTTGTCGACGACCACCGCGATGGCTTCCGATATCGCCGCCCGATGCAAATTGCCGGCTTCGGTGTCACCCTTGTCGCAGGTGTTCCCACACCGGATTCGCTGCTCGCGCACTTCACCGAGCAAGCCACTGCGTTGACGCCAGTTGCGGGGGATAGCCGTCGCGCCGCCTACCCGCTGCCTGAGCCACTGGTCCAAGACGTTGCGCTGCAGCCTGTGCGGCGCGTAGCCCCGCGGGCGTTGGCACACGCCTTTGCCTGGCTGGCGCTGGCGTTCTGTGCTGCCTGCGCGGCCTCTGCCTGGCAGAACCGGACGCTGGTGACACGCGTCGTCAACGACATGGCCCGCTATCGCGCCATCGGGCAGGAGCACGACGCAGCGCGTGTCGATGCGCTGCAGGCGATCAAGCACGACCGCGATGAACTTGAGCAATATGCCCGTGCCGGGGTACCACCGCGCCTCGGTCTGGGGTTCTATCGCGGCGCTCCCCTTCTCACTCCGCTCAATGCACTGATCGCGGCATATCAGCCGCCGGCACCGCCGCCCCCAACCATTGAACTCGACAGCCTGTCTCTGTTCCGCAGCGGCAGCGCCGCCTTGAACGCGGGCTCGAATCGGGCCCTGATCGGTGCGCTCGAAATGATCAAGGCGCATCCGGACAAGCGCGTGCTGGTGGCCGGGCACACCGACGCGGCTGGCACCCCTGCCAGCAACCTCAAACTTTCCGAGGCCCGCGCAGCGTCGGTCCGTGACTGGCTGGCCGATGCCGCCGGTCTGCCGCTGACTCACTTTGCCATCCAGGGCTACGGCGACACCCGCCCCAAGGCTCCTAACGACACCGAAACGGGCCGCGCGGCGAACCGCCGTGTCGAAATCACGCTCGTCCCCGATTGTCGCGATGTTCATCGCGACAATCGGAAAACCTCGGGCCAGCCGGCCTGTTCATTCCAGCAGAAGGAGTAAGAATCATGGCAATTCCCGCATACATGTGGATCAAGGACGATGGTGGCGCCGACATCAAGGGCTCCGTCACCGTATCTGGCCGCGAAGGCAGTGTCGAGGTCGTAGCATTCGACCACGCCGTCAACATCCCGACCGACTCGAACACCGGCAAGCTGACCGGCACGCGCGTGCACAAGCCGATCGTGTTTTCCAAGGAAACCGACGCCTCGACGCCGTACCTGTACAAGGCGGTTACCAGCGGCCAGACCCTGAAGTCGGTCGAGATCAAGTGGTACAAGATCGATGACGCCGGCAAGGAGAAGGAATACTTCAATACCAAGCTTGAAAACGTGAAGGTGGTTGGCGTCACGCCCAAGATGCTCGACATCAAGAACCCCGCCTACGAAAAGCACAACCACCTCGAGGACATCGAACTCCGCTACGAGAAGATCATCTGGTCGTACAAGGACGGCAACATCATCCACGCCGACAGCTGGAACGAGCGCTCGTAATACGCACCGGCCGGTTCCTGATACCGGCCCGCCGACCGCGCGGACATCCTGTGATGGTCCGCGCGCATCTTTTCCTCTCGCGTTCCAATTTCCTCTTTGCCATGACTGCCCGCGATCTTTCCCCGTTCCTGCGTCGCCTGAACGAACACTGCGCACGCGCCCTCGCCGACGCCGCGAGCCTCTGTGAAACGCGCGCTCATCGGGACATCGAAGTAGAGCACTGGCTGATCAAGCTGCTGGAACTCGGCGATGGCGACCTCCTGGCGATTCTCCGGCGCTATGAGTTGGATGTGGATGGCATCTGGAACGCGCTGCTAAGGGCGATCGAGCGGCTTCCGCACGACCTGCGCGGCAAACCCCAACTGTCGCAGCGCGTTGGCCAGTGGCTGGAGGCAGCGTGGATGAGGGCGTCCCTCGAAGCCACGGCACTTGGAGAATCGAAGTCGATTCGCTCAGCACACCTGCTCGCAGCGCTGGCCGAAGCGCCTTATTTGCTTCGCGCGCCCGACGCCTGGCCGCTCCTGTCAGTGTCGGCCACGCAGATCGAGCGCCTGATGCATGAGCTGGACGATATCTCTGTCGAAGGGGCCACTGTCACTGCAGGCGATATCGACGGACAGGGTCCGGCTCCGCAAACGTCGTCACCGATATCGGCCACCCCCGTCATGCCTTTGCACGGTCAGGCCGACACGTCGGCATTGGCTCGCTTCACCACCGACATCACCCAAAAGGCGCGGGACGGCAAGATCGATCCCGTCTTTGGACGCGACATCGAGATCCGGCAGATGGTCGACATCCTGGCGCGGCGCCGCAAGAACAATCCGATCCTTGTCGGCGAACCCGGCGTGGGCAAAACCGCGCTGGTCGAAGGGCTTGCGCTCAAGATCGCCGAAGGCGATGTCCCCTCGATCATCCGGGATGTCAGCGTGCTGACGCTGGACCTGGGCCTCTTGCAGGCCGGTGCCGGCGTCAAAGGCGAATTCGAACAACGCCTGAAGAATGTCATCGAGGCTGTGCAGCTGTCCCCCACGCCGATTCTGCTTTTCATCGATGAGGCCCATACCCTGATCGGCGCGGGCAACACTGCCGGCGGCGCTGACGCGGCCAACCTGCTCAAGCCGGCGCTGGCGCGCGGCGAACTTCGCACGATCGCGGCCACAACCTGGTCCGAATACAAGCAGTACTTCGAGCGCGACGCCGCGCTGGAGCGCCGCTTCCAGATGGTCAAGGTCGACGAGCCCGATGATGACAACGCCTGCCTGATGCTGCGGGGCCTTAAGGAGCGCTATGCGCGGCACCACGGCGTGCACATTACCGATGCGGCCGTTGGCGCTGCGGTGCGGTTGTCACGGCGGTATCTGACTGGGCGCCAGTTGCCGGACAAGGCGGTCGACCTGCTCGATACCGCCGCCGCGCGCGTGCGTATGAGCCTGGAAGCCACGCCTGTCGCCATCTCCACCTGCGAGGCGGAACACACTGCGCTGGAGGTCGAACGCACGGCTTTGCTGCAGGACATGGGTGCCACAGGTGCCAACGCGGGCGAACGTCTGGCAGCCATCGAGACCCGGCTGATCTCGCTCGCCACCGAACTCGGGCAATTCAAGATTGCTTTCACCGAACAGAAGGACGCCGCCGAGAAGCTGATCGCGCTGCGCGCGCAATGGCACGCTGCGGCCGACAGCTCGGTGCGCCGCGATTTGCAATCGTCAATCCAGGCAACCCACCAGGCATTGACGAGGCACGGCCACGCCGCGCTGCTCCGCGCCGAAGTGGACGAAGCAACGATAGCGCAGGTCATCGCCGATTGGACGGGTGTACCGGTCGACAGTCTGCTTTCCAGCGAACTCACCACCTTGCTGGAGCTGGAGAGCCGCTTGAGCCAGGTCGTGGTCGGCCAGGATGAAGCGCTGGCCGCGCTCGGCAAGAGCTTGCGAGCCGCCAAGGCAGGCCTCAAATCCGAGGATGCACCGCTGGGGGTATTCCTGCTGGTCGGGCCGTCTGGCGTTGGCAAGACGGAAACGGCGCGCGCACTGGCGGACCTGATGTTCGGCGGCGAGCGCGCGCTCATCACCATCAACCTGTCGGAGTACCAGGAAGCCCACACCGTCTCGCAACTGAAGGGTTCGCCACCGGGCTATGTCGGTTACGGCGAAGGCGGCGTGTTGACCGAAGCCGTGCGCCAGCGCCCTTACAGCATCGTGCTCCTCGATGAAGTCGAGAAGGCCCATCGCGACGTGCTGAACCTGTTCTATCAGGTGTTCGACCGCGGCTTCATGCGGGACGGCGAAGGCCGGGTGATCGACTTCCGCAATACCGTGATCCTGATGACTTCGAATCTCGGCAGCGAGCAACTTCTCGCGGCAACCGACGCGGCAGCGGAAGCCGGTACCGAACTGGCGAGCGGATCCCTGATGGAAACGATCCGTCCGCTACTGGTCGATCACTTCCAGCCGGCGCTGCTGGCGCGCTTCCAGACTGTCGTGTACCGCCCGCTGTCGGGCGAGGCCATGGCCATGATCGTGCGAATCAAACTAGCCAGGGTGGCCGACCGGATCGCACGCCGCTTCGGTGTGCCACTGCGGTGCGACGACACACTGGTGGGCGAGCTGGTGCGCGCCTGCCTGCTGCGAGATTCCGGTGCGCGCAATATCGATAGCCTGCTCGACCAGCAGATCCTGCCCGTGCTGTCGCGCGAATTGTTGGTGCGCATGACCGGCATGCAGACGCCAAAGTCGATCCATCTATCGTTCTCCCAGGCCGACGGCATCGGGCTGGCCTTCGAAGAATCCGCTGCAACAGAAGGCGCGTGATGCGTGGCGGACCGGGGCTCTTCGAGGCGGTGACGGGATTCTTTGCGAATGGCGTGGCGATCGAAGAGTTCGACGCAGCCACGCAGACCTTCCTGTCGGTACAGGACAATATCCAGCGCATTCTTAACAGCCGCCGCGGCAGCCTCGCGCATCTGCCGGACTATGGACTCGGCGATCTATCCCGCATTTACCGGCACTTGCCTGCCTCCGCACACACCCTCAAGCGCGAGATAGAAGCCACGCTGCTGCGCCATGAGCCGAGGCTGAAGGCGATCGACCTGACGATCGAAGACACCGAGCCCGGCATGCTTCTTAGTTTCACCATGACCTGTCATCTGCATCAGGCCGGGCTGGTGAGATTTGGCACACACTTCACGCCAGATGGCCAGACGCGGCTCAAGCTGCTGAAGGCATCGCAAGACATAGACTGAAAACACCACCACCGCCCTACTGCCCGCGCATAGCCTTCCGGACAGCCGCCGTCACCTGCTCGACCACATCTGCACGCCAGTCATCGGCATCGCCATAGAAGGCCTGCCGCATGGCCTGCCTGACCAGGGTGCGCTGGTTTTCGTCAGCTTCCGGATGCAGATAAAGCCAGTGGTCGCCGCGCAGCGCATCCAGGACTTCCGCAACGGGCAGCGTGCCGAACTCCAGCGCAATCCCCGCATAGTCGATATCGGGCAACGTGCCCGGCACCGCTTGCCAGGCCAGGCCGGGAAGCCGGGAGGATGTGGATGAACCGTCATAGATCGACGTCACCTCGTTGCCCCAGATGGCGCGGGTCCGCCCGAGTTGCGCGTCGTCGTCGGGTCCCATGCAGATCGGCTCGCCATAGCCCCAAGGCCCCAGTCCGGTGTGGATGTCGATCCAGCGCAAGCTGCTGCGGCCGCTGCCGAAGCGCGCCAGCACGCGACGCAGCGTGTAATTGCTCCACGTTTCCTTGTTGCCGCCATAGAACAGGCCGCGCGGATCCTGGTACTGGCCGCCGCTGACCGCGGTCTGGTACCAGTCCATGCCTTTTTCCGCCACGGCCTTCATGAACTGCGCCTGCTCGGCCCCGGACGGCGGCCAGTGCGCCGGGACCAGCATCGGCGCGATCTCCGCGTAGGGCACGTTATCCGGCAGCGGCTGCGCAAAATCCATGAAATTGCGGTTCAGGTCAACGTTGTCCTCATTAACCCGCCGCAGATGGGAAAAACCATAGGGATTGACGGCATGCACGAGCAACAGGCCCAGCCGCGCCTCGGCGCAGTCGGCCAGCAGCACCGCATCGGTCAGCAAGGCCACCTGGGCGCCGGAGCCGCAAAAGCCTTCCACGCCATGCACCCCGGAACTCACCATCAGCACGCGGCGCGCATCGGCGGGGCCGACCCACGCGATATCCATCGCCAGGTCCTCGCCGGCACTGCCGCGCCGGGTCGGATGGGGGAACTCGGCTAGTGTTGCGCCGGCGGCACGCGCGGCGGCCAGGAACTTCTGCCGCGCCTCGGCATAACTGGTGGCAAAGCAACCCGAAACCTGGCCCATGGCGACTGCCCCACGCAAACGGAGATGCTGGCATTAGACGCCAAATCGTCCGGCCTTGCCAACGTGCAGTGCGTCAGAACAGCTCTCCGCTCGCGCCCGGCCGGGCATCGTCGGGTCCCCAGATGCCTGGCGCACTGAAGGCCTGCGGATGCATTTCAATGCCCGCCGCGGCGATCTGCGCGGCCGACAGGACGAGCTGGCGCGCCAGCCAGTCATGCAGGCTGCGCAGGAAGCGGATGTTATCGAGCCGGTTGGAGGCCGCGATCAGCCGTTCCAGCTTGACGTGGGCGGTGTAGACATCGAGCAGATTGGTGGCCTTGAGCCGCGGCGGCGTCGTGGGGCTCTTCTCGATGGCGAGAATGCGGGCCACCTGTGCCCGGCTCATATCGCCGGTACGCTGGAATTGCTCGTAGACATCCTGCAGTGGCGCAAAACGCACCGTGGGCTGGACGCGCGGCACGGCCGCGACCTTTTCCATGCGCAGCACGAGGTAGCGGATGGCCGCCAGGCGCTGCTCGGCATCGCGCTGGGCGGCGGTGGGCCGGCGGCGCGGCGTGCTGGCCACGGCGAGGGATGCATCGAGCGCTTCCGACTGGCGCACCATGTCGCGTTCGGTATAGTCCGGCACTTGCATCAACAGCGCGGGATGGACCAGGGCGGCCTGTGCGCAAGCCTCGCCGAACGCGTACTCATGGCCCTGCGCATCACGCAGGATGTAGGCACGGCCATCGGGAAAGCCATGGTGGCGCCCAGTCGTGCCGCGCGCATGGCAGCGCGTGTCGAGGTCGACGAAGTCCTTGCGTACGGGTATCCAGCCCCCGTGTTGTGCCTGGGTCATGTGTGCGGTATAGCGGGTAAAAGCGGGAGGCCCGATCGCTGACCGGGCCGCGCCAAACCGGCCATTGTCGCCGATCGCGCCGCGACCGGCCAGTTCCGCTATTTCAGCATGAACGACATCGCCGACAGGCAGTTCAGCATGCGCACCGCCGACTGCACCGAGTCCGCCGCGAATGTCAGCGTGACACCGTCCACGCGCTCCAGCGTCGGCCACTGGCAAAACAGATCCGCGTGCCCGGGAGTCTGGGTCTGGAGCCGGCAGTTCACCGGCGCATCGATTCGGAACGCGCGGGCCGTGGCCCGTTCGCGCACCGCCACCGCAGCCGCGTCGCGGATAGCATCGCGCGCAGCCTCCGGCGCAAGCGTGCTGCCGCTGCCGAAGCCGCCCGCCGACTTGGTCTGCACATAGCGCACCCACGGCATCAGCGGCCGGGTTTCTTCGATGAACACGTCATCGCCGCTCGCCATCAGCACCGGCACGTCGAACTCGCCGGCCAGCGCGGCGTAAAGCCCCGCTTCGCCAAGCTCCTGCCCGTTCAGCCACACCCGCGCGAACGCGCCGCTGTTGATCGTATGCGCCAGCACACCCCGGCTTTGCGCTCGGCCGTGATAGCCGATCATGAACACGCCGTCGCAGCCCGCTTCCACGCCGGCCATCATGCCGAGGTAGCGCGGCTTGCCCAGCACGAGCTGCGCACGCGAATCGATCTGGTCCGGCAACAGGTTGCGAAAACCGCCGTGCGAGTCATTGACCAGGACCTCGGTGGCGCCGGCTTCAAAGGCGCCCTGCACCGCGGCGTTGGCTTCGCCAGTCATCCAGGCGCGCGCGCGCTCATACTCGCCGTTGCCGGCGCGGGTCTGCTCGGCGTGAAAGACGCCGGCAATGCCTTCGATGTCAGTGGAGATCAGCAGCTTCATGTCGGATTGCGCAGTTCGGGCATGACGTCCAGCAAGGCCTGCCGTACGTGGCTATCGCGGCCCCGGACAGCCACGGCGTGCCACAGTGCGTGGAGGATGGCCTGCTCGACGCTGTCGGCGGCCGCGCGGAACAGCGGATCCAGGCGGCTTTCATGCAGCAGCGCCACGGAAGGCATCGAATCCGTGGCATGGTGCGGCACGATGTACGCGCTGGAAAACGCCAGCACGATATCGCCCGAGCCATGTCCGTACACCGACCCCGTGCGCGCCAGGCCCGCGGCTGCGCGCAGGGCCAGCCGGCGCAGCTGGCGCGCGTCGAGCGGCGCGTCGGTGGCCACGATCATGATGATCGAACCCTTCTCGGGCTCCGGCGTCCGTGCCGCGAGCCGTGCGGCCAGCGCACCACCGACATGCCGGCCTGCCACGACGAGAGATTCCGGCGTCCCGAAGTTCGCCAGCACCAGCGCACCGACGCAGTAGCCGCCGGCGAGCCGCGAAGCCGTGCCGATGCCGCCCTTGACGCCAAACGCCGACATGCCACGTCCGGCTCCAACCGAGCCGGCCTCGACATCCGCGCTGGCAGCAGCACAGGCCGCCGCATAGTGCCCACCATTCACCGCCATGGCCTGGATATCGTTCAGGTAGCCGTCATTGCACTCGAACACCAACGGGTTGACGGTGGGCAGCGCCCGCCCGATCTCCGGATTGGCCGCAATGGCCTCGCGGATCTGCGCCTGCGCCACCGCGCCGACGGCGAACGTGTTGGTCAGTGCAACCGGCGTCTCCAGCACGCCCAGTTCCTCCACCTGCACGAGGCCTACGCTCTTGCCGAAGCCGTTGATCACGGCGCAGGCGGCTGGCACCTTTTGCAAGTAGAGATTGCCGTCATGCGGCCGCACCACCGTCACGCCGGTCTGCAGGTCGCCAGCATCGAGCGTGCAGTGGCCGACCGTCACACCGGCCACGTCCGTGATGCTGTTGCGCGCGCCGGCGGGCAGCGTGCCGATAACCGGCGCCATCACCTGTTCCCTCTGCATGCCACGTCAGCGCCGGTCGATCTTGGGATCGAGCGCGTCGCGCAGGCCGTCGCCCAGCAGGTTGAAGGCGAGCACGGTCAGGAAAATTGCCAGGCTCGGGAAGATCGCGACGTGCGGAGCCGTCACCATGTCGGCCCGCGCCTCGTTCAGCATGGCGCCCCACTCCGGCGTGGGCGGCTGCGCGCCGAGTCCGAGGAACGAGAGGCTTGCCGCCGTGATGATCGACGTGCCGATGCGCATCGAGAAATACACCACGATCGACGACACCGTGCCGGGCAGGATATGCCGCATCAGGATGGTCCAGTCCGATGCGCCGATGCTGCGTGCGGCCTCGACATAGGTCAGCTGCTTGAGCATCAGCGTATTGCCGCGCACCAGGCGCGCAAAGGCCGGAATGCTGAAGATGGCCACGGCGAAGATCACGTTGACCATCCCGTTGCCGAGAATCGCCACGATGCCGATCGCGAGCAGGATGCCTGGGAACGCGAACAGCACGTCGGAAATGCGCATCACGATGCGATCCCACCAACCTTCGTAGTAGCCGGCCAGCAGCCCCAGCGCCGTGCCGACCAGCGCCCCGATGATGACGGACAGGAAGCCCGCCGCCAGCGAGATGCGCGTGCCGGCCAGGATGCGGCTGAAGATGTCGCGGCCGAGCGAGTCCACGCCCATCCAGTGGGCCGTGGAAGGGCCTGCGTTGAGCGCGTCGTAGTCGAAGAAGTTCTCGGGGTCGTATGGCACCAGGTGCGGTGCCAGGATCGCCACCACGATCAGCAACAGCACGAACGCGCCGGCGCCGAGCGCCAGATGCTGCTTGCGGAACTTGCGCCAGAACTCGGTCCAGGGCGTACGCACGGCCTGCGGCGCCGCGACAGTCGCGGCTGCCGGACTGGCGGCGGGCGTGGAAATCTGAGTCATGCCGGCCTCCCTCTCTTACTTGTAGCGGATGGTTGGATTGATCACCGTGTAGAGCAAATCCACCACCAGGTTGATCAGGATAAATTCGAGCGAGAACAGCAACACCTCGGCCTGGATCACCGGGTAGTCGCGCATCTCCACGGCATCGACCAGCAGGCGACCGAGCCCCGGCCAGTTGAACACCTTCTCGACCACGATCGAGCCGCCCAGCAGGAAGCCGAACTGCAGGCCCATCATGGTCACGACCGGGATCATGGCGTTGCGCAGCGTGTGCTTGGCGACGACCACGGTCTCGCGCACGCCCTTGGCGCGGGCCGTGCGCACGAAATCCTCCTGCAGCACCTCGACGAACGAGGCGCGGGTGAAGCGCGCCATCACCGCCGCCACCGCGGCACCGAGCGTCAGCGACGGCAGGATGTAGTGCTTCCAGCTTTCGGCGCCGATCGACGGCAGCCAGCCCAGCTGGACGGAGAACACTTCCATCAGCAGCATGCCCAGCGCAAAGGCCGGGAACGAGATGCCGGACACGGCCAGCGTCATGCCCAGGCGATCAGGCCATCGGTTGCGCCAGACCGCCGAGCAGATGCCGATCACCATGCCGAACACGACGGCCCAGGCCATGGATGCGACGGTTAGCCACAGCGTGGGCATGAAGCGGTCGCCGATCTCTTCGCTGACCGGGCGCTTGGTGCGCAGCGAATGCCCGAACTCGCCGCGGACGGCGTTCGAGAAGAAGTTCACGAACTGCTCCGGCAGGGTCCTGTCCAGGCCCAGGTCCTTGCGCACCAGTTCCACGGTAGCTTCGTCGGCCTCCGGGCCCGCCGCCAGCCGCGCGGGGTCGCCGGGCAGCAGGTGGACGAACAGGAACACCAGCACGGCCACGATCAGCAGCGTGGGGATCACGCCCAGGCATCGTTTGAGGAAGTAGTTCAGCATCACACACCATGAAGAAAGGCCCGCAGGGAGGGGAGAAAACCCTCGTGGCTCAAGCATCGCCGCCTGTTTGCTCCCCTCTCCCGCTTGCGAGAGAGGGGCTGGGGGAGAGGGCCGGAGCTTCCACGAAGTCCCGCCCTCACCCGCCCTCACTGCTTGATATCGATCTCGTCGAAATTGAACGAGCCGTCCGGCATCACGTAGGCGCCGGTCAGCCGTTTGCTGCGGGCGAACAGCACCTTCTCGGTCACGAGGAACGCCCACGGCGCGTCCTTCCAGATGCGTTCCTGCGCGTCCTTGTACAGCTTGGCCTTCTCGTTGCGATCGGTCGTGCGCAGCGCGCCGGCGATGTCGGCGTCGACCTGGTCGTTCTTGTAGTACGCGGTGTTCAGCAGCTTCGGCGGCATCGACTCCGAGGCCAGCAGCGGACGCAGCGCCCAGTCGGACTCGCCCGTCGACGACGACCAGCCCACGTAGTACATGCGCACGCCGGCGTCTTCCGGCTTCTGCACGCTTTCGACCTTCTCCACGCGCTGCCCGGCTTCCAGCGCCTGCACGCTGGCCTTGATGCCGACCTGCTGCAGTTGCTGCTGCACGAACTGGATCACCTTCTGCGCGGTGGTGTGGTTGTAAGCCGACCACAGCGTGGTCTCGAAGCCGTTCGGATAGCCGGCTTCCTTGAGCAGCGCACGCGCCTTGACCGGGTCATACGGCCACGGACCCAGCTTCTCGGCGTAGTCCACGCCCGCCGGCACCACGCCATCGGCAGGCACGGCGTAGCCGGCAAAGGCGACTTTGGCCAGCGCATCCTTGTTGATCGCGTAGTTGATCGCCTGACGCACCTTCGGATCGTTGAACGGCTTGACCGTGGTGTTCAGGCTGACGTAACGCTGGATGATCGACGGCGCCGCGACCAGGTCCACCTTCGGGCTGTTCTTCAGCACCGCGGCCTGCTCGAACGGAATGCTGAAGGCGAAGTCCGCCTCGCCGGTCTGCATGATGGCCGCGCGCGTGTTGTTGTCGACCACCGGCCTCCAGTTAATGGTGTCGATCTTCGGATAACCGGTCTTCCAGTAGCCGGCGAACTTCTTGCCCTTCAGGTGATCGGGCTGCTTCCACTCGACAAACTCGAACGGTCCGGTGCCGACCGGATGAAAGGCAATCTCCTTGCCGTACTTTTGCAGCGCGGCGGGCGAGATCATCACGGCCGAAGGGTGGGCCAGCACGTTGATGAATGGCGAGAACGGCTCCTTCAGCGTGACCTTTACCGTGCTGCTGTCGACGACATCGGTCTTGGCCACGCGGTTGAACAGCGTATAGCGCTTAAGCTTGTTGGCCGGGTTGGTCACGCGGTCGAGGTTGGCCTTCACGGCCGCAGCGTCGAACGTGGTGCCGTCGTGGAACTTGATGCCCTTCTTGAGCTTGATGGTATAGGTCAGGCCGTCCTTGCTGACGTCATAGCTTTCGGCCAGCACGTTGACCAGCTTCATGTCCTTGTCCAGGCCGAACAGGCCCTGGTAGAAGCTCTTGGACACGGCCTGCGACAGCGTGTCGTTGGAATCATACGGATCCAGCGTGGTGAACGTGGAAGCCACGGCCATCACCGCATCCTTGGCGGCAAAGGCGGACACCGGCGCCAGCGCGCCCATCGCGCCGGCCATCAGCAGCCCGGCTACCAGCCTGGGCGAAACCATCCGTGCAGACATCTCGATTCTCCTTGGATTGACTTGCGTTTCAGTAGGCACCGCCAACGGCGTGCCGGGCAACAAAGTGGCCGGTTCCTGCGCTGCCGGCGACCGGCACCAGTGGCTGCACCACCGGTTCGTCGCCGACCGCGCGGATCGGGCTCGGGATCTCGTCGGACAGCGGTTCGCGCCGCAGATGCCGTCGCGCCGGATCGGCAATCGGCACGGCCGCCATCAGCTTTTTCGTGTACGGGTGCTGCGGGTTCTCGAAGATCGCGCGGCGCGGGCCGATCTCGACGATCTGGCCCAGGTACATCACCGCTACGCGATGGCTCACGCGCTCCACCACCGCCATGTCGTGCGAGATAAAAAGGAAGGCAATGCCCAGCTCTCGTTGCAGGTCCAGCATCAGGTTGACGATCTGGGTCTGGATCGACACATCCAGCGCGGACACCGACTCGTCGGCCACCACCACCTTCGGGTTGAGCGCCAGCGCGCGCGCAATGCAGATGCGCTGGCGCTGCCCGCCCGAGAACTCGTGCGGATAGCGCGCCGCGTGCGAAGCATCGAGCCCGACCTTCTCCAGCAGCCAGGCGACGCGCTGCTCGGCCTCCTTGCCGCTGGCAACCTTGTGCACCAGCAGCGGCTCCATGATCGAATAGCCGACCGGCACGCGCGGATCGAGCGAGGCAAACGGATCCTGGAAGATGAACTGGATATTGCGCCGCAGGTGCTGCAACGCGGCGCCCTCCATGCGGCTGATGTCCTGCCCGCCGAACTCGACGGTGCCGCTCTGGCTTTCCACCAGCCGCAGCAGGGAACGCCCGGTGGTCGACTTGCCGCAGCCCGATTCGCCGACCAGTGCCAGCGTCTCGCCCGGATAAAGGTCGAAGCTGACCTTCTCGACCGCATGGACACGCCGCGCAACGCGGCCGAACAGCCCCCCCGGCACGTCGAAACGCGTCACCAGGTCGCGCACGCGCAGGATCGGCGTGGCTTCCGGAGACACGGTGTCCTGCGGCGCTGCGGGCTCGGCTGCGGTATCGCCAAGCTGCAGCAACTGGAACTTGGCCGGCAGGTCGGTGCCCTGCATGGCGCCAAGGCGCGGCACGGCCGACAGCAGCGCGCGCGTATAGGGATGGGCCGGGGCGCGAAACACTTCGTCCGAACCGCCCTCTTCCACTTTTTCGCCCCGGTACATCACCAGCACGCGGTCGGCCACTTCGGCCACCACGCCCATGTCGTGCGTGATGAAGACCACGCCCATGTGCATCTCTGCCTGCAGGCCGCGGATCAACTGCAGGATCTCGGCCTGGATGGTCACGTCCAGTGCGGTGGTCGGCTCATCGGCAATCAGCAGTGCGGGCTTGCAGGACAGTGCCATGGCGATCATCACGCGCTGTCGCATGCCGCCGGACAACTGGTGCGGGAAGCGGTCCAGTACGCGCTTCGCTTCCGGAATGCGCACGAGTTCCAGCATGCGCAGTGCCTCCGCACGTGCTGCGGAGCGGCTCTTGCCCTGGTGCAGGCGGATCGATTCCGCGATCTGCTCGCCCACCGGGAACACCGGGTTCAGCGAAGTCATCGGCTCCTGGAAGATCATCGCCACGTCCGCGCCGCGCACGCTGCGCAGCGTGGCATTGCCGGCGCGCGCCAGGTCGATGATCTCGCCACTGCGCCGGCGCAGCGCCATGCTGCCCGACGCGATCTTGCCGCCGCCATGCTCAACCAGCCGCATCAGCGCCAGCGAGGTCACCGACTTGCCGGAGCCGGACTCCCCGACCACGGCCAGTGTCTCGCCACGGTCCACATGGAAGGACAGGTTGCGCACGGCTTCGACGGTACGCTCCGAGGTGGCGAAGCGGACGGTCAGGCCATCCACCGACACCACGCGCTGCGGCGGCAGCACTATGTTTGCTTGGGAAGATAGTTCAGCCACTGGCACCCCTTGGATTGCTGCGGGAATTGCTGAAAGGGAACGGCGCACGCCAGGCGTCAGCCGTAGATCGACACGGTCACCGGGCCGCTCGCGCGGGCAAAGCCGCGGTACATGCCTTCGGTGTTGAACGGCAGCGTGACGTTGCCGGCCCGGTCCACCGCGATCAGGCCGCCGCGGCCACCAATGGCGGGCAGCTTTTCCATGACCACGCGGCGCGCGGATTCCTCCAGCGACAGGCCGGCATAACGCATCTGCGCCGAGACATCGTGCGCGGCCACGGTACGGATAAACATTTCGCCGGTGCCCGTCGCAGAAACGGCTGCCACGTCATCGGCATAGCACCCGGCGCCGATCAGCGGCGTATCGCCAACGCGACCCACCTGCTTGTTGGTGACGCCGCCCGTCGACGTTGCCGCGGCCAGGTTGCCGAAGCTGTCGCAGGCCACGGCACCCACCGTGCCGAACTTGCTGTCCGGATCGATCGGGTCGGATTTGCCGGCAAGCGCGCGCGCGGCCAGCGTTGCCGCGTCATGATCGAGCAGCGCCATGCCCTGCACCGCGCGGGCACGCTCCCATTGCTCGTAGCGGGCTTGCGTGTAGTAGTAGTCGCGCGAGACCAGTTCGAGCCCGTGCGCCTGCGCGAAGGCTTCGGCGCCCTCTCCCGCGAACAGCACATGCTCGCTGTGGTCCATCACCGCGCGCGCGGCCAGCACCGGGTTGCGCAGACGCGTCACGCACGCGACCCCGCCGGCGTCGAGCGTCGCGCCGTCCATGATGGCGGCATCAAGTTCATAGGTGCCGGCATGCGTGAGCACCGCGCCCTTGCCGGCATTGAACAGCGGGCACTCTTCCAGCAGCCGCACGGCTTCGGTCACCGCGTCGACGGCGGTGCCGCCACCGGCCAGGACGCGCTGGCCGGCCAGCAGCACCTGTTCCAGCGCCTCGGTGTATTCGCGTTCGCGGGCGGGGTCCATGGCGTTGCGCGTGATGGTGCCGGCGCCGCCGTGGATGGCAATGACTGCTTGGTTCATGGAAGGCTACGCTTTGAGATGCTTGGAAGAGTTGCGGCGCACGGCACCGGGCTTGCCTTCGCCGCCGGCTTGCGACAGGGGCTGCGGCGCCGGCGTGCTGGCCGCACTACCGGTATTGCCGGTATTGCCGGCATGGGCGCCGTACAGCCAGGGCAGAAGGAATTCGGTCATTTCGGCAGCGGCCTTGACCGGGCGCTCGGCCCGGTGCGCCACGGCGCCGCACAGCGCTTCGATCAGCGCCAGCACGGTGGCGTCGGAATTGGCGGAGAGCCGGTTGGCGGCCTGCGCGTAAAGCGCGATATCGGCGATGGGCGCCAGCGGCGAGGTGGGCCCGTCGGTCAGCGCCAGCAATTGCGCCCCGCGTGCCTTGGCGCGCTGAGCCAGTACCACGGTGTCGCACACATAGCGCGGGAAGGCAATGGCGATCACGAGATCGGCGGGGCTCAGCTTGAACAGCTGGCGCGCCGCGTGCGACGCGCCGCCCGCGCCCGCAACGGAAGTCACAACGCGGCAATGCATTTCCAGCCCGTGCTGCAGCAGGCCTGACAGGTAACCGCTGGCACCGAAGCCCGCGATATAGACGCGCTCGGCGGCAAGAATCGCAGAAACCGCGCGTTCGCAGGCATCCGCGTCCAACGCCCGGCGCGTGGCTTCGAGGTTGGCCGCGGCATCGTCCAGCGATGCGGCGAAGGCTTCCGCAGCCGTGGACGGCCGCTCCAGTTCCGAGCGCAGGCGCTCCACAGGTGCCAGCGTCGCCTCGAAGCCGCGCACCAGTTCGGCGCGGAACTGCGGATAGCCGTCAAACCCCAGCGCACGCGCAAAGCGGTTGGCCGTGGCGACCGACACCTGTACCGCGGCCGCAAACTCATCGATGCGCATGGTCGCCGCGCGAAACGGATTGGCGAGCACGTACTCGGCCATGCGCTGGTGCGCGGGCGTCAGCGCAGGCAGGCTGCGTGCAATACGTTCGGAGATCGAGGTGCCGTCCGGCATGGTGTCGGGCATAGGCCGATGTGGAAAATCAGGCATCAGTCACAAGTCTGCAATGAAAATTAATTTACACGCAGACGCAAAACAAGAAAATAGAGATTTCATTGTTCGAGGGTAATCCCTAGGCTTCGCCGCTATCCGTACGGGCGGTGCCTGCGGGAAACGCTACAATGCCGGCCAGCGGCTATGCCGGGCTGCCTCGCGCTTTCGCGCCGCTTTCCGCCGCTTTCCGCTGCTTTCCGCTGTCTGTCCCCGTTACCGACGTTCCTGCCTTCCTCGTGATCCGAATCGACCAGCTTGTCCTCCAGCGCGGCACCAAGGTGCTGTTCGACCACACCAGCGTGACGCTCAATCCGGGCGAGCGCGTGGGCCTTGTCGGCGCCAATGGCAGCGGCAAGTCCACCCTGTTCGCGATGCTGCGCGGCGAGCTGCATCCGGATGGCGGCGACCTGTCCGTCCCGGCGCAGTGGCGCATTGCCCACGTGGCGCAGGAAACGCCGGCTGTGGCCCGCACCGCGGTGGACTATGTGATCGACGGCGACACGCGCCTGCGCGAGATCGAAGCGGCCATCGCCGAAGCGCAAGCGGTCGGTGACGGCAGCGCGGAGGCCGAGGCCCATGCCGGCTTTGCCGATGCCGACGGCTACACCGCGCCGGCCCGCGCCGAAGCGCTGCTGCTGGGCCTGGGCTTCACGCTGGCGCAGGTGTCGCAGCCGGTGTCATCGTTCTCGGGCGGCTGGCGCATGCGCCTGAACCTGGCGCAGGCGTTGATGTGCCCGTCCGACCTGCTGCTGCTCGACGAACCGACCAACCACCTTGACCTGGACGCCATCGTCTGGCTCGAAGACTGGCTGGCGCGCTACCCGGGCACCTTGGTCATGATTTCGCACGACCGCGAATTCCTGGACGCGATCTGCAACGTCACGGTCCATATCGAGAACCAGCAACTGCGCCGCTACGGCGGCAACTACACGCTGTTCGAGACGCTGCGCCTGCAGCAGATGGCGCAGCAGCAATCGGCCTATGTGCGCCAGCAGAAGGAAATCGCGCACCTCGAATCGTTCATCACGCGCTTCAAGGCCAAGGCCACCAAGGCGCGCCAGGCGCAAAGCCGCGTGAAGGCGCTTGAAAAGATGGAGCGGCTGGCGCCGGTCCACGTCGCGGCCGGTTTCGCGTTCGAGTTCCGCGAACCCGATGCCGCCCCGAATCCGATGATGGTGCTGGATGGCGTCGACTGCGGCTATGCCGAGGCCGATCCGCCGGTGACCATCCTGCACAAGCTGGCGCTGTCGATCCAGAACGGCCAGCGCATCGGCCTGCTCGGCGCCAACGGCCAAGGCAAGTCGACGCTGGTCAAGACCCTGGCGGGCACGCAGGATCCGCTCACTGGCAATCTGCGCCTTGGCAAAGGGCTGCAGATCGGCTACTTCGCCCAGCATCAACTCGAAACGCTGCGCGATCACGACTCGCCGCTGCAGCACCTGGCCCGGCTGGCGCCGGACACGCGCGAGCAGGAACTGCGGGACTTCCTCGGCAGCTTCAACTTCCGCGGTGACATGGCGACCGCGCCGATCGAGCCGTTCTCGGGCGGCGAGAAGGCCCGGCTGGCGCTCTCGCTGATCGTCTGGCAAAAGCCCAACCTGCTGCTGCTCGACGAACCGACCAACCACCTGGACCTGGACACGCGTGAAGCGCTGACCATGGCGCTGGCGCAGTTCGAAGGCACGCTGATCCTGGTCTCGCACGACCGGCACCTGCTGCGCGCCACCGCCGACCAGTTCATGCTGGTCGCCGACGGCACCATCAAGCCGTTTGACGGCGACCTGGACGACTACCGAGACTGGCTGCTGCAGCAAGCCGCGGCCAAGCGCAATGCCGCCGTGGCCGCGCACCAGGCGGAATCAGGCGGTGTGTCAGCGGGGATTAATCGCAAGGACCAGCGCCGCGCCGAAGCCGACGAACGCCAGCGCCTCGCGCAACTGCGCAAGCCTCTCATCAAGGAATTGGAAAAGGTGGAGAAGCGCATGACGGTGCTGCAGACCGCCAAGGCGGAGATCGACCAGTTCATGGCCGACGAGACCAGCTATGCCGAGGCCAACAAGTCCAGGCTGATGGAAATGCTCAAGCGCCAGGGCGAAGTCAATGGCGAGCTGGAAACACTGGAAGAGAAATGGCTGGAACTGCAGGAGCAGATCGAGCAGATTATGTGAGGGGTTCGAGTCCCCTCCCTTGCCTCGACCTTATCGCAGGTCTGGGTAGAAAGAAAAACCGGCGCCTGAAGCGCCGGTTTTTTGTTTTCCTTCAGCGGAAATTCTTCTCGCGCCGGATCAACCCGACCGCCAGCGTCAGCGTCAGGATGAACAGCCAGATCAGCGACCAGGCCGGCACCGACAGGCCCAGCACCGGCGGCAGCGGCGCCGTGCACAGGCCATCCGAATAAAACACCTGCGGCAGCACCTTGGCGGTCGGCAAGGCATTGACCCAGTTTTCGAGCGGATCGATGCCGCAGCTCGCCTTGGGGTTCAGCAGCAGCGACACGTGGTACACGGCCACGGCAATGCCGCCGACGCCGGACAGCATGCCCAGCCCCTGCCACAGCGAACGCGTGTTCTGCGCAATGGCCGCGAGCAGCGAGAACAGGCCGATGCCGATAAAGGCGAACCGCTGCATGATGCACAGCGGGCACGGCTGATACCCCTTCTCGAACTGCAGGTAGAGCGCAAAGCCAACCATCCCGAACGAGATGATGGCAATCAGCAGGAAATAGGCGCGGGAATTGGCTTGCATAAAGGATGGACGGATCGGGATCTTTGTTGCCAGGTTGCCGGCGCGGGGCGCTCGGGCTGTTGGTCGGCATTATTACCGATTTTGCGAAATGTCCTCTTCGGCGGACGTGCGAATCGCCGGCTCGTGCCATGTGGCGGATTGCCGCAGGGTTGCCCATGGGCTCAGCCGGAACGATGCCTTCCGGCTTCCCACTTGTCACGCGACAGGCGGTAAAGGCGATGGAGCCGTAGCGGATGCCCCTCCGGCAGCGCAGGGTGTTCGAACGGGCTCGCGTCCTCATGCATGCCCAGACGTTCCATGACCGCGCGCGAGCGCTGGTTCGCCAGCGCAGTGAATGAAACGATCTCCTCCTGGCCGAGTCGCTCAAACCCCACGGCCAGCGCCGCGCGGGCGCCCTCGGCGGCGAAGCCCTGTCCCCACGCCTCGCGGGCCAGCCGCCAGCCGATCTCCATGCACGGCGAAAATGGCAAGGTCGCCGCCGGGACGTTGAGCCCGACAAAGCCGATGAAGGCGCCGTCCGCCTTGCGTTCGCAAGCCCAGAAGCCCCAACCGAGCGCGTCGATCTTCGCGCGGCAGCGCGCCGCCAGCCCGTCGCTCTCCGCGCGGGTCAGGGGCGCGGGAAAGTACCGCATCACCTCGGCATCGGCGTTCAGCGCGGCAAACGGCGCATAGTCGGCGTCGCGCCATTGGCGCAGGCACAGGCGCCCGGTTTCGATTTCGATCAGTTCAGCCATCGGTCAGTCGAGATGCCGCACGCGATCGATCGCCTGCTCGATGCGCTCGACGGCAATCACATCGAGCCCGTCGATCTTCTGCTTGGGCGCGTTGGCCTTGGGAATCACGGCCAGCGTGAAGCCGAGCTTCGCGGCTTCCTTCAGCCGCTCCTGCCCGCGCGGGCTAGGCCGGATTTCCCCGGCCAGGCCCACTTCCCCAAACACCACCAGGCCACGCGGGAGCGGCTTGTTGCGCATCGACGAATGGATCGACAGCAGCACGGCCAGGTCCGCCGCGGGCTCGGTAATCTTCACGCCGCCCACCGCGTTCAGGAACACGTCCTGGTCAAAGCAGGCGATGCCCGCGTGCCGGTGCAGCACCGCCAGCAGC
Source organism: Cupriavidus sp. C2SS-8b (assembly GCF_057073745.1). Classification (NCBI taxonomy): domain Bacteria; kingdom Pseudomonadati; phylum Pseudomonadota; class Betaproteobacteria; order Burkholderiales; family Burkholderiaceae; genus Cupriavidus; species Cupriavidus sp. C2SS-8b. The sequence goes on from NZ_CP172716.1 coordinate 2,040,721, forward strand.
ATCGCCAGCCGGTTCTGCTCGAGGCCCACCGCCAGGCGGCGCGGGTTGGGCACGTTGGCGGTATCGACCAGCGCCTGCACCTCCACCAGCAGCGGGCGCGTGCCCTCCTGCGTCACCAATACGCAGGAGCCCGGCACGGTTTCTTCATGCTGCGACAGGAACAGCGCCGACGGGTTGCTGATGCCGCGCAGGCCGCGCTCCGTCATGGCGAACACGCCGAGTTCGTTGACGGCGCCGAAACGATTCTTGAATGCGCGGATCAACCGGTGCGACGAATGCGTATCGCCCTCGAAATACAACACCGTATCGACGATGTGCTCGAGTACGCGCGGACCAGCTAGGTTGCCCTCCTTGGTCACGTGGCCGACCAGGATGATGGTGGTGCCGCTGCTCTTCGCAATGCGCGTCAGCTGCGCCGCGCATTCCCGCACCTGCGCGACCGAGCCCGGCGCCGACGTCAGGGCTTCGGAATAAAGCGTCTGGATCGAGTCGATCACGGCCACATCGGGCTTTTCCGCCTCCAGCGTGGCCTGGATCTTCTCGAGCTGGATTTCGGCGAGCAAGCCCAGCGTGGGACTCTCCACGCCCAGGCGCTGCGCGCGCAGCGCGATCTGGGCCCCGGACTCTTCGCCGCTCACATAGAGCACGCGCCGCTGTGCCGCCAGGTTGGCGAGCGCCTGCAGCAGCAGCGTCGACTTGCCGATGCCCGGATCGCCGCCGATCAGCACCACCCCGCCCGCGACCAGCCCGCCACCGAGCACGCGGTCGAACTCGTCGATGCCGCTGGAAAAGCGCGGCACGTCGGCGGCATCGATCTCCGAAAGCTTGAGTACCGTGGCCGATGCCGCCAGCGGCTGGAAGCGCTTGCCCGCCGTGCTGCCCTCCGCGACGGTCTCGACCAGCGTGTTCCATTGGTTGCAGTGCGGGCACTGGCCGGCCCAGCGCGGCACGGTGCCGCCGCATTCGGTACAGGTGTAGACGGTCTTGGTCTTGGCCAACGGGAGATCCTTGAGGGTGAGTGCCGGAAACGCTACGGCCGGCCACCTTTGGGCGGCCGGCCGTCAGGACAGGTCGATCCTTGCCGGGATCAGGCCAGGAGGGGCGACGCGCTGTCCGACGCGGTGATGGTCGCCACGGTGGCCGGCACGCGCGGCGCCAGCGCGCACATCAGCTCGTAGCCGACCGTGCCGCTGGCCTCGGCGACATCGTCGATCGGCAGGCCCTGGCCCCACAGCGTGACCGGGCTGCCGATCCTGGCTTTTGGGCACGGCCCCAGGTCCACACAGATCATGTCCATGGAAACGCGGCCGATCAGTTCGGTGCGCACGCCATCGACCAGCACCGGCGCGCGGTGCTCGCCCCAGCCAACCGCGTGGCGCGGGTACCCGTCCGCGTAGCCGCAGGCCACCACGCCGATGCGCATCGGCCGGTCGGCGGTAAACATGGAGCCGTAGCCGACCGTATCGCCGGCTTGCAGGTCCTGCACGGCAATCAATTCGCTGTGCAGCGACATGGCCGGCTGCAGGCCAACCCCGGCAATATCGGCCTCGCGGCCGGTGGGCGACGCCCCATACAGGATGATCCCGGGCCTCACCCACGCACGGTGCGCCTGCGGATGCCACAGCACCGCGGCCGAGTTCGACAGGCTGGCCTCGCCCGGCAGGTTCGCAGTGGCGGCGTCGAAGGCGGCAACCTGGTGGGCGATGCCGCGCGCGCTGTCGGCATCCGAGAAATGGGTCATATGGACGATGCTGCCCACGCACGGCATGGCGCGGGCGCGTTCCCACGCGGTGCGGTACTGCGCGGGCTGGAAGCCCAGGCGGTTCATGCCGGTGTTGAGCTTGAGCTGGATCGCCAGCGGGCCCTTCGGCCGCGCGCTCTCCAGCATCCGGAGCTGCTCCTCGCAATGGATCGCGGTGGTCAGCCGGTATTGCTCCAGCAGCGGCACATCCTGCGGCTGGAAAAAGCCTTCCAGCAGCAGGATCGGGCCCTGCCAGCCGAGGTCGCGCAGCTGCACGGCCTCATTCAGGTCCAGCAGGCCGAAACCATCGGCCGCGCGCAGGCCGGCAAAGACGCGGCGCAGTCCATGGCCGTAGGCGTTGGCCTTGACCACGGCCCAGACGCGCGAGTTCGGCGCGTGACGGCGCGCGATTTCCAGGTTGTTGGCAATGGCGGGTTGGTGAATGACGGCGTGAATCGGTCTTGGCATGAAGTGACATCTCGCAAGCATGCATCGCTACCGCTGGAAGTATCCTTCCAGGCGCCGCAGTGTGAGTCGGGCGTCATGTCCGGCTGGGCATGCACCAGATCAGGGAAGACCCGGTATTCGGCGAGCGATGCGTATCCGTTATTTGAACACACTCGCGCGGCCCCACCCGCAATTCCCGGGGAATCGCAGAGCGCCTGCGCTGTCAAACTGGCGCCTTTGCGGATTCAGGATTGTCGTGTTTTCGTGATATAAAGCCGGACGCTCAGGCCATGTTCTAAACGCGAAGCAATATGTCAATGACGGTCAGGCAAGCGGCGCGGCGCTCGCGCGCGGCGTATGAGGCACAATTCGACACGGCCGCAGCCCAGGGTCCCCTGCAACCATCCATGGCAACGCCGGTGGGCGTAGCCCTTCCCAGAGCGCACGAAGGACGCGCTGGAGACAAAGTCGAAAGCATGAAGAAGGGTTTTTACACCATCATGGCCGCGCAGTTTTTTTCGTCGCTGGCCGATAACGCGCTGCTCATCGCCGCCATCGCCCTTCTCACCGAGTTGCATTCCCCGCAGTGGATGACTCCGCTGCTCAAGCTGTTCTTCGTTCTCTCCTACGTCATCCTGGCCGCATTCGTCGGCGCCTTCGCCGACTCCATGCCCAAGGGGCGGGTGATGCTCATCACCAACGCCATCAAGATCGCGGGCTGCGCCATCATGATGTTCGGGCTGCACCCCCTGCTCGCCTACGGCATCGTGGGCTTCGGCGCGGCCGCGTACTCCCCGGCCAAGTACGGCATCCTGACCGAGCTGCTGCCCCCGGAAAAGCTGGTGATGGCCAACGGCTGGATCGAAGGACTGACCGTGGGCTCGATCATCCTGGGCACCGTGGTCGGCGGCGCGCTGATTTCGGTGCACATTTCGCAGCTCCTGCTGCGCTTTGACATCCCCTATGTCGACACGGGCATCAACACGCCGGCCGAAGCGGCGATGGTCGTGATCATGCTGTTCTACGTGATTGCCGCCATCTTCAACCTGTTCATTCCCGATACCGGCGCACGCTACCCGCAGCAGGAAAAGAACCCGATCAAGCTGATCGCGGAGTTCGGCGACTGCTTCGTCGCGCTGTGGCGCGACAAGCTCGGCCAGATCTCCCTGGCCGTGACCACGCTGTTCTGGGGCGTGGGCGCCACCCTGCAGTTCATCGTGCTGAAGTGGGCGGAAAAATCGCTGGGCCTGAACCTGTCGCAGGGCGCCCTGCTGCAGGCCGTGGTCGCCGTGGGCGTGGCCGTCGGCGCCATCATGGCGGCAGCGCGCATTCCGTTGCGCAAGTCGCTGTCGGTGCTGCCCTTTGGCGTGGCCATGGGCGCGACCGTGATGCTGATGGCGTTCTACACCAAGGACGCCATGCCGCAGATCACGGTGGACGTGCTGGGATTGCATATGCCGCTGTACATGGCCATCGCCTACGTGTTCCTGATGGTGGTCGGCGCCATGTCGGGCTACTTTGTCGTGCCGATGAACGCGCTGCTGCAGCACCGCGGCCACGTGCTGCTCTCGGCCGGCCATTCCATCGCCGTGCAGAACTTCAATGAGAACGTCTCCGTGCTGCTGATGCTCTGCCTGTACGCGCTGCTGATCAAGGTGAACGCGCCAATCGGGCTGGTGATCGTCGCACTGGGCCTGTTCATCTGCATCACCATGGCGCTGGTCATGCGGGTGCACAAGTACAACGTACGCACCTTCAACTCGCTCGCCATGATCGGCGAGGACAAGCACCACTGATTGCGTCGTCGGCGCCCAAGGCGGCGCCGGCCGGAATCTACCCGGCAGCAGCCGCAATGGCAGCACGGGCGCAGGCCCGCTGCGGCCATCCATCCGGCACCACGAACCCGCGCGAGCGCTCGCGCCAGCAGCCCGGCGCCTGCGCACCGGCCGGCTCCATCTCGCATAGCATGATCGGTGATTCGCGCCGCCAGCCGTGGTCGGGGTGCGGATCGGCAAAGCGCTCGGCCAGCGCCTCGCGCAGGGCGTCCGCCGCTTCGGTATCGCCCTCTTCCAGCAGCGCGCCGGACAACCAGCCCGAGCGCGACAACCGGCACCAGCGCGTGCCGGCTGCCTGGCCGGCACGCGCATACCAGTCGTCGAGCGTGGACCACCAGCCGTGCAGGTGGTTGCCCGCAATGCCCAGGCGGTCCAGTCCCTGAGGCACCAGGCCGTCGCGATAGAAGAGCCACCCCAGCAGATAGACCTCGCTGCGGTCGACCGCCCTGCCCAGCAACCCCCGCGCCTCCGCGGTCCTGGCCAGTGGCAGTTGCCGGTGGACGATATGGTCGAGCTTGTCGCCGAGCCTGTCGACGAGGTTCGGCCCGACAAACCCGCGCAGCCCCAACGCTTGCGTGTCGCCGGCATCGGCCATCAGGTAGAACTTGGCGGCCATTTCCCAATGCACCACTTCGCCGCTGCCCTGGTCCCGCCAGACGAAGTCGAGTTCGCCGAGGGTCTGGATGCCGTGCCCATGAGCGCGCCTGACCGGTACGTTTGCCGCCAGCAATTCCAGCCCCTGCGCATGGCGCAGCGCGAATTGCAGCAGGCGTTCGGCATGGCGCCCCAGACGCAGGCTGCGGGCGCGGGCGGGCTCTTCGGGCAAGGCATCGGTAATGCCGTTGGCGAGTTCGGCAATGGTGGCGGGCAAGCCGGCGGGGTCGGCCTGGCCCAGCCAGTGCTCCCAGGCAGCCTGGGTGCCAGCGGGCCAGCGCGCCAGTCGCGCGCCGCTGTCACCGGCGGCGGGCAGACTTTGCAGCAGGGTCGGTGACAAGGTGCACCACGCCAGGTCGCGCGTGCGTTGCGACAGCGCCTGTTGCCACAGCGGCGGCGCCGGCGCATGCACGCCGTTGCCGCCGTGGCTCAGGGAAAGGTCAGGCCTGAGCTCCCGCACGATCGTGTACCTCTCGGGCCAGACACAGGTCCTCCCACGCGCGCGCCTTGTCGGTCAGCGTACGCAGCAGGTAGGCGGGATGGTAAGTCACCACCACGGGAATCCCCTCGTAGCTGTGGACCGTGCCGCGCAGCTTGCCGATTGGCGTGGTGGTGCGCAGCAGCGACTGCGCCGCAAAGCGGCCCAGTACGACAATGACCTTGGGCCGCACCAGCGCGATCTGCCGCTTCAGGAATGGCTCGCACTGCCCGACCTCGGCCGGTTCCGGGTTGCGGTTGCCCGGCGGACGGCACTTGAGCACGTTGGCGATAAACACATTGCGGCCGCGCGAGAGGCCCAGCGATCCCAGCATATTGTCCAGCAGCTTGCCGGCCTGGCCGACGAACGGCTCGCCCTGCAGGTCTTCGTTCTCGCCGGGCGCCTCGCCGATCAGCATCCATTCCGCCTGGCGATCGCCAACGCCGAACACGGTACGGGTGCGCGTCTCGCACAGGCCGCAAGCCGTGCATGCCGCCACGGCGGCATCGAGCGCGGGCCACGCCATGGCTGCGATGTCAAGCTCGCGGTCGGGAACGGCGGCGGTGCGCTCGGGCTCGGCAACGAAATCGAGAGCGGCCTCTTCAAAGTCCGGCTCCGGCTCCATGACCACGGCCGAGCGGCCTTCGTCGGGCTCGGGCGCCTGCAGGGGTTCGGCTTGCGCCTCGGGTTCGACCTGCAGGACGGCCGCGCGGTCAGGTTCCGCAGCAGCCTCCTGCGGCGCGCCCACCGGCTTGCGCGGCACCCACTCCGTGGGAAGGCCAAGCACCTCCAGGAACTGTGCGCGGCGGCTCATGCTGCGTCCTCGTTGCCGGGCCAGGTCCGGCGCAGCACCAGCGCGTCTTCCCGCACGTTGCCGGACGCAGGATAGTAGCCTTTGCGCCGGCCGATCTCGACGAAGCCGGCTTCGAGGTAAAGCGCCAGTGCTCCGGCATTGGAAGGCCGCACTTCCAGCAGCATCGTATGCAGGTGGTGCGTGTGCGATGTCGCCAGCGTCACCGCCAGCATCAGGCGACCCAGCCCCTGCCGCTGCCGGTGCGGATCCACGGTGATGTTGAGCAGATGCATCTCGTCGACCACGGGCATCAGCACGGCATACGCCACGAGCGTGCCCGTGGGATCGCGCAGGGTCAGGCCCATATGGCCCGCCTTGATGGAGTTCTCGAAATTGCCGCGCGTCCAGGGATGGCTGTAGGCGCGGGATTCGATCTCCGCCACCGCCCGCAGGTCCAGCGCGGACATGCGTGCAAGTGCCCAGCCATCAGCCAGCACAGGCATGACTGGAATATCGGGCCACGCCGACGACCCAGCTGTATCCGGGCGGTAGGTCACGCTCACGACTGGCTCCCCGCGGCCGCCTGCGCGGCGGCCTTGGCAGCGGCAGCCGCTTCGCGCTCCTCGATCGTCTGGGCAACCTTGTCGCGCAGGTAGATCGGCATGGCCAGCGCGGCATCGATCGCCTCGCCGCGCGCCAGGGCCCGCAGCGCAATGGCCACCAGCGGCTGCGCGTGCGGCATGGCCTCGGGCAGCACACGCGTGGCACTCGCCAGGCCGGCCAACCGTTCGCCAAAGACCGTGGCGGCGTTGCCGGCCACCCAGAATTCGCCGGCGGGCAAGGCCACGGTTTCCGGGGGGCCGACTTGCATCCGCGTTTCCGCTGCCCATTCGTGCGCGGCAGGGTCCCAGCGGAAGGCGGCGGAATAGGCTTCATCCATGCGTGCGTCCAGCGCGACCAGCACCGACACCTCGGGCGGCAGCGCGGGCGTGGCGCCGCGGGCGCTTTCCGCGCAGGCCATCAGCGTATTGACGGGAATGACAGGCAGCCCGGCGCCGAAGGCCAGCCCCTGGGCCACGCCGCAAGCGGTACGCAGGCCAGTGAACGAGCCCGGGCCAGCACCAAAGGCAATGGCCGCGCAGTCAGCCAGCGCAATGCCGGCTTCGGCCAGCAGCTCGCCGGCCGCGGGCAGCACGCGTGCGGAAGACCGCGCGCCGGTATGGTCATGGCGAGACCATGACTCGACCGCGCCATCGGCCGTGGCACGGCCCAGTGCAACAGAACACCACTCGGTGGAAGTTTCGACAGCAAGAATCCAGGACATGGCGCGATTGTAGCCGGTGGCGCCCCAAACCGAGTCCTTCCTCGGTTTTTCGGCGGGCCTGCGTGCCGGATTGGGGACTATCATCGGGCCATTCTTTTCCCCGACCTCTCCAGGAGACCCCATGAGTGACCTGCAAGCCCGCTTCGAACAGGCCCAGACCGACGTCAAGCAACTGAGCGAGCGGCCCAGCAACATGACGCTGCTGCGCCTGTACGCGCTGTTCAAGCAAGGCAGCGAAGGCGACGCCCACGGCGACAAGCCGGGCATGACCGATTTCGTCGGCCGCTACAAGTTCGAAGCGTGGGAAGCCCTCAAGGGCACCAGCCGCGACGCCGCGATGGAAAGCTACATCGCCCTGGTGGAAGAACTGCGCAGCGGCGCCGCGAGCTGAAGTTCGCCGGCGTCCCTGCCTCAGTTGAGCGGCACCGGCTTCGGCCGGATGCGCCAGGACGCCAGGATGGCCGTGGCGATCACCACGCCCACGGCCAGGAAGGTTTCATCGAAGGCGCGAATGCGCGCCGCCTGCGCCAGCACATCGCCGCCCTGCCCCAGCACCGCGCCGTGCTGGTTCAGCCGCCATTGCAGGCCGACGCCCGCCAGGCTGACACCAATCGCCCCGCCAAGCTGGCGCACGAAATTGATGCAACTCGATCCCTGTGCGATCAGGGAAAAATCCACGCCACGCATCGACCCGAGCGTCAGCGACGGCAGGATGCAGCCCAGGCCAATGCGCCCGAGCACCGCCAGCGCCACCAGCAGCAGGTACGGCGTGGACGGCGAGCCCGTCGCCATCAGCAGGAACGACAGCGACAGCAACGCCAGCCCGAACGACACCTGGTAATGCGGCGACACCCGGTGCGTCAGGCGCCCCGCCAGCGCAATCGTCAGCGCCAGCGCGACGCCGGCCGGCAGCAGCACCAGGCCCGCGCGCGACGGCGTATAGTTCAGCGCCATCTGCATGTACACGGGCAGCAGGTAGGTCGAGCCGAACAGGCCCGCGCCATAGATAAAGGCCACCACCGCGCCCGCCGAGAATTGCCGGTAGCTGTACAGCCGCATGTCCATGAGCGGATCGGCCGCGCGCAGCTGCCACATGACGAACGCCACCACCAGCACCACGCCCAGTCCCGCCAGCATCATGCCGGCGGCCACGCTTTCGCGCAGTTCGACCAGCCCGTTCAGCAGGCAGACCGTCGCGACCCCGGCCAGCGCCAGGCCGCGCCAGTCCAGCGGCTTGCGCTCGCCCATCATGATCGAATCGACGGCCATGAAGCGCCGCGCCATCGCTGCGCCGAGCAGGGTCAGCGGCACCACGACAAAGAAGATCGAACGCCAGCCAAAGGCTTCCACCAGGAAACCGCCGAGGCTCGGACCGAGCGCCGGCGCCAGCACCACGCCGAAGCCGAACAGGCTCATGGCCCTGCCCTGCTCGCGCTCGTCGAATACGCGCAGCACCAGGATGCTGGGCAGCGGCTGCATGATCCCCGCGGCGACGCCCTCTGCCACGCGCATGGCAATCATCACGCCGTAGGTCGGCGACAGCCCGCCCACCGCGCCACCCACGCCCAGCAGCGCGAGCGCGCCCAGGAACGTGCGCCGCAGGCCGTAGCGATTGAGCAGCCATGGCGTGAGCAGCATCGCCAGCGTCATCGCAATCATGAAGCTGGCCGCCACCCATTGGGCGCGTTCCTGGCCGAGCACGAAATGGCGGCTCAGGTCAGGAATGGCAACGTTGATGATGGTGGACGAGACAATGGACGACATCGTTCCCAGCATCAGCGTGACCAGCACCAGCCAGCGCAGCCGGTCGCCGTAGCGCGTGCGCAGCGCCGCCCGGGTCGGCCCGCCCGACCCGCCGCCGGATGCCTCCGGCGCGTGCGGGGCCCGGCTCACCCCAAGCGCCCCGTGGCGGCGATCTCGCGAATCTTGCGGACGGTGTCGAGGTCGGCTTCGTGGTAGGCGGACTTGACGATTTCGGCGTAGCGGTCGTCGCCGCTGGCATCCACCGCCGGCATGGTGGTGTCGTAGACGAAGCGCAGCAGCAATGCGCCCGGCGCTGGCGTTTCAATCACCATCGTCAGGGTGCCGCCGGCATGGTCGGCCGTCGCGGCGGTCTCGTAGCGGACCTGGCGACGCGGTTCGAATACCACGCGGTCATCGATGGTCGCCGCGCCGAAATGCAGCACGCGCTCGATCCAGCCGTCGCCACGGCCAACGACTTCAGCATGGTCCAGGCCAAGGACGAACAGTTCGGGCGACTCGGCACGCAGGACCAGCCCTTGCCAGAGCTGGTCAGGCGTAAGCGGATCCAGTTGAGGATTGCCTGGATCATTGATCTCTACCAAGTGCTCGAAACGCAACTTCACTCTCCGTGTTTTGATGTAATCGATATTATGAAGTGTCTTGGCCGTTCGTCAGCACCATTTCACTGCGCAGCGCAACATCTGCGCCACGCCCGTCCGGAGCCGCCGCATGTCCCTCGCCACGTGTCCTGAAGTCGATCCCCTGCAAGTCCTGGTGTACGCCGATTCCCTCTCATGGGGCATCGTGCCCGGCACGCGCCGGCGCCTGCCGTTCCCCATACGCTGGCCCGGGCGGCTGGAACTCGGGCTGAACGCCGACGGGGGCGCCCCGGTCCGCATCATCGAAGACTGCCTGAACGGCCGCCGCACGGTCTGGGACGACCCGTTCAAGCCGGGACGCAACGGCCTGCAAGGTCTGGCGCAGCGCATCGAGATCGATTCCCCGCTCGCGCTCGTGATCCTGATGCTCGGCAACAATGATTTCCAGTCGATGCACCCCCACAACGCCTGGCACGCCGCACAGGGCATCGGCGCGCTGGTCAATGCCATTCGCACGGCGCCGATCGAGCCGGGGATGCCGGTGCCGCCGGTGCTGGTCGTGGTGCCGCCACCGATCCGCACGCCACGCGGCCCGCTCGCGCCCAAGTTCGCCGGCGGCGAGCACAAGTGGGCTGGCTTGCCGGAAGCGGTGCGCGAGGTATGCGACGCGCTCGGATGCCCGCTGTTCGATGCCGGCACGGTGATCGAGAGCAGCGCCGTCGACGGTGTCCATCTCGATGCCGAGGCGCACCTGGCGCTCGGCGACGCACTGCAGCCAGTGGTACGCGCACGCCTCGCCCGGTGACAACCCTCCTGACAGGAGTTGTCAGGAGCACCGGCGCACAATGCGCGGGCATTTTCCCGAAGCTGTCAGGAGACCGTGATGGAGTTGCTGATCAATATCGATGTCGATGACCTGCCGCGCGGCATCGGCTTCTATCAGGAAGGACTGGGCCTGCGCCTGAGCCGCAAGCTGTTCGACGATACCGTGGCCGAGATGACGGGCGGCGCCACCCCCATCTATTTGCTTGCCAAGCCGCCCGGCTCCCGCCCGACCACGCGCGCCAACACCCGGCGCGACTACCGCCGGCACTGGACCCCCGTGCATCTCGATTTTGTCGTCGACAACCTCGAAAGCGCCATCGAACGTGCGCTGGAGGCCGGCGCGGAACTCGAGGACTGGCCACAGGAGTTCGACTGGGGCCGGCAAGCCACGCTGTCGGATCCGTTCGGGCATGGGCTTTGTTTTATCGAGTGGCGGGGCGAGGGGTATGGGTTGGCTCGGCACTAGCCACGGAGGAAAAGACCCGCAGAAAGGGATAGGGCTTATTCAGAGGATTCTGCTAGTTCCGCCGGGACCGCACTGGCACAGTGATGCAACCGCGCGACAAGGTTCGCAAGGTAACACGACGCAAGGCCGTTTGTTATAACATTGTGCTTCCGCACTGATCCTGACTGGCAAGCAACCCCGAGGTGGCGCAATGAAGGCTGTGATACGCAAGATGGGTAACTCGCAAGGCGTGCTGATTCCGAAACCGATCCTCGCCCAACTTGGTCTGGAAGATGAGGTTGACATGGAAATTGAAAACGATGCGCTCGTCATCAGGCGCCCGAAGAACAAGCCGCGCCATGGCTGGGCCGAAGCCAGCCAGGCCATTGCCGCAGCCGGGGACGATGCCCTGGTTCTTGGCGATTTTCCCAACGCTGACGATGAGGACCTGCAATGGTAAGTCGTGGGGACGTCTGGCTGGTTGCACTCGACCCGACTGTTGGCAGCGAAATCCGCAAGACGCGTCCTTGCGTCGTGATTTCGCCGCCTGAACTCCATGACCATCTGCGCACGGTCATTGTGGCGCCCATGACGACGGGCAGCCGCCCGGCGCCCTTTAGAACCCCGGTCACGTTCCAGGGAAAAGCAGGTCTCATGTTGCTTGACCAGGTCCGCACCGTCGATCAAGGCAGGCTTGTCAAAAAGGCCGGTAGGGTTATCGACGACGCCCTGCTTGCAGCGCTGAAGACACTTCGCGAGATCTTCGCAGACTAGCGCGGCCCGGCGGCGCGCCCAGGCATTAAATGCCAGCTTTGTTGCCCTCGCCAGCTTCATAAGCATATGAAAAAGAAATAGACGCCAAAATTCCCTGCGCGGCCCCGTTTGGACGCAATTGCGTTAATCTTGGACCGCGCCCGCCCGGTCATATCCAGCCGGGGTGAAGCGCCTCTCAAGCCACAAGCTTCCAATAACATCCAAACTCTCCTATGCGCAGCATCTCCCTTTACAAGCGTCTGGCGGTTGCGGTGTCCGCCTTTGGCCTCATCGCCGCGGCGGGCAGCGTGTCGGCCCAGGAACAGACCATCCGCGTGGGTACCGTCAGCGGACCGGACTCCGAAGTCTGGCAAGTCGTGCAGAAAGTGGCCAAAAAGAACGGCCTGAACGTGAAAGTTGTGGAATTCAACGACTACGTCCAGCCGAACGCCGCGCTGGACGCCGGCGACCTGGACGCCAACAGCTTCCAGCACCAGCCCTACCTGGATAGCCAGATCAAGCAGCGCGGCTACAAGATGGTTAGTGTGGGCTACACCTATATCTCGCCGCTGGGCATCTATTCGAAGAACCTGAAGTCGCCGAAGGACCTGCCGCAGGGCGCCAAGGTGGCCGTGCCCAACGACCCGTCGAACGAGAACCGCGCACTGCTGCTGCTGCAGTCCCAGGGCGTGATCAAGCTCAAGGCTGGCGCGGGCACCAACGGCACCAACGCGACCCCGCTGGACGTGGCAGAGAATCCCAAAAAGCTGAAGATCGTCGAACTCGACGCCGCCCAGCTGGCCCGCGCCCTGCCGGACGTCGGCGCCGCGGTCATCAATACCAACTACGCGCTCGCCGCCGGCCTGCAGCCGACCAAGGACGCGATCGGCCTGGAAGACATCCACAGCCCGTACGCCAATATCATCGTGGTCCGCACCCAGGACAAGGACAAGCCGTGGGTAAAGAAGCTGGTGGCGGCTTACCAGTCTGAGGAAGTGAAGCAGTTCATGAAGACCCAGTTCAAGGGCGCGATGGTTCCGTCGTTCTGATGGATGAACCAAGATGCGGGGCTGGTCCCGCATCTGCCAGTCCATCACAGGGCTGGCACCCATACCACCCCGCCTCGACGGGGAAACCGGCGGCGCGCCAATCGATGCATGCTAAAGTGAGCGTCCTTCAACGCAAGAACTCCGCATGCCGCGCCCCGCCAACGATTCCACGCAGACACCTGACAGGCCCCCTGCCCGTCACACACGGTGCATCGTGGAGACCCGGCGTGAGCCGGCACGCCAAGCGATCGCCACCCCCACGTAGCCTGATTTGACCCGGTAGTTGTCAATCCGCCGCCAGGGCGCCTTGGAACGAACTGGCACGCCAGTCCCGCCATTCCGTCGCAGTTGTGCTGGCTATCAGGGGCCGTCGGAATCGCGCCAGTCTTTCACCCTTCAATCGTGACCATGCCTCAACGTCTGCCTTTTACAAGTAGCATGCTCTCCGCGGTGGTCCGGCTTGTTGCCGCGCTGCCGTTGCCCGTTGCGCATGCGACCGGGCGCATGCTGGGGCGGCTCGTCTATGCCCTGCCCGGCGGATACCGCAGGCACCTCCAGCAGAACGCCATCCAGGCGGGCTTCGCCGCGCCATCTTTCGCACGCAAGGCGGCGGGTGAGACCGGCGCCATGATGACCGAGCTCGCCCATGTCTGGTTTCGCCTCGACGACTGCCTCGACAAGGTGATTTGCGAAGATTGGGACGTGATCGAGAACACCCTGGCGGAAGGCCGCGGACTCGTCATGCTGACGCCGCACCTGGGATGCTTCGAGTTGGCGGCACGCTACGCCGCGGAACGGATCCCGCTGACCATCATGTTCCGGCCCCACCGCAAGGCGCTGTTCCGGGACCTGCTCGATACCGTGCGCGGCGCCTCGAAACTGAAGGCGTTCCCCGCTACCGCGCAAGGCGTGCGCGCGTTCGTGCGCGCCTTGCGGCAAGGCGAGGCCGTAGGCTTGTTGCCGGATCAGGCGCCCAAGGGCGATGGCGTCTGGGCACCGTTCTTTGGCCGCAAGGCCTATACGATCACGTTGCCGTGCAAGCTCGCCTCGCAAACCGGCGCGCCGCTCATCATTGCGGCTGGCGAGCGCTTGCCTGGCGGGCGCGGCTGGAAGATGCACGTAAAACGCCTGACCGGACCCATGCCGCAGTCCACTGAAGCGCAGGCAGCGTGGATCAATGCCGAGGTGGAGGACATGGTCCGGCGCTTCCCCGAGCAGTATCTGTGGGGATACAACCGCTACAAGGTTCCGTCGGGCGCTGTAGCGCCCGAGGCGGATGGCGCGAGCACCGTCAGTTCGACGTAACGGCCGCCAGCCTGGAAAGCACTGCCCCTACTTCAGGTACTTCATCGTCGCAACGCCCGTTGCGACCAGCAATTCCTCGTCCAGCCAGACTTCCGCGCGGGAAAAGAAAATCGAACGCCCGCGCCGGTCGACCATCCCTTTCGCGGTCAGCAGCTTGCCGGTCCCGTTGTTCAGGAAGTTCGAGGTCAGCGAAAGCGTGACGGCATGCAGTGGAGCCTCGCCAGCGGGCGTGTAAAGACCGGAATAACCCGTCGCGGCATCGAGCAGCGTGCAGAGGGTGCCGCCGTGGATCACACGGCTGCGGTTGAGCATGTGGGGCGCAACATCCAGCTCCAGTTCCACGTAATCGCGGCGCCACTGGGTGATCCTGACACCCGCGCTCTCCAGGGCGGGGTTGTCGAGGCAGAAACTGCCGCGCTCTTCACGGATGGCAACATCCGCGGCGCTGGCGGTCTTGGGGGCTTGGTCGTTCATTTCACAAAGGGGCGCAATAGCAAAGCCATACCTTCAGGCGTTTTGCCCCGTCGCGTAAAGCTCGATTTCGCGAACGGTCCCTTTTGTCGGAGTGAATGCCCGCGGGGACATCAGGGATAGCAGTGCAGCAGGATCAGGACACGCCGGTCAAGCCGTCGACGTGGGCGCCTCGGCAAGAATGTCGCGGATCGCCTGCTCGAAGGCCTCGACCGGTTGTCCGCCGCTCACAAGATAGCGTCGATTGAAGATGATCGCCGGCACCGAAGTCAGGCCCATGGACTGGTTCTCCCGCTCCGCCTCGCGCACGTCGTCGGCATAGTCGCCGCCCTGCAGCACCTGGCGCGCGCGCGTGGCGTCCAGCCCGACCGATTCCGCGATCTCGACCAGCACGTCATGGTTGCTCGGATCCCTGCCCTGGCCATGATAGGCCTCGAGCAGCGCCAGCTTGAGCGGCAGCTGGCGGCCTTCGAGCCCAGCCCAATGCAGCAGACGATGCGCATCGAAGGTGTTGTAGACCCGTGTGCGCGGCCCGAACGTGAAGCCGACCGACGTACCGCGCTCGCGGATCATGTCCTGCGTTTGCGCAATCTGTTCCGGCGTGCGCCCGTACTTCTTCCCCAGGTATTCGACAATGGCTTCGCCACCGGGCGCCATGTCCGGATTCAGTTCGAACGGATGCACGGCGATCTCGGCGTCCACTGCATCGCCAAGGCGCGACAGCGCCAGCCGCAACGAGGACAGGCCGATGGCGCACCATGGGCATGAGATATCGGAAACGAAGTCGATGCGAAGCGGTTGGGTCATGGTGTCTGTGGCGCAAATAGCCTGGTTGGTAACGGTAGCTGGTCAGGGTAACGCGAATTGCCGGGACTTGCAGAAGCCGGGCCGGCCGATTCCAAGATGGCAGCCTGTCAGGCAAGGGAATTGCGTGATGCCCGCCGAAGCCGCACGGGCTTCGAGACATTCACTCGAGGATCCTGCCATGGTCGCCAAGACGGAAATCGGCACAGACCGCATCACGGAACTTGACAGCGTGATCGAGCAGACGCGCTTGAGACTTCGCGCACACATCCAGCTGATACGCGCCGCACGACAGGAAGGCCAGGATACACAGTTCGCGTATCGCCTGCTTCGCCTGCTGCGGGAAAGCCTTCGGGCGCTGCGGCATGCGCGCAATGTAGAAATTGCGCTGCAATGTACGTACTTCTATTGCTGGCAGGTACAAAGGCGCAATGCGCTGGATCAGCGCAAGCCCTACGCCGGAAGGCATAGCGGTTCGTAACCGCTTCGTTGCCGACAGTCGGCAAGCAGCGCCACTTTAATAAGGCATTCGCGCGGCACTTTCAGCCCGCGCCGTCGCAGTGCCAGGCCACGCCGCTCTCCACGCGATGGTGTCGGGAACAAAAGATGCGGAACCCCTGCCACGATCGAGCAGGAGGGGCCGAAATGAAAGGCATGCGCTATAGCCGGCAGGAGCTGCAGGAGCTTCGGCAGCTCCTGCTCATGGAGCGGGACATATTGCCGCTGGATCAGCGCATTGCCACCTTGCGGAAAGAAATCCGTGTGCGCCTGCATCATTTGCGGGCGCTGAAGTCGAAAGGCCACCCCACGCATCATTCGATGAGGGTTCTGCGCTTGCTGTGCCGCACGCTTGCCGTGGAGCGCACCTACCGAAAGGCAATGCTGAAGACGATCGTGCCGGCTTCGAAGACGACCGTGTGAAAGCGCTGCGCGAGTTTGCAGGAACAAAAAACCCGCGGCAAACACCGCGGGTTTTTCATTTCATCGAGCCTTGGCTGCTCAGACTTCTTCGTACAGCGGCAGCGTCAGGAATTCGGCGAAATCTTCCGACGTCGACATCTGCTCGAAGATCTCGGCAGCGCGGTCATAGGTCGGGGTCTCGCCGCCAACTTCAGCCTTCACCTTGGCCAGCTCTTCCGGGATCAGCTTGCGCACCAGCTCGGCCGTGACCTTGGTGCCGTCTTCCAGCTTGCCCTTGGGCGAGCGGATCCATTGCCACACCTGCGAACGCGAGATTTCGGCGGTGGCCGCATCTTCCATCAGGTTGTGGATCGGCACGCAGCCGTTGCCGGCCAGCCAGGCGCCCAGGTAATGGATGCCGACGTTGATGTTCATGCGCAGGCCGGCTTCGGTGATCGGGGTTTCCGGCTGGAAGTCCAGAAGGTCCGAACCCTTCACGTTCACGTCCGGGCGTTGCTTCTCGAACTGGTTGGGCTTGTCTCCCAGCACGGCCACGAATTCCTTCATGGCGGGCTCGACCAGGCCCGGGTGTGCCACCCAGCCGCCGTCGTAGCCGTCGGTGGCATCGCGCCGCTTGTCGCTGATGATGCCCTGCATGGCGATGGCGTTCTTCTCCGGATCATTCTTGATCGGGATCAGGGCGCTCATGCCGCCCATGGCGGGCGCGCCGCGATAGTGGCAGGTCTTCAGCAGCAGCAGCGCGTAGGCGCGCATGAACGGCGCCGTCATGGTGACCTTGGCGCGGTCGGCCAGGCAGAAGTTCTTGTCGTTCTTGAACTTCTTGATGCACGAGAAGATGTAGTCCCAGCGGCCGGCGTTCAGGCCAGCGCTGTGCTCGCGCAGTTCGTACAGGATTTCATCCATTTCGAACGCGGCGAGGATGGTCTCGATCAGCACGGTGGCCTTGATGGTGCCTTGCGGCAGGCCGATCTCGTTCTGGGCCATCACGAAGATGTCGTTCCACAGGCGTGCTTCCAGATGGCTTTCCATCTTCGGCAGGTAGAAGAACGGGCCGTCGCCGCGGGCGATCTGTTCCTTGGCGTTATGGAACAGGAACAGCGCGAAGTCGAAGATGCCGCCCGAGACGCGCTTGCCGTCGATGGTGACGTGCTTTTCGTCCAGGTGCCAGCCGCGCGGACGCACCTGCAGCGTGGCGATCTTGTCGTTCAGCTTGTATTGCTTGCCCTTCGATTCCAGGGTCAGCGTGCGGCGCACGGCGGCCTTCAGGTTCACCTGCCCCTGCATCTGGTTGTGCCAGTTCGGGGTGTTGGAATCCTCGAAGTCGGTCATGTAGCTGTCAGCGCCCGAGTTGAAGGCATTGATGACCATCTTGGCTTCGACCGGGCCGGTGATTTCCACGCGGCGGCATTCCAGAGCCTTGGGGATCGGCGCGACTTTCCAGTCGCCTTCGCGGATGTGCTTGGTTTCGGGCAGGAAGTCGGGGACTTCGCCGGCGTCCAGGCGCTTGGCGCGCTCGACGCGGGCGGCCAGCAGTTCCTGGCGGCGCGGTTCAAAGGCGCGGTGGAGTTTGTCTACCAGCGCCAGGGCTTCCGGCGTGAGGATATCTTCGTAGGCCGGCAGGATCTCGCCGGTAATCTTCATGCCCGCGGGCAACGTGATAGCCATCAGTCTTCTCCTGTTAGTCGATAGCTGGTTAGAGAGTCGACCCCTCGTCGTCGTTCAGACGTCCACGCCCCTGGCGCGGACAAAATCGAGCAGGTCATTCATGTCATGCCCGGTGCCGGAGGGCGCTACGTCGAGCCGCTCCGCCGGATGGCCGGCACGATTGATCCAGAACGTGGTGTAGCCGAACCAGGTGGCGCCGCAGGCATCCCAGCCGTTCGAAGAGACGAAAAGAATCTCTTCGGCTGGCAGCTCGAATGCCTTCGGCCCGAGCGCATAGGCCTCCGGGGCGGTCTTGTACTGACGCACGGCGTCGACCGACAGCACATGGTCGAACAGGCCATGCATGCCCGCGCTCTTGACCGAGATATCAAGCATCTCGGCATTGCCGTTGGACAGGATGCCCAGCGGCAGGCCGGCGCGGCGCAGCCGTTTCAGCGCGCCCAGGTTCTCGGGAAAGGCCGACAGGCATGCGTATTCCTTGAGCAGCTGTGCTTCGGTCGCGTCGTCCAGCGTCACCTTCAGCCGTTCCGCGGCATAGCGCAGCGAATCCACGGTCAGGGCCCAGAACGGCTTGTAGTACTTGCCATCGGGGCTCGCCATGGTGCGCACTCGGGTGTAGTCGATCTGCCGTTCACGCCACAGCAGCGCCAGGGCTTCACCCTTGCCCGGGAACAGTTGCTCCGCGCGCGCCGTGACGGAATACACGTCGAACAGCGTGCCGTAGGCGTCGAAGACGACTGCGCGGATCTTGTTCATGGGGCGCTCTGGTTTCCTGGGTCAGGTCTTGCCGTAGGCGGTTGCGTGGGGCTGTACACCACTGAATGCATGGAATTGTAGGCAGTCGCTGCAGTGCGGCAAAGTCGGCCCGGGTCACTTGATCTTTTACTTTTCGACATCTAATCTTGGCTGACTTGTTCGACAATAAACACCAATTCCCCCTCATTCGCGCAAGATCCCCGTCCGCCGGCAACGCCCGGGTGATCGCGCAGGCATCGCAAATAAACATTCGTGGACCATTTCAAACAACTGGAGACTTTTGTATCGGTGGCCTCGCGCGGCAGTCTGTCCGCCGCGGCGGCCGCGGAAGGCGTGGCGCCGGCCATCATCGGGCGGCGCATCGACGCGCTGGAAGAACGGCTGGGCGTCAAGCTGCTGATCCGCACGACGCGCAAGATCAGCCTGACCTTCGAGGGCTCCGCCTTCCTGGAAGACTGCCAGCGCATCCTGAACGACCTGCACAACGCCGAGGCCAGCGTCTCCGCAGGCGGCGTGAAAGCCAGCGGCCACCTGCGCGTGACGGCGCCGGCGGGCTATGGACGCAAGCATGTGGCGCCACTGGTGCCGCTGTTCATCGAATCGCACCCGGATGTGACGATTACGCTGGATCTATCCGACCGTGTGGTGGACCTGGTCAATGAAGGCTTTGACTGCGCTATCCGGCTGGGAGACCTGCCCGACTCCAGCCTCGTTTCCATCCGCCTGGCGGAAACCCGTCGGGTGGTGGTGGCATCACCCGACTATCTGTCGCGCGCCGGCACGCCGGCCTTGCCGGAGGATCTGCAGCGTCACAACTGCCTGGCTTTCGGCGCCAGCGCCAACGTCCAGCGCGGCTGGGTCTTCCAGCAGGAAGGCCGGGCGGTTACGGTCAAGGTCGGCGGCACGATGGAATGCACCGACGGCGCCGTGCTGCACGAATGGTGCCTGCAAGGCCACGGGCTGGCGTGGCGCTCGTGGTGGGAAGTCGGCAACGAAATTGCCAGCGGCCGGCTGGTGACGGTGCTCGACGAGTTCCAGGCGCCCCCGATCGGCATCCACGCGGTGTTCCCGCAGCGCAAGCACCTGCCACTGCGAGTACGGCTGTTCATTGACCATCTGAAGAACACCTATGGCAACCCGGCCTACTGGCGCCGGACCGAACAGGTACCGGCGCGGCCGGCGATTGCCGCCATGGCCAGCTAGAACCGGGGCGGGGACGGGAAAACGTGCGCTGTCGCACTTTGTTGCAATTGATATAGCGCAATGCCCTACTCGGCACACTGACTACAATGCAATTCAGACAGGCGCTTTTCCGGTCGCAAGCCAGGGTCGTGTAAAGGTGGCAACCGGGCCTGCCCTCCCCTCATCCCCCGCATGAAAGGAGTCCTGCATGTTCCAACACATCCTGCTTCCCACCGACGGTTCCGAACTCTCCAAGAAGGCAATCAACGGCGGACTGGAACTGGCCAAGGCCATTGGCGCGCGCATCACCGCCTATGTCTGCCTCGAGGAGTATCCGTACACCCCGTTCAGCGAAATCGTGGTCGAGGCGCCGCAGGCCTTCAAGGACCGTATCGAAAACCAGGCCAAGCTGTACCTCAAGGAAGTGGAGGGTCTCGCCGCGGCTGCGGGCGTGACCTTCGACTCCGACATGTCGACGTTCGCGGTGCCCTATCTGGGCATCATCGACGCCGCGGAGCGCCACGGCTGCGACGTGATCTTCATGGCTTCGCACGGCCGGCGCGGCTTGTCCGGCCTGCTGCTGGGCTCCGAAACCCAGAAGGTGCTGACCCACACCGATATTCCGGTGATCGTCTATCGCTGATCCCCGGGTCGCTGGACGAGCGCCGCTGATCTCTGACCGGGCCGGGAAATCTCCCGGCCCTTTTTCATTGCCCGCTGCCCGCCAAATTTACGCAGCAAGCTTGCGGAGTCAGGAACCCTTGCTGATACGCTCCTGGATATGCTGGGCGCGCGCGTCCGAACCCGGATGCGAGGAGAACATGCTGGACTTGCCGCCATCGAGCTTGGCCAGTTTCTGGAACGCAGTGACCAGGCCGCTGGGGCTGGCCTTGTTCTTCTTCAGCAGGTCGAACGAGTAATCGTCGGCCGCAGATTCCTGCGACTGCGAGAACTGCGCGTTGATCAGCTTCTCGCCAAGCTCGCCCAGCTGCGACGACGACAGCGCTGCCACCGCACCGTTGCCGGCCGCCGCCGCCGCGCCGCGTGCGGCGGTCGCGGTGTAGGCCACCTGCATCGCCTTCTTGGTGTGGCCAAGCGCCACGTGGCCAAGCTCGTGGCCCAGCACGCCGCGCACCTCGTCGTCGTTCATCATGTCCATCAGGCCGCTATACACGCGCACGCAGCCATTGGCCATGGCCCAAGCATTGACGTCCTTGGTCATGTAGACCTTGGCGTTGACGTTTGGCACGTCCGAATTCTTCAGCCCCGTCATGACCTTGACCAGGCGCTTGGCATAGGTGCTGTTGGCTGCGGCAATCTTGTTGGTCTTGTCCGACTCGGCGCAAGCCTGGTCCGACAGACTCTTGACGTCGGCATCGCTGAGCGTGGCCGCCTTGGCCAGGCTGCTGCCAGCGGCCACCATGCCGTCAAGGTTGGTGCCGGCGCAGCCAGCCACAGCAGCGGCGGCTGCCACTGCCAGGGTAATGAGGAGAGGTGTTTTCATGTTATTGCGGAATCAACGCACGCCAGGCGTGCAAACGGAATGTGTCTTGGATGTGCATTGAATGTGTCATTCAAGGCCACGGGACTTTATTCCACTTTTGCGCCAGCGAGGACCGGTTGATGCGCAACAACCACCAATTATGACAATTGATTACATTTGGCCTGCGCTGCTTTACTTGAGCACAAAAAAAACCGCGCCGCCTCCTGAGAGAGAAACGGCGCGGTGCCTGAAGAAGAAGCGCGTGATGGTCGCACGCGCTTCCTGTGGTCTGCTGAACCAAGAGACTACTCGGTTCCCCCCGATCTATGTTTCAGCAAACGGTGGCCAGGAGAGTCAGGCCACTTTCTTGTCTTCGAAGAACTGCTCGTCTTCGGTCGATCCCTTCAGGGCGGTCGTCGACGACTGGCCGCCTTCGATGGTCTGGGTCACGGCATCGAAGTAGCCGGTGCCGACTTCGCGCTGGTGCTTGACGGCGGTGAACCCCTTCTCGGCCGCCTTGAACTCGGCTTCCTGCAACTCCACGAACGCGCTCATCTGGTTGCGGGCGTAGCCGTAGGCCAGGTTGAACATCGAATAGTTCAGCGAGTGGAAGCCGGCCAGCGTGATGAACTGGAACTTGTAGCCCATGGCGCCCAGTTCCCTCTGGAACTTGGCGATTGTCGCGTCGTCGAGGTTCTTCTTCCAGTTGAACGACGGCGAGCAGTTGTAGGCCAGCATCTTGCCGGGGAACTTCGCATGCACGGCGTCGGCAAATTTCTTGGCGAACTCGAGGTCCGGCTTGCCGGTTTCGCACCACACCAGGTCTGCCACTTCGGCGTAGGCCAGGGCGCGCGAGATCGACTGCTCCAGGCCGTTGCGGACGCGGTAGAAGCCCTCCACGGTCCGTTCGCCGGTGCAGAACGGCTTGTCATTTTCGTCCACGTCCGAGGTCAGCAGGTCAGCAGCCTCGGCGTCGGTACGGGCGATCACCAGGGTCGGCACGCCGGAAACATCGGCAGCCAGACGGGCCGCGGTCAGCTTGGCAACGGCTTCGCGGGTCGGGACCAGCACCTTGCCGCCCATGTGGCCGCACTTCTTTACCGAGGCCAGTTGGTCTTCGAAGTGAACGCCGGCGGCGCCCGCCTCGATCATCGACTTCATCAGTTCGAACGCGTTCAGCACGCCACCGAAACCGGCCTCGGCGTCGGCCACGATCGGGGCAAAGAAATCGGTGTCGCCGCCGCCTTCGCTCCATTGGATCTGGTCGGCGCGCTGGAACGTATTGTTGATGCGCTTGACCACTTGCGGCACCGAATTGGCCGGATACAGCGACTGGTCGGGATACATCTCACCGGCCAGGTTGGCGTCGCCGGCAACTTGCCAGCCCGACAGGTAGATGGCCTTCAGGCCGGCCTTCACCTGCTGCATGGCCTGGTTGCCCGTCAACGCGCCGAGCGAGTTGACGAACGGCTCGGTCTGCAGCAAGTTCCACAGCTTTTCGGAGCCGCGCCGGGCCAGCGTGTGCTCCACCTGGACGGAACCGCGCAGGCGTACCACGTCTTCAGCGGTGAAATTGCGGCGGATGCCTTTCCAACGGGGGTTGGTGTCCCAATCCTTCTGCAGTGCCTGGATCTGTTGTTCGCGGTTCATATCACTCTCCTAGCGACAAATTGGGAATGGCAAAGAAAACTGTGACGTCGAGCCCTGTTCCGTTCTTCTGGCCGAGAAGCGTTTTTGGCGCCTTGCATCCTGTGTCTTATATAAGAGTTTAGAGAAGCACCCCGCAGTGCAACAGCCTTGAATGCAGATTGCATACTGCTTTTTTATTCAATTAAATCAATAAATTACATAACTTATTTCGTAATGCGGAACGTGGTTTTTCATCATGAGAAATGGCGTTGTGCCCTGCAAACTACGTAATTTTGCGGTCCAAAACATCTTTCCACATTGTGAAATTTGAGCAGAAAAAGGGATTTCCTCATGAGTTCCAGAGAAACAGACCCCGCAGTAACGGATCGATCGCCACAAAAAAACGGCGCCACAGATGGGCGCCGTTTCAGACTCTGAGAAGGTATATCAGGCCGCAGCGGTATCGCGCGACTTGCGGTAAGCAACCCAGTCACCGCCTTCAATACGCGGCAGGCCCAAGACTGCCGCATCGGCCACGGGATACAGCAGGCAGGTCACCGGCTGGCCGTCGTGCAGCACGACGTGCTGTGCGCTGACGAACAGCGAGGACTGGCCGGGATAGATTTCCTCGATCTCGTCGAGCACCGGCACGAGCGCGTCGGGCACCTCATAGAGATCACCGACCGCCAGGCCGGCCTGGGGATCGAGCACCAGGCCTGGATAGGTACCGAAGTCATAGAGACGGCCTGCAATGGTCGCCGTGCCGAGCAGCGTGGGCGCGGCAATGCCGTGCTGGCGCGCCGCTGCGTTCAGGTCGTTGACCTCGCCGGCGCGCAGGGTGCCATAGACAAAGACCTTGGTCATGTCAGGCGCCGAGCTTTTCTTCGGACACCAGCACGCCGTCCGCATCGACGTAGATCCAGTTGCCCGGGCGGACCACGGCGCCCGGCATCTGCACCGCGATGTCACGCTCGCCGGCGCCCCGCTTCTGGCTCTTCTGCGGATGCGTGGCCAGCGCGCGGATGCCAATGTCGCAGACCTCCAGCTCGGCCGTATCGCGCACGCAGCCGTTGACGATGATGCCGACCCAGCCGTTCTTCTCGGCCAGCAGCCCGAGGTTGCCCCCTACCAGCGCGCAGCGCATCGAACCGCCGCCATCGATCACCAGCACGCGGCCCTGCCCCGGCGATTCCAGCGCCTCGCGCACGAGCGAGTTGTCCTCAAAGACCTTCAGCGTGGCGGCCTGGCCGGCAAAGGCCAGTTGCTTGCCGAGCGCACGGAACCCCGGCGCCATGACGCGCAGCGTGCCGTCGGCCAGGCGCGGTTCGTTGGCATCGCACAGATCGGTGGTGGCATGTTTCATCGAAAACTCCTGCAAGAATAAAAATCGGTACCGTCGGACAGTCAGGCCTTCGGCTTGCCGCTGGCCAGCGCCTGCGCACGAATCGCGCTGAGCGTGGTGCGCGGCGTGATCACGTCCGGATCCACCTGGATCTCGATCAACGTGGACACCGGTGCCGCCAGGGCTTCGCGCAGCGCGAGTTCGAACGCGTCGGTCGTCGTCACCGTCGCGCCGCGCGCGCCATAACGGGCCAGCGCGGCAAAGTCCGGGTTCTGCAGCGCCGTGCCCGATTCGTGGGCCGGGTACTCACGCTCCTGGTGCATGCGGATGGTCCCATACATGCCGTTGTTGACGACGATGATGATTACGGGCGCGTTGTATTGCATGGCGGTGGCCAGTTCCTGCCCGTTCATCAGGAAACAGCCATCGCCCGCCAGCGCCACGACCGTGCGCTGCGGGAACGCAATCTTTGCGCCCACGGCAGCCGGCACGCCGTAGCCCATGGCGCCACTGGTCGGCGCAAGCTGGCCGCGGCCGCCCGCTGCGAACGGACGATAGTGGAAATAGCGGTGCAGCCAGCCGGCGTAATTGCCCGCGCCATTGGTCACGACGGCATCCGCAGGCAGCAGGCGGTCGAGGGTACGGATCACGTCGGCCATGTCGACGCCCTGCCCCGTATAGGCGGCAGGGGCCAGGTAGCGTTCGTAGTCGGCGTGCGCGTCGCGCGTCCAGCCCTGCCAGCGCGGCGGCGCCGCCGGAGACGGCAACGCCGCGAGGCGCGCGGCGATCGCCGGCATCGAGGCGTGGATCATCAGGTCCGCCTGGTAGACGCTGCCCAGTTCCTCCGCCCCGGCGTGGACATGGATCAGCTGCTGCGCCGGCCGCGGCGCGCGGATCAGCGCATAGCCGCCCGTGGTCATCTCGCCAAGGCGCGGACCGATCGCAAGCACGAGGTCCGCATTGCGGACGCGTTCGGCCAGGGCCGGGTTGATGCCGATGCCGACATCGCCGGCATAGTTCTGGTGCCGGTTGTCGAAGAGGTCCTGGCCGCGGAACGCACAGCCCACCGGCAGTGAAAAGCGCTCGGCGAACTGCTGGACCTGCGCGCACGCCTCGGGCGTCCAGCCGCTGCCGCCGAGCAGCACGAACGGGCGCTCCGCGGCCGCGAGCCTGTCCGACAGGCGCTGCAGGTCGTCATCGCCGGGCCAGCTCAGCACGCGCTGGTAGGCCGCCAGCTGCGGCACGGCCGCCTCCTGCGTCAGCATGTCTTCGGGCAAGGCCAGCACCACCGGGCCCGGCCGCCCCGAGGTGGCGGTCTGGTAGGCGCGCGCGATGTACTCGGGAATCCGTTCGACGCGATCGATCTGCGCGACCCACTTGGCCATCTGGCCGAACATGCGGCGGTAGTCGATCTCCTGGAAGGCCTCGCGGTCCGCGAAGTCCTGGCCGACCTGGCCGATGAACAGGATCATCGGCGTCGAATCCTGGAAGGCCGTGTGCACGCCGATGCTGGCATTGGTCGCGCCCGGTCCGCGCGTGCAGAAGGCCAGCCCCGGGCGGCCCGTGAGCTTGCCGTAGGCTTCGGCCATGACCGCCGCGCCGCCTTCCTGGCGGCAGATGACAAAGCGCATCTGGTCGCGCCGGCGGTGAAAGCCGTCGAGCACCGCCAGGTAGCTCTCGCCGGGCACGCCGAAGGCCAGTTCGGCGCCGTGCGCCAGCAGCGCGTCGACCAGGATATGGCCGCCGCACATCGGTTCAGGCTGCGCGGTGCCGGCGGAAACAGGCTTGGATGACATGAAGGGTCCTCGGAAAAACTCGGGAGCGCCGGCGT
The DNA here is from genome assembly GCF_057073745.1 of Cupriavidus sp. C2SS-8b. Classification (NCBI taxonomy): domain Bacteria; kingdom Pseudomonadati; phylum Pseudomonadota; class Betaproteobacteria; order Burkholderiales; family Burkholderiaceae; genus Cupriavidus; species Cupriavidus sp. C2SS-8b. The sequence continues at coordinate 2,066,796 of NZ_CP172716.1, forward strand.
GGCCGGCGCGCGGGAATGCGACGCGGCGGCAACCCGTCCTAGGCGGCCGGCGCCTGCGCCGCGGCGCCGCGGCGGGTACGGTTGCGGTTGCCGTTGCCGACTGTCACCGCGGTGAAGATCGACAGCAGCTGGAAGCCGCCGATCATGAAGAACACCCAGTTGGGCAGGTGCGCGTCCATCAGCGCGCCGAAGAACAGCGGCCCGCTGGCCAGGCCGATGTCCAGGCCCGAATAGACCACGCCGTATACGCGGCCCGTGGCGCCGGCAGGGGCCGCCGCACGCACAAGCAGGTCCCGCGAAGGGCCGGCCGTACCCGCGCCGAAGCCGATCACGCCGAGCAGCGCCGGCACCAGCAGGCCCGGCGCGACGTTCAGGCCCACGAGTATGGCCATCAGCCCCGACACGGTGAAGCTCAGCGCGATCAGGCGGTCATGGTTGCTGGTGCGGCTGGCGGCAAACCCGCCAACCAGCATGCCGCCGGCGCTGCACAGCATGTAGATGGTGTAGGACGCGGTGGCCAGCGTGAACGGAATGCCGTAGAGCTGCGTGAGCGCGGTCGGTGCGAAGCTCTGGATGCCGGCCGCCGAGAACGTGGTCAGCAGGAAGAAGGCCCAGCACACCCACACCTGCGGCAGCTTCAGGAAGCCAAGCAGGCTGCCGCCGGCGCCGGCCTGCGCGGACTTGGGACGGCCCACCGCACTGCCAAGCTCGCGCGGATCGAGTACGTGGCGCAGGACCAGGAGCACCGCCAGCACGCCGAACGCTACGATCGACGCGGCAGCCAGCGCCACGCGCCACGTGGCCAGGTTGGCAATGGTCACGAGGAACACCGGCGCGGCCGCCCAGCCGAGGTTGCCGGAGATGCCGTGCACCGAGAACGCGTGGCCCAGCCGGGGCTGCGACACATGCTTGTTCAGCAGCGTGAAATCTGCCGGATGGAATACGCCGTTGCCCAGTCCCGCCACGCCGGCGCCGAGCAGCAGCGCGGCATAGCCGGAACTGGCCGACAGCAGCAAGGCGGCCGAGCCCAGGAACGCCAGCCCGGCAAACAAGACCGGGCGCGCCCCGACGCGGTCGACCACGAAACCCGAAGCCGTCTGCACCACTGCCGACACTGCGAAGAAGACCGTCATCAGCAGGCCAAGCTCGGCATAGCTCAGGCCGAACTCCGCTTTTATCCACGGGAACAGCGGCGCCAGCAGCAGGTGATAGAAGTGTGAGACACCATGCGCCAGCCCGACCAGGCCGATCACCTGGGCATCATGGCGAAGCGGATTGCGGCTGGGATCGAAGGCGGCGGTAGTCATGGCGGCGGATTCGCGGGATGGAGCCAGCTGGGCGGGCAGGCGCGCCGCACGCCTGTCCGCGAGGGCAGGCAACAGCGCGTACCGAAGCTCGCATCATAGAGGAAAACCGCAACCGGCTGCATACCGGCGCAGCGCGCGCCGCAAGGTCCGCGGCCGCTACATCTGCTTGAACAGGTAAGCGTACTGCCTGGCCACGGGCAGCGATTCCGGCCGGTCGCGCAAGCGCAGCGATACGCGGCCCAGCGACTGCGTGACCGCGCTGGCCACGCACGCGATATTGACCACCGTGCCGCGGTGGATCTGCCAGAAGCGCTCGGGATCGAGCTGCTGGGTCAGTTCGCGCAGGCTGGTGCGGATCAGAGCTTCACCGCCGGCGGAGACCACGTTGACATACTTGTCGGTGGCTTCCAGGTAGATCACCTCGTCGACCGGGATGATGCGCACCTCCTGCCCGACCAGCGCGCGGATAAAGCGCAGGTAGTTGCCCTGCGGCTCCGGCGCGCCGCGCGTGCCCATGGCCGGGTGTTCCAGCGCCTCGAGGCGATGGAGCAGTTGCGCGAGCTGGCCGTTGTCGATCGGGGCCGTGCTTGGCTCGGCATCCGCCAGGGCCGCCGCCAGGCGGGCCTTCAAGCGCGCGACGGTCGCCTCCAGCCGCTCGTGCTGCACGGGCTTGAGCACGTAGTCGACGGCGGCCCGCTCGAAGGCCTCCAGCGCGAACTGGTCGTAGGCGGTCACGAATACCACCAGCGGCGGCACGTCGAAGTCGACCAGCTCGCGCGCCACGTCCATGCCGCTCATGCCGGGCATGCGGATGTCGAGGAACACGACAGTGGGCTGGTGCTGGCGCGCCGCATCGAGCGCCGACACACCGTCATGGACCACGCCTACGATCCTGGCTTCGGGCCACAGCACCGCCAGCTCGGATTCCAGCACGCGGGCCAGCAAGGGTTCGTCATCGGCAATCAGCAGGGTTGGGGTCATGGCGGAGATCAGGGGGCGTGACCAGCGTCAGCAGGCAGGGTGAGCGGGCATTGGACGGTGCCCGACTCAAAATGGTCAAGGGCGCGGCATGGCCGGCGTTACGCCGGCAGGCGTGGCCGGCACCGCGGCGGGCACTGGCGGCGGCACCGGCAACTCGGTGTGCCGGGTCAGCGGCAGCGTCAGCCGCACCACCACGCCGCGCGGCGTGTTTTCTTCCATCTGCATGCTCGCCGCCGCGCCGAAAATACGCGCCAGCCGTTCACGCACATGGGTCAGGCCCAGTCCCGAGCCCTTGCCCGAGCCATGGCCAAATCCGACGCCGGTATCGGCAATGATGACTTGCACCGCGTCGTCACCGGCCGCGCGCGCCGACAGCGTGATATGGCCGCCGCGCATGCAGGGCTCGATGCCATGCGTCACCGCGTTCTCCACCAGCGGCTGGATCAGCATGGGCGGGATCTCCACGCCGTCCAGCGCGGGCGGCAGGTCGATGTCATAGCCCAGCCGCGTGCCGAAGCGCATGCCCTGGATGTCCAGGTAGCTGCGCAGCAGCTCGAACTCCTGGCGCAGCGTGCACTGTTCCGCGCGCGTATGCAGCAGCGAGGTGCGCAGAAACCCGATCAGCCGCTGCAGCAGCTTGCGCGCCGTGCGCGGGTCGGTAGCGATCAGCCCGTCGAGGTTGGCCAGCGAATTGAACAGGAAATGCGGCTCGATCTGCGCCTGCAGCGCCATCAGCTGGGCGCGCACGAGCTGCTTCTCGGCCTCCTCGCGCTGCAGGGCGTCCAGCGCGGCCTGGCGCTCAAGGTAAGCGAGCTTTTCGCGCGACCAGTAGAAGTAGATCATGCTCGCCGACGCCAGCATGCCCACCACCAGGCACATGCGCAGCATGTCCCCGGTTTCGGCGGAGAGCTTTGGCGGCAAGTCCAGCACCTCGCGCGTGGCCCAGCTGCCCAGGACCACGCCCATGGGCACGGCGGCAGCGGCCAGGATCAGGAATGGCCAGCGCCGCGGGCGTTCATGCCACCAGATCAGCACGCGCGGGATATCGATCAGCAGCCAGATCGACAAGCCGATCAGGTGGCTATAGACGAAGTTGTGCCACAGCGTGCCGCCGGTCTGGAAGCCATAGTTCAGGCTGACGGCAATCACCGTGTTCATGCACAGCACGAACAGCAGGTCGCGTCCAAGCATCGTCAGCCGCGAAGGATGGGCGGTGGAAAGACAGCGGTCCATGGCATTCATGTTAGCGCGGCCTGTGTCGGGTGCAATGCGGGAGGGTCCGGTTGCCGGCGGTCACCGCGCATCGCGGTCACCGGGCAGTCGTCGCGTTTAGCGCCGCAGCGCAAGACGGCGGCCCAGCAGGACCACGCCCGCCACCACCAGCAGCACGGGCCACCAGTCGTGGGCGAACTGCGCGGGCAGCATGCCGCGGTGTTGCAGCAGGAGTACGCCCCCAGCCAGGATCAGGATCAACGGGACGAACACGCCCCGGCCGTTGCGGCCAGCTTTCATGGTCTCTCTCCTTCGTCGATGGCATCGCGCGCAATATCTGTTGCGCTGCGGCATAGACCGGAGAGATGGCTTCCCCGGCATGTGCAGGCACTTTACGACGCTTGTGGGCCAGAAGGAAAGCGTCTTGCGACGAATGGCGGGCGCGCGGCGCGAACCGCGCGGTGGCCGGATGGACTGCGGCGTGCGCAGCAGCCTGCACAGCAGCGGGCCAGTGCCGTGGCCCGTGTGGCGATTGGTGCAGCCTGCGCGGGTCTCAGCCTGCCAGCGCCTGCTGCGTGTCGGCTTCGCCCAGTGCGCTGCTGACGGTGTCGCGCGACAGGTGCGGCGCGAACATATTGATGAAGGCGTGCGCGTAGCCGCGCAGGTAGGCGCCCCGGCGCAACGCCACGCTGGTGGTATTGGAGGCGAACAGGTGGTCCGCCGAAATCCGCACCAGCCCGGTGTCCTTGCGCTCGTCATAGGCCATCGACGCGATGATGCCCACGCCCAGTTCCAGCTCCGCATAGGTCTTGATCACGTCGGCGTCCAGCGCGGTCAGCACGATCTCGGGCTGCAGGCCGGCCTCGGCAAAGGCGCCGTCGATCTTGCGCCGTCCGGTAAAGCCTGCGTCGTACGTGATCAGCGGGAAGCCGGCCACGTCCTCCAGCGTCGGCTCGGGCAGGCGTGTCAGCGGATGGTCCGGCGACACCACCAGCACGTGCTGCCAGGTGTAGGCGTCGAACGAGGTCAGTCCGGACTCGGCGGCCAGCGCCTCGGTCGCAATGCCGATGTCGGCCTGTCCGGTCAGCAGCAGTTCGACGATATGCGTCGGCGACGCTTCCTGCAGCGCCAGCGTGACGTGCGGATAGGTGCGGCGGAACGACTGCACCACCCGGGGCAAGGCGTAGCGCGCCTGCGTGTGGGTCGTGGCCACCGTCAGGCGGCCGGTATGGCGGCCGGCAAATTCATCGCCGGCCTGGCGCAGGTTTTCGGCTTCGAGCAGCAGTCGCTCGACAATGCGCACGATCTCGCGGCCCGGCTCGGTCAGCCCGGTCAGGCGCTTGCCGTAGCGCTCGAAAATCTCCACGCCGAGTTCTTCTTCCAGTTCGCGGATCTGGCGCGATACCCCCGGCTGCGAGGTGTAGAGCGCGTTGGCGACCTCGGTCAGGTTGAACTGGCGGCGCACCGCCTCGCGGATGGATCGGAGTTGCTGGAAGTTCATCGCCCTGCCCCTTGTCGGCTTGTCGCCGCGCCGTTGGCGCGTGCGTTCGATTGTTGTGGTGTCGGCTGGTTGAAGACGCGCAGCTGCCGCGGCCGTACCGCAAGCAGCTCGCCTTCGCGGAAGCCCGCGTGGCGGAAGCGCTCCAGCGGCAGGGCCACCTCGATCACGTCCTGGTTATCCTCGCGCTCGAGTTCAAGCTGGGCCACCGGGCCCAGCGTCAGCGCGCGGCGCAGCGTGACGGCGATGCCGTCAGTGCCCGGTGCGTAGCGTTCGAGATCCAGGTCGTGCGGGCGCACATAGGCCACCGCATCGCCGGCGGTCTCGTGGCCGCTGCCGACCACCGGCAGCACCGCTTCGCCGGTGTGCAGCAGGCCGCCGCTCTCGCCCACTTCCAGGCGTCCGTGGAACAGGTTGACGTTGCCGAGGAAGCCGAACACGAACGGCGTGGCCGGATGGTTGTAGACCGCCTCCGGCGAGCCGAACTGTTCGACGTGGCCACGGTTCATCAGCACGACCTGGTCGGCCACTTCCAGCGCTTCTTCCTGGTCGTGCGTGACGAACACGCTGGTCACGTGCAGTTCGTCATGCAGGCGCCGCAGCCAGCGGCGCAGCTCCTTGCGCACCTTTGCGTCGAGCGCGCCGAACGGTTCGTCGAGCAGGAGCACGCGCGGCTCCACTGCCAGCGCGCGGGCCAGTGCAATACGCTGGCGCTGCCCACCGGACAACTGCGCGGGATAGCGATCCGCCAGCCAGTCGAGCTGCACCAGCGCCAGCAGCGACTTCACCTTCTCGCGGATCTGCGCTTCGCTCGGGCGTTCGGCGCGCGGTTTCACGCGCAGACCGAAGGCCACGTTCTCGAACACGCTCATATGCTTGAACAAGGCATAGTGCTGGAACACGAAACCGACCTGGCGCTGGCGCACGTGCTGCTGTGAAGCATCGCGTCCGGACAGCACGATCTGGCCCGCGTCGGCACGCTCCAGGCCCGCGATGATGCGCAGCAGCGTGGTCTTGCCGCAGCCGGACGGTCCGAGCAGCGCGGTCAGCTCGCCCTCTTCGAAGTCCAGCGAGACATTGTCCAGCGCGACAAAATCGCCAAAGCGCTTCTCTACGTTCTTGACCTGAATGCTCATGATGCCTGTCCTTGCGGTGCGGCCAGCGGGGCTTCCACGGCAGCGTCTTCGTTTTCCTTGCGGGCGCGCAATTCCACCAGCGTCTTGATGCCCAGCGTGACCAGGGCCAGCAGCGTCAGCAGCGATGCCACCGCGAATGCCGCCGCGAAGTTGTACTCGTTGTAGAGGATCTCGACATGCAGCGGCATGGTGTTGGTCAACCCGCGGATATGGCCCGACACCACCGACACCGCGCCGAACTCGCCCATCGCCCGCGCATTGCACAGGATCACGCCGTACAGCAGGCCCCAGCGGATATTGGGCAGCGTGATATGCCGGAACGTCTGCCAGCCCGATGCGCCCAGCACGATGGCCGCCTCTTCCTCTTCGCTGCCCTGCACCTGCATCAGCGGAATCAGCTCGCGCGCCACGAACGGGAAGGTCACGAAAATGGTGGCCAGCACGATGCCCGGCACCGCGAACATGATCTTGATGTCATGCGTCTCCAGCCACGGGCCGAACCAGCCTTGCGCGCCGAACAGCAGCACATAGACCAGGCCCGAGATCACCGGCGACACCGAGAACGGCAGGTCGATCAGCGTGATCAGCAGGTTCTTGCCGGGAAACTCGAACTTGGCGATGGCCCACGCCGCCGCCACGCCGAACACCAGGTTCAGCGGCACCGCGATGGCGGCCACCGTCAGCGTGAGCTGGATCGCGGACCACGCGTCCGGCTCGACCAGCGCTTCCCAGTAGGTCTGCACGCCCTTGCGCAGCGCCTCGTAGAAGACCGAAGCGAGCGGCACGAACAGGAACAGCGTGAGGAACAACACCGCCACGGTGACCAGCGTGTAGCGCACCCACGGCGCTTCGCCGGTGGCGTCAAATTTATGGTGGGCCGTGCCCTGCCGCCCGAGGCGGCCCGAAACTGCGCCGGCCATGTCAGTGTTCCCTGCCCGTGGCGGGCGCTTCGAGTGCCAGGCCATCGCGCGCGCCAGACTGGTGGCGGCGGGTCCAGGCCTGCAGAAGGTTGATCAGCAGCAGCAGCGCGAAGGAAATCACCAGCATCACCACGGCCACCGCGGTGGCGCCCGCATAGTCGTATTGCTCGAGCTTCGAATAGATCATCAGCGGCGCGATTTCCGAGACCATCGGCATGTTGCCGGAGATGAACACCACCGAGCCGTACTCGCCGGTGGCCCGCGCGAACGACAACGCAAAGCCCGTCAACAGCGCCGGCAGGATGGCGGGCAGGATCACGCGCCCGAAGGTCTGCAGCCGCGTGGCGCCGAGGCTGGCCGCAGCCTCTTCCAGTTCCTGCTCGACGTCTTCCAGCACCGGCTGCACCGTGCGCACGACGAACGGCAGCCCGATGAACGTCAGCGCGACCACCACGCCCAGTGGGCTGAAGGCGACCTTGATGCCGAGCGGCTCCAGATAGCGGCCGATCCAGCCATTGCCCGCGAACAGCGCCGTCAGCGCGATACCTGCCACCGCGGTAGGCAGTGCGAACGGCAGGTCCACCAGCGCATCGATCAGGCGCTTGCCGGGAAAGCGGTAGCGCACCAGCACCCACGCCACTGCCAGCCCGAAGACCGTATTGATGATCGCCGCGATCAGCGACGCGCCAAAGCTCAGCTGGTAGGACGCCACCACGCGCGGCGCCGTCACCGTGGTCCAGAAGCCATCCCATGTCATCGTGAACGTTTTCAGGAACACGGCCGACAGCGGGATCAGGACGATCAGCGTCAGGTAGAAGATCGTGAAGCCCAGCGACAGGCCAAAGCCCGGCAGCACCGTGAAGCGCTGGCGGCCGTTGCGTCCCGGCGCACTGCGGGTGGCGCGCGATTCCGGCGCAGCCGGGGGCGGCGTGTCCGCCAGGGAAATGGAGGGTGGCATGTCGTCTCGTCTGTGGTGGGGCCCGCGCAAGGCGGGCCTCACTTATGAAACCGGCGCATAAGGCGCCGGCCTACGAGACAAATTCTGCAGACGCGTCCTTATAAACAGAACGAATCTTTACGAATTTTCTTAGACGAATTAGATATAAGGGACCGTGGAAGCCACTTCTACGCCCGCTTCCCACGGCCCAGCCTGGTCTCCAGTGGCTTCGGCGCTACCCTCGAATGCAATGCGCTGGACCAAAGTTCCGAGCAGGCTCAGTCCTTCGCCCCACTCGCCGAGACCGGAATCCGCATTGATGTGACCCACGCTGCCCGCGTCGACCAGTTCACTGCCCCACAGCGTGCCCCAGCTGAAGGCGGTCCGCTGCGGCATCCATGGGTCATTGCGGCTCGCGACCAGAATGGTCGGGAACGGTAGCCGGTAAGTCGGCAGCAGGTGGGCCACAGCGAACTTGTCCGGATCGGCCGGCGCCACCAGCAATGCGCCGGCAATGCCGACCGGATCCAGAGCCGCCTGCCGCAGCGTAGCCAGGCAGCCGAAGCTGTGCGCGACCAGCACGGCGCCGCGTGCCGCCACGCGCTGTGCGCGCATCACGCCCTCCGACACGCGTTCGGCCCACAGCGGCAGGCTCGGACGCGACCAGTCATGCTGTTCCACGCGCTGCCAGTCGGGAAAGCGCTGCTCCCAGCGGCTCTGCCAGTGGCCGGGGCCGCTGCCATGCAGGCCCGGCACGGTCAGCACCTGCAGATGCCGGGGGATGTCCAGCCGGGGAACCGGCTTGCTGCGATCCGTCATGCCACCTCCTCGCTCAAAGTCCGCGCGTCACGCAAGTTTGCGGGCGTTACCAGGCCACCGGCAAATGCCCCCTGCCCCAGTCCGATGCCGGCCGCTTGCAGGCGCTCCACGCTCAGCGCGTCTTGCAGCCGCCGGCCGATCAGCGTCACGCCTGAACTGGCCGCGCTCGCGCGCAGTCCGGCGAGCTGGCGATCGGTCCAGGTGCGACGCATGTCGAGCTTGAGCCAGTCCGGCACGGCGTGCGCCATCAACGCCCCGGCCTCGGCCGGGTCGGAGGCCTGCAGGCTCACGGCAAAGCCGTTGCGCCGATAGTTGCCCACCACATGCAGCAGCAGCGGCAGGTCATCATTGGCGCTGGCCGGCACCTGGATCACGAAGCGCTCCAGCGGCAACCCGAGCGACTGCAGCGCGCGCCGGAACGCGGCGCCGTGGTCGTCCGCCACCGCGGCCAGCAAGCGGTTGTGCACATTGAGCACGAGCTTGTGCGAACCTTCGGCCGCAAAGTAATTGATCGCATGCAGCAGGCGCGACAGACGGTCCAGCGACACCAGCGTCGTGTCATCGGCCGCCATGGCAAACAGCTTCCACGCGGCCAGGCCCATGCCATCCTCCGCATAGGTATGGACCGCGCCTTCGTGTGCCACGACCTCGCGGTCGGCCAGCGTCACCAGCGGCTCAAACGCGCTGGTCAGCGAACAGTTAAAGAACTGGCCCTGCACCTGGCCGCGCGCATCGCGCCACAGCTGGCGGTCGGCCAGCGGCTGCCGCGGCAGCGTGTCAAGGTAGCGCTCGAGGGCGCTCAACCTGGCTTCGGGTGCATTCGCGCCTGCGATGGCCATGCTTCTGTTTCCTTTCGCGCCTCCCGGCGCCGGTACTCCGTTTGATGTTCACGCTGCGGGCCATGCGCACATGGCCCGCGGCAACTTACAGCTTGGCAATGGATACCTCGGTCGCCTTGACCAGCGCAACGACTTCACTGCCCAGCGTCAGGCCGAGGTCGCGAATCGAGCGCGTGGTGATGACCGAGGTAACGATGCCGGCCGGCGTTTCCACATCCACTTCGGAAACCACCGGGCCTTCGATGATGGCGGCGACCTTGCCGCGAAACTGGTTGCGTACGTTGATGGCCTGAATGCTCATGATAGAAGCTCCTTTCGTGAAGGCGTATGAAGATTGTGTAATGACGATGTGCGGGTTTCGGATGCGTTACACCGCGAAGCGCACCGACTCCACCGTGCGTACCAGCGACCAGTCCGCAGTGGGTTCCTTCTCCACCTGCGCTGCCGAGCCGGCGAACGGGGTGTGCTGCATGACCCGCCGCAGCACACGCTCTTCCAATTGCGCGAACGCTGCCGAACCATGCTGCCGCGGCCTGGCAAGGGCGACGGGTTCATCCATTGCAATGTGGCCGTCCTCGATCAGCACGATGCGGTCCGCCAGCGCCACGGCCTCGGACACATCGTGCGTCACCAGCAGCGCGGTGAAACCGAGCCGGCCCCACAGCGATTCGATCAGTCCCTGCATCTCTATGCGCGTGAGCGCATCCAGTGCGCCGAGCGGTTCGTCGAGCAGCAGCAGGCGCGGGTGATGCACGAGCGCCCGCGCCAGGGCGACACGCTGGCGCTGCCCGCCGGACAGCCGTGCCGGCCATGCATCCGCGCGATCCGCCAGTCCGACCTGCGCCAGCACCGCCGCCGCCTCTTCGCGACGCTCGCGCGGCAGGCCCAGCGCGACGTTTTCCAGCACGCGCTTCCATGGCAGCAGGCGCGAGTCCTGGAACATCACGCGGATGTCCTGCTGCCGCGTGCGCGCCGCTTGCGCATCGAGCGTGATGGCGCCTTCGTCCGTAGCTTCCAGCCCTGCCACGAGCCGCAGCAAGGTGCTCTTGCCGCAGCCGCTGCGCCCGACGATGGCGACGAACTCGCCCGGTGCCGCGCTGAGTTCGATACGGTGCAGCACCTCGCGGCCGTCATAACGCTTGATCACCTGCTGCACGTGCAGCGCCACACCGCCGGCGGGGGCATCAGACTGGCGCGCCCGGCGCACTTCCTTCAGGTTGGCATCGGCATACGCGAGCGCCGCCTGTTCTACCGGATTGCTTTGCATGTCAGTTCTCCTCTGCTTCAGGCGGCTTGATAACCGGGGTGCCAGCGCAGCCAGAAGCGCTCCAGCCCGCGCGACATCACATCGGCCAGCTTGCCGAGCAGCGCATAGAGCAGGATGCCGACCAGCACCACATCGGTCTGCAGGAACTCGCGCGCATTCATGGTCATGTAGCCGATGCCCGACTGCGCCGAGATGGTCTCGGCCACGATCAGGATCACCCACATCAGCCCCAGCGAGAAACGCACGCCAACCAGGATGCTGGGCAGCGCGCCGGGCAGGATCACCTCGCGATAGAGCGACCAGCCCGACAGCCCGTAGCTGCGCGCCATTTCGACCAGCCCCGGATCGACGGAGCGGATGCCGTGGAACGTGTTCAGGTACACCGGGAAGAACACCCCCAGCGCAACCAGGAACAGCTTGGCGGTCTCGTCGATGCCGAACCAGAGGATCACCAGCGGGATCAGCGCCAGCGTCGGGATGTTGCGGATCATCTGCAGCGTGCTGTCGAGCAGCGTGGCGGCGCTGCGGAACGTGCCGGTCAGCAGTCCGAGCAGCAAACCCAGGCCACCGCCCACGGCAAGGCCCACAGCGGCGCGCCACGTGCTGACCCAGACATGGGTCCACAGTTCGCCGGAACGGGCCAGCTCCCACGCAGCCTTCACCACGGCCAACGGCGCGGGCAGCACGCGTGTGGACAGCCAGCCGTACTGCGAGGCGGCCTGCCAGGCGACGATCAGGAGCGCAGGCACTACCCACGGCGCCAGCGTGCGCGCCACGTTGCGCCATTCGCGGCGCGATGCGGTCAGGGAAGCAGACATGGCGATCTCCTCAGCTTTGCGAAGCGCGTGGCACGATGCCGGTCGCCATGACTTCACCGAACGGTCCCGACAGCACCTGCCCCGGCAACTTGCTGCGCACGGAGCGCGGCAGCAGCGGGAACACGAGTTCCGCGAAACGGTAAGCCTCTTCAAGATGCGGATAGCCGGAGAGCACGAAGGTGTCGATGCCCAGTTCCGCGTATTCGCGGATGCGCTCAGCCACCTGCTGCGGATCACCAACAAGCGCGGTGCCCGCGCCACCACGCACCAGCCCTACGCCAGCCCACAAATTCGGACTGATTTCCAGCGCCTCGCGCGTGCGCTTGCTGCCGCCGGCATGCAAGGCGGCCATGCGGCGCTGGCCTTCCGAATCCATCTTCGCGAACACGGCCTGCGCGCGCGCCACGGTGTCGTCGTCGAGGCGGCTAATCAGATCGTCCGCCGCGGCCCAGGCGGCGGCTTCGGTCTCTCGCACGATCACATGCAGCCGGATGCCGAACTTCACCGTGCGGCCGTGGCGTGCCGCGTGCCTGCGCACGTCGGCAAGTTTTTGCGCGACCTCTGGCGGCGGCTCGCCCCAGGTCAGGTAGGTATCGATCTGCTCGCCCGCGAGTTCATGTGCCGCGGCAGACGAGCCGCCGAAGTACACCGGCGGATGCGGCCGTTGCAACGGCGGGTACAGCACGCGCGCGCCCTTCACTTTGAGATGACTTCCTTCAAAGCTGATCTCGCCGCTGTCGTGGCTTGCTGCCAGCACGTCGCGCCAGATGCGGATGAATTCGGCCGAGGCCTCATAGCGCGCGGCGTGATCGAGGAACAAGCCGTCGCCCTCCAGCTCGGCGACATCACCGCCCGTCACCAGGTTGACCAGCAGACGGCCATTCGAAATCCGATCGAACGTGGCGGCCATGCGCGCGGCCAGCGTCGGCGTCATCAGTCCCGGGCGCACGGCCACGAGAAAACGCAGCCGCTGTGTCACGGCAGCCAGCGCAGAAGCCACCACCCACGGATCTTCGCAAGAGCGGCCAGTGGGGATCAGCACGCCTTCATAGCCGAGCGTGTCGGCGGCGACGGCTACCTGCTTCAGGTAATCGATGCCGACCTCGCGCGCCCCTTCGGACGTGCCGAGATAGCGGCTGTCACCGTGGGTCGGGATAAACCAGAAAACTTGCATGTCGGAACCTCGTTATCGTTGTGGCCGCGCCTCTCAGCGCTGCGCCTGCTGCCAGCTTGCGTCGGAGACCTTGATCGGCTTCGGGATCAGCTTGAGCGAATGAAAGACGTCGGCGATGCGTTGCTGCTCGGCGAGCACCTCGGCGTTCACCGGCCGCGCGCCATACGAGAAGCGCGATACGGCCAGTTCCAGCACGGGAGGCTCCAGGCCGACCTCCCTGATCAGAACTGCTGACGCGTCCTTCGGGTTCTTCTCGGCCCACGCACCCAGCGATGCCAGTTCATCGAGCAAGAGCCTTACGATCTCCGGCTTTGCCTCCGCATAGGGGCGCGACGCCAGATAGAACTGATGGTTGCTGACCACGTTCTTGCCATCCGCGCCGCGGCCATCGGCCAGCACGCGCGCGCCGAGCTGCTTTTCGGCGGCCGCCAGGAACGGGTCCCAGATCACCCAGGCGTCGACAGCGCCGCGTTCGAAAGCAGCGCGCGCGTCAGCCGGCGGCAAATAGACCGGCTGGATCTCGTTGTAAGGAATGCCAGCCTTCTCAAGCTGGCGCACGAGCAGGTAATGGACGTTCGACCCCTTGTTCAGCGCCACGCGCTTGCCGCGCAGGTCCGCGACGCTCTTGATGGCGGAGCCTTTGGGCACGACGATGGCTTCGGCGGTCGGCGCCGGCGGCTCGTTGCCGATGTACGCGAGCTGCGCACCGGCCGCCTGCGCGAAGATCGGCGGCGCCTCGCCGACGGTGCCGAAATCGATCGCGCCGACGTTGAGGCCTTCCAGCAGTTGCGGGCCGGCGGGGAACTCGGTCCATTTGACGGTGATGCCCTGCGGCGCAAGGCGCTTCTCGAGCGTGCCGCGCGCCTTCAGCAGCGTCAGCGTGCCGTACTTCTGGTAGCCGATGCGCAGCACCTTGGCATCGACGGTTTTCGACTGGGCCTCGGCGCGGCCCGGCAACAGGCCATAGGCCGCGCCGGTGGCGATCACGAGTGCAGCGATCAGGGCGCGGCGGCGACGCTGGCCCGCGATCAGCGGGTGGCGCGAAGTGGTTGCGGATTCGCCGGCAACCGGCGACAAGGTGGACGATGTCATGGATTCCTTCCTGAGCCGGCACGCGTCCGGCAATTTGTCTGCGTGGATGGTCTTGGCCGGGACGTCGGCCGATGTGTGCAGCAACCCGGGCAACAACCCGCCCTGCCGGCCTGGTGCGCAGGCGGCATGACAATGGGATTGCCGGTGAGGCCGGCCAGCGCTGAGGCGCTAGTGGCCGGAGGGACTACGGATCAGCTCAGGCAGGACATCGCTGCGCCACCGCGGCATGCGCGGCGCGCCGGGCCGGCGGGACCGGCACGAATGCAAGCGGGACGTCGATGCGCGCACGGGCCAGTGCCTCGCGCACGCGCAGCACGCCCTCTTCCAGGCGCAGCGCCAGCGCGGCGTCGAAGCGCGCGGGCTCGCTTCCGTCGATCTCGATCTGCTGGTCCACGGCAAAGATGCCGTGCAGGATATGGCGCGAACCGAGTGCCGACAGCACCGGACGCAAGGCATAGTCGATCGCCAGCGCATGCGCCAGGCTGCCGCCGGTGGCGATCGGCAGCACGACCTTGTCGCGCAGGCCGGTCTGCGGCAATAAATCGAGGAAGGCTTTCAGCAGGCCGCTGTACGCGGCCTTGTAGACCGGCGTGGCCAGCACCACCACTTGCGCCTCGGCGACAGCGCGCGCGGCGGCGGCGATGGCGGGATCGTCGGCGCGGGCTGCCAGCAGAGGGCCGGCGGGCAGTCCGCGCAGGTCAATGTGGCTGGTGCGTTCGCCGGCCGCTTCCAGTTCGCCGCGCAGGTGGGCCAGTAGGTGAGCGGAGCGCGATTGCGCCGAGGGACTGCCGGACAGGGTGAGGATGGACATCGGGGCTTCCTTCTTCGGTTGGCGGGACGGTGCCGGCGGCCCGTCCGTCTCGTGGATTACTTCTTGCCGGGCAGGTAGATCTGGTCGAACGATCCGCCATCGGCAAAGTGGGTCTTCTGCGCCTTCTGCCAGCCGCCGAACACTTCGTCGATCGTGAACAGCTTGACCTTCGGGAAGTTCGCCGCGTACTTGGCGGCGATCTTGGCGGAGATCGGCCGGTAGTAGTTCTTGGCCGCGATCTCCTGGCCTTCGTCGGTGTACAGGAACTGCAGGTAGGCCTCGGCCGCCTTGCGGGTGCCCTTCTTGTCGACCACCTTGTCGACCACGGCAACCGGCGGCTCGGCCAGGATGGACACCGACGGCGCGACGATGTCGAACTTGTCCGGACCCAGTTCCTTGATGGCCAGGATCGCTTCGTTCTCCCAGGCGATCAGCACGTCGCCCAGGCCGCGCTCCACGAACGTGGTGGTGGCGCCGCGCGCGCCCGAATCGAGTACCGGCACGTGCTTGAGCAGCTCGCCGACAAATTCGCGTGCCTTGGCGTCATTGCCGCCCGGCTGGCGCAGCGCATAGCCCCATGCCGCAAGGTAGTTCCAGCGCGCACCGCCCGACGTCTTCGGGTTCGGCGTGATGACCTGCACGCCCGGCTTGACCAGGTCGTTCCAGTCCTTGATGCCCTTGGGGTTGCCCTTGCGCACCAGGAACACGATGGTCGACGTGTAGGGCGAAGCGTTGTGCGGCAGGCGCTTTTGCCAGTCGGACTTGAGCAGGCCCTTCTCGGCAATGGCGTCGATGTCGTAGCCGAGTGCCAGCGTGACCACGTCGGCATCCAGCCCGTCGATCACCGAACGGGCCTGCTTGCCCGAGCCGCCATGCGACTGGCGCACCGTCACGGCGTCGCCGCCCTGCGCCTTCCAGGCCTTGGCGAATGCGGCGTTCACATCCACATACAGCTCGCGCGTCGGATCGTAGGAAACATTGAGCAGTGTGGTTGCCGTCGCCGTCTGCGCGGCGCCGAGGGCGGCCACTGCGGCCAGGCCGATGGCCAGCTTGCGAATCATCTTGTTGCTCCCGTCAGGTGTCGTGAATGGCGCTGGAGCGCCTCATTGGCTGCCCGCCTTGGCGGCTGGGCTTCTGTCAGGAGCAAGACTACCGAGCGGTCTATCTGAACGGAACGAATGCTTTCGTCGAACCTTGCGTGTTTTCCGCATAAGATCGGGCGGAAATATGCACATGCCGGTGCACGGCATGGCGGCCCGAGCCGAAAACCGGACGCCCAAAAGAAAACGCCCGCACCGTGTTGGCGGTGCGGGCTAAGTTTCCATTTGGAAACGGGTAGACAAGTCATGAAGAGCGCCCCCGCATCTCCATGACAGAAAGAATCTTAGCGAGGCTGCGTCGAGTCCGGCTTGACCAAGGTCAAGTGGGCGAATAGTTGTGAAAAAGCGCCCCGAAGGGCGCCTTCTGACTGGATGGCCACTTAATCCAGCGCGCGGCCAAACGTGAACTCGCCGTCCTCGTAGTCCACCGGCACCACATCCTTGGCGGCGAACTTGCCTTCCAGGATGGCGCGCGCCACCGGGTTCTCGATCTGCTGCTGGATCGCCCGCTTGAGCGGACGCGCCCCGAACACCGGGTCGTACCCCGCGCTGGCAATCTTCTCCAGCGCGACCTCGCTGACCTCCAGCGTCATGTCCATGCGGGCCAGGCGGGCCTGCAGGCGTTGCAGCTGGATGCGCGCGATCGACTCGATATTCTTCTGGTCGAGCGCGTGGAACACCACGACCTCGTCGATCCGGTTCAGGAACTCCGGCCGGAAATGCGTGCGCACTTCCTGCCAGACCGCGCCCTTCACCGCCTCCTGCGGCTCGCCCACCATCGACTGGATGATCTGCGAACCGAGGTTGGACGTCATCACGATCACCGTGTTCTTGAAGTCCACCGTGCGGCCCTGGCCGTCGGTCAGGCGGCCGTCGTCCAGCACCTGCAGCAGCACGTTGAAGACGTCCGGATGGGCCTTCTCGACTTCATCGAGCAGCACCACGCTGTACGGCTTGCGGCGCACGGCCTCGGTCAGGTAACCGCCTTCCTCGTAGCCGACATATCCCGGCGGCGCGCCGATCAGGCGGCTCACGCTGTGCTTCTCCATGAACTCGCTCATGTCGATGCGGATCAGGTGCTCTTCCGAATCGAACAGGAACTCGGCCAGGGCCTTGCACAGTTCGGTCTTGCCGACACCGGTCGGTCCCAGGAACAGGAACGAGCCATAGGGCTTGTTCTCGTCCGCCAGGCCCGCGCGCGACCGGCGGATGGCATCGGAGACCAGCCGCACGGCTTCGTCCTGGCCCACCACGCGGTTGTGCAGGCGGTCTTCCATCTTGAGCAGCTTCTCGCGCTCGCCCTGCATCATCTTCGACACCGGAATACCGGTGGCGCGGCTCACCACTTCGGCGATTTCCTCCGCGCCGACCTGCGTGCGCAGCAGCTTGTTAGGCTGCTTCTGCTCGCTCGCCTCGGCGTCGGTCGCGGCCTTGAGCTTGCCTTCCAGGCCGGGCAGCTTGCCGTACTGCAGCTCGGCCACCTTGTCGAGCTTGCCTTCGCGCTGCAGCTTGGCGATCTCGAGCTTGACCTTCTCGATCTCCTCCTTCAGCGCGGCCGTGCCCTGCGCGGCGCCCTTCTCGGCCTTCCAGATTTCGTCGAGGTCGGCGTACTCTTTCTCCAGGCGCGTGATCTCCTGCTCGATCAGGTCCAGGCGCTTGAGCGAGGCTTCGTCGGTCTCTTTCTTGACCGCTTCGCGCTCGATCTTGAGCTGGATGGTGCGGCGCTCGAGCTTGTCCATCGCCTCGGGCTTCGAGTCGATTTCCATCTTGATGCGCGCGGCCGCCTCGTCGATCAGGTCGATCGCCTTGTCGGGCAGGAAGCGGTCGGTGATATAGCGATGCGACAGCTCCGCCGCGGCGACGATAGCCGGGTCGGTAATCTCCACGCCGTGGTGCAGCTCATATTTTTCCTGCAGCCCGCGCAGGATGGCGATGGTGGCTTCCACCGACGGCTCGTCCACCAGCACCTTCTGGAAGCGGCGCTCGAGCGCGGCGTCCTTCTCGATGTACTTGCGGTATTCGTCCAGCGTGGTCGCGCCGATGCAGTGCAGCTCGCCCCGCGCCAGCGCCGGCTTGAGCATATTGCCCGCGTCGATCGCGCCTTCGGCCTTGCCCGCGCCGACCATGGTGTGGATTTCGTCGATGAAGACGATGGTCTGGCCTTCATCCTTGGCGACATCGCTGAGCACGGCCTTCAGGCGTTCCTCGAACTCGCCGCGGTACTTTGCGCCCGCCAGCAGGCCGGCCATGTCGAGCACCAGCACGCGCTTGTTCTTCAGGCTCTCGGGGACTTCGCCGTTGACGATGCGCTGCGCCAGGCCTTCGACGATCGCGGTCTTGCCCACGCCCGGCTCGCCGATCAGCACCGGATTGTTCTTGGTGCGGCGCTGCAGGATCTGGATCGCGCGGCGGATTTCGTCGTCACGGCCGATAACCGGGTCGAGCTTGCCCATGCGGGCGCGCTCGGTGAGGTCGATGGTGTACTTCTTGAGGGCCTCGCGCTGCGTTTCAGCGTCCGCGCTGTTGACGGCATCTCCGCCACGCACGGCCTGGATGGCAGCTTCCAGCGGCTTGCGGTTCAGCCCGTTCTCGCGCGCAAGGCGGCCCGCGTCGCCCTTGTCTTCCGACACGGCGAGCAGGAACAATTCGCTGGCGATGAACTGGTCGCCGCGCTTGATGGCTTCCTTCTCGGCCGCGTTGAGCAGGTTGACGAGGTCGCGACCCACCTGGACCTCGCTCGTGCCCTGCACTTGCGGCAGGCGCTTGATGGCCGTGTCCAGCGCAGTCTGCAGCCCGTTCACGTTCACGCCGGCACGCTGCAGCAGCGCCTTGGCGGCGCCGTCGTTCTGCGCGATCAGCGCGCGCAGCAGGTGCTGCGGTTCGATGTATTGGTTGTCATTGGCCAGTGCCAGGCTTTGCGCATCGGCAAGCGCTTCCTGGAACCGGGTAGTCAGTTTGTCAAGACGCATAGGATTCCCTCTCTCGGTGAGTGTCCTGATGCTAGGGAGTTCGCCCGGCCGGACACTGGATGTCTTACCGAAAGATAAGGCTTCGGCTTGACATTTCAAGACCACGCCGACGCGATTCTGGCACGATAAAAAGTGTCGAAGTCGGTCTACGGTGCGAGCAGGCAGTCCAGTGGCCCAGGCGACGGATACGCCACCGGGGGCGCGGCTCGCCGATCCATCGGCGAGCCCATCCGGATGACGGATTAATCCGGAACCAGTACGGATCCGGTACTGGCGGCGATCTGGTTGCCGGCATCCGGACTTGGCGAGATCGGCGGCACGTTGGCCGGCAGCAGCGTTGGCGCGGTGGTGGTATTGGTTGCGCCGCCGCGGGGAATCGTGCGCACTACCTGCGACGGTGGCAGCGCCTTGCCGGTCGTGAGGTTGTCATAGACCGCATCCAGCGCGCGGTTCAGGTACAGGTGCAGCGGTACGTACCGGTTGCTGTACCCCGACACGGCGCCGATGAAGGCGTCGAAATGCTGGGCGTTCTCGACCTCGATATACGAGAGCTTGCTGGCCGCGCCTTCCTGCTGCCGGTTGAAGCCAAGATACGGCCGCGACGTGTGATTGACGGGCAACAAGCCATCGCTGCGTCCGTGCACGATGAGCGCCGGCTTGCCGCGCAGGTTGCCCGAGCGCTGAATTTCGGACAGGCCGGACTGCAGCGCGAGCGCCTGGGAACCGGTACCGGTCAGCAGGTCTCGCAGGCACTTGGCGCCGTCGAAGTTGGCATCGGCACGGTTGCTCGAGGCCGACACCGACTGGCCATTCAGGAACGGGCCATGCTGCGGGTCGCGGTCATTGATCAGCTGCACCGTACTGGTCGGCGGCACGCCGTTGCCGGTCGAAAACATCGACGCCAGCACCGCAGGCGCAATCGCCGCCGGCTTGAAGTCCGCCAGCGTGGCGGCGAAGCTGTAGCCGCACAGCCGGTCCGTCACGCTGGCCCTGGCGTACGAATTGGCATAGGTCACGGCAATCGAGGCCGCCGTGTCGAAGAGGGACAGCGACGGATGCAGCGCATCCGATTCCGGCTCCCAGCCAGAATCATGCAGAGTCTGCAGCGCGCTTGCCGCCTGGTCGCTGACCGTGGTGCCTGAAATCAAGTTGTTGTCGACCAGCGACTGGCACCGCGAGATGTAGAACTGGTTGGTGGCAAAAGCAGGCGCGTTCACCAGCGAGGTCGCCTGCGACGCGCAGAGCTGCAGCAGGTTGGCCGTGGTGATGTAGTCGTACAGCAGTCGCCCCGATGCATTGACCTGCTTGCCGCCACGCTTGACCAGGATGTTGGCGTTCGGCGGCAGGTTCAGGTTGGGCTCGGCCACGGCCACGCCGTCGATCATGCCGGTGGTGTCCTGCTCGGCTGCCGCGATCGCCGCCCCGCCACCGTTAGAGACGCTGGAGGCGATCACCAGGATCGCGTTCTTGCTCAGGGTGCGCTGGCGCACGCCGTTCCCGGCCACCCGCCCGAAGCGGTCATTGATCGCCCAGATGCCGAAATCGATCGCCTGCAAGGTGAACTTGCCCCAGTCCTTTTCCGGGTTGCGCTGCGA
Source organism: Cupriavidus sp. C2SS-8b (assembly GCF_057073745.1). Lineage (NCBI taxonomy): Bacteria > Pseudomonadati > Pseudomonadota > Betaproteobacteria > Burkholderiales > Burkholderiaceae > Cupriavidus > Cupriavidus sp. C2SS-8b. The sequence continues at coordinate 2,087,271 of NZ_CP172716.1, forward strand.
ATGGGCGTGCTTGAACGCCTGGCGATGCGGCGCCTGCGTCGTGAAATCCGCCAATGACAGGATGCCCGGCCGCGCTGCAAACTGGGCGTTGCTGCCGGCGGCGCTGCGCGTGGCGCGCGTGCCGTCGATCTGCGGCACGGTGTCGGTGTCCAGGTCGTGCGGCGCGGCGCCGGTGCCCTTGTCGGTGTAGGCCACCGCGCAGCCGCGCTTCAGGCCCCACTCGCCCACGGAAATCGCGCCATACACGCCGCGCGAGCCCGACGAAGTCGCGGTAATCATGCAAGGCTTGCTCAGATTGAACGTGTTCGGGATCTGCACCAGCATCGTCACGTTCTCCTGTCCGCTGCCGTCGTCGGAGAAGGCCAGGTATTCGACCCCGGCGATCCTGCCCTGCCCGGTCGTGACATTGCCCTGCGCATCGACGTTGGGCCCGTAGAACGTACCGAAGCCCCCGCCGGCGGTGGTGTCCACGATCGCACGGTAGTTGGTGTAGATCGCGTAGCGGCGCAACTCGGCCGCGGTCGGCGTGTTCGGATTGGCCGGCACCGGCGCCGTGGCGCTGGCCAGCCCGTCCTTGCCAAGACCGGCGGTCAGCAGGTCGTCTGTGACGCCGTCATAAGCCTTGATCGTCACCGTGCCGATATTGGCCGGCTTGATATTGGGATTGGTGTTGCCGTCGTTGCTGTCGCTGCCGCCACAGGCCGTGGCCAGCAATGCCGCGACCGCAGCAAACGCCATCTTGCCGCGGCGATGAAAATTGTCATGCTGCATGGGACCCTCCTGGTTTGCTGACTATCCGCTCATGCCGAGAAGACTTCCGAACTGCAAACTGCCGGGCCACCCGCCGCCTGCCCGGGTCCGGGAAGCGTGCGCGCAGCTTGTGTTGTTCGACCTTGCCGGTCGGCGCGCGTGGTTCAGGGCGCGGCTGCATCCCGAGTCAAAGCATCCGCTGCCAGCAACACATCGGTCATGGTAGCGAATATGGCCGACGGCACTGTGCAGACTGTGCGGAAGACCACGGTAAGACGGCCTTCACCGCGCCTGCAAGCCGTGCGTGATCATGTCGAAGGCGGCATCGACCACCTTGTCCATCGAGGCCGGCCGCTTCCACAGTGCGTAGCGCATGCCAAGGAAATTGCTGATGCCGATCAGGCACCAGGCGCGCACCTCGGCATCGCCGGGGCACACCTCGCCCTGCTCGGCCGCGCGGGTCAGGCGCCGGCTGTACAGGTCCGCAAAGACCTGGAAGTAGCCGCTATAGATGGTCTCGTCCACCGAATACGAGTCGAGCACGATCCGGTAGAGATTCTTGTGTCGGGAAACAAAGGAGAGGAATGCCTTCAGGCCGAGCCGTTCGGCGTCCAGCTGGCTGGTGGCCGGTGCCACGTGGTTGCGCAGGTGGGCGCGCAACAACTCGAGCATGTGGTGGACCAGCGCGCGGAAGATGTCTTCCTTGTCCTTGAAGTACAGGTAGAAGGTACCCATGGCGACCTTGGCTTCCTGCGTGATCTCGGAAATCGATGCAACGTAGTAGCCCTTCTCGCCGAACACCTTTTCGGCGGCACGCAGCAGGGCTTCGCGGGTCTTTTGCCCGCGCGCGGTCTTGGGCGGGCAGATGCCGGAGTCAGTCCTGCCGGATTCGGTCTGGGACATCGTGTCTCCACTGTGGCGCTCGGGCGCCCTCTGTGTGTGATACCAGCGTCCCGCGACCTGCCCGCCGTCCGGCCTCCTGCCCCGTGCGGCACCGCGAAACATGAGGGCTGATTCATGTTTCATCGTATAGACGGCCAGCGGCCGATGTCAATGCATGGCTTTCCCGTACCATGCGGCACCCTTGCCGCGTCCGCCTGCGGTCAGGCCAGCAAGCGGTAAGTCCACAAACCCAGCCCGGCCAGTAGCAGCGAGCCACCCAGATGGGTGACCACATGCAGCAGCGCCCAGCCGTAGTCGCCGGACATCAGGTTGGCCAGCGCCTCGCTGGAAAACGTGGAAAACGTGGTCAGGCCGCCAAGGAAGCCCGTAATGGCCAGAAGGCGCCATTCGGGCGGCAGCCCGGGATGGGAATCAAAGAAGCCGACGGCCACGCCGATCAGGTAGCCGCCGAGCAGGTTCGCGGCCAGGGTGCCGTAGGGCAAGGCGGGATTGAGGGCGTTCCAGATGACCGAGAACCCCCAGCGCAGCCATGCGCCGATCGCCGCGCCAATGCCGACCGCCACGAACCCCAGCGGGCCCATCAGTTGCCGCCGTCGCTGCCGGCCTCCGCGCCGCTGGCGTTGATGGACGGTATCCCCCAACGCTTCAGGGCCGCCTCGTCGGTCACGCGGGCATCGACCCAGCGCGCGCCTTCCGGCGTTTCTTCCTTTTTCCAGAACGGTGCTTCGGACTTGAGGTAGTCCATGATGAATTCGCAAGCCGCGAATGCGTTGCCGCGGTGCGCGGAGGCCACGGCCACCATCACGATCTGGTCGAGCGGCAGCAGCGGCCCGACGCGGTGGATGATGGTCACGCCCAGCAGTTCCCAACGCGCGCAGGCGGCGGCCTCGATCTGCGCCAACGCCTTCTCGGTCATGCCCGGATAGTGCTCGAGCTCCATCGCGCTGACCGCGCTGCCCTCGCTCACATCGCGCACGGTGCCGATGAAACTCGCCACCGCCCCAACGCCGGGCCGGCCGGCCCGCAGCGCCGCGACTTCCGCGCCGAGATCGAAATCTTCACGCTGTACCCTGACGCTCATATCAGCCTCCGGTTACCGGCGGGAAAAAGGCCACTTCGCAGCCGTCGGCAATGGCCGTATCGGCTCTGGCCACGGCGTGGTCGACGGCCATGCGCAATGCGCGGCCTTCGGCCAGGGTCTCGGCCCAGGCCCCGCCGCGCGTGCGCAGCCACTGGCGCAACTCGCCCACCGTGCGCACGTCGCCCGGGATTTCCGCGCGCTCCTCGGCCACGCCGAGTTGTTCACGCACACTGGCAAAAAAACGTAGTTCGATGTTCATCGCGACTTCTTGCACCGTCCGCAGTGCCGGCTATGCCAGCAAGCCGTCGAACGGAATGAACTGCACGGTATCGCCGTGCGCGATCGCCCGGTCGGGCGGGTTGTCGATCAGGCCGTCGCCCCACACCGTGGAGGTCAGCACGCCCGAGCTTTGGTTCGGGAACAGGTCCAGGCCGCCATTGGCATTGATGCGCGCACGCAGGAACTCGTTGCGGCGGTCGCCCTTCTTCAACTCGAAGTCCGCGCGCAGCGGCAGGCGCCGCGGCGTCACGTCGGCCACGCCCTGCAGGCGCAGGATAAACGGCCGCACAAATAGCAGGAAGGTGACGAAGCTCGATACCGGGTTGCCCGGCAGGCCGAGGAAAAACGCCGGATCGCTGCCGTCGTTGCTGACCTGCCCGAACGCCAGCGGCTTGCCCGGCTTGATGGCGATCTGCCACATGTCGAGGCGCCCTTCGGCTTCCACCGCGGGCTTGATGTGGTCTTCGTCGCCGACCGAGACGCCGCCCGACGTAATGATCAGGTCATGGCCCTGCGCGGCCTTGCGCAGCGTCTCGCGGGTAGCGGCCAGCGTGTCCGGCACGATGCCCAGGTCGCTGACTTCACAGCCCAGGTTTTCCAGCAGGCCACGCAGCGTGAAGCGGTTCGAGTTGTAGATGGCCCCGGGCTTGAGCGGCTCGCCCGGCATGGCCAGCTCATCGCCCGTGAAGAACACCCCGACGCGCACGCGCCGCACCACGTCCAGCCGCGCCTGGCCCACCGAGGCGGCCAGGCCCAGCGCCTGCGGCGTAAGCCGCGTGCCCGCAGGCAGGATCACGCTGCCGGCCTCGATATCCTCGCCGGCCCTGCGGATCCATTCGCCCGATTGCGGCACGTGGTTGACGATCACGTCGTTGCCATCCGCCACGCACTGCTCCTGCATCACCACGGCATCGGCGCCGGGCGGGATCAGCCCGCCGGTGAAGATGCGCGCGGCGGTGCCGGGCGCCAGTTCGGTGCCGACATGGCCGGCCGGAATGCGCTGCGACACCGGCAGGCGCGTGCCCGCGGCCGGCACATCGGCGGCGCGCATCACGTAGCCGTCCATCGACGTGTTGTCGGCGGGGGGCACCTGCAGGGAACTGGTGACCGGAGCAGCCAGCACGCGGCCGTTGGCGGCCAGGGTGTCGACGGTTTCGACCTGAGCCAGCGGACGGGCGGCGGCCAGCAGAGCGTCGAGCGCCTGGGCCATGGTCAGCATCGGGGGGCGGGAAGACGCTGCAGCTTGGGTCATGATGGGATGTGTGGGTTCGGAGCGCCCATGAAAAACGGCCCGCGCATTGCGCCGCACAGCGTCCATCGACGGGTGCGGGCAATCCGGGGGCCGGGTCTGGGCCACGGCTAGCCTGATTGTAGCGAGTTGGCGCCGCCAAGGCATGCGGCGGCGCCGCAGCCACCCGGAGGCGCCCGCGCTTACAGGCCGGTGTGACCGGCGATGAAGGCCTTGATCTGGCCGACGTCGTTGGCCATCACCTCGAAGCGCTGCGGCAGCTTCTCGATGCCTTCGAAGGCAGCAGGACGCTCCGGCTCATGGCCCAGGGCCTCGCGGATGGTGTCCGCGAACTTGGCCGGCAGCGCGGTTTCCAGCACCACCATCGGCACGCCGGCGCTGAGATGCTCGCGCGCCACCTTGATGCCGTCGGCGGTGTGGGTATCGATCGTGATGCCATAGCGCGCCGACAGGTCGCGGATGGTCGCCACGCGGTCGTCGTGCGTGCTGCGGCCCGAGGCAAAGCCGAACTCGCCGCGGATGCGCTCGAATTCCGGCGTACCCGACAGGTCGAAGCCGCCCTTCTCTTCCACGTCGCGGAACAGCGCGTTCAGCTTGCCGGCGTCCTGGCCGAGCAGGTCGAAGATGAAGCGCTCGAAGTTCGATGCCTTCGAGATATCCATGCTCGGGCTGGACGTATGGTAGGTCTCGGCCGACTTGCGCACGCGGTAGGCGCCGGTGCGGAAGAACTCGTCGAGCACGTCGTTCTCGTTGGTGGCCACCACCAGCTTGTCGATCGGCAGTCCCATCATGCGCGCGATATGGCCGGCGCAGACGTTGCCGAAGTTGCCCGACGGCACGCAGAACGACACCTTCTGGCCCGGGCCCGAGGTCGCGAGCAGCCAGCCCTTGAAGTAGTACACCACCTGAGCCACTACACGCGCCCAGTTGATCGAGTTGACCGTGCCGATGCGCTGGCGCGCCTTGTAGTCGAGATCGTTCGAGACCGCCTTGACGATATCCTGGCAGTCGTCGAACACGCCTTCCACCGCCAGGTTGAAGATGTTCGGGTCCTGCAGGCTGAACATCTGCGCGGTCTGGAACGCGCTCATCTTGCGGTGCGGGCTCAGCATGAACACGCGGATGCCGCGCTTGCCGCGCATCGCGTACTCGGCGGCGCTGCCGGTGTCGCCCGAGGTAGCGCCGAGGATGTTCAGCTCCAGCCCGGCGCGGCCCAGCGCGTACTCGAACATATTGCCCAGCAGCTGCATGGCCATGTCCTTGAAGGCCAGCGTCGGGCCGTTGGACAGGCCCAGCAGTTGCAGCTTGGTGCCGCCTTCTTCGCCGAGCGTGCGCAGCGGCGTGATGTCGGCGGTGTTGTCGCCGGCGCGGGCGTTGCGGTAGACCTCGGCGGTGTAGGTCTTGCGCGTCAGCGCGCGCAGATCCTCGGCCGGGATGTCATCGCAGAACTTGCTCAGGATCTCGAAGGCCAGGTCGGCATACGAGAGCTTGCGCCAGGCTTCCAGCTCGTCGGCGGTGACCTGCGGATACTGCACCGGCAGGTACAGGCCGCCGTCCGGCGCCAGGCCGCCCAGCAGGATTTCGGAGAACGTTTGCGGCACTTCATGGCCGCGGGTCGACTGGTATCTCATGGGTCCGGAATATCCTGCCGCTCAGTTCAGTTCTTCCATGCGCAGGCGCGTGACCGCCGACAGCACGGTCGGCAGCGACTCGATCTTCGCGATGGCGGTATTGACCTGCTTCTCGCGGGTCACGTGCGTCAGAATGATGATGTCGGTCTGCGGCTCGCCCTCGCGCGATTCCTTCTGCAACATCGCGTCGATAGAGATGCCCGCCTCGGCCAGGATGCGCGTGATCTCGGCCAGCACGCCGGTCTCGTCCGCCACGCGCATGCGCAGGTAGTAGGCGCTGTTGATTTCCTCGATCGGCAGCACCGGCACGTTCGACAGCTCGTCCGGCTGGAACGCCAGGTGCGGCACGCGGTGGTTCGGGTCGGCGGTATGCAGGCGGGTCACGTCGACCAGGTCGGCGATCACGGCCGAAGCGGTCGGCTCCGCGCCTGCGCCCTTGCCGTAGTACAGCGTGGCGCCCACGGCGTCGCCCTGCACCAGCACGGCATTCATCGCGCCTTCCACGTTGGCGATCAGGCGCGAGGCCGGCACCAGCGTCGGATGCACGCGCAGCTCCACGCCGTCGTCGCGGCGGCGCGTGATGCCCAGCAGCTTGATGCGGTAGCCCAGTTCCTCGGCGTACTTGATGTCGGTCGCGGCCAGCTTGGTGATGCCTTCCACGTGGGCCTTGTCGAACTGCACCGGCATGCCGAAGGCGATCGCGCTCATCAGCGTGACCTTGTGCGCGGCGTCGACGCCTTCGATGTCGAAGGTCGGGTCGGCCTCCGCATAGCCGAGCTGCTGCGCTTCCTTCAGGACCGTGTCGAAGTCCAGGCCCTTGTCGCGCATCTCGGACAGGATGAAGTTGGTGGTGCCGTTGATGATGCCGGCGATCCACTGGATGCGGTTGGCGGTCAGGCCTTCGCGCAGCGCCTTGATGATCGGGATGCCGCCGGCGACCGCGGCTTCGAACGCGACGATCACGCCCTTGCGGCGCGCGGCTTCGAAGATCTCGTTGCCGTGCACCGCCAGCAGCGCCTTGTTGGCAGTGACCACGTGCTTGCCGTTCTCGATGGCCTTGAGCACCAGCTCGCGCGCGATGCCATAGCCGCCGATCAGCTCCACCACGATGTCGATGTCCGGGCGGGTCACCACCACGTTGGCGTCGTTGACGATCTCGACTTCGCCGTTGGTCAGCTCGCGTGCGCGCTCGGTGTTGAGATCTGCCACCAGGGCGATCTCGATGCCGCGGCCGGCGCGGCGGCGAATTTCTTCCTGGTTGCGCTTGAGCACGTTGAACGTGCCGCTACCGACGGTACCGATGCCGAGCAGGCCAACTTTGATGGGATTCATGGACAATCTGACTCTAGGTTGCTAAGGATGAGATGCAGCGGCCGCCCGTTCAGGCAGCCACCTTGCCGTGGCGTTTTCGGTACGCCTCCAGGAAGCGCGCGATGCGGTTGATCGCCTCGCGCAGGTCTTCCTCGTGCGGCAGGAATACGATCCGGAAATGGTCCGGCTTGTCCCAGTTGAAGCCGGAGCCCTGCACCAGCAGCACCTTGGACTCCTGCAGCAGTTCATAGATGAACTCCTGGTCGTCCTGCACCGGGTACATCGACAGGTCCAGCTTCGGGAACAGGTACAGCGCGGCCTTGGGCTTGACGCAGGTGACGCCCGGAATCGCCGTGATCAGCTCGTACGCCAGGTCGCGCTGGCGGCGCAGGCGGCCGCCTTCGGCGACCAGGTCGTTGATGCTCTGGTAGCCGCCCAGCGCGGTCTGGATGGCCCACTGCCCCGGCACGTTGGCGCACAGGCGCATCGAGGACAGCATGTTCAGGCCTTCGATATAGTCCAGCGCCGGGCGCTTGTCGCCCGACACCACCATCCAGCCGGCGCGGTAGCCGCACGAGCGGTAGTTCTTGGACAGGCCGTTGAACGTCACCGTCAGCACGTCGGTCGACAGCGAGGCGATCGAGGTATGGACGTTGCCGTCGTACAGGACCTTGTCGTAGATCTCGTCGGCGAAGATGATCAGCCCATGCTCGCGCGCGATCGCGACGATCTCCAGCAGCAGTTCGTCCGAGTACAGCGCGCCGGTCGGGTTGTTCGGGTTGATGATGACGATGCCCTTGGTGTGGGGCGTGATGCGGGCGCGGATATCGTCCGGGTCCGGCATCCACTCGTTGGACTCGTCGCAGATATAGTGGACCGGCGTGCCGCCAGACAGGCTCACCGCGGCGGTCCACAGCGGGTAGTCCGGTGCCGGCACCAGGACTTCGTCGCCGCTGTTGAGCAGCGCGTTGACCGCCATCACGATCAGTTCGGAGGCGCCGTTGCCCACGTAGATGTCTTCCAGGCCGACGCCCTGGATATTCTTCTGCTGGGTGTAGTGCATGATCGCCTTGCGCGCGGCGAAAATGCCCTTCGAATCCGAGTATCCCGCCGAATTCGGCAGGTTGCGCATCATGTCCTGCTGGATTTCCTCCGGCGCATCGAAACCGAATACGGCCAGGTTGCCGATATTCAGCTTGATGATCTTGTGCCCCTCTTCCTCCATCTGCTTGGCCTTTTCCAGCACCGGGCCGCGGATGTCGTAGCAAACGTTATTGAGTTTGTTGGATTTCTGGATGGGTTTCACGGCGATGTCGGCGGAGGCGAAAACTGCCGCGTCGGCGGCAGCGAACATGGGAATCCGGATGGAGTTTGGGTGCGCCGTCCGTTGCGGTGCAATGCTGTCGTGCCGTGAACATGGCAGACACGGAGGCAAAAGCTATAATTTATCGGATTATGACAGACTTCGGCAGCAATTCTTGCATTGCAGCGTGCCGCGGCCCCAGGCGAAACCCGCCGCCGCCGGCGCCTGCATCACTGCCGTCAACCCGCTGCCTGCCCGCGCTGCCGGCTATCCGCCCCGGGCGGAACGCCACCGCGCCGGCCAGACAGCCTCCGGGGGCCCCCAATTGAAACTTCACGCCGACCAGCCGCAGGCGCTCAATACCGTCACCGCCTATGGGCCGGACTACATTGAAATCAACCTGATACGTCACACGCATTCCATCCTGGTGCTTCCGGAAGGCGAGATCCGTCCGTGGCCGGTGGGCCGCTTCGAAGACCTCGAACCCGCTCACTTCGAGGCGCTGGCGGCACTGGAGCCGGAGGTCGTGCTGCTGGGAACGGGTTCGCGCCTGCGCTTCCCGCACCCGCGGCTGACGGCCTCCCTGGCCCGCAAGCATGTCGGGGTGGATGCCATGGACATGCAGGCCGCATGCCGCACCTACAATATCCTGATGGCCGAAGGCCGCAAGGTGGCCGCCGTGCTGCTGCTCGAAGCCGCAGGCAGCTGAGCCGTCGTTGGCCGGACTGGAAAAGTTGAGAAGGCGCCACGCTTGAAGTCCGGGCGCGCGCCCCAATCTGCTCCCCTCGTGACGCAGGCGCGCTACCCGCGCGGCCCTCGTCCGCACCCTCGCAGCCTCTCCGATACTGCCCCTCCCCTGGAGCCATAACAATGACAGTCAGTCTCAACAAGGCCGTACCCGACTTCAGCGCGCCGGTCACCGGCGACGGCGGCACCTTCCGTCTCTCCGAACATCGCGGCAAGACCGTGGTGCTGTACTTCTACCCGAAGGACAACACCCCCGGCTGCACCACCGAGGCCATGAACTTCCGCGACCAGCACGACGACTTCGTCAAGGCCGGCGTGGCCGTATTCGGCATCTCGCGCGACAGCCTGCGCTCGCACGAGAATTTCAAGGCGAAGCTCGAGTTGCCGTTCGAACTGATTTCGGACCCGGACGAGGCGGTGTGCAATCTTTTCGATGTCATGAAAATGAAAAAGCTCTATGGCAAGGAGCACCGCGGCGTCGAACGCAGTACTTTTATCGTCGACAGCAAGGGCATCCTGCGCCACGAGCTGCGCGGCATCAAGGTGCCCAACCATGTCGACGAGGTGCTTGAGATCGTTCGCGGCCTCTGACACGCCATGCGCATGGCCACCGTCCAACGAGGTGGCGAGACGGGCCCGTTTGGCATCGCCGCGACACCGCACTTTCTCCGCGTGAGTGGCAATTGCCAAACCCAAAACCTTCGGATACATTGGCTCGTAATGAGTTCAGATTCCGGATGCCACGCTGATTCGACTTCCTGGCCCAGGCGGTTCGCGCCGCAGGCCGGTGGCGGATCTGCCGTGTCGCAGGTCCGCATGCAAGCCGCCAAACCTGTATTGCAGGGATGGCGGCTTTTTTGTTTATCCGATGCCCCGGGTGCCTCGCGCGTGCATGCTCCGGTGGCTGCTGGCATTTTCCTTGCGAAATGCCGCACGGATAGTTCCGCCCCCATCTTGTCCCCCTGAAAGGAAAGCCAAGCATGCCGCTGCCCACCATGCCCGCCAAGCCTGCCCAATTGCTGGATCCGAGCGAGTTTGCTCCGGTCTCCGCGGTGCCCAAGGCCAAAGCCGTCGCACAGGAGAAGAAACCTGTGCCGGCACTCGAGCGCGTGGCATTGCTGGAAACCGGTGAAACCGGCGCGCCTGCCGTCAAGGCGCGCGCTGCCGCCGGTACCCGCGCCCGCTCGACCCCCACGCCAACCTTGCCGGAAACGCCGGTCGCCACGGCCCCGGTCAGCCTGGTCAAACCCGCGGCCGGCCCGACGCGGCGCGCACGCAAGTCAGAAGGCCCGAGCAAGCTGTTCGTGCTCGACACCAACGTGCTGATGCACGACCCGAGCTCGCTGTTCCGCTTCGAAGAGCACGACGTCTATCTGCCCATGATGACGCTCGAGGAACTGGACAACCACAAGAAGGGCATGAGCGAAGTCGCGCGCAACGCGCGCACGGTCAGCCGCACCCTCGATTCGCTGGTCAGCGACACCGGCGGCGTGCTTGACGAGGGCTTGCCGCTGGCCAAGCTCGGCAACCGCGACGCGCAGGGCAAGCTGTTCTTCCAGACCCGGCTCAACGATATCAAGCTGCCCGAAGGCCTGCCGCAGGGCAAGGCCGACAACCAGATCCTGGGCGTGGTCAGCGCGTTGCAGCAGCAGTACCCCGAGCGCCAGGTCGTGCTGGTGTCGAAAGACATCAACATGCGCATCAAGGCGCGTGCGCTGGGCCTGCCTGCCGAGGACTACTACAACGACCAGGTCCTCGAAGACAAGGACCTGCTCTACGCCGGCGTGATGCAACTGCCCGGCGACTTCTGGGCCAAGCACGGCAAGGGCGTCGAGAGCTGGCAGGACCCGAAGACCGGCGCGATGTTCTATCGCCTGACCGGTCCGCTGGTGCCGTCTTTCCTGGTCAACCAGTTCGTCTATCTCGAACCCGTGGATGGCAGCCTGCCGCTCTACGCGCAGGTCAAGGAGATCAACGGCAAGACCGCGCTGCTGCAGACGCTCAAGGACTACACGCACAACAAGAACAACGTGTGGAGCGTGACCGCCCGAAACCGCGAACAGAACTTCGCGCTCAACCTGCTGATGAACCCGGACATCGACTTCGTCACGCTGCTCGGCCAGGCCGGTACCGGCAAGACGCTGCTGGCGCTGGCGGCGGGACTGGAGCAGGTGCTGGACCAAAAGCTGTACAACGAGATCATCGTCACCCGCGCGACCGTGCCGGTCGGCGAGGACATCGGCTTCCTGCCCGGTACCGAGGAAGAGAAGATGCAGCCGTGGATGGGTGCGTTCGACGACAATCTCGAAGTCCTGCAGAAGAGCGATGACAGCGCGGGCGAATGGGGCCGCGCGGCAACGCAGGAGCTGATCCGCTCGCGCATCAAGGTCAAGAGCATGAACTTCATGCGCGGCCGCACCTTCGTCAACAAGTTCGTCATCATCGACGAGGCGCAGAATTTGACGCCGAAGCAGATGAAGACGCTGGTCACGCGCGCGGGCCCGGGTACCAAGATCATCTGCCTGGGCAATATCGCGCAGATCGATACGCCGTACCTGACCGAAGGTTCGTCGGGCCTGACCTACGTGGTGGACCGCTTCAAGGGCTGGAGCCACAGCGGCCATATCACCCTGGCGCGCGGCGAGCGCTCGCGCCTGGCCGACCACGCCGGCGACGTACTGTAAGGCGTGCCGCCGGGCTGCCCCCGCGGCGAGGCCGGCGGCTAGAATCCGCGCCCCGGCCCGTGCCGCGGGCGCTTTTTTTTGTTCGCGATGAGATCGCTCGACAGGAGGCGTCGATGAGTCATCAGCAATCGCCAGGCCAGCATCGCCCCACCACGCAACAAGCGCGCGCCGCGTGTCCCCGATGGGACCGCAAGCGCATGCTGGCGCTGGTCGCACTGACCGCGGCGGGCATGGCGCTGACCGCCGCCTGGCGGCCCGCGCGCGCGGCCGACCCGATGGTGATCCGCACCATGGGCCCGGTGAGCTATGTCTGCGGCGGCGTTGCCGAAGACGAACGCGCGGCGCTGGCCGGCCTGGAAAAGAACTTCAACATGGGCATCCTGTTCACGCAGGGCAGCAACGGGGAGTTCCTCTCGGACGTCGCCGTGCGGCTGTTGCGCGACGAGCAGGAGGTCGCGGCCTTCCGTGCCGCCGGCCCGCGCTGCCTCATACGTGCGCCAGAAGGCAGCTACAATATCGAGGCCAGTTACAAGGGCCAGACCAAGACCATCAGGATCGGCACCGGAAGCCGCGACGCTCAGTTGCGCTGGTAGCGAAAAGATCCGGGTCGGGGCTGGCGACCGACCAGACAGGATGCCTTCGCGCCGATCCCTTGCCCTTTGCGCCATCCGGCTACGCCTGCCCGCGGTTCCCGCCGCGGCACGGCTGCCGCTGGTTTGTGCCGCCGCCCTGCTGCTGGCGGCCTGCGCCGGCTCGCCGTCCCGCCATGCCAACCTGCCCCGCGCGCCGGGCAAGCCGATGATCGACCCGAGCGCCGGGCTCGAAGAAATCTCCATCCAGGCCATGTCGCTGGTCGGCACGCCGTACCGCTACGGCGGCAATACGCCTGACAGCGGCTTCGATTGCAGTGGCCTGGTGCGGTATGTAGTCGGGCGGGCCGCCAACGTCAACCTGCCGCGCACCACCGAAGCCATGGGTACGCGCGGTTCGGCACTGGACCGCAGCGAGGTCGCATCGGGCGACCTGGTCTTCTTCAATACCACGGGCCGCGCCAACTCCCATGTCGGCATCTACGTCGGCCAGAACCGCTTCGTGCACGCGCCGTCCACCGGCGGCACCGTGCGCCTTGAGGACATGGGCAGGTCTTACTGGGCATCCCGGTACAACGGTGCGCGACGCGTGGTGGCGGCGGTCAACCAGCCGCTGCCGGCCCCGGCTGCAAGCCCGGTACCGGCTCCCGTACCGACGCCGGCGACGCCAGCGCTACCACCCGATCCCGCGCCTCCGGTTGACGATGATCCGATCGCCGCCTTCGCCAACAAATAGGACGCCGTGAACGACAAAGAGCCAGGCATTTGCCTGGCTCTTTGTCGTTCACGGAGGATCTGTCGTGTCTTACAGGATATGGCGGCCGATCCACCACGCAATCGCGGACATGAACGCGGAAGCGGGAATCGTCAGCACCCACGCCCAGACGATATTGCCGGCCACGCCCCAGCGCACCGCCGACATCTTCCGCGCCGAGCCCACGCCAACGATGGCACCAGTGATAGTGTGCGTGGTCGACACCGGCACGCCTAGCGCCGACGCGATGAACAGCGTAATAGCGCCACCGGTCTCGGCACAGAAGCCGCCGACAGGCTTCAGCTTGGTGATCTTCTGGCCCATGGTCCGCACAATGCGCCAGCCGCCGAACAGCGTACCCATGCCGATGGCCACATAGCAGCTCACGATGACCCAGATCGGAGGCTCCCCGCCAGCAGCGACATGGCCGCTCGCGATCAGCAGCATCCAGATGATGCCGATGGTCTTCTGCGCATCATTGCCACCGTGGCCCAGGCTGTAGAGCGAGGCCGATGCCAGCTGCAGCCGGCGGAACCAGCGGTCCACGCGCGACGGTGGCGTGCGGAAGAACGTCCAGCCCACGATCACCATCATTAGCGAACCCAGGATCAGGCCCAGCAGCGGCGAGACCACGATGAACACCACCGTTTTCAGCAGGCCGTTGCCCACCAGCGCGCCGGTGCCCGCCTTGGCCACCGCTGCGCCGACCAGGCCGCCGATCAGCGCGTGCGAGGACGACGACGGAATGCCGTAGTACCACGTGATCGCATTCCAGGCGATGGCCCCGACCAGCGCACCGAATATCACGTAGTGGTCAACGATGTTGACGTCTACGGTGCCGGTACCCACGGTGGCTGCCACCTTCAGGTGGAAGATGAAGATCGCGACGACGTTGCACATCGCTGCCATCGCCACCGCATGGTGCGGCTTGAGCACGCCCGTGGAGACCACCGTGGCGATCGAGTTCGCCGCGTCGTGGAAGCCGTTCATGAAGTCGAACAGCAGCGCGAGCGCCACCAGCAGGCCGATCACCCACAGGCTCATTTGAATGGTATGCATGCCGATTCCGCTCAGGCGTTTTCCAGGACGATGCCTTCAATGATGTTGGCCACGTCCTCGCACTTGTCGGTAATCGTTTCGAGCTGCTCGTAGATGGCCTTCAGCTTGATCAGGCGCTTGACGTCGGTCTCGTCGCGGAACAGCTTGGACATGGCCGAGCGCATCACGCGGTCGGCTTCCGATTCGAGCTGGTCGATCTGCTGCGCCGTCTTCAGGATGGTGCTGGCATTGCCCATGTCCTCGAGCAGGCCCACCGCGATCTTGACCTGGTCGCAGCATTGCACGCAGATAGCCGCCAGGCGCAGCGCCTCGTCGGTCAGGCTGGTCACGTCGTACAGCGAGATGGTTTCGGCCACGTCTTCCATCAGGTCCAGGATGTCGTCCATGGTCGTGATGAGCTTGTGGATCTCGTCGCGGTCCAGCGGCGTGATGAAGGTCTTGTGCAGCAGGTCGATGGTGTCGTGCGTGATCCGGTCGGCTTTCTTTTCGGTCGCCTGGACCCGGCGGGCATGCGCCTCGGCATTGGGCAAGTCATTGACCAGGGTCTGCAGTTCGTGGGCGGCGGTCACCGCGCAGTCCGCATGCTGGTTGAAGTATTCGAAGAACTTGCCCTCTGTGGGCATGAATCGGCCGAACATGGAATGTTCCTTGTCGCAGCGCAGTAACGCCGCTTGGTTTGTTGCTGGAGGTTGCGCAATGCATCGCGCGACAGCGGCGTTTCCGGCCACTGTCATCAAAGCGCAATATTTTACAGGGTTGTTGCAGCAATGCCTGCCGATATGTCGCAAACGAGACGCTCGATTGCCGGCAGGCTTGACTTCAGTTGTCGTTGTCGAAGAAGGCCGGGCCGCCGCTGAAGTTGTCGAACTTTGTGAACTGCCCCAGGAAGGTCAGGCGCACCGTGCCGATCGGGCCGTTACGCTGCTTGCCGATAATGATTTCGGCCGTGCCCTTGTCCTGGGAGTCCTGGTTATAGACTTCATCGCGGTAAATGAACAGGATCACGTCTGCATCCTGTTCGATAGCGCCCGACTCACGCAGGTCGGACATCACCGGGCGCTTGTTCGGACGCTGCTCCAGGCTTCGGTTCAGCTGCGACAGCGCGATCACCGGGCAGTTCAGCTCCTTGGCCAGGCCCTTGAGCGAACGCGAGATTTCGGAAATTTCGGTCGCCCGGTTTTCGCCGCCACCGGAGCCGGACATCAGCTGCAGGTAGTCGATGATGATCAGGCCGAGCTGCCCGCATTGGCGCGCCAGCCGGCGCGAGCGCGCACGCAACTCCATCGGGTTCAGCGCCGGGGTCTCGTCGATGAAGAGCTGGGCGTCGTTCATGCGCTGGATGGCATGGGTCAGGCGCGGCCAGTCTTCGTCCAGCAGCCGGCCGGTACGCAGCCGGTGCTGGTCCAGGCGGCCGACCGAACCCAGCATACGCATGGCCAGCTGGGTGCCCGCCATTTCCATCGAGAACACCGCGACCGGCAGCCCCTGCTCCACGGCCACGTGTTCGCCGATGTTCAGCGAGAATGCCGTCTTACCCATCGACGGACGACCCGCCACGATGATCAGGTCACCGGCCTGCATGCCGCTGGTCATCTTGTCGAGATCGATGAAACCGGTCGGCACGCCGGTGACGTCGGTGGTCGAATCGCGGTGGTACAGCTCGTCGATACGTTCCACCACCTGCGTCAGCAGCGGCTGGATTTCCTGGAAGCCCTTCTGCCCGCGCGATCCCTCTTCGGCGATGGCGAAGACCTTGGATTCGGCCGCATCCAGCAGCTCGCGGACTTCACGCCCCTGCGGCGCGAACGCCGACGACGCGATATCGTCCGCCACGGTCACCAGCTTGCGCAGCACCGCGCGCTCGCGCACGATCTCCGCGTAGCGGCGGATATTGGCGGCGCTGGGCGTATTCTGGGCAAGGGAGTTCAGGTAGGCCAGGCCGCCCACTTCCTCGGCCTTGCCGGCCACCTGCAGCATTTCGAAGACGGTGATGACGTCGGCGGGCTTGGTCGCCGAGATCAGCTTCGCGATGTTCTGGAAGATCAGCCGGTGATCAAAGCGGTAGAAGTCCGCTTCGGAAATGAAATCGGCAATGCGGTCCCAGGCGGAATTGTCCAGCAGCAGGCCACCGAGCACCGATTGCTCGGCCTCGATCGAATGCGGCGGTACCTTGAGACTTTCAAGTTGGGGATCGGCGACGGGCGCGTTCATGGGGTGGGATTATACCGGCGGTCGGACGCTGCCCGGCGGGCATTTGAGCGGCAACAATTTGACATCGGGCCTTGACAGCAGTGGGTGTGCAGCACGATGGGCCGCCATGCAACGCATGCCGCGGAAAAAGAAAAAGGCAGGAGCGTGGCTCCTGCCTTTTCGCTTGCATGGTGCCGGACGAACCGGCACGCAAGGTCTTGCTTAGACTTGCTCGCCAACCACAGCGACGGTCACGTCGACCACCACGTCGGTGTGCAGGGCAACGCTGACCGGGTGCTCGCCAACGGTCTTCAGCGGGCCGTTCGGCAGACGAACCTGGGCCTTCTCCAGCTTGAAGCCTTGGTTGCCGAGGGCCACAGCGATGTCGGCGTTGGTCACGGAACCAAACAGACGGCCATCCACACCCGACTTCTGCGAGATGTTGACAGTCTGGCCGTTCAGCTTCTCGCCTTCGGCTTGCGCGGCGGCCAGCTTCTCGGCGGCGGCCTTTTCCAGCTCGGCGCGCTTCACTTCGAATTCCTGGATCGCGGTTTGCGTGGCGCGACGGGCCTTCTTGCTCGGGATCAGGAAGTTACGGGCGTAACCATCCTTCACCTTGACGATGTCACCCAGGTTGCCCAGGTTGATCACTTTTTCCAGCAGAATAATTTGCATCGTGTTCTCTCCTTTACGGACCTATGGCCTGGACTATCAGTTCTTGTGCAGGTCGGTGTACGGCATCAGCGCCAGGAAACGCGCGCGCTTGATGGCCGTATCCAGCTGACGCTGATAGTGAGCCTTGGTACCGGTCAGGCGAGCCGGCGTGATCTTGCCGTTGTCGCCGATGAAGTCCTTCAGTGTGTCCAGATCCTTGTAGTCGATCTGTTCCACGCCAGCCACGGTGAAGCGGCAGAAGCGCTTGCGCTTGAACAGCGGGTTCTGTTGCTGGAAGCGCTTCTTGTTCTTGTCGTTACGTTTGATGAATGCCACGATTCAATCCTTTACGAATGCTTTACATCCAGTGATGTGAAAGACGAGGGCCTTGCTGTTGCGGTGCTTGCGGGTCAGGAATCCTTCGCAATCGAGCAGCGTGCCGAGCGGCAACCGCTCCAGACGCTGGCCAACTGGCCCGATCCCCATCGCTGCAATGGCAAACTCGACCTGCCTCGGCGTATCCGCCTCGATCGCCGCGCCGCTGTACTGCAAGATGCAGTTCACGACGGGCACGCCGGCCGGGGTGTACCTGAGGGCATCGCGTTCCGCCAGGGTGGCGGCTAGCCGAAGCTGGTTCAACGCGTCGCCCCTTGCAGTGTGTTGCCCATGCTGTCGTGATCAGGCTTGCCAGCCACGACAGGCACCGCAGCCAGCATTCAGGCAGCCTGGCCTTCGGTGGTCGTTTGCGCGGCCTTGCGGGCTTCTTCGCGCTGCACTTCCTTCATCATCGGCGAAGGAGCGGTTTCGGCCTTCTTGGTCTGCACGATCAGATGGCGCAGCACGGCGTCATTGAACTTGAAGGCGTGTTCCAGCTCGACCAGGGTGTCCTTGCCGCACTCGATGTTGACGCAAACGTAGTGTGCCTTTGCCAGCTTCTGGATCATGTAAGCCATCTGGCGACGGCCCCAGTCTTCCACGCGGTGGATCTGGCCGCCTTGCGACGTCACGAGCGACTTGTAACGCTCGATCATGGCCGGCACTTGCTCGCTCTGGTCCGGGTGGACGATGAATACGATTTCGTAATGACGCATTGACGCTCCTTTTGGATAAGCCACCCGGGCGTCACGTCCGGTGCGGCAAGGTTGAATAGCCTTAGAGTATAGCCCGGCTATTGACAATCACGCAACCGCTATCACACCGATGCAAACAGCGCCTGGAGCCGGTCCGGCGCCGCCGCCAGCCCCGGTTCCTGCGCAAGCGCCACCAGCAACAGCACCCTTGCCTTATAGGGGTTCAGGTCCGCGGCGGAGACAAACACGCCGGCATCCGGGTCCGTAACTGGCGGAATCGACACATGACCGGCCCCGGTTCGCGAGCTCCGCACCACGGCAACACCGGCCGCGGCGGCATCCCTGAGCGCCGCGATCAGCGTCTCATGCACCGAACCGTTGCCCGCCGCCGCCACGACCAGACCGCGTACGCCGGCAGCCACCATGGCGTCCACCGCAATGCGCCCCGGCTGCGTATAGCTTGCGACGATCTCGACCTCGGGCCACCGGGCCGGCACCGGAAAGACCGCCGCAACGGACTGCGCCGGCGTGCGCGCCAGCCGCACCAACTCGTCCTGCACGAAACCCAGCGGACCGCCCTGCGGCGACGCAAAGGCATCCACCGCCGAGGTATGCGCCTTGGTCACGTCGCGCGCCGCATGGATCTGCTGGTTCAGCACTACCAGCACCCCCTTGCCGCGCGCAGCCGCATGCCCGGCGACGCGCACCGCATCGAGCAGATTGAGCGGACCGTCCGCCGACAGCGACGTCGACGGCCGCATTGCGGCGGTCAGAACCACCGGCACCGGACAGGCCTGTGTCAGGTGCAGGAACATCGCCGTCTCTTCAAGCGTGTCCGTGCCATGCGTAATGACGATGCCGGCCACGTCCGCCTCGGCCGACCAATGCTGAATACGCGCGGCCAGCGTCGGCCAAAGCGAAAACACCATGTCCTTGCTATCGATCTGCGCCACCTGCTCGGCTTCAATCCGGGCCACCGACTGCAACGCCGGCACGGCCGCCAGCAACGTTGACACGGGCACCGTCGCGGCCTGGTAGCGCGCGCTGCTGGCCGGATTGGTCGAGGCGCCGGCAATGGTGCCGCCAGTGGCCAGGACCACGATGCGGGGAAGCTGGGACATGGTTAGGGATGCAGGAAGCGGAAGTCCGGCGATTGTACCCGCGGCATGCGGGCAAACCGGATGTCGAGCAGACGCTTCTGAGATTCTGCTTGCGCTTGCGCGAATACTGTATAAAATCACAGCATACTGTTTAAACATACAGTGCTTACCCGGCTGGCAGGCACATAACACCGGGGCACTTTTCGGAACGCTTCCATGGCGACCCTGACACCCCGGCAGCAGCAAATCTTCGACCTGATCCGCAATACGATCCGCGGCACGGGTTTCCCGCCCACACGTGCCGAGATCGCCGCGGAGTTTGGCTTCTCGTCGCCCAATGCCGCGGAAGAACATCTGCGTGCACTGGCGCGCAAGGGCGTGATCGAACTGACGCCGGGCGCGTCGCGCGGCATTCGCCTGAAGGTCGCGCGCAGCGATTCGGAAACCCCCGACCAGTTTTCCTTGCCGATGTCCGGGGTCATGCAGCTGACGCTGCCGCTGGTGGGCCGCGTGGCCGCCGGCAGCCCGATCCTGGCCGCCGAGCATATCGACCGGCAGTACCAGGTCGATGCCTCGGTCTTCGACGAACGCCCCGACTACCTGCTGCGCGTGCGCGGCCTCAGCATGCGTGACGCCGGCATCCTCGACGGCGACCTGCTGGCCGTGCGCAAGGCCAGCGAGGCGCCCAACGGCAAGATCGTCGTGGCCCGCCTGGGCGACGACGTCACCGTCAAGCGCCTGCAGCGCCGTGACGGCGGCATCGAGCTGATCGCGGAAAACCCGGACTTCCCGAACATCATGGTCGGGCCGGGACGCGAAGAGTTCTCGCTTGAAGGCATTGCCGTCGGGCTGATCCGCTCCTCGGGCTTCTGACCAGCGCGGCCAGCCGCGCGCTGGCCGCCGCCCTCCTCCTTGCAGTGCCGACGCCGCCCGCCCGACGGGTGTTGACCCCGCTTTTGCCAATCGAGAGGTGTAGCCATGCCGCAAACCAACCACATCGCCGCCCGCCAGCCGGTCAAGCCCGTGCCGTTCCGGCAAGCGAAGGGGGTTCGCATCTATCAGGGCGCGCAGCGCCGTACCATGGTTGGCAGCATGGCGGCGATCTGCCGGATGCTGGAACTGGCCGAGCCGACCAAACTCCTGGCCTGAGGCTTGCCGCTGGCCGGAGCCGGCCCGAGTGAAATGCAGCGGTAATGCCGCGCTGACGGCGGCTAGTCGTTGGCGTCGCCGGAGATGTGGTCGATCTCGTGCTTCGCAGCTGCGTAGGCCGCCTCGATGGCGCTGTCTTCCGTTGCCGCGAGCGCGCCGGCGTTATGTCGATGTCCGTGTCCACGGATGACAAACGACCAGTCCCATTGTCCGTCGGGCGCCTTGATCGGCTGAATCGAGATTTCCCGGCTCTTGTATCGATATTCCATGGCGGCCTCCCGGTGTCCGGGGCATCGTAGCATGAAGATCCTGACCATCCGAAGCCTGCCGCTTCCCGCGCGCCGGCGGCGGAACAGGGCCGCGCCGAGCCGGGAGCCGCACGCTTCAGGCCGGCAGCTGCTGTGCCGTGGCCTTCTTGCCCAGGATAGCCATCGCGATCAGCCCGAGGGACGGTGTGAAGATCATCGAAAAGGCCAGCCACACCGCAACGGAGCGACCCAGAATATGGGCCAGCAGGCCAATCCCGAAAGAGCAAAGCAGCCAGATAGCCAGGGCAAGCATGATGTTGAGGGGAGCGAGTTCGTGACCACGCCAGTATGGAAAACCGGGGGGAAACCATTTGACCCCAGGTGACATCCGCTTTGCGATTTGGGACAGTCGGGATAACCCCATCCGCGTCCGATCACCTTGTCGGACAGCGACTGATACCGGCGCGGAGTTTCCAGGCCGACACTATCTCCACGGACTCCAGGAGACAGCCATGGCCAACAAGAATATCCACGTCGTGCCTACCTATAATGGCTGGGCTGTCCAGCTCGAAGGCGGGTCGGGAAACGAGCAGCGCTTCACCTGCCAGCAGCACGCCATCGCCACCGGCACGGAAAAGGCGAAAAGGACGAAGGTTGAGCTGCTGATTCACGGCCGTGATGGGCAGATCCATGAAAGGAATTCGTTTGGCCAGGAGACGCCCAACATCAAAGGGTGATGGCTGGGCCGGTCCGCGAAGCCGGACGCCAGGGACAACGCCTCGATATAGCGGCTACCGTACATAACCCAGCGCGTGTCGCCGGGTTTTTCGCTGCAAGGCGACGTACAATTTTTGCCAGATAGCTCTCTGGCTGGGCGCGGGGTTGTATTTCCGCCTTCGTCAGTCCTTGGTGATCGCCATGAAGATGCTGATATGGATGATCGCGGCACTGGCTGCCGCCACAGCCACAGCCGCGCGCGCCGAAGACGCCTATGTCTATCCGTTTGACGACATGAGGGTCGGGGAAACGGTTCGAACGCCATTTCCCACGGTGCTGTACCTGCACAAGAAGTGCGACCTGCCCTTGGCCGGCGCCAATCAAATGCGCTTTTATGCGGCCTACCACGGCGCGTGGGACACCGGGTGCTGGGTGAAAAACCTCCACGGGGATGCGGTGATCGTAGTGCCCAGACAGCCTACCAGGACGATTTCGCTCGATGCACTTGCCCGCGCGGATGTCCAGAAGGACGGCACGATGACCATCAAGGCGCTGCCCGCCCGCGGTCGCTAGGCCGTCCGATCGTCAACCGCCACGCTGCACCGTTAGTACCTCGGCCCGTTCTGCCATCGATCCCTGTCCCCGTAGTTCCGATGATCATCCCGGTCGCCGCGATCGCGATCATGATCGTGGTATCGGCCGTCGCTGTAGTAGCCGCCGTCCCGGTGCTCATCCCGGTCAGGGGCCACAACGCAGCCGCTGAGCAACGCCGTGATGGCGGTAAGCAGCACAAGAATGACTTTCATGAGACGCTCCTGTCCGACCCTCGTCATCTCCAGCATATGCAGAGGACCTTCAGGAGGATGTAGGACGGGTGTTCTGCGGCGGCGAGGCGCTTTCCTACAGCCGCGCACACGCGATCATGGAACCCTCCATGCGAGCGCAACCCGGTTGGCCATTGCCCCTCACGACATCGAGGGCCGATGCATGCGCTTGTCCGCTATCGCTGCCCTCTGCGACGCTGCATGCACACCACGGTTACCGCCGCGCAGCACACCAGGTTGAGCAAGGCGATCAGCGTGAAAAACAGGTCGTGGATGACGATGACACCGTAGGCCACTGCGGTGGCGTTGGCCACGACCCAGGAGCCCCATGTCAACAGCGAGATATCGCGCGCGCCGTCGGTGCTGCGCCACACCGCCATCAGTTGCGGCACATAAGTAAAGATGCGCGCCGCGTTGGTCATGAAGTAAAGCCAGGCGATCGTTGAATCGGTCGCCCACGGAGCCATGGTGGTCTGCACGCGCCCCACCGGCGCGTTCCAGATCAACGCTGCCAGGATGCAGTAGATCAGCGCGATCACATAGCCGATAGATGTTCGCCGGGCAGGCGTGGCAAGCATTCGATTGACGCGGTGGAGCATCTTGGCACCCTTTGCTTTAGAGGGATTCGTGTTGCTCGTAAGGGTATAAAATCCTTTCCAGCGCCGCGTCATCGGAAGCGATGACGGACAGGACCCATAACAAGAATGGGAGCTCGCCATGAACGGCCTGGAGGGCGTGACGGCCCAGCAACTCTCCGACGTAATCGGCGCCATCTACGACTGCGCGCTCGACCCGGAGCGCTGGCCCGGTGCCTGCCGATCGGTGGCGGACTTGTGCGCAAGCACGGGCGGCGGCATCTGCGTGCATGACCTCAAGCAGGTGCGCAACGACCAGTTGTTCGTATTCGGCTACCAGCCCGAATTCCTGGAGAAGCTTGGCAGTGAGTTCGCGCAAAGCCCGATGGCAGCGGCGGACATCGTCTCGAATGTCGGGGACGTCAATTCGCTGGCCAGGGAGCCCCGGCAACTGCTTGAAAGCCGTTTCTACCGCGAAGTCCTGGAGCCGTACGGGCTCACCGACATCATCTGGTTTCCGGCCCTTCGCACGGGCGGACGCATGGCCTCGCTGCACGCTTCCCGCAGCAACAAGAAGCCGCACTACCAGCAGCCCGAGGCGCAGCTGTTCAGGCTGCTGTCTCCTCATGTCTGCCGGGCACTGGCGATCTCCGATGCACTCGACATCCGGGCACTTCGATCGGAGATGCTCGAAAGGACGCTTGACGGACTTTCAGCAGGCGTCTTCCTGACGGCGCGCGATGGGCACGTGGTTTATATGAATGCCGCAGCCGAGCGGCAGGTGAAGGCCGGCCATTCGATCTGCCTGGCCCACAACCGGCTATCGGCGGTCGAACCCACGGCTCGCGCGGCACTTGCGAAGCACATCGATGCCGCGACGCGCGCGGACAACGCTTCATCGTGGAAGGAGCATTCGGTGGCGATTCCCGATGGCGCTGGAACAGGACGCGGCTACGTCGCCACCCTGCTGCCGATTGAGAACGGCGAGCGCAGCGGCATCCTGGCGCCGTTCGCCGCATCGGTCGCCGTGTTTATGCAAGACCCCACCCAGGTCCCGCTCATGCCGGGCGAGGCCTTTGCGCGGCTGCACGGATTGACCGGTGGCGAACTGCGCGTGTTGCTGGCGCTTTCACAAGGGCTAGGAGGCATGGAGTCGGCGGAGATGCTAGGCATCAGCGAGCCGACCGTTCGCACCCATCTTCAGCACATCTTTTTGAAGACCGGCACGACAAGGCAGTCCGATCTTCTGAATCTGCTGCATCGCTCCACACCGCCGGTTCGACGCTAGCGACATGCGCGGGCGCGCCCGCGAGGATTGGAGGCGTTGATGTCCGGGCCTTGTCATTCAATCCCGGACAAGGCGTCGATCAATGGGCAGCAAGCCTCATTGCCATGGGTGTGGCATTGCCCGACAAGACGCTCCAACTCGGCCTGCAACTGTCGCAAATCCTGCAATCGCTTCTCGACAAGACCGAGCTTTTGTTCGGCCAGTGTGCGGGCGGTCCTGCACGAGCCACCATCGCTCTGCCGCAGCAGTACCTGGATTTCATCCAGGGTGAAACCCAGAGACTGGGCCCGGCGGATGAAATAAAGACGCTGCAGGCTCTGCTGCGAATACTGGCGAACGGTCCCAAAGGCACGCTCCGGCACCGGCAGCAACCCGAACCTCTGGTAGTAGCGCACCGTCTCCACCCCGACGCCCGCCGCCTTTGCGAGCTTGCCGATCGTTAGCATGTGCTCCATCGCTTGACTCCGTACCTTGGTACGGGTCTAGGCTATGCATAAACCTCACATTGGGAAAGGACAGTTTGCAATTCGCCATGCACTTGAGGCCGGGAACCAGATGAGCAACATCAATCTGCAATCCGTCATCACCTGCCCCGGTTGCGGGCATACCAAGGAAGAAACCATGCCGGTGGATGCCTGCGTTTGGCGCTACGAGTGCGAGCACTGCCACATTGTGCTGAGGCCAAAGGCCGGTGATTGCTGCGTCTTCTGTTCGTATGGCACCGAACAGTGCCCGCCAATGCAGCGGCGGGCCTCCTAGTCGACATGGTGAAGCGGCGGCCCTTGTTGTCACCAAAGACGTCTCCCAATAGACACCCTGCGTGCTTCTGGTCTCTGGATGGAGGGGAAATCCCCTAGGGACGAAATTAGAAGCATCCCTCTAAACTCACCTTTTGTTTGTGCGTCGCAGCAACTCAGCTCCGGCGTGCTGTTCAATCAGGCGGAGTTGCCTCGCGGTCGGCAGCGCCCAATAGCCAACATTGAGAGTCAAAAATGAACGACCGCGATACCTTGAGCGCACTGACCGACAAAGTCGCGCAGCTACGGCAGCATTTCCCCGGCAGGAGAATCGTGGTGGCGCGAGAGGGCTTTGCTGCTGTTTTTGAACGCTGCGAGATCGGAAAGGACGGAGTGATGATCACTGCAACGCCCATCGAAGCCGGGTCGAGGACCCTCGTGATTCCTTGGCACCCGGCGGATTACTATCTCCTCGTCGATGAGGCCCGGGCGACAGAATAAGGGGAGCGGAAACAGAAACGGCGCCAATGGCGCCGTGGGAAAATCCGTATTTCTGTAGGAAATTCCGCATCACGAAAGGGTAGAAAACCCGTAAAGCACTGATGCGAAAAAGAATTTTGGGGTGGCTGATGGGACTCGAACCCACGACGACAGGAATCACAATCCTGGACTCTACCAACTGAGCTACAGCCACCGTAGAGGTCATCAGCGAAGCGCTGATCGACGAAAAACAAGATTATACAAACTACTTTTCGTTATGGCTAGTATCCCGCACAAAATTTTTTCGAGGCCCGGCATCGTCACCTGCGAGGCGACCATTTCGCCTCCAGCAGCACCGCCTGCTTGATCGCTTCGATGGTTTCGGCCTCGGTGTCGTACTGTCCCAGGAGCCGGCGCGATTTTCCATTGAGCGCGTCTTCCTGGAGCGCCTTGCCCGCTGCCTCGTTCGTACCCAGCCGCCAGCAATAGCGGGCCGTCCATTTGCCGTCTTGCAACTGCTCAGCCACCCAAACCAACCGGAAGTCCTCGAACACGACCCCGAACGATGTCTGGTCATCCACCACAGCCACCTCATTCCAGCGATTGAATTGACAAAAACACGGCTTCGCTTCCATGTCGCCGCCGATCGTATCACGGTCGCCCGCACAATGAGACGCGGCCTTGCCCACCCGCTCCGGATATCCGATTCGAGCGTAGATATGCTCTACGCAGCCCCTACTGATGCAGGGTTCAATGGCTGCTCCGGCGCAAGGATACTTTTACGCGAGGGACATTGACCCCCCTCGACCTTCCCACCGGGCGGCCTCTCGGAGCGCCGCCTGCTTTTTTTGATTGAACAGCTTCTTTGCGCGGAACCCAGGAGTCCAGTTTTCTGCCAAACACTGCCGTGTATTAGCTTTGTGGAGGTGGTAGTGAAACAGATATCCGGATTGGCGATGACAGCGTTGCTGTCGATCATGCTGGCCGCATGCGCTGGCGGCGGGGCAGAAGGTGGCAGCTCAAGTATCACCACTTATGGCACGGTTGATGTCGGCGTCAGCCACACAAGCAAATAGTTGCCGCCGGAGGAACTCTGCCGTAACAGTTGCATCCAACAGCCTGCTCGGTACCAGTGATACGAAAAAAAAAGAGCCCGCAGCGCGGACTCTTAACTTTTGCGATCTCAAATGCCCTGAAGGCCGTTGCACTGTAACTGGCAGGCCGAGCCAGCACCATTCGGGTTAACCGAACGTCGTAAGCCGGGCGACAAAAAAAAGCCCGCAACGCGGGCTGAATAATCAGTTGAAGAAAGCCCTGTATTGGAGGGCAGGCACAGTGTAAGAAAGCGCCTGCCCTCGGCTAATTAGGGGAATCCCTTTCCTGGCGCGGCTTTCCGGGCAGTGGTCAGGCCCATGTGCGGCACGCGCTACCCGCAGACTCCCACGCATAAGTTCGGCGTTCGGAATTAGAGTGTTTCCTCCACAAGTTTCCTGGCACCGTTTGCAGTAATCGCCTATGCGGCCACGCGTTGGTTTGCCTCCGCGCGGTCCGAGGAATGCAGATGCGAACGCGCCTCTGCGAAGATCGCATCAACGTCACTACGCGAACGGGCTGCCGACATCCGTTTCGCGTCGGATAGCACGCGCCGCCAGCCACGGCCGCCCGCGATGCCGCGATAGAGGCCCAGCATGTGGCGCGTCACCGCCCCCATATATCCGCCGCGCTCCACCAGCTCGCCGATATAGCGCTGCATGGCAAGCTCCACCTCCAGCCGCGACCGCACCGGCGCATCGGCGTCGCCGTAGAAACGACCATCCATTTCAGCGAGCACATAAGGCTGGTGATAGGCTTCACGTCCGATCATCACGCCGTCGACATGCTCCAGATGGGCCGCCATGTCGTCGTAGCTGACGATGCCGCCGTTGATCAGGATTTCCAGTTGCGGGAAATCCTTTTTCAACTGGTAAGCCACTTCGTACCGCAGCGGTGGAATTTCGCGGTTCTCCTTCGGGCTCAGGCCTTTCAGGATCGCATTGCGCGCATGCACGATGAAGGTCTCGCAGCCGGCCTGCGCCACAGTGCCGACAAAATCGCGGACAAAATCATAGTGTTCAACCCTGTCGATGCCAATGCGGTGCTTGACGGTAACCGGGATCGACACAGCGTCGCGCATGGCCTTCACGCAGTCGGCCACGAGCTGCGGCTCCGCCATGAGGCAGGCACCGAACGCGCCCCTCTGCACGCGCTCGGACGGGCACCCGCAATTCAGGTTGACCTCCACGTATCCCCACTGTTGACCGAGGCGCGCAGCCACGGCCAGGTCCGCCGGTTCGCTACCGCCCAACTGCAAGGCCACCGGATGCTCCGCGGCGTCAAAGTCCAGATGCCGCGGCACGTCGCCATGCAGCAGCGCGCCGGTCGTCACCATCTCCGTATACAGCCAGGTGTGGCGGCTGAGTTGGCGATGGAACATTCGACAATGGCGATTGGTCCAGTCCATCATCGGGGCAACCGAGATGCGGCGTGGGCTTGGCTTCATGGGTGGATGAGTTGTTGCTGAGCGGAGGCGGCCGGCAAAGCCGCTGCAATACGCGCTCATGTGCCGGCCCAGGCAGTTCTGCGGGCACCGGCATCGGGTCTAGCGGGAAAGGACAAGAGTATAGGCCACAGCGCGCGTTTACGCTGCGACCCACGACCGCAAGGCGATTGCCGCCTCAACGAGGCGCTGCGTTGCGCTCGATCCAGGCAGCGTAAGCCGCGAGGTATTTGTCGAGGAATCCGCGCGTCGAGTCGTTCGCGAGTCCGCCCTGCTCGTTGAACAGCTTGTCCGCCCCGCCGATATAGGCTTCCGGCTGCTGCAGCACGGGCACGTTCAGGAACACCAGCGACTGCCGCAGGTGATGATTGGCGCCAAAGCCGCCAATTGCACCGGGCGAGACGCTGATGACACCGCCAGGCTTGCCGTCCCATGCACTGCTGCCGTAGGGGCGCGATCCGACGTCGATGGCATTTTTCAGCGGCGCGGGCACCGATCGGTTGTACTCGGGCGTGATGAACAGCACTGCATCGGCACGGCGGATACGGTCGCGAAAAGCGGTCCACTCGGGTGGCGGGCTGGCGTCGAGGTCCTGGTTGTACAACTGCAGGTTGCCGATCTCGACGATCTCCAGCTTCATCGATTGCGGCGCCAGGCCGATCAGCACCTTGGCCAGCTTGCGGTTGAACGACTCCTTGCGCAAGCTTCCCACCAATACAGCGACATCTCGAGGATTGCTCATCACGACTCCTTCAACTGTGTGGTTCGAATGAAGCGGAACAGCCCTGGCCCCATGAATCACATGGACTGCCTGGCGCCGATCCAGTCTTCACTCTACCCGAGTGGGCAGAGCCGCGCGGCGCACCTCTTTACTTGCCGAGGCTCGCCAGAGGATGATCTGCCGTGCGCCATGGGCTGTCGAAGAACGACAGCACTTTCTCGCGCTTTACCTCATCGATGCGCGCATCCTGCCAACGCGGCTGGTGGTCCTTGTCGATGGCCAGCGCACGAATGCCTTCCACGCCGTCGCCGTTGCGAAACACGTAGTGCATCATGTCGAGTTCCATGCGAAGCTCGTCATCCAGTGACATCGTGCGTGCGCGCCGGATCTGCTCCAGCGACACATGCAGCATCAAAGGCGAGCGACTGCGCAGCATCGCGGCCGTGTGAGCGGCCCAGTCGCCCGGCGCATCGCTGATGGCTGCCAGGATATCGACCATCGTTGCGCCGCTAAAGAGGTGGTCAATCTCCGCCGACAGGCCGGCGAGCTGACTTTGCGCCGGCACGCAGGCGTCACGATGCTGCTGCGTGAACGTGGCGATGTGGTCAAGCACGGCCTGGCCGTTGTCGAACGTTTGCGCACGCAGGTCATTCGCCACTTCAGCCAGCACATTGCCCGGCAGATAGGCATCAGCCAGTCCGGCATACAGGGCATCGGCCGCGTGGATCACGGTGCCGGTCAAGCCCAGGTATTCGCCGATGCGGCCCGGCGTGCGCGCCAGGAACCAGCCGCCGCCCACGTCGGGGAACAGCCCGATATTGGTTTCGGGCATGGCCATCTTGGTGCGGTCGGTGACGAGGCGCAGGCGCGCACCTTGCGAAATGCCCATGCCGCCACCCATGACCACGCCATCCATCAGCGCGATATACGGCTTGGCATAACGGTGAATCAGGAAGTTGAGAGCATATTCCTCGACAAAGAACTGGTCGAGCAGCGGATCGCCCTCATGCGAGGCCTTGTGGAAATAGCGGATGTCGCCGCCGGCGCAGAAAGCCTTGCCACCGGCCCCTGCCACCACCACGGCCACGACCTCAGGTGCATCGGCCCATGCACGCAGTGCCTGGGTCATGGCACGAATCATGTCCAGCGACAGCGCGTTGAGCGCCTGCGGCCGGTTCAGCGTCAGGTAGCCAATGCCACCCTGGACTTCCGTCGTCACGAAGTCAGTCATGTTGCTCTCCTACGCGAATGCAAGCCGCGATTCTACGCCGATCATTCTCGCGGGAACGCCTGCGTGTGCGGCATCCGCACACGCCTTTATGCCGCTGCGCCAACCCCTGCCCTGCGGCACGCCTTTATGCAAGCCTGAACGTAGACATCAGGACCATCAGTCGTTGCGCCTGGTCCTGCAGGGACGCAGCGGCCGCCGCGGCCTGCTCCACCAGTGCCGCGTTCTGCTGCGTCATGCCATCCATGTGCGAGACCGCCAGGTTGACCTGCTCGATGCCATTGGACTGTTCGTCAGACGCCGCGCTGATGTCGCGAATGAGCGCACCCACCCGCCGCACCGCATCGACGATGTCCTGCATGGCGCGGCCTGCGTCATCCACCATCCCAGTACCCTCGCGCACGTTGGCCACCGATTTGCCGATCAGCCCGCGGATCTCCTTGGATGCGCCCGCGCAGCGCTGCGCGAGGTCGCGCACGTCGCCGGCCACCACGGCGAAGCCGCGACCATGTTCTCCGGCACGCGCGGCTTCCACCGCGGCGTTCAGGGCAAGGATATTGGTCTGGAAAGCGATCTTCTCGATCACATCGATGATGTCGACGATCTTGCCGGAACTCGCGTCGATGGACTGCATCGTATGCACGACCCGCGCCACCGCTTCGCTACCACGTTCGGCAAGCGTGGTGGCTTCGTTGGCCAGCGTAGCGGCTTCGCGCGCACTGTCGGCGTTCTGGCGCACCGTACCGGTCAGTTCTTCCATGCTCGACGCGGTTTGCTCCAGTGACGCGGCCTGCTGCTCGGTGCGCTGCGACAAGTCCGCATTGCCACCGGCGATCTGTCGGCTCGCCGCGGCGATCGAATCCGCACCGCCGCTCACCTGGCCAACCATGGCGACGAGACTCGACTGCATGCGCGCCAGCATGCCCAGCATCCGGCTGGTTTCGCTGCGTGCCCGCTCATCGGCCATCACGCCGTCGTCGCCAGCCCTCCCGCTCAGGTCGCCGCCTGCCATGCGCTCGAAGTGCGAAATGGCAAAATCCAGCGGCCTGACGATGGACCGGCGCAGGCGCCATGCCACCATCGTGCTGAACGCCAGCCCCGCAACAAGCACCACCGCCGACCCGGCCAGAAGCATGCTGTAGCGCTGCTGCGATGCCTCATAGACCCGCCGCGCACCGGCGACCTGCGCACGATTGAGATCGGCACTGACTGCGGTGAAAGCGATGTCGAGCTTCGGGATGGTTTCGAGCACGGCGGTCATCATCGCATCGCGATCCCCCACGTTCAGCGCCGCAATCATCGGCGTGACCCCCTGCGAAAACAGCGCATCGCGCTTGGCCGTCACGTCCTGCGTCAGGCGCGCCTCCTCTGACGCGCGCGGCAATGCGAGGTAGGCCTTCCACGCAGCCTCCGAACTCTTCGCAAAGCCCTGCGCGGTCTCGGCGCGCGCTCGCGCGTCGGCGGGATCCTTGGCAAGGGTCGCCTGGTCCAGCAGCACGCGCACGAGCAGCTGGTTGGAACGGGCATCGGCCAGGTGCATGGCCGCGATCAACTGATGCTCGTAAATCTCGCGCGTGGCGTCATTGCTGCGCGACATGCCGATCATGCCCACTGCGCCGACGATGAGTAGCAGGATATTTGTGACGACAACCAGGAACCACAATCTGGCCCCGATAGTAGTGTTGCGAAACATGGGCTCTCCGGAGTAAAGGGACGACCCAGTCGGCCGTCCTGCTGGTCTACGGCGCGGCAAATCGTTCCTTGACCCTTGCGCGATGACACACAGAACTGACTTTCTTGTCGTCATTCGGCCCACGTGATTCCCTGCCTGGAGGAACCCTGCCGCGTAACTCCCGCGAGGCCCGCACACAAGGTCGCGTCTAGAGAGACCATCAAAAAAAACCGCGCCCTGAGGCGCGGTTTTTTTCAGCACGGCAGCGCTTATGCGCCTTCGCGGGAAGCACGCTTGCGCTCGTGCTCCTTCAGGTGGCGCTTGCGCAGGCGGATGCTCTTCGGCGTGAGCTCGACCAGTTCGTCGTCGGCGATGAATTCCACCGCATACTCGAGCGACATCTGGATCGGCGGCACCAGGCGCACGGCTTCGTCGGTGCCCGATGCACGCACGTTGGTCAGCTGCTTGCCCTTGATCGGGTTCACGACCAGGTCGTTGTCCCGGCTATGGATGCCGATAATCATGCCTTCGTACAGCGCATCGCCCGGCTTGACGAACATGCGGCCGCGATCCTGCAGCTTCCACAGCGCGTAGGCCACGGCATCGCCGTCGTCCTGCGAGATCAGCACGCCGTTGTGGCGCTCGCCCAGGCCGCCTTCGCGCACCGGCGCGTAGTCGTCGAAGATGTGGCTGATCAGGCCGGTGCCGCGCGTCAGCGTCAGGAACTCGCCCTGGAAGCCGATCAGGCCGCGGGCCGGAATACGGTATTCGAGGCGCGTGCGGCCCTTGCCGTCCGAGGCCATGTCGAGCAGTTCGCCCTTGCGGCGGCCCAGCTCTTCCATCACGCCGCCCTGGTGGCTGTCTTCGACGTCCACGGTCAGCAGTTCGTACGGCTCATTCTTGACGCCGTCGATTTCCTTGAACACCACGCGCGGACGCGACACGGCCAGCTCGTAGCCTTCGCGACGCATGTTTTCCAGCAGGATGGTCAGGTGCAGTTCACCACGGCCCGACACTTCGAAGATGGTGTCGTCGCCGGTATCGGCCACGCGCAGCGCCACGTTCGACTTCAGTTCGCGGTCCAGGCGCTCGCGCAGCTGGCGGCTGGTCACGAACTTGCCTTCACGGCCGGCCAGCGGCGAGGTGTTGACGCAGAAGTTCATGGTCAGCGTCGGCTCGTCGACCTTCAGCATCGGCAGCGCGTCCTGGGCGTCCGGCGCGCACACGGTGCAGCCGATACCCAGTTCTTCGATACCGTTGATCAGCACGATGTCGCCGGCTTCGGCTTCGGACACGATCTCGCGCTCCAGGCCCTGGAACTTCAGCACCTGGTTGATACGGCCCTTGATCGGGTTGCCTTCGGGGCCGAACTTGACCACCACGTCCTGCAGCGGCCGGGCGCGGCCACGCGAGATACGGCCCACGCCGATCTTGCCGACGTAGCTGGAGTAGTCCAGCGAGATGATCTGCAGTTGCAGCGGACCGTCGCGGTCGTCGTCACGCACCGGCACCTTGTCCAGCACGGTTTCGAACAACGGCTTCATGTCGCCGTCGCGCACATCTTCGGTCAAGCCGGCAAAGCCGTTCAGGCCCGAGGCGTAGATCACCGGGAAGTCGAGCTGCTCGTCGGTGGCGCCCAGCTTGTCGAACAGGTCGAAGGTCTGGTTGATGACCCAGTCCGGACGTGCGCCCGGGCGGTCGATCTTGTTGACCACCACGATCGGCTTCAGGCCCAGCGCCAGTGCCTTGCGGGTCACGAAGCGGGTCTGCGGCATCGGGCCTTCGACGGCGTCCACCAACAGCAGCACGCCGTCGACCATTGACAGCACGCGCTCCACTTCGCCGCCGAAGTCGGCGTGTCCCGGGGTATCGACGATGTTGATATGGGTGCCGTTGTACTCGACAGCACAGTTTTTCGCGAGAATCGTGATCCCGCGTTCCTTTTCCAGGTCGTTCGAGTCCATCACCCGCTCGGCAACCTGCTGGTTGTCACGGAAGGTGCCTGCCTGGCGCAGGAGTTGGTCGACCAGAGTGGTCTTGCCATGATCGACGTGGGCGATGATGGCGATATTACGGATGGCGCGGGTCATTGCAGCTCGCTGTGCAGAAATCTGAAGTAACCCAACATTATAGCATGTTGCAGCGCGGCACGCCTTGCTTCAAACCAGCCCCCATTGCGTGGTTATTATTTCAAAAACAGAAATGACGAATTTCCATCCTTGCGGATAGTTGAACACACACATATATTTGTCAGAGCAAAGATTGCAGAGGCAAATGATGTCACCGGACTCGTCCGCTACTTCTACCAGCGATTTGTTTGACCCTGAGCGCTACGTCATGTGCGAAAGCGTGGGCTATCTGATATCCCGCGCCAGGAACACGCTCGCCCACAGCATCGAGCAAGAGGTGAGCAATCTGGACATCACGCATGCGCAGGCGAGTTGCCTGACCATGATTTCTTCCGGGCGCGCCAGCACGGTCACTGATCTGGGCCGCGAACTGAGCACCGACATGGGCTCGATTACGCGCCTGCTGAGTCGCATGGAAAAGCGGGGGCTGATCGAGCGCACGCGCCGCGACGACGATCGCCGTGTGATCGACTTGACGCTGACGCCGGCGGGCCATGCTCTCGCCGCACAACTTCCCGCCATCTTTTGCAAGGTCATGGCCAGCCATTTCCGCGGTTTTTCGACGGAAGAAGTCGAAACGCTGCGCAGCATGCTGCGCCGGGTGATCTGCAACAACTCCGGCTAGCGCACCGGCACGTTTTCCGCTTGCGCCACCCATATCGAACCGAACCGATATCGATCCAGATTTCCAGCACGGCCTTTGTAGTCCGGTGCATCAACCATGAACCAAGCGCTCTCAAATCTTCCTTATAGCCCGTCGCGCGCACGCGCCCTGGGCCGCCGCGCCGGCACGCTGGCCTTGACGGTCGTGGCCGCGGCCGTGCTAGCCGGCTGCGCCGCCTTTGGCAATTCCCACAGTACGCAGACCATGACGGAAGCCAGCGCCCTGGCTACCGATCAGACCCTGCCGGCCGAACATGGCCAATGGCCGGGCATCGACTGGATCGATCAGTTCCAGGACCCGCAATTGCGTTCGCTCGTCGATGAAGCCGTCAAGGACAACCCGAATCTGCAGGTCGCCTTTGCGCGCGTGGAAGCGTCGCGCGCCATGGCTGACGTGACCCGCAGCGCGCTCTACCCGACGATCGGCTTCGGCGCCGACATCACGCGCCAGATCTTTTCCGAGACGGACTTGTTCGCCGGCACGCCGCTGGCGGGCCGCTGGTGGAACCAGTCCCACCTGCAGGCCAACCTGTCGTATGAATTCGATTTCTGGGGCAAGAACCGCTCGGCACTCGAAGCCGCGCTCTCGGACGACCACGCCATGGAGGCCGAAAGCCAGGCCTCCCGTTTGATCCTGACCACGTCGGTCGCCAGGGCTTACGCCCGCCTGGCCGCGCTCTATGCGCAACGCGACGTGGCCGAGCGCGCCATCACGCAGCGGCAGGACCTGACTTCGCTGTCGCAGCAGCGCCTGGCCGCGGGCCTGGACACCCAGGTGGAAACCACCCAGGCACGCGGCACGGTGGCGGCTGCCCGCACCGACCTGCAGCGCATCGACGAAGATATCGCGCTGTCGCGCAACCAGATCGCCGCGCTGCTGGGCAAGGGTCCGGACCGTGGGCTGTCGATCCAGAAGCCGGTCCTGCTCGCGCAGGCCACGCCAAAGGTGCCGGACGACCTGACCATCGGCCTGCTGGGCCGCCGCCCTGACCTGGTGGCCGCGCGCTGGCGCGTGGAAGCCAGCGGCAAGGAGATCAAGGTCGCCAAGGCGGAGTTTCTGCCCAATATCACGCTGACCGGCTTTGCGGGCCTGGCGTCGCTGCGCCCGGAAGACCTGTTCATGGGCATCAGCCGCACCATGGGCTTCGGCCCCGCGCTGCACCTTCCGATCTTCGAGGGCGGCAAGCTGCGCGCCAACCTGAAGGGCAAGTACGCGCGCTACGACATTGCCGTCGCAAGTTACAACCAGACCCTCGTCGACGCGCTCAAGGAAACCGCCGACACGATGACGAGCATCCGCAGCGTGGACAACCAGATCAGGACGCAGCGCGAAGCGCTGGACCTGGCCGAACACGCCTACTCGCTCGCCACGATGCGCTACAAGGCCGGCCTCGGCACGCAACTGACCGTGCTGAACGCCGAAAGCAACGTGCTGCAGCAGCGCCGCCTGGCGACCGACCTGCAGGCCCGCCGGCTGGACCTGCAGATGGCCCTCATGAAAGCCCTCGGCGGCGGCTACGAAGAACCGCAGGAAGGCGGTGAAGGCCACACCCCCGCCGCTGCGGCAACGAACCAGACAACCAGCCAGACCGGCGCACGCGGCTGATCCGCGCGCCCGTCATCGCAGAACAGATTCACGAGAGACCAACATGAGCGACAACCAGCAAGCCGGCCACTCCAATACTCCGGCGGCATCCGTCAACAACAATGGCAAGCGCAAGCGCCTGCTGCTTTCCCTGACCGCGGCCATCGTGGTCGCAGGCGTCGGCTATGGCGTGTACTGGGGCCTCTATGCGCGGCACTTTGAAAGCACCGACGATGCCTACGTCGCGGGCAACGTCGTGCAGGTGACTCCGCTGGTGGGCGGCACGGTGGTGTCCATCGCCGCCGATGACACGCAGCTCGTCACGGCCGGCCAGCCCCTGATCCAGCTCGACCGCGCCGATACGCAGGTGGCGCTGGAACAGGCCGAGGCCCAGTTGGCCCAGGCGGTGCGCGAAGTGCGCACGCTCTACGTCAACAACGGTTCTCTTGCGGCCAATGTGGCGCTGCGCGAGGCCGACGTCGCCAAGGCGCGCGATGACCTGCGCCGTCGCCAGGCCATCGCAGGCTCGGGCGCGGTGTCGAGCGAGGAAATCTCCCACGCGCAGGCCGCGCTGCAAGGTGCGCAGTCGTCCCTGCTTGCGGCACGCGAGCAACTCGCCTCGAACAAGGTGCTGACCGACCAGACCACCGTCGACAAGCACCCGAGCGTGCAGCGCGCCGCGGCCAACGTGCGCTCGGCTTACCTGTCTTACGCGCGCTCGGCGTTGCCCGCTCCTGTGACCGGCTATGTGGCCAAGCGCTCGGTGCAGGTTGGCCAGCGCGTGGCCGCCGGTGCGCCGCTGATGGCCATCGTGCCGCTGGACCAGGTCTGGGTCGATGCCAACTTCAAGGAAGTGCAGATCACGCATATGCGCATCGGCCAGCCCGTGACCCTCGAAGCCGATGTCTATGGCTCGAAGGTCAAGTACACCGGCAAGGTCGAGGGATTCTCGGCCGGCACCGGTTCCGCGTTCTCGCTGTTGCCGGCGCAGAACGCCACCGGCAACTGGATCAAGGTGGTGCAGCGCCTGCCGGTGCGCATTGCGCTTGACCCGCAGCAACTGAAGGACCACCCGCTGCGCGTCGGCCTGTCGATGAACGTGACGGTCGATGTGCGCAAGGAAGAAGGCGCCGCCATGGTCAGCACCACCGCGGCCAAGCCGATGCAGACCGACGTCTATGACAAGGTCGCACAGGACGCCGACCAGCTGATCGCGCGCATCATCGCCGTGAACAACGGCGGCCGTGCACCCGCCCCTGCCGATGCCGTACCGGCCAAGGGCGCACCGGTGCGCAACCTCCCGGCCGACGACGCAGCGGCCAGCGCCGCCGTGGCGCGGCCCTCGAACCGCGGCTGATCATGGCGGACGCACTGACCGTGGGCGAACGCGCCGGCGCCGCGCCAAAGCCGCCGGCACGGCCGGCGCATACGCAGCCGCTTACCGGCGGCAAGCTGGTGGTCGGCACCATCGCGCTGTCGCTGGCCACGTTCATGAACGTGCTCGACTCGTCGATCGCCAACGTGTCGATTCCGGCCATCTCCGGCGACCTCGGCGTGGCGCCGAACCAGGGCACATGGGTGATCACGTCGTTCGCGGTGGCCAACGCCATTTCCGTGCCGCTGACGGGCTGGCTCACCACGCGCTTCGGCGCGGTGCGCCTGTTCATCACGTCGATCCTGCTGTTCGTACTGTCGTCCTGGCTCTGCGGCGTGGCGCCCAACCTGGAAACGCTGCTGGCCGCGCGTGTGCTGCAGGGGGCGGTGGCCGGGCCAATGATCCCGCTGTCGCAGTCGCTGCTGCTGTCGAGCTACCCGCCGCAAAAGAGCACCATGGCGCTCGCGCTGTGGGGCATGACGACGCTGGTGGCGCCCATCATGGGGCCGCTGCTCGGTGGCTGGATCTCGGACAACATGACCTGGCCGTGGATCTTCTACATCAACGTGCCGGTGGGCTTGCTGACCGCCTACGCCACGTGGACGATCTACAAGGACCGCGAAACGCCGACCAAGGTGCTGCCAATCGACCGCATCGGGCTGTCGCTGCTTGTGATCTGGGTAGGCTCGATGCAGCTGATGCTCGACAAGGGCAAGGAGCTCGACTGGTTCCATTCGCCCGAGATCGTGGTGCTCACGCTGGTGGCGGTGCTGGGCTTCCTGTTCTTCCTGGTGTGGGAGACCTACGAGAAGCATCCGATCGTCGACATCACGCTGTTCAAGGGCCGGAACTTCAGCTCGGGCGTAGTGGCGATCTCGGTGGCGTATGGATTGTTCTTCGGCAATCTGGTGATTCTGCCGCTGTGGCTGCAGACCATCGTTGGCTACACGGCCACGGATGCGGGCATCGTGATGGCGCCGGTGGGCATCTTCGCGATCCTGCTGTCGCCGGTGATCGGGAGGAACCTGCCGAAAATGGATGCCCGCTGGGTCGCCACGGCCGCATTCGTCACATTCGGCATCGTGAGCCTGATGCGCGCGGGCTTCACCACGCAGGTGGACACGCGCACGCTGATGATCCCCACGCTGATCCAGGGCGCTGCCATGGCGATGTTCTTCATCCCGCTGACGTCGATCATCTTGTCGGGCCAGCCGCCCGACAAGATCCCGGCCGCATCGGGCTTGTCGAATTTCGTGCGGATCACGTTCGGCGGCATCGGTGCGTCGATTTCCACCACCGTGTGGGAAAACCGCACCGCCCTGCACCACGCCCAGCTGGTGGAGAAGATCAATCCCTACAATCCGGCCTACTCCGATCAGCTTCATCACCTGATGCAGATGGGCATGAGCCAGGCCCAGGCGGTGGGCCTGATGGAACGCAACATCAGCCAGCAGGCGGCGATGCTTGGCGCCAATGACATCTTCTGGATTTCGGGCGTCCTGTTTTTCGTGCTGATCGGCTTTGTCTGGCTGACCAAGCCGGCCAAGGGCGGTGCCGGGGCGGATGCGGCAGCCGGCGCACATTAACGGAAACTGTTATCAGCAAAAAAGGCCACGCACTGGGAAGCGCGTGGCCTTTTTCCGTGGCTAGCGTGTCCGGCACGCTCTCATCGTTATCAACTTGCCCCGGCATGCCCCCCGGCCTCAAGCCGGGCCCGCACTGCGGCGATATGCTCCCCCGCCACGTCCACGGCATCCTCCAGAGCGCTCTCGGTGCACCCCAACTCACGGCACCAGTACTGCACTTCAATCGGGTCCATCAGGTTGATGCGGCCCGGATCCAGGGGCCGGAACTGGCTGATCTGTTCGCTCATGCTGCCTCCTGTTACCTTTGGCCTTCACACGGCTCTTGCATTGTAGGCGAGCGATCGGCGACTGCCGGAATCCCATCCGCTCAGAGGCGTACCAGCCGCTCCGGCCGCAAGGCGCCTTCGCGCATGCGCGCCACACCGAGCAGACGCACCGGCTCGCCGCCATAGACGCGGGCCAGCGTGTCCTCGTGCGGCAGGCTGCCTGCCGGCAGGTCCCGCTGCGCAATGCGCTGACCCTGCAGGAACCGGCCGCTCGCTTCGACATCCAGCGTAACGGGCGGGCAACGCTGCAGCAGCGCATCGACCGGCGCGAGCAAGGCCGGGCGCGCATCGTCCGGCTGTGCGTCGATCTGCTCCAGGGTCACGGCACCGTCCAGCGTCAGATCACCGACCGCGATGCGGCGCAGACCAGTCAGGTGCGCACCGCAACCGAGTGCCTCGCCGATGTCCTCGGCCAGCGTACGAATATAGGTACCCTTGCTGCATTTCACGCGCATCGTGAACGCCGGCGCCTGCGGCAATGCGCAGTCGAGTATGTCGATTTCGTGAATCGTGACGCGCCGGGCCGGGCGCTCAACCGTCTGTCCGGCGCGCGCATATTCGTACAGCGGACGGCCGTCCTTCTTCAGCGCCGAATGCATCGGGGGAATCTGGTCGATCTCGCCCATGAAGCGCGCGATCGCCGCATCGAGCGCAGTCCGATCGCAGGTGACCGCACGCTCCGCCAGCACCTCGCCTTCGGCGTCGCCCGTTGTCGTCTTCTGCCCAAGCCGCACGATCGCCTCGTAGGTCTTGTCGGCCTCGAGCAGGTCCTGCGAAAACTTGGTCGCCTCGCCGAAGCAAAGCGGAAGCAGGCCGGTGGCGAGCGGGTCCAGCGTTCCGGTGTGGCCAGCCTTGAGCGCGCGCAGCAGCCGCTTGGCGCGCACCAGCGCATCGTTTGAGGACAACCCGAGCGG
Source organism: Cupriavidus sp. C2SS-8b (assembly GCF_057073745.1). Classification (NCBI taxonomy): domain Bacteria; kingdom Pseudomonadati; phylum Pseudomonadota; class Betaproteobacteria; order Burkholderiales; family Burkholderiaceae; genus Cupriavidus; species Cupriavidus sp. C2SS-8b. The sequence goes on from NZ_CP172716.1 coordinate 2,127,379, forward strand.
CTTGTCGAGCAGCAGCACACCATGCACCTCGCGGCGCGGCAGCCGGGGCGGACGGTTATTGGCGGAATCGGTCATGGGAACAATACGGGGCGGCGGGCATGTCGCCCGCGCCGGGACTGTGCATTCCGGCGCGGCCGGAATCGGATCAGTCGTCGTTGGAACGCGTGGCGTTCGCTTCGTTGATCAGCTTGGACATCTCGATCGCGTGTTCGACCGATGTGTCGTGGAAGAACCGCAGCGTCGGCACGGTATGGATATGCAGGCGCTTGTACAGCAACGAGTGCAGGTAACCCGCCTTCTCGTTCAGGATCGCTGCCGCTTCCACGGCATCGGCGCCAAGCACCGTGAAGTAGACCTTGGCGTGCGCATAGTCCGGCGTGAGCGTGACGGACTGCAGCGTGATCAGGCCGAGACGCGGATCGCGGAGCTCGCGCTGGATCATCTCTGCCAGGTCCCTTTGGATCTGGTCGGAGATACGCAGGTTACGGGAGGAAATACTGCCTTTCTTGGCCATTCAATACCATCTTGTCGAGACGACAACGGCGGGCCGAAGCCCGCCGTTGTTGCGCCGCCTTACAGCGTGCGCGCCACCTCGGTGATTTCGTACACTTCGAGCTGGTCGCCTTCTTGAACATCGTTGAAGTTCTTGATCGACAGACCGCACTCGAAGCCTTGCTTGACTTCCTTGACGTCGTCCTTGAAACGCTTGAGCGAGTCCAGTTCGCCGGTGTGGATGACCACGTTGTTGCGCAGCACGCGCACCAGCGAGGTCCGCTTGACCAGACCGTCGGTGACCATACAGCCGGCCACCGCGCCAATCTTCGGTACGCGGAACACCTGGCGCACCTCGACCTGACCGATGTTGGTCTCGCGCTTCTCCGGCGCCAGCATGCCCGACATGGCCGCCTTGATCTCGTCTACCGCATCGTAAATGATGTTGTAGTAGCGGATGTCGATGCCATGGTTCTCGGCCAGCTTGCGCGCACCAGCGTCGGCACGCACGTTGAAGCCGATGATGACAGCCTTCGAAGCGGTCGCCAGGTTGACGTCCGATTCGGTGATGCCACCCACCGCAGCGTGAACCATCTGCACGCGCACTTCGGCGGTCGACAGCTTGAGCAGCGACTGCACCAGCGCTTCCTGCGAACCCTGCACGTCGGCCTTCACGATCAGCGGCAGCGTCTGGACGTCGCCTTCGCTCATCTGCTCCAGCATCGTTTCCAGCTTCGCAGCCTGCTGTCGGGCCAGCTTCACATCGCGGAACTTGCCCTGGCGGAACAGCGCGATTTCGCGCGCCTTGCGCTCGTCCGGCAGCACCAGCACTTCTTCACCGGCAGCCGGCACTTCCGACAGACCCTGGATTTCCACCGGGATCGAAGGACCGGCTTCCTTGGTCGGCTTGCCGTTTTCGTCCAGCATGGCACGCACGCGGCCATAGGCGCTGCCTGCCAGCACTACGTCGCCACGCTTGAGCGTGCCGCTGCTGACGAGGATCGTCGCGATCGGACCCTTGCCCTTGTCGAGCTGGGCTTCCACCACCAGACCCTTGGCCGGCGCGTCGACCGGTGCCTTCAGTTCCAGGACTTCGGCCTGCAGCGACACCTGTTCCAGCAGGTCCTCGATGCCAGCACCGGTCTTGGCCGACACCGGCACGAACGGCGAATCACCACCGTACTCTTCCGGCAACACCTGCTCGGCCACCAGCTCCTGCTTGACGCGGTCGGGGTTGGCATCCGGCTTGTCCATCTTGTTGATCGCCACGACGATCGGCACCCCGGCAGCCTTGGCGTGCGCAATGGCTTCCTTGGTCTGCGGCATCACGCCGTCGTCGGCCGCGACCACCAGGATCACGATGTCGGTGGCCTTGGCACCGCGGGCACGCATGGCCGTGAAGGCCTCGTGACCCGGGGTATCCAGGAACGTGATCACGCCGCGGTCGGTTTCCACATGGTAGGCACCGATGTGCTGCGTAATCCCGCCAGCTTCGCCCGCTGCAACCTTGGTGCGGCGGATGTAGTCCAGCAGCGAGGTCTTGCCGTGGTCGACGTGACCCATGACGGTCACCACCGGCGGACGCGGCAGCTGCTCGGCATCGGTGTGCTCTTCGCCGTCCACTACCAGCAGCGCTTCCGGATCGTCCAGCTTGGCGGCAAACGCCTTGTGCCCCATTTCTTCCACCACGATCATGGCGGTTTCCTGGTCCAGCACCTGGTTGATCGTCACCATCTGGCCGAGCTTCATCATCTGCTTGATGACCTCGGATGCCTTCACGGCCATCTTGTGGGCGAGATCCGCCACCGAGACGGTTTCCGGCACGTGAACTTCGCGCACCACGGGCTCCGTCGGCGCCTGGAAGTTGCTGCGGCCGTCGTCGTCACGCTGGTGACGACCACCGCGGCCACGCGGACCACCGCGCCAGCCGCCCACGCCACCCGACGAATCGCCGCGTGTCTTCAGGCCGCCCTTCTTGCCGCGCGAGGCGTCATCCTTCCACCCCGGGGCACCAGGCTTGCCGGTCTTCTTGTCGACCGTCGTGCTGGGTGCGGCAGTGGTGGCCGGCTTCTTCTCATCCTTCTTGGCCTCGGCCGTGGCGCCCGCCGGCTTGACCGGCTTGTGCAACGTACCGGTCTGCTCGGCCTTCTTTTCTTCGGCCTTGCGCTCGGACGGTGCCTTGAGCACGCGTGCAGGCGCATTCAGCATCTGCTGGATGGCACGGGCTTCGGCTTCGGCAGCCTCGCGGCGCTTGCGTGCGGCGTCCTGCTGCTCGACACGCGCCTTGTCGGCGGCCGCCTTCGCGTCGTCGGCAGCCTTCTGCGCGACCGCGCGCTCCGCGGCAACGCGTGCCTGCTCGTCCTCGGCCTTCTTGCGCGAAGCTTCCTCGGCGGCCTCGTTCACGGCACGCGCGGCAGCAGCTTCCTCTTCGGCCTTTTTGGCGAGAAGATCGTTCTGGCGCTGTTGTTCGGCTTCCAGGGCTTCCTGCTGCGCACGGCGCTCGGCTTCCTCGCGCTCGGCGGCCTCGCGGCGCGCCTTCGCTTCGGCTTCCTGGCGTGCCAGCAGTTCCGCCTGGTTGCGCTCCTCTTCCTCACGGCGCGCCTGGTCGGCGGCGTCGGCGTCCGCGGTATGCGGCTCCGTCTCGGCGTGATGGTCGGACGTCGCTTCGTCGCGCTTCATCAGCACGCGCTTCTTGCGCACCTCGACCTGAACGGTGCGCGTCTTGCCGGTGGAGTCGGCCTGACGGATTTCGGAAGTTTCACGCTTGGTCAGCGTGATCTTCTTGCGTGCGCTGTCATCGGCCTGGCCGTGCGAACGCTTCAGATAGTCCAGCAAGCTGGTCTTATCCGATTCCGTGACGATATCTTCTGGCGTCGCCTTGCCCACCCCAGCCGCCTGCAATTGTTCCAGCAGGGCAGCTGCGCTGCGACTCAGTTCTGCGGCCAGTTGGGCAACTGTTGTGCTTGCCATTCAAACCCTTTCAATGCTTGGTTTCTACGTCGGGACAAATCGTGTGTGGAAAGCGCGTCCGGATATGTAGTCACATGCCCGGACGTGTCCCTCAGTTGAACCAATGTTCCCGTGCCTTCATGATCAGCGCCTTGGCTTCTTCCTCGCTGACGCCTGTCATCTCGACCAGTTCGTCGACGGCCAGTTCTGCCAGGTCGTCACGCGTATGGATATCGCCTTCGGCCAGTTTGCCGATCAGTTCCGGGTTGAGGCCGTCGAGTGAGCGCAGGTCTTGCGACACCTCTTCAACCTTTTCTTCCCGGGCCAGTTCCATCGTCAGGAGCGCATCACGTGCGCGGTTGCGCAGCTCGTTGACGGTGTCTTCATCAAACGCCTCGATTTCCATCATTTCACTGATGGGAACGTAGGCCACTTCTTCCAGCGTGGAGAATCCTTCGTCGATCAGGATATCGGCCACTTCTTCGTCGACGTCCAGCTTGGCCATGAACAGCTTGCGCACGACGTCGCTTTCCTCGGCCTGCTTCGCCGCCGACTCTTCCTGCGTCATGATGTTGATCTGCCAGCCGGTCAGTTCGGACGCAAGGCGCACGTTCTGCCCGCTGCGACCGATGGCCACGGCGAGGTTTTCCTCGTCGACGACCACATCCATGCTGTGCTTTTCCTCATCCACGACGATCGACTGCACTTGCGCCGGCGCCAGCGCGCCGATCACGAACTGCGCCGGATCTTCCGACCACAGCACGATGTCCACGGCTTCGCCGCCGATCTCGTTGCGAACGGCCGTCACGCGCGTACCGCGCACACCCACGCAGGTACCGATCGGATCGATACGCTTGTCATGCGCCACCACGGCGATCTTGGCGCGCACGCCCGGGTCGCGGGCTGCCGCCTTGATTTCCAGCAGTCCTTCTTCCATCTCGGGCACTTCGTTCTCGAAGAGCTTGATCAGGAACTCGGGCGCGGTGCGCGACAGTTCGATCTGCGGGCCGCGGGCCGCACGATCCACGTTCAGGATATACGCACGGACACGGTCGCCGGTGCGCAGGTTTTCCTTCGGGATGATCTGGTCACGTGCCAGCAGCGCTTCCACGCGACCGGATTCGACGATCAGGCCCTTCTTGTCGGCGCGCTTGACCGTACCGGTCATGATCTTCTCGCCGCGATCAAGGTAGTCATTCAGGATCTGCTCGCGTTCGGCGTCGCGGATGCGCTGCAGGATCACCTGCTTCGCCGCCTGGGCGCCGATACGGCCGAATTCGACGGACTCGATCTGCTGCTCGACATAGTCGTTCAGCTCGATGCTCGGGTTGTCGTCGCGTGCCTCGAACAGCAGGATTTCCTTGTCCGGCTCCTGCAGGCCCTGATCGTCAGGGACGACAAGCCAGCGGCGGAACGTCTCATGCTCGCCCGATTCGCGGTCGATCGCGACACGGATATCCACGTCTTCCTCGAAACGCTTCTTGGTCGCGGAGGCCAGTGCAGCCTCCAGCGCGCCAAATACCACATCCTTGTCGACGTTCTTTTCACGCGCAAGCGCATCGACGAGCAACAGAACTTCGCGGCTCATTGCTTGTTCCCTTTTCTTTGATTTCCTTTGAAGTCGATTACCGGCACCAGGCGTGCCTTGTCGACATCAGATACCGTGAACTCCAGCAGCGCCGGACCGTCCTTGCCCTCGAACTCCAGGCCAACCTTCTCGGCGCCAGCCTCACCCGTCGGCTCTTGCAGAATGCCTGTGAAGTTCTTTTGCCCATTGACGGGCAGGCGCAGCGTCACGCGCGCTTCCGCCCCGGCGAAGCGGGCATAGTCGGCTAGCTTCTTCAGCGGCCGGTCCAACCCCGGCGAGGAGACTTCAAGCCGTTCGTAATCGACATTCTCGACGGTCAACACGTGCGTCAACTGCCGGCTCACCTTCTCGCAATCCTCGATGACGATGCCGGTTTCAGGCTGATCGATATAGACACGCAACAGTCCGGCCGGAGCACGTTCGAGCTCAACCAGCTCGTATCCCATGCCGTTAAGGGTGGTTTCGATCAAATCTGCCAGATGCACTGTATTCCCAAGTAATGGCCATCAACACCAGGACAGGCTGGCTTGCCTGCCCCGCCTGGGACGACATGGGCACAGCCACCTGCCAGTCAGCCTCCGGCGCACATGCGTCAAACGGGCGAACCAAAAAAAAATGGGCGCAATGCCCATCATTCGCCCATCCTCTGGGAGGATGACTTTTTGAATAGACTTTAATTATACGCAGATTATGTCCAAAAGGCAAAAGGGCATGTATCGGCGCCTGATCGAGCCCCGGCAGCGAATCGCCGCCAGGGCTACCGCTTAGCGGTTACCGCCGCGATTACCGCCCCGGGTGCCGCCACCACCACCGGCGGCGCCACCCTTGCTGCGTCCCGAGCGATTACCGCCACCGCCCTTTGCAGCCTTCGGCATCACATTGCCATTGACATCGCCACCGCGGCGCTGAGGTCGGCCCTGGCCACCGAGGCCCGCGCCACCCGCACCGCCACGACCGCCGCCGCCCGAGCGTCCGCCACCCTGTCCGCGCCCGCCGCCCAGATTAGCGGCGTGGGACGTCAGCACGGTGGGGCCGTGGCTGATGTAGCCCATCGACGTCCGCATCGGATCGGGCTGGCCGCGGCCCGCGCCGCCCTTATCGACGCGCGGCAGGCCATCCATACCAGTATGCATGGGCATGCCGGCAATTGCCGCCTCGGTGCGCTGCTTGCGCCCACCGACCTTGGTCATGCCCTTGCCACCCTGCTGCTCACCCCTGCCCGGCACCTTCAGGCCGATGGCATCCATCATCGTCCTGACTTCCGTCGCCTCCAGCTCCTGCCAACGGCCACGCTTCAGGCCGCGCGGAAGCAGGAACTGCCCGTAACGCGTGCGAATCAGGCGCGACACCGTCAGGCCCACCGCTTCGAACATGCGGCGCACCTCACGATTACGTCCCTCGGTCAGCGCCACGTGATACCACTGGTTCACACCTTCGCCGCCACCATCGGCAATGCGCAGGAAATTGGCCTCGCCGTCATCGAGTTTGATGCCATGGAGCAGGCGCTGGCGATCGGCTTCCGCCAACTCACCCAGCGTACGCACCGCGTATTCGCGCTCCACGCCATAGCGGGGATGCATGAAGCGATTGGCAATGTCGCCCGAAGTCGTAAAGATCAGCAGGCCTTCGGTATTGAAATCCAGGCGGCCCACCGCGACCCACTTGCCGGTCTTCATGCGCGGCAGGCTGTCGAACACGGTCGGACGGCCCTCGGGATCCGACTGGCTCACGATCTCGCCGGCCGGCTTGTGGTAAAGCAGAACGCGCGGAGGCTTGGAAGAAATCTTGCGATGGATCAGCTTGCCATTCACCCGGACCTGATCGGCCGGCAGGATCCGCTGGCCGATATGCGCGGGCAATCCGTTAACGGAAACGCGGCCCTGCAAGATCAGTTCTTCCATTTCGCGGCGCGAGCCCAGGCCGCCTTCAGCCAGGACCTTATGCAGCTTCGGCGCATCGTCGTCCGCGGACAGTTCGCGCACCGGCTTGGCCTTGGTGCGGGGGATAACCGTATCTTCCTGGTCGTACTGATCCGAGATAACGAAGCGGAACAAGTCCTCGCTGCTCGCGGCCGCCTTCTCGGGACCAGCCGGCCCCTTCCGTTGCGGCTGCCCACCCTTGCGCGGACCCTGCTGCCGACCCGTCGACTGGGCGTCGCCTTCCGGCGTGGCCCTGGCAGTGCGCTGGCCCTGCGGCTTGCGCTTGCGGCCTGCCTGCTCGCCCTTGTCGCCGCGTTCCTGTCCAGCTTGGCCGCCTTCCCGGGCCGGCGCATTTTCCGCCCGGTTCGGTTTGCGCTTGCCGCGGCCACGCTGGGCCGCACGACCGCCGGGTTCGCCGGCAGGCCTGCTCTCGCCCGCATCAGCCTGGGCGCCAGACTCGGCTCCTTCGGCGCGATTGCCGTCTCGGTCCTGCCCGCCCTGCCGGCGCGAAGCCACCAGGTTGCGCAAGCCGCGTCTCAGCCCTTTCCGGCGCGGCGCCGTATCGGTGCCTGACCCGGATTCTGCTGCGCCGTCGGCAGCCGGTGTCCCGGCTGACCGGGTGTCTTGTTCAACGGAATCAGACAAAGTATTCACTATCGGATGTTGCATATGGTTCAGTTGGGCACGCGCTCATCATCGTGCTCGCTCGCGTGCGGCGGCGCAGTATCGTCGCCGGATGAATTGCCGCTGGATGAATTGCCGCCTTCCTGGTTGTCCGGCGTGCTTTCGGCATGGAAGCCATTTGCCTCGGTCACAGCCGACGCGAGATCTGCCACGTGCATGGCGTCGGCGCTGGCCTGCTCGACGGCCCCGGCCTCGTCAGCGGGTTCGCCGCCAGCAGCCGGAGCCGCGCCGGCAAGCTTGGCGGCATCGATCGACTCACCAGCCGGCGTAACCGGCTCCGGCTCAGGGAAGGCCTCTTCGTCGCCGGCCACCGGCAGCGCCGTTGCCATCTCTTCAAAATCGATTGCCTGCTGGTCCAGCAGTGCCGCCTGCGATTGCGCCTGGGCGTCTTCGAGCGGAGGCAGCTCATCCAGCGTACGCAAACCCAGATCGTCCAGGAAAGCCTTGGTGGTCGCATAGAGCGCCGGTCGTCCTGGTACATCGCGGTGGCCGATGACCTCGATCCAGCCGCGGTCTTCCAGTTTCTTGACCACCTCCGTGCTAACCGTCACACCACGGATTTCCTCGATGTCGCCACGCGTTACCGGCTGACGATAAGCAATGATCGCCAACGTTTCCATGACGGCCCGCGAATACTTGGGAGGCTTCTCGGGATTGAGCCGATCGAGGTATTCCCGCATCTCAGGCCGGCTCTGGAAACGCCAGCCGCTGGCCAGTGCCACCAACTCGACCCCGCGCTGGCGCCAGTCCTGGCGCAACTCATCAAGCAGGACCCGGACAGTGTCCGCGCCGACATCGTCTGCAAACAGACGACGCAGGTCGCTCACGCGCAAGGGCTCCTGCGCACAGATCAGCGCAGTCTCGAGGACGATCTTCGCCTCTTGGGTATTCATGTTGGGTGTGCAGCCTGTCTTTGCACCTGCTCAGGGACGAATCCGGAGCCCTGGACATTGTGGATTCAACGGTGCGATTGCCACCGCCATCTCATCGCGCAGCAAACCCGAAAGCGTTTCGCTTCGAGACCGTGCACCTTCTTTTGCTTCGATTTGCCGGGTGTGTTCCAGCAGGAGATTGCCCGGTCACCGGCAAGTACCAGTGCACGAACCTCTTGCACGCGCCCACATGGGCGGACATGGCTTCCGGCGAACGTCCGCCTGGGCCGCAAGAAAAACGAATATCGGGATCAGGGCCAGCAATGACCGCACCTCGGTCGCAGAGCCAGCCGGACTTTTGAACAGATATTATGAACCGGATGGACTGCGGAAGGGTTCGGCGCCGAAATGTCGGCTCATTGCCCGAAACCCCGGACGCGCCCCTTTTTTGGAAGGGCTGCCAGGCGCCGCTCGGAAACACGCCGCGCGATACCGCAATGCAGGCGATTGTATGGCATTCCCGCATCCGCCTGCAACCACCGCGCACTCCCGCGCCCTCACGGTGGCTTCAAAACACCAGGCAGAAACCATGCTCGGCCAGCGAATGTGGCAATAACACCGCTCGACCGATTCCCAGGCCGCCGAAGACCATGACCGCCAATCCAGCCCCCATCCTGACCCAACGGCGGCGCGCCCAAGCGCGCAGCAGCCCCGAAAAGCTGGATAGCGCCAGCAAATTCGGTAACGTGCCAAGCCCGAACGCGCCCATTACCAGTGCTCCCGAGGGCGCATTGCCGGCCAGTAACGCGAGGGCAAGCGCACCGTAGACCATGCCACAGGGCACGAGCCCCCACGCCATGCCCATGCCATAGCGGCGCACCAGACCACCGCTTCGCGCCGCCGTCGCCGGAGTTTTGCGGCGAAGCCGGCCGAAGCTTCCGGCAATGGCGGCCCCCGCGCGCGCGCCAAACCTTTCCAGCCACACGATGGAAAACGCTTCGCCGCGTATCAGGCGCCAGCCAGATACCAGCAGCATGGCGCTCCCGGCGCCGAATAGCCACCGTTGAACGGGCAGGTAATCCTGACGCCAGGCCGTCGCCCCCACCGCCCCCAGCATCGCACCGAGCAGCATGTAGGTGGAAATCCGGCCGACATGCATCACCAGCAACTCCAGGAGCCAGTCTTGGGGACGCCGCACCACGGCAATCGGCACGCCCGCGGCGCGCTGCTCGACTGCGAGGGCAACGCCACCGCACATGGCAGCGCAATGAAAGCCCCCCAGCAAGGCAAGCATGAAAACACTGAGAAGCACACCAAAAGTCAATTGCAACTCCCTACCGCATCACATCGCGCGTTAAAATGCATGCATTGCGCCCTCGCCGCTCATTCCTTGCAGGTTCCAATTGCTAACATCCATCCCCGTCACCGAGATGTCGCCCCGTTGCTCCACTTGCGGCATGGGGCAACTGTGCCTGCCGGTGGGCATGAGCCAGCAGGATCTGCAAAAGATGGATACCCTGGTGCAAGAGCGCGTCCGTGTCCACAAGGGCGAAACCCTGTACCGCATGGGCGATCCGCTGACTGCGGTTTATGCCATTCGCTTCGGCACCCTGAAGACGCATGTCACCACGGAAGACGGCCGCTCGCAAATCACCGGCTTCCATTTGCCTGGCGAAGTGGTCGGCCTCGACGGCCTGGGTGAAATGCAGCACGCCTCGGATGCCACCGCGCTTGAAGACACGGAAGTATGCGTCGTACGCATGGCCGATCTTCAGGCGCTGTCCATGGATCTGCCATCGCTGCAGCAGCAGTTCCTGCGACTGATGGGTAAGGAAATATCGCATGATCAACTCATGCTCGTCACGCTGGGGTCCATGCGTGCCGAAGAGCGCCTTGCCGCGTTCCTGATCAACCTGTCAGAGCGCCTGTCCGCACGCGGGTATTCGTCGACCGAGTTCGTCATGCGCATGAGCCGGGAAGAAATCGGCAGCTATCTCGGATTGAAACTCGAAACGGTCAGCCGACTGTTCTCGCGATTCGCCGAGGCCGGCCTGATCCAGATCCGTCAACGCCACGTCAAGCTCGTCGACATGGAAGGCATCAAGCAAGTCTACAGCCGCTCCTGCTGAGGCGGTCTGACCGCCTTGTCTGGCAAGGCGGTCCGCTTCAGCCCAATCACTCCAGTTCGTCCGTTTCGCTGAGCTTCGTCGGCATGGTGTAGAGCGTCAGTCCGCTGGACAACGCGCAGAATACCCAGGCCAGCAAGAACCCGATCGTATAGATAGCCTCTCGCGACGCCTCGATCGGCTGGCCGAAGAAATTCAGATCTCCGGGATCCACCACAGAAAACACCGTTGCCGTGGCCACCCCGGCCATCAGGAACGCCGGCCACAGTACCCACATCAGCCAGCGCAGCCTCATGGCCGCCTCGCTTGCGGTGCCTTGGCATTGCCAGGGATCCCTTCCGCCTTCTCGACGACCAGGCCATGCCGGGACACGCCTTCGACCACCGGCCGGTCAGGATGGGTGGAAGCCAGCCAGATGGTCACGCCGCAAGCCACTATGGCCAGCAACGGGCCGCTCATCAGCAGCCACGGCCACGGCTCCTTCCACCACGGATTGCTTTCTTGCATCGTCTTGCCCCCTTCGTCGGCGCCTCACCGAGGCGCTCGCGGTTGGACCGGCACAGCGCCAATGCGCTGCACCGCCCTTAGCATCACAAATTGCGCGGCACGATGAAACTGGTAGATTGCCTGATTTGCGCACTACCCTGCCCCGAACCTTCGCTTGTCACCGTCACGCTGATCTTGTGCGTACCTTGCGCGGCATCGTCGATCGGCACGCGAATCCGGATCGGCACCAGCTTGTTCGACGTCGGCGCCAGGGCCTTCGCGTCGGGATCGTACTCGACCGTCAGGTTCTTCAGATCGTCACTTTCGGCCCGCACGCTGATGCGCATGGGTGCCTCGGTGGTGTTGATCAACTGCAGTCGATAGACGTTCTCGATCCAGCGTCCATCCACCTCACGCCCCAACGCCCCGCGATCGCGGATGATGTCGACCTTCAACGGCGTGCGCAGCGCTAGCGACGCCACGAAACCCGCCACCATCACCAGCCAGATGACCGAGTAGATGATGGTCCGCGGCCGCACCAGCCGCTTGCGGGCCACCGCGGCTGACAGTGCCTTGCGCATGGCGTTCTCGGACGTGTACCGGATCAGCCCGCGCGGGTAGTCCATCTTGTCCATGACCTGATTGCAGGCATCGATGCAGGCGCCGCAACCAATGCACTCGTACTGCAGCCCGTCACGGATATCAATGCCTGTCGGACACACCTGCACGCAAATGCTGCAGTTGACGCAGTCACCAAGCCCGGCCTGATGATGATCCACCTTGCGCGACCGGCTCCCGCGCGGCTCGCCGCGCCCGACGTCGTAGGTCACCACATAGGTGTCCCGATCGACCATCACACTCTGGAATCGCGCATACGGGCACATGTACTTGCACACCTGCTCGCGCATGAAGCCCGCATTGCCCCACGTCGCGAAGGCGTAAAAGAGCATCCAGAACGCCTGCCACGGCCCCAGCGAGAAGCTCAGGACCTGACCGCCAAGCTCGCGTATCGGCGCGAAGTAACCAATGAACGTGAAGCCCGTCCACAGCGCGACCAGTATCCACAGCGAGTGCTTGGTCGCCTTCAGGCGAAATTTGCGCAAGCTCCACGGATCGCCATCCAGACGGATCCGCGCGAAACGGTCGCCTTCGACATGCCGCTCGATCCACATGAATATTTCGGTGTAGACCGTCTGTGGACACGCATAGCCACAGAAGAGCCGCCCCGCAATGGCCGTGAACAAGAACAGCGCCAGCGCGGAGATCACCAGCAGGACGGCAAGATAGATGACATCCTGCGGCCAAAGCACCAGTCCGAAGATATAGAACTTGCGGGCGCCAAGGTCGAACAGCACGGCCTGTCTGCCATTCCATTGCAGCCAGGGCGTGCCGTAGTAGATGAGCTGGGTCAGGAGTACCATCCAGACCCGCCAGTTGGAGAACGCGCCCGTCACCGAGCGGGGGTATATCTTGCGTCGAACCTCGTAGAGCGTTTCGTCGGAGGATTCGACAGGCGACGACGCCGGCCCTTGCGGGCCGGCCGTGCGGGCCAGAGGTTCTGTCCCGGGGGCGTTCATGCGCGCGCTCCTTCAGACGCCATGGCGCACCCCGTGCCTGAGTCGGTGATCATTGTCCTGAGCCTCCGGTATTGGAAAGGCCCCAGACATAGGCCGTCAGCATACGGATACGCTCCGGCGTCAGGATCTCTTCGTGCGCCGGCATGTGGTTGTTGTGGCCCTTCAGGATGGCCTCGACAATACTGCCCTCCGAACTGCCATACAGCCACACGTTATCGGACAGGTTCGGCGCGCCGAGGGCCTGATTGCCCTTGCCGGTCGCACCATGGCACGCCGCACAGGTGGACTTGAACGTGCTCTCGCCGCGCGATGCCCGGATCGGGTCGAACGACAGGCCCGACAACGATCGCACATATTGCGCCACATCCGCTGCGAGCTTGCCATCGATGGTCGAGGCAAACGGCGGCATCATGCCATTGCGGCCCTTCGTGATGGTCTGCTGGATCGTCTCGGGTTCACCGCCATAGAGCCAGTCGTGGTCCGTCAGGTTCGGAAAGCCCCGGCTGCCGCGTGCGTCCGAGCCATGGCATTGCGCGCAGTAGTTCAGGAACAGGCGCTGGCCAATCTCGCGGGCCTGGGGGTCTGCTGCCACCTGCTTGACGTCCATATTCAGGTATTTGGCGTAGACATCGTGCTGCAGCTTTTCCTGTGCCTGCTGATGCGCGGCCAGTTCGACTTGCGTCGAAGTTTTCAACACGCCCGCATACGAGCCGAGTCCAGGATAGAGGACCAGGTAGACCAGGCCGAAGATACAGGCCAGCAGGAACATCCACATCCACCAGCGTGGCAACGGGTTGTTCAGCTCGCGCAGATCGCCGTCCCAGACATGGCCGGTGTCATCACCGGCGTTGGCAACCTTGGTGACCTTGCGTTGGGAAAAAAGCAGCCACACGCACCAGACGATGCCGACGAGCGCGATGGCAGCGATGTAGTAGCTCCAGAAATCGGAAAAGAAATCGCTCATGACTAGGTATTCCGGCTCGATGTTGTGTGGGTCTCGTCAGGCAGTGCGAACGGCAGCATGGCGGACTCCTGGTTGGCGGCTTGCCGGCCATTCGACCAGGCCCACCAGCAGATGCCCAGGAACACGACCATCGACACGACCGTGGCAAAAGCAGTCAGCATCGCCATGACTTACTCCTTCGCGGGCGCGGCTGCGGCCGCGTCCACACGCACATTGCGACGGTTGGTGCCCAATCCTTGCAGGTAGGCGACCAGCGCATCTTCTTCGCTCTTGTCCTTGAGCTCTTCAGGCGCCTTGGCGATTTCCGCCTCGGTGTACGGCACACCCAGTCGCACCAGTGCGCGCATGCGGGCCTGGATATCATCGGTCGGCAGTTGAGCCTTTTCGAGCCACGGATAGGACGGCATCACCGATTCCGGCACGACATCGCGCGGATTGCGCAGGTGAATGCGTTGCCAGTCATCGGAGTAGCGGCCACCGACGCGCGCCAGGTCGGGCCCGGTGCGCTTGGAGCCCCACAGGAACGGATGGTCGTAGACCGATTCACCCGCCGTCGAGAAATGGCCATAGCGCTCGGTCTCGGCCTGCAGCGTACGGACCTGCTGCGAATGGCAGCCGACACAACCCTCGCGGATGTAGATATCGCGGCCCATCAGCCGAAGCGGCGAATACGGCTTGATCCCGACATCGGGCTTGGTGGTGGAATGCTGGAAGAACAGCGGCACGATCTGCACCAGGCCGGCAATGCTGACCACCAGGATCGTGCAGATGATCAGCCAGCCGATGTTCTTCTCCAGCGTTTCGTGGGAAAAGAAGCTTTGTTTTTCGGACATCGTTTCTATCCTGATGGATCAATGGGCAGAGGCAGGAATGCTGGCCGGGATCGGCGCATCCACTGCACGCTTGCCGATGATGGTTTTCGCGACGTTATAGGCCATCAGCAGCATGCCGGACAGGAAGCAGATGCCGCCCAGCAGACGGATCAGGTAGAACGGGTACTTGGCCTTGACCGCTTCAACGAACGCGTAGGTCAGCGTGCCGTCCGGCTGCGTGGCGCGCCACATCAACCCTTCCATCACACCGGCGATCCACATCGAAGCGATATAGAGCACCACGCCGATGGTGGCGATCCAGAAATGCCACTCGATCAGCCGCACGCTGTACATCTGTTTCTCGCCGAACAGGCGCGGAATCAGGTAGTAGAGCGAGCCGATCGAAATCATCGCCACCCAGCCCAGCGCGCCCGAGTGCACGTGACCAATCGTCCAGTCCGTGTAGTGCGAGAGCGCGTTGACGGTCTTGATCGACATCATCGAGCCTTCGAACGTGGCCATGCCATAGAACGACAGCGCCACCACCAGGAATTTCAGGATCGGGTCGGTGCGCAGCTTGTGCCAGGCGCCCGACAGCGTCATGATGCCGTTGATCATGCCGCCCCAGGACGGAGCCAGCAGAATCAGCGAGAACACCATGCCCAGCGACTGTGCCCAGTCAGGCAGCGCGGTGTACTGCAGGTGGTGGGGGCCGGCCCACATGTACGTGAAGTTCAGCGCCCAGAAGTGGACGATCGACAGGCGATACGAATAGATGGGCCGTTCCGCCTGCTTCGGGATGAAGTAGTACATCATGCCAAGGAAGCTGGTGGTCAGGAAGAAGCCCACGGCGTTATGGCCGTACCACCACTGGATCATCGCGTCCTGCACGCCGGCATAAGCGGAATAGGACTTCCACATCGACACCGGCATTTCGATGTTGTTGACGATGTGCAGGATGGCAATGGTCAGGATGTACGCGCCGAAGAACCAGTTGGCAACGTAGATATGCCGGGTCTTGCGCTTGACGATGGTGCCGAAGAAGACCACGGCGTAGGCCACCCAGACGGCCGTGATCAGCAAGTCGATCGGCCATTCCAGTTCGGCGTATTCCTTCGAGCTGGTGATACCCAGCGGCAGCGTGATAGCCGCCGCGACGATCACCAGTTGCCAGCCCCAGAACGTAAAGGCAGCAAGCGGACCGCAGAACAGGCGCGCCTGGCAAGTACGCTGCACGACGTAGTACGACGTCGCAAACAGCGCGCTGCCGCCAAAGGCGAAGATCACCGCATTGGTATGCAGCGGTCGCAGTCGGCCGAACGACAGCCATGGCGTGTTGAAGTTGAGATCCGGCCAGATCAGCTGTGCTGCGAGCAGCACGCCGACGGCCATGCCGACGATCCCCCAGACTACCGTCATGACAGCGAACTGCCTTACGACGCCGTAATTGAAGGTGTCGACGCGTGAAGACGCGGCTGAGACATCCATTCAGACCCCCACATAAGAAAAATAAAACCTGATTGACGTTGTGACTTTATGGAACCAGCGCGTTTGCCGCGTTGATCTTTATCAAGTTGCACAGGCAGCCCATGAACCTATCTCTGCATTGCAAGTCGACGGCACCCCTTCAGGGCTTGTCGTTATCCAGCAAAATGGCCTCCCCGGGCCGGTCAAGATCGTCGTACTGGCCGGCATGCAGGGCCCACCAGAGCGCACCGGCGATGACAACGACAAGAACAAGGCTCATGGGCACCAGCAGGTACAGCGTTTCCATTCCTAGACTCCGTTTCCGCCCGCACGCAGCAGGCGCCAGGCGTTCGCCACCACGAGCAGCGAGGACACCGACATGCCGATGCCGGCCATCCATGCCGTAACAAAACCCGTCGCCGCCAACGGGATGGCCACCACGTTGTAGAAGAAGGCCCAGCCAAGGTTCTGCCGCACCACGCGGCGCGTCTGCCGCGCCAGCGCGATTGCCCGAGCGATTTCCGTGACGTTTCCGTGCGTCAGGACAGCGTCGGCCCCTGCTTGCGCAAGCGGAGCGCCGCTGCCGATGGCAACCGATACCTGCGCCTGCGCCAGCACCGGCGCGTCATTGATGCCATCCCCTACGGCCAGCACCACGGCACCTTCACGCTGGAGTTGTGCGACATATTCACGCTTGCCTTCGGGGGAAACGGCGCCGCGGGCCCGCACCATGCCGAAGTGCGACGCCCACCACTGCACGGTCTCGATGCTGTCGCCGCTGACCAGGTGGCAACGCGCCCCCTGCCGGCGCAGCGCCTCAAGAAGTTGCGGCGTCGATTCACGGGCCTGGTCGGACAGCTCGAATACAGCCAGCACGCCGTCTTCCGTGCCCAGCCAAACTTGCGTGGCGCCAGGATTTCGAGAGAGGTCCGCGTCCCGTGCCGATGCCTTGACGCATGGCCCGGCGATCCCGGCCACGAAGGCGGCTCGCCCCAGCCGGAATCGTTTGCCGTCAATGTCGGCCTGTACGCCCTGACCGGGCACATTGAGCACGGCGGTGGCTGGGAGGGCGCCCCCACCGATATCAGCCTTGCCGGCCGCGCCGACCAGCGCCCTGCCGATCGGATGCTCGCTACCCGCTTCCAGCGCCGCCGCCAGTGCAAGGCATTGGGCGGCTGGCATGGCGCCGAGCGTCTGCTGTCCCGTCAGGACAAAGCAGCCTTCAGTCAGTGTGCCTGTCTTGTCCAGCACGACGTCTGTCACGCGCGCCAGCGTCTCGAGTGCATGCGAACGCGTCAACAGCAGCCCGCGCCGCGACAGCGCCGCGCCTGCGGCGGCCAGCGCCGCCGGCGTCGCAAGGGAAAGCGCGCACGGGCAGCTGACAACAAGCACCGCAACAGTCACCAGCAAGGCCCGGGAAGGATCGATCCAGAGCGCCCACACCGTGCCGGTCAACGCGGCAAGCGCCAGCAGCGTGGCAACGAACCATCCGGCAACCCGGTCAGCCAGTGCCGCCAAGCGCGGCTTTTCCGCCAGTGCACGGTCCAGCACGGCGACGATTTCAGCCAGGCGCGTGCCCGCACCAACGCGATCCACGGCGATCTCGAGCGGGCTGGCGGTGTTGTAGCAGCCGGCCAGCGCCACCTCGCCCACGCTGCGGTGTACCGGACGGCTTTCACCGGTCAGCATCGATTCGTCAAGTTCACTGGCGCCCGCGACGATGGTGCCGTCCGCCGGGATAATTTCGCCGGCCCTGACACGGATACGGTCGCCCTGCCTCAGGCGCGCCACCGGCACGCGCTCCGCGGCCAGATCGCCCGTGCCAAGCCGTTCACAGGTAGCCGGCAATTGCCGCGCCAGCATCTCCGCACCGCTGCGCGAAGCCTGCCGCACACGCAGTTCGAGATAGCGGGCCGCCAGCAGGAAGGCCACGAACATCGTCACCGAATCGAAGTAGACCTCCCCGACTCCGCGGACGGTTGCTACCGTGCTGGCAACAAATCCTGCCGCAACGCCGAGCGCTACCGGCACATCCATGCCCATGTGCCAATGGCGCAGGCTGCGCCAGGCACCGGAAAAAATCGGCGAAGCGGAATAGAAAACAACCGGCAGCGTGAGGGCCAGGCTGGCCCAGCGCATCAACTGCAGCTGGCCGGGGTCGATGGTGGCCTCGTGGGTGTAGATGGGCCACGCGTACATCATCACCTGCATCATGCCGAGCATGGCCACGGCCATGCGCATCAGCAGGCTGCGGCGGGCACGGCGGTCGGCCTGGTCGCTGCGGGAGACTTCAAACGGCCACGCAACGTAACCAATATTGGCCAGCGCGGCGAGCAGGCCGGAAACCGTCTGGTCGGCCTCGCGCCAGCGCACCACCACGCGCCGCGTCGCCACATTGGCGATCGTGGATTCCACGCCCGGCAGGCGCCCCAGGTGCTGCTCGATCAGCCACGCACACGCCGCGCAGCGGATGTTCTCGGGCGCCAGCGTGATCTCGGCGCGACCGCCTTCGAGCGGCCGCACGAACTGGCTGCGCAGCTCCGGGGTATCGTAGGCAGCCCATACCGGCTCCGATTCCCGCCTTGCTGCGTCATCGATAGGCCGGGCAAAACGCGCTTCGTCACCGTAGAGGTGGGCAAAGCCAGCGGAGTGCAACGTGCGGGCCAGCGTCTGGCAACCGCCGCAGCAGAAGACGCGCTGTTGGCCATCCATCTCCTCGGCCAGTTCCTGGCCGGCAGGCACGGGCTGGCCGCAATGGAAACATGCCGAATGCGCGGCATGCTGCGCCATCTCAGGCGCGGAGCGGCCGGGGGGAATCAGCGGGAATGCAGACGGCGGAGCGTCGGCAAGGAAACTGGCGTGCGGGGCGGGCATGGAGATCTTTTTTTACCCGTTGGAGGGTATATGCCGATCTCCACATCGACCTTGATATAAGTCAATAGCGGCCGGGTTGACAGCCCAATCCCGGCACGCTGGACTCAGGTGAGCGAGGTGTCCATGGTCCGCCGCTCGGATTCCAGGTACTCCCGGGATTGCATCTCGATAATGCGCGACACCGTTCGATGGAATTCGCTTGCCATCTGACCCTCGACGTAAAGCTCATCGGCGGGCACTTCGGCCGACATCAACAGCTTGACCTTATGGTCGTAGAACACATCGATCAGCCACGTGAACCGGCGGGCTTCGGATGACATTCTCGGCGTCATGCGTGGAACATCGGACAAAATAACCGTATGGAACTGCGAGGCCAGTTCCAGGTAGTCATTCTGCGAGCGCGGGCCGCCGCACAGCGTCGCAAAATCAAACCAGACCACGCCATTGGCCTTGCGCAAGGCGCGCAGCTCGCGGTGCTCGATGTGCAGCAGCGGCGATTCGTCCGCCACGCCCGCAATGCTGGTAAAGGCATCGCGCAGCGCCGAATTGGCCCTGGCATCGAGCGGCGTGTGATACGCCTCCACCTGCTCCAGCGCGCGCTTGCGATAGTCAATCCCGGCATCGACGTTGAGCACGTCCAGCTTTTGCTGGAGCAACGCGATGGCAGGCAGCACGCGGTCGCGGTGCAACCCGTCCGGGTAAAGCAGGTCGGGCCGGTAGTTCGACGTCATGACGAACTGCACGCCGTTCTCGAACAGCTGTTGCAGCAGCCGGTGCAGCATCATGGCATCGGCGACGTCGCTGACGTGAAATTCGTCGAAGCAGATCAGGCGATAACGGCGTGCAATCCGCTTGGCAAGTTCGTCCAGAGGATCGGGACGTCCGCGCAACTCTTCCAGTTGGCGATGCACTTCGCGCATGAACTCGTGGAAGTGCAGCCGTGTCTTGCGCACTACCGGCACGCACGTATAGAAGCTGTCCATCAGGAAGGACTTCCCGCGCCCCACCCCGCCCCACATGTACACGCCCTTGGGCACTTCCGGGTGCACCAGCAGCTTGCGGATGGCATTGCTGCGACGGCTCTTGTAGGCCACCCACTCGTCATAGCATTGCTGCAGGCGAGCCACGGCGCGCAGTTGCGCCTCGTCGGAATGGTAGCCGCGCTCCTTCAGTTCCTTCTCGTAATACTCGCTGACGTTCATGCTGGCTGTTTCGTTCTGGACTGCGCGCGGAAAGTGCGGCCGCACCTTCCCCGGCCATGCCCGGAATCGTTTCGATTCGGCATGGTTTGCAAGTGAAAACGGCGCGCCGCTGTTGCGGCGCGCCGGTGGTCAGGCAAATGCCGGCAGATGCCTTACATATTGAGCTGACGCTTGTCGACGGCCAGCGCGGCTTCGCGCATGACTTCCGACATCGACGGGTGCGGATGGCAGACGCGGCCGATATCTTCGCTCGCGGCCTTGAACTCCATCGCCACGACGGCTTCGGCGATCAGGTCCGACGCGTTGGCGGCGACGATATGCACGCCCAGGATCTCGTCGGTCTTGGCGTCGGCCAGCATCTTGACGAAGCCTTCCGGATGGCCCATG
This sequence comes from Cupriavidus sp. C2SS-8b, assembly GCF_057073745.1. NCBI lineage: Bacteria > Pseudomonadati > Pseudomonadota > Betaproteobacteria > Burkholderiales > Burkholderiaceae > Cupriavidus > Cupriavidus sp. C2SS-8b. The sequence continues at coordinate 2,147,778 of NZ_CP172716.1, forward strand.
CCCAGCGCACGGCCATTGGCCATGAACGGGAACTGGCCAGCCTTGAACTCGCGGCCTTCGGCCTTGAGCTGGGCTTCGGTCTTGCCGACCCATGCGATTTCCGGGAAGGTGTAGATCACCCACGGAATGCAGTTGTAGTCGATGTGCGGCTTCTGGCCGGCGATGCGCTCGGCCACGGCCACGCCTTCGTCCTCGGCCTTGTGCGCGAGCATCGGGCCGCGCACCACGTCGCCGATGGCCCACAGGCCCGGCACCTTGGTGGCGCAGTGCTCGTCCACCTCGATGAAGCCGCGCTGGTCTGCAGCCAGACCGATCGCGTCCAGGCCCAGGTTGTCGGTGTTCGGCACACGGCCAACCGAGACGATCAGGCGATCGACTTCCAGGGTCTGGGCTGCGCCGTCCTTGTCGGTGTACTTGACCGTCACGCCGGCCTTGCCGGTCGTCACTTCGTCAACCTTCACGCCGAGGCTGAACTTCAGGCCCTGCTTGGTCAGCTGCTTCTGGGCTTCCTTGGCCACGCCTTCGTCGGCGGCGCCCAGGAACGCGGGCAGCGCTTCCAGCACGGTCACGTCGGCACCGAGGCGGCGCCATACCGAGCCCAGCTCGAGGCCGATCACGCCGGCACCGATCACGCCCAGCTTCTTCGGCACGGCCGGGAACTTGAGCGCGCCTTCGTTATCGCTGACCAGGTCGTTGTCGACCGTGATGCCCGGCAGGTGGCGAGCCTTCGAACCGGTGGCGATGATGACCTGCTTGGCGGTCACGACTTCACCGGCGACCTCGACCTGGAAGCCCTCGGCGGTCTTGCCGACGAACTTGCCGTAGCCCTTGAGCAGCGCGACCTTGTTCTTGCGGAACAGGAACTCGATGCCCTTGGTCATCTTGCCGACGATGTCGTCCTTGCGCTTGAGCATCTTGGCGACGTCGACCTTGACGTCGCCCACGGTGATGCCGTGGTCGCCGAGGTGATGCTGCACATTCTCGAATTCTTCCGAGGAAGCCAGCAGCGCCTTCGAGGGAATGCAACCCACGTTCAGGCAGGTGCCGCCCAGGCGCGGTTCGTTCTTGGGATCGTCGTAGGCGTTGCCTTCGCAGCAGGCCACGTTCAGGCCGAGCTGGCCAGCGCGGATGGCGGCGATATAGCCGCCGGGGCCGGCGCCGATCACCAGCACGTCGAATTGTTTGCTCATGGAGATTCCTTTCTGGGCGCCGGCAGCAGCTTGCACCGGCGCACCGTCAACACTGGAAACGCGCCCCGCGCGGCCAGGGTTGGCCATGCGCGGGGGGACCGGTTCTTACAGGTCCAGCAGCAGGCGGGCCGGATCTTCCAGCGCTTCCTTCATCGCCACCAGGCCCAGGACGGCTTCGCGGCCGTCGATGATGCGGTGGTCATACGACATGGCCAGGTAGTTCATCGGACGGATGACGATCTGGCCATCTTCCACCACGGCACGATCCTTGGTGGCGTGAACGCCCAGGATGGCCGATTGCGGCGGGTTGATGATCGGGGTCGACAGCATCGAACCGAAGGTGCCGCCGTTCGAGATCGAGAACGTACCGCCGGTCAGCTCTTCCAGCGACAGCTTGCCGTCGCGGGCCTTGGCACCGTACTCGGCAATCTTCTTCTCGATGTCGGCCAGGCTCATCTGGTCGGCATTGCGCAGGATCGGCACCACCAGGCCACGCGGCGAGCCCACGGCGATACCGATGTCGAAGTAGCCGTGGTAGACGATGTCGTTGCCGTCCACCGAAGCATTGATGACCGGGTACTTCTTCAGCGCGTGGACAGCAGCCTTCACGAAGAACGACATGAAGCCGAGCTTCACGCCGTGTTCCTTCTCGAAGCGGTCCTTGTACTTGTTGCGCAGATCCATCACCGGCTTCATGTTCACTTCATTGAAGGTGGTGAGGATGGCGTTGGTCGACTGCGACTGCACCAGGCGCTCGGCGATACGGGCGCGCAGGCGGCTCATCGGCACGCGCTCTTCCGGACGATCGCTCAGCGCGGCCAGATCCAGGTTGGCGGCAACTTGCTGCAGCGCCGGCTTGGCAGCGGCGGGAGCCGGAGCAGCCTTGGCAACGGGAGCCGGGGCAGCCTTGGCACCAATCACGTCGCCCTTGGTGATGCGGCCATCCTTGCCGGTGCCGGCAACCTGGCCAGCCGACAAGCCGGCTTCGGCCATCAGCTTGGCAGCCGAAGGCATGGCCACCGCGCCGGCGGCAGGCGCTGCAGCGGCGGGGGCCGGAGCAGCAGCGGCCGGGGCCGGTGCGGCGGCGGCGGGTGCCGGGGCAGCGGCGCCAGCGGTGGCTTCGGTGTCGATCTGGGCGATGAGTTCATCGGCCACGACGGTGTCGCCGTCGTTCTTGATGATCTGCGTCAGCACCCCGGCGGACGGGGCCGGCACTTCGAGCACGACCTTGTCGGTCTCGATCTCGATCAGGATTTCGTCCTGGGCGACAGCTTCGCCGGGCTTCTTCTTCCAGTTCAGCATGGTCGCTTCGGCGACCGATTCAGAAAGTTGCGGAACCTTGACGTCAACGATAGCCATGGTTGTGAATTCCTCGTGTATGCGTTTTGTTCTTCAGGCAGAAAAGAACACGGCGGTCATCTGCGAGCGCCGCCGTGCTGCCACAATTACTTGGTCAGGACAAAGCCCTTGAGCTTGGCGAACGCTGCATCCAGCAGCGCCTTCTGTTGCTCGTTGTGCTTTGCGTAGTAGCCCACTGCCGGCGAAGCCGAAGCAGGACGACCGGCATAACCGAGCTTCTGGCCTTCCGTCATGTTTTCCATGATGTAGTGCTGCACGAAGAACCAGGCACCCTGGTTCTGCGGCTCGTCCTGGCACCACACGATTTCGGTGGCGTTCGGATACTTCTTGAGCTCTGCGGCAAGCGCCTTGTGCGGGAACGGATACAGCTGTTCCAGGCGGATCACGGCAGCGTCGTTCGCCTCGCGTTCCTTGCGCGTGTTGACCAGGTCGTAGTAGACCTTGCCCGAGCACATGATCACGCGCTTGACCTTGCTGGCGTTCAGCTCTTCGTGGTCGGGGATGACCGTTTCGAAGTGGCCCTTGGCCAGGTCCGACAGCGGCGAGACGGCTTCCTTGTTACGCAGCAGCGACTTCGGCGTCATGATCACCAGCGGCTTGCGGAACAGGCGGATCATCTGGCGGCGCAGCAGGTGGAAGATCTGTGCCGGCGTGGTCGGCTGGCAGACCTGCATGTTGTGGTCCGCGCAGAGCTGCAGGAAACGCTCGATACGAGCCGAGCTGTGTTCCGGTCCCTGGCCTTCGTAGCCGTGCGGCAGCATCAGGGTCAGGCCCGAGGCGCGGCCCCACTTCACTTCGCCCGACGAGATGAACTGGTCGATCACCACCTGGGCGCCGTTGACGAAGTCGCCGAACTGGGCTTCCCAGATCACCATCGCGTTCGGCTCGGCGGCCGAGTAGCCGTATTCGAAGCCGAGCACGGCTTCTTCCGACAGCACCGAGTCGATCACCGTGAACGGTGCCTGGTTTTCCGACACGTTCTGCAGCGGCACATACGAGCCGGCATCCCAGCGCTCACGGGCCTGGTCGTGCAGCACGGCGTGACGGTGCGTGAACGTGCCACGGCCTGCATCCTGGCCGGTGATACGCACCGGGTAGCCCGACGACACCAGCGAAGCGAAGGCCAGGTGTTCACCCATGCCCCAGTCCAGCGGCTGGTCGCCGCGGCCCATGTTGGCGCGGTCCTTGACGACCTTCTCCACCAGCGGGTGCAGCTTCAGCGTGTCAGGCGTGGTGGTGATGCGTTCGGCCAGGCGCTTCAGCTCGGTCACCGGCACGGCGGTGTCGGCGGCATCGGTCCACTTGCGGTTCAGGAACGGCATCCAGTCGACGGCGAACTTGTTCTTGAAGTTCGACAGGACGGGGTCGGCGGTGTGCTTGCCGGCGTCCATCGCGGCGCGGTATTCCTTGACCTTCTCGTCGCCGAAATCGGCCGGCACCAGGCCCTGGGCCACCAGCTTGTCCGCATACAGCTTGCGCGTGCCCGGATGCTGGCTGATCTTCTTGTACATCAGCGGCTGCGTGACGGCCGGGGTGTCCTGCTCGTTGTGGCCCAGCTTGCGGAAGCAGATGATGTCGACCACGACATCCTTGTTGAACTCCATGCGGAAGTCCACGGCCAGCTGCATGGCGTACACCACGGCTTCGGGATCGTCGCCGTTCACGTGCAGCACCGGGGCCTCGATCATCTTGACCACGTCCGTGCAATACAGCGTCGAACGGGCATCGCGCGGATCGGAGGTGGTGAAGCCGATCTGGTTGTTGATGACGATGTGCATCGAGCCGCCCGTGCCGTAGCCGCGGGTCTGCGCGAGGTTCAGCGTTTCCATGACCACGCCCTGGCCGGCAAAGGCCGCGTCGCCGTGCACCTGCACCGGCAGCACTTCCTTGTGGCCGACTTCGCCGCGGCGTTCCTGGCGCGCCTTGGCCGAACCCTCGACCACCGGGTTGACGATTTCCAGGTGCGACGGGTTGAACGCGAGCGACAGGTGAACCGGACCGCCCTGGGTCGAGACATCGCTCGAGAAGCCCTTGTGGTACTTGACGTCACCGGCCGGCAGATCATCGACGTGCTTGCCTTCGAATTCGGCGAACAGGTCGGCCGGCATCTTGCCCAGCGTATTGACCAGCACGTTCAGGCGGCCGCGGTGGGCCATGCCGATCACGATTTCCTGCACGCCCTTGCTGCCGGCCTCCTGGATCAGCTCGTCCATCGCCGCGATGAAGCTCTCGCCACCTTCCAGCGAGAAGCGCTTCTGGCCGACGTACTTGGTGTGGAGAAAGCGCTCCAGGCCTTCGGCCGCGGTCAGGCGGTCGAGGATGTGCTTCTTCTTTTCCAGCGTGAAGACCGGCTTGGAACGCGTGGATTCCAGGCGCTCCTGCCACCAGCGCTTTTGCGCCTGGTCGCTCACGTACATGAATTCGGCGCCGATGGTGCCGCAGTAGGTCTCGCGCAGGTTGTTCAGCAACTCGCGCAGGCTCATCGACTCCTTGCCAAAGTAGGTGTTGCTGGCATTGAAGACGATGTCGAGGTCAGCTTCGGAGAAGCCGTAGAAAGCCGGGTCCAGATCCGGGAGGGGCGGACGCTCCTGGCGCTTGAGCGGGTCCAGGTCGGCCCAGTGCGAACCGATGTTGCGGTAGGCGGCGATCAGCTGGGTGGCAGCGACGCGCTTGCGGCCCATGTCGGAATCGGCCGAGGCAACGATGGTCTTGATGGGGCCGGCTTTGGCGCGCTCGGCGAACGAGGCGACGATGGGAGCGTGCGGGACGTCACGCGAATTGGAACCGTCCACGGCCGGGACATTCTGCATCGCGTCGAAATACGCGCGCCAGTTGTCGGGAACCGAAGTCGGGTTCTGGAGATAGGCTTCGTACAGCTCTTCAACGTACGGGGCGTTGCCGCCGAAGAGATACGAATTGCTTTGATACTGCTGCATCATGGGACGCTCACTTTTCTCCGGGTATGCCGGAGTTCAGCGGGTTATTCAACCTTCCGCGACACGGCTTGACCGGTTAGCGGATCGCAAACAACTCTTGGGAGCCCAACGGACGGCCCTTGGACAAACGGCACCACAAGGGCGCCGAAGTGAAAGTGCCGTCACAAGGCCCGAAAGGGCAAGTTGTGCGGGGAAGGACCTAAGTCTTCACGGCGGTAAGAATAGCACGTTTGCTTATGCGCAATGTGGACTTTTCGCGATGCGGAATTGCGTAACGCATCAATTCAGTTTGAAAACAACGTTTCCACAATAATTATCAGACCGGTGCGATGACATCGATCGCGTCGGTGATCAGCCCGTCCAGCCCGCACGCGAGCAGTTCCTTGGCTCGCCCGGGATCATTGACCGTATAGCTCACGACTTTCAATCCGGCGGCATGCGCCGCTGCGATCAACTGCGCGTCGAGTACCTTGTGATTGGCGTCCAGCGCCACGCAGCCGAGGGCGCGGGCACGCTCGAGCCAGTCACGAGGCAACTCGTCAACCAACAGCGCACGCGGCAGCTCCGGAACGGCCTGGCGCGCGGCAGCCAGGGCCTCCTCCGAGAATGACGACATCAGCGGCGGCACCGCGGCGTCGCGCCACAGAGCCTGGGCATCCAGCGCCACCGCAGCGCCGGTCTGCGCTTCACGTCCTGGCACCGGCTTGATCTCGATATTGCTGTGCAGCCCGTTGGCTTGCGTATAGCGGGCGACGGCAGCCAGCGTCGCGACCGGCTCGCCGGCGTAGTCAGGGCTGTGCCAGGCACCGGCGTCGAGCTGCGCCAGCTCGCCCAGGGTCAGTCCATCGACGCGGCCGAAACCGGAGGTCGTCCGGTTCAGCGTCGCGTCGTGCATCAGGATCGGCTTGCCGTCCGCGCTGAGCTTCACGTCGAACTCGAACATCCGGTAGCCGAACGACGCCCCGAGGCGAAATGCCGCCAGCGTGTTTTCCGGCGCCAGCTTGCCGGCGCCACGATGGGCGATGTAGCGCGGGTATGGCCAGTTGGCCGCCGTGACGACCGGAGAATTGCTTGTGCCCATGCTCAGGCCTCGATGCGCTTGCCCGACTGGGCGTCAAAAAAATGCAGGTGATCGGCCGATGATGTGACCGGCAGCCTGTCTCCCGCCTGCACCCGCGCATGGCTGTCCAGCCGCACGACGATGGGCTGGCCGCCCAGCGATCCATAAGCAAAGGAGTCGGCGCCCAGCGCCTCGACCACGCGCACATCGACCTCGGCAATCGCGTCATGGGAAGCGCATGGCTCGATATGTTCTGGCCGCAGGCCCAGCAGCGCCTCCGCGGGAAGATGCAACCCCATGGGCAGGTGGCCCAGCGTTGCGCCGTTGGCATTTCCCTCCTTGCCGACGACCCGCATCTGCGCCCCGCCCGCGTCGCCGTTGCGCACGACGGGAACGAGATTCATCGGCGGCGAACCGATGAAGCCAGCGACGAACGTACTCGCCGGGCGGGTATAGACCTCCAGCGGCGTGCCGATCTGCTCCACCCGCCCGCCATTGAGCACCATCATGCGGTCCGCCAGCGTCATGGCCTCGACCTGGTCATGTGTCACGTACAGGCTGGTGGTTCCCAGGCGCCGATGCAGCTCCTTGAGCTCCAGCCGCATCTGCACGCGCAGCTTGGCGTCGAGGTTCGACAGCGGCTCGTCGAACAGGAACACCGACGGTTCGCGCACGATGGCACGCCCCATCGCCACGCGCTGGCGCTGCCCGCCGGAAAGCTGGCGGGGCTTGCGGTCCAGCAGCGGCGCCAGTTCCAGAATGCCCGCAGCGTGCCTGACGCGCTGCTCGATCTCCGCCCTGGCCATGCGGCGTATCTTCAGCCCGTATGCCATGTTCTCGTACACGGTCATATGCGGGTACAGCGCGTAGTTCTGGAACACCATGGCGATATCCCGCTCGGCAGGCTCCAGCTGGTTGACGATCCTGTCGCCGATATGGACATCGCCACCTGTGATCGTCTCCAGCCCCGCCACCATGCGCAGCAGCGTCGACTTGCCACAACCGGACGGCCCCACGATGACGATGAACTCGCCATCGGCGATCTCCATGTCGATACCGTGCACGACCTTGACGTTGCCGGCATAGGTCTTCTGAACATTGCGAAGCGACAGTTTTGCCATTGTGATGTTCCTGTACAGCCTGCGTGATCCGGTCACGCGCTCACTTCTCGGTTTCGACCAGTCCCTTGACGAACCACTTCTGCATCAGCACCACCACCACAGCCGGCGGGATCATGGCCAGCATCACCGTGGCCATCACCAGATTCCAGTCGGTCGCGGCATCGCCCGAGCGCGAGATCATCTGCGTCACACCAACGACCACCGGCGTCATCGACTTCTGCGTGGTGATCAGCAGCGGCCAAAGGTACTGGTTCCAGCCATAGATGAACTGGATCACAAACAGCGCCGCGATGCTGGTGCGCGACAGCGGGAGCACCACGTCCCAGAAAAAGCGCAACGGCCCCGCCCCATCGATGCGCGCGGCTTCGGCCAGTTCATCGGGAATGGTCAGAAAAAACTGCCGGAACAGGAAAGTGGCTGTGGCCGACGCGATGATCGGAATCGTCAGCCCGAAGTAACTGTCGAGCATGCCAAGGTCAGACACCACCTTGTACGTGGGCAGGATGCGGACCTCCACCGGCAGCATCAGCGTGATGAAGATCAGCCAGAAGAACGTCTTGCGCAGCGGGAAGCGGAAATAGACGATGGCAAACGCGGAAATGATCGAGATCGCGATCTTCCCCAGCGCGATGCCCAGCGCCATGATGAGGCTGTTCTTCATCATGGTCGAGACCGGCGACGCGGCCTCGCCAACCCCCTGGAACAGCACCGTGCGATAGTTCTCGATCAGGTGGCTACCGGGGATCAGCGTCATCGGCGCGTCGAGCACTTGCTCCGCCGTCAGCGTGGACGCGACGAAAGTCAGGTAGACCGGAAACACCACGATGACCATGCCGGCAATCAGCACCACGTGCGTCAGGAAATCCAGGAAAGGGCGGCGTTCTATCATGGCGGCCTCCTCAGTACTGGACCTTGCGCTCGACGTAGCGGAACTGCACTACCGTCAACGCGATGACAACCACCATCAGCACCACCGACTGTGCCGCCGAACCGCCGATGTCCATGCCGCGAAAACCATCATGGAACACCTTGTAGACCAGTGTATTGGTCGAGTTGAATGGCCCCCCGTGCGTCACGGCATCGATGATGGCGAACGTATCGAAGAAGGCATAGACCACGTTGATCACCATCAGGAAGAAGGTGGTCGGTGAGAGCAGCGGAAAAATGATCGACCAAAAGCGGCGCCACGGCCCGGCTCCGTCGATGGCGGCGGCTTCGATCAGCGAGCGCGGGATGCTCTGCAAGCCGGCCAGGAAGAACAGGAAGTTGTAGCTGATTTGCTTCCACGCCGCCGCCAGCACCACCAGCAGCAGCGCCTGGTTGCCATCGAGCAGGAAGTTCCAGTTGATGCCCATCCGGTGCAGGCCGTAGGACACCACGCCGAGCGTTGGATTGAACATGAACATCCACAGCACGCCGGCCACTGCCGGCGCCACCGCGTAGGGCCAGATCAGCAGCGTCTTGTAGCCGACCGCGCCGCGCACCACCCGATCGGCAAAATAGGCAAGCAGCAACGCGGTGGAGAGGCCGACTACCGTAACGCCAATGGCGAATACACCCGTCACGCGAAACGACTCGATATAGAGCGGGTCATTCCAAAGCGTGCGGAAATTGTCGAGGCCGACGAAGTCCAGGTTGATGCCGAAGGCATCCTGCTGCAGCATGGACTGGTACAGCGCCTGCCCGGCCGGCAGGAAAAAGAAAACCAGCGTGATCACGATCTGCGGCAGTACCAGCAGATAGGGCAACCACAGCGAGCGGAAAACGACGCGTTTTTCCATCGGCAAGTTATCCTTCGACCGCCGCGCAAGCGGCGTCGCGGTGAAACCTGCCCGGGTCGGCACGGGTGTGCGCCGCCGCCCCGGGAGCCAGCTCAGTTCGCCAGTAATTTACTCGCGAGCCGTCTTCTGGAAACGCTCAAGCAGCTCGTTGCCGCGCCTCACCGCATCGTCCAGCGCGACCTTGGGCTCCTTCTTGCCGGCCCAGACGGCTTCAAGTTCCTCGTCGACGACGGTACGGATCTGCACCATATTGCCCAGCCGCACGCCGCGCGACTTGTCGGTGGTCTTGACCACCATCTGCTGCACTGACACGTCCGCGCCGGGGTTCTTGTCGTAGTAGCCCGACTTCTTGGTCAGTTCGTAGGCGGCCATGGTCACCGGCAGGTAGCCGGTCGCCTGGTGCCAGTCCGACTGGATCTCCGGACGCGACAGGAACGTGAAGAACTTGGCTACGCCCTTGTACTCTTCAGGCTTCTTGCCGCCCATCACCCACAGCGAGGCGCCGCCGATGATGGTGTTCTGCGGGGCGCCCGGCACATCGGGATAGTATGGCAGCTGGGACACGGCAAAAGCGAACTTGGCGTTCTTCCGGATATTGGCCAGCGATGCGGACGAGCCCGTAAACATCGCGCATTCGCCGTTGTAGAACTTGGCCTGGGACTCCGCCTTGCGCCCGCCATAGCTGAAGTAGCCCTTCTTCACCATATCCTGCAGATTGGTGATGTGCTTGACATGAAGCGGGCTGTTGAAGACCAGCCGCGCGTCCGTGCCGCCAAAGCCATTGTTCTTGGTGGCGTACAGCGTGTTGTGCCATGCCGAGAAGCTTTCCAGGTGCACCCAGCCCTGCCAGTCGGTGGTATAGGCGCAGTTGGTGCCCGACGCCTTGAGCTTCGCCGAATATTGCATCACCTCCGGCCAGGTCTTGGGCGGCTTCTCCGGATCGAGGCCAGCCTTCTTGAAGGCATCCTTGTTGTAGTAGAACACCGTGGTGGAACTGTTGAACGGGAACGAGAGCATCTCGCCCTTCGACGAGGTGTAGTACCCGGCCACCGCGGGGATATAGGCCTTTTGGTCGAACTTCTCGCCCGCGTCCTTCATGACGGTGGAGACCGGCTTGATGGCACCCTTGGCACTCATCATGGTGGCCGTGCCGACTTCGAACACCTGCAGGATGGCCGGCGCGCCGCCCGCGCGGAACGCGGCGATGCCGGCCGCCATGGTTTCGTCGTAGTTGCCCTTGTTGACCGGCACGATCTTGTACTCGGACTGGCTGGCGTTGAACTTGCCGGCGATCTCGTTGACCTTGTCATTGAGGGCGCCCTGCATGGCATGCCACCACTGGATCTCGACCGCTGCCTGGGCACTGCCTGCCCCGGACAGGGCGGCCAGCACGGCGATCTTCAGCACACTACGGGAAAAGGACATGGGTAGGTCTCTCCTGGTCAGGGTCTTCGCTGCATCGTGAATCAAGCGAATTTATGTGCTTTTTGTGACAGCGGCATGTTACGCCTGTCGCACCCCGCGGGGCAATTCAGCAAAACCACCAGTGGGCGGCATGCTGCAGTGCAATGCCGCAAGCGCGCGACGGAGGGCAGTAAAATGCCGCCCCATGCAACCCCTGCGAAATCTCCCCGCCTCCGCCTTGCGCCGCGTGCGCGGCATCCTGACGGATATCGACGGCACCCTGACTACCGGCGGCAGGCTGCCGGCGAGCGCGGCCCAGGCCGTGGAACAGTTGAGCCAGTCCGGCCTGCATGTCATCCCTGTCACCGGGCGCTGCATCGCGTGGGCCGAGATCCTGGTCCGGCTCTGGCCCGTCGACGCCATCATCGGCGAGAACGGCGCGTTCTATTCCCATCTGCGCAATGGCCGGCTGCTGACCCGCTTTCTCGACGATGCCCCGACCCGGGCACGCAACCTGGAGCGCATCCATGCCCTGGGCGAGCATATCCGGCGCGAGGTGCCCGGCAGCGCGCTGGCCTCCGACCAGGCCTGGCATGCGGCCGACCTCGCCATCGACCATGCGGAAGACGTCACGCCACTGCCGGAAGATGCCGTGGCTCGGATCGTCCGGCTAATGCAGGACGCCGGCATGACCGCCACCGTCAGCTCCATTCACGTCAACGGCTGGTTCGGCCAGCATGACAAGCTCAGCATGAGCCGTCTGTGCGTGGCCGAGCTTCTGGGCGATGACCTCGATGCGCGCCGCGACGAATGGCTGTTCATTGGCGACTCCGCCAACGATGCCAGCATGTTCCGGCATTTCCCGCTGTCGGTCGGAGTGGCCAATGTGCGCGAAATCCTGCCACAGCTGCCGGTCCTACCGGCTTACGTGACCGACGCCAGCGGCGGCGAAGGATTTGCTGAAATGGCAGCACAATTGCTTGAGGCGCGCACCGGGCAATGAAAAAAGGCCGGGAAGAACCCGGCCTTTTTACTAATCACTAGGGCCGATGACGGCTTAGTCGAATCCCAGCTCCTGCAGCTTGCGCGTAATGGTATTGCGCCCGATACCCAGGCGCGTGGCGGCTTCCACGCGGCGGCCGCGCGTGACGCCGAGCGCCGCTTCGAGAACGGCCTTTTCAAAGCGCCGCGTCAACACATCCATCACTTCGGGCAACCCGGATTCCAGCATCGCGCGTGCCTCGCCGGCGAGCAGCCCTTCCCATCCGGCCGTCGACGATGCCAACGCGGAAGCTGCCGATGCGGTGACGGGCCGCACCGCCGTCATGGTCTCCGACTCGGCAACCGGCATGGTCAGGCCGCCGTAGTCAGACAGGTCGTGGCCGACGGCGGACTCCGTTGAAGGCAAGCGCGGCTCGGCGGCACGATGCACCGCCTGCACGCCTTCGGGACTGCCCGTCCCGATCATTTCGCGCGGCAGGTCCTTGACCTCGATGGTCTGGGCCGGCGCCATCACGGTCAGCCAGTTGCAGAGGTTTTCGAGCTGGCGCACATTGCCCGGGAACGGCAAGGTGCTGACATAGGTCAGCGCCTCGTCGGACATGCGCTTGGGCTCCACGCCCAGCTCCTTCGCGCTCTTCTGCAGGAAATGCCGGGCCAGCAGCGTGATGTCTTCCGGCCGCTCGCGCAGCGGCGGCAGCCGCAAGCGGATCACGTTCAGGCGATGGAACAAGTCCTCCCGGAACAGGCCTTCCTTGACGCGCACCTCCAGGTTCTGGTGCGTGGCGGCGATGACCCGGACATTGGCGCGCAACGGATTGTGGCCGCCAACACGATAGAAATTGCCGTCGGACAGCACGCGCAGCAAACGGGTCTGCAGGTCGAACGGCATGTCGCCGATTTCATCGAGGAACAGCGTGCCGCCCTCGGCTTGCTCGAAACGCCCGCGCCGCATGGTTTGCGCGCCCGTGAACGCACCGCGTTCGTGCCCGAACAGCTCCGATTCAAGCAGGTCCTTCGGAATGGCGGCCGTATTCAGCGCGATGAACGGGCCGTTGGCGCGCGGGCTGTGCTTGTGCAGCGCGCGCGCGACCAGCTCCTTGCCGGTGCCGGATTCGCCGGTGATCATCACGGTCACGTTCGACTGCGACAACCTGCCGATGGCGCGGAAGACATCCTGCATGGCGGGCGCCTGGCCGAGGATTTCAGGCGCATCGACGAGACGGTCATCCATCTCGGCCTCGCGCAGGCTCTCCTCAAGCGCGCGGCGGATCAGTTCGACCGCCTTGTCGACATCGAATGGCTTGGCCAGGTATTCGAAGGCCCCGCCCTGGAACGCCGCTACAGCACTGTCGAGGTCCGAATAGGCCGTCATGATGATGACGGGCAGGCCCGGGTGCTTGGCCTTGATGGCCTGCAGCAGGTCCAGGCCCGATCCTCCGGGCATGCGGATATCGGATATCAGGACTTGCGGGACATCGTCTTCCAATGCCGCGAGCACGTCGCGGACATTGGTAAAGCTGCGGGAGAGCAGGCTTTCACGGGCCAGGGCCTTTTCAAGTACCCAGCGGATTGATTGGTCGTCGTCGACTATCCAGATCGGCTTCATGTGCGTCGCTTGTCTGCTCGGTGTCATTTGGTCTTCCGCATGCCCGCCTGGCGACAGTGCAAGGTTCGATCGCGGATGCCGGCGGGACAGCTAGTGCAGCGGCAGCAGGATGCGGAAGTCGGTACAGCCCGGCCTGCTCTCGCATTCGATCAAGCCCTCGTGCTGCTGCACGAAGGTTTGAGCGAGTGTGAGACCGAGACCGCTGCCGCCATCCCTGCCCGAAACCAGCGGATAGAAGATGCGTTCGCGGATGTCATCGGGAATTCCCGGGCCGTTGTCGATCACATGCAAGTCCAATGCCAGCTTGAAGAGACGCTTGGCGATCGTGACCTGGCGCGCGACCCGGGTGCGCAGGACGATCTGCGCATCGCCGCGCGCGATGCGCTCGGCCAGCGCCTGCGCGGCGTTATGGACAATGTTCAGCACGGCCTGGATCAGCTGCTCCATGTCGCCGTGCAACTCGGGCAGGCTCGCATCGTAGTCGCGCACGATGTCCAGGCCATTGGGAAACTCGGCCAGCACGACCGAGCGCACGCGCTCCAGCACCTCGTGGATATTCAGGCTCGACACGATATGCGGATGGCGGTGCGGCTCCAGCAGCCGGTCCACCAGCGTCTGCAAGCGGTCCGACTCCTTGATGATGACCTGCGTGTACTCGCGCAGCGAGCGCTCTGGCAGTTCGAATTCCAGCAATTGCGCCGCGCCCCGGATGCCGCCCAGCGGATTCTTGATCTCGTGCGCCAGATTGCGGATGAGTTCTTTATTGGCGGAAGTCAGGTCGAGGATGCGCTCCTCGCGATCGCTGCGGACCTTCTGCTCGTTGAGCAGGATCTCTACCAGCACGGTATCGCCAAACGCTTCCAGCGCGCCGATCACCACATGCGCATGGATCGGCTCCTGCAAGGGCGGCCGCAATACCAGGTCCTGCCGGCGTACGTCGAACTGTCGCGTGATCACCGTATCGATCATGCCCTGCAGCTCTTCAGACGGTCCGAACAGGTCCGGCAGGGACAGTTCCAGCATGGCCTTGCGCGATACCGCGAAGGTCGATTCGGCCGCCGGATTAGCATAGGCCACGCGCAGACCCGGCTGCCTGACCAGCAGGACGGGATTGGCCACCACATCCAGGCCCGCCTGCAGCGGCGACACCTGACCGCTGCCCTGACCCACGACCGGTGAAGCCGGGCCAGCCGTGTCGCTGCGGCCGCCGTCAGCGCCGCCGCCCTTGCGCGGCACACTGCGAATCAGGCGACGCATAAGACTAGTCCTTCAGGTTGGAGAGCTCACGGCGCAGCGACGCCGCGTTGGCCTCGCTGCGGCCGATGTCATCGCGCAGCCCTGCCGTCCGATCGAGATACTTCTGATAATTCCGTTCATTGCCCTGCCGCTCCGGCTGGCCGTTGTTGTATTCGGCGCGCAGCGCCGCCAGCTTGGCGTCTTCGGCCTGCAACTCCTGCTCCAGCACGGTGCGCCGCTCGCTGTCGCGGCTTCTCTGCGTGGCGCTGTCCACGCGCGGAAAACCGCTCGTGGCCGCCGTCCCGCCGCCTGCTCCGCCTGACGTCGACGCGGCCTTTGCCGGGCCGGCCGTACGCCCCCCGGGGACAGTGACCACATCGGGCAGGTTCAGCCGCTTGCACCCCTTACCCGCGCTGCCGTTGCGATACTCCGGCACCCCATTGGGTCCGACGCAGACATAGACGTCAGAGGACTGCGCCAGGGCAACCTGACTCCACGCGGACGCCACCAGCAATGCGGCAGACACCAGCATGGGGAGTCGCACACGGGATTGGTGCAACGGCTTGGCCGGTGTGGCCGTGGGCGGGAACGCGTTCATGAACATCAGCGGTAGGGTGGAACGGAAAGCCCCATTCTAGCCATCAAAAGAAAAAGGGACAGCCTGAGCCGCCCCTTGCTGGTGCAACTGTTGCCCGACCACAACCTGTCGTCATTGCCGGGCAACCACTCGCTTACAGCGAGTAATACATTTCGAACTCGACCGGGTGAGTGGTCATGCGGAAGCGGGTGACTTCTTCCATCTTCAGCTCGATGTAGGCGTCGAGCATGGAGTTGGAGAACACGCCGCCGCGGGTCAGGAACTCACGGTCGTTGTCGAGGTATTCCAGCGCCTGGTCGAGGCTGTTGCAAACGGTCGGGATCTTTGCATCCTCTTCCGGCGGCAGGTCGTACAGGTTCTTGTCGGCAGCTTCGCCCGGGTGGATCTTGTTCATCACGCCGTCCAGGCCGGCCATCATCAGCGCCGAGAAGCCCAGGTACGGGTTCATCAGCGGATCCGGGAAGCGGGTCTCGATACGGCGGCCCTTCGGGTTGGCGACGTACGGAATGCGGATCGAGGCCGAACGGTTGCGGGCCGAGTAGGCCAGCTTCACCGGGGCTTCGAAACCCGGCACCAGACGCTTGTACGAGTTCGTGCCCGGGTTGGTGATGGCGTTCAGCGCGCGTGCGTGCTTGATGATGCCGCCGATGTAGTACAGCGCGAATTCCGACAGGCCGGCGTAGCCGTTGCCTGCGAACAGGTTCTGGCCGTCCTTCCAGATCGACTGGTGCACGTGCATGCCCGAGCCGTTGTCGCCGACGATGGGCTTCGGCATGAACGTGGCGGTCTTGCCGTAGGTGTGGGCGACGTTCTGGATCACGTACTTCTGCAGCTGGGTCCAGTCGGCGCGCTGCACCAGCGTGCTGAAGCGGGTGCCGATTTCGTTCTGGCCCTGGCCAGCCACTTCGTGGTGGTGGACTTCAACGGGGATGCCCAGCGATTCCAGGATCAGGCACATTTCCGAACGCATGTCCTGGAACGTGTCGATCGGGGCGACCGGGAAGTAGCCGCCCTTCTTGCCCGGACGGTGGCCCGAGTTGCCGTGCTCGAATTCCTTGCCCGACGACCACGGGGCTTCTTCGGAATGCACCTTCACGAAGCAGCCTTGCATGTCGACGTTCCAGGTCACGCCGTCAAAGATGAAGAATTCGGGTTCCGGACCGAAGAAGGCGGTGTCGCCCAGGCCGGTGCTCTTCAGGTAGGCCTCCGCGCGCTTGGCGATCGAACGCGGATCGCGGTCGTAGCCCTTGCCGTCCGACGGTTCCACCACGTCGCAGGTCAGGACCAGCGTCGGCTCTTCGTAGAACGGGTCGATGATGGCGGTGTTCGGATCCGGCATCAGCAGCATGTCCGAAGCCTCGATACCCTTCCAGCCAGCGATGGACGAGCCGTCGAAGGCGTGGCCGCTTTCGAACTTGTCATCGTCGAAGTGCGACGTCGGAACCGAAACGTGTTGCTCCTTGCCTTTGGTATCCGTGAAGCGGAAATCGACGAACTTGACGTCGTTTTCTTTCACAAGCTTCATCACATCTGCAACGCTTTGGGCCATGCCAATCTCCTGGAAATTCGGCTGAAGTCTAGAAAGTCATTCGTGGGCCGGTCATCGCGCCGGTGCGAAGTGCTGTGGTTCCAAGCCACTGCGCCCGCGCGATTCCTTGCCCTAAAAAGGGACGAGGAATGTTAGCAGAAAGCATGCCAAGTAAACTTCCGCTCCCATCCCGCAGTCGCCAAAAAGCTACCCACCCACGGCCGGCGCACCATACCGGGGTTCATCCCTCGGCCGGTTACGCAAGGCGCCATGCGCACGTGATGTCAGCGCAACAAGGTGATTCATGGACACAGCATTCATAAAACACCATAACGGTGCATGCATCAAGTTTTAGCACCTTGTTAGTGCCTATGCACCAAATAGGTTATCTCTGCACCGGCATCGTCCAAATTATTCCGGGCGGCGGTGAATCGCGGGCGCGCTATAGAATAGCGGACTGGCATCCGCCATTCCATCTATCAATCTTGTCACCCAGATGACTACGCGAGACGAACTCCTCAAGGCTGCGCAACTGCGCCAGCAACAGAACCAGCTTCCCTATTTCGGCGCCTTGTCGCCCGTGGAAGCCTTCGCGCTGCTGCAGGGCGATCCGTCGGCCGTGCTGGTGGACGTACGCACGCAGGCCGAGCTCGACTGGGTAGGCGGCGTCGATCTGCCCGATGCCCAGTTCGCCCACGTCGAATGGATGTCCTACCCGGGCGGCGCGCAGAACCCGCGCTTCATCGAAGAACTGAAGGCCCGCGTGCCGGCCGATGCGCCGGTGCTGTTCCTGTGCCGCAGCGCTGCGCGCTCCAAGCACGCCGCGCGCGTGGCGACCGAGGCTGGCTACCAATTCGCCATGGACGTGCTGGAAGGCTTCGAAGGCAACCGCGACGACAACCACCACCGCAAGACCGTGGAAGGCTGGTGTGTGCGCGGCCTGCCCTGGCACGGCGCCTGAAACGGCGGCACGCAAAACGAAACAGGGGCCTGACCGGCCCCTGTTTCGTTTGCTCGATCGAGTTCAGTTGCCAGCGTCCGCCACCGTCTGCTCTACCGTTTCAAAGCCCATGCCGCGCACGCCTTCGAGCAGCATCGCATAGGCCGGGCCGACCTGCTCCGTCGGTCCCTTCACACCCAGGTCGATATGGCGCCGCGCCAGCTGGTCGCCGCGCTGGGCGTCTCCAACCGATGGCAGGCTGAACACCCGAATGCCGGGGAAGGCAGCCTCGACCCGCTCCATCAGCGGTGTCAGCGTTGACTCGGGCGCCTCGAACACATAGAACGCCCGCTCCTGCTGACCGGCCTGATTGAACAGGTGGGCATAGCCGTGATCCAGCACCCACTCCATCATCGGCCACGCCATGACCGGAAAACCGGGCATGAAATGATGGTCAGCCACCGAGAACCCGGGAATCCGGTTGTAGCTGTTCGGGATGATGCGCGCGCCTTGCGGAAACTCGCCCATCTTGAAGCGATGCTGGTTTTCGGGCAGGTTGAGGTCGCCCTTGACCGGATCCCCTTGCGCGGTTTCCGCAATCCGCAGCGCGATCAGCTCGCGCGCCTCGGGATGCAGCTGCAGCGGTACGCCGAGCGCGGCGGCCACGCACTGGCGCGTATGGTCATCCGGGGTCGCGCCAATGCCGCCCGTGCAGAACACGATGTCCGGCCCCGCGAGCGTGCGGCGCAGCGTTGCCGTGATGCTGTCGCGGTCGTCGCCGACATACTGCGCCCAGTCCAGCTTCAGCCCGCGCGCGCCCAGCAGCTCGATGGCGCGGCGCAGGTGCTTGTCCTCGCGCCGCCCGGAAAGTATTTCGTCGCCAATGACGATCAGGCCGAAACCCATGATGCCCCCGCTTCAGGAATGTTCAATGCGGCGCACGTCCGACGGCGCCAGATCAATCACGTCGCCGGCCGGCGCCGATGGCGGCGGCGCGGCCGCGCCACGCTCGGCACGCAGTTGCGCCAGCGCGCGCAGGCAGAAGTGGCCGAACCACAGCGCCGAGAAAATAAAGATCAGCACATACAGCCACAGCATGCCGGCCAGCACGAACGGAAACAGGAAAATGACCGCGGCCGATGACACCCACAGCAGCGTTGGCGCCGAACCGAGCAGCCCCACCACGACCCCCATCGTCAGCAGCGGGACTCGATGGCGCCGCATCAGCGTCTTGCGCTCCTCGGTGGACGCGTGGTCGGCCAGCGCGTCATAGGTCATCACGCGGTAGGTCAGCCATCCCCACAGCACGGGCGGGATCAGGGCAAAGAACAGCGGCAGCAGCCACAGCGGCAATGTCACCAGCACCAGCACCAGGAACACCACCGTGCTGCCGAGCGACTGGAACACGCTGCCCAGGATGCTGCCACCGCGTTCCTTGGCCAGGTCCGGGTAGCTGCGCTCCAGGTGGCGCACGACTGCAGGCACCGAAAACAGGCTGATGAACAGTAGCATCGAAGCAATGACCAGCGGCACCGCCAGCGCGGCCACGAACAGCGGCGCGACCACCGCGCGCATCGACTGCAGGCCGAACCAGTCCAACGCGCTGTAGATCCAGCTGGTCAGGACCGAAGACTCCAGGAAAGATCGCATCCCGCCCATGATCGGGTCCCAGCCCCACCAGAACAGGCCGCCCCAGAGGGCCGTGGCAAGGACGAAAGGCAGGACCGTCAGCATCAGCATGCGCGGATGCAACTGGCTCACGAGCGCTCGACCAAACGAGCGAAAAATATCGTTCATGCGGGAAGTCAGAATGGAACAGTGCAATGCGCCGGAAAATGCACGCGCATCGAGACACTAGCATACGCCGCCCGGAACGCGGCGTGTCGGTTCAGCCGAGGCGCAGCAGACGCTTGATGCCGTACCACTGCTGGGCCAGCAGCCCGGCGCCATAGTCCCGGCCCTTGCCTGCCGGCGGCGGCATCTGGTCGCGAATACCGGTGGGATGATAGGCCGGCGTGAAGACCGCCGTGCCGAACAGCATGTCCCACCACGGGAAGATCACGCCATAGTTGCAGCCACCGAGGCGCGCAGGCACGCCAGCCGCCTCATGCCCGATCCCCACGGCATGGTGCGTGCGGTGGAATCGCGGCGAGATCAGCAGGCGTTCGCCGATCGCGCCGAAATGGAGCCGCAGGTTGGCGTGCTGCAGGCTTTGCAGCAGCTGTGACAGCGCGACTAGCAACACGTACTGCGACGGCTCCACCCCGACCGCGATGGCGACCACGGCGAACACGAGGTCGCGCAGCATGTCGTCGAGCAGGTGATTGCGATTGTCGCTCCACAGCGTCATCTGGCGCTGGCTGTGGTGCACCGCATGCAGGCTCCACCACCAGCGGTAGGTGTGCGACAGGCGGTGGTACCAATAGTCGAGCAGGTCGAACAACAACAGGTAGACGAAGAAGCTGACCAGCGGGATCGACGTCACGCCCGGCCACAAGTCCTCCACGTTCAGGCGTTGCCAGCCGACGAGCCGCAGGTGTCCTTCCAGCAGATCGGACAGCGGCGCCAGCATGAAGAACATCGCCAGCCGGAACAGTCCCAGCCGATGGATCAGCGTATAGACGATATCCGTGCGAATGCCGGCACGATCCGTCACGGCCTCGACCGGGCGCAGCTTTTCCAGCGGCCCCAGGATCAGCACCATCACGGCAATCTGCACCAGGCCAACCAGCAGCCACTCGGTGCCGGCGAATGCCTCCTCCGCATAGCCGCCGAAGCCCAGGTTGTAGACCACCGGCAGGACCACGTCCTGGAACAGCGAGCCTTCCAGTTGGGCAATCCAGCCATTGAGCGTGTCCAGCATCAGCGCTTGCCCTCCTTGCGTTGTCCGGCCGCGGCGATCCAGTCCCGGTAAGCGGGATGCTCGCGCAGCGTGGCAAAGCAGAAGCCCTTGCGCTCCAGGCCGGAAATCAGCGGCTCCAGCACGCCGGGTGCCCACGGATCCTTGCGCGACCAGATGCCGAGGTGTGCCATGGCGATGTCGCCATCGCGCAGGTCGCGCAGCGCGCGTGCCAGCAGCGCCTGGTTCGGGTAGCGCTCCGATGACAGCTCGTCGCCCAGGAACCCGGCCGGCGCCCAGCCCACATGCCGGAAGCCGCACTGCTCTGCCCACTGCAGCGTTTGCTGCGCGGTGCGGCCGCCCGGCGCGCGCCACAGCGGCACCATGTCGACGCCGGTCATGCCGCGCAGCGCCTGCGCGCTGCGTTGCAGCTCGCGGCAAAAGCCGTCGGCGTCCATGCTCACGTCCCTGCCGGCCTGCGCCCCGAACTGCGGACGCATGGTCACCTTGCCGTCACGTACGCTGCGCAGGTAGACGTGGTCGTAGGTATGCGTGCCGAAGGCATGGCCGTCCGCGGCCAGCGACTTCCAGTAGGGTGCCCAGCCGGGCTCGAGGGAGCTGTCCTTGTTGATGGTCGGCTCGTTGGCCAGGAAGAACGTGGCCTTGATATGGTGGCGGCGCAGCGTATCGGCGATCAGCTGTGCCTGGCTCATGCTACCCGTGTCGAAGGTGAGATACAGCGTTCCCGCCGGGCAGGCTTTTGCGGCCAGCGCCGCCGCATCGGCCGCCTGCAGCCCCGTCAGCGGCGCGACTGTAGCCGCCAGGGCAACCAGCAGCGTTTTCAAGCGAGGCGCGACGGATTTGCGCATGTTCGTTCCCTGCCCTGTCGGCTTCAGTAGAGCGGCGCCCGGGTGCGGAAATAGATTCCGTGGGGAGAGCGTCCCACGCGGATGGTCTTGACCAGCTTGCGATTCGCCACGTCGATCAAGCCGACCGCGCGCGCCCAGCGGAACGTCACCCACAGCGTCTTGCCATCGGCAGTCAGTTCCATGTCGTCCGGACCAGGCGGCAGGCCGGTAATGTCGCCCACCTTGGTCAGGGTCTGCTGGTCGATGATGCTGATGCTCCCGGTCACGCGATTGCTCAGGAACAGGTGGCGCTTGTCGCCCACCGCACGGAAGTTGTGCGCGCCCTTGCCGGTCTGGATCTGCTTCACGATGGTACGGGTGCGCCAGTCGATCACGGCCACGTAGTCCGCGCCCGTCATGCCGACCAGCAGGTAACGCTGGTCAGGCGTGACCCAGATCCCCGCCGGCGCCGAGCCCGCGTCCATGCGCCACATCACGTTCTGCGTGGCCAGGTCGATGGCGACCACCTCGTTCGAATCCTGCAGCGTAATGAATGCAATACGGCTGTCGGCGGTGTAGGCGATATGGCTCGGCGTCTTGGACAGCGGGAACTGCTTGGCCATCTTCAGCGCCTTGCCGTCCCAGCGGTAGAGGTCGACACGATCGAGCCGGTTGCCCGTGGTGATGAACCACTTCTGGTCCGGCGAAAAACCGATCTGGTAGGGATCGTCGATGCCGGGCACGCGCTGCTGGACCTTGCCGGTGACCGGATCCAGGAAGACCAGGTCATTGCCCACGGCATTCGCGACGATCAGCGACTTTTCATCCGGGGTGGCGATCAGGTGATGGGGCTCCTTGCCGACCGGGAAGGTTTCCAGCACCTTCTGCGTGTCCTTGTCGATCAACGTGACGGTTGCATCACCTGAATTGAGCACCACCACGACTTCTGCCGACGCCGGCGAAGCCATCAGCCCCAGGGCTAGGGAGCCGACCGTCAACACACCAGCAACAACACGACGCAACACGAGCATAAGTCCAGTCAATCCAAGGGCGGAATCGCACATTCTAACGTTTCGAGGCCGCGCCCAGATGACCGGCGAACTGACCGCGGACAAGACTTTCACAAATGGTTACACATCTTCGCATCCTTCTTGTCAGATTCGCCCGGCAGGGCCGCGCAGCTCATCGTTGCATGGCCTCCCAGACCTTCTGCAGGCGCTTGACGGACATCGGGACCGGCGTACGCAGCTCCTGGGCGAACAGCGCAATGCGCAGTTCTTCCAGCATCCAGCGGAACTCATCCAACCTGGCATCCGCGGCACCCTTGCCTTGCGACCGCAGTTGCTTCTCGGCGCGCTGCCACTGCTGCAGCAACGGCATCATTTCCTGCATGCGCTGCGTATCGCGCGCCGGGTCGCCCTTGAGCTTGTCCACGCGCATGGCGATGCCCTTCAGGTAGCGCGGGAAATGAACGAGCTGCGTGTACGGCGTTTCAATCAGGAATTGCTTGCCCACCAGACGGCCGAGTTGCCCCTCCATATCGGTATAGGCCGTACCGAAAGGCTTCGCCTGCAGCAACTTGCGGGGTAGCCCCGCGTACTCGGCCAGGATGGTGCCGGCCAGCCGTGCGATCTCCTGCGCCAGGAGCGACAGCCTGGCCCGCCCCTCGTCCTTGCGGGCGCTGAACTCGGCGTCGTTGCGCGGCAGCGGCGCCTGAAGGCAGGCGCGTTCCAGCGCCAGCAACACGATCTGGTCGCGCAGCATCTCCTGCGTGCCCAGCGTCATGTACTGCATGGCCATCTGCTGCATGCCGGGGATGTTCTTCTCGATGAACTTGACCGGCTCGCGCAACTGCAGCGCGAACAGCCGACGCAAGCCCGCATGGTGGATGCGCTCGGCCTCCTGCGGATCGTCGAAGACTTCCACGTCGCAATGCGTGCCCTTGTCGACCAATGCGGGATAGCCGAACAGCGTCTGGTTGCCCTTGCGGATTTCCAGCAGATCGGGAAGCTCGCCGAAGGACCAGGACGTCAAACCCTCGTACTGGCCCGCTTCGGCGGCCGGCACGTCGCGCGCGGCAATGTTCTGGAACGACTGCTGCGCCTGGCCGCCCAGTTCCGCGCGCAACTGCGCCAGGTTGCGCCCCATGTCGAGCTGGCGGCCGTGTTCGTCGACCACCTTGAAATTCATGAAATGGTGCGCGGACAGCGTTTCCGGCTTGAAATCTGCACGCTTGACCATCGTGCCGGTCTGCTCGCGAATGTCCGCAATCAGGACATCGACCAGCTCGCCTTCGCCGAATGGGTGCCGCGTCACGAAGTTCGCGGCATAGTCGGGCAGCGGCACGCAGTGGCGGCGCAGCTTCTGCGGCAGCGACTTGAGCAGCAGGTGGACCTTTTCCTTGATCATGCCCGGCACCAGCCACTCCGCCCGCTCCGGGCGCACCTGGTTGAGCGCGTAGAGCGGCACGGCCAGCGTGACGCCGTCGCGGTGGCTGCCGGGTTCGAAATGGTAGGTCAGGCCCATGTCGACGCCGGCCACCGACAGGGTTTTGGGGAACAGGTCCGTGGTGATGCCGGCCGCCTCGTGCCGCATCAGCTCATCGCGGTTGAGGTAGAGCAGCTTGCGGTCCCTGGCGCTTTCGGCCTGGTACCACTGCTCGAACGTCGTCTGCTGGCAGATGTCGGCTGGAATCGCGCGGTCGTAGAACGCGTAGATCAGTTCGTCGTCGACCAGTACGTCCTGGCGGCGCGACTTGTGTTCGAGATTCTCGATCTCGCGCACGAGCCGCTGGTTGTGCGCATAGAACGGCAAGCGCGCGTCGAACTCGCCCTCGACCAGAGCGCGGCGGATAAATATCTCGCGCGCTTCGGTGGGGTTCATCGGCCCGTAGTGAACGCGGCGGTGCTGGTACACCACCAGCCCGTACAACGTGGCGCGCTCGAGTGCCAGCACCTGCCCGGCCTTCTTTCCCCAGTGCGGGTCGCTCCAGCTCACCTTGAGCAAATGGCGCCCGACCTGTTCCAGCCACTCCGGCTCGATGCGCGCGAGCGTGCGCGCGAACAGCCGGCTGGTCTCGACCAGTTCGGACGCCATGACCCAGCGGCCGACCTTGCGCGCAATCAGCGAGCCCGGCCACAGGTGGAACTTGATGCCGCGCGCGCCAAGGTATTCGCGCCCCTTGCCGTCGCTGTCCTCGATGCGGCAGCCGACGTTGCCCAGGAGACCGGTCAGCAAGGCCTTGTGCAGTTGCTCGAAAGTCGGTTCGCTGTCATTCAGGCGCCAACCCTGCTCCGTCACCGTGGTCAGCAACTGCGAATGCACGTCGCGCCACTCGCGCAGCCGCACATGCGACAGGAAGCTCGCGCGGCACAGGTCCTGCAGCTGCCGGTTGGACTTCTTGTGCGCAATGGCCTCTTCGAACCATTTCCAGAGCCTGACCCAGCCGAGGAACTCGGACTTCTCGTCCATGAACTTGCGATGCGCCTGGTCGGCCGCCTCTTGCGCTTCCTGCGGACGCTCGCGTGGATCCTGCACCGACAGCGCGCTGGCAATGACCAGCACCTCGCGCAGGCAATGCTGCTCGCGCGCGGCCAGGATCATGCGCGCCACGCGCGGATCCAGCGGCAGCTTGGCGAGCTGGCGGCCGGTGCCCGTGAGCTGGTTGGCGTCGTCCACCGCGCCAAGTTCCTGCAGCAGCTGGTAGCCGTCGGCGACGGCCCGGCCCAGCGGCGGCTCGATGAACGGGAACGCTTCGATATCCGTCAGCCGCAGCGCCTTCATGCGCAGGATTACCGCGGCCAGCGAGGAACGCAGGATCTCCGGATCCGTGAAGCGCACGCGGCCGACGAAATCGGATTCCTCATAAAGCCGGATGCAAACCCCATCGGCCACACGTCCGCAGCGGCCGGCGCGCTGGTTCGCGGCCGCCTGCGAAATCGACTCGATCTGAAGCTGCTCGACCTTGTTGCGGTACGAATAGCGCTTGACGCGCGCGAGCCCCGTATCGACCACGTAGCGGATGCCCGGCACCGTCAGCGAAGTCTCGGCGACGTTGGTCGCCAGCACGATGCGGCGTGCATTGGACGGCTTGAACACGCGCTCCTGTTCCTGCACCGACAGGCGCGCGAACAGCGGCAGGATTTCCGTGTGCGGCGGATGATGCTTGCGCAACGCCTCGGCGGCCTCGCGGATCTCGCGCTCGCCCGGCAGGAACACCAGCACGTCGCCGGAGCCCAGGCGGGACAGCTCGTCCACGGCATCGACGATGCCGTCGTAAAGGTCGCGCTCGCGGGCCTGGGCGCTTTTTGGCGGGCTGTCGGCGGGCGCATCCTGCCGGATCGGCCTGTAGCGGATTTCCACCGGGTACAGCCGCCCGCTGACCTCGATAATCGGGGCCGGCTTGCCATTCACCGAAAAATGCGTGGCGAAGCGCTGCGCATCGATCGTCGCCGACGTGATGATGACCTTGAGATCGGGGCGCTTGGGCAGGATTTGCCTCAGGTAGCCGATCAGGAAGTCGATGTTCAGGCTGCGTTCGTGCGCCTCGTCGATGATGATGGTGTCGTACGCGCGCAGCAGCGGATCATTCTGCGTTTCGGCCAGCAAGATGCCATCGGTCATCAGCTTGACCGAGGCGCCCGCCGACAGCGCGTCATTGAAGCGCACCTGGTACCCCACGTGCTCGCCCACCGGCGAGCCGAGTTCCTGCGCGATGCGCTTGGCAGTCGACGTAGCCGCAATGCGTCGCGGCTGCGTATGGCCGATAAGGCCACCGCCTTCGCGACCCGGACCGCGCCCGATCGACAGGCAGATCTTGGGCAACTGCGTGGTCTTGCCCGAACCGGTCTCGCCGGACACGATGACGACCTGGTTGGCCTGTAGCGCGGCGGCGATCTCGTCGCGGCGCGCCGAGACGGGCAGCGCTTCGGGAAACGTGATGGGCGGCAGCGGATTGGCCTGGCGCGGCTGGCGTGGCTGGCGTGGCGCGCGCCGGCGCCCGGCCGGCGCCTCGCCACCGGAGGCGGTCTCGGGCCGAGGTCCGGGGCGGGATGGCGGGCGCTGCTCGGGGCGGCCGTCGGGTCGGGGGGCTGGCCGTGCGCCAGCGGCTGGCTGGCGTGGCGAAGAAGGCTTGGCGGGACGTTGTTCTGACATTGGCCGGGATTATAATCCGCGGCATGAACGCCAGAACCGACACGCCCCCGCAGGCACCGGCTCCGTCCGAGCCGGCCGAGCCCCAGCCTGCCACCGAATCGCAGCCCGCCACGGGCGCGCCCCAGACCGAAGCCGGCGAGCGCGGTGCGCCAGACCACCAGCAGTTCGTCGACTGGCTGCGCACCGTCGCGCCCTACATCCACGCGTTCCGCGGCAAGACCTTCGTGATCGCCTTCGATGGCGAACTGGTCAAGGCCGGCGTACTCAACGCACTGGTCAACGACGTGGCGCTGCTGCATGCCATGGGCATGCAGATCGTGCTGGTGCATGGCTCGCGCCCGCAGGTGGAAGAACAGCTGGCGCTGCGCCATGTCGAGTCCCAGTTCGCCGATGGCGTGCGCATCACCGACAACGCTGCGCTCGAATGCGCCAAGGAGGCCTCCGGTGAACTGCGCCTGGATATCGAGGCCGCCTTCAGCCAGGGGCTGCCCAACACGCCGATGGCGGGCGCCCAGCTGTCGGTGATCTCGGGCAACTTCGTCACGGCGCGGCCGGTGGGCATCGTCAACGGCGTGGATTACCAGCACACCGGCCTGGTGCGCAAGATCGATGGCGAATCGGTGCGCATGTCGCTGTCGCACGGCAAGATCGTGCTGTTCTCGCCGCTGGGTTTCTCGCCGACGGGGCAGGCCTTCAACCTGTCCATGGAAGACGTGGCCAGCGCCACGGCCACCACGCTGAAGGCCGACAAGCTTATCTTCATCACCGAAGTGCCCGGCGTGCTCGATCCGGTCGGCAAGCTGATGAAGGAAATGTCGCTGCGCACCGCCGTGGAGCGCCTGCAGAACAACCACCTGACGCCCGACGTCGGCTTCTACCTGGAGCACCTGGTCAAGGCACTCAAGGGCGGCGTGCCGCGCGCGCACCTGATTCCCTATTCGCTGGACGGCTCGGTGCTGCTGGAGCTGTTCCTGCACGACGGCGTCGGCACCATGATCTCCGACACGGACCTGGAAAGCCTGCGTGAAGCCACGCTCGACGATGTCGGCGGCATCCTGCAGCTGATCGCTCCACTCGAGCAGGACGGTACGCTGGTCCCGCGCGGCCGGCACCTGATCGAGCGCGACATCGCCAACTTCTCGGTGATCGAGCACGACGGCGTGCTGTTCGGATGCGCCGCGCTGTACGACTACCCGCGCGAGAACATGGGCGAGATGGCTTGCCTGACGGTGTCGTCCGAAGCACAAGGCACCGGCGATGGCGAGCGCCTGCTCAAGCGCATCGAACGGCGCGCTCGCTCGCTGGGCCTCGAGCGCCTGTTCGTGCTCACCACGCGGACCGAACACTGGTTCCTCAAGCGCGGTTTCGTCCACGCCACGGTAGATGACCTGCCGGAAGACAAGCGCAAGCTCTACAACTGGCAACGCAAGTCGATGGTGCTCATGAAAAAGCTGTAGAACCGTAGGGGCAATGCCGCCTGGCGGGGGTGCCTCTGCCTTGCTTGGCTACAATAGCGCACCGGTCGTCGACTGAAATACAGAATCGCGAGCGCGCGGCTCCTGGCTCGAAACCGCCGTTCCGCCCCGCTCACGCCAACCTACAAGAAGGAGTTCCCATGGCCCGCATGGTCCACTGCATCAAGCTGAACAAGGAAGCCGAAGGGCTCGATCTCCCGCCGCTGCCCGGCGAACTCGGCAAGAAGATCTGGCAAAGCGTCTCGAAGGAAGCCTGGGCCGGCTGGCTCAAGCACCAGACCATGCTCATCAACGAGAACCGCCTGAACATGGCTGACGCCCGTGCGCGCCAGTACCTGCTCAAGCAGACCGAGAAGTACTTCTTCGGCGAAGGCGCAGACCAGGCTCAGGGCTACGTGCCGCCGTCGGCCTGAGTACCCGGACCAGCGAAATGAAAAAGGGGTGCCGGCGGCACCCCTTTTTGCCATCGGCGCGTCAGCGCCAGTGGATCAGAAGTCGGTGCGCTGGACGCCGTCCCCCGTGCCCAGCAGCAGCACGTTCGCGCCACGCAGCGCGAACAGGCCGACCGTCACAACCCCCGGAATCTGGTTGACCGACTGCTCCAGCCCGCGAGGATCCGTAATCTTCAGACCAGCCACGTCCAGAATCACATTGCCGTTGTCAGTCGTGTAGATACCGCCGTCCTTGTTCATGCGCAGGCGCGGCTGGCCACCGAGCGCAGCCAGGTGGCGTGCCACGGCAGCACGTGCCATCGGAATCACTTCGACGGGCAGCGGGAACTCGCCCATGGTCTGCACCAGCTTGCTGCCATCCGCGATGCACACGAAACGGCCCGCGACCGAGGCCACGATCTTCTCGCGCGTCAGCGCGCCACCGCCGCCCTTGATCATGGCGCCGCTGGCATCGACTTCGTCAGCACCGTCGACATAAACCGGGATATCGTCGACTTCGTTCAGGTCCAGCACCTTGAAACCATGCTGCTGCAGCCGGCGCGTGGACGCCTCCGAGCTGGATACCGCACCCGCGAAGCGCTCCTTGAACGCCGCCACGGCGTCAATGAAAAGGTTGGCAGTGGAACCGGTACCGACGCCGAGCACCGCGCCCTCCGGGACTTCCTGCTTCACGTAGTCGGCCGCGGCTTGCGCCACCAGCGCCTTGAGTTCATCCTGAGTCATGACAACAGCCAGATGGCTTTGGGAAGAAAACGCGTAGTGTAGCGGATTGCGGCGGCCCGGCTTGCGCGCGACGGTACAATGGCCCGGAAGGCACGCACGGCCTTGGCCGGACGGCCGCCCTCTCCGTGTCAACATGACGACTGCAACGACTTACCGATCATGAACCAGCTCGAACAACTCAAGCAGTTCACCACGGTCGTGGCCGATACCGGCGACTTCCAGTTGATGAAGCAGTACACCCCCCAGGACGCCACCACCAATCCGTCGCTGATCCTCAAGGCCGTGCAGAAGCCCGAGTACCGCGGACTGCTCGAACAGGCCGTGCGCGATTACCACGACGAAGGCGGCGTCGATGCCGTGATGGACGGCGTGCTCATCGCATTTGGCTGCGAGATCCTCGCGATCGTGCCGGGGCGCGTGTCGACGGAAGTCGATGCCCGTTTGTCCTTTGACACCGACGCGACCGTCGAGAAAGCGCGCCACCTGATCCGCCTGTACGAGCAGCGCGGCGTGGCGCGCGAGCGCGTGCTGATCAAGATTGCATCGACCTGGGAAGGCATCCGCGCGGCGGAGATCCTGCAGCGCGAAGGCATCCGCTGCAACATGACGCTGCTGTTCTCGCTGGTGCAGGCGGTCGCCTGTGCCGAGGCCGGCGCGCAGTTGATCTCGCCGTTTGTCGGCCGGATCCTCGACTGGTACAAGAAGCAGGCCGGCGACCAGTGGGACGCGGCCGCCAATGCCGGCGACAACGATCCCGGCGTGCGCTCGGTGCGCCAGATCTACGACTACTACAAGAAGTTCGGCTACTCGACCGAAGTGATGGGCGCGAGCTTCCGCAGCCCCGCGCAGATTCTGGCCCTGGCCGGCAGCGACCTGCTCACCATCAGTCCCGACCTGCTCGAGCAACTGGCCAGTACCGAAGGCACGGTGGAACGCAAGCTGTCGGTCGACCTGGCGCAGGCCGGCAACATCGCGCGCATTCCTGCGGACGAGACCGCGTTCCGCTGGCAGTTGAACGAAGATGCCATGGCCACCGAGAAGCTGGCCGAAGGCATCCGCCAGTTTGCAGCGGACGCGATCAAGCTGGAAAAGCTGGTCGCCGAAATCGCTGGCTAAATTCTGAAGCCCGTCGCTTAATCCGGCTCCGCCTCGGAGCTGGATGGCGGCCACAGCAGCGGCAGGCATGCACCTGCCGCGGCGGGCAGCACCACGTCGGCGGTCTGATCCAACACCGACGGCTGCGGATTCACCACGATGACCCGCGCGCCGTGATCCCTCGCCAAGCCTGGCAGCCCGGCCGCCGGATACACCAGTCCCGACGTCCCCACCACCAGACACAGATCGGCGCTCTCGGCGGCATGCTCGGCGCGGAAACGCGCCACGCGCGGCAGGTCCTCGCCGAACCAGACCACACCGGGCCGCATCAGCGCGCCGCACAGGCTGCAGCGCGGGGGATCGCCGGGAATGGCGGTGGCCTCGTCGCAGCGTCCGCATCCGTTCAGCCATTTGTTGGCAAACAGGTTGCCGTGCAACTCGATCACATGCTCGCTGCCTGCGCGCTGGTGCAAGCCGTCGACGTTCTGCGTAACCAGCGTCACCGGCTTCTGTGCGGCCAGCGCAGCCAGCGCATAGTGCGCCGGATTCGGACGGGCGGCCGCGACCAGTTCGCGCCGGTGCTGGTACCACTCCCACACAAGCGCGGGCTGGCGGCGGTAGGCTTCCTCGCTGGCCAGTTCTTCCGGATCGAAGCGGGCCCAAAGCCCAGTCAGCGCATCGCGAAATGTCGGCACGCCCGATTCGGCCGAAATGCCCGCACCGGTCAGCACGAACACGCTGCGCGCCTGGGCGATCAGGTCCCGGGCTTCTTGCAGACCGGGCCATGGAGACGACGTGGGGATCAGAGGATCAAGGCTCATGCGGTCAGCGCTCCGCGCCACGGGTCCAACGGTTCACGGCTCCACGCGTCGGCTGAGCTTGCGGGACAACTGCGGGGCACTGACATGGCAACCTTTACTGAGTATTTCGTCACGTTTGACGCCGATTCTAGCCCTTACCGGAACGGTACACATCTCGCAGTACCAAGGCACAGCCACCAGGCCTGCCTCGCGCCACCCCTCTGCCGCGCTCATCGAACATCTTTCCTAGACTGGACAGCAAGCAACGTGACGAGCCAGACGCCGTCGCGCCCGGCGCCGTTCTGGCGCCCTCGCGCCCCCGAAAAGGAGACCGATCATGCTGACGCAGAAGACGAAGGACATCGTGAAAGCCACCGCACCCGTGCTGGCTGAACACGGCCACGACATCATCAAGTGCTTTTACAAGCGCATGTTCGAAGCCCATCCGGAACTGAAGAACGTCTTCAACATGGCTCACCAGGAACAAGGGCAGCAGCAGCAGGCCCTGGCCCGCGCAGTCTATGCCTATGCCGAAAACATCGAGGACCCCGGCAGCCTGATGGCCGTACTCAAGAACATCGCCAACAAGCACGCGAGCCTGGGCGTGCGCGCCGAGCAATACCCGATCGTCGGCGAACACCTGCTGGGCGCCATCAAGGAAGTCCTTGGCGCCGCAGCGACCGACGACATCATTTCGGCGTGGGCCCAGGCCTACGGCAACCTCGCCGATGTCCTCATGGGCATGGAATCCGAACTTTACGAGCGCTCCGCCGCGCAACTGGGGGGCTGGTCGGGCTGGCGCAGCTTTATCGTGCGCCAGAAAACGCCGGAGAGCAGCGTGATCACATCGTTCGTCCTTGAGCCGGAGGATGGCGGCACGGTGATGAATTTCGAGCCGGGCCAGTACATCAGCATCGCCGTCGACGTGCCGGCACTGGGGCTGCAGCAAATCCGCCAGTACAGCCTCTCGGACATGCCGAACGGGCACAGCTACCGCATCTCCGTGAAGCGCGAAGGCGGCGGCCCGCAACCGGCCGGCTACGTCTCAAGCCTGCTGCACGAGCATGTCAATGTCGGCGACACCGTCAAGCTGGCGGCGCCCTATGGCAACTTCCATATCGACGTCAACGCGAAGACGCCAATCGTCCTGATCAGCGGCGGCGTGGGGCTCACGCCGATGGTCAGCATGCTGAAGCGGGCCATACAGGACCCGCAGCGCCAGGTGGTCTTCATCCATGGCGCACGCAACAGCGCGGTACACGCCATGCGCGACCGGCTGCGTGAAGCTGCCCGGACGTATGCCAATTTCAGCCTGATGGTTTTCTACGATGACCCGTTGCCGCAGGATGTCGCCGGCAAGGATTACGATCGCGCGGGGCTTGTCGATGTCAGGTCGATCAAGGACACCGTCCTGCTGCCCGATGCCGACTACTACATCTGCGGGCCGATTCCGTTCATGCGCATCCAGCATGACGCATTGAAGGATCTGGGCGTCCGGGAGGCGCGTATCCACTACGAGGTGTTTGGCCCGGACCTGTTTGCAGAATAATGGCGGGCGTCGGACTCGACGCCACCTGCCAACCTGGCACGCGCCGCGTTATCGCGGCGCGCAGGTATTGAAGACGCTTACTTCACGCGCCGCTGGCGCACGGCCTCGTACAGGCAGACACCGCTGGCTACCGACACATTGAGGCTTTCGACGCCGCCCAGCATCGGGATGCCGACCAATTCGTCGCAGGTCTCGCGCGTGAGGCGGCGCATGCCCTCGCCTTCGGCGCCCATGACGATGGCCATTGGGCCCTTCAGGTCCACATCGTAAAGTGTCTTGTCAGTGCCATCGGCGGTGCCGACCACCCAGATGCCACGCTCCTGCAGTTCGCGCAGCGTGCGGGCGAGATTGGTCACGGTGATATAGGGCACCGTCTCGGCCGCGCCGCTGGCGACCTTCGCCACCGTGGTGTTCAGCCCGACGCTGCGGTCCTTGGGCGCGATCACGGCGTGCGCACCGGCGCCGTCCGCCACGCGCAGGCAGGCGCCGAGGTTATGAGGATCAGTCACGCCATCGAGCACCAGCAGCAGCGGCGTGCCTTCAATGCCATCCAGCAGTTCGTCGAGATTCAGCGCCAGCGACACGTCTTCGGCGCGCGCCACCACGCCCTGGTGGCGATCAGTGCCGGCCATGCCGCGCAGGCGCTCGGCATCGACGGGGTGCAGGCGCACGCCCAAGCCTTCGGCCAGGCGGATAAAGTCCTGCATGCGGCGGTCGCGGCGAGAAGCCTCGACATAGACATCGGTGACGCCCTTGGCGTCCTGGCGCAAGCGCGCGGTCACGGCGTGAAAGCCGATCAGAAGTTTTTGTTTAGCCATGGCGCGATTGTACCCGCCCTGCCCGGCCCGCCAGCACGCTTCCTGCGCGCTGTCCGGGAACGCTATTACCGCGGCGCCCCGGACAGCCCCCGATCAACGCTTGCGAGGCGGGCGAGCAGTCTTGCCCGCGGCCTTTGCGGCGTGCGTCTTCGAACCCGGCTTGCGCGGCTTCTCCAGATGGCCCGGCTTGGGCTTGGCGGCACGCTTGGCCGGCTTGCCACCGGTCTTGATGTGCGGCGGCAGCGGCGTGATCACCGCCTCGAACACCGGCTGCTCTTCGATCACGCGATCCAGCGTCTCGTCGAACGACTCCTCCGGCTTGGAGGTCCCGCCCAGCAGGGCCGCCAGTTGCCGCCCCTTCTTGCGGGCCGGTACCGCGTGCGCAGCCGGCACGCGCGGCGGCTCGGCCACGCCGGCGCGCGCGCGCAGGGTCTTGGCCGACGGCTCCTGCACCAGGCGGAAGTCGATCTTGCGCGCGTCGAGATCCACGCGCGACACCTGCACGCGCACGCGGTCGGTCAGGCGATAACGGATGCCGGTACGCTCGCCACGCAGTTCGTTGCGTGCTTCGTCGTACTGGAAGTAGTCGCTGCCGAGTTCGGTGACGTGCACCAGGCCCTCCACGTACAACTCGTCGAGCTGCACGAAGATGCCGAACGACGTCACCGCGCTGATGGTGCCGGCGAAGTCGCTGCCCAGCTTGTCGCGCATGAAGTAGCACTTGAGCCAGGCTTCAACATCGCGCGACGCCTCGTCGGCGCGGCGCTCGTTGGCCGAGCAATGCAACCCGAGTTCGTCCCAGATGGCTTCATTGCGCCGCGCACGCGCCGCGGTCAGCTCTGCCTTCTGCTCGGCGTCCTTGGCCTGCAGGCGCCGCGCCTTGGGGGACACCGCGGTATTGAACTCGGTGCCGTGCGCGAACGCCGGCTGGTACTTGGTATGCGCCAGGATCGCCTTGATCGCGCGGTGCACCAGCAGGTCCGGATAGCGTCGGATCGGGCTGGTGAAGTGCGCGTAGGCCTCGTAGGCCAGGCCGAAGTGGCCGATATTGTCCGGGCTGTAGACCGCCTGCTGCATCGAGCGCAGCAGCATGGTCTGCAGCATCGGCGCGTCGGGCCGCGACTTGATCTTGTCCATCACCTCGGCGTAATCGGACGCCTGCGGCTTGTCGCCCCCACCGAGCGACAGGCCCGAGGTCTTCAGGAACTCGCGCAGGTTCTTCAGCTTTTCCTCGCTCGGGCCCGCGTGGATCCGATACAGCGCGGGGTGCTTGAAACGTTCGAGGAAATCGGCCGCGCACACGTTGGCCGTCAGCATGCATTCTTCGATCAGCCGGTGTGCGTCGTTGCGCGTGCGCGGCAGGATCTGCTCGATCTTGCCCTGCGCGTTGCAGACGATATACGTCTCGGTGGTATCGAAGTCGATCGCGCCGCGCGCACGCCGCGCCTTGAGCAGAACCTGGAACAGCTCGTACAGGTTCTGCAGGTAAGGCACGAGGTCGGCGCGCTTGTGCGCCTCCGGCCCCTTGGTATTCGACAGGATCGACCAGACCTCGTTGTAGGTTAGCCGTGCCTTCGAATGCATCACGGCAGGATAGAACTGATAGCCCTTCAGTTCCCCCTTGGCGGTAATCACCGCATCGCACACCATGCACAGGCGGTCCACCTGGGGGTTGAGCGAGCACAGGCCGTTGGACAGCTTTTCCGGCAGCATCGGGATCACCCGGCGCGGGAAATACACCGAGGTGGCACGGTCGAGCGCATCGGCATCCAGCGGCGTACCGGGCCGCACGTAGTGCGATACGTCGGCAATGGCAACGATCAGGCGCCAGCCCTTGGTGCGGCCGATCTTCACCGGCTCGCAGTAGACGGCATCGTCAAAGTCGCGCGCGTCTTCGCCATCGATCGTGACGAGCGCCACATCGCGCAGGTCGATGCGGTGATCCAGGTCGGCCTGCCGCACTTCATCGGGCAGCGCCGAGGCTTCCTTGGCCGCCGCGTCCGAAAAAGCATGCGGCACGCCGTACTTGCGCACGGCGATTTCGATCTCCATGCCGGGATCGTCGATTTCGCCCAGCACTTCCACTACGCGTCCGACTGGCTGCACATAGCGGTCCGGATATTCGATCAGCTCGACGCTGACCACCTGCCCCACCCGCGCCTTGCCCTGCGCCTTCGGCGGAATCAGGATGTCCTGGCTGATGCGCTTGTCCTCGGGCGCCACCACCAGCACGCCACCCTCACTGAGCAGGCGGCCGATCACGTAGCGATTGGCGCGCTCGATGATCTCCACGATCTGCCCTTCCGGACGGCCGCGGCGGTCGTAGCCGACCACGCGCACCTGGGCTCGGTCGTTGTGCATGGCCTTCTGCAGTTCGCGTTCCGGCAGGAAGATGTCGTCCTCGCCGTCGTCGCGGATCAGGAAGCCAAAACCGTCGCGGTGCCCCTGCACGCGTCCGGTGACGAAATTCGGTTGATGGGCCAGTTCATAGCGGCCCTTGCGGTTCAGCTCGATCTGCCCGTCGCGTTCCATCGCGGCCAGGCGTTTCTGGAATCCGTCATGCTCCTTGCGCGTGACGGACAGGGCCTTGGCAATATCGCCGGCCGACTGGGGCGACCCCGAGGTTCTCAGTACGCCAAGGATTTCTTCCCGGCTAGGGATCGGATAGTTGTTTTGATTCAATTTTTTGTGAAAACTATTTGACAAAATTTCCGCGCTCTCTATAATGAGCGCTTCGGTTGTTTCGACACCTGCCCAGGTGGCGGAATTGGTAGACGCACTAGGTTCAGGTCCTAGCGGTGGCAACACTGTGGAGGTTCGAGTCCTCTCCTGGGCACCAGATCAGCGAGAAACCCGCAGCGCCTTTAAAGCCTGCGGGTTTTTTGTTTTCCGCCCTCGCCTTGCACATCTGATCCGGCAACTTGCACTCCTCGATTCGCGGCCTGATTCGACCTCATTCCATTAATTGATCTGCAGCAGCCAAATGACTGCACTGCAGGCGAGTGTATCAGTTTCAGTGGCGATTCCGGCATTCTCCTGCCACCCTTCCGACACAAATCGCCACAGCGGCCACGTCGCCGCACACTAACACGAAGCGACACATCTGACCGATTGACAGGCCAGCGCATCTGTAACTATGATGGTTGCATATTGATATTCCACCATGAGCACAAGCAGCCGGTTCGCCGTCGCCGTCCATATCCTGACCTTGCTGGCCAGCGCCAGCGAGCCACTGCCGTCATCGCTGATCGCCGGCAGCGTCGGGACCAATCCGGCGCTGATCCGGCGGCTGATCGGGCAACTGGCCGAAGCCGGACTTGTCACCAGCACCATGGGCAGCACCGGCGGCTCGTCGCTGGCGTGCCCGGCTGAACGCATTACCTTGCTGGACGTGTTCCGGGCGGTCGAAACCACTGCATTGATCGCCCTGCACCAGAGCGCCCCGAATCCGGCCTGCATGGTAGGCAGGGAAATCACCGGCGCCCTTCGGCTGGTCGCGGACCGTGCCCAGTCCGCCATGGACAATGCCCTGGCGGAGATCACCATTGCCGGCATGCTCGCCGATGTCGAGCATGCCGCCCGGCGCCGCAAGCGCTGATTTTTTTGCCCTGATGTGTAACCACATCAGTTTCATATCAGAGCCGCTACGCACGACGCGGCATTTACCTGACCGACCTTTACCCTGATAAAGAAGGAGCAAACATGAACATTGCCATCATCGGCGCCACCGGCCGCGTGGGAACCCGCCTGATCGACGAAGCCCTGCGCCGTGGCCATCGCGTCACCGCCCTGGCCCGCACGGCCAGCCGCCTGCCCGCCCGCAAAGGCCTGGTCACACGCGATGTCGACGCAACGGACAGCCACGCTTTGGCGGCCGCCCTGGCTGGCCACGATGTGGCCATCAGCACAGCACGGTTCGAGCAACTGAAGGCACCGCAGGTCATCGGTCCCCTCAAGGCAGCCGGCGTCTCGCGCCTGCTCGTGGTTGGCGGCGCCGGCAGCCTGTTCATCGCGCCTGGCACGCAACTCGTGGATACACCGGGATTCCCGGCGGCATACAAAGGCGAGGCGCTGGCCGGCCGCGACTTCCTCGATGCCTTGCGCGGAAAATCGGATCTTGACTGGACCTTCCTGTCGCCATCGGCCCTGTTCGAGCCAGGCGAGCGCACCGGCAAATACCGTGCAGGCCAGGATGCGTTGCTGGCAGATGCTGCCGGCAAGAGCTGGATCACGATGGAAGACTACGCGATCGCGATGCTCGACGAGATCGAAAAGCCGGCGCATCCGCGCCAGCGTTTCACGGTCGGCTACTGAAGTCTGACCTGTGCGGCCCGTGGGCGGGGCCGCCTATTCCACGACAGCGTCAGCCTTGCGCGCCGTCTTCCGGCGCGCGCTTGCCGCGCTTGAGCCAGGCCGCAAGGTTATGCGGGCGCAGCGTGTCGTATTCCTCGAACGGCTGGTGGATCCAGGGGTTCGACGGCAGGAAGGTCACGTGGTAGTCCGGCTTGACCTTGGAGCAGTCCTTGTACCAGAGCACCGCGGAACGGACTTCCGTCACGGCGGGATAGCGCTCTTTCAGATGCCGCCCCACACGCTCCAGGGTTACCCCTGAATCGACCAGATCGTCCACCAGCAGGATCTTGCCGCTGAGCTCGCCGCGCGTCATGGTGATGTACTGCGCGATATCGAGATCGCCTTGCAGGGTGCCCGCAGCCTCGCGGTAGCTGCTGGTTGCCAGGATGGCCAGCGGCACATCGAAGATGCGCGACATCTGGTCGCCCACGCGCAGGCCACCGCGCGCCAGGCACAGGATCTTGTCGAACTTCCAGCCCGACTCGTGCACGTTCAGCGACAGACGCGCGATCAGGCGATGGTACTCATCCCAGGATACCCACAGGTTCTCATCGTCGTTTGTTGGCTGATTCATGATTGACTCGCTTGTTCTTCTGGTCGGTTGACCGATATGGCTCGGCCCGCTTGCGCGGGCCGATTTGTTATTGCAGAGCCGCTGCGCTTGTGGCGCGCGGCTTTGGCAACCTGTGTACGCCGGGTCAGGCCAGGTATGGATGACGCAGCAGGATCGTCTCGTCGCGATCCGGGCCGGTCGAAATCATGTCGATCGGAATGCCGACCACTTCTTCCACGCGCTTCAGGTAGTTGCGTGCGGCTTCCGGCAGCGCGTCCCACGACTTCACGCCGAAGGTCGACTCATTCCAGCCAGGGAACTCTTCATAGACCGGTTCGCAGCGCGCCACGGCATCCGAACCGCGCGGCAGGATGTCCACGGTCTTGCCATCGAGCTTGTAGCCCACGCACAGGCCGATGCTTTCCAGGCCATCGAGCACGTCGAGCTTGGTCAGGCACAGGCCCGACACGCCGTTGATCTGCACCGAGCGCTTGAGCGCCGCGGCATCGAGCCAGCCGGTGCGGCGCGGACGGCCGGTCACCGAACCGAATTCCTTGCCGACGTTGGCCAGCCGCACGCCGACGGGATCCTGGCGAGTGGGATTGTCGTTGTCGTACAGTTCGCTCGGGAACGGACCCGCACCGACGCGCGTGCAGTACGCCTTGGTGATGCCCAGGATGTAGTTCAGGCGACCCGGACCCACGCCGGCCCCTGCGGCAGCCGCACCGGCCACGCAGTTGCTGGAGGTCACGTACGGGTACGTGCCGTGGTCCACGTCGAGCAGCGTGCCTTGCGCGCCTTCGAACATCAGGTTGCCACCGGCGGCATTGACCGCGTAGAGCTCGGCCGACACGTCCGCGACCATCGGCGCCAGGCGCGGCGCGAAGGCCAGCGCGGCGTCGAGCGTCTGCTGGTAGTCCACGGCTTCGGCACCGAGGTACTGCGTCAGCATGAAGTTGTGGAGGTCCAGGTTCTCGCGCAGGCGCTCGGCGAATTGCTTCGGATCGAACAGGTCCTGCACGCGCAGCGCACGGCGAGCGACCTTGTCTTCATAGGCGGGACCGATACCACGGCCGGTCGTGCCGATCTTGGCGGCGCCGCGGCGCGCTTCGCGCGCCTTGTCGATGGCCACGTGGTACGGCAGGATCAGCGTCGCCGCCTCCGAGATGCGCAGACGCTTCTGCACTTCCAGGCCGGCGGATTCGAGTTCTTCGATTTCGTGGAACAAGGCTTCGGGCGACAGCACCACACCGTTGCCGATGTAGCAGACCGTGCCTTCGCGCATGATGCCCGACGGGATCAGTCGCAGGATGGTCTTCTTGCCGCCGATGATCAGGGTATGGCCAGCGTTGTGGCCGCCCTGGAACCGCACCACGCCCTTTGCATGGTCGGTAAGCCAATCGACGATTTTTCCTTTGCCTTCGTCACCCCACTGGGTGCCGATCACGACGACGTTGCGTCCCTGGCCTACTGCGGATGCGGACATATTGCTTTGGTCAATAGGTTAAAAACGTATTCTACTCTCGTTGCCGGTCGATTCCCGCTTTTTGGGCAAATGACCGACATCAAGGCTCAGCGCGGCACAACAACCCAGCCAGCATCCTGGCGCACGAGTTGACGGTCGCAATTGAACTCGTCGAGTTCATTGGTATGCCCGGGCAGCGACTGGATCACGATCTCCCCGGCGGCCCGCAGCGCGACGATGGCGGCACGAAGCGCAGGATCCGCATCCCAGGGTGCGAAAACTGCCTGGGCGCGCACTTCAATGGGTGACAGTGCAGCCACCTCGCGCAGGTCGAGCGAAAAACCGGTGGCCGGACGCGCGCGGCCGAAGGCCTCGCCAACCTTGTCATAGCGGCCGCCCCGCGCCACATAGTTCGGCAGCCCCGCCACATACGCCGCAAACATCACACCACTGTGATAGTGGTAGCCGCGCAGGTCGGACAAGTCGATGTTGACGCTGGCGCCGCGCACCTGCGTCGCCAATGCCGCGAGTTCATCCAGTGCGCGCCCGATCGCCGGGCTGGCGGGCAGCGTGGCGCGCGCGCGGTCGAGGACTTCGACGCCACCGTACAGCGTCGGCAGCGCCAGCAGTGCGTCGCGCTCGGTCTGAGGCATGCCTTGCGTGATCTCCCGCAGGGCCGAGCTATCCTTGGTTTCCAGCGCCGCGAACAGGGCATCTTCGATCTTGCGGATCGAGGGCAGGCCTTCCAGCAGCGCCTCGAGAATGCCGGCATGGCACAGGTCGATGCGGATATCCGACAGCCCCGCCGCCTGCAGCGCGGCCAGCATCAGCTCCTGGATCTCGACATCGGCCTCCAGGCCCGCGTGGCCATAGATTTCGGTGCCGACCTGAATCGGCTCGCGCGTGGCGTGGAACCCGGCCGGCCGCGCGTGCAGGACATTGCCCGCATAGCACAGGCGCGTCACGCCAGGCCGGTTCAGCAGGTGCGCGTCGATGCGCGCGACCTGCGGCGTGATATCGGCGCGCAGGCCCATGGTGCGGCCGGACAGCTGGTCCACCAGCTTGAGCGTGCGCAGGTCCAGGTCGTGCCCGGTTCCGGTCAGCAGCGACTCCAGGTACTCCAGCATCGGCGGCATGACCAGTTCATAGCCGTAGGTGCGGAACAGGTCCAGCATGCGGCGGCGCAATTCCTCGATCTTGCGGGCCTCCGACGGCAGGACGTCGGCAATGTTTTCTGGCAGCAGCCAATGGTTGGACATGATGAATCTCTTCTCTGTATGACACGTTTGCGCGCAGGCCCCAGCCTGCACACCCGGCGAATTCGAAACGGCCGGTGCGCGTCCGCGCCGTCACTTCAGACACGGGGCCCCAGCCGGACAAAACCCCGGCAAGCCGGGGTTTTGTCAACTCGCCACAATTTCAGCGGTCTCGCTAGCGCCGCCCTCCGGACGCCCCGCCAGCCGCCGGCGCCGCGGCGCCGCCGCTCGAGCGCATATAGCGGAAGAAGTCCGAATTCGGCTCCAGCACCATGATGTCGCGCTTGTCGCGGAAGGTATTGCGATAGGCTTCCATGCTGCGCCAGAATTGCGCGAACTGCGGGTCCTTGCCAAAGGCATCAGCATAAATCTGCGACGACTTGGCATCGCCTTCACCCTTGATCACCTGCGCGTCGCGATAAGCCTCGGCCAGAACAACCTCACGCTGACGGTCGGCATCGGCGCGGATCTTTTCGCCCTCGGCCGCGCCCGTCGAACGCAGTTCGTTGGCCACGCGCTTGCGCTCGGCTTCCATGCGGCGGTACACCGACTCGCTGATGGCCGGTAGCAGGTCCACGCGCTTCAGGCGCACGTCGAGAATTTCGACGCCGACCGACTGCGCGTACTCGGCCATGCCGGCACGAATGTTCTGCATGACCTTCTCGCGCTCGCCGGCGACCACGTCGGCCACGGTGCGCTTGCCGAACTCCTCGCGCGCCACGGCGTCGATACGCTGGGTCATGCGGTCCTGGGCACCGCGCACATTGCCGCCAAAGGCCACGTAGAACTTGCGCGGCTCGGTGATGCGCCATTTGACGAACCAGTCCACCACCATGCTCTTCTTCTCGGCGGTCAGGAAACGCTCGCTGGCCGCAACGTCGATGGTCTGCAGGCGGCGGTCCATGAACACCACGTTCTGCAGCGGCGGCGGCAGCTTGAAGTGCAGGCCCGGCTCGCGCACGACCTGCTTGATCTCGCCAAAGGCGAACACCACGGCGTACTGGCGCTGGTCCACGACGAACATCATCGAAGATGCCACGGCCAGCAGGATGAAAGCGCCAATCGCGAAGGAAATCAGTCGGTTCATGACGGTCTCCTCAACGCGAATCGCGGTCACGGTTGCGCAGCGATTCGCGCGACCGGATATCGGCAGCCGAATCCTGCGCCGGCGCCTGCGTTCCGGCACCGCTGGCCGGCTGGGATGGCGACGCCGTGCGGCCATCGGCCTGGGCCTGCGCCATCAGCTTGTCGAGCGGGAGATACAGGAGGTTGCTGCCCTGGCGCGCATCCACGAGCACCTTGGTCGAATTGGCGTAGATCTGCTGCATGGTCTCGATATAGATGCGGTCGCGCGTCACCTGCGGTGCCTTGGCGTATTCGCCCTGCACCGAACGGAACCGCGAAGCATCACCCTCGGCCTGTGCCACCACGCGGGCGCGGTAGGCTTCGGATTCTTCCTTCAGCCGCGCGGCCGTACCCTTGGCGCGCGGAATCACGTCGTTTGCATAGGCCTGGCCTTCGCTGATCGCGCGCTCGCGGTCCTGGCTGGCCTTGTTCACGTCATCGAACGCGGCCTGCACCTGCTCGGGCGGCTGCACGCTCTGCACGTTGACCGAGATGACGCGGATACCGGTCTTGTACGCGGTCAGGATCGACTGGATCGATTTGGCCAGCCCCTGCGCGATCTGCTCGCGGTTCTCGTACAGCACCGCATCCATCTTGTTGCGGCCGACGATCTCGCGCACCGAGGTTTCAGCGGCCTGCGTCACGAGTTCCTCGTCGCCGCCACGATCGGTCTTGTTGAAGAACAGGAACTCGCTGGCGTCCTGGATCGAGTACTGGACCGTAAAGCGGACGTCGATGATGTTCTCATCCTGCGTCAGCATCGACGAGTCTTTCAGGTTGCTGTCCTTGATGGACGTGGAGCGGCCCACCTCCACCGAACGCACGGCCGACAGGTTGACGACTTCCGCCGATTGAATCGGCCAGGGCAGGCGCCAGTTGATACCGGGACCCGTCGAATACTTGAACTTGCCGAACTGCAGGATCACCGCGGTCTGGCCTTCCTGCACCATGAAGAAACCGCTGGCCAGCCAGATACCCACCACGGCGGCCACCACCACGCCAACACCGACGCCCGAACCCTTGCCCGGCACGCGCGGACCGCCGAGACCCTGGTTGCCGCCACCGCCGTTCTCCTTGCGTCCGAGCAGTCCGTTCAGGCGCCGGTTGAAGTCGCGCCAGAGCTCGTCGAGATCGGGCGGACCGTCCTGCGGCCGCTGGTGCTGACGATTCGCATCACGGTCGTTCCCGCGGCTGTCCTTGTCATCCTCATCCTGGCCGTCGCGTCCCCAGCGAGGATCGTTCAGCGAGAAGATGGCGCGAAGGCGCTGCCATCCCGCATGCAGCGGAAAGCGGCCGCCCGGGGGCAGGCTCGATTCAGGATTCCGGGAGAACTGGGGCATGAAGTGCACGGGTCCGGGGAAGTTTGTAACTGGGGGATTCTAGCAGTCATCTGCGCCACTTTTGGCCAAATCGCGCAAACCGGCCCGAATCTCGCCGAAATGGCTCAGGACTGGACGCGATCACCGGGATCGCGCCCCTCTTCCCTGTCAAATTCGTCATCTTCCGCGCGCGGGCCCGGCTCCGACAGCCGCGGATCAAACGGGCCCGGCTCGGGCGGCCGGCTTGCCAGCCACTGCGCGACCTCAACGATGGACTGCCGCAACGCGTCGAGGCCCACGCCCTCGCGGGCGCTCAGAAACACGCGCGTCGGCACGCCGTTTTCGTCGCGCTCGATACGCGCGCCCTGCTCCTGCAATTCCGGCGCCGCATCGATCTTGTTCATCACGACGATCTGCGGAATGCCAGAGGCGTCGATTTCCGCCAGTACCCGGTTCACCTGCTCGATCTGCTCGTGACGCACCGTGCTTGAGGCGTCCACGACATGCAGCAGCAGATCGGCATGCACAGTTTCGTCGAGCGTCGCGCGGAACGCCTCGACCAGCTGGGTGGGCAGGTCGCGGATAAAGCCGACCGTATCGGACAGCACCACGTTGCCGAGTCCGTCCAGGAACATCCGGCGCGACGTGGTATCGAGCGTCGCGAAGAGCTGGTTGGCCGCATAGGCGCCGGCCTTGGTCAAGGCATTGAACAGCGTCGACTTGCCCGCGTTGGTATAGCCGACCAGCGAGATGCTCAAGGTCTCGTTGCGCGCGCGGGCACGCCGCTGCGTGCTGTGCTGCCGCTGCAGCCGGGCAAGGTCGGTCTTCAGCCGCTTGGCCCGGGTATCGAGCATGCGGCGGTCCAGTTCGAGCTGGCGCTCGCCCGGTCCGCCCCGCATGCCGATACCGCCCTTCTGCCGCTCAAGGTGGCTCCATGCACGAACCAGGCGCGACGCCTGGTACTGGACCTGCGCCAGTTCCACCTGCACCTTGCCCACATGGCTCTGCGCGCGCTGGGCAAAGATATCCAGGATCAGGCCGGTACGGTCGATCACATGGCGCTGGAGAAAGCGCTCCAGGTTACGTTGCTGCGCCGGGCTCAGGGCATGGTTGAACACCACGATGTCGGCATCCAGCGCATCGGCAGCCTCCTTCAGCTCCTCGGCCTTGCCCGAGCCGATGAACAGCGCAGGGTCCGGCCGCGAGCGCTTGCCGGTCAGCGTATGCACCGGCATGGAGCCTGCGGTGGTGGTCAACAGGGCAAGTTCGCTCAGGCTTTCCTGAAAGTCGTGCTT
The DNA here is from genome assembly GCF_057073745.1 of Cupriavidus sp. C2SS-8b. NCBI lineage: Bacteria > Pseudomonadati > Pseudomonadota > Betaproteobacteria > Burkholderiales > Burkholderiaceae > Cupriavidus > Cupriavidus sp. C2SS-8b. The sequence goes on from NZ_CP172716.1 coordinate 2,192,658, forward strand.
GCCGAAATCCACGCCAACGAGAATGGCACGTGACGGTTCGGTGTTGGAAGTAGCTCTGGGATCCAAGCGGGCGGCGCTACGCGCGAAGAAAGACGGTTTTGGAAAGATGGCCGGAACTGGCCGGATTCTGGGACGGGAGCGGGCCGGTACAGGCACGCGCTCCCTTGCGCGATTGAGGCACCGGCATGGCAGGCAGCCAGTCCGGTTCACCGCGAGCCGGCCGCATGCGCGAACCGGAGGCCGGCACTGCCGCAACGCCGGGTGGCGTGTGCGCGATACCGGCTGTCGAGGGCCGCAACGACTTGCGGCCCCCGCGAAGATCAGCCCTCGGTCGAATCATCCACGCGGAAATTGACCGCGCGAGCCGGGACGACGGTGGAAATCGCATGCTTGTAGACCATCTGCGTCACGGTGTTACGCAGCAGCACGACATACTGGTCGAACGATTCGATGTTGCCTTGCAGCTTGATGCCATTGACGAGATAGATGGAAACCGGCACGTGCTCTTTGCGCAGCGCGTTCAGGAACGGGTCTTGTAGCAGTTGCCCTTTGTTGCTCATGGCACACTCCAAATTTATAGGTTTAGTGGTGATTAATGGGGACGAAAGTCCCCGGTTCAAGTCATGCGGCGCAAGCTCGCGCCAGAAAAAAGATCAAAAACAGTACCAAAGCGGCATCCGCGCGCAGAGAACCCCCTGCTTACGCAAATTTAGCCGCAGTTCCAAACGAACGCAAACGAAAACTTGCCTCGCCATGCACTCGTCCGGAACTCAGTCTTTCGAGTCCGCATACGGGTTTTTGTTCGTGCGAAATTCAATGCGAAGAGGGGTGCCCTTCAACTTGAATGCGGCGCGGTAGCGGTTTTCCAGGTAGCGCCGGTAGGTCTCGGAAACGCTCGACAAGGCGTTGCCGTGGATCACGATGATCGGCGGGTTGGAACCGCCCTGGTGCGCGTAGCGCAGCTTCGGCCGCGATACGCCGGCGCGCTTGGGCTGCTGGAACTCCACCGCTTCCTGCAGCACGCGCGTGAGCTGCGGCGTGGGCAGTTTGACCATGGCCGCGGCGAACGCGTCGTCGACCGAACGCATCAGCGCGCCAATGCCTGTGCGTTCCCGCGCAGACACGAAGTGGAAATTGGCGAAGCTCAGGAATTGCAGCTTGCGCTCGAGGTCATGCTTGATGCGATCGCGGGTATGCCCGTCGAGACCATCCCACTTGTTGACGCCGACCACGAGAGCCCGGCCCGACTCGACGATAAAGCCGGCGATATGGGCATCCTGGTCGGAAATATCCTGCTGCGCGTCGAGCAGCAGGATCACGACGTTGGCGTCGGCAATCGACTGCAGCGTCTTGACCACCGAAAACTTCTCGATCGCTTCGAACACCTTGCCCCGCCGCCGCAGGCCCGCCGTGTCGATCAGCGTGTAGGGCTTGCCGCCACGCTCGAACTCCACGTAGATCGCGTCGCGCGTGGTACCGGGCATGTCGAACGCGATCACGCGCTCCTCGCCGATCAGCGTATTCACGAGGGTCGACTTGCCGACGTTCGGCCGCCCGACGATGGCGATCTTCACGCCCTTGCCGCTGTCGTCCTCTTCCTCGGCCAGCTCCGGACGCTCCTGAATCGCCAGTTGCAGCGCCTCGTCCACGAGCTCGCGAACGCCATCGCCGTGCGCCGCCGAAATCGCGTACGGATCGCCCATGCCGAGCTCATAGAAGTCGGCAGCGACCGAGGTGTACTTCATGCCCTCGGCCTTGTTGACGGCCAGCATCACGCGCCGGCCGGTCTTGCGCAGGTAGTCCGCGATGGCGCGGTCCTGCGGCGCCAGGCCCAGCCTGCCGTCGACGATGAAGATGACGACGTCCGCCTCGACCACGGCCTGCTTGGTCTGCTTGGCCATCTCGGCGACGATGCCTTCCTTGACCACCGGCTCGAAACCGCCGGTGTCGATCGCGATAAAGGGACGTTCGCCAATACGCCCTTCGCCGTAGTGGCGGTCGCGCGTCAGGCCCGGCAGATCGGCGACAAGCGCGTCGCGCGACCGGGTCATGCGGTTGAATAGCGTCGACTTCCCGACGTTCGGGCGGCCGACAAGTGCAATAACTGGTTTCATGCAATAAACGGAAACGGGGGCCGGCACCTGCCGTCCCCCTGGAACTCCGGAGTCAGTTGATCCGACGGCGCCTCATGCAAAAAATGCATGGCCAGCCGCTTCTCCTGTCGGGTGGAACGTGGCCCCAGGGCCCGCTCCGTATTTCGCCGCACGACCAGGGATCATGCTACCGGAATTGGCGCAGCCCGTACCGACAGGTGTACGGCCTGCGCTGCCATCAATGGCTCAGTCCGGCACGTAGCCGTAGACGTCGCCGTCGCGGGTCTGGACGACCAGCGTCTGTCCTGCCACCACCGGCGCGGCGCTGATGGCGCTGCCATCGGTCTTCATGCGCGCCACTTCGGTGCCATCGTCTCGCGAGAGGAAGTGCACATAGCCTTCGAAGTCGCCCATCACCACCGAGCGGCCCAATACCAGCGGCGCGCCCAGGCGGCGATAGCGCAGTTCGTTGTTCTTCCAGCGCTCGTTGCCGTTCTGGCGGTCGAATGCGAACACCACGGACTGTTCGTCGCTGGCATAGATGGCATTGTCATCCTGCGCCAGGCCGGTCGGCGACGAGAAATCCTTGCCCCACTGCGGCTGGCCGCTGGCCAGTTCCAGGCAGGCGATTCGGCCCTGGAAGGTCGTGGCGCAAACCTGGCGGCCGCTGACCATGGGCTGGCCGGTGACATCGTTCAGGCGCTCGATCTCCGAAACACCCTTCGGATACGACACCGCGCTCTCCCAGCGAAGGACCCCATTGCCCGGCATCAGGACGCCCAGCTTGCCGCCGGGGAAGCCCATGACGATGCCGTCACCGGCGAACACCATGCCCATGGCGGCGCGCAGGTTCAGCGGCGTCTGCGAACGCTGGTAGATCCAGCGCCGTTCGCCGGTCTGGGCGTCCAGCGCGAGCACCCGGGTATCGGTGGTGCGCACGACCACCAGGCCGTTGCCGACCAGCGGCGCCGACAGGACTTCGCCGTTAACCTGCTTTTTCCAGATCTGCTTGCCGCTGGTATCGAAGGCGTAGACCGCACCCTTCTCGCCCGCCACCGCCGTCACGGAGCCGTCACTGCCCGGACCGGTGGTGATGTCGACATCGGTCTTGGCCTTCCACAGCGTACGGCCGGTGGCCCCGTCCAGCGACATGATGTTGCCATTGTTGGCAGACACGTACACGTTGTTGCCGGCCGCGGCGGGCTGCAGCGCATACGGGCCGCTCTTGCCGACATCCGCCTTCCAGGCCTGACGCACGGACAGCGTCGCCGACACCGGCTTCAGTTCGGCCGGCGGATGCTTGTTCTCCTTGCTGAACAGCGAGCAGCCACCCAGCGCCACAAGGCAGGCGCCGGCGACGAGCGCACGGGCAATCTTGCGGCGCGAGTCGCCTTGTTGTTCGGCAGCGGAAAGCATTGACGTCATAAGGTTAGGATCCTGCATTGGGTTGTGGCGGATGTCCTTCACGTATCGCGGCACGCGGTCAGGCCGCGCCAAGCGCGTCGAGCTTGAACTGGATGATCTGGCGCATCGACTGGTCGTCGGCACCCAGCTTGTCCAGCGCCTTGCGGTAGGCCGCGCGCGCGTCGTCGCGCTTGTCCTGCGCGGCCAGCAGATCGCCCTTGCGGTCCGCATACAGCGCTACGAACGGTGCCGGCGGCTCGTCCTTGAGCAGCGCCAGGCCCTTGTCGTAGGCCTTCTCGTCGAGCAGCACGCCGGCAAGGCGCACGCGGGCGATCAGCGCGTATTCGCCGTCGCCATGATCAATGGCCCACTGCAGCTGCGTCTTGGCACCCGCGAGGTCGCCCGCATCGTACAGCACCTTGGCGGCCACCAACGCGCTCATCGGACCATACGCGGTCTTGCCGAACTTGTCTTCGAGGTCGCCGGCGGCGCGCTTGACGCGCTCGGCATCGCGGCCTTCGGCGGCCTTGACCACCTGGTCGTACAACACGGCCGCCTCGGAGGCCTGCTTGCGCTCCCAGTACTTCCAGCCGCTCCAGGCGGCGAACGCCAGCAGGGCGGCAATCAGGAGCCACGTCAGGGCATTGCCGTACTGACGCCACCAGGCCTTCAGGTTTTCAAGCTGTTCCTGCTCTTCCAGATCGTATGCCATGTCGAGGCAGTCTCTTGCGTTTGGGTTGGGGTCAAAGGCCGCCCGGGCGGCCTCCGTTTCCTGCTGTGCGGATCTCGCGGGCCGCGGCTCGCTACGTTATTCGCTGGCGCCGACCATCGCGTCGATCAGGTAATCGACCAGGCCTTCAGCCGGCACCTGCGCCTGCTGGCCACCGCCTTCGGCCTGCGCTGCCTGGCGAAGTTCCTTCACCTGCACCACGCCGGCAGCGACTTCATCGTCGCCGATGATCACGGCATACGCCGCGCCGCTCGCGTCGGCACGCTTCATCTGCGACTTGAAGCTGCCGCTCTTGCCGTCAGTCGTGGCATGCACGACCACATCCAGTCCGGCATCGCGCAGGCGCTCTGCGGCGACCATGGCTTGCTGGGACGCGGCCTCGCCCTGGTGCACGAGGTAGACATCGCAGCCCACCGCATCCGGCACTACGCCTTCTTCACGGATCAACTCGATGATGCGCTCGATGCCCATGGCCCAACCGCAGGCCGGCGCCGGCTTGCCGCCCATCTGCGCGATCAGCGGATCGTAGCGGCCACCGCCGGCAATGGTGCCCTGCGCGCCGAGCTTGTCGGTGATCCACTCGAACACCGTCAGGTTGTAGTAGTCCAGCCCGCGCACCAGGCGCGGATTGATCTTGTACGGAATGTTGTTGGCCTTGAGCAGGCGTTGCACGCCTTCGAAGTGGGCCAGCGATTCCTCGCCGAGGAAGTCGATCAGCTTTGGCGCATTGGCCGCCATCTCCTGCAGCGCGGGATTCTTGGTATCCAGCACGCGCAGCGGATTGGTGTACAGGCGGCGCTTGCCATCTTCGTCCAGGATGTCCTTGAACCCTTCCAGGTACTTGATCAGCTCTTCGCGGTGCGCGGCACGCTCGTTGGCCTGCCCCAGCGAATTGATCTCCAGGCGCACGCCGACCAGGCCCAGGTCGTCCCACAGGCGCTGGCACATCAGGATGATTTCGGCATCCACGTCCGGCCCGGCGAAACCCAGCGCCTCGGCGCCGAGCTGGTGGAACTGGCGATAGCGGCCGCGCTGCGGACGCTCGTGGCGGAACATCGGGCCGGTGTACCACAGGCGCTTGGGGCCGTCGTACAGCAGGTTGTGCTCGATGGTGGCGCGCACGGCGGCAGCGGTGCCTTCCGGACGCAGCGTCAGTTGCTCACCGTTCAGCGAATCGGTGAAGGAATACATTTCCTTCTCGACAATGTCCGTCACCTCGCCGATGCCACGCACGAACAGCTGGGTATGCTCGACGATCGGTGTGCGAACCTGCTGGTAGCCATAGGCTCGCAGCATCGCGCGCGCGGCGTTCTCGAAATGCTCCCACAGCGGGGCATCGGCCGGCAGCATGTCGTTCATGCCCTTCACGCCCTGCAATGCCTTGGCGGGGCGTGCCTTCTCTTCTGTCTTGGCGCCGCTTTGCGCGGACGGATTCTCGTTTTGCGTCATTCTGTAGTTATCGTGCTGGGGTGAGCCGGTCCATACCGGCTCAGGCCACCGCTTGCTTCTCTGCCCGCGCTGCACCCGGGCCGTAATGCGTGCGAACGTACTCGTCGACGATCGCCTGGAATTCTTCCGAGATACGCTCGCCGCGCAGCGTCTTGACCTTGACGCCATCCACGAACACCGGCGCCGCCGGCGATTCGCCCGAGCCCGGCAGCGAGATGCCGATGTTGGCGTGCTTGCTCTCGCCCGGACCGTTGACGATGCAGCCCATCACGGCCACGTCCATCTCTTCGACCCCCGGATAGGCCGTCTTCCAGTGGGGCATCTGCTCGCGCAGGTAGGCTTGGATGCTTGCCGCCAGCTCCTGGAACACGGTGCTGGTGGTACGACCGCAACCCGGGCAGGCAATGACCATCGGCGTGAAGTTGCGCATGCCCATGGTCTGCAGGATTTCCTGCCCGACATAGACTTCCTTCTCGCGCGGCGCGCCCGGTTCCGGGGTCAGCGAGATGCGGATGGTATCGCCGATGCCCTCCTGCAGCAGCACCGACAGCGCCGCCGTCGAGGCTACGATGCCCTTGCTGCCCATGCCCGCCTCGGTCAGCCCGAGATGCAGCGCGTAGTCGCAGCGGCGCGCCAGCTCGCGGTACACCGCGATCAGCTCCTGCACCTGCGACACCTTGCACGACAGGATGATCTGGTTGCCCGGCAAGCCGATTTCCTCGGCCTTCTTCGCCGAGTCGATCGCCGATGTGATCAGCGCCTCGACCATCACGCTCTGCGCGGGCCAGGGCTCGGCGCGGCTGGCGTTCTCATCCATGATGCGCGCCAGCAGATCCTGGTCCAGGCTGCCCCAGTTGACGCCGATGCGCACCGGCTTGTTGAACCGGCAGGCCATCTCGATCATCTGGCCGAACTGCGTGTCGCGCTTGGCACCCTGCCCGACATTACCGGGATTGATGCGGTACTTCGACAGCGCTTCGGCACAAGCCGGATAGTCCTGCAACAGCTTGTGGCCGTTGTAGTGGAAGTCACCCACCAGCGGCACGTCGACGCCCATGCGGTCGAGCTGCTCGCGAATGTGCGGCACGGCCGCGGCCGCCTCGGGCGTATTGACGGTGATGCGCACGATCTCGGACCCTGCGCGCGCCAGCTCCTTGACCTGGATGGCCGTGCCGATGGCATCGACGGTGTCCGTATTGGTCATCGACTGCACGCGCACCGGCGCCCCGCCACCGATCGTGACGATGTTATCGCGCCACGCGATACGCGCCTGGCGCGTTTCGCGGCGCGGCAGCGGGCCGGGCAGTACCGGAAGACAAAGCTGTTCGTTCATAGCGTTACCACCTCGCAATGATGCGGTGCCGGGCTGGCGTCAGGGCAGCGTCAGCCGCGCGACGTTGTTGCGGTTGGCCGCCTTCAGGTCGACCGGCGTGCCGTTGCGGCTCATCGACTCCACGCCCTTCACGTTGCCGATGACCACCTTGTACGGTGCCGCGCCTCCGCCCGAGACCTCCTGGCCAGCCTTGGCGGTGCCGCCCAGCACGACCTTGCCGTTGCGATCGCGGATCTCGTACCACGTGTCGGACGCGAACTTGATCTGCAGTTCACCCTGTGCCGAGCCAGCCGCCGCGGGCGCCGTCGTGGCGACCGGCGCGGCCGGCTCCACGGTCGCGGCTGGGGCCACCGCCGCAACCGCTACGGGCACGGCAGCGTTGCCGGCGGCTGCGGCCGGCGCGCTGGCAGGCAACGCCTCGGACGGAGCCGGAGAGTCGGCGCCGGCCATGACCGGCGGCAGAGCGGCCGTCACGGTGCCGGACTCGGACGTCTGAGCCGGCTGCTCCTGCGCTTCGACGTGCGCGGCCGGCGCTGCGCTGTTGCGCGCCTCCAGCCATTGCTTCATATGATCGAGCCCGAACCAGCCGCCCGCCGCCACGCCTGCGACGACCAGCGCCAGCCAGACCCAGCGTCCGCCGGCGCCGGCACCGCTGCGCGTACCGAAGCGCCGACGGTCATCGAATGTCTGGTTGATGCCGCCTTCGCGCTGGCGCGCCATCTCCGTCACCTGCACCGGTCGCGGCTGGAAGCGCGCGAGCAAGGCGTCCACGTCGACGTGCAGGATACGCGCATAGGCACGCATCACGCCCTTCGCAAAGGTGACGTCCGGCAGCGCGGCCAGGTCACCGGCCTCGACCGCAGCCAGCTTTGGCGCGGCGACTTTCAGCCGGGCGCTCACGTCCTCGACGGACAGCCGTTGCGATTCCCGTGCCTGCGCCAGCAGCGCGCCGATTTCGCGCGCTACGGCTTCACGTTCCGAATCTGTCGCGCCACCGCCGACGTGTCCCGTCGATGCGGCCTGGCCTGCGGCGCGCTCTTGCTCACTCATCCCATGCTCCTTGTTCGTAGGCGCTCAGTTCGCGCGAGTCGGGAAAACGTTGGCGCAGCTGTGCCACCAGGGCACCCTGCGCTGCCGTGTCGCCCTGACGACGCGCAATGCGCGCACCCAGCCAGAGGGATTGCGCGCTTGCGAATTTACCGTTGTTGACACGCTCGACGTACTGCTGAGCCTGCTTCAGATCGCCGCGCCGGTAGTAGACCAGCGCCAGGTTGGTGCTGGCGACCGGGTTGTTCCGGTCATAGCCTAGCGCCGCCTTGAGGTTCTTTTCGGCGTCAGCGCCCGCGCCATTGCGAATCTGACAAGCACCGAGGCTGATCAGCGGCTTGGCCGGCCCGCCCGCCGAGGGCGCGGACACCGCACGCTCCAGCACCGGGACTGCCTCGCTATAACGCCCTTCCTGGCACAGGAACCAGCCATAGTTGTTGAGCAGGTCGCCATCGTTGCCACGCATCGAAACCGCCGTGCGGAAGCTGTCGTCGGCCAGCGCCTTCTCGTTCATGGCCATGTAGGTCAGCGCCCGCACATGGTAGGCATCGGCCATGGTCGGATCGGCGGCAATCGCCTGCTTCACCTCATCGAGTGCAACGCTGTTCTGGCCGGCTTCGAGGTAATTCGTGGCCAGCTGCAGCCGGATGCTGGCGCGGCGCCGTGCATCGGTCTGGTCGGAAGTGGTCTGGAGATCCTGCGTGGGCGCTGACGGCAACTGGCAGGCGGACAACATCAGCAGCCCCAGCAGGACTGCAGCGATCAGACGGATCATGCAGGGCGAGCCTCCCCAGCTTGGCCAGTCGCGGCGACCGGCACCAAAGGCGTGATCTTGCCGAACTTGCCGCGCTCGGCAAGCCGGGTGCGATCCTTGACTTCCCCGGCCAGCTGGCCGCACGCCGCGTCGATATCGTCGCCACGCGTCTTGCGGATCGTGGTCACGATGCCGGCGTCCATCAACACCTGCGCAAAGCGCCGGATCTGTTCGTTGTTGGAGCGCTTCAGGCCCGATTCGGGGAAGGGATTGAACGGGATCAGGTTGAACTTGCACGGCACGTCGGCCACCAGCTTCAACAGCTCCCGCGCATGCTCGACGCCGTCATTGACGCCATCCAGCATGCAGTATTCGAAGGTAACGAAGTCGCGCGGCGCGAACTCGAGGTAGCGGCGGCATGCCGCCATCAGTTCGGCCAGCGGATACTTCTTGTTCAGCGGCACGAGCATGTCGCGCAGGGCGTCATTGGACGCGTGCAGCGACACCGCCAGGGCCACCGGCAGGTCTTTCGACAGCCGGTCCATCATCGGCACCACGCCAGAGGTGGACAGCGTCACGCGCCGGCGCGACAGGCCATACGCGTTGTCGTCCAGCATCAGCCGCATGGCCGGGACGATCTGGTCGTAGTTCAGCAGCGGCTCGCCCATGCCCATCATCACCACGTTGGAGATGACGCGGTCATCCTTGGGACCACGGCCAAGTTGCTCGCGCATGGCGAATTCCGCCATCCAGAGCTGGCCGATGATCTCGCCCGTGGTCAGGTTGCGCGAGAAACCCTGCTTGCCGGTCGAGCAGAACCGGCAGTTCACGGCGCATCCGGCCTGCGAGGAGACGCACAGCGTGCCGCGCGTTTCCTCGGGGATGTACACCGTCTCCACCGCGTTGCCGTTGCCGACATCGAGCAGCCATTTGCGCGTGCCGTCAGCCGACAAGTGGTCGGTGATGACGGCCGGCGAACGGATCTCGGCGCGCGTCGCGAGCTTTTCGCGCAGCGACTTGGCGAGATCCGACATGGCGTCGAAACGGCTGGCACCGAAGTGGTGGATCCAGCGTTGCAGCTGCCGCGCACGAAACGGCTTCTCGCCGAGCTCTCCGCAATAGGCGGTGAGCGCGTCCGCATCCAGGTCGAGCAGGTTGACGAGATCGTTCATGACGGCAAACTCAACTTCCGTTTTAGTCCAGGCTTGTGGAAGACCAGACAATCAACGGCTGTAAACGTTCATGCCAGGGAAGAAGAAGGCAACTTCCACAGCGGCGGTTTCAGCAGCGTCCGAACCGTGCACGGCGTTGGCATCGATGCTGTCGGCGAAGTCGGCGCGGATGGTGCCCTTGTCGGCCTTCTTCGGGTCGGTGGCGCCCATCAGCTCACGGTTCTTGGCGATAGCGTTCTCGCCTTCCAGAGCCTGGATCATGACCGGGCCCGAAACCATGAAGTCGACCAGGTCCTTGAAGAAGGGGCGCTCCTTGTGGACAGCGTAGAACTGCTCGGCTTCGCCGCGCGACAGGTGCACCATCTTGGCAGCGATGACCTTCAGGCCAGCAGCTTCGAAACGGGCGTAGATCTGGCCGATAACGTTCTTGGCCACGGCATCCGGCTTGATAATCGACAGGGTGCGCTCAATCGCCATGAAAAACTCCGAAAAATGAAGGGGTTACAAATGGATTAAACGAGAATTCTAGCATGAGACGATGACGGTTTCGAGCGCGCCCGCCCTATGCAGGCCCAAGGGAAGCCGGATGCGGCACCGCAACATGCGATGCAGCACATTCTTCCTATCCGGCGCCTGCCTCATGCACGGAACGCAATACATGCAAAACCGTCAAACGTGAGCAACAAACCCGACCACACCCACATGAAAGTGACCGATGTAACACTTTAATCCCCTTGCAATTCCGCAGAGGCGATGCCACATTGACGATGCGTCAGCACCGGGTTGCCCCGGCGCCTCACCGTTAAGAAACAGGAGTCACCATGGATAACAAGCTGAACACATATGGATTCGGCAATGCGTCGACGGTCAGTGACGTCGTCGTGCGCAACCGGGTCTTGCGCAACACTTACTGGCTGCTGGCCATCTCGATGATCCCTACCGTGCTCGGCGCGTGGATCGGCGTGGCGAGCGGCTTCAGCTTCATGGCGGGTAGCCCCGGCCTGTCGCTGATCCTCTTCCTGGGCATCGCGTTCGCGTTCTTCTACGGCATCGAGAAGACCAAGAACAGCAGCATGGGCGTAGTCCTGTTGCTGGCCTTCACGTTCTTCATGGGACTGATGCTGTCGCGCCTGATCGGCGCGGTGCTGCAGTTCTCGAACGGGCCGGCACTGATCATGTATGCCTTTGGCGGCACCGCGGCCGTATTCGGCGCCATGGCCACCATTGCTACGGTCAGCAAGCGTGATTTCTCTGGCCTGAGCAAGTTCCTGTTCGTCGGCGTGATCCTGCTGATCCTGGCCAGCGTGGCCAACATCTGGCTGCAACTGCCGTCGCTGATGATCACGGTGTCGGTCATCGCCATCGGCATCTTCTCGGCCTACATCCTGTTCGATGTGCAGCGCGTGGTGAATGGCGGCGAAACCAACTACATCACCGCGACCCTGGCGATCTACCTCGACGTCTACAACGTGTTCACGAACCTGCTGGCCCTGCTGGGCATTTTCGGCGGCAGCCGGGACTGACCCTGCCACAGGCAAGATGAAAAACGCCGGCCACATGGCCGGCGTTTTTCATTGGGCGGCTATCGCTGGCCTGCCGACTCAACCCCGCTCGAACACGGCGATCGACTCGACGTGCGAGGTATGCGGGAACATGTTAACGACGCCCGCGCCCACCAGTCGGTAGCCAGCCTCATGCACCAGCAGGCCAGCATCGCGGGCCAGCGTCGACGGGCTGCATGAAACGTAGACGATCCGGCTCGGAAGCACGTCGCTGCCCTGCTGCGCCAGTTCACCAAGCGCCTTGCACACCGCCAGCGCGCCCTCGCGCGGCGGATCGACCAGCCAGCGGTCAAAGCGGCCCAGCGCGGCGATATCGTCGGCCGTGACTTCAAACAGATTGCGGCAGGCGAATTCCGTCTTGTGCGCCAGCCCGTTGTGACCGGCATTGGCCAGCGCGCGGGTCGTCAGCGCTTCGCTGCCTTCAATGCCCATGACCGAGCGGCCTTGCGTCGCCAGCGGCAGCGTGAAGTTGCCGATGCCGCAGAACAGGTCGAGCAGGCGGTCATCCGGCTTCGCGTCCAGCAGGCGCAAAGCACGGCCAATGAGCACGCGGTTGATCTGGTGGTTGACCTGCGTGAAGTCGGTCGGCTTGAACGGCATGCGGATGCCGAACTCCGGCAGCGTATAGGCCAGCTCCCGGTCAAGCGGATAGAACGGCGCAACGGTATCCGGCCCCTTGGGCTGCAGCCAGAACTGGACGTTGTGCTGATCGGCGAACGCGCGCAGCAGACCCTTGTCTGCCTCGGTCAGCGGCTCAAGAATACGCAGCACCAGCGCCGTGACTTCGTGACCGACCGCCAGCTCGATTTGCGGCATGCGGTCGAGGATCGAGAGACTCCCCACCAGTTCGCGCAACAGCACTAGCATCGCGGAGACATGTGGCGGGAGAATCTCGCAGCTCTTCATATCCGCGACATAGCTGCTCTTGCGTTCGTGGAAGCCGACCAGTACCCCGCCCTTCTTGGCGACGTGCCGTACAGTCAGGCGCGCCCGATAGCGGTAGCCCCAGTCCGGACCGGCAATGGGCCGGAACATCACTTCCGGGCGGACTTTCGACAGATGCCAGAGATTGTCTTCCAGCACGCGCTGCTTGATGGCGAGCTGCGCGCGCGAGTCCAGATGCTGCATCGAGCATCCGCCGCAGATGCCGAAATACTGGCAGCCCGGCTTGACCCGCATGACGGATTCCTGCCGGATTTCGAGCAGGTGAGCCTGCTCGTAGCTCGGCTTGCGGCGATAGCTCTTGTAGCTCACGGTCTCGCCGGGCAGCGCGCCCTCGACGAAGATCACCTTGCCGGGCGTCCCGTCCTCATTGACCAGGCGACCGACGCCGCGGGCCTCCATGTCGAGGCTTTCGATGGAGACCACGGGATCGGCACCGGGCGCGGCGGCCGCGGGAGCGGGATTGGCAGATACAGCACGCGGCGTTGCCGGCATTTCTTGCGGAGAGGACACGACTTGGGACACCAGACGAAACCTGACGTATTGTTTTGCGAAAGCGCGATTGTAGTCCAGACACGCAGTGCGAAACCGGTCGAACGGTGGCGCACCGCGAAAGGAGCCATGCCATGGAACTGATTTCGTGGAATATCCAGTGGGGCCGGGGCGCCGACGGACAGGTCGACCTGTCGCGCAGCGTGGCCACCATGCGCGCGATGGCAGACGCCGACGTCATCTGCCTGCAGGAAGTCACACGCGGCTTTGGCGATCTGCGCGGGGCTCCCGGTGCCGATCAGGTGGCGGAGCTGGCGGCGCTGCTGCCGGGCTATCGCGTGATGTTCGCCCCCGCCGTCGACCGCTTCGGCAGCAACGGCGGTCCGCGCCAGTTCGGCAATGTGATCGCCACGCGGCTACAGGTGCATGAGGTATTCCGCCACGCCCTGCCCTGGCCGCCCGATCCCGATGTGGCATCGATGCCCCGCGTGGCACTGGAAGCCACTGTTCAATCGGGAAGCAAACTCCTGCGCGTCATCTGTACGCACCTGGAATACTATTCGGCGACCCAGCGTGCGGCCCAGGCCGATGCCTTGCGCAACTGGCACGCCGAGGCCTGCGGCCACGCGCGCAAGCCCGGTCGCAGCGAATCCACACCGGGACCGTTCACGCCGGAACCCCGGCCATCAGAAGCCGTCCTGTGCGGCGACTTCAACAGCAAACCCTCCGACATTGCCTACCGGCGCGTGCTGGAGCCTTTCGACGATGGCACCACGCCATGGCGCGACGCATGGCTGCTCAGGCATCCGGGCAAGCCGCACGCGCCCACCTGCGCCATGTACGACAAGGAGCAATGGCCTGAGCCGCCCTTCGCCTGCGATTTCGTCTTCGTGACGGAGAATCTTGCCGGCCAGGTCAGCCGGTGCGAGGTCAATGCCGCGACGAAGGACTCGGACCACCAGCCCATCGTGCTGTCACTGGACATCTGAGCTGAAGCGGGCCCGCGCGACCGGGCCCGCCGGTGACTCAGTCCAGCTCTTCGTCTTCCGGCGTCAGGCGCTTCAGGCGGAACGCCTGGAGGTATTCCATCCATTGCTCGCCCGGCAATTCGGCGAGCGACTCCTGCACCAGCTCCATCTCCAGGTCGAACTCGCGCGGCGTCACGCCGCCACGCATCAGCTGGAAGCGGCAGTACATCAAATACGTATTGACGACGTCGGTCTCGCAGTACGCGCGGATGGATTCGAGCTGGCCATCCTGGAACGCGCGCCATACCTTGCTGCCGTCCATGCCCATCTTGCCGGGGAAGCCGCACAGCTTGGCCAGGTCATCCAGCGGTGCGCTGGCGCGCGGCTGGTACATGGCAAGCAGGTCCATCAGGTCCAGGTGCCGCATGTGGTAGCGGCTGATGTAGTTATTCCACTTGAAATCGCGGCTGTCGTCCTCGCGGCCCTCGCCCATTTCCCAGTAGCGAGGCGCGGCAACGCCGTGGACCAGGCCACGGTAGTGCAGCACGGGCAAGTCGAAGCCGCCGCCATTCCACGACACCAGTTGCGGGCTGTAACGTGCGATCAGTTCGTAGAATTTCTGGATCAGCGTCGCTTCGCCATCCTCCAGGGTTCCCAGCGAGCCGACATGGAAGACGGCCGATCCGTCGCGCTGCGTACGGCGCAACACGCAGGAAATCGCTGCCACGCGCTGCAGGTAGTGCGGCAGGAAATCGCTTCCGGTCTTTTCGCGGCGGGCTGAGAACGCATGCTCGGCGACTTCGTCGTCGCTCATCGATGCGGGATGGTCATGCAAACGGCGCAGGCCGTCGACATCGGGAATGGTCTCGATGTCGAATACCAGCACAGGAGTCATAGAACAGCGTCCTTCCTGACACCTTGCGATGCGAAATGCCGCTTGAGCTTGACCAGGGCTTCCTGCTGGATCTGGCGCACGCGCTCGCGCGTCAGGCCCATTTCCTCGGCCAGCTCTTCGAGCGTGGCAGGTTCAATATGGTTGAGCCCGAAGCGGCGCTCCACCACATAGCGGTGCTTTTCCGACAAGCGGGCCAGCCACAGCTTCATCAGCCCTTCGAGCTCGCGGTGCGCGACCTCCTGGTCCGGCGCGGCATTGTGCTCGTCGGAAAGGAAGTCCAGCAGGCTGGAGCCCGGGTCCAGGTCAAACGGCGTATCGAGCGAGGTGGTATGTTCGTTAAGCGCCAGCACGTCCTGCACTTCGTCAGGCGTCTTGCCCAGCAGGTGGGCAATATCTTCGAGGCTGGCGTCGCGTCCGTCGGTGCCGCCTTTTTCCAGGTGCCGCTTTGCACGCAGCACCTGGTTGAGCTCACGGATCACGTGGACCGGCAAGCGTACCGTGCGCGCCTGGTTCATGATGGCGCGCTCGATGCTCTGGCGGATCCACCAGGTCGCATAAGTGGAAAAACGAAAGCCGCGCGACGGATCGAATTTCTCGATCGCGTGCATCAGGCCGAGGTTGCCTTCCTCGATCAGGTCCAGCAGCGGCACGCCGCGGTTAAGGTATCCCTTGGCGATACTCACGACCAGGCGCAAGTTACGCTCGATCATGACCTGCCGCGCGGAAAAATCGCCGTCCTTGGCCAACGTCGAGAAATGCAGCTCCTCGGGCGCCGACAGCAGCGGCTTGATGCTGATGCGGTTCAGGTAGTGCTGGACCGTATCGGCAGCCAGTTCCGTGTGCAGGACCGTGCGGAAGTCATCGTGCTCTGCCGCGGCGGGCTCGGCGCCATTCTCGCCCTCGCTCTCTTCTTCCTCTTCTGCCTCATCGTCGTCGTCATCGCGCAGTTGGCGATCGTTGTCGTCGCTGAGCAGGTCGGCCTCGCGCAGGCCGACCGCCGCGGTGGTCGCGATCGGTTCATCGGTGACGGGGAGCAGATCAGCGCCGACGTCGTCCAGATCAACGCGATCGTCGGCATGGGCCACACCAGCCTTCACTTCCGGCTGCTTGGGACGGCGGGCCCTGCTGGCGGTTCCGGAGGAGACAGTTTTCTGGCGTGGCATGAACCCTCACTGTGGCGGCAGATACCGCATCGGATCAACCGGTTTTCCGTTCTTGCGAACTTCGAAGTGAAGCTTTACCCGGTCGGTATCACTGTTGCCCATCTCCGCAATCTTCTGTCCCTTGCGGACCGTTGATTGCTCTGCCACCAGCACCTTGTCATTGTGGCCGTAGGCAGTAAGAAATGTCTCATTGTGTTTGATGATGACAAGATTCCCGTAGCCGCGCAAGGGGCCAACGTGAATCACCCGACCGTCGTCGGCAGCCAGCACGGCATCGCCTTTCTTGCCCGCAATATCGATGCCTTTATTACTCTTGTCATCAAATTTACCGATCAGTTGGCCGGTTGCCGGCCACGCCAGTTTCATCGCCCCGTCGGCGACCGGCGCGGACGTGCTGGCGGACGCTGCGGCACCTGCCGCGGGCGCGGCGGCGGTCGGCGCAGGCGGCACCGGCGTGCCAGCCGGACGCGCCTGGTCAAGCGGCTGCCCCTGGATCGAACCCGGCGCCACCGGCGTGGTGGTCACGCCCTGGCCGGCATTGACGTCCGCGCCAGGCGGGACGACACGCAACAACTGGCCCACCTCGATCTGGTTGGCGTTGCTGATATTGTTCCAGCCCGCGACATCGCGATACGACTGGCCGTTCTCGAGCGCGATGCGGTAAAGGGTATCGCCTCTCTTGACCCGATAGTATCCGGGAGGTGCCGGTTCCAGCGGCGCAGCCGCCGTGCTGGCGGTCGAGGTGCGGTCCACCACGGGCGCCGGCATCGGCGAATTGGCGCAGGCGGCCAACAGCGTCGCCAGCGTGGAAGCCGCCACAAGCTGGCCAGCGCGTGCAAAGTGATGCGAATTCACGATCTTGTGCATAGTTCGACTCAGATGGTGCCCGATTTTAAGGGCACAAAGAAAACGGCTTCAAGCGCGGTCCGGTGAAAGCGATGCCGATTGAGCCGCTCGATCAGCAGGAGCTGCTGCGTGACCGTCTGGCCCGTCGCTCCCGGTGGCGGCATCAGCGCCACTGGCGCGATCAGCCGGCCGCCAATGGCAAGCTGCTCGAGCAGGGCCTGTGGCACGTCCATGCCGGCCGCGGCAAGGATGATGGCCGAGAACGGCGCCGCCTGCGGCAGGCCGAGCATGCCATCGCCATAATGCAGCCGCAGGTTTGGCACGCGCAGCGGCCGCAGGTTCGCTTTCGCCTGCTCATGCAGCGGACGGATGCGCTCGATGGAAAAAACTTCACGCGCGACCAGGCTCAGCACCGCGGCCTGGTAGCCGCAGCCGGTGCCGATCTCCAGCACGCGCTCCAGGGGGGTGGCCGCCGGCAGTCCCTCGCGCAGGAGTTCGATCATGCGCGCGACCACCGACGGCTTCGAGATGGTTTGCTGATGCCCAATGGGCAACGCGGCATCCTCATAGGCCTGCGATGCCAGCCCTGGCTCGACGAACAGATGACGCGGCACGGTGCCGATGGCGGCCAGCACGCGTTCGTCGCGAATCCCCCCGGCACGCAGCCGCGCCGCCAGCGCGCCGCGCGCGCGGTCCGACGCCATGCCGCCGCCGCCCGCCGTCGCGGCCGAAGCGCGTGCCTCCACGGCACTCGCCGCGGGCGTGGGCGTGGAGGGCTGCTTGTCGCGGAGCTTGACCGGCGCCCCTGCCGGGCGTGGCGCGCCGACTGCCGGCATGCCGGCCGTGCGCGCCGGTTCCGGCTTGCGCTGCACGACGGCGTCCAGCGGCAGGGGAAACTTGCTGCGAGGGGGCGTTGGGCTCATCGGGGGTGAGACGCTACGGCGGGAATGGCTAGTTCAGCCACTTGGCAAGCGCGTCGAGCTGGCCGCGATGCGTCAGGTCGAGCTGCAACGGCGTCAGCGACACATAGCCCTCGCCCGTCGCGTGGAAATCGGTGCCCTCGCTCGCATCGCGTGCGTCGCCCGCCGGGCCGATCCAGTAGTTGGTATCGCCGCGCGGGTTGACTTGCGTGATCACCGGCTGCGACGGATGCCGCTTGCCCAGCCGCGTCGCGCGGTAGCCCTTGATATGTTCGAAAGGCAGGTTCGGGATATTGACGTTCAGCAGGAACGGCTCGGTGGGCGGCGTCGCAATCGCGCGCTCGACCACGGCACGTGCCACACGCGCAGCAGCGTCGAGATGCTCCCAGCCCTTGTGCACCTGCGAGAACGCAATCGAGGGAATGCCGAGCAGGTAGCCTTCGATGGCGGCTGCGACCGTGCCGGAATACAGCACGTCCTCGCCCATGTTCTGCCCCTGGTTGATGCCGGAGACCACCAGGTCGGGTTTCTCGTCGAGCAGGCCGGTCAGCGCGATATGCACGCAGTCGGTCGGCGTGCCGTTGACGAAGCGGAATCCCTTCTGCACGCCTTCACGCGCCTCGTAGATCGACAGGGGCCGCTGCAGCGTCAGCGAGTTCGAAGCCCCGCTGTGGTTTTGCTCGGGTGCAATCACCGTGATGCGCGCCAGCGGAGCGAGCGCGGCGTGCAAGACGGCGAGTCCCGGCGCGAGATAACCGTCGTCGTTGGCTAGAAGGATGTGCATCCCGCGATTGTACCTGACGGCGCCTGCACAAGCGGCCTGCGCAGGCACCGCGAAAGCTGCCGTCCCGCGTCGCCAATCGGGACGCAAACGGGTGAAAGCGGGAAAAAAAACGATCGTGCTATTTGCGCTACACTTGGCTTTGCCGTCTGGCCGCGGCCAGCGGACAGGCGCCAGCATTAATCACCCATACCTATCACCGGAGACAAGATGAAAGCCGTTCTGTGCAAAGCCTGGGGGCCGCCCGATTCCCTGACCGTCGAAACCCTGCCGGATCCGGTCCCGGACCAGGGCGAAGTGCTGATCGAGGTGAAGGCCGCCGGCGTGAACTTTCCGGACGTGCTCATCATCCAGAACAAATACCAGGCCAAGCCCGAACTGCCGTTCACGCCGGGTTCGGAACTGGCAGGCATCGTCACCGCGGTCGGCGCGGGCGTGAGCCACGTCAAGCCGGGCGACCACGTGATTGCCTATCTCGGCAATGGCGCCTTCGCCTCGCACGTGAAAGCGCCCGCCAACAAGGTCATGCCGATGCCGCCGGGCATCGATTTCGAAACCGCGGCAGCGTTCACCCTCACCTACGGCACCTCCCACCACGCGGTGGTGGACCGCGGCGAACTCAAGGCTGGCCAGACCATGCTGGTGCTGGGCGCCGCGGGTGGCGTCGGTCTTGCTGCGATCGAGATCGGCAAGGCCATCGGCGCGCGTGTCATTGCGGCGGCATCGACCGATGAAAAGCTCGCGGTCTGCAAGGAGCACGGCGCCGACGCGCTGATCAACTACAGCACCGAAGACCTGCGCGAACGCGTCAAGGCGCTGACCGACGGCAACGGCCCGGACGTGATCTACGACCCCGTTGGCGGCGTCTATGCCGAGCCGGCCTTCCGCTCGATCGGATGGCGCGGCCGCTATCTGGTGGTGGGCTTCGCCAATGGCGAGATCCCGAAGATCCCGCTGAACCTGGCGCTGCTCAAGGGCGCATCGCTGGTGGGTGTGTTCTGGGGAGATTTCGTGCGGCGCGAACCGCGAGCCAACGCGGCCAATATGGCGCAGATGCTGGGCTGGATCAAGGAAGGCAAGCTGCGTCCGCACATTTCCGCGCGCTACGCGCTGGAACAGGCGCCGCAAGCGCTCAAGGACATGGAAGCGCGCAAGGTGACCGGCAAGGTCGTGATCGTTCCCTGAAGCGGAAACGGTCATAAAAATAAGGGCGCAGTGCGTGCGGCAACGCCCTGCGCCCTCTGATGAGGCAATTCGCCCCAAGCCGTCTTCCACCTGAATGCACACCCCTACTGGCAGCGGAAGACAGTTCCCAAATCAGCAATCGGTGGATTGCTGCATCGACATGAACCTCGTCAGAAGCGGTGCTGCAGACCAGCCATCACGCCAGTCTGGCTGTTGGCATAGCCGGTGAAATCGCGCGACAGGCTGACGTTCTGGCCGTTGCGGGCCTTGGCGTAGCCGGCCGACAGATAGGCCAGCGTGCGCTTCGAGAACGAGTATTGCGCACGCAGCGAGAACAGGATCGGGTCGGCGTCGTTGCCGCCCTTGATGTTCTGCTTGTAGACCGCGCCATACAGCGTGAACGCCGGCGTGAAGTCGTAGCTGGCGCCGCCCCAGTACATGTCGCTGCGCTCCGAAGCCGCGCCCGTGGTCAGCGTGCGCTTGTAGTTGCGGTAGCCGGCGAACAGCGACAGGCTGCCGAAGTCATAGCTGGCACCAGCGTGGATGCCCTGGATGTAGTCGGTGGCATCGGCCGGCGTGGTGCTGCTGCCTGCGCCGTTCTGGCGGTCCCAGGTCGCCGCGGCGGCGAACTTGCCGGCGTTGTACCCAACACCGAGGGCATATTTGGACGACGTCTTGAAATCACCCGCCACTTCGCCCATGGCCGCGGTCGCGCCCAGCTTGAAGCCGCCGAATGCGCCGTCATAGCGGATGGCATTCGATGCGCGCGAGAACAGCCCGTCCTTGCGGCCGCCGGTGGCGGTCGAAGACGTCGCCCACGAATAGTTCGGCGCGTAGCCCATCGGATCGAAAGGCAGCATGAAGTCGTAGGTCGTGGTGAAGGTGCGGCCCATCACCACCTGGCCATAGCTGCTGCTCAGGCCGACCGTGGCACGGCGATCGAACAGCGTGCCGCTGGTATCGAGATTGCCGGTGTCGATGGCGATGCCGCTTTCCAGGTTGAAGAGAGCCTTCAGGCCACCACCCAGGTCTTCGGTACCGCGGAGGCCCCAGCGCGAGGTATTGCGGCCGCCCGACGTCAGCTTGACCACGGAGCCATTCGGCCCGGCATGGTTGACATACTCGACGCCCGCATCCACCAGGCCATACATCGTCACGCTCGACTGCGCGAAGGCCGAACCGGTACCCGTCAGACCGATGCAGGCCAGTGCCAGTGCCGTACGTTTCATGCTTTCTCTCCTTGCTTTGCTTGTTGTGGTAATGCCAGTCGCTAGCGCCGGAGGATCTTGACCGCCGGGCAAGCCGGCAGCGCATTGCGTTGGAGTCGTGGCCGCCCCGCGCCGGCCCCGGTGCCGGCAACCGTCTGCCGGCACATCCCTCGCAACTGTCCCCTGGTCGTTATGGCGTTCCGTCCGGCAAGCGGTGGAACGCTCGAATGGCGGCATCGTAGGGGAGCGGCACTTTCAGTTCGCTTTCGGGCGAACGCGCTTTGGCGCGTGTTGCGCCAACTCGGGGTTGGGAGTTTCCCTAGCTTTAAAGATCGCGCACTTCGCTGTATCAGTCTGGGCCATTCCATTTACTGAATCGCCCAGGGCTGTGCGCCGTGACGGGTCACGGACCGGCACATCCCGCTTGTGCAGCGAGCGCCGCCCAATCCATGCCGCCGCGCCGCCTGCCTTGCCGCCTTGAATTACCTGATGCGTATCCTGCTTGCCGAAGACAACGTGATGCTGGCCAACTCCCTGACGCAGGCCATGACCCAGGCCGGCTTCGCGGTCGACTGCATGCACGACGGCCGCAGCGCCGACCACCTGCTGGCCACGCAGGACTATGCGCTGCTGATCCTGGACCTGGGCCTGCCGCGCCTCGACGGCCTTGAGGTGCTGCGCCGCCTGCGCCAGCGCCGCAACCGCATGCCCGTGCTGATCCTGACCGCGCATGGCACGGTCGAAGACCGCGTGCGTGGCCTGGACCTGGGCGCGGACGACTACCTGGCCAAGCCCTTCGATCTCTCGGAACTGGAGGCGCGCGCACGTGCGCTGATTCGCCGCAGCCACGGGCACGAATCCACGCAGCTCGATTGCGGCCCGCTGCATTACGACACGATCAGCCACGCTTTCACCATCGACGGCGAACTGCTGCAGCTCACGAAGCGCGAGCGCTCGGTGCTTGAGGTGCTGATGCTGCGCGATGGCAAGGCCGTGAACAAAGCGGCCCTGTCCGAGAAGATCTTCGGCATCGACGAGTCGGTCAACCCCGATGCGATCGAGATCTACATCCACCGCCTGCGCAAGAAGCTGGACGGCAGCGGCGTGGGCATCGTCACCCTGCGGGGCCTCGGCTACCTGCTCGAAGCGCGCGCAGATCCCGCGCCATGAGCCGCCTCGGCAGGACGCCGAGCCTGCGCCTGCAACTGTCGTTGTGGCTGCTGCTGCCGCTGCTGGGATTGCTGGCACTCGATGCCTGGCTCACCTACGAGCGCGCCATGTCGGCGGCGCACACGGCCTTCGACCGCACGCTCGAAGCCTCGCTGCGCGCCATGCGCGAGGGCATTGCGCTGCGCGATGGCCGGTTGGAAATCGACGTGCCGAACCTCGCCCTGGAGCTGTTCGACGACAAGGCCGGCCCGCATGTCTTCTACCAGGTGCGCGACGACCATGGGGACACGGTCACCGGCTACAACGACCTGCCGGGGCCGCCCGGCGCGCGCCCGCCGCTGTACCGGACCGTGTTCTACGACACCGTCTTCCGCGAGCAGCCGCTGCGCATGGCGGCGCAGGCGCTGCCGGTCCACGACGTGGGCTCCGCACGCAGCCAGCTGGTATGGGTCGTCATCGGCGAAACCATCGAGCCGCGCCAGGCGCTGGCGCGGGAGATCCTGGTCGGTTCGCTGCTGCAGGAACTCGTGCTGGTGGCTCTGGCGCTGGGGATCGTCTGGCTCGGCGTACGCCGCGGCCTGCGGCCCCTGCACCGCCTGTCCGATACCGTGGCGTCGCGCAGCGCCAGCCAGCTCGATCCGATCGAGCACCGCGACCTGCCGTCGGAGATGAAGCCGCTGGTGCGCGCGCTCAACCAGTACGTCGACCGCCTGCACCGCATGCTGCAGGCGCGCAAGCGCTTCTTCGCCGATGCCGCGCACCAGCTCAAGACGCCACTGGCCGTGATCCAGGCCGAATCCGAACTGGCGCTGCGCGAGCCCGATGGCGAGCGCGTGCGCGAACACATGCGCGTGCTGCACGGTACCGTGCGCCATGCCGCCAAGGGCGTGCAGCAACTGCTGTCGCTGTCGCGGCTGGACTCCGAAAGCGGCTACATGCCCACGCTACGCGATCTGCCGCTCGACGCCTCGGCGCGCGCGGTGGCGCTGGAATGGGCGCCGGTGGCGCGCCGCCAGGGCGTCGATCTGGGTTTCGAGGGGGACAAGCCGGCGACCGTGCTCGGGCAAACGGAACTGCTGCAGGAGCTGACCGCCAACCTGATCGACAACGCCATCCGCTATGCGGGCGATGGCGCCACCGTCACGGTCAGGGTCGCCCAGGAAACGGACGGCGCCGCCGTGCTGCAGGTGATCGACAACGGCCCTGGCATTGCGCCGGCCGAGCGCGAAGACGTGTTCCGGCGCTTTTACCGCGGCGAGAGCGGCCAGGGCGTGGAAGGCACCGGGCTTGGCCTGCCGATCGTCAGGGAGATCGCCAGGCTGCACCAGGCTGTCGCTGAACTGGACGAGACGCCCGGCGGCGGCCTGACCGTCACGGTGCGCTTCCCCGCGCGCGGCCAGTCGCTGCCCTAGCGTCCGTTCAGAGTTTTTCGGTCTCGCCGGTCTTCGGCTGCCACTTCATCAGCCGCTTTTCGCCGATACCGACCATCCAGTCCAGCACCAGCGCGAAGGCCGTCAGCACCACGATGCCCGCGAACACGGTGTTGATGTCGAAGGTGCCCTCGGCCTGCAGGATCAGGTAGCCCACGCCGCGCGCGGAGCCGAGATATTCGCCCACCACCGCGCCGACGAAGGCCAGGCCCACCGAGGTGTGCAACGACGAAAACACCCAGCTCGTCGCGCTCGGCAGGTACACGTGGCGCAGCAGTTGCTGCTGGTTGGCACCCAGCATGCGCGCGTTGGCCAGCACCACCGGGCTGACTTCCTTCACGCCCTGGTAGACGTTGAAGAACACGATGAAGAACACCAGCGTCACGGCCAACGCCACCTTGGACCAGATTCCCAGCCCAAACCACACCGCGAAGATCGGCGCCAGGATCACGCGCGGCATCGAGTTCATCGCCTTCACGTACGGGTCGAGGATGGCCGCGGTCATCGGGCTCAGCGCCAGCCACAGGCCGACGCCCAGGCCGGCCACGGTGCCGATGCCGAAAGCCAGCACCGTTTCGATCAGCGTCACGCCGAGGTGCAGGTAAATATCGCGTTCGACGATAAACCAGTTCCAGATGCGCTGCGCCACCATCAGCGGCTCGCCAAAGAAGAAGGCGATCTCTTGCGAGCGCGTGGCGAAGTGCCACACGCCGAGGATCACCACCAGGACCAGCAGCTGCCAGACGCGCAGCATGCCCTTTGAGTCAGGACGGAATGCCATGGGAATTCGGGTTCGGTATCAGATTGGCCGTCGGGTTCAGGCCGCGTTGCGCTGCTGCGCATAGCCCTTGAGGACTTCTTCGCGCAGCACGTCCCAGATTGCGGCGTGCAGCTCGACAAAGCGCGGATGGTTGCGGATCTCCGCCACGTCGCGTGGCCGCGGCAGGTCGATCGCGAACTCGCCGATCGGATGCGTGCCCGGTCCGGCGGACAGCACCACCACGCGGTCGCTCATGGCAATCGCCTCGTCGAGGTCGTGCGTGATGAACAGCACCGCCTTGCGCTTGGCCGCCCACAGGTCCAGCACCTCGTTCTCCATCAGCTGCCGCGTCTGGATATCGAGCGCGGAAAACGGCTCGTCCATCAGGATGATGTCGGGGTCCAGTACCAGCGTCTGCGCCAGGCTGACGCGCTTGCGCATGCCGCCGGAAAGCTGGTGCGGATAGCGGTCGCCGAAACCGCCCAGGCCCACGCGGCGCAGCCATTCCTCGCCCTGCTTCACCGCCTCGGCACGCGGCACGCCGCGGAACTCCAGTCCCGCCACCACGTTGTCGAGCGCGCTGCGCCACGGCATCAGCGCCTCGGCCTGGAACATGTAGCCGGCGCGCTGGTTGATGCCCCGCAGCGGCTCGCCGAAGACCGTGACCTTGCCGGTGGACGGCTCCAGCAGACCGGCGCCGACATTGAGCAGCGTGGATTTGCCGCAGCCGGTCGGGCCGACCACCGATACGAACTCGCCCGGCTGGATCGCCAGGGTAACGTCCTTGACCGCCGTATAGCGCTGGGTGCGGTCTTCGCGCGAGACAAAGGTGCAGGTGACCTTGTCGAGGGAAAGTGCGGGAGTGCTCATGGGAAACCGTCTCGTTGGCCTTGCCGCCGCGGCTTGCGCCGGCTCGGATCGAGTGAGTGAATGGCCACCGCCCCCCAAAGCAAAGGCCCGCTGCGCACAGCGGGCCGGCAACGGAGGCTGTGTGGGTGAACTGGGCTTACTTGTACTTGGCGTTGGCCTTCTGCACGAACGCGTTGGTGTACGTGTCTTCCAGCTTGATGGTCTTGCCCTTCAGTTCGGCATCGAACTGCTGGAGCATGTGCTGCGCGGTGCGCGGACCGTCGGCCGGCATCACGCCGTCCGGCGAGATCGCTTCCTTGACCTTGTCCCAGGCGGCCAGGTACAGCGCGCGGTCGCCCAGCAGGTAGCTCTCCGGCACGGTCTTGACGATGTCCGACGGGCCGGCCTTCTGCAGCCACTTCAGCGCGCGCACCATGGCATTGGTCAGCGCCTGCGTGGTATTCGGGTTCTGCTGGATGAACGCAGACGACGCGTACAGGCAGCCCGACGGCATGTTGCCGCCAAACACCGATTGCGTGTCCTTGAGCGTGCGGGTATCCGATGCGATGCGGACTTCGTTCTTCTGCGTCAGCATCGAGATCACTGGGTCCAGGTTGGCCATGGCATCGATCTGGCCCGAACGCATCGCCGCCACCGCGCCGGCGCTGGCGCCGACGCCGATGAACGACACGTCCGACGGCTTGAGGCCGGCCTTGGCCAGCACGAAGTTCGCCATCATGTTGGTCGACGAGCCCGGCGCGGTCACGCCGATCTTCTTGCCCTTCAGGTCGGCGACCGACTTGAAGTTCGGCATGGTCTTGTTCGACACCACCAGCACGATCTGCGGCGCGCGGCCCTGGAGCACGAACTCCTGGTAGCGCTGGCCCTTGGCTTGCAGGCCGATGGTGTGCTCGTACGCGCCGGACACCACGTCCGCGCTGCCGCCCACCACGGCCTGAAGCGCCTTGGCGCCGCCGGCGAAGTCGACGATGTCGACGTCCAGCCCTTCATCCTTGAAGTAGCCAAGCCGCTCGGCGATGGTCAGCGGCAGGTAATAGAACAGGTTCTTGCCGCCGACGGCAATCGTGACCTTGGTCTTTTCCGGCTTGCCCTGTGCCTGCGCCTGGCCGAAGGTGAGCCACCCTGCCAGGAACAACGCCGGCGCGATCAGCAACTGTTTCCAGAATTTCTTGTTATCCATTTGATTCTCCTGCCCGTTGGGGTCTGCAAACGGCGTGCCGCGCGGCGGCTCAGTGCGATGCTAGCGGACCCTTCACGGACCCGCATCGGGGCGAACACCTAAAGCCGGCCAAATGGCAGCCGGCCCCAGCTTACGCCCCTTAGCTTTCGATCGGCTTGCCGTCCGCTTACTCGGCGTGGATGTCGGCGGACTTGATGACCTTGGCCCAGCGCGCCAGTTCTGCCTTCTGGTACTGCGCCAGCTGCTGCGGCCCCATGAAATCAGCTTGCGCGCCGAGTTCCTCGGCCTTCTTGCGGAACGCTTCAGTGCGCATGATCTTTTCGATTTCGCCAACCAGCTTGTCGATCACGGGCTTGGGCGTGCCCGCCGGTGCGTACATGGCGAACCACGACGACACGTCCAGGTCGGGGTAGCCCGCTTCCGGCGCCGACGGCACGTCCTTCAGGCTGGGCAGCCGGGTCTTGCTGGTCACCACGAGCGGGCGCAGCTTGCCCGCGGCGATATGGCCCATCAGCGGCGGCGGCGTGGTCATGGTCATGTCGACGTTGCCGCCGAGCAGGTCGGTCATCGCCGGCCCCGTACCCTTGTACGGCACGTGGGTGATGTGGATCCCCGCCATCTGGTTCAGCAACTCGGTCGAGACATGCTGCAGCGAGCCGTTGCCCGATGACGCGTAGTTCAGCTTGTCCGGATGGCTCTTGGCATAGGCCACCAGCTCCTTGAGCGACTTGACCGGCAGCCCCTGGCGCACCACCAGCACCTGCGGCGCCGACAGCAGATTGGCCACCGGCGCGAAATCCTTGACCGGGTCCCACGGCAGGTTCTTCACCAGCAGCGGCGTAATGACGTGGAAGCCCGAGTACTGCACCAGCAGCGTGTAGCCATCGGGCTTGGCCCGTGCCACGACCTGCGCGGCGATGCTGCCGTTGCCGCCCGGGCGGTTGTCCACGACCACGGCCTGCCCCAGGGCCTTGGCCAGCGGCTCGGAAATCATGCGGGCCGCGAGATCGGTGGTGCCGCCGGCTGCGGCCGACACCACCAGCGTGACGGGGCGCGCCGGGTAGCTGCCGTCCTGGGCAAAGGCATGCGGGGTCGTCGCCGCGATGACGCCACCAACGGCGAGCATGGCTGCCGCCATCAGCTTGCGGCGTGCAGGCAGGAAGAAAAAAGCTTGCTTCATGGAATGTCTCCGGTATCGTATTGCTGATTTTTTATGGTGACGCGCGCCTTCCGGCCGCGCGCTTGCCGCAGGGAGCTAGTCCTGTCCGGCGAAGTGGTCAGCCAGCCAGGCCGGCGGCTGATGGGTGCGCAGGCGCGGACCGGCGCGCAGCAGCTGGCTGCCGATCTCGCGGTCCACCAGCGCCGGAATGCCGGCCACGACGTCAAGCAGCGCCGGCAGGTCCACGCCCGTCTGCACGCCCATGCAGGCGAACATGTGCGCGAGTTCCTCGGTGCCGACGTTGCCGCTGGCGCCCGGCGCATAAGGGCAGCCTCCCAAACCGCCGGCGGCGGCATCGAAGCGCGTGACGCCGGTTTCCCATGCCGCCACCGCATTGGCCAGCCCCATGCCGCGCGTGTTGTGCAGATGGATGGTCAGCCCCGCATCCGGCAAGCGCTGCTGGAACTGCTCGCACAGCTGCGCCACCTGGTTCGGATAAGCCATGCCGGTGGTGTCGCAAAGCGTGATGCCTTCCGCGCCGGCCTGCGCAAAGGTCTCGGCCAGCGCCATCACCGCATCGCTGTCGACCTCGCCCTCGAACGGGCAGCCGAACACCGTCGACAACGACACGTTGACCGGCACGCCGGCGGCGCGCGCCTCGGCGATCATCGCCAGCAACTGCGCCTGCGATTGCTTGCGCGTCATGCGCAGGTTGGCGCGGTTGTGGGTTTCGCTGACCGACATCACCAGGTTGACCTCGTCCGGCCGGCACGACAGCGCGCGTTCCAGGCCGCGCAGGTTCGGCACCAGCGCGGTGTAGCGCACGCCGGGCTGGCGGTGCATGCGGTGCATCAGGGCCTCGGCATCGGCCAGCGCGGGGATGGCTTTGGCGGATGTGAAAGACGTTGCTTCGATCCGTGCGAAGCCGCAAGCGGACAACGCATCGAGGAAGGCCACCTTGGCATCGGTCGGCACCACCACCGGCTCGATCTGCAGACCGTCGCGCGGCGACACCTCGTTGATCTCGATGCGGGCCGGGCCGCGCAGGGCTGAGCTTGCGGCGGCGCTCATGCGATCACCTTGCGGGCACGCAGGCCGGCAATGGCCGCGGCGTCAAACCCGGCCTGTGCCAGCACGGCATCGGTATGCTCGCCAAGCGTCGGGGCGCGGTCATGGATGCCGCCAGGACTGCCCGAGAGCTTCGGCACGACGCCGGGCACTTCCACGGTCAGGCCGCCGGCCGACGTGACCGACTCGATCACGCCACGCGCACGGTAGTGCGGGTCTTCGGCGATGTCCTTCACGGTGTAGATGCGCCCCGACGGCACCTGGGCCTCGCGCAGCACGGCCAGCACCGCATCCACGCTCTGCGTGCTGGTCCAGGCCGCAATGGCAGCGTCGATCTCGTCGACCCGTTTCACGCGGCCGTCGTTCTGCGCGAGCGCCGGATCCTCCGCCAGGTCGGCGCGGCCGATCGCATGCATCATGCGTTTGAAGATGGCATCACCATTGGCGGCCACCAGCACGTATTCGCCGCCCTGGCACGGATAGGCGTTCGACGGCGCAATGCCGGGCAGCGCGCCCCCGGCAGGCTGGCGCACCGCACCGAATGCCGAGTACTCCGGCAGCAGGCTTTCGCTCAGGTTGAACAGCGACTCATACAGCGCCACGTCGATGACCTGCCCCTCGCCGCCACGCGCATCGCGCTGGTAGAGGGCGAGCAGCACGCCCATCGCGCCGTGCAGCCCGGCGATCGTATCGCCAAGCGACAGGCCCGCGCGCACGGGTGCACGGCCCGGCTCGCCGGTCAGGTGGCGCAGGCCGGCCATGGCCTCGGCCACGGCGGCGAAGCCAGGCTCATCCTTCTTGGGGCCGGTCTGGCCATAGCCCGACACGCGCAGCATGATCAGGCGCGGATTGTCGGCGTGCAGCACGTCCCAGCCAAGGCCCCACTTCTCCATGGTGCCGGGGCGGAAATTCTCGATCAGCACGTCGGCCTCGGCGGCCAGCTTGCGCACCAGCGCCTGCCCTTCCGGCTGGCGCAGGTCGATGCAGATCGACTCCTTGTTGCGCGATTGCGCTTCCCACCACACCGAGGTGCCTTCATGCAGCATGCGCCATTTGCGCAGCGGGTCGCCCTGCCCTGGCGGCTCGACCTTCACCACGTGGGCGCCGAAGTCGGCCAGGGTCTTGGCGGCGAAAGGGCCAGCAATCAGTTGCCCGAGTTCGAGGACGCGGATGCCCTCGAGAATCTGTTGCGCCATGCTTGTCTCCGTTCCGTTGCGGCCTGTCGGTGCATCGGCCGCGATTGCGTTTCGACGGAGTGTGCCTCAGCGGCCCGCTGGCCGGAATCGGCAATCGGTGAAGCGGGCTTTCTCGGAATGCGAAAGGCCGCGGCCTTGCGTGAGGTGGCTAGAACGGCGCGCGATCGCCGCAAAGGTGCGTAATCAGCAACCGGGCAGAGACCGTCAGGCCGGCCGGATCGCGCATGCCGATCAGCAGCGAGCGCTTGGCCCAGGCATCCTGCAGCGTGACCAGCGACAGGCCCATCGACTTCACATGCGGCTCGGCGGCGATGCGCGGCAGCACGCCGACGCCCAGCCCGGCCATCACCATGCGGCACATGGCGTCGAAGCTGCGCACCTGGATGCGCAGCCGGAACGGGCGGTCCAGCCGGCTGCTTTCCTCGAGCAGGCGCGCAGCCAGCGAGGTCACCTGCGGCAGGCTGACGAAGTCGTATTCAAGCGTATCGGCGTAGCGCACCGGCCCGCGCTCCGAAAGCGGGTGGCCCGGCGGCGTGACCATGACTAGTTCGTCCTGGCGATACTCCACGGTTACCAGGCCCGCGCTCGGCGTGCGGTCGGCAAAGATGCCGACGTCGGCGCGGTTCTCGACCAGCGCCGCGACAATGTCGCTGCTGTTCTGCTCTTCCAGTTCGATGCGGATGGTCGGATGCAGCCGCATGAAGGTCGCGAGGTCATCCGGCAGGAACTGCGTGATGGCCGAGGTGTTGGAGCAGACGCGCACCTGTCCGCGCACGCCGCTCGCATAATCCGACATCACGCCGGCCATGCGCTCGACGTCCTGCAGGATGGTCAGCGCGTGGTGGAAGCAGGCCTGCCCCGCCTCGGTCAGCTGCACACCCGCAGCGTGGCGAAAGAACAGCGGCGCGCCCACGGCTGCCTCCAGATCCGAGATCCGCTTGCTGGCGGCCGCCACGGCCAGGTGCGACTGCCTGGCTCCCGCCGAAATGCTGCCCTGCCGGACCACGGCCACGAACAAGCCGAGCGTGACAAGATCGAAGCGGGCCAGGTTCATTGCAGGCGTTGGCGGAGTGGGTTGGCGGACGGAAGTCCAGGGCTCAGAGATTGCGCCGGTCCATCACCGCACGGGCAATGGTGCCGGCATCGACGTACTCGAGTTCACCGCCCACCGGCACGCCGCGCGCCAGGCGCGACACCTTGAGCCCGCGCGCCTTGAGCATTTCGCCGATGTAGTGCGCGGTCGCTTCGCCTTCGCTGGTGAAGTTGGTGGCGACGATGACTTCGTCGACCGGACCGCCCATTTCCGGATCGGTGGCACGTGCCAGCAGGCGATCGAGATGGATTTCCTTGGGACCGATGCCGTCGAGCGGCGAGAGCCGGCCCATCAGCACGAAATACTTGCCGCGATAGGTCAGCGTCTGCTCGATCATGACCTGGTCGGCGGGCGTTTCGACCACGCACAGGACCGAACCGTCGCGGCGGTCGTCCAGGCAGGTCTCGCAGATTTCCTGCTCGGTGAAGGTATTGCAGCGCGCGCAATGGCGGATATGGTCGGCCGCGCCGCGCAGGGCGTCGCCCAGCTTGCGCGCGCCTTCGCGGTCATGCTGCAGCAGGTGGTAGGCCATGCGCTGGGCGGACTTCGGCCCCACGCCGGGCAGCACCCGCAGCGCCTCGATCAGCGCCTGCAGCGAGGTCGGCGGCGAAGCCTTCACGGCTGGCCTCCCATCGTCGACATGGACATTGTGCGCATCATCGTGCCGGCCGTATCGATCAGAACGGCAGCTTGAACCCCGGCGGCAGCGGCAGGCCCGAAGTCATCGAGCCCATCTTTTCCTGCGTGGTTGCCTCGGCCTTGCGCACGGCGTCGTTGAACGCGGCGGCCACCAGGTCTTCCAGCAGGTCCTTGTCGTCGGCCAGCAGGCTCGGATCGATGGTGACGCGCTTGACGTCGTTCTTGCAGGTCATGAGCACCTTCACGAGGCCGGCGCCGGACTGGCCCTCGACTTCGATCAGGGCCAGTTGCTCCTGCATCTTCTTCATGTTTTCCTGCATTTGCTGGGCTTGCTTCATCAGCCCGGCCAGTTGACCTTTCATCATGATGGAATGCTCCTGGAATCGATAGTAAACGGATGGAAGGCCGCGCCCCGCGCAGCCCGGAAAATCAGGCGACGCGCGGCTGGATCGAGCCCGGCACGATCTGGCCGCCAAAATCGCGCAGCAGGCCTTGCACGAACGGATCGGCCTCGATATTGGCCTCGGCCTCGGCCTGGCGCTCGGCGCGGGCCTGGGCATCGGCCGCGGCGGCCGTTTCGGTGACCGCGCCGATTTCGCACAGGACACGCACTTCAACGCCGAAATGGTCGGACAGCACCTGCTGCAGGCGTTCCGCGACACCATTCTCGCCGATGGCCGCGACCGGGATGCGCAGGTGGAAGGTACGGCCCACCACCTGGGTCAATTCGCTCTGGTACGCCAGCTGCTGCGCCAGGCCCTTGATCGACAGGCTGGCAGCCAGTGCAGGCCAGGCGCCGGTGAAGACCGGCGGCGTGCCGCCTTCCGCCGCGACGGGCGGCCGTGGCGCGACCGTTGCAGCGACGGGCCGCGCGCGAGGTGCCTCGGGCGCAGGGGTTTCGGGCTTTGACTGGCGCGCGGGAGCCGACGCCTTCGGCGGCAGGCTCGCAGGCTCGCTGTCATACGGCCCAAAGGCTGGCAGGTCAGGCGGCAGGTCTTCCCACGGCGGGATGTCGCTGCCACCGGAGGCTTCCCACGGTGGCACGCTTTCCGGTTCCGGCTCGGGCTTGCGAGCCGGTGCAGGCCTTGCAGCGGGCGCAGGAGCGGGAGCGGGAGCGGAACGTGACACCGTAGTGGGTGCGGGCGCGCGCAGCGGCTGTGCCGGCTGGCGCGCAGCGCCGCCTGCCGGCGTCGGCATCGGCATCGGCATCGGCGCCGCAACTGGTGCACGACCGCCACTGCCGCCGCGAGCAGCAGATGCCTGGCGTGCCGCGGCCAGAGCCGCCCGTGCCGGCGACATCGGCGCGTCGCTACGGGCATCCGGCATGGCCGGCGCTGCAGCTACCGGCGCCTGCGCCACGGGGGCGGCTGCCGGCGGTGCGGCGGCCGCTACGGAGCGGGTTGCCGGTTCAGCGGCGACAATCGGCGCCGCAACCTGCGCGGCTGCCGCGGACCGCACGCGCGGCGTGGCGGCACCACCCACCCCCGGTGCCGTCGCCGGCAGGGGCTCCGGACTGGACGACGGGCGGAAGGCCAGCATGCGCAGCAGCGTCATGGTGAAACCCGCGTACTCGTCCGGCGCCAGCGCCAGTTCGTTGCGGCCGAGATTGGCAATCTGGTAGAACAGCTGGACTTCCTGGGCATCGAACACGCCGGCCAGCCGGCGCACGTCGCCGGCTTCCGGCCACTCTTCCTGCACAGATGCCGGCACCGCCTGCGCCAGCGCGATCTTGTGCAGCAGGGAACCGAGATCCTGCAGGGCCCCCGCGAACGACAGGCTGCGGTCGGCCATGGCATCGGCGATACCGATCAGCGCGGCGCCGTCCTCGGCCGCCAGCGCATCGAGCAGCTGTACCAGGTAACCCTGGTCGATCGCGCCCAGCATGCCGCGCACGGCCTCCTCGGAGACCTGGCCGGCGCTATAGGCAATGGCCTGGTCGGTCAGCGACAGCGCGTCGCGCATCGAGCCGTGGGCCGCCTGGGCCAGCAGGCGCAGCGCGTTGCCGTCATGGCCGATGCCTTCCTGCGCCAGGACGTTGTCCAGGTGGGACACGATCTGCGCCGGCGGCATCTGCTTGAGGTTGAACTGCAGGCAGCGCGACAGCACCGTGACCGGGATCTTCTGCGGGTCGGTGGTGGCCAGGATGAACTTGACGTGGCCGGGCGGTTCCTCCAGCGTCTTCAGCATGGCGTTGAAGGCGTGGTTGGTCAGCATGTGCACTTCGTCGATCATGTAGACCTTGAAGCGCCCCGCGGTCGGCGCGTACACCGCCTTGTCCAGCAGCTGCGCCATTTCGTCGACGCCGCGGTTGGAGGCCGCGTCCATCTCGATATAGTCGACGAAGCGGCCGCTGTCGATTTCCGTGCAGGCCTTGCACTGGCCGCACGGCTGCGCCGTGATGCCGCCGTTGCCATCAGGGCCGGTGCAGTTCAGGGCCTTGGCCAGGATCCGGGACAGCGTGGTCTTGCCGACCCCGCGCGTGCCGGTGAACAGGTAGGCGTGGTGCAGCCGTTGCTGTTCCAGCGCGTGCGTGAGCGCGCGGACCACGTGCTCCTGGCCGACCAGCGTGGTGAAATCCCTGGGGCGCCATTTGCGCGCTAGAACTTGATAACTCATGGCGGCGATTGTAGCAAAAGGCGGCGCGCCGACGGCAGCCGCCGCGGCAACCCGCCCGCCCGCCAGGCGTGGCGCCGCCTGGGCTGGCGCCGGGCCCGGTCAGCCGCATTCCCCCACGTATCCGCAGTTGGCGCACTTGGCACAGCCGTCCACTTTGTGCAGGGCGTGCGCGCCGCACTCCGGGCAAGGTTTTCCCGTGCCGAGGGCCGGATTGACCGGGGCAGCAGCAGTGGCGCCCTCCCCGTTCTCCGCCGCGACCGCGCCGCCCTCGCGCCTGGCCAGCCGCGCCGCCAGCCCGGCCACCGGCACCTGGCCACCTTCGGCGTCCAGGAAGCCGCGCTTGATCAGGATGCGCTGCAGCGCATACCCGATGGCCGCGACCTCCGAATCATGGAAGCGCGGCACCTCCGTGCCATCCTGCCGCACCAGCGTGCCATAGCGCACCGTGCCCTTGTCCCACACGACATTGCGCATGTCGGCGAGCGACTTGGCCACCGACCCGCCCGAGCGCGCCACCATCGACAGCAGGCGCATGGTCGATGTGATCCACTGCTGCCCCTCGCTGCGCTGCCCGGCCGGCATGAAAAACTCGATCGGCCGCTCGATCTCGACCGGTTTGCCATCGAGCATGCCGCTGACCCGCATGAAGTTCACGGTCAGGTAGACAGTCTTGTGGCCCTCGTAGGTCATGTAGTCGAGCTTGGAGGTCACACCTTCCAGGTCGCCGACCGGGCGGCTGCCGAACGGGCGCACCAGCGGATCGTCCGCCGCGGGCGCCGCGACAGGCGCCGCCGCCGGCGTGCTGACGGACAGCACGGCACCGAGCACGCTGTTCGGCCGGTAGGTCGCCAGCCCCTTCAGCCCCGCCTTCCACGCCTCGAAATACAGATTGCGGAACGCCTCGTAGGGATAGTCCTCCGGCACGTTGACGGTCTTGCTGATGCTCGTGTCGATATAGGGCTGCACGGCCTGCAGCATCCGCATATGGTCTAGCGCCGACATCTGCAGCGCCGTCACGAACGCGTCCGGCAACTGCTCCATGTCGGCACCCGTGTGACGGTAGAGCCGCCATGCGTGGTCGGCCACCTCGTAGGCGCGGTAGGTGTTGTCCGGCATGCGCTTGCGGCGGTTGTACGTCCACGAGAACGCCGGCTCGATGCCGTTCGACGCGTTGTCGGCAAACGCCAGCGTGATCGTCCCCGTCGGCGCGATCGACAGCAGGTGCGAGTTGCGCAGTCCATTGCGCCCGATCGCCTCGCGCACGGACTGGGGCAGCCGGCTGGCGAAGCCGCTTTGCAGGTAGGCCTCGGCATAGAACAGCGGGAACGCCCCCTTCTCCACGGCCAGTTCGGTCGATGCCAGGTAGGCTTCGTCGCGCATGCGCTCGGCGATGCGGGCGGCAATTTCGCGTGCCGGCTCGCTGTCATAGCGCAGGCCGAGCATCACTAGCGCACTGCCAAGCCCCAGGAACCCCAGGCCCACGCGGCGCTTGGCCTGGGCCTCGGCCCGCTGCTCGGGCAAGGGCCAGAACGTAGCGTCGAGCACGTTGTCCAGCATGCGCGTGGCCACGCGGACGACCTCAGCGAACGCATCGAAGTCGAATTCGCTGTCCGGCGTGAACGGCTTCCGCACAAAGCCCGTCAGGTTGATCGACCCCAGGCAGCAGCAGCCATACGACGGCAGCGGCTGCTCGGCGCAGGGATTGGTCGCTTCGATGGTCTCGCAGTAATAGAGGTTGTTGTCGGCGTTGATGCGCGACAGGAACAGGATGCCCGGCTCGGCGTGGTCGTAGGTGGCGTGCATGACCTGGTCCCACAGCAGGCGCGCGGGCATGCGGCGGTAGACCCATTGGCCGTCGTCGCGACGGTACGCGCCGCTGGCGATCAGGTCGGCGCCGGGCTCGGCCTCGTGTATCAGTTCCACCTCGTCGTCGCCCTCCACCGCGCGCATGAACGCATCGGTGACCCCGATCGAGATATTGAAGTTGCTCAGTTCGCCCTTGTCCTTGGCGTGGATAAAGCTCTCGATATCCGGATGGTCGCAGCGCAGCACGCCCATCTGCGCGCCGCGCCGCGCGCCGGCCGACTCGACCGTCGCGCATGAGGCATCGAACACCTTCATGAAGGACACCGGCCCCGAGGCGCGCGAATGCGTGGCGCGCACCAGCGCGCCGGCCGGGCGGATGGCTGAGAAGTCATAGCCGACGCCGCCGCCGCGCCGCATGGTTTCGGCAGCCTGCGCGACCGCGGTGTAGATGCTGGGCCGGCCCTCGCGCGGCTCCGACACGGAATCGCCGACGGGCTGCACGAAGCAATTGATCAGCGTGGCCTGGATGCCTGTGCCCGCAGCGGAATTGATGCGCCCGGCCGGCACGAAGCCGTTCTCCTGCGCCCACAGGAAGCGCGCGGCCCAGGCTTCGCGCTGGTCGTCGGCCTCCACCTGCGCCAAGGCGCGCGCCACGCGCTCGCGCACGTCCGTGACGCTCTGTTCTTCGCCCTTGGCGTATTTTTCCAGCAGGACTTCGGTCGAGATTTCCTGCGGCGCCAGCGCGCCGCGGAGGATCTGGTCATTTGCGTTCATGTCTTGGCTCACTATTCGTGTCCGGATTGGGCAGCCGGTATGCTCGTGCCATGACAGCGGATATCGCCTGTCCCAAATCAAGCCTGATGCAATTTCAACGCAGTGCGCCACTCTGGGTTACAATAGCGGTCGGACGGGCCTCCTCGCATGGTGGCGCGGTCAACCTGGTCAGGTCGGGAACGAAGCAGCCATAGCCGTTTTCCACCAGTGCCGAGGGCCAGGCTCGTCCACCTCATTCCTCCCCGCTTTACTGCCTGACGCCCGCTTCCCGCCATCCGTTCGGAACATGGGCCGTCCCGCAAAAATCCCCTACGTATCTCCAGGCTTTTCCGGCAACTTGTTGCAGCCGGCCACGCAGCGCATTCCGTCACTTTAGTACAGCGAGATGCCGGGCGCCGCCTCCTGCATTCTGCGCCGATTCGGGCGAGACAGCAGGACGCGGCCCGTCAGGCGTTCAGAACAAGGAGCCTTGCACCGGCTCCATAGCCGGCGCGGACAGCGCTTCGACCGGAATCCACTCGCCATTCGACGTGGCCACGCCAGCCTCCACCGGCTTGCCGGCGAACATCGGCGCCACTGCAGCCATATAGCGCATAAGCTGGGCACGATAGGCGGCATGTTCCTGCGGCAACAGACGCAGCTTGTAGTCGATGATGACGACCCTGTCCTCGAACTCCACCAGCCGGTCGATACGCAGCAGCCTGCCCCGCGCGTCGTAGAGTTCGACCTCATTGCGCGCGGACATCGCATCGAAAGGCTGCAGCAGCCGCGACAGCGCCGGAGCCGCGAGCATTGTCTGCACCGCGCCGACGGCCTCTTCAACCTGAGTCTGCCACGCCTGCCGCGCGCCGGGCGAGCCGGCTCCCGCCAGCGGGAACCAGCGCAGCACGGTCGGCACGTCCGGCACGGCATCGAACGCATCGGGATAGCGCGTGATCCGCTCCAGCAGTGCGTGGATCAGTTCGCCATGGCGGGCCGCGGCGGCATTGAAGACGATGCCTTCGGATTCATCGGCCGACGTTTCAAGCAGTAGCTCACCCATGCCGTCGGCATCATCATCAAAGGCCACCACGTCCGCCGCATCGCGATAACGCAGCCGGAAATCCGTGAAACGCACAGGCTCACTCAAGCGCGAAGCGGGCAGGTTGTCAGCCACGGTGGGCGGACGCTCCGCCACGGCCTCTGCCACGCCGGCGGCTTGCAGTCGCACATACCAGCTGCCCGCGATCTCGCTGCCCGCTTCGGCTTCGGCGTTGCGGCTCGCCCGCCCCCTGACGCCGCTGACCAGCAAACCCTGTTGCGCGCGCGTCATCGCGACGTATAGCAGGTTCCAGTTCTCGCGCTCGCCCAGCGCGGCTTCGGCCTCGAACAGCGGCGCGCGGGCCAGCCCGCGCTCGCTGCGCTTGCCGTAGGCGGAGAAATGCCGGGGCACGCGCGACTCCGGCGACCAGTCGATCAGGATGCCGCCACGATCGGGTGCCGGGTCACTGTGGTTCGCATCGAGCAGCACGACGAACGGCGCCTCCAGCCCCTTGGCGGCGTGGACAGTCAGGATATGCACCGCATCGAGACCCGCCTGCGTGGGGTCCTCGTCGGCGGGTTCGGCGTCGTCCGCCATGCCGCCCTCGTCAGGGCTTTCCTGCTCGTCGCCGCGCCGGATCTCCTGCAATTCGTCGATGAACTTTGGCAGGCTGGGATAGCGGCCGCCGTCCAGGTCGAGCGACAGCTTCAGGAACGCATCGAGGTTGGCCAGCACCTGCTCGCGGATATCCGGCGGCGCCGCTTCGGCATAACGCCGCCGCACTTCGCCGCCGTGGAAAATCTGGTCGATCAGGTCGTGCACGGCCTGATGCGGCGCGAGCCGCAACCAGTGCCGCAGCCTTGCCACGCCTTCGCGGACGGCATCGGAGCAGGACTCCGGCACGCCGCCTGCCTCGATGCGCGCCCACCAGCCGCCCTCACCTTCCTGTTGCGACAGCGCGATCAGGTCATCGTCGGTGGCACCGACCAGCGGGCTCTTGAGCACGTGGGCCAGGTCCAGGTCCGACTCCGGCGTCATCAGGAACGCCAGCAACGCAGACAGGTCCAGCGCCTCCAGCGTGGCCAGCAGGCCGCCACGGCGCGGGCTCAGGCACGGGATGCCGGCCTCGCGCAGGGCGCGCTCGTAGTCCGCCAGATGGGTCTTGCGCCGCACCAGCAGGTGCATATCGCTCCAGCGCGCCGGCCGCTGCGCGCTGCCCTCATGCACCGGGACCGTGTCGTGGATATGGCGCAACCATGCCGCGACGCGCCGCCCCTCTTCCAGGCGCAGCGAATCGCCTTCCTGGCGCCGCGGCTGCAGCAGCGTGTCGCGATGGCCAGCTTCGGATGCCGCATCCGAAGACGCGTCTGCCTCTTCGGCAGGTGCATCATCCGATCGGCTGTCCTCCGGTTCAACCAGTGGAAGCAGCCAGACCGGGCCGCCGCCTTCCGGCAACGCGGTGGTCTGCGTCTCGTAAAGCGGATAGCGGCCCTCGCCTCGCGCGGCATCGAACACGGCGTTGACCCACGCCAGCACTTCGGTGCGGTTGCGGCGGGTGCGGTTGGTGCGCAGCACCGTGGCCCCGAATTCCGCCTGAAGCATCGCGCTTGCGGCACCGAACAGGCGCGCGTCGGCGCGGCGGAAGCGGTAGATCGACTGCTTGGGATCGCCGACCAGGAACACCGTCGGCCGCTCGCCCAGGCCCGCATAGCCGGCCAGCCATCCCTGCAGGATGCGCCACTGCAGCGGGTTGGTGTCCTGGAATTCGTCGAGCAGCAGGTGGCGGTAACGCGCGTCGAGGCGCACCTGCAGGTAGGTGGCGGTTTCCTCCTCGGCCATCAGGCAGGCGGCCTGCCACTCGAGGTCGGCGAAATCCATCGCGCGCTGCTCGCTCTTGTACTGCTGGTAGCGTTCCAGCAGTGCGTCACCAAGGCGATAGAGCGCCAGATTGACGGCAAGCACCGCGGCCTCGCAGCGGCGCGCGCTGATCTCGTCGAGCATCGCGCATAACTCGCCGTGCTGCGCCACCAGCGCATCGGCCTGCGATTCCCCGCCGGCCGCCTTGACCAGCGCGCTGGTTCGGCGCAGCGAACGCGGACTGCCCGCAGCAGTGAAGAAGGCCGTGCGCAACAGGCCGAACGCGTGCTCGGCCGGCTTGCCGGCGGCCGCTCCGTCCTCGCGCCAGCTGCCGATGGCAATCAGCGCGTCCTGGATCCGGCCCGCGTGCGTTTGTTCGGTCTTGCCGCCGGCGCCGAGCCGCGACGCCAGCGACTGGCACATTTCGAGCCATGTTTCGTCACTGAGCACCGGCACCAGGACGTCGCCCTGCGCATCTTCGCCAAGGCAATCGGTCAGCGCCTGGGCGGGATCGCCGCCTTCGCGCATGGCCCACCACTCGCTGCGTGCATGGAACATGGCATCGAGCAGGCCACGCGCCTGGAACTCGCCGACGGCATCCACCAGCGTCTCATAGGCCTGCCGCAGCTCGGCATAGCGCGGCGCCGCGAGCGAGCGCCAGACCGGCGCCCACGCTTCACGCTTCATGCGTAGCGAGTCCTCGCGCAGGGACGCGCCCGGCACGACGCCGGAGGCAAGCGGCGCGCCGCGCAGCAGCGTGCCGAACCAGCCGTGAAAAGTGTCGATGGCCATGCGTCCGGGCGCCGACAGCACCTGCGCATGCAGGCGCCGCGCACGCGGCAGAGCTTCATGCGCGGCCTGCGTCGACATGCCGCGCATGACCAGCGCCTCGACCACCGCCTCGTCGCTGTCGCGCGCCATCTGTGCGAGCACTTCCAGCAGGCGCTCGCGCATTTCCTCGGCCGCCTTGCGCGTGAACGTGATGGCAAGGACTTCGTGTGGCGCGGCGCCAGCCAGCAGCAGGCGCACCAGGCGCGCCACCAGCAGCCAGGTCTTGCCGCTGCCGGCGCAGGCTTCCACCACCACGGAGCTGGCGGGATCGCAGGCCGCGCGGGTGAAATCGGGCTCGCTGACGGGTTGGCCGTCGCGCAGGTAGGCGTGGACTGTCATGATGTCAGCACCGGCACGGCGGTGGATTCCCAGAAGCCCTTGCGGCACAGGCCGCGGGCACTGCAATACGTACAGGCCGACGCGTCGCCGAACGCCGGCAGCCGCGCGCCCTGGCGCAGGCGCATGACGTCGTCGCGCATCTGCCGCTCCAGCCACGCCACGGCGGCGTCGAAATCCGGCAGGTCGACTTCGCGCTGCGGCGCGGCGGCGCCTTCGCGCGCACCCTCCAGCGCCACCCAGCTGCCGCCGACCGCATCGGCACGCAGCAGGCCATAGAACGGCAACTGGCAATCCTCCTCGACCTCGCTGGTCTTGCGCTTGAGGCGCGTGGCGCTCTGCGTCTTGTAGTCGAGCACGGCATGCGTGCCATCGGGTCCCTGGTCGAGCCGGTCGATGCGGCCGTTCAGCCGGATCGGCTTGCCGTCCGGCATGGGCAGGTCCACGCCCGCGTCGACCTCGCCGCTGCGCCAGAACCATCCCTGCGCTTCGCGCGCGGTCTGCCAGGACACATAGGAGGGCAGCACTTCGCACCAGCGTCGGTAGTAGCCGATCGCATTGCCATCCTCGGCCATCAGCGCGCCGAAGACGTCGTCGGAGATTTCGCGCAAACGGTCGAGACGCGCCGCTTCCGGAACCGCTTCGTCGCGTTCGCGCCGCGCCAGCAGTTCGCGGTGGTAGTGCAACAGCACGCGGTGCAGCAGGTCGCCGATATCGCGCTTCTCCAGGTCGTCGCTGACGATTTCGAGCCCGGCCAGTCCCAGCATGCGGCTGGCGAAAAACTGGTAGGGACAGCGGCGCAGCATGTTGTAGGCCTGCGCGCTCCAGCGGGCAGGCACCAGCTCCGGTGCCGCCGGCGCGGGCATGCCGCGCGTATCGGCGAACGTCTGGTGGATGAGCGGCGCCATCGCCGCTTCAATCGTCACGCCCGCACGCGCGCAGCATGCGGACAGGCGCTCGATCCAGCCGGACACGTGCTTGGGTTCGCCGCGGCCGCCCAAGCGCTGCCAGGTCAGCACCACGTCGTCGTTGTTCAGCAGGACTTCCGCGAGGTCGCGCGCCTGCTGCGCAAAACGCGCTTCGCGGTCTTCCAGTTCCAGCTCGCGGCGCATCTGGTTGGAGAAGAACATCAGCTCCGCGGCGCTGGACGGCAGCTGCGCGTCGTCGCAGCCCACCACCACGACCCCGTCGAAGCGCCGCATGCGCGCGCCGTTCAGCGGCAGGATCGTGATCCGCGCCGCGCCGTTGGCCGATGGCTCCTTGTACGCCACCGACTCCAGCAACGCAGACAGCATCGAGCGGAATTCCGCCTGGGACAGCGTGGCGTGCGCACTGGTTTCGTCGGACGGCAGCTCTTGCAACCGCGCCAGCGCGTCAAGCAGCTGGCGGCCAGCCTCCTCCGCGGCGAGCGCGGCGCGCATGCCGAGCGCGTCGAGCGTGCCCTCCAGGCAACCGAGCCACGTCGACAACGGATGCTGCGCAATGCCGCGCGGCCAACGGGCCGCCTCATCGGCGAGCACGAGAAGCAGGTCACCCGCGCTGCGGCGCACCGCTTCCGCACGCTGGACTTCCGCATCGTCGGCGTCTGCCGACACGGATGGCAACGCGCCGGACAGGTGGCGCAGCCGGTCCCATCCGCCGCTGATACCGTCGCGCCGGACCTGACGCTCGATCAATGCGATAGCGGCGCCGCGATCCGGAAACTCGGGCAGGCAAAAGGGACTCTTCAGCAAATCGAGCAGCGCGGCAGTGTCGCCATCGCGCACCAGCAGGTCGAACCAGCGCATCAGCGCCGCGGCCGCGCGCGTGGTAGAGAGCTTCCAGCCGGTTTCATCGCGCACGGGTGCCCCCGCACGGGCCAGCAACGCCCGCACGCGCCTTGCGACGACGCGATCGTGCGCGACCAACGCAATGTTGCGCCGGCCTGAGTTGAGCCATTGCACGAGCTGATCGGCCGCGGCGGCCGCTTCATCTTCGAAGCGGGCCGCGCCGATGACGCGAATCGATGGCCGCGCTTCCGGCAACACGGGCAGGGCCTGCGTGAATGGCGGCGCATCGTCGTCAGTGGCGATCCGTGCCTCGGGCCACAGGGCAACCAGCGTCTCATACCAACCGGCGGCTTCGTCGTTGCTTTGGACTTCGTTGGCACCGGACCAATCGTAGCCAACCGCGAGCACCGGCACCAGCTCGGCAGCATCATTCAGGAACGCGGACTCGATCGGCGTCGGCGGCGTCGGGGCAATCCACACGACCGGCCCGCCGAGTTGCTGGGCAAGCTGCCGCAACGCGCGCCGGCGCGATGGCATGGGATCGTCCGGGCCTGACAGCGCTTGCCAGAACGCCAGCACGATGCGCGCCTCCTCGCCGAGCATCCGCTCGGTCAGATGCGCATAGGTCCGTTCCAGCGCGCCCTGCAGCAGCGATGCACGATCGGTGCCGTCCATGGCTTCGCCATCGCTCACGGCGACGTCTTCGAGCCAGCGCGTATTGAGTTCGTCGCAGATCGACAAGAGGGTCTGCGCCAGGCCCCACGCCGCGGATTCCGTTTGCGCGCCGAACGAGCGCCTCAGCCAGTCCTGCGCGCGCACCGCCTGCTGCACGGCCAGCAGGCGCGCAGCGGGGCTGCGCACCGGCGTGCCATCTGGCGGCAGGTCTAGCAGCCAGTGGCCGAGCGTCACGACGCGCGGCAGCAACCGCGGCCGGCCGGCCGCGCGCGCCACGGCATCGAGCGCCATGCGCACGCCTGGAATCTGCGCCGCGGTCGGCACGGCCACATGCGCGGCGGCTTCCGGCACACCGCAGTGGTCAAGAAAATGCCAGGCAGCCGCAGCCGCCTGGTCGAGGAAATCCGGGCCGGGACGAAAGCGGAGTGGTGTCATGGGCGCGCGTGCCGCGGGTCACGCGGACTGCGGAAGGCAAAGGGTGAAAACAAGGGAAGGAAACAACGGCTATTGCGGGAACAACGAAGGCCGCTGCCCGCGCACTGAAATGTCAGCGCGCGGGGCGATCTGCAAATCGCGCGGGCAGCCCCGCGCCGGATCAATCCGAACCGCCCTCCAGCCGCGCCCGGATCTCGCGCGCGGTTTCGAGCAGGCCTTCATAGCCCGAGCGCGCGTGTTCGGGCAGGTCCGGATCGCCGACCAGCGTGCCCAGGGTCTCGATGATGCTGTACACCAGCCCCTTGGCTGCGCCGCTGGCAATGCTCTCAGTCTCGACCGCGCTGCTGATGTGATCCAGCGCGTCGCTCAGGTGTTCCACATCCGGAGACGCCGGCTCGGCGTCGGGCTGCGTGGGCTTGCGGGAATCAGGATTCATGTCGATGGCCTTGTCAATGGCGCATGGCGCGCAGGAAGTGCTGTACTTCTATTCTACGCGTCCGGCGGGCGCATCCGGCACACGTGCGGAGCGAATCAGAGTCATGGACAACGTGCGGCATAGCCCACATTGCCGATTGCGAAAATCTCTCGGCGCCATTGAAACAACCATTCATGCGCCTCGCAAATCCGAGGCAGAATATATGCACCGCCGTCGATTATCCAGACTGCCGATGGGCTCTTTTGGGGGCCGTCTTGAAAATCCGCAAACTGGTAACATATCGACGAAACCGGGCGCGCAACAGCCGCCGTCGCGGAGAATCCCCGAAGGTACCGTCAGGCGAATCCGGGGATTCTCGTGTAAGGTAGCAGTTCGGCCATTCCCAGCCATTGACATAAACAGAGCGAAACCAGAGGTTTTCCGCCATGAGTGAACAAATCAAGTATGTGAGCGACGCCTCGTTCGACGCCGACGTCCTCCAGTCCGAC
Organism: Cupriavidus sp. C2SS-8b; assembly: GCF_057073745.1. Taxonomy (NCBI): domain Bacteria; kingdom Pseudomonadati; phylum Pseudomonadota; class Betaproteobacteria; order Burkholderiales; family Burkholderiaceae; genus Cupriavidus; species Cupriavidus sp. C2SS-8b. The sequence continues at coordinate 2,237,211 of NZ_CP172716.1, forward strand.
AAGCCGGTCCTGCTCGACTTCTGGGCGGAATGGTGCGGCCCCTGCAAGATGATCGCCCCGATCCTGGACGAAGTGGCCAAGGACTACGGCGACAAGCTGCAGGTCGCCAAGATCAACGTCGATGAGAACCAGCAAGTGCCGGCCAAGTTCGGCATCCGAGGCATCCCGACGCTGATCCTGTTCAAGAATGGTGCGGTCGCGGCCCAGAAGGTCGGCGCACTGTCCAAGTCGCAACTCACGGCGTTCCTCGACGGCAACCTGTAAGCGGTTGACTCGCCGGAGCCCAGGCATGGGCTCCGGGTTTCCCACAATCCGATGTGCGTGCGCCACCCCCTGGCGCGCCGGTCGGATTGTGCTAAGATGCCACCAACAACTTCCCCGAGCGTTCGCTCATTTCTTTCCCCCTTCCCTCTAGGTCTCGCCCGTCCGGGCTTCTGTACCCCTTGTCTATGCACCTGACAGAACTCAAATCGCTTCACGTGTCTGCGCTTCTCGAAATGGCGGCAACGCTCGAGATCGACAACGCACAGCGGATGCGCAAACAGGAACTGATGTTTGCGATCCTGAAGAAGCGCGCCAAGATGGGCGAAACCATCTACGGCGACGGCACGCTGGAAGTTCTGCCGGACGGATTCGGTTTCCTGCGCTCGCCGGAAACCTCGTACCTGGCCAGCACGGATGACATCTACATCAGCCCGTCGCAGATCCGCCGCTTCAACCTGCATACCGGTGATTCGATCGAAGGCGAAGTGCGCACGCCCAAGGACGGCGAGCGCTACTTTGCCCTGGTAAAGGTCGACAAGGTCAACGGCCAGGCGCCCGAGGCGGTGAAGAACCGCATCATGTTCGAGAACCTGACGCCGCTGCATCCGAACCGGCCGCTCCAGCTCGAACGCGACATCAAGGCCGAAGAGAACATCACCGGCCGCATCATCGACATGATCGCGCCGATCGGCCGCGGCCAGCGCGCGCTGCTGGTGGCATCACCGAAGTCTGGCAAGACCGTGATGCTGCAGCACATTGCACACGCGATCGCCAACAATCATCCGGAAGCGGACCTGTTTGTGCTGCTGATCGACGAGCGCCCGGAAGAAGTGACCGAAATGCAGCGCTCGGTGCGCGGCGAAGTGGTGGCGTCGACCTTCGACGAACCGGCCATCCGCCACGTGCAGGTCGCCGAAATGGTGATCGAGAAGGCCAAGCGCCTGGTCGAACTGAAGCGCGACGTGGTCATCCTGCTGGACTCGATCACCCGCCTGGCGCGTGCCTACAACACGGTGGTGCCGGCCTCGGGCAAGGTGCTGACCGGCGGTGTCGACGCCAATGCGCTGCAACGCCCGAAGCGTTTCTTCGGTGCCGCGCGTAACCTGGAAGAAGGTGGTTCGCTGACCATCATCGCCACCGCGCTGATCGAAACCGGCAGCCGCATGGACGACGTGATCTACGAAGAGTTCAAGGGCACCGGCAACATGGAAGTGCACCTGGAACGCCGCCTTGCGGAAAAACGCGTCTATCCGTCGATCAACCTGAACAAGTCCGGTACGCGCCGCGAAGAACTGCTGATCAAGCCGGACATCCTCCAGAAGATCTGGATCCTGCGCAAGTTCATCTCCGACATGGACGAAGTCCAGGCCATGGAATTCATCATGGACAAGATGAAGGCGACGAAGAACAACGTGGAGTTTTTCGATATGATGCGCAGAGGCGGCTAAGCCTCCGGCATCTTCGCCCACCGAACAAAAAGGCGTGCCGCGGCACGCCTTTTTGTTTTGTCGCATTGCCAGGGCCGGCTTTTATTCCTCACCGCACCATGCTCGGCAAACTGACCCGATTCCTGCGTACCCGCTCGAAAGCCCGCAAGCTCGAGCACTACGCCATTCCCGATGCGCTGTGGGAACGCACCGTAGCGGCGCTGCCGTTCGTGCGGCGCTACGCCGAGGACGACCGGCGCGCGCTGCGCGAACTGGCCACGCTCTTCATCGCCGAAAAGGAATACTCCACCGCGCACGATCTGCCGCTGACCGACGAAATGGTGGTTAGCGTCGCGGTGCAGGCCTGCGTGCCCATCCTGCGGCTCGGGATCGAGTGGTATCGAGGCTGGCACGGCATCGTGCTGTATCCGGGCGAGTTCGTCATCCGGCGCACGGTGCAGGACGAAATCGGGCTGGTGCATGGCGTCGTCGAGGAGGCCAGCGGTGAAGCGTGGGAACACGGCCCGGTCATCCTGTCCTGGCCCGATGTCGAGATGCCGGGCGGCGGCCTCGATACCGAGCACGATGTGCCGGCCGACACCTACAACGTGGTGGTCCATGAATTTGCCCATAAGCTGGACATGCTCGACGGCGAACCCGACGGCGTTCCACCGTTCTCCCGGGTATTGCACCCCGGCGTCGATGCCGAAGCCTGGGCGGAGACCTTCCTGAGCGAGTACGACCGTTTCGCCGAAACCTGGGACCAGTATCCTGCGACGGCCTGGGAGCACCCAGAACGGCTGCCGCCGGCCTTGCGCCTGATCGACCCGTACGGCTGCGAAGCACCGAGCGAATTCTTCGCGGTGACGGCGGAGGCATTTTTTGTCGAACCGACAGGCCTGAAACGTCACTGGCCAGTGGTGTATCAATGCCTGGCAACTTTTTTCCGGCAGGACCCGGCCGGCACATCGGCGTAAGCTGTCAAATCCGCGGCTCGCCGGCCCGAGGGGAATTGCCGTTGCGCTTCCCCAAGCCATTGTTTTTCTGCCATAATCCCGGTTTGCCCGTAATCGGCAAGTGGTTCGTCTCGCGCCGCGGCAATGGGCCGGCAGCGCGCAACGGACTGGCTACCCAACCAGAAAGGAATCACCATGAAAGAAGGCATCCACCCGAATTATCGCGAAGTCGTGTTCCAGGACATGTCGAGCGACTTCAGCTTCATCACGCGTTCGACCATCCAGACGCGCGACACGATCGTGAGGGACGGCAAGGAATACCCGCTGGCCAAGATCGAAGTCTCGTCGGAATCGCACCCGTTCTACACCGGCACCCAGAAGATCATGGACACCGCCGGCCGCGTCGAGAAGTTCCGCCAGAAGTTCGGCAGCAAGCTGGGCAAGGCTGCGAAGTAATCGCTCCTGCGAACACCCGTTTGCGCGGCGCCAGCGGACCGATGTTCCGGCGCCACGCAGACCCGCAAAGAGGCAGCAGCGGCTGCCTCTTTGCATTTGTGCCCTCCTTACCGTTCCGGCCCTGGGCGCCGCCACTCGCTTGCGGCAGCCCGGCCGGTACCGCGCTGCTGACCCGATCCGCCGATGCGTGAAGCCAAGACTTCCCCCGTTCAGTTGACCGCCGCCGCAACGGGCGCGTTGCCGCGCGCCCTGCTGCTGGCGATCTGCATCATCTATGGGCTGACCGGCCTGTTCCACCGCGATCCGTGGAAGAACGAGGATGCGGCCGGTTTCGGCGTGATGTGGCAACTGGCCACGGGCGGCGTGCATGACTGGCTGATGCCCAACATCGCGGGACGTCCATTCACCGAGGACGGGCCACTGGTCTTCTGGATCGGCGCGGCCATGATCCGCCTGTTCGGCGGCTGGCTCGGCGCCCCGGATGCGTCGCGCCTGGCCACGGCACTGTGCTTCTTCGGCACCTGCGCTTTCATCTGGTACACCACCTACCTGCTCGGCCGCCGGGACGAAGTGCAGCCGTTTGCCTACGCCTTCGGCGGCCAGCCCAGCGCGCGCGACTATGGCCGCACGCTGGCCGACGGCGCCCTGCTCGTGTTCCTCGCCTGCGTCGGGCTGGCGGTCCGGGGACATGAAACCACCGCGCAGGTCGGCCAGGTGGCGCTGATCGCCATGATCCTGTACGGGCTGGTGCGCAGTCTCGACAAGCCCGTGCAGGGCAGCCTTGTGTTCGGACTCGGCCTGGGCGCGCTGACCCTGGCCAGCGGGCCGATCCTGCCGCTGGCCCTGCTGGTTGCCGCCACGATCTGCACCGCTGTCTGCGCCCCGATGCCCGGCCGGCGCCTGGGGGCCATCGGCGTGCCGCTGGCGCTGCTGATCGTCGCCGCGTGGCTGGCCGCTACCTACTTCAGCACGGCGGACCGGCACGAGGCCGTGACTTTCATCCGCGAATGGGCCCGCTATGACCGGCGCAGCTACGGCGCGCCGAACATGCAGTCGTTCGGCTTCAATATGCGCAACCTGTTCCTGTACGCGTGGCCGGTCTGGCCGATCGCGGCCTGGGCCTGGTTGGCGTGGGCCGGCATGCGCCGCGCCCCGCATGTGGCGCTGCCGCTCGCGCTGCTGCTGCCGACACTGGTGATGCTGTTCCTGCAGACCAATGCCAGCGATGTCCAGTTCATCCTGCTGCTGCCGCCGATGGCGATCCTCGGTGCGTTTGCGCTGCCCACGCTGGCGCGCGGCGTGATCAACGCGATCGACTGGTTCGCCCTGCTGTTCTTCACGATTTTCGGTGGCACCGTGTGGTTCCTGTGGCTCGCCAAGACCACGGGCTGGCCACCGCGCATCGCGGGCAACGTGTTCCGGCAGTTGCCCGGCTACCAGCATCACTTCAAGCTTTCCTCGGTCATCTTTGCCTTGCTGGTGACGGTGGCCTGGGTGCTGGTGGTACGCTGGCGGCTGTCGCGCGCGCCCAAGCAAATCTGGCGCCCGGTGGTGATTTCCGCCGCCGGCACCACGCTGATGTGGGTCATGGCCATGACGCTGTGGCTGCCGTCGATCAACTACGGCAAAACCTACCGCGACGTGGTCGAGGCTGCCGCCATGGCGCTGCCGTCCACGTACCAGTGCGTGCAGCCGATCCGCATGGGGAATGCCCAGCTTGCGTCGTTCGCCTACTTTGGCCACTTCCGCTTCGGCGGTCCCGAAGACGGCTGCGACATCCTGCTGCGGCACGACAGCGCCGATTATGGCGATCCCAGCAAGATCTCCCATTTCGAATGGCGGCTGATCTGGGAAGGCCGCCGGCCCGCGGACCGTGACGAGCGTTTCCGCATGTATCGCCTGGTCGATACCTCGCGCAACACGCACGCACGGCCGGAACTGCCGCGGCACCGCCTGCCCCAGTAATCCCAACCCTCCTGCCGGCGGCATGGCTGGCGGCCGCGCCGCCGCTGCCGGCTGACTCTTCTCGGGCGCGTGAAAGTGCCTGCGCGGAACCGGTATGAACCTGCTTCACGATCTGCGTCGTATCGCCCATCTTGCCGCACCAGTGCTGGTCGGCCAGCTCGCGGTGATCTCGTTCGGCGTCATGGACACCATCATGGCCGGCCGGGCCTCGGCGAATGATCTCGCCGCGGTCGGCCTCGGCGGTTCGATCTATGTAACGGTCTATATCAGCCTGATGGGCGTCCTGCAGGCCCTCGCGCCGATCGCGGGCCAGCTCTACGGTGCCGGCCGCAGCGATCAGATCGGCAGCGAAGTCAGGCAAGCCGCATGGCTCGGGCTGGCGCTGTCCGTTCCCGGCGTGCTGCTGCTGATGTTTCCGGAGCCGCTGCTCGTCTTTGCCAAGGCCCCGCCAGAACTGGTCGACAAGGCCAGCCAGTATCTTCACATTGGCGCATTCGGCCTGCCTGCGGCACTGGGTTTCCGCATCTATTCCGCGCTCAATAACGCGCTATCGCGCCCGGTCATGGTGACGGTGCTGCAAATCGTCGGCCTGGGGCTGAAGGTGCCCCTCAACGCTTGGTTCATCAACGGCGGCTTTGGCGTGCCCGCTTTGGGCGGGCCGGGTTGCGCACTGGCGTCGACGCTGATCAGCTGGGGCTGGTGCGTTGCGGGCGTGCTGATCCTTCGCCATAGCGCCGTCTATCGACCGCTGAATATCTTCTCCGCCTGGAGCTGGCCGGCGACGGCGCAGCTGAAGGCATTGCTGCGCCTGGGCGTGCCCATGGGGCTCACGTACCTGATCGAGATCACGTCCTTCACGCTGATGTCGATCTTCATCACGCGCATGGGAACAATCACCCTTGCCGGGCACCAGATCATCGCGAATCTAGGCGCCGTGGCCTACATGCTGCCGCTGTCGCTGGCCATCGCCACGTCGACGCTGGTGGCACAGGCGATCGGCGCGCGCGACATGGCGGGCGCCAGCCGGCTCGCATGGCGCGGCATCTGCCTGGCCGCCTCCCTCGCCTTGATGACAGGTTGCCTGCTGTGGCTGCTCAGGGAGCCCGTGCTGCATGCTTATACCAAGGATGCTGCCGTAGTGGCCGCCGCGCTACCGCTGGTATTGTTCATCGCCTTCTACCAGGCCTTTGATGCCGTGCAGGTCATGACCGCCTTTATCCTGCGCGCCTACAAGATCGCGCTGATCCCGACGCTGATCTACGCCGCTTCGCTATGGGGCATTGGCATTGGCGGGGGCTACGTGCTGGGATTCGGCCTGATCGAGACACTGCCGGCCTTTACGCGCGGCGCCTCTGGCTTCTGGATCGCCAACAGCTTGAGCCTGGCCATCGCCGGCTGCCTGCTGGTGCGCTACTTCATGCGCATCAGTGCTGCGCCACGGCATTGATTGCGCACACCTGGCCGGTTCCAGACGGAACGGACAGGTGCGACGCAGCACCATTGGCTTGACATGCGGAGTACAAAAGAAAAAACCCACATGGCATTAACCATGTGGGTTTAGTTTTGGCGGAGTGGACGGGACTCGAACCCGCGACCCCCGGCGTGACAGGCCGGTATTCTAACCAACTGAACTACCACTCCATATTCCATCGCCACCCGAGCTTCGCTCGCTGCAGCAATCCAGGCATATGATTACGCCTGATGTTATGGCGTCCCCTAGGGGATTCGAACCCCTGTACTCACCGTGAAAGGGTGATGTCCTAGGCCTCTAGACGAAGGGGACAGAAACTTGTCTCTCAACACGTTCCGTCTCGCGTTGAGAAGTCCGTTATTCTAACAAACTTTTCTTCGCTTTGGAAGCATCTTTTTACTGCGATGCACCTGAATCCTGGTGGAGCTAAGCGGGATCGAACCGCTGACCTCTTGCATGCCATGCAAGCGCTCTCCCAGCTGAGCTATAGCCCCTTATTACAGCATTTACTACGACACTGCCTATTCACCGTTTCAGCATTAACGAAAATGCATCAGCGAATAAAAGGATTATATACTGCCTTGATATAAACCGCAACACTTATTTACCGCCGCGGTGATTATCAGATAATCCTCTCACTTATAAGAAAAAACCCACATGGCATTAACCATGTGGGTTTAGTTTTGGCGGAGTGGACGGGACTCGAACCCGCGACCCCCGGCGTGACAGGCCGGTATTCTAACCAACTGAACTACCACTCCATATTCCATCACCACATCGAGCTTCGCTCGATGTGGTGATCCAGACATATGATTACGCCTGATATTATGGCGTCCCCTAGGGGATTCGAACCCCTGTACTCACCGTGAAAGGGTGATGTCCTAGGCCTCTAGACGAAGGGGACAGAAACTTGTCTTTCAACACGTTCCGTCTGGAATCATCCTGAACCACAGATAATTCCGATGTCTTGGTGGAGCTAAGCGGGATCGAACCGCTGACCTCTTGCATGCCATGCAAGCGCTCTCCCAGCTGAGCTATAGCCCCATGGTACTTCTATTTACTGCAACCTGCTTATTTGCTCTATCGGAGAACTTACCGTTTCAAGCGAAGCCGAGATTATATATCAACCTCGATTTTTTGCAAGCCCCCGATCTGCTTTTCGTCTCAATCCGCTTTCGCAGATTCTGACCTGACGGTCATCGAGATTCTTTCCAGATCGCCCGCTTGATCTTGTTTCTGACCGCGCTGCAGGGAGAACGAGATTATGGCCAAGTCCTGTGCGGAGCGCAAGCCCCCGCCAGGACTTTTCGCAACTTTTTTAACCGTTCAAGCCGGCCGCGAGGCGGCGCAGCACGGTATCGCGGCCGAACAGCTCCAGCACCGCGTCGATAGCCGGTGTCTGGAGTTGACCAGCAACCAGCAGGCGAACCGGCATGGCGAGCTTGGGCATCTTGAGCCCGAACTCTGCCAGCACCGCCTTGAAGGTGGCGCTGATCGCTTCCCGCTTCCATTCGGGCAGCGCACCGAGCTGGGTCGCCAGCGCCTTCAGGGCCGGCTGGATTTCTGGCGTCAGGTGCTCGGCATTCAGCGCTGCATCGGCCTGCGGCTCGCCACGATAGAAAAGCAGTGCCGTCTGGGCGACTTCCTTCAGCGTATTGGCACGATCCTTGACCAGGGCGATCACGCCGACCAGGTCCGCGCCCTCCACCTTGCCGCCGAGCGACTCGATAAACGGACGCGTCAACTCGGCCAGGCGCGCGTTGTCGCCCACCTTGATGTAGTGGTTGTTCAGCCAGGCGAGCTTTTCGGCGTTGTACTGCGCCGGCGACTTGCCCAGGTGCTCGAGGTCGAACCATTCGATAAACTGCTCGCGGCTGAAGATCTCCGCGTCGCCGTGCGCCCAGCCCAGGCGGGCCAGGTAGTTCACCACGGCCTCGGGCAGATAGCCTTCGTCGCGATAGCCGGTCACGCTCATGGCCCCGTGACGCTTGCTCATCTTTTCGCCGCTCTCGTTGAGCACGGTCGGCAGGTGCGCGTAGACCGGCGTGGCGCCGCCGAGCGCGCGGATGATGTTGATCTGGCGCGGCGTGTTATTGACGTGATCATCGCCACGGATCACGTGCGTGATCTTCATGTCGAGATCGTCCACCACGACGCAGAAGTTGTAGGTCGGGGTGCCATCCGGGCGCGCGATGACGAGGTCATCGAGCTCTTCGTTCGAGATCTCGATGCGGCCCTTCACCGCGTCATCCCACACCACGCTGCCGTCCAGCGGATTGCGGAAGCGCAGCACCGGCTTCACGCCGGCCGGCGGCTGCGGCAGGACCTTGCCCGGCTCCGGGCGCCAGAAGCCGTTGTAGCGGGGCTTTTCGCCGCGCTCGCGCTGGGCTTCACGCAGGGCGTCCAGCTCTTCCGTGCTCATGTAACACGGATAGGCGAGCCCGCTGTCGACCATCTGGGCCAGCACCTCGCGGTAGCGGTCCATGCGCTGCATCTGGTAGAACGGGCCCTCGTCGATATCCAGGCCGAGCCATTCCATGCCTTCGAGGATCACGTCGACGGCTTCCTGCGAAGAACGCTCGACATCGGTGTCTTCGATGCGCAGCACGAAATCACCCTTCATGCGGCGGGCGAACGCCCACGGATAAAGCGCGGATCGGATATTGCCGAGATGGATGAAGCCGGTCGGGCTCGGCGCAAAGCGGGTGCGGACGCGTTGGGTCATGGTGGTCGGGAACAACAAAAAAGCCCGCGCGGACGCGCGCAGGCTGGAGATATGTCGGTCCTGCATTATAGCAATGCGAAGCCTGCCCGCCCTGCCGGCCCACGGCCGGCATCGCCACCGTCTCCAACGGAATCATTTATGCTTCGCGCAGTCACAGGAACGGCTCTGTACGAAAGAGCCCCCTATCCTCGCGCCGATCCAGTCACATTTGAATTTCCGCCCGCCTCCGCCCATCCACCGGCACCCTTGATTCATGCAACGACGTCATTTCCTCGGCGCTTCGGCAGCCGCCCTGCTTTCCGCTTGTTCGTTCGGCCCGCGCCCCGGCACGCCGACGACGGCCAACCCGGTGGCGACCCAGCCGACACCGCGCCCCATCAAGATCGGTCTGGCGCTGGGCGGCGGCGCCGCGCGTGGTTTCGCCCATATCGGCGTGATCAAGGCACTCGAAGCCCAGGGCATCCACCCTGACCTGGTCACGGGCACCAGTGCCGGAGCGGTGGTCGCCGCGCTCTACGCCACCGGCATGAGCGGCTTCGAACTCAACAAGCTCGCGCTGACCATGGATGAGGCCGCCATTGCCGACTGGGCCTTGCCCTTCGGCAGCCGTTTTGGCGGCTGGCTCAAGGGCGAGGCGCTGCAGAACTACGTGAACCGCCTGGTTTCGAATCGGCCGATCGAGGCCATGAAGCTGCCGCTGGGCATCGTGGCGACCGACCTCAAGACCGGCGAGCGCATCCTGTTCCGGCGCGGCAATACGGGACAGGCCGTACGCGCGTCCAGCAGCGTGCCGGGCGTGTTCCAGCCGGTCTCGATCCAGGGGCGGGACTATGTGGATGGCGGACTGGTCGAGCCGGTTCCCGTGGATTCGGCACGCAGCATGGGCGCGGACTTCGTCATAGCCGTCAATATCTCGGCGGACCCGTCCAGCCAGAAGAACGGCGGCCAGAGCGGCGTGCTGCTGCAGACGACAACGATCATGGGTCAGTCGATCAACAAGATGGCGCTGACGCGCGCCGACGTGGTGATCCGCCCGGAACTGCCCGACATGGGCGGCAGCGACTTCAATTCACGCAACCGCGCAGTATTGGCCGGTGAACAGGCAGCGGCCGCGATGATGGCCACGTTGCGCCAGCGGCTGGAGCAGGCCCGCTTGCGGCCGGCCGGCACCGTGGCGGCGCAATAGCCGGACGCTTCCGGCCAACAAAAAAGGACTGCCGAAGCAGTCCTTTTTTGTTGCAGGCGGCCCGGTTTCAGCCGCCGTACAGCGTACGCGTGGTGGCGTTCGGGTCGAATCGCTTCAGCGTCTCGACCATGTTGCCAAGGCTGTCGCCGCGGCTCGAGGACTGGCCGTCGTCGATACGGCGTGCGCCGTTGTAGCGTGTCACCCAATAGGCGGCGCGCATGTCGTCGACACGGATCTTGCTGCCCGTGGACGGGGCATGCACGAACTTGTTGTCGCCGATATAGATGCCAACGTGCGAGAAGGTCTGGCGCATGGTGTTGAAGAACACCAGATCGCCCGGACGCAGCTCATTGACAGCCACATTGGTACCAACCTGGCTGATTTCGACGGAACGGCGCGGCAGCATGAAGCCGAAGGTGTCATTGAACACGTAGCGGACAAAGCCGCTGCAGTCCAGGCCGGATTCCGGGCTGTTGCCGCCGAAGCGGTAACGCACCCCAATCAGGCCAAGCGCATTCATGACCAGGTCGCCAGCCTTGCTGGCGACGTGGCTGGTGGAATTCACGACCGACGACAGCAAGCCGCGCTTGCCTTCCGCATGCGTGTCGGCACCCAGTTGGGCCGAAGCATCGATGCGGGCATCGGGGTCCTTGAAAACCGTATCCGCCAGCACTCCATTCGACACAGTCGCACCGCAGGCAATGGCAATCCCGACGGCCACGCGTGCCAGGGAATGAAGTACCGATCGCTGCATTGGTTCTCCTGATGAATCGTTCGAATCATCGCCATCACGCCCGACGAATAACGCCAGCGAAGATGGTGATGCCTGAATCATTGCGGGGATGCCCGTACGCAAGAAGCGCGCCGGTCACAAAGGCATACAAGCCGTGCAGGGCACGTCCTAAAGCGGACGAGCGACCACCCCAAAAATAGTCCTCGCGGGATGGTATCGGCTCGTCGCCACTCTGTCAAAGTTCGTTACAAATTTGACGGAAATGGCTTTCCAATCAACGACCTACTTCGGTTTTCGCATCTGGAATGTTGCTTTCCGCATGACAATCGCGTGACACCGCCTGCGGGCGGTGTGCATGTTGCACAGCAATGATGTCAGGCTGCACCAACCTGGGCAGCCGCCATCAGCTTGCGCGTATACGGATGTTGCGGCGCGCCGAGAACCGACTCGGTTTCCCCTGCCTCGACCACTTCGCCCGCCTTCATCACGATGACCCGGTGCGCCATGGCACGTATCACCGCAAGGTCGTGGCTGATGAACAGGTAGCTGAGGTTGTACTTGTGCTGCAGCTGGGAAAGAAGCCCGAGCACCTGCTGCTGGATTGAGACATCGAGCGCCGAAGTGGGCTCGTCGAGCACCAGCACCTGAGGCTTGAGGATCAGCACCCGGGCGATGGCGATGCGCTGGCGCTGACCTCCCGAGAACTCATGCGGGTAGCGTCCCAGCGCCGTGCGGTCAAGCCCGACTTCGCGCAGCGCCTCGATGACCTGCTGGCGCATGGCGTCGCGCGACAAACCCGGCTGGTGCAGCCCCAGCCCCTCGCCGACAATCTGCTCGATCGTCATGCGTGGCGACAGCGACCCAAACGGATCCTGGAACACGACCTGCATGCGCGAACGCATTTCGCAGCGGTCCTTGCGCGTGGCGCCGTCGAAGCTGCTCCCGAGGAAATGGATAGTGCCGGCGCTCTTGCGCTGCAGGGCCAGCACCGCATGGGCCAGCGTGGTCTTGCCGGAGCCCGATTCCCCGACGATGCCGATGGTCTCGCCCTCGCGCAGCTGGAAATCGACATCCTTGACGGCCGCGAACTGATCCTTGCCGAACCACCCCGCCATCCCCTTGCGCTTGCGCGAGTAGTTCACGCAAAGCCCGCGCGCTTCCAGCAGCGTCGGCGCCAGCGGCACCAGCGGCAGCACCTCGCGGCGCGGACGGCTGTCGATGAGCTTGCGCGTATAGGGATGCTGGGGCGAGGCGAACACCTGGGCGGTGTCGCCCGTCTCGACCATCACGCCCTTCTCCATGACCCCGACGCGCTGGGCAAACGAGCGCACGAGGTTCAGGTCGTGGGTGATCAGCATCACCGCCATGCCGAACTCGGTCTGCAGGTCGCGCAGCAGGTCCATGATCTGCGCACGGATGGTGACGTCCAGCGCCGTGGTCGGCTCGTCGGCCAGCAGCAGCTTCGGGCGGCATGCCAGCGCCATGGCAATCATGGCGCGCTGGCGCTGCCCGCCTGACAGCTGGTGCGGGAAACTGTCGAATCGATGCGCGGCGTCGCTGATGCCGGTGCGCTCCAGCAAGGCAATGGCGCGCTCGCGCGCCGCGCGCCGGTCCAGCCCCTCATGCAGCGCCAGCGTCTCGACGATCTGGTTGCCGATCGTGTAGAGCGGATTCAGCGCGGTCATCGGCTCCTGGAAGATCATGGCGATCTCCGCGCCGCGGATGGCGCGCATCTCCCGATCCGAGACGTCGAGCAGGTTGCGGCCCTGGAAACGGATCGCCCCCTCGTAGTGGGCGTCTTCCACGAGGCGCAGCATCGCCAGCGCGGTCACCGTCTTGCCGGAGCCTGACTCGCCCACCAGCGCGTAGCGCTCGCCGGCGCGCAGGTCGAAGCTGACTTCGCGAACGGCGCGCGTGGCATCGTCGCCATGGCCGAACGTGACCGAAAGCTTGTCCACGCAGATCAGCGTGCCGCCTGTCGACGGCAATGGCGACGGATCGGCCAGCATGGCCTCCGCTTCGCGGAGCTTGGGCACCACGTTCATGGCGTTGCTCCCGCAGGCGCACCAGCCGGCACCTTGGGCGCCACGCGGCCGCGCAGCGCTGCCAGGCCCAGGCGCGTGTCGAAGGCATCGCGCAGCGCATCGCCCATGAACGTCAGCAGCAGCAAGGTCACCACCAGCACGGCGAAGGTCGACAGCGAGATCCACCAGGCGTCGAGGTTGCCCTTGCCCTGCGCCAGCAACTCGCCCAGGCTGGGCGTGGTGGGCGGCACGCCCAAGCCCAGGAAGTCCAGGCTGGTGAGCGCCAGGATCGCCGCGCTCATGCGGAACGGCAGGAACGTGATCACCGGCGTCAGGCTGTTGGGCAGGATATGGCGCCACATGATCTGCACGTTGGACAGCCCCAGTGCGCGCGCCGCCTTGACGTAGTCGAGCGAGCGATTGCGGTAGAACTCCGCGCGCACGTAGTCCGACAGCCCCATCCAGCCGAACAGCGACAGCAGGATGATCAGCAGCGCCAGGCTGGGCTCGAAGATCGACGCGAAGATGATCAGCAGGTACAGCTCCGGCATGGAACTCCAGATTTCGATGGCGCGCTGCGAGAACAAATCGAAGCGCCCGCCAAAGAAGCCCATCAGCGCGCCGGTCAGTGTTCCGATCAGCACGCCGAGCACCGTCAGCGCCATGCCGAACAGCACCGACACGCGGAAGCCATAGAGCAGCCGCGCCAGGATGTCGCGGCCACGGTCATCGGTGCCGAGCCAGTTTTCGGCCGACGGCGGCGCGGGGTTGGGCTCCTTGGCGAAGTAGTTGAGCGAGTCGTACGAATAGCGGTTCAGCGGGAACACCGCGAAATTGCCATTCGAGGTGATGCGGTCGCGGATATAGGGATCGAGGTAGTCCGCCGGCGTGGCGAAATCGCCATCGAAGGTGGTTTCAGGATAGACCTTGACGATCGGGAAATACCACTCGCCCTTGTAGCGCACCACCAGGGGGCGGTTGCTCGACAGCACTTCAGCACACAGGCTCAGCACAAAGATCGCCACGAACAGGATCAGGCTCCAGTAGCCCAGGCGATTGCGCCGGAATCGCTGCCACGCCCGCTGGCGCGGCGACAGCGAGTGCGGCAAGCCCGTCGCTTGCGAAAGTGATTTCATCGGTGCAAGGCCTCGAAATGGATGCGCGGGTCGACCAGCACGTAGCAGACGTCGGAAATCAGCCGGGTAACCAGGCCGATCAGGGTGAACAGGTAAAGCGTGCCCAGCACCACCGGATAGTCGCGCCGCAGCACGGCCTCATACGACAGCAGGCCCAGGCCATCGAGCGAGAACAGCGTTTCGATCAGCAGCGACCCGGTGAAGAATGCGCCGATGAACGCGGCCGGGAACCCCGTCACCAGCGGGATCAGGGCGTTGCGGAACACGTGCTTCCAGAGCACGCGGCGCTCCGACAAACCCTTGGCCCGCGCGGTCAGCACGTACTGGCGGCGGATCTCGTCCAGGAAGGCGTTCTTGGTCAGCATGGTCACCACGGCAAAGCTGCCCACCACCGACGCGGTAATCGGCAGCACCAGGTGCCACAGGTAGTCCATGACCTTGCCCATCAGCGACAGTTGGTCCCAGTTGTCGGAAGTCAGGCCGCGCAGCGGAAACCACTGGACGAAGGTACCGCCACCGAACAGCACCAGCAGCAGCACCCCGAGCACGAAGCCCGGGATGGCGTAGCCGACCAGCACGATCATGCTGGTCACCACGTCGAACCGGCTGCCGGCGCGGATGGCCTTGGAAATCCCGAGCGGCACCGATATCAGGTAGGTCAGGAAGAAGGTCCACAGCCCGAGGCTCACCGAGACCGGCAGCTTGGACTTGACCAGCTCCCACACGCTGCGGTGCTGGAAATAGCTCTGGCCAAGATCGAAGCGGGCAAAGCGCTTGAGCATCAGGAAGTAGCGCTCGAGCGGCGGCTTGTCGAAGCCATACAGGGCCTGGATTTCCTTGATCTTCTCGGGATCGACGCCGCGGCGGCCACGGTACTCGGCACCGCCGCCGCTGGCTTCGCCGCCACCGCCGCCGCGCCCCTTGAGTTCGAGCATCATCTGCTCGACGGGGCCGCCCGGCACGAACTGGATCACGGCGAAGGTCAGCGTAATGACCCCGATGAGCGTCGGAATCATCAGCAGGATGCGCTTGAACAGATAGGCAAGCATCGGCCGCCCCCCTTCTTCAGCGAGCCGCGGATGACGCAACCGTATCGGTGCGCCACCAGTTGCTCAGAATCCAGCCTTCGGCCGTGTAGTAGTAAGGCAGCCGGTCCTTCGGATAGCTCAGCTCCTTGCGGTAAGCCACCCGATGCGAGGCACTGTACCAGTTCGGCACGATGTAATAGCCATGCATCAGCACCCGGTCCAGCGCCCGGCCCGCGGTGACGAGTTCCTCACGCGTATTGGCGTGCAGGACATCGTCCACGAGCCGGTCGACCTGCGGCGACTTCAACCCGAACAGGTTGTCCGAGCCCGGCGTATCGGCTGCCTCGCTCGAGAACCGGTCGCGCAGTTCGTTGCCCGGGCTCTGCGAATCGGGGAAGCGGATCGACACCATGTCGAAATCGAAGTCCTCTAGCCGCTTCTGGTACAGCGCGTAGTCGGTGGTGCGCTGGTTGACCTGGATGCCGAGCTTCTCGAGATTGCGGACATAGGTCGTGATCACCCGGCTCATGGCGCCGCCGTCGTCGAGAAACTCGAACACCATCGGCTCGCCCTTGGCGTTGCGCAGCGCGTCATCGGTGTAGGTCCAGCCGGCCTGCGCCAGCAGGCGGCGCGCCTCGCGCAGGTTGTCCCGCAGCGAGCGCGGCGGATTGGTGCTCGGCTGCACGACATCGGGGCCAAAGACCTCGGACGGCAGCTTGGCCTGCATCGGCTCGAGCAGCTTCAGTTCCCCCGGCCCGGGCTTGCCGTCAAAGGTGGCGCTGGCCGCCAGTTCGCTGTTGGAGAACCAGCTGTCCAGCCGCTTGTATGCGCCGTAGAAGAGCTGGCGGTTGAGCCATTCGAAATCCAGCGCGAGGATCAGCGCCTGCCTGACCCGCACGTCCTTGAAGATCGGCTTGCGCATATTCATGACGAAGCCCTGCATGCCCGCGCCGTTGCGGTGCGGGAACTCGGTCTTGATCAGCTCGCCCTTGCTGAAGCGGGTGCCCTGGTAGCTCTTGGCCCAGTTCTTGGCACGGTATTCGACGATGGCATCGAACTCGCCGGCCTTGAAGGCTTCGAGCTTGGCGGTTTCATCCTTGTAGAGCCGGTACACCACGCGCTCGAAGTTGAAGGTGCCGCGCCGCACCGCGAGCTTCTTGCCCCAGTAGTTCGGATCGCGCTTGAAGATGATGCCGCGGCCCGCGTCATAGCGGTCGATGATGTACGGGCCGCTGGTCACCGGCTCCTCGAAGGTCAGCTTCTCGAACGACACCTTCTGGGTCCACTTCTTCGAGAACACGGGCAGTGAGCCGACGATCAGCGGCAATTCGCGGTTGCGCTGCTTGAAATCGAAGCGCACGGTGCGCTCGCCCGTGACCACCACCGATTTCACGTCCATGCACATGCTGCGGTAGCCTGGGCTGGACGCCTTGCTCATCAGCATGTCGTAGGAATACTTCACGTCCGAAGCCAGGACCGGATCCCCATTGGAGAAGCGTGCCTCGGGACGGATATGGAAGACCACCGACAGCTCGTCCGGCGCCACCGTGACGTCATCGGCCAGCAGGCCATACGAGCTGGCGGTTTCATCGGCGCTGCTGATCAGCAGCGACTCGAACATCAGGGCATTGAGGCCCGGCGCGGCGGTCCCCTTCAGCGTGAACGGGTTGAACTTGTCGAAGCTCGTGCGACGGTCCGGATTGGCGAGTGTCAGCGTACCGCCGATCGGGGCGTCCGGATTGACATAATCGAAATGCTTGAAATCGGCGGGGTATTTGAGATCGCCGTGCAAGGCAAAACCATGCTCCGCATTCGCCGTGGCGGGAACCCCCGCCGCCAGCGCCAGCGCCAGCCCAACCCGCAGTACTGCATCCCGACGGAAGCACTGCCATGCCGCCTGAAGCGGCCAACGTGCTTGAATAGGCATCCCGCTGGATTCCTCCAATATGACCTCTGGGGTCCGGCGTTCTGCGGCCGGGCCAAGTTGTGAGACAATTTTACATGCGTTCGGGTGGGCTCCAGCCATCCGGACATTCCCTCTACGCGGCGCAATAAAATGGCCGTCTGACACCGGGGGCATGCCCCTGGCCGCAGGGCCGACGCAGAAAGCGTGCCCCGAACACCACCTTGACCACCTAGGAGAATTCATGGGATTTCTGGCAGGAAAGCGGATCCTTATCACCGGCTTGCTCTCGAACCGTTCGATTGCCTATGGCATCGCCTCGGCCTGCAAACGCGAAGGCGCCGAACTCGCCTTCACCTACGTCGGCGAACGGTTCAAGGACCGGATCAGCGACTTTGCCAAGGAATTCGGCACCGACCTCATCTTCGACTGCGACGTCGGCAGCGACGAGCAGATCGCCGCGACGTTCGCCGGTCTGGGCCAGCGCTGGGAAAAGCTGGATGGCCTGGTGCACTCGATCGGTTTCGCCCCGCGTGAAGCCATTGCCGGCGACTTCCTGGAAGGCCTGTCGCGCGAAGGCTTCCGCGTCGCGCACGACATCTCCGCCTACAGCTTCCCGGCACTGGCCAAGGCCGCGCTGCCGATGCTGGCGGACAATGCCTCGCTGCTGACCATGACCTACCTCGGTGCCGAGCGCGTGGTCCCCAACTACAACACCATGGGCCTGGCCAAGGCCGCGCTGGAAGCCAGCGTGCGCTACCTGGCGGCCTCGGTCGGTCCGCGCGGCATCCGTGCAAATGGCATTTCGGCCGGCCCGATCAAGACGCTGGCGGCGTCCGGCATCAAGGACTTCGGCAAGCTGCTCAACGCCTTCGAGAACACGGCCCCGCTGCGTCGCAATGTGACCATCGAGGAAGTGGGCAATGTCGCGGCGTTCCTGCTGTCGGACCTGGCCAGCGGCGTGACCGGCGAAATCACCTATGTCGATGCCGGCTTCAATGTCGTCGGCGCGATGCCGGCCGACGCGTAAGCCGCTGTCCGCCTGCCGGCCCTGAAGGGGCGCCAGCAAAGCTGGCGCCCTTTTTTCATTGGCGGCGGTTCAGGACGCGCGCGCCGGCCTCACCGGCCCATGCGCTGGTCGTAGCGGCTGGAGATACGTCCGAGCAGGCCCGGATCGCGCGAATCGCTCGAATCGAACTGCACGCGCACCGAGCCGTCGGCCTGCCGCACTACGCTGGCGCGGATCATCGTATTGCCGACATTGCCGGCAATGGACCCGCTCGCGCGATCCTGCACGCTGACAGCCACCCCTTCATCGCGCATGGCGCCCGCCGCGGCGTCGAACGAGCGATCGAAATTCGCCGGCACCATCGCCGGCGCGCCATAGTAGGTGCATCCGCCCTGGAAGGTCATCAGCACCGCAGCCAGCACCGCGAGGAAGATGCGTGTCATGGCGTCACCTTGGTCCAGCCCGGTCCCGGATCGAATGAGGTCGTCGCTGCCGCCTTGGTCGCGGTCTCGGTGCCGAGGTCGCGCTCGAAGACTTCACCAGAATGGCTCACCATGAACGTCTTCACACCGGTCTGGCCATAGCGGACCGGCCAGGCGATCACGGCGAATCCCCCGAACAGCTTGCCGCGCACCTGATAATCGAAGGCGCCGCCCGGCGCGCTCGCGCCCTGCTTCGTGAGCAGCTTGTAGTGATAGCCGTAGTAGCCTTCCGCTCCCGCGCCGCGCTTGCCGGCAGTCAGGAACGCCTCGCCGAGCGGACTCGGCTTCTCTCCCGGCCTGGTGGGCCAGTACAGGCCATCCTGCTTGCCGGGAGAACTGGCCAGCTTCGAGGCATAGGCAAGCACGCCGCTGCCGTCGTGATCGACCTGCGCATACTCGGCCTGCGCATCGTGAATGGCCAGCAAGGTCTGCATGACGGCCAGTTCGTTGCGCCCGATCTGGCGCACCCGCATTTCTTCCAGGCCGGTGGCCGTGTCGAAGTGCCAGCCCTGCGCCGTCTTGACCAGCGGCACGGGCAGCGTCCATCCATCCGTGCCGACGGCAATACGCGCGTGCTGGTCATCGACCGCCTGCACCGCGTGGGACGCACCCCAGGCGGTCAGGAACCGGGTTCGGATATCGGCTCCGACTGGTGGGATCAGTTTCTGGAACCGCTCCCCGAAGATCTTCTTCATGGCCGCGTCGTCGTTGGTTTCGACCGCAGACCCAAAGGCGGCCATCGCTGCGTCGGCCGTGGGAAAGGTTTGCTGTGCGTGCGCGACGCCGGTACCCGCCGCGGCACCGCCAGCGACCAGCACGAGTGCGACGGCAATCTGGCGGAACCGGGCCGCAAACGGGACCCCGCAAAAGACAAGTGGCTTCATCATGGCCGTTCTCCCCGTTCAGCGCCTGCCACCACCACCGCGGCCACCACCGCCGCGACCGCCTCCGCCGCCACCAAACCCGCCGCCCCCGCGGCCACCGCCGCCGCCACTGAAGCCTCCGCCTCCGCGGTTGGCCGGCGACGATTGCAGGCTGCTGCGGCCGCGATCGAAATCACGCTGCGACGCACCGCCGCCGACGCCCTGGAACGCGCTATCGCGGCCGCCACCCCGATTGGCCGTCGAGACGCGGTTGGCGGCACCCGCCCCGGCGTTACCGCGTTCTCCACCGCCCGCGAAGCCGCCACGATCCCCAGTTCCCGCCCGGTCCGATACCCCGGCGCGATCACCGGCCCGATTCCCTGCACCGCCGCGATCACCCACGCCACCGCGATCGCCCACACCACCGCGATCACCAACGCCGCCCCGGTCGCCCACGCCACCGCGGTCGCCCAGGCCACCGCGGTCTCCGGCGCCTTCGCGGCCACGGAAATCATTGCGCCGATCCCCCCCGGGCACATTGCGGCCGAATTTTTCGCGCGAGGCATTGTCCCGGTAGGCCACGCCCTTGCGGTGGCCGGCATCATGCTGCCACTTGCCGTTCTGCACCTTGGAGGCATTGAAGTTGCGGTCGATATTGGTGGCCCGGTTGACGTTGACGTTGACGTCGCCGCCGCCCCAGTTGCAGCCGCCGAAGATCGCCCCCGCCGCCGCCAGGCCGACGCCCCAGGCGAAGCCCGTCGCCAGCGCGGCGCCCGGATAGTAGGCCGGATACGGCGGCCAGTAATACGGCGGATAGGATGGATATCCCCATGACCCGTACACCACGGTCGGGTTATAGGACGGCACGTAGATGACTTCCGGGTTGGCCGGCTCGATCTTGACGATGGTCTGTCCCGGCTGCCCCGATACCGTGCCCTGCTCGACGCTCACCTGCTGCTGCTCGTTCGACTTCAGGTTGCCGGCCTGCTGCGCCTTTGCGCGCAAGCGCTGCACCGCGGCCAGCACGTCCGCTTCCTGCGCCAGGAACGCATCGCCGAGCTTCTGGGTCCAGTCCAGCTTGTCGTTCATCGGCTCCAGCGCCTGCGGGAAGGCGACCAGCGACTTGACGCTGACATCCCACGACTGGTTGGCCACCGCCTTGACGGCATCGTCGCCCTTGAGCTTGGGATTGGCCTTGACCCAGCGCGCGGCCTGCACGATTTCCAGCGGATAAGTAGAGGCCATCAACACCTGCGACAGCACCGAATCCGGGTACAGCGCAATCGGCGCGACCAGCGCCTCGAGTTCTTCGGGCTTGAACGTGGGTGCCTGCGCCTGTTGTTGCGCCTTTAGTTGCGCCTGTTGTTGCGCTTGCTGTGGCGGCTGTTGCGGCGGTGGTTGCTGCGCGATGGCCTGGCCGGCGCCAGACATCAGGCACGCAACCGGCACACCCCAGGCCGCCCGGACCAGCCCCCTTCCCCAAACACTCATGGCGACTCTCCCGGCTGAATTCAGCGGAATGAAGCACGCACGATGATCGTGCAATGGCGATCCGCCCGGCCCGCGTGTGTGACGGTCACGCTACGACGATAGTGCGTGACGGGCACATTTGCAATTTCTCGCGAATTAATTCAGATCACTTGCGCCTGGTCTGCAGAGCGCTTTCATGCACGAGTGCGTCGACCGGGTCATGGAGCGTATCGAGATCATGCATCCGCGGACGCGCGACCGGTTCGGCGACGTATCGGATGCCTGCCTAAGATGGGTGAAGCAGGCCCTATCACCGCTGCCGCATTGCACGATCCGACAAGCGCGGTACGGCCAGATTGCACCTCCTACGCGTTTTCCCCGACTGTCCCGAGATGCAAACAGGTTGTCCCGGATAGTCAAACCGCGACCTGACAATCCCCGATACTTCGCCAGTCGCGACCGGAGCCGTTCAAGTGCCCGGGCAGAAGCGGCGACGCCCAGCGGCCACAGCCGCGAGCGATCGAGTCTTACAGAAGAGAGGCCTCCATGCTTGGACAACAATCCACCCACCCCACCATGCTGACCGGCAAGCCGGCCGCGACCGCTTCGCGCCTGTACCCATGGCTGGTGTTCGCCCTGAGCTTCGGCCTGCTGCTGTCCGACTACATGTCGCGGCAGGTGCTCAACGCCGTGTTCCCGCTGCTGAAGGCGGAATGGGCGCTGACCGATACCGAGCTGGGCGCCCTGGGCGGCATCGTCGCCCTGATGGTCGGCCTGCTCACGTTTCCGCTGTCGATCCTTGCCGACCGCTGGGGCCGCGTCAAAAGCCTGACGCTGATGGCCGCGCTCTGGAGCCTGGCCACGCTGGGCTGCGCACTGGCCAACAATTTCGGTGAAATGTTCATTGCCCGGCTGTGTGTCGGCATCGGCGAAGCCGCATACGGCAGCGTCGGCATCGCCGTGGTGCTGTCGGTATTCCCGCGCCACCTGCGCGCCAGCCTGAGCTCGGCCTTCATCGCCGGCGGCGCCTTCGGTTCGGTGCTGGGCATGGCCGCCGGCGGCGCGCTGTCGGCCCAGTTCGGCTGGCGCTGGGCATTCGCCGGCATGGCGATCTTCGGCCTGGTGCTGGTAGTCATCTATCGCGCGCTCATCACGGAACCGCGCCTGAAGGCTCAACGCCTCGCGCTTGGGGAGGACGCACCCGCCGAAACGCAGCGCGAAAGCCTGGCCCTGCGGCCGCTGCTGTCCGCGCTGTTCTCGGCACGTTCAATCCTCTGCGCCTACGTTGGCAGCGCGCTGCAACTGCTCGTCATGGGGGCGCTGCTGGCCTGGATGCCCAGCTACCTGTCGCGGTACTACGGCATGGCGACCGACCGCGCCGGCATCACCGCTGCTGCCTTCGTACTGGCTGCGGGCGTCGGCATGGTGGCGTGCGGCGCGCTGACCGACTGGGTGGCCCGCCGTTGCCCGGCCCGCAAATGGCTGATGGCAATCGCCTATAGCCTGGTCTGCTGCGTGCTGCTGGCCGTGGCCTTCCGGATGCCGGCCGGTGCGGCGCAACTGGCCCTGATCGGTGCCGGCATGCTGCTGGTCGGCGGTACGGCCGGCCCCGCCAGTGCGGTGGTCGCCAACCTGACGAATCCCGCCATCCACGCCACGGCGTTCGCCACGCTCACGCTGGCCAACAACCTGCTGGGCCTGGCGCCAGGACCGTTCGTCACCGGCGTGCTCGCCGACCGCATCGGCCTGCTGGGCGCCCTGCAGTGGATTCCGCTAACCGGCCTGCTCGCCGCCGTGTGCTTCATCGTCGGCCGCCGCTACTACGCCGATGACCTGCAGCGCCTGGAACGCCAGTGCGACGCCCGGCAAGCCGCCCATTGATCTCCACCCGGACCAACTGAAATCCCGATGAGCCTGACTTCCGACACCACCGTCCTGCTGGTTCCCGGTCTGCGCGACCACGTGGCCGAGCACTGGCAGACCCTGCTCGAGGCGCAACTGCCGAACGCCCGTTCCGTGGCGCCGCTCGAGCACGACAAGCTGAGCCGCGATGCCCGCGTGGCCGCGCTCGACGCCGCGCTGGCGAAGATCGACGGTCCCGTGGTGCTGGTCGCCCACAGCGCGGGCGTAATGATCAGCGTGCACTGGGCCGCGAAGCATCACCGCAAGATCCGCGGCGCCCTGCTGGTGACGCCGGCAGACCTCGAAACGCCGATGCCGGCCGGCTATCCGCAAAAGGAAGCCCTGGCCGAGCATGGCTGGCTGCCCGTGCCGCGCAAGCCGCTGCCCTTCCCCAGCATCCTGGCCGCGAGCCGCAATGACCCGCTGGCGACGTACGAACGCGCCACCCGGATGGCCAGCGACTGGGGCAGCCAGCTGGTCGACCTCGGCGAGGTCGGCCACCTCAACCCGGCCGCCGGCTACGGACCATGGCCGCGCGCGACGGAGCTGATCGACCAGTTACTCCGCCTCTGCTGACGATTACGACAAACGCCGGCAGCAGACCTGCAGACCGCACGGTCGGCACGGTCTGCGTCGGCGCGCGCCCCCAAAGCCGCCCCCAAAGCAGTACCCAGCAGCACCCATTTCGACGGGAACACCCGCACCACCACCAAAGAAAGAAACGGAGAAATTGCCCCATGAAACTCAGGAGCATGGCCCTGGCCACATTGCTTGCCTGTTCGGGAAGCGCATTTGCGCAATCCAACGTCACGCTGTACGGCGTCGCCGACATCAACATCGAATACGCCAACCATGTTGGCGCCATTCCCCAGGCGGCCAACCAGTTCAATTCGGGTCCGTCCCACAACGTCTACCGCATGGATTCCGGTGGCGTGTCGGGCTCCCGCTGGGGCCTGCGCGGCACGGAAGATCTCGGCAATGGCCTGAAGGCGCTGTTCGTGCTCGAGAACGGCTTCAGCCTGGATTCCGGCACCCTGCAGCAGAGCAGCCGCCTGTTCGGCCGCCAGGCGTATGTCGGCGTGCAGAGCGCCACCTTCGGCCAGGTCACGCTCGGTCGCCAGTACACGTCGATCTTCGAAGCGCTCGCCAACTTCGTGCCGGGCGCCTATGCCACGCAATACGAGCCGGCTGCCTTCCTGACCGGCCCGAACTTCC
The DNA here is from genome assembly GCF_057073745.1 of Cupriavidus sp. C2SS-8b. Taxonomy (NCBI): domain Bacteria; kingdom Pseudomonadati; phylum Pseudomonadota; class Betaproteobacteria; order Burkholderiales; family Burkholderiaceae; genus Cupriavidus; species Cupriavidus sp. C2SS-8b. The sequence goes on from NZ_CP172716.1 coordinate 2,261,426, forward strand.
GTGAAGACAACACGGTGAAGTACACGGGCCAGTTCGGCCCGGTCACGGCCCTGGCGCACTGGTCGTTCGGTACCGGCCTGGCCCTGCCGGCCTTTATCGGCGCGGCAACGCCGATCGGCGGCAACGGCGAAGTCCCGGGCCAGTTCCGGCGCGACAGCGCGTACGGTACGGCGCTGTCCTACTCGGCTGGCCCGTTCGGCGTCACCGCCGGCTACGACCAGTGGAATCCGACCATCGGCACCGGCAACGGCACCTTCAAGAAGGCCGTGGTCGCTGCCAGCTACACCTACGGGCCGGCCAAGGTCATGGGGGGCTACCGCTGGGGCCAGAACAAGAATGCGGCGGATGTGTTGATCCAGCGAGATGACTTCTACTGGATCGGCGCCGCCTATCAGGTAACGCCGGCCGTTGCCCTGTCGCTTGAGTACGACTACGACAACCTCAAGAGCCAGTTCGGCAACACCGGTCTCGCCAATCCCTGGCAGGTCGCTTTTATCGCGAACTACGCGTTTTCCAAGCGTACCGATGTGTACCTGAGCACGGCTTACGCCAAGCATGCCGGCCTGGCCATGGATTCGGTTGCCAATGTCTTCGCCACCAGCCTCGCCACGGGCAACAGCTACGCGCTGGCCAATGGACAGAACTCGATGCTTGGCGTGGCTTTGGGGATTCGTCACAAGTTCTAAGCCGGTTTAAGAAAAGCATGCTCGTTGCGGCTGTGTCGGGGGGAGATTCCCGTACAGCCGTTTTTTTTGTTCTTCGATTGCTGGGGCGTTGTGCTTGGCAGGCGCGGCTGTTTCGCAGGCGTAGCCTGCGAGTCACTTTTTGTCCGAGCGACAAAAAGTAACCAAAAAACGCGTTGCTTGCCCTAACGGGCGAATATTGATCGTAGCGTGCGGAGAATTTCGTACGGGTACTCGCTTCAGAGCGTGCCCGGCTGCCTGCCGCATGGAGCGCAACCGTATGTAGGCTCTCCCACAATGATTGAACCAGCCCTGAACCTGTCCGTGGCCCGCCAGTGGGCGCGATATCGCATCATCGCCTACGGCTGCTGCGCGGCGCACTAGTCAGCAAGCGGGACGACATCAACGGCGCAAATGCTGGTGCTTCCGCTTCTTTCTTCCCCCGGTTTTCACTGAGTGCGCGCAGCGCAGCCGTAGGCGTTCGACCGATTGCGAGATTAGGCCAAGAGCGACGACCCCCTATAATGGGCGCCACCATAAAGGGCAGGCAGTGCAGACGACTTCCGATGCCCTCAGGGCCAGCCGCGACCCATGCCTTTCTACCCTCTAGTCCTCTGCCTGACGATTGCCGTAGTCGGTGCCGTTGGCATGATCTTCACCGCCCTCCCGCGGCGCGATGATCCGACCGTCAAGGCATTCCTGACGCTGGCAATCGGCGTGGCGATCTGGAGCGGCGGGCGGCTGCTGGAGGTCAGCTCGCCCGACCTTTACTGGCGCATCCTCTGGGCGAAGATCCAGTATTTCGGCATCGTCGCCGTTCCGATCGGCTGGCTGGTGGCCATGATTCACCTGAGCCGGCCCCGCTACGTGGTGCCGTGGTCGATCCTGTCGCTGCCATGGCTGGCGGCGGCCGTGACGGTCGCGCTGGTCTTTACCAACGAATACCACCACTGGATCTGGACCCGCATCACGCTCTCGCCGCCTGGCGTCGCGCCAGGAGCGGTGTTCGAGCACGGCCCCGGCTATGCCCTGGCCGCGGCATGGACCTACGGGCTGCTGGCCCTGAGCCTGTACTTCCTGCTGACCGCCGAAGTGCCGAACGAAGCGCTGTCGCGACGGGGCCGCAATATCCTCGCCGGCGCCCTGCTGCTTCCGCTGAGCGCGCACGTGGCCTACCTTGTGCGCTGGACCGGCCCGCTGGGCGGCGACCTGACGCCGGCCACGTTCTCGCTGATGGCCGTGCTGGTATGGTTCTGCGCCCTGCGCACGCATCTTGGCGACATTGGCCATTACGCGCGGCTGCGCGTGTTCGATGCCCTCGGCGAAGGCTGCGTGATCGTAAGCCCCGAAGGCATGGTGGTGGATTTCAACCCGGCTTGCGCGCGGCTGCTGCCGGAGATCGTCCGGAACCGGCCAGCGCCCGCGGCGCTGGAAAGCGTACTGTCCGAGACGGCCGGCAATGCGGTGCCCGTCGTGCCCCCCATCGTGCCGCCCGGCATGCCGTTCGAACTGTGCGCCGAGGCGGTCCGGCGCATGGACGGCAAGCGCATCGGCACGCTGGTCTTCCTGCGTGATATCACCCGCTATCGCGAGCGCGAATTGGCGCTGACCCAGCGCTTGGGCCAGACCCAGGCGCAGCTGTCGCGCATCCAGGCGGACCTGGACATCGACGCGCTGACCGGCATACCCAACCGCCGTTATTTCCAGCGCGAAGCGCACGCCGCTGCCGAGCGCGCGTTTGCACATGGCAGCCCGCTGGGACTGATGATCCTCGATATCGATCGCTTCAAGCAGTTCAACGATCTCTACGGCCATCCGGTGGGCGATGCATGCCTGCGGCAGGTGGCAGGCGCCCTGGTCGACGAACTGGAGCCGGGCCAGTTCTGCGCGCGCCTGGGCGGAGAAGAATTTGCGGTGGTATTGCCCGAAGCCAGCCCGCAAGACACGCACGCGCTGGCGCAGCGGCTGGTCGCGGCGGTGCGCCGCCTGGCTATCCCGCACGACGGCATGCCGACCCGGCAGGTGGTCACGATCAGCCTGGGCGCGGTCTGCGCGATTCCGGAGATGCCGGGGATCGACACCCTCCTGAACCGCGCCGACAGCGCCATGTACCAGGCCAAGCGCACCGGCCGTGACCGCTTCGTGCAGGAGCAGGCTCCCGGCGTGCCGAGTTCCTGACGCACCCGCACGCGATCGTCAGTGGCTGTTCCCGTGCAGGAACTCCGCCACCACGCGCGCCGTTTCACCGGCGGCAGTCAGCAGGAAAAGGTGGCCGTCGTCGTCGAAAACACGCAGCGTGGCGTGCGGGATGCACTTTGCCAGGATCCTCGCATTCACCAACGGCACGATCGGATCATCGCTGCCATGCAACACCAGCGTGCGCTGCTTCAGCGCCCCGAGCCATGGCAGGCTGCTCCAGCCCCATGCGGCCATCAGCTGGTAAAGGTAGCCGCGTCCGCGCGGCGGATGCATATGGCGGCCATGCTCGTCGAGCAGTGACGGATCATCGCGGAAGGCCCCGCCGTAAAGCTCGGCGCCTACGCGTTGCAGGTACTGCGGATCGGAATAGCGCCGCACGCCGATCATCTTCGTGAGCACGGACGGACTGCCCGGCACCATCAGCACACCGGGCGACGTGGCGGCCAGCACCAGCCGGCGGCAGCGCCGCGGATACAGCCGCGCGAACTCCTGCGCGAGCGCTCCGCCCCAGGAAACGCCAAGCGTATCGACAGGTCCCGCATAGCCAAGGCGCGACAGGAGCTTGTCGGCCATCACGCACAGGTTGGAAAAGCGATAGGGAAACAATGGCGCCGGAGAATGCCCTGCACCGGGGATGTCGAAGATGATGACTTCGACGTCCTCCAGCGCATCGACGAACGGCTCGACGAGTTCGAGGTTGGCGCCAATGCCATTGAAGATGAGCAGCGGCGGATGCGCGCGGCTGCCGGGCCGGATGCCGACCCTGAGTTCCTGCCCGTCCAGGTCTACCGTTCGGGTCTGCATGATTTGTCCAGCGTCGAGGCTGGTGTTGTTTGTTGTCATCAAGTGTCCCGGAGAGAATGGCGGCGAAGCATGGCCGGGGACGGCCATGCTTCTCTTGCGCTTACTGCTTGGGACGCAAGATGCCCTTCACCTCTTCGACGTTTTCCGCCAGGCGCTTGCCAACCGTGGCAACGCTGTCGGCCTGGGCCTTGTACACCGTATCGGTCAGGCCGCGCAGGCCGGCCACGGCCTTCTGCAGCGAGCGCGGCAGCACTTCCGAAACCTTGGCCGCGGCTTCGCCGTCGGCACCCTGGCCACGGCGCGCGAGCGACTGCAGCTCGGCGGCGGTGTCGGTCAGGAACTCGGCCTGCTGGCGCACCAGCGATTGCAGGCCGGCCAGCAGCGTGACGTTCACGCTGGCGATCGCCTCGATGTCCTTGCGGCGCGATTCGAGGATCGCCGCCGGGTCCAGGCGGTTCTGCTTGACGAAATCAAACACCTTCTTGTAGGCGGCGGTATTGGCATTGGTATTGGTGGCTTCCATCTTCAACTCTCCTTACAGGTTACTTCACAGAAATCGACCGGCGCGATCCGGAGATCAGGCCTCGGTCACATAGCGTCCCGGTGCTTCGCACAGGGGCACATGGCGCGCGCTGCCCAGTTCGGACGGCGCGGCGTGCATGTCGCCCGAACGCGTCTTCAGCCATTCGCCCCAGTGCTCCCACCAGGACGCCTGGGTCGTCGTGGCGCCTTCGAGCCACGCCTCGGGATCCGCCCCTTGCGCGTCGTTCAGGAAGTACTTCGCCTTGGCATTGCCGGGCGGGTTGATCAGGCTCTGCACGTGGCCACTGGAGCTGAGCACGAACTCGGTCTTGCCGCCAAAGGCGCGCACCGAGCTGTACACACCCTTCCACGGCGTGATGTGGTCGGTCATGCCGGCCAGCACGTACTTGTCGCAGTCCACCGCGCCCAGGTCGATCGGCTCGCCGAGGACGCGCAGCGCGCCCGGCGTCGCCAGCTGGTTCAGCGTCAGCATGTCGAGCAGCTGGCCATGCAGGCCCGCCGGCAGGCGCGTGGTGTCGTTGTTCCAGAACAGGATGTCGAACGCCGGCGGCGCCTTGCCGAGCAGGTAGTTGTTGACCCAGTAGTTCCACACCAGGTCGTTCGGCCGCATCCAGGCGAAGACACGCCCGAGTTCCTCGCCGTCCAGCACGCCGCGAACCTGGCTGCCCTGCCGCGCGGCATCGATGGCTTCCGGCGTGGCGAACAGGCCCAGCTGCGATTGCGAATCGAGGCCGAACACCGACACCATCAGCGTGGCCGCATGCACGAGCTTTTCGCCACGCGCGGCGCAGTAGCCCATTAGCGCCGACATCGTCATCGCGCCGGAGCACGCGCCATGCAGGTTGACGTCGGGGCTGCCCGTGATCTCTCGGATCGCGTGGATGGCTTCCACCAGCGAACCCACGTAGGTGTCGAGGTTCCAGTTGCGGTGGGCCGAGGTCGGATTGCGCCAGCTCACCATGAACACCTGCAGCTCGTTGCGCAGCAGGTGTTCGACCATGCTCTTGCCCGGCGCGAGATCGAACACATAGAACTTGTTGACCTGCGGCGGCACGATCAGCTGCGGCCGGGCATGGACGTTCGCGGTGGTCGGCGTGTACTGGATCAGTTCGAGCACATCATTGCGAAACACCACCGCGCCAGGCGTGGCGGCAAGGTTCTTGCCGACGCGGAAGGCGCCCTTGTCGACCTGCGACGGCATGCCCTGGTTGGTCAGGGTATCGGTCAGCAGGTTGACCAGGCCGCTGACCAGGTTCAGGCCGCCGGTTTCGAACGTCTTGCGCAGCGCGGCGGGATTGCCCAGCAGCGTGTTGGTCGGCGCCACCGCGTCCATCAGCAGGTCGGTGAAGTACTGCGCGCGGTCCTTGCTGCGGCCGTCCATCACCGAGCGGGTGACGAAGCCAGTCACCGCGTCACGCCACGCCTGGTATCCCTGCAGGGCCATGCGGTAGACCGGGTTGTCCTGCCAGGCGGGATCGCCAAAGCGGCGGTCGCGCGTGGTGGGCGCGGGCGCCGTGCCGTTCGCGACCGCCATCAGGTCCTGCGCGAGCCGGGACTGCTGCTCCAGCAGCAGCGTCGGTTCCTGCACGCACTGCGCGCCAATCTGCTGCGCGGTGCTGACCAGGTCCTGCGGGCGCATGCCCACGAACGGATTCGGCCCCGTCACGGCCGGCGCGTTGTCCAGCGTCTCCGCCGGAGCGGCTGTCCTCGTTGTCGTCTTCTTTGCCTTCTTTGCCGGCGTTCTCGTACTCACGGCTGTTGTCATGCTGCCCACCTCGTCCTGCCTTATTGATGTCTTCGTTTGTTCGTGCTTCAGGCGACCAGCAGCGCGAGCGACTCGGCCACCAGTGCGGGCTTGCGCTCGCCTTCGATCTCTACCGCGTTCTCCATGCGCACCAGCACGCGCCCGTCACCCTTGCGGTCGGCCGCAATCAGGCTCAGACGGTTGCGCACGCGCGCGCCCGCCTTCACCGGCGTCAGGAAGCGCGCCTTCTCCAGGCCGTAGTTCACCGCGGCGCTCGCGTCGTGCGGCACTGCGCCCAGATCGATCATCTGGCTCGCCACGAGAGAGAGCGTCAGGTAGCCGTGGGCGATGGTGCCGCCGAACGGGCTTTCGCGCTGCGCGCGATCCACATCCACGTGGATCCACTGGTGGTCCCCGGTGCAGTGCGCGAACGCGTCGATGCGCGCCTGGTCGATCTCCACCCACTCGGACACGCCGAGTTCCTTGCCGACGAACGCGTCGAGCGTGGCCATGCTGTAGCCTTCGATTGCCATCTTCTTTCCTTCCTTGTCTTGGTTTCCGGTCCGCCGCGTCAGAAGCAGGATTCGTCCAGCGCCAGGAAACCGTCCTGGCCCGTCGTGCTGATGACCGCTGCCTCGAACGCGGTAGCGCGCGGCAGGATATGGTTGGCGAAGTACTCGGCGGTCGCGATCTTGGCGCCGTAGAAGGCTTCGTCCTCTGCGCGCTTCTGCGTCGCCACGATCAGCGCCCGCGCCATCTGCCAGCCCGTCAGCACGATGCCGGTCAGCTTCAGATAAGCGACGCTCGCGCCGAACACGGCATTCGGGTCCTTGCGCGTGTTCTCCACCACGTGGTCCACCGCATTGCCCAGGGCCAGCCGCGCCACGCCAAGGCGCATCAGCATGGCGCTGCACGCGGCATTCCGGCAGCCGTCGGCGTATTCCTTCAGCGCCTCCAGCGTCTTGTCGATCTCGACGAGGATGCCGCGCGCCGCCGCACCGCCATCGCGCACGGTCTTGCGGCCGATCAGGTCGTTGGCCTGGATCGCAGTCGTGCCTTCGTAGATCGGCAGGATGCGCGCGTCGCGGTAGTGTTGCGCCGCGCCGGTCTCTTCGATGAAGCCCATGCCGCCATGCACCTGCACGCCAAGGCTGGTCACTTCCAGCGACATCTCGGTGCTCCAGCCCTTGATGACGGGCACCAGGTATTCGTAGGCCGCGCCAAAGCGTTCACGCGTCCCGGCGTCGGGCGACTGGTGCGCAAGGTCGGAATAGCCCGCGGCCACCAGTGCCAACGCACGCGCGCCTTCGGTCAGTGCGCGCATTTCGGTCAGCATGCGGCGCACGTCGGGATGCCGGATGATCGACACCGCTTCCTTCGCCGAGCCATCGACCGGGCGACTTTGCACTCGGTCCTTCGCATAGCCCACGGCCTGCTGGTAGGCACGATCGGAGATGGCGATGCCCTGCACGCCCACGCCGAAGCGCGCGGCGTTCATCATTACGAACATGTATTCCAGGCCGCGGTTCTCTTCGCCGATCAGGTAGCCGATGGCGCCCCCGTTGTCGCCGAACTGCAGCACAGCGGTCGGACTGGCCTTGATGCCGAGCTTGTGTTCGATCGACACGCACTCCACGTCGTTGCGCGCGCCAAGCGATCCATCGTCATTGACCAGGAACTTCGGCACCAGGAACAGCGAGATGCCCTTCACGCCTTCGGGCGCGTCCGGCGTGCGCGCCAGCACCAGGTGCACGATGTTCTCGGCCATGTCGTGCTCACCGTAGGTGATGAAGATCTTGGTGCCGGACACCTTGTAGGTACCGTCCGCCTGCCGGTCGGCACGCGTACGCACCAGGGCCAGGTCCGAACCGGCCTGCGGCTCGGTCAGGTTCATGGTGCCGGTCCACTCGCCGGCGATGAGGCGCGGCAGGTAGCGTTGCTTGAGCTCGTCCGAGCCCGCCGTGAGCAGCGCCTCGATGGCGCCGTCGGTCAGCAGCGGGCACAGCGCGAACGACATGTTGGCCGCGTTCATCATCTCGATGCACGGCGCGGCCACCAGCTTGGGCAGGCCCTGGCCGCCGAACTCGGCCGGATGCACGATGCCTTGCCAGCCACCTTCGCCGAACTGGCGGAACGCCTCGCGGAAGCCTTCGGTGGTCGTGACCTGGCCGTCGTTCCAGCTGCTCGGCTGGCGGTCGCCGGCGGCGTTCAGCGGGGCCAGCACTTCGCCGTGGAACTTCGCGGCTTCCTCCAGCACTGCCTCGACCGTTTCCGGCGTGGCATCTTCATAGCCCGGCAGCGTGGCAATCTTTGTCAGTCCGGCCAGTTCGCGCATGGCGAACAGCATGTCCTTGGTGGGCGCGGTATAGCTCATCTCATTCCTTTCGCGGCGATGCAGCGCCGACTCCGGGACAAGGCCCTGCGGTGCTGCGACATCATTGATGACCCTGATCGTAAGGGCCATCCCCGCGAAAGCGATTACCTAAACCCGCCCTTTGAATGACAAATCCTGCCGCAATGCAGCATGCGAAGGCCGGCGCACGCGCAGTGCGGCGCGAGAGACGCGCGAGGTGGCAGGATTTGTAAGTCGACGGCCAGTCTTGCCAGCCGCTGCACGCTGATGGCGAGCTTATGGCGCGCGCCGGTAGGCGTTCGGCGTGCTGCCCGTCCAGTGGCGGAAGGCGCGATGAAAGGCGGTAGGGTTGTCGAAGCCCACGTCGAAGGCGATGGCCGCGATGGCATCTTCGGAACGCGTCAGGCGGCGGATGGCGATATCGCGCCGCACCTCGTCCTTGATGGCCTGGAACGTAGTGCCTTCGGCCGAGAGCCGACGGCACAGCGTGCGCACCGAATGGTGCAGCGCCTGCGCCACCTCATCGATGGTGGGAGACGCCGGCAGGCAGTCGGCCACGTGCTGGCGCACCCGGTGGCAGGTCATCTCCTCGGCGAACGAGACGAAGATCCAGTCTTCCGGCGCGCGCGCCAGGAACTTCTCGAGATCGGGCTTGCGTTGCCGCACGGGCAGGTCCAGAAGGGCCGCGTCGAACACCAGCCGCGTGTGCTGCCGATCGAAATGCACGGGCCCCGGAAACAGGTAAAGATGGTCGCTCGCGAGTGCCGGCCGGGCATCGGGCAGCTCGACCGCCAGCAACGGTATGCGCTGGCGGATCAGCCAGGACGCCACGCCATGCACGAGCTTGAGCATCAGCTCGCGCCCCAGCATGCTCGCGGCGGGGCCGCAGGCGCTGTCCGCCAGTTCGACGATGCCAGCCGAATCCTCGCGCCGGGACTCCATGCGGAAGTCGTCGAGGATCAGGTGGAAGAACTGCCCGAAGCGACGCAGCGCGACTTCGAGCCGTGGCGCATCGAGCAGGCTCAGGCAGAGGTACTTGAGCGTGCCGTTGCGCAGTGGCCGGCTGAAGATGCCGGGCATTTCGTCGTCCAGCTCCTTCGCCAGCAGCCGGTACAGCGTCGAGAACTGCTCCTGCGTGACGCGGGCAGCCGGCTCGGCCAGCAGTTCGGGGGCAATGCCGGAGCATTCGGCCAGACGTGCCATCGCCGCGGGGTCGGCGCCGGACAGGAAGCCGTTGACGACGGAGATGGGGACAGTGGCGGAGAAATCGTTCACGTCGTTCACGTCATTCACGCGAGGCCTTGGCAATGCGTGCGATGAAAAGGTGGCGGCTGGCGCATTCTGTCACAGCCGCCAGGCGGTGAAAACCCGACGGCTACATGTTGTTCCGGGCTTCGTCCTGCTGCAGGCGCCATTTCGACACACTGCAGCCGAACTGGCCGCCGAACCAGCGCGAAAACGCGCTCAGCGACGAAAAGCCCAGCAACGTGGCGACCTCGGACAACGGCCGCTCGCGGTTGTCGATATAACGCACGACCAGGCTGGCGCGGGCCTCGTTGACGATATCCGAGTAGCTGGTGTTTTCCTGCGCCAGGCGCCGGTGCACCGTGCGGCGGTCCACGCCGAGATGCTGCGCCACGCGGTCGACGGAGCACATGCCGGACGGCAGCAGCACGTGGACAAGCTCGCGCACCTTGTCGGGCAACGTGGTGTTTGCCTGGGCCAGCAAGGTGCCGAGGTAGCGCTTGACCTGGTGCGCCATGACCGGGTCATACGATGGCAACGGTCCTTCAAGGTCGGCGGCAACGCAGACAATGCCGTCGAAGTCCTGGTTGAACACGCTTGGCATGCCGAACACACGCTGGAACGTGGCCTGGCTCGCGGGTGCCGCGTGCGTGAAGCAGATGCTGCGCGGCCGCCAGGATGGTCCCAGGCATACGCTCAGCAAGCGGTAAATCACGCCGACCGCTAGATCTGTGGCCTGGCGTAACGTACCGGGCACGTCGCTGAGGACATGCAGACGGATCATCAGAAGGCCCTCCGACTCTTCCATGCGCATCGCAAGCGCTTCGTTCTGTACGCCCATGTAACGCACCATCGACTCCAGCGCGCGCCGCAACGTCGGCTGCTCGCGCACGACGAAGGCAAGCGGGCCAAGATTCGAAACCTGGCGCAGTTCCGCCATGCGCACACCAAAATCGTCCACGTGCGCGGCGCGCGCGGAATCATCCAGCAGGCGGCCGACCTTCTCCGCCGGGATGCGGATATCCGGGTCGAGCAGCGCATCGCGGCTGATCTTCGCGGCGCGCAACTGCTGATGCGGATCCAGGCCCACGGAGCGGGCCACTTCCACATAGTTGGTAAGGCTGGCACTGCGAAGGTAGTAGGACATCGCGTTTTCCCTGACTGTCCCGAAATGTAAATCGACCGTCCCGGATCGTCAAATTTCCATGCGCCGTTCACCGATACTTCGGTCACCGCATGCCAAATTCGACACCGCAAGTGAAGGAACCATGAACGCGTCCATTTCCGTCGCGAATCCCTGCATCAACATCTGCCGCATGGACCTGGCTGGCAAGTATTGCCAAGGCTGCGGCAGAACCCTCGTGGAAATCGGCCGCTGGGAACAGATGACCGATGGGCAGCGCGCCGAAGTCATGGCCGCGCTGCCGACACGACGCCCGAATCGCACCACGGCGGCGCCGAGCGCCTGACCGCTACGCGCCCACCCTCCGCGCCCTCCCCAAACATGACCCCAACCAACACTCTGTCGGTCGAAGCGTACTTCGACCTGATCTGTCCGTGGTGCCTGATCGGCAAACGGCATCTTGAAACCGCCATCGACCTGCTCGGGCGCGAGCGCCCGGACGTTACCGTGCAAGTCGAATGGCGCTCGTATCCGCTGATTCCCGCCACGCCGCCCGATGGCATTCCGTATCGCGACTTCTACGTCGCGCGGCTGGGCAGCCCGCAGGCCGTCGCCGTGCGCCAGGCACAGGTAAAGAGTGCCGCGCGCGAAGCCGGCCTGGAGTTGGCGCTCGAACGCATCGAAACCTTTCCCAACACGCTGCTGGCGCATCGGCTGGTGCGTTTCGTGCGACAGCAGGACGGTGCACAGGCCGCGACGGCGCTGGTCGACAACCTGTTCACGCGCTACTTCCTGCGCGCCCAGAACATCGGTGACGGGCAAGTGCTCGGCGACGCGCTGATCGAGTGCGGCATTGACGTGCCGGGCAACGCAGGCACGCCTGTGCGGCACGACCTGGAATGGCTGCCTGCGTTGAATGGCCCCGAAGATTCGCCGCCGCGTGCGGGGCTTGGCGTGCCGCATTTCATTTTCAACGGCACGCACAGCGTGTCGGGCTCGCGCCCGCCCGAGGCGCTGCTGGAAGCCATGCTGCGTGCGCTGGCGCGGGCCAGGCAGATCGCCACGCGCGCTGCCGCCTGAAGCGCTGTGCCTTCCGAACAGGGCGGGGTCAGTCCTGCACCGGACGTATCCGCAGTAACCCGTGCCCGTGCCGTTGAACGGCGGGCACGGATGCCGTCGCAAGCCGCAAACCCATCACGGAGACAACACAAAATGAAAAACCGCCCCACCCTGCTTCGCATGCGTCGAGCCGCGCTTGCCACCGTCATGGCCCTGTCCATGCCGGCGGCCATGGCGTGGACCAACAAGCCCGTGCGGATGCTGGTACCGGCGCCGGCTGGCGGCACCATGGACGTCATGGCCCGCCTGCTGGCCGACCAGCTTTCCGCCGACCTGGGGCAGCCCGTCATCGTCGACAACAAGCCGGGGGCCGGCGGCGGCATCGCGATCACAACGCTGCTGGCGGCGCCGGCGGATGGCCAGACCATCATGGTGACGGCCACCAATGTGCTGACCGAAGTGCCGCATGTGCTGAAGCAGTCGTTCGACACCATGAACGACATCCGTCCGCTGGCCGCCGTGGCGCGGTCGCGCTTGGTGATGGTCGGTGCGCCGACGCTGCCGGCCAGGGACTTGCCGTCCCTGGTCAGCTACGTCAAGGCCAATCCTGGCAAGCTCAGCTTTGCTTCCTACAGTTCGGGCACGGCGTCGCACTACGCCGGCATGATCATGAACCAGAAGGCCGGGATGGATCTGCAGCACGTGCCGTTCGCCGGCTCGGGGCCGGCGCTGAGCCAGGTCATGGGGGGACAGATTGCAGTCATGTACGACGGCATGGTGACCTCGCTGCCGATGATCAAGGCCGGCAAGGTGCAGGCGTTCGCGGTGGCTTCAAAGAACCGCTCGCCGCTGCTGCCGCAAGTGCCGACGTTTGCGGAACTGGGATATGCGGATGTCGAATTCAGCAACTGGATCGGTGTGATCGCCTCCGCCAAGGTGCCGGTTGAACTGGCGCAGAAGATTCAGACTGCCGCTTATAAGGCCGCTGCAACGCCCAAGGTGCATGACCGGATGGAAACGCTTGGCTATGAGCCGATGGCGGCCCAGACGCTGCCGCAGCTTAGCCAGTCGCTGCGCGAGGAATATGAGCGAAATGGGAAGATTGTTAAGGCTTTTAATATTCAGCCTTGAATTTATAAGATTTTTCATTTAAAAATGCCATCCGGATCGGATGGCATTTTTTTTGATGTTATCGCTCTTGGCAGACGCGGCTGTTTCGCCGGCGTAGCCGGCGAGTCACTTTCTGTCCGAGCGACAGAAAGTAACCAAAGAACGCGTTTACTTGCCCTAACGGGCGAATGTTGATCGTAGTGTGCGAAGAATTTCGTACGGGTATTCACTTCAGAGTCTGCCCCGCTGCCTGCCGCATGGAGCGCGTCCGACTATAGGCTCTCCAACAATGATTGAACGAGCCCTGAACCTGTCCGTGGCCCGGGCTCTCCAGCTATATCGCATCATCGCCTTCGGCTGCGCTACGCGCGGCTCAGTAGTCTGACCGCGCAGGCCGAAGCTGAAGACCAAGACAATAGCCCGTGTCAGTGTGCGGCAGCGATGGCGATGCGCCAGCTAACAGACTAGTGAGCCGCGTAGCAGCCGTAGGCGATGATGCGACAGCGTTGGCAGTGTCGGGCCACGGACAGGTTCAGGGCTCGTTCAATCATTGCTGGAGAGCCTGCATGTGGCCGCGCTCCACGCGGCAGGCAGCCGGGCACGCTCTGAAGCGAATACCCGTACGAAATTCTTCGCACACTACGATCAATATTCGTCCGCTAGGACAAGCAAACGCGTTTTTTGGTTACTTTTTGTCGCTCGGACAAAAAGTGACTCGCCGGCTACGCCGGCGAAACAGCCGCGCCTGCCAAGCACGACGACCTCATCATTCCCCAACCCCATAAAAAAAAACGCTGGCCCCCCTTCAAGAGCCAGCGTCCAAACCTTCTCCCTTTCCTACCCTTCAGACTGCCTTCTCCCGCAGTTGCTTCTTATTAATCTTCCCCACACTAGTCTTAGGAATTTCAGCCACAAACGCAATCCGTTCCGCCTCGGGCACTGCGTACTTGCTGATGCGTTGCGTATCGACGTGTCCGAGCAATTGCTGGCGAATGGACTCCGCACCGACCTCGGCCCCGGCCTTGCGGACGACAAACGCCATCGGACGCTCGCCCCACTTGGCATCGGGCACACCGATCACCGCGCACTCCTGCACGCCAGGCACTTCGGTGATGAGGTTCTCGACTTCGATCGACGACACCCACTCACCGCCCGTCTTGATGACGTCCTTGATGCGATCGACGATCTGCACGAAGCCATCCTGCCCCATGACCGCGACGTCCTGGGTATGCAGATAGCCGCCCGCCCACAGGTCTTCGGAAGCCGCCGGCTTCTTGAAGTACGACTGCGTCAGGTACGGCGCACGCAGCACGATCTCGCCACGGCTTGCACCGTCGCGCGGCAGGTCCTGCATGTCTTCGCTGACGATGCGGAAATCCACCATCACCACCGGACGCCCGGTGGAGCAACGCATGCGCACTTCGTCCGCGCGGTCCTTCGGTGCCAGGCGCGGCGGCAACTGCGCCAGCGAAACGATCGGCCCAGTTTCCGACATGCCATAGCCAGCAAAGATATCGATGCCGCGCGAGAGCGCCGCGTCGCACAGTGCAGGCGGCAAGGCCGAGCCGCCGATGATGATCTTCCAGCCCGACAGGTCCTGCGCACTGCCCTGCGACGACTGCAACAGCATCTGGAGGATGGTCGGCACGCAATGCGAGAACGTGACCTTCTCCTGCTCGCGCAGCTTCAGCAGCATGTCAGGCGCATAGCGGCCCGGCAGCACGGTGCGCAGTCCCAGCATGACCGCCACGTACGGAATGCCCCACGCCAGTACGTGGAACATCGGCGTGATTGGCATGTACACGTCTTCACGGTGCATGCGCTGCCCTTCGCGCGGCGAGCACAGGCTGGCCGAGGTCGTCAGCGTGTGCAGCACGATGTCGCGATGGCTGTAGCACACGCCCTTCGGATCGCCGGTGGTGCCGGTGGTGTAGAACGTGGCAGCCTTGGTGTTCTCGTCGAACTCGGGAAACTCGAAGTCCGGCGACGCATCGGCCAGCAAGGCCTCGTACTCGCCCGCCAGCGGCAGTTCGGTCTGCGGCGCGGCCTGGCCATCGGCCAGCAGCACGAAGCGCGGCTTGCACGTCAGCTCGCCGCGGATCTGGTCCAGCACCGGCACGAAGTCGGGATGGACCAGCACGATGTCCGCGTCGGCGTCGTTGAGCGTGTAGAGGATCTGCTGCGGCGACAGGCGCACGTTCACGGTGAACAGCGTCGCGCCCATCATCGGCACGCCGAAATAGCACTCCAGGTAACGGTGGCTGTCCCAGTCCATCACCGCCACGGTGGAGCCGTGCTTCGCGCCCAGCGAGGCCAGCGTCGAAGCCAGCTGGCCCACGCGGCGGCGGAAATCGCGGTACGTGTAGCGCATCTCGCCGCGATAGCTGATCTCCTGATCGCCATAAAGGCTCAGCGAGTGGGTCAGCAACTGCTTGACGAGCAGCGGAAAGGAATACGCCGACGGCGTGGATACGATCAAATTGTTCTGCATATTGTCTTCCTCGGGCCGATCTTAGTACGGCTTGGTGCCGATGATGCCGGCGCGTTCCATCTTGCGGTGGCAAGGCGGGTAATCCATCACGGCATAGTGCTGCGTGGCCGTGTTGTCCCAGATCGCGACACTGTTGGGTTCCCAACGCCAGCGCACCTGGTACTCGGGCACGTAAGCCTGGCTGATCAAATAACGCAGCAGGTCGGGCGCGCCCGGATTGGCGTCCATACCAAAACGCACGCGTTCCGGCGTATGGAAGTTGGTGAAGTGCGTGGCGAACGCGTTCACGTACAGGATCTTCTCGCCGGTGTCCGGGTGCGTACGCACCACCGGGTGCTCGGCGTCGGGAAACTGCGCCTTGAGCGCCAGGCGCTTTTCGATCGGCATGGCCGCACCGAAGCTCGCCTCGATGCTGTGGCGCGCGCGCAGGTCGGCGATCTGCGTCTTGATGTGTTCGGGCAGGCGCTCATAGGCCAGCGCCATGTTCGCCCACATGGTGTCGCCGCCAACCGGCGGGCATTCCACGCAACGCAGCACGGCACCGAACTGCGGCGCTTCGCGCCACGTGGTGTCCGAATGCCACGCGTTCTCGTAGCGGTCGTTGGGCTGGTCCGGCGTCTTGTAGATGCGGACCAGGCCCGGATGCTCCGGATCGCTGCCGGCAACGGGATGATCTTCCAGTTCGCCAAAGCGGCGCGCGAACGCGACGTGGTCGGCGCGGCTGATGTCCTGGTTGCGCAGGAACAGCACGCGGTGCTTCAGCAGCTGCGCGCGGATCTCCGCAAACAGCCCGTCATCGCGCACCGCATCGCCGAGATTCACGCCGACCAGTTCCGCGCCCAGCGAGCAGGTGAGTGGCTTGACTTGCATGGCTGCGCCCCCTTTAGATCACGAAGATCGACGAACCCGTGGTCTTGCGCGACTCCAGGTCCCGATGCGCCTGCACCGCGTCTTCGAGCGCATAGCGCTGGTTGATCTCGATCTGGATCCGGCCCGCGCCGACATGGCCGAAGATTTCACCGGCCAGCTCGGCCTTTTCGGCCGGATCGGCGATGTAGTCGGCCAGGGCCGGACGCGTCAGGAACAGCGAACCCTTCATCGCCAGCAGCACCGGATCGAACGGCGGGATCGGGCCCGAAGCGGTACCGACACACACCATCGTGCCGCGCCGCTTGAGCGAATCGAGCGACGACATGAAGGTGTTCTTGCCCACGCTGTCGAACACCACCGACACGCCGACGCCGTCGGTCAGTTCACGCACGCGCTTGGCCACGTCCTCATGGCTGTAGTTGATGATGTGGTCGCAGCCATGGGCACGCGCCACTTCGGCCTTGGCTTCGCTCGATACCGTGCCGATCACGGTCAGGCCCAGCAGCTTCGCCCATTGCGACACGATCAAGCCGACGCCGCCCGCTGCCGCGTGAAGCAGGATGGTGTCGCCTTCCTTGAAGTTGTAGATGCGACGCATCAGGTATGCCGAGGTCAGCCCACGCATGGTCATGGCGGCAGCTGTCTCGAAGCCGATGGTTTCGGGCAGCTTGATCAGCGGCGCGGCCGGCACGAGGCGCTCGGTGCTGTACGCGCCCAGCGTGTTGATGAAGCCGGTATAGGTCACGCGGTCGCCCACGGCAACATTGGTGACGCCGGGACCGACCGCCTGCACCACGCCCGCGGCTTCCACGCCCATGCCGGCCGGCAGCGGCACCGGGTAGGTGCCGTTGCGGAAATACGTGTCGGCATAGTTCAGGCCCACCGCCACGTGGCGTATGCGTACCTGGCCCGGACCCGGATCGCCGACTTCCATCTCTTCCACGCGAAGCACTTCGGGGCCACCGGCCTCATACATGCGCACGACTTTTGCCATTTGCTCGTCTCCTGGTATTTGCGTCGGCGCAAGGGGCGCCGCTCATGCCCTGAAATTTAGGACCTGCCGGCGCGCGCCGCTTTGCATTGGCCTCCGCCGACTTTGCATTTCATGCCACCGCCGCCTATCATGCGCTGCGAAGACAATGCAGCACTGCGCACGCCCCCTCAAGCGTGGGCCGCACCCATAACAAGAATTCGGAGACAAGCCTTGGACACGCTGATACGCGCCGGCGCAGTGACCAACTTCTTTGAAGTGGCCCGGGATCTCGGCCTCAATCCCCAGCCGCTTCTGCGGGAAGCGCGCCTGTCACGTGCGCTGCTGAGCGACCCGGACCAGCGCGTTTCCGTCAACGCCTGCGCCAGGCTGCTGGAACTCGCCGCGCAGGCCGCGCAATGCGAGACCTTCGGC
This sequence comes from Cupriavidus sp. C2SS-8b, assembly GCF_057073745.1. Classification (NCBI taxonomy): domain Bacteria; kingdom Pseudomonadati; phylum Pseudomonadota; class Betaproteobacteria; order Burkholderiales; family Burkholderiaceae; genus Cupriavidus; species Cupriavidus sp. C2SS-8b. Next base: position 2,279,055 of record NZ_CP172716.1, read on the forward strand.
CTGCGCATGGCCGAGTCGCGCCAGTTGTCGGACTTCGGCGTGATGAGCCTGCTCATCAGCCAGCAGCCCACGTTGCGCGACGCGCTGGCCACGATCATCCGCTATCGGCACCTGGTCAACGAATCTCTCGCCATCCTGCTCGAAGATGCCGGAAAGGTCGTCGTCATCCGGCAGGAGGTCGTGCTCGATACGCCTTCGCGGCAGGGCAGCGAACTGGCTCTCGGGGTGGTGTTCCGCCTGTGCCGCGCGTTGCTCGGGCCGCACTGGCATCCGCTCAATGTCAATTTCACGCATGCGGCCCCGGCCGACCTGCAGGTCCACCGCCGCCTGTTCGGCTGCCCGCTGGAGTTCGGCAGCGAGTTCAATGGCATCACCTGCCTGGCGGCCGACCTCGACGCCGCCATCCCGAACGCGGACCCGGGCATGGCGCGCTATGCGCAGCGCTTTGTCGATACGCTGCCGCGCGTCAATGCCCCGTCGATCGGACGCGATGTGCGCAGCGCCGTGTACCTGATGCTGCCGATGGGCCGCGCCACGTGCGAAGGCGTGGCGCAGGGGCTGGGCATGAGCCTGCGCACCATGCAGCGCCAGCTCGATGAAGCCGGCGAAACCTTCACGGACATCCTGAACGAGGTGCGCCGCGAACTGGCGCGGCGCTATGTGGAGAATCCGCAATACTCGCTGCTGCGCGTGGCCGAATTGCTGGGGTACGGCTCGGCGAGTTCGTTCACGCGCTGGTTCTCCAGCCAGTTCGGCGAGGCCCCGGTGATCTGGCGGCGCCGGCATGGCGCGCGCGCGCCGCAGCCTGCCGCCGGCCATCCACAGCCACCGGGCTGACGCTCATTCCCGCTCGGACTGGCGGTGCTCGACAAAGCACGGCCGCCTGCCCGAGGCTGAAGAACATGCGGGCGCCCCGGGCGCCGGGCGCCGGGCGCGCGTCGTCGCGCATGGCGTGCTCCGGGCTCCGTGCTAAGGCCTTTCGCCTAGTGACCGCCCTTGGGCGTCACCGAGACCGCGAGCGCCTCCGTGTACACGGCCTGGACCTGGTCGCCCTTGCGGATGCCCTTCAGCTGCTGCGGGTCTTCGACATGCAGGTCCACCATCCTGCCCTTTGGCCCCTTCAGGGTCACCTTGCCGGTCTTGCTGTTCACGGCGACGACATCGGCGGTCACAGTCACCTCGCGCCCGACCATGCCACCGGGCTTGGCGCCGGGTGCGGCCCGGTCTTCCATCGCACGCTCGGTACTCGAACGCATGCCGGTCTGCTTGGTCAGGTTGACCGAAAGGGCCTCCTTGTATTCCGCCGTGACCGTATCGCCGACGCGGAGCTGGTCGAAATTGCGCACCTCGTCGCCGACCTGCACGTCGGTGACCTTGCCCTGCTTGTTCTTCAGCGAGACCGTGCGCGTGGCGGGATCGATCGCCGTGATCGTCGCCGTGGACTTGACCGTGCCGGTCACCATGGCCGCGCCCACGCCGGAAGCCGCGTCGACGCGGGTCTCCGGCTGGGCCATGGCCAGGTGGGATGCCGCGGCCAGGGCGGCGACGACCAGTATCTTGCTGGGATTCATGCTTGGCTCCTTGCGCCAGGTTGGGAAATTCGGGCGGTGGATTCCGCCCTCGGGCTACAACATGCGTGCCGCCTCGTCCAGCAGCGCGGCCTGCGACAGCATGTCGGCCCGCGCGAACCGCACGATCGAAAACCACCGCACCAGCGGCGGATCGCCGGGCACGTGCGCACAAAGCAGTTCGAGGTCGACGCCGGGCACGGTGCTGTCCGCGGCCAGCATCACGTTCACCTGGCTCAGGCGGATCTGGCGCCGCTGGACATGCATGCGATTGGCGGCGTCGCCCAGGACTTCGCCCAGGCACTCGAGCTGCCGCTCGAGCGTGTCGCCGCCGTGGCCCAGCGCGGCCAGTTCGCTCTCGTTCTGCGCGATCTCGTCCCTGACTGACTGGACCGCCGCCCCGTCGGGCGTCTCGCCGCCCACCATCGAGCGCAGGCCAATGCCTTGCCGTTCATAGAGCTTGAGCTGCGCCTTGAGCAGGGCCTGCTCGCGCTCGAGCGTGTCGCGGCGGCCCTTGCCCGCCGCGAACTGCGCCATGGCCTCGATGGCGAACTGGTCCAGCATGCGCAGCAGGATCTCCTCGCGCAGCGCGGCGTCGGATTCGGCGCAGATCCTCAGCTGGTAGTCGCTGAACGACACCAGCGTCTGGGGCACGTCCGTGTGCATGACATCGCCTTCCAGCGCCACGCCCAGCGTGCGGCGCTCGTTCATGGCCATGCCCAGCACGGCATAGGCGTGTTCCGCAAACGGGGTACGGTCGAAGAACTCGCGCAGGTCCGGTGAACGGCTGAAGGCGCGAACGACGTCCGCCGCGGTGCCGAAGTAGGCGTGGATATGAGGATCGCTGTCCCAGGCGGCCTCGCTGGCCTCGCGCGGGGCCGGCAGTCCGGCCACGGTCGCGCGGACTGCTTCCAGCGCCGTGCGCAGCCGCGGCGCCAGCCGCTTCTCGTAGTGCGAAACCAGCCGCAGGCGCGGGTTCAACGCCGTCACGCGCGCAGTCATCGCGACGAGTTCCTTGTCGTCGCGGCGCTGCGGCTTACGGCCCTGCCGCTGGATCCACCGCAGAAAGCCCATGGCGGCGTTGCCGGTGAGCCGCTTATGTCACCGGTAACGTTCGGCCATCACCATGGCGTTGATCTTGTGGCCCTTCCAGAACATGCCATGGATGCGCGGCTGCAGCTTGCGCAGCGCTTCGGGGTCGAGTTCGTTGAAGATCAGCGTCACGCCCGGATGCGTGCCGTCGCCCTTCACATGCTCGATCTCGTCGCAGGCCGGGAAGCCGTATTTAGTCAGGAAATCCCGAACTTCCTCGTCGGTGGTTCCGGCGTCGACGTTCCCCAGAAACAACACGGCCATGATCAGTCCCCCGTTCGTCGCCACAAATGTGGCCGCATCCCCTGTATGTTCTAGCTCATCTTTGGTGAAGTACAAGGCATTTGGTGTGCAACAGCCGGCTCAGCGCTTCGAGGTTTGCCGCTTCCAGTCCCCGTCCGGCGTCTGGCAGAACCATCCCGCCCAGTGTTCCTTGCGGCCGGATTGGGTCAGGTCGGAACGCACGCGGCGGCATTTTTTACCCTGCTCCGTCCGGCTGCGCTCGACCGTGAGCGTGCCGTCGATGGCCGGACGCCGGTTGACCGCGGGAAAGTGCACGGGTGCCGTGCCGCCATCCGGCAGGTTGGTGAGCGCGTCCTTGTAGAGCTGGATGTATTGCGGAACCTCGTCTTTCTGAAGGGTCCCCACGACGGTGTTTTTCAGGAAATGATCGAAATACGCGTGGACCGGCGACGTCGCCATGACGAGCACCAGCACGGCAGCCCGCGCATGGCGGGTACGGATCAGACGCATGGAGGCCCCCCTCTTGAAATCCCGTCCGCGGCGTGCCGCTTTGACATACCGAGCCCGGCATCGCTACCCTTAGTCTAGCCCGCTGGACAGGCCAGCGGCATTCCCTTCCTCCGGAGACCCCATGCGCAAGCCCCTTCCGTTGTTTCTGACCGGCCTGATGGTGCTGGGCCTTGCCTCCACGGCCCAGGCGCAGACCGCGCCGGGCCAGGGCCAAGGCGCGGCCAACGCGATCTCCGAGGCGGTCCAGGGCGGCACCAACCCCTATCGCCCGCCCTCGGGCGGCAGCACCGATCCCGAGGAAGCCAGGCGCGCCAAGTGCGAGGCGCTGAAGGACGAATTCAACGGGACCTCGAAACAGCGGAATTACCAGTCGTCCGGTACCGCCACGCATAACGCGCAGGGTCGCCCGATCCCGAAGATTGAACGGGACAAGAGCCGCAAGGCATTGCAGGAGACGTACCGGGCGAATTGCACCTGAGCAAGCCGTCGCGTCAGCGGCCAGACTCCAGCTTCCTGTACTGGTGATAGTGGCGGATGGCCCTCTGGTTGTCCCCCAGCACTTCATGCAGTCTTGCCGCGTTGTAGTGCGCGTCCGCAAAATCGGGAGCCAGCGCGATGCAGACATGGTATTCAGCCAACGCTGCCACGGCATCGCCGCTGTCTTCCAGTGCCACCGCCAGATTGAAGCGAATCAGCGGCGCATCCGTGCCTCGTTCGAGTGCGGTTCGATACAGCGCGATGGCTTCGTCGAACGCGGCGCGCTCGCACATCATGTACCCGAGATTCACGTAGGCATCGACCAGCCCCGGCGCCGCGGCGATGGCCTGCCGGTAGACCGCCGCGGCTTCGGCGGATCCTGCGCGCTCAAGCGCGTGGGCCATCTCGAACAGCGCATAGCCATCCATCGCTGCCGCCGGCGTCCGCGTCGACGGAGCCCCGATCGTCACCACGCGGGCCGGACGCTCGCGCGCGTCGAAATCGATGATCCGCTGGCCGGTCTCGACTTGCCACTGACCGTGGGCGTCCCGGGCGGCAACGGTGCCGCCATGCGCCGTAATGCGGACACCGGTCAGCGGCCGACCGGCTTCCAGGCTTTCGAGCTTCTTGAGTGACCGGACCACACGCCGCGTGGGCACGTTCGCCGCGCGCAAGGAATGGGCGGTACGGAACAGCAGCAGGTCCTGAAAGGAAAAGCGGTAAGCGTTGCCGCGGTCACGCCCGGGCGTCACCACGCCGGCCGTCAGCATGGCATTGACCACGGAACGCGAAATGCCGACCAGGGCCAGCACGTCGCTCAATGTGTAAGACAGCATGCTCAAGCCTTCTTCACCGCACGCTTGGGAACGGCCGCCACGGTCGATGCGGTTCGCTTGGCACTCTTGCGTGGTGCCGGCGATTCGCCCGTAGCCGCCTTGACCGCGGCGGTCTTGGCAGCCGGCGCGGTTCTCTTGCCGGCCGACAAGCTCTTCTTCAGCGCCTCCACCAGGTCAATGACCTGGCCCGACGGAGAGACCTCGACCGGTTCCGGCGACACGATCTGCTTGCCGGCGATCTTTGCATCGATGGCAGCCAGCACGCGCTGCTTTTCCTCATCGCGATACTGGCTGGCGTCGTAGTGATCCTCCGAGGCCTGCTCGATCAGCTGGATCGCCAGCTTCAGTTCCGCGTCGGACACCGCGACTTCCTCGACATGCAGGTCGACAATCGACCGGACTTCATCGGCAAACAGCAACTGCTGGAAGACCAGGCCGCCCTCGATCGGCCGGATCTGCACCATATGCGACTTGCCTTTCGCGGCCCACTTGGCGATGGCGCACCGCCCGGTCCTGGCCATGGCGGCACGCAGCAGGCTGTACGGCTTGCCGCCACGCTTGTCGGGCGCGATGTAGTAGGTCTTGTCGTAATAGATCGGGTCGACGCCCTTCTCCGGCACGAACGCGACGATCTCCACGAGGTGGCTCGCGCCTTCTTCGAGCGCCTTCAGCTCATCGGGGCTGAAGATCACGAACTGGTCCTTCTCGAATTCGTAGCCCTTGACCATCTGGTCGCGCGGGACCACTTCCCGCGTCTGCTCCGACACATACTGCTGCTTGAGCCGCGAGCCTTCCTTGCTGAGAAGGTTGAAGCGCACCGCGCTTTCGGAATCTGTCGCCGTGTACAGCTTGACCGGAATCGACACGAGGCCGAACGACAGGGACAGGGATGCCAGTGATCGCGCAGCCATAATGCTTTCTCCACGTCACAAATTAAAAACCTTGCGCGCTCAGGCCAAGTGCTCGATCGCGCCTTCCAGGGTCTGGGGGGATGACCAGAATTCACTCCACGGGTCGCCGGTGCGGAAGCTCAGGTATTCCCGAGCGTTGCCGACGTTCCATTGATCCGCGCTTTTGAGCTGCAGCAGCTGATCCCATGATACTGGCATCGACACCCCCATGCCGGGCCGGGCGCGCGCCGAAAACGCTGCAGCCGTGGTCTGCGCGGTGCCGTTCCGCAGGTAGTCGACAAAGACCCGCCCCTTGCGATTGCTGGGGCCGGACTTCGCCACGAACCGCTGCGGAATGGCCCGCGCCAGGTGCATGACGGCCGCGCGCGAGAAGGCCTTCACGGTATCGTAGTCAAGCGCCGGAGCGAGTGGCACGACGACGTGCAAACCCTTTCCGCCGCTCGTCTTCAGCCACGCCTGCAGGCCCAGTTCGCCCAACAGGGTCTGCACGAGCAAGGCGGCCTCCTGCACGTGCTGCCACGGCACGCCTTCCCCGGGGTCGAGGTCGAAGATGACGCGATCGGGCTGGAGCAGGGCTGCGGTCGTCGAATTCCACGTGTGGAACTCGACCACGTTAAGCTGCGCGGCTGCGACAAGCCCGTCGGCCGACTCGACCGTCAGCAGGCGGCCGTGTCCCGGCCACAATGCCGCGGGTTGTTCGGTCAGACCCGGCAAACTCGTGGTCTCGGCGTGCTTCTGGAAGAAGACCTCGCCGCCGATGCCGTCCGGGGCGCGTAGCAAGGCCACGGGGCGCAGTGCGAGATGGGGCAGCATCCACTCCGCCACGCTCTCGTAGTAGCGCACCAGGTCGAGCTTGGTGATGCCGGCCGAGGCATCGATCACGCGCTCTGGGTTGGTGACCTTCACGTTGGTGCGCGATGGCGTGGGGTCGACCCGAACGGCTTCGCGCCGGACGTCGCTCGCCGGCGTTTCGCTGCGCAGCGCCTTGAACGATGCCTGGCGCACCTGTCCCGATGACGTCCATTCGGCAAACTCGACCTCTGCCACGAGCGATGGCTTCACCCATTGCGGCGCACCGGTCCGCGCAGTCCCCCATCGGCTGCGCCGGATGGTGGCCGGTGGAAACGGGGCCACTTCGGTCGCGAGCCTTGAAAGCTTGTTCCGCAGGGTCGCGGCAGTCTTGCTGTCCCACCCCGTGCCGACGTTGCCGGCATAGCGCAGTTGGCCGTCCTCATTCACGCCAAGCAGCAAGCTGCCGATTTCGCCCGGGGCACCCTCCCGCTCCGAAAAGCCGCAGATGACAAATTCCTGTCGCAAGCGGCATTTGGCCTTGAGCCAGTCGGCATTGCGCGATGAGCTGTAGACTGCATCGGCCCGCTTCAGCATGACGCCCTCCAGGCCGAGCTCGGCCGCGGCCTGGAAGACCTGTGCCGCGGGCGCGTCAAAGCTCTCGCTGAAACGAACGCGGTCCGAATGCTCGCCGATCAGCCGGGCCAGATGCGCGCGGCGCTCGCGCAAGGGCACGCGGCGAAGGTCGCGCCCCTCCCAGTACGGAACATCAAACAGGAAGTAGACGATCGCGTCGTTCTGGTGCCCATCGATCGCGTTCTGCAACGCATTGAAATCCGGCAAGCCATCGCGCAGCACCACGATTTCACCGTCAAGCCAGCCCTCGGAAATATCGAGCTTCTCGACTTCCTTCGCAAGGCTGGCCAGCTTGCGGGTCCAGTCATGGCCGTTGCGCGTGATCAGATGCACCTTGGCGTCGACGATCCGCGCAAGCAGCCGGTAGCCATCGAACTTCGTCTCGATGATCCACCCGCCGCCTGATGGCAGGCTGGCCGTCGGCGTGGCGAGCTGCGGTGCGAGGCGCGCCGGCAATGGCGCGTTCACGGCCGCCGAAAGGTCGGGCTCGTCCGGCTCCTTCACGCCGCGGCTGTTCTCGCGCTGCTCGACCGGCCCGAGCGGATGCGCGACCACGCTGTCGGGCAGGGCCGTGATGACATCGAACTCCGCATGAGGCCGTGCCCACTGATCGCGCTTCTTGAAAAGCATCCACTGGTCGTCGGCCTCGCCCGGTTTCGAGATCTTCACCAGTTCCCAGCGGCCCGCCAGCTTCTGTCCATGCAGCGCGAATTCCAGCTTGCCTTTCGCCATGCCAGCCTGGGCATCACCGACCGGTTCCCACGTGCCGTTGTCCCAGACGATGACGGAGCCGGCGCCATATTGCTTAGGCGGAATGGTTCCTTCGAAGCCGGCATAGTCGATCGGATGATCCTCGACGTGGATCGCGATGCGCTTGTCGGACGGGTCAAAACTCGGCCCCTTCGGCACCGCCCAGCTCAGCAGCACCCCATCGAGTTCAAGGCGGAAGTCGTAATGCAAGCGTCTCGCCCAGTGCTTCTGGATCACAAAGCGCAGCGGCTTCGTCGCGGAACGACGGGTACGCTTGCGCGCAGCCGGCTCTTCCGTGACTCGAAAATCACGTTTATCGCGGTAACGGGCAAGCGAATCGTGCGCCATGTGAACAGCATAGGCGCGAGCATGCTGGTGGCGTAGCGGGCATTCTCCTACCCGCAACAGCCCAGGTTCACGTGGCCCATCGGTTGAAGAAATGCGTCATGCCGCGCGCCCTTCGTGCACCGGCGCACCGCCTTCCGGCATGTCGGCGCACAGGATCGAGCCCGTGGTGGATTCGGTCATCAGCAGGGTCTTGCCATCCGCGCCACCAAAGCAAAGATTGGTCAGCGACGCGCCGATGGGCGTGCGAATCACCTCGACCGGCTCGGCGCGATGGTTGAGTACCCACACATAACCGAGCCCCGGATTCGCCACCAGCAGATGGCCGTCCGCGCGCATCGCCAGGCCATCCGGGCCACTGGGCCCATATGACGTAAAGAACTGGCCGACCTTGCTGACCGAGCCATCGGCTTGGAGCGGCACGCGCCATACACAGTTGCCGCGCGTCATGGCGACGAACAGCACTTTTTCATCGGGCGACAGTACGAGCCCGTTCGGGCTGGGACAGTTGTCCAGCAGCAGGTCGAGCCGGCCTTCGGGCGCCAGGCGATAGACGCGGCCGGTGGGATCATGCATGCCGGTCTGCCCCTGGTCGGTGAAGTACAGGTTGCCCGCCGAATCGAAAGTCAGGTCGTTGACGCCCCGAAAGCGCTCGGAATTCCTGCGCTCCAGGAAAGGCGTGACCGCACCGGTGCTGGCGTCCAGCCGCATCAGGCCGTTGCGGTAGTCGGTGATGAGGAAGTCGCCGCCGGCCATGCGCTTCATGCCGTTCGGCTCGCCGTCGTACTCGGCCACCAGTTCCCAATCTCCCTGCAGCGACACGCGGAACACGCGGCCGTAGGGAATATCGGTCACCCACAGATGGCCATCCGCCCACACGGGGCCTTCCAGGAACGAGTCGGTTACCGTGCCGCCGCGATTGGCGCGCGACCAGGCGTTGTCCCGGTCCTGCCGGCGAAACGCTTCCGGCAGGCGGGTAAGCACCGCGGCGTCACGGACGTCGGGTGGCTGAAACAGCAGCATCATGGCTCTCCGCGGGTCGTCCAGCTATTGCTTTTCGATGTTGGCCTTCTGTGCAACGGTAGCCCACTGCGCGGTTTCCCGCTGGATCAGTTGCGCGAAGGCGGGGCTGTCCAGGTTGCCCGGCTGCGCCCCCATCTGCGCAAGGAACTCCTTCATGTCGGGCGCCTGCAGGGCCTTCCGGATTTCAGCCTGCAGGCGGGCAATGACCTCCTTGGGCGTGCCCTTGGGCGCAGCCAGGCCGGACCAGTTGAACAGGCTGAAGCTGGGCACGCCGGCTTCGGCAAACGTCGGCACACTCGGGAACACATCGACACGGCCCTTGCCGCTGATGGCAAGCAACCGCATCTGCTTGCCCTTGACCGGCGCCAGCGCGGTCGGCGTGGATACCATCAGCAGGTCGACGCTGCCGCCCAGCAGGCCCACCATCGCTTCGCCGGCGCCCTTGTACGGCACGTGCATCAGCTTGATGCCGGCCGCCTGCTGGAAGGCCTCGGCGGCAAAGTGCGGCGAGCTGCCGGGGCCGCCCGTGCCGAACGTCACTTCTCCGGGATGCGCCTTGGCATAGCTCACCAGCGACTGCAGGTCCTTGAAGCGCGAATCGGCCTTGACACCGAGCACGACCGGCGAGAACGCGAACGGTGCAATCGGCACCAGCGCAGTCTGGTGATCCCAGTTCAGCTTCCTGAATACATAAGGCAGCGTGGTGTACGAGTTGTCGTTCGCCAGCAGCGTGTAGCCATCCGCGGCAGCGTTGACGACTTGCGACGTGCCGATGGTGCCCGACGCACCGGGCTTGTTCTCGACCACAAAGCTCTGGCCCGTCTGCACCGTCAGCTTCTGCGCGATCTTGCGCGTCACCACATCGACGGCGCCGCCTGGCGGATTGGGCACGACAATGCGAACGGGCTTGTCGGGATAGGCCGCAAATGCGGGTGCCATGCCACCACCAAGCAGCGTCGCGACGAGGGCAAACAAAGGGAATGTGCGATGAAACATCGTTGTCTCCTGCGGTCGATTCTTTTTTCAGTTCAAGCCGGCGTTGCCGCGCCCTGCAGCACTGCGATCACATTCTTCGCCGCACCCACGCCCATGTTCACGTAGGCTGCGTCGCTGACGCCGCCAATATGCGGCGACAGGATCAGGTTGGGCACCTGCTGGAACGGATGCGGCACCGGCATCGGTTCGACGGCAAAGCTGTCGAGCCCCGCGGCGTACAGCTTGCCGCTCTCCAGTGCCTCGACCAATGCCGGTTCATCGATCAGGCCCCCGCGCGCCGTGTTGACCAGGATGGCGCCGTCCTTGAAAGTGGCCAGCGTTGCGCGGTTGAGCATGCCGCGGTTCTCGTCGGTCAGCGGGCAATGCAGCGACACGACATCCGATTCGCGGAACAGTTGCGCCAGGTCGATCAGCGTGACGCCTTCCGGCACCGTCCTGGCAAACGGATCGAAGGCGATCACGTGCATGCCCAGTGCCACACCGGTCACCGCCGCACGACGTCCGATCTCGCCGAGGCCGACGACGCCCAGCGTGCGGCCGTTCAGCTCGATGGTCTTGTGCGCCGACTTGTCCCAATGGCCGGCGCGCATGCGGTCGTTCAGTTGCGGCACCGCTTTCGCGCACGCCAGGATAAGCGCCCAGGCATGCTCCGCCACGGCCGCCGCGTTGGCGCCCACCGCGGCCTTCACCGCGATGCCGCGCTCGGCCGCCGCTTTCTGGTCGATCACGTCGATGCCGCTGCCATGCTTGGAGATGACCTTCAGCGACGGCGCGGCATCCATCACGCTGGGGCCGATCTTGCCGTAGCGCACGATGATGGCGACGGGATCCTTCTCCTTCGCCAGGGTGACGACGGTGTCTTCGCTGCACTGCTTGCCTGCGAAGCACACTTCAAAATCCCTGAGCAACTCGAGCGCCTGCGGCGCCAGGTCATTGCCCGTGACCAGCAGGACGGGTTTCTTCACGATACTCACAGCGTCTCACCTTCGGCCAGCACGCCTGCGGCGCGCAGTTCCTTGTCGAGCCAGCCCGGGCGCAGGTCGCCCGCCCTGATCGCGGCAACGCGCTTGGCTTCGGCATCGACTTTCTTCTGCGCCAGTTCCAGGATGGCCGGCACGTCTTCGCGCGGGATCACCACCACGCCGTCGGCATCGCCGACGATCAGGTCGCCGGGGTTGATCGCCACGCCAGCCACGGAAGCGGGCCAGTTCACCAGGCCACCGATGGCCTTGGTGGGGCCGCACGGGTTGGTTCCGGCGGAGAACACCGGGAAATCGCCATGGGCCAGTTCGTGCGAATCGCGCACGGCGGCGTCGATCACGAAGCCCGCCACGCCCGAGGTTTGCGCCTGGGTTGCCATGATCTCGCCGCACAGCGCGGCGGTCTGGTCGCCCTTGCCGTCGACGACGATCACATCGCCGGGCTTGGCCAGTGCCAGGCCGACGTGGAACATCAGGTTGTCGCCGGGACGCACTTCCACGGTCAGCGCCGGGCCGGCCACCTTCATCGACGGCGACAGTCCCTGCACGCGAGCGTTCAGCGTGCCGCGACGGCCGACCACGTCCGCCAGGATGGCGGCCTGGAACTTCGAGGCACGCTCCACCAGTTCAGGCGAGACGCGCTCGAAATCGCGACGAATCGCGGCGGATGCTTTGGCTTGGTTGCTCATGTACGACTCCGAATGGAATGGAAAAAAAAGAGGGTCACTTCGTGGAAGCGATCTTCCAGAGGCTTTCGAACTTTCCGCGCTGCGTGGCCATGTGCTGGGTCCACGCCGCGCCGGACAGGTAGGAGATGCCGCGCGCCTCGTTGACGGCGCGGGCCAGGAATTCGGGGTCTTTCGTCGTGGCTTCGATGGCCTCCTGCAGGCGCTTCGCGACATCCGGCGGCAAGCCGCGCGGCGCCGCGAAACCGCGTTCCGACGAGATCGTGATGTCGAGCTTCTGCTCGCGCGCGGTCGGCACGTCGGCCACCAGTCCGGGGCGCCGCGCATTGCCCAGTTGCGCCAGCACCTTCACGTCCTTTGAGGCGCGGTCCGCCTCGGTGAACTCGGTGGTGCTCATCGCCATCACGTCGATGTGATGGCCCAGCAGGCTCGTCTTGGTCTGGGACGTCCCGGCGAAAGGAATGTGATTGACCTTGGCGCCGGTCGCCTGCTGGAGCGCCAATGCAGCCATGTGGCCATTGGTGCCGATCCCGTTGCTGCCCATCGCCAAGCCTTCGGGGTTCGCCTTCAGTTGCTTCACGAGGTCGGCCATCGACGCGAGCTTGCTGTCGCCGGCGACCACGAACATCGTCGGGTCGTCGATCACGCGCGCCAGCGGAACGATGGCCGCCGGGTCGTACTTGGGCTTGCGCTGGATGGGGATGGTCAGCAGCGACGGCGTCGAAACGATGCCGATGGTGTAGCCGTCCGCCGTGGCACGGGCGAGCGCGGAATAGGCGATCTCACCCGACGCGCCCGGCTTGTTCACCACCACGATGCGGGCCTTGCCGCCGACATGCTTCTGAAGGAACGGGGCCATGGCGCGGGCCAGCAAGTCGGTCCCTCCCCCGGCGGCAAAACCGACGACCACCTCGATGGGCCGGTCGTCGGGCCATGCGGCCTGGACGGACATCGTGGTCATCGCAAAGGCTGCGAGAAGAAAGGTTCGGACTGAACGCATTGGTTGTCTCCGCTGTTGTCGTTGTATTCTGTACAACGACGTTTCATAAATTTGAGACAACTATAGTCCGTTGAAGTCGCGACTCCACTTGGCGTTTACCCGTGTACGCTACAAAATGTCGTTGTACACAGTACAATGACAAGAATTTGCACAGGGATGAACGATGAGTAATCACGGAGTAGCCGCCGTCGAAAAAGCGCTCGGCTTGCTGGACTGCTTCCGGATGGGAGCCGAGATCCAATCGCTTGCGCAGCTTTCCAGTACATCGGGCATGCACAAGACGACCGTTTTCCGCCTGCTGAACTCGCTCGAGCGGATGAGCTATGTGGTGCGCACGGCCGACGGCCGCTTTGCGCTCGGGCCGCGCCTGCTTTATCTCGGCAAGCTTTACGAGCAATCGTTCCAGCTCGGCTCGATCATCGAGCCCGTGCTGCAGGAACTGGCACTGGCGACGAAGGAAAGCGCGTCGTACTACGTACTGCATGGCGACGAGCAGCGCATGTGCCTCTATCGCGCCGAGCCCAGCGAAGGGTTGCGCGAGACGCGGCTGCCCGGCACGATCCTGCCGCTCGACGATACCGCCGTCGGCTCCGTGCTCAAGTACTGGGGAAAGGAAGAAAAATCGGCAAAACGCGACGAGGCGCTGCCATGGTTTACCGCCGGCGTGCGGGATCTCTACACCGCGGCATTCGCGACGCCGTTGTTCGGCGCGGGTGACAAGTTCATGGCCTCGCTGACGCTTTCTGGTCCCGCCACGCGCCTGCAGGCAGCGGATCGCGGCGAGATTGCGCGCGTGCAACTGGTGGCGGCTGCCAAGCTGTCGAGGCTCCTCGGCGCGAGTTCGGCGTGGTGCGAGAAGGTCTACAGCACGGGCAACTACATCAACGACTGAAGCTGGCGTTGAGGACCACGAGACAGAGCCGATGCCGGCTGAGCGCGCAAGGGTTGCTCAACGCGGCTATGGCTTTCTGCCATCCTGCTTCAGGAGGTGCCGTTCGATGCGCGAATCAGGAAGAAACCAAAGCGCAGCCATCGCAACGAGAATAATCGTTGCGCCAACGCTGCTGTAAAAGCTTGCCGCAATGGCCAGCGCATACACCACCAGCGAGGACTTCCCTTTCCGATCCTTGCCGATCGTATCCGCGAGCTGGGAATCCTTTCCCTCCGCCGCAATGATGGCACGCTGGAGCGCCCAAAAGGATACGGCACACATGAACAGCACAAAAGCATATAGCGCAGTCGGAATTGCCAGGAAGCCGGATTTCCCCATCCAGGTGGTCGCGATGGGAATCATCGTCAACCAGAACAGCAGGTTGAGATTGACCCACATGATTCTTCCGTTTATTCCGCGCACCACCTGGAACAAGTGATGATGGTTATTCCAGTAAATGCCGACGTAAATAAAACTGAGCACATAGCCAAGGAACTGCCGGGCCTCCGCCAGCAAGCCATTCCAGTTGAATTCTGCCGGCAGTTGAATCTGATAGAGCATCAGCGTCAGGCTCACGGCAATGACACCATCACTGAAGGACTCGAGTCGGCTCTTGTTGATGATGATGGACTCCCTCAAATGAACTGTTTGCGGAATGAAAGACTGGCCAGATACAGAATGATCAGCATGAAGGGCAGCACGCTCCAGAACCCGATACGCACGTAGAGCACGGCACCAAGAAATGCACCCAGGACGAAACCCGCCACGATGCTTGCGCTTTTCAGCAAGGCCGTACCATGCTCGCGGCTGAGCGTGCGCACGAAATTGGACAGATCGATGCCAAGCTGAGTGGTATTGCCCGTCATCATGGTGCTGGGGCTGATGTGCTTGATCAACGTCTTGCTCGCCGTATTGCGGATCGCCAGGGCCACCAGGCCCAGCCCGCCGGTCAAGGCCAGTGCGCCGGCGTCCGGATCGCGAAATGGATCGAAGTACAAGCCCGCCAGCATGAAGGCCGACAGGAATGCCGACTCTGCCACGAACAGCCAGCCCAGGGTCTTGTGGGACTGGCTGCAATGGTCTATCCAGATTTTGACAAGCATGACCGTGGCGATGAATAACGGGATGGCGCCCAGCTTGATCCACAGTCCCGCTCCGCCCTTCACGAAGGCAGCGCCGGCCAGCACCAGGTTGCCTGTCACATGGGCAGTGAAAAAGCCCAGCAAAGCGATAAAGCCTATTGTGTCAATGGCGCCCCCGACGATGGTAAGCAGCACTGGTGTGCGGCATTGCATCCACAAGCTGACGGGCGGGCCGTCATGTGACTGCGAATCGCTGATGGCTGTCATGTCGAATGCATCTCCAAATGGCCTCCGGCAACGCGGAACTCGTGCAGGACAGACGGACTGACGTTCAAACTGAAAGCGTTGGAACTGCACCTGCAGCGTGCGGCAAAATTACCAGGGCACCGCTCTTCACCGCGAATCGGAAGCAACCAAAAAGAAGTAGATAACTACCATTCGGGAGTGGCTGGACAGTCGAGGAAGCCCGCTCTGCCCCCCTTGCTGCCGCATGGCCGCAAGACAGCCGTTGTCCGCAGATTGTCACCGGGACCTATACGCGGATCGGGCCTTGCCGAGAATTGACCGCAGTCCCGCAAAAAGACTGGCGCGTCCTAGAGGACTCGAACCTCTGACCGCTCGCTTAGAAGGCGAGTGCTCTATCCAGCTGAGCTAAGGACGCGAAGGGCAGCATTCTACCGCAGCGCGATGCCGCGCGGCGAATCAGGAAGTCGCGCGCCGCTGCCAGGGCGCAGATGCGACTGCGCCGGTGCCATGCCCTGCCTTACCGTCACGGTGAAGCGATATGCAATTGCGGCCCGCGTGCTTCGCATCGTAGAGCGCCTGGTCAGCGCGGCGCATCAGATTGTCGACGGTCTCGGTCGGCTCGCGCTGGGCCATGCCGATGCTGACGGTATAGGCAATCGCGTCCGGCTCGGAAGGACACGGCGTGCTTCTTACGGCCGAGCTCAGGCGCAGGCTTGTCACGCGTCCCCGCTCGAGCGTGGTCTCCTGCATGACCACGGCGAACTCTTCGCCGCCGAGCCGGCCAATGATGTCTTGCGGACCCACCGTCTTGCGCAGCAAACCCGCGAAATGCCTCAGCACGCTATCGCCGGCCAGGTGCCCGTAGACATCGTTGATGGCTTTGAAGTGGTCCAGGTCGACGAACGCGACGGTCAGGGGCTCGCCATTCCGGTCCGCTAGCGCGCTCGCCTCCTCCAGCTGCTGCCAGAATGCGCCGCGCGCCAGCAGTCCCGTCAGGTCGTCATGGCTGGCCCTGCTCTCCAGCATCCGGCGGAGGCGGTCGTGGGCCATCAGGGCAAAGCTGACCGACAGCCCCACCACGGCGAACATGTTCAGTACGATCATCGAGCCGTCCTGCGCCAGCAGACCAGGTACACCTGGCTGCGCGATGGAACCGGAGAGATTCCAGGCATTCAGGCCGGCACAGCCGGCAGCAATCAGCACCAGCGACAGCGCAGCGAACCTGCCCGTGCCCCGCTTCTGCCGGAGCAACGGCACAACGCTGCGAACGATATCCAGCAGCAGCAACGTCTGTCCGATGCCGAGCGCTATCGGCACCCATGGGCGCAGCGCCTGCAGCCAGTCGGCATGCGGCAACCACGTGCCACCGGCAATCTCGGCACCCAAAATCAGATTCAGGACGACCAGCAAGGACGCGCGGCCAGGCCTGCCGGCGAAATGCCGCGTGCCCACCACCATCAGCGAAATGCCGGCGAACAGGACCATGTCGACGGCATCGGCCGCCAGCCAGTACCCTGTGAACTCGGCCACGGCCGGCATGGCGGCCGCTGAAGCGGCCACAAGGTCGCCGAGCGCCCACGACGTCAGGCCGCTCAGCCCCATTCCCTGCGAGCGGCGCAGCACGGCGCAAACCACCGCCATTTGCAGGGCCAGAAGCCCTGCAATGAGCACAATCATGTGCGACTGAAACATCTTCATTCCCGTCCAGCGACAGGCAGCGACCCGCACGACGCCACCGTCCCTTTTTGTGTCGATCCTGCTTCGGGACCGTCGTTTTCAAGTTGCCGCCAGACCGCTCCGGACATCCGGCAGCCAACGCGGCAAACGGATTGGTACGGCGGGCACGCTTTCCGCGAACGGCAGCGCACTTCTTCATGATGATCTGGACAGTCCGCCAATGAGGTGTACCCCCATCGATTCCCAGCGGCGACGGGCGGACTGCGGCGGTCTGGCGATTATCGCCGGGCCCGAATCCAAGTCAAGCTGCAGTTGACCTGCCCGACGAGGGGTGCGTGCGCGGCGGCACCTTCGGGGCATTGCGGACAACACTTTTTGAGATGGATTGACCGCACCACGCCGAGCCCGCTACAATAGCCGGCTTCGGAGCGTAGCGCAGCCTGGTAGCGCATCTGATTTGGGATCAGAGGGTCGTAGGTTCGAATCCTATCGCTCCGACCAGTATTTTGCTTTACAGATCAACGGCTTAGACAGTGATGTCTAAGCCGTTTTTCTTTTCTTCCCCGATCACAGGTCGCCAGTACACCGCTCGTGACAGCAGTCCTGGCCCGCCTCGGGCTTTTTCTTTCTCACTGATAGCTCATCGTGAAGGTCGCGTAGCCGTTTGCCACCCCCGGCCCTACAGTGCCCGTACGGATATAGCGCACCGACAAAGGAACTTGCATGGTGCCAGCACCGCTTGAGCTGCCGACAATGAGCTGATTCTGATTGCCCGCCGCAGCGGAATCGGCCCCGAAGTCCACAGGAGCCCCGTTGTAGAGGATCTGGAAAGCAACCCCGGTCGCCGACGAATCCGTTCCCAACGTCAAAGTACTGCTGGTATTGCCCGGTTGTGCCGGGTCTGTGAAAGTCATCCCCACGACAGTCGGACCTGAACAGTTGAGGGATATGTCGAACGCAGTCTGCCCGGCGGTCAGGATCTTGCCGGCCTCACGGAGGCGAAGACGGTTGCGGCGCGCCCGCCGCCGCATTGCGCCGCTCGAAATGGCAGTAGGCATCGGCGGCGACCAGCCCGAACAGGGCATGCGCAAACAGGCTTTCCCAGCCTCGCGCCTCGTCAAACCAGTTGAAATAGCGCCCCAGCGCGTAGAAGTTCACCAGATACGCCACGACGCCAAAGACTATCCCGACGACGGATGCCAGGCCCATGCTCGAATCCAGTCGAAAAGAGCCCAGGATGAATGCCAGCGCCGACGCCAGGATGATCGACAGCGCATAGTGAACCGTGCCCGCGGCAAGGACGATGGTCCAGTTGAAGGAGTCCGGCGAAGCCAGCGCCTCGCGCCCCAGGATGATGGCTGCCACCCTCTTCACCGTGTCCCAGGCGCCGAGGTAGAACAGGAAGCGTGCGGTCAGCAGTTCCAGCACCATGTATACCGTGCCGGCAATCAGGCCGGCGACGACGGCCATGCGCCAGTCGGGCCGGCACCGTGCATAGTGGTGCGATTGCAGGTGGAGTTCCATGACTACCTCCGGTTGCGAGACCCCTGGACGAGGCCTGTGGAGTTAGTTCTAGTGCATATGGGGCAAATACCAAGGGCAATAGCCACGTTAATGATATCCATGAATCACTTATCCACCCTGCTATCGCCTGCACGGCCCGCTTCAGCCCTTACGTACCTTTCATTGAAAACCGATGCCCGTGGTACAATATGTTGTTAGCCCGGGATGTTCCGCGCATCCCTGTCACCGGGCGTTCTCTCCAGCGTGAAGGCCGGCCCTTCAGACCCTTCCGCAGCGTTACAAACATGGCGAGCGACCGGTAACACGTTGCCCGCGCACCCGCGACTCGCACGGCCGAGGTTCTGCGGCCGTATCGGCAAGACAGATCGGCCGGGCAGACAGCGCCCCCTGGACGATTCCCTAGCTGGATCAGTTGGCACGCGGTTTGCTGCGCCTTCTGGACCGTGCCAGCTTGCCTGGGACAACTTGAGGCGCGCCAGCCGCCATGCGGCAAGTCTGTGCACATGCGCCGGACCGGCATGCCCGCGCGTCGCGTCACATCGAATGTAAAACGAAACCATTGCACCCTGCGGGTTGCAGAAAAGGAAGATAGATTGGCTAAGGAAGAACTCATTGAATTTGGCGGTGTGGTGTCGGAAGCCCTGCCCGACAATCGTTACCGAGTCCTGCTCGAGAATGGCGTCGAGATCTGGGCCTATGCATCGGGCAAGATGCAGAAGCACCGCATCCGCATTCTGGCAGGCGATCGCGTTACCCTGGAAATGTCGCCGTATGACCTGACCAAGGGCCGCATCAACTTCCGCCACAAGTCCTGAGTCTTTGCCAGTGCCCGGTTCGGAAGCAACTTTCCGGGCCCGGCCTCAGCGCAATGATTGCGCGCCAGCGTGTGTCACGCGCCTGACACTACGCTCGGAGACACTTGCGGGCTGCCTGACAGGCAGCCCGTATTGTTTGTGCGCGCCGCCACCACGGCGCGCGCTGCTTGCGCCTGTCGGACGGCTTCACCATACTCGAAGCTCACTCCCTGGCCCGCTCCGACATGAACCTGATCCTGTGGCGACACGCTGAAGCCGAAGAACTCCCCGATGCGCTCAGCCTGAGCCGGAACGCGGACCTGCAGCGTCCGCTCACGCGCCGCGGGCGCAAGCAGGCGGACGACTCCGCGGCGTGGCTGCGCGCTCAGTTGCCGGCCAAGACCCGGGTATTGTGCAGCCCGGCGCTGCGCGCGCGCGAAACCGCAGCGGCGTACAGCGGCCATCCCGAAATTCTGGAAGACCTGGCCCCCGGGGCGGACGTCAGCGCGGTCCTCAGCGCGACAGGCTGGCCGCAGGGCGACGAGAACGTCGTGGTGGTCGGTCACCAGCCCTGGATCGGCAGGCTGGCCAGCCTGCTGCTGGCCGGCACCGAAATGAACTGGAGCGTGCGTAAGAGCGGCATCTGGTGGCTGGCCAGCCGTACCCGCGAAAGCGAGGCGCAAACGGTGCTGCGCGCGGTCATCAATCCTGAATTTCTCTGAGATTCGCCGGCAAGCAATTTCTCAATCGTCGCTCCGGTGCCGCGTGGACACGCCGCTTGTCGCTCACCGGCCCGGCACACCGAGAAAATTCAGCAAAGGACGATAGCTCGTCGTTTCTCCACTCAATAGAGTCGCTTGGTTCGCCGGCACGTCCGGCGCTGGTGACCCGGAGAAACAAGCATGTCCCGCAGCCCCAACCCGCCCAACGGCCCCAACGGCTCCGCCCACCCTACACCGCCATCGGTGGCCCCCGGTAGCCATGCCGCGCCGGCACGCGTCATGGAAGCGTCATCGCCGGGTCACGGCACTGTCACCGCGGCTCACTACATTGCTTCGCAACAGTTTCGTCACCAAAAGGACACTCTGATGCGAGACCTCCCGACGCCGACCCAGCCGCTTTTCGACTCCCTGCCCAATGGCCTTGTCGGCCAGTCGGCGCGGAGGCGTCTTCATCGCCCGTCGGATACACCGGCAAATGAATCGCCTGTTCTCAGCGTGGCGTGGGCGCGCCACCAGGACGAAGTAGTCG
This sequence comes from Cupriavidus sp. C2SS-8b, assembly GCF_057073745.1. Lineage (NCBI taxonomy): Bacteria > Pseudomonadati > Pseudomonadota > Betaproteobacteria > Burkholderiales > Burkholderiaceae > Cupriavidus > Cupriavidus sp. C2SS-8b. The sequence continues at coordinate 2,299,402 of NZ_CP172716.1, forward strand.
AAGCCCAGCGCCTGCGCTACAAGGTGTTCGCCGAAGAGATGGGCGCGCGCCTGGCATCGAACGTGCTCGACTTGGACGTCGACATGTTCGACGCCTACTGCGACCACCTGATCGTACGGGACATGGCTACGCTGAAGGTGGTGGGCACTTACCGGGTGCTGCCGCCGCACCAGGCCAAGCGCATCGGCTGCCTGTATGCCGAATCTGAGTTCGACCTCGTTCGCCTGTCCCACCTGCGTCCCAAGATGCTCGAGCTTGGGCGCTCCTGCGTGCACCGCGACTATCGCTCTGGCAGCGTCATCATGGGCCTGTGGGGCGGCCTGGGCGAGTATCTGCAGCGCTGGGGCATCGAGTCCATGCTCGGCTGCGCCAGCGTGCCGATGAGCGATGGCGGCCACTATGCGGCCAGCCTGTACCGGCTGTTCAGCGAGCGCTCGCTGGCACCGATCGAGTACCACGCCTTCCCGCGCCTGCCGCTACCCGTCGACGACCTCAACCAGCAACTGGAAGTCGAGCCGCCGGCGCTGATCAAGGGTTACCTGCGCCTGGGCGCCCGCATCTGCGGCCTGCCCGCATGGGATCCCGACTTCAACGTGGCCGACTTCCTGACGCTGCTGCGCGTGAATGACATGAACCCGCGCTATGCCCGCCACTTCCTGGACCTGAACCGCCCGGCCTGAAGCGCTCCGGCGCAATGAAAACGGCGGCCAGGGGCCGCCGTTTCTGCTTGGCGCCCGGTGGCGCCGCGGCGCCACTCAGGCGTAAACCACCTTGTACCGCTTGCCGACACGCTGCCATTCGTCGGCCTCCTGCGTCAGGCTGTATTCAACCAGTGGATTGGCTTCGATCCAAGTCTTGGGCACCCGAACCTCGAAACCCTCGTCCAACGCATCCGAGCGCTGCGACACCCGGATATCGGGCAGCGGTACATCAGAACGCCGGCGGCATAGCACGAATGCCAGCCGCAAGCTGAACAGCATGCGCCAGTCGAGGAACCTGCCGCTGCCTGAAAGCTTGCCGAGCTTGCCGGCGTGACCGAGCAGCAAAGCTGCCAGGCGCGCCTGGTCGGTCCTGGAGAAGCCCGGCATGTCCGCGTGCGTCGCGATATAGGCCGAATGCTTGTGGTAGCCGCTGTGGGAAATCGACATCCCCACCTCATGCAGGCTGGCAGCCCAACCGAGCAAGCCGAGGTTGTCCTCGCGGCGTTCATGGGCCGGCTCCGGAAACTGCGACAGCAACGTGGTCGCGGCGCGGCGCACGCGGGTCGCCTGGGCGCGGTCCACGCCGTAGCGGCGCATGAACTGGTCCACGGTCACGGTTCGCATGTCCTCGTGGTGGCTGCGCCCGAGGAGGTCGTAGAGCACGCCGAGGCGCAACGCGCCATCGGTCACGTCCATGCGGTCGATGTCGAGTTCGGCGAACACACCAAGCATGATCGAGAGCCCACCTGGCAACACCGGAATGCGGTCCGCCTTCAGCCCCGCCAGCTTGACGCGATTGGTATTCTCCGCCTTCACCAGCGCGCGCTTGAGCCGCTCCAGCCCTTCTCGCGTGATGCCATGCTCGGCCGTGCTGTCGTTCATGCCGTTGAGTTCGATCAGCTCGGCCAGCGCGCGCGCCGTGCCGGATGATCCGACCGCCTGCTGCCAGCCGGCCGCGCGATACTGGCGCACCAGCACCTGGATTTCGCGCCGCGCGGCCAGTTCGGCCTGCTTCATCGCGTACTCGTCGACGTTGCCGCTCGGAAAGAACTGGCGGCTGTGTGAAACGCAGCCGATGTAGAGGCTTTCCATCAGCTTCGACTGGTAACCGCTGCCGATGATGAACTCGGTCGACCCGCCGCCGATGTCGACCACCAGCCGGTTGCCCTGGCAGACCGGCGCGTCGTGCGATGCGCCCAGGTAGATCAGGCGCGCCTCTTCACGGCCGGCAATGACTTCGATTGGGAAGCCGAGCGCGGCCTCGGCCTCGATCAGGAACTCCGAGGCGTTCTTGGCCACGCGCAGCGTGTTGGTCGCCACGGCGCGCACCTGGTCCGGCGGGAAATCGCGCAGGCGGTCGCCAAAGCGGCGCAACGCGTCGATGCCGCGCCGACGCGCGGGCTGGTCGAGATATTTATCCGGCGTCAGTCCCGCCGCCAGCCGCACCGGCTCGCGCAGCGCGTCGACCTGGAAGATCTGGCTGGCCGGGCCATTGGCGGTAGGGGTTTCGTCCACTCGCCCGATCATCAGGCGAAAGCTGTTCGAGCCCATGTCGACGGCGGCCAGCAAGCGTGGAGAGTTGTTCATTCGATGTCTGGAAAGCTGAAACGCATGGGGTACAGGTTACCGCACCGCAAGAGACGCGTGGTCCGCTTGGCCGGTATGCTGATACACCAGAAAATTATGTCCTCGCCATGTCAACATCATGACAAAATAAAAGTGTCATAAAAGTGACATGAGTTTATGGAAAAGTCGCCACATTACCAAAAGAAGGTCATGCCCATGTCGACGACACCGTCCAGCACGCTGCTCAATCGCGAGCTGGGCATTCTGGAATTCAACGCGCGCGTACTGGCACAGGCCGCCGACCCCAAGGTTCCGCTGCTGGAACGGCTGAAATTCATTTGCATCGTGTCCAGCAATCTGGACGAGTTCTTTGAAATCCGCATGGCAGGGTTGAAAGAACAGATGCGCGACAACGCTTCCGGCCTCACGCCCGACGGCCTCTCGTTCCAGCAGACCTATCAGCTTGTCACGGCGCGCACGCAGCAGTTGGTGGCTTCGCAGTATGACATGCTGCAGAACGTCATTTTTCCCCTTCTTGAGAAGGAAGGCATCTTTTTTCACCTGACCACGACCTGGACCGATGCACAACGCGAGTGGGCCAGGGATTTCTTTGTGCGCGAACTCGGCCCGGTCCTTACGCCAATCGCCCTGGACCCGGCGCACCCGTTCCCGCGTGTCCTGAACAAGAGCCTGAACTTCGTGGTCGAGCTGTCAGGCAAGGACGCTTTCGGCCGCGATGCGGACCTGGCCATCGTGCAGGCCCCCCGCGCGCTACCACGCGTGGTGAAGATGCCTGAAAAGCTGTCGGGCTACCCGTTTGGCTTCGTGATGCTGTCCTCCTTCATGCAGGCATTCGTGCATGAACTGTTTCCGTCGATCGACGTTCTGGGCTGCTACCAGTTCCGCGTGACGCGCAATTCCGACCTCTTTGTTTCCGAAGACGAGATCACCGACCTGCGCGAAGCGCTGCAGGGCGAGCTGCCGACGCGCCACTTCGGCGACACCGTGCGGCTGGAAGTGTCGTCGGACACCCCGCCGGCGCTCTCGCGTCGGCTGTTGCTGGAATCGGGCCTCGGGGAGCAGGACCTGTATCGCGTCTCGGGGCCCGTGAACCTGGTGCGGCTGATGCAGATCCCGGACATGGTGGATCGTCCGGCGCTGAAGTTTCCGCCACACGTGCCGGCACCGGTCAAGCCATTCACGACCGGCGCACCGATTTTCGATGTCATCCGCCAGCAGGACGTGCTGCTGCACCATCCGTTCGAGAGCTTCAACTCCGTGCTCGACCTGCTGCAGCAGGCCGCGACCGACCCGCACGTGGTGGCCATCAAGCAGACGGTCTACCGCACCGGCAATGAATCGCTGGTCATGGAGGCGCTGATGACCGCCGCGCGCAACGGCAAGGAAGTCACCGTCGTCGTGGAACTCCTGGCGCGCTTCGACGAGGAAACCAACATCAACTGGGCCGAGCGCCTCGAATCGGCCGGCGCCCATGTCATCTACGGCGTGGTCGGACACAAGTGCCATGCCAAGATGCTGCTGATCGTGCGGCGCGAAGCCACCGGCACCAAGGCCAAGCAGATCAAGCTGCGCCGCTACGCTCACCTCGGTACGGGCAACTACCATCCGCGCACGGCCCGCCTGTACACGGACTTCGGCCTGCTGACCGCCAACGAGGCAATCTGCGAGGACGTTCACCACGTCTTCCAGCTGCTGACGGGGACCGCCGGCACGATCCGGCTGAACCATCTGTGGCAGTCGCCCTTCAGCATGCACAGCAACCTGATCGAGCATATCCGCGCCGAGGCGCGCAATGCGCGTGCCGGCAAGCGCGCCCGGATCATTGCGAAGATGAACGCGCTGCTCGAGCCGTCCATCATCGACGAGCTGTACAAGGCGTCGCGCGCGGGCGTGAAGATCGACCTGATCGTACGCGGCGTCTGTGCGCTGATGCCCGGCGTGCCGGGCATGTCCGAGAACATCTCGGTGCGCTCGATCGTCGGGCGCTTCCTGGAACACCACCGTGTCTACTACTTCCTGGCGGGTGGCGAAGAGGTGCTCTACCTGTCGAGCGCCGACTGGATGGACCGCAACCTGTTCCGCCGTGTCGAGGTAGCGTTCCCGGTGCTGGACAAGGCCCTGAAGGCACGGGTCATCAAGGAAAGCCTGCAGGTGCACCTGCGCGACAACGCCTCGGCGTGGATCATGCAGCCGGATGGCAACTACGTGCGCAAGCAGACGCGCTCCAAGCACCCGCACGTCAGCCAGAGCGACCTCCTGGCCATGTTCGGCAGCGCCTGAGCGCTTGCCCAGGCACAACGAAAAAGGGCCGGCTCCAGAGGCCGCGGGCGCTTACGTTTGGCACCTTGGCCGTTCCTACTTGTTCCGGCTCATCATCAGCTCGGTATTCGCCTTGCGGTCGGCATTGACTTTCTGTACCGACGGGCGCTCCGACAGCGTCTTCAGGTAGTCCCTGACCGGCAGGTCGGCCAGCAGGTCCTTGCCGTAGATGATCTTCGTGCACGACGACACCAGCGGCAGGTGGACCGCTGCGGCGCAATCGGCCAGCGTGAAGGTATCGCCCGCGATAAAGGGCGAGAACTTCGCCAGCTTGGCAAACGCCGGGATATAGCGCGTCAGCAGCTTGAGCTGGCGCTCCTTCACGTTATCGCTGACCTTGCCGCCGAAAAACGCTTCCGGATACAGCTCGCGCGCGGTCAGTTCCAGGTACACCTCGAGGAAAGTGACGATCTCGCGCACCTTGCCGGCCTGCAGCGGATCGCGCGGCAGCAGCGGCGTTTGGGGATAGGCGGCTTCCAGGTATTCGTTGATCACCTCCGACTCGCACAGCGAGCCCGATTCGGTAATCATGTAGGGCACCTTGCCCGCCGGCGTGGCCGCCAAGTCGGTCTCGCCGATCCACGCCAGGACTTCCTCGAACGGCACATTCTTTTCCAGCAGTGCCAGCTTGACCTTGTTGTAGTAGTTGCTGGCGGCAAACCCGCACAGTTTCAGCATATCGTCTCTCTCCTGTTGGAATCACGCTTGCGGGCGCAAAGCCCGCAGCGATTGTGAACCATCCCGGTCTTCCGATGCCGCCGGACTGGCCGATCAGCGCACGCTGCCCGCGTTCCGGCTATTTCCGGAAAGGTGCATAAAACGTACGATCGTGCTAATTTAACCACAACTTCAGGGACGCAATATGAGCACTTTCACCATCGAGACGCTGGGCATCGTCGGCACCGGCGCCATGGGCCGCGGCATCGCCCAGATCGCCGCGCAGGCGGGACTGGCCGTCAATCTGTACGACGCCAACCCGCAAGCGGTGGAAGCGGCGCGCAAGTATCTGCAGGATACGCTCGGCAAGCTGGCTGAAAAGGGCAAGATCTCTGCTGCCGACGCCGAGGCCACGCTGGCCCGCGTAAAGCCCTGTGGCGCGCTCGAAGACCTGGCCGGCTGTGACATGGTGGTGGAAGCCATCGTCGAGAAGCTCGAAGTGAAGCGCGATCTGGTGGCCAAGCTGGAAGCCGTGCTGCGTCCCGATGCGGTCATTGCCTCGAACACCTCGTCGCTGTCGATCACGGCAATCGCAGTGGGTGCGAAGGAACCGGGCCGCGTGGTGGGCTACCACTTCTTCAACCCGGTGCCGCTGATGAAGGTGGTCGAGGTGATCGACGGCCTGTCCGGCAACCCCGCCGTGGGCGATGCGCTGATGGCGCTGTCGCGCCGCATGGGCCATACGCCGGTGCGCTGCAAGGACATGCCGGGCTTTATCGTCAACCATGCCGGCCGCGGCATGAATATCGAAGGCATCAAGGTCGCGCAGGAAGGCGTGGCCAAGTTCGCCGACATCGACAACGTCATGCGCGAGCAAGCGGGCTTCCGCATGGGGCCGTTCGAGCTGATGGACCTGACCGGGCTCGATGTGTCGCACCCGGTGATGGAATCGATCTACAACCAGTTCTACCAGGAGCCGCGCTACCGCCCGTCGCCGATCACGGCGATCCGCTCGGTCGGCGGGCTTGTGGGCCGCAAGGCTGGCGCCGGCTTCTACCGCTACGTGGATGGCCAGAAACAGGTCCCGGCCACGGCCGCGGTCCCGTCGGCACGACCGGCCAGCGTGTGGGTCAGCCGCGCCAGCGAGCGCGGCCATGCCATGGTGACGAAGCTGCTTGGGGCACTCGGTGTCACGCCGGAAAATGGCGACCAGCCTTCCGCCGATGCGCTGATCGTCGTCACGCCGCTGGGCCTCGATGCCACCACCACCGCGCTCCAGCAAGTTCTGGATGCGTCGCGCACGGTGGCGATCGACACCCTGCTGCCGTTCGAGGCCACCAAGCGCCGCACGCTGATGACCACGCCAGCCACCGGCACCGCCGCGCGCGACGCCGCGCATGGCCTGTTCGCCAGCGACGGCGTGCCGGTCACGGTGATCCGCGACTCGGCCGGCTTCATTGCCCAGCGCGTGCTCTGCTGCATCATCAACATCGCCAGCGATATCGCGCAGCAACGCATTGCCTCGCCGGCGGACATCGACCTCGCCGTGAACCTGGGTCTCGGCTATCCGAAGGGCCCGCTGGCCCTCGGCGATGCCGTGGGTCCGCAACTCGTGCTGGAGACCTTGCGCAATATGGAAGCGCTGACCGGCGACATGCGCTACCGGCCGAGCCCGTGGCTGTGGCGCCGTGCAGGCCTGGGCCTGTCGCTGCTGGCCGAAGAGAACTGAGGAGCCTCGGCTCCCCCGCCCCCGCAATACCCGAGGCTGCCCATGACCGCGCAACTGCTTTCTTCCCGCGTCGACTCGACGCTGGTACTGACCATCTCCAACCCGGAAGCGCGCAACGCGCTGCATCCGGACATCTACGCCGCTTCGTTCGAAGCGCTGAATGCCGCCGCCAGCGATGATTCGCTACGCGCGGTCATCATCACCGGCGCCGACGGCATCTTCTGCGCCGGCGGCAACCTGAACCGGCTGCTCGGCAACCGCTCTAAGCCGCCCCAAGTCCAGGCCGAGAGCATCGAGACACTGAACCACTGGATCGAGACGCTGCACGCGTTTCCCAAGCCGGTTATCGCGGCGGTGGAAGGCGCGGCTGCCGGCGCGGGCTTCTCGGTGGCGCTGGCCTGCGATTTCGTAGTGGCCGCAAGCAACGCCAAATTCGTCATGGCCTACGTCAAGGTCGGACTGACGCCCGATGGCGGCGGCTCGTATGAACTGGCGCGCGCGCTGCCGCGCGCCCTGGCCAGCGAGCTGATGATGGAAGGCAAGCCAGTCGATGCCGCCAGGCTCGCGCAGTTCGGCATGGTCAACCGCGTGGTGCCTCCGGGCCAGGCGCTGACCGAAGCGCTGCAGCTGGCCGAGGGACTGGCCGAGCAGTCGCCGCATGCGGTCGGCCGCATCAAGGGCCTGATCAACCATGCGGCCTCCGCCTCGCTGACCGAACACCTGGCGGCCGAGCGCGATAGTTTCGTGGCCGCCCTGCACCATCCGGATGGTGGCGAAGGCATCAGCGCCTTCCTGGAAAAGCGCAAACCCCGCTACCGCTGAATGTTGTCTTGATCACCGCGGCGCCTCAGGGCGCCGCCGCAGCCAGCCCGCGCAAGACGGGCCTGCTCAAATCTTGGGAGACATGCATGGAATTGCCGCCGTCCTCGCGCCGCCGCATCTACCTGATGCGCCATGGCGCCGTCTCATACTTCGATGAGGGCGGCCGTCCCGCGCTGCCCGAGATGGTGCCGCTCAACGAGACCGGCCGCATGCAGGCCACCGCCGCCGGGCGCGCGTTCGCGGCCGAGGGCATCCGCTTCGACCGCATCATCGTCAGCGGCCTGCCCCGCACCGTTGAAACCGCCGAACTCGTGCTGGCCGAACTTCCCGACATGCAGGACGTACAGCCCGAAGTCTGGCCCGATCTCCGGGAGATCCGTGGCGGCGACCTGTCGGCCATTGCTACCGAGGACCTGCGCGACGCCTTCGTCGGCGCGTTCGAAGGCGAAGTGCCCGAGGACAAGCGCTTCCTGAACGGCGAGACCATCGGCCAGTTTCTCGACCGCGTCCTGCCGGCCCTGCAACGCCTGCGCGACGACCCGGGCTGGGATACGGTGCTGCTGGTACTGCATGGCGGCACCAATCGCGCGATCCTGTCGCAGGCCATCACCTGCGGGCGGCGCGTGTTCTTTGGCTCGCTGCTGCAGACCGCGGGCTGCATCAATGTGCTCGACATGGGCGACGATCCGCTCGACTGGGTCGTGCGCATGACCAACTATTCGCCGCCTACGCCTGTGCACAGCGGCTCGCGCCACACCACCATGGAAGTCCTGCTGCACCAGTACCTGCGCGGACGGCAGCCCCCTGCCTGAGACGCCGGCCCGCACGCCGAGCTTCATACCCGATACCACCAGAACATCACCGGAGACAGCATGAGCAGCAACGTATCGCACTTCGAAGGCACGCGCCCTGTGGCGGATCAGCAGCGTTTTGATATCGCCGCGCTGGAAACCTGGATGCGCCAGCATGTGGAAGGCTTTGCCGGCCCGCTGAGCGTGGAGCAGTTCAAGGGCGGCCAGTCCAACCCGACCTTCAAGCTGGTCACGCCGGGCCAGACCTACGTGATGCGCGCCAAGCCCGGCCCCAAGAGCAAGCTGCTGCCGTCGGCCCATGCGATCGAGCGCGAGTACCGCGTGATGGCAGCGCTGGCCGGCACCGACGTGCCGGTCGCGAAGATGTATGCGCTGTGCGAGGACGAATCGGTGATCGGCCGCGCCTTCTACATCATGGAGTTTGTCAGCGGCCGCGTGCTGTGGGACCAGTCGCTGCCGGATATGACGCCGACCGAACGCGCCGCTATCTACGACGAGATGAACCGCGTGATCGCGGCCATGCACAGCGTCGACTACCAGGCCATCGGGCTGGGCGACTACGGCAAGCCCGGCAACTACTTCCAGCGCCAGATCGAACGCTGGAGCAAGCAATACAAGCTGTCGGAGACCGAGTCGATTCCGGCCATGGATTCGCTGATGGACTGGCTGCCGCAGCATATCCCGCAGGAAGATGCCGACCTCACCCGCATTGTCCACGGCGACTATCGCCTCGACAACCTGATGTTCCACCCGACCGAGCCGCGTGTGCTGGCCGTGCTCGACTGGGAACTGTCGACGCTGGGCCATCCGATGGCCGACTTCGGCTACCACTGCATGAGCTGGCATATCGCGCCAGGCCAGTTCCGCGGCATCGCGGGCCTGGACCATGCCGCGCTGGGCATTCCCGATGAGGCCGCCTATCGCCGCCTGTACGAGCAGCGCACCGGCCGCCCCATCACCGGCGACTGGAACTTCTACCTGGCCTTCAGCATGTTCCGCATCGCCGGGATCCTGCAGGGCATCATGAAGCGCGTGGTCGATGGCACCGCTTCGTCGGCGCAGGCGCTCGACGCTGGCAAGCGTGCGCGCCCGATGGCCGAGATCGGCTGGGAGTACGCGCAGAAGGCGAAGCAATAAGCACCTGACTGCCGTCGGCACCAACTTCAATGGGGGGGCCATGTCATCAGACAACAACGCGCTACGGCGCGTTGTTGCGTTTACGGCCCTTGTAACCCACTCCGTCCTGGCGTGAAGGGAAATTTCGGTATTTTCCCGATGTCGTAATCGCCAAAATCCGTCTACCATGCAAGCGATGTTGTATGACGACTGATAATTTAACGATTTCCGGAGACATTGTATGACCTCTCGCCGTACGTTCCTGCAGCAGGCATCTGGCCTGGCCGCGCTCGGCGCACTTGGCGGCGCATCCGTTGCGGTCCCGCGCCTCGCCCACGCCGCCGATGCGTGGCCCAATCGCCCCATCCGGCTGATCGTGCCCTACCCCGCCGGCGGCTCGTCGGACATCATCGCGCGGATGATCAGCAAGCAGCTCGGCGAGGCGCTTGGCCAGTCCATCGTGGTCGACAACCGCCCCGGCGCCAACGGCAACATTGGCGCGGCCATGGCAGCCCAAGGCACAGATAACCACACGCTGCTGCTCTGCGACGTGGGTGCGCTGGCGATCAGCCCGTCGGTCTATACCAAGCTCACCTTCAATCCGTCCAAGGACCTGAAGGGCGTTGCCATGCTGGCCTATTCGCCGCACCTGCTGGTCGTGCATCCATCGGTCAAGGTGTCGAACCTGAAGGAACTGGTCGATCTCTCGCAGACGACGCAGTTGAACTTCGCCGTCACGGCCATCGGCAGCGCGCCGCACCTGGCCGGCGTGGCGGTGGCCCAGGCTACCGGTGCAAAGTGGCAGTACGTGCCTTACAAGGGCGGTTCGCAGGCGATTGCCGATACCGTCGGCGGCACCGCGCAAGTGCTGATGAACGGCATGCTGGCTACACTGCCGCAGGTGCAGGCCGGCAAGCTCAAGCTGATCGCGGTTTCCAAGCGCACGCGCATGCCGCTGGTGGGCCAGACGCCGACCATCGCCGAACAGGGCGTGCCCGGCTTTGAATCCGGCACCTGGCAAGGCGTGATGGCGCCGGTCGGCATGCCCGATGCCATCGTGAACCGGGTCAACGCCGAGCTGGTCCGCATCATCCGCTCCCCGGAAATCCGCGCGCAGCTCGCGGGACAAGGTGCGGAAGTGGTGACGATGACGCCGGCGGAAACCAGCCGCTTCTATCAGACCGAGGAGGTCCGCTGGGCCAAGGTGGTCAAGGCTGCGGGCGTCAGGCTGGACGCCTGACGGTGCCAGCCCCGTTGAAGAAAGCCCGATAAAAAGAGAAGGCGGGACCATGGATCCCGCCTGCTTCATGCGTGCCGCGCTCAGTCCCTAGCGCGACCCCTTCGCGTCTCGGGTCGGCACCGCCCGCTCGCATGGCGAGTGGCGACAGACGCTCAGCGCGTGGTAAAGGACCAGCTCAGATTGACCGTTTGTCCGCCGAGCTTGCCGTTGACGGTGACGCTGTAGCGCTGCCCGCTGGCCAGCGGCGCGAGCGGCGTGCAGATCGCCAGCCCGCTTGCCGCGCTGGACAGGCCGGACGAGCGACTGTCCACCTTCAGGCAGTCGACGTTGCGGCCCTGCGCGTCGGTGATGGTGAAGCTGTCGGCATCGAACTGCAGCGAGGCGTTGATCGCCTGCAGCGACACCGGGTAGCCCATGGTCTTGCCGTCGTAGCCGGGCGCCGGATTGGGGCTTTCCGAGTTGACCCAGCTGGCCGGCACGTCGGCCTGCCCGTCGAACGGGTACGCGACCATCTGGCTATCCGTGCCGCCCTTCGATGCGTCGGCAAGGTCGATGGTCTGGTAGTAGTAGGCGGCAGTGCCACCGCCATTGGGGCCCACGCTCTCTGCATAGCCACTGCCGGCAGATCCGTAGCTGCCCAGCAGCGCGGCGCGGTGGAATGGCGCGTTGATGAGATCCGATACCAGCGAGTCCTTCGGCGACAGCGAAAGCGGTGCGTTGGCGACCGACGTCCACTTGTTCGCCGCTGCCACCACCTCTGCGTTGGCATTGGTCGGATACGCAGCCTGGATACGCGCGTCGGGCGTAGCGCCAGTGTAGCCAGGCTTCCCCGAGACTTCGTCATGCGTCAGCGTCTGGTTGGCGAGCATGTAGGCGGTGTGGTTCTGCGCCGCGTTGTTGAGCCCATCGCGAGCCGCCAGCGGCGGCAGGCCGACCTGTTCGCGCCGGTAGTTGGCATAGCACAGGCCTGCGCTGCGCGCGTCGTCGAGCACGCGATAGTTGCCGACGGCGCTGCCGAGCGCGGGCAGCAGCGTCACGCCGCCTCCGGCCGGCGCCGCAGGCCTGGCGCCGCTGACCGTATAGCAGCCGCCCGTCGTGACTGCCGTGCCCGCAGCCTGGGTCGACGCGCTCTGCCCGGACGGCTGTGCGCCGCCGGCCGCGGCCGTACCGCCGCCATCTCCATCGCCCCCGCCGCCACAGGCGGCAAGGATCGACAACAGCGCGGCGCCACACAAGGTTCGCAGGCGCAGCGGCTCAGCGCGTGAATGGATTGAAATGGATGCGTGTTCAGCAGGCAGGCGTTTCCCGTTCATCGATCTGGATGGTCGTGGTTCTGATGGAGATACTGCCCGTGGAGCCCGGCAGGCGGGCGCAGCAGGACATCACCGGAACGCAGGCGCGGGCTTGCGAGGTGACGCCGAGGGCAGACGTGACCCGACGATGGTAGGGAGGGGGTATGCGAGCGTCCAGCCTGCTAACAATGGCTTACGTGTGACCCGTGCGCGCTGCACAGCAAGGCATCAGGCCGCTGGTGCCGGCTCCGTCGTGCCGCCGCCAAGCGATGACATCACCGTCATCAGCTGCTCGCGCAGCCAGCGATTGGCGCCGTCGTTCTCGCCGCCGGCATGCCAGTACAGATGCAGTTCGAGCGACGGCACCTTGAACGGCAGCGACAGGATGCGGTTGGCATACGGCTCGTTGGCGATGCGCGCGTAGCGCAGCGGCAGCGTGGCCAGCAGGTCCGTGCAGCTCACCACGCGGCAAGCCGCGGCGTAATGCTGGCAGCGCAGCCGTACCCGGCGCGTCAGTCCCATGCGATGCAGCGACTGGTCCTCCAGCCCGGCACCGCGCCGCCGCGAGGACACGTGCACGTGCTCCGCGGCCAAGTAGCGTTCGAGCGTCAGTTCCTTATTCACCAGCGGATGGTCCCGGCGCGCCAGCACGACCATCGGGTCCGCCATGAACGGCGCGTGATGGATGGCGGGCGATACCGGCAGCAGGATATCGATCGCGGTATCGATGGTGCCTGCCAGCAGTTCGGATTCCATCTCGCGCCGGTCAAAGCGGATCGCGGCGATCTCCACATGCGGGGCCGCGGCCGTCACGCGCGCCATCAGCGGCGGCAACAACGTCGATTCCAGCGCGTCGCGCATGCCGATGGTGAAGCGGCGCACGGTGTTGGCCGGGTCGAAGTGCGGCGTGTCCTGCAGCGTGCGCGCGAAGGACTGCAACGCCGTGCGGATCTCCGAGGCGAGCGAGCGCGCCAGCGGCGTCGGTGCCATGCCCTGCCCGCGGCGCTCGAACAGCGGGTCATCGAACAGGCCGCGCAAGCGACCCAGCGCATGGCTCACGGCGGGCTGCGTCAGGTTGAGCTGGCGCGCAGCCGCGGTGATGCTGCCTTCGCTGTAGATGGCGTCGAACACCACAAAGAGATTGAGGTCGATGCGGGATAGCTGCATGGATGCCATTCTGGCACGGAATGCAGGACATTGATACTGGCAAATCCAGAAAATTCATTTTTGTTATTACCAAGTTTCGGATAGAGTGCATTGCATCGGCTCATGCCGCGCCGCGACGTAGCGCACCACCCCTGGTTACGAGGAGACCACATGCAATTCGAATACACGCCGAAGGTCAAGGAGATGCAGGCCAAGCTGCTGGCCTTCTTCGACCAGTACATCTACCCGAACGAAAAGCGCTTCTACGAAGAGATCAACGCCAACCGCCAGGCCGGCAACGCCTGGGTGCCGAGCAAGCTGATCGAGGAGCTGAAGCCCAAGGCGCGCGAAGCCGGCCTGTGGAACCTGTTCCTGCCGCGCTCGCCGCGCGCGCCGCAAGGCCTGTCGAACCTCGAATACGCGACCCTGTGCGAGATCATGGGCCGGGTACCCTGGTCGGCCGAAGTCTTCAACTGCGCCGCGCCCGACACCGGCAACATGGAAACCCTGGAGCGCTACGCGTCCGAGGCACTGAAGGACCAATGGCTCGAGCCGCTGCTCGCCGGCGAGATCCGCTCGGCCTTCCTGATGACCGAGCCCGCGGTAGCCTCGTCCGATGCCACCAACATCGAATGCCGCATCGAGCGCGACGGCGACCACTACGTGATCAACGGCACCAAGTGGTGGTCGTCGGGCGCCGGCGATCCGCGCTGCAAGGTCTACATCGTGATGGGCAAGACCGACCCGAACGCGGGCCGCCACGAGCAGCAGTCGATGGTCGTGGTGCCGGCCGACACGCCGGGCATCACCATCAAGCGCTTCCTGCCCGTGTTCGGCTATGACGACGCGCCGCACGGCCACATGGAGATCGAACTGAAGAACGTACGCGTGCCGGTTTCGAACATCCTGCTGGGCGAGGGCCGCGGCTTCGAGATCGCCCAGGGCCGCCTCGGCCCGGGCCGCATCCACCACTGCATGCGCAGCATCGGTGTCGCGGAACGCGCGCTGGAGCTGCTGTGCAAGCGCGCCTTGTCGCGCGTGGCGTTCGGCAAGCCCGTCGCCAACCAGGGCGTGACGCAGGAACGCATCGCCGAAGCGCGCTGCGAGATCGAAATGGCTCGCCTGCTGACGCTCAAGGCCGCGTACATGATGGACACCGTGGGCAACAAGGTGGCCAAGGCCGAGATCGCGATGATCAAGGTGGTGGCCCCGAACGTGGCGCTGAAGGTGATCGACTGGGCCATCCAGGTGCACGGCGCCGCCGGCGTGTCGAGCGACTTCCCGCTGGCCAACTGGTGGGCACACCAGCGCACGCTGCGCCTGGCCGATGGTCCGGACGAGGTGCACCGCAATGCCATCGCAAAGCTCGAACTGGCCAAGCACATGGGCATCGACCCGAAGGAAGTGAAGATGCCAGTGGCACGCGGCTTCTGAGCCCGCCACTGCAAAGCCTGCCGGGCACCCCTGCCGGCAGTATGGAAACGCGCAGCCTGTCTGCGCGTTTTTTTCTTCTGTGCTTAAATCGTTCGACCCTTCCCTAGACCCTATTTCGCTGCCTGGAGCTTCATGCAATGATCGATGCCTATACGTGGGCGACGCCCAACGGCCACAAAGTCCATATCATGCTCGAGGAGTGCGGCCTCGAATACAAGGTCCACCCGGTCAATATCGGCGCAGGCGACCAGTTCGGCGACGACTTTCTCAAAATCAGCCCGAACAACAAGATCCCGGCCATCGTCGATAGCAACGGCCCGGATGGCCAACCGATCTCGCTATTCGAGTCGGGCGCCATCCTGCTCTATCTCGCCGGCAAGACCGGCAAGTTCCTGCCCGACGACGTGCGCGGCAAGTACGAAGCGCTGCAATGGCTGATGTTCCAGATGGGCGGCGTCGGCCCGATGCTCGGCCAGGCCCACCATTTCCGCATCTACGCGCCGGAAAAGATCGAGTACGCGGTCACTCGCTATACCAATGAGGCCAGGCGCCTGTACGGCGTGATCGACACGCGGCTCTTGCAACACGAATGGCTGGCCGGCGACCAGTACACCATTGCCGACATCGCAACCTTCCCGTGGCTGCGCAGCTGGCAGAATCAGGGCGTGGAACTCGACGACTATCCGAACCTCAAGCGCTGGTTCAACGCCATCGCCGAGCGTCCGGCCGTCAAGCGCGGCGTGGAAGTCCTGGCCAATGCGCGCAAGCCGCTGCACGACGACAAGGCGCGCGAAATGCTGTTCGGCACCACGCAGTACAAGCGTCACTGATGCCCGACTGCCCAGGGCGGCTTGCATGCCGCCCGGGGCGGCGCCGCCGCTCAGGCCGGCACGCATGCCTCCTGATTTCCGTACGGTGCATGCGTCATCTCCACGACACCGGATCTCGCGCCCGGCAACCTTCGCGAAGCCTCGCGATAATCGCGCACCTCGGCCTGCGCCGCGCCGCTGCAAAACAGCAAGCCGGTAGCAGGCAGCAAAGCCTCCACGCTATACGACTCATGCGGGCTGGGCACGAACAACGTCCCGGGCTGTATGAAATTCTGATATGTCTCCCCACCCTGCGACCAGCGTACGCAAAACACGCCGCGATAGCATAGCGCCCAGTGCAGGCCGCCGACCTGCACGCACGTCCCTGCCGGCAATTGCGCGAATCCTGCGCGCGTGACTGGCGTCGACTGCGTGCCGCTGTAGACGAGTCCCAGCTCGTCGCTGATGTCGTCGCGCATCGTGGCCAGACATCCCAGCGCGCCGCATGACAGCTCACCTTGCAACAAGGTGTCTTCGAATGACGCGGCGTCGCCACAGGCGGCACTATCATCGGGGACGACGCGGACCAGGATGCTGTCGATCGCCGCGCGGACCTGCATCGGCATGCCCGGCATCGGCGCAAACATATCGCCACAGCCGATCAGCACCGCCTCGTGACCGGGCGCGGCGATGCGAATGCCGCCGCGCAGGCAAGCCCACCATTCGCCGCGCGTGGCCATGAAGCCGCGCTGCGATTGACCGGCCGGCAGGAAGATTAAGTCGCACGTGCTGCCCGGCCCCGCACAGGCCGGCAACAAGCGTGAATGAAATCCGATATGGAGGTCCGCGGAAGGTGCTTGGGCGTGGACGCGGCCGAAACAATGCATGGGCGCGTCGAACAGCGAATAGATCTGCATGGCAATCCCCTGACAGAGCGAAGGAGACACGATGGTCCCCATCAACGCAACGACACCCGCGCATTCGACGCGAGCCTGCCCTTGCGTGTTGCCCCGTTTGGCACGGCCATCAGGCCGCCCGGTTCCTGCCACGGTGCTGCGCCCTTTTTTTGCACATCCCTTGAACTGCGGATCAGGCACCAATGGTGAGTGAGAATATAAGTTGTCGTGGCCGCAGCGTCAAACTTCTAGTGTCCTGTTCCGCAGAACTGTCACATCGATCATGACTGACCAGACTCTCAGACAATTCGGATTGCATCTTGCCAGGCTGCGCAAGCAGCGTGGCTGGTCGCAAGAAACCCTCTCGCTGGAAAGCGGACTGGCCCGTTCGTACCTGAGCGGCATTGAACGCGGCAAGCGCAACCTGGCGCTGCTCAACATCTGCATGCTGGCGGATACGCTTGGCGTGCCGCCCTCGGATATGCTCGACTTCCCCAAGCACGGCAGCGCCGTGGCCCAGGTGGAAGAACCGCGCTCGGTGTTTGGCAATGCGCAGAACGCGGCGATAGAAGCCACGATGCGGCACATGGCCGAACTCAACGAAGTCGAGGTGGACCTGGTCGCGGCCGTGGCCCGTGCGCTGGCGCGCAAGGGCAACTACCGGCAGGCATGAGCGGGCTCAGAGGACCAGCATGCCCTGGCGCTCGATAAAGCGGATCACTTCGTCCAGCCCTTGCCCCGATTTGACGCTGCCCATCACGAACGGACGTTCGCCGCGCATCTTGCGCGCATCGCTTTCCATCACTTCGAGCGACGCGCCGACATACGGCGCTAGGTCGGTCTTGTTGATGACGAGCAGGTCGGACTTGGTGATACCCGGTCCGCCCTTGCGCGGGATCTTCTCGCCGCCGGCCACGTCGATCACGTAGACGGTCAGGTCGGACAACTCCGGGCTGAACGTCGCCGCGAGGTTGTCGCCGCCTGACTCGATAAAGACCACATCGGCATCCGGGAACCGCGCCAGCATGCGGTCGACGGCTTCAAGGTTGATCGACGCATCTTCGCGAATGGCCGTGTGCGGGCAGCCACCGGTTTCCACCCCCATGATGCGCTCGGCAGGCAGCGCCCCGGAGATCGTCAGCAGGCGCTGGTCCTCCTTGGTGTAGATGTCGTTGGTGATGGCGACCAGGTCATAGCGGTCGCGCATCGCCTTGCACAGCATCTCCAGCAGTGTGGTCTTGCCGGAGCCGACGGGACCGCCGACGCCAACGCGCAGCGGGGGGTTCTTCTTGGTACGAGCCAGGGTCATGATGGCTTCCTGATTCAGGAACGGAACAATCGGGAATACTGCGTTTCGTGGCGTGACGACAGCAAACCCAGCATTGGGGAAAAGGTGGAAAGCTGCGGCGGCGATGCCGTGGCGCGCTGCACGGCCTCGTCCACTGCAGTCAGCACCGCATCGTGCAGGCGCCGCAGCATGTGCTGCCCGGCCACCTGGCCCAGCGGCACCGCCTTGATGGCGGCAGCGACCTGGTTCTCCGCCCAGTTGAAGCAATAGGCGGCCAGCCCTTCGCGCTCGCCGATCTCCAGCGCCACGCAGGCAGCGGTGAAAGCGGTCGGCAGGCACGTTGGCGACAGCGCGGCCAACTGCTCGCGCAATGTCTGGTCGCCCCATTCCATCTGCCCTACCAGCTTCGCGAGCGACCAGCCCATCTGCTCGGTCTCCAGACGTAATTCGGATGTTTCGCGCGTGGCGTGGAACCAGTCATTCAACTTGCGGATTGCATCGATATCCATGGTGCGCCAGTGGCGATGGAGCAGCAACCACAGTGGGGCTTCGCACTGGGCTTGTACATGCAAGAGGTTGTCGCGGATCCATTGCTCGGCGGAATCGGCATCTCGCACATAGCCGCTGTCGATCGCGGCTTCAAGACCTTGAGAGTAGCTGAAGCCGCCGATGGGGAGTGCGGGGGAGGCCAAGTGCAACAGGGAGATGAGTTGGCGCAGCGGTGTCATGACCACATTGACATCAAGTAACACCACACTCCCCTCTCCCGCAAGCGGGAGAGGGGAGCTCGGGCGCTGGCAAATTCCGATGCATTGGCTCTTTCATTTGCCCCCGCTTCAGTGCAACGTCATCAATGCTTGTGCCCACAATTCTCATCATGCTCATGCTCATGCTCATGCTCATGCTCATGCTCATGCTCATGCTCATGCTCATGCTCATGCTCATGCTCATGCTCATGCTCATGCGAGTGCGAGTGCGAGTGCGAGTGCGAGTGCGAGTGCCCATCCCCATGATGCTCATGAAACACCGCCTGCGCCACCGCATAGTCCTCGGCGAACGTCGCGTCGTGCCCGTGCTTGTGTCCACCGCCATATGCACCCGCTTCGGGCTCGAACGGCGCGTCGGCTTGCGCGGCCTGTACGCCAAGACGCGCAAGCATGTCGGCCAGCACCGGATCGAACTCGAGCCGTAGATAGTCTCGACCAACCTCTACCGGCGTGTGCCGGTTGCCAAGGTGATACGCCGCGCGCATCAGCGCTTGCGTATCCACGGCGCGGACTTCCAGCACGCGTTCGGGCGCAGCCTGTACTTCGACAAAGGTGCCATCTTCGGCCACCAGTAGATCACCACCGCGCAGTACCGTGCCGCGCGGCAGGAACAGCGCGGCTTCTTCCCCATTGTCGAGCACCGCGCGCAGGCGGCTCTTGCTGCGTTCAGAGAACGGCAGGACCAGCTTCGGGGCGCGGTGCACCAGCACGGCGGCAATGCCGTGCGGGGCGCTCAGGACTTTGTCGATCTTCAGCATTGGAGAATGTCAGAACAGGAAGTAGCGCTGCGCCATGGGCAGCTCGGTGGCGGGCTCGCACATCAGCAACTGGCCATCGGCCACGACTTGATAGGTCTCCGGATCGACGGTGACGTGCGGCTGCCAGTCATTGTGCACCATGTCGCGCTTGCTCACGGTGCGCGTACCGCGCACCGCCGACAGCGTTTTGGCCAGGCCGTAACGCTCACCGACATTCGCAGCGAGCGCTGCTTGCGAGACAAAGGTCAGCGACGACCGGTGCAGCGCGCCGCCCGCCGACGCGAACATCGGACGGTAGTGCACGGGCTGCGGCGTCGGGATCGAGGCATTGGGGTCGCCCATCGCCGCGGCGGCAATCATCCCGCCCTTCAGGATCAGGCTTGGCTTCACGCCGAAGAACGCCGGACGCCACAGCACCAGGTCCGCCCACTTGCCCACTTCGATCGAACCGACCTCATGGGCGATGCCATGCGTCAGCGCCGGGTTGATCGTGTACTTGGCGATATAGCGCTTGACGCGGAAATTGTCGTGTCCGCCACGCGCATCGTGCGGATCGCCCGGCAGCTTGCCGCGCTGCGCGGCCATCTTGTGCGCGGTCTGCCAGGTGCGGATGATGACCTCGCCCACGCGCCCCATGGCTTGCGAATCGCTCGAAATCATCGAGAACGCGCCAAGGTCGTGCAGGATGTCTTCGGCGGCGATGGTCTCGCGGCGGATGCGGCTTTCTGCGAACGCGATATCCTCGGCAATGGACGGGTCCAGGTGATGGCACACCATCAGCATGTCGAGATGCTCGTCCAGCGTGTTCACTGTGTAAGGCCGCGTCGGATTCGTCGACGATGGCAGCACGTTGGCCTCGCCGCACACCTTGATGATGTCCGGCGCATGGCCGCCGCCGGCGCCCTCGGTGTGATACGTGTGAATGGTGCGGCCCTTGAACGCGGCGATGGTCGCCTCGACAAAGCCTGCCTCGTTAAGCGTATCGGTGTGGATCGCTACCTGCGTATCGGTTGCATCGGCCACAGAGAGGCAGGTGTCGATTGCCGCAGGCGTCGTGCCCCAGTCTTCGTGCAGCTTGAGGCCGATGGCGCCCGCCTCTACCTGCTCCAGAATCGGCGCCTGCTGGCTCGCATTGCCCTTGCCCAGCAGCCCAATGTTCATCGGATAGGCGTCGATGGCCTGCAGCATGCGTTCCATGTACCACGGCCCCGGCGTCACCGTGGTCGCAAACGTGCCCGTGGCCGGACCCGTGCCGCCGCCGATCATGGTGGTCACGCCACTCATCAGCGCCTCTTCGATTTGCTGCGGGCAGATGAAGTGAATGTGCGAGTCGATGCCACCAGCCGTGACGATCATGCCCTCGCCCGCAATCACTTCTGTGCCGGGACCAATCACGATCGTCACACCCGGCTGGATATCCGGATTGCCTGCCTTGCCGATCCCCGCGATGCGCCCGCCCTTCAAGCCGATATCTGCCTTGACGATGCCCCAGTGGTCCACGATCAGCGCATTCGTGATGACGGTATCGACGCAGTCCTTCGCCATGCGCTGGCTCTGCCCCATGCCATCGCGAATCACCTTGCCGCCGCCAAACTTCACCTCCTCACCGTAGATAGTGAAGTCCTTCTCGACTTCGATCACGAGCCCGGTGTCGGCCAGGCGCACGCGGTCGCCGGTGGTCGGGCCGAACATCTCGGCATAGGCCTGCCTGGAAATCTTCACCATCACAGCGCTCCCATGATCTTGCCGTTGAAGCCGTAGACGATACGGTCGCCATCGAGCGCCACCAGTTCCACGGTACGCGTCTGGCCCGGCTCGAACCGCACCGCGGTGCCGGCCGCGATATTGAGACGGAAGCCGCGCGCGGCCGCGCGATCGAACGACAGCGCGGCGTTGGTCTCGTAGAAATGGAAATGCGAGCCGACCTGGATCGGACGGTCGCCAGTATTGGCAACCGTCACGCTTGCCGTGGGCCGGCCGGCATTGAGTTCGATCTCACCATCGGCAGGCATCAGTTCACCGGGGATCATCGTCGTCTCCTCACGCAACCAGCAGGCCGGCGCCGTACAGCGCCACCCCCGCTCCGGCCACGCGCGCAAGCCAGCCCGCGCGATGGCGCAGGATCGTACCCGCGACAATGCCAAGGAGGTGCAGCACCATGGTCGCTACCGAGAAGCCGCCGACATAGGCCAGCACAGCGGGCAGCGCCGCAGCCGTCGCGGGCAGCTCGGCACCGTGCGCATAGCCATGGAATACCGCGAAGCCGCCCACGATCGCCATGCCGGCCCATGCCGGCAACTTTGCGCGCATCGCCACCAGCACGCCCACCACCAGCAGCGATGCGGCGATCATCGGCTCGACCGCTGGCAGCACCAGCCCCGATAGTCCCAGCGCGGCACCCACCAGCATCAACGCGACGAAGGCAAGCGGCAGGCGCAACGTATCTGCAGCCGAGCGCGCGCCCAGTGCGCTCCAGACGCCCACTGCGGCCATCGCCAGCAGATGATCTGCGCCGGTGAACGGATGCAGCAGTCCTGCCCACAGGCTGGCGCCAACGGTAGCGGCATCATGGCCCGGGTGGGCGAACGCGGAGACGGCAGCGAAGGACAGCGTAGCGCCCATGGCCAGGCGCGAGCATGCGAAACGTTTCATAGCGGCTCTCGGTGGATGTTGTCGGTGTTGTCAGATAATCGGATGGTGCACCGTGACGAGCTTGGTGCCATCTGGAAACGTCGCTTCGACCTGGATCTCGGGAATCATCTCGGCCACGCCGTCCATCACGTCTTCGCGACTCAGCACGGTGGTGCCTTCGTGCATCAGTTCGGCCACTGTGCGGCCATCGCGCGCGCCTTCCATGATTGCGGCAGTGATAAGCGCCACGGATTCCGGATAGTTGAGCTTGAGCCCGCGCGCGCGCCGACGTTCGGCCAGCAGTGCGGCGGTGAAGATCAGCAGCTTGTCTTTCTCTCTCGGTGTCAGTTCCATCGTCGGTGTCCTTGTCGTTCTCGAATGCCTGATTCCTGATCGCTCATGTCGCCCACAGCCGCAGCGGCCGTGCCGGCACGCCGTGAATCGGCTCGCGCAGCGCGCTCCACGCGTCGACCAAGAGTTGCCTGACTGGCTCCATCTGCCGGCCCAGCACGCGCAGCAGCAGCATCGACTGCGCTGGTGACGACAGGCAGGTCACGCCTGCGCGCAGGTCAGGCGTGAGCGGCAAGCGCTCGGCCAGTGTCTCGGCAAGTTCCTGCGTGGCTGTGCTGCCCACCGCCCAAAGCGTGCCCAGCACGGACATCCCATCCAGCCCTGGCATTGCACCGCGCAATGGTGAAGCGGCGTCCAGATGCGATTGCTCGATCCATAACGCGCGCCCGTGGCAGCCCACCTGCGTGTCGAGCCAGAGCGCGCCGCGCGCCCACTGCTCGCCGGACGCCTGCCGCCCGAGCACCACGGCATCCCAGCCGATGGCGCTGCCGCCCGACGCGATATCGACTTCGGTCACGATGCGCGCGCGCGCATCGTCGAACACGATGTTTTCCTGCGGCAACCAATCGAGCCGGGCGCCGTCATCCACGGTCAGCCGCACATGCTGGCACGCGTCACGGCCGAGCGATTTGTACCATTTGGTGGCACCGGGCGTCGCGATGACCGCGTGCGTGCCGGCTTCCGCATGCAACGCGATATCGAGACTGTCGCCGCCGGCCACGCCTGCCGGCGGATGCAGGATGACGGCGTGGCAGATGCCGCCTTCGGGATAAAGCGGCTTCTGCACCATCAACGGGCCCTGATGCTGGCGCAGGGCCAGCACGGTACGCTCGCCGCGTGCGGCAAAGCGCAGGCGCAAGCTGGCCTGCCATGCAGGCGGCATGGCGACGGCGGCGGGAAAATCAGGATGACGCATGGCTCGATGAATAGACCAGCGATGCAAGCGGGGCGAGCCACGGCAAGCGCCGCGGCGGATGCCGGAGATCATAGCGCGCTCGCCACCGACGCGAAAGCGCAGCGCGCGATACTCGCTGTCCCGCCTGGCACGCTTACACGGCAATCAACTCCCGCACGCCATCCTGCTCCATATTCGCCCCCTCGCCCTTCGCCACGACTTCGCCCCGGCTCATGACCACGTAGTGATCGGCGATATGGCGCGCGAATTCGTAGTACTGCTCGACCAGCAGCACCGTCATGCCGAATTCGTCGACCAGCAGACGCAACGCGCGCCCGATGTCCTGGATGATCGACGGCTGGATGCCTTCGGTCGGCTCGTCGAGGATGAGCAGGCCCGGCTCGCTCATCAGCGCGCGGCCGATGGCAAGCTGTTGCTGCTGCCCGCCCGACAAGTCGCCGCCGCGGCGCTGGCGCATGGTGCGCAGTACCGGGAACAGCTGGTAGATTCGATCCGGCACGCCCGAAGGCCTCGCACGGCTGGCGGCGCCAATCAGCAGGTTCTCCTCCACCGTCAGCCGCGGAAAGATCTCGCGCCCCTGCGGCACATAAGCCAGGCCAGCCGAAACGCGCTCATAAGGCGCCTTCTTCTCCAGCGCGCGGCCATCCCACTGGATGCTGCCGCTGCGCGTGGGCACCACACCCATCAGGCACTTGAGCAAGGTGCTCTTGCCTACGCCATTGCGGCCCAGCAGCGTGGTTAGCTTGCCGCCCGGCACCTCGAAGGAGACATTGCGCAGGATGTGGCTGCCGCCGTAGAACTGGTTCAGTGCATTGACCTGCAGCATGGCTATCTTCCCAGGTAGGATTCGATCACGCGTTCGTCGCGTTTGACGCTGTCCAGCGTGCCTTCCGCCAGCAAGCTGCCTTCGGCCAGCACCGTGACCTTGCCCGCGTCCCCGGCTAGTGCCGCGACAAATTCCATGTCGTGCTCGACCACCATCATCGAGCAACTGCCGCGCAGGCTGTTCAGCAGCGCGGCGAGCTGCATGGTTTCCTCATCGGTCATGCCGGCCACAGGCTCGTCCAGCAACAGCAGTTGCGGCTGCTGCATCAGCAGCATGCCGATTTCCAGCCGCTGCTTCTGGCCGTGCGAGAGCAGACCCGCCGGACGGTACGCTTCGTCCTCAAGGCCCGTCAGCGCCAGCGTTTCCTCGATGCGGCGATGCCCTTCTCCCGTGAGCCGCGCGCGAAGCGACGACCACCAGCGCTTGTCGGCCTTCATCGCGAGTTCCAAATTTTCCCAGACGGCATGCTGTTCGAACACCGTCGGCTTCTGGAACTTGCGGCCGATGCCCACCTGCGCGATGCGCGGCTCGGTCATGCGCATCAGGTCGATGGTCTGGCCCAAAAACACGCGGCCGCTGACATTGGCATTGCGTGGACCGGTCTTGCCCGTGATGACATCCATCATCGTGGTCTTGCCCGCACCATTGGGGCCGATCACGCAGCGCAGCTCGCCGTGGTCGATCGACAGACTCAGCTTGTTGAGCGCGCGAAAGCCACCGAACTGCACCGTCAGGTCTTCAAGGTAGAGGATCGGACCATGCGACACATCGATCGTGCCGGGCTCCACCACCCGGCCCAGCCCCGTCGCATTGCCGCTTTCCGCCTGGCCGTATTCGAGCGCGGCATTCATGCTTCGCCTCCGGTGCGCCCCGCTACGGCAGGGGTGGATACAGGATCGCTCACGGCCGGCTTCGTGCGGCGGCTGCGCTCGCGCAGGCGCTTCAACAGGCCGATCACGCCATCCGGCAGGTACAGCGTGACCAGCACGAACATCGCGCCGAGCAGGAACAGCCAGTACTCGGCGAAGTAGGCCGTGAACATCGTCTTGGCGCCGTTGACGAGGAACGCCCCGATCACCGGTCCGATCAGCGTGCCGCGGCCGCCAACCGCCACCCAGACAGCCATCTCGATCGAGTTGCCCGGCGACATCTCGCCCGGGTTGATGATGCCCACCTGCGGCACGTACAGCGCGCCGGCAATGCCGCACAGCACAGCCGAGAACGTCCACACGAACAGCTTGTAGCCGAGCGGGTTGTAGCCTGAGAACATCACGCGCATCTCGGCATCGCGCACTGCCGTCACAACGCGGCCGAGCTTGGACGTGACGATATAGCGGCATGCCACGAATCCGGCGATCAACGCCAGGAAAGTCAGGACGAACAGCGCGGTGCGCGTCTGCGGCGCGGCCACGGCATAGCCGGCAATGCGCTTGAAGTCGGTGAACCCGTTGTTGCCGCCAAAGCCAGTTTCGTTGCGGAAGAACAGCAGCATCGCCGCATACGTCATGGCCTGCGTAATGATCGACAGGTACACGCCCTTGATGCGGGAGCGGAACGCGAAGAAGCCAAACAGCCAGGCCAGCACGCCCGGCAGCAGCACCACGAGCAGCAACGCGTAGCCGAGGTGCTCGGTGCCGTGCCAAAACCAGGGCAGCTCCTTCCAGTCGAGGAACACCATGAAGTCCGGCAGGTCGCTCTTGTACACGCCTTCGCGGCCGATCGCGCGCATCAGGTACATGCCCATCGCGTAGCCGCCCAGTGCAAAGAACAGCCCATGGCCCAGGCTCAGGATGCCGCAGTAGCCCCACACCAGATCCAGCGCAATGGCGGCCAGCGCATAGCACATGATCTTGCCGATCAGCGTCAGCGCATAAGCCGACAGGTGCAGCGGATGGCCCTCCGGCACGAGCAGCGCACAGACCGGCACGCCGATGCCCACCACCACCGTCAAGGCCGCAAGCAAAGTCCAGCCGCGCCCGGTGAGCAGCGGCTGACGCGCCGGCACGGCAAGTCGGAACGGCGTGGCCGGCGAATTGGAATGAAAGCTCTGCATCATGCCTCCGCGCTGCGCCCCTTGAGCGCGAAAAGTCCCTGCGGCCGCTTCTGGATAAACAGCACGATCAGCACCAGGACAAAGATCTTGGCCAGCACCGCGCCGTAGAACGGCTCGATGAACTTGTTGATGATGCCGAGCCCGAACGCGCCGACGATCGTGCCCGCCAGCTGCCCGACTCCACCCAGCACCACGACCATGAAGGAATCGATGATGTAAGCCTGGCCCAGGTCCGGGCCGACATTGCCGATCTGCGACAGCGCGCAGCCCCCCATGCCGGCAATGCCCGCGCCGAAGGCGAAGGCGTAGCTGTCCACCTTCCACGTGCGCACGCCCACGCACGCGGCCATGGTGCGGTTCTGCGTCGTGGCGCGCACGAACAGGCCGAGCCGCGTGCGGTTGAGCACGGCCCAGGCAACAGCCACTACCGCCAGCGCGAACAGGATGATGACGATGCGGTTGTACGGGATCACCAGGCCCGGCATCCATTCGACGCCGCCGCTCATCCAGGCCGGGTTGGCCACTTCGACGTTCTGCGCGCCGAACAGCGTGCGCACGGCCTGCATCAGCAGCAGGCTCACGCCGAACGTGGCCAGCAGCGTCTCCAGCGGCCGGCCATAGAGATGACGCAGCACCAGGCGTTCCAGCACGAAACCGACGATACCAGCGGCCAGGAACGACGCCGGCAGCGCTGCGGGCAGATACCAGTCGAACGCGCCGGGCGCATAGGTGCGGAACAGCGTCTGCACAACGTAGGTGGCATACGCGCCGATCATCAGGAACTCGCCGTGCGCCATATTGATGACGCCGATCAGGCCATAGGTGATCGCCAAGCCCAGTGCAGCCAGCAGCAGCACGCTGCCCAGGCTCAGGCCGGCGAACAGGTTGCCGACCAGTTCGGCACGGCGCTGGTCGCTGCGCAATGCGTCGAGTGCCTGCTGTGCGGCCACGCGTACCTCGACATCCGGTTCGCGGTACTTGCCATCGCTGCCGCGCTCGACCAGCGGCGCGAGCTTCTGGCGGCTTTGCGGATTGCTGTCGCGGCCAAGGATGCGAATGGCGTCCATCCGCGCTTCACGCTGGGCCGTGTCACCGGCATTCGTCTCATCGGCCAGCACCGTTGTGGCCCAGATCACGTCCAGCCGCGCGCGCAGCCCGGGATCGGCCTCCGCCTTGCGCGCAGCTTCCACGCTGGTGCGCGAGGCGCTCTCGGGCTGGTCGTACAGTGTATTGATGGCTTGCGTGCGCACGGCGATATCTGGCGACTGCAGCTGCAGGCTGCTAGCCGCGCTATCCACAATTGCGCGCAAGCTGTTGTTCAGGGTCAGCGATTCCAGTTCATCGGCCTTGACCGTGACCGGCTTGCCGGTGACGGCATCGACGGTCTTGCCGCCTTCCTGGCGCACCATGCCCACCGACGGGGCGTATTGCAGCGCATCGTCCTGCAGCGCCTTCAGGATGGGCCCCGCCTGTTCCGGCGAGGCCTTGGCCAGCGCGGACAAGGCTGCGGTCTTGGCATCGAAATCGTCCTCGGCCAATGGCTTGAGGTCGGCTTGCGTCAGCGCGGCAGCCCAGGGTGCCGTAGCCAGCAGCAGCGCCGCCAGCAAGGCGCGCAGCCACGGCATGGCATGAACGGATATCGAATAGCGCATAGAGGTAGGCACTTGCGAGGGTATTGGCGGACAGCGAACTACGCCGCTCTCCCGCACCCGAGAGAGCGGCGTCGCTTCATCAAGCGAAGTGGCTTACATCACCTTGTCCGGCTTGCCTTCATTGCCGGAGATGAACGGGCTCCACGGCTGGGCGCGGATGGGCTTGGCGGTCTTCCACACAACGCTGAACTGGCCGTCGCCCTTCACTTCGCCGATCATCACCGGCTTGAACAGGTGATGGTTGTCGCCCATGGTCAGCGTGAAGCCGTCCGGTGCCTTGAAGGTCTGGCCGTACATGGCCGCGCGGACCTTGTCAGGATCGGTCGTACCGGCCTTCTTCACGGCCTGTGCCCACATATGGATGCCGACATAGGTGGCCTCCATCGGGTCATTGGTGACACGCTTGTCGCCGCCTGGCAGGTTGTTGGCCTTGACCCAGGCTGCCCACTGCTTCTTGAACGCTTCGTTCTCGGGATTCTTGACGGACATGAAGTAGTTCCATGCCGCCAGGTGGCCGACCAGCGGCTTGGTGTCGATGCCGCGCAGCTCTTCCTCACCCACGGAGAAGGCCACCACGGGCACATCCTTGGCCTTCAGGCCCGCGTTGCCAAGTTCCTTGTAGAACGGCACGTTGGAGTCGCCGTTGATGGTGGAGATCACGGCGGTCTTGCCGCCCTGCGAGAACTTCTTGATATTGGCGACGATGGTCTGGTAGTCGCTGTGGCCGAACGGCGTGTAGACCTCTTCGATGTCCTTGTCCGCCACGCCCTTGCTCTTGAGGAACGCGCGCAGGATCTTGTTGGTGGTGCGCGGGTAGACGTAGTCGGTGCCCAGAAGGAAGAAGCGCTTGGCGCCGCCGCCTTCCTTGCTCATCAGGTATTCGACGGCCGGGATGGCCTGCTGGTTGGGCGCCGCGCCGGTGTAGAAGACGTTCTTCGACATCTCCTCGCCCTCATACTGCACCGGGTAGAACAGCAGCGAGTTCAGCTCTTCGTAGACCGGCAGCACCGACTTGCGCGACACCGAAGTCCAGCAGCCAAACGTGACAGCGACCTTGTCCTTGGTGATCAGCTGGCGCGCCTTCTCGGCGAACAGCGGCCAGTTCGACGCCGGGTCCACGACCACCGGCTCCAGCTTGCGGCCGAGCACGCCACCGCTCTTGTTGATCTCGTCGATGGTCATCAGCGCCACGTCCTTGAGCGACGTCTCCGAGATGGCCATGGTGCCGGACAACGAATGCAGGATGCCGATCTTGATCGGGTCCTTGGACTGCGCCATCGCCAGCGGGCTCGCGCCGATCATGGCCGCGGCGGCTACCGCCGACAGCTTCAGCATGTCACGTCGTTTCATTGCAGCTCCCAGTTTGTCGTTTGGTTACGGGACTCAACGCTCCCCGGGTGGTGCATCCGCAACTACCGTGCCATGGCTCGTCTGAGCTTCGACGGACGGCCAGACGCCGCCGGGGCGCCCGGCAAGAGACAATTTCAGGGGAGATGCCGCGCGAAAGCACCACGCTGGTGCCAGGCGGGAACGGGCCACGACGCACCGCGCGCGTGCACGGCACAATCGGGTGCAAGCCAGGCAGGTGGTGCGCTGGCGCCGAAAACGGGAAGGCGCCGCAGGCGTGCGGCGCCACGGTGCGCGATGCACCGCCACAAGTAAAAACGGGGCCCGAAGGCCCCGTTGTCTATCGCCGGAAGACGATTACTTCATCATCCACGGCATCATGTTCGCGTTCATGTTGTGCATGATCCAGAGCGAGCCGGCCAGCACGATGAACAGGATCAGCAGCGTGAACAGGAACGACATCACGTTCCAGCGCTGCTCCTTCGAACCATCCATATGGAGGAAGTACTTCAGGTGCACGACGACCTGCACCGCGGCCATGCCGAGGATGATCAGCAGGGTCGTGCCACGGTCCAGGGTGCCGTCCATCACGATCTTGAACGGGATGACGGTCAGGATCACCGCCAGCACGAAGCCGATCACATAGGACTTGAAGCTGCTGTGGCCATGCGACTCGGCGTGGGCCGATGCTGCGTGTTGCTGTGCCATTTACATTGCCCCCATCAGGTAGACCACGGTGAAGACGCCGATCCACACGACGTCCAGGAAGTGCCAGAACAGGCTGAGGCAGTTCAGGCGCTTGGACATGGTCGGGGTCAGGCCCTTCTTGCTGACTTGCCACATCAGGACCAGCATCCACACCATGCCGCTTGCGACGTGCAGGCCGTGGGTGCCCACCAGCGTGAAGAACGACGACAGGAACGCGCTGCGGCTCGGGCCGGCGCCTTCGGCGATCAGGTGATGGAATTCATTGATTTCCATGTACATGAACGCGGCGCCCAGCGCGAACGTGATAGCCAGCCACACCAGCACCCGCCCTTTCGAGCGGTTGTGCAGCGAGATCATCGCGAACCCGTACGTGATCGACGAGAACAGCAGGATGAAGGTCTCGGTCAGCACGTAGTTGAGCTCGAACAGCTCCTTGCCCGACGGGCCGCCCGCCACTTCGCCGCGCAGGACGGCGAAGGCGGCGAACAGGCACGCAAACAAGATGCAGTCGCTCATCAGGTACAGCCAGAAACCAAAGATGGTGTTCTCGCTGGTGTCGTGGTGCGCGTGGTCGTGCGTGTCGTCATGCGAGTGCGCATGAGCCGGGGCTTGCGCCGCCCCGAAGCGATCAAGGACTTCTGTCGACATGGTTATCAGGCCTGCGAAGCAATGCGCTGCAGTTGGCGCGTTTCAATCTGCTCGACCTCGGCGGCCGGCACGTAGTAGTCGATGTGGTCATCGTTGGCGCGGCGGATGAACGACACCACCATGCCAACCAGGCCCACGGCGGCAAGCCACCAGATGTGCCAGACCAGGGCGAAGCCCAGCACCAGGCTGAACAGGCCCATCCAGAAACCGGCGCCGGTGTTCTTCGGCATGTGGATCTGCTCGTATCCGCTGGTCGGGATGGTTTCGCCACGGGCCTTCATGTCGGCGAACGCGTCCAGGTCACGCACCACCGGGGTGTGCGCAAAGTTGTAGAACGGCGGCGGCGACGAGGTCGCCCATTCCAGCGTGCGGCCACCCCACGGGTCGCCGGTCACGTCGGCCAGCTTCTTGCGGTCGCGGATCGACACGACGATCTGCAACACCTGGAAGAAGATGCCCAGCGCGACGAAGACCACGCCGACCACGGCCAGGTACAGCCACGGCGTCCAGGCCGGGTTGTCGGTGTGGTTCAGGCGACGGGTCATGCCCATCAGGCCCAGCACGTACAGCGGCATGAAGGCGAAGTAGAAGCCCACCAGCCAGCACCAGAAGGCGTACTTGCCCAGGCGCTCGTTCAGCTTGAAGCCGAACGCCTTCGGCCACCAGTAGGTGATGCCGGCCAGGTAGCCGAACAGCACGCCGCCAATGATCACGTTGTGGAAGTGGGCGATCAGGAACAGGCTGTTGTGCAGCACGAAGTCGGCTGCCGGCACGGCCATCAGCACACCGGTCATGCCGCCGATCACGAAGGTGATCATGAAGCCCAGCGTCCACAGCACCGGCGTGGTCATCTGCACGCGGCCACGGTACATCGTGAACAGCCAGTTGAAGATCTTCACCCCGGTCGGGATGGAGATGATCATGGTCGTGATGCCGAAGAACGCGTTGACGTTCGCACCCGAGCCCATCGTGAAGAAGTGGTGCAGCCACACGATGAACGACAGCACCATGATGGCCGCCGTCGCGTACACCATGCCCTTGTAGCCGAACAGCTTCTTGCCCGAGAACGTCGCGATGACTTCAGAGAAGATGCCGAACGCCGGCAGGATCAGGATGTACACCTCGGGGTGGCCCCAGATCCAGATCAGGTTCACGTACATCATGGCATTGCCGCCGCCATCGTTCGTGAAGAAGTGCATGTCGAAGTAGCGGTCCAGGCCCAGCAGTGCCAGCGACACCGTCAGCACCGGGAAGGCGGCCACGATCAGCACGTTGGTGCACAGGGCGGTCCAGGTGAACACCGGCATGCGCATCAGGGTCATGCCCGGGGCGCGCATCTTGAGGATCGTCACCAGGAAGTTCACGCCGGTCAGCAGCGTGCCCAACCCTGAAATCTGCAAGGACCAGAGGTAGTAGTCCACCCCCACGCCCGGGCTGAAGTCCAGGCCGGACAGCGGCGGGTAGGCGAGCCAGCCGGTCTTGGCGAATTCGCCAACGCCCAGCGAGACGTTTACCAGCATGGCGCCCGACACGAACAGCCAGAACGACAGCGTGTTCAGGAACGGGAACGCCACGTCGCGCGCGCCGATCTGCAGCGGCACCACGAGGTTCATCAGGCCCGTCATCAGCGGCATGGCCACGAAGAAGATCATGATCACGCCGTGGGCGGTGAAGATCTGGTCGTAGTGTTCCGGCGGCAGGACGCCGTGGGCACCGTTGGTGGCAAGCGCCAGCTGCATGCGCATCATCAGCGCGTCGGAGAAGCCGCGCAGCAGCATGACCAGCGCGACCAGGCAATACATCACGCCGATCTTCTTGTGATCGACGGAAGTGAACCACTCATTCCAGAGGTAGCCCCACTTCTTGAAATACGTGATCGCGCCTAGCAGCGCAGCGCCGCCGAGGGCGACGCCGGCCAGTACGACCATGATGATCGGCTCATGAAACGGAATCGCCGACAAACTCAATTTGCCAAACATCATTGCTCCTAGGATTGCGCGCCGAGCGCCGGCTTGGCCGGCGTGGCCATGGACACCCGCTCTTCGCCGAGCGTGTTACGCGACGTGCAGACCGGGCCGCCATCGAAACCCTCGCGGGCCATGGCGTGGCCGTCGTTGCCCATGTATTGGTGCAGGACGCCGGTGAACAGGCCGTCTTCGACCTTGCCGTAGTAGGCAACCGGCTCCGCTTCGCTCGGCTGAGCCAGGACCTTGTAGTCCGCGCTGGCGAGCTGACGTTCGGAGGCGCGCACCTTGGCGACCCACGCGTCGAACTCGAAGTTCGACATGGCCGTCGCCTTGAACTTCATGCCCGAGAAGCCGCCGCCGCTGTAGTTGGCGGACATGCCGTCATACGTGCCGGCTTCGTTGGCAATCAGGTGCAGCTTGGTCTCCATCCCGGCCATGGCGTAAACCTGGCTGCCCAGTTGCGGGATGAAGAACGAATTCATGATCGAATCGGAGGTGATCTTGAAGTTCACCGGCGTGCCCACCGGGAACGCGATCTGGTTGACCGTGGCGATCTTCAGCTCCGGATAGATGAACAGCCACTTCCAGTTCATCGCCACCGCCTCGACGGTAATCGGCTTCTGCTTCGATTCCAGCGGCTTGTACGGGTCCAGGTCGTGCGAAGACTTCCACGTGATGATGCCCAGCGCGATGATGATCAGGCAGGGGATCAGCCACACCACGACTTCGATCGCGGTCGAGTGCGACCAGTCGGGTTCATAGCGTGCCGAGGTATTGCTGGCGCGGTACTTCCAGGCGAACACGAGCGTCAGGATGATCACCGGCACCACCACCAGCAGCATGAGCCAGGTGGCGATCAGGATGATGCCTTTGATGTCGACGCCTACCTGCCCCTTCGGGTCGAGCAGCGTCATGTTGCAGCCGGCGAGCAGCAAGAGCAGGCCGAGGCTTGGCAGGGACCGCGTCCACCGCGGCAGTATGGGTTTCTTCATGTCACGACTGGTTTGGTTAGGCCGCGCTTGGGCAAAGCGTGGCTTCACCGCCTGATGCCGGAAGCAAGAGGCGTTGGGCTGAGGGAAAACCTGAAGGACGTGTCCTTAGCTGGCGTTGGGGTCTGGCGGACTTAACGCCGGATGACCATGCGGCCTGACAACGCCATGAACACGGAAGGACAACTGACTACTGCGCGAGCGGCTCGCCTGAGGCGGGGGCACTGCGGCAATTGATGGCCGAAACCGCGAACGGTCCCGGCTCGAAACTGCGGCCGGGTAGCGTTGAACCACGAGGTTTTTGCACTTCCCGGCAAGCCTGCCTTGTGGGCAAGCGCGGTTTCCGGCCGGAATGCGCAACACGTAAAACATCGTGGGCGCGACTGTACCGCAATGCAGCATTACGGGTAAACCCAACAGCACAGAACACACTGTTCAGCAAAGCGGACAATCTTTAAAAGCGTTGTTCACGTCGCTAAAAATGTGTTGCAGCATCCGCATTCACGTCGAAAACTGAAAAAAACCGCCAGTCGGCGGTTTTTTTCTTCCTGTATCAACAAAACAACAACGACTCAGCCGTAGCGGCGGCTAATCGACTCCGCCACGCACACCGGCCGGTCGCTGCCTTCGCGCTCGATCGTCACTTCCCAGGTCGATTGGGCACCCACCAGTTCGGGGGACTTGGGCAGCGGGTCGAGTCGCTCGACCTTCTGCAGCTTGATACGCGCGCGCAGCTTGCTACCCACGGGAACCGGTGCGGTGAAGCGCACGCGGTTCAGGCCGTAGTTGACGCCGATCTTCGACGGCATGTGCAGCGCGTTGTGCATGAACTTGGGCACCAGCGACAGCGTCAGGAAACCATGCGCGATCGGGCCGCCGTAAGGCGATTCCTTCTTGGCGCGCTCCACGTCGACGTGGATCCACTGGTGGTCGCCGGTCGCTTCGGCAAACAGGTTTACCTGCTCCTGAGTGATCTCCATCCAGTCGCTGACGGCGACCTCCTGACCTTGCAGGCTTTCCAGCTCTTCGAGCGATGCGATGGTGCGCATGTCCGTTATCTCCTCGTTGTTTAAGTTTGCGGGGGCGATCTCACGCAGGGCGGCGGCCGTACATGCCCATGCCCTTGACCGTGCAGA
This sequence comes from Cupriavidus sp. C2SS-8b, assembly GCF_057073745.1. NCBI lineage: Bacteria > Pseudomonadati > Pseudomonadota > Betaproteobacteria > Burkholderiales > Burkholderiaceae > Cupriavidus > Cupriavidus sp. C2SS-8b. Next base: position 2,333,999 of record NZ_CP172716.1, read on the forward strand.
CCAGTTCGCCGCGCTGGTTGGTGGCTTCCCACTGGGTGTGGACCACGCCGCGATCCGGCTTCGATTGCGACGGCCGGGAATCCAGCACATTGAGCACCACGGTCAGCGTGTCGCCAGCATAGACCGGCTTCAGCCAGCGGATCTCGTCGACGCCGGGCGAACCCATGCTCGCCGACTTGCCGGTGGTGCTCAGCACCAGCAGGCGCATCATGATCGAGCACGTCATCCAGCCGCTCGAGATCAGGCCGCCATAGATGCTGTTGGCGGCGGCCTCCTTGTCGATATGAAATGGCTGCGGGTCATACTGGCGGGCAAAGCCGAGGATCTCTTCCTCGGTGACGAGGTAGGAGCCGAGTTCGCGGCGGCTGCCGACTGCAAAGTCCTCGAAATACAGCATGGGTCGTGTCTCCGTTGTCGCTGACGGCGCTGACTGTTGACTGGTCATCGCGATATTCGCATGGCAGGTGACGGCGTGCGTCCGTATTTGCCGAACCCGCCCCTAACTGCGCGCAAAGAAAAAAACCGCGCCTGGACTACGGCGCGGTTTCGATTGGGCATCGCCTGGATCAGGCAGCTTGCTGGAAGCTCGCCTGCGCGGCGAACCGGCCCAGGTGGTGGTCGACATCACCGAACGTGGTGTTGATGAGCGTCAGGCGCTTGAACATGTGCGCGGCCGGCAGTTCGTTGGTCACGCCCATGCCGCCGTGGATCTGCACGGCCTCCTGGCCAACGTAGCGCGCGGCTTGGCCAACGCGGGCCTTGGCAGCCGACACGTAGCGGCGGCGCTCTTCCGGCGTCGACTCTTCAAAGCGTGCCGCGGCCAGCAGCGTGATCGAGCGCGACTGCTCGGCCTGGATGAACATCTCGACCATGCGATGCTGCAGAGCCTGGAAGCGCGCGATCACCACGCCGAACTGCTGGCGCTGCTTGGCGTAATCGAGCGTTGCGGCGTTGAGCGTGTCCATCACGCCCACGGCCTCGGCGCACAGCAGCACCGCGGCGTAGTCGGCCACCTGCTCGATCTGCTCGAAGGCCTTGCCGCCCTCGCCCAGCAGTTGCGCCGGTGCATCCTGGAACGTGACATCGGCCGCGCGCAGGTTGTCGATGGTGCGGTAGTCCTTGATGCTGACGCCGGCGCCCTTTGCATCGACCAGGAACAGCGAGATGCCGTCACGATCGGCTTCGGCCCCGCCGGTGCGTGCCGACACGATCAGCTTGTCGGCCTGGCCGCCATGCAGCACCACGGTCTTGCGGCCGTTGAGCTTGCCGTCGCGCGCGGTGACGCGCACGTTGTTCAGCTCATAGCGCGCCTGCGGCTCGTTGAACGCCACGGCGAGCTTCAGTTCGCCACCGGCCACTTGCTCCAGCAGCGCTTCCTGACCACCGGCTAGTCCCAGGGCATAGGCACCCACGACGGTTGCCAGGTACGGCTCGACGACCAGGCCGCGGCCCAGTTCCTGCTGCACCACCATCATGTCCAGCGCCTTGCCGGAGAAGCCGCCCTGCGCTTCCGGCACCGGCAGCGCGGTCAGGCCGAGCTCGACCAGCGAGCCCCAGGCGGATTCGCCATAGCCGGCCTCGCTTTCATAGCGCTTCTTGCGCGACTCGAAGTCGTAGTCCTTGTCGATGAAACGGCGTACGGCGTCAGCCAGCTGCTTTTGTTCGTCGCTGAGATTGAAGTTCATGTTCCGTGTCTCCTCACAGCCCCAGGATCATCTGGCTGATGATGTTGCGCTGGATTTCGTTGGACCCGCCGTAGATGGAGGTCTTGCGATAGTTGAAGTAGTAGGCGGCCAGCGGGGCGGCATCGTCGTAGCCGGTTACCGCGTGCTCGTGCTCGCACTCCAGGTAGGCGGGGTCGAACGGCTGGGCGTAAGGGCCGACGGCTTCGACCATCAGCTCGGTCAGCATCTGCTGGATCTCGGTGCCCTTGATTTTCAGCATCGAAGCTTCCGGGCCAGGGCCCTTGCCAGCGGCTTCGCTCGACACCACGCGCAGCACGGTGATCTCCAGCGCCATCAGTTCGATTTCCAACGCGGCAACCTTGGCGCCGAACACCGGATCTTCCAGCAGGGGCTTGCCGTTCTTCTGCTGCTGGCGCGCCACGCGCTTCAGGAAGCCCAGCTCGCGCTTGGAATTGCCGACGCGGGCAATGCCGGTGCGCTCGTGGCCGAGCAGGTACTTGGCGTAGGTCCAGCCCTTGTTTTCGTCACCAACGCGGTTTTCCACCGGCACCTTGACGTTGTCGAAGAACACTTCGTTCACCTCATGCTCCTCGTCGAGCATGATGATCGGACGCACGGTGATGCCCGGCGTCTTCATGTCGATCAGCAGGAACGAGATGCCCTCCTGCTTCTTGGCCTCGGGATCGGTGCGCACCAGGCAGAAGATCATGTCGGCGTGCTGGCCGAGCGTGGTCCAGGTCTTCTGGCCGTTGACGATGTAGTGCTTGCCGTCGGAGGTCAGTTCGGCGCGGGTCTTGACCGATGCCAGGTCGGAGCCCGAGCCCGGCTCCGAGTAGCCCTGGCACCACCAGTCGGTGCAGTCCAGGATGCGCGGCAGGTAGTACGACTTCTGCTGTTCGTTGCCGTACTTCATGATCACGGGCGCGACCATGGCAACGCCGAAGGGCAGCACGCCAGGGGCGCCGACGCGAGCATTTTCCTCGTCCCAGATATGGCGCTGCGTGGCATTCCAGCCGGTGCCGCCGTATTGCACGGGCCAGTGCGGCGCCGACCAGCCCTTGCCCGCCAGGATCTTGTGCCAGCGCACCAGGTCGTCGCGATTGGGCCGGCGATGGTTCAGCACCTTGCTGCGGATATCCGCCGGCAGATTGGCTTCCAGCCAGCTACGCACTTCCTCGCGGAAGGCGTTGTCGGACGCCGAGTAATTGAGATCCATGCCCGTCTCCAGTGATGCCGGCACGGTGCCGGCAAGTAGTTCTGCCTGCGCGTCTTGCGCCGACAACCACGGGCACAGGACGCAATTCAGTGAGCCGTCTGCTTCAATGCATCCGGCACCACGAGCGGGATCGTTTCAATGCCCTCCTCCGCCAGCGCCTGCACCTCTTCCGGGGAAGCCGAACCGCGGATGCCGCGCTCCGGTGCCTCGTCGTAATGCATGCGCCTGGCCTCCTCGGCAAAGCGGTCGCCAACGTCCTCGGTCTGCGCCATCACCTGCCGAACGGCCTTCATATAGGCCGCCTGCAAGGCTTCCAGGGCGGCCGGCGCTGGCGCCGCCTGCCCTGCCTTCGCCTGGCCGCGCTGCACCGGCGTCGCGCCCGAAAGATTCAGGCGCGGTGCGCTCGGCAGCCGGCTCACGGCGTGGTCACCGCAGACCGGGCATTGGACGAGGTCACTTGCGATTTGCGACTGCGCATCGTCCTCGGAGGAAAACCAGCCCTCGAAACGATGGTCTTGCGCACAACGCAGGTCGAGCACCTTCATGATCTTTCCAGCCCGTCAAAGGCAATAGTATCCGTGAATCGAAATTTTGTGAACGGTCGTGCTAATTTTTCCCCAAAGGGATTTCCCGCATTTCTGTGGCGCGAGAAGCACACCGCTCGGTTCTTGGCCGGCTATCGCCGTTTTTCTTCACCACTTCAGGACGGAAGCGGCTGCTCGCCGGGCTGCCAGACCCCCGAGATTACCTTCTCCAGCCAGAACGCGCCGATGATGGTCTTCACATCGGTAATGCGGCCCTGACGCACCCAGTCCAGCACCTGGCCAGCCGGAACGATGAAAGTTTCGAGGAATTCGCCGTCATCGAGCTTAGCCTGCCCCGCGGTCAGGCCGCGCGCGAGGAACACGTCGATAAATTCGGTCGAGTACGAAATGACGGGATGGATGCGGGTCAGGTAATCCCAGCGCGCTGCGCTGTAGCCGGTTTCCTCTTCCAGCTCGCGCTCGCCGCAGCGCAGCGCGCCTTCTTGCGGGTCCAGCTTGCCGGCGGGGAATTCGAGCATGACCTCCCCTACCGGGTAGCGGAACTGCCGCTCCATCAGCACGGTGCCGTCGTCGAACAGCGGAATCATCATGACCGCGCCGGGATGTACCACGTACTCGCGACCGGTCTGCTTGCCGTCGGGCAGGCGGACGATGTCTTGCTTCAGCGTGAGGAATTTGCCGCGATGGACGGTTGCCGAGGCAACGCAGACTTCCTTGAGCCCTTCATCGCCTGCAGGCGGGGCTAGGTGGTCCTGGGTCTTTTCCGTCATAAGCACTCCGGGTGATTGGCACGCCCGGCGGCTTCATGACCGGCGTCAGGCCGTGCGGTGTTTGACGAGGTACTGCCAGGTAAAGCCTGGGAAGGCGAACACCAGCATCATGCACGCCGTAATGGCGTAGAACTGCCAGCCCTGCGGGAAGGCGTTGCCGAGGCTCGCCTCCACCGCAAAGCCGGCCACGCCGGCTGCCAGATACAGGCAGATCAGTTCCACCAGCCGCAGCCACAGGGGCTTGCGGCGCCAGCGCAGCGGGATCACCGCGAACAGGCGCTGGTTGATGAACGGCAGGTTGGCACAAAGCAGTGCCAGCAAGATGACAAACCAGCCGCCCGTCGGGGAACTCATGCCTTGCTGCCTCTTGCGTTCAGGAGGCCAGCGTTGCGCGGATGGCCTGGTAGCACAGGTTCATCAGCGCAGCCGGGAAGATGCCCAGCAGGATCACTGCCGCGCCGTTCAGGCTCAGCACCGAACGCAGGCCCGTGGTGGCCTCCAGCGGCTCTTCGCCGACCGGTGCATCGAAGTACATCAGCTTGACCACGCGCAGGTAGTAGAACGCGCCGATCAGCGAGAACAGCACCGCCACCACGGCCAGCCAGGTCATGCCCGACTTCACCACGGCTTCAAGCACGGCCAGCTTGGCGTAGAAGCCCACGGTCGGCGGAATACCGGCCAGCGAGAACATCATCACCAGCATCAGGAACGCGAACCACGGATTGCGACGCGACATGCCCTTCAGGTCTTCCAGCGTTTCTGCCTCGAAGCCCTTCGTGGTACGCAGCAGGATCAGGCCGAAGGTGCCCAGCGTGGTCAGCAGGTACGTGACCGAATAGAACATCGACGCGCTGTAGGCGTTCGCCGCGCCATCCACCTTGTTGGCCACCACGCCGGACAGCATGCCCAGCAGGATGAAGCCCATGTGCGAGATGGTCGAGTAAGCCAGCATCCGCTTCAGGTTGGTCTGGACGATGGCGGTCAGGTTGCCGATGGCCAGCGACAGGACGGCCAGCACCACCAGCATGGTCTGCCAGTCGGCGGCCAGCGGCAGCAGGCCTTCAACCAGCACGCGCACGATCAGCGCGAATGCCGCCACCTTCGGGCCGCCGGCGATCAGCAGCGTCACCGCGGTCGGCGAACCCTGGTAGATGTCCGGGATCCACATGTGGAACGGCGCGGCACCGAGCTTGAACGACAGGCCGGCAACGATGAAGACCACGCCAAAGGCCAGCATGGTGGTGTTGACGCGGCCCGACTCGACCACGCGGAACACTTCGCCGAGGTTCAGCGAACCGGTCGCGCCGTACATCATCGAGATGCCGTACAGCAGGAAGCCCGAAGCCAGCGCGCCCAGCACGAAGTACTTCATGGCCGATTCCGACGTCACGCGGTTTTCGCGGCGCAGGGCCACCAGCGCGTAGGACGACAGCGACAGCAGTTCCAGGCCCAGGTACAGGGTCAGGAAGTTGTTGCCGGTGATCATGACGATCTGGCCGCCGAGCGCGAACAGCGAGAGCTGGTAGAACTCGCCGGCGTACATGTCGCGGTCCGCCAGGTAGCGGCGGGTGTAGACCAGCGTCATGAACAGGCCGGCCGAGCAGAATGCCGACAGCACATTGGCCAGCGGATCGATCACGACCAGGTTCGCAAACGCGTAGTGCGTTTCGCCGGTCGATGCGTTGATGCCGAACCAGACGGTCAGCACCAGCGTGAACAGCAGCGACAGCGGGTACGCGACGCTTGGCTTGCCCTTGCCGCGGGCAAGGTCGATCCAGTTGACCGCGGCGATCGACACCGCGAGGAAAATAATCGGCGCCACGGAGGCGAGAGTCGAGGACGGTTGCATAGTGTTATCTCTCCCCGATTACAGCTTCGACTGCGCCACGTGGGACAGCAGGTTGACCACCGAAGCGTGCATCACGTCGGTGAAGGGCTTCGGGTGCAGGCCCATGTACAGCGTCATGATGGCGAGCAGGCCCAGCATCAGGAACTCGCGCTTGTTCAGGTCCACCAGCTCGCGGACGTGCTGGTGCACGATATCGCCGAAGATCACGCGCTTGACCATCCATAGCGAATAGGCAGCGCCGAGGATCAGGGCGGTGGCGGCGAGCAGGCCGATCCAGAAGTTGTACTCGACCGAGCCCAGGATCACCATGAACTCGCCAACGAAACCGGAGGTCGCGGGCAGGCCGCAGTTGGCCATCGCGAAGAACACCGACAGCGCGGCGAACTTCGGCATGGTGTTGACCACGCCGCCGTAGTCGGCGATCTGGCGCGAGTGCACGCGGTCATACAGCACACCGATGCACAGGAACATGGCGCCCGAGATAAAGCCGTGCGAAATCATCTGCACGATGCCGCCTTCGATGCCGATTTCATTGAAGATGAAGAAACCGAGCGTCACGAAGCCCATGTGCGCAATCGACGAGTACGCCACCAGCTTCTTCATGTCGGCCTGCACCAGCGCCACCAGGCCGATGTAGATCACGGCGATCAGCGAGATCGTGATGATGAACGCGGACAGCGAATGGCTTGCATCCGGCGCGATCGGCAGCGAGAAGCGCAGGAAGCCGTAGGCGCCCAGCTTCAGCATGATCGCGGCCAGCACCACGGAACCGCCGGTCGGCGCCTCGACGTGGGCGTCGGGCAGCCAGGTGTGCACCGGCCACATCGGCACCTTGACGGCGAATGCCATGAAGAAGGCGATAAACAGCGCGATCTGCTCGTTCATCGACAGCTTGGCCTGGTGCCATTGCAGGATTTCGAAGGTACCGGTCTTGTTGTACAGGAACAGCAGCGCGATCAGCGTCAGCAGCGAGCCCAGCAGCGTGTACAGGAAGAACTTGAAGGCCGCGTACACACGGTTCGGGCCGCCCCACACGCCGATGATGATGTACATCGGGATCAGCGTGGCTTCGAAGAACACGTAGAACAGCATGCCGTCCAGCGCACAGAACACGCCGACCATCACGCCCGACAGGATCAGGAACGCAGCCATGTACTCGGCCACGCGTTCGGTGATCACTTCCCAGGCCGAGATCACGACGATCACGGTGATGAAGGCGGTCAGCACAACGAACCACATCGAGATGCCATCAACGCCCAGGTAGTACTGGATGTTGAAGCGCTCGATCCAGGATGACTTCTCCACGAACTGCATCGCAGCGGTGGATTTGTCGAAGTGGAACACCAGCGGCAGCGTGACGATGAAGCTGACGATCGAGCCGAACAGCGACATCCACCTCACGTAGCAGGCGCTGCGGTCCGAGCCCGAGGCCAGTATCAGCAAGCCGAAGAAGATAGGCAGCCAGATTGCGAAAGACAGAACCATTTCTTTGTTTTCCTTACTCGGTGCCTATCACTTGGTGCCGATCACGCCGGTTACGGTGAGCGTCAGCAGCGCCAGCATGCCCACGATCATCGCGAATGCGTAGTGGTAGATGTAACCCGATTGCAGGTAGCGGCTGGCGGCGGCGAACGAAGCCACCACGCGGGCCGAACCATTGACGAACAGGCCGTCGATAAAGCTCTGGTCGCCACCCTTCCACAGGCCGGTACCCAGCAGGCGGGCACCGCGTGCGAACACGGCCTGGTTGATGTCGTCCATGTAGTACTTGTTCTCAAGCAGCGTGTACACGCCCGAGAAGCGGTTCTTGATCGCCTCGGGGATGTCCGGGCGCTTCATGTAGAAGAACCACGACAGCACCACACCGGCGATGGCCAGCCACAGGACCGGGGTGGTCAGCGAATGGATCGCCATCGGCATCCAGCCATGGAACGCTTCTTCCAGTTCCTTCATGGCATGGTGGTTCTCGCCGACGAAGATCACGTCCTTGAACGCCACGCCGTGCTTGAAGAACTCGCCGAACAGCATCGGCTCGATCGCGATTGCACCGATGATGACCGACGGAATGGCCAGCAGCACCAGCGGCAGCGTCACGACCCACGGCGACTCGTGCGGCTTCTCGCCGGCAGCCAGGCCATGGTGGTGGTCATGCGAGACCTCTTCTTCCTCGTGGTCGCCTTCGTGCGGGTGGTGAGCATGGTTCTGGCCCCAGCGTTCCTTGCCGTGGAAGACCAGGAAGTACATGCGGAACGAGTAGAACGCCGTCACGAACACGCCAGCCAGCACCGCGAAGTAGGCAAAGCCCGAACCCGCCAGGTGCGACTCGGCCACCGCTTCGATGATCGAATCCTTCGAGTAGAAGCCCGAGAAGAAGGGCGTGCCGATCAGCGCCAGCGAACCCACCAGCGAGGTGATCCACGTGATCGGCATGTACTTGCGCAGGCCGCCCATATTGCGGATGTCCTGGTCGTGGTGCATACCGATGATGACCGAACCCGCGCCAAGGAACAGCAGCGCCTTGAAGAACGCGTGGGTCATCAGGTGGAACACGGCGACCGAGTAAGCCGAAGCGCCCAGCGCAACCGTCATGTAGCCGAGCTGCGACAGCGTCGAGTACGCGACCACGCGCTTGATGTCGTTCTGGATGATGCCCAGGAAGCCCATGAACAGCGCCGTAATGCCACCGATCACCATGACGAAGGACAGCGCGGTGTCCGACAGCTCGAACAGCGGCGACATGCGGCTGACCATGAAGATGCCGGCCGTCACCATGGTTGCGGCGTGGATCAGCGCGGAAATCGGGGTCGGGCCTTCCATCGAGTCAGGCAGCCAGACGTGCAGCGGGAACTGGGCCGACTTGCCCATGGCGCCGATGAACAGGCAAATGCACGCCACCGTCAGCATCATCCAGTCGGTGCCCGGGAAGATGACGGTCGCCAGCTTCTCGCGGGCGGCGAACACGTCCGAGTAGTTCATGCTGCCGCTGTACGCCAGCAGCAGGCCGATGCCCAGGATGAAGCCGAAGTCGCCGACACGGTTCACCAGGAACGCCTTCAGGTTCGCGAAGATCGCCGTCGGGCGGGTGTACCAGAAGCCGATCAGCAGGTACGACACCAGGCCCACCGCTTCCCAGCCGAAGAACAGCTGCAGGAAGTTGTTGCTCATCACCAGCATCAGCATCGAGAAGGTGAAGAGCGAGATGTACGAGAAGAAGCGGTTGTAGCCGGGGTCTCCGTCCATGTAGCCGACGGTGTAGATATGCACCATCAGCGACACGAAGGTCACCACCACCATCATCATTGCCGTCAGGGAATCGACCAGGAAGCCGACTTCCATCTTCAGGTCGCCGATGGCCATCCACTCGTAGACGGTGCCGTTGTAGCTCGCGCCGTTCATCACGTCGAGCAGCACCATCACCGACAGCACGCAGGCAATGGCCACGCCGAGGATCGTCGCGGTGTGGGCCACCATGCGGCCGCCGCGCGACTCCGAGGAAAACAGACCAAAGAACTTGGTGCCGAACAGGCCGGCGATCGCTGAGCCGACTAGCGGCGCAAGCGGAATCGCGAGCAGCAGGTTGGGGTTGAGCGTGGTTGCCATAGGACGCTTATTGGTGTGCGAGCGGTGAGCGGTCTTGGTTCATTGCGTAGTGCGTCATGAATATCAGTACTTCAGGGTATCCATGTCGTCCACGTTGATCGTGTCCAGGTTGCGGAACAGCACAACCAGGATTGCCAGACCGATTGCCGACTCGGCAGCGGCCACCGTAAGGATGAAGAAAACGAAAACCTGACCAGCCAGGTCGCCCATATAGTGCGAAAAGGCGACGAAGTTCATATTGACCGCAAGCAGCATCAGTTCGATCGCCATCAGCAGCACGATCACGTTCTTGCGGTTCAGGAAGATACCAACGATGCTGATCGCGAACAGGATCGCACCGAGCACGAGGAAATGGGCGAGTGAGAGCACAGCGTTTCTCCGTGGCTTTAGTTCTTGTTGGCGGTCGCCGCGGCATCGGCCTGGGCGGACTGGCTTTCCGCTGCCATGGCCACGAGGCGCACGCGGTCATCGCGGCGGGTACGCAGCTGCGACGAGATATCCTGGGCCTTCACGTCCTTGCGGCGACGCATGGTCAGCGCAACGGCCGCGATGATGGCCACCAGCAGGATGATGCCGGCCACTTCGAAGGCGTAGATGTAGTCGGTGTAGATCAGCTTGCCGAGCGCGCCCGTGTTCGAGTAGTTCGGATCCTGCGAGCCCGGCGCCACCACCGGGGCGACCGTACCGATGAAATTGCGCACCAGCACGATGGCCATTTCAGCGATGATCAGCGCGCCAACGACGGAGGCAAGCGGTACGTACGTCCAGAAGTCCCGGCGCAGGTGTTCGATGTCGATATCGAGCATCATCACCACGAACAGGAACAGCACCATCACGGCGCCGACATACACCAGCACCAGCAGGATGGCGAGGAATTCCGCCTTGAGCAACAGCCAGATCGCCGCAGCCGTGAAGAACGACAGTACGAGGAACAGTGCGGAGTGCACCGGGTTCTTCGCGGTGATGACCTTCAGTGCGGAGAGCACCAGCACCAGCGCAAAGACGTAGAAGATGGTGGTCGTGAGTTCCATGGTCCGTGTCGGATCCTCTCTTGGCCTTCGGCACAAACACCCCCTTGGGTGGTCCGCGCCTGCGGCATCCTTCCATTGGCTCCTTGCGGAGCCCGATTCAAATTCACTGGGGGGCACCGGCGACGCCGGCGCCAACCGATCTCAGCGGTACTTGGCGTCCGCAGCCTTGGCCGCGGCAATTTGCGGCTCGTAGCGGTCGCCCACTGCCAGCAGCATGTCCTTGGTGAAGTACAGGTCGCCGCGCTTCTCGCCGTGGTATTCGAGGATCGGCGTTTCTACCACTGCGTCGACCGGGCAGGCCTCTTCGCAGAAGCCGCAGAAAATGCACTTGGTCAGGTCGATGTCGTAGCGCGTGGTACGGCGGGTGCCGTCGGCACGCACGTCGGACTCGATCGTGATGGCCAGTGCCGGGCAAACCGCTTCGCACAGCTTGCAGGCGATGCAGCGCTCTTCCCCGTTGGGGTAGCGGCGCAGCGCGTGCAGGCCGCGGAAACGCGGCGAGATCGGCGTCTTCTCTTCCGGGAACTGGACGGTGACCTTGCGCGCGAAGAGATAGCGGCCGGTCAGCGCCATGCCCTTGAAGAGTTCCTTCAGGAGCAGGCTGTTGAAGAAGTCCTTGATGGCGAGCAGCATGACAATTGCTTCCTAGTGTTTCCCGAGGCGCGCGCTGCATCGTTGCAGTGTGCGCGTCCTCGCTTGGCTGTTCAGTGCCAGATATTCCAAGGCGACTTGATCCAGATCGCCACGATGATCAGCCAACCGACGGTCAGGGGGATGAACACCTTCCAGCCCAAACGCATGATCTGGTCATAGCGGTAGCGCGGGAACGAGGCGCGAATCCAGATAAAGACGGACAGCAGCAGGAATACCTTGATCAGCAGCCAGAAGAAGCCGGGGATCAGATTGGTCAGGAAGCTCGAGAACGGAGGCGCCCAGCCACCCAGGAACATCAGCGCGGTCATCGTCGAGATGATGATCATGTTGATGTACTCGGCCAGGAAAAACAGCGCGAAGCCCATGCCCGAGTATTCGATCATGTGACCAGCAACGATTTCCGACTCGCCTTCCACCACGTCGAACGGGTGACGGTTGGTTTCAGCCACGCCCGAGATAAAGTACACGCCGAACATCGGCAGCAGCGGAATCCAGTTCCACGACAGGACGTTGATGCCCATGTCGGCGAAATAGCCCGCGTTCTGGCTGTTGACGATGGCCTGCAGGTTCAGGCTGCCCGACACCATCAGCACCGTGACCAGGGCAAAGCCCATGGCGATTTCGTACGACACCATCTGCGCGGCGGCGCGCATGCCGCCCAGGAACGCGTATTTCGAGTTCGAGGACCAGCCGGCCAGGATCACGCCGTACACGCCAACCGAGCTGATCGCCATCACGTACAGCAGACCGGCGTTGACGTTGGCCATCACCACTTCCGCCTGGAACGGAATCACCGCCCACACGGCCACGGCCGGCATCAGCACCATCAGCGGGGCAATCAGGTACATGCCCTTGCTGACTTGCGTCGGCGTCATGACTTCCTTGAGCAGCAGCTTCAGCACGTCGGCAATTGGCTGCAGCAAGCCCAGCGGGCCGACGCGGTTCGGGCCCAGACGCACGTGCATCCAGCCGATCAGCTTGCGCTCCCACAGAATCAGGTAGGCCACGCACAGCAGCAGCGGCACCACGATAAGCACGGCCCGGATGAGGATCCACAGCGGCGTCCAAGCGCCGCCGAAGATGGCGTGGCCTTGCGAGGTAATCCAGTCGATCATGTTGCGTTCTCGCTATTCTTGTATGGCTCAGGCCGCTCCGGCTGCTGCGGCAGCCTTCTGGCCCGCCGACAGATCCACAGCCTTTTCGACCTTGACCGTGCCGAACATGGCACCGAGGCTCACTGCGGCCGGCGTTGCGGCCGGAACGCGCACGGTGTTGGCCGGCAGCGTTTTTTCCAGTACGCCCGGCAGCACCACGCTACCCTCGCCCTGCGTCACGCGGACCGGATCTCCCGACTGGATCCCCAGTCCGGCAAACAGGTCGGCCGACAGCGCCACTTGCTGCGCGCGGCGGGCCGCGGCGGTCAGCTGCAGCGATTCGGCGCGGCGCACGATCGGGTCGGCGTGGTAGATCGGCACATCGGCAATCCGCTCGATGCCATTGGCAGCGGCTGCGGACACGCGGATCTGCGCTTCGGTGGCGTTGTTCAGTTGCGGCGCCACCGGTGCGGCCAGAACTTCGCCACGGACGGCTTCCGCGCTGTCGTAGTCGAAACCGGCGATATCCAGCAGGTTGCCCAGCACGCGCAGGACCTTCCAGCCCGGACGCGATTCACCAAGCGCACGCACGACACCGTTGAAGCTCTGCGGCAGACCTTCGCAGTTGACGAAGGTACCCGCGGTTTCCGTGTACGGCGTGACCGGCAGGATCACGTCGGCATACTGCATGGCCGCTTCCGAGCGGAACGGCGACAGCACGACCACGGTTCCAGCCTGGGCCAGCGCGGCCAGGGCCTTGCGCGGATCGGCGGCATCGAACTCGGGTTCGGTGTTGAGCAGCACGTAGGCCTTGCGCGGCGACTCGAGCATCGCCTGCGCATTGGCACCACCCTGCTTCGGCAGCGCGCCGGCGATATAACCGCCAACGGTGTTCGCAGCCTCGGTCAGGAAGCCCAGCGTGGCGCCCGTTTCCGTAGCGATCCACTGTGCCAGCGCGTGCAGCGCCGCGAATTGCGGGTGACGCACAGCTTCGTTACCGAGGAACACGGCACGGCGCTCGCCCGACAGCAGGGCTTCCGCAGCCTTGGCGGCAGCATCGCCGCCATCAAAACCTTCGGTGCCGGCAGGTGCGGCAACGCCCTTCGCGGTGGCCACGGCGCGGGCCACACCGGCCAGCGCTGCAGTCCAGCCCGACGGCGCCACGTCAATACGAGCGGCCAGCGGCATCAGCAGGTCTTCACCGCCGGCGCCCAGCACGGCAATGCGAGCGCCCTTCTTGCCAGCTTGACGCAGTCGCGCAGCCAGCAGCGGGTGGTCCTTGCGCAGCGACGAGCCGATCACCAGCACGCGTTGCAACGTGGACACGTCAGCCACCGGCATGCCGAGCCACGGCGCGCCCTTCAGGGCTGCCGAGAAATCGGACTGGCGCAGGCGGAAGTCGACGTTGTCGCTGCCCAGGCCGCGCATCAGCTTGCCCAGCAGGTACAGTTCTTCGAGCGTGCTGTGCGGGCTCGCCAGGGCAGCGATCTGGTCGGCGCCATGCTCACGCTTGATGCCTGCCAGGCCGTTGGCCACGTATTCGAGCGCGGTCTGCCAGTCGGTTTCGATCCACTGGCCGCCCTGCTTCAGCAGCGGGCGCGTCAGGCGGTCGGCGCTGTTCAGGCCTTCGTAGGAGAAGCGGTCCTTGTCCGAGATCCAGCACTCGTTGACGTCTTCGTTCTCGAGCGGCAGCACGCGCATGACGCGCTGGTTCTTGCTCTGGACCACGAGATTGGCGCCGAGTCCGTCGTGCGGCGACACCGACTTGCGGCGAGCCAGTTCCCAGGTGCGGGCCGAATAGCGGAACGGCTTGCTGGTCAGCGCGCCGACCGGGCACAGGTCGATCATGTTGCCCGACAGTTCCGAATCCACGGTCTGGCCCACGAACGTCGTGATTTCCGAGTGCTCGCCGCGGTTCAGCATGCCCAGCTCCATGACGCCGGCCACTTCCTGGCCGAAGCGCACGCAGCGGGTGCAGTGGATGCAGCGGGTCATCTCCTCCATGGAGATCAGCGGGCCCACGTTCTTGTGGAACACCACGCGCTTTTCTTCCTTGTAGCGCGACTCCGATGCACCATAGCCCACGGCCAGGTCCTGCAGCTGGCATTCGCCGCCCTGATCGCAGATCGGGCAGTCGAGCGGGTGGTTGATCAGCAGGAATTCCATCACGGACTTCTGTGCCTTGACGGCCTTCTCCGAATTAGTGAAGACCTTCATGCCAGGCGTCACGGGCGTGGCGCAGGCGGGCAGCGCCTTCGGCGCCTTTTCAACTTCAACCAGGCACATGCGGCAGTTCGCCGCGATGGACAGTTTGCGGTGGTAGCAGAAGTGCGGGATGTAGGTGCCCAGCTTGCGGGCGGCTTCCATCACCAGGCTGCCTTCAGCAACCTCAACCTTCTTGCCGTCGATCTCGAGTTCAACCATGTTCTGCCACGCTTAGATGTAGGCCGGAACCATGCACTGCTTGTGTTCGACGTGATATTCGAACTCTTTCCAGTAGTGCTTGAGCATGCCGCGGACCGGCATCGCCGCGGCATCGCCGAGCGCGCAAATGGTGCGGCCCATGATGTTTTCCGCGACGTTATTGAGCAGGTCCAGGTCTTCCTGGCGCCCTTCTCCGTGTTCAATGCGATTGACCATGCGATAGAGCCAGCCGGTGCCTTCGCGGCACGGCGTGCACTGGCCGCACGATTCTTCAAAATAGAAATACGACAGGCGCAGCAGCGAGCGCACCATGCAGCGCGTCTCGTCCATGACGATTACGGCGCCCGAGCCCAGCATCGAGCCGGCCTTGGCGATCGAGTCGTAGTCCATGTCGGACGCCATCATCATCTCGCCCGGCACCACCGGCGCGGATGAGCCACCCGGAATCACCGCCTTGATGCGCTTGCCGCCGCGCATGCCGCCGGCCAGTTCCAGCAGCTTGGCGAACGGCGTGCCCAGCGGGATTTCATAGTTGCCCGGACGCTCGACGTCACCGGAGATCGAGAAGATCTTCGTGCCGCCGTTGTTCGGCTTGCCGAGCTTCAGGTAGTTCTCCGGGCCAACGGCCAGCAGGAACGGCACCGCGGCAAACGTCTCGGTGTTGTTGATGGTGGTGGGCTTGCCGTACAGGCCAAAGCTGGCCGGGAACGGCGGCTTGAAACGCGGCTGGCCTTTCTTGCCTTCCAGCGATTCGAGCAGCGCGGTTTCCTCGCCGCAGATGTAGGCGCCGTAGCCGTGGTGGGCATGCAACTGGAAATTGAAGCCCGAACCCAGGATGTTGTCGCCCAGGAAGCCGGCTGCACGCGCCTCTTCGAGGGCTTCCTCGAAGATCTTGTATTCGTTCCAGATCTCGCCGTGGATGTAGTTGTAGCCCACGGTGATGCCCATCGCGTATGCGCCGATGGCCATACCCTCGATCAGCGAATGCGGATTGAACCGAATGATGTCACGGTCCTTGAACGTACCGGGCTCGCCTTCATCGGTATTGCAGACGAGGTACTTCTGGCCCGGGAACGTACGCGGCATGAAGCTCCACTTCAGGCCGGTCGGGAAGCCTGCGCCTCCACGGCCGCGCAGGCCCGAGGCCTTGACGTCGGCGATCACCTGCTCGGGCGGGATCTTCTCGGTCAGGATGCGCTTGAGCTGCTGGTAGCCACCACGCTTGACGTAGTCTTCCAGGTGCCAGTTCTTGCCGTCCAGGCCGGCCAGGATCAGCGGCTGGATGTGGCGGTCGTGCAGAGAGGTCATGTTACTTTGCCCCCTTGGCGGCAGCGTCGGCCTTCAGTTCTTCGACCAGCGCGTCGAGCTTGTCGTCGCTCATGAAGCTGCACATGCGGGTATTGTTGACGATCATCACCGGCGCGTCGCCGCAGGCGCCCATGCATTCACCCTCTTTGAGCGTGAAGCAGCCGTCGGCAGTGGTCTCGTTGTAGTCGATGCCGAGCTTGCGCTTGAGGTACTCGCCGGCCCGCTCGCCGCCCGACAGGGCGCACGGCAGGTTGGTGCAGACGGCGAGCTTGTACTTGCCCACCGGCTTGGTGTCGTACATGTTGTAGAAGGTCGCCACCTCTTCCACCCACACGGGCGGCATGTCGAGGTAGCTGGCGACGAACTGCATGACTTCGGGAGAAACCCAGCCCACCTCGCCCTGTGCCACGGCAAGCGCCGCCATCACGGCCGACTGCTTCTGGTCGGCCGGATACTTCGCGATCGCGCGATCGATTTCCTTGAGAGCTTCTGCTGATAGCATGGTCATTGCAGTAAAACGGCGGAGGCAGCGTACCGGGGCTTGCATCCGCAGGTTTGCAGCCGTCGCTGCCTGTTCCGCCGGCGGGCCTGAGGCCCTGCCGTTCCGCCGCGGTGTCCCCGCCGCTCCCTGCCCTCGTGGCAAGAAAGCGCCCGGATCGTCGTCCGGGCCGGCGGTCCGTGATTAGCGGTCGATTTCGCCGAAGACGATGTCCTGCGTACCGATGATCGTCACCGCGTCAGCAATCATGTGGCCCTTGGCCATTTCGTCCAGCGCGGCCAGGTGCGCATAGCCGGGCGCGCGAATCTTCAGGCGGTAAGGCTTGTTCGCGCCGTCCGAGATTGCATAGATACCGAATTCGCCCTTCGGATGCTCCACCGCTGCATAAGCCTCGCCCTCTGGCACGTGAATGCCTTCGGTGAACAGCTTGAAGTGGTGGATCAATTCTTCCATGTTCGACTTCATGTCCACCCGCGACGGCGGCGCAACCTTGTGGTTGTCCGTGATCACGGGGCCCGGATTGCGCCGCAGCCATTCGATGCACTGCTTGATGATGCGGTTGGACTGGCGCATTTCCTCGATACGCACGAGGTAACGCGCGTAGCAGTCGCCGCCCACGCCCACCGGCACATCGAAGTCGATCTTGTCGTACACCTCGTACGGCTGCTTCTTGCGCAGATCCCAGGCAATGCCCGATCCACGCAGCATCGGGCCGGTAAAACCCATTTGCAGCGCACGCTCCGGGCTCACCACGCCGATATCCACCAGGCGCTGCTTCCAGATCCGGTTGTCGGTCAGCAGCGTCTCGTACTCGTCGACGTACTTCGGGAACCGGTTGGTGAAGTCCTCGATAAAGTCCAGCAGCGAGCCCGAACGCGCTTCGTTCATGGCCTTGATGGCACGCTCGTTGTGAACCTTGGACGCCCGATATTGCGGCATTGTGTCAGGCAGGTCGCGATAGACGCCGCCCGGACGGTAGTAGGCCGCATGCATGCGCGCGCCCGACACCGCCTCGTACATGTCGAACATGTCCTCGCGCTCGCGGAACGCGTAGAGGAACACCGCCATGGCGCCCACGTCGAGCGCATGCGCGCCGATCCACATCAGGTGGTTCAGCAGGCGGGTGATTTCGTCGAACATCACGCGGATGTACTGCGCGCGGACCGGCACTTCAATGCCGAGCAGCCGCTCGATCGCCATCACGTAGGCGTGTTCGTTGGACATCATCGACACATAGTCGAGACGGTCCATGTAGGGAACGTTCTGGATCCAGCTCTTCTGTTCGGCCAGCTTTTCGGTGGCACGGTGCAGCAGGCCGATGTGCGGGTCGGCGCGCTGGATCACTTCGCCGTCCAGCTCCAGCACCAGGCGCAGCACGCCGTGCGCGGCCGGGTGCTGCGGGCCGAAGTTCAGGGTGTAATTCTTGATATCTGCCATGGCGCGTAATCAGTGCTGCGTGCCGCCGTAGTTGTCCTCGCGGATCACGCGCGGCGTGATTTCGCGGGGTTCGATCGTCACCGGCTGGTAAATGACCCGCTTCTGCTCCGGGTCATAGCGCATTTCCACGTAACCCGAGGTCGGGAAATCCTTGCGGAACGGATGGCCGACAAAGCCGTAGTCGGTCAGGATGCGGCGCAGGTCCGGGTGGCCTTCGAATACGATGCCGTAGAAATCGAAGGCTTCGCGCTCGAACCAGTTCACCGAATTCCACACGTCGATCACCGACGGCACGACCGGGAAATCATCATCCGGGGCAAACACGCGCACGCGCAGGCGCCAGTTGTGGGTCACGGACAGCAGGTGCGACACGGCTGCAAAGCGCAGACCGTCCCAGGCACCGTCGCCGTATTCAGAATAATCCACGCCGCACAGGTCGATCAGCTGCTCGAAGCGCAGCGCGGGATCGTCGCGCAGGATGCGGGACACTTCCAGGTAGTCGTCAGCCTTGACGATCAGCGTCAGTTCGCCAGTCGCCTCGATCAGTTTCTGCACGCGCTTGCCGAGAACTTTCTCGAGCGCGGCCTTCAGGGTCTCAAGCTTCGCCATGTCAGCCCTTGCGCGCGATGGTGTTGGTACGCTTGATCTTGTTCTGCAGCTGAATCACGCCGTAGATCAGCGCTTCGGCCGTGGGCGGGCAGCCCGGCACGTAGATGTCCACCGGCACAATGCGGTCGCAGCCACGCACCACCGAATACGAATAGTGGTAGTAGCCGCCGCCATTGGCGCAAGAGCCCATCGAAATGACCCAGCGCGGCTCGGCCATCTGGTCGTAGACCTTGCGCAGCGCGGGTGCCATCTTGTTGCACAGCGTGCCGGCCACGATCATCACGTCCGACTGGCGCGGCGACGGGCGGAACACCACGCCAAAGCGGTCCAGGTCGTAGCGCGCAGCGCCGGCATGCATCATTTCCACAGCACAGCAGGCCAGGCCAAAGGTCATCGGCCACAGCGACCCGGTGCGGGTCCAGTTGATCAGCTTGTCAGCAGTAGTCGTGACAAAGCCTTCGTTGAGAACGCCTTCGATTGCCATTTCACATCACTCCCAATCGAGCGCGCCCTTTTTCCAGATGTAGACGAAGCCCACGATGAATTCCAGCAGAAACACGCCCATGGCGATGAATCCCGGCCAGCCAATATCCTTCAGGGCAACACCCCACGGAAACAGGAAGGCGGTTTCGAGATCGAACAGGATAAAAAGGATGGCGATGAGGTAGTAGCGCACGTCGAACTTCATGCGCGCGTCCTCGAACGCTTCGAAGCCGCACTCGTAGGGCGACAGCTTCGCGGGATCAGGTTTGTTCGGGCCGAGAATCCGACCAATCGACATCAACGCTATGCCAAGCACAACGCCGAAGATGATGAAGATGAGAACGGGGAAGTAGGCTTCGAGAGTCAAGGTACGGCCAGCCTTATCTGGAATGTTGTCAACAGCACCAGCTGAAGCGGCGTCCTGTTGCCCACCCCAGGCGCTATGCCGAAACCTCCGGCGCGCCGCCTTGCGGATTGCCGAAGTTCCCTGACGGGAGCATTGCCCGACAGCGAACTTCGATCAAGTTTTTTGGTGCCGACGGCGAGACTCGAACTCGCACAGCTTTCGCCACTACCCCCTCAAGATAGCGTGTCTACCAATTTCACCACGTCGGCTGGGGGAGAAACAATATTGCCTGGCGCCGGGTTTTCAGGCCCTTCAGAGCTTTCGCAGAGGTTTTTGCCTTTGCTCAAGCCCCATCGCTGGGGAATCGTTTCAAGCCTTGGATTCTAACCCGCTTTGCTGCATTGTTCAACGCACAACTGCAAAAAAAATCAGGAATCGAATACAAGGCCGCTTGATTATTTCGGAACCGCAGGCGCAGCCGGAGCCGAAGCATCCGCAGCCGCTGCAGCCGGCGCCGAGGCACCAGCCGGAGCCGGCGCGGTAGCCGGGGCCGAGCCCATCACGCCCAGCGACGCGGCGGGCTTGTAGTTACCCATCAACGTCAGGCTCAGCGTGCAGATGAAGAACAGCGTCGCCAGCACCGCAGTCGTACGCGACAGGAAGTTTGCGGAACCCGTTGCGCCGAACAGGCTGCCCGAGGCGCCCGACCCGAATGCCGCACCGACATCGGCACCCTTGCCGTGCTGAATCAGCACCAGGCCGATGACGCCCAGCGCCGACAACACCTGCACCAGTACCAACAAAGTCTTGAAAATTGCCATTTGGATAAATTTAGCGTTACTTGCCTGATCGGATATCCGGCGCGACGGGCATTCAGGCGTTGCCGATCGCGAGAAAATCTTCCGATTTCAACGAGGCACCACCAATCAGCCCCCCGTCGATATCGGACATGGAAAACAGTTCGGCCGCATTGTCCGGCTTAACACTACCGCCGTACAAAATCGCCATGCGCTCGGCCACGCCGGCGTCGCACTCGCGAACCTGGCCGCGCAGGAAGGCATGCACGGCCTGCGCCTGCTCGCTGGTCGCGGTCTTGCCCGTGCCGATCGCCCAGACCGGCTCGTAGGCCAGGACCACGCGACCCAGTTGCTCAACTGACAGCGCGTCCAGGACTGCTTGCAACTGGCGACCCACGACGACCTCGGTCTGGCCAGCTTCGCGCTCGGCAAGCGTCTCGCCGACGCAGATCACGGGCAGGATGCCGAATTCCAGTGCGCGCAGCGCCTTGGCGGCAACCATCGCATCCGTTTCTGCGTGGTACGTACGACGTTCCGAGTGGCCGACCAGCACGTAGGTGCAGCCAAACTCGCCCAGCATGGACGCAGCCACCTCGCCGGTGAACGCGCCGCGCGCCTCGGCGGACACATCTTGTGCGCCCCAGACCACCTGCGAGCCGTTCAGCAGCGCCTGGCATTGTGCAAGATAGGGGAAAGGTGAGCAGACTGCCAGCCGCGCGCGTGCCGGTGCAGCCTTGATTCCCTCGAGCAGCGCAGCGTTGGCGGCCAGGCTGCCGTGCATCTTCCAGTTGCCGATGACGAGCTTTTGTCTCACGGGGTCCCCTCCCAAATCAAACCCGCTATTGTAGCTTGCGGCAGCGGACCGGCGCTACCGCGCGCGGCCAGGCCGGCGCGGCAACGTTTTCAAGGCCGCTTACCAGGTCAGGACGATCTTGCCGATGTGCTCGCTGGATTCCATCATCCGATGGGCTTCGGCCGCCTGGGCCGCCGGGAAGACCTTGTGGATCACCGGCTTGATCTTGCCCGCCTCGAGCAGCGGCCACACCTGCTGATGCAGGGCCTGGGCGATCTGCCCCTTGAATGCCGCGGACCGCGGACGCAGCGTGGAGCCCGTGACCGTGATGCGGCGGCGCAGGATATCGCCCAGGGGAATCTCCGCCTTGGCGCCACCGAGCAGCGCGATGATAACGATGCGACCGTCGTCGGCAATGCACTTCAGCTCACGGCCCAGATAGGAGCCGGCCACCATGTCGAGGATCACGTCGACGCCCTTGCCGGCGGTCAGCGTGGCCACTTCGGCAACGAAATCCTGGGTCTTGTAATTGATGGCACGGTCTGCGCCGAGATCCTCGCAGGCCTTGCATTTCTCGTCGGTGCCGGCCGTGACGAACACCTTGTAGCCGAGCGCCTTGGCAATCTGGATCGCGGTGGTACCGATGCCGCTGGAGCCGCCCTGGATCAGCAGCGTCTCGTCCTTGCCGCGCGGGCCCTGGCCCAGGTAGCCGCGGTCGAACACATTGCTCCACACGGTAAAAAAGGTTTCCGGCAGCGCCGCGGCTTCGATATCGCTCAGGCCCTTCGGGGCCGGCAGGCACTGGGCCACCGGCGCCGTGCACAGTTGCGCGTAGCCCCCGCCCTGCACGAGCGCGCAGACGCGGTCGCCAACCTTGAGCCCGAAGCGGTTATCCGCATGGGAGAGGTCTCCACCGACCACGACCCCAGCCACTTCGAGGCCAGGCAGGTCCGACGCGCCGGGCGGTACCGGATAGTTGCCAGTGCGCTGGAACACGTCGGGGCGATTGACGCCGGCCGCGGCCACGCGGATCAGGATCTCGCCGGCACCGGCTACCGGGTCGGGGCGTTGCGTCTCCTGCAGGACTTCGGGCGCACCGTATTCGCGAATCTCGATGGCTTGCATTGCTGCTCCTTTTCTTGGTCGCGCGCGACGCATAGAGGCCATCGCGGCGTGTCGGTGAGAGCGGTCGCTCAATTGGGTTGCCCGGCAGTGTAAACAAAAAAGCGGCTGGACATCGCCAGCCGCTTTTTCTTCCATACCGCCGGATGGCGGCACCGGATTCAGCTTACTGCTGCTGGTCCGACGGTGCAGCCGGAGCCGGCGCGGCTTCGGCGTGCGTCTGCGGGCTGATGCTGCCGCCCTCTTCCGCCAGCGCAGCCTTCAGCGACAGGCGCAGACGGCCCTTCTCGTCAGCCTGGATCAGCTTGACACGCAGTTGCTGGCCTTCCTTCAGCCAGTCCTTGATGTCCTTCACGCGCTCGTTGACGATTTCCGAGATATGCAGCAGACCGTCCTTGCCCGGCAGGATGTTCACGATCGCGCCGAAGTCCAGCAGCTTCAGCACCGTGCCGTTGTAGATCTTGCCCACTTCGGCTTCGGCGGTGATGCCTTCGATGCGGCGCTTGGCTTCGGCCATGCCATCGGTCGAGGTCGAGGCGATGGTGATCGTGCCGTCTTCCTGGATGTCGATGGTGGTGCCGGTTTCCTTGGTCAGCGCCTGGATGGTCGAGCCGCCCTTGCCGATCACTTCGCGGATCTTGTCCGGATGGATCTTCATGGTGATCATGCGCGGAGCGTGCGCCGACAGTTCGGTGCGGGCGTGGCCCATGGCGCTGTGCATCGCGCCCAGGATATGCAGGCGGCCTTCCTTGGCCTGCGCCAGGGCAACCTGCATGATTTCCTTGGTGATGCCCTGCACCTTGATGTCCATCTGCAGTGCGGTGATGCCGTTGTCGGTACCCGCGACCTTGAAGTCCATGTCGCCCAGGTGGTCTTCGTCACCCAGGATGTCGGTCAGCACGGCGAACTTGTTGCCTTCCAGGATCAGGCCCATGGCCACACCGGCCACGTGCGCCTTGACCGGAACGCCGGCGTCCATCAATGCCAGGCAGCCGCCGCAGACCGAAGCCATCGACGACGAACCGTTGGATTCGGTGATTTCCGAAACCAGGCGAATGGTATAGGCGAACTCGTCGTCCTTCGGCAGCACCGGGATCAGTGCGCGCTTGGCCAGGCGGCCGTGGCCGATTTCGCGGCGCTTCGGGCTGCCCACGCGACCGGTTTCGCCGGTGGCGAACGGAGGCATGTTGTAGTGGAGCATGAAGCGGTCGCGGTATTCACCGGCCAGCGCATCGATGATCTGCTCGTCGCTCTTGGTACCGAGCGTAGCCACCACCAGCGCCTGGGTCTCGCCGCGGGTGAACAGCGCCGAACCGTGGGCACGCGGCAGGACCGACGAGCGGATCTCGATCGGGCGCACGGTGCGGGTGTCGCGGCCGTCGATACGCGGCTCGCCTGCCAGCACCTGGCCGCGCACGATCTTGGCTTCCAGGTCGAACATGATGTTGCCGACTTCCACCTTGTCGGCTTCCACGCCGGCGGCTGCCAGCGCGGCTGCCACGTTGGCGGACACTTCCTTCAGCTTCTGGCTGCGGGCCGATTTCTGGCGCAGCTGGTAGGCTTCCTGCAGCAGCGGCAGTGCCACTTCGGTGACCTTGGCGATCAGCGCTTCGTTCTTCGGCGCAGGGGCCCAGTCCCACTCCGGCTTGCCGCCGTCACGGACCAGTTCGTGGATCGCATTGATCGCGGTTTGCATCTGCTCGTGGCCATACACCACGGCGCCCAGCATCACTTCTTCCGACAGCTGGTTCGCTTCCGATTCCACCATCAGCACCGCGCGTTCGGTACCGGCGACGATCAGGTCGAGGTCCGAAGTCGCCATTTGCGAGCGGGTCGGGTTCAGCAGGTACTGGCCGTCCTTGTAGCCGACGCGGGCAGCGCCCACCGGACCGCTGAACGGAATGCCGGACACGGCCAGCGCGGCCGAGGCGCCGATCAGCGCGGGGATGTCAGCCGGCACGTCCGGGTTCAGCGACACCACGTGCACGACGACTTGCACGTCGTTGTAGAAGCCTTCCGGGAACAGCGGACGCAGCGGACGGTCGATCAGGCGCGAGGTCAGGGTCTCGTTTTCCGACGGACGGCCTTCACGCTTGAAGAAGCCGCCGGGGATCTTGCCGGCAGCGTAGGTCTTTTCGATGTAGTCGACGGTCAGCGGGAAGAAGTCCTGGCCGGCCTTCGGGCTCTTGGCGGCGACAACGGTCGCCAGCACGACGGTGTCTTCCACGTCGACCAGCACGGCGCCACCGGCCTGGCGGGCGATTTCACCGGTTTCCATACGGACCGAATGTTGGCCCCACTGGAACTGCTTGACTACTTTGTTGAACATGGACATTTGCATTCCTTGTCTTGCGTGCACGCCGGAATCATTGCTCGGCGTGCGCCGCCTGCGTTCTCAGCCGCAGGCTAACTGCCGGAAACGGTCGCAGTTGCAGGGAAGTGCTATGCCATTCCAGCGCGGCACGGTTGCCGATGCCGCGCTGGAATGACACAAAACCCCGTTTCCTTGGCCGATCCGGATATTGAAAACCATGAAAAAGAGCAACTTACTCCGTTGCGGGGCTTGCCGCAACGGGGGACCGGGGAATCGGAATCCCCTCAAGTCCAGTGAAGCGAAGATCACTCAAGTATTACTGCATTGCGGACAAGGCGCGAGTTGCCCCGCCAGAAATGCAAAATGCCTGCCCCAGCAATGCTGAAGCAGGCATCGAGGCGTCACGCGAAACCGTGCAAACCCTGGAATCGCGCTGCCATGCCAGCCAATCCTTACTTGCGCAGGCCCAGCTTTTCGATCAGGGCGCGGTAACGATCTGCGTCGTTGGACTTCAGGTAGTCCAGCAGGCGACGACGACGGCTCACCATGCGCAGCAGGCCGCGGCGGCTGTGGTGGTCCTTCATGTTGGCCTTGAAGTGCGGGGTCAGTTCGTTGATGCGGGTGGTCAGCAGGGCCACCTGCACTTCGGGGCTGCCAGTGTCGTTGGCGCCACGGGCGAACTGCTGAATGACTTCAGACTTGTTGATATTGGCGAATGCCATGATGATTTCCTTTTACTTGCGAACGCCACAGCGCGGGATGCGCCACTTGCGTCGTGCCATGCATAAACTGGCATCTGCCCTCACGCCGGAAACGCCGGAGTGACGACAGCCGCGGATTATAGCGGAAAGCCCTTCCGGGAGCCAGCCTGCCTTCCTCGTCCCCGACTCGACTCGCTACGGGCGCTGCATGCGGCACGTCGTCGGCAGCGTGGTCTGGGCGGCCTTGAGCTTGCGCACCGTGCGGAAGCCGTAGCCGGAGCCCTCGTTGTCGAACCGTACTTCGCCGCCCTGCCGCTCCATGACCGAGACATAAAGCGGCTGCAGCACCTGGTGGTCGTCGGCGCGCACGGTGGCCTCGTGGAAGTCGTTGACGTATCGCATATTCTCCAGCGCGCGGGCTACCTGGACGGCATCGGTCGAGCCGGCCTTTTCGATCGCGCGCGCCAGCATTTCCACCATCATCTGCATGCGCAGGTGCACGTAGTCGTCCTTCGGCTCCGGATAGCGGGCGCGGAACTGCTCGTAGAAGGCGTCCGAGGCAGCCCCACCGACGTTCGGGTGCCATTCCGCCACGGCAAGCACACGACCCACGCCGGCATCCCCCATGGCGGCGGGTGCGCCAAGTCCATTGCCGTAGAAGGTATAGAACTTGGCCTGCAGGCCGCCTTCGCGCGCAGCCTTGACCATCAGCGTCAGGTCATTGCCCCAGTTTCCGGTCACCACCGCGTCGGCCCCGCTGGCCTTCATCTTGGCGATGTACGGCGCAAAGTCCTTGATCTTGCCGATCGGGTGGAATTCGTCGCCGACAAACTGCAGGTCCGGCCGCTTGGCCGCCAGCATCTCGCGCGCGGAGCGCGACACCTGATGGCCGAAGCTGTAGTCCTGGTTGAACAGGTACACGCGGCGCACCGCGCGGTCCTGCCGGATGACTTCGGCCAGCGCCTGCATGCGCATGTCGGCGCTGGCGTCGAAGCGGAAATGCCAGAAGCTGCAATTCTCGTTGGTCAGGCTCGGGTCGACGGCCGAATAGTTCAGGAACAGTACCCGGGCGTCGGGCTGTCGGGCGTTATGCCGGTTGATTGCGGCCACCAGCGCGCTCGCCACCGCCGAGCTGTTGCCTTGCAGGACAAAAGGAATGCCCTTGTCCACGAGCCCGCGGAACTGGATCAGGCTTTCGTCGACATTGCCCTTGCTGTCGAAGGTCACCAGCTCCATCGGGCGCTTGCCCTGCGCCGTCTTCACGCCGCCCCGCGCATTGATCCGCTCGATCGCGATGCGCAGGTTCCGGACCACGGCATCGCCGGCATTGGCGAACGGCCCGGACAGCCCCTCAATCATGCCGAGCCGAATGGGCTCCTGCGCCTGGGCTCCCGCTGCCAACCACATGAGGCCAACCGCCAGCCAGCCCTTCGCCTGTTTCCACATGCCATGCCTCCACGAAAGGGCGCATGGTAAGGCAGCGCCAGCGCCGCGGCAAATCACAACGCCGCACCGTTGCCAGCCGAAATGCCGAGCCTATGCGCGGATTTGTCGAATGTTCGCGGCAACCATCGGCATTTTCGGCCCATGCGGCGCGAAGTCCGACCGTGCACATGAAAACAGCCCGCGGACCATGTTTGATGGCCGGCGGGCTGGTTCGGGCGTTCAGGCCGGATAGGCCCTTCGCCGCCGGCACCGATTCGGATAGGAACGGCGCCAGGATGCGGCTCTGAAAATCAGATCTGCGGGTTGATCTTCTGAACGGCCTTGTCGTGCAGCTTGTTCAGCGCGGCCAGGTAGGCCTTGGCCGATGCCGCCACAATGTCCGGGTCGGTACCGACACCGTTGACAATACGGCCGGCCTTGGACAGACGCACCGTCACCTCGCCCTGCGCCTCGGTACCGCCGGTGATGGCGTTCACCGAGTACAGCACCATCTCGGCGCCACTGTTCACCTGCGACTCGATCGCGTGCAGCGTGGCATCTACCGGACCGTTGCCCTCGCCTTCGCCAGCCTGTTCCTGGCCGTCCATATTGAACACCACGCGGGCATGCGGGCGCTCGCCGGTTTCGGACCGCTGCGACAGCGAGATGAAGCGATAGTGCTCGTTGGCGTCATGCTGGGCCTCGTTCGAGACGATGGCCATGATGTCTTCGTCGAAGATCTCGGCCTTCTGGTCGGCCAGTTCCTTGAAGCGACCGAAGGCGGCATTGACTTCGGCTTCGCTTTCGAGCTCGATGCCAAGCTCTTGCAGGCGTTGCTTGAACGCGTTGCGGCCCGACAGCTTGCCCAGGACGATCTTGTTGGCGGTCCAGCCCACATCTTCCGCACGCATGATCTCGTAGGTGTCGCGCGCCTTCAGCACGCCGTCCTGGTGGATGCCCGAGGCATGCGCGAATGCATTGGCGCCGACCACGGCCTTGTTCGGCTGCACCACGAAACCGGTGATCTGCGACACCAGCTTCGAGGCCGGCACGATCTGCGAGGTATCGACGCCGACGTCGAGATTGAAGTAGTCGCGGCGCGTCTTCACGGCCATCACGACTTCTTCGAGACTGGTATTACCGGCGCGCTCGCCCAGGCCGTTGATCGTGCATTCGATCTGGCGGGCGCCGCCGAGCTTCACCGCTGCCAGCGAATTCGCCACCGCCATGCCGAGGTCATTGTGGCAATGGACCGACCACACGGCCTTGTCGGAGTTGGGGATACGCTCGCGCACCGAACGGATCAGGCCGGCGTAGCCCTCCGGCACGGCGTAACCCACCGTATCGGGCAGGTTGATGGTGGTTGCGCCTTCGGCGATCACGCCTTCGAGCACGCGGCACAGGAAATCCATGTCCGAGCGGCTGCCATCTTCCGGCGAGAACTCGATATCGTCCGTGAACTGGCGCGCAAAACGCACGGCCAGGCGGGCCTGCTCATACACCTGGTCAGGCGTCATGCGCAGCTTCTTTTCCATGTGCAGCGCCGAGGTGGCGATGAACGTGTGGATACGGAAGGAATTGGCCGGCTTGAGTGCTTCGGCAGCGCGGGCGATGTCCTTGTCGTTGGCGCGGGCCAGCGAGCAGATGGTCGAATCCTTGACGACCTGGGCAATCGAACGGATGGCTTCGAAGTCACCGTTGGAGCTTGCCGCAAAGCCAGCCTCGATCACATCGACCTTCAGCCGCTCCAGCTGCTTCGCAATGCGGATCTTTTCCTCGCGCGTCATGGAGGCGCCGGGCGACTGCTCGCCATCGCGCAAGGTGGTGTCGAAAATGATGAGTTTGTCAGACATTGTGGAGCTCCTGGGCTTTATCGTGTGCTGTCCCCGCCATCGTGCCGCCGGGTACCGCCTGTTTCGCGCATCCCTGATGCGGGAATGCAAAACGCCCCGGCGTGCATCGATGCAGGCCGGGGCGTTGGAAAATTCCTTGGTGATTCCGCGCTAAGGTATGGATAGCCTCAGCGCACGCGCGTCCCGACCTGATGGCCTAGTAGGCCACCTAGGGTGGTGCGGGCGAGTAGGGCTTGGCGCGAAATCATGGCAAGGAATATAGCGGAGTTGCCGCGCCCATGCAAGACGGGTAATCACGGGCACGGTCGGCGCCGGTCTCAGCCCTTCGGAGGAATGCGCAGTTTCTGGCCCGGGTAGATCTTGTCGGGGTGAGACAGCATTGGCTTGTTGGCCTCGAAGATGCGGTTGTACTCGGCGCCGTTGCCGTAGGCCGCCTGCGAGATCGCCCACAGCGTGTCGCCCTTGACCACGGTGTGCCACTGCGACTCGGACGACTCGACGTTGACCGACATCTTGTCCTCGACCTTGTCCACGCCTTGAACGTTACCGCAGCACAGGACGATCTTTTCCCGCGTAGCCTGGTCGGGCGCCACGCCGAACACGGTCACCAGCCCCTGGGAGCCATCCACCTGCACCATCAGGCCCGTGGCATCGAGGCCCATCTGCTTGATGTAAGCCTCGATGGCATCGCCGGCAGCGCGGTTGGCCGCATCCACGTTCTCGGCCGATGCGTCGGCCGTCGCGGCGGCCTGCGCGGCCTTGGCCTCGCCGGCGCCGAACAGCTTTTCCCCCGCTTCCTTGATGAAGTCGAACATACCCATGACATCCTCCTGACGGTGAGTGAAAACACAGAATGCATGCCATGGTGGCTGCCATGGCAGGAACCGGTGGTGCAGCGTCCGCTGCAAAACATGAAGGGCGCCGCAGCGCCCTTCCCTTTCGCATCAACTAGTGATTGCCGCTATCGCGCGTCCGCTTGGCCACCCCGGGCTGGCCGTGAATGCCGCGCCAGGCCCACAGCACGTAACCGGATATCGCATAGGCGACAAACAGCGCAAACAGGGCAACCGGCGGGTCGGTCGACACCAGCACGAACAGCACCAGTACCAGCACCATCATGCCGAACGGCACGCGGTAGCGGACATCGAGCGCCTTGCCGCTGTAGAACGGTGCATTCGACACCATCGACAGCCCGGCATACAACGTGATGCCGAACGCCACCCACGGCATCCACAGTTCCTTGACCGGCAGCTTGTTGTCGATCACCAGCCAGACAAAGCCGGCGACCAGCGCCGCGGCCGCCGGGCTTGGCAGCCCCTGGAAGAAGCGCTTGTCGACCACGCCGATATTGGCATTGAAGCGCGCCAGCCGCAGGGCCGCGCACGTGCAATAGACAAAGGCCGCGATCCAGCCCCATTTGCCGAGGTCATGCAGGATCCATTCGTACATCACCAGGGCTGGCGCCACGCCGAACGACGTCATGTCCGAGAGCGAGTCGTACTGTTCGCCGAACGCGCTCTGCGTATTGGTGATGCGCGCCACGCGCCCGTCCATGCCGTCGAGCACCATCGCCGCGAAGATGGCGATGGCCGCCACGTCGAAGCGCATGTTCATGGCCTGCACGATGGCGAAGAAACCGGCGAACAGCGCTGCCGTGGTGAACGCATTCGGCAGCAGGTAGATACCGCGGCGGCGCGGACGCTCGTAGATGATGTCCTGGTCATCCGCGGCATCGTCGTCCAGGTCATCCGCGCCGCGCAGCTGGTTGTGGCGGAACGGACGCAGGTGCGTCACGTTGCCATTGGTGTTCCGCTTGTTGCGTCGATGGAAGGCAACCATTACAGCGCTCCTGTCTGGTTGTCGCTTACTTCAGTTCATCCAGCTCGGCGAGGACCGTCGACGATGCCGACACCTTTTCGCCGATGGTGACACGCGGCCGCGCATTCAGCGGCAGGTAGACGTCCACCCGGGAACCAAAACGGATAAAACCATAGCGCTGGCCGCGCGCCAGGCTGTCGCCGACGCGGGTGTAGCACAGGATGCGGCGTGCCACGAGGCCAGCCACCTGCACCAGCGTCACGATCTGGCCATCGGCAGCGCGGCGGATCACCACCGCGTTGCGTTCATTCTCCGTCGACGCCTTGTCCAGGTCCGCGTTGACGAACTTGCCCGGAAAGTATTCGAGCTTCTCGACCTGGCCGTCGATCGAGGCACGGTTCGAATGCACGTTGAACACGTTCATGAACACGCTGATCTTCAGCGCTTCACGGCCGGCATACGGGTCTTGCACCTTTTCCACCGAGACGATGCGCCCGTCGGCGGGTGCCAGCACGGCATTCGGTTGCGCGGGAATCGGGCGCGGCGGATCACGGAAGAACTGGAGCACGAACAGCGTGATGATCCACAACGGCAATGCCCACCAGAAACCCGCGCTGGCATGCACCAGCAGCGAGATGAGAAAGGCGCCGGCCAGGAATGGCCAGCCTTCACGGGCGATCAGCGGATGAGGATAGTTCATGCAGTGCTTGTTTGATGGAAAGGAAAAGGCACGATCGCGCACTCAACTGCGGCAGACGCGGCCACTGGCGGGCCCGACGGCACCGAAGCAGAGCAGGATAAGGCAGCTCCGCCCAAAGTCTGACAAGGATAACAAAAAGCCGTTCAGGCCCCGCGAATCCCTTCTCACTATAGAAGGCATCCACGAGACACTGAACGGCTGTGGCCGTACCACCCATCGGGCGGCACAGCCTTAAAGCTGTCAGGCAGCTTAGTTCTTCGACTGGTCGACCATCTTGTTCTTGGCGATCCACGGCATCATGGCGCGCAGCTTCTCGCCAACCACTTCGATCTCGTGCTCGGCGTTCAGGCGGCGGCGCGACGACAGGGTCGGGGCGCCAGCCTTGTTTTCCAGCAGGAAGCTCTTGGCGTACTCGCCGGTCTGGATGTCCTTCAGGCACTGCTTCATGGCCTTCTTGGTCTCTTCAGTCACGACGCGCGGGCCGGTGACGTATTCGCCGTACTCGGCGTTGTTCGAGATCGAGTAGTTCATGTTGGCGATGCCGCCTTCGTAGATCAGGTCGACGATCAGCTTCAGCTCGTGCAGGCACTCGAAGTAGGCCATTTCCGGCGCGTAGCCGGCTTCCACCAGCGTTTCGAAGCCAGCCTTGATCAGCTCGACGGTACCGCCGCACAGCACGGCCTGCTCGCCGAACAGGTCAGTTTCGGTTTCTTCGCGGAAGTTGGTTTCGATGATGCCGGCACGGCCGCCGCCGTTGGCGGTGGCGTACGACAGCGCGATGTCACGGGCGGCGCCGGACTTGTCCTGGTACACGGCGATCAGGTGGGGCACGCCGCCACCCTGGGTGTACGTGGCGCGCACGGTGTGGCCCGGAGCCTTCGGCGCAATCATGATGACATCCACGTCGGCGCGCGGCACGACGGCGCCGTAGTGCACGTTGAAGCCGTGGGCGAAGGCCAGCGCGGCGCCTTCCTTGATGTTGGCGTGCACTTCGTTCTTGTACACGTCGGCGATCTGCTCGTCCGGCAGCAGGATCATGACCACGTCGGCGCCCTTCACGGCCTCGGCCACTTCCTTCACCTGCAGGCCGGCGTTGACGGCCTTGTTCCACGACGCGCCGCTCTTGCGCAGGCCAACCGTCACGTTCACGCCCGAATCCTTCAGGTTCAGCGCGTGGGCGTGGCCTTGCGAGCCGTAGCCGATGATGGTGACGTTCTTGCCCTTGATGAGGGAGAGGTCGGCGTCCTTGTCGTAAAACACTTTCATGATAATTCCTTCAGTCTCTATCTTTGTATGAGGAGGCGGCATCATCAGGCGCATCGTGTGCGTCCGGATCGCGCCGCCCGGGGGGATACTGCGAAAACTTTCAGCGTGCGTGCGGGACGTCCGTTCAGACCTTCAGGATGCGCTCGCCGCGGCCAATGCCCGAGCCGCCGGTACGGACGGTCTCGAGGATGGCGGTGCGGTCGATGGCATCGAGAAACGCATCGAGCTTGACGCCAGCGCCGGTCAGCTCGATGGTGTAGGTCTTCTCGGTAACGTCGATGATGCGGCCACGGAAGATGTCGGCGGTGCGCTTCATTTCCTCGCGCTCCTTGCCGACCGCGCGCACCTTCACGAGCATCAGCTCGCGCTCGATGTGCGCGCCTTCGGTCAGGTCGACCACCTTCACCACTTCCACGAGGCGGTTCAGGTGCTTGGTGATCTGTTCGATCACGTCATCCGAACCGGTCGTGACGATCGTCATGCGCGACAGCGATGCGTCTTCGGTGGGGGCCACCGTCAGCGTCTCGATGTTGTAGCCACGAGCCGAGAACAGGCCGACCACGCGCGACAGCGCGCCCGGTTCGTTTTCCAGCAGGACCGAAATGATGTGTCGCATTACAGGTCCTCCGCGCCGAGCAGCATTTCGGAAATGCCCTTGCCCGCCTGGACCATCGGCCAGACGTTTTCGGTGGGATCGGTCTGGAAGTCCAGGAACACGGTTCGGTCCTTCAGGCGGAAGGCCTCGCGCAGCGCCGGCTCGACGTCGGACGTCTTTTCCACGCGCATGCCGATATGGCCATAGGCCTCGGCCAGTTTCACGAAGTCAGGCAGTGCATCCATGTAGGAATGCGAGTAGCGGTTGTCATACTCGATTTCCTGCCACTGGCGCACCATGCCCAGGTAGCCGTTGTTGAGCGAGCAGATCTTGACCGGGGTGTCGTACTGCAGGCAGGTCGACAGTTCCTGGATGCACATCTGGATCGAGCCCTCACCGGTGATGGTGACGACTTCCTTCTCCGGGAACGCCTTCTTGATGCCCATGGCGTACGGCAGGCCCACGCCCATCGTGCCCAGGCCACCGGAGTTGATCCAGCGGCGCGGCTCGTTGAACTTGTAGAACTGCGCGGCCCACATTTGGTGCTGGCCGACGTCGGAGCAGATGAAGGCATCGCCCTTGGTCAGTTCCCAGATCTTCTCGACCACGTACTGCGGCTTGATGATCTCGGAGCTGCGGTCGTACTTGAGGCAGTCCACCGAACGCCATTGCTCGATGCGCTCCCACCACTTGGCCAGGGCCTCGCGCTTGGGCTTGACGTCGCTGGCCTGGAGCTGGGCAATCAGTTCCTGCAGCACGTCCTTGACGTTGCCGACGATGGGGATATCGACCTTCACGCGCTTCGAAATCGACGACGGGTCGATGTCGATATGGATGATCTTGCGCGCCTGCGAGGCGAAGTGTCCCGGATTGCCGATCACGCGGTCATCGAAACGCGCGCCAATGGCGATCAGCACGTCGCAGTCCTGCATGGCCATATTGGCTTCATACGTGCCGTGCATGCCGAGCATGCCGACGAACTGCTTGCTGCTGCCCGGGAACGCGCCCAGGGCCATCAGCGTGTTGGTGACCGGGTGGCCCGTGAGGGCAGCGAGCTGGCGCAGTTCCTCGCTGGCATTGGCCAGCACCACGCCGCCGCCGGCGTAGATGTACGGACGCTCCGCACCCTGCAGCAGCGCCACGGCCTTGCGGATCTGGCCCGAATGCCCCTTGTTCACCGGGCTGTACGAGCGCATGTCGATCGACTTGGGGTACTCGTACTTGCAGGTGTTGCGCGAGACATCCTTGGGAATGTCCACGACTACCGGGCCCGGACGGCCGGTGGAGGCAATATAGAACGCCTTCTTGATGGTCGATGCGAGGTCGCGCACGTCCTTCACGAGGAAGTTGTGCTTGACGATCGGCCGGGTGATCCCGACGGTATCGCATTCCTGGAAGGCATCCTGGCCGATCGCGTGGGTCGGCACGTTGCCGGTGATCACCACCATCGGGATCGAATCGAGATACGCGGTGGCAATGCCCGTGACGGCATTGGTCACGCCGGGACCGGAGGTCACCAGGGCGACGCCCACCTTGCCGGTTGCCCGCGCATAGCCGTCTGCGGCGTGAACCGCGGCCTGCTCGTGGCGCACCAGGATGTGCTCGAATTTGGTTTGCTTGTGAAGCTCGTCGTAGATATACAGCACTGCGCCGCCGGGATAACCCCAGACGTACTCAACGCCTTCTTCGGCTAGTGCGTGAACGAGAATTTCCGCACCGATCATTTCGGGTGCGGCAGATGAATTGCTGTCTGCGTGGGAGAATTCCGCGCTGGGCATGTTCATTTCAGTCCTTTGCAATTTTCGGCAAAAAATTGTTTGGATGCTCTCTGCCGGGCTTGTGGCACGGGTTCAAGCGGTGCGCGTCTGCATGGAAGACCGCCTCATAAGCGGCCGGATGAGACAACCACTGATGTCGTGTGAACCGTCGATGATACTGCAATGCACCAGCGCGGTCTATGATCTTTTTTGTCGCCCCGCCGCCATTTTGCAGACGGGTTCTTGTATTAGGGACAATACAGAAGTGGTCATGGCCAGTTGTTTTTTGCTAGCATCGCACCACTCCGGCTACGCCGCGAGCCGTTCGCAGCACTTCCGCCAGCACAGAGATATCGTTTTCACCCGCCTGCATGGCTACCGACCAGGAACTGTCCGACTTTCTTGCCAGCGTCGAGCGGCGCGCCTTCAAGCAGGCAGTCTTTGCCGTGCGCGACGACGAAGCGGCGCTGGACATCGTCCAGGACGCCATGATCAAGCTGGCGGAAAAATACGGCGACAAGAGCGCCGCGGAATTGCCCCCGCTGTTCCAGCGCATTCTGCAGAACACGATTCACGACCATTTCCGCCGGCAGAAGGTACGCAATACCTGGGTGTCGCTGTTCTCAAGCCTGCGCGACGAACGCGACGGCGACGACAACGACCTGCTCGATACGCTCGAAGCCCAGCCCGGATCAGAGCTGGCCGAGAGCAGCGCCGACAAGGTCGAGCGGGCACAGGTAATGCATATCATCGAGCAGGAAATCCAGCGTCTGCCCACGCGTCAACGCGAGGCATTCCTGATGCGTTACTGGGAGGATATGGACGTCGCCGAAACCGCCGCGGTCATGGGGTGCTCAGAAGGCAGCGTCAAGACGCACTGTTCCCGTGCCACGCATACCCTGGCGCAAGCATTGCGCGCACGGGGGGTTCGACTATGAGCAGAAACGACAGAGAAATTCAGGAACTACGCTTCGCGCATGAGGTTCGCGCTGCACTTGACGCATCCGCCGACAATTTGCCGGCCGATGTGAGCGAGCGGCTGGCCGCTGCGCGCCGCATGGCGCTGGCCCACAAGAAAGCCGAGGCGCCGGTGCGCGCACCGCAATTTGCCATGCCGACCGGCCATCACGCGCCGTCGTTCGACGACGAAGACGATTCTGCCTTGCACCGGGTCGGCAGCTGGCTGAAGCGCGGCGCGCTGGTCTGGGCCCTGGTCGCGCTCGGCGCCGGCCTGATCGGCATCTATCACTGGCAGCAACAGAAGCGTGTCGAGGAACTGGCGGACATCGATGCCGCCATGCTGCTCGACGACCTCCCCCCCACGGCATACGCCGACCAGGGCTTCCACGTGTTCCTGAAGCGCGGGCAATAGACATGGCCCGTGCGACTTCCCGCCCCGACGCAATCCGCCGCCGGCTGGAAACCCTGCTGCTGTCGGGTTTCTGTGCTGCCGTCGCTTGGTGCCTGATACCGCCCGCGGCCCATGCGCAAGGCCCGGTGTCGGCGCCGCAGGCCGCGCAGGCTGTCAATGCACGCCCGGCCTGGTCGGAACTGACGCCGGTCCAGCAGCGCATCCTGGGGCCGCTGCAGCCGCTGTGGGACACACTGCCCGAACTCAACCGGCGCAAGTGGCTGCGTATTGCCGAACGCTACCCGAAATTTTCGCCGGATGAACAGGCCCGGCTGCAGACGCGGATGGCCGAGTGGGTCAAGATGACGCCGCAGCAGCGCCGCCTGGCGCGCGAGAACTACCAGATCACGCGCGCCTTGCCGGCAGAGAAAAAAGCCGAGGCCTGGGACAAGTACCAGCAGTTGCCCGAAGAGCAGAAGAAGAAGCTGGCGGCCGCCGAGCGCGTGCCGCGCCGGCCCGGCGCGGTCAGTGCGCTGCCCAGCGGCAAACGCCTGCCCAGTGACACCAGCCATCAGATTCGCCAGGACAAGAAGGCTGCCGCAGGGACTGCAAAGCCGGCCTCGGCGGCAACGGCCAGGGCCGGCATCGCCGACGCATCGGCCGCCCCGGCGGCTGCAACGCCGCCGGCAAACGCGCCGGCAGCTCCGGCAGCCCCCGCGTCCGCACCGGAAGGCGGGTCCGAAGCCGCTGCCACCACCCAGGCCGACAGCACAATCCGGCAGTAAAGCGCCCCACGGACAGCCATTTGGCATAATCGCCGGATTCCGCCCATGCCCGGGCCAGGCCCGGTCACGCCGGAACGCTTGTCCAAGGTCATCCGATTCCGTGCCATGCCTGCCGCCACCCTCGCTCCGTCGCCCGCCGTCTCCTCGCAACCGTCCGCCCCACCGCTACGTCGACGCATCGCCTGCATGCTGTACGAGGGGGTACTCCTGTTCGGCGTGCTGAGCGCCTCGACGGCGTTATTCCTGCTGGTCCGCCCGACGCTGCAGCAGCTTGGCCTCGACAGCCCCTATGCCATCCAGGGATGGAGCTTTGTGGTCATGGGGCTCTATTTCACCTGGTTCTGGCAGCGCAGCGGCCAGACGCTGGCCATGCAGACCTGGCGCATGCGGATTGAGACCGCCCAAGGCGAGCCGCCGCGATGGCCGCAGGCCGCGCTGCGCTATGTCCTGGCGTGGCTGTGGCTGCCGCCTTCGGCAGCGCTCGGGCATTGGTTAGGCCTGGTGAAAGGCCCGTTCGTCGGCGTGCTCTGCGGCGGGCTCTTCGTATGGATCCTGCTGGCCTTGCTCGATCCGCGCCGCCAGTTCCTGCACGACCGCCTGGCGCGCACGCGCGTGACCGACCTGCGGCCACCGCGCCCATGACCCTGAGCGCCGCCAGCGCGCGCCGCGTGGCGGTAACGCTGCAGGCGGCCACTGCGGCCGGAATCGGCTGGCTACTGACGCAATACGCCGGCTGGAGCTGGCCGGCGGCACTGTTTGCCGGCATCGCGGCCATGCTGGCCGGACTTGCCGGGGGCATCGGACTGGCCTTTGCCATGACGCTGCGCGGTACCGGCGTGGCGCGCCACCTGCGCCCTCCTCCCGCGCCGACCGGGCTTGCCAGCGGCAGGCTGCCGCTGCGGCCCGCCGAGGCCATCCGGTGCTTCGCCAATGAGTTCATTGCGGTCTTCCGCATGTTCAACTGGCTGCAGCCGTTCTGCTCTCACCGCCGATACGCGCAGCCCGCGGAAACGTTCGCCAGCCGCCCGACGCCCACTGTGCTGCTGGTGCATGGCTACGCCTGCAATCATGCTGTCTGGATGGACCTGCAACCCGCGCTGGCGGCATCCGGCTATCCCTGCGAAGCCATCGATCTCGAACCCGTTCTGGGCGATCTCGACGACTATGCCGACGCCCTGCGCCGGCATATCGGCCAGGTCAATGCGCGTACAGGCCAGCCCCCGCTGCTGGTATGCCACAGCATGGGCGGGCTGGTCGCGCGGGCGGCACTGGCGCGCTCCGGGGAGAAGCTCTGCGCCGGGGTCGTCACGCTTGGCACCCCGCACCACGGCTGCGCTCTGGCCCGCTTCGGCGCCGGCCGCAACAGTTGGCAGATGCGCTGCGGCAGCCCCTGGCTGACGGGGCTGGCCCGGACCGAAGCCGATGCACCGGGCTTGCGCACGCGCCTGGTGTCGATCTTCAGCTGGCACGATTCCATCGCCGGCCCGCCTTGCACCAGCTGGCTGGACGGCGCGCAGCACAAGACGCTGACGGGCATCGGCCATGTATCGCTGCTGCGCGATCCGCGCGCCATCGCGGCGGTGCTCGACGCCCTGGCCTCGCTGCGCACGGCAGCGCCCTGATATCCCCGGGCGGTGCTGTCGGATGGCGGCAACGTTTCATATGTCATTCATGTTTCCGTCACCGCTCCGTCACGGCGTACTGGCTGAATGCAGCCATCGCCGTCATCGGGGCCGCCATGGTTCAAGCAATCCGGTCTGCACTCGGAATTCTGTCGGGAGTCTCGCACAGGCTGCGTGGCAGTCCTGATCCCGAACTCTCGCAGGTCCTGTCGCGCATCGCCGCGCTCGCGGCCTTCGTGCCGCCGCCGGCCGAGCCCCCCGCCCTGCCGGCGCTGGCACCGCCGTCCGATGCCAGCCAGCATTTCC
This sequence comes from Cupriavidus sp. C2SS-8b, assembly GCF_057073745.1. NCBI lineage: Bacteria > Pseudomonadati > Pseudomonadota > Betaproteobacteria > Burkholderiales > Burkholderiaceae > Cupriavidus > Cupriavidus sp. C2SS-8b. The sequence continues at coordinate 2,372,754 of NZ_CP172716.1, forward strand.
CACCCGAGCCGCACCCGATCCAGCAGTACCGCGCGATCTGGCTGTCCGACATCCACCTGGGCACCGCCGGCTGCCAGGCCGACTACCTGCTCGATTTCCTCAAACACAACGAATCCGAACGGCTCTACCTGGTCGGCGACATCATCGACGGGTGGCAGCTGCGGCGCGGCTGGTACTGGCCGCAGAGCCACAACGACGTGGTGCAGAAGCTGCTGCGCAAGGCGCGCAAGGGCACGGAGGTCATCTACGTCCCCGGCAATCACGACGAAGTCGCCCGGCAGTTCGACGGCCTGGCGTTCGGCGACATCACGGTGCGCGAAGAAGCCGTCCACGTGACGGCTACCGGCAAACGCCTGTGGGTCGTGCACGGCGACCTGTTCGACGGCGTGGTGCACCACGCGCGCTGGCTCGCGTACCTTGGCGATTCGCTGTACACGGTGATTCTGGCGATGAACCGACACTTCAACCGCATCCGCGCACGGCTCGGCTTCCCGTACTGGTCGCTGTCGCAGTACCTGAAGCACCAGGTCAAGAACGCGGTGAACTACATCAGCTCGTTCGAACACGCGATGGTCGACGAAGCGCGCCGGCGCGGCTGCGACGGCGTGGTCTGCGGCCATATCCACAAGGCCGAGATCCGCGACGTGAACGGCCAGCTCTACTGCAACGACGGCGACTGGGTCGAAAGCCTGTCGGCGCTGGTCGAAACCATGGAAGGCGAGCTCAAGATCGTCTACTGGACCACGCTGCTCGACGCGCCGCAAGCCATGCCGCGCAAGCGCCGTCGCGCGGCCGCCATCACGGGCTGAACCGCTGGCCCGATCCCCCGATTTTTCAAGAACGCGGCCACATCGCCGAGGAGTCCGCATGAAGATCCTGATCGTCACCGATGCCTGGGAACCGCAGGTCAATGGCGTGGTGCGCACGCTCAAGTCGACCCGCCGCGAGCTGGAGGCCATGGGCCACACGGTGGACATGATCACGCCGCTGGAATTCCGCACCGTGCCGTGCCCGACTTATCCCGAGATCCGCCTGTCGCTGCTGCCGTCGGCGCGCGTGGCGCAGCGCATCCGCGACTTTGCGCCGGACGCTCTGCATATCGCCACCGAAGGTCCGCTGGGCATGGCCGCGCGCCGCTACGCGCTGCGCCGCGAAATGCCGTACACGACGGCCTACCACACGCGCTTCCCTGAGTACGTGCAGGCCCGTTTCGGCATTCCGCTGTCGTGGACCTACCGCTTCCTGCGCTGGTTCCACGGCCCCGCGCAAGCCGTGATGGCGCCGACGCCCGTGGTGCTGGACGACCTGCGGCGCTACGGCATCGGACACTGCGTGCTGTGGACCCGCGGCGTGGACCTCGACGTGTTCAAGGCGCAACGCGTCAACGTGCTCAACACCGCGCATCCGATCTTCCTCTATGTCGGCCGCGTGGCCGTGGAAAAGAACGTGGAGGCCTTCCTGGCGCTGGACCTGCCGGGCTCCAAATGGGTGGTGGGCGACGGCCCCGCGCTGGGCTCGCTGCGCGCGCGTTATCCGGGTGCCAACTACCTCGGCGTCCTGAGCCAGCCAGAACTGGCCCGGGTGTATGCTTCGGCTGACGTCTTCGTGTTTCCGAGCCGCACCGATACCTTCGGACTGGTGCTGCTGGAAGCGCTGGCCAGCGGCCTGCCGGTAGCGGCCTATCCCGTGACCGGCCCGATCGATGTGCTCGGCGACAGCCCGGCCGGCGTGATGCACGAAGACCTGCGTGAAGCCTGCCTGGAAGCGCTGCGCATCGACCGCGCGACCGCCCGCGCCCATGCCGAGCGGTTCTCGTGGCGAGCCGCGTCCGAGCAGTTCCTGGCGCACCTGCGTCCGCTTTCGGCCGGCGGCAGTACCGGCAGCGCGGACGACGTGCCTGTCCAACCCGCCCCACAGACCCATGCCGAAACCACCTCAGCCGCTGCCGTCCGACCCGTCGCTGCGGGGGCAGGCAGCTCGCCCGCCAAGTAACGATTATTCGATCGAGCAGAACCCGCACAAGGGCAATCGCGGCCTGGCCCGTGCCTGGCATGCCGCGATCAATTCCTTTTCCGGTCTGCGCTACGCCGTACTCGAGGAAAGCGCGTTCCGCCAGGAGCTGACGCTGGTGGCGATCCTGGCGCCGTGCGCTTTCGTGCTGCCGGTCGGCACGGTCGAGCGCATCATGCTGCTCGGCACGCTGCTGGTGGTGCTGATGGTTGAGCTGCTGAACTCGAGCGTCGAGGCAGCGATCGACCGCATCTCGCTGGAGCGGCACAGCCTGTCCAAGCGCGCCAAGGATTTCGGCAGCGCCGCGGTCATGCTGGCACTGATCCTCTGCGGCGGCACGTGGATCGCGATTGCCGGGCCGCACCTCGTGCACTGGTTGCGACAGCTGGCAGGCTGAGCCGCCGCCGGTATGCCGCAAGGGCGAAAGTACGAAAGGCAGGCCGGGCCGATTGCTTATAATCGCTACCCTGCCCCGATTCACCGATCGCCCGGACGCCCATGGAACCCAAACCGCAAACCGGTCCCCGCCGCACCAGGGACCGCATCCTCGACGTCTCGCTGCGCCTGTTCAACGAAGTCGGCGAACCCAACGTCACTACCACCACCATTGCGGACGCCCTGGAGATCAGCCCCGGCAATCTCTACTACCACTTCCGCAACAAGGACGACATCATCAATTCCATCTTCGTGCGCTTCGAGCAGGAGATGGAACGTCGCCTGAAGCTGCCCGAGGACCACAAGGCCACGCTGGACGAGAGCTGGGGCTACCTGCAGTACATGTCGGAGTTCCTGTGGAACTACCGCTTCCTGTACCGGGACATCAACGACCTGCTCGCGCGCAACCGCATGCTCGAGACCAACTTCAAGCGCATCGTCGGGCAGAAGAAACGCTTTGCGCTGGAGATCTGCACCCAGTTCATCGAAGATGGCGAGATGGAAGCGACCGCGGAGCAGGTCGAGGCGATCTGTACCAACATGGTCGTGCTCGCCACTTACTGGCTGTCGTTCCAGTTCGTGCAGCATCCGCGCCAGTACAACGACCCGGCGCAGATCCGCGGCTACCTGCACGGCTCCAGCTATCACATTTTTTCGATCCTGGCGCCGTACTTGCGCGGCCGCGCGCGCGAGGCGTTCGAGCAGCGCGCGCGCGAATACGCCGCGTCCGGCGCACCCCAGGAAAACCAGTCAGACAAGGACAAGACGTGAAATCCGTTTGCGTGTATTGCGGTTCCAGCCCCGGCAACCGCCCCGAGTATGCCCAGACCGCCCGAGCGCTCGGCAAGGCACTGGTGGAAAACGGCATGTCGCTGGTCTATGGCGGTGGCAAGGTCGGCCTGATGGGCATCGTTGCCGATGCCGTGCTCGAGCACGGCGGCACCGCGATCGGCATCATCCCCGATGCGCTGATGCAAAAGGAGGTGGGCCACCGCGGACTGACCGAACTGCACGTGGTGCGCAATATGCACGAACGCAAGCAGATGATGGCCGACCGCGCCGAGGCCTTTATCGCCATGCCCGGCGGCGTGGGCACGTTCGAGGAGCTGTTCGAGACCTTCACGTGGCTGCAGCTCGGCTACCATGCCAAGCCGGTCGGGCTGCTTAACGTGGCGGGCTTCTATGACGGCATGCTGGGCTTCCTGTCGCACGCGGTGCAGGAAGGATTCCTCAAGCAGGTGCATGCCGACCTGCTGCATGTAGCCGACACGCCGGCCGCGCTGCTCGGCAAGCTGGACAACGCCCCGCGCGAGATCGTCGACAAGTGGCAGGAACGCCGCGACGAGATCTGATGCAGGGTCCTTTGGGGCCGGGCAAGCTCAACGCTCAGAACGACGAGCCCGGCTCCTTCAGGAAGGCCAGTTCCTCCGGCGTGCTCTGCCGGCCCAGGATGGCATTCCGGTGCGGGAAACGGCCGAAGCGCGCGATGACCACGCGGTGCTTTTCCGCCCACTCCACCACGTCCACCTTTCCGGCGGTTTCTTCGCGCAACTGCGTTGTCAGCCTGACGCTTTCGTTCTGGTCCTGCAGCGACTCAGAGTGCTCGAACGGCAGGTAGCAGAACATGCGGTGAAAGCCGGTCGGCAACTCGCGGTCCATCCCGCCCTCAACGATGCGCCGCGCCAGCGCCAGTGCCTGGGCGTCGGTCGCAAAGCTGCGCGGGTCGTTGCGGAACAGGTTGCGCGGGAACTGGTCCAGCAGCACCACGCGCGCGCAGGCGCCTTCATGCGTGGCGCACCAGTCCTCTCCGTCGTCAGGGTCGCCGGAGTGCGCCGTCTCCCACAAGGTCAGGAAACGCGAGCGGATCACCTCGTCGAACGCGGCGGACTTGGTGAACCATTCGCGCCGCTCGGTGTTCCAGACCGGCGAGCCGTGATGACCGAACCAGAACTCCAGCAGTTCGTGAGCGGCTTCGGGCAACTTGTCTTGCATCGTCCTACCCCTTTTTGAAAAGACTCTCGGGCGATCCGGGCCGCTTCAGCGGGCGACGTTGCGCATCCAGTCGGCGGTCTGAAAGAAGGCCTGCATCAGGCGCAGCTGCAAATCTTCGGACAAACCGATGTCCTGCATCGCCAGCGCCATGCAGCGCATCCACTGGTCGCGCTCGCTGACGCCGATCTCGAACGGCATATGGCGCGCGCGCAGGCGCGGATGGCCGAAGCGCTCGATGAAATGATTGGGGCCGCCCAGCCAGCCGCACAGGAACCAGAACAGCTTGTCGCGCGATCCGTCGAGCGAAGGCGGATGGATCGCGCGCAGGCCGGCGAACTCGGGCTCCAGGTCCATCAGGTCGTAGAAGCGGTCCACCAGCTCGCGCACGCGCGCTTCGCCGCCGACCAGGTCGAAGGCCGTGACTTCGGTGCCGGCCTTGCCGGTGGATTCGGGTTCGGTGCTCATTCAGGTACTCGCAAACTGAGACGGAAAGCCGGGGCATCATGCATCACGCAATGTCGCCAGCGCCGGCTGGCGCAGCACATCGCGAAGGCCCAGCCAACCGCCCGCAAAAGCGCACAGCATGCCAGAAACTACGCCGGTCGGCACGATCCACGGATTGAAGCGATAAGGGAAATCGAAGACATACTGGGACAGCCCCCAGCCGACCGCGATCGCACCGAGGCTGGCCAGCAGGCCGGCCAACCCGCCGACCACCAGGAATTCCGCATACTGCGTTTGCCTGACCTGCGCGGCCGAAGCGCCCAGTGCCTTGAGCAGGCCGGCATCGCGCATGCGTTCGTCGCGCGCGCCTGACAGTGCCGCGTACAGCACCGTGATGCCCGCCGCCAGCGTGAAGACAAAGAGGAATTCCACGGCGGCAATGACCTGGTCCAGCACCGCCTGGATCTGCCGCAGGATCAGGTCGGTGTTGACCATGGTGATGTTGGGAAACGCCGCGACCAGCCGGTTGCCAAGCGCCGCGCTCGCGGGCGGCAAGTGGAAGGCGGTGATATAGGTCTCGGGCAGCCCGTGCATGGCGGCCGGCGGCAGGATCACGAAGAAATTGACCCGCATCGATCCCCAGTCGAGCTTGCGCAGCGAGGTCACGGGTGCCTGCACGGTCTGGCCGGCGACATCGAAGTGCAGGGTATCGCCGAGCCGGATGCCGAGCGTCTTGGCGATGCCCTCCTCGACCGATGCTCCCGCGCCGGACCCGTTGAGCCAGCGGCCGGCGACCACCTGGTTGCCCTCCGGCAACGCGTCGGTATAGGACAGGTTGAATTCCCGCTCCACCAGGTTGCGCGCGCGGCCTTCGGCGTAGCTGTCCGCACGGATCGGGCGTTCGCCGATTTGCGTCAGGCGTCCGCGCACCATGGGATACAGCAGGTCATGGATGCCGGCCTTGGCCAGCATGTCGCGCAGCGGCTCGCGCTGGTCCGGCTGGATGTTGATGATGAAGCGGTTGGGCGCGTCGGCGGGTGTCGCGTTGCGCCACGAATCAACCAGGTCGTTGCGCGTCATGCCGAGCAGCAGCAGCGCCATCAGGCCCACCGCAAGCGCCACGGTCTGCAGCACGGTCACGGCGCGGCGCCGCTCCAGCACCGCCAGCGCGAAGCGCCAGCCCACGGCGGTCCGGCCCGACAGCCGGCCGCGCAGCGCGCGCGACAGCAGCATCAGCAGCCCGAGCGCCAGCAGCGCGAACACGGCACCGGCCGCGGCAAACCCGCCAGCAGTGGTCAGCCCGAGCCGCAGATCGCGCGCCGCCACCAGCAACAACGCGACGAATGCGCCAAGCCCCAGCGCATAAGCCGCCCACGCCGATACGGGCGGCGGCCCGATATCACGGCGCAGCACGCGCAACGGCGCGATGCGCGTCAGCGCGAGCAACGGTGGCAGCGCAAAGCCCGCCAGCAGCACGAGCCCGGCCAGCACGCCCACGATCGCCGGCAACAACGACGGCTGCGGCAGCGAGACCTGCAGCAGCCCCCCCAGCGACATCAGCAACCCGTAGTGGGCCAGATAGCCCAGCACCACGCCCACCGCGGCCCCGGCCGCGCCAAGCAACAGGAACTCCAGGCCGAAGGCCGCCAGGATCTGCCGGCGCGACAGCCCCATGCACTTGTAGACCGCGCACGCGTCGGTATGCCGCTGCATATAACGCCGCGCCGACATCGCGATCGCCACCGCGGCGATCATCGACGACAGCACCGCGACCAGCGACAGGAAGCGCTCGGCGCGGTCCAGCGTCGCGCGCATCTGCGGCTGCCCCGATTCGAGCGATTCCACGCGCGTGTTGCGCAGCTTGAGGCGGTCGATCTCCCCCGCCGCCCAGCGCTGGTAGGCACGGCCAGCCGCGTCGGGCCCCGCCACCAGCATGCGATAGCTCACGCGGCTGCCCCAGCCGATCAGGCCGGTGCTGTCGAGATCGGACAGCGGCATCAGCACGCGCGGCGCGAAGTTCATGAAGCCCGCGCCGCGATCGAGTTCCTGCGTGACGATACGGTCGATGCGGAACGTGCGGCTGCCAAGCTGCAGGGCATCGCCCACGCGCAGCCCCAGCGCGCCCAGCAACGCCTCGTCCACCCACACCGTGCCGGGCGCCGGAATGCCTTCGACGGCCTGCTCCGGACCGCCGGGCACGGCCGCCACCTTCAGCTTGCCGCGCAACGGATAGGCAGGGCTGACCGCCTTGAGCGCGGCGAGCTGGCTCGGCGCTTCCGCGCCGGCCGGAGCATCGGCACGGCGTGCCGTCGCCATGCTCGGGAAGGTTACCGTGTGTGCCACCGCCATCCCGGTCTCGGCAGCATGGTTGGCAAACGCCGCATCGAACGGGTGGTCGGACACCAGCAGCACATCCGCCGCGATCATCTGCCGCGCATCGCGCTCCAGGCCCAGGCGCATGCGGTCGGCCAGGAAGCCGACGCTGGTTAGCGCGGCGACCGCCAGCACCAGCGCAAACAACAGCAGGTACAGCTCGCCGGCCAGCCAGTCGCGCCGCGCCATGCGCAAGGCCTGGCGCCAGGGGGAGAATCGATGTCCCGGCCGCGCTTCAGGAGCAACGGAAGCGGAAACGGCGGTGTCGGGCACGGAAGCGGATTCGGTTGGCATCAATGGTGGTTCCAGTCTCTTTCACGGCGCCGCCAGACGGGCAATCAAGCGGCGCGCGGCCGGACAAGCGGTCAGGTTCGTCTTGCGGGCGGTCGCGAGCGATCCGTGCGGTTGCGCAAGGTAGCATGCAGGCGGCGCACGCCGCGCCAGAGCTTGGGCAGCAGCCAGACGGCAATCACCAGGAAGACCGCCAGCAGGACCAGGAACAGCACCGGCAGGAAGAAGGCCAGCAGCAGGCTGCCGGTTGCCGTGATGTCCTCGGTGAATGAGGCCGCCCAGTTCGAAAACGGTTCCGGCGAAACATTGATCAGCGCACGCGTGCCGGCCTTGGCAACGTGAGCCGTGCCGGCAAGGGTTCCGCCGACCAGACCGGCCGCGACCATCCACTGCGGGTCCATCTGGCCGAACGCCGCGGCCGCAAGGATGGCACCGGCAGGAATACAGATGAAGGTATGGATGCTGTCCCAGACCGAATCAAAGCCGGGGACCTTGTCGGCGATGAACTCCGCCAGCGCGAGCACCGCCGCCACGCCGATCACCCACCATGACTCCAGCGCGTGCAACCCCGGCGGCAGGTGCAGCCAGCCCAGCCGCGACAGCGCGCCGGCGGTCAGGACTGCGAGATAGAGGCGAAAGCCGCTGGCCCAGGACATGCCTGCGGCCAGCGCGGCGGTTTCCAGCATGGGGCTCCTTGCAATGGCGGAACGATGGCTCAGGGCACTCCAAGGAGTGTAGCGCGAACCCCGCGCCTGCAATCAGGCCCGGCCCCCAGCGGATCAGCCGCCCTCCTTGCCGTCGGGGCCGAACCACGGCAACGCTTCCTGCGGCGTGAGGATGCCGGCGGGCTCGGCCATGGCGTAGCCCGGCAAGGCCTCGATGCGCCGCGCGAACGCGGGATCGGCCAGCAAACCCAGCAGGCCCGGCATCCAGCCTGCGGTCTGGTCGTTCTTGCGCAGCGCCAGGTAGTACGCCTCGCGCGTGAGCGGCACAAAACCCAGGCCCAGCGCCTCGGCATTCATGCGCAACCCGAAGCCGACCTGCGCGCGCCCGGCATGCACGGCTTCGGCCACCTTTTCGTTGCTGAATTCGGGCTCGTCGTAGCCGGTGATCTGATCCGGATAGAGCCCGTCGGCAACCAGGAGCTGGTCAAACAGCATGCGCGTGCCGGAACTGCGCTGCCGGTTGATGAAGCGTGCCCGGGTGTTGGCCAGGTCACGCAGCGAATGGATTTTGCCAACCATGTCGGGCGCCACGATCAGGCCCTGCTCACGCCACGCCAGGCGCAGCAGGCGCACCGAGGCGGGCCGCAGCCACTTGCGCAGGGTCAGGTGCGCGACGGACCCCGCTGTCTGCACGGGCGACACATAAAAACCGGCCAGTTCCGATTGCCGTTCCTGCAGACAGATCAGCCCCTCGACACTGCCGCAGAACACCGTGTCGATCTGGAGCCCGGCCGTCTGCTCCCGGATCGCGGCGGATAGCACCTCGATGGCGGGATCGTGGCTGCCGGAAAAATGCACGCAGGTCTGGGGCTGGGACGCGTCTTCAAGCTCCGCGGCGAACTCGGCCATGGCGCGTTGCACGGCAGGGTCGATGATTTCCCGCAGACGCAATTCGGCGCGCAGCAGGCGTTCGCCGAAACGTGTCAACGACGCGCCGCGGCCACGCTCCATGTCGAGCACTGGGCGTCCGAACATGGCCTCCCACGTCCGCATCACGCCCCAGGCGTGGCGATAGGACAAGCCGATCTCGCGCGCGGCGCGATGCAGCGAACCAGTCTCGCGCACGGCCTTGAGCAACTGGAAGACCTTAGCGTTGGCACGCGGGTTGTCATCTTCCGCAATCACCGGAAATAGCTCAAAGCGGAATGTCATATGTTCCGCCTTTCATATTTACATCCTGGATGTGCCTCGACCACAATGAATCGCCCCGTTTTTCATGTAGTTTTGTGCATTCTCCATGACCTGCCAAGGCATGGCAATTATGTTTTTATAGACATAACTCAAGGAACCCTATATGTCACGGACTGCATTCCGGAAGCTTCCCGTCGTAGTCGGCGTCCTTTGCCTGGTTGCCTTTTCCGCCGCGCAGGCAGGAGAGCTGAAACTGGCCACGACCACCAGCACGGAGAACTCCGGGCTGCTCAAGTACCTGCTGCCAAAGTTCGAGCAGAAGACGGGCGTGAACATCAAGGTCATTGCCGTGGGCTCGGGCAAGGCCATGAAGATGGGCGAGATGGGCGATGTGGACGTGCTGCTCGTGCATGCACGCAAGATGGAAGACGAGTTCATGGCGGCCGGCTACGGCGTCAACCGCCGCGACGTCATGTACAACGACTTCATCGTTGTGGGGCCGGCCAGCGATCCGGCCGGCATCAAGGGCGGCAAGGATGTGCTCGCGGGCTTTCGCAAGCTGGCGGGCAGCGGCAGCAAGTTCATCTCGCGCGGCGACAATTCGGGCACCGACGTGATGGAGAAGGACTACTGGAAGCAAGTCGGGATCGAGCCGAAGGGCCAGCCCTGGTACGTCAATGCCGGCCTCGGCATGGGCGAGGTCCTGACCATGGCCGCGCAGATGCCGGCCTATACGCTGTCGGACCGCGCCACCTACGGCGCCTACCGCGCCAAGACCGGGCTGGCCATCGCCGTGCAGGGCGATCCGAAGATGTTCAACCCGTACGGGATCATCGCGGTCAACCCGGCCAGGCACCCTGGCACCAACTACACCGACGCGATGAAGCTGATCGAGTGGATCACTTCACCGGAAGGCCAGCAGGCCATTGCGGGCTACAAGGTGGAAGGCGAACAGCTGTTTTTCCCGGACTACATGGCTACGCAAGCCAGCAAGTAAGCCGGTCAACAGCACGAGGGGGCTCAAGGGCAGCCCTGCTCTGCCCTTTTCGTTTCAGGTCGCCTCGGCTTCCAGCCGTGGCAATTGCGGCAGGTCGGCGGCCACCTCGGCAATCATCCGGCGCATCCACATCACATCCGGCGCGGCATGGCAGCGCTCGTGCCAGAGCTGGTAGAAGCGCATGCGCGGAAACGTCACCGGCGCCGGCACCATCCGGATCGGCAGGTACTGCGCATAGTGGGCAGCAAACTGGCGTCCGGTGGTGAACACCATATCGGTCTTCATCAGCACATACGGCACCAGCCCGAAATACGGCAGCGTCACCTGGATATTGCGCTTGTAGCCCTGTTCGGCGAGCGCCTGGTCGATCATGCTGCGCTGCATCGAGGCATAAGGGGCCGGCGCCAGGTGAGGCATCTCAAGGTAGTGCTTCAGCGTCAGCCCCTTGCGCGCGAGCGGGTGCTGGCCGCCCAGCATGCAGACCACCTCGTCATCGAACAGCGGCGAGATATGCAGGTGTTCCGGGGGCGACAGCCAGTTGCCGATGACGATGTCCAGTTGCCCCTGCTCCAGGTCTTCGAGGAAGTCGCCCGACGAGGTCATCGGATGCACGAACAGCTTGGCACCCGGGGCCAGGCGGCGCATGCGCTCGACGATATTGGGCAGGAAAAACGCATCCAGGTAATCCGGCGCACCAAGGTGGAAAGTGCGCGTCGTGGTGGCCGGATCGAACTGCTGCGGGGGACGGGCGATGCGGTCCATCGCCGCCAGGCTTTGTTCGGCCAGCTCGAGCAGTTCGCGCCCGCGCTCGGTCGGCACCATGCCGTTTTTGCCCCGCACCAAAATAGCGTCGCCGGTGATGTCGCGCAGGCGCTTGAGCGTATTGCTGATGGCCGGCTGCGACTGGCCCAGGCGCACGGCCGTGCGGGTCACGCTCTGCTCGGTCAGCAGAGTGTGGAGCACTCGCAGCAAATAGGTGTCGAGATGGTCGCGTCCGTGCATGGCGATAGAGGGCGTGCCGGGGCTGGGCCGGCAGGCTGGCGTGGGGTAAGGGAACGGCGCATAGTGTATGTCACGCAACCCGCCATCGGTCAATCGGCGTGGCCGGCGAGCCGATGGACGGGCATTCTGATGGGGCATATCACCTGGGCGGAATATTGCATGAATTGCGCCAATGCTATGTTTCCGCCATCACAGAACGAGATAAAGACCATGGAGACGCAAACCATCCGCTTTTTCCATCGCGGCCAGGTCAGGGAAGTATCCGACGCCCCCGTTACCCGCACCGTACTGCAGTACCTGCGCGAGGACGTCCGCTGCACCGGCACTAAGGAGGGCTGCGCCGAAGGCGACTGCGGCGCCTGCACCGTCGTGATCGGCGAGCTGCAGGACGGCGGCGATGTCGAATTCAAGGCTGTCAACGCCTGCATCCAGTTCCTGCCCACGCTCGACGGCAAGGCGCTGATCACCGTCGAGGACCTGCGCCAGGCCGACGGCACGCTGCATCCGGTGCAGGAAGCCATGGTCGAATGCCACGGTTCGCAATGCGGCTTCTGCACGCCCGGCTTCGTCATGTCGCTGTGGGCGCTGTACCAGCAGCACACCCCGGGCGGCGAAGCGCCGGCCCGCCAGACGATTTGCGACGCGCTGACCGGCAACCTGTGCCGCTGCACCGGCTACCGCCCGATCATCGACGCCGGCGAGCGCATGATGGCCCTGCCCGCCCCGCACGCCAGCAAGCTCGACCCGAAGCAGATCGCCGATAAGCTGCGCAACCTCAAGCGCGGCGAAACTTTCCGCTACAGCGCCAAGGGGCAGGACTTCTACGCCCCGCGCACCGCGGCGGAGTTCGGCGCGATCAAGGCGGCCGAACCGGGCATCCGCATCCTGGCGGGCAGCACCGACGTGGGCCTGTGGGTCACCAAGCAATTCCGCGAACTCGGCAACCTGCTCTATATCGGCCAGGTGGAAGACCTGCAGTCCGTCACCGAGCGCAACGGCATGATCGAGATCGGCGCCGGTGTGACGCTGGAGAAGGCCTACGCCACGCTGACCGCCGCGCACCCGGAACTCGAGGAGATGTGGAAGCGCTTCGCCTCGCTGCCGATCCGCAATGCCGGCACGCTCGGCGGCAATATCGCCAACGGCTCGCCGATCGGCGATTCGATGCCGGCGCTGATCGCGCTCGGCGCCGAAGTGGTACTGCAACACGGCGAGACGCGCCGCACGCTGCCGCTCGAAGACCTCTACCTGGCCTACCAGAAGACGGCCATGGCGGAGGGCGAGTTCGTCGCCGCGCTGCGCGTGCCGGTCAAGGGACCGCAGCACTTCAGGACCTACAAGCTGTCCAAACGCTTTGACGAGGATATTTCCGCGGTGTGCGCTGCATTCGGCATTACGGTCGAGCAAGGTGTGGTGACGCAGGCGCGTATCGCGTTTGGCGGCATGGCCGCCACGCCCAAGCGCGGCGCGGCGACTGAAGCCGCACTGATGGGCCAGCCGTGGAACGAGGCGACCGTGCGCGCCGGCATGGCGGCCCTGTCGCAGGACTACACACCGCTGTCCGACATGCGTTCGACCGCCTCGTACCGCACACGCGGTGCCGCCAACCTGCTGTACCGCTTCTGGCTGGAGACGCGTGCCGATGCACTGCCCGCATCCGCCGTCAATGTCCGCGCGCTCGGCGCCGGCGCCATCGCAACCGTCACGGCCTGAGGAGAGATCGGCATGAACAAGCAAACCGAACCCTTCCTGCTCGACGCCAGCGTGGCCGACGAGACCGTGCCGCAGGTCGGCATCTCGCGTCCGCATGAATCGGCGCACCTGCACGTGGCGGGCACCGCCACCTATACCGACGACATTCCCGAGCTGGCCGGCACGCTGCACGCGGCGCTCGGCATGAGCAGCCGCGCCCATGCCCGCATCAAGTCGATTTCGCTCGACAAGGTCCGCGCGGCGCCGGGCGTCGTGGATGTGCTGACCGTGGACGACATTCCGGGCGTCAATGACTGCGGCCCGATCATCCACGACGACCCCATCCTGGTGCGCGACGTGGTGCAGTTCATTGGCCAGCCGATCTTCGTGGTGGTGGCCACGTCGCACGATGCAGCGCGCCGCGCCGCACGTCTGGGCGTGATCGAATACGAAGACCTCCCGCCAGTGCTGTCGCCTGAGGCCGCACACGCGGCAGGCAGCTACGTGCTGCCGCCGATGCACCTGACGCGCGGCGAGCCGCAGCGCCATATCGCTGCCGCCCCACAGCGCGATGCGGGCAATATCCGCCTGGGCGGGCAGGAGCAGTTCTACCTCGAAGGCCAGATCGCCTACGCCGCGCCGCGCGAGAACGACGGCATGCACGTCTGGTGCTCGACCCAGCACCCGACCGAGATGCAGCACGCCGTGGCCCATATGCTGGGCTGGCACGCGCACCAGGTGCTGGTGGAATGCCGGCGCATGGGCGGCGGCTTCGGCGGCAAGGAATCGCAGTCGGCGATGTTCGCGTGCTGCGCCGCGCTGGCGGCCTGGAAGCTGCTGTGCCCGGTCAAGCTGCGCCCGGACCGCGACGACGACATGATGATCACCGGCAAGCGCCATGACTTCGTGTTCGATTACGAAGTCGGCCACGATACGGAAGGCCGCATCGAAGGCGTGAAGATCGACATGGTGTCGCGCGCCGGATTCTCGGCCGACCTGTCGGGCCCTGTGATGACGCGCGCGATCTGCCACTTCGACAACGCCTACTGGCTGCCGAATGTGCAGATCGACGGCTACTGCGGCAAGACCAACACGCAGAGCAATACCGCGTTCCGCGGTTTCGGCGGCCCGCAGGGCGCGTTCGCGATCGAGTACATCCTCGACAACGTGGCGCGCAATGTCGGCAAGGATTCGCTGGACGTGCGCCGCGCCAACTTCTACGGCAAGACCGAACGCAATGTCACGCCGTACGGCCAGACCGTGGAGGACAACGTCATCCATGAACTGATCGACGAACTGATGGTCACGAGCGAATACCGTGCGCGCCGCGAAGCGACGCGAGCGTTCAACGCCACCAGCCCGGTCCTGAAGAAGGGCATCGCGATCACGCCGGTGAAGTTCGGCATCTCGTTCAACGTGGCGCACTACAACCAGGCCGGCGCGCTCGTGCACGTGTACAACGACGGCTCGGTGCTGGTGAACCATGGCGGCACCGAAATGGGCCAGGGCCTGAACACCAAGGTGGCAATGGTGGTGGCGCATGAACTGGGCATCCGCCTGGAGCGCGTGCGCGTGACCGCGACCGACACCAGCAAGGTGGCCAATACCTCGGCCACCGCGGCATCGACCGGCGCCGACCTGAACGGCAAGGCCGCGCAGGACGCCGCGCGCCAGATCCGCGAACGCCTGGCCGAGTTCGCCGCACGCAAGGCTGGCGTAACGCCGGAGAGCGTGCGCTTCAACGATGACCTGATCGTGGCCGGCGAGCTGCGCCTGCCATTCGGCGACCTGGCCCGCGAAGCCTACGTGGCGCGCGTGCAGCTGTGGTCGGACGGTTTCTACACCACGCCCAAGCTGCATTGGGACCAGAAGAAGCTGAATGGCCGGCCGTTCTATTACTTCGCCTACGGCGCGGCGTGCTCCGAGGTGCTGGTGGACACGCTGACCGGCGAATGGAAGCTGCTGCGCGCCGACGCGCTGCACGATGCGGGCCAATCGCTGAACCCGGCCATCGACATCGGCCAGGTGGAAGGCGCCTTTATCCAGGGCATGGGCTGGCTGACGACCGAGGAACTGTGGTGGAACAAGGATGGCAAGCTGATGACGCACGCCCCGTCCACCTACAAGATCCCGACGATCAACGACTGCCCCGAAGATTTCAACGTGCGCCTGTTCCAGAACCGCAACGTGGAAGACAGCATTCATCGCTCCAAGGCTGTGGGCGAGCCGCCGCTGCTGCTGCCGTTCTCGGTGTTCTTCGCGATCCGCGATGCGATCGCCGCCCTGGGTGACTATGAAGTCAACCCGCCGCTGCGCGCGCCGGCCACCAGCGAAGCCATCCTGGACGCCGTAGATGCGGTGTACGCCATGCGCGAAAGCGCTGCACAGCCGGCCTGACGCGCGCGCCTGCCGGGCCCGCCGGACTTTCCCCCCTTGCCTGCTTTCGGGCGGGCAAGGGGCCGGCCGCCCGCGCAGGCGCGCGCCACTCCGCTGGCACGCAAACCATCGACCACAGCATTGACCACGAGACCGGCGCCAGCCGGCAGTCACCACCAAGGCCCCGACATGCAGGACGCACCGCTCAAACCCTTCCGCTTCGCCGACGCCGCGCGCATGGTGCGCACCGGCGTGCCGGTGGCGATGGTCACCATCGTCGAAGTCAAGGGCTCCGCGCCGCGCGAGCCGGGCATCCGCATGCTGGTCAGCGCCAACGACCTGGTCGGCACCATCGGCGGCGGGCACCTGGAATGGCGCGGCATGGATATCGCGCGTGCCATGCTGGCCGATGGCAAGGAACAGCGCCGCATCGAACGCATTCCGTTGGGGCCCGCGCTGGGCCAGTGCTGCGGCGGCGTGGTGCAGCTGGGCTTCGAAGTGCTCGGCAAGGACGACTTGCGCTGGCTGGACGCGGTTGAAGCCGCTTTCGCCGCGGGCAAATCACTGCAACGCACGGTTCCGGCATCGGGTGTCGTAACCGCCACCGAATGCCGCGCGGCGGTGCCGTCGGTCACGCTCGAAGCCGACGGCACCTGGACCGACACGCTGGTCCCCGACGAGATGCACGTCGTCCTGTTCGGCGCCGGCCACGTCGGCCATGCGCTGGTCAAGGTGCTGGCCAACCTGCCGTGCCGCGTGCACTGGGTCGATGAGCGCGACACGCTGTTCCCGGCCGGCCTGCCCGACAACGTCGAGGCCGAGGCCAGCGACACGCCGGAAGCCGTAGTGGCGCAGGCGCCCGCGGGCAGCTACTTCCTGGTCATGACGCACAGCCACGCGCTGGACCAGACCCTGTGCGAGGAAATCTTCCGGCGCACGGACTTTGCGTATTTCGGGCTGATCGGCTCCAAGACCAAGCGCGCGCGCTTCGAGCACCGGCTTGCGGACTACGGTGTCGACCCGGCCCGCTTCCCCGAAATGACATGCCCGATGGGCGTATCGGGGATCACCGACAAGGCACCGGCTATGATTGCGGTAGCCATCGTCGCCCAGTTGCTGCAGGTCCGCGACCAGCGTCTCGCCGCGCTGCATGCGAGCCACGGGGAGACGGTGCATCCGTAACCATAAGACCGAGGCCCCACATGACCATCGATGCCGCGCTGGCGGACAAGATCCGCCGTACTCCCAAGGCTGAACTGCACGTGCATATCGAAGGCACGCTCGAACCCGAGCTGATCTTCCGGCTGGCCCAGCGCAACCAGGTGAGCCTGCCCTACCCGACCGTCGAGGCCCTGCGCGCGGCGTACGCGTTCACCGACCTGCAATCGTTCCTGGATATCTACTACGCCGGCGCCAGCGTGCTGCTGACGGAAGAAGATTTCTTCGACATGACGATGGACTACGTCAAGCGCGCCGTCGCCGACAATGTCCGCCACGCCGAGATTTTCTTCGATCCGCAGACCCACACCGCGCGCGGCGTGCCGATCGGCACCGTGATCGACGGCATCGCCGACGCACTGGCCCAGGCGCGTACCGAATACGATTTCTCGAGCAGCCTGATTCTCTGCTTCCTGCGGCACCTGTCCGAGGAAGACGCGTTCGCGACGCTGGAAGCCGCGATGCCCTACCGCGACCGCTTTGTCGGCGTCGGGCTCGATTCGTCGGAGCAGGGCAACCCGCCCGGGAAGTTCGCGCGCGTGTTCGCGCGTGCCCGTGAACTCGGCCTGCGACTGGTGGCCCACGCCGGCGAGGAAGGCCCCGCGCAATATGTCATCGACGCGCTGGACATCCTCAAGGTGGAGCGCATCGACCACGGCGTGCGTTCGATCGACGATGCCGCGCTGATCGAGCGCCTGGCGCGCGAGCGCGTGGCGCTGACGGTGTGCCCGCTGTCGAACCAGAAGCTGAAGGTGCATCCGGACCTGCGCGAGCATCCGCTCAAGCGCATGCTCGATGCCGGCGTCATGGTCACGCTGCATTCGGACGATCCGGCCTACTTCGGCGGCTACATGAACGCCAACTGGGAAGCCACGTTCGAAGCGCTGCCGCTCGATGCGGCCGATGCGCACCAGCTCGCGCGCAATAGTTTTGAAGCGGCCTTCCTGCCTCCGATGCAGAAGGCCGAGTTCCTGGCGGAGGTCGACCACTTCTGGTCGGCCACGCCGACGTCCCCGCCCGCCACGGTCCCAGCGGCCTGAGCGCGGCGCATAGCAATAGCCCGGTCCTGCGCGTGCGCAGGCCGGTCCCGAGAGACAGACCATGACGACCACTCCCCCGACCCCGTCCATTACCCGCGCGATCCGCGGCCGCGTGCTGCATTTCCTGCACGACCCGCAATTCCACGAGGACGCCTATCAGTATTGGGAAGATGGTCTGCTGATCGTCACCGTCGGCCGCATCGTCGCAGCCGGCGACTACAAGGCATTGGCCTCGCGCATCCCGGCGGGTGCAGAGGTCGTGGACCACCGCGGCAAGCTGATCGTGCCGGGCTTTATCGACACGCACGTGCACTACCCGCAGACCGACATCATCGCGTCGCCGTCGCCCGGGCTGCTGCACTGGCTCGACACCTACACCTTCCCCGAGGAACGCCGCTTTGCCGAGCCCGAATACGCGCGCGCGGTGGCCGGCTTCTTCACGGACGAGCTGCTGCGCAACGGCACCACCAGCGCCGTGGTCTGGAGCACGGTGCACAAGGCTTCGGCCGAGGCGCTGTTTGCCGAGAGCGAGCAGCGCAACCTGCGCATGATCACCGGCAAGGTGATGATGGACCGCAACTGCCCCGATTTCCTGCGCGACACCGCCGAGACCGGCGCGCGCGATTCGGCCGACCTGATGTCGCGCTGGCATAACAAGGGCCGCCTGGCCTACGCCATCACGCCGCGTTTCGCGCCGACGTCGACCGAAGCGCAACTTGCGGCCTGCGGCGAACTGGCCAAGGCCTACCCTGACGCGTTCATCCAGACGCACGTGGCCGAGAACCGCGACGAGGTGAAATGGGTGGCCGAGCTGTTCCCCGACGCGCGCAGCTACCTGGACGTGTACGACCGCTATGGCCTGCTGCGCCCGGGCGCGTTCTACGGCCACGCGATCTACCTGGACCAGGATGACCGCCGGCGCCTGGCCGACAGCGGCGCCGCGGTCGCGCACTGCCCGACATCGAACCTGTTCCTCGGCAGCGGCTTCTACGACTTCCACCAGTCCGACGCCAACCGCCTGAACGTGACGCTGGCCACCGACGTGGGCGGCGGCACCTCGTTCTCGATGTTCCGCACCATGAACGCCGCGCACAAGGTCGCGCGCATGGGCGGCTACCATCTGACGGCGCTGCGCATGTTCTACCTGGCCACGCGCGCCGCGGCCGAGGCGCTCGGCTGGTCCGACCGCATCGGCAGCTTCAGCGAGGGCTGCGAAGCCGACTTCATCGTGCTGGATCCGCAGGCGACGCCGCTGATCGCGCGCCGCAGCGGCCGTTCCGAGACGCTGGAAGAGCAGCTGTTCGCCTTCGCCATGCTCGGCGACGACCGTGTGATCGACAGCGTCTATGTGATGGGCGAGGCAGTACAGACGCCGGTCATGTGATGACTGACCGACCTTCGGCCACATGACGCGGCCGAAGGTCGCCATTACCCGGGACCGCTCCGGCACGAATTGACGGTGATCAAGACTCGGACCGGCGAACCCCTCTAACCTTTATGGTTCCGTTGCCGGCCATACCAGGCCTTCAGCAACGCCTGCAACCTGAAGGTTTACATGACCCCCACCGCTGCCACGCATCCCGAGGTAACGTTTGAAGCACCGGCCGCCAAAGACCGGCCGTTTCCCGATCCGATTGCTCCGGACCAACCGCTGCCGTCGCGCAAGATCATTCGCGGCTGGCTGATTCCGCTGGGCCAGCGCAGCACGCCGCGCGCGCTGATGCTGTTTGCCTTTGATTACCTGCTGTTCGCTGCCACGCTGGCCGGCATCGTGCTGGCGCCGCACTGGGCCGCCAAGCTGGGCCTGGGCGTACTGGCCGGGCTGATCATCGCGCGGCTGTTCATCATCGGCCATGACGCCTGCCACCAGAGCCTGACGCCGCGCCGCGGCCTGAACAAGTGGCTGGGCCGGCTGACCTTCCTGCCGTCGCTCACGCCTTACAGCCTGTGGGAAGTCGGCCACAACGTCGTGCACCACGGCTACACCAACCTGAAGGGCTTCGACTTCGTCTGGGCGCCGTATTCGCTTGAGGAATTTCAGGCGCTGCCGCGCTGGCGCCGCATGATGGAGCGCATCTACCGCAACGGCTTCGGCGCCGGGCTGTATTACCTGATCGAGATCTGGTGGTTCAAGCTGTTCTTCCCGAGCAAGCGCCAGATGGCAACGCGCCGGCCGATTTTCATGGCCGACTGCACGCTCGTGGCCGTCTTCGGCGCCGCGTGGATCGGCGCGCTGGTGTGGGCCGCACTGGCCACGGATCAATCAGCCTGGATGATGGTCGGCGCTGGTTTCGTCCTGCCTTTCCTGGTCTGGAACCTGACAGTCGGCTTCGTGCTGTACGTGCACCACACCCACACCAGCGTGGCGTGGTACGACACCAAGGCCATGTGGGCCAAGGCCCAGCCCTTTGTCTCGACCACCGTGCACCTGCGTTTCCGCCACGGCATCGGTGCGGCGCTGCACCACATCATGGAACACACCGCGCACCACGTGGACATGAGCGTGCCGCTGTACCGCCTGAAGCGCGCCCAGGCGTTGCTCGAACATGCGCTGCCGGGCCGTATCATCATCGAGAACTTCTCGTGGCGCTGGTACTTCCGGACCGCGCGCCGCTGCAAGCTGTACGACTTCAAGGCCCTGTGCTGGACCGATTTCCGCGGCCGCCGCACCAGCGAGCAGTCGCCGGTTCCCGCCTGACAGGGCACATTTTTCCGGCGGTGGACGCTCACCGCCGTCGCCGCTATAATCGCGGCTTCCATTGGGGAGTAGCCGCCCTGATCTCACCGCGCCGCGCAATGCGGCACCCGGAAGACAGGGGCGTACGTCAACAGACTTGACCGCTTGCGGTTATGGCGTGCGCAGCTCCGGACTGGCTGGCCGTATCCGTATGGATGGCCCAGCCCGATCCAAAGCCTGGCGAGACCGATGACCTCACCTTTCTGGCCGGGCCGGGAAAGGTGTGTGTCATTGGCATCTCGCGATGCATTGCGGCCCGGTTACTCACATAACAACATGGAAGCCTTCCTCGTCTCCACAGGCATCGTCGCGCTCGCTGAAATGGGCGACAAGACGCAGTTGCTCTCGCTCGTCCTGGCCGCGCGCTACCGCAAGCCGCTCCCCATCATCCTTGGCATCCTGATCGCCACGCTGGTCAACCACGGCTTTGCCGGGGCGCTGGGCGGCTGGATCACCCACGTGCTCGGCGAAACGCTGCTGCGCTGGATTTTGGGCCTGGGCTTCATCGCCATGGCCGGCTGGATGCTGATCCCTGACAAGTTCGACGACGAAGAAAACGCCAAGCCGGTGAAAGGCACGCTCGGCATCCTGCTCGCCACCATCGTCGCGTTCTTCTTTGCCGAGATGGGCGACAAGACCCAGATCGCCACGATCGCGCTGGCGGCCCGTTTCAACGGCGCGGTGCTGTCCGTGGTGGCCGGCACCACGTTCGGCATGATGCTGGCCAATGCGCCGGCCGTGCTGCTCGGCGACAAGTTCGCCAACAAGATGCCGATCGGCCTGGTGCACAAGATTGCCGCCTGCATCTTCCTGGTGCTGGGCGTGCTGGCGCTGCTGAATATCGGCGGCTGACTCCCTGCATGCGGCTGCGCGCGACACCGGCCCCGCCGGCTACGCGCAGCCGGCGGTGTGGGATAATCACGGGTTCTGCCCAGGGCGCAGCTCAAGAGGTTGTTCGCACGGGCGCGCGAGGGGTCCCTATTCCCGTGGCCCCGCATCCTTTCTGCGATTTAGATTCCACGACCCCACAATGCCCGCATACCGTTCCAAGACTTCCACCGCCGGCCGCAACATGGCTGGGGCCCGCTCCCTGTGGCGCGCCACCGGCATGAAAGACGACGACTTCAACAAGCCGATCATCGCGGTGGTGAACTCGTTCACCCAGTTCGTGCCCGGCCACGTCCACCTGAAGGACCTGGGCCAGCTGGTCGCGCGCGAGATCGAGGCCGCCGGCGGCGTGGCCAAGGAATTCAACACGATTGCAGTCGATGACGGCATCGCCATGGGCCACGACGGCATGCTGTATTCACTGCCGAGCCGCGACATCATCGCCGACTCGGTCGAGTACATGGTCAACGCGCACTGCGCCGACGCCATGGTGTGCATCTCGAACTGCGACAAGATCACCCCGGGCATGCTGATGGCCGCGATGCGCCTGAACATCCCGGTGATCTTCGTGTCGGGCGGCCCCATGGAAGCGGGCAAGACGCGCCTGGCCAACCCTGTCACCAAGGCCGTCGAATTCAAGAAGCTCGACCTCGTCGACGCCATGGTGATCGCGGCCGATCCGGCCTATTCCGACGCCGACGTGGCCGAGGTGGAGCGTTCCGCCTGCCCGACCTGCGGTTCATGCTCGGGCATGTTCACCGCCAACTCGATGAACTGCCTGACCGAGGCGCTGGGCCTGTCCCTGCCCGGCAACGGCACGGTGGTCGCCACGCACGCGGACCGCGAGCAGCTGTTCAAGCGCGCCGGCAGCCGCATCGTCGAACTGGCCCGCCAGTACTACGAGCAGGAAGATGCGCGCATCCTGCCGCGCTCGGTCGGCTTCAAGGCCTTCGAGAACGCGATGACGCTCGATATCGCCATGGGCGGCTCGACCAACACCATCCTGCACCTGCTGGCGATCGCGCAGGAAGCCGGCATCGATTTCTCGATGGACGACATCGACCGCCTGTCGCGCGTCGTGCCGCAGCTGTGCAAGGTCGCACCGAACACCAACAAGTACCACATCGAGGACGTGCACCGCGCGGGCGGCATCATGGCCATCCTGGGCGAACTCGAGCGTGCCGGCAAGCTGCACACCGATGTGCCGACCGTGCATGCGCCGACGCTCGGCGATGCGCTGAACCAGTGGGACATCGTCCGCACGCAGGACGACGCTGTCCGGACGTTCTACATGGCTGGCCCGGCCGGCATCCCGACGCAGGTCGCGTTCAGCCAGAACACGCGCTGGCCGAGCCTGGACCTGGATCGCGCCGAGGGTTGCATCCGCTCGTACGAGCATGCGTTTTCGAAGGAAGGCGGTCTGGCCGTGCTGCGCGGCAATATCGCGGTGGACGGCTGCGTGGTGAAGACCGCCGGTGTGGACGAGAGCATCCTGGTGTTCGAAGGCAATGCCCACGTCACGGAATCGCAGGACGAGGCCGTCGAGAACGTCCTCAACGACAAGGTCAAGGCCGGCGACGTGGTGATCGTGCGCTACGAAGGCCCGAAGGGCGGCCCCGGCATGCAGGAAATGCTCTACCCGACCAGCTACATCAAGTCCAAGGGCCTGGGCAAGGCTTGCGCGCTGCTGACCGATGGCCGCTTCTCGGGTGGCACCTCGGGCCTGTCGATCGGTCACTGCTCGCCGGAAGCGGCAGCCGGCGGTGCGATCGGTCTGGTGCGTGACGGCGACAGGATCCGCATCGACATCCCGAACCGCACCATCGACGTGCTGCTCTCCGACGAAGAGCTCGCACGCCGCCGCGAAGAGCAGAACGCCAAGGGCTGGAAGCCCGCCAAGGCGCGTCCGCGCAAGGTGTCGGCAGCGCTCAAGGCCTATGCCAAGCTGGTTATGTCGGCGGACAAGGGCGCGGTGCGGGATCTGTCGTTGCTGGATGACTGATCCTGCCATGGGCTGATGCCCCGGCTGGAACGCGAGCCGCTCTTCGGAGCGGTTTTTTTATGGTTCTTCGCTAATTAGTCGGATGAGCGAACCCGGATTACTTGGTGGCTCCTGCTAACCGCACCAGCGGTAGGACGCCTACGGCTGCGCTGCGCGCACTAAGCAAAAACCGAGGGAAGAAAGAAACGGAAGCACCGGCGTCAGCGCCGGTGATGCCCCTAACTAACCGACTTGTGCGCCGCGCAGCAGCCGAAGGCGATGATGCGATAACGGTGGCAGTGTCGGGCCACGGACAGGTTCGGGGCTGGTTCAATCATTGTTGGAGAGCCTGCAAACGGATGCGCTCCACGCGGCAGGCAGCGGGGCACGCTCTGAAGCGGGTACCCGTACGAAATTCTTCGCACGCTACGATCAATATTCGTCCGCTAGGACAAGCAAACGCGTTTTTTGGTTACTTTTTGTCGCTCGGACAAAAAGTGACTCGCAGGCTACGCCTGCGAAACAGCCGCGCATGCCAAGCACAACACCCCCATCATTCACTGAAGAACCCAAAAAAAAAGGTTCTTCACCGATTTCCGGGGAAGGCCGCCCGGATCTTCAGGAAGAAGTAATGGTCATCACGGAAGCCATAGGCCATCCGTTTGATGACCTTGATCCGGTTATTGATGCCCTCCACCAGATTGGTTCCCAACGGCCAGCGGCTATGAGCCAGGATGCCTGGCAGGTAAGGCTTGAGGCGTTTGGCGAACAGGCAAAGAGGTGCGATGCCGCTGGCCATGGCGCGCTCGTACCACCCTTGCCAGAAGCGCCGGGCGTAGCCGGGATGCCGGTATGTCCAAAGTGTCTTGAGATCGTCCTTGAGCACGTAGACGGTCATCAGCGCTTGGTTGGCCGCCAGTATTTCATCAAGCCGGATCTGATCGGCCTCACGGGTAACGTTCTCGCGGTTGCGCAACAGCAACCAGCGAGAAGACTTCACCACCTTACGGGCCGCCTTGTCGCCGCGTAGCCGATTGGCCTCATCCACCCTAACGCGATCGATGACTTCACGGCCGTACTTGGCCACCACATGGAACAGGTCATAGACGACCTGTGCGTGCGGGCAATGCATCTGCACTTCAAGGTCGTAGGCGGTATTCATGTCCATCACTGCGGCGCGAATCTTGGCGCAGCCTTCGGGGCCAAGTAGCTCGAAGAAGGGTCGGATTTCCTCTCGCGAGCGTCCGCGCCCAACCCAGAGTACCCGCTTGCTCGACGGCTCAACGATGACCGTGGCATAGCGATGGCCCTTCTGGATAGCAAACTCGTCCATCGCGATCACGGTGACGCCTTTCAGGTCGACCGGCCCCAGTTCCCGTTCCAGATGACGCAGGTCGATGCGCTTGACCGTAGTCCAGGCCAATTGATAGAAGGCAGCGACATGGCGCAACGACATGACCTTGCACAGTCGCGCTACGCTGGCGGCTAGCCGCGTTGTCACCCGCGCATAGGGTGCGAGCCAGTCCAGGCGTTCCAGCTTCGGGCCACATTGCCGGCAAGCTAGACGAAGTCGCGGCACGACCAACTCCACCGGAGTCTCGAACATAGGCAGATCCCGCACGCGTCGCTCTACCCGATCGTGGATACTGCTAACGCCTCGACCACAGCCATCGCAGCACCGCCTCCGGCGCCCCTTAGGTTCCAGCCGGATGAGGCAAATACGTTGCCCATTACGGGTCTCTTCCCAGCTATCGCGCAGGCGATAGCCTTCCCAGCAGCCGAGCTGGGCCATACAATCGCGCAGGGCCAACCTCCACCTTCCTGATTCTTGTTGTGTCGCAACTCCAAGATAACAGTGGTGGGCGCGTTGGCCCTTTTTGTTTCTATACGGTCACGCAGATCGGCGAAGAACCAAAAAAAACGGAGCCGAAGCCCCGTCTAAACCCTCGCCGGTCCGGTACTGCCGGCCGCCAGACTGCGCGACCTCCGAACCGTCGATCACCGATGCTCAGTGTTCATGGGCCCGCTCGCCGGCGAGCCCTCATGCTGGATATCAATCAGTTGGTCGTCTTGGCACCGCCTTCAAACCACTGTCCCAACAGCGCCCGTTCGTCGTCCGTAATCTGCGTCACATTCCCTAGCGGCATGGCCTTCTGCTGGACGGCCTGCTGGTAGATCAGCTGTGCGTGCGCCTTGATTTCGTCGGCGGTGTCGAGCTTGATGCCCTTGGCCGCCGTAGGCATCATCTTCGGCGCTTCGGCGTGGCACTGCACGCAACGCGTATTGATAACTTCCTGGACCTTGGTGAAGCTCACCGCCGTCGCAGCCGCATCGGCACCACCGCTGGCCACCGCCGGACGCGGTTGCGGCGCAATCAGCACGGCCACCACGCCGAGCGCGGCAACGCCGGCCGCAGGCCACAGCACATTGATCTTGCCCTTGTGCTTCAGGATAAAGAACTGCCGGATCAGCACACCGGCCAGCATGATCAGGATCAGCACCAGCCAGTTGTTCTTGGCGGCATAGGTCATGCTGTAGTGGTTCGACAGCATGGCGAACAGCACCGGCAGCGTGAAGTAGGTGTTGTGCACGCTGCGCTGCTTGCCGCGCTTGCCGTGGATCGGGTCCACCGGCTGCCCGGCCTTCAGTGCCGCCACCACCTTGCGCTGCCCCGGGATGATCCACACCAGCACGTTCGCGCTCATGATCGTCGCGACCATCGCGCCGGTCAGCAGGAACGCCGCGCGGCCCGAGAAGATGTGGCAGGCGACGAAGGCCGCGGCCATGATGTAGACCGCCACCAGGATGCCGACGAGACGATCGTTCTTGCCGAACAGGCGGCAGATGCTGTCATAGACGATCCAGCCGATCAGCAGGTACGACACCGCAAAGCCGACCGCCGCGCCAGGCGACATGTCGAACACGTTCTTGTCGATCAGGAACGTGCTGGCGTTGAACAGGTACAGCACCACCAGCAGCGCGAAGCCGCTCATCCAGGTCGAATACGACTCCCAGTAGAACCAGTGCAGGTTCTCGGGCAGGGACTTCGGTGCGGTCAGGTATTTCTGCGGGTTGTAGAAACCGC
This sequence comes from Cupriavidus sp. C2SS-8b, assembly GCF_057073745.1. NCBI lineage: Bacteria > Pseudomonadati > Pseudomonadota > Betaproteobacteria > Burkholderiales > Burkholderiaceae > Cupriavidus > Cupriavidus sp. C2SS-8b. Next base: position 2,399,171 of record NZ_CP172716.1, read on the forward strand.
CGCCGTGCACGGCCCACAACTCGCCATCCACGCCCTTGTCCTTCAGGTCGGTGGCGAGCGGCTTGGTGAGACTGTTGTCCAGCCAGACGAAATAGAACGAGGAACCGATCCATGCAATGGCGGTGATGACGTGCACCCACCGCAACAGCATATTGGCCCAGTCGAGGATATAGCCTTCCATGTCTTGTCTCCTGTTTCCCTAGACCACCGGTTCAGCTGCCGCGGTAGGTCGAGTACGACCACGGCGAAACCAGGAGCGGCACATGGTAGTGCGCGTTGGTATCGGCAATGCCGAACCGCAGTGGCACCACGTTCAGGAACGCAGGCTCGGGCAGCTTCACGCCTTGCGCACGGAAGTAATCGCCGGCGGCGAATTCCAGCTCGTACTCGCCGACGGCCAGATCGGCGCCTTCCAGCAGCGGCTGGTCGCAACGGCCGTCGTGGTTGGTCACCACGGTCTTCAGCGTTTCGCGGCGATTGTCGACAATTTTATGGAGAGTAATCGACATGCCCTGCCCCGGGGTGCCGGCGGCGGTGTCGAGAACGTGGGTGGTCAAGCGTCCCATCGTATTGGTCCTTGTGCGATTGGGTTGTGAGGGGCGCCGCTGCCTTCACTAGCACCATATGTAGGGTATGGTGCCCGCTCGGTACGTCATGTAACGCATCCCGGCGCTGGGTGGTGCGTGGCGACAATGCGCCTGCCCCTACCCGGTTGACAACTGGGGACTAACCCTTAGTTGTCGAAAACCTGATTCGGTTTTGTTGACAATATTGAAGGCTTAACCAAATAATTGTCAACAATTTTCGGATCGCCGCTTGCTGACAGCCGGGATTTCCGGCACCGCAGACGGTGGTCCCGCAGGGGGCCGCAGCCCGCTGTTTCCGTCCTACCGCTTGGTGCCAAGATGTCCAAGAGCCTGAAGCTGATTGCCGGTGTCGCCGACGCCGCCCTGACCGAACAGAAATCCGAGAAGCCCGCACGCAAGGGTTCGGTCGAGGAGCGCATGTACCACGAGATCTATGACGCCATCATGGAGCACCGGCTGCCGCCGCGCACCAAGCTGACCGAGCATTCGCTTTGCGAGATCTATGCCACGGCGCGGCACACCGTCCGCAAGGTGCTGTCGCACCTGGCGACCGACGGCATGGTCGACCTGGAACCCAACCGCGGCGCCTTTATCGCCAGCCCGTCCACCGACGAGGCGCACGACATGTTCGAGCTGCGCCAGATGATGGAACGCGCCGTGCTCGAAAAGCTCGCCGCCATGCCTGATGTGAAGACCGTGATCGCGCCGCTGCGCAAGATGGTGGCCAGCGAGCGCCAGGCTTTCCTCACGCATGACCGCCCCACCTGGATCCGCCTGTCGGCCGAGTTCCACACCGCGCTGGCCGAGCTGTCCGGCAACGCGTTGCTGGTCAACATGATGCGCCGGCTGGTGTCGCGCACCACGCTGATGATCGCCAGCGTCGAAGCGCCCGGCAACAACGCGTGCTCGTTCGACGAGCACGAGGAAATCCTCGACGCACTGGAACAGGGCGATGCCGCGCTGGCCCAGTCGCGCATGGCGCACCACCTCGGCGCCTGCGCCGACCGCGTACAGCCCGACGATCCGGGCGCCTTCGATCTTCGCAGCGTGCTGGGCCGCTCCACCTAGCACGGTGTTCCCGCCGGCATCACGCCGAACGAGGCCTGGCTGCGCCATCCATGACAGCGTCCTGAAGGACGCGGCGGAAGCGCTGTTCCATAAAGGAGGCCTTGGACGCCGGTGTTCCCATCAAACCCAAGGAGAGGAGACGCATCAATGACTTCCGCAAGCACCACGGTCCCCACGGACCTGACCAACGAGCGTCTGCCCTCCGGGCGCCTGCTCGCGCTCGGGCTGCAGCATGTGCTGGTGATGTATGCCGGCACCGTCGCCGTTCCCCTGATCGTCGGGGGCGCCCTGAAGCTGCCCAAGGACCAGCTCGCTTTCCTGATCAATGCCGACCTGTTCGCCGCGGGCCTGGCCACGTTGATCCAGGCGTTCGGCTTCTGGAAGTTCGGCATCCGCCTGCCCGTGATGATGGGCGTGACCTTCGCCTCGGTGGCACCGATGATCGCCATCGGCACCGATCCCAACATCGGCCTGCTCGGCATCTACGGCGCGGTGATTGCCTCGGGGGTGTTCGGCATCCTGATTGCGCCCATGATGGGCCGCATGCTCGGCCTGTTCCCGCCTGTGGTGACCGGCACGGTGATCACGCTAATCGGCGTGTCGCTGATGCGCGTGGGCATCAACTGGGCAGCCGGCGGCCAGCCCACCACGCGCGCCGTAATCGACGGCGTGGTCAAGGAAGTCCCCAATCTCGCCTACGGTGACCTGACCAGCCTCGGCATCGCCGGGCTCACGCTCGCAATCATCCTGCTGCTGACCAAGTTCGGCCGCGGCCTGGTGGCCAACTGCGCGGTGCTGCTCGGCATCATCGCCGGCACGTTCGTGGCCATGGCCATGGGCAAGGTGTCGTTCGAAGGCCTGAACGAAGCGAGCTTCGTCGCTGTCATCACGCCGCTGCACTTCGGCATCCCGACCTTTGAAATCAGCGCGATCCTGTCGATGTGCATCGTCATGCTGATCACGCTGGTGGAATCGACCGGCATGTTCCTGGCGCTGTCGGACATCACCGGCAAGAAGCTCAGCAACGAAGACCTGACCCGCGGCCTGCGCGCCGATGGGCTGGGCACGGTGATTGGCGGCCTGTTCAACACCTTCCCGTACACCTCGTTCTCGCAGAACGTCGGCCTGGTGACCGTCACCGGCGTGCGCTCGCGCTACGTGGCGGCGGCCGGCGGCATCATCCTGATCGCATTCGGCCTGTTCCCGAAGATGGCCCACGTGGTGGCATCGGTGCCGCAGTTCGTGCTCGGCGGCGCCGGCATCGTGATGTTCGGCATGGTGGCCGCGACCGGCATCCGCATCCTGGGCAGCTGCGATTTCAACCGCAACCGCCACAACCTGTTCATCGTCGCCATCGCGATCGGCTTCGGCATGATCCCGACCCTGGCGCCGACGTTCTTCCAGTACCTGCCGAAGTGGACGGTGCCGTTCACCCACAGCGGGATCGTGCTCGGCACCATCGTGGCCGTTGCGCTGAACCTCTTCTACAACGGCATCCAGTCGCGCGAAGAAGCCATGCGCAACGCCGCCGCGAACTCGCACGGCACGGAGTAATTGCAGCAACCGGGACCGCGGTCCCAGGCCGCCCCTCCGCAAGGAAGGCCGGCCGGTTCCCTGAAGCAGAAACAAACCATGACCAAGCAGAACTATCCTCGCGATCTCATCGGCTACGGCGCCCGGCCGCCGCACGCCCGCTGGCCCGGCGGCGCGCGCGTCGCCCTGCAGTTCGTCCTCAACTATGAAGAGGGCGGCGAGAACTGCGTCCTGCACGGCGATGCCGCGTCGGAGCAGTTCCTCTCCGAAATCGTCGGCGCCGCGGCCTACTCCGACCGCCATATGAGCATGGAGGGCATCTACGAATACGGCTCGCGCGCGGGTGCCTGGCGCATCCTGCGCGAGTTCGAGCGCCGCGGCCTGCCGCTGACCATCTTCGGCGTGTCGATGGCGCTGCAGCGCCACCCGGAACTCACGCGCGCGTTTGTCGAACTGGGCCACGAGATCGCCTGCCACGGCTGGCGCTGGATCCACTACCAGAACATCGACGAAGCCACCGAGCGCGAGCACATGCGCATCGGCATGGAGATCATCAGGGAACTGACAGGCTCGATGCCGCTTGGCTGGTACACCGGCCGCGACAGCCCCAACACGCGCCGCCTGGTGGTGGAGCACGGCGGCCTGCTTTACGACTCGGACTACTACGGCGACGACCTGCCGTTCTGGACCGAAGTGGAAGTCACCGGCGGCGAGACCAAGCCGCACCTGGTGGTGCCGTACACGCTCGACTCCAACGACATGCGCTTCGCCACGCCGCAAGGCTTCAATACGGGCGAACAGTTCTTCCAGTACCTGAAGGATTCGTTCGACGTGCTGTACGACGAAGGCGACCCCAGCGGGCTGGACCAGCCGAAGATGCTGTCGATCGGCATGCATTGCCGCCTGCTCGGCCGGCCGGGCCGCTTCCGCGCGCTGCAGCGCTTCCTCGACTATGTGCAGGGCCACGACAAGGTGTGGATCTGCCGGCGTGTCGATATCGCCCGCCACTGGGTCGAGACCCACCCCTACACTCCCCACAACAAAGCATGAGCCAGACATACTCCATCGCCCAACTCAACGCCATGCCCACCGCCGAATTCGTGTCGGTGCTGGGCGGCCTGTATGAACACTCACCGTGGTTCGCCGAGACCGCCGCGGCGCAGCGCCCGTTCGCGAACGTGGCGGAGCTGGCCGGCGCACTGCGCAAGGCAGTCGACGAGGCCGGCACTGATGCGCAGGTCAAGCTGGTGCGCGCCCACCCGGAACTCGCCGGCAAAGCCGCGGTGCGCGGCGAGCTGACGGCCGAGTCCACGCGCGAGCAGAGCGGCGCGGGCCTGAACCTGTGCACGCCCGAAGAATTCGAGCGCCTGCAGTCGCTCAACGCCAACTACAACCAGAAGTTCGGCTTCCCGTTCATCCTGGCCGTGCGCGGCTATGACCGCGCCGGCATCATCAACGAGTTTGCCCGCCGCATCGACAACACGCCCGACGTGGAGTTGCAAACTTGCATCAACCAGATCCATCGCATTGCGCAGTTCCGCCTTGACGACTTAGTATCCGGCTGAGCAAAAAAAGCAACACCTGTATAACAAAAACGCTGTACCCGATGCCGCCGGCACCCCGGCCCGCAATCTCGATGAATGCGGGCCCGTCAACCGAGCCCAGACCAGGCGGCACGAACAGAAGCGTAAAGACCAGAACAAGAACCCGACAGGGACCCAGTACACAACGTTCCAAGCAGGATAAAACCACGGAGGTCTTAAACATGCAGAAGCAGTACAAGCCGGCAATGAAGCTGGCGGCGGTAGCAGCTACCCTTCTTTCCGGCACGGCCATGGCCCAGTCCAGCGTGACGCTGTACGGCCAGGCCGACATGTTTGTCGGCGGCGTCAAGAGCCCGGGCGTCGGCGAGCGCGCCTGGGTCGCCAACTCGGGCGGTATGCAGACGTCCTACTGGGGCATCAAGGGCACGGAAGACCTGGGCGGCGGCACCAAGGCCGTGTTCGACCTGAACGGCTTCTTCCGCACCGACAGCGGCAGCATGGGCCGCTTCAACGGCGACTCGATGTTCAGCCGCAATGCCTATGTCGGCCTGCAGAACGACAAGGCCGGCGCCGTCAAGCTGGGCCGCAACACCACGCCCTACTTCATCTCGACCATCCTGTTCAACCCGCTGGTCGACTCGTACGTGTTCTCGCCGGCAATCTTCCATACCTACTTCGGCGCTGCCAGCGGCGGTGTGGTCGACCCGGGCATCATCGGCGATTCGGGCTGGAACAACTCGATTCTGTACTCCACGCCGAACTTCGGTGGCCTGACCGCGAACTTCATCTACGCCATGGGCGAGCAGCCGGGCGCGGGCGGCAAGAACAAGTGGGGCGGCAACCTGATGTACTTCAATGGCCCGTTCGCTGCCACCGTTGCCTACCAGCAAGTCCGCTTCGACAACGTGGCGACTGACCTGGCCAACGCCGGCCTGTCGCGCCAGGACGCAGCCCAGCTGGGCCTGTCGTATGACTTCAAGGTGGTCAAGCTGTTTGCCCAGGGCCAGTACATCAAGACCCGCGCCACCACGGCGCCGTCCGGCGACATCAAGCACGTCAACGGCCAGTTCGGCGCATCGGTGCCCATCGGCGCCGGCAGCCTGCTGGCTTCGTACGCCTACGACAAGACCGATAACTCGATCGGCGATTTCAAGCGCAATACCTTTGCGGTCGCCTACGATTACAACCTGTCCAAGCGCACTGACGTGTACGCGGCCTATTACTACGACAAGATCACCGGCATCGAGCACGGCGATACGTTCGGCGTGGGTGTGCGTCACAAGTTCTGACGCCCACGCAGTCTGAAAGCAGCACCGAGCCCGCCACTTGGCGGGCTTTTTTGTTGCCGCGCTGGCATCACATCCGGCATTCGTCCAGCGCCGTCATGCTGCAGCGCCGCATTATCTGCCACGCACTCGCGGATCGGCAGCCACCGCTTCATAGGCCGATTCAATTGGAAGCAGCGGGGCACGGTGCATAGATTGGTTGTCCGGACTACGAAAACCACAGCGAGACAGGTGACTCATGCGGCGATATGCGAAGACCCGTTCCGAACTGATGACCATCCTGAACCAGTGCCTGGATAACAACCCCGAATGCGGTGAATGTGAGCTTCACGCGGTGCGAATGCACCAGCCGGACCATACCGGCTGCAACTGGAGCGCGGAAGTGAATTTCCCGCAGGAGTATGTCGAGAACCTGGATAACCAGCTTGCTGCCGCCAGGTCGATCATCGTGGTCATGCGCGAGCAGTACAACGTACTGCAATAACGACCGGTGCGGCGCGCTTTTGGCGCGCCACAGCAAAAAAGTAAGGCCGGGTCATTGACCCGGCCTTTTTCATGCCTGAATGGCTGTGTGACGACAGCGCTTAGCGCACGGCGTTGGCGTTAGCCTCGGCGACCGCGACGGCGGTCATGTTGACGATGCGGCGCGTGGTTGCCTGCGGGTTCAGGATGTGCACGGGCTTGGCCGCGCCCAGCAGGATCGGACCCACCGTCACGCCCTGCCCGCCCGTCATCTTGAGCAGGTTGAACGCGATGTTGGCGGCGTCCAGCGTCGGCATCACCAGCAGGTTGGCGCTGCCGGCCAGCTTGGTCGACGGCAGGAAGTGGCGGCGCACGTCCTCGTCCAGCGCGGCGTCGCCCTGCATCTCGCCCTCGACTTCCAGTTCCGGCGCCACGCGCGCCAGGATCTCGGCCGCTTCGCGCATCTTGCGCGCGGACGGACGCGTCGACGAACCGAACATCGAGTGCGACATCAGTGCGACCTTCGGATGCAGGCCGAAGCGGCGGATTTCTTCCGCTGCCAGTTGCGTGATCGCAGCCAGCTGTTCGGCGGTCGGGTCGTCGTTGACGAAGGCGTCGGTGATGAACAGCGTGTGCTTCTCGAGCATCAGCGCGTTCAGCGCGGCAAACACCTTGGCGCCAGGCGCCAGGCCAATCACGTCGTTGACGTGTTCCAGGTGCGCCTCGAAACGGCCCACGGTACCGCACAGCAGCGCATCGGCATCGCCCATGTGCATCAGCATCGTGCCGATCAGCGTGTTCGAGCGGCGCAGCGCCACCTTGGCCATGTCGGGCGTGACGCCGTCGCGTCCGCGCAGCGCGTGGTAGGCCTCGTGGTAGGCGCGGTAGCGCGGATCGTCTTCCGGGTTGATCAGCTCGAAATCGACACCGGCGCGCAGGCGCAGGCCGGCCTTCTCGATACGCATCTGGATCACGTGCGGGCGGCCGATCAGGATCGGGCGAGCCAGCCCTTCGTCAACTACGCCCTGCACGGCGCGCAGCACGCGCTCTTCCTCGCCCTCGGCATAGGCGACGCGCTTGGGCGATGCCTTGGCGGCCGAGAACACCGGCTTCATGATCATGCCGGTGTGGTAGACGTAGGTCGACAGCTGCTGGCGATAGGCATCCAGGTCCTGGATCGGGCGCGTGGCCACGCCGGACTCTTCCGCGGCCTTGGCCACGGCCGGCGCAATCTTCTCGATCAGGCGCTGGTCGAACGGCGTCGGGATGATGTAGTCGGGGCCGAACTTCAGTTCACGGCCACCGTAGGCCGCGGCGACCGCATCGTTCAGTTCCGCTTCGGCCAGCTCGGCGATGGCCTTCACGCAGGCCAGCTTCATCGCTTCCGTGATCTTGGTCGCGCCGCAATCGAGCGCGCCGCGGAAGATGTACGGGAAGCACAGCACGTTGTTGACCTGGTTCGGGTAGTCCGAACGGCCCGTGGCGATGATGCAGTCCGGGCGCGCGGCCTTGGCCACTTCCGGGCGGATTTCCGGCTCGGGATTGGCCAGCGCCAGGATGATCGGCTGGTCGGCCATGGTCTTCACCATCTCGCCGGTCAGCACGCCGGCAGTGGAGCAGCCCAGGAACACGTCCGCGCCCTTGACGATATCGGCCAGCGTGCGGGCCGAGGTGTCTTGCGCGTAGCGGGCCTTGTTGGCTTCCATGTTGGCATCGCGGCCGACATAGATCACGCCCTTCGAGTCCACCACCGAAATGTTCTCGCGCTTCACGCCCAGGCTCACCATGGTGTCCAGGCAGGCGATGGCCGCCGCGCCGGCGCCCGACACGGCCAGCTTCACCTTGGCGACGTCCTTGCCGACCACCTTCAGGCCATTGAGCAGCGCCGCGGTCGAGATGATGGCGGTGCCGTGCTGGTCATCATGGAAGACGGGGATATTCATGCGCTCGCGCAGCTTCTGCTCGATGTAGAAGCATTCCGGCGCCTTGATGTCTTCGAGGTTCACGCCGCCCAGCGTGGGTTCCAGCGCGGCGACGATCTCGACGATCTTGTCCGGGTCGCGCGCGTCGAGTTCGATGTCGAACACGTCGATGCCGGCGAACTTCTTGAACAGGCAGCCCTTGCCTTCCATGACCGGCTTGCCGGCCAGCGGGCCGATGTCGCCCAGGCCCAGCACGGCCGTACCGTTGGTGACCACGGCCACCAGATTGGCGCGCGAGGTGTATTCGGCAGCAGTCGACGGATCCTTGGCAATTTCCTCGCAGGCGTAGGCCACGCCCGGCGAGTACGCCAGCGACAGGTCGCGCTGGTTGGACAGCGCCTTGGTGGCGGTTACCTGGATCTTGCCCTTGGTCGGGCTGCGGTGGTATTCCAGCGCAGCCAGGCGCAATTGCGCTTCAGGACTGTTCGGGGCATGTTGCGGTGCATCACCGCTGGTCTTGCTGCTCATTGGCTCGTCCGGAAAATGGCCTTCTGCCGGCGCCCGTGCGCATTCCACCCTATAGGCAGCAGGCACGATGGCCGGCAGCGAGGGGCAGCATCCTGACGGGCTTCGGTTGTGTGGGCCGGAAAAATCGAGCGCTTATTCTAGCCCACGGTAGCAGCCGTTAACCCACCTCTTTCAAGGAGGGAAATGGGTTTTCGGCCGAATATCGCAGCAAAACAGCTTTTACCCAGCCGTATGCAATGGCACGCCAATGTATATGGTTCGCCGGCATTACTTAGGGGCCGTTTTTGCGTCGGCAGGCGCCGGCTGGGCCGGCCTCTCATCGACCGGCAAGGTTACGCGCCGGGGCCGGCCGCTCTCGGCAGGAAACTCGGTAAAGGCGCTGCGGATCAGGTACGGCATCATCGCCGCCGGGTTGCCGTTCTCGGTCTGGTTCTGGGCGCTTACCTGATAGACCCGCTGCCCGGTCGCCGCATCCTTGAAATAGACGCGCAGGCTGGCGAAGGTCACCGGTACGTCGCGGACGACGGTCTGGGGCGGCGGCCAGTAGCCGGGCCAGCCCCACGGACCCCACGGCCGGTAGGCCCCATACGGCCCCCAGTACGGCCCCCACGGGCCATACCAAGGGTCCGGGTAGACCGTTTCCGCCACGCGCACCATGCCTGGCGCCGCGTTGTATTCCATGCTGACCCGGTAGCGCGCCTGCTTCGGGGGCACCTGCTCGAAGCCGACCCCCGCCAGCGCGCTGGCCAGCCACTGCTCATAGGTTTGGCGCTCCAGCTGCGCCGCCTGCTCGGCAGTGTGTTCGAAGCTGTAGGTGCGCGGCGCATCGTTCTGCCAGCCCGGCTGCCGGAACGCCGTGACATCGGTCACGACCGTGCTCGCACACCCGGTCATCAGCATGGCGCCGGCCAGCGCCAGCCACACGGCAAGCCTGCGCCACATCCCACTCTCGTCAATACAGTGGCCGCCCCTTCCACCCATTTCACGGCCCGCCCATTGCCACATATCGAAGCCTCTCTGGTTATTGATCTGACGTGTCTCTGAGACCACGTCGCCGCGCCGGAATTCCCGTCAGGCAATGCGGTCTACCCCTTGGCTACAATGGTTACTTCAGAGCCGTGCTTCGCCCCGCAGGCCGGCACGCCCCGCTTTCACGGTCTTCCGAAGACAGGATTCCCCATGCTGCGCACCGATACGCCCGTTACCGTCTATCGCAAGGACTATACGCCGCCGGCCTTCACCATCGACCACGTCGAACTGGTGCTGGACCTCGACCCGCAACGCACCGTCGTGACCAGCACGCTGCGCTTCGCGCGCCATGCAGGCGCGGCCGCCGACGCGCCATTGGTGCTGGCCGGCGAGGATCTGGAACTGATCGGCGTGAGCGTGGATGGCAGACCCGTGGCCAACGCGACCCAGCAGGCGGGCACGCTGACGCTGCCGGGCCTGCCCGCGCACGGCACGCTCGAAATCACCGCGGCCTGCCAGCCGGCGGCCAATACCTCGCTGTCGGGTCTCTACGTCTCGAACGGCAACTTCTTCACGCAATGCGAGGCCGAGGGCTTCCGCCGCATCACGTATTTCCTGGACCGGCCCGACGTGATGGCCACCTACCGCGTGACCCTGCGCGCCGACCGCGCGGCCTGCCCGGTGCTGCTGTCCAACGGCAATCTCGTCAGCGAACGCGAACTGCCCGGTGGCCGCCACGAAGCCGTGTGGGAAGACCCGTTCCGCAAGCCGTCGTACCTGTTCGCGCTGGTGGCGGGCAAGCTCGAATGCATCGAGGAAACCATCCAGTCAGCCTCCGGCAAGGACAAGCTGCTCCAGGTCTGGGTCGAGGCGCGCGATCTCGACAAGACCCGCCATGCGATGGATTCGCTGATCCATGCGATCCGCTGGGACGAGCGCCGCTTCGGGCTGGAACTGGACCTGGACCGCTTCATGATCGTCGCCGTCGGCGACTTCAACATGGGGGCGATGGAGAACAAGGGCCTGAACATCTTCAACACGAAGTACGTGCTGGCCAACGCGCAGACCGCCACCGATGTCGACTTCGCCAATATCGAAGCCGTGGTCGGCCACGAGTACTTCCACAACTGGACCGGCAACCGCGTGACCTGCCGCGACTGGTTCCAGCTCTCGCTCAAGGAAGGCCTGACGGTGTTCCGCGACCAGGAATTCTCGGCCGACATGATGGGCTCGGAATCGGGCCGCGCGGTCAAGCGCATCGAAGACGTGCGCGTGCTGCGCCAGGTGCAGTTTCCCGAGGATGCCGGCCCCATGGCGCACCCGGTGCGCCCGGACAGCTACGAGGAAATCAACAACTTCTACACAGTCACGGTGTACGAGAAAGGCGCCGAGGTCGTGCGCATGTACCAGACCCTGCTGGGCCGCGACGGCTTCCGCAAGGGCATGGACCTGTATTTCCAGCGCCACGACGGCCAGGCCGTCGCCTGCGACGATTTCCGCGCCGCGATGGCCGATGCCAATGGCCGCGACCTGACGCAGTTCGGCCTCTGGTACAGCCAGGCGGGCACGCCGGTGGTCACGGCGCGCACCGCCTGGAACGCCGCCGACGGCAGCCTGACGCTGACCTTGTCGCAGCGCTGCCCGAAGGTCGGCATCGAAACGCGCGCCGGCTCGCCCGAGAAGCAGCCTTTCCATATCCCGTTCGCGATCGGCCTGCTCGGCGCCGATGGCCACGACCTGCCGCTGCAGCTCGAAGGCGAGGCCGCGGCCGGCGGCACCACGCGCGTACTGGATTTCACGCAGGCCGAGCAGACTTTCCGCTTCATCAACCTGCCGCGCGATGCCGCGGCACCGCTGCCGTCGCTGCTGCGCAACTTCTCGGCCCCGGTGATCGTCGATGCCGAGTACTCCGACGCCCAGCTCACGTTCCTGCTGGCCCACGACAGCGATGCGTTCAACCGCTGGGAAGCCGGCCAGCGCCTGGCCACGCGTGCGCTGCTGCAGCTCGTGACCGACGTGCAGGCCGGCCGCGACCTGAAGCTCGACCCCGCGCTGGTCAGTGCCATGCGCACCGTGCTCAATGACGACCGCCTGAGCCCCGCGTTCCGCGAGCAGGCCTTGGTGCTGCCGGCCGAGGCTTACCTGGCCGAGCGCATGGGCGTGGCCGATCCGGCCGCGATCCACATGGCGCGCCAGTTCATGCGCGCGGGCCTGGCCCATGCGCTGCAGGCCGACTGGCTGGCGGCCTACGAATCCAACGCCACGCCGGGTCCCTACAGCCCGGACGCCGAATCGGCCTCGCGCCGCGCGCTGCGCAACCTGGCGCTGGGCTACCTGGTCGAGAGCGGCAGCGACGCCATGCTGCAGCTTGCCGGCGAGCAGTACCTGAAAGCCGACAACATGACCGACCGCTTTGCCGCCCTGTCGGCGCTGGTCAACAGCTTCGCCCCGGGCCGCGAGGCCGCGCTGGCCGATTTCTACGAGCGCTTCGAGGACGATGCGCTGGTCATCGACAAGTGGTTCTCGCTGCAGGGCATGCAGCGCGGCGAGGTCGGCCCGCACGCCGGCAAGCGCACCATCGACACGGTGCGCGCGCTGATGGAGCACCCCGCGTTCAACCTGCGCAATCCGAACCGCGCCCGCTCGCTGATCTTCAGCTTCTGCTCGGGCAACCCGGCGCAGTTCCACGCGGCGGACGGCTCCGGCTACCGCTTCTGGGCCGACCAGGTGCTGGCGCTCGACACGATCAACCCGCAAGTCGCGGCGCGCCTGGCGCGCGTCTTGGACCGCTGGCAGAAGTATGAGCCTGCCTTGCGCGAACGCATGCGCGCCGAGCTCGAACGCGTCTCGGCATCGGCCTCGCTGTCGCGCGACGTGCGCGAAATCGTCGGCAAGTCGCTGGCCGCGTGACGCCCGGGGGCCAGCGCCGGCGCGGCGCTGGCCCTCGCGGCACATGTAGAATTGCGGCCATCCAAGGAGAACCATCATGACTCGCATCAGCCTGACCCGCTACCTGGTCGAAGAGCAGCGCAAGCACAACACGATCCAGCCCGAACTGCGGCTGCTGATCGAAGTGGTGGCACGCGCCTGCAAGGCCATTTCCAACGCCGTCAACAAGGGCGCGCTGGCCGGCGTGCTCGGCTCGGCCGGCACCGGCAACGTGCAGGGCGAAACCCAGCAGAAGCTGGACGTGATCGCCAACGAAGTGCTGCTCGACGCCAACGAATGGGGCGGCCATCTCGCCGCCATGGCCTCGGAAGAAATGGAATCGTTCTACGAGATTCCCAACCGCTATCCGAAGGGCGAATACCTGCTGATGTTCGACCCGCTCGACGGTTCGTCCAACATCGACGTCAATGTGTCGATCGGCACCATTTTCTCGGTGCTGCACATGCCCAAGCCGGGCCAGACCGTGACCGAGGCCGACTTCCTGCAGCCTGGCACGCACCAGGTCGCCGCCGGCTACGCCGTGTACGGCCCGCAGACCACGCTGGTGCTGACCGTCGGCAACGGCGTGCACGTGTTCACGCTGGACCGCGAAGCCGGCAGCTTTATCCTGACGCAGTCCGATGTGCAGATTCCGGAAGACACCAAGGAATTCGCCATCAACATGTCCAATATGCGCCACTGGGCCCCGCCGGTGCGCAAGTACATCGACGAATGCCTGGCCGGCGACGAAGGCCCGCGCGGCAAGAACTTCAACATGCGCTGGATCGCCTCGATGGTCGCGGACGTGCACCGCATCCTCACGCGCGGCGGCGTCTTCATGTACCCGTGGGACAAGCGCGAGCCGCAGAAAGCCGGCAAGCTGCGCCTGATGTATGAAGCCAACCCGATGGCGATGCTGGTCGAGCAGGCCGGCGGCGCCGCCACCAATGGCGACATCCGCATCCTGGACGTGCAGCCGGAAAAACTGCACCAGCGCGTGTCGGTAATCCTGGGGTCGAAGAACGAAGTGGAGCGCGTCACGCGCTATCACCACGAAGCCGCGGCGGCCCAGCAGCAAGGCTGACGCTGGGGCGTCTACCCTTCCCTGACAGGGCGCCTTCGGGTGCCCTGTTTGCTTTCCGGCGCCGCCCCACCCCGTCACAAAAAATATTTGCAGTGCGGTAAGAGCGCTGCTATTATTGCGGGCTGTTCCAGTTCAACGGAACGTGTTGCCGAAGTAGCTCAGTCGGTAGAGCAGCTCATTCGTAATGAGAAGGTCGGGGGTTCGATTCCTCTCTTCGGCACCATTCAAAACAAGCACTTAGCCCAGCCACACCGGTTGGGCTTTGTTGTTTCTGGGCATTGTGCAGGGGGCTTTCATCCGTTCCACAGGCGCCCTCCTCGCGCGATCCTTACCCTCAACGCTCTCGGACAAATCAGGTCCCCCGGCGCTCCGGGCGTGCAGCCAGCCTTGGCGGGGTTGCCTTCTGGGTAGAATGCGAGCGGCCGCATCATATTGAGCACCGTTTTTGGAGTACCCCCATGGAAATCAAGGTCAACTTTCTCGACAAGCTTCGTCTTGAAGCCAAGTTCGATGACTTCACGGTAATCGCCGACCAGCCCATCCGCTATAAGGGCGATGGCTCGGCACCTGGTCCGTTCGATTATTTCCTGGCTTCGTCGGCCTTGTGCGCGGCTTATTTTGTCAAGCTGTATTGCGCAACCCGCAACATCCCGACCGATAATATCCGCCTGTCGCAAAATAATATTGTTGATCCGGAAAATCGTTACCAGCAGATTTTCAAGATCCAGGTCGAATTGCCTGCGGATATTTCCGAGAAAGACCGCCAGGGTATTTTGCGCTCCATCGATCGGTGTACGGTGAAGAAGGTGGTGCAAACTGGACCCGAGTTCGTGATTGAAGAGGTCGAGAACCTGGATGCTGATGCCCAGTCGCTGCTGACGCTGAAGCCGGCTGCTGACACCAGCACCTATATTGCGGGCAAGGATCTGCCACTGGAGCAAACCATCGCCAATATGTCGGGCATTTTGGCGGGCCTGGGCATGAAGATTGAAATCGCTTCGTGGCGCAATATCGTTCCCAATGTGTGGTCGCTGCATATCCGCGATGCGCACTCACCGATGTGTTTTACCAATGGCAAGGGCGCAACCAAGGAAAGCGCGTTGGCATCGGCGTTGGGGGAGTTTATCGAGCGCCTGAATTGCAATCATTTCTATGGTGGCACGTATTGGGGCGAAGACATCGCCAATGCGGCGTTTGTGCATTATCCGGACGAGCGCTGGTTCAAGCCCGGACGTAAAGATGCATTACCGGCCGAAATTCTCGATGAATATTGCCGGTCCATCTACAACCCCGATGGCGAGTTGCGTGGATCGCATCTGTACGACACCAATTCGGGCAATACCCAGCGCGGCATTTGTTCACTGCCGTTTGTGAGGCAGTCTGATGGCGAAGTAGTGTATTTTCCGTCCAACCTGGTCGAGAACCTGTACGTCAGCAATGGCATGAGCGCTGGCAATACACTGGCCGAAGCGCAAGTGCAATGCCTGTCCGAGATTTTCGAGCGCGCGATAAAGCGCGAAATCCTGGAAGGCGAAATGGCATTGCCGGATGTGCCGCCAGAAGTGCTGGCGAAATACCCTGGCATTCTGGCCGGCATCCAGGCGTTGGAAGAGCAAGGCTTTCCGGTACTGGTGAAGGATGCGTCGCTGGGTGGCGTCTATCCGGTGATGTGCGTCACCTTGATGAACCCGCGAACCGGCGGTGTCTTTGCATCGTTCGGCGCGCACCCGAGCTTCGAAGTGGCGCTGGAACGGAGTCTGACGGAATTGCTGCAGGGGCGCAGTTTTGAAGGCTTGAACGATTTGCCTCAGCCCAGCTTTGTCAGCAACGCCGTGACCGAGCCAAATAACTTCGTCGAACACTTCATCGATTCCAGCGGCGTGGTGTCGTGGCGCTTCTTCAGCGCCAGAGCGAATTTCGATTTCGTCGAGTGGGATTTCTCCGGCCAGGGCGAGAACTCCAACGCCGAGGAAGCCGCGACCTTGCTCGGCATTCTCGGAGACATGGGCAAAGAGGTGTACATGGCCGTGTATGACCAGCTGGGCGCCGTGGCTTGCCGGATTCTGGTGCCGGGCTATTCGGAGATCTATCCCGTCGATGACCTCGTCTGGGATAACACCAACAAGGCGCTGTTGTTCCGCGCAGATATCCTGAACCTGCATCGACTGGACGACGCAAGCCTGGAAGCGCTGCTCGAGCGCCTCGATAACAATGAGCTCGATGAATACTCCGACATCGCCACGTTGATCGGCATCGAATTTGACGAGAACACGGACTGGGGCCAGCTAACAGTGATCGAGCTGAAGCTGCTCATTCATCTCGCCCTGCAGCAACTCGAAGAAGCGCACGAGCTGGTGGGCGCCTTCCTGCAGTACAACGACAACTCGGTCGAGCGCGGATTGTTTTACCAGGCCTTGAATGTCGTGCTGGAGGTGCTTCTCGACGACGACCTGGAACTGGACGACTACGTGGTCAATTTCCGCCGGATGTATGGCAACGCGCGGATGGACGCGGCCCTGGGCTCAGTGGACGGCAGCGTGCGCTTCTTTGGCCTGACACCCACCAGCATGAAACTGGAGGGCCTCGACCGGCACCAGCGCGTGATCGACAGCTACAACAAATTGCATACGGCGCGGGCAAAGGCAGCGGCTTCAGCCAGGGGTTGAAGCGTCATGGCGGGGGCGTTCGCCCCCCTGCTTTATCCGTACGCATCCGGCATCTAGCTGGCCAGCACATTCACCGCATCCTCCAGCGCCTGCGCCTGCTGCTTCAGCCCCATCGCCGCCGCAGCCGATTCCTCGACCAGTGCCGCGTTCATCTGCGTGATCTGCGTCATCTGCTCTACCGCAGCGCTGGTCTGCTCGATCTCCACGCTCTGCCCGCGACTGGCATTGGCAATGGCCGAAATCGTCCGCGTCAGCGCCGACACCGATTGCTCGACGCGGTCCATCTCGCCGCCGGCGCTGATGGCCGCCTCGCTGCTCGCCTGCACAACTTCGAGCGAGTTTTCGATCAGTGCCTTGATCTGCTTCGCGGCCGCTTCGGCGCGCTGGGCCAGGGACCGCACCTCTCCCGCCACCACGGCAAAGCCACGGCCATGCTGGCCCGCGCGCGCGGCCTCGACCGCGGCGTTCAGGGCGAGCAGGTTGGTCTGGATGGCGATGTCATCGATCACCGACGTGATCTCGGCGATCTTGCGCGATTGCGTCGTCAGCCGCTCCATCAGCGACGCCGAGCGGCGCACGCCGCCCGCTGCCGCGGAGGCCGCCTCGGCCGTGCGGCGCCCTTCCTGATGGGCCTGTTCGGCGTCGCTGGCGTTCTGCCGCGCGGTCTCGGTTATCTGCGCCAGCGTGGCCGTGGTTTCCTCGATGGCGCTGGCCTGTTGCTCGGTGCGCTCCGACAGGTCGGCGTTGCCGCTGGCCAGGCCGGCCGAGGACTGCCACACGCTCTCGATCGAGTTGCGCGTATCGAGCAGCACGCCCACCAGCCGCGCATTCATCTGGTTCAGGAAACGGCCGAGCAAGCGCGTCTGCGCGTCGCCGCATTCGGGAAAGCGATGCCGCAACTGGCCGGACAGCACCGCCAGCGCGCTGCGGTTCAGGCGCATCACGGGCCGCAGGATATTGAGCGCCAGGTAGCAGCCCGCGGCCCCGCACATGGCCACCGCCGCGCCCGCCAGCGCCCAGATGATGGCCGGGGGTGCCGCCCACACCGTCGCGCTCGCCGCCGCCAGTGCGATCAGCACGACCTGCACGGACTGGACGACAAGCAGCCGCGCCACCACCGGCAGCCGCAACAGGCGCTGCACCACACCGGCCGCGCCCTTGCGGCATGCCTCGCCACCGCAGAGTCGCCAGCGTGACCGGTCCTCGCGCTTGAGGTCGGCATAGAGCCTCATTGCCGCGGCGATTTGCGCCGCCGTCGGCGCGGTCCGCACCGACAGGTAGCCCGCAAGTTCGCCGTCTCCGAACACCGGCGTGACGTTGGCGAGCACCCAGTAGAAGCCGCCGTCCTTGCGCCGGTTCTTGACCACGCCCGTCCAGGGCGTACCGGCACGGATCGTCGCCCACATGTCGGCGAAGGCGGCGGCCGGCATGTCGGGGTGGCGAATGAGGTTCTGCGGCTGGCCCAGGACCTCGTCACGCCCATAGCCGCTGCTGCGAAAGAACGCCTGGTTGGCGTATTCGATATTGCCCTGCGCATCGGTCCTCGTGATGATGACTTCGTCCGATGGCAATTGGTATTCGTGATCGGTGACCGGTAGATTCAATCTCATGATGCTGGTTGTCTGTGTCGTTGCAACCTTGCCCTCGGCTTCGCGCGCGAAGCCGATCCATCCCGCCTACCCCGGTGGCGGGGCCGCGAGGAGTATTCACGATCGGCCGTGACAGGACGATGCGACGCATGCCCAACATCGCTCCGGCTTGACGGCGCGCAAGCGCGGGCCACGCCTACCCCTTCCGGCGGATTGCAATCGCGCAGCCAATAGCCGGCCTGGAGCGCCGGCACGCAGCAAAGAAGAAGGCCCCGGAAGCGCGGTGCTTCCGGGGCCTTTTGCTGTCTGCGCCAACCAACACCGGCGCCGCGATACGGCCTTACTTCAGCGACTGCGCATACGCCTCGAGCTGCGTGATGCAAGTCCCCCAGCCTTCGAAGAATCCCATTTCCTCGTGCTGGTCGCGCGTCGCCTTGTCCTTGTGCAGGACGGTGGCCACGTAGCGCGTGCCGTCGCCCTCGTCGTCCATGGTGATATAGGCGGTCATCGGCAGCCACGGGTTGTTGGCCGGGCGCCATTGCGCGACCAGCCCGGTGGTCCAGACGATGCGCGAGCGCGACACCACTTCGAGGAAAACCCCCGGGTTGTCGCTGGTTTCGCCGCCAGGGCCGCGCATCAGCGTGTGGAAGGCGCCCCCGGGCACGAAATCGAAAGCGAGGACTTCGGTGGTCCACGGCTTCGGGCACCACCATTCCTTCAGGTGGTTCGGGTCGGTCCAGGCTTTCCAGACGAGAGCGCGCGGCGCCTTCAGCACGCGGGAAATCTCGAGGTCGAGGTCCTGCTGACTGCTCATCGTGATTCTCCTTGGCATGCACGAGCGGCGTGCAGTAACAGAAAGGCCAGCGCGCGCGCTGGCCTTCGGGAATTCAGTGCCACGTGAGTCGGTTCCGTGTAACGCTTCCACAGATTGCTGATCCGCTTCTGCATTCACTGCCCAACACTAGCCATCGCCTATCCTGCGGCACCCCAGGACACCACTGCAGCTTAGTACAAATTCCGCCGGACGCCAGCCGCAGGCCGCAGCCATGCCGGTCAGGTCACAGCAATGCGGTCATCGACCAGGCGGATCTGTGCGCCAGGCTTGTCTTCCATCACCTTGAGCACGCGGTTGCCCACCTGCAGCGTCACGCCGCCGTGAATGCGGCGGGCGGCGTCGATCACCGCCCCCGCCGCGGGTTGCATCTGCTCGCCCAGCCTGGCGATCTTCTCCTCGAGCTCGAACAGGTCGCGCGACGATTTGAACAGCGTGGCCCGCGCCTTTTCGCGCAGGTCTCCCACCGCGCGTTCGGGGTTCTTGGCAAAGAAGGCCACGAGTTGCTTGACCTTGTTCTGCTCCTCGAGCAGACGCCGGCGCTCAGCCTCGAGCGCCGCACGCTGGGCATCCGCGTACGGGTTCACGCCGACCTGCACGATCGTGGCGGTGCCCGCGGGCGCGCCGAACACCGCCGCACGCACCGCCAGCAGCGCACGGCTGCGGCCGCCGCTGATGCTGCCCGTGCCGCTGGTCCCACCCACGACGATGCGCTCGCCCGCAGCCACATCGCTCTGGCGAATGCCGCTTTCGACGTTGACCTCCGTACCCGCCTCCACCACCGCGTTTTCGATGAAACGCGCCTGCACCGCACCCTGGCAGCGCACGCTGGCGCGGCTGATGGTCCCGCCCGGGTCCGCATGCCCGTGTCCCGCCTCGGCCTTGCCGATGATGCCGCCCTTGACCAGAATGCTGCCGCCCGCCTCGATCGTCGCAGCTTCGATGACACCGTCCACGACCACGTCGCCGGTAACCTTCACCGACATGCCGGTGCGGATGTCGCCCGACACCCGCAGCGTGCCATCGAACGCCACATTGCCCGAGTGCAGGTCGACCGATTCCACCTGCACCACCGGACTGACCGCGATGCCGTGCATGCCCACCACCGGCGAGCCAGCGAGGACGGCGATCAGCAGGTCGGGATCGTTGGGATCGGCCGCGGCACCGGACAGTCCGTCGGCAAACGGCGTGTCTTCGACGGGGTCGGCGGCCAGTGCCTTGCCAAAGACATCGACGCCGTCGCTGCCGGGCTCGGCCGGAACGCGGCGCATCAGCGGCGTGCCGGGGCTGACCAACATCAGGTTGCCGAGTTCGCGCAAGTCCATGGGGGCGTCGTCGTCGGCCTGCGCGGGCTTGCGCGGTTGCAGCAAGTTGACGAAGCGCGCCGGCTGGCCTTGCCGCGGAGCGATGCCCGCCGCGATCTCGCGCAGTTCGCAGGCACCCTCCGCGAGGGTGGCTTCCAGTACCAGCGACTGGACCTGGGCCGTCACGCCCCGTTCGGCGACGGCACGCCGGATTTCCACCCCGGTCACGGCGCGGCCGCCTTCGGGACGCATCAGCGTCAGGCGCACGGACAGGCGATCGTCGCTGATGTCGAGTTCGAACGCGCCGTCGATCAGCGCGCCGACCGTGGCATCGATCTCGCGATCGGCTTGCTGGCACTGGCCGAGGAATTTCGCAATCGCGCGCGGGTCCAGCCGCGCCTGCTCCCAGCCATGGCTGGCCAGGCATTCCCGGAACGCGGTGTGGTCCGGAGGCAACCGGCCCGTCTCGGGCACGTAGCGTGCGCGCACCTGCTCGCCCGGCTCACTGAGCTCCAGGCGCAAACCCGACTCGTGACTCATGAGTCCCCCAAATTCGCTTTGTACAGCGGCGCCCTCGCACTGCACCTGTTCAAGGCACAGTCAGCGCATGCCGGTGCGCTTGAGCGCACGTCCGCTTGTTATCAATCGAATACCTACGGCATCTGGAGACCAAACTTGAGGCAGGGCAAACCCGGGCCTGCGCAGACGGGCGCAGCGTTTTCGGTAAACTGTCGGCTTCCGAGGCGCCCGCCGCCTCCCGAATCCCCGCAGTCATGGCAAATACCCACGAAATCCGCCCCGGCCAGTCGATCGAGCTGCTCAAGGAACTCCATATCCTGACGCGCGACGGCAAGATGAACCAGGACAGCCGGCGCAAGCTCAAGCAGGTCTACCACCTGTTCCAGTTCATCGAACCGCTGCTGCAGGAGGTCAAGTCCGAGCGCGATGCCGTCACGCTGGTCGACCACGGCGCCGGCAAGTCGTACCTGGGCTTTATCCTGTACGACCTGTTCTTCAAGAGCCTGCACGACCGGTCGCACATCTTCGGCATCGAAACGCGTGAAGAACTGGTGCAGAACTCGCAGGCACTGGCCACGCGCCTTGGGTTTCCGGGCATGTCGTTCCTGAATCTGTCGGTGGCCGACTCCATCACCTCGCCGGCGCTGCCGGAGACGGTCGACGTGGTCACGGCGCTGCACGCCTGCAATACGGCCACCGACGACGCCATCCGCTTCGCGCTGGCCAAGCGCGCCCGGCACATCGTGCTGGTGCCGTGCTGCCAGGCCGAGGTCGCGAGCGTGCTGCGCAAGAACAAGGGACGCCTGCTGGCCGGCAACCCGCTGACCGAGATCTGGCGCCATCCGCTGCACACGCGTGAATTCGGCAGCCAGGTGACCAATGTGCTGCGCTGCCTGCAGCTGGAGGCGCATGGCTACCAGGTCAGCGTGACCGAGCTGGTCGGCTGGGAACACTCGATGAAGAACGAGCTGATCATCGCCCAGTTCAAGGACTTGCCGCGCCGCCGTCCCGCCGAGCGGCTGGACAATGTGCTCGCCACGCTGGGGCTTGAAGAGATGCGCGAGCGGTTCTTCGCCGCACCCGAGCAGGCGACGAACTAAGCGTCCGCCGCGCGCGGCGCCGCGCTGTCGTCGCCGGCGTCGTCACCTTCCATCCAGCGCTGCCAGCCTTCATGGCCCAGGCGGCGCATGGTCTCCATATTGCGCTCGTAGATATCGGCCGCGTCGGGAAACGCCGCGGCGGCGCGGGCAATGCTGTCCTCGCGCAGCATATGCAGGATCGGATATGGCGCGCGGTTGGTGTAGTTCTCGATATCGTCCGGCTCCGTCCCCTCGAACTGGTACTGCGGATGGAAGCTCGCGATCTGCAGCATGCCTTCCAGGCGCAGGCTTTTGAGCAGGCGCTCGGCGAAGTAAAGCAGGTCGTTGAAGTCGAGGAAATCGGCCACCGCATCGGGCATGATCAGCAGCGTGGTATCGACCTGCGCGGGGTCGGTTTCGGCCAGATGCTTCAGCTCGCGCTCCAGCATGTCGAGCACGTCGGCGGCTTCGGTAGCTTCGCAGACCACATAGCGGACCTGCTCCTTCACATACACGCTCTTGGCGAAGGGGCAGAGATTGAGCCCGATGACCGCGCGCGCCAGCCAGTGGCGCGTGGCGGCAATGACGGCATCTTGGTCGGTGGCGGAAGACGGCATGGCGGCAAGGCTGGACAAAGCACCATTTTAGCGCTGCCGCAGGCTCTATAATCCGCGGCGTAGCACGCCCCTGCCATCCATCCCCGCCTTGCCATGCCGCCCACCGATACGCTTGCCGCCACGCCCACCATCCTGCCGGTTGAAGCCGCGGTGATTGGCGGCGGCCCCGCGGGGCTGATGGCGGCCGAGGTACTGGCTGCGCGAGGCGTCCAGGTACACGTATTCGATGCCATGGCATCGGTAGGCCGCAAATTCCTGATAGCCGGCAAGAGCGGCATGAACCTCACGCATGCCGAACCGGAACCGGCATTCCTGTCGCGCTACGGCGAGCGCACCGCGCAAATCACGCCGATGCTGGCGGACTTTGGCGCGCAAGCCTTGCGCGACTGGGTACACGAACTTGGTATTGAAACCTTCGTCGGCAGTTCCGGCCGGGTCTTTCCTACCGACATGAAGGCTGCCCCGCTGCTGCGCGCGTGGCTGCACCGGCTGCGAGAAGCCGGCGTGCAGTTCCATATGCGGCACCGCTGGCTCGGCTGGACTGACGATACGGCGCGTGCGCTGCGCTTTGCCACGCCGCAAGGCGAACTGCAGGTGCGCGCCGATGCCGTGATCCTGGCGCTGGGCGGCGCCAGCTGGGCTCGGCTCGGCTCGGATGGCGCATGGGTGCCGTTGCTCGCACAGCACGGCGTCGACATCGCCGCGCTGCGGCCGGCGAACTGCGGTTTCGATGCCAGCTGGAGCACGATGTTTGCCGACCGCCATGCCGGGCATCCGGTCAAGCCCGTTGCGCTGGCCGTGACCGATACGCAGGGCAACACGCACTATCGCCAGGGCGAGTTCGTGATCAGCGCGGGCGGCATCGAAGGCAGCCTCGTCTACGCATTGTCCGCGCCCATCCGGGACCGGATCGAGCGCGACGGCGAAGCCATCGTCCACCTGGACCTGCTGCCCAATCATGATGCGCAGCGCGTGCTGGCCGAGGTATCGCACCCGCGCGGCTCGCGCTCGCTGTCGAGCCACCTGCAGAGCCGGCTCGGCATCACTGGCGTGAAAGCAGCCCTGCTGCGCGAGTGCCTGTCGAAGGAAGCCATGCAGGACACTGCAACGCTGGCCGCATCGATCAAGGCGTTGCCGCTGCGCCTGTTGCGCGCGCGGCCAATCGACGAGGTCATCAGCTGCGCCGGCGGCGTGCGTTTTGAAGCGATGAACGCCAGCCTGATGCTGGACGCGCTGCCCGGCGTGTTCTGCGCGGGCGAGATGCTGGACTGGGAAGCCCCGACCGGCGGCTATCTGCTGACGGCCTGCTTCGCGAGCGGCCGCACCGCGGGCCAGGGCGCGGCGCTGTGGCTGGCCGCGCGCTGATCAGCGGCTTTCAGTGGCCGTTGACGATGGCCAGCGCCACGGCCTCGGCCACTTCGATGCCGTCGATCGCGGCCGAGTAGATCCCGCCCGCATAGCCGGCGCCCTCGCCGGCCGGATACAGGCCGTCCACATTCACGCTCTGGTAGTCCGCCTTGCGCTCGATGCGCAGCGGCGACGACGTGCGCGTTTCCACGCCCGTCAGCACCGCATCGTGCATGGCAAAGCCGGCAATCTTCTTGTCGAGTTCCGGCAGCGCTTCGCGGATGGCGTCGATGACGTAGTCGGGCAGCGCAGTGCTGAGGTCGGTCGGCGTCACGCCCGGCTTGTAGGACGGCTCGACCGAGCCAAGCGAAGTCGACGCCCGGCGCGCGATGAAATCGCCCACCAGTTGGCCCGGCGCGTTGTAGTTGCGTCCGCCCAGTTCAAACGCGCGCTCTTCCCACTTGCGCTGGAACGCGATGCCGGCCAGCGGACCGCCGGGGTAATCCTGCGGCGTGATGCCCACCACGATGCCCGCGTTCGCGTTGCGCTCCGCGCGCTTGTACTGGCTCATGCCGTTGGTCACCACGCGGCCCGGCTCCGAGGCCGCCGCGACCACGGTGCCGCCCGGGCACATGCAGAAGCTGTACACCGAACGGCCGTTGCTGCAGTGGTGCACCACCTTGTAGTCGGCCGCGCCCAGCAGCTTGTTGCCGGCGAACTTGCCGAAGCGGCTACGGTTGATCAGCCCCTGTGGATGCTCGATGCGGAAGCCGAGCGAGAACGGCTTGGCCTCCATGAACACGCCGCGCTTGTGCAGCACCTCGAAGGTGTCGCGCGCGCTGTGCCCTACCGCCAGGATGACGTGCTCGGCGGCAAGGTACTCGCCCGTGGACAGCTTCAGGCCGCGCAGCTTGCCCTGATCGATGTCGAGGTCGTCGACGCGGGTCTCGAAGCGGACCTCGCCGCCCAGCTCGCGGATCTCCGCGCGCATCTTCTCGACCATGCTCACCAGCCGGAACGTGCCGATGTGCGGACGCGCCTTGTACAGGATGTCTTCCGGCGCACCGGCGCGCACGAACTCGTTGAGCACCTTGCGGCCGTAATGCTTGGGATCCTTGATCTGGCTGTAGAGCTTGCCGTCCGAGAACGTGCCCGCGCCGCCTTCGCCGAACTGCACGTTTGACTCGGGGTTGAGCACGCTTTTGCGCCACAGTCCGAAGGTGTCCTTGGTACGCTCGCGCACTTCCTTTCCGCGTTCCAGGATGATCGGGCGGAAACCCATCTGCGCCAGCAGCAGGCCCGCAAGCAGGCCGCACGGCCCCATGCCGATCACCACCGGACGCTGCGTATTGCCGCCCTGCGGCGCCTGCGCGACGAAGCGGTACGCCATGTCGGGCGTCACGCTCCAGTTCGGCTTGCCGGCCATGCGCTTGATGGCGGCGGGCTCGTCCTTCACCTCGATGTCGATGATGTAGGTGAGCTTGATGTCGGAGCGCTTGCGCGCGTCGTGCGCGCGGCGAAACACCGTGTATTGCACAAGCCCGTCGCCCTTCACGCCGATCTGCGCCAGCGCGCCGCGCACGGCGTGGTCGAGATCGTCTTCGGTGTGTTCGAGGGAGAGCTTGAGTTCGGAAAGGCGGAGCATGGAAAACCTGCGAGGATGCGGCCACAAGCGTAGCCGGAACGGCCGCGTCATCCGTGCCAAGGGGCATCAGGAGCGGGCCAGAAAAGGGCACCCGGCCGGGCAAGGCTGGCCGGGTGCGCCATTCTATCGGGTTTCGGCCTGGACCGGGCCGCTCGCGGCCGCCCAACCATGGCGATGCAGCCATCCAGCCAGTGCGTGCCGCGTGCGTTGCCAGCGCCCCGGCGCAGGCTCCCGCCACATCACTTCGGCTGCGCCGGTTGTTGACACCGTCACCCAGCCGCTTTCACTGAGCACCAGCACCCCGCCGGGGCTGAGGCGGTAACGCAGGCCAAGTGTGCCGATCATTGCCCATTGCGGCGGCAAGGACACTTCGATACGTCCCCTGGCCACATGGATGACAGTGCCGCGCGCGGCATGGCGCCGAAGCGCCTGGCCAGGCCCGAGCGCGTAGCGGATCGGGGACATCGGTGCGGGGATCGAGGCTGGCATGAGGACTCCTTGCGTGGTTCGGACAGGTATCCAGCGTATCGGCGCCCCTCCGGCCCACACAGCCACAGCGCCATCGGCCCCGTACCGGAACAGTGCAGATTTTTTTGCTCTGTTACGATGCAGAACCCCACCTTCTGTATCTGTTCGCGCCCCTGCCAGCGGGGCGATCATGCCGTATGGAATCCGCCCCGCTCTACCAGCAGCTCGCCGATCACTACCGCCACGCCATCCATGCGGGCTCGCTGGCGCCGGGGCGCCGCATGCCGTCGGTGCGGGCGTTGATGAGCGCTCATGACGTGAGCCTGTCGACCGCGCTGCAGGCGTGCCGGCAGCTCGAGAGCGACGGCCTGGTGGAGGCGCGCCCGCGCTCGGGCTACTTCGTGCGAGCCACCACGCCCCTGCGCCTCGCGCCGATCACCGAGCCGGCGGCCACGCTGCCCGATCCGGCCCAGTACATCGGCATGCACCAGCGCATCTCGTCCGTGCTCGCGCGCAGCCAGCAGGACCCGTGCACCTTCAGTCTGGGCGGCGCCCGCGGCGCGCCGTCGCTGTACCCGCTCGCCGCGCTCCAGCAGGCGGCCGGGCGTATCCTGCGGCGCGACACCACGCTCTTTGGCGAAGCTGCCGTGCCGCGCGGCCACCCGGCCTTGCGCGCGGCGCTGGCCCGGCTGGCACTGCGCAGCCGCTTCACGCTATCGCCGGACGAGGTACTCATCACCCACGGCTGCACCGAAGCCCTGCAACTGGCGCTGCGCGCCGTGGCCGGACCGGGCGACGTGATTGCGGTCGAATCGCCCACCTATTACGGCCTGCTGCAGATCCTCGAAAGCCTGGGCATGCGCGCGCTCGAGATTCCCTGCAGCGCGCAGACCGGCCTCTCGCTGGAAGCGCTGGAACTGGCGGTGCGCACCTACGACAACATCCGTGCCGTGGTCGCCATGCCAAACCTGCAGAACCCGCTCGGTTCGGTCATGCCCGACGCCCACAAGATCCAGCTGGTGCAATGGTGCGAGGACCACGGCGTGCCGCTGATCGAAGACGACTGCCTGTCCGCCACCGCCGACCTCGACACGCCGCTGGCTGCCGCGAAGGCATGGGATCGCACCGGCAACGTGATCTACTGCTCGTCGGTGCACAAGACGCTGGCGCCCGGCGTACGGCTCGGCTGGATCGCCGCCGGCAAATGGCATGCGCGCGTGGAAATGCTGAAGTTCGCGCTGTCGCGCCCCAACGAAATGCTGTCCCAGGCGGTCGTGGCCGAATTCATGGCGACGGGCGCGTATGAGCGCCACCTGCGCCGGCTGCGCCTGGCGCTGCGCCAGCAGCGCGAGTGGACGGCGCAGGTAATCGCCGCAACCTTCCCTGCCGGCACACGGCTGACGCTGCCGCGCGGCGGCTTCCACCTGTGGGTCGAACTGCCGGAAGGCGCGTCATCCGAAGCCGTGTTCCATCAGGCCTTGCGCGAAGGCGTCTACGTGGCGCCGGGCCTGATGTTCTCCAACTCCCCGCGCTGCGATGGCTTTGTACGCATCAACTGTGGCACGCCGCGCTCGGCGCAACTCGAGCGCGCGCTCGGCACCGTGGCGTCGGTCGTTCACCGGCTCGCGGCATAGCCTTCGCTGCGCCACCGCGTGCGGCACTCGCCTTTTTTGCAACACCGTTCCCCTTTTTCATTTGCGCTGGCCTATCCTTGCCGCTGGCTTGGCCGACCGGTCCCTGGCGAGTCCCGGACCGTTGGCCATTGCCGCTGCACCCTGCCGATCATCGGGACAACAAGAAGAAGGGAGAATGGCCTTGCGCAGTGCATCCGCGGCGTCGCGCGTCGACGACGACTACCAGAACCTGTTTCAACTGGCGCCGGTCTCGCTCTGGCTGGAAGACTTCAGCGCCGTGCGCGAGCACTTCGAGCGGCTGCGCGCCGAAGGGGTGACGGACTTGCGGGCCTACCTGCGGGCCAATCCGGATGAAGTGGCGCAATGCTCGTCGCGGATCCGCGTGATCGCGGTGAACCGGCGCACGCTGGACTTGTTTCGCGCCGCCGACCTCGCCGACCTGGTCGGCAATCTCGACACCGTCTTCCGCGATGACATGTTCGACCAGCATGTCGAGGAGCTCGGCCAGCTTTGGGATGGCGGGAACCGTTTCGCCAGCCAGACCGTGAACTACACGCTCGACGGCGAGCGCCTCGATATCCGCCTGGAAGCCACCGTCATGCCCGGCCATGAAGCCGACTGGGAGCGCGTGCTGCTGTCGATCGAGGACATCACCGCGCGCGTGCGTACCGAGCGCAACCTGCGCCGCAGCGAGCAATACGCGGTAGGCCTGTTCGAGCATTCGCCCGTGTCGCTCTGGGTCGAAGATTTCAGCGCCGTGAAGATGCTGCTCGACGAAGTCCGCGCGGCCGGCATCACGGACTTCCGCACCTTCCTCAACGTGCATCCGGATTTCGTGTCGCGCTGCATGCAGGAAATCCGCGTGCTCGATGTCAACCAGCAGACGCTGCAGATGTTCGGCGCGGCCTCCAAGGAAATCCTGCTCTCGCGCCTGGGCGATGTGTTCCGCGACGACATGCGCATTCACTTTGCCGAGCAGCTGGTCGACCTGTGGCACGAAAAGCTCTGGCAACAGCGCGAGGTCATCAACTACGCGCTCGACGGCCGCTCCGTCGACGTCTTCATGCAATGGTCGGTGTTCCCGGGCTGCGAACAGGACTGGGAACAGGTGCTGGTGTCGCTCACCGACATTACCGCGCGCAAGAAGGCCGAAGCCTATGTGGAGTTCCTGGGCAAGCACGACGTGCTGACCAAGCTCTACAACCGCGCCTTCTACGAAGACGAGCTGGCGCGCCTGGGCCGCAAGGGCCCGTGGCCGGTCAGCGTCATCGCCGTCGACCTCAACGGGCTGAAGACAGTCAACGACCAGTTCGGGCATGGCGACGGCGACGCGCTGCTGCGGCGCACCGGCGAAGTCCTGAAGAAAGCCGTGGGCGAACAGGCCTGCGTGGCCCGCACCGGCGGCGATGAATTCATGGTGCTGCTGCCCGGCCGCGACGAGCGCGGCGCGGCCACCGTGGTCGAGCAGATCGAACAGGTCGTGGAACTGAACAACCAGTTCTACCCGGGTACCGGACTTAGCCTCTCCATTGGCGCTGCCACCTGCCTGCAGGGCGAGCGCCTGAGCGACGTGGTGAAGGTGGCCGACAGCCGCATGTATGACGCCAAGCGCGCCTACTACGAAGACCGGGGGGACCGCCGGCAGGACTAGGCGGGTTCCACCATGGCAAAAGAGCCGGCGTTTTGCCGGCTCTTTGCTTACAGGTAGATGATCAGCGCGATGCCCGCAATGATCAGCCCGAACTTGGTTACGTAGTACAGCTTGCGGTTCCAGGCTTTGTAGCGGCGGCGGTATTGCCCGGCAACCCAGACGAAGCGGAACAGCTTGTTGATCGTGCCGGTCTGGTCGTTCTCGTCATTGGGCGAGCTTGCCGCGGTCATGACCTTGCGGCCCAGCCAGTGATTGATCTTGCTGGCCCAGCCAAAACGCATCGGGCGCTCGATGTCGCAGAACAGGATCAGCCGGTTGGCATCGCTCTTGTTCTCGGCCCAGTGCAGGTAGGTTTCGTCGAACACCACGCCCTGCCCGTCGCGCCAGCTGTGGCGCTCGCCATCGACCTCGATAAAGCAGCGGTCGTCGTTCGGCGTGGCCAGGCCCAGGTGGTAGCGCAACGAACCGGCAAACGGATCCCGGTGCGGATTGAGCTTGCCGCCCGGTGGCAGTTCCGCGAACATCGCGGCCTTCACGCTTGGAATGCCTTGCAGCAACGCCACCGTCTTCGGGCACAGCGCCTCGGCCGACGGATGCTGGGCCTCATACCACTTCAGGTAGAAGCGCTTCCAGCCGTTCTTGAAGAACGAATTGAAGCCCGCGTCGTCGTTCTTCTCCGCGGCCTTGATCTTGCGCATCGCTGCCAGGGCCAGGCCCTCGTCACGGATCTCCGGCCACGCGGCGCGGATCCGTTCCAGGTCCGGGAAGTTGTCGAGCGGGATGTAGGGCGTGCGCGGCACACCCGAGAACGCGTACATGAAGCAATTGACCGGCGCGACCAGCGCCGAATGGTCGAGCAGCTGTCGCCAGATGCGCAATCTCGCCTTGCCGCGGAAGTGCACATACAGGATGGCGCCGAGATACGCGGCGACGATAATCCACTTGATCACCCGAATTTCCCCCAGGCGGCTCTGGAGCCCGCACGCACGGAACGTGCGCAGCCGGGGCCGGAGCCAAAACGCGTATTTTAAGCGAAATGCGGGGCTTGCCGCACCGTGATAAGGCGGCGACACATGGCCGTCCCGGCCGAGGCGCGGACTAGCCGCGCGACTGGCGCGAAATGCGCTCGATCAGCGCACGCGCATCATCGGGCATGCCCTGCAGGGTCAGCAGCCTGGCGTTGAGGACGATGTTCTCCAGCACCAGCTTGGCGGTGGACGCCCACAACGTCGCCAGCTGGGCTTCCGCGGGCATGCCGGAGGCTTCGAGCGCGTTCGAGCGCTCGGCGATGAGCCGGCACGCAAGCTGGCGCAGCGCCGCATCGTCGAACGGCAGGTTGGCGTAGTCGATCGGGTCTTCCTTCTCCACCTCGACCATGAGTTGCATCAGGATGTCTTCGGTCATCGGCAAGCGCTCCTGGCAATCCGCTTCACGTCCGCTTCACATCCGCGTCAGACGCGGAAATCCGCAGCCATGTCGACTTCGGTGCGCGCTTCGAGCCGGCCCGAACGGCAGGCGGCCGCGAAGCGCTCGTAATCCTTTTCAACCTGGTCGGCATAGCTGTTCGAATAGCCTACCATCACTTCGGCCATGCGGTCGCCGGTGCCGAGATAGCCGCTGATCTCCGCGGCGAGCCCGCCGGACTTGGCGTGGGCCCGCGCCAGCACCCAGCCGCAAAGTGCCGCGTATCGGCCCAGGGTCTCGACATCCATCAGCTCGAACTGCGGCGCCAGCTTCATGTCGCGCAGCTGGCGTACGTAGAAGTGGCGCCCATAGGGTCCCTTGGTCCACCCAAGGAAGAGGTCGCTGGCGGCCTGCATCAGCCGCTGCCCCTCCACGACACGCCGGCCTTCATGCGATGCCGCCGGACACTTGAAATGGCGCGCCACGACCGAGCGCGTGGCTTCCTTCACTTGCAGGAAGATCGGTTTGCCATGGCTGTCGATCATCAGCTGGATCAGGCACCGCGTGCCGACGCTGCCCACGCCAACCACCTTGAACGCACGGTCGTGGAGCGTGAAATGGCTTAGCAGCCGCCGACGGTCAGGGGCGAGCGTGCTCAGGTATTCCTGGTAGACCTTCACGGCGACGTCATCGACATTCGTTGCCGTCATCCAGTCGTCGTCGGGGTCGAACAGCGTCTGCTGGCCGCGCACGTGGAAAACCGCCGGCGGGGCATCGAGGATGGTCCACTTGTCGCCGACCAGTTCGGCCAGCTTGGGCAGCAGCGCCTCGCTGGTGCGGTCGGCCGCGCGTTCGATGCCGCGCCGGATACGCTTCTGGATGTCGGGCGAGGTTTCCTGTTCCAGCAGGCGATCGAAGGTAATACGGTCGTACCAGGTCTCCAGGATGCCCATTTCGGAATAGGCCTGCATGCGGTCCTGGTAGCTGCGCACGAGCTGGTAGACCAGATCGTCGGCCACGCCCTGCTTGTGCCGAAGATGCCGGGCAGCCACGACAAAGCTCGCGGCCAGGCGTTTGAGATCCCATTCCCATGGACCGACGCTGGTCTCGTCGAAATCGTTCACATCGAACAGCAGCGCGCGCTCGGGCGTGGCAAAGCCGCCGAAGTTGGCAACGTGGCAGTCGCCGCAGATCTGCATGGGCAAGCCGGAATCGGGCGTCCCCGCGAGATCGTGAGCCTGGACGATCGCACTGCCGCGGAAGAACGCGAACGGCGATTCCATCATGCGGCCATAGCGCAAGGGCACCAGTTGCCGCACGCGGCCTTCGCTGCTGATCTTCAGCAACTCGACCGGATCCCGGTCCACATTGCCGATCGACAAATGCGCGCCGCGCGGCACCTTTCTGCGCACGGACTTGCCGCTCCCGCGCCGATCGCCCAACGCTTCCGTTGTTGCCACAATGCCTCCATGCCGGGAGCACCGGCGATTGCAATTTGTGCGGTATCTGTAACAGAAGCTAGTGCACGGTCAGGTGCTTGTCAATTTCAGGAGATGTGGAACGCATAGTCCTACGAGCTCGGGACGATTACGCAGTGCGTCTCAGGGATATCACTCTCTTCTCTGAGCGGCGACTGATGCTAATCTCCCCGCTGCTCCTGGAACCCAAGGTTTGCAGGTGATGCAGCCCGCACGATCCTCATCGCGGTGTTGCCTATCATGAGTTTTCGCGCCTTTCGCGAGCGCATCGCAAGATGCACTGAACAAAGCGAGTGACATGCAGTCTCACTCACTCGCAATCCAACGAAGAGTCGCGTTCATGACCAAGCGTTTGTTGTCCGCCATGCGTCAGTACGTATGGTTTGCCGGTGTCAAACACCATGTCGTCCAGGGCGTCGAAGCCCTGGCCGAACTGCTCAAGTCCCCTTCCGCGGCGGCCCGCGCGGTAGCTGCCGTCATTGCCGAGACCGAACACGGCGTTCAGGTCTGGGTGTCGTACTTCGGCAAGCCGCTGGACCCGCATACGAACTATGTCCTCTGGCCCGCCCGGGCCTTGCGTCCAGCGCGCCGTCGCGTCCAGCCCATTCCGCTCGAACCTATGCGGCGCACGCGCGACGACTGAGTACTGGAAGGGGCTTGCCCCTTCACTACAATGACTTTGTGTCCCCGTCGTCGACAAGGAGCAGACATGCCCGAACCGAAACATGACGAAGCGCTGGTCAACCTTTATCTCGAACGCATTTCGGCGCTTTCAGTCAGCGCATTCGACGGCGCCGACGTCAGCGGCGAACTCGATGAAGTCGTGCGCGAAGCCGCATCGCGCAGCGGCGCGGACAGCGGCACGCTGAGCGTGCTGGCGAGTCGCCTGCGCGAGCGCGCAGAGGCCGCCGATCGCGAAGGCCAGCCGCTGGTGCGGGATACCTTTGCGCGCGCCGCCAGCCTGGTTGCATCGAAATAGGGCGATGCGCCCGGCATTAACGATGCACGACCGATCAAGCGCGAACGCGAACGCAAATCGACCGCACCGTGCTTGACGGTTGAGTCTGCTTGAATTGCTTTTGGGAAATTTGGCCGAGCGGCCTTGGAACCAGGCACCTGAAGGGTGTTGGTTGCGGGGGCAGGACTTGAACCTGCGACCTTCGGGTTATGAGCCCGACGAGCTGCCAACTGCTCCACCCCGCGTCTGAGAAGAAAGATTATGCAAGACCCGCGCGTGATTGGCAAGCTTTATTTCCGCCCACGCACGAATTCCCGCTCTCGATAGCGCGAAACATCATGCGCTGCGGCGCTGCTTGCCTGCAGGTTCGGCTTCGGCGAGCACGGCTTCGATGTCGCTATTTGGCCGGCCCGACGATCCTATCCACCAGGGAGTAACCGGCACTGAAGGCCGCGACTTCCGCCGCGTGCCGGGTGGCGAAGGGCTGCGCGCCGCTCGAGAGCAGTTCCGTGTCGCCCGCATCGGCCGGGTCCATGCCTTCCTGACAGACGCGCACCTCGTAGGCCCAGCGCGGCGATGCCTCCATGCTGACCACGCCTTCACCCCCTTCATGCTGAGGCGTCACGAGCACGTAAACATCCATGTCGCGATACGCTTCCACACGCCACTCGGGTTGTGCCATGCCAATCTCCTTTTGCGAAACCATCACTCCTTGTTTCGAGCCTAGGCGCGCGTTCAAGCGATCGCAAGGCGGCGCGGCAATCAGCATGCAGCCATGCCGATTGCATGTAAGGAAATCTGGATGAAAGGATTTGTCGCGCGAGACAGGCGGCACGCAATAAGACAGGCCGCAACAGCGCGAAAATCAAAGACGCGCGAAAATAGCGCAATGAGGGAAACGCGGAACGGCGGAAATGAAAAAGGGCTTCCGTTTCCGGAAGCCCTTTTCGTACTGCATAGGTGGCGCGGCTGGCAGGATTCGAACCCACGACCCCTTGGTTCGTAGCCAAGTACTCTATCCAACTGAGCTACAGCCGCACTCGAGAAAAGAGATTATATCTGAATTTTCTTTTTTGGGAACCCCCTCGTGCACTTTTTTTCGTTTTTCTTGCAAGCACGGGCCGCCTGAGTGGTTTTCTATAATGGCAGACCGACGATGTGATCCCGACCATGAACAAAGCATTTGTCAAAGAATCGTCCGATGACGACGAGGACGATCTCCCCGAAGGCGCTACCCCGCTGCCTGCCGGCACCAAGAACTACATCACCGAGGAAGGCTACAACCGCCTGCGCAACGAGCTGATGCAGCTGATCGACGTCGAGCGTCCCGATGTCGTGCAGATCGTGTCGTGGGCTGCTTCCAATGGCGACCGCTCCGAGAACGGCGATTACCTCTATGGCAAGAAGCGCCTGCGCGAGATCGATCGCCGCATCCGCTTCCTGACTCGCCGGCTGGACAAAGCCGAAGTCGTCGACGCCTCCCTGCAGGGTGATAACGACCAGATCTTCTTCGGCGCGACGGTCACCTACGCCACCCAGTCCGGCGAGGAAACGACCATCACCATCGTCGGCATGGACGAGGTAGATCTCGACATGAATCACGTGAGCTGGATCTCGCCGATCGCCAAGGCGCTGATCAAGGCGCGCGAGGGTGACACCGTGGCGCTGCGCACGCCTGCCGGCGTGGAGCAGATCGATATCCTGGACGTCAGCTATCCGCCGCGCAAGACAGGCTGATTCGCGCCCTGGCAGCGCTCAGCCGTCGTTGCGGTCGCGGAAGATGCGGATCACGTCCGGGTTGCGCCGCAGGGCCCGCATCACATTGGCCAGGTGCAGGCGGTTCTGTACCTGGATGATGAACTGCATGTAGGTGGCTTCCTGGTGGCCTGCGTCCTGCTGCTCCATCGACACGTGCGCCACGTTGGCGTCGGCCGAAGTCAGGTCCGCGGCCACGCGGGCGACGATGCCCTTGACGTTGCGCACCATCACCTTGATCGACACGTCGAAGGCGCGCGTGGTCTTCTTCGCCCACATGACATCGATCCAGTGCTCCGGATCCTTGCTGTGCAGGCGCTTGGCCACCTTGCAATCCTGCACATGGATTTGCAGGCCCTCACCCTTGCCGAGGTAGCCGACGATCGGGTCGCCCGGGATCGCGCGGCAGCATGCCGGGAACAGGATCGACATGCCTTCGTCGCCAGTGATCGGCACGGCCGGCGCTTCTTCTCCCGAGAAGGTCTGCACGGCCGCCAGCAGCGCGCTGTCGACATCGCCGGACAGTTCCTGCAGCAGGATCTCCATGCGCTTGGCCACCACGGCAGGCACGCGCCGGCCCAGCGCCAGGTCGGCGAAAATGTCCTCGCGGTGCTTGTTGCCGGTCCACTGGATCATGCGGTCCCACACCGACTGCGGCACCGCCTTCAGCTCGATGCCGAGCTGGCGTGCCGACTGCTCGAGCAGCCGCTCGCCGAGCTGGATCGCCTCGTCGAGCTTGGTGGTCTTCAGGAAGTGGCGGATGGCCGCGCGCGCCTTGCCGGTGCGCACGAACGAAAGCCATGCAGGGTTCGGCTTGGAATACGGGGCCGTCACCACTTCGACGATATCGCCGCTCTTGAGCTCCGTGCGCAGCGGCAGCAGCTCGTTGTTGATCTTCACGGCGACGCACTGGTTGCCCAGGTCGCTGTGCACTGCGTAGGCAAAGTCCAGTGCGGTGGCGCCGCGCGGCAGCGCGCGGATATGGCCCTTGGGCGTGAACACGTAGACCGCGTCGGGGAACAGGTCGATCTTGACGTGTTCCAGGAACTCCTGCGAATCGCCGGTCTGGCTCTGGATATCGAGCAGCGACTGCAGCCACTGGTGCGCCTGCTGCTGGATATCGTTGGCATGGTCCGCCTGCGTCTTGTACATCCAGTGCGCGGCCACGCCGGCCTCTGCAATCTGGTGCATCTCGCGCGTGCGGATCTGGAATTCCACCGGTGTGCCGAACGGACCCACCAGCGTCGTATGCAGCGACTGGTAGCCGTTGATCTTCGGGATCGCGATGTAGTCCTTGAACTTGCCCGGCATCGGCTTGTACAGGCCGTGCAGCGCGCCCATCGCCATGTAGCAGTGCATCTGCGTTTCCACGACCACGCGGAAACCATAGACATCCAGCACCTGCGAGAACGACAGCTGCTTGTCGTGCATCTTGCGGTAGATGCTGTAAAGCGTCTTTTCGCGGCCGGACAGTTCCGCGACGATGCCAGCATCGGCCAGCCCTTTCTGCGCGGCCTCCAGGATGCGCTTGACCACTTCGCGCCGGTTGCCGCGCGCGGCCTTAACCGCCTTTTCGAGCGTGGCATAGCGGAACGGCGAGCCGACCTTGAACGACAGCTCCTGCAGCTCGCGGTAGATGGTGTTGAGACCGAGCCTGTGCGCAATCGGCGCATAGATCTCCATGGTCTCCAGCGCAATGCGGCGGCGCTTCTCCGGCGGCACGAAGTCGAGCGTGCGCATATTGTGCGTACGGTCCGCCAGCTTCACCAGGATCACGCGCACGTCGCGCGCCATCGCCAGCAGCATCTTGCGGAAGCTTTCCGCCTGCGCCTGCTCGCGGCTCTGGAATTCGAGCTTGTCCAGCTTGGTCAGGCCATCGACCAGTTCGGCGACCTTGGGACCGAATCGCTCGGCCAGTTCGCTCTTGGTGATGCCCTGGTCTTCCATCACGTCGTGCAGCAGCGCCGCCATGATGGACTGCACATCGAGCCGCCAGTCCGCGCACAGCTCGGCCACCGCCACCGGATGGGTAATGTACGGTTCGCCGCTCTGGCGGTACTGGCCCAGGTGAGCCTCGTCGGAGAACTGGAAGGCTTCGCGTACGCGTGCCTGGTCCGGCGCCTTCAGGTAGGCCAGCTTCTCCATCAGCCGCGTGATGGAGATGACCTGCTGGCGCGGCGGCACCGCGGGTTGCGACGTCGGCCCGAAGAAGTGCCGGTAGGACTGCGCCAGCACGGCGTCGATGAACAGGCTGTCGCCCGCCAGTGCCGCCGGCGCCTCCTCCATGGCCATCACGTCATCGTGCGAATCCGACGCGGGCGCCATGCGTGCCTTGCCCTGCGCCATCGGCGGCACGACGGCACGCTCGCCGACAACATCGTTGCCAAGCGGATCAGGAAGATTGGGAGCGCCGGTGCGCGCGGTCACGGATGCCTGGCCGGTCGAAGAGCGCTTACGCGCGGACGCCGCTCCGGCATCGCTGCCCGTCTCGCTGCGCGCGGGCGCGGCGCCGGCCGGCTGGCCGGGAGAGACGGTTGACGAGGATGGGTGTGACGAAGGCATGGGGGCGGCCCCTGGAATCCGGTTGCTGGATGCGTGCGCATACGATGCAAGGATGAACCACAGGCCGCCCGGGGAATCAGGTCGGTACCTTCTTGAGCATTTCGATGCCGACCTGGCCCGAGGCGATTTCGCGCAGGGCAACCACAGTGGGCTTGTCCTTCGCTTCCACCTTCGGGGTATGGCCCTGCACCAGCTGGCGCGCACGGTACGTGGCTGCCAGGGCGAGCTCAAAGCGGTTCGGGATGTGTTTCAGACAATCTTCGACGGTAATACGCGCCATATCAAATCCACCTTGGGACAAAACCTGTTGGGTTGCTATTTTACAGCACCGCGCGCGAATCGCCCCGCGACGCACCGCGCGCACGCATGCTCAGTGAATGCCAAGCTCGATGAAGAGCTCGCTGTGGCGCGCTTTTTGCGAGGAAAAGCGCAGGCGCGTGGCACGCACCACGTTGCGCAGTTCTTCGAGCGCGTCGTCGAATACCTCGTTGATGATGACGTAGTCCGACTCCGACGCATGCGACATTTCGCTGCCCGCTGCCAGCAGGCGCCGCACGATCACGTTCGGCTCGTCCTGCCCGCGCTTCTTCAGGCGCTCTTCCAGTGCCGTCAGCGACGGCGGCAGGATGAAAATCTCCATCGCGTTGGAGAAGCGCTTGTGCACCTGCTGCGCGCCCTGCCAGTCGATTTCGAGCAGCACGTCGTTGCCCTGCGCCATCTGTTCCTCGATCCACACGCGCGAGGTCGCATAGTAGTTGCCGTGGACTTCTGCCCACTCGAGGAATTCCCCACGGTCACGCGCGGCACGGAACTGATCCACGGTACAGAAGTGGTACTCGCGACCATCCTGCTCGCCGGGGCGCGGCGCGCGCGTGGTGTGGGAGATCGACAAGCGGATCGCCGGGTCCTGCGCGAGCAGTGCGTTGACCAGCGTCGACTTGCCGGCTCCGGAGGGTGCCACCACCATGAACAGGTTGCCGGGGTAGACGGTATCGATGGCAGTGTGAGGCGTATCGCTCATGTGATTGTTTTGGATCTTCTGGCGTCGTGGCGCCGGGTGAAACGGAATGCGTCGGACCGGCGCGTTATTCGAGGTTCTGGATCTGCTCGCGCATCTGCTCGATCAGCAGCTTGAGCTCCATCGACGCATCGGCCAGTTCCTTGGCGGCCGCCTTGGAGCCGAGCGTGTTGGCCTCGCGGTTGAGTTCCTGCATCATGAAATCGAGCCGCTTGCCGGCCTGCCCGCCCTTCTTCAGGATATGACGGGTTTCGTTCAGGTGGGCCTGCAGGCGCGACAGCTCTTCCGCGATATCGATGCGGATGCCGTAGACCGTGGCCTCCTGGCGGATGCGCTCGGCGACCTCGTCGCGGCTCATCGACGGCATGCCTGCCGGCGCCGCCAGGTTGAACGCTTCGCGCAGGCGCTCGGTCAGCTTTTCCTGATGATGGGCGATCAGCTGCGGAATGGTGGGCGTGAGGCGTTCGACGATGGCCAGCATCGTGTCGATGCGCTCCATCAGCGTCGCCTTGAGCGCCTCGCCCTCGCGGCGGCGCGCCTCGCGCAGCTGGTCCAGCGCTTCGCGCGCGGCGCCCATCACGGCCTCGCGCAGCGCGTCCTGTGACAACTCGGGCTCGACCAGCACGCCAGGCCAGCGCAGGATCTCGCCCATGCGCAGCGTGCCCGCCGTCGGGAAAGTGTTCGCGACCGTCGACTCCAGCGCGCGGATCTGGCCGAGCAGGCCTTCATTGAGCGCGAGCGTGGCGCCGCCGGTATCGGTGCGCTGCAGGTTGATGCGGCATTCCAGCTTGCCGCGCGACAGCTCGGCCATCAGCATCTCGCGCAGCGCCGGCTCGAACGCGCGGCACTCTTCGGGGGCGCGGAACAACAGGTCGAGAAAACGCGAATTGACAGTCCGGAATTCCACCGAAACGGAGGCCGTCCTGCCGCTGGGCTCACCCTGCGCGTTTGTCAGCGGTGCCTGGCGGGTTGCCAGGCCATAACCTGTCATGCTGTGAATCATTGAGTGTTCTCGCGAAATGGCGCGGACCCGGGGGTAGGCTGGGCCCGCCGCAAAGGCGTCTTGTATCCGCCGAAATGGGGCAACAATGCCCGCTATTGTGTTCTTTACAAGTGACCGATTAGCCGTGACAATCCCGAGGCAAATCCGGTCCGATTCCTATGACAGAGCCCAAGGGCGCTACACAACCCAAGAGTGCACCGCTGCCCGTCGGCACGCTGCTGTCCAACTATCGTATTGTAAAGAAGTTGGCCAGCGGGGGGTTCAGTTTCGTTTACCTGGCCACGGACGAGACCGGGGCGCCGGTTGCCATCAAGGAATACCTGCCCTCATCGCTGGCGCGCCGCAACCCCGGCGAACTGATCCCGATGGTGCCCGAGGAAAACGCGGCATCGTTCCGCCTGGGCCTGAAGTACTTCTTCGAGGAAGGCCGTTCGCTGGCCCGCATCTCGCACCACAGCGTCGTGCGCGTGGTGAACTTCTTCCGCGAGAACTCTACCGTCTACATGGTCATGAACTATGAGATGGGCAAGACGCTGCAGGAGCATATCCTGGCCGCGCGCCAGCAGGGCCGCGCCAAGGTGCTGCGCGAGCATTTCATCCGCAAGGTCTTCCATGACCTGATGAGCGGGCTGCGCGAAGTCCATATCCACAAGCTGCTGCACCTGGATATCAAGCCCGGCAACATCTACCTGCGCGAGGACGAATCGCCGATCCTGCTCGATTTCGGCGCCGCGCGGCAGACGCTTACGATGGAAGCCAAGCGCTTCCAGCCGATGTACACGCCCGGCTTCGCCGCGCCCGAGCTGTACGGCAAGCACAACGAACTGGGCCCCTGGACCGACGTCTACAGCCTGGGCGCGACGCTTTACGCCTGCATGGCCGGCATGCCGCCGCAGGAAGCCAACCAGCGCGAAAAGGACGACCGCATGGGCGATGCCATCACGCGCCTGCGCAGCAGCTACACCAATGGCCTGGTCGACCTGGTCGAATGGTGCCTGCGGCTGCCTCCTGCAGAACGCCCGCAGA
Source organism: Cupriavidus sp. C2SS-8b (assembly GCF_057073745.1). Lineage (NCBI taxonomy): Bacteria > Pseudomonadati > Pseudomonadota > Betaproteobacteria > Burkholderiales > Burkholderiaceae > Cupriavidus > Cupriavidus sp. C2SS-8b. Next base: position 2,439,637 of record NZ_CP172716.1, read on the forward strand.
GCGTCTTCCGCCTGCAGAAGGAGCTGCGCGAGCAGACCAACGCGCTCGGCGAGCAAGCCGCGCAGGCGGCGCCGCCCGCTCCCGCGGAACGTCCGGAGCGAACCGGCCCGTCCAGCCGCTTCCTGACCTTGCTGCGCCGCCGCGACGACACGGTGGCCGCGACCACGCGCCAACCCGCGGACACAGGCGGCGACTGAATCACCCCCGGTCGCGCCTTTCAGAACCGAATTCTCCCCAAACAGCCAACATGCGATTCTCCGTCTATCAGGAAAGCAGGAAAGGCGGCCGCCGCATCAACCAGGACCGCATGGGCTACTGCTTCACGCGCGATGCCCTGCTGATGGTGCTGGCCGACGGCCTGGGCGGCCATGCATTGGGCGAAGTCGCCGCGCAGCAGGCGCTGCAGACGCTGGCGCGCCAGTTCCAGACGCAGGCCCGGCCGACAATCCGCAACCCGGCGGATTTCCTGCAGGACACCATCATGCTGGCCCACCGCGAGATCCACCGCTACGCGGAGGCTCACCGGCTGTCGGACGTGCCGCGCACGACGGTGGTCTGCTGCCTGGTGCAGCAGGGCCAGATCCATTGGGCGCACGCCGGCGATTCGCGCTTCTACCTGGTCCGCAAAGGCCGGCTGCTGACGCGCACGCGCGATCACTCGAAGATCGAGAACCTGCTGCAACAGGAACGCGTGCTGCCCATGGAAGTCGCCAACCATCCCGAGCGCAACAAGCTCTACAACTGCCTGGGCTCGCCCAACCTGCCGCTGATCGACATCGGCGGCCCGCTGCGGCTTGATCCGGGCGATGTTGCGCTGCTCGGATCCGACGGCCTCTGGGGACCGCTCGAAGAGCCGGAGATCGTCGACCGCCTCACCCGGCTGTCCGTGGTTCAGGCCGTACCCGAACTGATTTCACGCGCGCTCGAAAAAGCCGGCGAAGGTGCCGATAACACCACCGGGATCGCCATGATGTGGGAGCTGGATGCCAGCGCCACGGGTGACGAATCCGTCATGACGGACACCCTGCCGCTGAACGCCTTCACGACTTCCATCCTGGAGCGCCCCGGCAACGACGCCGATCTCCTGTCAGAAGAGGAGATCGAGCGCTCCATCGCCGAAATCCGCGCGGCCATCGACAAGACCAGCAACCTGATGCGCTGAGCGCAGCCAACCGGCAACGGCGGGAAGGCGGGCACGCCAGGCCCGCCGGCGTTAGAATCGCGGTCTCCACCGATTCGAGCGAACATTCCATGCGACCCAGCGGACGCGCAGCCGATGCGCTGCGTTCTATCAGCCTGACCCGTCACTACACCCGCCATGCCGAAGGCTCCGTGCTGTGCGCGTTCGGCGACACCAAGGTGCTGTGCACCGCCAGCGTGCTGTCCAAGGTTCCGCCGCACAAGAAAGGCAGCGGCGAGGGCTGGGTCACGGCCGAATACGGCATGCTGCCCCGCGCCACGCATACGCGCTCGGACCGCGAAGCCGCGCGTGGCAAGCAGACCGGCCGCACCCAGGAAATCCAGCGGCTGATCGGCCGCGCCATGCGCACGGTGTTTGACCTGGCCGCGCTCGGCGAATACACGCTGCACCTCGACTGCGACGTGCTGCAGGCCGACGGCGGCACCCGTACCGCCGCGATTACCGGCGCGTTCGTGGCCGCGCATGACGCGGTCTCGTCCATGCTGCGCAACGGCCAGATCAGCGCCAGCCCGATCCGCGACTTCGTCGCCGCCGTGTCGGTCGGCATGGTCGACGGCGTGCCGGTGCTCGACCTCGACTATGCCGAGGACAGCAACTGCGATACCGACATGAACGTGGTCATGACCGGCAGCGGCGGCTTTGTCGAGGTACAAGGCACGGCCGAGGGCGCCCCGTTCAGCCGCCCCGAACTCGACGCCATGACGCGCCTGGCCGAGGCCGGCATCGCGCAACTGGTGCAGCACCAGCGCCAGGCGCTGGGCCTGGCCTGAAGGACGCGGCACACCATGCAACGCCTGGTACTGGCCTCCAACAACCCCGGCAAGCTGCGCGAATTCGGCGCGCTGCTGGCCCCGCTCGGTTTTGATGTGGTGCCGCAAGGCCAACTGGGCGTGCCTGAAGCCGAAGAGCCGTTCTGCACCTTTGTCGAGAACGCGCTGGCCAAGGCCAGGCATGCCAGCCGGCTGTCCGGCATGCCCGCACTGGCGGACGATTCGGGCATCTGCGTGCAGGCGCTGGACGGCGCCCCCGGCGTCTACTCGGCGCGCTACGCGCAGATGGCCGGTCAGGCCAAGTCCGATGCCGCCAACAATGCGCACCTGATCTCGCAGCTCGCCGGCAAGCCGAACCGCCGCGCGCATTATTACTGCGTGCTCGTCTTCGTCCGGCATGCCGCCGATCCGTGCCCGATCATCGCGGAAGGCGTATGGCATGGCGAAGTCGTCGATGCCCCGCGTGGTGCCGGCGGCTTCGGCTACGACGCGCACTTCCTGCTGCCCGATCTGGGCAAGACCGCGGCCGAGCTGCCCGCCGACGAAAAGAATGCCGTCAGCCATCGCGCGCTGGCACTGCGTTCGCTGGCAGCGCGCCTGCAAACCGAAGGCCGCGGGCAGGCTGCGCGATGATCCCGATCGTACCGGCGGGCACACCGCCTGCCGCGCCTGCCGACAACACGCAGCTCTGGCTCAAGCCGGGCCAGATCGCGCTGCCCGGCTCCCCGCCGCTATCGCTCTACGTGCATGTGCCGTGGTGCGTGCGCAAATGCCCCTATTGCGATTTCAATTCGCACGCGGTGCCCGGGAAGGACGGCGGCCATGACATTCCGGAAGACGCCTACCTGGACGCCCTGCGCGCCGACCTGGAGCAATCGCTGCCGCTGGTATGGGGCCGCGCGGTCCATACCGTGTTCATCGGCGGCGGCACGCCGAGCCTGCTGTCGGCGGCCGGCATGGACCGGCTGCTGTCCGATATCCGCGCGCTGCTGCCGCTCGACGCCGATGCCGAGATCACGATGGAGGCCAACCCGGGCACCTTCGAGGCCGAACGCTTCGCCAGCTACCGCGCGAGCGGCGTGAACCGGCTGTCGATCGGCATCCAGAGCTTCAACGACAGCCACCTGCAGTCGCTCGGCCGCATCCATGGCGAGCGCGAGGCACGCGCGGCCATCGACATCGCGCAGCGCAGCTTCGACAACATCAACCTGGACCTGATGTACGCGCTGCCCGGCCAGACCATGGAGCAGTGCCGCAGCGACCTGGAGGCGGCGCTGTCGTACGGCACCACGCACCTGTCGCTCTACCACCTCACGCTGGAGCCGAACACGCTGTTCGCCAAGTACCCGCCCGCGCTGCCGGACGATGACCTGGCCTACGAAATGCAGGACCTGATCGAAGCGCGCACGGCAGGGGCCGGTTATCGCCACTACGAGACCTCGGCCTATTCGCGCCCGCACCGCGAAGCGCGGCACAACCTGAACTACTGGCGCTTTGGCGACTACCTTGGCATCGGCGCGGGCGCGCATGGCAAGCTGTCGTTTCCCAACCGCATCCTGCGCCAGATGCGCCACAAGCACCCGGCCACCTACATGGCGCAGGCCATGGCCGGCAACGCCGTGCAGGAGGCACGCGAAGTCGGCGCGGACGAACTGCCGTTCGAATTCATGCTCAACGCGCTGCGCCTGACCGACGGCGTGCCGGCCTCCAGCTTCCACGACATGACGGGGCTGCCGCTGCATACCATCAGCCGGCAGCTCGCGGCGGCGGAGAAGAAGGGATTGCTCGATGCCGACCCCACGGTGATTCGTCCGACCGAACTCGGCAGACGCTTCCTCAACGACCTGCAGGAGATGTTCCTGAAGGACTGAGGAAGGCGGCGCATCTGACCCGAAAGCAAGAAGGCCACGGCAATGCCGTGGCCTTCTTGCCTAGCGAGCGATACCCGATCAGTACGGCACGGCCATGTCGTTGGCCACGCGGGCACGCATGCCGACCTGCAGGTTGCCCAGGTTGGTCTGCGTCACTGTGGCGACGCGGCCATCATCGAGCCGCACGTTCACGCGATAGGCGGTTTGCGTATTGCTCCCCGCACGCTTCTCGATCTGGTTGCCGGCCACGGCGCCAAGCACCGCGCCACCGATCGTCGCCGCTGTCTGTCCGGTGCCACCACCGACCTGGTGTCCCAGCAGCCCGCCTGCGGCACCACCGATCACGGTGCCGAGCAGGCCGGAACTGTTCTGTGTGTTGGTAATCGGCTCGATGGATTCCACCCGGCCGTAGTAGACCGATCCAGCCGGCGCCTGCGACGAATAGCCGCCGTTGCTGGTCTGCGGCGGAGGCGGCGCGTTGTAGCCAGTGTTGTTGTAGCCGGCGTTGTTGTACCCATTGTTGTAAGGCGCCGCGCAACCGGCCAGACCGATTGCCGCGAGCACGGCTGCAAGCGCCATTCGATTTTTCGACTTGCTTTGCATCTGGAATTCTCCTCTGTTGCCAGGTGAAGCCGGGAAAGCGGCACTTACTGCAGTTCCCGGCACACCGGTATGAGCCGTGCGGCAGCGTGAAGGTTCCGCCATGTCAGACAGGCTCCGACAACAGGATCACAGGAATCACCAAGGAAGCGCCCGGGCCTTGTATAATGCGCGGCCTGTACTGGCCCTTGCGCCAGCGGCGTGTCGCGCAATCGCGCTACAATGCCGGCACTTTACGGAAGCGTGGCCGAGTGGTTTAAGGCAGCAGTCTTGAAAACTGCCGATGGGGTGACCCATCCGTGAGTTCGAATCTCACCGCTTCCGCCAGTTTCCCGCACGCGCGGCCGGCCGCGCATCTGCCGAATTTCCTCGCCCCCAGACAGCGCCGTGGCCCGCGGATCAGCGGGATGGAACCCCGCTCCGCGCCCAGATACCGCGACCGTTACTCCGCATTGCCCTCCGCAGCCTGAAGCACGCTCCTGGCAGGCGCACCACTGCCGTGCCCATTGGCCAGTTCCGGCGTGACGCCATGCGATGGCGCAGCGAAGCTTCCCGCCTCGCGCTTGAAGCGACCGCCGATATGGCCCGCCACACGCGGCGCAGCGTAGCGCGCCCCGTAGATGAAGCGCAGTGCCGGGCCAAAGCTCATGGCGGCGGCGGGGCCTAGCACATACAGGTCGCGCACGCTGGTTTCGAAGTTCGATGTCAGGTCCGGCGAGCCGTCGACCATCGAAAGGGCGCTCAGGATCTCCGACGAAAGAAAAGCGTGCCGCGCCATATCCACCTTGAAGCCCGTCGCGAGTACAACATGGTCAGCACTGATGGCCGATGTTTCGCTTCCTGAATCGACCTCCAGCACGATCCGGCCATTCCTGATTTCTGCGCGGCTCACCTCCGTCCGCGTCGATATCTCGATCTTGCCCTCGACACGATTGCGCAGCCACCACGCCCCGGACGGCCCCCATGATGTGTCCAGAATCTTCTGCCGCTGCGGAAGGCTCAACGCGTGGAACGAGGCGGGATACTCGGACAACAGATAGGACATCGCCAGCAACCACGGCTTGTTGGAATCCCATCCGCGCCCCAGGCCGACACGCGCCCGCAGCAGCCGGGATACGAGCCCGCTCGACGTCCGCGGTTCGCGGCTCCAGTTGACGGCATCGCCACGCACCAGCAGGCGCACCCGCGCCCCAGCCGCGCTCATCGATGCCGCCAGCCCGATTGCCGACTGCCCGCCGCCAACGATCACGACGTCCTTGTCCTTCGCCCACGCCGAATCACCGAAATCTCCGGAATGCAGCACGTAGGGCCGCGGCACACCGAGCAGCGTCGAAGGGGCCTGCCCGAACGACTTCAGGCCCAGCGACAGGATGACGCGCCTGGCCACCAGCGAACTTCCATCACTCAGGCCAAGCCGGAAATACCCGTCCTTGCGGCACATGTCCTGCACTTCCACCGGCCGGATATGCCCGACCAGCTCCGACTGGAACCACTGTCCATAGTCGACGAACATTTCCACCGGCAGATGAAGGCCCACCGACTTGTATTCCATGTGGTTGCGTCGGCAATACGCTTCGACCGTATAGCCGCCGCATGGCGAATAGAGGCTCGAGGCGAATGCCTCGGAGCGCAAAAGCATCCCGGGTGGCGTGAAATTCTTCCAGGCGTGCATCGGGATCCCGAGAACCTGATGGGGCACGCCAGCCTCCGACAGATAGGCGGAGGTCGACAAGCCATAGGGACCGGCCCCGACAATGACGGTATCCGTGGACGAGATCATTATTGCTCTTCCCGATAGGTTTTCCCGACTCTCGCACCACCGCGCCGGGCGGCCCACTGCCTGGACAGTGGGTAAGTCCAGGGCCAATGCCGGCATGGCCCCGCGCAAGCCCCCTGCGCCCCTGGGTCACGTCGCTCAACCTGGATTGCCGCAGTCTGGAACCGGGCCGCCGCGCCGTCCGTTCGGGCCCGCACACTCCCCTTTCGTCGCGCGTCTTGCTGGCCGGTGGCTCCCGATGCGCCAGCACCACCAAACGTGGGGCCGGCCACACTAGGCGCTTCCCATGAGGCCCGCGCGCTGATTAGATGGATGCCGGCAAGACGCGCCGACCGGTGGCGCACACCCGCAGATTCCGCACTCTCACGCCCCTGACGGCTCGATCATGAAGCGCTTGTTCGACGTGGCATTCTCCGCGGTCGCCCTGCTGATGCTGGCGATCCCGTTGCTGATCCTGGCTGCCGCCGTGCGCTGGAAACTGGGAGCGCCCGTGCTGTTCCGGCCCACGCGCGTGGGCCTCGGCAACCGGCTTTTCACGGCGGTGAAATTCCGCACCATGACCGACGCGCGCGGCCCGGACGGCCAGTTGCTGCCCGACGAAGAGAGGCTCACGCCGTTCGGCAGGTTCCTGCGCCGCTCCAGCCTCGATGAACTGCCGCAGTTCTGGTGCGTCCTGGTCGGAACCATGAGCGTGATCGGCCCGCGGCCATTGCCGCCGAAGTACCTGCCGTTCTATTCGCCGGCGCAAGCGCGCCGGCACCTGGTGCGGCCGGGCATCTCCGGCTGGGCCCAGGTCAACGGGCGGAACTCCCTGTCCTGGGAGGAAAAATTCCGCCTGGACACCTGGTACGTCGATCACCGCACGTTCTGGCTGGACCTGAACATTGTCTGGCTGACGATCGGCATCGTCATACGGCGGCAGGGCATCAACGCCACGGGCGACGTGGAGGTTCCGGACTTCACCGGCAGCCCGGTCGCGCAGTCCGGAGGCAGCCAGGCCGCACGCGCGCCCAGCGAAGACATTCCAGCCCATCCGGCATTGTGAGCAGTGACAGGCGCATGCACCAATGGCAGGACGTCAATACAAGCGGCGGCACTCGGTGGACCACCACACATAGCGCGCTACTTTATGTCCGGCCGTTCTGGTTAGATGAGACCTGTGATGCAGCGGGTGTGTAAAAGATGCAATGGCAACGGGATGGGCGTCCCGGCTTCGGTCGAGCGCTCCGTAGATGGAAAAGCATGGCCCTTTAGTCCAGACTCCAGGCCGCCGCCGTCTCCACGACGGGCGCCGGAATCCGCACAAAACGAACCGGCCTCAACGAAGGCCGGACCATTGGGCTTGGCATGGCGTTGGGGTGATCATGAATGTGCTTCTGACGTGTGTAGGTAGAAGACGCTACCTCGTGGAGTACCTGAAGTCCGAACTCAACGGAACCGGCATGGTGCTTGGCGTGGACAACCAGCGCAGTGCACCCGCTGCCAGTGTTTGCGACATGTTCTTGCTCGCGCCCGACGTCTATGCGGAGAGCTACATCGACTACCTGGTGGACGTGTGCCGTACGCGCCAGGTTGCGGCCCTGCTTTCGCTGAACGATCTCGAGCTTCCCCTGATCGCGGAACACGCGCATCGCTTTCGCGATGTCGGGACCGTACCGGTAGTCTCGTCGGCGGAGGTGATTCGTCTTTGCGCGGACAAGCTGATGACAGCCCACTTCGCCGAGTCGATCGGCGTGTCGGTCCCGCGCAGCTATGCAACCCTGCAAAGCGCCGAGGACGCGCTGTCGGCGGCCGAAATCACCTTTCCTCTGGTGGTCAAGCCGCGCTGGGGCAGCGCAAGCTTCGGCATCTTCTATGTCGAGAGCCTGCAGGAGCTGCGTTTTGCCCATGCGTACTGCGCGCGTATCTGGCTGCAATCGAAGTTTGCCCGCATCGGGGAGCCCGATGCGCTGGTCCTGATCCAGGAAATGGTCTGCGGGCAGGAATATGGCCTCGATGTCTTCAACGACCTGGAGGCCGCGCCGGTCGGCGTGGCCGTGCGCAAGAAACTGTCGATGCGTGCCGGCGAGACCGACCGCGCGATTACCGTCGAAAGCGAATCGTTCAGCGACCTGGCTACGCGCATCAGCCGCGGCCTGCGGCATATCGGCAACCTGGACTGCGACGTCATCGTCCGCGACGGACGCCAGTACCTGCTGGAAATGAACCCGCGGTTCGGCGGCGGCTATCCCTTTACCCACCTCGCCGGCGCGAACCTGATCCGGGTGCTGCTGAACTGCCTGCGCGGCACGCACCAGGGCGAGGAAATCCGCTACCAGGCGGGGCTGGAACTCGCCAAGTGCGACTTCCTCGCTGGCGTCGAAGCCCCGGCAGGACAAGACTGAAAGCCGCCGCAGCGGCGTTCATCGGCGCGCTCAGGAATAGGCCTGGAACACCTTGGCCTTGCCGTCCCGCAACACCAGCAGCACGTCATAAGGCGTCTTGCGTCCGCCATACTCGGGCCCGTCCATGCCCGGCGACCCCAGCGGCATGCCCGGCACGGCCAGTCCCACGGCGACCGGGCGCTCGCGCAACAGCCGGCGGATCTCGCGTGCCGGCACGTGTCCTTCGAGCGCGTAGCCTTCCACCACCGCGGTATGGCAGGAACCATAGCGCTCGGGCATGCCCGCCTTGCTGCGCGCGCCAGGGAGATCCTCCACTTCGTACGTCGTGACCTGGAAGCCGTTGCCCTGCAGATGCGAGACCCAGTCCTTGCAGCAGCCGCACGCGGGGGATTTCCAGACCTTGACGGCCGTCGCGGCCTGCGCAGCCCCGGCCCAGGCTGCCGCGGGCAACAGCGCCAGCGCAGCGAGAACGGTCCGGCGGAGGGGATTGGTGATATCAGGTTCGGCTTTCATCGATTGGAATGGATGAGAGGTTCAGGGAGCGGGACCGCGAAATCAGTGCCCGGGAGACAGCGTGCCAAGCCACGCCACGAGCCACAGCACGACCATGGCACACGCCGACTCGCATCGCAGGCTGCGGCGCAGCGCAAGCACGGCGGCGCCATCGTCGCGCCGATGCACGGCGTGCGCCAGCCGCGGCGCCAGGCGGTAGCGATTGACGGCCGCCAGCCCGATCATGGCGCAGAACAGCGCGAGCTTGGCCAGCAAGAGCCCGCCATAGCGCGTGGACAGCAAGACGGACAGCTCCGGCCCGGCGATCAGGATGTAGTTGGCGACGCCGGTCACCGCCAGCAAGGCGACGATGCCGGCACCGACGTGGGCAAATCCACTTGCCGCGCGGCTCAGTTCGGCCACGCTGCCTGCCGTGGCGGTGCGCTTCGGCGACGACATCGACACAAACACCGCCAGTGCGCCCACCCAGGCGCCGGCGGCCAGCAGATGCGCGATATCGGTGGGCAGATGGATGGCGCTCCGCAGGCCTTCGCTCATCACCCCATGCCCGCCCCAGGCGAGCGTGGCCAGGGCGATCGCCGCGGCCACTGGCAGAAGGATGCGTGTTGCCCGCCAATGACACGGCGCCATGCTTGCCAGCACGCAGACGAGCAGCGCCAGCATCCGGACCTGCCACGCCATGCCCAGGCCGGTCTCGGTCACGATCATGCGCAGCGTCCCGGCGTGGATGGCAAGGTAGGACTCCGCGCCCATCATGATCCTGGCTGTCACCAGCAGGCCCACGCCGGAAAGCACGATGCCGGCCACCGCGAGGGATGCCGTGATGCAGCCACCGCAGGTGGCACGCAGCGCATCCCCACGCAGCAGCCACATCGACGCAAGCGGCACGCCGAACAACAGCGCCAGATCGGCATACAGCACAAAACGCAGGACGATGTTGGCCCAGTCAGCATCCATCGGCTATTTCACGGTGAACGTAAGCTTGCCGCTGACCGGATGCGTGTCGGCCGCCACGGCGCGCCAGTCCAGGCGATAGGTACCTGGCACAAGCTGGCTCGCAGGCGTGATCACCATCGTCTTCGGATCCTCGCCGGCCGATACGCGCGTGGCCACGCTCATGGGCCCATGGTCCGCCATGCCGGGCATCCCCGTCATGACCAGCTTGGCGCCGGAAACGCGCGTGACCAGGTTCTCCGAGAACCGCAGTTCGATCCGCGCGGGCGCCGCGATCTCGGCATTGTCGGCCGGCGTGGTCGCGAGCAGTTGCGGATGCGCGAAAGCCTGGCCGGCGGCGAGCAGCGCCGATACGGCCAGCAAGGACTTTGCAAGGCTACGGATGTCGAACATGGGGGCACCTTCGTGTGATGGTTTGATGGCTGGCTTGCGCAAGCATGCCTCAGAACCAGGCCCGCACGCCAGCCACGAAGCGGGTCTCGCCGCTGCGGCCGCCGGCGGTCCGGACCATGTCCGACGTATTGCCGAAGGCCTGGTACCGCTCGACGCCGATATAGGGGGCGAACTGGCGGTTGATCTCATAGCGCAGGCGCAGCCCCACTGTACCGTTCGACAGGCCGCTGCCGGTGCCGGTTTCCGGATCGTTCCTGCCGTACAGGCTGGCTTCGATGCGCGGCTGCAGGATGAGGCGTTGCGTGATCAGCAGTTCGTACTCGGCCGCCAGGCGCAGCGCGGTGCGCCCGCTGTCGCCGACGTAGGCCGTGGCATCGACTTCGAACCAGTACGGTGCCAGGCCCTGCACGCCGAACGCCATCCAGTTGCGCGCCGGACGTCCGCTGCCCACGTCATTGCGCCAGCCAAGCTGCGTGTCCCAGTACGGTGCGATGGCGTGGCCCCACAGCAGTTCGGTGCGCGCATCGTGCACCTTGCCACCCGCGGCTTCGCCTTCTGTCTTGATGACAAGCCGGTTATACGTGCCGCCGAACCACGCCTGCGCTTCCCAGTTTGCGGCGTTGGCACCATTGGCATGCGCCCACTCCAGCCTGTCGACGAGTACCGAGCCAAAGGTGTGCTCGTCGGCCATGTGAAGGTGGCGTGTGTTGCCCAGCGCGTACTGGCCCGTGCCAAGCTGATAGCCGCCCGAGTATGCATGCGGGTCGCGCGCGTCGGGCGGCGCGCTTCCGCCCTGCATCTTCATGTCGCCATGGTCCATCGCAGGCGCGGCCTGAGGCATCGGCGCCGCGGACGCGGGGCCTTCTTCCATGCCCTGCATGCCTTCCATGCCATCGTCTTCCACGGCGGGCGCGGCAGGATGTTGCGCATGTCCGGCATGCGGGTCCTGTGCCCACGCCGATGCGATCCCCGCGGCCGCGAGGATCGCGGCAAGCATGTTCCTGGCGTGCGCGCTCATGGCGGTCTTGCGTGTGAACCGGTCCATCACGACACCACCACTTCGCGGAACATGCCCGCATCCATATGCAGCATCAGGTGGCAATGCCATGCCCAGCGGCCAAGCGCGTCCGCCGTGACCAGGAAGCTGATGCGCTGCGCCGGCTGCACCGGGATCGTGTGTCGGCGCGCCTGGAACGTGCCGTCCGGCGCCTCCAGGTCGCTCCACATGCCGTGCATGTGCATCGGGTGGGTCATCATGGTGTCGTTGTGGAGGATGACGCGCAGCCGCTCGCCATGGCGGAAATGCACCGGTGTCGATTTGCCGAACTCGACGCCATCGAACGACCACGTGTAGCGCTCCATGTTGCCGGTCAGGTGGAGTTCGATCTCGCGCCCGGGCCCGCGCGGGTCCGGCGGGCCGCCCAGCGTGTGCATATCGGCCAGCGTCAGCACGCGCCGTCCGTTATTGCGCAGGCCGATGCCGGGGTCGTCGAGGTTCGTGCGCGGCGTGTCCACGCGCATATCGGTGCCAGCACCGTACTCGGTGCGCGCGTGGCGCACGGTCTTGCCGGGGACCTTGAGCGGATTGCCAGCAGCGGCGCCGTGCATCGCGTGCTGGCTGTGGTCCATGCCATGCTGCATGCCGGCATGGTCGGCGCCGCCATGCATGCCACCCATGTCGCCCATCATGTCGCCCATGGTCAGCCACTCGGCCTTGTCCGGCGCGGGCACCGGTGCCTGCATGCCGTCGCGCACGCTCAGCGTGCCCCTGGCATAGCCGGTGCGGTCCATCGACTGGGCGAAGATGGTGTAGGCATCGTCGCGCGGCTCGACCACGACGTCGCAGGTTTCGCCGGGCCCGAAGCGGAATTCGTCGACCGTCACCGGTTCGATGTTGATACCGTCGACCTGCACCACCTTCAGCTTCAGGCCCGGGATGCGCACGTCGAAGAAGGTATTGCCCGCCCCGTTGATCAACCGCAGCCTCACCTTCTCCCCAGGCCGGAACTGCGCAGTCCAATTGCCGGCCGGCGTCAGGCCATTCGTAAGGTAGGTCAGCGTGGCGCCGGACAGATCCGCGAGGTCGGTCGGGCTCATGCGCATCTGGTTCCACATGCGGCGCTTGTCGAGTGCGGCCTTGAGGCCATCGTTCGACATGTCGCGGAAAAAATCGACCACCGTTGGCTGGTTGTAGTTGTAGTAGTCGCTCTGGACCTTCAGCTTCGATAGCACGCGCATCGGGTCCTCGTCGGTCCAGTCCGACAGCAGCACCGTGTAATCGCGGTCGGCATGCACCAGGTCTTCGCCGGCCGGGTCGACGATGATGCCGCCATACAGCCCGATCATTTCCTGGAAGCCCGAATGCGAGTGGTACCAGTAGCTGCCGCTTTGCGCGACCTTGAAGCGGTAGGTGAAGGTTTCGCCCGGAGCGATGCCGTCGAAGCTGATGCCGGGCACGCCATCCATCTGGTACGGCAGGATGATGCCGTGCCAGTGGATTGAGGTCGCTTCGCGCAGGCGGTTGGTCACGCGGATGGTGACCGTCTCGCCCTCGCGCCAGCGCAGCGTCGGGCCGGGCAGCATGCCATTGATGGTGGTGGCCACGGCAGGCTTGCCGGTGAAGTTGACCACCGATTCGCCCACGACGAGATCGAACTCGGTGCCGCGCAGCACCGGCGCCGTGCCGAAGGCCGTCGCGGCCGGCTGTGCGGACGCCGTCCCCGGCCAGACGGGCAGACCCGCCACCACGCCGCCGGCCGCGAGCCCCTGCACAAAGCGTCTGCGGGACAGGTTGGGCAACAACAGGCCAGTGGAGGGATCGCGTCGCATGGAAAATCAGTCCTTGGAGAGTCGATAGCCGCACTTGTCAGCGGCAGGCAAAGCATACGCAAGGCCAGCGAACGTGCACATGACCCCGAAATTACAATCCGGTAATCTTGGCGTCATCTTGATGTTCATTGCCCTCGGCTACAGTCGCCGTTCGCCAGCGGCGTGCGGTGCGCGGCGGGCAACAAGGAAACGCTGATGAAACTGCTGGTAGTGGAAGACGAGACCAAGACCGGTGAATACCTCCGGCAAGGCCTGACCGAGGCGGGTTTCGTGGTGGATCTGGCCGCCAACGGGCTGGATGGCCACCACCTGGCCATGAGCGAAGCCTACGACCTCATCATCCTCGACGTGATGCTGCCCGACGTGGATGGCTGGCGCATCCTGCAGACACTGCGCGCGGCCGATAACCACGTGCCGGTGCTGTTCCTGACTGCGCGCGACAGCGTGGCCGACCGCGTCAAGGGGCTGGAGCTCGGTGCGGACGACTACCTGGTCAAGCCGTTTGCCTTTGCCGAGCTGCTGGCGCGCGTGCGCACGCTGCTGCGCCGTGGCAGCGCGCAGGTCAGCGTGGACCGCGTGCAGGTCGGCGACCTGGTGCTGGACCTGGCGCGCCGGCGCGCATCGCGCGGCGGGCGCCGCATCGTGCTGACCAGCAAGGAGTTCTCGCTGCTCGAACTGCTGGTGCGCCGGCGCGGCGAGGTGCTGCCGCGCTCGCTGATCGCGTCGCAGGTGTGGGACATGAATTTCGACAGCGACAGCAATGTCATCGACGTGGCCATCCGCCGCCTGCGCGCCAAGATCGACGACGATTTCGGCACCAAGCTGATCCAGACCGTGCGCGGCATGGGCTACGTGCTCGAAGACCCCGAGGACATGGCGTGATGCGGCGCTTCTCGCTGACGACGCGCCTGACCGCGCTGTTCTGCCTGTCGTCGGCCGGCGTGCTGGTGGGGCTCGGCATCCTGATCGCGACGGCCATGGACCGGCATTTCGCGGAAGAGGACTTTGCTAGCCTGGGCGACAACATCCGGCTGATCGAGCGGATCGCCACGGAAAATGCCTCCGCATCAGTGCCCGAACGGCTGGCCGTGGCGCTGGAGCACCACCCCGGGTTCATCGCCCACGTCACTGCGGCCGATGGCCAGACCTTGTACACCAGCCATGGCTTCGATTTCCAGACGGCCCTCGGCACCGCCTCGGTACTGCCGGCCGGGCGCGACAACTTTGTCTGGGAACAGGATGGCAAGCACTACCGCGGCCTGCGCACCACCGTGCCGGCCGCGGGCGGATTGCCGGCGCCGCTGACCATTGTGGTCGGCATGGACACCGAAATCCACGCGCACTTCATGCGCGCGTTCCGTCGCTCACTGGTCTTCTACATCGCGCTGGCCGCGCTGGCCAGCGGCCTGCTCGGCTGGTGGGCGGCACGGCGCGGTCTGGCGCCGCTGCACACCATGGCCACGCGCGCACGCACCGTGACCGCGCACAAGCTCGACGCGCGCATGCCCGTGGAAGCGGTGCCCGTGGAAATGGCGGACCTTGCGGGCACGCTGAACGCCATGCTGGAGCGCTTGCAGCGCGACTTCGAACGGCTCTCCGAATTCTCGTCCGACCTAGCGCATGAACTGCGCACGCCGCTGACCAACCTGATGACGCAGACCCACGTCGTGCTCTCGCAACCGCGCGCGGCCGAGAAGTACCGCGATGTGCTGGCGTCGAATGCGGAAGAACTCCAGCGCCTGACGCGCATGGTGTCCGACATGCTCTACCTGGCCCAGATGGAACACGGCCTCACCCTGCCCTGCGCCGAGCCGATCGACGCGGCAGTGGAAGTGCATGCCTTGTTCGAGTTCTACGACGCGCTGGCCGAAGACAAGCACGTGCGACTGGCGTCGCGCGGCGAGGGGCGCTTCATTGGCGACCGGCTGATGCTGCGCCGCGCGCTCAGCAACCTGCTGTCGAACGCACTCCGCTATACGCCGCCGGGCGGCGGCATCGCGGTGGAAATCGACGACGATGCCAATGGCGTGACGATTGCCGTGGAGAACGAAGGCCAGGAAATCCACCCGGACTTGCTGCCCGTGATCTTCGACCGCTTCTCGCGGGGCGACAAATCACGTGTTCGTCCGGATTCGGATAGTGTGGGATTGGGGTTGTCGATCACGCGCGCGATCATGGCCGCGCACGGAGGCACCATCGCCGTGCAGTCCGCGGGTGGCAAGACGCGCTTTACGCTCAGCTTCCGGCGGCAGGCTGCGCCCGCTACGGTGGCAGCCTGAGCTTCATTCGCTCGCGGTCAGCAGCCGGTACGCGTCGTGCTCCGTGATCTTGAGCCGATACTTGGTGGCCAGCACGCGAGCTAGCGCACGCGCCGCGCCTGGCGGGCTGTGCCGCAATTGCTCGCGATAGGCCTCGACCTCGTAGCGCAGCCGCCAGCGCCGGCTGAGCAGATAGAGCACGCCCATCAAACCCCAGCTGCGCCAGAACTGGCGCACATGCACCTTCTCATGCTCGATCAGCGCGTGGCTGGCGCCGGGCCGCAACAGGATCAGCGGCCCCGGCGTAAAGCCGTCAAACCCGCGCGGCACCAGCCAGCGGGTTTCGATCATCAGGCAGAGCGGGGAGCGGCAGTAACGGACCATGGCGCCAGCATAGCGCGAACCGCGGCTGTCCTCACGCCGCGGCGCGCAGCGGTTCCGTCGGCAACTGGATGACCGGCGCGCTGCCGCGCGAACGGCCCGAACTGAGGTAGCCCGCGATCGAATCCTGCGTCACTTCGCCAAGGTAGGCGCCATCGGCATCGACCACCGGCAGCCAGCTCGTGTTGTGCTGGTACATGCGCGACAGCAGGATGCGCAGGTGCTCGTCGGACGTCGCCGTGGCGGGGAACGCACGCATCGCGTCGCTGCAGCGGCCATTGCCCGCGCGCGCATCGCGGCGTGTGACGTAGCCCAGCGCGCGCTGCGCATCGTCGACCACCGGCAGGTGGCGCACGTCGGCGTCGTCCATCACGCCGAACGCTTCGGACAGCGCCATGTCCGGGCGGCACGTCGGCGGCATGGTGGCCGCATCGCCGGCGCTCACGAGCAGCAGGCGCTTGAGCGTGTTGTCGTGGCCGACAAAGGCCTGCACGAACTCGTCGGCCGGGTGCGCCAGCAGCGCGTCCGGATGGTCGAACTGCACCAGCTTGCCGCGCCGGAACACCGCCACCTTACTGGCCAGCTTGATGGCCTCGTCGATATCGTGCGAGACCATGATCACGGTCTTGCCGAGCTGGCGCTGCATCTGCAGGAATTCGTTCTGGATGCTTTCGCGGTTGATCGGGTCGACCGCGCCGAAGGGCTCGTCCATCAGCAGCACCGGCGCGTCGGCCGCGAGCGCGCGGATCACGCCGATGCGCTGCTGCTGCCCGCCCGACAGCTCGCGTGGATAGCGCGACAGCATGCGGTTCGGGTCCAGCTGCACCATCGACATCAGCTCGCGCGCGCGCTCGTGGCAGCGGCGCTTGTCCCAGCCGAGCATGCGCGGCACCACCATGATGTTTTCTTCGATCGTCATGTTCGGGAACAGGCCGATCTGCTGGATCACGTAGCCGATCTTGCGGCGCAGCGCCACGCCGTCGATGCCGACGGTGTCCTCGCCATCGATGCGCACGGTGCCCGAGGTCGGCTCGATCAGCCGGTTGATCATCTTCAGCGTGGTGGTCTTGCCGCAGCCGGACGGTCCCAGGAACACGCAGATTTCCCCGCGCGGCACCGTCAGCGAGACAGCATCCACGGCCCGCACTTCGGTGCCGTCTTTTTGCGGGAAGGCCTTGGTCAGTCGGTCGAGTTCGATCATAGTCGGATTCCTTTTGGCGTCAGCACCTTCTGCAGCCATTGCAGGAAGGCATCCGCCACGATGGCGAGCACGCTGACCAGGACCGCGCCCACGGCCAGCTTGCTCATATTGCTCTGGCTGATCGCCTGCAGGATCAGCACCCCAAGGCCACCCGCGCCGATGATGGCCGCAATGGTGGCTACGCCGATATTCATCACCACGGCCGTGCGCACGCCGCCCAGGATCACCGGCACGGCCAGCGGCAGATCGACGCGGCGCATGCGCTGCCACGTCGTCATGCCGATGCCGCGCCCGGCCTCCTGGATGCCCGGGTCGATATTGGCCAGCGCGGTATAGGTGTTCCGCATGATCGGCAGCAGCGAATACAGGAACACCGCGGTCACGGCGGGCACGTAGCCGAGCGCGTGCCCGAAGCGCGCGAAGATCGGGATCATCAGGCCGAACAGCGCGATCGACGGCAGCGTCAGCACGATGGTGGCCAGCGTCAGCAGCGGCGTGGCCAGCCAGCGGAAACGCGTGATGGCGATGCCCAGCGGCACGCCGATCAGGATCGCCATGCCCACGGCCGTGCCCACCAGCGCCAGGTGTTCGGCGGTGAGCTTCAGCAGCGTCGGCCAGCTATGTTGAAGGTAGGTCAGCAAGTCCATGCGCGCCTCCTCAGATCAGGCCATGGCTGCGCAGGAACTCTGCCGCCACCTTGTCCACCGGCTGCTGGCCGATGTCCACCTGGTAGTTCATGTCGGTCATCGACGCGTTGTCGAGCTTCGCCGCCAGCGCGTTGAGCAGCGTGGCGAGTTCGGGGTGCTTGTCGAGCGCCGCCTGGCGCACCACGGGCACCGCGCTGTAGTCCGGGAAGAAATGCAGGTCGTCTTCGAGCAGCACGAGATCGAAGCCCTTCACGCGGCCGTCGGTCGTGTACACCAGGCCGAGGTCGACCTGATTATTTTTGAGCGCCGTGTAGACCAGGCCCGGGTCGAGCTGGATCACGTCGCGACGCGTGAACGGCAGCTTGTACTGAGCCTTGAGCGGTTCCAGGCCGTCCGGGCGCGCGGCGAATTCCATGTCGACCGCGAACGGATGTTGCGCGTCCTCGCCGTCCTTGCGCATCCTCTCGGCATAGGCCGACAGCGTGGTGACGCCAGCCGCCTGCGCACGCGCCTTCGGCATGGCCAGCGCATAGGTGTTGTTGATGCCCGACGGCTCCAGCCACACCAGGCCACGCGCCGCGTCGAGCTCCTTCACGCGGGCATAGCTCTCTTTGGCATCGAGCTTTTCCTCGACCTTGTTGAAGACGATCAGCGCAGTGCCGGTGTAGTCCCACACCACGTCGAGCTGGCCGCTCTCCAGCGCCTGGCGCATCAGCGTGCTGCCCAGGCCCGCGGTCAGTTCGGTGCCGATGCCCTTGGCGCGCAGGTACTGCGACGTCATCGAGGACAGGATCAGTTGCTCGGTGAAATTCTTGCCGCCCACGCGCACCGGCGCAGCATCGGTCGCCGGCGCGGCGGCGGACGCCTGCGCGCGGGCCGGCGCGGAGCCCAGCAGCACGGCGGCGAGCACGGCGCCCACCACCATGAAGGCCCAGAAAGCGCGGCGTTCGCGGTCTCGTTTCGGTTCCATCGGTTCTTGTTTCTCCTTTCGGCCGCCGTTCATCGCGCCAGGCCGCGCCGGCGCAGGTACAGGTTGCCGGCGCCGGCAAAGAGCGCGTCGAGCGCCAGCGCCAGCAGCGCGGTGGCGGCGGCGCCCAGCAGCAGCAGCGACTGGTTGTTCAGGTAGATGCCCGGGAAGATCAGATCGCCGAGGCTGTTGGCGCCGATCAGGAACGACAGCGGCACCGTGCCGACGTTGATGACCAAGGCAATGCGGATGCCGGCCAGCATCACCGGCAGCGCATTCGGCAGTTCCACACGCAGCAGCCGCTGGCACGGCGTCATGCCGATGCCGCGCGCCGCTTCGAGCAGCGTCGGCGAAACCGTACGCAGGCCTTCATAGGTGTTGCGCACGATCGGCAGCAGCGACGCGAGCCACAGCGCCAGGATGGCGGGCCGCTCGCCGATGCCCAGCACGGCCAGCGCCAGCGCAAGCACCGCGAGCGACGGCACCGTGTTGCCGACGTTGAAGACCTGCATCAGCCGGTCCGCCCATCGGCGCATGCACGGACGGCTCAGTGCGATGCCGGCCGGAATGCCGGTGGCCAGCGCGAGCGCCATCGAAAACGCGACCAGCCGCAGGTGGTCGGCCACGTCGTAAAGCAGGCGATCCTGATGCTGGCGGATGACGTCCGGGCCGATCCAGGCAACGACTCCGCCCAGCGCCAGCACGGTCAGGCATCCCCAGGCGAACACCCGCATGGATTGCTTTGACATAGTTCCCCTAACCGCGAATTGAAAGCGGACAAAGCACCACTTTCCGCACGCGGAAAACAAAATGGGCAAGGCGGTCGTGAAAGTGGGGCGCCGCCGTCCCGGTTCAGATTGCATTGCCGCCATGACCGGCACGATTGCCAGCGGACGGGCTTTTGGGCTTCCGCACCATGGGCGCGAAGTCCTATTGACGGGATGCCGCAGGCCGTGGGCCAGCGGGTTCCTGAAGCGGCGCACCGGGGGTGGTTATGGACCCGAAGCAGGACCAGAAGCCAGGTGGCCAAGGCAGCGCAAAAAGTGAAGAAGTCGACGCGCCGCCGAATGCATTGGCCGTTGCCAGACAAGGCCTGGCGGGGGCGCCAGACGAGTCAATCCACAGCAACGGATGACAAAGAGAGCGCTATTATACCCATCTTCATCGATCTTGTCATTTCGGCCTGTCTTGCAGCCTTTTGCAGCGGCTTTTCAGGCATTTCGCAAGACTGACCGAGGGCCTTAAGTATTTCGCGAAAACGCGGGTGCGATCGTTAATGCCAACGGCTCGAATCCACCCGGATTCAGCACCCAGACAGAACAATCTGTTGCCTATGCGCCCTCTACTCTTTCGCGGTCAAACCTCTACATTGTTGGTGTAGCTGAACACGACGCGGCCCGGATGACGGCAACAGCAACCCCGCCCGCCGGCCCGCCAACTGGAGAAAGAATCATGGAAACCCGCACCACTATCCCCACCGTTCCGGCCACCGCACAGGAATCCGTGCAGCGCTCGCGCGCCGTCGATCGCGTCGTGCGCGGCATTGCCACCTCGGACGGCGCCGGCGTCAAGCTGACGCGCGTGCTGACGCAGAATCTGCAGCGCCGGCTGGACCCGTTCCTGATGCTCGACGCCTTCGGCACCGACAGCAAGGATGACTACATCGGCGGCTTCCCCGATCACCCGCACCGCGGCTTCGAGACCATCACCTATATGCTGGCCGGCCGCATGCGCCACCGCGACAGCGCCGGCAACGAAGGCCTGCTGCAGAACGGCGGCGCCCAGTGGATGGTGGCCGGCGCCGGCGTGGTGCACTCGGAAATGCCCGAGCAGGAAGACGGCCGCATGGAAGGCTTCCAGCTCTGGCTGAACCTGCCGGCGGCCGACAAGATGACGGCGCCGTGGTATCGCGACATGCCCGCCGACGCCATTCCGACGGTGGCGCTGGACAACGGCGGCACGGTGCGCGTGCTGGCCGGCGCCTCGCATGGCGTGGCTGGCGCGGTGACTCGGCCGGTGACGCAGCCGCTCTACCTTGACGTGCACCTGCCCGCCGGCCAGCAGTTTCGGCAGGCGCTGCCGGCGGGGCACAACGCCTTCCTCTACGTGTACCGCGGCGAGGTGTCGATCGGTGAAGGCAGCGACAAGGCGGTGCTCGAGTCGCAGCGCATGGGCGTGCTGGACAACGCGGCCAACGCCGACGGCGTCATCGTCAACGCGGAGTCCGATGCGCACTTCCTGCTGATCGCCGGCCAGCCGCTGGGCGAGCCGATCGCACAATACGGCCCGTTCGTGATGAACACGCAGGAGCAGATCTACCAGACGCTGGCGGATTTCCGCGATGGGCATTTTGCGACGACCGCGGCGGCTTCGGGGGGTTGATCCTGGCCTAACCAACGCGACGGCTGTCTCCCCTCTCCCACTTGTGGGAGAGGGGAGCAAACCGGCAGCATTTCCGCTTTGCAGGCAAGCCTAAGCCGCCGCCCTCCTCCGGAGCGCGGCGGTTTTTCTTTCCCGCTCCCGGCACGCGCCTTGCAACCACCCGCCAACCGTTGCGGCGCTTGGACAACCGCCCGAAACCGGCCGCCCCGGTGCCGCGCACTTATATAATTCGTACCCAATATCATGCATCACGAAATCATGATGAATGCTGCATTGCGTCGCGGCGATCCTGCGCCACGCACTGCCGCTGACTGACTGCCTTCCACGTTGCTGCCACAACAACCCGAGCCGCCTCAGTGACATCACAAAACCCACCCAGGCTGGCGCTAGCCCATATCAGCAAGCGCTATCCCGGCGTCATCGCGAACGATGACATCAGCCTCAGCGTCGCCCCCGGCGAAATCCACGCCGTCCTTGGCGAGAACGGCGCCGGCAAATCCACCCTGATGAAGATCATCTTCGGCGCGGTCCGCCCGGATGCCGGCGAGATCCGCTTCAACGGCGCCCCGGTCACGATCAACAGCCCGCACGATGCCCGCAACCTGGGCATTGCCATGGTGTTCCAGCACTTCTCGCTGTTCGACACCCTGACCGTCACCGAGAACATCGCGCTGGGCCTGCCCGGCGGCCAGCACGGCGCGGGCAGCAGCATGAAGCAGCTTGCCGAGCGCATCCGCGCCACCGCCGAGCGCTACGGGCTGCCGCTGGAACCGAACCGCCATGTCCATACGCTGTCGGTTGGCGAGCGGCAGCGCGTCGAAATCGTGCGCGCGCTGCTGGCCAACCCGCAGCTGCTGATCCTGGACGAGCCGACTTCGGTGCTGACGCCGCAGGCCGTGGAAACGCTGTTCGTCACGCTGCGCCAGCTCGCGGCCGAGGGCACCAGCATCCTCTACATCAGCCACAAGCTCGACGAGATCCGCGCGCTCTGCCACCACGCCACCGTGATGCGCATGGGCAAGGTCACGGGCGTGTGCGATCCGCGCCAGGAAAGCGCGGCGTCGCTGTCGCGTCTGATGATCGGCGGCGAGCCGCCGCGCGAAGCACGCGTGGCCGCGCAGCGCGGCGATGTGCGACTGAGCGTGCAGCAACTGTCGCTGCCGCGCGCGCACGCGTTCGCCACCGAGCTGCAGCGGATCTCGCTCGATGTGCATGCCGGCGAGATCGTCGGCATTGCCGGCGTATCGGGCAACGGACAGCAGGAACTGCTGGCCGCGCTGTCCGGTGAAGATACGCGCGCGGACACCGCGTCCGTGCAGCTGGCTGGCAAGCCAGCCGGTCGGCTCGATGCGCGCCAGCGCCGGCGCGCGGGGCTGGCCTTCGTGCCGGAAGAGCGCCTCGGGCGCGGCGCCGTGCCCGGCATGAGTCTGGCCACGAATACGCTGCTGTCGCACCAGACGCCTCCTTACGTGCGCAACGGCATGATCTCGCCAAAGGCCGCGACCAGCCTCGCTACGTCGATCATCAGCCGCTTCCGCGTGAAGGCGAGCGGGCCCGACGCGCTGGCCCGCAGCCTGTCCGGCGGCAACCTGCAGAAGTTCATCGTCGGCCGCGAGATCGAAAGCGGCCCCAAGGTGCTGATCGTCGCGCAACCGACGTGGGGCGTCGATGTCGGCGCCGCCGCGCAGATCCACAACGAGATCCTGGCGCTCAAGGCCACGGGCTGCGCCATCCTCGTGGTATCGGAAGAACTCGACGAGCTGTTCGCTATATGCGACCGGCTGCACGTCATCGCCAAGGGCCACCTGTCGCCGTCCATCCCGACCGAGACCGCAACGCGCGAGCAAGTCGGCCTGTGGATGAGCGGCCTGTGGGAAGGCGGACCCGCGCAAGCGCATGGCTCCCAGGTAGCGGAGGTGACCAGCCATGGCTGAAATCCGCTCGCTGCTGCCCCGCTCCCCCATTACGCTGGCGCCGCGCGGCCTGCCGTCGCGGAGCATGGCCTATGCCTCGCCGGTGATCGCGCTGGGGCTCACGCTGCTGTTCGGCGCGCTGCTGTTCCTGGCCCTCGGCAAGGACCCGATGGCCGCGCTCAAGGTGTTCCTGGCCGATCCGCTGCGCGACAAGCGCGCCATTGGCGAAGTCCTGCTCAAGACCGTGCCGCTGGTGTTGTGCGCGCTCGGCCTGTCGGTGTGCTATCGCGCCAACGTGTGGAATATCGGCGCCGATGGCCAGCTCATCGCCGGCGGCATCTTCGCCGGCGCCACGGTTCTGTTCTTCGACGTCCCGGGCCAGACCCTGAACGGCACCGTGGTGCTGATCCTGGCCTCGCTCGCCGGCGTGGTCGGCGGCATGGCGTGGGCGTCGATCACGGCCCTGCTCAAGGACCGCTTCAACGCCAACGAGATCCTGGTCTCGCTGATGCTCACGTACATCGCGCAGCAACTGATGCTGTGGGTGGTCAACGGGCCGTTGAAGGATCCCAACGGCATGAACTTCCCCCAATCGAAGGTGTTCTCGTCCGAATACCTGCTGCCTAACCTGATGTCCGGCTCGCGCCTGCATGCGGGCTTCGCCGTGATGCTGGTGCTGGTCGCGGTGATGACGGTGTTCGTGTTCCGCAGCTTCGCGGGCTACCGCCTGCAGGTAGGCGGCACCGCGCCGGCTGCGGCGCGCTATGCCGGCTTCTCGTCGCGCAGCGCGCTGTGGAACGCGTTGCTGATCTCGGGCGCCACCGCGGGACTGGCGGGGGCTTTTGAAGTCACGGGCCCGATCGGCCAACTGCTGCCGTCGATCTCGCCGGGCTATGGCTTCACGGCCATCATCGTCGCGTTCGTTGGCCGCCTGCATCCGGTCGGCACGGTGTTCGGCGGCATCATGATGTCGCTGTTCTATATCGGCGGCGAGATGGCGCAGTCGCGTCTGGGCCTGCCGTCGGCGATCGGCTGGGTGTTCCAGGGCATGCTGCTGTTCTTCCTGCTGGCCTGCGACACCCTTATCGAAAACCGCCTGCGCTGGCGCGCCACGGCAGCCTGAGCGGAGCAAACAAAAACATGGATCAACTCGCTCCTCTCATCGCCACCGCGATCAACGCCGGCACGCCGCTGCTGCTGGCCGCGCTGGGCCTGCTCATCAACGAACGCTCCGGCGTGCTGAACCTCGGCGCCGAAGGCATGATGCTGGTTGCCGCGGTGGCCGGCTTCATGGTCGGCTACCAGACGCAGCAGCCGCTGCTCGGTTTTCTTGCCGGCGCGGTCGCAGGCATGCTGATGGCCGCACTGTTCTCGTGGCTGGCGCTGGTGCTGGCCACCAACCAGGTCGCTACCGGGCTTGCGCTGTCGATCTTCGGCACCGGCCTGTCGGCCTTCATGGGCCAAAGCTTCGTGGGCCACGCCATGCCCGCGCAGGCCAGGTCGATCCCCGGGCTGGCCGACATTCCGTTCATCGGCCCCGCGTTCTTCCAGCAACACTGGATGGTGTATTTCAGTCTGCTGCTGTGCTTCGCGATCATGTGGTTCCTGTTCCGCACGCGCGCGGGGCTCACGCTGCGCGCGATCGGCGAATCGCCGGAATCGGCGCACGCGCTCGGCTATCCGGTGCGCACCATCCGCTTCGGCGCGCTGCTGTTCGGCGGCGCCTGCTGCGGCCTGGCCGGTGCTTACCTGTCGCTGGTTTACACGCCGATGTGGGTCGAGAACCTGGTGGCCGGCCGCGGCTGGATCGCGCTGGCGCTGACCACGTTCGCCACCTGGCGTCCGGGCCGCGTGCTGGTCGGCGCGTGGCTGTTTGGCGGCGTGACGATCCTGCAGTTCTACCTGCAGGGCATCGGCGTATCGGTGCCGTCGCAGTTCCTGTCAATGCTGCCGTACGCAGCCACCATCGTCGTGCTGGCGCTGATCTCGCGCAACCCGGCCTGGATCCGCCTGAACATGCCCGCCTCGCTCGGCAAGCCATTCCGTCCGGGCAGTGCCTGATGCCGCAGCGCAAGTCTTCATTCAAGAGCCTTCGAAAGCCAACACAATTCATCACAAGGAGAAATCATGATGGTCACGCGCAGGAAAACCCTGGCGGCACTGGCTGCCACCGCCCTGCTGGCGCTAGCCGGCTGCGGCAAGAAAGAAGCCGAAAAGCCGGCCGAGACCGCCGCGCCGGCCTCCGCGCCCGCCGCTGCACAGACGGCCGAGCCGCTCAAGGTCGCCTTCGTCTACATCGGCCCGGTGGGCGACGCGGGCTGGACGTACGCGCACGACGCCGGCCGCAAGGCCGTGGAAGAGAAGTTCGGCGACAAGGTCAAGACCACCTTCGTCGAGAACGTGCCCGAATCCGCCGCCGACGCCGAGCGCGTGTTCCGCGACCTGGCTAGCCAGGGCAACAAGCTGATCTTCGGCACGACCTTCGGCTACATGGAGTCGATGCTCAAGGTCGCCAAGGAATTCCCGGACGTGAAGTTCGAGCACGCCACCGGCTTCAAGACCGCCGAGAATCTGGGCCAGTACGACGTGCGCACCTACGAGGGCGCCTACCTCGCAGGCGTGGTCGCCGGCAAGATGAGCAAGTCGGGCAAGATGGGCGTGGTCGGTTCCGTGCCCATCCCCGAGGTAATTCGCAATATCGACTCGTTCACGCTGGGCGCACGCAGCGTCAACCCGAACGCGACCGTCAAGGTGGTCTGGGTGAACAAGTGGTTCGATCCGGGCAAGGAGCGTGAAGCCGCCACCACGCTGATCGGCCAGGGCGTGGACATGCTGATGCAGAACACCGACTCCGCCGCCGTGGTGCAGACCGCGCAGGAAAAGGGCGTGTATGCGTTCGGCTGGGACAGCAATATGAGCAAGTTCGGCGAAAAGGCGCACCTGGCCGCGTCGGAAATCCAGTGGGGCGTCTACTACAACAAGGTGGTGGACGACGTGCTGAACAACCGCTGGAAGAGCGACACCACGTGGTGGGGCCTGAAGGAAGGCATGATCGACCTGAAGGACTTCAACCCGATCGTGCCCGAGGACGTGAAGGCGCTCGTCGCCGAGCGCAAGAAGGGCATCGTCGACGGTTCCGCGCCGATCTGGAAGGGTCCGATCAAGGACAACACCGGCAAGGAACAGGTCGCCAAGGACCAGACGGCCGACGACAAATTCCTGCACGGCGTGAAGTTCTACGTCGAAGGCGTGGAAGGCAAGATCCCGGGCTGATCTTTAGCGTCAGCCCCTGCCCGCATGCCACAGCCGCATGCGGGCCGGCCCCCGGCGTTGCGGGGGCGCCCCCCTCCTCTCTTTGCTCAGCCCAATCTCCTTCGGAACTTGAAGCCGCCTCGATCGGCCCAAGCTATCTGTGCACGCGTCATTCGCTGGCGTGCGCAATGTGAAGGAGGCCTCTCATGTGGAAGCGTTTTTCGGCCCTGTGGACGCTGGTGCGCCGCGACGGCCGGCTGTTCTGGTATGCGCTGCGGCATCCGG
Source organism: Cupriavidus sp. C2SS-8b (assembly GCF_057073745.1). Lineage (NCBI taxonomy): Bacteria > Pseudomonadati > Pseudomonadota > Betaproteobacteria > Burkholderiales > Burkholderiaceae > Cupriavidus > Cupriavidus sp. C2SS-8b. The sequence goes on from NZ_CP172716.1 coordinate 2,466,215, forward strand.
ATGCGCCGGGGTGGCTCAAGCCCGCGGCCTTCGGGTTGTTTCTCTATGCGATCTCGCCGATCGACCTGATTCCAGATTTCATCGCCGGACTGGGGATCGTCGATGACGTGGTGCTGATTCCGCTGGCGGTGCATTTGATACTCAAGCGGCTGCCGCCGCACATCCTGCGGCAGGCCGAGGCGCGCGCGACCGCCACCACAGTACGGACACGCTGAGCGCAGCGAGAAAAAGAAAGCCCTGGACGGCAACCTGCCGTCCAGGGCTTTCTTCATCGGGAACTACGACCGCCTCAGTACGGCAGCAGGATGGTCGATCCCGTTGTCTTGCGCGATTCCAGGTCGCGGTGCGCCTGCGCCACATCGGCCAGTGCATGACGCTGGCGGATATCGATCTTCACCTTACCGCTGGTGACCACGTCGAACAAGTCCGCCACCATCGGCTCCAGCAATTCGCGATGCACCACATACGTCATCAACGTGGGCCGCGTCAGCCTCAGCGAGCCCTTGCTGCCGAGCACCGAAATATCGAACGGCGGCACGGGGCCGGACGCGTTGCCAAAGCTCACCATCGTGCCGCGCGGCGCCAGGCAGTCGAGCGAACCACGGAAGGTGTCCGCGCCGATGGAGTCATAGACCGCCGGCACGCCCTTGCCGCCGGTGACTTCCTTCACCTTGTCCACGAACGATTCGCGCGTATAGACGACGGTATGCGTGCAGCCATGCGCGCGCGCCAGTTCCGCCTTCTCGTCGCTGCCGACCGTGCCGATCACGGTGACGCCGAGCGCCTTCAGCCATTGGCACGCGATCAGCCCGACGCCGCCGGCCGCAGCATGCAGCAGCACGGTGTCGCCAGCCTGCACCCGATAGCTGTCGCGGATCAGGTACTGCACGGTCAGGCCCTGCAGCATCATCGCCGCGCCCTGCTCGAAGGAAATCGACTCGGGCAGGCGCACCACGATATCGGCCGGCATCACGCGCACCTGCGCATAGGCGCCGGTCGGACGGCCCGCGTAGGCTACGCGATCGCCGGTGCTCAGGTGGGTCACGCCCTCGCCCACCGCCTCCACCACGCCCGCGCCTTCCATGCCCAGCCCGGCGGGCAGCGGCTGCTTGTAGAGGCCGGTGCGGAAGTAGACGTCGATATAGTTAAGCCCTACCGCTTCATGGCGGATACGGACTTCACCGGGGCCGGGATCGCCGACTTCCACGTCGACCCACTGCATCACTTCCGGTCCGCCGGTCTGTTCGATCCGGATGGCTTTGGTCATCTGCATCTCTCCTGTCAGTCAGGCTGTATGGAATTGGGGATCAGGCCTTCGCCTCGATGCGGCACAGCTCTGCGATCACCAGATCGGCCGTGGCGACGTTGGTCGCGCACGGCACGTTATGCACGTCGCAGGCGCGTACCAGTGCGTTGATATCGGGTTCGTGCGGTTGCGGCGTCATCGGGTCGCGCAGGAAGATCACGGCGCGCACGCGCCCTTCCGCCAGCTGCGCGCCGATCTGCAAGTCACCGCCCCACGGCCCGGACAACATCCGCGTCACGTCCAGCCCGACTTCATCGATCAGGCGGCCACCGGTGGTGCCGGTCGCGAGCAGTTCGCATTGCGAAAGGAATTCGCGGTGCCGCGCGGCAAAGGCAACGATGTCGTCTTTCTTGTGGTCGTGTGCAATCAGGGCGATACGTGGGCGGGTCATCAAGGGTCCTTGTTGCGGTAAGCGACTGCGGGTAAATAGTGCGGCCAGTGCGGCGCCGCGCCGGGTTCAGAACGTGCCGGGGTAGGCGCCGCCGTCGAGCAGGATGTTCTGCGCCGTGATGTACGCGGCCTGGCGGCTGCACAGGAACGCGCAGGTGGCGCCGAACTCGGCCGGGTCGCCGAAGCGGCGCGACGGGTTCTGCGCGGCGCGGCGCTGCGCGATTTCCTCGATGCTGAGGTTGGCCTTCTGCGCCGCGCCTTCCATGGTCTTGGCCAGGCGATCGGTGTTGAACGGTCCCGGCAGCAGGTTGTTAACCGTCACGCCATGCTGCGCGACTTCGCGCGCCAGCCCGGCGATAAAGCCGGTCAGTCCCGAGCGCGCGCCATTGGAGAGGCCCAGTATGTCGATCGGCGCCTTCACGGCACCGCTCGTGATGTTGATGATGCGGCCCCACTTGCGCGCGATCATGCCGTCGACCGTGGACTTGATCAGTTCGATCGGGGTCAGCATGTTGGCGTCAAGCGCGGCCAGCCACGCGTCGCGATCCCAGTCGCGGAAATTGCCCGGCGGCGGGCCGCCCGCGTTGTTGACCAGGATGTCGAGATCGCCGAGCTTGGCCACGGCATCGAGTGCGGCCTTGCGGCCTTCCGGCTTCGTGATGTCGGTGGCCACCGCAACCACGCGACGGCCGTGGCGCGCGCGCAGGTCGGCCGCGGCTTTCTCCAGCGCATCGGCGCCGCGCGCCACGATCACCACATCGACGCCCTCGGCCGCCAACGCATCGGCGCAGGCAAAGCCCAGTCCCTTGCTCGCGCCGCACACCAGTGCATGCTTGCCCCGCAGTCCCAGATCCATCGCTCGTTCTCCTTGTCGCTTATGGCTTGTGTCGTTTGTTCAGTCAGGTTTGGCGTCGCCGCGCGGTCCTGCCTTGCGCGCCGACAACAGGTACATCCCGCCCAGCACCAGTGCGCTGCCCGCCAATTGCACGCCGCTGACGGGTTCGTCGAGCAGCCAGAAGGCCAGGAACAGCGTCGATACCGGGCCGATCATGCCGGCCTGCGAGGCCATCGGCGCGCCGATGCGGGCCACGGCCACCATCGTCATCGAAACGGGCAGCACCGTGCAGAACACCGCGTTGACGAGTGACAGCCACATCACCGGCGCCGGCTGCGCGAGTTCGGCCACAGGCCGGCCCAGCGCCAGATATTGCAGCACGCAGCAGGCAGTGGACACGCACATCGCGTAGGCCACCAGCCGCAGCGAGCCGATGCGCCGCACCAGTTCGCCGCTCAGGATCAGGTAGATACCATACGTCAAGGCACTCCCCAGCACCAGCGCCCCGCCCAGCCACACCGTGGGGCCACTGACATCGAGGTCATGGGCGAACACCAGCACGATGCCGAGATAGGCCAGCAGCAGCGACACCCATTGCTGCGCGGCGATCTGGCGGCGGAATATCAGCGCCGTGGCCAGCAGCACGAACGACGGCGTCAGGAAAAGGATCAGCCGTTCCAGTCCTGCGGTGATGTATTGCAGCCCCAGGAAATCCATGAAGCTCGACAGGTAGTAGCCGATGAAGCCGAGGAACACCACGCGGCCACGGTCGGCCCACGACAGCGCCGGCAGGCGCCGCGACTGCCACCAGCCGATCGCCATGAACAACGGCACGGCGAACAGCATGCGCAGCGTGATGACCATCACGGCATCCACGCTGTAGCGGTACATCAGTTTGGCCACGATGGCCTTGGCGGAAAACAGCACGGCGCCGATGGCCGCGATGGCCAGCCCCGAACGCTGCGGCGACGGCAGCGCGGCGGGCATGGCGAGAGATTTTGGTGAAACTGGCACGGGGGAATTCAGGCGGAGAGGCTGCCGCCGCAACCGTGGCCGGCTGGGTCGGCAAAGACAACCGGACGATTGTATTCGAAAAGAAGCATGGGCATCGGCCTACCGCCCGGTATGCCTCTGCCAGTCCGCATTTGCCTACAATGAGCGCTTCCGCACGGACCTTCCGGCCGTGCCGGAACCACAGAACAACACAACCCGTAGAGGAGATTCCCGCACCATGCCGCAACGCCCTGCCCTGCGCCGCCGCGCCACGCTGATCGCCGTGGCGCTCGGCGCCGCCACGCTCGCCACCCTGTCGCTAGCCGCTGCCGCCGCCGATACGTTCCCGGCCAAGCCGATCCGCTTTGTCGTCCCGTACGCCGCCGGCGGAACGACGGATCTCGTCGCGCGCACTGTCGGCCAGCGCGTTGCGGAGAAGCTGGGCCAGCCCGTGGTCATCGAGAACCGTCCCGGCGCCGGCGGCAACATCGGCATGGACGCCGTGGCCAAGGCCGCGCCCGATGGCTACACCATCGGCTTCGGCGCGATCTCGACCAATGCGCTGAATCCGCATATCTACAAGCAGGTGCCGTTCGACCCGCGCAAGGACTTCACCGCCATCAGCCTGCTTGGCACCTCGACCATCGTGCTGGAAGTCAGCCCGTCGCTGCCCGTCAAGACCGTGCCGGAACTGATCGCCTATGCCAAGGCGCACCCCGGCCTGACCTACGCGACCGCGGGCACCGGCACGTCGATGCACCTGGCCGGCGCGATGTTCTCGCAGACCACGCATACGGGACTGACGCATGTGCCCTATAAAGGCAGCAGTCCGGCGATCAACGACATGCTCGGCGGCCATATCGGCGTGATGTTCGACAACCTGCCGGCCTCGCTGCCGCACATCCAGTCAGGCAAGCTGCGGGCGCTGGCCGTGGCCGGCAAGAGCCGTTCGCCGTCGCTGCCTGACGTGCCGACGCTGGCCGAGGCCGGCCTGACGGGCTATGCCGTGGAACCATGGTTCGGCGTCTATGGCCCGGCCAACCTGCCCGCGCCCGTGGTGCAGGCACTCAATGCGGCCTTCGTCGAGGCGCTGGGGCGCGCGGACGTGCGCGAGAAGCTGACGCAGGCCGGCTTCAACCCGAAGGGTTCCAGCGCGTCGGACTTGCAGACGCTGACGCTGCAGGAATACGAGCGTTTCGGCAAGGTGGCGAAGAGCGCGGCGATTACGGTCGATTAAGGCTCGGCGCAGGCGCACCGGCGCCGCCTTCGTCGGTATACTCGGGGCACACCTTCCATCGCACCACGATCGACGTGCCCTCCTCTTCCGACCAGCCCGCCGGCTATGACTTCACCGAACAGGTGGGCCACCTGCTGCGCCGCGCATACCAGCGCCACGTGGCCATCTTCCAGCAGACCATTCCCGATTCGCAGCTCACGGCGGCGCAGTTCGTGGTGCTGTGCGCAGTCAGGGACCGGCAACCGTGCTCGCTCAATGAGGTGGTGCGGGCCACGGCGATCGACCAGGCCACGGTGCGCGGCATCATCGAACGGTTGAAGTCGCGCCAGCTGGTCGCGGTATCGCACGATCCGAATGACCGGCGCAAGGTGGTGGTGACGGTAACGGATGGCGGGCTGGCTTTGATCGACGAGACGGTGCCTTTTGCGAAGCAGATTTCCGAACAGACGTTTGGCAACCTGAACCCGGCCGAGCGCGTGGCGGTGACTTACCTGCTGCGCAAGATGAGCGAGATTGATGAGGGGAACGGGGCGGGTTGAGCGGCGGCGCTTGTACGGCTGCAGGTGTTTGTACTGCCGCCGGTTTGCTAAGGCTGTCGATTGCCCAACGCCGCCAGCACCGTCTCCGGCACAAACGGCGGCCGCCGTAACCTTACCCCCATCGCATCGAACAACGCATTGGCCATCGCAGGCGCCCCCGGCAGCGACGCAGACTCGCCCGCGCCCAACGGCGGCTCCGACTGCCGCGGCATCAGCACCACTTCAATCGGCGGAATCTCCGGGAACGTCAGCAGTGGATAACCGCCCCACTCCCGGCTTGCCACACCCGCGCCGTCAAAGCGCACCTGCTCCTTGAGCACGCGGCTCAGCGTCTGCACCACGTTGCCGTGGATCTGGTGGCGCACGCCGTCGGGGTTGACCATCATGCCGGTGTCCTGCCCCACGACGATCTTCTCGACGGCGATTTGCCCAGTTACGACGTCAACCGAAACATCGAGTATCCACGCGGACCACGCCGCGCCGAAGCCCGGAAAGCGGCTGTGGATATAGCGCGCATAGGCCACGCCACGGCCGCGCAGCTTGCCGTCCGCATCGGGTACACCGCGTGAGCCCTGTGCGCCGCGCTGCCAGCCAGCCGCATCCGCCACGGCGCGCAGCAGATCGGCCGCGCGATCATCCGGCAGATGCCGCAGCCGGAAGTCGATCGGATCCGTAGCGGCCTCCACCGCCAGTTCATCGATCATGCACTCATGCGCGAACGTATTCGGCAATGCCGAAACCCCGCGCAACCACGACGCGCGCACGATGGCAGGCGTGTCGTCGCAACCGATGCGACGGCCCCCGTAAGCGTATGGCGGCACGGCGGTGCGGTCGCCCATCTCAAGCATGCGCGGCGCATTGGATACCTGCCCAGTCAGCAGCAGTGCCAGCGTCGGCGCATCGTTGGACGGATAGCGGCTGACAAAGTCATAGCCGAGCAACTCGCCGCCGGCGCCCAGCGTCGCGCTGACGTCCATCAGTTGCGCCGCGCCCTTGGGCTCCCACAGGTGCTCCTGTTCGCGCGAAAGTTGCACGCGCACCGGACGCCCCACCGCGCGCGACAGTAGCACGGCGTCGGCACAGACATCATCGGCACAATTACGGCCGTAGCAACCGGCGGCCTCCATGCGGACGATCTCGATGCCGTCCTCGCCACGTCCCGACAAGCGCGCCAGGTCGATGCGCAAGACATGCGGGTTCTGCGTACCGGACCATACGGTAAGGCCATCCTCACGCCAGTCCGCGACGGCACATGACGGTCCGATGGAGCCGTGCATTTGATAGGGCCACACGAAATGGCGCTCCAGCGTGGTACCCGTTCCCGGTGCCGGCATCTCGCCATCGTCGAGGAGGTCGCGGCGCTTTGCCGGATTCGCGCGCAACGCAGGCTCCGGATCATCGAGTGCCGGCAGCGGCGGCACCGGTTTCCAGCGCACGCGCAGGCGGCGCGCCGCCAACACCGCGTACTCCTCGCGTTCGGCCACCACGCCGACGAAATCGCCCTGCACGATGACGTCGACCAGTCCCGGCACATCGCGCACGGAATCGCGATCGACTTCCAGCAAACTCGTTCCGACAAAATCCCCTGCATCCCGGCCGGCATACGGCGGCCGTACCACGCGTCCATGCAGCATGCCGGGCACGCGCACGTCATGCACGAACGTCAGCACGCCGCGCGCCTTATCAGGGATGTCTACGCGGCCCGCGCCACGGCCGACGATACGGTAGGCTTCGACCGGCTTGGTCGGCACGTCGTCGGCCAGCGGCAACTCGACATGCTCGTCCGCCACCAGCGCGCCGTAGCCGATGCCGTCGGGCGCGCCTTTCACGCGGAACACGCCGTCGTCGACCTCCAGCGTTTCTGGCGCCACGCCCAGCGTCTGTGCCGCGCGGGCCTGCAGCCACGCACGGGCCTGCGCCGCCGCACGCCGCAGCGGAATGGCGGAGATCTGGATCGAAGCGCTCGCAATGGTCGGCCCCTGGTTGGGCGTGGCCTCCGTATGCCCCAGCACCATGCGCACGCGCGCCAGCGGCACGTCCAGTTCTTCCGCGACGATCTGCGCCAGCGCGGTGCGGATGCCGGTGCCCAGGTCGACGTGGCCGTTGAAGGCCAGCACCTCGCCGGTATCGCGTATGGCCACGAAGATGTCCGGCAGCGCCGGCACGTAGTCCGAGGCAGCGCCCGGCTGTCCCGGCGCGGGCCTCGCCGCCGCCTGCGGGGCGCGCGTGACCAGCAGCACGCCGCTGGCCTGCAGCAGCGCCAGGCGCTGCGCGCGCGGGGTCGAGGCCTCTGCTTCGGGAACGGTATCGAGGATTGTCGCAGTCATAGCTCTTGAATTTTGCCGCGTTGCATCAGGCGGCACCCGCGATGCCGCCGTTATACTGCCTGCCAGACACAGACCTCATGCCGAGCCATCCAACATGACCATCAAGACCGCAACCCAGCGCGCGGCAGTCGGGACGCGCGCCCGGCAGGCCCAGGACAGCCGCGACCGGATCCTGAAGGCGGCCATCAAGGTCTTCGCGCAGCGCGGCTACGACGGCGGGCGCATCGAACGGATTTCGACGCTCGCCAAGACCTACGACCGGATGATCTATTACTACTTCGGCAGCAAGGAAAAGCTGTTCGTCGAAGTCCTGGAGACCATCTACCTGCAGCTCAATGAAGCCGAGCAGAAACTCGAAGGCGAACTCGACGCCGCCGATCCGGTGCGCGCGCTCTCGCAACTGACCGACTTCGTCTGGCACTACTACCTCGAGCACCCGGAGTTCGTCGCGATCCTGACCAGCGAGAACATGAGCCAGGGCAAGCACGCGCGCAAGTCGGTGCGCCTGCGCGATATTTCCAGCTACGCGCTGTCCGTGCTCGACGGCATCCTGTCGCGCGGCAAGGCGGTGGGCTTGTTCCGGCCCGACGCCGGCGCGCGCGATGTCTACATGGTCATCGCCTCGCTCGGCTACTTCTACAACTCGAACCATCATACGCTCAGCGCCTTCCTTGGCGAACCCATGATGAGCCCGGCCGCGGTATCGCACTGGCGCGATGTGATGCAGCAGACGGTGCTGCGCGCCGTGGCAGTGCCGGGCGCCATCCCCGATGCCCCGCCCGCGCCGGCGCAGCCTTCCGGCAAGCCGGTCCGCAAGCGCCGCGTGGCGGCCGTCTGAGCGACGCATCGGTCGCACCGATGCGCCTCAGGCCGCCGCTTGCACGCCTGGCGCAATCCGCGCGAGCGCTTCGTCGCGGGTCAGCACGGTGGCGTACTTCTGCTCCATGTCGAACAGGTTCGCCGCGTGCGGGCCGAGCGCACGGTCGCCGACGCAGTCCGACAGCACCAGCGGCCGGAAGCCGAGCGACATCGCATCGACCACGCTGGCGCGCACGCAGCCGCTGGTGACGCAGCCCGCCACCAGCAGCGTCTGCACGCCACGCTGCGTCAGCCACGCCGCCAGCGACGTGCCGAAGAACGCCGACGGCACCGTCTTGCGCACCACATACTCGCCCGCAGCGGGCGCGAGCTCCGGCACGATGGCGCTGTTGTGGCTGTCTTCCTTCAGCGTCAGCATGCCAGGCACCTTCAGCGTGAAGATGTTGTGGTCGGCGTCGTCATCGGCAAAAACGATGCGGCTGTGCGCCACCGGCCAGCCCTGCTCGCGCGCCGCACGCAGCAGCGGCTGCGTATTGCGGATGGCCTCCGGGATATTGCCGCCGCCAAAGACCGCCGGATCGGCGAAGCCGTTGACGAAATCGATGATCAGCAGCCCGTATGGCGGCCGGATCTCCATGGCGGTGCCGAAGCCTTGCCGCTGGTAGGTCTGGACTTCTTCATGCATGGCGGGCTTCCTTGAACAGTGTGTTGACGGGCGCGTGGTGGCCGTCCGTCACCTCGCCGCGCACCACCACGGGTTCGCCATCGAGGCTGACCGTGCAGTGGCGCACCGGGATATCGATATGGCAGGCGGTCGTCCGGCTACCGCCGGCTTCGTTGTTGGGACCGAACGAGCACAGGAAGTTGCCTTCGTACGCGCGCGCATCCATGCCGATGGTCGCTTCGCGGTCGTACATGGCCAGCGCCGACCAGCTCGCGCGCGGTTGCAGGCCCCAGCCGATATGCGACATCGCATAGGCTTCGGGATCGTTGAACGATGCCATGTAGTCGGCAAGCAGTTCGGCATCGAGGCCGCCTTCGATGGCCTTCACATAGCCGGACTCGACCGTGATCCGGATCGGCTCCTGGATATACGACTTCATCGGCAGCAGGATGTCGCCACGGTCCAGCACGATGGTGCCGTTAGTGCCGCCTTCATCCGGCCAGGTCAGCACGAAGCCGCTCGGCCAGTGGTCCCAGCGTCCGGGCTCGTCGACGAAGCCGTATTCGCTGATCGCGGGGAACTCGCCGAGTTTGCAGCGCAGGTCCATGCCGGCATCGGAGACGATGTGCATTTCCCGAGCGCGCGACAGGCGCGCCGTGGCAGCCTTCACGCGCTTGCGGTCCGCTTCGGTGGGGACCATGCGCGCAAGCACCTCGGGCGGCTCCACGGCGAGCAGGATCTTCGTGCCGCCGCTCAGGATGTCATGCTGCTCGGGCGAGAACAGCAGCGTCATCAGGTCGAGCACGAGGTCGCTCGCCTTCAGCGCGGCGATGGCGGCCGGATTGCCGGTCAGCGGCGTAGTGCCGAGATAGGCCAGCGCATCGCGGCTCAGCGCCTTCTCGCCGTTGACGGGCGGCAGGTCGAGCCGGTTGACGATGGCTCCCATCGACGCCGCGGCCACCATGGCCGTGCGCAAGGTCTGCGGATGCGTGGCGGCGCCGGTCAGCACGGTGACGGTCTGGCCGGCTTCCAGTTTCGACAGCGTGAGCACCTGCTTCCACGCCTGGGTCAGGTCGTAATCGCTTACGGGCATGTTCGCTCCTCCGATTCGCGGATATCAGGCCAGCGCGGGCAGCGCGGCGCCGAGGAAATCGCCAAAAGCACGATAGAAGCCAGCCTCGTCGTCCCACGGGATCATGTGGCCGGCATCGGCGACGTGGCTCACCAGCAGGTTTGGCAGCAGTGTGCGGATTTCCTGCTCGTCCTCATCGCGCACCACGTCGCCACGGCCCGCGCGCATCAGCAGCGTCGGTACCGACACGTGCGACAGGTCGGCGTGGATATCGTCTTCATGGAAGCCGTTGAAGCTTGCAAGGATCGCGCGCTCGTCGCAGGTGTGCAGCCATTCGGCGCGCAGGCGCAATTGTTCGTCGGTCCATGTCGGGCAGAAGCGGCGCATGCCTTCCGCGTCGATGCCGGCGCGCGCGAGGCGAATGGAATCGATGTACCAGGGCAGCTGCGCCGGATATGCGCGGCGGCCCGGGCCGGAGACTGGCGGATCAATCATCACCAGTCGTGTCAGGCCTGCCGGGTGCTGTCGCGCGGCGCGAACGCCGATGCGTCCGCCCATCGAATGGCCAACGATGGCATAGCGCTGCAGACCCAGTGCCTGCGCAAATGCGATCACATCGGCAGCTTGCGCATCGAGGCTGTAGTCCAGCGTGTCGCTCGCTTCCGACAAGCCACGACCGCGCACGTCCAGCACATAGGTATCAAAGCACTGGCCGAACTGCTCGCCAACGAAGCCCCACGTGATGGCCGGGCTCGTGATGCCCGGCACGATGATGACGGTGTCGCGCGACGCGCGTTCGCCATCGTTACCGCCATAGCGTAGGTAGTGCTGGCGAATGCCATTGGCCTGGACATTGCCGCCGTAGAGGAAGGTGCTCATGTCGCGACCCTCAGTAGGCGCCGGACAGCAGCGCGCCCGCGCCCGGCACGACCGGCTCCAGGTCCAGCGCGCGCAGCATCGCGTAGGTGGTGGCGATGGCCGCCGTGATTACCGGCTTGCCGGTCATCGCCTCGACCTTCGCTACAGCCGGCAGCGACGGCATCTGCACGCAGGCCGACAGCACGATGGCATCGACGTCGGCAATGTTCATCTGCGCGACGATGGCCGGCAGCTTGGCCGGATCGTGGCGGCCGACTTCGAGGTTGTCGGGAATTTCCAGCGCGCGGTAGTCGACGACTTCGTAGCCTTCGTTGCGGATGTAGTCCACCACCAGTTCGGTCAACGGCTTCATATACGGCGCGACCACGGCAATGCGCTTGGCACCGATCACCTTGAGTGCATCGACCAGCGCACCAGCGCTCGTGATCACCGGGGCATCCCCGCCGTTCTCAACGGTGTGGGCTTTCAGGCGCTGTTCCGACTTGCGGTGATAACCATGGCCCATCGCCATGATCGCCACCAGGCAGGCATAGCCGAGCACATCCACGCGGGCGTCGGAAAGCTCCACGGCGCAGCGGTCGGACTCGGCGTCCATCGCCGCCAGTTCTTCCTTGACCACCTTCTTCATGCGCATGCGGCTCGAATGGAAGGTGAACCGTTCGGGGCGGATCTGCTGCCGTGCGCTCAGCATGGCCGGGATCTCGGTTTCCATCGTGGTGTTGGAGCTCGGCACGATCTGGCCGATTCGGAAAACTTTCTGCACTGTCGACTCCGTCATCTGGTTGTCTTGGGAATGCCTTGTCTACCCGGCCGCTACAGGCAGTCTTGCCAGGCGTCCGCGGTTGCGATTGATTGTAGTGTACACACTCTATATGCGCAAACACATTCTGCGCGACCCGCACGGCACTCATTCAGTGCGCACTGAATCATTATTAGCCCTTGTATTGCACATAAATTCGCCATTTCCGGGCGACATGCCAGAATCATCACATCGACATCAGGGTTTTCCATAAGTTGATGCAAATCTATCTTTACCTTCAATTTTCTAGTGTGTACACTCGTTTTCAACAACTGGCCGCTGAGCCGGCCCCCCACACTCATCGACCCATGTGTCACTGCCAGGAGAAATAACGTGCAAGGCAAACCGCGAATCGCAATCATCGGCGCAGGACTCGGAGGAACGGCCGCTGCCGCCCTGATGCAGCGTGCTGGCCTCCAGGTCAGGCTGTATGAACAGGCGCCGGCGTTCTCGCGGCTGGGTGCCGGCATCCACGTGGGGCCGAACGTGATGAAGATCATGCGTCGTATCGGCATCGAGGACGCGCTCAATGACATGGGCTGCCATCCGGACTACTGGTACAGCCGCGACTGGGACACGGGCGAGGTTTGCGCGCAGATTCCGCTGGGCGACTACGCGCTGAAGCACTACGGCGCCAGCTACCTGACCGTGCACCGTGGCGACTTCCACAAGCTGCTCACCGATGCCGTGGCGCCCGGAACGCTGTTCTTCAACAAGAAGCTCGAAAGCGTGACCGACCAGGGCGACGTGGTGCAGCTGCGCTTCACCGACGGCACCGTCGACGAGGCCGACATCGTGATCGGCGCGGATGGCGTGAACTCGCGCATCCGTGAAACCCTGCTCGGCGCGGAGCCGCCCAAGTACACGGGCTACGTGGCGCACCGCGCGGTGTTCCCGATCTCGCGCGTCAAGGGCTTTACGCATGACCGCTGCACCAAGTGGTGGTCGGACGATCGCCACATGATGGTGTACTTCGACACCAGCAAGCTCGACGAGATCTACTACGTGACCGGCGTGCCCGAGCCCGAGTGGGACATGAGCAAGAGTTGGGTGCCGAGCAGCATCGAAGAGATGCGCGCCGCATTCGACGGCTGGCACCAGGGCGTGCAGTCGCTGATCGAAGGCACCGTGGAAGTGACCAAGTGGCCGCTGCTGGAACGCGATCCGCTGCCGGTATGGAGCCGCGGCCGCCTGGTGCTGCTCGGCGACGCCTGCCACCCGATGAAGCCGCACATGGCACAGGGCGCGGCGATGGCGATCGAGGATGCTGCCATGCTCACGCGCTGCTTCATCGAAGCCGGCACGGAGGACTACGCCGCCACCTTCGCGTTGTACGAAGCCAACCGCGCCGAACGCGCCAGCAAGGTCCAGCTGGTCTCGCACAACAACACGTGGCTGCGCACCAACGAGAACCCCGACTGGTGTTTCGGCTACGATGTGTACAACGTGCCGCTGGTCTCGGCCGGCCGCCCGCCGCTGTCGGCGGCTGCATGATGTCCGCCTGAGCCGACCCGCCCGTACTGCCGGCCTGGCCGCTGTACGGGCCCGACGCGCCACAGCCCCTCGCCATGAAGGGGCGCGGCGCAGCGCTGCGTGATGTTCAAACCGCCACCTGCCCCCGATGAACGCGCCCCGCCCCCTGACGCTTCATGTCAACCACGCCGACCATACGGTCTGCGTGGCGCCTGATACGCCGCTGCTCTATATCCTGCGCAACGACCTGGCCTGCAATGGCCCGAAGTACGGTTGCGGACTGGGCCAGTGCGGCGCCTGCACCGTGCTGGTGGACGGCACCGCCGCGCGCTCGTGCGTGCTGCCGGTGAAGGCGGTAATCGGCCATGACGTGACCACGCTGGAAGGACTGGGCACGCCCGCGCATCCCGACCCGGTGCAGCAGGCATTCATCGACGAGCAGGCCGCGCAGTGCGGCTATTGCCTGAACGGCATGATCATGACCGCGAAGGCGCTGCTGGCGGAGAACCCAGACCCGACCGAGGCGGAGATCCGCGAGGCGCTGCGCTTCAACCTGTGCCGCTGCGGCACGCATGTCGAGATCGTGCGCGCCGTGCAGCGCGCGGCGATCCTGCAGCGCGAAGGCGCGCACGGAGCACAGTCGTGAACGACACGCTGGTGCCCCGCGCGGATGCCGTCGCCAAGGCGGCAAGCCCTCTCCCGCCTCCCCAATGCCTGGCCGTACATGTCTTGCGTCCGCCCGGGCTTCAATGGGTTGGTGGTCAGCCTCTCGTTGCACGTCTGCTCGGCGCGGACCGGGACGCCGCAGCCACAATGCCGGGCGTGCGAGCCGTGGTCGTGCGCAACAACTTCGCCGGCGTGGCGGCCGACTCCGATGAACAGGCCGCGCATGCGACGGCTGCACTGCGTGCGCGCTGGACCGCACCGCCCGCACCAGAGACGGTGCCCGTGCAGCGGCGCGCGCTGGCACAGCGTGGCGACGCAGCCGGCGCACTCGAACAATCGCTTGCACGCCAGGCGCAGCATTACCAGTGGCCGCTGGCCGGCATGCAGGCGACGACAGCCACCTGCACGACCATCGCCGAGTGGCGCGATGGCGCGCTCCGCGTCTGGCTGCCCAGTGCGCGCCCTGGCGCATTGCGCGAAGAACTGGCTGCGCTGCTCGGCATTGCCGAGCCTCAGATTACGCTGGTGTGCTGGCAAAGCGCCGACGACAGCGCCGACCCCGGCCTGCTCGCACACCACGCCGCCGCCGACGCCGCGCTGATGGCGCACGCCGCAGGCGGCTGTGTGCGGCGCACGATTACCGCCGATGACGTGGGGCTGGCCAATGCAACGCTGGACTGGCAGATCGACAGCGCGCACGCCGGCGCCGTGATCGACGCGTATGCCGCCACGCTCAGCGGCACTGCCGCACCCACTGTACCGCTTGCCTTGTGGCTGATGCACACGGCGGCGCCGGTGTCCGATGTCGCCGCCAGCGCGCGAGCCGGCGCATTGCCGCCATACCGCATTTCCAACATCGATATCAGTGCGGCTGGCGCAGAGGCCGGCTCGACAGACACGCCACTGGCCCGCGCGCAGGTCTTTGCACAGGAATCGCACGTTGATGAGATCGCCGCCAGCTCCGGCAGCGATCCGGTAGCGCTGCGGCTCGATCACCTTGACGATGCGCGTGGCGCAGCGCTGGTGCGCGACGTAGCCGAGCGAGCAGGATGGACGCCGTCGACGCAGCGCTCAGGCATCGCGCGCAGCGGCAACGTGCGCCGTGGCCGCGGGTTCGCCTACGCGCATGTGGTGGAGGACGACGCTACGCAGAGCTGGTCGGCGTGGGTCGCGGAAGTGGAAGTCGACGGCACCACCGGCGAACTCGCCGTCACGCGCGTGACCGTCGGGCACGACAGCGAATCGACGCTGCCACAGCGCACAACGCAGGCATTCCCCGCACTCGAACAGGTGGTCGCTCAGGCCGCAAGGCAGCTGACCGCTCAATCGGCGGGCTTCGATGCATGGCCCGCCGGGCAGCCTGAGACTTCCGAGAGCAACCTGCCCGCCGTCGCTGGCACCACGGTGCCCGAAATCCGCATGGCCGGATCGCTCGCCACGCGCAATACGCTGGCCGCCGGCCCCGCCGCGACGCTGCCAGCCGCAGCCGCCGTCGCTAATGCAATCTTCGATGCGACCGGCGTACGGCTGCGCGAACCGCCGTTCAGCGCCGATCGGATCCGGCTGGCACTGGACTCGCAACAACCAGAGAAGCGGCGCAGCAAACGCGGCTGGCTTGCCGCGGCAGCTGCGGCGGCGGCCGGCCTGTGTTCCACCGTGCTGCCATGGCGGGCGCCCATCGCCCCCGTCGCGCCGACCGAGTCTGGCTTTTATTCGGCCGCGACACTGGAACGCGGACGGCTGGTAGCCGCTGCCGGCGACTGCGCGGTCTGCCATACCGCACCGGACGGCGTGAAGAATGCCGGCGGCCTGGCACTGGAAACGCCGTTCGGTACGGTCTACAGCACCAACATCACGCCCGATACTGAGACCGGTATCGGCAACTGGTCGTTCGCCGCCTTCGAGCGCGCCATGCGCGAAGGCATCCATCGCGATGGCCGCCGACTGTACCCGGCGTTTCCCTATACGGCGTTCGCGAAGATCAGTGATGCCGACATGCAGTCGCTGTACGCGTACCTGATGTCAGCCGAGCCGGTGAAGACCAGCGTGCCACGCACCGAACTGGCCTTCCCGTTCAATATGCGTCCCCTGCTGGCCGGCTGGAATCTGCTGTTCCACCGCAACGAGCAATTCAAGCCGGATGCCTCGCGCTCCGCGCAATGGAATCGTGGCGCTTACCTGGCCGAAGGGCTGGGCCACTGCAGCGCCTGCCATTCGCCGCGCAATGCACTGGGCGGAGAGAAAGGCGGTCGTCACTACCTCACCGGCGGCACTGCCGAAGGCTGGGATGCGCCCGCGCTGACCGCGCTGTCGCGCGCACCGGTCCCGTGGACTGAAGACGCCTTGTTCACCTATCTGCGCGGCGGCTACGCGGTGCACCACGGCGCCGCCGCCGGGCCAATGGCCCCTGTGGTGGAAGAGCTGGCGCTGCTGCCCGAATCCGACGTGCGCGCGATTGCGCATTACGTCGCGTCGTTCAGCGCGCCACCGCCCGCGCCTGCACAGATCACCGCGCAGGCCGTGCAATACGAGCAACGCAGCGCAGAAGCGGCCAGATCGCTGGGCGGCACTGCAGCGCGCCTGTACCAAAGCGCGTGCGCCGTGTGCCACCAGTCGGACCAGGGCATCCGCCAGTTCGGTGTGAAGCCGTCGCTGGCACTGAACACGAACCTGCACAGCGACCGGCCCGACAACGTGATCCAGGTCCTGCTGCAAGGCATGCCGGCACCGCCGAACAGCACGCTGGGCGCCATGCCGTCCTACGCGGACAGTCTCGACGACACGCAGATCACGGCCCTTGCGCAATACCTGCGTGCGCGCTTCGCCCCCGACAAGCCCGCGTGGCAAGACGTGCAAGCCACCGTTGCGCGGTTGCGCGCTGCGCCCGCGCACTGACAGACGAGACCCGCGCGGCGCGCGGGAAAACCCCGAGGAGAAAACCGCAGATCGGCCTTGCCGGCCCTTTTCATGTAGCTTACGCTGAACGATCATGTAGCACGCACTACATTAGCGCGAAACAGAGCATGCAGCGGTGCACAGCGGCACAAGGACCGCGCACCACGATGACGTGCCACGATAAATACAAGACCGAAATCCACCAAGGGTAGACAATAAGGAGTCCACGATGACGTATCCGCATCAGCCCCGCATGGCAAGAGTGCGCCCGGCATAGTTCTCGCTTCGCCAGATTGCAGTCCCCCAGCGTTACGTTGCAATCGGCGGCGCGACAGCATCACGCGTCTGTCTGGACCCGCGCGGGTCCGCCCCCCCTGCTTCGTCAGACGTGTGCTTCCGGGTTCAGGAACCAGCCCTCTAATAGACTGTTAGACAGGTAGACAACATGTCGTCATCCATTTCATCCATGCCTTCCACGCCCCTCGCCGAAGCGTCGATCAGCGCTGCCCCGCCGTCGAACGCGAGGACTGCAAGCTCCCAGACCATCACCATCGAGGAAGGCATTCGCGCCGCCGGCGTCGGCCGCTTCCAGTACCGGCTGTTCGTCATCTTCGGGCTGGTCTGGCTCGCCGACGCGATGCAGGTACTGTCGATCGGCTTCACCGCGCCCTCGATTGCCAAGACCTTCGGCATTCCCGTTCCGACTGCGCTGCAGAGCGGGACGCTGTTCTTTGTCGGGATGCTGATCGGCGCGTTCATGTTCGGCCGCCTGGCCGACCGCATCGGCCGCCGGCCCGTGCTGATGATGGCGGTGGTCATCGACGCCATCTGTGGCGTCGCGTCCTCGTTCGCACCGGATTTCCAGTGGCTGCTGGTGCTGCGTTTCCTGACCGGCATCGGCGTCGGCGGCACGCTGCCGGTCGACTACACCATGATGGCCGAGTTCCTGCCCTCCGACCGCCGCGGCCGCTGGCTGGTGCTGCTGGAATCGTTCTGGGCCGTGGGCACGATCCTGCTCGCCATCCTGGCGCTGATTGCCGTTTCGCACGGCGATGCAGCGTGGCGCCTGATCTTCCTGGTCACCGGCATCCCGGCGTTGGTCGGCCTGGTCTGCCGCTTGTACGTGCCCGAGTCTCCGCTCTACCTGAACAAGTCGGGACGCTCGGCCGAAGCCCGCGCCGTGCTGCAGCGTGTTGCCGCCGCCAATCGCGTTTCGGTTGAAATCGGCACGCTGGAACCGCAGAAGATGGAGCGCAAGTCGGTGCTGGCGCTGTTCGAGACCGGCTTCCGCCGCCGCAGCATCAGCCTGCTGGTGGCGTGGGCGCTGATCTCGATCGCCTACTACGGTGTCTTCGTCTACCTGCCGGTGAAGCTGGCGGGCCAAGGCTTCGGCTTCATGCGCGGCCAGGTCTTCCTGATCTTGCTGGCGCTGGTGCAACTGCCGGGCTTCGCACTCGCGGCGCATGGCGTCGAGCGCTGGGGCCGCAAGCCGACGCTGATCGGCTTCCTGCTGCTCAGCGCCGCGGGCTGCATGCTGTACAGCCTGGGCCAGTCGCCGACGCTGGTGGTCGGCTCCACCCTGCTGATGAGCTTCTCGCTGCTCGGCACCTGGGGCGCGCTCTACGCCTTCACGCCGGAGGTGTATCCGACCGACCTGCGCGCCAGCGGGATGGGCACGGCGGGCGCCATGGCGCGCTTCGGCGGCCTGTTCGCGCCGGCCATCGTTGCCCCGGTCATGGCCACGCATTTCACGCTGGCCCTGGTGCTGCTCTCGTCGTTCCTGGCCGTGGCGGCGCTCGCGATCTATATGGTCGATATCGAATCGAAGAACCGCGCGCTTGACTGACAGACGGGTTCGCAAGGCAAGCTCGGAAACGTAGCGACAGGCATGGGCCGCCGCAGCCGCGCGGCGGCCCGCTTCCATTACAATCGCGCTACCACGGCGCGGCGTCCCGGTTCACAAGACCGGGGCCGCCCGCTTCACCCTCTCCCGCCGAGCCTTCGCCGCCGCCATGAAACAAGACCCGCGTTTCCCCAGCCTGTACATCCTCGACCACCCGCTGATCCAGCATAAGCTCTCGCATATGCGCGACCGGGACACGTCCACGCGCACGTTCCGCGAGCTGCTGCGCGAGATCACGTTGCTGATGGGCTACGAGATCACGCGCCACCTGCCGCTGACCACGCGGCATATCGAAACGCCGCTAGTGCCGCTGGAAGCCCCCGTCATCGCCGGCAAGAAGCTGACCATCGTGCCGGTGCTGCGCGCCGGCGTCGGCATGAGCGATGGCCTGGTGGAGTTGATCCCGTCGGCGCGGATCGGGCATATCGGTGTGTATCGCGACGATCAGCATCGCCCGGTGGAATACCTGGTGCGCCTGCCTGACGTGGAAGACCGCAGCTTCATCCTGTGCGATCCGATGGTTGCCACCGGCTATTCCGCCGCGCATGCCGTCGATGTCCTGAAGCGCCGCGGCGTGAAGGACGACGCCATCACTTTCGTCGCCCTGGTGGCGGCACCGGAAGGCGTGGAGGTGTTCCAGAAGGCGCATCCGAACGTGAAGCTGTTCGTCGCCTCGCTCGACAGCCACCTCGACGAACACGCGTACATCGTTCCGGGCCTCGGTGACGCGGGCGATCGTTTGTTCGGCACCAAGAACTGACCTTGCAGCGGGCGGCTGCCCGCTCGCTATCTTTCCCGCTGTCGCGAGCTTGATCCTACTCAATGGCTCGCGCGGTGCGGCTCCCTACACTCGACGTCGCACCGCAAATGCGTGCAACCCGTCGAACTCTCACAGGGAGAACCGCATGGAAGCCTTCAAGATCCTCTTTACGACCAGCACCGGGCTGATGAGCCTCGGCGTCATCGTCTTTATCATCGGCATGGCGTGGTTCTTCGCGCGCCTGTTCAGCCGCAAGATGCGCGAAGACGCGGCCGCCGCCAAGGCCGCCGCGGGAAACCGGTCGGCATCGCAGACCGGCACGCATTGAGCAGCGCTTACTTTTTCTTGCCACCGCCCAGCAGGCTGCCCAGCACGCCGCGGATCAGTTCGCGGCCGACCTGGGAGCCCACGGTACGCGCGGCCGACTTGGCCATCGATTCCAGGATGGAATCGCCCCGGCCGGTCTTGCCGGTACCCTTGGTCAGCGAGCCGAAGATCTCGCCGGCGGTACCCAGCCAGCCGCCTTCTTCGGCCGGCGCACCGGCCGTTGGCTTCTGCGCCGTGGCGCCGCCGCCACCGCCACTATTACCCACCGGCGCCACGCTGCCGCGCAGCTTCTCGTAGGCCGACTCCCGGTCGATCGTCTTTTCGTAAGTCCCCGCCACCAGCGACGTCGCGATCAGCTGCTTGCGTTCGTCATCGGTAACCGGGCCGATGCGGCTGCCTGGCGCCAGCACCCAGGCGCGCTCGGTCACGCCCGGCGTGCCATTGGCATCGAGCAGCGACACCAGCGCCTCGCCCACGCCCAGTTCGCCGATGACCTTCTCCACATCGAGCTTCGGGTTGGCGCGCATGGTGGTGGCCGCCACCTTGACCGCCTTCTGGTCGCGCGGCGTGAATGCGCGCAAGGCATGCTGCACGCGGTTGCCAAGTTGGCCCAGCACCGTATCCGGGATATCGGCCGGATTCTGCGTGACGAAGTACACGCCAACGCCCTTGGAGCGGATCAGTCGCACCACCTGCTCGATCTTGTCGAGGAGCGCCTTGGGCGCATCGTTGAACAGCAGGTGCGCCTCGTCGAAGAAGAAGACGAGCTTGGGCTTGTCGAGGTCGCCGGCCTCGGGCAGCTTCTCGAACAGCTCGGACAGCATCCACAGCAGGAACGTCGCATAGAGCTTGGGCGAGTTCATCAGCTTGTCGGCCGCCAGGATGTTGACCACGCCCTGGCCCTTGTCGGTCTGGAGGAAGTCTTCCAGGTTGAGCATCGGCTCGCCGAAGAACACATCCGCGCCCTGCGACTCCAGCGCTACCAGGCCACGCTGGATCGCGCCGATCGAGGCAGCCGAGATATTGCCGTACTCCGTCGTGAACTGCGCCGCATTGTCGCCCACGTGCTGCAGCATGGCACGCAGGTCCTTGGCGTCGAGCAGCAGCAGGCCATTGGCATCGGCAATGCGGAACACCAGGTTGAGCACGCCCTGCTGGGTATCGTTCAGCTCCAGCATGCGCGACAACAGCAGCGGCCCCATGTGCGAGACGGTGGCCCGCACCGGATGCCCCTTTTGGCCGAATACGTCCCACAGCGTGGTCGGGCAACCGCCCCAGGCCGGCTCCGGCAGGTTCAGTTCCTCCAGCCGCGCCTTGAGTTTGTCCGAGGGCTGGCCCGGCATGGAAATGCCGGTCAGGTCACCTTTGACGTCGGCCATGAAGACTGGCACGCCCAGCCGGGAAAACCCCTGCGCCAGCGTCTGCAGGGTTACGGTCTTGCCGGTACCGGTGGCGCCGGTGATCAGTCCGTGCCGGTTGCCCATCTGCGGCAGCAGGGCCAGTTCGTGCTCGGCGTTCTTGGCGATCAGGATAGGTTCGGCCATGGTGTCTTGGATCGGGAAGCGTGGCGGACAGCCACGGGCGCGGCACGGACAGGGCCGCGTGATAAAATCACGGGCTGATTATAGCCAGCAGCCGGGTCAATCCGTCACCCGGCGCGGCCGCTTCTACCGCGCTATACCACGCTGTACGGCGCCCGCAAGCTGCAGCCTTCCCGCACAACCTCACGTTTTCCGCTTCGGAGAGAATCATGGCCGGTCACTCGAAATGGGCCAATATCAAACATAAGAAGGCC
Source organism: Cupriavidus sp. C2SS-8b (assembly GCF_057073745.1). Taxonomy (NCBI): domain Bacteria; kingdom Pseudomonadati; phylum Pseudomonadota; class Betaproteobacteria; order Burkholderiales; family Burkholderiaceae; genus Cupriavidus; species Cupriavidus sp. C2SS-8b. Next base: position 2,487,894 of record NZ_CP172716.1, read on the forward strand.
GCCGCAGACGCCAAGCGCGGCAAGATCTGGACCCGCCTGATCAAGGAAATCACCGTTGCCGCCAAGCTCGGCGGCGGCGATGTCGACTCCAACCCGCGCCTGCGCCTGTCCATGGACAAGGCGATGGACGCCAACATGCCCAAGGACAACATCCAGCGCGCGATCCAGCGCGGCGTGGGTGGCCTGGAAGGCGCGAACTACGAGGAAATCCGCTACGAGGGCTACGGCCTGAGCGGCGCCGCGATCATTGTCGACTGCCTGACCGACAACCGCGTGCGCACCGTGGCCGAAGTCCGCCACGCGTTTTCCAAGCACGGTGGAAACATGGGGACCGAAGGCTCGGTGGCCTTCATGTTCACCCATTGCGGCCAGTTCCTGTTTGCCCCGGGCACGCCGGAAGACAAGCTGATGGATGCCGCGCTCGAAGCCGGCGCCGACGACGTGGTCACCAATGACGACGGCTCGATCGAAGTCACCTGCCCGCCGAACGACTTTTCCGCGGTCAAAGCGGCCCTGGAAGCCGCCGGCTTCAAGGCCGAAGTGGCCGACGTGGTGATGAAGCCGCAGAATGAAGTCGAGTTCACGGGCGACGACGCGGCGAAGATGCAGAAGCTGCTGGACGCCCTGGAAAACCTCGATGACGTGCAGGAAGTCTTCACCAACGCGGTCATCGAAGAGTAAGTAGACTTAGTTAGCCCTCGGGCGGCAGCACGATCGAGCTGCCGCCTTTTTGCATGCGTATCTTTTCTGGCAGTGGATCATGAAAGTATTGGTTGTCGGCTCGGGTGGACGTGAACACGCGCTGGCCTGGAAATTAGCCCAGTCCCCCAAGATTCAGGTGGTGTACGTGGCACCAGGCAATGGCGGGACCGCGCTCGACAAGCGCCTGCAGAATGTTCCGCTGACGGATCCGCAAGTGCTGGCCGCCTTTGCCGAGCGCGAAGGCGTGGCCTTCACCGTGGTCGGCCCCGAAGCGCCGCTGGCCGCCGGCATCGTGGACGTGTTCCGCGGCAAGGGCCTGCGCATCTTCGGCCCGACCCAGGCTGCGGCACAGCTCGAGTCGTCGAAGGACTTCGCCAAGGCCTTCATGCACCGCCACGGCATTCCGACCGCGGCCTACCAGACCTTCGCCGACGCCGCCCAGGCGCACGCCTACATCGACGCGCAAGGCGCGCCGATCGTGATCAAGGCCGATGGCCTGGCGGCTGGCAAGGGCGTGGTCGTCGCCATGAACCTGGAAGAAGCGCACGCCGCCGTCGACATGATGCTGGCCGACAACAAGCTTGGCGATGCCGGTGCGCGCGTGGTGGTCGAGGAGTTCCTGGAAGGCGAGGAAGCCAGCTTTATCGTGCTGGTCGACGGCAAGAACGTGCTCGCGCTGGCGACCAGCCAGGACCACAAGCGCCTGCTGGACGCCGATGCCGGCCCCAACACCGGCGGCATGGGCGCCTACTCGCCCGCGCCGGTGGTCACGCCCGCGCTGCATGCGCGCGCGCTGCGCGAGATCATCGTGCCGACCGTGCGCGGCATGGAAAAGGACGGCATTCCGTACACGGGCTTCCTGTACGCCGGCCTGATGATCGACAAGGACGGCAACCTGAAGACGCTGGAATTCAACTGCCGCATGGGCGACCCGGAAACCCAGCCGATCATGGCGCGCCTGAAGACTGACCTGGTCGACGTGATGGACGCCGCCGTGTCGGGCAAGCTCGACGAAGTCGAACTGGACTGGGACCGCCGCACCGCGCTGGGCGTGGTGATGGCAGCCTATGGCTACCCCGACTCGCCGCGCAAGGGCGATGCCATCACCGGCATCCCGGCCGAAACCGACGACAGCGTGACCTTCCACGCCGGCACCACGCTCAAGGACGGCACGCTGCTGACCACGGGCGGCCGCGTGCTGTGCGTGGTGGGCCTGGCCGATACGGTCAAGGCCGCGCAACGCGCCGCCTACGCAGCCGTGGAGCAGATTCAGTTCGATGGCATGCAATACCGTACCGACATCGGCTACCGCGCCATCAAGCGCTGAGCGCCGATGTGGCGCCGCCACGAGGCCGTACCGGCCGCTGGCGGCCCGTCACAGGTGGACGGCTGGCGCCGGCAAGTGCCTCGCCAGCCGTTACAATCGTGACACACCCATGACGGCCGTGCCGGCCAGACGCCGGCACGGCCGCCCTTGCATCCGGGGCCCGCGCCCCTACAAGCCATGATCGATTCCCAGGCAGTCCGTGCCTACCTGCTCGGTCTGCAAGACCGCATCACCGACGCCGTCGCCGCTATTGACGGACAGCCCTTCCTGACCGACGCCTGGGAAAAGCCGCCCACCGAGCGCCTGCGCGGCAGTGGCCGCACCCGCATCCTGGAAGGCGGCGCCGTGATGGAGCGTGCCGGCGTGGGCTTTTCGCACGTGACCGGCGATACCCTGCCTCCATCGGCCAGCGCCAACCGGCCCGAGCTGGCCGGGCGCGGTTTCGAAGCGATGGGCGTATCGCTGGTGTTCCATCCGCGCAATCCGTACGTGCCCACCGTGCACATGAACGTGCGGTGCTTCATCGCCACCAAGGCTGGTGCCGATCCGGTGTGGTGGTTCGGCGGCGGCATGGACCTGACGCCGTACTACGGCAATACCGACGACTGCGCCCATTTCCACCGCACCTGCAAGGCATCGCTGGCACCGTTCGGCGATGAGTTGTATCCGCGCTTCAAGCAGTGGTGCGACGAGTATTTCTTCCTGAAGCACCGCGGCGAGGCGCGCGGCATTGGGGGAATCTTCTTCGACGACTTCTCGACGCTGGGCTTCGAACGCAGCTTCGAAATGATGCGCGGCGTCGGCGATGCCTTCCTGACTGCCTACCAGCCGATCCTGGAGCGCCGCAAGGACACGCCGTACGGCGAGCGCGAGCGCGACTTCCAGGCCTACCGCCGTGGCCGCTATGTCGAGTTCAACCTGGTGTTCGATCGCGGCACACTGTTCGGACTGCAGTCCGGCGGCCGCGCCGAATCGATCCTGATGTCGATGCCGCCGCAGGTGACATGGCGCTACGACTGGCAGCCGGAACCGGGCAGCGCCGAAAGCGCGCTGTACACCGACTTCCTGCCGGCGCGCGACTGGGCCTGACGGCAACCTTATGGCACATCCCAACCAAGACGCCGTGCCGGCCGCAGCAGCCGGCAAAGACGCCCGCCCTTATCGCCTGGGTATCCTGGGCGGCACTTTCGACCCCCCTCATCTCGGCCACCTGGCGCTCGCCAGCCTGTGCATCGACCATCTGGCGCTGGATGAACTGGTGTGGATCCCCACCGGCCAATCGTGGCAAAAGAGCGCTGACGTGACCCCCGCCGCGGACCGGTTCGCCATGACGGAACTTGCCGCCGCCGCGCTGACCGGCACTTCGGCAAAGATTCGCGTGAGCCGCATGGAAGTGGACCGCGAAGGCCCCAGCTACACCATCGACACCGTGCGCCACCTGCGCGAGGAGTATGGCCCGCAAGCCTCGCTCTGCTGGCTGATGGGCGCCGACCAGCTCCTGCGCCTGCACACCTGGCACGGCTGGCAGGAATTGTTCGCCCACGTGCACTTGTGCACCGCCACGCGCCCCGGCTTTGCGCTCTCGGAACTCGAAGGGCCGGTGCGCGAAGCGCTGGCCGCGCGCCACGCCGACACGCACCTGATACAATGCACGCCCTCCGGCCGGATGTGGATTGACCAGACCCTCGCTGTCGACTTGTCTTCCACCGGCCTGCGCCAGCGCCTGGCATCCGGCTTGCCAGCGGATGACCAACTGCCGGCTGGCGTGGCACACTACATCGCGAGCCAGGGCCTCTACCGCCCCGCATCAGGCCAGTCCTGAACTGGCCGCCCCCCAATGAATTCAGCTGAACAAGAACGCACCATGGATATTCGCAAACTGCAACGCGCCATCGTCGACGGCCTCGAGGATGTCAAAGCGCAGGACATCAAGGTGTATGACACCAGCCACCTGACCGAACTGTTCGACCGGGTGGTGATTGCCAGCGGGACATCCAACCGCCAGACCAAGGCGCTTGCAGCGTCGGTGCGCGAGACAGTGAAGGATGCCGGCGGCCACATCATTGCGGTGGAAGGGCTGGAAACCGGCGAATGGGTGCTGGTCGACTGCGGCGATGCGGTGGTGCACATCCTGCAGCCGCAACTGCGCATGTACTACAACCTCGAAGAAATCTGGGGCGACAAGCCGGTGCGCGTCAAGCTGGCCGCCGCCAAGGGCCTGGCCAAGGCCAGCGAGCCGATGGATGACGACGACGAAGATGCGCCGGCACCGCGCGCGCGCCGCGCCACCGGCCTGCGCCCGGCGCTGGCCCGCCTGCCCGAAGGCATGAAGGAACCGTCGCCGCCGATGGGCCACGAGGACACCGATCCGGACGCCATCGCCACCATCCGCAAGCCGCGCAAGACGACTTCGGGCACGAAGACCGCTGCCACCAAGACTCCGGCGACGCGCGCCGCCGCGCCGCGCAAGACGGCCGCCGGCACCCCGGCACGCAAGACCGCCACGCGTACGACCGCGGCGAAGACCACCGCGACCAAGACCGCCGCTGCCAAGACCGGCGCCGCCAAGCCGGCCGCCCGCAAGCGCACCACGCGCTCGGCCTGAGCCTGAACTTGCGCGCGCGGCTCCGGCCGCGCGGCAATGGATCCCATGCAACTGGTCATCGTGGCGGTCGGCCACAAGATGCCGGGCTGGATCGAAACCGGCTTCAACGAGTATGCCAAGCGCATGCCGCCGGAGTTGCGCATCGAACTGCGCGAGGTCAAGCCCGAAGCCCGCTCGTCTTCCAACAACGCCGCTACCGTGATGCAGCGCGAAGCCGCTCGCATTGACGCGGTGCTGTCGTCGCTGTCGCGGCAGTGCCGCATCGTGGCGCTGGATGAGCGGGGGCGCGACTTCACGACAGTGCAGCTCGCCGGTCAGCTCACCGACTGGCAACGCGAAGGCGGCGACGTTGCGTTCCTGATCGGCGGCGCCGACGGCCTCGATCCCGCGTTGAAAGCGCGGGCGCAGACGCTGCTGCGGCTGTCCAGCCTGACGCTGCCGCACGGCATGGTGCGCGTGCTGCTGGCCGAACAGCTGTACCGCGCCTGGTCGGTCACGCAGAACCACCCCTATCACCGGGCCTGAGCCGGCGCCGGCGCCGGCGCCGGCAGTACAATGCGGGCCTTGGGCGGCCGCTTCGGGCTTGCCTGTTCCCGAATCACTGCTCCCGCCCCGATGCACGATTACCTCTATCTCGCTTCCCAAAGCCCGCGCCGCCGCGAACTGCTGACGCAGCTCGGCGTGCGCTATGAACTGTTGCTCGCCGACGATGACGAAGACGCCGAGGCACTGGAAATCGTACAGCCCGGCGAGACGCCCGACGACTATGTCCAGCGCGTCTGCGCGCTCAAGGCCGAAGCCGCGCTGCGGCGCCGCGAACGGCGCGCGCTGCCCGACGCCCCCGTGCTCACCTCCGACACCACCGTGTGCCTTGGCGGCGACATCCTCGGCAAGCCGGCCGATGGCGCCGACGCCACGGCCATGCTGGCCGCGCTCTCCGGCGCGACGCACCGCGTGTTGACCGCCGTCACCGTGGTCTCGACGCTGGGCATGCACCATGCGCTGTCGATTTCCCGCGTGACCTTCCGCGCGATGACCGCGCCCGAAATCGAGGGCTATGTGGCCAGCGGCGAGCCGCTCGGCAAGGCCGGCGCCTACGGCATCCAGGGCCGCGCGGCGGAGTTCGTCGAGCGGATCGAAGGCAGCTATTCAGGTATCATGGGCCTACCCCTGTTTGAGACGGCAGCGCTACTCAGGCAGGCCCGCCTGCGGTTCTGAACGGCACCCTCCAAGGCCTGCAGACCCGGGCAGACAATACATCGCCGGTACACCGGCAACGCGTTTCATCCGCCATGACTGAAGACATCCTCGTCAACATCACGCCACAAGAGACGCGCGTTGCCATCGTGCAGCAGGCCGCCGTCCAGGAACTGCATGTCGAGCGCACCCTGACGCGCGGACTGGTCGGCAACATCTACCTGGGCAAGGTCGTGCGCGTGCTGCCGGGCATGCAGTCGGCCTTCATCGATATCGGCCTGGAACGCGCGGCATTCCTGCACGTCGCCGATATCTGGCATCCGCGCGATCCCGACAACAAGAACGGCACGCAGCTCGCCATCGAGAAGACCCTGTTCGAAGGACAGGCGCTGATGGTGCAGGTCATCAAGGACCCGATCGGCACCAAGGGCGCGCGCCTGTCCACGCAGGTCAGCATTGCGGGGCGCACGCTCGTGTACCTGCCGCAGGATCCGCATATCGGCATTTCGCAGCGCATCGAGGGCGAGGTCGATCGCGAGGCGCTGCGCAGCCGCGTGCAGGGCCTGGTACCGACCGACGAGCGCGGCGGCTTCATCGTGCGCACCATCGCCGAGGAAGCCAGCGATGAAGAGCTTGGCAACGACATCGCCTACCTGCGCAAGATCTGGGCAACGATCCGCCAGAACGCCACCACGCAGCCGGCGCCGAGCCTGCTTTACCAGGACCTGGACCTGGCCCAGCGCGTGCTGCGCGACTTCATCAACGACGCCACTGGCGTGATCCAGATCGATTCGCGCGAGAACTACCAGCGGCTGGTGGAATTCGCGCAGGAATACACGCCGGCGGTGCTGCCGCGCCTGTCGCACTACACCGGCGAGCGGCCGATCTTCGACCTGTTCAATATCGATGCGGAGATCGAGAAGGCGCTGTCGCGGCGCGTGGACCTGAAGTCCGGCGGCTACCTCATGATCGACCAGACCGAGGCGATGACGACGATCGACGTCAACACCGGCGGCTACGTCGGGGCGCGCAATTTCGACGACACGATCTTCAAGACCAATCTCGAAGCGGCACACACCATCGCGCGCCAGCTGCGGCTGCGCAACCTGGGCGGCATCATCATCATCGACTTCATCGACATGGAGAATGTCGAGCACCGCGAAGCGGTGCTGTCGGAACTCAAGCGCGCACTGTCGCGCGACCGCACGCGCATCACGGTCAACAACTTCTCCCAGCTCGGCCTGGTCGAGATGACGCGCAAGCGCACGCGCGAATCGCTCGCGCACGTGCTGTGCGAGCAGTGTCCGGTGTGCCAGGGCAAGGGCCAGGTCAAGACCCCGCGCACGGCGTGCTACGACATCCTGCGCGAAATCATGCGCGAATCGCGCCAGTTCAATCCGCGCGAATTCCGCATCCTGGCGTCGCAGGAAGTCATCGACCTGTTCCTGGAAGAGGAAAGCCAGCACCTGGCGATGCTGGGCGACTTCATCGGCAAGCCGATCTCGCTGCAGGTGGAATCGACGTTCCACCAGGAGCAGTACGACATCATTCTGATGTAAGCGGGACGCCGTCAGGGGCCGGGCAAACCCGGGCCCCTGACGACATCACCGCATCACGAACGGATTGGCCGTTTCCGCGCCGGTGTTGATCCACACGCTCTTGGTCTGCAGGTACTCGCGGATCGCATCCGCGCCGTTCTCGCGGCCCAGCCCGGAATCCTTGTAGCCGCCAAACGGCGACATATAGCTCACCGCGCGATAGGTATTGACCCAGACCGTGCCGGCTTCCAGCCGCTCCGCCATGCGGAACGAGCGGCGGATATCGCTGGTCCACACGCCTGCGCCCAAACCAAAGCGGATATCGTTGGCCAGCGCGATGGCTTCATCCTCGTCGCGGAAGCGGATCACCGACAATACCGGACCGAACACCTCCTCCTGCGCGATGCGCATGTCGTTGCGCACATCGGCGAAGATGGTCGGCTCGACGAACCAGCCACGACCGCATTCCGGGCGCTGCGCGGGATTGCCGCCAAGCACCAGCCTGGCCCCGTCGCGCCTGGCCACTCAATGTAGGACAGCACCTTCTCGTACTGCGGCCGCGTGGTGACCGGCCCGACCTGGGTGTCCGGATCCATCGGATCGCCCATCCGCGCGGAACGCGCCAGTTCAAGTAGCCGCTCGAGAAAGGCGTCGTGGATATCGTCCTGCAGCAGCAGGCGCGAGCCGGCAATGCAGGTCTGCCCCGTTGCCGCGAAGATGCCCGACACCGCGCCATTGACCGCGTCATCGAGGTTGGCATCGGCGAACACGATGTTGGGCGACTTGCCGCCGAGTTCCAGCCCGACGTGCTTCAGCTCGCGCGCGGCCTGCTGGGCGATCAGCTTGCCGGTGGAGTCGGCGCCCGTGAACGTCACCTTGCGCACCAGCGGGTGCGACACGAGCGCCGCACCGGCCTCATTGCCGAAGCCGGTCACGACGTTGACGACGCCCGGCGGGAAGCCAACCTCGTCGAGCAAGGCCACCAGCGCGACAGTCGAGGCCGAGGTGAACTCGGACGGCTTGATGACGACCGTACAACCGGCCGCCAGCGCGGGTGCCAGTTTCCATGCCAGCAGCATCAGCGGCGAGTTCCACGGCGTGATGATCGCCACGACCCCCAGCGGCTCCTGGCGCGTGTAGTTGAAGTAGCCCTTCTTGTCGAGCGGGATCACGTCGCCGTGGACCTTGTCCGCCAGTCCGCCGAAGTAGTGGAACCACTTGGGGATATAGCGCAGCTGACCGAGCATCTCGGAGATCAGCTTGCCGTTGTCGCGCACTTCGATGGCCGCAAGGCGCTCGGCCTCCGCGGCAATGCGGTCGCCGAGGCGGTGCAGCAGCAGGCCGCGTTCGCTCGCGGTCAGCGCGGGCCAGGCACCGCTACGCAGGTTGCGATGCGCGGCCCGCACGGCCTGCTCCACATCGTCGGCATTGCCGCGCGCGACTTCCGCCCAGGCCTCGCCGGTGAACGGGTTCTCGGTCGGGAAGTAGGCGCCGCCGGCCGGCGGGACCATCTGGCCGTCAATGTAGTGGGTATAGCGTTGCAGCATCATGCGGCCTCCCGGAAGCGCTGCATTGGTGGATTCGGTGTTCAAGCTGGACTCCCTGGAAAGACGGTCGGACGTTGGCATCAACGCGCCTTGCGGGCCGCGCCGAAGCCGCCGAAGAACGTGCGCGAGTTGAGGTCGAGCGTTTCGATGTGGTAGCCGCCTTCCTGCACAATCAGCGTGAGCAGGCAGAGCGCGCCGACGGACTCGCCCAGGCGGCCAAACCCTTCAGTCGTCACCGCGACGACAGCCTGGGGATCCTCCATATAGATGTCGAAGCCCAGCGCCAGAACCAGCACGTCGGCCTGGAAGCGCTTGACGGTGCGCAGGGCCGCGTCGAGCTGTTCGAAGAACACCGCCTCGCTCGAGCCATGCGCCATCGGCAGGTTGACGTTGTAGCCGCTGCCCTCGCCGCTGCCGCGCTCTTCCTCGAAGCCCGCCACGGCCGGGTAGAAGTTGGTGGGATCGCCGTGGATCGATACGTACAGCACGTCGTCGCGGCCGTAGAAAATCTCCTGGATGCCCTGGCCGTGGTGCATGTCGGTATCGACGATCGCCACGCGGCCGAAGCGTTCGCGCAGCACTTGCGCGGCGATGGCCGCATTGTTCAGGTAGCACAGCCCCCCGGCGCCTTCGACGCGGGCGTGGTGGCCGGGCGGGCGGCACAGTGCATAGGCCTCGCCGGCACCCTCCAGCACTGCGCGCGCACCGGCGACCGCGCTCTGCGCGGACCAGTAGGCGGAGCGCCAGGTTTCGGGGCCTATCGGGCAACTGCCATCGGCCAGGAAGCGCGCGGCCTTGCCGAGCACGCCGCGCAGCGGGTTGTTCTCGCGCACGAAGATATTGGACATGACTTCGTTGCCCCAGTCTTCCGGCATCTGCTTCCACTCGCCGTGCGCCTCTTCGAGGAAGCGCAGGTAGTCCATGCCATGCACGGCGGCTAGCGGCGCATGACCGGCATCGGCGGGCTCGCGCACGTCGAAGTCCAGTGCGCGGGCCGCCTGCAGCAACTGCACGGCGCGCTCGGGCACCTCTTGCGGCTCGCGCATCTGGCCACGCGAGAAATAGCTGCGCGGATGATGCTTCAACTGTTGGGGGTGGAAGTAGGTCAGCATGATGTTCAGTCGTCTCTTGTCGTTGTAGAAGTCAGGCGGGCAGGCGTAGCGATGCCTGGCGTACCCGCCATACAGGGAAAGCGTCAGTCAGGGGAAAGCGCGGGTCAGGGCGTGCTGACCGCCTCGAAGGCGATGGCGCGGCGCGACTTCATCGCGTCGAGCGCCATCACACACACGAGGGACAACACCGCGAGTCCCGTGAAGAAGAGCGCCAGCGGCCACCATTGCCCGCTGTAGCGATGCGCAAGCCAGGTCGCGGCGAGCGGCGTGAGGCCACCCGCGATCGCGGCGCAGACGTGGTACGACAACGAGATCGCGGAATAGCGCACGTGCGTCGGGAATACATCGGTCATGAAGCCCGCGATCACCGAATAGAACGAGGCCAGGCACACCACCGCGAGCGCGATGCCCGCGATCAGCGACAAGCGATCGCCAGACTGCACGAGCAGGAACATCGGGTACGGTGTCATCATCGCGGCGAGCGCGGCCAGCTTCAGGAAGCGCGCGGTGCCGATCTTCTCCGCCCAGTACGCGGCAAGGGGCTGCATCAGGAACTGGATCACGGCCACAACGAACAGGCAGTCAAGAATCAGCGAGCGGGGCACGCCGAAGTACTGCGTCGTGTACGAAATCATGAACGTGTTGGTGAAGTACACGCCCGCAATGCCGAGGGTATTGGCGCCAATGCACAACAGCACCAGCCAGCGAGCGCTGCGGAACACTTCGGCAATCGGCAGCTTGACAGTGCGGTGGCGCTGCTTCTCGCGCTCGAATTCCGGCGACTCGCCGACGCTGATGCGGATGAAGATGCCGACCACCAGCAGCAGCGCGCTGGCAAGGAACGGCACGCGCCAGCCCCAGGCCATGAAGTCCGCGTGGTCGAGCGACGTCACGGCGCGAAACGCCAGCAGCGACATCAGCATCCCGGCCGGGCTGCCAAGCTGCGCGAACGACGCGAAGAACATGCGGCGGCCCGGCGGCGCGTGCTCGCCCGCCATCAGGACTGCCCCGCCCCACTCGCCGCCAGCCGAGATGCCCTGGATGATGCGCAACACGATCAGCAAGGCGGGAGCGACCCACGGGGACGAAAACTGCGTCGGCATCAGCCCCACGCCAACAGTGGCGAGACCCATCATGACGAGCGACGTCATCAGCTCCTTCTTGCGGCCGATCTTGTCGCCAAGGTGACCGAAGATGACGCCACCGAGTGGACGCGCGAAGAACCCGACGGCAAAGGTGCCGAAGGACGCCATCGTACTGATGAACGGGTCATCCGACGGAAAGAACAGTTCGCCGAACACCAGTGCGGCGGCAGTTGCGTAGATGTAGAAGTCATACCATTCGATCGCCGTGCCGATGAAGGCGGCGGCAGCAGCGCGTCTGGGCTGGTGCTTGACCGTGGAAGGGGTTTGCATTGGGTTGTCTCCTGTCGTTTTCAAGTCTGCAGCGTTGCGCGGACACTGCGGTGACAGTTTTATAGCCCCCTCGATTTTATTAATCAAATTTATAGTTATTATTCTCTACATAATTTCAACTTATATAGCGAGAATTATCCTCGATGTCGCGAAGTAGACCTGAAGTGGTGCGCTTCCTGAATGACCGGCTCGACTGGAATCTTCTGAGAACCTTTCTGGTCATCATGCAAGAGCGCAGCGTGAGCCGCGCCGCCGCGCGCCTGCACCTGACCCAGCCCGCCATCAGCCTGGCGCTCAAGCGCCTGGAAGAGACGCTCGGGCACTCCCTGATCCAGCGGCGTGGCCAGCAATTCAAGCCAACGCCGGCCGGGGAAGAGGTTTTTCGCATTGCCGGCGAGATCTATGGCCATCTGTCGAAGCTGGAAACGGAGCTGGCCGACAAAGGGGAAGACATCACGGGCTCGATCCGGCTCCTTTGCGTCAGCCGGATGGATTCGTGGATCTACGACGAATACCTGGCGGAGTTCCATCGCAGCTATCCGCGCGTCGACCTGCAGATCGAGGTCATGCGCTCGTCGGATATCGTCTCGTCTTTGCTGCAGATGACCGCAACCGCCGGTCTCAGTGTGTGCCGCACGCCGCAAGACAAGCTCGAGCAGCGATGCTTCCTGCGCCAGCGCTATGCAATTTTCTGTGGCCGGCATCACCCCTTGTTCGGCCGCCAGGGCCTGGCGATGGCGGACCTGCTCGACCAGGACTTCGTCTCGTTCACGACCGAACTGCTTGGCGAGAGCCTTGCGCCGATCAGCGTGTTCCGCGACGAGCACCGGTTCACCGGCCAGACCATCGCGGTCTCGTCGAGCCTGGACGAAGTGCGGCGGTTGATCTTCGCTGGCTATGGCATCGGCTGCCTGCCCGAGCACATCGTGCGCGACGACCTGCTGCAACAGCGCCTGTGGCGCCTGCCGCCCGATGATGGCGTGGCCGACATCGATATTCAGCTGCTATGGCACCGTGGACGCAAGATGAACCCGGCGGAGCGGATGTTTCTTGAAGGCATGGAGCGCACCATGCAGCGCTATCCGCTGCAGGAGCGCTTGGGGTCCCGTTAAACCGTCCTCATCGAGGCGACTCGGTGGCCCACCGCGCCTCATGGGGACCGGTGAGCGTGCGTCAGGCACTCCTGGAACAGCAACGCCGCGCGTGCGGGCTCGGGTGAGCGCCGCAACATCGACGTGAACCGGCAAGCATAGCGAAAACGCTTCGGCGCGACAGGCCGCATCAAGCCCCGACCTTCGAAGCTAGCGGCATAGTGATCGGGCAGAAAGCCAAGGTAGGCGCCCGACAGGATCAGCGTCGCGATCGACTCCTGGTCGAATCCCGTCGCCTTGCGCGACAGCTTTTCGCGGTGGGCGAGTTCCATATTGGGCGAGTTGTAGCCGAGTCCAGCAAAACGGTAGTTGCGCATCTGCCGCCACGTGAGCCCTTCTTGCGGTGCATCGAACAACGGATGGCTGGCGCCGCAATAGAGCAGCATGGTCTCGTCGAACAGCGCACTACTGATAAAGCCGCGCGCGGGACGGTACACCGGGGCGATCCCGACATGGAAGCGGCCATCGATGACCCCCTGCTCCACCGCCACCAGCGAAGCGACGTGGAGGTTCAGCACCACCTCAGGCGCGGCCTCCGAGAACCGGGCGATCGCATCGCCAAGCCGCGCCCGCGGATTGGTGGCGGTCTTGTCGACGACCGCCACGTTCAGCTCCCCGCCAAGGCGCCCATGCAGGTCGTCGACGCTGCTGCGGAAGGCCTCGACCGACGCGAGCAAGCGCAAGGTCTGCTCGTAGATGCCATGCCCTTCGGCTGTCAGCGCAAACCCCGCGCGCCCGCGACGGCACAGCGTGAGGCCCAGCCGCGTTTCCAGATCCTTGATATGGCGGCTGATGGTCGAGATGCCGATGTTGAGTTCGCGCTCTGCCGATGCCATGCCGCCACACTCGACCACGGCCTTGAAGACCCGCAGCAGACGCAGGTCCATGTCGCTCATCAGCCCGAGCAGGGCACGGCGCTTTGTGGTTACTTGCATGAACTGACAAGTGAACGTTGATATTTGATCATTCAAAAGCCTATCGCCGATCCCAATAATCCGCAACAGACCAACGCTACCGCGCACCGCGCGAACCGCCATGACCACCACCGCCACCTCTCGCCCGCAGAACACTGACGTCCGCCTGGACCCCGCCTGGCTCGATGCCCACTGGATGCCATTCACGGCGAACCGGCAATTCAAGGCCAGTCCGCGCATGATTGTCGAAGCCAAGGGCGCGTACTACACGGACGTCGACGGCCGCAAGATCTTCGATGGCTTGTCTGGCCTGTGGTGCACGGGGCTCGGCCATGCGCGCCCCGAGATCGTCGAGGCCGTCAGCCGCCAGATCGCCCGGCTCGACTATGCGCCGGCGTTCCAGTACGGGCATCCGCTGTCGTTCGAACTCGCCAACAATCTGCGGGAGATGACGCCGGCCGGGCTCGACTATGTGTTCTTCACAGGCTCGGGTTCAGAAGCAGCCGATACCTCGCTCAAGATGGCGCGCGCGTATTGGCGTGCGAAAGGCCAGGCCGCCAAGACACGCCTGATCGGGCGCGAGAAGGCCTATCACGGCGTGAACTTCGGCGGGATCTCGGTTGGCGGGCTCGCGCCGAACCGCAAGCTGTTCGGCCAGGGCATCGAATCGGACTTCCTGCCGCACACGCACCTGGCCGGGAACGCCTTCACGCGCGGGCAACCGCAGCACGGCGCCGAGCTGGCAGACCGCCTGCTCGACCTGATCGCGCTGCACGACGCCTCGACCATTGCCGCCGTGATCGTCGAACCCTTCTCAGGCTCGGCCGGCGTCCTGGTCCCGCCCGCAGGCTACCTGCAGCGCCTTCGCGACATCTGCACCGCGCATGACATCCTGCTGATCTTCGACGAGGTCATCACCGGCTTTGGGCGCGTCGGCGCCACGACGGCCGCCGAGGCCTTCGGCGTGGTACCGGACATCATGAACATCGCCAAGCAGGTGACCAACGGCACGCAGCCGCTCGGGGCGGTGATTGCCAGCAAGGACATCTATGACACGTTCATGGAGGCAGGCGGTCCCGACTACATGCTGGAGTTTCCGCACGGCTACACCTACTCGGCACATCCGGTTGCCTGCGCTGCCGCCATCGCCACGCTCGACGTGCTACGCAACGAAGACATGGCCGGCCGCGTGCGTGCGCTTGCACCGGTGTTCGAGGAGGCCGTCCACAGCCTGAAAGGAAGCCCGCATGTGACCGATATTCGCAACTTCGGTCTCGCCGCGGGTTTCTCTATTGCCCATGCGCCGGGCGAGCCCGCGCGCCGGCCGTACGAGATCGCGCAGCGCTGCTGGGAAAAGGGCTTCTACGTGCGCTACGGCAGCGACACGATCCAGCTTGCGCCGCCGTTCATTGCCGAACCGCGCGAGATCGACGACCTGGTCAACGCGCTGGGAGAAGCCCTGCGCGCGACGGATTAAGTCCGATCGCTGCCGAAGCCCTGAAATGAAAAAGGGTTGCAGGCTTCTGCCTGCAACCCTTTTTCATTGCCCGGTCCGGGAGACCGGGCCACGGAAGCAGCGCCTCAGTGGGGCATTTCGTCGGTCGAGAAAACGTACCGGGCACCGTCCGTGTAAGTGTCGAACTTGCCACCGGTCTTTGCGCCATCGGTGAAAGCGTTGTACTTGCCGCTACGGGCGCCGTCGGTGTAGGCGCTGTAGCCGTTGCTACGCGCGCCGTCGGTATGCGGATCGAACTGGCCACTCTTGGCCAGAACCGGCGCGGCCGAGATGGCAGCAGCGATGGCGGTAATGACGATCAGGAGATAGCGGCTGGCGTTCATGATTTTCCTCTATGGTCGCGACGCCTTTGTTTTTTGGGGGTCTGCTGCATTGCGGCATCGCGTAGACGAATACTAAGGGTTTTCCCTTGAAGTGACCAATCCCCAACGCGACAATAGCTTGTTGCAATTTTTGGAACATTGGGACGATCTGGGCTACAAGCCAACGACGACCGGCACCCGC
This sequence comes from Cupriavidus sp. C2SS-8b, assembly GCF_057073745.1. NCBI lineage: Bacteria > Pseudomonadati > Pseudomonadota > Betaproteobacteria > Burkholderiales > Burkholderiaceae > Cupriavidus > Cupriavidus sp. C2SS-8b. The sequence goes on from NZ_CP172716.1 coordinate 2,503,422, forward strand.
GGCGCCACCGCGCACATCAGCTCATAGCCGATCGTGCCCGCCGCCGCGGCAACATCGTCGATCGGAACATGCTGCCCCCAGAGTTCGACCGGCGTGCCGACGCCGGCTTCCGGGCATTCGCTGAGATCGATCGCCAGCATGTCCATGGAAATACGCCCGACGGTGCGCGTGTTCCGGTCGCCGACACGAACCGGTGCGAAATGCCCTGCGTGCGAAGAGCTCGTGCGCGGATAGCCATCGGCGTAGCCGCACGCGACGATGCCAATACGCTGGCGGCGCGTCGCGACATAGTGGGAACCATAGCCGACGGACTGGCCGGGCTGCAGGTCCTGCACGCCCAGTATCCGGCTGGTCAAGGTCTGCGCTGCCTGCAGGCCGGTGCCAGTCAGATCCTTCGCGCAGCCCGACGGCGCAGCGCCGTACAGCATGATGCCCGCCCGCACCCAGTCCGCGTGGCAATCAGCATGACGCATGGTCGCCGCCGAGTTCGCGACGGAGATCTTTCCGGGCAGGTCCTGCGTGACGGCCCGGAACGTGGCGAACTGGTCCGCCACGCCTTTCTCGGTATCCGCATCCGAGAAATGACTCATGTGGGTCACGGATTTCACCGCGGCAATATCGCCCAGGCGACGCCAGGCCGCGCTGTACTCTCCGGGATTGAACCCCAGGCGATTCATGCCGGCATTCAGTTTCAGGCAGACATCGATCGAGCGCGGTGGCAAGCGACCATCGCGAGACGCCACCTCCAGCATCCGCAACTGCTCTTCTCCGTGGACCGCCGTGGTCAGGCGCAGCGAGGCAAGCAGCGCGATATCGCTGTCATCGAAGAATCCCTCAAGCAACAGGATCGGGCCGGTCCAGCCCAGGTCACGCAGCCGGGCCGCCTCGTCCAGGTCGAGCAATGCAAAACCATCGGCCGAGGTCAGTGCCGGGTAGACCCTGGCGATGCCGTGGCCGTAGGCATTGGCCTTTACCACGGCCCAAACTTTCGATGCTGGTGCCAGACGCCGTGCAATGGCCAGGTTGCTGGCGAGCGCGGACCGGTGGATGGTCAAGGAGATGGGGCGTGGCATAGGTGTCGTTATCTGGATTGCCGTGGTGATGGCTAGTACTGGCGATTCGCTCTTATCCCAGAGCGCCAACTATCGTATCGACGTTGAAGCAGGCTTTGTTACTGAAATTCCAGGAGTTTTCAGTAACAGCTTTCAAGCCCGGCAAAGACGGCAAAGCGGTCGGCGCGGCGTCAGGAACGGCTCGCCTCGCTGACGCCAGGGGTGGTGTTTCTACCTACGCGCAAGTGATCCGCATGACCCTGCGCGGTCTTTGCGATCCGCTATAACTCAGTTAACGCCAGCCCATCCAAAAGCACGGGCGGGAGCCCGCAGGTCGCTGGCGTTCTGTAGTGAGGTACCCCGGATGAAAGCCCCGCAACTGGGCCTGTGTTTTTTGGCCATGTTTCTGTGCACTGCCTGCGAGCAGTTGCCGATCGCCCGGCGGGCACCTCCGCCACCCCCGTCACCCGCTGTCGCCGCAGCCCCGGCATCCGAAAAACCACTTCCCACGCCAATCGCCGCCCACGACATCAGCCTGGCCGGCACTTGCCGCCGCACCGAGGACGACGGCTTCCGCGAAGACGCGGTGATGCGCGTGGTCTCGAACGATGTGAAGTCGCTGAAATGGAAGCTGTGGGTATCCAAGCGCGGCACCTGCCAGTTCGACCTGGCAGATTTCAAGCAAGTCCAGAAGACGCCGCATATCGTGCTGCAAGCGACCGACGGCACCCAATGCGAACTGCTGATCTGGCAGGACCCACGGCGCATCACGCTCGCGCACGCCAATTGCCAGAAGCGCTGCACGCCCGGCATCTATGAGCAGGCGTGGCCGGTGCTGTTCAACCCGAACAACGGGAATTGCGCCGAGATCCGGTGAACAAGCGGCCCGGCACGGAAGGACGCGCTTACTTGCTCTTGGGCACGCGGCCCATCAGGAAGAACTCGTCGTTCGGACGCATGCTGATGGTGTTGGCCATGCGGTTCGACAAGCCGAAGAATGCCGTGATGGCGGCGATGTCCCACGCATCTTCATCGCTGAACCCGTGCTCGCGCAGCGCCGCAAAGTCGGCGTCGGCGATTTCGTGCGAGGCCTTGCAGACCTTCATCGCGAAATCGAGCATGGCGCGCTGGCGCGGCGGGATATCGGCCTTCAGGTGATTGACGGCGACCTGGTCGGCCACCAGCGGCTTCTTCTCGTAGATGCGCAGGATGGCGCCGTGCGCCACCACGCAATACAGGCACTGGTTTGCCGCCGACGTGGCCACCACGATCATCTCGCGCTCGCCCTTGGTCAGGCCGCCGTCCTTGAGCATCAGGGCGTCGTGATAGGCGAAGAAGGCACGGAACTCGTCGGGCCGGTGTGCCAGCGTCAGGAAAACGTTGGGCACGAAGCCCGCCTTGTCCTGGACTTCCAGGATGCGCTGCCGGATGTCGTCGGGCAGCGCCTTCAGTTCGGGCACGGGGTAACGGCTGATGGGATGGGCCGGGCGGGTCATGGCTGTCTCTCTCGCGGTCGTTGTTGTCGCCCCATTGTAGCCAAGGCGCAACCCGCAAGCCGGCAGCCCCGGCCCGGCCAGGAATCAGTGCGTGGCGAACTGGATCCGGTGCAGCCCGGCGTACAGGCCGTTGGCGGCCAGCAGTTCGTCGTGGGTACCCTGCTCGGCCACGCGGCCGTGATCGAGCACGACGATGCGGTCGGCGTTCTCGATCGTCGACAGGCGGTGCGCGATCACCAGCGTCGTACGGCCCACCATCAATGCTTCCAGCGCCGCCTGTACCTGGCGTTCGGATTCCGAATCGAGCGCCGACGTGGCTTCGTCCAGAATCAGGATCGGCGCGTCCTTATAGATCGCCCGGGCGATAGCCAGTCGCTGGCGCTGACCGCCCGAGAGCTTCATGCCGTTGTCGCCAATATTCGTATCGAGGCCTTCCGGCAGGTTCTTCACCACGTCGGTCAGGTAGGCGGCCTGCAAGGCACGCTCGACGCGCGCCATGTCGATCTTGTCGTCCGGGCCGACCCCGTATGCCACGTTGGCGGCAACGGTGTCGTTGAAGAGCACCACGTCCTGGCTCACGAAGGCGACCTGGTTGCGCAGTTCGCGCAGCGCGATGTCGCCGATCGCATGGCCGTCCAGCAGGATGCGGCCATCGGTCGGGTCGAAGAAGCGCGGCACCAGGTTGACCAGCGTGGTCTTGCCGCTGCCCGAAGGACCGACCAGCGCCACCACCTCGCCAGCCGGTACGCGGATATCAATACTCTCCAGCGCCGGCCGTGTGCCTTCGCCATAGTGGAACCCGACGCGTTCGAATACCAGGTCGCCCTTGGCACGCTCGATGCGCACGCCACCGTCCTGCGGCTCGGGCGGTTCGTCGATCAGCCGGAAGATCAGCTCGGCCGCGGTCAGGCCGCGCGTGAGCGGTTGGTTGATGTCGGTCAGGTGCTTGAGCGGCGAGATCAACAGCAGCATGGCCATCACGAAACCGGTAAAACCGCCGATCGTGGTCTGGTTGCCCTGCGCCTGGACCATGGCGATGGTGATGATGACCGACAGCGCCAGCGCGGCCAGGAACGCCGTCACGGGCTGGTTCAGGCCACCGGCCACGGCCATGCGCATCGAATAATTCTTGAGCCGTTCCGCCATGTTGCGGAACCGGTTCATCTCGTAAGCCTCGCCGCCATGCAGCTTCACGACCTTGAAGCCGCCGACTGCCTCCTCGACCACATACGCCGCGCTGTTGGTCAGCGTCTGGTGGTCGCGGTTGAGTCGGCGCAGGCGCCGGTTGATCTTCGACATCAGGTAGCCGATCACGGGCAGGATCACGGCCACGATCAGCGTCAGGCGCCAGTTCGTGTAGAACAGGTAGATCAGCAGCGCCACCACGGTGAGCGAGTCCCGCACCAGCGTGATGAACACGTTGGTCAGGATCGACAGTACCTGGTTGACTTCGAAGATCACCGCGTTGATCAGCGAAGCCGCCGTATTGCGGTGGAAGAACTGGGCAGGCGCGTGCAGCAAGCGGTCGAACATCTGCATGCGCATCTTCAGCAGCACGCGGTTCGAAATCAGGCTCAGCAAGTAGCCGGATGCAAACTGTGCCACGCCGCGAATGAGCGCGACACCGGTCAGGATGGCCGGCACGTGCCACAGCTTGCCGGCGTAGTCGCCGCCAAAGCCTTTGTCGAGCAGGTCGTTGACGACCTTCGGGATCACGCCCTCGCTGGCCGCGACCACGGCCATGGCCAGGATGGCGGCAATGAAAATGCGCAGCTCCGGGCGCAGATAGCCCATCAGGCGCTTGCCTACCTTTACGTCTTGTCCGGCCGACTGTTCGGACTTCGCTGGATTGCTCACTACCACCCTTAATTTGAATGATGCGACGCGCACCCGTCTGACGGGTGCCACGGAAAACGCCTAAGAACCACGGAAATTGGCTGCCCGGCATGGCGAAAACACCACATGCAGGCGCAAAAAACGGAGCCATTGTAACCGCATTACCCGGCGCGGCAGACGCGCCGAAACGGGCGCAAGGGATGGCGCGGCGCCAGTCTTGCGCGCCCGCCCGGCCTCAATACATCAGCTCGACCGCCTCGTTGCCGAGCCACTGCCGCAGTTCGCCGAGCAGGGCTTCGTCCGGCTCGACGCGCCAGTTCGGTCCGAGGTGGATATCGCATGCGGCACTCGGATTGCGGTAGCGCACCAGCAGGCCAAGACCAGCAGGGCCCGCGTCGCGCGGCTTGGCGCGGTACTGGGTGAGCATGGTGCGCAAACGCTCCATGGTCGAGTCTTCCGGTGCCAGCGCAATGCTGAGCGCGCTGGCATAGGCGCTGCGGGCGGTGGCCAGGTCCATCACCGACTCCGCCGTAAAGCGCACGCCGCCGGTGAAGGTGTCGTGGCGTGCGTTGCCGGTGGCGATCAGCAGCTCGTCCTCGCGGAACATGTGCCGGTTGGCATCGAACAGCTCGTTGAAAACGGTCATCTCCACCAGCCCGGTGCCGTCGTCGAGTTGCACGATGATCATCTTGCCGCGCTGCGTCATCTGCGTGCGCACGCCGGCAATCACGCCGGCGATGGTCTTGCCGCGCACGTCGCGGCCGAAACCGCCGCCATTGCCCTGCACTTCCTTTTCGAGCCCGGCCAGCGTGCTCTTCACGAAGCGGCGCACCTCGTCGCGGCACGCGTCGAACAGGTGTCCCGAGAAGTAATAGCCGAGCGCCTGCTTTTCTTCCTGCAGCGTGCGCTTGGGCGTCCAGCGCGGCTCGTCGAGCAGTTCCGGGCGGTGCGCGTCGCCGGCATCGCCCATCAGGTCGAACAGCGAGACCTGGTTGGCCGACTGGGCCTTCTGGTCGGCCGCTTCCATGGCGATCGAGACAGAGGCCAGCAACTGCGCGCGGTTGTCGTTGAGGCTGTCGAACGCACCGGCCCGGATCAACGCCTCGATGGTGCGGCGGTTCACCTGGCGGCGGTCGACGCGCTCGCAGAAGTCGAACAGGTCCGTGAACGGCCGTTCCTCGCGCGCGCGCAGGATGTCTTCGATGGCGCCCTGGCCGGAACCCTTGATGCCGCCGAGTCCATAGCGGATGGTTTTGGCATCGGTCGGCGCGAAGCGGTATTCGCTGGCGTTGACGTCAGGCGGCAGCACGGCAAGCTTGTTGAGCTTGCAGTCCTCGTAGAGGATCTTGACCTTGTCGGTGTCGTCCATGGCCAGCGACATGTTGGCTGCCATGAATTCGGCCGGATGATGCGCCTTGAGCCAGGCGGTGTAGTACGCCAGCAGCGCGTACGCGGCCGCGTGCGACTTGTTGAAGCCGTAGCCCGCGAACTTCTCCATCAGGTCGAAGATATCGTCGGCCTGCTCGGCGGAGAGTCCATTCTTGGCGGCGCCTTCGCGGAACATCACGCGGTGCTGCGCCATTTCCTCGGGCTTCTTCTTGCCCATGGCGCGGCGCAGCAGGTCGGCACCACCGAGCGAGTAGCCGCCAATGATCTGCGCCATCTGCATCACCTGCTCCTGGTAGACCATGATGCCGTAGGTCTCCTTGAGCACCGGCTCGACGCGCGCATCCGGATACTCCACCTTCTCGCGGCCGTGCTTGCGCGCGCAGAAGCTGGGGATCAGGTCCATCGGGCCCGGGCGGTACAGCGCCACCAGCGCGATGATGTCCTCGAAGCGGTCAGGCTTGGCGTCCTTCAGCATGCCCTGCATGCCGCGGCTTTCCAGCTGGAACACGGCAACCGTGTTGGCCGTCTTCAGGATGTCGAAGGCCGGGCCGTCATCCAGGGGAATCTGGCTGCAGTTCCAGTCCGCCTTGCCCGGGTCGAGCCGGCGGATATAGCGCTCGGCCCAGTCAAGGATGGTCAGCGTGGTCAGGCCCAGAAAGTCGAACTTGACCAGGCCGGCCGCTTCCACGTCGTCCTTGTCGTACTGGCTGACGACGCCGCTCATGCCGTCGTTCTGCGCGCCCTGCGTGTAGAGCGGGCAGAAATCGGTCAGGCGGCCCGGCGCGATCAGCACGCCGCCGGCGTGCATGCCGACGTTACGGGTCATGCCCTCGACACGCTGCGCCAGTTCCAGCAGCTGGCGCACTTCTTCCTCGTTGTTCTCGCGCTCGGTGAGCAGCGGCTCTTCCTTCTTGGCTTCCTCGATCGTGACGAGCTTGCCCGGCTTGAACGGAATCAGCTTGGCGATGCCATCGACGAAGCCGTAGCCCAGGTCGAGCACGCGGCCCACGTCGCGCACCGCGGCCTTGGCCGCCATGGTGCCGAAGGTGGCGATCTGCGATACCGCGTCCTTGCCGTACTTTTCCTTCACGTACGTGATCACGCGGTCACGGCCGTGCTGGCAGAAGTCGATATCGAAGTCGGGCATGGACACCCGCTCCGGATTCAGGAAACGCTCGAACAGCAGCGCGTACTTGAGCGGGTCCAGGTCGGTAATGCCGAGCGCATAGGCCACCAGCGAACCGGCGCCGGAGCCGCGGCCCGGGCCCACGGGCACGCCGTTGTTCTTGGCCCAGTTGATAAAGTCCGCCACGATCAGGAAGTAGCCGGGGAAGCCCATCTTGATGATGGTGCCGGTCTCGAACTCCAATCGCGCGTAGTATTCGGGCCGCTTCGCCTCGCGCTGTGCCTCGTCCGGGAACAGGACGGCCATGCGCTTCTCCAGGCCATCCTTGGCCATGAAGACGAGGTAGTCGTCGAGCGACATGCCGTCGGGCGTGGGGAACAGCGGCAGGCGCGGCTTGCCCAGCTCCAGCGTCAGGTTGCAGCGCTTCGCGATCTCGACAGCGTTTTCGAGCGCGGACGGAATGTCGGCGAACAGCGCGCACATTTCGTCCTGCGTCTTGAAATACTGGTCCGTGGTGAAGCGGCGCGTGCGGCGCGGATTGGCCAGCAGTTCGCCTTCGGCGATACAGACGCGCGCCTCGTGCGCGGTGAACTCATCCGGCGTCATGAACTGCACCGGATGCGTGGCCACCACGGGCAACTGCATCTCCGCGGCCAGGTGCACGGCCTGCTGCACATAGGCGTCCGTGCCGGGATGGCCGGCGCGCTGCACCTCGATGTAGAAACGCTGCGGGAAGACGGTGGCCCAATGCTCGGCGGCGCGGCGGGCGCCTTCGACGTTGCCATTGGCCAGCGCCATGCCGACATCCCCACCCATCGCGCCCGACAGCGCGATCAGCCCTGTCGCCAGCGGCTGCCCCGCTTCACCGGGTTCGCTGAACCAGCCGGGCTCGATTTCGGCACGGCCACGGTGCTGGTTCGACAGCCATGCACGGGACAGCAGCATGCACAGGTTCAGGTAGCCGATGCGGTCCTGCACCAGCAACAGCAGCCGCGCGGGCTTGTCGCGGTCGTCCGCATTGGACAGCCAGACATCGGCGCCGACCACGGGCTTGACGCCGCCGCCGCGCGCTTCCTTGTAGAAGCGGATCAGGCCGAAGGCGTTGGCAAGGTCGGTGAGAGCGAGCGCGCCCATGCCATCCTTGGCCGCGGCCTTGACGGCATCCTCCAGGCGGACGATGCCGTCGACGACGGAATACTCGGAATGGACGCGAAGGTGTACGAAACGGGGGGCAGACATGGGCGACATTGTACCGGCTCGGCATGGGCAACGGCCGGGCCGCAATCATCGCCGACACGCCACGATAGCCGAGGACGACGCTAGGAAATGGCGGTCGGCAGCGGGCCGGCGCGCTATAATTTCACGTTTCCAATCAGGCAGTTATCGCGTGCTTTGCGCGCGCGACCGCAGCGCAGCCCATCATGCAGATCGTCAACATCTCCGCTTACAAGTTCGTCTCGCTCAACGACATCGAGACGTTGCGGCCGGAAATGCGCTCGCGCTGCGAAGACCTCGACCTGAAGGGCACCATCCTGCTCGCGCCGGAGGGCATCAACATGTTCCTGGCCGGCCCGCGCGAAGCCATCGACGGCTTTATGGCGTGGCTGCACGCCGACGCGCGCTTCGCCGACATTGCCCCCAAGGAAAGCCTGTCGGACAACCAGCCCTTCAAGCGCATGCTGGTGCGCGCCAAGAAGGAAATCATCACCATGAAGCGCCCGCTGATCCGACCCGAGGAAGGGCGTGCGCCGTCGGTACGGCCGGTCGACCTCAAGCGCTGGCTCGACCAGGGCCACGACGACGAAGGCCGCCCGGTGGTGATGCTCGATACGCGCAACGACTTTGAAGTCGCGGTCGGGACGTTCGATACGGTGGTGGAATACAACCTCGCCAAGTTCAGCGAATTCCCCGAAGCCGTGGAAGCCCACAAGGCGGATTTCGAGGGCAAGACCGTGGTGTCGTTCTGCACCGGCGGCATCCGCTGCGAGAAGGCCGCGATCCATATGCAGGAAGTCGGCATCGATCACGTCTACCAGCTCGAAGGCGGCATCCTGAAGTATTTCGAGGAAGTCGGCGGCAGCCACTATCGCGGCGACTGCTTCGTCTTTGACTACCGCACGGCGCTGAACCCCAACCTTGAACCTGCTGGACCCAAGCAGTGCTTTGCCTGCCGCGCCGTGGTCACGGCCGAAGAGCAGCAAAGCCCGCAGTATGTCGTTGGCAAGAGCTGCCCGCATTGCATCGGGCAGCAAGGTCAGGCCGCAGCCTGATTGTCCGGGCCGCCGCGAAACTCACGCGGCAAGCAAGTGGTAGAGGTTGCGCAGCATGCCGGCCGTCGCGCCCCAGATGAAGCGATGGCCACCGCCTTCGCGCGGGAAGGGCATGGCATAGAACATCCGTTCGCCATCGACCCAGCGGAACAGGCGCCGCTCATGGTGCGAAGGGTCCATCAGGAAAGCCAGCGGCACCTCAAACACATCGGCCACTTCTGACGCATCGGGCTGCAACGTAAAGCCGTCGCGCACCAGGCCCACCACCGGGCTGACATGGAAACCGGTGCCGGTGATGTAGTCCGGCAGCGCGCCCAGCACCTCCACATAGTCGCGTGCCAGGCCCACTTCTTCTTCGGTTTCCCGCAAGGCCGTATCGATGCGGCTGGTGTCATAGTCTTCCTGGCTGCCGCCCGGAAAACTGATCTGCCCCGCGTGCGCGCTCAGGTTGGCATTGCGCTCGGTGAGCAGGATCGTCAGGCCGTCCCGGCGCTCGACAATCGGCACCAGCACGGAGGCCTGGCGCAGGCTTCGGCTACGGTCGTACACACGGGATTCATCGGTCAGCTCGGGCGCCCAGGCCGGCGGCACCTGCAGCCGGTGGCGGATGAAATCCGCCTTCAGGCGCGGCGCGCTCAGCGCCGGTCGGCGCGTGTCGGTATCGATGATGGGGAGGGATTCGGGGTCAAAGGCGGGGCGCATAACAGGTTGAAGTATGACAGATGCTCGTCTTCCGGCAGCGCAGCAATCCGGCACAGTTGCCAAAACGCAAAAAGGGCACCTTGCGGTGCCCTTCCCGAGGAAATGTCCGGCCAGCAAAACCGGCCAGCATGTCCGGCTTACTGGGCAGCCTTGGCTGCCTTCGAAACCAGCTTTTCCTTGATACGTGCCGACTTGCCCGAGCGCTCGCGCAGGTAGTACAGCTTCGCACGACGCACGTCGCCGCGACGCTTCACTTCGATGCCGGCGATCAGCGGCGAGTACAGCTGGAACGTACGTTCCACGCCTTCACCCGACGAGATCTTGCGCACGATGAAGGACGAATTCAGGCCACGGTTACGCTTGGCGATCACCACGCCTTCGTAAGCCTGCACGCGCTTGCGGTTGCCTTCCACCACGTTCACGCTGACGATCACGGTGTCGCCGGGTGCGAATGCGGGGATGGTCTTGTTCGCGGTCAGACGCGCGATCTCGTCTTTCTCGATCTGCTCGATGATGTTCATCGTTCTTTCTCCGTAACCATCGTGCCGGCGTTGGATGCCCCGAGCATTGCCCGGGCCCCGGCAGAGGATGGGGTTTTACCTGGCGGGAGAAATCTCCCGCCCTTCTTTCGCCTGCCATTCCGACAAGAACTTCTCGTCGGAACGGGTCAGCAAACCTTGCCCGCGAGCCGTCTCGATCAGGTCGGGACGCTTTCTCGCGGTATTGGCCAGCGCCTGGTGGCGCCGCCATTTTTCAATCTCGGCATGATGGCCGCCGAGCAGGATTTCGGGTACCCGCACACCGTCGTACTCCTCCGGCCGCGTGTAATGCGGACAATCGAGCAAGCCGTTGACGAAACTGTCCTGCACCGCCGACTGCGCGTCGCCCAGCACACCGGGCAGGTGCCGCACCACGGCATCGATCAAGGCCATCGCGGGCAGCTCGCCGCCGGACAGCACGAAATCGCCAAGGCTGATTTCCTCATGCACGCGACGATCGATCAGGCGCTGGTCGATGGCCTCATAGCGGCCGCACAACAGCACCAGTCCGGGCCGCTGCGCGAGCGACATGACCTTCTGGTGTGTCAGTGGCGCACCCTGGGGTGACATCAGCACCACATGCGGCGTCTCGACGCCTGCCTGAGCCTGCGCGGCCGAGGCCGCATCGATCGCATCTTCCAGCGGCCTGGCCAGCATGACCATGCCGGGACCGCCGCCGTACGGCCGATCATCGATCGTACGGTAGTTGTCCGTGGTGAAATCCCGCGGATTCCAGGTACGCAGAGCATACCGTTGCTGCTTGGCTGCCCGGCTGGTAATGCCCCAGTCGGTCAGCGCGCGAAACATATCGGGAAACAGCGTGATTACATCGAACTGCATCCGCCTTCCCCCTCCGAACCGCACCGGCTCCGGTACAAGTTCAGTAGTCGAGCCCCCAGTCCACCACGATGCGCTTGCCCGCGGTGTCGACCGTGCGCAGGAACGCATCGACAAACGGCACGAGCCGCTCGGCGGCCTGGCCGTCGGGCAATGCGTAAGCCACCTGCAGGATCTGGTGAGCCCCGTTATCGATCAGACCGGACACCTCGCCCAGCAACTCGCCTTGCTCGTTGCTCACGGTGCAGCCGATCAGATCTACCCAGTAAAACTCATTCTCGTCCGGCGCCGGAAAGTCCTCGCGCCGGATCCACACGCGTCGCCCCCTGAGCGCTTCGGCCAGATTGCGGTCCGAAACGCCGGTTGCCTGTGCCACAACGGTTCCGCTGTGCTCGCGCGATTGCGCGATCTTGACGCACACCGCCTGGGCACGCGAAGCCTCCGCCGTGGCCACCAGGCCAGCCTGCGGGGGCATCAGCAGCCACCAGCGGCGCGCATGGAGCAGCGCGGACGCATCATTGGCATGGGGCTGGATCTTGATCCAGCCGCGGATGCCATAGGCATCACCGACATAGCCGACCTCTACCAGGTCATCCGGGAGGGGATCGGCATACAGCAGCGTCGCCGGCAGCTTGACCGCCTTGGACGACTCGCCTTGAGGCCGGTTCAGCGGCCTTGGCGCAGCGGCGCCCTGCTTTCGTTCAGTCACGTGTGCAATGAAAAACGCGCCCCGTTAGGGAGCGCGCTGCAACCTGCTATCAGGCAGCAGCCTTGGCGGCGTTCTGCTTGACCAGGCGGGCAACGGTCGGCGACAGCTGGGCGCCAACGCCTTGCCAGTAGGCCAGACGGTCCTGCACAACGCGCAGGCCTTCTTCGCCTGCCGAAGCCAGCGGATTGTAGAAGCCAACGCGCTCAATGAAGCGGCCATCGCGACGGTTGCGCGAATCGGTAGCGACGATGTTGAAGAAGGGGCGCTTCTTGCTGCCGCCACGAGCCAGACGGATAACGACCATGAGATGGTTCCTCAGAAAACTTGGTGTTCGAACACGAAACGCAAGAGTATAGCCCAATATCCGTGGTCAAACAAACACTTAGACGGTTGACGCGATGCGTGCGCAAGGGCATCGTGGCGAAATCCGCGACTGGAGGCACGCCATGGGAATCGTCAGGCACTTCGTTGATCGCACCGCGCATCTGGCCGCACTGGCTTGCATCACGCTGCTGGGCGCGCCCTCCACCACGTTCGCGGCCCTGCCTCTAGCAGAGATCCAGTTGCCGCCAGGGTTCCGCATCGAAGTCCTCAGCGATACCGTGCCGGGCGCCCGCGAAATGGCACTGAGCCCCTCCGGCACCCTGTTCGTCGGCTCAAGCTCCCAAGGCAAGGTCTACGCCCTGCCTGCGGCGCTGACCGGCAAGCCGGTGACACGCGTAGTGGCCCGCGGCCTTGCCATGCCAGTCGGCGTGGCCTTTCGCGATGGCAGCCTCTATGCGTCGTCCACCTCACGCATCGTGCGGCTCAACGACATCGATGCTCGCCTCGACAACCCGCCGGCACCTGTCGTCGTGAGCGACCGGTTTCCCAAGGAAACGAGCCACGGCTGGAAATTCATCGCTTTCGGCCCGGACGGCTATCTCTATGTCCCGGTCGGCGCCCCCTGCAATATCTGCGCCCCGGACGAGAACCGCTACGCCAACATCATGAAGATGCGGCCCGATGGCTCGGACCTGCAGGTGGTGGCTCGCGGCGTGCGCAATTCAGTCGGATTCGACTGGCATCCGGCGACGCACGAACTGTGGTTCACCGACAACGGCCGCGACAACCTCGGCGACGACCAGCCCGACGACGAACTCAATCGCGTTACGCAGGCCGGGCAGCATTTCGGCTATCCGTTCTGCCACGCGGGCAACCTCCCCGATCCCGAATTCGGCAAGCAGCGCCCCTGCTCCGAGTTCGTGCCACCGGTCGCCAGGCTCGGCGCGCATGTCGCTGCGCTGGGCATGCGTTTCTACACCGGCACGCAGTTTCCGGCCGCGTACCGGAACAACATCTTCATTGCCGAGCACGGCAGCTGGAACCGCAGCGAGCCCATCGGCTACCGGGTCGTGCGCGTGACACTGGACGCGCAGGGCAAGGCGACCAGCCAGGAAATCTTTGCGCAGGGCTGGCTCCAGCATGGCAAAGCCTGGGGCCGCCCGGCGGATGTGCTGGTCGCGCCCGACGGCTCGCTGCTGGTCAGCGACGACCACGCAGGCGCGATTTATCGCATCCGCTACGCCCCCTGAAATCCGACCAAGAAGCCCCTGATTGCAACGAAACAATCCGTTACACCGGTAACGCGATTCGCATAGGCGGGCCGATGCCCCATGCGTACCATGAACCCAACTTTGAAACACAACGCTGCGCGTCTGGATCCTGGGATTCCGCATGTTCACCCGCTCATTCCTGCGCGACCTGGTGGCTGGCATCCTCGCCGTTGCGGGCTTGATCGGCGCCGTCGCCGCAAGTCATGCACAAGTCACGTTCTGGCCTCGCTCGCATGCCGATGCCCATGCCCCGCGTCTCCAGGCCGGCGGCTGGCAAATGGCCAGCGTCCGCGCCGAGAGCCGCGACCACGTCCAGGCTCAGATCGATCGCATGGAAGCGCGCGCCCGCGCCGATGATCGGCTGAGCGGCAGGCCGAATGCCCCGAATGGCCGCGACGACAACCGTTCGCGCCCGCAGGAACGTACCAGCCAGAATGATGGCAACCGCAATGACAACCGCCCGGCCAGCGTAGGTCCGGGCTGGCAGGCCCGCGGCCGCGAAGGCGGCCGCTAAGCACCTCGGAACTCGTCCGGGGGACTGCGGTCACTATCTGAGTGCGCGCCCAACACGCGCACAGGCTGTCGCCCTCAAGCTGCCCCGCAACGTGCAGCGTACCGTCCGCGCGGACGGCATACCAAACTGACCTGCCTCTGCCCGGCACCTCCTGCAAGGCGGGGAGATCAGCCGGGCGACAGCCTCCACGGCAAAGACCCTGTCGTACAATGTATCCCGGCTGGCACCCGCTGCCGCCGCGCCCCATTGACCGCTGCCGGTGGCATGCCGCCGACACCTTCGCCACGTTGCCCTCCCCATGCCCGCAGCCAGCCACGCGCCACAAGCCTCCCGGCCCACCGCCGCGCCGTCGACGCGCTCCCGATCGAAGCTGCTGACGGTGGCACTCGCCTTCCTGTTCGGCAGCCTTGGCGCGCACCGCTTCTACCTTGGCGGACTGCGCGACCAGTATGGCTGGCTGCACCTGCTGGCCATGCTTGCGGGTGTGGTTGGCGTTGCCTCGATGGCGGCCGACGCCGGATCGCCCGCGTTGAACTGGACGTTCGCGGTGGCCGGCGGCGCCTCCGTGATCGGCGCCTTCCTGGCCGCGATCATCTATGGCCTGCGCCCGGATGAGAAATGGGACGCCCGCTTCAACCCAAATGGCACGCCCACGCGCTCAGGATGGCCAGTTGTGATCCTGGTGATCCTGTCGCTGCTGATCGGTACCGGGCTGCTGATGGCCGGGCTTGCCATCAGCTTCCAGACCTTCTTCGAGTCGCAGGTAGAGGCGGCGCGCGCCCTGTCGCAGTAAGCCGCCTGCTGACCCCGGCCAGCCGTGTAGCCGGGCTTGCCCGGCGATGCAAGTGGCACCTGCCAGACCGTGACCGGATCTCCGTCCGACTTGTCCGCACGCAAAGGGTGGCCAATGACGGGTTTCCCTTCCGGGCAAATCGCCCATACTGGAAAAACCGCCGGCCTACGGCGGCAATCCGTCCGCCCGGTCCTGACACCGACCGTGCAAAGGAGCAAGACCGACATGCCTACGTATGAAGAAGGACGCCTGGCGGCCATCGCAGTCAGGCTCGCGCTGTCTTCAGGGCTGGCACCGGCCCGCGCCAGGGCCGCGCTCGAGTTGGCAAGCAGCATGATTCGCGATCAGGAAGCGACCGCCGCCACTCAGAACAAGGTGCCCTGCGCGTCGTCCGCACCGGCCGTCCAACTGGGCGGCACGCGAAATCGCGACGTATCGAGTTCGAATCGGTTGTAACGGAATCCCAGCCGGTCTGCCGCCTTGTAGAAGCGCTGGCGCATCAGATCGGCCCACACCCCTGTCCCCCGCATGCGTGTGGCAAAGCTGGCGTCATAGGCTTTGCCCTCGCGCATGTCACGCACGCGGTTCATCACCCGCTCGGCCCGGTCCGGAAAATGGGCCTGCAGCCACTCTTCAAACAGCGGACGCACTTCCCACGGCAACCTGAGCACGATGTAGTTGGCATAGACGGCCCCCGCTTCGCGCGCCGCCTCCAGCACGCGCTCCAGGTCCGGCTCTGTGATGAACGGAATGACCGGCGCAATACTGACGCCAACCGGGATGCCTGCCTCCGACAAGGTGCGGATCGTACGCAGGCGCCGCGATGGCGTAGCCGCGCGCGGCTCCAGGGTGCGCGCGATGGTGGCATCCAGCGTGGTCAGCGTCACGGCCGCCACGGCGAGCCCCTTGGCCGCCATGGGCGCCAGCAGGTCGATATCGCGCTCGATCAGCGAGGATTTCGTGATCAGCGCCACCGGATGGTCGCAAGCGCTTAGCACTTCGAGGATGCCGCGCGTCACACGATGCTCGCGCTCGATCGGCTGGTAGGCATCGGTATTGACGCCAAGCGCAATCGTCTCGCAACGGTAAGCCGGCCGGATCAGCGCCGCGCGCAGCCGTTCGGCGGCGTTGGTCTTGGCATACAGGCGGGTCTCGAAGTCCAGCCCAGGCGACAGGTCCAGGTAGGCGTGCGTGGGCCTGGCAAAGCAATAGATGCAGCCGTGTTCGCAGCCGCGGTATGGATTCAGCGAGACATCGAACGGGATATCCGGAGACGCATTGTGCGTGAGGATCGAGCGCGCGCGCTCGATGGTGACTTCGGTGCGCAGCGGCGCAAGGGGCTCGGTGTCCACCGGGACGATCGGAATGACGGGCCTGTGCGTCGCGGCTTCTTCGCCCGTGCCGGCGGACTCGCCGGCGCATTCGTCGTTGCCGGCCGCTCCCCAGCCGTCATCGAACGGCTCGCGCTGGTCCCGTTCGAACCGGCCCTGAATATTGCTGACCGCGCCCCGCCCCTTGCGCGCCACGGGCGGACGAACGCCGGCCGTGGCGCTCGCGTCTTCGGCGTCGCGTTCGCGGCGCAATGCACCGTGCGGATCGGGGGCGGAATCCGGCGGGGAACGTCTCATCGTCAGGCTGGCTGCGCCTTCTCCTCCACGGAAATGGCCAGTGTCTCCTTGATCTCTTCCATCACCACATAACTCTTCGACTGCGCGGCCCCCGGCAACTGCAGCAGGATATCGCCGAGCAGGCGCCGGTATTCGCCGATCTCGCGGATGCGCGCCTTGATCAGGTAATCGAAGTCGCCGGAGACCAGATGGCACTCCAGCACCTCCGGAATGCGCAGGACTTCGCGGCGGAACTGCTCGAACATATTGCCCGACTTGTTGCCGAGCGAAATCTCGACGAACACCAGCAGCGCACTGCCGAGCAGGCCCGGATTCAGCCGCGCGTAGTAGCCCATGATGACACCATCGCGCTCCAGGCGCTTGACCCGCTCGATGCACGGCGTGATGGTCAGCCCGACCGCCTCGGCCAGGTCTTTCATCGACATCCGGCCATCCGCCTGCAGCAGCATCAGGATCTTGCGGTCGAGGCGGTCAAGGGCACGCACCGGCTGGCGACTCGTTCTCATGAGTTATTCCTGTTTTTCTAAGAAATTCGAAAACTATGACTGGATTAGATTCAATAGTATAGAGACAAATCCTTCAATACCCTGACATCCTGGTTAGGAGCCCCCGAAACATGCGCGTTCTCGTACTTGGCAGTGGCGTCATTGGCGTCACCAGTGCGTGGTATCTGGCCAAAGCTGGTCATGAAGTAACGGTTGTGGACCGCGAAGCTGGCCCCGCGCTCGGCACCAGCTTTGCCAATGCCGGGCAGATCTCGCCGGGATACGCATCGCCGTGGGCCGCTCCGGGCGTGCCGCTCAAAGCCATCAAGTGGATGTTCCAGGAACACGCGCCGCTGAGCATTCGCCCGGACGGGACCCTGTTCCAGTTGCAATGGATGTGGCAGATGCTGCAGAACTGCAGCGCCGAGCGCTACGCCGTCAACAAGGAACGCATGGTGCGGCTGGCCGAATACAGCCGCGATTGCATCCGCGACCTGCGCGCCCAGACCGGCATTGCCTATGAAGGACGCCAGCAAGGCACGCTGCAAGTTTTCCGCACGCAAGATCAGCTCGAAGGCGCAGCGAAGGACATCGCCGTGCTTGAAGAAGCCGGCGTGCCCTACCAGTTGCTTTCGCGCGAGGAACTCGCCGCGAGCGAACCGGCGCTGGCCGCCGTCAGCCACAAGCTGAGCGGCGGCCTGCGCCTCCCCAACGACGAAACCGGCGACTGCCAGCTGTTTACCGGACGGCTGGCAGCCATGGCCGAGTCGCTTGGCGTGAAATTCCTCTACAACCGCTCGATCAACAACCTGATGACCCAGGGCGACGCCGTGACCGGCGCCGTGGTCGATGGCGAGCCCATGCCGGCCGACCTCGTCGTCGTGGCGCTGGGCAGCTGGTCGACGCAGCTCGTCAAGCCGTTCCTGCACGGCATGTCGAACCTGCCGGTCTATCCTCTCAAGGGCTTCTCGATCACGGTGCCGATGACCGATGCCTCGCGCAGCCCGGTATCGACCGTGCTGGACGAAACCTACAAGGTCGCGATCACGCGCTTCGAGGATCGCATCCGCGTCGGCGGCATGGCGCAGATCGTCGGCTATGACCGTTCGCTCGATCCGGCCAAGCGCCGCACGCTGGAACACGTGGTCACCGACCTGTTCCCGGGCGCCGGCGATGTCAGCGAGGCCACCTTCTGGACCGGCCTGCGCCCGATGACGCCGGACGGCACCCCCATCGTCGGGCCGACGCAGGTTCGCGGCCTCTGGCTCAATACTGGCCACGGCACGCTTGGCTGGACCATGGCCTGCGGCTCGGGCAAGCTGCTGTCGGATCTGGTCTCGGGCAAGTCCCCCGCGATCCGCGCGGACGACCTTTCCGTGGCACGGTACCTGAAGCCGGCTCGCACGCACGGCATGCCGCGCCCCGCGACGGCCTGACCGGGCCCGCCATATCAGCAAAAAGGGCGGCCCTATAGGCCGCCCTTTTTGTATGCCCGAAACCGCCGAATCAGAACTGCTCAGGCGATACGGCGTTCACCGGCGCAGAGCCCGCGACGATGGCATCGCGCAGCCCCGACGCTTGCGACAAGACATGCTCGGCGAAAAAATGCGCCGTGGCGATCTTGGCATCATGGAAGCCCGGATCCTCCGCACGCTTCGCGTCCGCAGCCAGCATCGCGCGGCCAAGCTGCCAGCCCGAGAACACAATGCCGCACAGTTTCAGGTAAGGCACGCTGCCCGCGAACACCGCGTTCGGATCCGACTTGGTATTGGCGACGACGAACTCCACCACGGCTTCGAGCGCTGCACGGCCCTTGGCCAGTTGCGCCTGCACTGCCGTAAAGGCAGCGCCGCCGTGCTTGCCCAGTGCGGCTTCGGTTTCGGCAATGCCGGCGCAGAGACTACGCGCCACCGCGCCACCGTCACGCACCGTCTTGCGGCCGACCAGGTCATTCGCCTGGATGGCGGTCGTGCCTTCGTAGATCGCCAGGATGCGTGAATCGCGATAATGCTGGGCCGCGCCGGTTTCCTCGATAAAGCCCATGCCGCCGTGCACCTGCACGCCAAGGCTCGTCACATCGATCGACAGCTCGGTGCTCCAGCCCTTCACGATCGGCACCAGGAATTCGTAGACGGCCTGGTTCTGCTTGCGCACCGCCTCGTCCGGATGGTTGTGCGCGGCATCGCTGATGGCGGCAGCCACGTAGGCCACGGAACGCGCGCCTTCGACCAGGCTTCGCATGGTCATCAGCATGCGCTTGACGTCCGGATGGTGGATGATCGTCACCGCCTCGCGCGCCGAACCATCGACCGGGCGGCTCTGCACGCGCTCGCGCGCATAGCCGACGGCTTGCTGGTAGGCCCGCTCGGAAACGGCAATGCCCTGCATGCCGACCGCGAAACGCGCCGAGTTCATCATGATGAACATGTACTCGAGGCCACGATTCTCTTCGCCCACCAGCGTGCCGATGGCACCACCGTGGTCGCCGAACTGCAGCACCGCGGTCGGGCTGGCCTTGATACCCAGCTTGTGTTCGATCGACACGCAATGCACATCGTTGCGCGCGCCGGTGGAACCGTCCGCGTTGACCAGGAACTTCGGCACGATGAAGAGCGAGATGCCCTTCACGCCTTCCGGCGCATTCGGCGTGCGGGCCAGCACCAGGTGGACGATGTTGTCCGCCATGTCGTGCTCGCCGTAAGTAATGAAGATCTTGGTGCCGAAAATCTTGAAGGTACCGTCGCCTTGCGGCTCCGCACGCGTGCGCACCGCAGCCAGGTCCGAACCGGCCTGCGGCTCGGTCAGGTTCATGGTGCCGGTCCACGCGCCGGAGATCAGCTTGGGCAGGTAGGTAGCCTTCTGCGCATCGGAGCCGGCCGTCAGCAACGCCTCGATGGCGCCGTCCGTCAGCAGCGGGCACAGCGAGAACGACAGGTTCGCGCTGTTGAGCATTTCGTTGCAGGGCGTCCCAATCAGCTTGGGCAGGCCCTGGCCTTCGAATTCCTGCGGATGCTGCACGCCTTGCCAGCCACCCTCGGCGAACTGGCGGAACGCATCCTTGAAGCCCGGGGTGGTAGTGACCACGCCGTCTTTCCAACTGCTCGGGTCCAGGTCGCCGGCGCGGTTCAGCGGCGCGACCACCTGCTCGTTGAACTTGGCGGCCTCTTCCAGCACAGCCTGGGCGGTTTCCGGCGTGGCTTCCTCGAAGCCCGGCAACTGGCTGACGGCTTCCAGCCCCGCCAGCTCGTTCATCACGAACAGCATGTCCTTGAGCGGTGCGCGGTAGGTCATCGATGTCTCCAAACGTGTATGAAAAAGCCGTTCGCGGGGCAGGCCCGGAACGGCTTATGTAGCATCTCTGCAGAGCCGGCCACAAGAGCCGGCGATGGATCAGCCCAGTGCCGCGACCAGCTCCGGCACCACGGTGTTCAGGTCACCAACCAGGCCGTAGTCCGCCACCGAGAAGATCGGGGCTTCGGCGTCCTTGTTGATCGCGACGATCACCTTGGAATCCTTCATGCCGGCCAGGTGCTGGATCGCGCCCGAGATACCGACGGCGATGTACAGCTGCGGCGCGACGATCTTGCCGGTCTGGCCGACCTGGTAGTCGTTCGGCACGAAGCCGGCGTCCACGGCCGCGCGCGAAGCGCCCAGCGCGGCGCCGAGCTTGTCGGCCAGCGGCGTCAGCACCTTGGTGTAGTTTTCGCCCGAGCCCACGCCACGGCCACCCGAGACGATCACCTTGGCGGCGGTCAGTTCCGGACGGTCGTTCTTGGCCACTTCGCGCGAAACGAACTGCGACACGCCTGCGTCGGCCACGGCCGGCAGGTTTTCCACGGCAGCCGAACCGCCTTCGGCGGCAGCGGCGTCAAAGGCCGTACCGCGCACGGTGATGACCTTGATCTTGTCCGAGGACTTCACGGTGGCGATGGCGTTGCCGGCATAGATCGGACGCTCGAACGTGTCCGGGGCGTCGACCTTGGAGATTTCCGAGATCTGGGCCACGTCCAGCTTGGCGGCCACTCGCGGCAGGACGTTCTTGCCGTACGGGGTGGCCGGAGCCAGGATGTGGCTGTAGTCGTTGGCAATGGCCAGCGCCTGCTCGGCGATGTTTTCGGCCAGGCCGTCGCCGAAGTAGGCGGCGTCGGCCAGCAGAACCTTCGACACGCCGGCGATCTTCGCGGCGGCAGCGGCAGCGGCAGCGGCGTTGGCGCCAGCCACCAGCACGTGGACATCGCCGCCGCATTGGGCAGCTGCCGTCACCGTGTTCAGCGTGGCGGCCTTGATCGATTGATTGTCGTGTTCAGCAATGACGAGTGCAGTCATGTTCTATCTCCCCGCGCTCAGATAACTTTGGCTTCGTTCTTCAGCTTCTGCACCAGCGTCGCAACGTCCGGCACCATCACACCCGCGCTGCGCTTGGCAGGCTCGACCACCTTCAGGGTCGACAGGCGCGGCTTGACGTCCACGCCGAGGTCTTCCGGCTTGACGGTATCGAGCGGCTTCTTCTTGGCCTTCATGATGTTCGGCAGCGTGACGTAGCGCGGCTCGTTCAGGCGCAGGTCGGTCGTCACCACGGCCGGCAGCTTCAGCGACAGGGTTTCGAGACCGCCATCGACTTCACGGGTCACCGATGCCTTGCCATCAGCCACGACCACCTTCGAAGCGAAGGTCGCTTGCGGCAGGCCGGCCAGCGCGGCCACCATCTGGCCGGTCTGGTTCGAATCGTCGTCGATGGCCTGCTTACCCAGGATCACCAGCTGCGGCTGCTCCTTGTCGATCAGCGCCTTGAGCAGCTTGGCCACGGCCAGCGGCTGCAGGTCTTCGTTCGACTCCACCAGGATGCCGCGGTCGGCACCAATGGCCATGGCGGTGCGCAGGGTTTCCTGGCACTGCGTCACGCCGCACGACACGGCGATGACTTCGGTGGCAACGCCCGCTTCCTTCAGGCGCACGGCCTCTTCGACGGCGATTTCGTCGAACGGGTTCATGCTCATCTTGACATTGGCCAGATCCACGCCGGTGCCGTCGGCCTTCACCCGCACCTTCACGTTGTAATCCACCACCCGCTTGACTGCGACGAGTACTTTCATGCGCTCACTCCACTGATAGCTGATAGTCAGAAATTTGTCCGCTCGTCATTATAACCACCGGGTTGGCGGCTCTCATATTTTTCGAACGATCGTACTATTTTATCGGCAAAATTTTGCCGGGCATAGCCCGGCAGGCCTTTTGCACGCTGGTGATTGTGCCGCCACCCGGACGGCACGCACATCGTCGATTTGGATGAAGTCCCCGACTTACCAGGCCGTAATCACCGAATCCTTGAAGGTGGAAGTGATGTATTGCTTGATTTCCGGCGACTGGTAGGCCTTCACCAACTTGGCGACCCAGGGCTTGTTCTTGTCGGCTTCCCGGATCGCGATGAGGTTCGCATAGGGCCCCTTCGGGCCTTCCATGGCGATTGCATCACGTGTGGGCGACAAACCCGCCGACTCGGCATAGTTGCCATTGATCGCCGCGGCGTCGAGATCATCGAGCGAGCGCGGCAGTTGCGCGGCGTCCAGCTCGACAATGCGCAGCTTCTTCGGGTTCTCGACGATATCCAGCGGCGTCGCCTTCAGGCCGGCATTCGGCTTGAGCTTGATCAGCCCCTTGCTCTGCAGCAGCAGAAGGCCGCGGCCGCCGTTGGTCGGATCGTTCGGCACGCCGACGCGCGCGCCGGCCTTGAGCTGGTCCAGCGACTTGATCTTCTTGGAATACACGCCCATCGGGAACGTGACCGTGAAGGCGATATGCGTGAACTTGTAGCCGCGGTCCTTCATCTGGGCTTCGAGATACGGCAGGTGCTGGTAGCTGTTGGCATCCAGGTCGCCAGCGGCCAGCGCGGCGTTGGGCTGCACGTAGTCGCTGAATTCAATCACCTGGATGTTGAGGCCATCCTTGGCCGCGACCTTCTTGACCTGCTCCATGATCTGCGCGTGCGGGCCGCCGGTGACGCCGATCTTGATTGGCTTGTCCTGGGCCATGGCGCCCGTGGCCAGCGTGGCGCCGAGTGCGGCGCCGAGAATCCATTGCAGCAGGTTGCGACGTTGCATGTCTTGTCTTCTTTCTCAAGTAGCCGGCTGACCGCGGGTGCGGCACAGCCTGTTTGGTTGCCCGTGAATCGACTCTGGTGACCATCAGCGATGGCTGATGCGCCGGACCAGCCAGTCGCCAAAGCTCTGCACGGCCTGCACGAAGATGATCAGGATGACGACCACCGCGACCATCACTTCCGTGATGTAGCGCTGGTAGCCATAGCGGATACCCAGGTCGCCCAGACCGCCACCGCCGATCGCGCCCGCCATGGCCGAATAACCGACCAGGCTCACGAACGTAATGGTCAGGCCGGCGACGATGCCGGGCATTGCCTCGGGCAGCAGCACCTTCCAGACGATCTGGCCCGTAGTGGCGCCCATCGACTGCGCCGCCTCGACCAGGCCCCTGTCGACCTCGCGCAGCGCGCTTTCCACCAGGCGCGCGATGAACGGTATCGCCGCGATGGTCAGCGGCACGATGGCGGCCGTGGTGCCGATCGACGAACCCACGATCACGCGCGTGAACGGGATCACCACCACCAGCAGGATGATGAACGGGATCGAACGCACCGCGTTGACGACCACGCCGATGGTGCTGTTGAACAGCGGATGCGACAGCACGCCACCACGGTTGGTCAGATGCAGCAGCACGCCCAGCGGTACGCCCAGCAGCGAGCCGACCACGCCGGAGATCGCGACCATCAGCAGCGTTTCGTTGAACGACGTGAGGAACAGGTCAAACATTTCAGACAACATGTTCGATCTCCTCGACCACCACGCCTTGTTGCTGCAGGTATTCCATTGCCGCCTTCACGTCGGCCAGTTCGCCAGTCGCCATGATTGCCAGGGAGCCAAAGGCCTGCCCCTGGATTTCATCGATATGGCCATGCAGAATATTGAAATCGAGCCCATAGCGGCGAATGGCCTGCGCCAGCACCGGCTGGTCCACGCCCTCGCCGGTAAAGGCCAGTCGGTAGACATGATCGCGCCCGTTGCCAAGACGGCTTTCCACGCGCTTGAGCACGCTCTCGGGCAGTTCCTGCGCGATCACGTCGCCAATCATGGCGCGCGTGACTTCATGCTGGGGACGCAGGAACACGTCGATCACGCGCCCTTCTTCCACCACGCGGCCGGCTTCGAGCACGGCCACGCGATCGCAGACCTGTTTGATCACCTCCATCTGGTGCGTGATCATCACGATGGTCAGGCCCAGTTCACGATTGATCTGCTTGAGCAGGTCAAGGATCGAGCGCGTGGTCTCCGGGTCCAGCGCGGAAGTCGCCTCGTCCGACAGCAGCACCTTGGGCTTGCTTGCCAGCGCGCGCGCAATGCCCACGCGCTGCTTCTGGCCACCGGAAATCTGCGACGGATAGCGGTCCTTCAGCGCCGACAGGCCGACCAGATCGAGCAGCGGCACCACCGTGTCCTCGATTTCCGACTTCGACTTGCCCGCCAACTCCAGCGGCAGCGCCACATTCTGGAACACGGTGCGCGACGACAGCAGGTTGAAGTGCTGGAAGATCATGCCGATCTCGCGTCGCGCCAGGCGCAGCGCGCCGTTGTCCAGCGCGGTCAGGTCCTGGCCGGCGACGATCACGCGTCCGCTGGTGGGTCGGTTGAGCAGGTTGATGGCGCGCACCAGCGTGCTCTTGCCCGCGCCGCTGCGGCCGATAATGCCGAAGACTTCGCCCGCCCCGATGGACAGGCTGACGTCCCGCAATGCATGCACCTCACCCGATCCGCCGGGGAAGCGCTGCGAGAGTCCTTGCAGTTCGATCATGAGAGTGACCAAAAGAAAACGGCAACAGGCGAGAAAATCTCCAGCGCTGTTGCCGCACGTTATTTTTATGAAGCGAGCATTTTAAGCGATTCGCTTCATACCCTAAACGAATTTTTGCCGATTCCCTTATGCGCTCCCGGTATATAGGGCGTTTAATATGCCTTACGGCGCACGCCAATCCGGTGGGCGCTTGTCGAGGAAAGCCTGGACACCCTCCAGCGCCGAATCGTCCATCATGTTGCACGCCATGGTTTGTCCGGCCAGCTGGTACGCCGCCTCGATGCCCATTTCGAGCTGCCGGTAGAACAGCCCTTTGCCCGCCGCCACCGCGGCCGCAGGCTTGGCGCAGACGCTCGCAGCCAGGCGCGCGACCTCTTCATCCAACTGTGCGAGGGGCACGGCACGGTTGATCAGGCCGCGGGCGCAAGCGGTGGCAGCATCGATCATGGCGCCCGTCAGCAGCATCTCCATGGCCTGCTTGCGCGACAGGTTGCGCGACAAAGCCACGCCGGGTGTGGAACAGAACAAGCCGAGATTGACGCCTGACACGGCAAAGCGCGCATTGTCCGCGGCTACCGCCAGGTCGCACATGGCCACCAGCTGGCACCCCGCCGCGGTCGCGATGCCGTGGACGCGCGCGATGACCGGTTGCGGCATCTTCTGGATCGCCATCATCATGCGCGTGCAGCGGTCGAACAAGCGCCGGTAGTAATCGTGCGACGGCTCGGCGCGCATTTCGCGCAGGTCGTGTCCTGCACAGAAAGCCTTCCCCGCGCCGGCCAGCACCACGACCCGCACCGTGTCATCGGCAGCCAATCGGGCAAAGGCATCCGTCAGTTCGTCGAGCAGTCGCTCCGACAGCGCGTTGAACGCCTCCGGGCGGTTCAGGGTCAGCCGGGCCACGCCGGCGGCGTCGCGCGATTCAGTCAGCAGCGGCGCGCTTGCGCGCGGATCGGTGTCGGCCATGCCGGCTATCCTCCTTATCGTTCCAGCAGCACTTTCAGGTGCGCCAGCACGCTGCGGCCCAGCGCGCTCAGGTTGTAGCCGCCCTCCAGGCAACTGACGATGCGTCCGTTTGCGTGGGCGCGCGCCACATCGACGAGCTGTCCGGTAATCCAGGCGTAGTCCTGCTCGACAAGGCCCATCTGGCCGAGGTCATCCTCGCGGTGGGCGTCGAAGCCGGCCGAGATAAACACCATCTGCGGACGGAATTCATTCAGGCGCGGCAGCCAGATGGTCTCGACCACTTCGCGCACGGCCAGCCCGTTGGTATAGGCGGGCAACGGGATGTTCGCCATATTGGTGGCGATATGCTCGGTGCCGCTGTAAGGATAGAACGGGTGCTGGAAAAAGCTGCACATCAGCACGCGCGGGTCGCCGCGGAACGCGGCCTCGGTGCCATTGCCGTGATGGACGTCGAAGTCGACGATCGCCACGCGTTCCAGTCCGTGCGCCGCCAGCGCATGGCGCGCGGCGACCGCCACGTTGTTGAAGAAGCAGAAACCCATGGCGCGGTCGGGCTCGGCGTGGTGTCCGGGCGGGCGCACGCAGCAGAATGCGTTTTCCACCTCGCCCGCCATCACGGCGTCGGTAGCCGCGACCGCCGCGCCCGCTGCCAGCTTTGCCGCAGCCAGCGTATGCGCGTTCATCGAGGTGTCCGGATCGATCGGGTAGTAGCCGCTGGCAGGGCTGGCGCGCTCGAGCGAATCGACATAGTCGGCCCCGTGCACGCGTTCGATCTGCTCGCGGGTGGCCGGCGTCGCCTCGCGGCGTTCCAGCAGGCCGTCCATGCCGTGGGAAATCAGGTGATCCTCAATCGCCTGCAGGCGTTCCGGGCACTCGGGATGGAAATGACCCATCTCGTGCCGCAGGAACTCCGGATGCGTGTAATAGCCCGTCGGCATGTCTTGTCTTCGTATTTTGTCTCCAAACGTTACGTTAGCACAGGACAAGGCCGCCAGCGTCGCGCCAGGCCTGTCGCGATGCCGCATTCGCAGGGGAGTAGCGGAGTGCCATCCGCTATACTCGCTGCGACTTGCTAAGGACACCATGACCGACACCCAGCGTTCATTGCGCCGCCCGTTGCTGGGCGCCGCACTCTCCGCTGCCGCACTGGGACTCTGCGGCCTCTCGCCCAACCTTCTCGCCGCCGGCAAGCGCCGCGTGAGCGTGCGGGAAGAAGAAATCGAACCCGGGCGCTATCGCGACAACGCACAGACGCGGGCCTTCATCGACGAAATGGTGACGCGCCATGGTTTTGACCGCGCCACGCTGGAAAACTGGTTCGGACAAGCGGTCTATTCCGCCACCGTGGCACGCCTGATCCTGCCGCCGACCACGCCCGGGCGCAAAAGCTGGCGCGCCTATCGCTCGCGCTTTATCGAGCCGATCCGCATCAACGCGGGGGTGCGCTTCTGGCAGGAGAACCGCGACACGCTGCGCCGCGCCGAAGCGGAGTTCGGCGTCCCGGCCTCCGTCATCGTCGGCATCATCGGCGTCGAGACGATCTACGGGCGTGACATGGGCACGTTCCGCGTGATCGACTCGCTCTCGACGCTGGCCTTCGATTACCCGTCCACGCCCAACCGCGACGCCAGGACGACACTGTTCCGCAACCAGCTTGCGGACTACCTGCTGTGGTGCCGCGACACCCGCACCGACGTTTTTTCGGTGCTCGGCTCCTACGCGGGCGCCATCGGCATTCCGCAGTTCATGCCGACCAGCCTGCGCGAGTACGCGACGGACTATGACGGCAACGGTCGGATCGACCTGCGCAACAGCCCGGCCGACGCCATCGGCAGCGTCGGCCGCTTTCTCCAGCTGCATGGCTGGGAGGCAGGCAGGCCCGTGGTCTGGCGACTGGCGCCCGATGAGGGCAGCCGCGGCATCGCAGCCGCGGCCGCGGACGGCGAACCCTGGCCGACTCGCACGCTGAACCAGTTGACCAAGGCCGGCCTGAGGCTCGATGAGCCCATCGACGCGGTGCGTGAAGGCGAGACCGGCGTTTTGGTGGTCGACCTGCCCACGCCCGACCAGCCTATCGAGTACATGATCGGCCTGCGCAATTTCTATGTGCTGACCCGCTACAACCGCAGCTTTTTCTATGCGCTTGCGGTGTATCAGCTGGGCGAGGCCGTCAAGGCCGCGATGGGCTGACGCCCCAGGCAACCGACGTACCTTGTGGCCCGCCAGCCTCTTGCTGGCGGGCCGATTCATTGCGCGCAAGGATTGTGCGCCGAAAGCCACAGCAATTTCCGGGCCAACTCTTGCCCTCCCTTACAATAGCGGCCTGACGCCACGTGACTTCCCGCGAGCCATTCGTGACACCATCCCAGACCCTGATTCCCGCAGATTTACTGAAGCAGTCGAAGAAGATACTGTTTATCGCCCACCTTGCCCTGGGCGACTTCACCTATCTGCAAAACTTCTTCAAAGCCTTCGCGCAGGCCAACCCGCACCTGGAAATCCATCTCTGGGTCGATGAAGTCCGTCGCACCAGCGATACCAAGGCCTGGGAATATCTCCGCAAGTACTCGCTCTACGACTGGGTCGCCGCGTGCCCGTTCTTCAGCAAGATCTATACGCGCACGTACAGCCCGGAACTCTATGAGGAATCGATTCGCGAGGCCCGGCAGGAGCACTACCCGATCGTGGTGTCGCTGGCGACGCTGCGCCCGCATCAGTATGCGGACCTGGCGCGCACGATCAGCCCGGACGGCTTCGTGGTCGGCATGACGCGGCCGGTCCGTTTCTATCAGCCGCACCACCTGCTTGCCTACCGCAAGCTCGACGCATCGATTCCGCCGTACAAGGTCGACCGGTCCGCGCCGCAGCACATCAGCGATGTGTACGCCCACTGGTTCCGACAGATCAGCGGACTGGAAGTCAGCGCAGCGGAGCGCTTTCCGTTTGTCGACATTCCCGCGCGATGGCAACAGTATGCGCAGGAAACGCTGGCCGCCTGGGGCTTTGCCCCGCGCCAGGGGAAGCTGGTCTTCATCAACCCCTATGCCAAGACGAAGAAGCGCTGCTGGTCGCTGGAGCAGGTCGCAGCCCTGATCCAGGGCATGCAGCAGCAGCCGCACTGGCGCGACAGCTGCTTTATTGTCAATGCCGTGCCGCAGGAGCTGGCCCATGCGCGCGAAGTCATCGGCGGATACGCCCTCGCGCGCACCGAGCTGTTCAGCGCCGAAGACAACTTCTTCCAGCTGCCGGCCATCCTGGCGCAATGCGACCTGATCATCTCGGTGGAAACGGCGGTGATGCACCTGGCCAATGCCGTGCATGTGCCGGTCATCGCGCTGATGCGCCAGAAAAACCCGGAATGGGTGCCGATCGACCGCGACCACAGCACGGTCATCACCGCCCCCAACCGACGGGACTGGGTCAAGGCCGTCACCGTCGAACAAGTCATGAAGGCCATGCAATGAACCTGACCTCGTCCACCAGCCCCGCGTCCGCGCCGATGACGGGCACCAATGGCAAGCCGTCGTTCCATATCGCCTTCTGCGTCGATGACAACTACTTCCGGCCGATGGGCGCCACCATCGCCTCGATCATCGACCACAACCCGGGGCAGCATTTCACCTTCCATGTGCTGACGTTCTCGGCGCTGGAGGATAATCAGCGCCGCCTGAAGCAACTGGAAGAGATGTACCCCGTCAGCACGCAGCTGCATCTGCTCGACCTGGCTTCATTCACGCAGTTCTCGCATTTCCTTGGCCACTCGCATTATTCGCTGTCCATTTTCACGCGGCTGGTCATTCCGGAAGTACTGCGCGGCCAGACCGAACGCGTGCTGTACCTGGACGCCGATATCCTTTGTGTCGGCCGTCTCGACGAACTGGTCGACATGGATATCAGCAACGACATCGCCGTCGTCGTTCCCGACGCGCCGGTCACGCTGCGCCGCCGCGTCGCCGCGCTGGGCCTGGCCCGCGAGGAATACTTCAACGGCGGCGTGCTGTTCATGAATATCGAGAAGTGGCTGGCGGAAAACATTACGCCGCAGACGCTGGAAGCCTTGCTCGATACCAGCACCGATATGCGTTTCAACGATCAGGACGCACTCAATAAAGTGCTCAATGGCCGCGCGCGGTATATATCGCCGCGCTGGAACTACCTGTACGACCTGATCCACGACCTGAACGTCAACCGCTTCGCAATGCGTCCGGTCGGCAAGGCCGTCTTTATCCATTTCGCAGGCTCGGTCAAACCGTGGGCGGACTGGAGCGGCCACGAGGCCCGGACCCTATTCCGAAAGTATCTGGCCTTGTCACCGTGGCACGACAAGCCACTCGATCCGGAGCCCAGGAACACCAAGGAAATGCGCATGCATTCGCGCTTCATGTTCCGCCAGGGGAAACCCGTGGAAAGCCTGAAGTGGTATTTGCGGTATCTGCGCAAGCGGGCGCGGCGGTAATGCCCCGATGGCATGACATCTCCCTGCTCTCACATCGAAGATAAATGGCAATTCGAAGCAAACACATACTGGTCAGCCGCACCGACAATATCGGCGACATAGTACTGACTTTGCCCATGGTCGCCCGACTGAGGCAATTGAACCCGAACGCAAAGATCAGCTTTCTTTGCCGTGCCTATGCCGCGCCGCTGGTCCGTTTTTGCACCGACATCGACGAAGTCATCGAACTGGAAAGCATGGCCGATGCGCCGGTCGAATTTCTGAAAAAGTCCGGGATCGATACCGTCATCCTGGCGCAGCCCGATCGCACGCTGGCCATGGCCGCCTTTCGCGCCGGCATCAGGCACCGGATCGGCAATGCCCGCCAGAAGCTCTACCTGCTGTTCTATTGCAACCAGCGCGTGCGCTTCAGCAAGCGGATCATGGAAGAGCATGAGGCACAGATCAACTTTCAGTTCCTGAGCCCGTTCGGAAGCCTCAGCACGCCGTCCCTGGAGGAAATTCCCGGCCTATACCACTTCGACATTCCGTCAGACGCGGCCATCGCCGAAATGCAGGGCCGCTATGCGTTCAACCTGGTTCTGCATACCAAGTCGAACGGACATGGCCGCGAATGGCCGATCGAACACTACGCCAGGCTCGCCACCATGCTGTCGGCCAGAAAGGACGTCCACCTCTGGTTGTCGGGCAGTGCGAAGGAAGGAGAGTGGCTGAAGGCCCACGGCAGCGCGCTGCTGTCACAGCCAAACGTGACCAGCTTGTGCGGTACGCAAACGCTTGGCCAGCTCACCACCTTCATTCATCAGGCTGACGGCCTGATTGCGAGCGGCACCGGGCCGTTGCACCTGTCGGCTGCGATTGGACAGCGCACGCTCGGACTGTTCCCGCCCACGCGCCCGATGCATCCGGGCCGATGGGCGGCGCTGGGAAGTCGAGCGCAGAACCTTGTCGAGGATAAGAGCTGTACCAATTGCGCGAAGCTGGAGACGATGACCTGCGACTGCATGTACCGGATCAGTCCGGAGTCCGTCTTCAGGGTTGTCGAGGGGTGGATCCGGGACAAGGCCGCGGCATAAGCCCACGCATCAACATTCGGCAACTGGCAAGGCCGGCCGCCGAATGCTGCTGACGCAAGCCTCTCAGGCCGGAAATACCCCGGTGGACAGATACCGGTCCCCGCGGTCGCAGACGACGAAAACGATCGTCGCGTTTTCCACTTCCTCGGCAACGCGCATGGCCACGCACAGCGCCCCCGCAGCCGAAATACCGGAAAAAATGCCCTCTTCGCTCGCCATGCGGCGCGCCATATGTTCCGCATCGGCCTGGCTGACAGGCTCGGTGCGATCCACATACTTCGGGTCATAGATCTTCGGCAGATAGGCCTCCGGCCATTTGCGAATACCGGGAATGCGCGAGCCTTCCTCCGGCTGCGCGCCGATGATCTCGATGGCGGGATTCTGCTCTTTCAGGTAACGCGAGACACCCGTGATGGTGCCGGTCGTACCCATGGCCGAAACGAAATGCGTGATCCGGCCTTCGGTATCGCGCCAGATCTCCGGCCCGGTCGTTTCGTAATGGGCCAGCGGATTGTCCGGATTGGAGAACTGGTCCAGGATGACGCCCTTGCCGTCGCGCTCCATGGAATCCGCGAGGTCACGCGCGTACTCCATGCCGCCCTTGACCGGCGTCAGGATGATCTCCGCACCATAGGCGGCCATGCTCTGGCGGCGCTCCAGGCTCAGGTCTTCCGGCATGATCAGCACCATCTTGTAGCCGCGGATTGCCGCAGCCATGGCAAGCGCGATGCCAGTGTTGCCGGAAGTGGATTCGATCAGCGTATCCCCGGGCTTGATGCGGCCACGTGCCTCTGCGCGGGCAATCATCGAGACTGCCGGTCGATCCTTGACCGATCCGGCCGGGTTGTTGCCCTCTAGCTTGCCCAGGATGACATTGCCGCGTGCGTCGTTGGCGGCACCGGGAATGCGCTGCAGTCTGACCAGCGGCGTATTGCCGATGGTGTCTTCGATTGTCTTGTAGGCCATGGTGCGGGGTGGAATTGGTCCCGCACATTGTAAACCAGGCCTTCGAGCCTCGCCGGCAGGGCCGTTAGGCCCACTGCCGGTAGGGCCGCAGTGGCTCACGCCTCCTTGTTGCCTTCGCCCAGCAAGTGATAAAGCAGGATGCAGCCAAAGGTTGCGGTGCCGATGCCGCCCAGCGTCATGCCTCCGAGCTTCAGCGTCAGGTCGCCCGCGGCCACCGTCAGCGTGGCGCCAACCGTGATGAGGTTACGCGAACTCGAGAAGTCCACGTGGTTCTGGACCCAGATACGGCCAGCCGTAGCGGCAATCAGGCCGAACACCACGATGGTCAATCCGCCGATGACCGGGCCCGGGATGGTCAGGATCAGCGCGCCGAACTTGGGCGAGAAACCAAGCACGATGGCGACCACGGCCGCCACGACAAAGATCAGCGTCGAATAGATCTTGGTGACGGCCATCACGCCCATGTTCTCGGCATACGTGGTGACGCCCGTGCCGCCGCCGCTGGCCGACAGCATGGTCGCGATGCCGTCGCCAATGAAGGCGCGGCCGATGTACGGATCCAGGTTGCGCCCGGTCATCACGCCGATGGCCTTGATGTGGCCCAGGTTCTCCGCCACCAGCACGATGGCCACCGGGGCAATCAGCAGCATGGCGCTGGCCTGGAACACCGGCGAGGCAAACGACGGCAGCCCGAACCAGCTCGCGGCTGCCACGCCCGAGAAATCGATCGGCTTGCCCAGCCCCATCTGGTTCGCGCCGGCATAGTAGATCAGGTAGCCAAACAAGCCCCCGATCAGCACCGGAAGGCGTCCGATCATGCCCGGCGCCCGAACGGCCAGCAGCCCGACCGCCAGCACGGTCAGAAGGCCAACCCAGGTGTCGAACGAGGAGCCGCTCACCGCCTTGACCGCGACGGGGGCCAGGTTCAGCCCGATGGCCGCAACGATCGCGCCGGTAACCACAGGCGGCATCAACCGCTCGACCCAGCCATAGCCAACCGCCTGCACAACGAGCCCGATGACCGTGTACAGCGCGCCAGCGGCAATGATGCCGCCCAGGGCCACCGGGATATTGGCATTAGGCCCGCTTCCAGCGTAACTGGTGGCCGCGATCACGACGGCAATGAACGCAAAGCTGGAACCAAGATAGCTCGGCACCCGACCGCGCACGCACAGGAAGAAGATCAGCGTGCCGATGCCCGAAAACAGGATGGCGATATTCGGATTGAAGCCCATCAGGATCGGGGCGATCGCCGTGGAGCCGAACATCGCCACCACGTGCTGGATGCCGGCAAGCACGGTTTGCCCCGCAGGCAGACGCTCATCGGGGCCGATGACCCCTTCCGTCTTCAACCGCCATTTCGGCAGGAACCCTGCGTCCTCGCCATTCGTCATTGTCATGCTCCCTGTTGTTCTGTCCGGCTCTCCCTGGCCCTTCGGTAAAGGGCGAGGCCCGGCCTGATTTTTTCGGATCGCGCGCGGCCGACGGAACACCGGGGCCTTCGCTGGCTGCCGCATGATACTCCGCTGCTGTCGGCAAGCGAAGCAGCGGGCAACTGTCAGGCACGCACATACCCATGGCGCAACATGGGCCCCGATGGATTGGACTTGAAGCAGCAGGACCATGGCGCCGCGGTGCCCTCCCTTGCACCGGCGGCGCCATGCGATATCAGCGCTTGGCGGGGCGAGAGGCAGCCGCCGCGCCAGCGGGCGCCGCTGCCGGAGCGGCCTTGGCGCCGATCGTCAGGCCAGCTTCCTGCATGCGGGCCACCGACTTGGTGCCGACGCCGCTGACGCGCTCGGCAAGATCCTCCGCGCTCTTGTAGGGCCCGTGCTTGGTGCGCTCGTCAATGATGTTCTTGGCGGTTGCGGGCCCGATGCCTTTCACCGAGGTCAGCGCTGAAGCGTCCGCCGAATTGACGTCCACCGCGGCCATCGCGGCTCCGGTGAACGACATCCAGAGCGCTGCGGCCAGGCAGCCGCGCCTGAGCAATGTCTTGAACATGGGTGAGTTCCTTATCCGTTTGCGTTTGCGTTGCCTCGCCGGGATTGGCAAGGTGCGCTCAGGATAGGACCGGCCGCGTACGCCGGCGCGCGCCGCAACCAAAGTTCACGTGGATTGCACGGAGATGTTTCGGAACGCTTCTGCGATAGCCCCGCCGGGCACAATCAATGGCAGCGTTCGAGCAACCACTGGCAGTAGCGCGCCACACCTTCTTCCATCGGGACAAAGGGCGTGGCATAGCCCGTGTCGCGCAGGCGTGACAGGTCCGACTGCGTGAAGCTCTGGTACCGGCCGCGCAGCGCATCGGGGAAGCGGATGTATTCCAGCAGGCCTTCCTGCACCAGTTCGTCGGGCGCCAGCGGTGGCTTGCCCTCTGCCGCGCGCAGCGTGTTGACCACGACCGCGGCGACGTCGTTGAACGAACGCGCCTGTCCGGTCCCGACATTGAAGATGCCCGAGCGGCGCGGATGGTCGAGAAAGAACAGGTTGACCCTCACCACATCCTCGACCGCGACAAAATCATGGCTCTGGCAGCCCGGCCCATGGCCAGCATGTTCGCCGAACAGCTTGACCGTGCCCTCGGCACGGAACTGCTCGAACTGCTGGCAGACGATCGAGGCCATGCGGTTCTTGTGCGCCTCGCCGGCACCATACACGTTGAAATAGCGCAGGCCGACCACCTGCGACAGCGCACCTTCCAGCCGCTTGCGCACGACCTGGTCGAACAGGAACTTGGAGTAGCCGTAGATGCTCACGGGCCGCTCGCAGTCACGCACTTCGCGAAAGGTCGGCGACTCGCCGTAGACCGCCGCCGACGATGCATAGAGGAACTGCGCATCCTGCGCCAGGCAGGATTCCATCAGCCGCTTGCTGTAGCGGTAGTTGTTCTCCATCAGGTAGCGGCCGTCCTGCTCCAACGTGTCGGTGCAGGCGCCCAGATGGAACACCGCGCGCACCCTGCCGAACTCGCCGCGCTCGAAGCGGGGCAGGAAGTCGTCCTTGTCCAGGTAGTCGCGAATCTCGCAATCAACCAGGTTGTGGAACTTGTCGGGGCGATGGAGATTGTCGACCGCGACAATCTGGTCCTCGCCACGCGCGTTCAGTCCCTTGACAAGGTTGCTGCCGATGAATCCCGCAGCGCCGGTGACGATGATGGTCATGATCGGTCCGACAGAGAGTTCAACAGGGGCGCCGCAAGCCTGGCGTTCAGCTCGCCGAGCCGAACAGCTCCGGATAGCTGACGACG
This sequence comes from Cupriavidus sp. C2SS-8b, assembly GCF_057073745.1. Taxonomy (NCBI): domain Bacteria; kingdom Pseudomonadati; phylum Pseudomonadota; class Betaproteobacteria; order Burkholderiales; family Burkholderiaceae; genus Cupriavidus; species Cupriavidus sp. C2SS-8b. The sequence continues at coordinate 2,538,967 of NZ_CP172716.1, forward strand.
GCCGTACCGAGCTTGCCGACGACAATGCCGCCCGCGCGATTGGCGAACTGCACCGCCTGCTTCAGCGGCACGCCGGCGGCGAGCATGGTCGCCAGTGTGGCGATCACGGTATCACCGGCACCAGATACATCATAGACTTCGCGCGCCTGTGCCGAGACATGCAGCACTTCCGCCTCGGTGTACAGGGTCATGCCCTCTTCCGAACGGGTCAGCAGCAACGCTTCGAGCTGCAGGTCGCGACGCAGGTTCTGCGCGCGCGCGGTGAGGTCCTGTTCGCTTTTCCAGGCCCCCACGACCCGGCGGATCTCCGCACGGTTGGGCGTGATCAGCGTGGCGCCGCGATAGCGAGAGTAATCATCGCCCTTGGGATCGACCAGGACCATCCGGCCCGCCGCGCGGCCGGCCTCGACCATGCGGCCGACGTGCGTCAGGCCACCCTTGCCATAGTCCGAGAGGAGCAGCACCTCGTACTGCTTCACGAGCTCCTGGAAACCGTCCAGCACGGACAGCAGGACTTCATGTGCCGGCGGATTCTCGAAGTCCACGCGCAGCAGCTGCTGCTGGTGGGCCAGCACGCGCAGCTTGATCGTCGTGTTGACGCTGGCGTCGCGGTGCAGGTACGGCTGGACCTTGCAGGCGGCCAGCAACGATTCGATGGTCCGGCCGGGCTCGTCGTCGCCCACGACGCCGAGCATGCCGACCTGCGCACCCAGCGCGGCCGAGTTGCGGGCCACGTTTGCGGCGCCGCCCAGGCGTTCATCGCTGCGTTTGATCTGGACGACCGGGACGGGCGCCTCCGGCGAAATACGCTCGACGTCGCCGAACCAGTAGCGGTCCAGCATCATGTCGCCGACCACCAGGATGCGCGCCTGGCGGATCTGATCCTGCGAAATTTGATTCATACCCTTGGTTCCTCCGGCATACCGATCCTACTCGGACACGGTTGCCTGCCGATACGTTCAGCGCTTCGCGGCCGAACGCCCGATCGCGTGGTACTCGATGCCGGCCTGTGCCATGGCCTCCGGCTCGTACAGGTTGCGGCCATCGAAGATCACCGGCGTCTTCAGGCGCCGCTTGATCTGCTCGAAATCCGGGCTGCGGAACACCTTCCACTCCGTCACGATCACCAGCGCGTCGGCACCATCGAGCGTCTCCATCTGGCCGGTATGGAAGCTGATCTTGTCGATACCGCCCGGGATATCCGCGAGATCCGCCTTCAGAGCGCGCCGGGCCTCGTCCATCGACACCGGGTCATGCGTGCGCAGCGTGGCGCCGCGCAACACCAGTTCCCGTGCGAGCACGCGCGACGGCGCTTCGCGCATGTCGTCGGTATTGGGCTTGAAGGCCAAGCCCCAGAGCGCGAACGTGCGCCCGCTGAGGTCCTCGCCGAAGTGGCGCACCACCTTGTCGCCCAGCACCTGCTTCTGCGCGCCGTTGACGGCCTCGACGGCCTCCAGCACGCGCATCGGCTTGCCGTGGTCCGCCGCCGTGCGCATCAGTGCCTGCACGTCCTTGGGGAAACAGGAACCGCCATAGCCGGCACCCGCATACAGGAAACTGTAGCCGATGCGCGGGTCAGAGCCGATGCCCATGCGCACGAGTTCGATATCGGCGCCCACTTCGTCGGCCAGGTTGGCCAGTTCGTTCATAAACGAGATCCGCGTGGCCAGCATCGAATTGGCCGCGTACTTGGTGAACTCGGCCGAGCGCACATCCATATAGAAGGTGCGTTCGTGGTTGCGGTTGAACGGCGCATAGAGCTGGCGCATGGTGGCCTGGGCGTGGCGGCCGGCGGCGTCGGCGCCACAGCCCAGCACGATGCGGTCCGGCCGCATGAAGTCTTCCACCGCAGCGCCTTCCTTGAGGAACTCTGGGTTCGACACCACGGAATACTGGAGATCCTCCAGGCCGCGCGCGGCGAGTTCCTCCCGGATGACTGCCGCAACGCGGTCGCCCGTGCCCACCGGCACGGTGGACTTGTCCACCACGACCTTGAACCCGGTCATATGGCGGCCGATATTGCGTGCCGCGGCCAGCACATACTTGAGATCGGCGGAGCCGTCTTCATCAGGCGGCGTGCCTACGGCGATGAACTGCACATCCGCGTGGTCGACGCTGGCGGCCACGTCGGTCGAGAACGTCAGCCGTCCCGCCGCGCGGTTGCGCTGGATGATTTCCTGCAGGCCCGGCTCGTAGATCGGCACGCCGCCAGCGTTGAGCATGGCGATCTTCTTTTCGTCGACGTCGAGGCAGAACACATCGTTGCCGAGTTCGGCCAGGCACGCGCCGGTGACAAGGCCAACATAGCCACTGCCAATAATGGTGACTTTCATAGCATGTACATGGAATGGTTTCGCACTGCGGCCGGGTCAGCCCAGCGCTTCCGAGCGCCGGGGCGCATAGGTCTCCCAGCGGTTGCAACCGGGGCACTGCCAATAGAATAGACGCGCGCGGAAGCCGCATTCGCGGCAGGTGTAGCGGGCAAGGTTGCGCGTACGCAATTGCAGAAGATCACGGATCGCCACCGTCTCCCTGGCCTTTTCGTCGCCAGCGGATTCATCGGCAGCCACCAGCGCATCGCCGGCGTCGGCAACCGCGGTGGCTGGCGCCATATCGGCAGCTTGCGCTTCGAAATACTTGGTCAGCGCCAGCAGCGTCGGCTGGCGGCGCAATTGCTCACGCATGAGGCGCGTCGCGGCTTCAGGCCCGTTTTGTTCCAGCTCGGTCTTGAATGCAACATCGAGCAACTCCGGCGCAAGGCTGCCCTTGAGCAGACCGCGCAGCCAGTCGAGCGCGGCGCCTTGTTCTCCGAGCCCGGCATAGGCTTTCACCACGCGCTCGGCCACCAGCGGTAGGTACGAGGCATCCTGCCGCTCGATGCCGAGCCAATGGCCCAGCGCGGCGCGGGCGTCGCCGGCCGCGGCGGCCACGTCGCCCAGCAGGATCGGCGCGCGCACATTGGCGGGATTTTCCTGGATGGCCTGGTGCAGCCACTTGATCGCGTCTTCAGGGCGCTTGCGTTGCAGCGCATCCTGCGCGATTTCGCAGCAGAACTGGGCGATCTGCAAGCGATAGTCGGTCTTCTCGAGCGACTGCAGCTCGCGCGCGGCGTCGATGGCCTTCTGCCACTCCTTCTCCACTTCGTAGAGCTCGAGCAGCACGCGCTTGGCCGCGGCCGCATACGGGCCGGACATCAGCCGGCGCAATGATTCTTCGGCCCGGTCGAGCAGCCCGGCGCGCAGGAAATCCTGCCCCAGTTCATACAGCGCATGCTCGCGTTCGGGTTCGGGCAGGTCCGGACGCGTGGCCAGGTTCTGGTGGACCCGAATGGCACGCTCGGTTTCGCCGCGACGCCGGAACAGTGCGCCCAGCGCGAAGTGGAGCTCGGTCGTCTCGGGATCGAGCCTGGCCACTTCGATGAAGGCATCGATGGCCTGGTCCGGTTGTTCGTTGAGCAGGAAATTCAGGCCCTTGAAATACGAGCGCGGCAAGGCACCCTGCTCGCTGATGAGCTGGCGCACATCGAGGCGTGCCGCCATCCATCCCAGGCCAAAGACAAGTGGCAGCACCAGCAGCCACCAGGTTTCAAACATCATGGATCAGACTTTCGGGCCAACTACGTTGTAAGGAGCGCTCTTGCCGTCACGTTCGGTATCGACAGATGGCGGCTGGCGGCAGGCATCCCCGAGCGCGCGGCGCAACCGCGCCACCTCCATGCGCTGGCGCATCAGGCCTGGTGCAATCGCGGCCAGGGCGGCAACCGCACCCAGGACGAAGGCCACGAAGAGGATCAGGATCAGTGGTGCGCGCCAGACGGCGTCAAAGAAAAGCTGCAGCGAAACGTCCGCGGTATTGCGCAGCGCCAGCACGAACAGCAGCGCAAACAGGACGATGCGGATAATCCAGGCGACGAGTTTCATGCGGTAGTGGCAGGCGTGGCGTTGCGGGAGCGCACAGGCGCATCCCTGCGTGCGGCAGACCCCGGCATTGTAGCGGAATCACTTCGCGCAATCGAAAACGGCACGCCACCGGGGGATGCCTTGAACAAAAAAAGCGCCCCGGGTGGAGCGCTTTTTTCTTTCACGACAACACAGTGCCGGCCTTCGGAGGCGGTCAGGAACGAGCCAGATTCAGCCCGCTTCCGTCATGCACCACCGTCGAACCAGCCGGCGTGGTTCCCTGGGGCCCCTTGCCGGACGGCGAACCGGTCAGGTGTCCGTTGCTTGCGCCACCCGAAGGCGGCGTCAGGCTGCGGTCCACCCGTTCGCGCAACTCCTTGCCCGCCTTGAAGTGCGGCACCCGTTTTTCGGGCACCAGCACTCGCTCGCCGGACTTGGGATTGCGCCCAACGCGCGGCGGACGCCGGTTCAGACCAAAACTGCCGAATCCGCGGATCTCGATGCGATGGCCATCGGCCAGCGCATCGGACATCGCGTCGAGTATCGTTTTTACCGAGATGTCCGCATCCCGCAGCAGCAACTGCGGGAAACGGGCAGCCAGTTTTTCGACGAGCTCCGACTTGGTCATTGGCGTTCGCGCGGGCGTCAGGGCCTGCGATTACTGGTTGTCCTGGCCGAGCTTGGCCTTCAGCAGTGCGCCCAGGTTGGTCGTACCAGCGGTGCTGGTGTCGGCCTGGAACTTCTGCATGGCTTCCTGCTGCTCGACGTTGTCCTTGGCCTTGATCGACAGGTTGATGTTGCGCGACTTGCGGTCGACGTTCACAACCAGGGCAGTGATCTGCTCGCCTTCCTTCAGCACGTTGCGGGCGTCTTCCACGCGGTCAGCGGAGATTTCCGATGCACGCAGGTAGCCTTCCACGTCGTCAGCCAGCTGAACCACGGCGCCCTTCGGATCGACAGCCTTGATGGTGCCGGTCACCAGCGAGCCCTTGTCGTTGGCCGAGATGAAGTTGTTGAACGGATCGCCCGACAGCTGCTTGATGCCCAGCGAGATGCGTTCCTTGTCGACGTCGATGCCCAGAACCACGGCTTCCACTTCGTCGCCCTTCTTGTACTTACGCACGGCTTCTTCGCCGGTTTCTTGCCAGGACAGGTCGGACAGGTGCACCAGGCCGTCGATGCCGCCAGGCAGGCCGATGAACACGCCGAAGTCGGTGATCGACTTGATCTGGCCCGACAGCTTGTCACCCTTCTTCTGGTTGCGCGCGAAATCGTCCCACGGATTGGCCTTGCACTGCTTCATGCCCAGGCTGATACGACGCTTGTCTTCGTCGATATCCAGGACCATGACTTCCACTTCGTCGCCCAGCTGGACAACCTTCGACGGCGCCACGTTCTTGTTGGTCCAGTCCATTTCGGACACGTGCACCAGGCCTTCGATGCCGGCTTCGATCTCGACGAACGCGCCGTAGTCGGTCAGGTTGGTGACCTTGCCGAACAGGCGGGTGCCTTGCGGGTAGCGGCGCGAGATGCCCACCCACGGATCTTCGCCCAGCTGCTTCACGCCCAGCGAAACGCGGTTCTTTTCCTGGTCGAACTTGAGGATCTTGGCGGTGATTTCCTGGCCAACCGACAGCACTTCGCTCGGGTGGCGGACACGGCGCCAGGCCAGGTCGGTGATGTGCAGCAGGCCGTCGATGCCGCCCAGGTCAACGAACGCGCCGTAGTCGGTGATGTTCTTGACGATACCGTTGACGATGGCGCCTTCCTTCAGGGTTTCCATCAGCTTCTGGCGCTCTTCGCCCAGCGTGGCTTCAACCACGGCACGGCGCGACAGCACAACGTTGTTGCGCTTGCGGTCCAGCTTGATGACCTTGAATTCCAGGGTCTTGCCTTCGTACGGGGTGGTGTCCTTGATCGGGCGCACGTCAACCAGCGAGCCCGGCAGGAACGCGCGGATGCCGTTGACCATGACCGTCAGGCCGCCCTTGACCTTGCCGGTCACGGTACCCGAGATGATCTCGCCGTCTTCCAGCGCCTTCTCGAGGTTCAGCCACGATGCCAGGCGCTTGGCCTTGTCGCGGGACAGGATGGTGTCGCCATAGCCGTTCTCGAGTGCATCGATGGCCACGGAGACGTAGTCGCCGGCCTGCACTTCGAGTTCGCCCTGGTCGTTCAGGAACTCCTCCACCGGCACAAATGCCTCGGACTTGAGGCCGGCGTTGACGACCACGAAGTTGTGGTCGATGCGCACGACTTCAGCGGAGATCACTTCGCCAGCCTTCATATTGGAGCGGGCGATCGATTCCTCGAACAGTGCGGCAAAGGATTCGTTAGTTTGCAGGTCGGACATAAACGTAAGTAGCAATCCGCGGTACACCGGCCGGCACGACGATCGTGCTCAGTCTGCCATGTGCAGCGGGGTCAAGTTGAACACTGCCGGCCACTCCCACATGGGGGCCGGCACCATGGTGCAGGTAGCGTCCATCGCTTGGGTACGCCTGACGAAAGTCAGTGTTTGCGCACAGCGGCGAACCACTCCAGCACCTGCGCCACTGCCTGATCCACCGTCATGTCGGAGGTATCGAGCAGGTTCGCATCCTCGGCGGGACGCAGCGGCGCGGCGGCACGGTTTCGATCCCGCGCGTCGCGCGACTCCAGGTCACGCAAAAGGTCTTCGATATTAGCAGAAATTCCCTTATCAATCAATTGTTTATAGCGCCTGCGAGCGCGCGCCTCAACACTTGCCGTCAGGAATACCTTGAGCTGGGCATCGGGGAAGATCACCGTGCCCATATCGCGCCCGTCGGCAACCAGCCCCGGCAGCTTGCGGAAATCGCGCTGCAGCTTGGTCAGCGCGTCGCGTACCGGCTGGTGCACAGCCAGGGCCGAGGCCCGGTTCCCGATCGCCTCGGCACGGATCGCCAGGCTTACCTCCTCGCCGGACAGCCAGACACGGTCCGGGCCGAACTTCACATCGAGGCGGGAGGCGGTTCTTGCAAGGGCCTCGACATCACCGATGTCCACGCCCTCGCGGTCACTGGCAAGCGCCACCAGGCGGTACAACGCGCCGCTGTCGAGCAGGTGGTAACCGACCGCATCGGCCACCTTGTGCGCCACAGTGCCTTTGCCGGAGGCGGTTGGACCGTCAATGGTGATGACGTGAACGATAGTCATTGCTGATGATGCCGACAGAAAACTTCGATTTGAAAATCAATTGAGAATCGTTATCATTTGATTCATCCTACCAGGACGCAGCGCCCCGCTCGTTCCGGTTATTCCCTCTTCATGCGCGAGGCAATCTACCATGGCCAAGACCCTGACGTTCGGCATCATGCACCTCGGCATCGCCTTCAGCGTGACCTACACGCTGACGGGCAGCCTGGCCGTCAGTGGTGCGGTTACCTTTATCGAGCCTGCCATCAATACTGTGGCGCACTACTTCTTCGACCGCTACTGGGAACGACGGGAGCGCCGGCACGAACCGGCGCAAACGGGCACCACGGCGCTTAGCGCGTGATGCCGCCGAATACCGTGAAATAGTCCGGGAACGTCTTGGCCACGCAGCCCGGGTCGTTGATCCGGACCGGCAGCGGGCCGAATGCGGCCAGCGAGAAACACATGGCCATGCGATGGTCATCATAGGTGCCAATGCCATCGGCCGGGGTCTGCCACTGTGCGGGCGGTACCACCTTCAGGTAATCCGCGCCCTCCTCGACCTGCGCACCGAGCTTGCGCAACTCCGTCGCCATGGCCGTGATGCGATCGGTTTCCTTGACCCGCCAGCTGGCGATATTGGTGAGCGTTGTCGTGCCTTCGGCAAACAGCGCAGCCACCGCCAGCGTCATGGCGGCGTCGGGAATATGGTTGCAGTCCAGCTCGATGCCGTTCAGGCGTCCGTCGTCGCGTTCGGTGCCGCGCACCTCGATCCAGTTATCGCCCGCCATGACGTTGGCGCCCATCCGGTTCAGCGCCTCGGCAAAGCGCACATCGCCCTGGATGCTCGCCATGCCCACGCCCTCCACCCGCACGGGGCCGCCGCCAATTGCGCCGGCCGCAAGAAAATAGGACGCGGAGGACGCATCGCCCTCGACAAAGATCTCTCCCGGCGACCGGTACACCGCACCGGCGGGAACGATGAAGCGCTCCCAGCCTTGCCGCTCCACCTCGATGCCAAAACGCGAGAGCAGGTTCAGCGTGATCTCGATATACGGCTTGGAGATCAGTTCGCCGACCACTTCGATCTCGATCCTGCCACTGGCTGCCTGGGCCATGGGCAAGGTCATCAGCAAGGCGGTCAGGAACTGGCTCGACACATCGCCGCGCACGCGGATCGGCGCATCGATGCGGATCTGCGCGGCGCGGATATGCAAGGGAGGAAAGCCGTCATTGCCGAGGTAGCCGATGTCCGCGCCAACCTGGCGCAGGCCGTCGACGAGATCACCGATAGGCCGCTCGTGCATGCGCGGTACGCCCGACAGCTTGTAGTCGCCACCCTGCAGCGCGAGCGCAGCGGTCAGCGGACGAATCGCGGTGCCGGCATTGCCCATGAACAGCTCCGCCGCCTTGACGGGAAAATTGCCGCCCGAGCCGGTGACGATATAGTCGTTGCCTTCCTGGCGCCACGCGACGCCGAGCGTCTTCAGCGCCTGAAGCATGACGCGGGTGTCGTCCGAGTCGAGCAGGTCGCGCACGCGTGTCTCGCCGCTTGCCAGCGCTGCCAGCAGCAGCACCCGGTTGGAAATGCTCTTCGAGCCCGGCAGACGGACGGTGCCCGCGGCGCGGGTAAGAGGGCCAATCGTCAGGTGTTCCATGGTCTTCACACTAGGGCGCGCATCACGGCTGCGCCGATTCAGGGTTCAGTGTTGGCCGCGGCCTCGCGGTCCGCGCCCCATTGCAGGCGAGTCTTGCTAGCGCGCGCAAAAATGCGCTCCAGCGCCGCGCCGTCGCCCTTCTCGATCTGCGACCTCAGATGCGTCAGCACCGACTGGTAGGTATTCAGCTCGCGCAGCAGTGCCTCGCGATTGGCCACGCAGATATCGCGCCACATTTCCGGTGACGACGCGGCAATGCGCGTGAAGTCGCGGAAGCCGCCACCGGCGAACGCGAGCTTGAGCGCAGCGTCCTCGGCATTGCCTACCTGCGCGACCAGCGCGTACGACAGCACGTGTGGCAAATGGCTGACGGCGGCAAAGACTGCGTCGTGCTGCACCGCCGACATGATGTGGCACTCGGCACCGGCGCTTTCCCACATCGCTCGCACCGCAGCGACATCGGCTCTCGCGTTTTCCTGCAGCGGGCATACCACGGTTTTCTTGCCGACATAGAGGTCGGCGAGCGCGGCTTCCACACCATTGAGCTCGCGACCCGCAATCGGATGCGCCGGGACAAACTGTGCCGCCTTGTCGCCAAGCGCCGTCTTGGCCGCCATGATCACATCGGACTTGGTGCTGCCCGCATCGGTCACGATGGTGCCCGGCTGCAGGTGCGGCTCCAGCGCGTGCAGCAGCGCAAAATTCTGCGCCACCGGCGCGCACAGCACGATCAGGCTGGCATCGCGTGCTGCGTCTTCCAGCGATGCAGCTTCGTCGATGACACCGAGGTCCAGCGCCTTCTGCAGCGAGGCTGGCGAACGACCCACGCCCACTACCGTGCCGACCACACCGGCGCGCTTGAGCGCAAGCGCGAGCGAACCGCCAATCAGGCCGACACCAACAATCACAACACGGGAAAAATGCAGAGCGCTCACAATCTCAGCCCTCGGGGGCGGGCAATACAGCGAATTTGAAAATAGCGAAAACAGGGATGCATGTCGTCGCGCAGCTTACTTCAGCGCGCGCTCCAGCGCCGCGATCAATGCAGCGTTCTCATCAGGCAAGCCGATCGTGACACGCAGCCAGCGCGGCAAACCGTAGTTGCCCACGGGACGGACAATCACGCCCTGCCTGAGCAATGCCAGATTGACACGCGCGCCGGCGTCATCGTCATCGCCCACGCGTACCAGCACGAAGTTGCCGGATGAAGCGACAAACTCAAGCCCCAGGCGCGCAAAAGCGTCGACAAGCTGGGCCTTGCCGGCACGGTTCAGCTCGGCGCTGCGCTGCAGGAATGCGGTGTCGCCCAGCGCCGCAACCGCCGCGGCCTGCGCCACGCTGTTGACGTTGAACGGCTGGCGGATGCGGTTCAGCAGATCCGTCAGCTCGGGCTGCGCTACCGCATAACCGATGCGCAGGCCGGCCAGTCCGTATGCCTTCGAGAACGTGCGTGACACCAGCAGGTTTGGATAGCGGCGCACCCACGCCACCGAGTCATATTGCTGGTCATCGTCGAGGTATTCGTTGTACGCCTCGTCCAGCACCACTGCCACATGGGCCGGCACCTTGGCCAGGAATGCTTCCAGTGCCGCTGCAGGCGCGAACGTTCCGGTCGGATTGTTCGGGTTGGCGACGAACACAAGGCGGGTATCGGCAGTGATTGCCGCTGCCATGGCATCGAGATCATGGCCATAGTCGAGCGCCTTCACCACGATCGCACGCGCGCCGATTTCCTGGGTCGCCAGCGCATAGACTGCAAACGAGTACTCGGCATACACCACCGACTGTCCCGGCGTGACCAGCGCGTGCGCGGCCAGCTCAAGGATGTCGTTGCTGCCATTGCCCAGCGTGATCCAGTCCTGCGGCACGCCGAGCTTCGCGGAAAGCGCTGCCTTAAGCTCGAAGCCGTTCGAGTCGGGATAGCGCCCAAGCTCGGCCACCGCCGCGGCCACCGCGTGCCTTGCGGATTCCGGCATGCCTAGCGGATTCTCGTTCGAGGCCAGCTTGACGATGCTGGCCTCGTTCAGCCCGAACTCGCGCGCCACCTCGGAAATCGGCTTGCCCGCCACGTAGGGCGAGATTGCCCTGACGTAATCCGGGCCAAACGGCAACTTGCTGCCTTGATTGCCTTGCTCTGCCATCTTGTCTCCTTGCCGCGCTTACTTGCTGGACGGGTACGACCCCAGCACTTTCAGGTAGGCGGCATTGCGCCGCAGCGTCTCGATCGCGCGTGCGACCGCCGGTTCATGCTGGTGACCTTCGACATCGACGTAGAAGTAGTACTCCCAGGCGCCACTGCGCGCCGGACGCGACTCGAAACGGCACATCGACACGCCGTTCTCCGCCAGCGGCGCAAGCAGCTGGTAGACCGCGCCGGCCTTGTTGGGCACCGACAGGATCATCGAGGTCTGGTCGCTGCCCGACGGCTCGGTCTCGTAGCGGCCGATCACTGCAAAGCGGGTGCGGTTATGCGGATCGTCCTGGATATGGGGGCGGATGACATGGAGGTGATAGCGGTTGGCCGCCGTTTCACCGGCAATGGCCGCGACCGTCGGATCTTCGCTCGCCATGCGCGCGGCCTCGGCATTGCTCGAGACGGCCTGGCGTTCCAGATGCGGATAGTTCGCGGTCAGCCAGTGCTGGCACTGCGCCAGCGCCTGCGCATGCGCGCGCACGACCTTGACGCCCTTCATGTCGGGCGAAGACGCCATCAGGTTGTGGTGCACCTTCAGCGCGATCTCGCCGCTGATCTTCAGCGAAGTCTGCAGGAACAGGTCCAGCGTGCGCGACACCGCGCCTTCGGTGGAGTTCTCGACCGGAACCACGCCGTACTCGACGGTCCCCGCCTCCACCGCGCGGAATACCTCGTCGATGCTCGGACACGGCACGCCAGACACTTCATGGCCGAAGTGGGCATAGAGCGCTTGCTCGGAGAACGTACCGGCCGGGCCCAGGAAGGCAATTTCCAGCGGCTTTTCCAGCCCGCGGCAAGCCGACATCACCTCGCGCCAGATCGACGCGACACTCTCGCCCAGCAGCGGCCCGGGATTGGCGGCCTGCACCTTGCGCACGACCTGCAGTTCGCGCTCCGGGCGGAACACCGGCGCGCCGTACTTTTTTTTCACTTCGCCGACGTCCAGCGCCAGCTGCGCGCGCCGGTTCAGCATGGCCAGCAGTTCGCGGTCCACGGTGTCGATCTGCTCGCGCAGGGGGGCCAGTTCAGCACCGAGCGCGCGCTCCGCCTCGCTCGGGGAAGCACCGCTCTGCGGCGTCTCTTCGCGCGCGGTGTTTTTGTCTTCGCTTGTCATTTGCAGAAACCCGTTGGGCCGCTCCGCGCAGGAGGGCCTGAGAATGAAACAACGCCGCGCACCGATGGCACGCGGCCGGCCGACGCGGCGCCGTCAGGCAGCGGCGCGTTCGAACTCGCGCATGAAATCGATCAGGGCATAGACGCCTTCGATCGGCATGGCGTTATAAATGCTGGCGCGCATGCCGCCCACGGACTTGTGGCCCTTGAGCTGCAGCAGGCCGTTGGCGCGGGCCTGCTGCAGGAACGCCTCGTTGCGGGTCTCGTCAGCGAGGAGGAACGGCACGTTCATGCGCGAACGGCAGTGAGGATCGATGTCGTTGCGATAGAAATCGCTCTGGTCGAGGAAGTCATACAGCGCCTTGGCCTTGGCGATATTACGCTGTTCGATCGCCGGCACGCCGCCCTGGCGCTTCAGCCACTTGAACACCAGGCCCGCAATGTAGATCGCATAAGTCGGCGGCGTGTTGTACATGGAGTCATGCTCCGCCACCACGCGCCAGTTGAACGCCGACGGGCACAACGGGTGAGCGTGGCCCAGCAGATCCTCACGCACGATCACGATCGTCACGCCCGCGGGGCCGATGTTCTTCTGCGCGCCGCCATACATGACCTGCACGCGCGACCAGTCCACCGGACGCGAGAGGATATGGCTCGACGCGTCCGCGACCACGACGCGGCCCTTGCCCTGCCCGATATCCGGAATGTCGTGGAACTCCACGCCACCGATGGTTTCATTGGTGCAGAGGTGCACGTAGGCCGCGTCGTCCGACAGCTTCCAGTCGGCTACTGCGGGGATATTGGTGAACTTTCGGTCCGCGCTCGATGCGGCGATATTGACTTCGCCATAGCGCCGGGTCTCTTGCTCGGTCTTGACCGACCACGCGCCGGTCAGCACGAAATCCGCCTTGGGTTGCTCCGCATTGCGCAGGCGCATCAGGTTCAGCGGCACGATCGCGTTCTCGCCGATCGCGCCGCCTTGCAGGAACAGGATGCGGAAGTTCTTGGGAATGTGCAGAAGTTCGCGCAGATCCGCCAGGGCCTCGGCCAGAATGCCCTCGAACTCCTTGCTGCGATGGCTCATTTCCATGACCGACACGCCCGTCCCATGCCATGACAGCATTTCCTCGGCGGCCTGTTGCAGCACTTCGGCAGGCAGGGCTGCCGGGCCCGGCGAGAAGTTGAAGACACGTTCGGCCAAGGCGCGCTGCAAGCCAGCGAGAGCGGGAGTTTGTGGATCGTTCATGGACTGGAAAAGAAAAATGGCTGCCGGTGTAACCCAAGCAGCCATTATCCCTCAAACCCGCATCCCGTAGGGCGATGCGGGGCGGGCGCGGGACCAGCGCCCTGCCCGGCCGGCGATTACTTCGCGGCAGCCGAGATTTCCTTTTCGGCGGCGTCGCGCATCGACTTGCCGACTTGCGGACCGTACTTCTGCATCATCGAACCCCAGATCTCCTGGGTCGCCTTGCCCTGGTTCGTCATGAACTTCTGGCCGGTCGGCGACTTCAGGAACGTGGTCAGGTCCTTGATTTCCTGCGTGCTGTAGTACTTGCCGAAGGCGTCATAGTGCGCCTGGATCGCATCCTTGCGGAAGCCGTCGGTGTTGAACGCCGTGCCGGCGCCGTCGACCATGCGCTGTACGGCACCGTTCTTCTTCAGCTTCTCGACAGCGGCTTGCTTCTGCTTGTCGCTCAGCGTCTTGTTCTCGACCAGCACCTGCTCCAGCACCAGCGGAGCTTCCTGCTTGGCGCCTTGCTGCCAGTTGTCAGCCTGGCCCTTCACAGCCTGGTCAGCCTGCATGACGGAAAGCAGTTCCTTGATGGCTGCGGTCTTGTCCGCGTCCTGGGCGTGGGCATGTTGCGCCACCATGAACGTAGGAACAAAAGCAGCCAGAACAGCGATACGTCGGTAGGTTTTGAGCATTGTGACTCCCTGGAAAATATGTCCGTTTTAGTCCGGCCCGCCATCTGGCGAGTTCCGGCCGGTGTCCTATTGTTGCAACAACTTACGAATTGGCGTCGGCGTCCGTGGGGCCATCGGCTTCTTCCGCCTCTTCCGAGCCGGCGCCGGTATCGGCATCGCTTTCCACGATGCGCTGAAGTCCCGACAATTTGGTGCCTTCGTCCACGTTGATCAGCGTAACGCCCTGCGTGGCACGGCCCATCTCGCGGATTTCCGCCACGCGCGTGCGGATCAACACCCCGCCGGTGGTGATCAGCATGATCTCGTCTTCCGGCGAAACCAGTGCAGCAGCCACCACACGGCCATTGCGCTCGCTCGTCTGGATCGCAATCATGCCCTTGGTGCCGCGCCCGTGTCGAGTGTACTCAGTGATCGGGGTACGCTTGCCGTAGCCGTTCTCCGTGGCGGTCAGCACGCTGCCCGGCGCGTTGGCCTCGGCCAGTTCGGCCATATCGACGCCCTCGGCCGTTTCGGCCGGCGCCACCAGCATGGCGATGACCGTCTGGCTTTCGTCAAGATTCATGCCTCGCACGCCACGGGCCTGGCGACCCATCGGACGCACATCGTTCTCGTCGAAGCGCACGGCCTTGCCGGCATCCGAGAATAGCATCACGTCGTGCTGGCCATCCGTGACCGCGGCACCGATTAGGTAGTCACCCTCATCGAGGTCGACGGCAATGATGCCGGCCTTGCGCGGGTTGGAGAACTCCGTCAGCGCCGTCTTCTTGACGGTGCCGCGGGCAGTCGCCATGAAGATGAAGTGCTCGGCGTCGAACTGGCGCACCGGCAGAATGACGTTGATCTTCTCACCATCCGACAGCGGGAACATATTGACGATCGGCCGACCACGCGAATTACGCGAGCCTTGCGGCACTTCGTAGACCTTCAGCCAGTACAGGCGGCCGCGGTTCGAGAAGCACAGGATATAGTCGTGAGTATTGGCCACGAATAACGTGTCGATCCAGTCGTCTTCCTTGGTGGCCGTCGCCAGCTTGCCGCGACCACCGCGCTTCTGGGCGCGGTACTCGGAAATCGGCTGGCTCTTCATATAGCCACTGTGGGACAGCGTGACCACCATGTCCTGCGGGGTGATCAGGTCCTCGGTATCCAGCTCGGTCGCGTTCAGCTCGATTTGCGAACGGCGATCGTCACCGAATTCCGCGCGGATAGCGGTCAGCTCGTCGGAGATGATGGTGGTGATGCGTTCCGGACGAGCCAGGATATCGAGCAGATCGGCGATGATCGCCATCACTTCGCGATATTCCTGGACGATTTTGTCTTGCTCCAGGCCCGTGAGGCGTTGCAGGCGCATCTGCAGAATTTCCTGCGCCTGCGAGTCCGAAAGCCGGTACAGTCCGTCGGACTGCATGCCAAACACGGCCGGCAGGCCATCCGGTCGATAGGATGCGCGACCGCCCGGGGTGTCGGATTCGGCGCGCGACAGCATCTCGCGAACGAGGCCCGAGTCCCACGACTTCGTCATCAGTTCCTGCTTCGCGATCGGCGGCGTCGGCGCCGCCTTGATGATGGCGATGAACTCGTCGATATTGGCCAGCGCCACGGCCAGGCCTTCCAGCACATGGCCGCGCTCGCGCGCCTTGCGCAGTTCGAACACCGTGCGGCGGGTCACCACTTCGCGGCGGTGCTGCAGGAAGTACTCCAGCATCTGCTTCAGGTTGAGCAGGCGCGGCTGGCGGTCAACCAGGGCCACCATGTTCATGCCGAAGGTGTCCTGGAGCTGGGTGTTCTTATATAGGTTGTTGAGGACGACCTCAGGCACTTCATTGCGCTTGAGTTCGATCACCACGCGCATGCCGGACTTGTCCGACTCGTCGCGGATGTCCGAGATGCCCTCGACCTTCTTGTCGGTGACCAGTTCGGCGATACGCTCGAGCAGCGTGCGCTTGTTCACCTGGTACGGCAGTTCGTCGACGATGATGGCCTGGCGCTGGCCGCGGTCGATATCCTCAAAGTGCGTGCGGGCACGCATGACGACACGGCCACGTCCGGTGCGATAACCCTCGCGCACGCCCTGGATGCCGTAGATAATGCCGGCGGTCGGGAAATCGGGCGCGGGAATCAATTCAATCAGTTCGTCGATCGTCGCCTGCGGATTACGCAGCAGGTGAAGACAGCCGTCGACAATTTCATTCAGGTTATGTGGCGGGATATTGGTGGCCATGCCGACCGCAATACCCGACGAACCATTGATAAGCAGATTCGGAATTCGAGCCGGGAGAATAGCCGGCTCTTTTTCCGAACCGTCATAGTTAGGATCGAAATCGACAGTTTCCTTGTCGATATCGTGGAGCATCTCGTGGGCGATTTTCGAGAGGCGGATTTCGGTATAACGCATGGCAGCCGCGTTATCCCCATCCACCGAGCCGAAATTCCCCTGGCCATCGACCAGCATGTAGCGCAGCGAGAAATTCTGCGCCATGCGGACGATCGTGTCGTATACAGCCGTGTCGCCGTGCGGATGGTACTTACCAATCACATCGCCGACGATACGGGCCGATTTCTTGTACGCCCGGTTCCAGTCGTTGTTGAGCTCATGCATCGCATAGAGCACGCGCCTGTGAACCGGCTTCAAGCCATCTCGTACATCGGGAAGCGCCCGGCCCACGATCACGCTCATTGCGTAATCCAGATACGAGCGGCGCATTTCCTCTTCGAGGGAGACCGGAAGGGTTTCTTTTGCGAATGGATCCATTGCGGCGTGGTTTATGCGGCGGGTTTAAGCGAAAGGAGGCCGATGTTTTCCGCCCCTATGCGCGAGGCATCCGGCGGCAGGCCAACGTGCCATTCTAACATGCGCGCGGACCCGCCTCCGCCCCCCTCCCCCGCCCCTGTTCAGCCCTCCACCGGGCTTGGATCGAAACCCGCAAAGCCTGATGCCACAAGGCTTTGCGGGTAGCTCAAGAGCCATGTTGCACAAACACCACAGGGGTCAAAACCCGTTGATGGAATCGAATATATTTACTTCTTAGGAAACGACCCTTGTGGCACAATTCCCCAGCGAAGAGCCAGACGTTGTTCGAAGTGGAGCATACACCACATCGAGAATGTTATACTCCGAAGAATGTATGACTTGTTTTCGTCCATTTGCTCGCAGTAACCCTGCGGTGATCTCATCCTGAGAGGAGAAATATGAAAAAATTTGCCAAGCTCGCGCTCGTTGCAGCTACCGCAGTAATGGCTGCATCCGCTCAAGCCCAGTCCGTCCCCTATGAAAAGAAGGCCGTGAATGACAACTGGGGCAACGGTACGAGCGAGTACGTGTGGAAGAATGGCACGAACGAGCTCTGCTGGCGCGACAGCTCCTGGACCCCGGCTACCGCCAATGCCCTGTGCGACGGCGCCCTGGCCCCGGCCGCAGCACCGGCACCGGCACCGGCACCGGTTGCTCCTCCGGTTGTTTCCAGCGAGAAGGTCACTTTCGCTGCTGACACCCTGTTCGACTTCGACAAGGCTGTCCTGAAGCCGGAAGGCAAGGCCAAGCTGGACGACCTGGTCTCGAAGCTGCAAGGCATTACCCTGGAAGTCATCATCGCCGTTGGCCACACCGACTCGTTCGGTTCGGACAAGTACAACGATCGCCTGTCGATCCGTCGTGCTGAATCGGTCAAGGCTTACCTGGTGAGCAAGGGCGTTGAAGCCAACCGCGTGTACACCGAAGGCAAGGGCAAGCGCCAGCTGAAGGTCGATCCGAAGTCGTGCAAGGGCGCTCGCAAGGCCCAGATCGCCTGCCAGCAGCCGAACCGTCGCGTGGAAGTCGAAGTGGTCGGCACCCGCAGCGCACGTTAATCGGATCTTTTCCGATACAGAAAAGCCCAGCGCAAGCTGGGCTTTTTTTTTGGTACAGTTGGCCAGACTCCCTCCTATCTGCCGGCTCGCGCACATGGCGCCGGGCCAGCACCGCATACCATGACGTCGCCTACGCACATCCTGCCGCCCTCCGCCGGCAATACCGCCGGCCGGAATGCCGACCCCAAGGAAATCGACAAATTCAGCGAACTGGCCCATCGCTGGTGGGATCCCAACAGCGAATTCAAGCCGCTGCACGACCTCAACCCGCTGCGACTGAACTGGATCGACGGGATCGCCGGACTGGCCGGCAAGAAGGTGGTCGATATTGGCTGCGGCGGAGGCATCCTCTCGGAAAGCATGGCGCGGCTCGGCGCCCAGGTCCGCGGCATTGACCTGTCAAGCAAAGCCCTGCGCGTCGCAGACCTGCATAGCCTGGAGTCCGGCGTTGCCATTACCTACGAGGAGATCGCCGCCGAAGCGCTCGCCGCCCGCGAACCGGGCAGCGTAGATGTCGTGACTTGCATGGAGATGCTGGAACACGTGCCGGACCCGGCCTCCATCATCCAGGCGTGTACAACGCTGGTGCGTCCAGGCGGTTATGTCTTCGTGTCCACGATCAATCGCAATCTGAAGGCCTACCTGATGGCTATCGTGGGCGCCGAATACATCCTTCAGATGCTGCCGCGCGGCACCCATGATTATGAAAAATTCATTACGCCATCCGAACTCGCTCGATTTGCGCGCAATGCCGGACTGGATCTGCTCGAGGTACGCGGCATGACTTACAACCCGCTCTCGGAGATTTATTCGCTGGGCCATGATACGGACGTGAACTACATGATGGCCTTCTGCCGGGTGAGCGCGTAATGACCGGGATTGACGCCGTATTTTTCGATCTGGATGGCACGCTGGCCGATACCGCCCCCGACCTGGCCGCTGCGGCCAATCGCCTGGTGGTCGAGCAAGGACGTCCCCCTGTCGCGTACGAGAAGTTGCGGCCGGTCGCCTCGCATGGTGCCCGCGGACTGCTCGGTGCAGCGTTCGGCAAGCAGCCCGACGACCCTGACTTCCCTGCCCTGCGCGACCTGTTCCTCGATTATTACGAAGCCGACATTGCCGTCCATACACGTCTGTTCGACGGCATGGCCGAGGTGTTGGCCTCGCTGGAGGCCGCCGGCATCCGCTGGGGCATCGTCACCAACAAGATCGCGAGATTCACCGTTCCCCTCGTGGCCGCCATCGGGCTCGCGCCGAGGGCCTCTGCCGTGGTCAGCGGCGACACGACGCCCTACGCGAAGCCTCATCCCGCGCCACTGTTGCACGCCGCCGAAGTGAGCGGCGTGGCACCGCAGCGATGCGTCTATGTGGGCGACGACTTGCGCGATATCCAGGCCGGCAAGGCAGCCGGCATGGTCACCATCACCGCCGCGTATGGGTACTGTGGCGAAGGCGAACCGCCGGAAAGCTGGGGCGCCGACTACCTGGTGCGGCATCCCGCCGAGTTGATTCCGCTGCTCATGCCGGCCTGATCGCAGCAAAAACGGAACCCGGCGCGGCAGCATCCGTCCAAACCGGGTACAATCCGTTTTCTTATCACTGGGGCCGACCTGGTTTCGACGTGGGTTGCGAAGCAGTGGAGGGCATACCGAGGACCCGTCACCTCGTTAATCAATGGGAATGCAATAACTGCTAACGACGAACGTTACGCACTGGCAGCCTAAGGGCCGCCGTCCTCGCACTGGCTCGCTGACGGGCTAGGGTTCGCAAGAACCAGCGAGGTCATTTACGTCAGATAAGCCCCGTCGGTGTCACGACTGCGGGGACGAAAACCAAGTGACTCGCCGTAACAGAGCGTGTTCGTCCGCGATGGTACGGTTAAATCAAATGACAGAACTAAGTATGTAGAACTCTCTGTGGAGGGCTTGCGGACGCGGGTTCGATTCCCGCCGGCTCCACCAGTATTTCCGAAACCCAGCCTGTGCCAGGCTGGGTTTTTTCTTGGCCGGATGGCGAGAAGACAAGCTGTCCGCCCACGCCGCATTGGCGTCTACAATACCGTCCTGCAGTCTGCCCTGTAGCGTTGCCATGTCCGACTATCCCCGCTTCACCATCAACCGCGCGCTGGTCGCGATCGTTCCGGAGCAGCCGTTCCTGGACTGGATCCGGGCTGTCGACCCGGAGCCCGTGCCCAACCTGACGCTCGAACACGTGCGGGAAGACCAGAGCGTTTTCCTGCTGCCGGAGGAACTCGCGGACACCACCGACAGTGCCCGGCACTGGGTGGAAAAACGCTGGCGCAATTTCTTCGAATTCATGCTCGCCGAGTGGTTTGACGAGTCGCTGTGGCCAGAAAAATTGTCGCTGGCCATGTTCCGCGACTGGTTCAGCCTTCACTACCACTCAACGGTATTCGACATGGTCGCGGATACCCCGCTGATGCACGACGACCAGTACGACGACGAAGACGGCGAGGAACTGCTGCACTGACGCAGCAGCCCCGCACCGCCATCAGCGCAAAGTTCAGAGGAAGCGGTCGAGTATCTTGCGGCTGTGGCGATCCAGCGCCATCAGGTCGCGGATCAGGTAGTGGATGCCGTGGCTGTCTGAAATCAGCAGCGTGCTGCCAGCCAGGCGGCGGATATCTTCCTCGCCGCGCAACACCAGCGTAGTCTGCCCGCGGTCGGTCTGCACGGTCCACTCGCTCGGCGTAGCGAATGTCGAAACGCTGACGATGTGCTGGATCTCCGGCATGAATTCGCGCGCGGCCAGCTCTTCTTCCACCAGCGCACGCTGCGGTCCCGAAAGCCCGTCAAGCCGCGGCACCCAGGCCAGCTCGCGGCCATCCGTGCTCATCATGCCGATGCCATCATCGGGCGCGCCGATCGGGAAGGCGCGCACCGGCACCACGCCCTCGTGCGCCGTGCCGTCGCCAAGCGTCAGCACCAGCTTGCCGAGCGCGTTGCGGCTCAGCGTGAATTCGGTATCGGGAATTTCGTCGGCGTCGAGATTGGCGTCATTAAGCATTGGCGGTCTCCGTGCCCAGCAAGGCTTCCACATCGGCCGGCTGGTCCTCGGTATCGACGTTGCGGGCTTGCGCCTGATAGAGCTTGTAGTAGGCACCTTCGCGTGCGAGCAACTCATCGTGACCGCCCACTTCGACGATCTGGCCGCGGTCCATTACCACCAGGCGGTCGGCCTTGCGCAGCGTGGACAGACGATGCGCGATGGCGATCGTGGTCCGCCCCTGCACCAGGTTATCGAGTGCCTTCTGGATTTCCTTCTCGGTCTGCGTATCGACCGACGAAGTCGCCTCGTCCATGATCAGGATGCGCGGGTTGATCAGCAGCGCGCGCGCAATCGAAATGCGCTGGCGCTCGCCACCCGACAGCGCCTGGCCGCGTTCGCCGACCAGCGAGTCGTAGCCGTGCGGCAGCCTCAGGATGAATTCGTGCGCATGCGCGGCGCGTGCGGCCGCAACGATCTCCTCGCGCGTGGCGTCAGGCTTGCCGTAGGCGATGTTCTCCGCGATCGTGCCGAAGAACAGGAACGGCTCCTGCAGGACCAGGCCGATATGGCGGCGGTACTCCGAAACCGGCAGCGAACGGATGTCGATCCCGTCGACGCGGATCGCACCTTCGGACACGTCATAGAAGCGGCAGATCAGGTTGACCAGCGTGCTCTTGCCCGAGCCGCTGTGCCCGACCAGTCCGATCATCTCGCCCGGCGCGATCGACAGGTCCAGGCCGCGGATCACCGCGCGGTTGCCGTAGCGGAAGCCGAGGTCGCGCATTTCGATGGCGCCCTCTACCTTCTCCAGCTTTGCCGGGCGCACGGGCTCCGGCACGCTCGACACGTGGTCGAGAATGTCGAAGATGCGCTTGGCGCCGGCCGCCGCCTTTTGCGTGACCGAGACGATGCGGCTCATCGAATCGAGCCGCGTATAGAAGCGGCTGATATAGGTCAAGAAAGCCACCAGCACACCCACTGTGATGGCGCTGTGCGACACCTGCCAGATACCGAACACCCACACCACCAGCAGGCCGATTTCAGTGAGCAGCGTCACGGTCGGCGTGAACAGCGACCACACCGCATTCACGCGGTCGTTGATGGCCAGGTTGTGCTTGTTGGCCTCTCGGAAGCGGGCCACTTCACGCTTCTCCTGCGCAAAAGCCTTGACCACGCGGATGCCCGGAATGGTGTCGGCCAGCACGTTGGTGATCTCCGACCAGATCCGGTCGATCTTCTCGAAGCCATGGCGCAGCCTGTCGCGCACCAGGTGGATCATCCACGCGATGAACGGCAGCGGCACCAGCGTCACCAGCGCCAGCCACGGGTTGATCGAGATGAGGATGGCCGCCGTCATCAGGATCATCAGCACGTCGGTGGCGAAATCCAGCAGATGCAGCGACAGGAAGACGCAGATGCGATCGCTTTCCGAGCCGATGCGCGCCATCAGGTCGCCCGTGCGCTTGCCGCCGAAGTATTCCAGCGACAGCTTCAGCAGGTGTTCGTAGGTAGTGGTGCGCAGGTCCGCGCCGATCCGCTCGGACACGCGCGCCAGCAGGTAGGTGCGCGCCCAGCCCAGGCTCCAGGCCACCAGCGCTGCGCCCAGCAGGCCGGCCAGGTACAGCCGCACCAGGCCGTAGTTGATCGGCACGCCGTTCTGGAACGGGATCAACACCTTGTCCATCAGGGGCATGGTCAGGTACGGCGGCACCAGCGTCGCCGCCGTGGACAGCAGCGTCAGGAGGAAACCCGCCAGCAACTGCCATTGGTAGGGGCGCGCAAAGCGCCAGAGGCGCAGCAGCGCCCACGTCGACGGCGGGGTTTCCAGCTCACGGCTGCACTGCGGGCATTGCTCCTCGCCCGGCGGCAGCGGGGCCTTGCAGGTGGGGCACAACACTTCGCCGGCATCCTGTGGCACTTCGGCAACAGCCGCGTCGCGGCGCGCCTCGAACTGGTCGACCAGCCGCAGCGCGGCAGGATTGTAACCAAGCGTGTAGCGCCAGCAGGCGAAGCGAGCCGTGTCATTCCCCAGTTCGAGGGTGCCAACACCCGCGTGGTCGGTATGTGAGAGGTGCAGGCCGGGCTCGATGGCCCATTCCCGCACATTTTTTTCACCGGGAGCGCGAGCCAGAAGACGCCGGTCCGTCACAACCAGCCACCCTTGGGTAAAATGCAGCCTCGCGTCGAGGTCGAGTTCCAGCCCGGCCAGGATGGTCTCGCCGGGGCGAAGCGCCGCGCCGGCTTCGGCCCGCCAGGGCTCGTCCGGCACGTTGCTTTGAGAGACAGGCAGGGAGGATCGGGTCATTGTCGGCGCGCCTTGCAGCGTCCAGCGGAAACGGACATAACTTGAAACAATTTAGAATGGCCGCACACTGGCGGCCCGCGATTTTGCCCGCAAGTATACATAACGCCAACCAGCGGGTGCCCCTGATGCATTGCACAATCGGATGTCAGCCAAAGAAGTCAACCTGACGTATGCTGTAACGTTACTGAAAGGTTAGGCTTCCATTTCTCGGGCGTTTCCGCCCATTGCCTCAAGCTAAATCAATGAAAAAGAAGGACATTGAGATTTTCGATGTCATGTCGCTGCGCGGCCCGAATATGTGGACATATCGGCCTGTGCTGGAGGCGTGGGTCGATATCGGGGAGCTGGAGGATTTTCCCTCCAACACGATTCCGGGGTTCTACGAAAGGCTGTCGGCGTGGTTGCCGACCCTCGTCGAGCATCGCTGCAGCATTGGCGAGCGCGGCGGCTTCCTGCAGCGCCTCAAGGAAGGCACATGGCCGGGGCACATCCTGGAACACGTGACGCTTGAGCTGCAGAACCTGGCTGGCATGCCCGGCGGGTTCGGCAAGGCCCGCGAGACCCCGGTCCGCGGCGTCTACAAGGTGATCGTCCGCGCCTGGCATGAGCAGGTCACGCGCGCCGCGCTGTTCGCGGCACGCGACCTGATAATGGCCGCGATCGAGGATCGCCCTTTCGACGTCCCCGCTGCCGTCGACAACCTGCGCCGCCTGGTCGATGAGCACTGCCTCGGCCCAAGCACGGCCTGCATCGCCGATGCCGCCGACGACCGCGACATCCCGTCCATCCGCCTGTCCGACGGCAACCTGGTGCAGCTCGGCTACGGCGCGCGCCAGCGCCGCATCTGGACGGCCGAGACCGACCGCACCAGCGCCATCGCCGAGAGCATTTCGCGCGACAAGGACCTGACCAAGAGCCTGCTGGAATCGTGCGGCGTGCCGGTGCCCGAGGGCCGCATGGTCGAGTCGCCCGAAGACGCCTGGGAAGCCGCCGAGGACATCGGCGTGCCGGTGGTGGTCAAGCCGTATGACGGCAACCATGGCCGCGGCGTCTTTACCAACCTGGTGACGCGCGAAGAAGTCGCGACTGCCTACGCGGTGGCCATCGAGGAAGGCAACGGCGTGATCGTCGAGCGCTTCATCCCTGGCAACGAACACCGCCTGCTGGTCGTCGGCGGGCGCATGGTTGCCGCCGCGATGGGCGAGACCGCCAGCGTGGTGGGCGACGGCAAGTCGACCATCGAAGAACTGATCGAACTGCAGATCAATTCGGACCCGCGCCGCGGCAGCACCGAAGATCATCCGCTGAACCGCGTCCGACTGGACTCGGCGGCGCGCCTGGAGCTCAAGCGCCAGAACATGGATGGCACCTCGGTCCCGCCCGAAGGCAGGACCGTGCTGATCCAACGCACGGGCAACGTGGCCTTCGACGTCACCGACCGCGTGCACCCGAGCGTGGCCGCGCATGCGGCGCTGGCCGCGCGCGTGGTCGGCCTGGATATCGCGGGCGTGGACCTGGTGGCCGAGGACATCTCGCGCCCGCTGGCCGAGCAACGCGGCGCCATCGTGGAAGTCAACGCCGGCCCTGGCCTGCTCATGCACCTCAAGCCGGCGGAAGGCACGCCGCGCCCGGTGGGCCGCGCCATCGTCGACCACCTCTTCCCCGAGGCCGACGACACCAACCCCGGCCGCATCCCGGTGGTGGGCATTACCGGCACCAACGGCAAGACCGTGGTGGCCAAGCTGGTCGCCCGCCTGCTGCAGCTGTCGGGCAAGCACACCGGCCTCGCCTGCAGCGACGGCCTGTTCCTGGACCGCCGCCTGGTGCAGGGCGGCGACCGCGCCAACTGGGACGCCGGCCACCGCATCCTGATGAACCGCGCGGTGGAAGCCGCCGTGTTCGAGAATGACAGCGGCGCCATCCTTTCCGAGGGCCTGGTCTATGACCGCTGCCAGGTCGGCGTGGTCACCAACTTCGATGCACCCGACCACATGGGCGACTACTATGTCGAAGACGAAGACCGCATGTTCAACGTGCTGCGCACCCAGGTGGACGTGGTGCTCAAGAACGGCGCCGCCGTGCTCAACGCGCGCGATGAACGCGTGGTGGAGATGGCCGAGCTGTCGGACGGCGACGTGATTTTCTTCGGCCTGTCCGCCGAACTGCCGGCCATCGTCGCGCATCGAGCCAATGGCAAGCGTGCCGTGTTCGTGCGCGACGGCAAGGTCGTGCTGGCCACCGGCCAAAGCGAAACGCCGCTGACCGATGTCGCCGCCATTCCGGTGACCTACGCCGGCCGCGTCTCGTTCCAGGTGGAAAACGTGCTGGCGGCAGTCGCCACCGGCTGGGCGCTGGGTATCTCCAACGACCTGATCCGCGCGGGCATCGTGACCTTCGACGTGGGCCAGGTCGACGTGCCGGGCCGCTTCACGCTGTTCGAGCGCAACGGCGCCATCGTCGTGGTGGATGACGCGCACAACGCGCCTGCGCTGGAGGCCCTGGCCGCCGCGCTCGACCGTTTCCCGGCCGAACGCCGCATGATCGTCTACGGTGCCGGCGTGCAGCGCCGCGACGAAGACATGGTGCGCCAGGGCAAGGTCCTGGGCGCCAGCTTCGACCGCGTGTTCCTGTGCGAAGACCAGAGCGTCAAGCGCGCGCTGCCTGACACCGAGGCCCGCGCCCTGCTCAAGCAAGGTCTCTACGAGGGGCGCCGCGTCACCAAGATCATCGACGAAGGCACGCGCCGCGACGCCATCGAGACCGCGCTCGGCCAGCTGGTGGCCGGGGACCTGCTGGTCCTGCAGTGCGACGAAGGCGCCCCCGGCGCCACCGTCGACCGCGTGCACCAGTGGATGGGCCAGCCCCCGCGCCGCGCCTGACGGCCCGAAGAAGAACGGAACCCAGAATCTATGGAAGTCTCTCGCATCCGGGCCCTGCGCGGCCCGAACCTGTGGTGCCGCCACACCGCCATCGAGGCGATCGTGGCCTGTCCGGAACCCTCGGACATGGTTGCCGCCCTGCCCGGCTTTGAAGACCGCCTGCGCGCGCGCTTTCCCGACATCGGGCCGCTGCATCCGGACGAAGATGCCGGCGAGCTGTCGCTCGCGCACGTGCTGGAAGGCGCCACGCTGCGCCTGCAGGCCGCGGCCGGCTGCCCCGTGACGTTCAGCCGCACGGCGCAGACCGTCGAGCCCGGCACCTACCAGGTGATCGTGCAGTACAGCGAGGAAGAAGTCGGCCGCCTGGCGTTCGACCTGGCCCAGGCACTGTGCCTGGCCGCGCGCGATGACGCGCCGTTCGACCTGGACGACGCACTGCACCGCCTGCGCGAACTCGACGAAGACGTGCGCCTGGGGCCCAGCACGGGCTCTATCGTCTACGCCGCCGTGGCGCGCGGCATTCCGTATCGCCGCCTGACGCAGGGTTCGATGGTGCAGTTTGGCTGGGGCAGCAAGCAGCGCCGCATCCAGGCCGCCGAAACCAGCGCGACCAGCGCCGTGGCCGAATCCATCGCGCAGGACAAGGAACTGACCAAGAGCCTGCTCCATGCGGCCGGCGTGCCGGTGCCGCTGGGCCGCTCGGTGCGCAGCGCCGAGCAAGCCTGGGAAGCCGCGCAGGAAATCGACGCGCCCGTGGTAGTGAAGCCGCGCGACGGCAACCAGGGCAAGGGCGTGGCCGTGCGCATCCGCACGCGCGAAGAAGTGATGACGGCCTATGAGGTCGCGTCGGACATCAGCTCTGATGTGATCGTCGAGCGCTACATTCCCGGCCATGATTTCCGCCTGCTGGTGGTGGGCAAGCATCTCGTCGCCGCGGCGCGCCGCGACCCGCCGCAGGTGATCGGCGATGGCTCGCATACCGTGCGCCAGCTGGTCGAGGAAGTGAACCGCGACCCGCGCCGCGGCGAGGGCCACGCGACTTCGCTCACCAAGATCCGCTTTGACGATATCGCCCTGGCGACGCTGGCCAAGCAGGGCCTGACGGCGGAATCCGTGCCGCCCAAGGGCACGCGCGTGGTGCTGCGCAACAACGCCAACCTGTCGACCGGCGGCAGCGCCACCGACGTGACGGACGACGTCCACCCGGACATCGCCGCGCGCGCCGTGGCCGCCGCGCAGATGGTCGGCCTCGATATCGCCGGCGTGGACGCCGTGTGCGAGACCATGCTCAAGCCGTTCGAGGAACAGGCCGGCGGCGTGGTCGAAGTCAATGCCGCGCCTGGCCTGCGCATGCACCTGCAGCCTTCGTACGGCAAAGGCCGCGCAGTGGGCGAAGCCATCGTGTCGACCATGTTCGCCGACGGCGACGATGGCCGCATTCCGGTGGTGGCGGTATCGGGCACCAACGGCAAGACCACCACGGTCCGCCTGATCACCCATCTGATGGCCACCAGCGGCCTGCGCATGGGCATGACCGGCACCGACGGCGTCTATATCCGTGGCGAGCGCATCGACACCGGCGACTGCAGCGGCCCGCGCAGCGCGCGCAACGTGCTGCTGCATCCGGACGTCGATGCGGCCGTGTTCGAGACCGCGCGCGGCGGCCTGCTGCGCGAAGGCCTGGCCTTCGACCGCTGCGACGTGGCCGTGGTGACCAACGTCGGCGAAGGCGACCACCTCGGACTGTCCTACATCAGCACGGTGGAAGACCTGGCCGTGCTCAAGAGCGTGATCGTGCAAAACGTGGCGCCGCATGGCATGGCCGTGCTCAACGCCGCGGACCCGATGGTGGTGCGCATGGCCGATGCCTGCCCGGGCTCGGTGACGTTCTTCGCGCATGACCCGGGCCAGCCGGCCATGGCCACGCACCGTGCGCAGGGCAAGCGCGTGGTGTTTGTCGACGGCGACCACATCGTGGCCTCCGAAGGCGACAACGAAGTGCGATTCCCGCTGGCCGAGATCCCGCTCACACGCAACGGCACGATCGGCTTCCAGGTCGAGAACGCCATGTCGTCGATCGCCGCGGCGTGGGCGCTTGGCATCGACTGGACCGTCATCCGCCGCGGCCTGGCGACCTTCGTCAATGACGCGCAGACGGCCCCGGGCCGCTTCAACGTGTTCGACTACCGGGGCGCCACGCTGATTGCCGACTATGGCCACAACCCGGACGCCATCCAGGCGCTGTGCAATGCCGTGCAGACCATGCCGGCCAAGCGCCGCATGGTGGTAATCAGCGGCGCCGGCGACCGCCGCGACGAAGACATCCGCAAGCAGACCCAGATCCTGGGCGGCGTATTCGACGAGGTGATCCTGTACCAGGACCAGTGCCAGCGCGGCCGCGAGGACGGCGAAGTGCTCGCGCTGCTGCGTGAGGGCCTGCAGGGCGCCACGCGCGCCAGCACCATCGACGAGATCCGCGGCGAGTTTGTGGCCATCGACACGTCGCTGTCGCGGGTGCAGGCCGGTGATCTTTGCCTTATCCTGGTGGACCAGGTGGACGAAGCGCTGGCGCACATCGCGAGCCGCGTCGCGCAGGGTTAAACCAGCCGCCTGGATGGACAAAGGGCCAGCCCCGACGGGCTGGCCCTTTTTGTTTGGCCGGGCGCTTTCTAGTGCCGCCCAGGCAATGAAAGGCGGCGCTCCAGCACATGCTGCAGCCCCGAAAGCCCGGTGCTCAGCACCCAGTAGATCACCGCCACCGCGAGATAAAGCGGCAACGGCTGGTAAGTCGCCGCAATGACTTCCTGCGCGGTACGCAGCAACTCCGTCACCGTAATCACCGATACCAGCGAGGTGTCCTTGATCAGGCTGATCAGGCTGTTGGAAAGGCTCGGCACGGCCAGGCGCAAAGCCTGCGGCCCGACCACATAGCGCAGCGTCTGCCCGGGCGTCAGGCCCAGGCTGTACGCCGCCAGCCACTGGCCGCGCGCGATGCCAAGGATCGCGCCTCGCATGCTCTCGGACAGGTAGGCGCCCACGTTAAGGCTCAGCGTCAGCACACCGGCCGGCGTCGGTTCCAGCGCGATGCCGATGCCCGGCAAGCCGTAGTAAACGACAAAGATCTGCACCAGCAAGGGCGTCCCGCGCATGATGCTGACGTACCCGCGCGCGATGCCCTTCAGGACGGCGCTGTGGCTGATGCCCATCAGCGCCACCACCGTGCCCAGCACCAGCCCGAAGGCCATCGACCACAGTGCGAACTTGATGGTCAGCAGCGTGCCCTGCAGCAGCACGGGCATGGAATCGGAGACGAGCTGGAGAGCGGACATTTGCGGGAGGCAGGAAGAGACGCGCCAATCGTAACGGCCCGCCGGGATGCGCGCAAACCCCGCGCGGCCTGCGGCCGGGCGGGGTGCTGGTCAATGGCAGGGACTGGGCAGGGACTGCTTACTTGCCGGGCTTGGTCACGTCCGAGCCGAACCACTTCACCGACAGCTTGGTAAGGGTGCCGTCCTTGCGCAGGTCGTCCAACGCATGGTCGATGGCCTGGGCAAACTTCGGGTTGTCCTTGCGGAACGGAATGGCAACCTCGGCATTGGCGCCCGACACGACCGCACCAGGGCGCAGCGGCAGGTTGGCGGTCTTGATCAGGTAGTTGACCATCAGCCTGTCATTGAGCGCGGCATCCACGCGCTGCGCGGCCAGGTCGCGCAGGTATTCGGGCGCGCCGGGATAGGTCTTGACGTCGATGCCCGGCACCGACTTGGCCAGGTCGTTGTAATTGCTGCCCAGGCTCACGCCGAGCTTGTGGCCCTTCAGGTCGTCGAGCGACTTGAACTCGCGCTTGTCATCCTTGCGCTGGATGAGCTGGGCGGCCGAATAGACATAAGGCGTGGAGAAGTCCAGCACCTGCTTGCGCTGCGGCGTCACCGAGACCTGGTTGACGATCACGTCGAACTTGCCGGCCTGCAGGCCGGCAATGATGCCGCTCCATTCGGTGGTGACGAATTCCGGCTTCACGCCAAGCTTGGCGGCCACGGCGCGCGCCACGTCGACATCGAAACCGTCGAGTTCATTCTTGGCGTTGCGGAAGCCGAACGGCGGATAGGTACCTTCCAGGCCGATCTTCAGCACACCGGCCTGCTTGACGGTATCGAGCAGGTCTGCGGCACGGGCCGCGGTGGCGCTCAGGCCGGCGGCGCCAGCGATCAGCGAGGCAGCCAGCAGGGTTTTGAGCCAGCCATGACGAATCGATCGCATATGTTCTCCAGTGGGATACGGAATGGCCGGCAGCCTCTTGTAGAGGCCTGCCGGCCGGTTGTGCTGCTATGAGCCTATATCGGCCTCAACACTACCGCAAACCCTATCGATAGCGAAATAACGATTCATCATGGCTATATAACTGTCTGCCCTGCCGCGCGTTGCTGGAACGCCTTACTGGAAGGCCTTGTCGTTCGGCGCGGCGAACAGCGCCTTCATGTCCGCGGACAGCGGATAGTTCATGTTGATGCCGCGCGGCGGGATCGGCGACATGAACCACTTGTTGTACAGCTTCTCGGCGCGGCCGCTGGTCATCAGGTCAGCCACCACGCCATCGGCCAGCTTCTTGAACGACGGGTCGTCCTTGCGGAACATGCACGCGTAGTTCTCGGTCTGCAGCGGCGCGCCCACCACCACCCAGTCGCCCGCGCTCTTGGCCTTGGTGCGCTCGCCGTACAGCAGCGGCTCGTCCATGACGAAGGCCGCGGCACGGCCGCTTTCCAGGATCAGGAACGACTGGCCATGATCCTTGGTACTGATCAGGTTCATGTTCATGGCCTTCTCGCCGTTCATCTTGACCAGCAGGCGCTCGCCCGTGGTGCCGGCGGTGGTGACCACGTTGCGATCCTTCAGGTCGGTGAATTCCTTCACGCCCGAGTCCTTCTTGGTCAGCATCTTGATGCCGTACACGAACAGGCTGTTCGAGAACGCTACCTGCTTCTGCCGCTCGAGATTGTTGGTGGTGCTGCCGCACTCGATGTCGATGGTGCCGTTCTGCACCAGCGGAATCCGGTTTTGCGAGGTGATCGGCGTGAGCCTGACCTGCAGGTTCGACAGCTTGAGATCGCTCTTCACCTTGTCGACGATCTGCAGCAGGATCTCGTGCGAGTAGCCCATCACCTCCTTGCCGTCGGTGTACGAGAACGGAATCGACGACTCGCGGTAGCCGAGCGAGATCACCCCGCTCTCCTTGATCTTGCGCAGCGTGTCGCCATCGGCGGCGCTGGCCGCGGTGGCGGCGAGTGTGCTGACCAGGCTGAGGGCGGTGGCTGCCAGCAGGCGCAGGGGGACCCGCTTGCGGCTAGAGTGCAGTTGCTTCATGTTGGCGCTCCTTCTGTTGAGGGTGCTTGTTGATCGAGGCATTCCATCGAAACCACGTACTGCAAAACGCTAAACGCTGCCGCGCGGCTAGGCGCGCGCGGCGGAAAACTCCTCTGCATTGACCGCGGGCTTGCGGCCGGCGAGCTGGTCGGCCAGCAGTCCCGCACTGCCCATGGCGAGCGTAAAGCCCAGCGCGCCATGCCCGAGATTGAGCCACAGTCCACGCAGCCGTGACGGTCCGACCATCGGCAAGCCGTCCGGCGTGGCGGGCCGCAGCCCCGCCCACGGCTGCAGCTGCGCCAGCGGGATATCGGGCACGATACCTTCAAACAGCGCGCGCGTCTGCGTCACCAGCGCGCCGACGCGCTCGGGGTCGATGCGCGCGCCGCCGCGCACCAGGTCGGCCATGCCCGCCACGCGCAGCGTGTTGCCGATGCGCGCATAGACGATCTTGTTGGCGAAATCCGTGATGCTGATATGCGGCGCACGCGCGCCTTCCGCCAGCGGCACAGTGATGCTGTAGCCCTTGAGCGGCCACAACGGCGGCCGCACGCCGAGCGGACGCAGCAGCGGCACGCTGCCGATGCCGCCTGCAACCACCACGGCATCGGCCGGCACCACGCCAGACGCCGTCCGCACACCGCTGATGCGATCCCCTTCCTGCACCAGCCCCTGCACGATGGTGCCGAAGCGCATCGACACGCCGGACTGTTGTTGCAGCAAGCGTGCCAGCGACAGGCAGAAGCGGTGGCAGTCGCCGACTTCCTCGCTCGGCGTATAGATCGCGCCGGCGATCTCGTCGCGGATGCCGAGCAGCGCGGGTTCCAGCGCCACGCAGGCCTCGCGGTCCAGCGCCTGCTGTTCGCAACCCAGGCTGGCCTGGTAGTCAAGCAGGCGGCGCGCCGACTCGAACGCGTCGCCATCGCGGTGCACAATCAGTTTGCCGCGCCGCGCAAAATCGAAATCTGTGCCCGCCCCCGCCTTGCTGCCTTCGCTGGCCACGAACGCCTGCATCAGGTCGCGCGAGTAGAACGCCAGGCGCAGCAGCTTGCGCGTGGTGGCTTCGCTGGTGGCGGCGTTGCACGCGCGCATGAACGCGGCTAGCCAGCGCCACTGCGCGGGGTCCGCCACGGGCCGGAAGCGCATGGGCGAGTCGCGCCGCAGCAGCCAGCCCGGCACCTTGCCCATCACGCCCGGGCCGGCCAGCGGGGCCACGTAGCTGTAGCTGAGCTGGCCGCCGTTGGCGAAACTGGTTTCCTCGCCGGGGCCGTCATGCCGTTCGAGCACCGTCACCTCGTGGCCGTCCTGGGCCAGCCGCCAGGCGCTGGTCATGCCGACCACGCCGGCGCCCACGATCACTAACCGCATTGCCATCCTTTGTCGCTTTCGATCCGATGGCAGCAGCGTAGACGAGCGCACGCGGCTTGCCCAATGCCAATACGTGCCAGAATATGTCTTCAGGCTATGGGCCGGCTAACTTCCCCCGCACCACCGCACCAGCACCTCCATCATGCGATTGCGCCAGATCGAAGTCTTCCGCGCCATCATGCTGACCGGCACGGTCAGCGAGGCCGCGCGCCTGCTCCACGTCTCGCAGCCCGTGGTCACGCGCGTGCTGCAGCACGCCGAGGCATCGCTCGGCTTCCGGCTGTTCGAGCGCGTGCGCGGCCGCCTGCAGGCGACGCCGGAAGCCACCGCGCTGTACGGCGATGTCGAAAGGCTATATGGCGAGATCGAGCGCGTACGGCGCGTGTCGGAAAGCCTGCGCCACAAGGGCGTCGGCCGCCTGCGCGTGGCGGCCACGCCGAGCCTGGCGGGCCCGCTGCTGGTGCCGGCGGTGCGCGGTTTTTGCGCGCGCTATCCCGAAACCCAGGTACAGGTGCTCACTCACCATACCGACGAGATCGTCGGCGCGCTGCTCGCCAACCAGATCGACCTGGGCTTCGCCTTCTCGCCGCCGCGCCATGAAGCCATCACCTGCGAGCCGGTGGCCGTCGGGCATATGCTGCTTGCGGTACCACGCGACCAACCGCTGCCGGCCGGCGGCCGGCGCCATGTGGTGCCGATGCGCAAGCTGATGGAGCGCCCTTTTGTCGGCTACGACGACAACAGCTCGCTCGGGCTGCTGGTGCGGCAAACGCTGGCACGGCATGCGCTGGAGCCGCGCTCCACGCTCGAAGTCCAGACGTATTCGCTGGCGCTGGCGCTGGTGGAAGCCGGCCTTGGCATGGCGCTGCTTGACCAGTACACCGCGCTGAGCGCCAACCCGGGCAAGGTTTCGCTTCACGCGGTGCAGCCCGCGCTGCCGTTTGAAATCCAGTTGCTGCGCGCAAGCCACCGCGCGGCATCGAGCCTGGTCGACGACATGCGAGAGCAGTTCGCGCAGGCCGCCGCGGCCCTGGCCGCCACCCTGCCCGAGCGGCTCGAAGCGCCCGCCGCCAGCTTCGAGGCCACCACGGCTGCCGCATCGCGGGGGCGCGATTGATTGACAGCCGCGCGCGGCCTGCACCATCATCAAGGCGCCCGAACGGTGCCCGTATCCAGCCATGTTCGTACTGATCCTGCTCCTCCTTATCCTGATCAGCGCCTTCTTCTCGATTTCCGAGATTGCGCTGACCGCCGCCCGCCGCACCAAGCTCCAGACCTTGTCCGAACGCGGCGATCGCCGCGCCACCAAGGTGCTGCTGCTCAAGGAAGAGCCCGGAAACTTCTTCACCATCGTCCAGATCGGCGTGAACAGCGTGGCGATCCTGGCCGGTATCCTCGGTGAAAAACATGTGTCGGACCTGGTGCTCGCGGGACTGTCGCCCTATTTGGAGGTCGGCATTGCGCAGCGCGTCGCGAATATCGGCTCGTTCCTGATCGTCACGCTGCTGTTCATCCAGTTTGCCGACCTGATTCCCAAGCGCATCGCCATGAGTTTTCCCGAGGCGTGCGCGCTCGCGGTGATCGACCCCATGCTGATGCTGCTGCGCGTGCTCAAGCCGCTGGTGTTCGTCTTCAACGCCGCTGCCGATGCCACGCTGCGGCTGTTCGGCCTGCCGACCAAGACGGTCGAGCAGATCACCACCGAGGACATCGCCGCCATGGTCGATGCCGGCGCCGAGGCCGGCGTGCTGCTCAAGCACGAGATCCGCCTGATCGAGAACGTGTTCGAGCTCGATTCCAAGAGCGTCACGGCGATCATGACGCCGCGCGACGACGTGGTCTACCTGAGCCTGGCCGAGACCGCCGACAGCGTGCGGCGCAAGCTTGTCAGCCAGCCGCACGCGCAGTATCCGGTATGCGGGCACGATCTCGACGACGTGCAGGGCTACATCGACTCGAAGGACATCCTGCAATTGCTGCTGGCCGACGAAACCGCGGCCGTGATGGGCAATATCGGCAGGCACCATGACAAGAACGTGCTGGTGATCCCCGACACGCTGACCTTGTCCGAAGCCCTGACCCGCTTCCGCGAGATGCACCAGAGCTTTGCCGTGGTGATGAACGAATACGGCCTGGTGGTCGGCATCGTCACGCTCGACGACATCGTCGGCGCGCTGATGGGGGACATCCTCTATTCAAGCGAAGACGAGCAGATCGTGCGGCGCGACGACAGCTCGTGGCTGGTGGACGGCCTGACGCCGCTGGTCGACCTGAAAAAGGCGCTCGAACTCGATTCGCTGCCCGGCGAGGACTACGTCGATACCGTGGCGGGACTGGTGATCTACGCGCTCAAGCGCATCCCGAAGAAATCCGAATCGATCACCGTGGCGGGCTATCGCTTTGAAGTGCTGGACATCGACCATCACAAGATCGATCAGCTGCTGGTGTCGCGTCTGCCGGCCGGGACGACGACAGCCCAGGCGACGCCGCAGCCGCAGCCCGAACCTGGACGCTGAGCGCCCCCGCCTGGCGATACTGCGCGATCCTGTCAGGCAGGCGGAACGCCACGAGATAAGCGGTGGCCGCCATGACCGTAACGGCCGCTACCGTACCAAGCTGCCATGCCGGCAAGCGCGCCGGCACATGCAGCGTGATGTAGGCGGTGCCGAGCAGTGCAATCCATGCAAGCCCGAGCACAAACCCGGCCGCGACATCCGACAGCCAGTGCATGCCCAGGTACAGCCGCGACAGGCCGATCGCCGTCACGGCCACGGTGGTCAGCGACAGCACCGGGACGCGCACGCGCCACGGCTGGCGCAGGCAGATCAGGAACGCCAGGAAGCCATAGGTCACCATGCTGCTGGTGGCATGGCCGCTCGGAAACGAGTAGGACTCCAGGCCGCTGTAGATGCTGGCCGGACGATGGCGCTGCAGGCCGAACTTGAGCGCCACCACGCAGGCGCGCGCACCAAGCAAGGCAACCGTCCAGTACGCCGCGGTGGCCCATGCTCGCCGCCACGCCAGCCACGCAAACACGGCGACGCCTACCGCCACCGAAACCCGTGCGCCGCCAAGCTCGGTGACGGCGATCATGGCGACGTCGAGCCAGCCTTGCCGCGACGCGCGCAGCTGCGCGAAGACCGCGTGGTCCAGCACGAACAGTCCCCGCTCTGCGGCAATCCCGTCGACCAGCCAGAGCAGCGCACCGCCGCATGCCAACAGGATCGCGCCCGCAGCCGCGACTAGCAGCAACTCGGCAGCGTCGCGCTCCAGGATCCGCAGCGTCACGGCACTGAACCGCGAAGCCCGTCCGCCCTCGTCGGCAGTACGCCTGGCCAATGCCGAAGCGCCCGCGGTGCGCCAGGCATCCAGCCGGCTCACCAGCGGCCGCAGGAGAATGAGCAACAGCGGGACCAGCCAGAACAGCAGCAAGACCGCCAGCGCGAACAGCGCCAGCACGCCGAGCACATTGGCGGGGATCAGCCAGTGTCCGTCACTTTGGAATCCCTGCGCGTCCATGATTGCTCTCGTGTCTCGTGCCCGTACTCAGCCACCCGCAACGCGCGCAATGTTGGCGCGCGCCCG
Organism: Cupriavidus sp. C2SS-8b; assembly: GCF_057073745.1. Classification (NCBI taxonomy): domain Bacteria; kingdom Pseudomonadati; phylum Pseudomonadota; class Betaproteobacteria; order Burkholderiales; family Burkholderiaceae; genus Cupriavidus; species Cupriavidus sp. C2SS-8b. The sequence goes on from NZ_CP172716.1 coordinate 2,575,266, forward strand.
TGCCTCGCAATCGGCGAAGGCGTCGGTCACGAACAACCGCGGACGCTGTGCCAGCGTGGACAGGAACGCAGACCGGCGCTCGCAAAAGGCCTGCATCAGCGCTTCGCCCGACAGCCCCGTGCGCACCGCCAGCAAGGCGCGGTTCTCTTCGAAGACGGCAAGGCTGTATCCATCGAACTCTTCCGCAGACACGGCGAGTCGGTACAGATCGAGATCGAGCACCGCCGCCGACTCCGCGAGGGTGGCATCATGCGTGCGCGTATCCAGCACGATCTGCGCGGCGAGTTCGACTGTAGCCGCATCGACACCGGGCGCCATGGTCGGGATCAGCGCCGCGGACGCAGCCTCGTTGTGTTCGCAGCCGGGGACATAGACGGCATCATGGAACAGCGCCGCCAGTGCCTGGGCGGGATTCAGCATCACGCCGCGGACCCGGGCCTGCTCGAACATTTCCAGCACGTGGCGACGGTCGTGATAGCGACGATAGGGAGCGTCATACAAGGCCAGCACATCGAGCACGGCCCTGCGCGGCAGGAAATCGAGGCAGGCCAGTGCAGCAGGCCAGTCCGGCGCAAAGCGCGGCACCGTGCCTTGCGGCGTCGCCACGGGCTCGCTGAAGACGTCGGCGGTACGCACCCACAGCAGCGAACGATCGCGCATCGCTTCATAGACCACCACGGGGGACAGGTCGGCCTCGAAGCGGCCCACGCCGATCACGGCATAGGCACCGCCCTTGTAGTGCCGGTACGGCATGCCGGGCACCAGGTCGGCATCGCGCGGCAGTTCATCGGGATCGCCCTGGAAGCGCGGAGGATCGGCGGGGGTGGATGTCATCGGCTGCCCTCGGAAGTACGGCCCGCATCGGAGCCGGTGAACGCGCACGCATTGGTAGCACTATCGGCTTATATCGATGCCCGGCATAGGGCTAGCAAAAAAACCGGCGCACAAAAAACAAAACCGACGCCTGCTTGCGCAAGAGTCGGTCTGAGTTTTACTACAGTTTTCTTGTCTGCCGGTGGTCGAACAATCGGCAGCTTCTTGTTTGGCGGAGAGGGTGGGATTCGAACCCACGGTACCGTCGCCGGTACGCCTGATTTCGAGTCAGGTACATTCGACCACTCTGCCACCTCTCCGGTAACTTGGTCGCCGTGCAGCGAAACCAAGATTATAGACAGATTGAGCCAGCCAGCGCAATAGGCTGGCGTGCAATTTTTTACAGTTCCGGTTCCAGCCGCGTGGTGCCGCCCATGTAAGGCTGCAGTGCGGCCGGGACGGTGACGGAACCGTCGGCGTTCTGGTAGTTCTCGAGGATGGCGACCAGCGTGCGGCCAACGGCCAGGCCCGAGCCGTTCAGCGTATGGACCAGCTCCGGCTTGCCCTGCCCCACGCGGTAGCGCGCCTGCATGCGGCGCGCCTGGAAGTCGCCCATGTTCGAGCACGAGCTGATTTCGCGGTACGTGTTCTGCGCCGGGATCCAGACTTCGAGGTCATAGGTCTTGGTGGCGCCGAAGCCCATGTCGCCCGTGCACAGCACGATGGTGCGGAACGGCAGGCCGAGCTTCTTCAGGATCGCCTCGGCGTGGCCGGTCAGCTGCTCCAGCGCGTCAAACGACTGCTCGGCCGGCACCACCTGCACGAGCTCGACCTTGTCGAACTGATGCTGGCGAATCATGCCGCGCGTGTCCTTGCCATACGAGCCCGCTTCCGAACGGAAGCACGGCGTATGCGCGACGAAGCGCAGCGGCAGCTTGTCGCCCGCGACGATGGCATCGCGCACGATATTGGTCAGCGGCACCTCGGCAGTCGGGATCAGGTAGAAGTTCTCTGTACGCTCGCCATCCTCGCCACCGACCTTGCGCGGCACCTTGAACAGGTCTTCCTCGAACTTCGGCAGCTGGCCGGTGCCGCGCATCGACGCGGCGTTGACGATGTACGGCACGTACATCTCGGTGTAGCCATGCTCCTGCGTATGCGTGTCCAGCATCAGTTGCACCAGCGCGCGATGCATGCGCGCCATGCCGCCGCGCAGCATGGAGAAGCGCGAGCCGGTCACCTTGGCGGCGGTATCGAAGTCCAGGCCGAGCTTGTCGCCCACGTCGACGTGGTCGCGCACCTCGAAGTCGAATTTGCGCGGCTCGCCGACGCGGCGCACTTCGACGTTCTGGGTTTCGTCCTTGCCGACCGGCACGCTTTCGTGCGGCAGGTTCGGGATCGACAGCATCAGTTCCGACAGCTGGGCCTGGATTTCCTCCAGGCGCGCGGCGGAGGCCTTGAGCGTATCGCCGATGCCGCCGACTTCCGCCATCACGGCCGAGGCGTCTTCGCCCTTGCCCTTGAGCATGCCGATCTGCTTGGACAGGCTGTTGCGGCGGGACTGCAGTTCCTCGGTCTGGGTCTGCAGCTGCTTGCGCTCGCTTTCGAGCGCCTGGAAGGCCGCCACGTCGAGTTGGAAGCCGCGCGTGGCAAGGCGTTGCGCCACGGCGTCGATGTCTTTGCGGAACAGCTGGGTGTCGAGCATGTTGCGGTGTGAAGTGCTGGGCCGGCGACATGCCGGCGGACCCGCCATTTTACTTCACCCGCGCGCCCTGACGCCTCGGAACTGTGCGGGTTGCCGCCTTATTCGCCGGTTTTGCCCTTGCCGCGGTGCTCGCGGTGCCAGGCTTCGTCGAGTTCGCGCAGATGTCGCAGCTTCTCGGCGATCTTGCCCTCCAGTCCGCGCGGCACCGGCTGGTACCAGCCCTGCGCCTTCAGGTCGTCGGGGAAGTAGTGCTCGCCGGCGGCATAGGCCTCGGGTTCGTCGTGCGCGTAGCGGTAGGCATGGCCATAGCCGAGTTCCTTCATCAGCCGCGTCGGCGCATTGCGCAGGTGCACGGGCACCTGGCGCGACTTGTCCTTGGACACGAAGGCGCGCGCCGCGTTGTACGCGTTGTAGCCGGCGTTGGACTTGGGCGCCACGGCGAGATAGATCAGCGCCTGGCCGAGCGCGAGTTCGCCTTCGGGCGAGCCGAGGCGCTCATAGGTTTCGGCAGCATCCAGGGTGATGCGGGCGGCGCGTGGATCGGCCAGGCCGATGTCCTCCCACGCCATGCGCACGATACGCCGCGCCAGGTAGCGCGGATCCGCGCCGCCGTCAATCATCCGGCAGAACCAGTACAGCGCGGCATCGGGATCGGAGCCGCGCACCGACTTGTGCAGCGCGCTGATCTGGTCATAGAACGCATCGCCCCCCTTGTCGAAGCGGCGCAGGTTCTCGGACAGCGCGCTGCCGAGCAGGGCGGTGTCGATTTCGCTCTTGCCGGCGTTGCGCGCGGCGCGCACCACGATCTCGATATTGTTCAGCAGCTTGCGGCCATCGCCGTCGGCGGAAGCCACGATGAGCTTGAGCGCCTCCTCCTGCCAGGTGATGCCGCCCAGTTCCTCGCTGGCGCGCTGCGCGAGCTGCGTCTGCTCGGCATCGTCCAGGCTCTTGAGCACATACACGGCGGCGCGCGACAGCAATGCGCCGTTGACCTCGAATGACGGGTTCTCGGTGGTCGCGCCGATAAACGTGAACAGTCCGCTTTCCACGTGCGGCAGGAAGGCGTCCTGCTGGCTCTTGTTGAAGCGGTGAACCTCGTCCACGAACACCAGCGTGCTACGGCCGTGCGCGCGGAATTGCTCGGCGCGCTCCACGGCTTCGCGAATGTCCTTCACGCCCGACAGCACGGCCGACAGCGCGATGAATTCCGCGTCGAAGGCATCGGCCATCAGCCGCGCGAGCGTGGTCTTGCCCACGCCGGGCGGCCCCCACAGGATCATCGAATGCGGCTCGCCGGACTCGAACGCCACGCGCAGCGGCTTGCCCGCGCCGAGCAAGTGCTGCTGGCCGATCACCTCGTCGATATTGCGTGGACGCAGGCGCTCGGCGAGCGGTTGCCGGGAACGGTCGGAAGAATCGGAAAACAGCGTGTCCGCCACGGTATTCAGGCCTCGTAAATCGCAAGACCACGCGCCCGCTGCAAGGCATCGGCGTGGTGGGCGCCAGCGGCGCCGGGGAACGTGACAGTGTAGACCATTGGCCCGTCAGGCCTGCGCGGCGGCCGGAAACGCCACCACATCCTCGATCTCCACGCGGATGCCGATCGGCTGGCCGATCACGTGGTCGTGGTGCGACGGCACCAGCGCCAGCACCTTGCCGCCGCCGGCCAGGCGCAGCGTATAGAGGATCTCGGCACCGCGGAACGCCTTGTGCACGACGTCGGCGCGCAGCGGGCTGGCATCGTCGTGCACGATGTCGTCGGGCCGGACCAGTACATCGACCGGCGCGCCATCGGGCAAGGCCAGCGGCACCGCCGGGCGCAACGTGCCCAGTTCCAGCCCGATCTCGCCATTGCCCTGCATGCGGCCCGGCATCAGCACGCCCTGCCCGACAAAGTCCGCCACGAAACGCGTGGCCGGGCGGTGATAGAGCGCATGCGCGCTCGCCCATTGCTCGATCGCGCCGCCATGCATCACGCCGATCTCGTCGGCCATGGCAAAGGCCTCGTACTGGTCGTGCGTGACCAGGATCGCGGTGGTGCCCTGCGCCTTCAAAATGTCGCGTACCTCCAGGCTCAGCCGCTCGCGCAGGTCGACGTCGAGGTTCGAGAACGGCTCGTCCAGCAGCAGTAGTTCCGGGCGCGGTGCCAGTGCGCGCGCCAGCGCCACGCGCTGCTGCTGGCCGCCTGACAGCTCATGCGGATACTTTGCACCTGTGCCGGACAAGCCGACCAGTTCGAGCACTTCCGCCGCGCGGGCCGCGCGTTCCGCACGGCCCACGCCTTTCAGCCCGAAGGCAACGTTGTCGGCCATATTCAGGTGCGGGAACAGTGCGTAGTCCTGGAACACCATGCCAATGCGCCGCTGCTCGGGCGGCACCGCGTAACCCGCTGAGGACACCACTTTGCCGTCCAGCAAGATGCGCCCTTCCCGCAACGGTTCGAACCCGGCAATGGCACGCAGCACGGTGGTCTTGCCGCAGCCGCTCGGGCCCAGCAGGCAGGCAATGCTGCCGCGGGCCAGCCGGAACGACAGGCCATCGACCACGACCTGCCGGCCGAAGGCATGCCGGATGTTGTCAACGTCAAGGACCGGAGCAATGACAGGCGCGCTGGCGCCCGATGGGGTGAAGGAATCGGCTCGCATCCGCGAATTATAGGGACTGGCGCGATGTGGTCCGCACGACGCCCAGGTTGCTAGAATGGCCGGCTGTTCCAGTCGCCCAGCGCGCCGTCCGCATGCTCCTGCTCCGTCATCGCCGCCTGCATCCGCTGACCCTTGTCGCGCTAGCCATGGCGTTGCTCGTGGCCGTGCCCATCGTGTTCGTGGCAGCCAGCGTGCTGGCGCCGGCGAGCGAGACCTGGCGCCACCTCGTCGACACGGTGCTGGCGGAGTACGTCGCCAACACGCTGTGGCTGCTGCTCGGCGTGGCGTGCGGCGTGCTGGCGCTTGGCGTGACATCGGCCTGGCTGGTGACGACCTACCGTTTTCCCGGACGCGGTCTGATGGAGTGGGCGCTGGTGCTACCGCTGGCCATGCCGGCCTACGTGATCGCCTACGCCTACACCGACGCGCTGCAGTTCGCCGGCCCGGTGCAAGGTTGGTTGCGTGCGCTCACAGGCTGGAAGGCGCGCGAGTACTGGTTCCCCGAGATCCGCTCGCTGGGCGGCGCCATCGCGCTGTTCTCGCTGGTGCTTTATCCCTATGTCTACCTGACCGCGCGCGCGGCTTTCCTGCAGCAGACGCAGAACACGCTCGAAGCCGCCCGGCTGCTCGGCCATGGCACGTGGAGCCGCCTGTGGCGCGTGATGCTGCCGCTGGCGCGGCACGGCATCGTCGCCGGCACCGCGCTGGCCATGATGGAAACGCTCGCGGATTTCGGCACGGTTGCCTACTTTGCCATTCCGACGTTCTCGACCGGGATCTACCGCGCGTGGTTCTCGCTCGGCGACAAGACCGCGGCCGCGCAGTTGTCGGCCTGCATGCTGGCCTTTGTCATGGCGATCCTACTGGCAGAGCGCGCCAGCCGTGGTCGCGCACAGGTCTACGGCAACCAGCGGCGCGCGCCGGCCAACCCGCTCACCGGCGTGCGTGCCTGGCTGGCGTTGCTGGCCTGCGCGGCGCCAGTGCTGCTGGGTTTCCTGATGCCGGCGCTGATGCTGTGCCGCATGGCGCTGACCGATGGCGATGCGCAGCTCGGCCCGCGCTTTATTGGCCTGATCCGCAACAGCGTGCTGCTGGCCGGCACCACGGCGCTGGTCGCCGTCGGTATCGCGCTGGCGATCGGCTATGCGGGACGCGCCGCCAACGCCAGGCGCGGCTGGCTGGTGCGCGGACTGACGCGACTCTGCGGCATGGGCTATGCGCTGCCAGGATCGGTGATCGCCGTTGGCGTGCTGGTGCCGGTGGCCTGGCTCGACAATGCCTTGTCGGGCTGGCTGCAGCAGCGGTTCGGCATTGCTGCCGGCCTGCTGCTGACCGGTGGCATTGCCGCGCTGGTCTATGCGCTGCTCGTGCGTTTCCTGGGCGTGGCGCTGCAGACCGTCAATGCGGGGCTGGGCAAGATCACGCCCAGCATGGACGCCGCGGCCCGCAGCCTCGGCCACGGCCCGGCCGCCACCTTGCGCCGCGTGCATTTACCGATGCTGCGCGGCAGCCTGCTGACTGCTGGCCTGATCGTGTTTGTCGACGTGATGAAGGAGCTGCCGGCCACGTTCGTCATGCGCCCGTTCAATTTCGATACGCTCGCGGTCCAGGCCTACAACCTGGCCGCCGACGAACGCCTGGCAGAGGCCGCCACGGCGTCGTTGGTCATCGTGGCCGTGGGGCTGTTGCCGGTGGTGCTGCTGTCGCGAACGATCCGCCGCGGCGCGGATTCCTGATTTCGCTCAAGTCCAGCACGCCGGCTGCCGATATCGGGGCTTGGCCCGGTTCCGGATTCCCTTGATTGCGAGCGCGCCCCCTCGCCGCCACGGGAAACTTCCATCGTCCGGGGACAGCAGACAAGGCTGTGGGCAGGGCCGGCCAGACGTCGCCACCTACCACGCGGCCGCAGATCGCCTTGGGGAATTATGCTGAAGTATCATTTTCTGGTCTTCAAGTTGAACCGGCTGGTTGGCAAGGGCAAGCTCAGCAGCGTGGAGGAAGTTTCCCTGGCCGGCCAGCTGGCCGAAATGATCGACTCGCCAGACGCCGCACAGCGCGTGCTCGCCGACCTGGCCGATCATGCCAACCCGCAGATCCGGCGCATCACGATCAACGCCATCCGCCGCTCGCACCAGTTGGGCGCACCCGGCCTGCCGGCCGTGCTGCTGCGCAGGATGGCCGATGCCGAACCGCTGCTCCGTCATGATGCGGTCGGGATTGTCCTGGACAACAAGATGGATGGCGCCGAGCTACGCGCGGCGCTGCGACGGCTGGCCGGCAAGGTGCAGTTGCCGCGGGATGCCGACCGCGCCCGCGCCAATCCATCCGATGCGGGACTGGTGGCGCAAGTGCGCGCGCGGCTGGCACTCGACAAGCTGCTGGAAAAGAGCGCGGCCGAGCGCAATGCCGCACTGGCCGCCGGGGCGCTGGAGATCGGCAACGGCCAGCCCTACGCAGAAGGGACCGTGGGGCACAAGGGCCTGGTCCAACGCGCCTTGCGGCGCAAACAGGCCGGCCGGCGGCTCGACAGCAGCGTGAAGCTCACCTTCCGCAAGGTCGAGCCGGCCGAGGTGACAAGCAACAAGCGCTTCCTGCTCTGACGCCCGCTCCCAGCGATCACTTGAAGCCCGCGCGGTCCAGCAGCTTCTGGGCCTGCGGCTGGAACTTGCCGAGTTCACCCACGTTGATGGCATCCGCCTTGAACGGGCCCATGGCCTCGAGCGCGGGATTGGCGGCCTTCACGCCCGGCACCACCGGCCACTCATTGTTGCCATCGGCAAAGTAGCGCTGCGCGTCGTCGCTGGCCAGGTATTCCAGGAATTTGACGGCCGCCTCCTTGTTGGGCGCGTGCTTGAGCATGCCGCCGCCGGAAATGTTCATATGCGCGCCCTGGCTGCCCTGGTTGGGCCAGACCACGCCGAGCTTGTCGGCCACGGCCTTGTCCTCTGGCTTGGTCGATTTCAGGATGCGGGCGATGTAGTACGTATTCGCGATGGCCACATCGCATTCGCCGGCGGCCACGGCCTTGAGCTGGTCGGTGTCGCCGCCCTTGGGCGCGCGCGCCAGGTTGCCCACGACGCCACGGGCCCATTGCTCGGTCTTCGCCTCGCCATCGTGCGCGATCAGGCTCGAGACCAGCGACAGGTTATAGACATGCCCGCCGGAACGCGTGCAAACCTTGCCCTTCCACTTCGGGTCGGCCAGGTCCTCATAGCGGCCGATATCGCCAGGCTTCACGGCCGTCTTGTTGTAGGCAATGACGCGCGCCCGCGCGGAAAAACCGAACCACTCGCCCGACGGATCACGGTAGTTCGCCGGAATGCGAGACGCCAGCACCGTCGACTTCACCGGCGCGAACACGCCCGCCTGCTGCGCGCGCCAAAGGCGGCCGATATCCACCGTGATGAACACGTCCGCCGGGCTGTTGGCGCCCTCGCTTCGGATGCGCTCCAGCAACGGATCTTCCTGCCCTTCGATGCGGTTGATCTTGATGCCGGTCTGCCTGGTGAAATTGGCGTAAAGCGCCTCGTCGGTCTGATAGTGGCGCGCCGTGTAGAGGTTGAGCACCTTTTCCTGCGCGGTCGCGGCAAGCGGCTGCATCAGGACGGCAAGCGCTGCGGACAAGGGCAGCAGACGACAAACAGTGGCGGTGACACGCATGGCTCTTTCCCTGTGATGGCGGCGAACCAGCCCTGGCTCGCCTTGCTTATTCGGATAGAGCCGAAAAAATAATCATTCCCGTTTAGGCGGTCAAATTACATTTGTGTCATGTTTGACGCTGCTCAGGAGAACCGGTGGGCAACTAGCCGCGACGGACCCACGCCACCTTGCCTGACGTGATGCCCAGCGTGCGGCGCTGCGGGTTGTAGTCCATGGTGCCGGGATACTGCTGGCCATCGCGCTCGCCCAGTCGCCATGCGCAGCCTTGCAGCATCGCTATGGCGTCGGCTTCGGTCTTGCCGACCAGGCTGTCGTCGCCAAGCTTGTCGGCCTGGCAGCCTTCCGGCGAACCCAGCGCACCCTGCGGGCCTGTCGGGCTGCGCGTGGGGCCTTGGGACGGTCCCTGGGTCGGGCTGGCAGCGCCGGCAGTCGTGACAGGGCTGGCGGTTACCGATGAGGATGCTGACGGCGCCGCCGCGCAACCGGCGCCCAGTGCGCCAAGCGCCGCTGCGAAGGCTAGCGTGTGCAGTGCACGCCGACGAAGGACGGAGAGCATATTATTTTCCTTGGTCCGATAACTTCAGTCTGTCGCGACCCTCTGTTTCCGCGACCTCTATGGTGGGACAGGGCCGACCGGCATTCAGTTTCCTGGCAAGCCGATCTGAATCTTTTGGGCAGCGACCGCCCGCATGAATCGCCGGCAGTACCATGGCATGCACGGTCGTGCCCGCTGGCCCGGCCGTCCCACTGTTCTCACCAGACGGAGACTGCCTGCTATGGCCATCACCACCAGGATTCGAAAGAAGAAGCAATATCGCAAAGCCGTGCTCAAGCTTCGCACCGCCATCAAGCGCGGCGACGCCGAAGCCATCCACCTGCGGCGCGAGCAACTCAAGGCGCTGCCGGTGCCGCGCCAGCGCTACGCGCACATGGGCAGCACGGCTAGCTGATCAGCCCTTGGCCCGGTCGACCAGGGTCTTCATGGCATCGGCGGGCAGCGGGCCGTGACAGGTTCGCTCGCCGCCGGCTTCACTGGTGACAAGCCAGACCTTGCCGGGCGAACCGGCGGGATGCAGCACCCAGGCCGGGCCGCGTGCACTGCTGCTGGGCGGCAGGTCTTCCAGCACGCCGGTGCTGGCCGATTGCAGCATGGTCGCGCACTCGTTCGCTGGCATGCGCGTCGCGGACAGGAAGGTCTGGTTGCCGAGCACTTCAGGCAGCGCCGTGTCGGACGCGCGCAGGAAGGAATCGACATCGAACTTGCCGCCTCCCGCCGTCGCGCAGGCAGACAGCCCGGATACGACAACCAGGGCCAAAAACACCGGTTTCAGTGCAGACATGGCGCGCCTCATTGCTTCATCACGTCGGCGCCCTTGGGCACCGTGAACCGGAACGCATCCGCCGGCAATGGCGGGTTCTTCTGCATCGCGGAGAACGTGAGCAGCGTCGTGTTGCCGAAGGCGTCGCGCAACTCCATCGCCTCAAGGTTGCCGCCCTTGAAGCCGATGCCGATGCGTTCGAACTGCGTGTCCTTCGACTTGGGCGTCATCTCCAGCCACTCCACGCCGTCGCGCGTGGGGCCGTTCTTCACGGTGAAGTTCTTCTCGAAGTCGTTGCTGCCGAACAGGATGGCCGCCGGGCTGGAGCCCAGCGCGGCGTCAAGCTTGCGCTCGGTGACCTGGTTCAGGTCCTTGTCGTAGATGTAGAGCGTCTGGCCGTCGGCCTGCAGCAATTGCTCGTAGGGCTTGGCGTAGTGCCAGGTGAACTTGCCCGGGCGCGAGAACACAAAGCTGCCGCTCGATGTGCCGGTAACTTTGAGCGTGTCGCCCTGTCCCTTGACCTGGCGCTGCGTGAATTCGCCCTTCGCGCTTTTGACGCCGGAAACGAAGCTGTGGAGCTGGTCGGTGGCGGCGGCCAGGGCCGTGGGCACGTGCAGGGCAAATACGGCCAGCGCTGCACAAGCCGACACGAGAATGCGATTTCGCATGTATCAGATCCTTGCTGATGGAAGAGGCGCCGCACCGTCTGCGTATCTGCCGCGGCGGTGCAACCTGTCTGGTTAGAGCGCTGGAGCGGCGCCAGATTCCGCCCGGCGCCACTTGCCGGGTAACTGCATGTTACCGATGCGGCGCTCAGTCATCTTCCCTTGCGGCGCCCGGCGCTGCAAGGATGTCCCGGTTGCCGTTGCCCGACATGGCCGAAACCAGCCCGGCCTTCTCCATATCTTCGAGCAGGCGCGCCGCGCGGTTGTAGCCGATGCGCAGGTGGCGCTGCACCAGCGAGATCGACGCGCGGCGGTTCTTCAGCACGACCTCCACGGCCTGGTCGTAGAGCGGATCGGCTTCGCCACCGCCGCCACCAATGCCCGCGCCGCCGCCAAAGCCGTCCGTACCGCTGTCGCCTTCGGCCAGGCCGCCTTCCAGGATGCCTTCGATGTAGTTGGCTTCGCCGCCTTCCTTGAGCTTTTCCACCACGCGGTGCACTTCGTCGTCAGAGACAAAGGCACCGTGGACGCGCACCGGCATGCCGGTACCCGGGGCCAGGTAGAGCATGTCACCCATGCCAAGCAGCGCTTCCGCGCCCTGCTGGTCGAGGATGGTGCGCGAGTCGATCTTGCTGCTGACCTGGAACGCGATGCGCGTCGGCACGTTGGCCTTGATCAGCCCGGTAATCACGTCGACCGACGGGCGCTGCGTGGCCAGCACCAGGTGCAGGCCCGCGGCACGCGCCTTCTGCGCGATCCGCGCGATCAGTTCCTCGACCTTCTTGCCCACGACCATCATCAGGTCGGCCAGTTCGTCGATGACGATGACGATGGTCGGGAGTTTTTCGAGCGGCTCAGGCGCGTCCGGCGTCAGGCTGAACGGGTTCGGGATCTTCTCTTCCCTGGCGGCCGCCTCGTCGATCTTCTTGTTGTAGCCGGCCAGGTTGCGCACGCCGAGCTTGCTCATCAGCTTGTAGCGCCGCTCCATTTCCCCGACGGCCCAGTTCAGCGCGTTGCCGGCCTGGCGCATATCGGTCACGACCGGGCACAGCAGGTGCGGAATGCCTTCGTAGACGCTCATTTCGAGCATCTTCGGGTCGATCAGGATCAGGCGAACGCTTTCCGGCTTGGCCTTGTAGAGCAGCGACAGGATCATGGCGTTGATCCCAACCGACTTGCCCGAGCCCGTGGTGCCGGCCACCATGCAGTGCGGCATCTTGGCCAGGTCGGCCACCATCGGCTTGCCGGCGATGTCCTTGCCCAGCGCCATGGTCAGGCTCGACGCGCTTTCGTTGTAGACCTGCGAGCCCAGGATCTCCGACAGGCGCACGGTCTGGCGCTTCGGATTTGGCAGCTCCAGCCCCATGTAGTTCTTGCCCGGAATGGTCTCGACCACGCGGATCGACACGAGCGACAGCGAACGTGCCAGGTCGCGCGCCAGGTTCACCACCTGGCTGCCCTTCACGCCGGTGGCGGGCTCGATTTCATAGCGCGTGATCACCGGGCCCGGATAGGCGGCCACCACCTTGACCTCGACGCCGAAGTCCTTGAGCTTCTTCTCGATCAGGCGCGAGGTGAATTCCAGCGTCTCGGCACTGACCGTTTCCTGGTGCGGCGGGATCGGATCGAGCAGTGCCAGCGGCGGCAGGTCCGAATCCTGGATATCGGCGAACAGCGGCTGCTGCTTCTCGCGCTCGACGCGCTCGTGCTTGGGCACCGCCTGCGGGCGCACGATCTGCACCGGCGGCGCTTCCTCGATGCGCACGCGCTGCACCTCCACGGTCTCGGTGCGTTCCACCTTGGCGGCTTCGCCGATGATGCGATCCTGCTTGCTCTCACGGCGGGCCTTGAAGCCCAGGAACAGGGACTCGACAAAGCCGCCGATCTGTTCGGCCACCGTCAGCCAGGAGAAATGGAAGAACAGCGACAGGCCGATGGCAAGCATCAGCAGCAACAGCAGCGTGGCGCCGGTGAAGCCCAGCGCGGTCTGCAGCCAGCCGCCGAGCAGGTCGCCCAGCACGCCGCCCGGCGCGCGCGGCAGCGCAGCCCGCAGCGGGTACATGCGGATGGCTTCCAGGCCCATGCTGGAAAACAGCGTCAATCCGAAGCCGATCCAGCTCACCGTCACGCCCTGGCGGTGCTCCTCGCGCTCGGGCAGTTCCGCGGTCAGCGTGCGCCAGCCGCGCCAGCAGCGGCGCACCAGCAGCACGGCCAGCCAATAGGCCGAGAAGCCGAAGATGAAAAACAGCACGTCCGATACCCAGGCGCCCACGCGGCCGCCGAGGTTGTGGATATCAGCCACCTGGTTGGCGTGCGACCAGCCGGGGTCGGTCTTGCTGTAGCTGGCCAGCACGCAAAGGAAGCCCAGCGTGACGGCCAGCAGCAGGAACCAGCGCACTTCGCCAAGCAGTTTGCCGATGCGCGAAGGCAGCGCCGACGGGTCCGTCCGGGTGGTGGTGGTTGCTCTGGCCATGCCTTGGTCTGGTTCGCTTGCAGGTGATGGTGGCGGCCATTTTAACGTGGCCCGGCCCTATCGCCGCCATTGGAATTTGCAACAGTGGGCAAATGCGGCTCCTCTTATAATGTCGGTTTCGAGCAATGCCGGTGCGCAGCATGGCGCACCGCCACAGGAATGCATCATGGCAAAACACGCAAAAGTGCTGATTCTCGGATCCGGTCCCGCCGGCTACACCGCCGCTGTCTACGCAGCCCGCGCCAACCTGGAGCCGGTGCTGATCACCGGCCTGGCGCAAGGCGGCCAGCTGATGACCACCACGGATGTCGAGAACTGGCCCGGCGACGCCAAGGGCGTGCAAGGCCCCGAACTGATGCAGCGCCTGCTGGCCCACGCGGAAGAGTTCAAGACCGACATCATTTTCGATCACATCCATACGGCGAAGCTCGTCGATGAAAGCGGCAACCCGGCCCGCCCGTTCCGCCTGATCGGCGATGCCGGCGAGTACACCTGCGATGCGCTGATCATCGCCACCGGCGCCTCGGCGCAGTACCTGGGCCTGCCGTCCGAAGAATCGTTCATGGGCCGCGGCGTGTCCGCCTGCGCCACCTGCGACGGCTTCTTCTACAAGAACCAGGAAGTGGCCGTGGTCGGCGGCGGCAATACCGCCGTGGAAGAAGCGTTGTATCTGTCCCACATCGCCAGCAAGGTGACCGTGGTCCACCGCCGCGACAGCTTCCGCGCCGAACCGATCCTGGTTGACCGCCTGCTGCAGCGCGTGAAGGAAGGCCGCGTCGAAATCCGTTACGACAGCGTGCTGGACGAAGTACTGGGCGACGACTCCGGCGTGACCGGCATGCGCATTCGCGGCGCGAAGTCGGGCAAGACTGAAGACATCAAGCTGGCCGGCGTGTTCATTGCCATTGGCCACAAGCCCAACACCGACCTCTTCGTCGGCCAGCTGGCGATGGAGAACGGCTACCTGGTCACCAAGTCGGGCCTGACCGGCGATGCCACCGCCACCAGCGTGCCGGGCGTGTTCGCGGCCGGCGATGTGCAGGACCACGTCTACCGCCAGGCCATCACCAGCGCCGGCACGGGCTGCATGGCCGCGCTGGACGCCCAGCGCTTTATCGAAGCCCTCAAGTAAGCCCCTGCGGCCCGGCCGACCGGCCGGGCCCTCCCCCTGCCGATATAATTGGCGCCGAGCCCCCGGAGAATTCCATGACGCACGGCGCCAGCAAACCCGACCGTCCGACCAAGCGCTTTGGCCTGAATGACCTGGCCGGGCTGCGCAAAACCCTCAAGGCCGATACCGAGCGCCGCGAAGCCGAACGGCTCGCCGCCGAACAGGCCGCGGAACGCGCGCGCGCGGAAGCCGATGTCTTTCGCAGCAGCGTCGGCCAGGTCAGCCAGTTGCGCGAGCGCAATCACGCCACCCTCCCGAGTCCCCGCCCCGCCCCGATTCCGGTGCAAACCCAGCGCAACGACAAGGCCGTGCTGGAAGCGTCCCTGTCCGATGAATACGATGTCGACATGCTGCTGGAAACGGACGAGTCCCTGTCTTTCCGCCGCCCCGGCATCGGCATGGATGTCGTGCGCAAGCTGCGCCGTGGCGAGTGGGTGCCGCAGGACAAGGTCGACCTGCACGGCCTGCGCAGCGACGAAGCGCGCGAAGCGCTGTCGGAATTCCTGCGCCGCTCGGTGCGCAACGGCGTGCGCTGCGTGCGCGTGATCCACGGCAAGGGCATTGGCTCGCCTGACAAGCTGCCGGTCCTGAAAGGCAAGGTCCGCAGCTGGCTGGTGCAGAAAGAGGAAGTCATCGCCTTCGTCCAGGCCCGCGAGGCCCTGGGCGGCGCCGGCGCGCTGATGGTCCTGTTGCGCCAGCCGCGCGCCTGATGCACCTTCCACTCGAATTGCTGATGGGGCGCCTGCCCCTGATCCTCCATGTGATGGAGGTGATCGGCATGCTTTCGTTTGCCATATCGGGCGTGGTCGACGCTCGCAAGCAGCGCCTGGACGTGGTCGGCACCTTCGTCGTCGCGTTCGCCACCGCCTTCGGCGGGGGCACGGTGCGCGACGTCCTGCTGGATCGCCGCCCGTTCTACTGGGTGGAGCACGAAGGCTATGTGCTGCTGATCTTCGCGATGTCGATCGGCGCGTCGCTGGTATTGCGCGTGGTCAGCCGCGTGGCGTCGGAGCGCGCCATGATCGTGGCGGATGCGATCGGCCTGGGCCTGTTCTCGGTGACGGGCGCCTCGCTGGCGCTGGTGGCGCAGATGACGCCGACCGTGGCGGTCATGATGGGCATCATCTCGGCCGTGTTCGGCGGGGTGGTGCGGGACGTGCTCTGCAATGAAGTCCCGATGATCCTGCGCGACCGCTCGCCCTACGCGACGTGCTCGTTCGTGGGCTGCTGGGTCTATATGGGGCTGACCTGGCTGCAGGTGCAGCAGGAAGCCGCGCTGCTCACCGGCGCACTGACCGTCATCGCGATGCGGCTGGTGTCAGTGCGCTACGGCTGGAAACTGCCGAGCTGACGCCTGGCGGCGGCGCCCGGCGCAGGCATCAGACCGCCGCTTCGTCCTGCTCGCCGGTACGGATACGGATCACGCGCTCGATCTCCGTCACGAAGATCTTGCCGTCGCCGATCTTGCCGGTATGCGCGGCCTTGACGATCGCGTCCAGCACGGTGTCGAGCTGGTTTTCGGCGACCACGACCTCGATCTTGATCTTCGGCAGGAAGTCGACCACATACTCGGCGCCGCGATACAGCTCGGTATGCCCCTTCTGGCGGCCAAATCCTTTCACTTCGGTCACCGTCAGCCCCGTCACGCCAACATCCGCGAGCGATTCGCGCACTTCGTCGAGTTTGAACGGTTTGATGATGGCGGTAATCTGCTTCATGACTGGCCCCTGGTTATAGTCGTTGGGTAACGCGCCGCGGCGCGCGATGCGCGCGCACAGGACGTGGTTCGCCTGGCATTTTACCAGCCATTGACGCGGCCTATCGACGGCGCGCGTCGTTCAATGCATGCACAGGGTGCGCTGGCACGCGCTTCACCAGACTGGCTTGCGCGCCACATACCTGTGGATAAGCCTGTGGGCAACCGTGTGATGAACCGGTGGCAAAAGCTGTGGATTGACTGTGGACCGCCTGTGGACTCTGTGTGGAAAGCTTTCGCTACGTCGTCGCACGAAAACGCCTGCGGTAGTCGGCGGGTGACACGCCCAGCCGCCGGATAAACGCGCGTCGCAGACTGTTAGGGTCGTTGAAGCCCGTCAGCGCGGCCACGCGCTTGAGCGGATTCCGGGTTTCTTCGAGCAGGCGCCTGGCCGCGTCGATGCGCGCGCTCTCGACGAAATCCGCCGGCGTGACCTGGCATTCCTGCTTGAAGATGCGCGCGAAGTTGCGCGTGCTCATGCCGGCCCGCTCGGCCAGGCTCTCGACCGACAACCGCTCCGCCAGATTCTCGACCACCCAGTTCTGTACATCGCGGATCGCGCTCTTTTCCGCGCTCTGCGCGGCCAGGTGCGCGCTGAACTGGGACTGGCCACCCGGCCGCTTCAGGAACATCACGAACTCGCGCGCGACCTTCAGCGCCACGGTGCGCCCGAAATCCTCCTCCACCATGGCCAACGCCAGGTCGAGCCCCGCTGTGACACCCGCCGACGTATAGAGGTTGCCGTCCTTCACATAGATCTGGTCCGGCTGCACCCTGATCTGAGGAAATTGCCGGGACAGCCGTTCCGTGGAATTCCAGTGCGTGGTCGCGCTGCGCCCGTCCAGCAGGCCGGCGTGGGCCAGCAGCATGGCGCCAGAGCACACGGACCCGAGCCGCCGCACCGTCCTGGCATAGCGATTCAACCACGCGCCGATGGCGCTGTCGTTTTCGAACAGGCTGACCTGCGGGCTGCCGGCGATCAGGTGTCGATATCCGGGCTGCTGGTTTCAAGCGTCGCGTCCGGCGTGATGGTCATGCCGTTTGACGCACGCAGTACGCCAGGGACCGGTGACACGATCTCGAACGCATAGGCGCCGGGTTCACCAGCCTGGCGCGCCGCTTCGTGGAAGACATCGATGGGGCCGGCCAGGTCCAGCATCTGGACCCCTGGAAACGCGAGTACGGCAATCTTCATGACGATCAGGCAGCAAAATCCGATTCCGCAATTTTAGTCAGTTTCGGCCAGCCCGCAGGCGCCAAAACTCGCGCTCGGGATCGATAGCGTACGATGGTGATCTCCACAACGCGTCGCCCCTCCAGCAGGGTCCGGCCCCGGTCCAGCGGCGTGCCGTCTACGCGCGCGCGCTCGGGACCGATGACAGCGGCATCGCCACCCGCCGCACGCACGCGTTCCGCCACCCGCGAAAGCAGGATACGGCCCCCGATCCAGCCGTCCGGGCTCTCCACCGTAGTGTAAGCAAGCACTTCGTATGGACCGGAAGGTTCGCCTCGCGTCCAGATATCGATGCCATCCACACTTTCGCGCGCGCCACCTCGTCCTTCTCTCAACGCGTGACTACCTTCATAACGCTGGATCGGCGCCTGGATACAGGCCGCGAGTCCCACACTGCACAGCACGACCAAGGTGATTCTGGCACCTCTCATTTTCCTGATGTTCATATTGCGCCCTCGATAGCTTCAGCGGAAAGGAGCGCAGTCTAGAGGCGCCTAAGGCCAGCGGAACGCTGCTGGCCGAGAGCCTTCACGGATTGGCAGAAATTGACGTATCTAGCTGCTTTAAGTCAGAACCGGCTTTTTCCATAATCAATGCACCCGGCGCCTTCTCCATTCCGGAAAGCCACCCCCGGGTCGTTCCACCGCCGACGCGACGCGCCCGGCAACCCAAAAAGGCAGACGAAGCACCATGACTATTGCAGCCAACCCCGCCGCCGCCGCGCCCCTCCCGCGCAGTTCGGTCCAGCATCTCCCCGTCAACCTGTTCGGCGCCGTCATGGGCCTGTCGGGGCTGTCGTTGGCATGGCGTGGCGCGAGCAAGGTATTTGGCACCAGCCCCGCCATTGCCGACGCCATCGGCGTGGTGGCCCTGCTCACGTTCGTGGCGCTGGCGATCGGCTATCTGGCCAAGTGGCGCCTGTATCCGGCCGCCGTCAAGGCCGAGTTCAACCACCCGATCGCCGGCAACTTCTTCGGCACCATCACCATTGCCATCCTGTTGCTGTCGTCGGTGGTCGGGGTCTACAGCGAGACGCTGGGCCAGGTCGTGTGGACCATCGGTTCGGTGCTGACTATCGTGCTGACTTACGTGATCGCCAGCCGCCTGTTTCGTGGCAAGGGCGACCCGGCGCATGTTGGGCCGGCCTGGCTCATTCCCGGCGTGGCGACGCTCGATATCGCCGTGGCCGGCGGCACCATGCCGATGGCCTGGGCGCCCGAACTGAACCTGTTCGCGGTGTCGGTCGGTGCCGTGATGGCGCTGGTGTTCTTTGCGATGATCTTCTCGCGTCTGGTCCACCACGACCCGCTGCCCGCCGGCATGGTGCCTTCGCTGATCATCCTGATCGCGCCGTTCGAAGTCGGCTTCCTGGCCTACGTCAACGTCACGCAGCACGTCGACATGTTCGCCGGCCTGCTGTTCTACTTCGGCCTGTTCCTGTTCGTTGTGCTCGCGGCCAAGGTGTTCCGCCGCTCGGTGCCGTTCGCGGCTTCGTGGTGGGCCATCAGCTTCCCGATGGCTGCGCTGTCCAACGCCGCGCTCAAGTATGCGCACCATGCGGATACCGGCCTGCTGTACATCGTGGCCGCGGTGATCCTGGCGCTGCTGACCCTTGCCATCGCCTTGCTGTTTGTCCGCACCCTGCATCGCCTGTTCACGCATCGCCTGCTGGTCGGCTGACTACCCTTTCACCACGGAGCCCGAGATGTCCTGGATCCTGCTGGCCTGCGCCGGCTTGCTCGAAATTGCCTTCGCCTTTGGCATGAAATGGTCCGCCGGCTTCAGCCGGCTGTGGCCGAGCCTGTTTGCCGTGCTCACCGGGCTCAGCAGCATCGTGCTGCTTACGCTGGCCCTGCGGGCCTTGCCGGTGGGAACGGCCTACGCGGTCTGGACCGGCATCGGCGCGGCGGGCACAGCGATGCTGGGGATGGTGTTGCTGGGCGAGCCGGCATCGCCGGCCCGCATCGGCTGCGTCGCGCTGATCCTGTGCGGCGTGATCGGCCTGAAGCTGGTCTCGGCCGACCTATCGTGACAGAGCCGATAACATCCTCATGCCAATGATAGAAACCGCTGAACGCGTACTGTTCCTGGCCCTGGTGCGCAGCCATGACAAGGTCCAGGCGGACTTCCGCCTGACTGGCCGCGAACGGCAGCAGGCCGACCCGGCCGGCATCTATGGATATGCCGTGGTCGACTGCGTCGCCAGCGGCAGGCAGCAGGCCTACCCGCTCGATGAAACCGCCGACTGGCTCATGGCGTTCCGCCGTGACCTGCTGGCCGGCAGTTTTGAAACGCCGCCGGCCGCCTAGCTAACCAGCGCCTCAGTCAGGCACCTTCTCCAGGTCCTTCAGCCACACCACCGATTCCGAATCGCTCGGCGCACGCCAGTCGCCCCGCGGCGACAACGAGCCGCCCGAGCCCACCTTGGGCGCGTTCGGGATGCAGGAGCGCTTGAACTGGCTCGTGCGGAAGAAGCGATCCAGGAAGATCGCCAGGTTGCGCTTGATGTCGGGCAGACCATACTGGTTGCGCGCCACATGGGGCCCATAGGGCCAGGTGCCGCGCTCTCGGTCGCCCCATGCATGCAGCGAGAGGAAGGCGATCTTCGACGGCGCAAAGCCGAAGCGCAGCGTGCAGTAGAGGTTGAAGTCCTGCAACTCATACGGACCGATGGTGCTCTCAGTCTTTTGCTCGGGGCCGTGGTTCGAATCGCCGGGCACCAGTTCGGGACTGATGTCCGTGTCGAGCACGTTGATCAGCACGTCAGACCCGCCCGTGCCGACCTGCCCGGTTTCCGCCACCCACCGCACCAGGTGCGAGATCAGCGTCTTGGGCACGCTGGCATTCACGTTGTAGTGCGACATATGGTCGCCCACGCCGTAGGTGCACCAGCCCAGCGCCAGTTCGCTGAGATCGCCGGTGCCGATCACGATCGCGCCGTTGTGGTTGGCCAGCCGGAACAGGTGGTTGGTGCGCTCGCCGGCCTGCACGTTCTCGAAGGTCACGTCATAAACCTTCTCGCCACGCGCGTAGGGATGGTCCAGGTCCTTCAGCATCGCCAGGCAGCTCGGGCGGATATCGATCTCGCGGGCCGTGCAGCCGACCAGTTCCATCAGCTGGCGCGCCTGGCCCAGCGTGCGGTCGCTGGTGGCAAAGCCCGGCATGGTGTACGCCAGGATGTTCGCGCGCGGCAGCCCCAGGCGGTCCATCGCCTTGGCGCAAACCAGCAACGCATGCGTGGAATCCAGCCCGCCGGACACGCCGATCACCACCTTTGAAATCTTGCTCGCCGACAGCCGCTGCACCAGCGCCTGCACCTGTATGTTGTAGACCTCATGGCAGCGCTCGTCGCGCTGGCGCGGGTCGGCCGGCACGTAAGGGAAGCGCGCGACCTTGCGGTCCAGCGGCAGCGCCTTGTCCAGCGATAGGTCCAGCGCAAAACGGACCACGCGGAACTTGTCCACCTCGGCCTTGTGCCGGCGCACCGAGTGCCCGAAGGTGACCTGGTGCATGCGCTCGCGCGACAGGCGTTCGACGTCCACATCGGCGAACAGCAGGTGCGAGGTATCGGCAAAGCGCTCGGATTCGGCCAGCAGTTCGCCGTTCTCGCAAATCAATGCCTGGCCGTCCCACGCCAGGTCGGTGGAAGACTCGCCCTTGCCCGCAGAGGTATAGAGGTAAGCCGCCAGGCAACGCGCCGATTGCTGCGACACGAGCTGGTGCCGGTAGCCCGCCTTGCCGATCACGATATTCGACGCCGACAGGTTGACCAGCACCGTGGCCCCGGCCAGCGCGGCGAACGACGACGGCGGGATCGGCACCCACACGTCTTCGCAGATCTCCGCATGGAAGCGGAAGAACGGAATGTCCTCGATCTCGAACAGCAATCCGGCGCCGAATGGCACCTCCTGGCCAAGCAGGCGGACGGAATCGGTGGCCGCATTGTCGGCTTCGCTGAACTGGCGCGCCTCGTAGAACTCCCAGTAGTTCGGCAGGTAGGACTTCGGCACCACCCCCAGCACGCGGCCCCGGGCCACCACGACTGCGCAGTTGAACAACTGGTGTTCGACGCGCAGCGGCATGCCCACGATCAGCGCCGCCGTCAGCTTGCGCGAGGCCTCGACGATCGTCCCGAGGGCCGCTTCGCAGGCATCCAGCAGCGCACGCTGGTGAAACAGGTCGTCGCAGGTATAGGCCGAGAGTCCGAGTTCCGGGAACGCGACCAGCACGGCGCCCTGCTTTGCCGCCTGCGTCGCCAACGCGATGGTTTCGGCCGCATTGAAGGCCGGGTCCGCCACGCGGCAGACCGGCACGCCGACCGCGACGCGCGCAAAGCCGTGGGAATACAGGTTGAAAAACGGATTCTTCATATCGGGCCTTTGCCGGCGTCTGCAGCGCGCCGGCGTGCGGCCGGCGGCATCGGGGAATCTGGGGGCCGTACTGTGACGGCCATGCGCCATTTTACGACGCTGCGCACGCCAACGCTGCGGCAGGAGCGGCGTGCGGCGGTATCGGGCGCTATCGGGCGGATTCCGGTAGACTCGGCCCGATCGTTGGAGACACGGAATCAGGCGCAATGCAGTCGGAATCTTGCAACCAGGGCGACGCGCTCGACACGCGGCAAGCCGCGGAACCGCCTGAGTCTGGCAGCATGCGGGACTACCGGACCGAGATCGTCTCGGATCTCGCCGAAATCGCTGCCGATACCTGGGATGCCCTGGTCGCCACCGATCCTGACGCCACCCCTTTCCTGCGCCACGCGTTCCTGCACGCGCTGCATGCCAGCGGCAGCGCCTGCGCCGACACCGGCTGGAATCCGCGCTATCTCACCCTGTGGGCACCCGCCGCCAACGGCCAGCCGGAAAGGCTCGCGGGCGCCATGCCGCTGTACGCGAAGGCGCATTCGTATGGCGAGTACGTGTTCGACTGGGCCTGGGCCGATGCCTACGCGCGCAATGGCCTGGAGTACTACCCGAAGTGGTTGTCGGCGATCCCGTTTTCGCCCGTGCGCGGTGCGCGGCTGCTCGCCGAGAACACCGACGCGCGACGGATGCTGCTGCAGCTTGCGCTGGCACTGGCGGCGGAAAGCGGGATGTCATCGCTGCACGTCCTGTTCCCCAACGATGCCGAGGCCGACCTGATGGAACAGGCCGGCATGATGATGCGGCACGGCGTGCAGTTTCACTGGACCAATACGGGATACGCGAGCTTCGACGATTTCCTCGCCACGCTGTCGCAGAAGAAGCGCAAGAACATCCGCGCCGAGCGCCGCCATGTGGCCGAAGCCGGAATCACCTTCCGTCACCTGCGCGGCACGCAGATCGACGACGAGGCCTGGCGCTTCTTCAACCGCTGCTATCGCCAGACCTACCGCGAGCACCACTCGACGCCGTACCTGAACCTGGATTTCTTCCGGCGCATCGGTGCCACAATGCCCCAGCACCTGCTGCTGGTGATTGCGGAGCGCGCGGGGCAACGCATTGCGAGTTCGCTGCTGGTCTACGACGACACGCCGGGCATCAGCACGCTGTACGGACGCTACTGGGGCGCGCTGGAGTATCACCCGTGCCTGCACTTCGAGACTGCTTACTACCAGCCGCTGGAGTTCTGCATCCGCCACGGCATCGGCACCTTCGAAGGCGGCGCGCAGGGCGAGCACAAGATGGCCCGCGGCTTCCTGCCCGTGCCCACGCGCTCGGCGCACTGGCTCGCGCATCCGGCCTTTGCCGACGCCGTGGAGCGCTTCCTGGTACGCGAGCGCGAAGGCATCGATGCCTACCTCGACGAACTGAACGAGCGCACGCCGTTCGCCCAGCGGGACTGAGCGCTCAGCGCCGCCACATGCGGCGCAGGGTGTTGTCGCCCAGCATGTAGTGGTGGAACAGCGCCGCCATGGCGTGCAAACCGATCACGAGATAGAACGCCGTTCCCAGCGTTTCGTGAATCTCCTTGACCTGGTTCTTCAGCGCCTGGTCCGGGCCCACCAGCGCCGGAATCTCGATGCCGAGCGCGGGCAGCGCCAGCACGTGGCCGCCGGCATTGAGCGCGAGCAGACCGAGGATCGGCTGGGCCACGATATACAGGTACAGCACCCAGTGCATCGCCTCCCCTGCCCACTGCATCCAGCGCGGCCCCGGTTCTGCCGTCGGCGCGCCATGCACAAGACGCCACAGCAGGCGCGGCACGGCCAGCACAAGGACCAGCACGCCAGCCCACTCATGCGTTGCCATGGCCAGCGAGCGGGCCGGCGTGCCCTTGCCGGCAAACCCCTTCAGCTCGATTGCCGCATAGGCGGCTGCGATCAGCAGGAACACCGCCCAATGGAAAAAGATGGCAAGGCCGGAGTAGCGGCGCGCGGTTCCGGAAAAATCAATGGCACCGGGAACGCTCTGCAGGCGGTTCATGGGGGACTCCTGTGATTTTAGGGACACCGACAGCGTACTCCCGCATCCGCTTGCGCGGCTTGCCGACGGTCAGGTTTTTCGCAATAAAAAACCCCGCCGCAGCGGGGTTCGTTCAGCAGACGTTCAGGCTTGCGCGAGAACGACGCATAAATTGCCTGACTGGCCGCAATTACTTCTTGAAGTTCGCCACGCCGTCGGTAATTTCCTTGTGCGCTTCCTCGATGCCGGCCCAGCCTTCGACCTTGACCCACTTGCCGGCTTCCAGCGCCTTGTAGTTCTCAAAGAAGTGCTTGATTTGGTCGAGCAGGTTCTGCGGCACGTCCGACAGGCCCTTCATGAAGGCGGTGGCCGGCGACAGCTTGTCCAGGGGCACGGCGACCAGCTTGGCGTCCACGCCCGACTCGTCGGTCATCTTGAGCATGCCGAGTGCACGGCAGCGCACGACGGCGCCGGCCAGGATCGGGAACGGGCTCAGCACCAGCACATCCACCGGGTCGCCGTCGCCCGACAGCGTCTGCGGAATAAAGCCGTAGTTGGCCGGATAACGCATGCCGGTGCCGATAAAGCGGTCCACGAACAGCAGGCCGGTTTCCTTGTCGGCCTCATACTT
The DNA here is from genome assembly GCF_057073745.1 of Cupriavidus sp. C2SS-8b. Classification (NCBI taxonomy): domain Bacteria; kingdom Pseudomonadati; phylum Pseudomonadota; class Betaproteobacteria; order Burkholderiales; family Burkholderiaceae; genus Cupriavidus; species Cupriavidus sp. C2SS-8b. The sequence goes on from NZ_CP172716.1 coordinate 2,599,721, forward strand.
CACCGGATCGCTCTGGGCGGAAATCTCGATGATGACGTTGAAATCGTTGGGGATGTCCTTGCCCGGGGAGACGAGATTGAAGCTCATGCGATTCTCCAGATGCCTGCGGTGTGTTTATGGATGGCGGGCATTATAGCGGCTCGCCCCTGACCCGAGGCTGACAAAGACCGTGCCTGCCTTGCACGCCGCCCGGGCTGCGCGATAATGGCGAATTCTTCAGCCAGCGCTGAATTCCGAGCCCCACCGATTCGCAACGATTCGTCGATATTCGCACCGGTAACCCCGCGCAAGCTTCCCGGAGATCTCTCATGCATGCCCAGCATTTCGTTGCCAACCGCCTGATCGCGCCCGACAACGGCCTGCGCATCAAGGTGTTCGACCCGTCCAGCGGCGAACCCTTTGCCGAGATCGCCCGCGGCAACGCCACTGACATCAACGTCGCGGTGCATGCCGCGCGGCAAGCGGCCGATGGCGCCTGGGGCGCCATGGCGCCGGCCGAGCGCGTGCGCCTGCTCAACCGCATGGCGCTGTCGCTGATCGCCCACGAAGAAGAGCTGACCGCGCTCGAAGCGCGCGACACCGGCAAGCCGGTACGACAGGCCCGCGCCGATGCGCGCGCCGTGGCCCGCTACTTCGAGTTCTATGCCGGCGCGGTCGACAAGCTGCACGGCCAGACCATCCCCTACAACCCCGGCTACACGGTGCTCACGCTGCGCGAGCCGCACGGCGTGACGGGCCACATCATTCCGTGGAACTACCCGCTGCAGATCTTCGGCCGCAGCGTCGGCGCGGCGCTGGCCACCGGCAACGCGTGCGTGGTCAAGCCGGCCGAGGACGCCTGCCTGTCATTGCTGCGCGTGGCCGAGATTGCCGCCGAGGCCGGCCTGCCAGAAGGCGCGCTCAATATCGTCACCGGCTACGGCCATGAGGCTGGCGCCGCGCTGGCGCGCCACCCGGGCATCAACCACATCTCGTTCACCGGCTCGCCGCAGACCGGCAAGCAGGTGGCCCAGCTTGCCGCCGAGAACCACGTCCCGGTCACGCTGGAGTTGGGCGGCAAGTCGCCGCAGATCGTCTTTGCCGATGCCGATGTGGATGCGCTGGTGCCGGTGATCGTCAACGGCATCATCCAGAATGCGGGCCAGACCTGTTCAGCGGGCAGCCGCGTGCTGGTGGAGCGTCCGCTTTACAATGCGCTGCTGGACCGGCTCGCATCGGTGTTCGAATCGCTGCGTGTCGGCCCTTCGGAGCTGGACCTGGAATGCGGCCCGCTGATCAGCCGCAAGCAGCAGCAGCGTGTGTGGGACTTCGTCTCGGATGCGCAGCACGCCGGGATCGCCGTGATGGCGCAGGGCCAGATCGTCGGCGACGCGCCTGAGTCCGGCTACTACCAGGTGCCGATGCTGTTCCGCGATGTACCCCCCGCGCACCGGCTCGCACAGGAGGAAGTGTTCGGCCCGCTGCTGGCTGCGATGCCGTTCGACACCGAAGCCGAAGCCCTGGCGCTGGCCAACGGTACGCCGTACGGCCTGGTGGCGGGATTGTGGACGCGAGACGGCGGGCGGCAGCTTCGGCTGGCGCGCAAGCTGCGCGCGGGCCAGGTCTTTATCAACAACTACGGTGCCGGCGGCGGCGTGGAGCTGCCCTTCGGCGGCACCGGCCAGTCCGGCTACGGCCGCGAAAAGGGCTTCGAAGCCCTCTACGCCTTTACCACCCTGAAAACCATTGCCATTCAACATGGGTAACATCAATTTCCTGTCGATCGCCTTTGCCATCTTCTTTTTCTGGATGGCCTGGCATGTGAAGAACAAGCGCGCCACCAATCCGTCCGGCATGCCGCGCCTGCAGGTCTTCAAGCGCAAGTGGGGCGACACCGTGGGGGATCGCGTGCACTGGTGCCTGTATGTGGCGCTGCCGTTCCTGCTGGCGGTGATGATGGTGGCGAATGCATTGCGTGGGCGCGGACCGTTTGCGCATTGAGCGACCTGACGCGTCGCACGACATAACAAACCCAAGGAGACGAGCGATGAGACTGGCAGACAAGGTGGCCGTAGTAACCGGCGGCGGGTCCGGCTTCGGCGAGGGCATCGCGCACACATTCGCCCGTGAAGGCGCCCGCGTCATGGTGGCCGACCTGCGCGAAGACGCCGCCGAGCGTGTCGCCGCAGCGATTCGCGAGGCCGGCGGCCAGGCCCGTGCGGTGCGCGCCGACGTCGCGCGCGAAGCCGACACCGAGGCCATGCGCGACGCCACCCTCGCCGCCTTCGGCGACGTGCACATCGTCGTCAACAACGCCGGCACCACGCACCGCAACAAGCCGATCATGGAAGTGACCGAAGACGAGTTCGATCGCGTCTACGCGGTCAACGTCAAGAGCATCTTCTGGTCGGCGCGCGCTTTCATTCCGCATTTCCGCCAGCGTGGCGGCGGCGTGTTCGTCAATATCGCGTCGACCGCCGGCATCCGGCCGCGTCCGGGCCTGGTCTGGTACAACGGCAGCAAGGGCGCCGTCATCACCGCGAGCAAGGCCATGGCGGCCGAGCTTGGCAAGGACAATATCCGCGTCAACTGCGTCAATCCCGTGATCGGCGCGACCGGGCTGCTCGAAGAGTTCATGGGCATGCCCGATACGCCGGAGAACCGCGCGAAATTCCTCGCCACCATTCCGATGGGACGCATGTCGACCCCGCCGGATGTGGCCAATGCCTGCCTGTACCTGGCCAGCGACGAGGCCGCGTTCATCACCGGCACCTGCATCGAAGTGGACGGCGGCCGCTGCGTATAGGGATAGCGTCGTCCGTGCCATGCCGTGCCATGGCTGTAGCTGCATCACCGATCGTAGAAGCGTCGTAGAAGCGCAATCATCCCGAGGAGACAGCATGACAACGACTGCAGTGAATCCCGGCGTCCGCGACGCCGCGTTTGAGGATGCCACGTACCGCAAGGTGAGCTGGCGGCTGGTGCCTTTCCTGCTGCTGTGCTACGTGGTGGCCTACCTGGACCGCGTCAACGTGGGCTTTGCCAAGCTGCAGATGCTCAGCGACCTGCAGTTCAGCGAGACCGTCTACGGCCTCGGCGCGGGCATCTTCTTCATCGGCTACTTCCTGTTCGAAGTGCCGAGCAACGTGATCCTGCACAAAGTCGGCGCGCGCATCTGGATTGCGCGCATCATGATCACGTGGGGCGTGATTTCCGCGGCGATGATGTTCGTCACCACGCCGACCATGTTCTACGTGCTGCGCTTCCTGCTGGGCATCGCCGAAGCCGGCTTCTTCCCCGGCATCATCCTGTACCTGACCTACTGGTACCCGGCCAACCGGCGCGGGCGCACCACTACATTCTTCATGACCGCCATCGCGCTGTCGGGTGTGATCGGCGGCCCGCTGTCGGGCTGGGCGATGCAGGCCTTCGACGGCCACAACGGCTGGGCCGGCTGGCAGTGGATGTTCCTGCTCGAAGGCATCCCGTCGATCCTGGTCGGCCTGGTAGTGCTGGCCTACCTCGATGACCGCATCGCGCACGCCAGGTGGCTCAGCGACGACGAGAAGGCGCTGCTCCAGCGCAATATCGCGAGCGAGGACGCCCACAAGGAAGACCCGCCCATCGGCACCGTGCTGTCGAGCCCGCGCGTGTGGCTGATGAGTGCGATCTACTTTTGCTTCGTGATGGGCCTGTATGGCGTGAGCTTCTGGCTGCCGACCATCATCAAGCAGACCGGCGTCAAGGGCGCGTTGGACATCGGCCTGCTGACCGCCATTCCCTATGGCTGCGCCGTGGTCGGCATGGTGGTGGTCGCGTTCAGCGCGGACCGTTCGGGCGAGCGCCGCTGGCACATTGCGATCCCGGCCGTGCTGGGCGCGCTGGGCCTGGTGCTCTCGGTGCAGTGGCACGACAGCACCGCGCTGGCCATGGTGGCGCTCACGCTGGCCACGATCGGCATCCTGACCACGCTGCCGCTGTTCTGGAGCCTGCCCACGGCGTTCCTGGCCGGCACCGGCGCGGCCGCCGGCATCGCGCTGATCAATTCGCTCGGCAACCTCGCCGGCTTCCTGAGCCCCTATGCGGTCGGCTGGCTCAAGGACCTGACCCACAGCACGGATTCCGGCATGTACCTGCTCGCCGCCTGCCTGGTGGTGGGTGCTGCACTGACGTTGTCAGTGCCGGCAAGACTGGTCGGCCGCAAGTCATAAGCACTCCCCGCTTCGCACGCCCCCGGATATCCGCGGCGTGCATCTGCCGGGTGGCCTGCGCGCCGCCCGCTTCCCCCGCAAAAAGCCCTCCTCCGACACGCATGTAGGAGCCTGACCGGCAGTCCGCCCGGGCATCGCTCCTTAGCATGGAATGGACATCCGCCGGCCCCGCAAGGGGCGCTGGCGGCACTGTCCTTCCTTCTTTCGTCAAGGAGGCCAAGATGCGGAAACTATCTCGACAAACGTCCGGCCCCATCCACCAGCAAGACACGCGGGAACGGCGCGCCAGAACACAGCGGCTTGCCCTTCTCACGGGCGCATGCGCAGCGGCAGTGTTTGCGTTCGTGCCTGCCGCGGGACAAGCCCAGACTTACACGGCACCGGCGGACGCCGCGGCCGCGCCCATGACACCGACTCCACCGTCACCGGGCACGCCGCCGATGCCGCCCACGACGGCAACACCGCCGGCAGCGGCACCTGCGCAGACTCCCGCGCCGATCGACACCGCTCCGGCTGCACCGTCGCCACCGCTGGCAGCGCCCTCCCCGCCAGCCCCCTCCCCGCCATTGGCTACGCCTGCGCCGCCACCGCCGCGCGATGCGATGGTGCCGCGCAAGGCCGGCTCCGTGACCTACATCTGCGGCGGTGTGGCCACGGATGAACAGCGCGCGCTGGACGCGAAGTCCGGCAACTACAACATGGGGCTGCTCTTCACGCAGGGCCCGCGCGGCGAATACCTGTCGGACGTCACCGTGACCTTGACGCGCAACGGTCGTGAAGTCGCGAACTTCGTGGCGGACGGCCCGAAGTGCCTGCTGCGGGCGCCGGCAGGCAGCTATAACGTGCGCGCTACGTATGAGGGCCGGACCAAGACGCAGGTGGTCAGCACCGGTACGCACAATGCGCAGATGCGCTGGTGACTGACTGAGTAGCCGCGCGCATGGATGCGCCCGCTCGCTTGATCGAACTTGCTTAGCGAAGTCCGCAAAGCAAGCGGGCCGCCTCACGGCGGCCCGCTCTGTCATCCCTGCGCCCGGAAGCCGCTTCAGGCTTCCGGCTGATCCCCAAGCATCTGCGCAACCGAACCTGCCATATTGGCGGCACGTGCGCCGATCAGCCGTTGCAGCGTGCCCAGCAACTCGTCCTCGTTGTAGGGCTTGCCAAGGTACACGTCCACGCCGATCTCCTCCGCATAGCGCCGGTGCTTCTCGGCCGTGCGCGAGGTGATCATCACCAGCGGCATGTGGGTGGTGCGGCTGTCGGCGCGCACGTTGCGGGTCAGGTCGAAGCCGTCCATGTGCGGCATCTCGATGTCCACCAGCATGGCATCCGGCATCACGTCCTGGAGCTGCTTGAGCGCATCGACGCCATCGCGGGCCAGCAGTACCTCGTAGCCGGCGCGCGACAGCAGGCGGTGCGCGGCCTTGCGTACGGTCAGCGAATCGTCCACCACCATCACGGTAGGCTGCATCACCAGGCCCGCAACCGGCGTCGCGGCGCCATCGCCACTCAGCTCGGCCACTGCGCCCAGCGGTTGCGCAGCAGACAGCTGCATGGCCGCCGGCGCTGCTTCGCCGCGCACGCGCTCGAAGCGCTGGGCCAGCACCACCGGGTTGTAGATCAGCACGATTTCGCCGTCGCCCATGGTGGTGGCACCGGCAATGCCTTCCAGGCGCGCCAGGTGCGGACCGATGTGCTTGACCACCACTTCGCGGTTGCCCACCACTTCATCCACATGGACCGCCACGCGCTCGGTGCCGCTGCGCACGACCACCACCGGCGAATACTTGCGGCCGGACGGCGTCGCCGCGCTCTCCTCGAGCAAAGCGCCAAAGTAATGGAACGGCACGGCGTGGTCGGCCACGGTGATCTGGCGCTGGTTATAGGCATCGAGCAGGGCCTGCGTGCGCAGCTGCTGGACCTGGTCGATCATGCCGCTCGGCAGCGCATACATGCGCCCGCCCAGCCCCACCACCAGCACCTGCGTGATGGCCGTGGTCAGCGGCAAGTGCACCGTGAACGTGGTGCCGCGGCCGGCTGCGGTCGACAGCGTGATGCGTCCGCCCAGTGCCACGGTTTCCGCGCGCACGACGTCCATGCCCACGCCGCGCCCGGCAAGCTCCGAGACCGAATCGGCCGTCGAGAACCCGGGCGTAAAGATCATCTCCGTCAGCCGCGCGTCGCTGGCTTCATCGTCAGGCGCCAGCAGGTCGCGCTCCACGGCGCGTGCGCGAATCCGCGCGAGGTCCAGGCCCGCGCCATCGTCGACGAAATGCAGCACGACCTCGTTGCCTTCCTGCTGCACTTCCAGCGTCAGCGAGCCGGCCGCCGACTTGCCCGCGGCGTGCCGGACTTCCGCTGTTTCGATGCCATGCGCCACGGCATTGCGGATCAGGTGCTCGATCGGGCCGGCCATGCGGTCCAGCACGGACCGGTCGACCTCCACCGTACCGCCCTGGATCAGCAGCCTGACTTCCTTGCCGGTCTCCGCGGCGGACTGGCGCGCGACGCGATAGAGGCGTTCGGCCAGCGCGTCGAACTGCACCATGCGCGCCTGCATCAGCCCGCGCTGCAGGCCGCGCGTGAGCCGCGCCTGTGCGGCCAGGTCGCCCGCGGCGCGGTCGAAGCCGCGGTGCAGGTTCTGCTCCACGGTGGCCACGTCGTTGACCGACTCGGCCATCATCCGCGTCAGTTCCTGGAAGCGCGTGAAGCGGTCGAATTCGAGCGGATCGAAGTCCTGCTTGTGCTGGGCGTCGGCTATACGCGAGGCCATCTGCGATTCCGCCTGGATCTCGATCTCGCGCAACTGGCCGCGCAGGCGCGCCACGTTGTCGTTCAGTTCGCCCAGGTAGGCGCGCATGGAATCGAGTTCACTTTCCAGGCGCGCGCGCGTGGCGCCGACTTCGCCGGACTCGTTGATCAGCGTATCGAGCGCGCGGGCCTGCACGCGCACCAATGCGCGCTGGCGTTCGGAGGCCTCAGGCACCGGCACCTGCGCCGGCTCGCCAGCCGTGGCCGTGCCGAGGGGCACCGGCAACGCCGCGCCCGCGCTTTCCGCATTTTCCGTTTTGGCGGCGGCGACGCTGGCCATCACCGGCGTAGCGGGCGGTTCCGGCGCGGCCAGCCCGTTGATGACGTCAGCATCGTCCGGCACGAGCAGGCGGCCGGCCTGCAGGGCCTCGACATGCATCAGGATCCGGTCGTACCACGCATACAGGCGACTGAACAGCTGCGGACCGACGCGCTGCGCGCGCAGGCTGGCGTCGAGGAGCGTTTCCATCTCGTGCGCGGCCTGCCCCAGCGCCATGGCGCCGGCCATGCGCGCACTGCCCTTGAGCGTATGCAGCGCGCGCAGCACCAGGCCACCTTGCCTGGCGTCTTCGGGTGCCGCTTCCCACGTGCGCACCAGCCGGCCGAGTTCGGGCAGGCTGCCGTGCGCTTCCTCCAGGAAGATCTCGACGAGGGTCGCGTCCAGTTCGGTGGTATCGGCCTGAACGACCGCCGCCGGCAGCGGACGGACGGGCGTCGGCATCGGGATCACCACCGCGTCATGCGTCACCGCCGCTGGGGCCTGCGATGCCGGGGATGCCGGCTGGGCCTGCTCCGGCACCACGGGCGGTTCCGTGTTCGCTTCCGGCTCCGGCGCGTGCGCGGACAATTGACCGAACAGGCTGGCCACGGAGCCATCCGGCTCGGCAGGCGCCTGCGGTGCCGGCACCTGGACCCGCGGGCGCAGCAGTGCGCGCTCGCCAAACTCGGTCAGGCTGCGGTGCAGGCTGGCATCAGCCTCGGGCCAGATCCCCGCGGCGAATTGATGGAGCATGCCGCGCAACCGTTCGACCGCCTGCTCCAGCAGGCGGAAGTCACCGGGGTGAATGGCGACAGGGTGCGCGCCGAGTTGCAGCAGCAATTGCTCGAGCGCCTCGGCAATCTCGCGCACGGGCTCCAGCCCGACCGTCGAGGCGCTGCCCTGCAGCGTGTGCGCGACGCGCAGCGCCAGCTCGCTCGGGCACGGGTGGTTCTCATGGCGCCACTCGGAAATGTCCGTAGCGAACTGGCGCAGGAGATCGTCGGCCTCCTGCAGGTAGACGTTGTAGAGCGGCAGGCCAATGCGGATCGGGCCGATGACCTTGAAGTTGTCGTCCTCGTCGGACAGCGCGCCAGACAGGCGGAACGGGATGACGTTGTCGTCGTCGGGAGCGGCGGCGGGCGTCTCGCTCCCGGCCTCGGGCGCGGCTTCGGATGCCTCCGCAACCACGGTGTCCGGCACCGGCGCATCGTCGATGAAGACCTGTTCCGGCTCCGCCGTGCCGGAAACTGCGGGCGCTTCCGGCTGCGGATCGCGCACCGCCTCGGCCGCGGCGACGAGCGGCGCGATGTCATGGACCGCGCCGGCATCGCGATGCAGCAGCGCCACCCACGCGGACAACTCCGCGTGCGCGCGGCGCAGCAGATTGAGCAGGGCCGGCACGGGCTCGCGTGCCTCGGCGATCCACAGGTTCATCACCTGCTCCACGGCCCAGGCCGCTTCACCGTAGCGATGCAGGCCGACCATGCGGCTCGAGCCCTTGAGCGTATGGAAAGCGCGCCGGATGCGGCTCAGCGTATCGGCATCGCCGAGCGCTTCGAGGCCAGAACCCAGGTCGCCGGCAATGCCACCGAGGACTTCGTCGGCTTCGTGCAGGAAGATCCCGAACAGTTCGGCGTCGAGTGCGGCGCCATCGTCGGGCGCCAACGACGGTCCGGCCGCCTGCAGGGCGACCGGCATCGGCTCGGCCAGTGCCGCTATCAGCCGTTCGCCCGATGTGTCGCTGCCGGCCAGCCACGCATTGAGCTGCGTGCTGGCTTCGGTGGCCTGGCGGCGCAGCGCGGCATTGTCGTCGATGGCGGCCTGGTCGGCCAGGGCCTGCAGCGCGGTGCGCAGTCGCTGGACCGGCGGCATGTCGGCGGTGGCGCCGGTGCGGATGGCTTCGCTGGCCGCTGCTCGTGCCACCGACAGCGGATCGTTGCCGACCGCGCCCGTCTGGCGCAGCGCCAGCGCGTCGTCGGGGTCCTCGTCCTCGGCTTCGTGACGGCTGCGGCCCAGTTCCAGTGCATCGATAAACGCATGCACGGTGCCCAGCGTCTCGGCGATGGCGGACAGGGTCTCGCCGCGCAAGGCCTCGTCGATGCCGGTACCGAGCCTGCCGGCTTGCCGCACCGCCGCCTGCACGGCTTCACCGGCCCGCTGCGCCTCGTCGTTCAGCCCGTGCGGCAGGCCATCGGTGTCCTGCAACGCATCCAGCGTGGCGCGCAACGCTTCGAAGGCCTGCACGGCCTCCGCCAGGCTGGTCCCGGCATCGGGCCGGGCCGCGTTGCGGTCATAGGTATCGAGCCACGATTCGCCGCCGTCCAATTGCGCGCGCAACTGCGCGACAGCCTGCACGCGCGCCGCCTGGGCGCGGGCTTCGTCGGCCATGCGCGCCAGCCACGCCGGTGCCACGGCAGCCGGGTCGGCCAGGCATTGCGCGAGTTCCTCGCAGCGCGCGGCGAAGACCGCTGCCGTGGGGTTCGGGCTCATGCCGTGCACGCGCCAGGGCAACGCCAGCGCCCGCGACAGGAACACGGCGATGCCGGTGGCGCCCAGCGCCTCGTGGCGGTCGGGCGCCGCGCCGGGCCGGAGCGCGGCCTGCGACAGGCACAGCTGCAGGGCCGGCTGCGCCAGCGGCTGCGCGGCCTCGGCCAGCGCCGCGAGCGCGATCTCCCAGCCCGCGGGGTCGCCTTCGGCGGCACGCTCCAGCCCTGCGGCGGCCTGCTGCAGGTTGCGGGTGTCGATCGGATCGAGCCAGCCGTAGTAGCGCAGACGGTGGTCGGCGCCGGGCTGGGCGTGCGCGCGGTCGAGGCGGAACGCCTGCACGGTGCGCGCGATATCGGCGCGCACCGTCGTCAGGGCGATCTCGTCCACGCCGTGCAGAGGGGGTTCCCCCTGCTCGGACAAGGTGCAGACCAGCAGGAAGATGGCATCGTTGAGCAAGGCCTGCGGCACGCGCACCTGCCCCTGCTGGTATTGCCGCAGCAACAGGTGGGCACGACCGGCAAATCGCTTCGACAGCAGGTCGGACGGCAGCAAGCCGTGGGCCAGGGCGCGGAACACCAGCGCCAGCACATGCCAGACGCCACGGTCCGGATGGTCGGTGGCGCGGCGCGCCTCCTGCTCGCCGGCGCGGACGTCGTCCAGCGCTTCCTGCAACGGCAGGTACGCTTCGCGCAGCCGCTCGGACTCGGCGCACTGCAGCGGCAGCCGCAGCGCCTTGAGCAGCGCGGCTTCATAGCGCTGGCGCGCGCGCGTGACGGCCGTTGCGTTGCGCGTGGGCAGCAGGATGCCGGGCAGCATCTGCAATTCATCGAGCCACAGGTCGGCCGGATGCACGCGTTCGTCGCCGAGCAGCGACAGGATCTCGGCATACGGACGGAACAGCCGCAGCGGATCCTGCTCGTCGCCCGCCATCAGGTCGTCGACGTATTCGGCAAGCGCCTGCACGCCGGTCCGGAACACGGCGAGCGTGGCGGCATTGGCGGCCACGCCGCCGCCGTCAAGGCCCTCGATCAGGCGCCGCAGCGCCTGGCAGTACGGGTCGACCCCGCGCAGGCCCACGATATGCACGGCGCCCGCGGCCTGGTGCAGTTGTTGCCCGGCCAGGCGCAGCGACGTGGTATCGCGCGCGCCCAAAGCCTCGGGCGCCTGCTGGACTTCATCGACGTAGTGGGACAGCTCGGTCGCGGCATCGTCCAGCGCGGCGCGCAGGCTCGGTGCCACCCACGCCAGCACGGACAGGTCGCGCGAGGCCGGCATGGCCGGCTCCGGCGCATCCGCCAGCGGCGCGTGGGTCAGGTCCGCTGGCAGCATTTGCGGCAGCGGCTCGGCGGGATCACGCGGTAGGGGAGAATTCAAGGACATCACGGCTTCCATTGCGGCCTTTGCGCGCGAGGCGGGGCAGTCCAGACGCGACAGCGGGCGTCATCAAGGTCAGGCAATCTTGAACCGCGATACGGAATTGCGGAGCTCTTCGGTCAGCTGCGTCAGCTCGCGCACCGAATTCGCGGTCTGGCGGGTACCGGCGGTGGTGTGCTCGGTCGCCTGCAGAATGCGTTCGATGTGACGGGCGACGCCGCCGGCCAGGTCCGCCTCGTGCGAGGTGGAGCGTGAAATCTGCTCGATCAGCTCGGCCAGCTGGCGCGACACGCGGCCGATTTCCTGCAGCGCGGCGCCGGCATTGTCCGACAGGCGCGCCCCTTCCACCACGCCCTGCGTGCTGCGCTCCATGGCATGCACCGCGTCCTGGGTATCGGTCTGGATGGTGCGGATCAGCGCGCCGATCTGCTTGGTGGCCTCGCCGGAGCGTTCGGCCAGGCGCTGCACTTCTTCGGCCACCACCGTGAAGCCGCGGCCGGCTTCGCCGGCGGACGCCGCCTGGATGGCGGCGTTGAGTGCCAGCACGTTAGTCTGCTCGGTAATGTCCGAGATCAGCTCGACGATTTCCCCGATCTCCTGCGACGACTCGCCCAGTCGCTTGATGCGCTTGGACGTCTCCTGGATCTGCTCGCGGATGTCGTTCATGCCCGCGATGGCGTTCTGCACGGCGTGCTGCCCCTGCTCCGCGGCGGTCAGCGAGGCGCGCGCCACATTGGCCGACTCGGCCGCGCCGCGCGACACCTGCGTGATGCGGTCGGCCATGTCCACCACCGATTCCCCGGTCTGCCGGATCTGGCGCGACTGCTCTTCCGTCGTCGTGGCAAGCTGGTTGGAGGTCGCCTGCACCTGGCCCGAGGCCAGCGTCACTTCCCCGGCCGTCTGCTGCACGCGGCCCACCAGTTCGCGCAGTTCTTCCACCGTGTAGTTCACCGAGTCGGCGATGGCGCCGGTGATGTCCTCGGTCACGGTGGCCTGGCGCGTCAGGTCGCCGTCGGCGATGTCCTGCAGCTCGTTCATCAGCTGCAGAATGGCCTTCTGGGTGGTGTCGTTGTTGCGCTTTTCCTCCAGGCGGCGCGTTTCGGCTTCACGCTCGCGCGCCTCGGCTTCCAGTGCGCGCAGGCGCGAATCGCGCAGGTACAGCGCAGCCAGGCCGGCCAGGCACAACAGCGTCATCAGCGCCGAAACCACGGTGGCGCCCAGCGTCACGGGACGGAAGCGCGCCGCCTCGGCGTAGGACTTCTGCAGCGCGGACAGTTCGCCGCGCAGGGCTTCGTTGTCGTTGAAGATCTGCTGCTGCGCGCGCTTGGCGGCGATCAGGCCGGGCAGGTTCTGCAGGATCGTCTGGGTGGTCTTCTGCACCGCGTCGAAGCGCTGCGAAAGCTGCTGCAGGTAGCCGCGCGTCTCGGCATCGGTCGCAGCGTTGAGCCGCAGCGCCTCGCTGCCGTTGAGCAGGCCGTCGAGCGTCTCGCGGAAGGTGTTGGTGTCCTTGCCGAGCAGGAACGCCGTCTCGGGGTTCACGCCTTCGCCCGACAGGAACTCGTTCAGGTTCTTGCCCAGGCGCTGCGTCAGCATCACCAGCTGCGCCGAGGCGGCGACCTCGCGCGCGTTGGAGCCGGACTGCAGCTTGAGCGCGGCAACCTGTTCCGCGGCCTCGAGCAGTTCGGGGTTCGAGGCGTTGAAGACCTGCAGCGTCTGGCCGATCGTGGTCAACACGGGCTGCTGCGCGAGCACGTCGGCGGCACTCTTCTCGCTGCGCTTCCACGAGCTGATCGCGGCTTCCAGCAGGGCCTGCGCCGCACCCGTGGTGGCGCGCACCTGCTTCTCGACGCTGCCCGCGAGCAGGGCCTGCAAGTCTTCGGCCAGCGCTTCCTTGGACTGGCGCAGCTGCGTGAAGGCCTGCACGTTGCCCAGCAGCGCCACCGGCGCGGCCTTGCCCAGGCGCTGCGAGTGCATCAGCATGTCGCCGGAGATCTCGATCTGCGCGGCGGCGTTGTTGGCGATGCGGTTGTCCATGTACACCGAGCCGAGCAGTGCCACCAGCGACACCACCACGCCGATGGTCAGCCCACGCTGCTGCGACGAGAACGGCATGCGTTCCAGCCATGACGACACGGCATCGACAGGGGAACGGCCCAGCCCGCCGGCACGCATGCCGGCCGATGCCGCCCCGGCGCGGTCCTCCACCAGGCCCGCAGCCGCGTCGGCGGCCGGCTTCCGGCTTCCCAGGCTGATTTTCTTGAACCCCATAGCACCCTCTGTCCGTTGAATCGTTGTCTGGGGCGGCCTCGACCCGCGCCGCCGCGTTATTTGTTCTTAATTCTCTTGCGCCCCCGACACCGCGACCCACGGCGTCGGACGCCCCACGGGGCTATGCCGCTACCCGGCCCGCTTGGAGGAAAGCTGGCGCATCGAGCAGCGCGCGCACGTCCAGCACCTGCCAGGCACGGCCGTCGCCATCATCGAGACGCCGGCCTTCCCATGCGGCATCGGCCGCCGCGTCGTGCGCCGGCGCACGCAGGTCCGCCGCGTGGCGCAAGCCGACCACACGCGTGGCCAGGATGCCGCAGGCCCGCTCGACCTGGCGCGACAGCACCACGATCTTGCTGCCCGGCTGCAGCGGTGTCGGTCCCTCGCCGCAGAACAGGCCGAAATCCACCACGCCCAGCAGGTTGCCGCGCGCATTGACCAGGCCGGCATACCACGGCTGCGTCAGCGGCACGCGGCTCGGCTGGCGCATGTCGAGCACCTCGCCAGTCTGCGCGAGCGGCAGCAGCCAGCCGCGCTGGCCCACCTGCAGCGCCAGGTAGCTGTCCGCCGCGGGCACGTTGCGGGCTTCGCGCAGGCGCCTGGCCAGCATGGCCTGGTAATCCTGCAGGCGGGTCTGGCGGGTGCGTAGGTCTTGGCGTGGCGCGTTCATGTGCGTCTCCAGCTTACTGGCGAAGACGGGTGCCGTCAGTGGGACAGCGCCGCAATCTTGGTGAGCAATTCCTTGCTGTCGACCGGCTTGACGATGTAGTCCGAAGCCCCCTGTCGCATGCCCCAGATACGATCGGTGTCCAGGCCCTTGCTGGTGCACATGATCACGGGAATATCCTTGAAGCGGTCGTCGCGCTTGATGGCGCGCGTGGCCTGGTAGCCGTTCTGGCCGGGCATCACCACGTCCATGAGGATCAGGTCGAAGGCCTCGGCCTCCAGGCGCGTGAAAGCCTGTTCGCTGTTGCCTGCGACCGAGACCTTGAAGCCCTGCTTGCCGAGCAGGTCGGACATGAACAGGGCTTCGGTGGGCGAGTCATCGACGATGAGGATCTTGTTGATGGTTGTCATGAGTCAGTTCCTTGAATCCGGGTCATGCCGGCAGCACGTTGCCGGCCGCCTGGGCAGGCATGCAGGCCTGGACGGCTTGCAAGAGCGTGTCACGCGTAAAGGGCTTGGCAAGGTGATCGCGCGCGCCGACCAGGCGCCCGCGCGAACGGTCGAACACGCCGTCGCGCGAGGACAGCATGACCACGGGAATGGCGTGGAAACGCGGACTTTTCTTGATCAGCGAACAGGTCTGGTAGCCGTCGAGACGCGGCATCAGGATGTCGCAGAAAATGAGATCGGGACGCATGTCGCCGACCTTGGCAAGCGCTTCGAAACCGTCCTCGGCAAGCACGACCTGATAGCCCGCCTGCGACAGGAAGATCTCCGCCGTACGGCGGATGGTGCTGGAATCATCGATCACCAGCACCCTGCGCGACGATGCCGGCGCGGATGCCGGCTCCGGTTCCGGCTGCGCGCTGGCGCCGGCATTGACCCAATGGTTTTCTAGTGGTTGTGCGACCCGCATGTTGTTCCCGCGACCAGCGTCTCCCTGCGGAGCACCGGCATTTCTTGAGAACACCCGCGCGGAGCGGCATGGACTGGCCAGCCGCACCGGCGGAACCCCGAATAATCTTCCCTGCAAAAGGCCGGTCAGGAGACCGGCCTGTGGCGGCACGTGGAACCCGCACCTGCCTTGGCGTCCTTTGCCACCCCCGAATGGCGGGATGGACGAAGGATTATTTTGCGACAGAGTGTGACAAGACGCCGGAGGGCCGTCAATCCGGAGCGACCGGCACGGTCCGGCGAATTGTCGCGCCGGCGCGACGCGGCGATGCCGCGCCCCCGACGCCAGCGAGCCGTGGCCTCAGATGGCCACCATCTCGAAATCTTCCTTGCGGGCCCCGCACTCCGGGCATGTCCAGTTGATGGGCACGTCTTCCCATTTGGTGCCCGGGGCAATACCGTCTTCCGGCGCGCCGGCAGCCTCATCGTAGATCCAGCCGCAGATCAGGCACATCCAAGTCTTGTATTCCATAACAGGCTCTGGTCGCTCTCCATTAAAATTCAGCGCAGATGGTACCGAATCGGCGCCGACGGCGCCAGCCGCGTTAGCCAGAATCGTGCCAAATCCGCCGTGTTCGCGCACGTTAGCGTACAAATACCGGACAAATGCCGCGCTATTCCGGCGCATTGCACCGCTTTGCCGATCCTTTGGCGCCAGTTCGCGTCCGCTTGAACGCGTTTCCCGAGTTTTAGACCAGGCAGACCCATGTCCCGTAACCAGCAGCTCTTCGACCGTGCCCAGCAAACCATTCCCGGCGGCGTCAATTCGCCCGTGCGCGCCTTCCGCTCGGTGGGCGGCACGCCGCGCTTCATCACGCGCGCCGAAGGGGCCTATATGTGGGATGCCGAGGGCCAGCGCTATATCGACTACATCGGCTCCTGGGGCCCGATGATCGTGGGCCATGCCCATCCGGACGTGGTGCGCGCCGTGCAGGAGACCGCCGCGCACAGCTTCTCCTTCGGCGCGCCGACCGAAGGCGAGATCGAGATGGCCGAGGAAATCTGCAAGCTGGTGCCGTCCATCGAACAGGTGCGGCTGGTTTCCTCCGGCACCGAGGCGACCATGAGCGCGCTGCGCCTCGCGCGCGGCTTCACCGGCCGCGACCTGATCATCAAGTTCGAAGGCTGCTACCACGGCCATGCCGACAGCCTGCTGGTCAAGGCCGGCTCGGGCCTGCTGACCTTTGCCGACACCACGCAGAACGCGCCGTCTTCAGCAGGCGTGCCCGCCGACGTGACCCGCCACACCATGGTGCTCGAGTACAACAACGTCGAGCAGCTGGAGCAGGCGTTCGCCAAGCATGCAGGCGAGATCGCCGCCGTGATCGTCGAGCCGGTCGCCGGCAACATGAACCTGGTGCGCGCCAGCGACGCCTTCCTGAAGGCCATGCGCGAACTGTGCACGCGCGACGGCGCCGTGCTGATCTTCGACGAGGTCATGACCGGCTTCCGCGTGGCGCTGGGCGGCGCCCAGGCGCACTACGGCATGACCCCGGACCTGACCTGCCTGGGCAAGATCATCGGCGGCGGCATGCCCGCGGCGGCCTTTGGCGGCCGGCGCGACATCATGGCCAGGCTGGCGCCGCTGGGCGGCGTGTACCAGGCCGGCACGCTGTCCGGCAACCCGCTGGCGGTGGCCGCCGGCCTGACCACGCTGCGGCTGATTCAGGCGCCCGGCTTCTATGACAAGCTTGCCGCACAAACCCGCAAGCTGGCCGATGGCCTGAGCGAAGCCGCCCGCGCCGCCGGCGTGCCGTTTGCCGCCGATGCGATCGGCGGCATGTTCGGACTCTACTTCCGCGAAGGCGTGCCGGGCAGCTTTGCCGAAGTCACGAAAAGCGATACCGCGCGCTTCAACCGCTTCTTCCACGCCATGCTCGACAACGGCGTGTACCTGGCGCCGTCGGCCTTCGAGGCTGGCTTTGTCTCGGCCTGCCACGACGACGCCATCCTCCAGGCTACGCTGGACGCCGCGCGCAAGGCCTTCGCGGCCTGACGCAGACCGCTCCCGGGGTCGCCGCCGGCGGTAACGCGCCGTGCGCTACACTTGAGATTCGTCTCAACCCGGGAGCCCTCGATGCGCGCCTCACTGCCCCTGCCCTCCTCTTTGAACCGGGCTGCCGGCTGGTTCCGCTGGCTGTTGCTGGCTTGCCTGGCCAGCCTGCTGTCGGCCTGCGGCTATAACGACTTCCAGACCAAGGACGAGGCGGTCAAGGCGGCCTGGGGCGAGGTCGTCAACCAGTACCAGCGGCGCGCCGACCTGATCCCCAACCTGGTCAACACGGTCAAGGGCTACGCCACGCACGAGCGCGAAACGCTCGAGGCCGTGACCAAGGCACGCGCCGCCGCCACCAGCATCCAGGTATCGCCCGAGACCCTGAACGATCCTGAGGCGTTCAAGCGCTTCCAGCAGGCCCAGGGCGAGTTGTCCGGTGCCCTGTCGCGCCTGCTGGCGGTGTCCGAGAACTATCCGCAGCTGAAGGCCGATGCCTCGTTCCGCGACCTGCAATCGCAGCTCGAAGGCACCGAGAACCGCATCACCGTGGCGCGCCAGCGCTACATTGTTGCCGTGCGCGACTACAACGTGCTCGCGCGCAGTTTCCCCACCAATCTCACGGCCATGGTGTTCAAGTACGAGGTCAAGCCTTCGTTCGCGGTGGAAAACGAGAAGGCCATCTCCACACCGCCCGCTGTGAAGTTCTGATCGCAAGGCAATCATCATGGGCACGCTGATGGACTTGCCCGCCTTCCGTTCCGGGCGCCGCTGGCTGGCCGCCCTGCTTTGGCTGGCCGCCGCGCTGGCCATGCCGGCCCTGGCGGCCAATGACGGTTTCGTGCCGGTACCGCCGCTGACGCAGCGCGTCACCGACCTGACCAATACCCTGTCCGCCACACAGCGCACCGCGCTGGAAAACGTGCTGGCCGAGTACGAGCAGCAGCGGGGCAGCCAGATCTTCGTGCTGATGCTGCCGACGACCGAGCCCGAGACCATCGACGCCTACGGCATCCGCGTGGCGGACGCCTGGCGCGCCGGGCGCAAGGGCATCGACGACGGCGTGATCGTCCTGATTGCCAAGGACAACCCGCCCGACCTGCGCAAGATGCGGCTGGAGGTCGGACGCGGCGTGCAGGGATCGCTCACGGACGCCATGTCCAAGCGCATCCTTCAGGACATCATGGCCCCACACTTCCGCCAGAACGACTTCTATGGCGGGCTGTCGGCCGGCATTTCCGCGATCCAGGCTACCATCGACAAGGAAGGCCTGGCCGGCCCGCAGCCGGGCAAGCAGGAATCGTCATTCTGGTCGGACTGGCTGCCGGTGCTGTTTCCGCTGGCCATCATCGTGTTCTTCTTCCTGACGGCCGCCACGCGGCGGCGCGGTCCGCAGATCATCACCACGCCGCGCGGCCGCGACGTGATCGCGGGCGGGCTCGGCGGACTGGGCGGCTACGGCATGGGCAGCGACTGGGGACGTCGCGGCGGCTTCGGCGGCGGCGGTGATTTCGGTGGCGGCGGGGGCGGCTTCGGGGGCGGAGGCGGTGGCGGCTTCGACGGCGGCGGCGCCTCCGGCAACTGGTAAGGAGAGCGGACCATGCCATCGCTGCGACGCGCGCTGCGCCACCTCGGCACCACCACCGGCACTGCCCGCCGCCACTTCCCGACACAGGCGCAACAGCAGCTGCACGACGCCGTCCACGCCGGCGAAGCGCGCCACCGCGGCGAGATCCGCGTGGTGATCGAGTCCAGCCTGCCGCTCGGCCATGCCTGGGGCGGCACCACGCCGCGGGCACGGGCGCGTGCGCTGTTTGGCGCGCTGGAGGTGTGGAACACGGAAGAGCACACCGGCGTGCTGCTCTATATCAACCTGGCCGATCATGCGGTGGAGTTGCTGGCCGACCGGGGTATCGACGCCAGCGTGGGCGCGAACACCTGGCGCGCGGTTTGCGATGAACTGGTACAGGGGCTGGCCAGGGACCTGTCGGTTGGTCCGGTGCTGGCAGCCGTGGCCAGCATTCATAACCTGCTCGCGACGCATTTTCCTTCCGATGGCGGCCGTAATCCGAATGAGCTGGACGACCGGCCGCTGGTGCTGTAGACCGGGCCCGAACGCGAAGGCCGGCATCCCGCACATTCCATTCCTGGCTGCGACGCTCCAATACGGATTCGACACGCCGGCGCTGCACGCGTCATTCTTGTAACGCGACACCTGTTCACGCGCGAAACATCCCTTTGCCCGATATGGCGCCGCGCGTGCCCCGACTAAGCTGATTGCACAACGACACTCAGCGAAAAAAGCGGAGCGCTGACCTCCGCCAGAACGGGGAAACCATGCCAGAAAGCCTAGCGCACACCGGGCAAGCAAGCGCACCCGCGCCCAAAACAGACCTCCGCGAACTGGTCGTGGAGTTGGCGTTAAGAGCCACCACGGCAGTACTGCTGGCAGGTTTCTCATATGGGGCAATCAAGCGCTGGTTGGCCGAGCCATCGCGAATCACCCTTTTGCTGCTCGTGGTGGCCAGTTGCCTGACACTCGGCCTCACCCTGTTTGCCCGCGTCCCCAAAAAGCGAGACTGGAATCCGGTCACGGTACTCTGCTCGCTGGGTGGCACATACTATTTCCTCGCCATCGACCTGGCGCCCGGCACACACCTCGCGCCGGAGATTGTGGGCGCCGCCCTGCAGGTCGCAGGCATTGCATGGCAAATCTACGCAAAGCTCTCGCTTCGCTTCTCGTTTGGCATCTTGCCGGCGAATCGTGGCATTGTGTCGAACGGTGCCTACCGCTTCATGCGTCACCCGATCTACCTGAGTTATCTGATCGCCGATATCGGCTTTCTGCTCACAAACTTCGGACCGCAAAACCTGCTCGTCTATGCGGGGCTGTACACGCTGCAGTTCGTGCGGATTCATCGCGAGGAAGCGCTGCTGTCCGACGATCCCGAATACCGCGCGTATCGCGAGAAGGTGCAGTTTCGCGTCCTTCCTGGCATTTACTGAACCCTTCGCCGATCGATCAACGGGGCCGTCGCGCCCCCATGGCGTACCACGCCGCCGCCAGCGCCTGCAGCACGACTAGCCCGGTCCATGCCGCCCGGTGCGCCTGGATGGGATAGTGGCCGCCAACCCCCGGCCACAGATCGAGCACGAAGCCCACGCCCACCTGGCAGGCAAAGGTCGCCAGGAACACCGTCAACGTGAGCGCCGTGGTGGCGCGCCCGATCAGCGCATCGGGAAAGCTGCGTGCCAGCACGGCGTAGGTCAGGATGCCGCTCGAGCCGAACACCCCGTAAGCCGCCCACAGCAGCGCCGGTGGCAGTGGCACCTGAGCCAGCAGCAGCACCTGGACGACGATAAACGCCGTCATGCCCGCCCCGGCAAAGGCATACAGGCTGATGCCCGCCCGTTCGAGGTGTCGCGCGGCCCAACCCGAGCCGACGCAGCCCACCATCATGGCAATGCCGATCACCGACACCAGCCGCGCGCCGGCGGCCGGCCCGAAGCCCCCGACGTCCCGCAGGAAAGCGCCCACCCACAAGGTCTGTACCGCCAGGAATACGCCCTGGTTCAGCAGCGTCAGCGGCACCACGCGCCAGAAACGTTCGCTGGCCAGGATCTGGCGCGTGCCGCGCAACTGCTCGCGCAGGCTTTCCTTACCGGCGCGCGGCTTGTCCGGAACGCCGAACCACAGCAGCACCGCCATCGCGAGCGTCACGCCCGCCAGCCCGGCATTGACCATGCGCCAGTCCGCCACCGAAAGCAGCCACGCCAGCGGCGTGCCCACCAGCACGGCACCGAGGCCGCCGATGGCCATCACCACGCCATTGAGCAGCGGCATGCGCGACAAGGGAAACCACATCGACAGCGCCTGGATTGCCGCGCCCAGGCAAACCGACACGCCGACGCCGATCAGCATCCGGCCGGCGGCGAGGCCCGCCATGCCAGGCGCCAGCGCGAACACCAGCGAGCCAGCCACCGCCACGAGCAACATCGCAGCCTCGGTGCGGCGCGGGCCATAACGGTCCAGCAGGATGCCCGCCGGCAGTTGCGCGCAGGCGAAGCCAAGGAAATAGAAACTCGTCAGCAGGCCCAGGTCGCCGGCACCGAGGCCCAGCTCGCGTGTCAGGTGCGGCGCAAACCCAAGGTTGACGCCACGGAACACATAGGACACCAGGAAGCCCAGCGAAAACACGGCCAGCACGCGCCAGCGGGGGTCGGAAGCAGGCTTTGCGTGCTGGGACGCAGAAGAGAGGTTGGGAGGAGCGGTCATCGTCATGGGCTGGATTGTGCAACAGGTGCGCCTGGAGCGCTGGCGGCGGACTCCGCTACGCCTGCCAAAGCCGCGACGTATCACTCCTGAAATTGTTTTGATGCCCAATGTTGGCAATACAAAGCAATTTCGTTTGATGCAGCGAACCACAGCGGATCAGCGTTCGCGTCAAAGGCACCATTACCCGGCCAAGTCCGGGCGCCGACACTCTTCCGGCGGTCAGAGTTTCACGAATGCAACCGATTGGCGCGGTCATGCCAGCTACCGTGCAATTTCTACCCATCCCATCCATAGAGATGAGATGTGGTGGATGGCAGTTGGTGGCCTCATCCGCCGACTCGTGCAAAGGCGTGTCATCGCGCCGCCACGCGCACGACGACAACATCAAAAGAAGCCACAACGCCGATTGCACCTGGGGATAACCCGGTCACTGAAGTGCGCTTCCATGTAATCGCTTCGGTTCCTTGTTACACACGCGCAACCATTCGGAGGTCTCTTTTGCGTGCCGACTCAGTGTCGCGGCCCTCTGGCGTTTCCAACAGCGCTTCCCCCAGTCCGGAGGGACCGACCGACTGGAAATGCCCCTTCATCCACAAGTGGATGAGTATGCGTTTCGTTTGCACCATGACTGTGTCGCGCCCAACCGCGCTCGACGACCCGGGCAGTAACAGAAATGGAACATTTTGACTTTCCCACGCTCAGGCGAATTTCGGAAAACCACAATTTTTTCTTTGTTTTCATGCGTTTAACCGGCTCTGGCACATTCGTCGCGAATATGTCCTCGCGAACATGAAGCCCGGAATTGGGGAAGTCTGAAACCGAAGCGCCAACACACTGGCAAACGTTCGACGGAGATCAGTTTCAGAACGACCCCGCTTCCCAGGGCGGGATTCGGGCTGGTGCTGTAAGCGCGGGGCCGCGCGGAAGGGAACGGCTCGCACCGACGCATACCGTTGCGGTCTGAGCCGGGAAGTACAGGAGAGGTCTTTCAGGAAACCACGGGTCGCGCCAGCGCGGGCGGCCCGTGCGACCTGGACAGTCAAAGCCAGTCATGGATGACCATGGCGGCGATGGGGACCGCGAACAGAGCGGGATGCCGGTGCGCCGGCATCACAAGGGGTGTAGCCAGGCCTGCCGAGCGGGCCCGGCAAAAAACAGAATTCGGGAAAGACGCCTGGCCGACGCGGCATCGACGCGCGGCCGGCGCGGGCCTGAGGGCCACCGAATCCGATGTCCGGCAACCGCTGGTATCGGTTTCGTCAATAAAAAGATCCGGGGAAATCGTATGAGCGCTTACGCCAACCGTCCGCTGCTCTACTTGTCGCAGCATCACGACGCCACACTGTGCCGGGCTCTGTCGCAACGCGGCTGGAAGATCAGCTTTGCGTCGAGCCTGCAGGATCTCGACGCGCTTTCGCACAATCCACAGGCCTGTGCCGCGCTGCTCGATCTCCACAGCGGGTTCAGCGACACCGAGCTGGAGTCCTTCGAGCCCTGGCTATCGCATCCGCTGCTGAGCTGGATTGGCATCGTCGCGAGCCGCGACGCGCTGAGCGATGCGGCGCGCCGCCTGCTTGGCCTTTACTTTGTCGACTACTACACCGCCCCGTTCGAGCTGGCGCATCTGGCGCACTCGCTCGGCCACGCACAAGGCATCGCGCAGATGCGCCCCGCCGCGCAGCGCGCGGGCGCCAGCAGCGCGCGGCCGGACGGCATGATCGGCAATTGCCAGGCCATGCAGGCACTGTTCCGCGGCATCGAGAAGGTGTCGCTCTGGGACACGCCGGTGCTGATCTCGGGCGAATCGGGCACCGGCAAGGAACTCGCCGCGCAAGCGATCCACCGCGCCAGCGATCGCGCACAGAAGCCCTTTGTCGCCGTCAACTGCGCCGCCATCCCACCCACGCTCCTCATGTCGGAACTGTTCGGCTACGAGCGCGGCGCGTTCACGGGCGCGGCCAAGCGCAAGCTCGGCCGCATCGAGATGGCCCAGGGCGGCACGCTGTTCCTGGACGAAATCGGCGACATGCCGCTGGAAAGCCAGACCAGCCTGCTGCGCTTCCTGGAAACCGGCAAGATCGAGCGCCTGGGCGGCACCGAATCGATCGAGGTGGACGTGCGCATCATCTCGGCCACCCACGTCGACCTGGAAGCGGCGATCGCGACTGAACGGTTCCGCGGCGACCTGTACCACCGCCTGTGCGTGCTGCGCGTGCGCCAGCCACCGTTGCGCGAGCGCGGCAGCGACCTTGTGCTGCTCGCCGAACACATGCTCGCCGGCGTGCGCAAGCAGTCGCCGAACCGTATCCGCGGCTTCTCGCCGACTGCACTGCGCGCGATCCAGCTGCACAACTGGCCTGGCAATGTGCGCGAGCTGATCAATCGGATTCGGCATGCGGCGGCGATGTGTGAAGACGGGGTGATACAGCCGGAAGACCTGGAGCTGGCCGCGCCCGCCGAAGAACGGCCGCTGACGCTGGCCGCGATCCGCGAGGCCGCTGAGCAGGGCGCGATCGTGGAGGCGCTTCAGCGCAACCATGAGCGGCTGATCGATGTCGCGGCAGAGCTGGGGATTTCGCGGGTGACGTTGTTCCGGTTGATGCGGGATTACAAGCTGCAGGTGAAGAAGGGGGATCTGGGGCTGGTTTGCGTGCAGGGCTGATCTGACCGACTTCGAAGGAATCGTCCCATGTCCCCTGACGCTTATCTTGAGATGGCCGACACCGAAGCCAGCCACTGGTGGTTCCGTGGGCGGCGCGACATTCTCGCCACCGTCCTGGCCGGCGTGGCCTTGCCGCCTGACGCGTCCATCCTGGAAATCGGAGCGGGGACCGGCGGCAACCTCGACATGCTTTCGCACTTCGGCAAAGTCAGCGCCGTGGAAATGGATCACACGGCCCTGCAACTGGCGCGTGAAAAGACCGGCGGGGTCCACGACATCCGCGCCGGCAGGTGCCCGGACGACATGCCGTTTGCGGAAGGCAGCTTTGACCTGGTCTGCCTGCTGGACTGCCTGGAACACATTGCCGACGACGATGGCGCCCTCGACTGCGCGGCAAGCATGCTGAAGCCGGGCGGCGCGATGCTGGTCACCGTGCCGGCGTACCAGTGGCTATGGAGCCGGCACGACGTCTTCCTGCATCACCAGCGGCGCTACACCAAGGGCTCGCTGCAGGCACTGGTCAGCTGTTGCGGCCTGCGCCTGGAGCGCATCAGCTACTTCAACACCCTTCTGTCTCCGCTGGCCATCACCGCCCGCCTCAGCGACCAGTTGCGGGGCAGCGAAAAGGCTACTGGTGCCGGCGTTCCGGCCCGATCGATCAACAACGCACTGCATGCGTTGTTCAGCGCGGAGCGCCACTGGCTTTCAAGCCGTTCACTGCCGTTCGGCATCTCGCTGATGGCGATCGTCCGGACACCGTGAGAACGGCAGTCAGCACGGGCGAGTTGCGCCAGGTCGCGCGGTTCCTGGTAGCCGGTACAAGCTCGACCGGCGTCCATGTCGCCGTTGCTGTGACGCTGATCGGCGCCATGGGAACTTCACCGGTCACGGCGAACGGCGTGGCCTTCCTGTGCGCGACCGCCTGCTCCTATCTCCTCAACACGCTATGGAGCTTTTCATCGCGGCTGCGCTATGCGACGCTCGGTCGCTTTGCCGGCGTATCGCTGCTCGGACTGGGCCTGACCACGGGCATCTCGTGGACCGCACAGGCGCTGGGCGCAAGCTATTGGACGGGACTTGCCTGCGTCGTGCTGATGGTGCCCGCCTTCACGTACATAGCGCACCGGACCTGGACCTACCGGACATAGACCGGCCCCGGTCATGGGGCCGAATCCGACCTCAGCGACTGTTGCTGGCGTGCCCGCGCTCCAGCCGGATCACCCGCCGGCCGGAAGCGAACTGCCGATCCTGGCCAAGCTCCTGGTAGCGGCGCCGTATCAGGTAGATCGGCCGCCCCTTGGCTTCGTCGTAAATGCGGCCGATATATTCGCCGACCACACCAAGTCCGATCAGCTGGATGCCGCCGAGGAACAGCACCACGGAAAGCAGCGATGCATAGCCGGGAACATCGACCCCGAAGATCAGCGTCCGCGCCACGATGAAGGTGCCATAGATAAAGGCGCTCGCGGCGATCAGGAGCCCGATATAGGTCCAACTGCGCAGCGGAAGCGTACTGAAGCTGGTGATGCCCTCGAGCGCGAGGTTCCACAAGCGCCAGCCCGAGAACTTCGAGCGGCCCGCGCTGCGCGGCTCACGCTCGTAGCGCACGATTGCTGTCTTGTAGCCCACCCACGCAAACAGGCCCTTCATAAAGCGATGCCGCTCCGGCAACTGCTTGAGCGCATTGATGACCACGCGGTCCATCAGGCGGAAATCGCCCACGTTCACGGGCAGCTTCAGGTCGGACAGCCGGTTATGGATGCGGTAATAGCTGGCCGCCGTCACGCGCTTGAGCCAAGAATCGCACGCGCGACTGCTCCGCTGCGCCAGCACGACTTCCGCGCCCTCGCGCCAGTGCGCGACAAGCATCGGGATCAGCGAGGGAGGATCCTGGAGGTCCACGTCCATGGGGATCACGGCATCGCCCAGGGCTTCATCGAGCCCCGCAGTCAATGCGGCTTCCTTGCCGAAATTGCGCGTCAGGTCGACTACACGCACGCGTTCGTCGCGCTGCGCGTAGTCGAGCATCTGGTCCAGCGTGTCGTCTGTGCTGCCATCGTTCACGAGCACGATTTCGAAGCGGAGGCGGTCGATGGATTCCAGGATCGGTATGACGCAATCGAAGAACCCTGCGATGCTTGACGACTCGTTGTAGCAGGGGACAACGAGTGAAAGCATTCTGAAATCGTATGGAACGGACATGTTGTCTCCCGGGGCGGGGGCGCGTTACCTCACCACCGCCAATTCAACTTATGCACTGCCGTCTTCAGCAATTCAAGCCTGATAGCGAAGCCTCTGAATGGTGACCCACACAAGACCAAGCGGCATCCGTGCACCGATGGCACAGCCGCCGAACGGCCAAGGCTGCTGATCAAGCTTTAGCGCACCGGCGCGTATCGCCCACATCAATGTCAGCCGATGTCCGGCCCGTCCGCTCCAACCGGATCCGCCAAACGCCCAGAGCCAGCGTTACGATCAGCCCGATCGGCATCAACTGGATGCCGGCCCAATCGCCCACCAGCACCCCGTACAAGGGCAGTAGCCACAGCACTACCATCAGTTCACGTTGACCTGGCAGCCATCCGCAGCGATTGGCATGAATACCCAACCACGCCATGGCAATTCCCAGGAAAGCCAGGTCGTAGTCGTACAGGTAGGAGGGAACCAGCAGCATTGCAGTCGACAGCACCGCGGCGCGAAGCGCAAAGCTGCATGGACGCGACCATGCGTAGATCAGCGAGGCCACCGCAATGCCGGCGACCAGTGCATGTACGACATATGGCACCGCGACACCTCCGACGAGCAACTTGGCGGCTGCAAACATCGTCGGCATCCGCATCATCGTTGCCCTGCCATTTTCGACCGCCGTACGTGCAATCGCTATTGCGTCCAGGAAGGCAGAGAACGGCTCGATACCGAAGCACACCAGCGACAGCATCACCAGTGCCATTGCACTTGCGGCCATCCCCAGCAACGCGCGCCACTGGCCTGCACAGAGCAAGGCAAGCGGGAACATGACCGCAATATGCGGCTTGACCGTAAGCAGCCCGAGCAACATGCCAGCCACTACGGGGCGTCCGCGCAGAAGCGTCAATGCCAGACCGGCAGTGCCGGCAAGCCAGAGTGAGTTCTGCCCCGTCGCAATGCATACCGCGACCGCTGGGAAGCCCAGTGCCGCAATCCCCGCGCCGCGCCGGGCCAATGTCCGGGACATTGCCCACCCAAACCAGCTTGCCCCTCCCATCAAGAACAGGAAGGCAGCGGCCCTATAAGGCAGCAAACCGAGTGGTAGGACCGGCAGCAGGAATGTAGGCGGATATAGCCACGGCAGTTCGCCGCCTCCAGCCAGTACCCCAGGCACCGTCGCAAGCTCTTTAGCCTGGAGCAGGTCAAGATTGTAGGGAGCAGTCGCGCCATGCTCCAGAGCCACGCGGGCGGCGCTCCAGAAGACTACGAAGTCTGCTCCCGGCGATAAGACACCGGGGACGTTCAGGATCCAGGCACGAAATATTCTCAATCCCAGGAACACGGCGCAGCAGATCAGCGACACACAAGAATACAACCACATGCGCTGCGCGTTGAGCCAGTGCGCGTCCGGCGCGCGGAACAACGGCTTGCTGCCTGCTAGGTTCTCAAAGGCCATGTCAGTCGCTCCCGCACTCACATTTGGGACGAAAGCGGCTAGTCCCGGCGTTGCCCGGCCGTGCCCCTGCATCTGCATTCATGGGTGTTCCACTCATGGCTTCTCCCTTTCGATTCTGCGCCGGTCATCTCCACGATCCGCTTCTCTATACGTTGTCACTTGCCGACCGACAAATTCATTGTTGTTGCCCGTACTAGGAAGGGCAAGGCAATGGCTTTGTCCTGAAGAGCACAGACTCGTTGCCCGCCAACGCATTCCGGCAGCAACGTTTCCATGCTGAATCATGCAACTCTGAATCCGGGAACACCAGATCTCCCAGTCCCCGGCGCGGATTCTGAGGAGTGCCTAGCCACGGTGCGGCACAGACGGGCAGACGTGTTGTTTCTATTCAGAAACGCCAGTCCGGCGCATCACCGCCTCATCCATCGGGGGGCCCCATACGGCGACAAGTGCTCAAAAGAGTCAAGCGCGTCGTCCAACCGCCGGATGCATCGCGCCTGGCTCACCTCGCCGGCTCATGCTTTTGGCGGAAGGCAACGCGCCATCGCTCACGGTTGCGGAACGCGCACCGTGCCGAGCCCTAGTCCATCGGTTCTGTCATCCGAATTAGTCTCTGCGGCTCGCGTTTCGATCTGGCAACGAAGTTCTTTCCGGGGCCCCCTCTTGCACGTCGGCGAGGCCAGTGCCGATCGCACACGCTTCCCGCAAACCATTGCGGGACAACGGTTCTGCGCAACCTGGCCCGCGACTTGCCTATGCCAGGGCACGCGGCAACGCATTCAATCGGATTGCCGCAGTGCCGGCGCGTTGGCCGGATCACGAGAACATACGGGGAAATTCGCCATGTCTGTCGTCTGCCGACTTGGTTCGCCGCACCGGAACGCCAGCCGCGCTGTCATTGCCCCGAGCGTGCCGTTCCGTTGCATGGTCCGCGCCGGCCATGCGCAGCACGCAGCGCGATGCATGCACGCCTCGGCAGAACGCCGATTGCAGGCGCGCAGCCCTAAAGGTGTGCAAGGCAGCCCTGGCCGCTGGCCGTTCCATGCGTGCGCCATCTGCGCGCCGCCGCGCTACCGCACATTTTGCGCATTGATTCACGGCGCTGCGTTCTCTGACCGTAGTTCCGCAGTCTTGTAGTACCGAGTCCTTGTTCCTCACAAAAGGAGTTTGTCATGCAAAACCTGACCACCATGCTCAAGCAATTCATCCGCGACGAAGATGGCGTGACGGCCATCGAGTACGGCCTGATTGCTGCCCTTATTGCAGTCGTCATCATCACGGCTGTGACTATCGTCGGCACTCAATTGGCCACCACATTCAACAAGATCGGCACCGCTCTCACGACCGCCAACACCTAACACTTGGCGAGCCCGCATGGCTGCTCAGAACTGGCCGGCCATGCGGAAACCACAATGCTCGGCGTATCGCCTCCATCACCGGGAACGCGAAATGCAAAAGCTCCTCAACCGGACCGCGGATCTATTGCACGATGACGCAGGCGTCACGTCCATCGAGTACGCGTTGCTCGGCATGCTTATCGCGGTCGCCATTGTCGGCGCCGTCTCTTCGGTCGGGGATGCCGTCAAGACCTTGTATGAATCCCTCGCCGCCAAGATGCCGTGATGCATCGGGCCGATGAATCTACTGCCGCCCAAACTACCGGTCCCAAGCGCCATGCCATCCGACACCATCGCCACCTTCATTGGCCCCATCACCATCGTCATCGTATCGATCGCGGCGGCCATCGACCTGGACCGGCGTCGCATTCCGAACTGGCTGACCCTCGGCTCATGGATGGCAGCCCTGCCAATGCAGGTTGCCATCCACGGCATGGCCGCCGGATCGCTGGCGTGGCTCTGCGGATGGATCGCTGGCCTGATCATCTTCCTGCCTTTCTACCTGCTGCGAGGCATGGCTGCGGGCGACGTCAAGCTGATGGCCGCCGTCGGCGCATGGCTGGGCGCAAGCATGGTGCCGTCGATCGCGGTTGCAACCTGGTTGATCGGCGGAGCCTGGGCTCTGGCACTGATTTTCATCACCGGAAAAGCCCGCGCGACGTTTTCGACAGTCGGCAACATGCTGCTGAGTGTGGCCATTCAACGTCGCATGGGACCTGCGAACCCTGGGGGCAAATCATCCGCTGGATCCATACCTTATGGTGTCGCCATCGCCGGCGGCACCCTGGCCATGCTCTTTTTCGGTACGTGAAGCAGTCAACGCAACCGCGCCTGCAGTGACGGGTGCCTCGATAAGAACGCGCAGATCCGCAAACAGGGGGCGGCAATGAACGAGCATCACGACGTGGGACATGCACCTCGACTCCTCGAGCCCGTCTCGACTGGCAGGAATACCGGCGGCGACCACAGCTCGGTGCCGCTGCCCCCCTGGCATGTGCTGCCGCGCACCATCGCCGATACTGGCCTTGAGATTGCCCAATTGCTCGGCCTGCTAATGAAGGCGGCTTACCTGCACCGTACAGTGACCTTGGCAGTTCTGACGGATTCGCTGAAGCTTCCTGCCGCGGTGGTCAACGAAATCGCCGCTGTCGCGGTCCGCGAGCGCCTTCTCGAAATTGCACACCGCGGCGCCAGCGATCTCGACGTTCGCTTTCGACTTACCGATGCCGGCTACACGCGTGCCGCCGAAGCTTCCGCGCGCTGCAGCTACAACGGTCCGGCACCGGTCAGCCTGGATGCCTACATCGAAGCCGTCAAGCACCACTCGGTCAGCCACGGCTCCGTCACCAAAGCCGACGTCACCGCGGCATTTCACGATCTCGTGATCCCGGTCCACTTGCTTGACGCGATCGGCATGGCGCTGAATACCTACCGCGCGCTGATGATCTATGGCCCGGCCGGCAGCGGCAAGACCTACCTGGCGCAGCGTCTTGGCATGCTACTGCCGGGCGCGGTCCCGGTGCCGCATGCCATCACCGTGGCCGGCGAAATCATCCAGGTGTTCGACCCGCTGGTGCATGTGCCCTTTATTGACAGCGAGGCATCGATGGCACGCCGCTCGCTGGACCGCCGCTGGGTCCTTTGCCACCGCCCGGTAGTGCTGTCCGGTGGCGAGCTCACGCTGGCAATGCTGGACCTGCGCTACGACCGCACCGCGGGGTTCTACCAGGCGCCACCGCACATGAAGGCCAACAACGGCATCTATATCGTCGATGACCTGGGCCGGCAACTGGTCGGGGTCGATGACCTGCTCAACCGCTGGATCGTGCCGCTGGACCGCTCGGTCGACATGTTCACGCTGCAGACCGGCGTGCGCTTCTCGGTGCCGTTCGACGTCTGGCCGGTGTTCTCGACCAACCTCGAACCCTCCGCGCTCGGCGACGAGGCCTTCCTGCGCCGCCTCGGCAGCAAGCTCTACGTCGGGCCGCTGTCGCTCGATGACTACCGCGAGGTGTACCAGCGTACGGCCGCGGAATTCGGGCTGACCAGCGCCGAAGCCGTCTTCGAGTTCCTGGTCGACAGCCTGCATTACGAGAGCGACACGCCGCTGATGGCCTGCCTCCCGCGCGATCTGCTGCGGTTGGTCGCTTCAGGGGTGCGCTACCACGGCCATGCCCCGCAGGTGACCCAGGAAGGACTGCTCGCCGCATGGCAAGCCTATTACGGATTGCGGACCTCGGCCGAGGGCATGCCATCGGCCAGCACGATTCAACACTGGTCCATCGACCAGCGCGCGGCAAGCTGAACGTACCAGCTCACACGGAACTTCCAGGGGAGAGTCATCATGAAAAACACACGCGCAATCCTGATGCTGCTGATTGCCCTGCTCGCCGGCGTGGCGGCCGTGGTATCGGCGTCGCGATGGCTGATGGAGCAATCGTCCAGCTCCGTCAAGCAGGTGGTGGTGGCCGCCAATGATCTGAACCTGGGGCAGCCGCTGAATGGCAGCCAGCTGCGCCTGGTCAACTGGCCCACGGCCAGCGTGCCGCCCGGCGCGTTCGAAGACCTGAAGCTGCTGGAAGGCCGCGTGGTTCGCACCAGCCTGCAGCGTGGCGAGCCGGTGCTCGACGCCAAGCTCGCGCCGATCGGCACCAAGGGCGGCCTGTCCGCCGTCATCAACGACGGCAAGCGGGCCATCACGGTGCGCGTCAACGACGTGGTCGGGGTGGCCGGCTTTGCGCTGCCGGGCAACTACGTCGACGTGATCGTCAATACCAATGAGGAAGCCAAGACCGCGCAGAACGGCAGCATCTCGAAGATCGTGCTCGAGAAGATCCTGGTGCTCGCCGTGGCACAGCAGGTCAGCCGCGACGACACGCAGCCGAAGGTGGTCAACGCGGTGACGCTGGAAGTCTCGCCGGACCAGGCCGAAAAGCTCGACGTGGCGCGCAGCGTGGGAACCCTGTCGCTGGTGCTGCGCAACCAGATGGACGTCGCCGACATCAATACCGGTGGCGCGACCAAGGGCACGCTGCTGGGCAAGGCGCCCGAAGCGCCGCAGGTCAAGGTGGTCACGCAGACGCAAACGCGCACCGTGGTCAAGACCCGCACGGTGGCGGCACAACCGCACGCAGGCAACTGTGTTGGCGTGCTGTCGGGTATCCAGGGCGGCGTAGAGTGCTTCTGAGCTCGTACCGCACGGCATCGATGAATTTTGCGCTGTCACACAGCCTCTCCGGGGGGAGATTCAAAATGAACCAGAAACGATCCGAAGCCGCCGGCGGCACCCGCCTCCTGGTGCTGGCTGCCATCCTCTGCACACCGCTGGCCGCCGCGGCACAAGCCGCCATCGAAGCCGGCAACGTGGGCAAGGCCACCGTGCCCGCGGCGGCCAAGGCGCCCCAGGCGCCGATGCAGATGACCATCAGCATGGCGCCAGCCGGCACGGCACCCGCCGGGGGCGCTGCGCCGGTGCCTGCCGCGGACGCGCGCGGCCCCAACTGCACCGGCTCGGTCCGGGCTGAGTCGAGCGTGATCGTTCCGGTCGGCAAGTCGCAGCTGATCACGCTGCAGGAGCCGGTAAAGAATCGAACGCTGGGCAACCCGAACGTCGTGCAGGCCACGATGGTATCGGCACAGACGCTCTATGTGTTGGGGCGCTCGGTGGGAACCACCAACATGATCGTGCAGGGCCGCAGCGGCAGCTGCAGCATCATCAACGTGGTGGTCAACGCCGATGCCGGCGGGCTGCAGACATCGCTCGGCCAGCTCCTGCCCGGTGAACCCGGCATCAAGGTCATGACGGCCGCGGACAACCTGGTGTTGACAGGCAGCGTCACCAATTCCCAGTCGGCCCAGCAGGCCATGGAAATTGCGCAGGCCTATGCCAACGCCGCGCAGGCGGGTGGCGGTGACGCCAGCAAGAAAGGCGGCGTGCTGAACATGCTGTCGGTCGATACGCCACAGCAGGTGATGCTCGAAGTGAAGGTGGCGGAGGTTTCGAAGACGCTGCTGAACCAGCTCGGCTCGTCCGTGAACCTGCAAGGCGGCTTCGGCTCCTGGACCGGTGGCGTGGTGACGTCGCTGCTTACCGGCGCCTCGGCAGCGATCTTCGGCAGCAAGGCCAACAACAAGCCATTCCAGTTTGCCGTTGACGCGCAGAAGAACGACAGCCTGGTGAAGATCCTGGCCGAGCCGAACCTCGTCACCATCAGCGGCCAGGAGGCCAGCTTCCTTGCCGGCGGCAAGATCTACATCCCGGTGGCGCAGGCCAATGTGCTGAATGGTGCCGGCACGGTCACGCTGCAGGAAGAAGAGTTCGGCGTGGGCCTGAAGTTCACGCCCACGGTGCTCGCCAATGGCCGCATCCACCTGAAGGTCGCGCCGGAAGTGTCCGAGCTGTCGCCCACCGGCGCCACCGTCAGTGGCAGCAGCCTGGCGGGACAGACCGTGCTGCCGCTCATCACCACCCGCCGCGCCTCCACCACGGTGCAGATGCGTGATGGCGAAAGCTTCGCCATCGGCGGCCTGCTGCAGGACAGCGCGCGCGGCTCGCTCAAGGCACTGCCGGGCGCCGGCGAAGTGCCGGTGCTGGGCACGCTGTTCCGCAGCACGCAGTACCAGCAGGACCTGACGGAACTGGTGTTCATCATCACGCCGCGCCTGGTCAAGCCGATGGCGACCAACAACTACCCGCTGCCGACCGACAGCTTCGCCACGCCTGACCCGTTCTCCCTGTACTTCATGGGCAATATGGAAGGCCGCCGCAATGCGCCGCCGGCCCCGGCCCCGTCGCAACCGGCCGCCCCGGCTCCCGCTGCAGCGCCCGCTACCGCGCCGTCGGCCCCGCGCAGCGAAGCCACCCCGGCCACGTCGATCTCGGCCACGCCGAATGGCCGGGCGCTGGAACAGCCGTCGACGGCTGCAGCGCCGTCCCCGGCGAAGCCGCCCGCACCGGCCCCGGCAGCCCCGCAGCCGGTGGCCGCCGCACCCAGGGCGCCCGCTGCACCAGCGCGCGGCGTGGCGGCGCTGCCGCCGCCGGAGGACTCGGCCGCGCGCATCGCCCGCATCGAAGCCACCGCCGCGCGCCTGGCGCAGGCCCGGACCACGGGCACGGCCAACGGCACCACGTCGGGCAGCAACTGAGCCGCCGCGCCACAGCAAACAGGAGAGCAACCATGAGCAAGATCTCGAAGCTTCCGCGCAGCGCCGCCCTGGTGGCGGGCGCCCTGTCCTGCCTGGGACTGTCGGCCTGCATGACAACCACGCCGGTGTGGGATGGCCAACGGGGCGTGGCACTCGCCACGGTCAACCAGATGCAGATCATCAACCCCGATGCGCCCGCCGGCCTGCCGACTGTCACCGGCACCGACGGCAAAACCGCGGTGGCTGCGATGCGCAACTTTGACCGCTCGCTGATCCGCATGCAGCCGACCGGCGGCAGCACCGGAGGCTTCGGCATCGACTTCGGCTCCGGCGGCTACGGCGGCATAGGCATGGGCGGCGGCGGCAGCTCGCGCTGAGCATGCCCCGAGCACACCATCACGCCGGATCCAGGAAACCAGAAGAGAGACTTGCGAGGACACCATGCTGAAGATCCTGATCGCATCCGAGAACACCGAACGGCTGGCCGAGATCAGCCGGCTCTGCGCCGCCGTCGGGAACTTCCGGGCCATGTCGCTTCAGGAAGGACTGGCCCGCTTCCCGCTCCATGCCAGTTGGCTGCGCATGGCGGACATGCTGATCGTGGAGGTGCCGGATCTGGGACCGGCGCAGATGCTGTCGATCGAAGCCCTGCGCCAGCAACACACCGATCTGCCCTGCATCCTGGTGACGCAGGCGCCCAGCCCGGACGTATTGATCAAGGCGATGCGCGCCGGCATCCGCGATGTGCTGTCGTGGCCGTTGGACAAGGCGCAACTGGCCGAGGCCTTGAAGCGGATCGAAGCTACCCATGTACCGCGCGCGCAGGAAGCTGCCCAGGTCATCTCGCTGATCGCCTGCAAGGGCGGCGTGGGCACCAGCTTCATCACTACCAACCTTGGCGATACGATGGCCAGGCAACATGGCAAGCGCGTGCTGGTGGTCGACCTCAACCGGCACTTCGGGGACCTGACCCACATCGTCACTGACAAGACACCGCCGTCTACGCTCCCGGACGTCTGCGACCAGGTCGACCGCCTGGATGCTGCCTTCCTCGATGCCTGCGTGGTCCACGTGGACAGTGGCTTCGACCTGCTCGCGGGAGCCACGGACCCGGTCAAGGCCACGAAGATCCAGAAGGACAAGCTGGAGTGGATCCTGTCCGTCGCGCAGCCGAACTATGACTTCATCTTCTTCGATATGGGCCAGAGCATCGATCCGTTGTCGATCAGCATGCTGGACCTGAGCGAACGCATCTACGTGGTAACGGAGCCGGCAGTCGCGTGCGGCCGGCCAAGCCGCCGCCTGCTCGACATCCTGCACGCGCTGCACTACCCGGCGGGCAAGATCCAGGTTGTACTGAACCGCACGGGCCGCAAGAACGAGGTGCCGCGCACCACCATGGAAGAGATCCTGGCGATGAAAGTGACGGTGACCCTGCCCGATGATCCCTCAGCCGTGGATGAAGCCGTGAGCCACGGCGAACCGGTTGGCAAGCTAAGCCGGCGCAGCGCCATCGCCCGGGCGTTACAGGCCATGGCCGCACAACTTTCTGCCCCGCCCGAGAACGGCCGCCATAGCAAAGCCGAATCCATTTCACCACTGCGTCGCCTGATGTTGCGCACCAAGAGTACCTGACGATGGCTGCCTGGCCGCGCCGAACCCTATTCCAATGAAGGAGCCCATCATGTCGATCCGCGAACAGCTTGCCGGTGCCGGCCCCGCATTCACGACCAATGGCCACGCCGCGATCCAGTTTTCGACGGCTACGCCTGCCGGCACGTCTTCGTCTCCGGGATACCACGCCCTCAAGCGCGAAGTGCACGAAACTGTGCTGGACCGCGTCGAGCTCGAGCGCCTGGCGCGCTATCCGCAGGAACAGGTGAGACAGGAAGTCGCCACACTAGTGAACCTGATCATCGATGAGCAACGGGTCCTGCTCAACGACAACGAACGACGTCAACTGACGGTCGAGATCTACGACGAGATGTTTGGCTTCGGTCCGCTCGAGCCCCTGCTAAAGGATCCCACGGTGTCGGACATCCTGGTCAACACGGGACGCCAGACTTATGTGGAACGACGCGGCAAGCTCGAACTGACCGACGTCGTGTTCTATGACGATGCGCACCTGATGAAGGTGATCGAGAAGATCGTCTCGCGCGTGGGCCGCCGCATCGATGAAACCAGCCCGATGGTCGATGCACGCCTGCCGGACGGTTCGCGTGTCAACGCCATTATTCCGCCGTCCGCCATCGACGGCCCCCTGCTGTCGATTCGCCGCTTCTCCGTCAACCCGCTTCAGGTTTCTGACCTTGTGGAACTGCGCAGTCTGACGCCGCCGATGGCGCAGCTGCTGCAGGCGCTGTCCAAGGCCAAGATCAACGTGCTGGTATCGGGCGGCACCGGCAGCGGCAAGACCACGCTGCTGAATATCCTGTCCGGCTTTATCCCCGAGGACGAACGCGTGATCACCATCGAGGACGCCGCGGAACTGCAGCTGCGCCAGCCCCACGTCCTGCGCTTGGAAACGCGCCCGCCCAACATCGAGGGCAAGGGCGAGATCACGCAGCGCGCGCTGGTGCGCAACGCGCTGCGGATGCGCCCGGACCGGATTATCCTGGGCGAAGTCCGCGGCGGCGAAGCACTGGACATGCTCAACGCCATGAACACCGGCCATGAGGGCTCGCTGACAACCATCCACGCCAACACGCCGCGCGATGCCCTGACCCGCCTGGAGAACATGGTCAGCATGGCCGGCCTGACCATGCCGGCCAAGGCCATGCGGCAGCAGATCGCCTCAGCGATCACGGTCATCGTCCAGGCCGCGCGCATGACCGATGGCCGGCGCAAGATCATCAGCATCTCCGAAATCACCGGTATGGAAGGCGACATCATCAACATGCAGGAGATCTTCACGTTCCAGCGTACTGGCGTCGACAAGGACGGCACCGTGCACGGTCATTTCCGCGCTACGGGGGTGTACCCGAAGTTCGCCGAACGCCTGCGTGTGTTCGGCGTCGGCCTGCCCGACGAAACCTACGATCCGGCCAAGCGCCATGAGGTCTGAGGCAGGCACGGAATATCACAGCGATAACGCTACGCGGAGACACTCATGAGCATGATCTTCTATGCCTTTGGCATCCTGCTGTTCGTGGCCGTGGTGCTCTGCGTCGAGGGTGTCTTCATCTGGTGGAACAGCACGCATGGTGCGGCGGCCAAGCGCATCGAGGCGCGGCTGCGCGCACTGTCCGCCGGGGGCCAGGTCGGCTCCGAGCAGCTGTCGATCCTGAAGAAGCGGCTGCTCGCCGACTCGCCGCGCATGCAGAAATTGTTGATGAGCATGCCCCGTGTCGGCGCGCTCGACCGTTGGCTCGAGCAGTCGGGCAGCTCCTGGTCAGTGGCCCAGTTGATGGGCTACTGCGCGACGGTAGCTCTGTGCACCGTCGCGCTGATTCCGGTGTCGCCGGTACCCATACCCCTGATGCTGGTCGCCGCCGCGACCGCTGCGGTCCTTCCGATCCTCCATGTGTCGCGCCAGCGGACCAAGCGGATCATTCAGCTGGAAGCGCAGTTGCCCGATGCCGTCGACATGATCGCCCGTGCATTGCGCGCCGGGCACGCGTTCAGTGGCGCGCTCGGCATGGTCGGCCAGGAAATGAAGGCGCCGATCGGCCCGGAGTTCCGCACGACTTTCGAGGAAATCAACTACGGTGTAGCGCTCGATGAAGCCATGACCAATTTGGCCATACGGGTACCCGTAGGTGACCTGCGCTACTTCGTCATTGCGGTCCTGATCCAGCGCGAAAGCGGTGGCAACCTGGCCGAGATCCTCGACACCATCGCCAACATGGTACGCGAACGCCTGAAGCTGTTCGCCAAGATCCGGGTGTTGTCTGCGGAAGGGCGCATGTCTGCCTGGGTGCTGGGCCTGCTGCCCTTTGCCACCGGTGGGATGATCCTGGTGGTCAACCCGGACTTCATGAAAGTGCTTTGGGAAGATCCGATGGGCTTGAAGATGGTCGGCGGCGCACTGGTAATGATGGTGCTCGGCGTCTTGTGGATGCGCAAGATCATCCGCATCCGGGTATGACATCACCACGATCGCCGACGCAGGCAGCGGCGCTCGAACAACATAGTGCTTCGACACAAAGATCATGGGCAGGTAGCCTGACGGGAGTCCATCATGCAAGGCATCATTCAGGGGTTTCAGTCCGATCAGCTTGTCGTGCTTGGGTTGATCTTCGTGGCGGCATTTGGCGCGGTCTTTGGTGTGCTCTATGCGTTCTCGCCCAACCGCATGCGCGGCCGCGCCGAGCAACTCGCGGGCCAGGCAGGGCAGGTTCCCGGTAGCACCGGAAGGCAACAGGCCCTCATCGACAAGCTCGTGCAATGGACGCAGCCGGTATCGCGCCTCTCGCTGCCCAAGGAAGGATGGGAAGGTTCGCAATTGCGGGTGCGTTTCATGAACGCCGGATGGCGTGGCAGAAGTGCCGCGCCGCTGTACTTCACCGCCAAGACACTACTGGCAATCGCCCTGCCGATGGTCGGCCTGATCGCGGTCAGCAATCATCCGTCGCTGCAGCAGCAACACACCATGTTCGCCTTGCTGACGCTGCTTGCCGCCATCGGCTATTACCTCCCGAACACTGTGCTCTCGCGCAAAGTGGCCGAACGCCAGCGCGCGGTATTCGAAGAGTTCCCGGACGTAATCGACCTCCTGACGGTATGCGTGGAAGCCGGCCTCGGCCTCGACGCGGCGCTGATGCGAGTGGCCGATGAACTGGCCCTGCGCTGCCCGGTCCTTGCCGACGAACTGCAGCTGATGCTGCTGGAGTTGCGCTCCGGCTTCTCCAAGGAAAAGGCACTTTCCAACCTCTCGTTACGCACGGGTGTGGAGGATGTTGACAAGTTTGCATCCATGCTGATCCAGGCCGACCGCTTCGGTACCAGCCTGGGCGACTCGCTGCGCGTGCTGTCCGAAATGTTGCGCACCAAGCGCCGCTTGCGGGCAGAAGAACAGGCAGCCAAGATTGCGCTGAAACTGTTGTTCCCACTGATCTTTACGATCTTCCCGTCACTGCTGCTGGTACTGCTGGGCCCGGCATTCATCCAGATCTATCGCGTCCTGTTGCCGACCATGGCCGGCCAGGGATAGCGTAACCGGATAGCCGGAAACGGTTCCCCCGGCTGTCTCCCGGTGCAACGCCGGCAAGACGGTCTTTGCCCGGGCTTGGCTCCGGGCTTTTTCGCCTTCTGCGAGAGCTCTCTGCGGCACCGCTGCGATCCACGGGACTTGACCGGATCGCCAGCCTTCTGAAGAATTCAACCGTCCGTTGCGCGACGCGCCATCCGAATGAATTCGCCCGGAGTCCCCATGAAACTACGTATCCTGAGCGACCTGCATATCGAGCACTCCATGCCGCAATCCGTGCCAGACTGCGAAGCAGATATCGTGATACTGGCCGGCGATATCGCCAATGGCCGCGAAGGCATCGATTGGGCGACTCGAACCTTCGGTCAGCCGGTGATCTACGTGCCGGGGAACCATGAGTATTACGAAGGCAACGTCGACGCGGTGAACCGGATCATGGCGGACGCGGCTGCCGCGCATCCCGGCGTGCATCTCCTCAACGGCGCGGTGGCGGAGTTCAGCGGCGCCAGTGGACGCGTACGCGTCCTGGGCACGACCTGGTGGACAGACTATTGCCTGTTCGGCGCCGACAGGCGCGAGGCATCGATGCAGGCCTGTTCGGCGGTGATGCTGGACCACCGTCTGATCGAGCTAAATGGCGACGACGGTCACCTTCGTCACTTCTCGCCGGAAGACGCGCTGGCGCGCCACGAGGTCGCCTCTGTGTGGCTTGCCAGGGAACTGGCACTGCCCTTCGACGGCAAGACCGTGGTGGTCACACACCACGGCCCCGACCTCGGCAGCCTCGATCCACGCTACTCGCACGACCTGGTATCCAGTGGCTTCCTGTCGCGGCGGCCTGATCTGGTAGCGCAGGCCGATCTCTGGATCCACGGCCATACGCATACCAGCTTCGACTATTGGATCGACTCGTCGCGCGTGGTATGCAACCCTCGCGGCTATGTCAGCCGCCGCACTGGCGAGCTCGAAAACGCCCAGTTTGACTGGTGCTGCGTGGTCGAGATTTGATGCAAGCGCGGATTGCCTTACGCCCGTAACAAGGGGAAGGGGGTCCGCCGCGCTTATCCTTCCCTTAGTCGGCCGATGATGCAATCGCCGCCGATGCACCGCTCATTCGAGACGCATCAGCTGGCGCCATTCCGTACCCATATTGTCGTCGGTAACCTGGCTCATACCGGCAGTGCGAGCCAGGATGCGCGGACAGGATTCCATGGCGTCCTCGCGACGAGAGCTGCCACGGTGCAGCGAGGATTCCCACTCGGCCATCAAGGCATCTGCGACGAAGCGATCCTGGCCCCTACCGGCATCGAGGACCGGCCGGCCATTGACGCGATAGGCTTCCAGAGTCCGGCGGAAGTGTTCGAAGTCCCAGGCCAGAGGTGCACGCGACACAACCATATGATTGCTGAAACGCGCCCCGTAGGGGAATGAAAGGCAAGCCGTGCGCTGAACCCGCTCCGAATCGGTGGTGTTGTAGTAAAGGATCCCTCCTGGATTTAAATGGGCATCGGCCAGTTGAAGGAATTCGGCGGACAGAAGATTGGTGGCATTGGCCCGGAAATGCCAAGTTGTATTAGAGACGATGGCGTCAAAACGCCGCTCGCGGTTCATGCGCAACCAGCGGCGTCCGTCGTCAGTAACGAGTGTCACCTTGGGATTGCTCAGTACAGACGCAACTTCCGCCGCCCCCGCCACCAACTCCACGTAGCCGGGGTTGATCTCCACGATCGTGAGCGATCGGACTTCCGGATTGTTGGCAATCACCTGTGCCCACGAACCCGATGACAGTCCGATCATCAGCACGTCGCGGGGGTGGCGATGGAACAGGTTCAGCGCATAGGGACGCAAGATGCCATTTGTGTCATGCCGCAGATCGACGTTGAAACGGCCGTCATACATACCACCGCCATACACAGTACCCTCCCGATCAACCGTGATGATGCCGCTGCGGTTTTCGATCACATGAGCGAAGGGCCCCTTGGCTTCGGGTGAACCTTTCCATAACAGCGATTCCAGTACGCCGATACTGAGTGCCGGGAGTGCCACTACGGTCAACACGCCCATGACGCCGGCACAGCCGGCATGCCAGCGCTTCACCTGCGGTGGTAGTGGCAGCCACGCGTGCAACAACAACAAGCAAGCGACACCAGCCCCAACCAACACCATGGAAATGCTGACTAGTCCGAGATGCTCCATCAGAACAAAGCCGGTAAGGACGCTGCCCGTGACCGAGCCGGCGATGTTGGCAAGATAGAGTAGAGCAATGCGCATACCGGCATGGCCGTCGGGGGACACGCCCCAATGCGCCAGGCAAGGTAGCAGCGTCCCCCAACTGCGAGCTACCACGAACACCACCAGCAGCGAGACGCCAAGCTCCGCGCCACCGGGGACGGGGAAATGCGCCAGCAGTGGCAGAAACAGCAAGCCCACCAGATTGGCCTTTAGCAGCGAACCTGACAATTGCCGCATGCCGTGTTCCAGCGCCCCTGCGCACCACTCCCCCGCCTGGCGCGATCCCGAGGCGATGCCGATCAAGAATGCTGCCAAAGTAGCTGAGAAAGCCGAAGCCCCGCTCCCGGATGCATAAGACACTGTGCGAAAGAAGAAGATCTCATACGAGAGCGAGATCGCCCCGCCAGCACAAGCCAGGGCCAGCACCGCGCCGAAGCGCAGTGCCGGTGTCGTGGTCGACGAAAAAACCTGCGATTGTGCCGCGCCCGTATCGCCTCTACCACGGCCGCGCCAGTGCGCGACCAACGCCACGACGGCTACGGCTGCGTTGATGGCAACCGCCACGTACACTGCGGCCTGCATGCCGAGAAAAGGGAATAGCAACACGGTACAGATCAGGCAAGCAACACCGGCCCCCAATGTATTGACGTAGTACAGCAAACCAACGGAGCCGCCCACGTTCCCGGAGCGTCGAGCCAGGTGTCCAACCAGCACCGGCAGCGTTGCGCCCATGAGCAACGTCGGCGCCAGCACCAGCGCCAGCGCCACTGCCGCTGTCGCGCTTAAGGGCAGACCCAGCGCTAGTGTGCCAACCCGGTCAAATACATCAAGCGAAACGAGGCCGAAGGTTCCGGTAAGAAGTTCGATCGCGGCCAGCAACGGAAGCAGGGCAAGGCCGCGTCGCTTCGACAAGAACCCGCCCGCGAGACTGCCAAGCCCAAGTCCCAGCATGAAGGCGGTGACGACGATGGTCACCGACTCGATATTGACGCCGAGAATCCGAAACAGCGCCCTTTGCCATATCAGCTGGTAAATAAGCGCCGGGAATCCGGAAAAGAAAAACAGGACGCAGATGGTGTGCTTCCAACGCAGCGCAGTGGCATCCGTCGGGATTCTTCCGTCATCTCGAACCCGTATTTCCGTCGGCGATGCGTTTGCGATTGGGTTTCTCGTTTCCATGGATTCCCTCTAGCCGAAGATTCTTCTTCTCTGTAGCGCGTTAGCGATTCGAAAACAACGGGCCAGCCAAAGTGCGAAGAGGGCACGCGACGCGCCCCGGCTCAGACCGGCTGAGGCGCTGCAGCGGGCTCCGCTCTTGCCGGCGTGCTCCGGTGGGCAAGCAAGTGCAGCGCGCCAGCAGTCAGCGCCCACAATCCCACGCCAGCCACGACATCGACAAGATAGTGACCACCCTCGGTGGGGGTCGACATGATCATCAACAGGTTAATCAGGCCGATGATCACCAAGCCCACGCGCGTCCAGCGCATCGCTTGCACAAAGAACAGAGCCATAGCCGTGTGATACGACGGAATCGACACCAGGCCTTGCATTTGCGCGAGGTCGAACACCTGCATCGCTCCCTCACGGAGCGCGCTGAAGTGTGAAACGGTAGCCATCTCTGCCGGGCTCGCCACGTCGAAAAAAACAAAGGCTCCGGCAGCCGGCCAGGGAGCCGCGATCAGCAGCAGCAGCACACATGAGAGCATCAGATTGG
This sequence comes from Cupriavidus sp. C2SS-8b, assembly GCF_057073745.1. Taxonomy (NCBI): domain Bacteria; kingdom Pseudomonadati; phylum Pseudomonadota; class Betaproteobacteria; order Burkholderiales; family Burkholderiaceae; genus Cupriavidus; species Cupriavidus sp. C2SS-8b. The sequence continues at coordinate 2,642,941 of NZ_CP172716.1, forward strand.
AAAGAAACTCTCGCAAGTAAGCAGCGCGCCCCAGCAGCCCGATCAGCATTGGCACCAGCACCAGTTGAGGCAAACCGCTGGCGTAGGCCAGCTGCAGGACGAAGTTCAGCGTCCAATGCGACCGCACCCAGGCATAGGCCCGCGGCCAATCAAAGCCCAGCATCGCATCCAATGCCGCAAGTTTGGTGTCCACCAATGGAGGAGCAAGCGTGACAAGCAAGTAGGACAAGACACTCATGACACTGGTGAAGGCAACCATCAACGCGCCACACTGCGCTACCAGCGCCAGCCGTCGGTAGTGGAGTCCGCGCGACGTCGTCGTTATGCGTGGGAGGCTTGCAATCAAATTCAGCACGAAGGCGATGGCCCCAAGGAGGGCCACAGCCACGCATTGCGCGACTAGACTGCCATGCGTGACCGAATGCCCGCTGACAATCAGCCAAACGAAATCCAGCACCAGAATCACGAGCACAATGGCCCATCGGATAGCATCGCCCCGGGTAAACACCTGAGTATCAGTTGTCATTTTGCAGTCCCCCTGGAACCGTTCGGACGGAAATTTAGGCGCTGCTGAGGAGGCATGGTGCATCCACTCGCAAACTTTCGGCTAGCCGACCCGCCCTTCTTGCCGCGTTGCGGTTTGGGACCCTGGGATCCTAGCTGCATACAGTGCCGCTTCCAGGATCCTGCCCCATGATTTCCCGTGGAAGATAGGTCACGAATCCGGGTACTGCGAGGCCGGAAGAGAACCCGATCCATGCCGCCGGTGATACCGGAGAAGCGCTCATCCCTGTCACGCTGACGGAAACCCCGGTACAGGATGTGCTGTCGCAACTTGCGCTGATGCCGTTCGCGTCGTACCAGGTAACAGCGACGTTACTGGACGAGAGACTCGGAACGATCTGTTGCATCCGGCTGAGCACTGATCCCGATCCTCGCCCGCACACCACGGCCTGCCTTGCGCCCCACCGCGTGGCTTCCGCCACGGAGTTCCAGGTGAACAGCACGCGCCCGAACTCCAGTATTCCAAGAAGCACCGCAAAGAAGAGCACTGCGACGAGCGCAAACTCCACTGCCGTCGCACCCCGCTGATGCCTATTCATATGCCTGCCTCATCGTGGCTGAGATGTCGCTGAAGGAAATCGACGTCAGGGAATTGCTGCCGCCGGTGTAGAACCGCGTGAAGCCCAGAAGGTCGAGGAGAGGCGTAAACGTGTAGCCCGAGATCCGGACCGTTACCGTGTTGATGGCAGGATTACTGCCCTGCCCCATATTGGAGGTACACGTCGGATCGGCGGCATCGCAAATGCTGACCATGCCCGTAGTCAGGCCCGGCACCAGCGTCGCCTGGTTATTGGTCACCACCGGAGTCCCATAAACCACCAACTGCTGTGCCATGGCATGCGCCGCCGCGTTGCCTGCCGCCTGCGTGCTCAGGTAGCGGGCCGCGTCACGCACGGACTTCGCCAGCGTGTTGTACGTATAGATGGCCCGACCGAACTCTGTGACCGCAAAACAGATCGCCAGCAGCAATGAGATCGTGATGGCAAACTCGATGAGCGCCACGCCTTTCTGTCGCTGTTTCATCGACTCCCCCTACTGTACGAGTGCCGGAATCATGGGGCCGAAATTGCCGCCGGCCAGGCCGTTGGTCGTGCAAGGACTGCTGATGCTCGCGGCGTTACCAAGGTATTCGAACTGCACCGTATCGGTTGGACCGCTGATTGGCTGCAACATGAGCATGCAGGCAAAATCAGCCACCTTCGATGAGGAAACAACCGGCACGATGACAAGGCGACGGCTCATCCCCAGCTTGGCGATGTCCCCCGTGCTGCCCGGTGAGGCAAGGTTCTTGTAGCCGCCCTTCATGTTGAGGCCAGTAATGTTGTCGCCGGCGTTTACATCCGTGCCTGTATCTGCATAGCTCGCAAACGTGAGCCGCTTGGCTTTGAAGTTAACCGCAGTCGGGTCGGCTCCGCCGGATGGGCCGTTATACGCGTTCCTGCCATTGGGCCAGTTCTTGATCGTGTAGGCATAGCCTGTGAAATCAGGCCGCAACGTCTGCATGTCTCCATTGTTCTTGTAGATGCCGAAGCGGCCGTTCCACTGATCGTCGACAGCGACTTTCGCGCCCGGGGTCCGCAGCGTATCGTTGACCTTGGAATTGCAATACCCGACCGACATCTCGTTCTTTGTCTCATTGGCGTTGGTCGAGCCATCAAGGTTGTACCAGCCCATTTCCCCGGGACCAGCCGTCTTCGTCCCGTCATAGAGTACGGTCACCCAGTCGCCAACCGCGAAGCCATAGTCGGGTGAAGTCCCACCGGTTCTCGGGAGCAGCCCAACAGGGATGGGGCAAGTGCTCTGGGCATGCGTACGCGTGGCAACGCCTACGGCCGCCACCGCATTACTGGTCGGCCCACCCACCATCTGGATGAGATAAGCCACGATCCCACTGGTCAAATGATTGCACTTGGCGTAGCGCGCATTGGCCACCGGCGTGAAGGTCGAACTGAACGCGCCGGTGAGCGTGTCGCTGAACGTGACATCCGTGTCAATGAGTGATGCCGATGCCTTCTGGTATTGAACCTTGTTGGCGTTCCCGGCGGTCAGGCCGGCGCTCGTCCCCCGTGTCAGGGCATCCGCGGCACCATCAAGTTCTTGTGCCGCCGCCAGCGCGCAGCTGTCGACGGCTGACTGCAGCTCGGTCTTGGCGACGAACATGGCCCCAAGGTCGATGACCAGGCCGGCCATGCCCAGCAGCACGGCAAGGGTCAGGCCCACAATCGGAAGAATGACCCCTCTTTCCTTCTTGTTGTCGTACCTGGACATATGGCTTCGCCCTTGGATAATCATGTGAGCACGATGGGGCGAATTGCGGGAACGGGTCCGAATAGCCATTGCCCCGGCGAAACTTCCCAAGCCCTACCGACGTACATGCATTCTTGGCGATGCGTACGGCGATTGGTATCGATCCAATGGCGGAACGGGCCGCAGGCTGTCAGCCAAGAAGCGATCAAGAAATGAAACGCAGGAACGAGAACGCAGGAGGCAGTGAGGGCTGGCGTGCGCCCCGCGACCAGACAAGGTCGGCGTAGCCGGCTCAATAGTGCCAGTGGATGCACTTAAGCAAACGCCTTGCCGTATTGAGGTACCCCTGCTGCCCCGGGCAAGTCCGCAGCATGTTGCAGACTTGATTCATACCTCTGGCGAAGGGCGCGGCCGCGTCGAGTCAAACCGCACGCGCGCCAACATGACCTCCCCCAAATAAAAACCCCCGCAAGCCTTCGCTTGCGGGGGTTTTTTCAGACAGCCTGCCGCCCCTCCCGGGCCGGCAGTCAGTCGGCCTGATTTACATCATGCCTTCCATGCCGCCCATGCCGCCCATACCACCCGGCATTGCCGGAGCCGATTCTTCCTTCGGCGATTCGGCAACGGCGCAGTCGGTGGTCAGCATCAGCGAAGCCACCGAAGCGGCGTTCTGCAGTGCGGTGCGGGTGACCTTGGTCGGGTCCAGCACGCCCATTTCCACCAGGTCGCCGTACTCGCCCGAAGCCGCGTTGTAGCCGTAGTTGCCCTTGCCTTCGATAACCTTGGCAACAACAACCGAAGCTTCTTCGCCAGCGTTCAGCACGATCTGGCGCAGCGGCTCTTCCATGGCGCGCAGCACGATTTTGATACCGGCGTTCTGGTCCGGGTTTTCACCGGTCAGTGCCGAGATCGCAGCGCGGGCACGCAGCAGGGCCACACCGCCGCCGGGGACGATGCCTTCTTCCACCGCAGCGCGGGTGGCGTGCAGGGCGTCTTCCACGCGGGCCTTCTTTTCCTTCATTTCGACTTCGGTGGCAGCGCCAACCTTGATCACGGCAACACCGCCGGCCAGCTTGGCCACGCGCTCTTGCAGCTTCTCACGGTCGTAGTCCGAGGTCGCTTCTTCGATCTGGGCGCGGATCTGCTTCACGCGGCCTTCGATCGCACCAGCATCGCCGGCGCCGTCGATGATGATGGTGTTTTCCTTGCCGATCTCGATGCGCTTGGCTTGGCCCAGGTCGTTCAGGGTCGCCTTTTCCAGCGTCAGGCCGATTTCTTCGGCGATGACGGTGCCGCCGGTCAGGATGGCGATGTCTTCCAGCATGGCTTTGCGGCGGTCGCCGAAGCCCGGAGCCTTGACGGCGGCGGTCTTCAGGATGCCACGGATGTTGTTGACCACCAGGGTCGCCAGGGCTTCGCCTTCGACGTCTTCAGCGATGATCAGCAGCGGGCGGCCAGCCTTGGCCACTTGCTCCAGCACCGGCAGCAGGTCGCGGATGTTCGACACCTTCTTGTCGAACAGCAGCACGAACGGGCTGTCCAGCTGGACAACCTGCTTTTCCGGGTTGTTGATGAAGTACGGCGACAGGTAGCCGCGGTCGAACTGCATGCCTTCCACGACTTCCAGCTCGTCGGCCAGCGACTTGCCGTCTTCGACGGTGATCACGCCTTCCTTGCCGACCTTGTCCATGGCTTCGGCAATGCGCTCACCGATCGAGGTGTCGCTGTTGGCCGAGATCGCGCCAACCTGGGCGATTTCCTTGCTGGTGGTGGTCGGCTTGCTGACCTTCTTCAGCTCTTCCACGGCGGCGGCGACAGCCTTGTCGATGCCGCGCTTCAGGTCCATCGGGTTCATGCCGGCGGCGACGAACTTCATGCCTTCGCGCACGATCGACTGGGCCAGAACGGTTGCGGTGGTGGTACCGTCACCGGCGTTGTCGCTGGTCTTGGAAGCCACTTCCTTGACCATCTGGGCGCCCATGTTCTGCAGCTTGTCCTTCAGCTCGATTTCCTTGGCCACGGACACGCCGTCCTTGGTCACGGTCGGGCCGCCGAAGCTGCGCTCCAGCACCACGTTGCGGCCCTTCGGACCCAGCGTAACCTTCACTGCGTTGGCGAGGATGTTCACGCCTTCGACCATCTTGGCACGGGCGGCGTCGCCAAATACTACGTCTTTTGCTGCCATGTTCTGATTCTCCTAATTCGGTACGGTGCTAGTCGTCAACAAGTAACGGATTACTTGTTCACCACGGCCATGATGTCTTCTTCGCGCATGACCAGCAGTTCCTGGCCATCGACCTTCACGCCCTGGCCGGCATACTTGCCGAACAGCACACGGTCACCCACCTTGACGTCGAGGGCAATGTTGTTGCCCTTGTCATCCTTCTTGCCCGGGCCGATGGCCAGCACTTCGCCTTGATCCGGCTTCTCGGCGGCGTTGTCGGGAATCACGATACCGGACGCGGTCTTGGTTTCGTTGTCCAGACGCTTCACGATCACACGGTCGTGCAAAGGACGCAGATTCATACGGGACTCCTAGATACAAAAGTGAGTTTTGATTCACAAGCAAGCCGCGATCAGGTTCGGCGGCCGCGGAATTTCGGGTACCGCAGGAGGCTGTTAGCACTCACCCCCAGCGAGTGCTAATTATAGGGACGGGGTATGGCCATTTCAAGACAGGGAGTTGATGCGGGTTTTCCCTTGGTCGGCGTGGGACGGGCTTTTGCGGGCTTCGCGCCGGCTTAAACAGTCCGCGGACCAGCGATCATGAGCGTCTAATAAGGCGCCCAACAAGATCTCACGCACCACCAACATCCCCAAGGCAATCGGTTCGCCGGGACAAAAAGTGACGCACCTGCATATCGGGGCCTCCAAGGCACATCCCTGTCAGACATCGTCCCCCAACCCATTCGGCGCAACCCCGACATCCCCATTCCCGGCGGCCCGATAAATTGGTCCCTGCGCTCGAACGCTGCTGGACACAGGTGCCGCAACCGCCCCCGTGGCTCAGCATGCCGGTCGCATCCGACAACAACCCTGATGAGGTTCCCAATGGATCAACAAAAGCCCGTCCGTCCGACCCATGTGGCCGGCGCGCTCGTCGCGGTCCTGGCCGGTCTGAGTTGTGCCGCCGCCTTTGCCCAGACTCCCGCCACCCAGACTCCCGCTACCCAACCTGCGCCAGCCGGTGCGCAAGGCGTACCCCCTGGCATGACGCAGATCGAACCACCGAAGGACCCGCTGGTGGAGCGCCGCGAGGCGCGTAAGAAGGCGGCCGATGAATACAAGGCCACCAAGAAAACTGCCAAGGGCGAGTACAAGCAGGACGTCAACGCCGCCAAGCAGGAACGCAAGGCCGAGAACCAGGCCGCGGATGCCGCCGCGCGCCAGGAACTTACCGCGCCGAAGCAATAGCAAAGCACATCCGCTTCGCCGGCAGTGGACTGGCAAGCCACTGCCGGCGCTGCCGTCGCCGGCCGCCTCACGGCCGGCTTGCACCGGGCCGTTTCCGCACTAGACTCCAGTAGCACGCGCCGCCGGCACTCGCGCAGCGGCTGCGCTCGACATGCCCGCTCTCCGCTTGCCCTCCAAGCTGGCCGGCCTCTTCCTGCAAGGCCTGGTGGGCGCAGCGTGCTGCTTCGGCCCGCTTGCCGCCGCACAGCAAAAGTCCGCACCAGCCTCCGCGCCGATTGCGGCGCCCGCCACAAAATCCGACGCCGCCGCCGTACGCGGACTCAGCCTGGCCAACAAACCGTGGAAAGGCGATTTCGATGCCATGGTCGAGCGCCGGGTCATCCGCGTGCTGGTGCCCTATAGCCGCACGCTGTACTTCAGCGACAAGGGCCACGAATCCGGCCTGACGGCCGGACTGGTGCGGGACTTCGAGCGCTACCTGAACAAGACCTACGCCAGCCGCCTCGGCAAGCGCCCACTGACGGTCATCATCATCCCGACCACGCGCGACCGGCTGCTGCCCGACCTGGCCGCCGGCCTGGGCGACATTGCCGCCGGCAACCTGACCGAGACCGAATCCCGGCTCAGGCTGGTCGACTTCATCGCGCCGCGCGACCGCAAGGCGGTGCGCGAACTGGTCGTCACCGGACCCAAGGCACCCGCGCTGTCGAGCCTGGTCGACCTGTCCGGCAAGACCGTGCATGTGCGGCGCACCAGCAGCTACTACGACAGCCTGACGGCCCTGAACGACAGCCTGCGCCAGACCGGCAAGGCTCCCGTGAAACTGGTGCTGCTGCCCGACGCGCTCGAAGACGAAGATGCCATGGAGATGGTCAATGCCGGGCTGCTGCAGATCATCGTGGTGGACGACTGGAAAGCCGCAATGTGGGCGCAGATCCTGCCCAACATCAAGGTGCGCACGGACCTCGTGCTCCGCGCCGAGGGCTATATCGGCTGGGCCTTCCGCAAGAACAGCCCGCAACTGCGTGCGGCGATCGATGATTTCTATGCCAACCACCTGAAGAAGCACGGGGTCGCGGAATACCGGCTCAAGCAGCTGATGAAGAGCATCAAGCAGATCCGCAACAACACCAATGACGCGGAATACAAGCGCTTCGAGCAGACCATTGCCTTCTTCGACAAGTACGGCAAGGACTACAGCTTCGACCCGCTGATGCTGGCCGCGCAGGGGTTCCAGGAATCGCAGCTGAACCAGAAGGCCCGCAGCCATGTGGGCGCCATCGGCGTCATGCAGGTCATGCCCGCCACCGGCAAGGAACTCAACGTGGGCGATATCAAGCAGACCGAGTCCAACATCCACGCGGGCACCAAGTACCTGGACAAGCTGATGACCCGGTATTTCCCCGATGCGCATTTCTCCGACGCGAACCGACCGCTCTTTGCCTTCGCCAGCTACAACGCCGGCCCCGGCAATATCGCGAAGATGCGCAAGGAGGCCGCGGCGCGCGGCCTGGACCCGGACAAGTGGTTCAACAATGTGGAGATCGTGGTGGCCGAGAAGATCGGCATCGAGACCACGACCTATGTGCGGAATATCTTCAAGTACTATGCTGCCTACCGGCTGATGCAGGACATGCAGGCCACGCGGGACCGCGCGCTGAAGGAAGTCAGCAGATAGGCCCTGCCGCGGATCGCGGACGGCGCCGTGCCGGGCCGTACCGCTGCAACGCGTTCAGTCGGCCAGCCCGCTGGCGTCGATATAGCCCAGCGCTTCCGTCACTGCCAGCCGCGCCTTGAGCACGTAGCAGACGCGGCGCTCGCGAATGGCCAGCGTGACCACGTTGGCCTGCAGCATTTCCTCGAACAGGTGGCCGGCGCGCTTGATGGGCAGCCCGGCCAGTTGCGCCAGGTCTGCCGCGGGCATCCCTTCTTCGCCGGCCTGCAGCAGCGCCCGGCAGATCTTCACGCGCGCGGGGTCGGTCATCAGCGCCATTGTGAGCGCGCTTTCCTGGGTCTCCATGGACACACCTCGGGTCGTCATCGGGCAGGCGCCGCCGCCCTCGTTTTTTCCACGTTCTACGCGGGCCGGGCGGCAAAGGCAATAGGGCCGCGCCCCGGCTGCACGATTTACAACACGCAGCGGCGCGGCCCGCAGACGGGTGATGCGCCACCGGCGCCGCTGGTGTTGGCCGGCACAGTGGCTGGCCACGCGATGAGCGCCGGAGGGGCATGCCCCTCTGGCGCCGGGCTGCCGCTCAGGCCAGCACGAACGGCAACTGGCGCTGCCGCTTGCCCGTCAGCACGAACAGCGCGTTGGCGACCGCCGGGGCAATCGGCGGCACACCCGGTTCGCCCAGACCCGTGGGTGGATCCTGCGACGGCACGAAGAACACGTCGACCACGGGCGCGTCGATGATGCGCGGCGGCGGGTAGTCGGGGAAGTTGCTGTTCTTCACCACGCCGTTCTCCATCTCGATGGCAAACCCGGGCCGCGTCATTGCCAGCCCGAAGAGGCAGGCGCCCTGGATCTGCGCCTCGGCCGACAGCGGGTTGACCACGCGGTTGGCATGCACGCCGGCGGTCACGCGGTGCACGCGCGGCTGGCCCTTGACCAGCGAGACCTCGGCCACATGGGCCACCACCGAGTTGAACGACTCATGCACCGCGACGCCCCAGGCATGCCCCTTGGGCAGCTTGCGCTTGCCGTAGCCGGACTTCTCCACCGCCAGCTGCAGCGCGGCGCGATGGCGCGCGTGCTTGCGCTCGTCGAGCCGCGCCAGGCGGTAGGCCACCGGGTCCTGCTTCGCCGCCGCGGCCATTTCGTCGACCAGCGTTTCCTTGACGTAGGCGGTGTGCGTATTGCCGACCGAGCGCCACCACAGCACCGGCACGTCGACCTGCGGGTGATGCACCGCAAGTTGGAACGGCAGGTTGTAGTCGTTCTCCTGCAGGCCCTCGGTCATGGTCGCGTCCACGCCGTTCTTGACCATGAACGGCTCGAACGGCGTGCCCTTCAGGATCGACTGGCCGACGATGGTGTGCTGCCAGCCCACCACCTTGCCCTGCGCATCCAGGCCGATGCGCGCACGGTGCACATGGAGCGGGCGGTAGTAGCCGCCGCGGATATCGTCCTCGCGGCTCCAGATCACCTTGACCGGTTCGGTGTGGCCGTTGGCGACCCAGGCACGCACCACATTGGCGGCTTCCACCAGGTAGTCCGACGTGGGCACCGCGCGGCGGCCAAAGCCGCCGCCCGCCATCATGGTGTTGAGCGCGACCTTGTCCGGAGCCAGTTCGAACACGCGCGCCACGGCAGCCTGGTCGACGGTCTGGAACTGCGACCCGACCCACACCTTGACGGACCGCACCTTGCTGCCGACCACCTCGGGCTGCAGCGTGCAGTTCAGCGGCTCCATCGGCGCATGGGCGAGATACGGGAACCGGTATTCGGCATCGATCTTGCGCGGCGCGCCGTTCACGGCCGCGGCAATGTCGCCCTCGCCCGCGCGCGCCACAGTGCCGGGCTGCGTGGCGAGCTTCGCGTACTCCTCGAACAGCGCCTGCGACGACACCTTCGAGCCGGTGTCCTCCCACTCGATCTGCAGCGCATCACGCGCCTGCTTGGCGGGCCAGTAGCCATCGGCCACCACGGCCACGCCGGTGCCGCCGCGATCGACGGGCACCAGCATCACGTCGCTTACGCCCTTGATCGCGCGGGCCTTGTCGGCATTGAACGACTTGACCTTGCCACCAAAGCGCGGCGGCCGCGCCACCACGGCCACCATCATGTCCTTCACCTTGGTATCGATGCCGAACGCGGGCTGGCCTTCCAGCTTGCCGCGCGCATCGAGCCGCGGCGTGGGCTTGCCCACCAGCCGGAACTGCGACGGGTCCTTCAGGCGCACCTGCTGCGGCACCGGCAGCTTCATCGCCACCGGCGCCAGTTCGCCAAACGTGGCACGCCGGCTGCCCGAGGTCACCACGCCCTGATCGACCTTGCAGCTCGCGGGATCGACTTGCCATTGCTGCGCCGCCGCGGCGACCAGCATGGCGCGGGCGCGCGCACCGAGTTCGCGGTACTGCTGGAACGAATGATTGATGGCGGTGGAGCCGCCGGTCATCTGCATGCCGAAGCCGGGGTCCTTGTACGAATCGCCGGCGGGAGCCAGCGCGGCGCGCACGTTGCGCCAGTCCACGTCCAGTTCCTCGGCCAGCGCCATGGGCAGCGCGGTATGCACGCCCTGCCCGAATTCCAGCCGGTTCACGGCGATCGTCACCGTGTTGTCCGGCGCGATCACCAGGAATGCCTGCGGCGCCGAGGGCGGGGCCTTCGGTGCGCCCTCTTCCTGCGCCTGCGCCACGGGCACCATGCCCAGCGCCAGGCCGCCGCCGGCCAGGCCGGTCAGCTTGAGGAAACTGCGGCGGTCGAGCGTCGCCACGCCGGCATCGCCGATGCTGCCGAGTTTGCCACCGTGCGGCTTTGCACCGGCCAGGGCTTCGAGTCCACGAATACGCATGTCAGTCGCTCCACTCAGGCCAGCGCGCGGGCCGCGTCCTTGATCGCGGCCCGGATGCGCTGGTAAGTGCCGCAGCGGCACAGGTTGCCGGCCATGGCCTGGTCGATGTCGGCATCGGTGGGCCGGGGCTTGGTGCGCAGCAGCCCCACCGCGCTCATTACCTGCCCGTTCTGGCAATAGCCGCACTGGGCCACGTCATGCTTGATCCACGCGTCGAGCACCGCGCGCCCGACCTTGTCGGCCTTCACGCCCTCGATGGTGGTGATGCGCGCACCGGCCGCCGCCGAAATCGGCGTCACGCAGCTGCGCGTGGCCGTGCCATTGATATGGACCGTGCAGGCGCCGCATGCGGCCATGCCGCAGCCGAACTTGGTCCCCGTCAGGTCGAGGTTGTCACGCAAGGCCCACAGCAGCGGCGTGGACGGATCCACGTCGACTTCCTGCGCCTTGCCGTTGATATTGAGGGTGGTCATGCGGGGACACTCCTTGGGTACGTTGCCCGTCATTCTTGTTCACACGCCGCGGCCACGGCCATTGACCGGCCGCCGCGGACAAATGAGGATAGTGCAATTTCAGTCACCCTGCCGGCAGCAGCGCGCCGCGCCCGCGTTATGCACGAACTTTGTGCAAGCTGGCGCGGTCAGTCAGAAGATCAGCGCTCCTCCACGGCCACCGCAGCAACAGTGACACCGACTATTCCAGAATCCCGCGAACGCGCCATCGCGACACTCGACAGCATCCAGGCCCTGCGCGGGCTGGCTGCCGCGTATGTCGTGCTGTACCACTCCGGCCTGACGCTGGGCACGGCGCAGACGCCCGTGCTCGCGTGGATCACCGCCAACGTGATCAAGCGCGGCCATGTCGGCGTGGATGTGTTTTTCGTCATCAGCGGCTTCATCATCGCGTGGGTTGCGGTGCTGGCCAGGCCGCGGCCCGAAACGCCGCTGAGCTTCGTGATCCGGCGCTGCTGCCGGCTGGCACCGCCGTACTGGACCATGTCGGCGATCCATGCGCTGCTGCTGAACCCGGTTACGCCAGCGGTGTTCGCGGCGTCGCTCGCGTTCGTGCCGACCAGCACGGATCACGCGCCGTACTACGGCTATCCCGCGTTGTACGTGGGCTGGTCGCTCAACTACGAGATGGCGTTCTACGGCGCCTTTGCGCTCGGGCTGTGGCTCGCGGGCCGGCGCGCGCTGTGGGTGGTGCTGGCGCTGTTCGCCGTGTTCACGCTGGTGCTGCCGTGGTGGCGCTTTGGCGCGCCGGTCGTGGACCCCGCGCAGGGCTATCCGTTCGCGTCGCCGTGGATGGCGATGGCGAGCAATCCGCTGGTGCTGGAGTTCCTGCTCGGCTGCCTGCTGGCGTGGGCCTATGCGCGCTGGCGCCACGTGCTGACGCGCGGCGCGGCGTGGGCGATGCTGGCCCTCGGCACCGGCTGGTTCCTGGCATCGCTGCCGCTGGTCGGTCCCGATTTCAGCCTGGCGGGGCGCGGCCTGCCCGCCGCCGCGTTGCTGGCGGGCGCGGTCGCGGCCGAGCACACCGGCCTGCTGCGCGTGCCGCGTGCGCTGGTATGGCTGGGCGAGTTGTCGTACGCCCTCTACCTGGTCCACCCGACGGTGATCGAAGGCGTCAAGCGGCTGATGCCCGAACTGGCGCCGGACCAGACCGTCCTGCAACTGACGCGATTCGCCATCGATGCCGCGCTGGCCCTGTTGCTGGCCATGCTGCTGCACCGCTGGGTCGAACTGCCCGGCATCGCGGCCGGCCGGCGCCTGGCGCGACGGCCAGGCTGACGGCTCAGCTGCGCAGGCTGGCCAGGTACAGGTAGAGCGCGGTCAGGTCGGTGTCGTTCATGCGGCCGAAGGAATCGAACGGCATCACGCTGCTGATGGCCGATCCGTCGGGCCGCTTGCCGCTGCGCATCATGGCAACGAAAGTGGCGGCACGGTCGTAGCGCGCCATGGCGCCGCCGGACACCGGCCGCAGGTCCGCCGCGGGCGGCCAGTCGGGCGGCGCCCCCGGAATCTTGCCACCGCGCAGGTCCGGGCGGTGGCATCCCTGGCAGGCATTGGCCACGTAACCGCCGTACTGCGCCGTCACCGATGGCGCGATGGCCGGCGAAGGCGGCAGCTTGTGGTCGATCTTGGAAGCCGCGTCACGGATCAGGCCCGCGCCATACATGGCGCGCACGAACCACGGCATGCGAATGTCGGCGGGCGCGCCGAGGCCTGGAGGCAGGCTGCGCAGGTACGCCACCAGCGCGGCCAGGTCATCGTCGCTGAGCCGGTTGTAGTCTTCGCTCGGCATGACCAGCAGCGGCCGGCCCGATGGCCCGATGCCGTGGCGGATGGCGCGGACCCAGTCGATCGGCTGGTAGTGGGCGATCTCGGCATTGCCGCGCGTCAGGTCGGGCGCGCGCACCTGCAGGCCGGCCGGGTCATCGAACACCTGGCGCCCGCCCGCGGCCGCGCCGTGGCATGCCATGCAGCCGCGCGATTCGAACAGGTACTTGCCCAGCGCAATGCCGGCCGCGTCGTCGCGATAGGCAACCGGCGCGACCTTGACATCGATCGTGCGCCCGGCCTTCTGGTCGCCGATCAGCATGGCGCCATAGACCACCGCGGCCGCGGTCACGACCGCACCGGCCAGCGACCAGGCCGCCACACGCAGATAACGCGCCATGCTGCTTCCTCCGTGCGGAGATCGCGCCGCCCATGCGGCGCCGGCGTTTCAGATTGCGGGGGCGGCATCGCCGTGTCTGTGGGGAAAGACACACTTGCCCGGGGCCGCGCGCGACCCGCAGCGCCATACCAAAAAAATGCCGCCAGCACCAGTGGCAACAGGCACGGGACCTGCCTGCTGTCTCCGGCCTGCCGGCGTACCCGAACCGATAAAGTGGCGCTACGCTGGGGCACGGTCCGCCCTGGCGACGTTGAACCTACGTTCCTGCCCGCAAGAATCGTCCATGACGTCCGACACGGTCGATACGGCCGCTCCTTCCATTGGCGCCCCGCTGCGCCGCTGGCTGCCCATGCTGATCTGCGGCATGGGCTATTTCGCCCTTGCCGCGCTGGGCATCTGGCTGGCGCGCCTGCCTGGCAGCGTGGCCACGCTGTGGCTGCCCAACGCCTTCTGCCTGGGCCTGCTGCTGTTCCGTCCGCGCGCCGAGGCGCCGTGGCTGCTTGCGAGCATGGCCGGCGCCAACCTGGCCGCCAACTTCCTGTTCCTGGACAGTGCCGACGCCGCCGCGCTGCTGGCCGGCGCGAATCTGCTCGAAGTCGCCTGGTCCGCATGGCTGCTGCGTTTTGTCTCCGCGCATGCCGGCGCACAGCGCCTGGGTCCGCTCGGCAATTTTGCGGTCACGCTCGGCGTGGCCTGCGTGCTGGGACCGGCGCTGGGCGCCACGGCCGGCGCGGCGGCGCTGACCTGGGTGGCCGGCACGCGCTTTGCCAGCATCTGGTGGAGCTGGTGGCAGGCGGGCGCGCTGGGCATGGTGGTCCTGCTGCCGCTGGCGCTGACCGTCAACGCGGCGCGCGAGCGCGCGACGTTCGCGCGCCCGATGCTGCTGCCGCAGGCCGGCCTGCTCGCGCTGTGCCTGGCCATCGGCGTATTCGGACTGTGGCAGGGCCATGATCCCTTCGTCGCCATGTCGCTGCCGCTGGTGCTCGCCGCCATGTTCGCCAACCCGTTCGGCACGGCGCTGCTGACGCTGCTGGCCACGCTGACCATGGAACTGGCCGCGGTGGCGGCGCAGGTGCAGCAGTCGGTGCCGCTGTCGGCGGCGCTGGTCATGGTGTTCCCGATCTGCATCGCCTACCTGGCCGAGCAGAACCGCCACGGCCGCGCCAGCCTGCACAGCAGCGACCAGCGCTTCCGCCTGGCCATGGAGCACTCGGCCATCGGCATGGCGCTGACCGGGCTGGACGGCCGCTGGCAGACCGTCAACCGCGCGCTGACGGACCTGCTCGGCTACAGCCCCGCGGCGCTGCACCAGCAACGCTTCCAGGACATCACGCATCCCGACGACCTCGATGCCGACCTGCGCCAGGTGCAACGGCTGCTGGCCGGAGAGATCGAGTCGTACCGCATGGAAAAACGCTTCCTGCACCAGGACGGCGTTTATCGCTGGGCCCTGCTGGCGGTGTCGCTGGTGCGCGACCAGCAAAGCGGCAGCCCGCTGCATTTCATCGCGCAGATCGAGGATATCCACTCGCGCAAGCTCGCGCAGGAGCAGTTCGAACAGCTCTCGCGCCGAACCCAGCTCGCGGTGGAAGCCGGCGGCGTAGGCATCTGGGAATGGGATTTCACCAGTTCCGGCATCACCTGGGATGCGCGCATGCACGCGCTGCACGGCACCGACGCCGCGCGCGGCGCGCCGGTGATCGCGCAATGGATTGCCATGCTCCACCCCGATGACGTGGCGCGCGTGAACGGCGAGATGCGCAAGGCCATCCGCGGCGAACAGCCGTTCGACACCGAATACCGCGTGGTGCGGCCCGATGGCGACGTGCGCCACGTGCGCGCCATGGCCAATGTCACGCGCCGCGACGACGGCACCGCGCTGGCGCTGGTGGGCACCAACTGGGACATCACCGAACAGCACCGCCTGACCGAGGCGCTGTTCGAGGAGAAGGAGCGCCTGCACATCACGCTGCAGTCGATCGGCGACGCGGTGATCTGCACCGACGCCGCGGTCCGCGTGACCTTCATGAACCCGATCGCCGAACAGCTCACGGGCTGGACCATGGCCAGCGCCAGCGGCCTGCCGCTGGAGCGCGTGTTCCGCATCGTCGATGAAATCACCGGGTTGCCCATTCCCAGCCCTGTCGAAGCCTGCCTGCAGACGCTCACGCCCGCCTACCTGCAGGAGGGCGCGGTGCTGCAGAGCCTGACCGGCGAGCGCCACGACGTGCAGGACTCCGCCGCCCCGGTGCTCACCGCCTCGGGCAACGTGCTCGGCGCGGTGCTGGTGTTCCAGGACATCACCACGGCGCGGGCGATGCAGCGCGAGCTGGCCCATTCGGCCATGCACGACGCGCTCACCGGCCTGCCCAACCGCACCTGGTTCGAAAAGCGGCTGCGCGAGGCCTGCGACGCCGCGCGCACGCTGGGCCATCATGGCGCGCTGTGCTTTATCGACCTGGACCGCTTCAAGATCGTCAACGACACGGCCGGCCACGGCGCCGGCGACATCCTGCTGCGCGAACTGGGCTACCTGATCCGCAACCATGTGCGCGCCGACGACTTGCTGGCGCGGCTCGGCGGCGACGAGTTCGGGCTTCTGCTCAAGGACTGCACGGTCGACCAGGCCGAGGCCATCGCCCAGGGCGTGATCGACGCCATCCGCAGCCGGCGCTTCCCGTGGGACGGCCGCGTGTACGACGTGGGCGCCAGCATCGGCATTGCCGCCATCGACCAGGACGTGCCGCCGGTGGGCGAGCTGATGAGCCGCGCCGATGTGGCCTGCTACGCCGCCAAGGCGGCCGGGCGCAGCCGCCTGTCGGTCTATCGCCGCGACGAAAGCGATGCGCGGCGCCACCATCGCGAGCTGGAGGTGGCCGCGGGCATCCACTCGGCGCTGGAGGGCAACCGCTTCCGGCTGTTCGCGCAGGAAATCCGCGCACTGCAGAAAAAGCCCGGCGACAGCCGCGAGGAACGCCATATCGAGATCCTGGTCCGCATGGTCGACGAGGATGGCGAGATGATCATGCCCGGCGCCTTCATCCCCGCCGCCGAGCGCTATGACCTGATGGGACACGTCGACCGCTGGGTCATCCGCCACGTGCTGCGCGAATACGGCGCGCGGCTGTGCGCGGTGCCGGGCCTGTCGGTGTCGGTCAACCTGTCGGCCAATTCGCTGGACGAGCCTTTCCTGCTGCCGTTCCTGCATACCGAACTGGAGCAGTCAGCCCTGCCCGCCAGCCGGATCCGCATGGAGATCACGGAAACCGCGCTGATCAACAACATGGCCGCCGCCAACCGTGTGGTGACGGAAATGCGGCGCGCGGGCTGCACGGTGGCGCTCGATGATTTTGGGTCGGGGCTGTCGTCGTTCTCGTACCTCAAGCAGTTCCCGGTGGATTACCTCAAGATCGACGGCAGCTTTATCCGCAATCTGGCCGACAACGTGGTCGACCGCGAGATCGTCAGCTCGATCAACGATATCGGCCACCGGCTCGGCGTGCGGACCGTGGCCGAATGGGTGGAAGACAAGCGCACGCTGAACGTGCTGCGCGCGATCGGCGTGGACTACGCGCAGGGCTATGCCATCGGAAGGCCGGTGCCGCTCGATGCCTATCTGGCTGACTGCGAGAACGTTATCTCGCGGAAAGTGACTGAAGGCTCCTAAGAGCACCTTAAGACAGGCCTGCTGCGCGTCGGTCGCCACGGCCGCCATTCGGAAAACCGAACGGCGCCCGCTGGCCAATATCCGGACGGCCGAACACAGGCACCGGCGTCACATTTTTTCTCCTTTGTTTTCAGTAGCTTAGCGTGCGCACCGGCGCATGCGGCCCTGGCATGCCTTGTGCGAAGTATGGCGCCACCGACAGGGCCAACAGGCAGCCAGGCCGTCCCAGCGACGCGCCGGCGAATGCCAATACCAAGGAGGAGACATATGACGGAACCCGACCATCAACCAGTCCGCGCCGCCCCGGCGCGATTGCGGCGCCTGTTGCCCCGCTGACGTCCCCGGCCGCGCCGGCGCGACGCACCGCCCTTGCCGGCGGCACAGCGTTCCGGCCTCGCCGATCCCGCAATACAGCCGTCCGGCTCCTTCCCCGTCCGCGGGCGAGGCACCGGGCGCACGGCCTGACCCACGATGAAACTGAACCGACTGCCCACCCTGATCTTCATTGCGATGCTGCTTGGCGTGCTGGTCGGCACCGCCGCGCACAATCTGTCGCCGGACGCCGCCACCGCCAAATCGATTGCGGACCACCTGTCCATCCTCACCGACGTGTTCCTGCGGATGATCAAGATGATCATCGGCCCGCTGGTGTTCGCCACGCTCGTGGCCGGCATCGCCAGCATGGGCGACGGCCGCGCCGTCGGCCGCATCGGCATGAAGGCGATGGCCTGGTTTATCGGTGCGTCCATCACCTCGCTGCTGCTGGGCCTGGTGATGGCCAACCTGCTGACCCCGGGCCACGGCATGAACCTGCCGCTGCCCGCCGCCGACGCCGCCTCGACGCTCAAGACCGGCTCGCTGAACCTGCGTGACTTCGTCGCGCACATGTTCCCGAAGAGCTTCGTCGAAGCCATGGCCACCAACGAGATCCTGCAGATCGTGGTGTTCTCGCTGTTCTTCGGCTTTGCGCTGGGCACGGTCAAGGACGGCGTGGGCAAGCCGGTGCTGCAAGGCATCGAGGGCCTGGGCCACGTCATGCTGAAGGTGACCAACTACGTCATGGCGTTCGCGCCGGTGGGCGTGTTCGGTGCCATCTCGGCCGTCATTACCGCGCAGGGCCTGGGCGTGCTGGCGGTCTACGCCAAGCTGCTGGGCAGCATGTACCTGGCGCTGGCGCTGCTGTGGGTGGCGCTGATCGGCGGCGGCTACTTCTTCCTGGGCCGCGACGTGTTCCGCCTGCTCAAGGGCATGCGTACGCCGCTGATGATCGGCTTCGCCACGGCCAGCAGCGAATCGGCCTACCCGAAGGTGATCGACCAGCTGACCCATTTCGGCGTCAAGGAGCGCATCACCAACTTCGTGCTGCCGCTGGGCTACTCGTTCAACCTGGACGGCTCGATCATGTACACCTCGTTCGCCGCGCTGTTCGTGGCGCAGGTGTATGGCATCCAGCTGTCGCTGACCCAGCAGATCACCATGCTGCTGGTGCTGCTGGTCACCAGCAAGGGCATCGCCGGCGTGCCGCGCGCCTCGCTGGTGGTGGTCGCTGCCGTGCTGCCGATGTTCGGGTTGCCGGAAGCGGGCATTTTGCTGGTGCTCGGCATCGACCACGTACTGGACATGGGTCGCACTGTGACCAATGTGCTTGGCAATGCGATTGCCACGGCTGTCGTCGCCAAAAGCGAAGGCGCCATCGGCGCGCCCGTGCCGTCCGACGAGGATGAACCCGTCGCGGACAGCGCCCCTGCCCTGGCACCCGGCCAGGTGATGGCGGGCAAGTAAGCCGTCCTGTTTCCGCAGGACACGCGCCGGAGCCCGGCTGTCGATCAGGCAGTTGGGCTTTTTTTTGGTTCTTCGCCGATCTGCGTGACCGTATAGAAACAAAAAGGGCCAACGCGCCCACCACTGTTATCTTGGAGTTGCGACACAACAAGAATCAGGAAGGTGGAGGTTGGCCCTGCGCGATTGTATGGCCCAGCTCGGCTGCTGGGAAGGCTATCGCCTGCGCGATAGCTGGGAAGAGACCCGTAATGGGCAACGTATTTGCCTCATCCGGCTGGAACCTAAGGGGCGCCGGAGGCGGTGCTGCGATGGCTGTGGTCGAGGCGTTAGCAGTATCCACGATCGGGTAGAGCGACGCGTGCGGGATCTGCCTATGTTCGAGACTCCGGTGGAGTTGGTCGTGCCGCGACTTCGTCTAGCTTGCCGGCAATGTGGCCCGAAGCTGGAACGCCTGGACTGGCTCGCACCCTATGCGCGGGTGACAACGCGGCTAGCCGCCAGCGTAGCGCGACTGTGCAAGGTCATGTCGTTGCGCCATGTCGCTGCCTTCTATCAATTGGCCTGGACTACGGTCAAGCGCATCGACCTGCGTCATCTGGAACGGGAACTGGGGCCGGTCGACCTGAAAGGCGTCACCGTGATCGCGATGGACGAGTTTGCTATCCAGAAGGGCCATCGCTATGCCACGGTCATCGTTGAGCCGTCGAGCAAGCGGGTACTCTGGGTTGGGCGCGGACGCTCGCGAGAGGAAATCCGACCCTTCTTCGAGCTACTTGGCCCCGAAGGCTGCGCCAAGATTCGCGCCGCAGTGATGGACATGAATACCGCCTACGACCTTGAAGTGCAGATGCATTGCCCGCACGCACAGGTCGTCTATGACCTGTTCCATGTGGTGGCCAAGTACGGCCGTGAAGTCATCGATCGCGTTAGGGTGGATGAGGCCAATCGGCTACGCGGCGACAAGGCGGCCCGTAAGGTGGTGAAGTCTTCTCGCTGGTTGCTGTTGCGCAACCGCGAGAACGTTACCCGTGAGGCCGATCAGATCCGGCTTGATGAAATACTGGCGGCCAACCAAGCGCTGATGACCGTCTACGTGCTCAAGGACGATCTCAAGACACTTTGGACATACCGGCATCCCGGCTACGCCCGGCGCTTCTGGCAAGGGTGGTACGAGCGCGCCATGGCCAGCGGCATCGCACCTCTTTGCCTGTTCGCCAAACGCCTCAAGCCTTACCTGCCAGGCATCCTGGCTCATAGCCGCTGGCCGTTGGGAACCAATCTGGTGGAGGGCATCAATAACCGGATCAAGGTCATCAAACGGATGGCCTATGGCTTCCGTGATGACCATTACTTCTTCCTGAAGATCCGGGCGGCCTTCCCCGGAAATCGGTGAAGAACCTTTTTTTTTGGATCTTCGGCGAATTGCGCGTCGTTCTTGGCAGGCGCGGCTGTTTCGCCGGCGTAGCCGGCGAGTCACTTTCTGTCCGAGCGACAGAAAGTAACCAAAGAACGCGTTTACTTGCCCTAACGGGCGAATATTGATCGTAGTGTGCGAAGAATTTCGTACGGGTATTCGCTTCAGAGAATGCCCGGCTGCCTGCCGCGTGGTGCGCGTCCGCCTGCAGGCTCCCCGGCAATGATTGAACCAGCCCCGAACCTGTCCGTGGCCCGACGCTGCCAGCGTTATCGCATCATCGCCTTCGGCTGCTGCGCGGCTCAGTAGTCGGCTGGCGGGAAGACATCAACGGCGCAGATGCTAGTGCTTCCGCTCCGCCATTCCCCTTTGGTTTTCACCGTGCGCGCAGCGCAGCCGTAGGCGTCCTACCGATGGCGTGGCTTGAAGGAGCCACCAAGTAATCCGGGTTCGCTCCTTAGGTATCCGCTACTGCAATTCGATCTTTGCAATCGCGGCCAGCCGCTTCCATCTGGCGATTTCCTCCTTCTGATAGTTGTGCAGTTCCGCAGGCGTGGAAACAATCAGCGTTGTGGACTGGCGCTGGTAGTAGTCCTTGACCTCGGCGGAAGCCGCAGCCTGGCTGAACAGCTCGCCCAGCCGTTGCGCGACCGGCTCGGGCGTCCTCGCGGACACCGCCGCCGCCACCCAGTTGTAGGCCAGAAAGTCCGGCACGCCCGCCTCGCTTGCGCTCGGCACGTTGGGCAACAACGGCGAACGCTGGGGGGCCGTGTAGGCCAGTGCGCGCAGTTTTCCCGACTTCACCAGTTCGATGGCGCCGCTGGCGTCCACTACCGCGAAATCGACATTGGCGGCCAGCACGCCGTTGATGGCATCGCCCGCGCCCTTGTAGGGCACGCCGGTCGTCTTCATGCGACTCTGCTCGTTCAGCCACTCGCTGTACAACGTATACGAGACGGATCCAGTGCCGTAGTTGAGTGCTCCGGGGCGCTTGCGCGCGTCCTCCACCAACTCGCCGAGGGTCCGATACGGTGAGTTCTGCGGCACGATGATCAGGCACGGCCCGCGCGACAGCAGCGTGATCGGCTTGAAGTCGGTCAGCGGGTCGTAGGGCAGCTTGCGGAACGTGGCGGCATTGGTGGAGAGCGTGGAATTGCTGCCAATGAATACCGTGTAGCCATCGGCCGGCGCGCCAAGCAGCGTCTGCACGCCGATGAAGCCGTTGCCACCGGGCTTGTTCTCGACCACCACGCCCTGCCCCGTCAGATCGCCGATCTTCTTGGCAAAGACGCGCGCGGTCATGTCCGTGCCACTGCCGGACGGAAACGGCACGATGAAACGGATCGGCCGGTTGGGAAAGGCCTGCGCCCAAGCGGGCGGCAGACCGGCCAGCCCGGCCGCGCACGCCACGCCCGCCATCAAGGTGAAACGTCGCCGCGAAGCGCTGAAAGTGGTGGTCATGTGGTCTCCTGTCATGCGTCCGGCGGCATCTCGCGCCGGTATCGGTACTTCAGTGAATGCCGGGGCCGGCGCACGCTAGCGCTTGAGCCCTAGCAGCTCGCGGGCTATCACCCAGCGGTGCACTTCGGACGGGCCTTCGTAGATGCGCATCAGCCGGGTTTCGTTGGCCATCTGCTGCAGTGGCATTTCCTTCGTCATCCCCATGGCGCCGAATGCCTGCATCGCGTGGTCAATGACGTCCCATGCCATTTCCGTGGCGAACACCTTGATCATCGAGACCTGGGTGCGGGCCTCCTCACCTTTGTCGATGCGAGCCGCGGCCTCATAGGTCATCAGGCGGCACGCGTGGATGCGCGTGGCGGCGTCGGCGACCCACCACTGGATGGCTTGCCGGTCCGCCAGCGCGGCGCCGAAGGTACGGCGCTGCGGCGCGTACTCGCACAGCATGTCGAGCGCGCGCTGCGCCCGGCCGATGCACCACGCCGCCATCTGCACGCGGCGGCTGGACAGCCGCGTCTGCATCGGCGCGAAGCCCTGCCCTTCCACGCCCAACAGTTGGGATTGGGGAATGCGGCAGTCTTCCAGCACCAACTCATAGGTGCTGGCGCCGCCAATCATCGCGATGCGCCGCTCGACCTTGAAGCCGGGCGTGCCGCGATCGACGAGAAAGGCGGAGATCCCGCCGCGCGCGCCGCGCGTCTTGTCGGTGACGGCCATCACGATGGTCCAGTCGGCGCGCGCGGCGCGGCTGATCCAGATCTTGCGTCCGTTGAGCACCCAGTCATCGCCGTCGCGCTCGGCGCGCGTGGTCATCATGGCGGGATCGCCGCCGGCGCCAGGCTCGGAAATGGCAATCGCGGAAATCGTCTCGCCCCGTGCGTACGGCTCAAGATAGCGCGCGCGTTGCGCCGCATCGGCGGTCTTCAGCAGCATGCGCAGGTTGGGCGAATCGGGCGGCAGGTCGTATGGCGTGACGGTCTTGCCCAGCTCTTCGTTGACGCCGACCATTGCCACCACGGGCAAGTCCGCGCCGCCCATCTCGGCCGGGGCGTCCAGCCCCCACAGGCCCAGTTCGCGCGACATCCCGTCGAGCCGGTCCTGCTCCTGCGGGGTCAGCATGAATTGCCCGCCCTCAGCCTCGCGCGCCAGCGCGGCCGGCTCGAGCGGAATCAACTGTTCGCGGACGAAGCGCGCCACCAGGTCCTTGAGCATCTGGTGTTCTTCATCGAGTTGGAAGTGCATGCGTGGTCTCCTGAATGAAATATCTCGTGGCGTCAGGCAACGGCCGGGGTACCGGCGATCGCGTCGATATCGCACGGCGCCAGGCCGGCCTCGCGCAGCACTTCCGCGGTGTGCTCGCCCAGCAACGGCGCGTGGCGGCGCAGGGCCAGCGGCGTGGCCGAAAACCGGGCCGTCGGACGCATTTCGCGCAAGGGTCCCTCGGTGGGATGCACGGTGGGCTGGAACAGCCCGACCGCTTCCAGATGTGGATGCGATGGCAGTTCGTCGGGCGTATAGATCGGCGTGGCGGGAATATCGAGCGTCTCGAACAGCGCCATCCACTGCGCCGTGGTGCGGCCCGGCGTGATCTCGCCAAAATGCTGGTACAGCGCGCGGATGTGGGTATTGCGCTCGGCACGGCTGGCGATGTTGTACTTCGCGGCCAGGTCTTCACGGTCAACAGCGCGGAAGAACGCCTTCCAATGCCGGTCCGTATAAGGCAGTGCGCAGATCCAGCCATCGGCGGTCCGCGCCGGCCGCCTGCCGCCCTCCAGCAGCCGTGCATAGCCGGCGCCTCCCGTGGCGGGATCGAAGGTCAGCCCGGCAAGATGCTCGGCCATCACGAAGCTCGCCATGGTCTCCAGCATCGGCACTTCAACGGCCTGCCCCTCGCCATGGCGCTCGCGATGCAGCAGCGCGGCCAGTACCGCGTTGGCCAGCGCAAGGCCTGTGGTCTTGTCGGCGATGAGGCTCGGCACGTACTCAGGCCGGCTGCCGCCGGCGGCGCCCAGCGACACGAGACCGCACCCGGCCTGGATGATGTCGTCGAAGGCAGGCTTGTCGCGGTGCGGGCCGTCCTGGCCGAAGCCGGTCGCCACGCAGTAGACGATGCGCGGATTGATCGCGGTCACGGCGTCATAGCCGAAGCCCAGGCGCTCGATGGCGGCCACGCGCATGTTGTGGATGAAGACATCGGCGCCCGCGATCAATTGCCGCAGGGCCGCGGCGCCCGCTTCGGTCTTCAGGTCCAGCACCACCGAACGCTTGTTGCGGTTCAACGCCAGATAGATCGAGCTCATGCCGGGGTTGCGCGAGACGCCGTTGGCGCGCATCAGGTCGCCTTCGGGTCCTTCGATCTTGACGACGTCCGCGCCCAGGTCGGCCAGCGTTTGCGTGGCGAGCGGTCCGAGTACGACCGAGGTCAGGTCCAGCACGCGGATGCCATCGAGCGGGCCGGCGCAAGCGGATTGCGTTGATTGCATCGTTTCCCTCCTCAGTGGCGCTGGAACACGGGCGTGCGGCGTTCCGCCATGGCGGCAACCCCCTCCCGAAAATCGGCGGTGGCGAACTGCACACGCTGCATCGACAACTCGCGCTGGTTGGCCTCGACAATGCGGTCCGCCAGGCCCAGCCGCAGCGTTTCGCGCGTGCTTTCCACGGCCAGCGGCGCCGACGCTGCAATGTCATGCGCGAGTGCCAGGGCATGCGCGCGCACCGCTTCCTTCGCGACCAGTTCATCGGCCAGGCCGATCCGTACGGCTTCCTCGCCGCCGATGCGCCGGCCCGTGTAGAGCAGGCGTGCAGCCTGTTGTTCGCCCACCAGGCGCGGCAACGTCACGCTCATGCCAAAGCCGGGATGAAAACCGAGCCGGTTGAAGTTGGCGCTGAAACGCGCTTCGGGACAGGTCACGCGGAAATCGGCGACCAGCGCCAGGCCCAGCCCGGCGCCGATTGCCGGCCCTTCCACCGCCGCGATGATCGGCTTGCGGTTGCGATAAAGCTTCATCGCCTGCGCATAGAACGCCGAGGGATCGCGCGAGACACTGCCTGCGCCACTGAAGTCGGCCCCGGCGCAGAAGGTGCCGACGCCGGAGGCCAGCACCACGGCGCGGCAGCCGTCGTCTTCATCGAGCTGAAGCAATATCTCGGCGAGCTGCCGCATGACGTCGACGTCGACAAAGTTGTGAGGGGGCCGGGATATCTCGATCTGCGCGACGTGCGCGTCGCGGCTCAGCGTGATGACAGCAGAAGCGGAGGTCATGGCGAAGCATTCCAGGGGTGAAGAACGCAACCAGTATTCGCCGACCCGCGCGGCTGCGCTACACTGCAATTTCGGATTCTGAAATTGCTGCGGGTGCCGCGGGACGTGTATGTCGCGGCGCCGCGCTTCCCTGCCATGGCCACTTCCCGATCCGCCTCACCGCCGCGCACGAGTTCGCGCACGTCCGCGCACGCGGCCGAGCCGTCGAGCCGCGAACTGACGCACAGCACGGGCTGCTTCACGCGGCAGACCGAAGGCAGCCAGTCGCTGGAGCGCGGACTGACGCTGCTGCGCGCGTTTCGCATCGGGTCTTCGAGCCTGACCAATGCGGAACTTGCCGCGCGCACCGGCCTGCCCCGGCCGACGGTGAGCCGGCTCACGCGCTCGCTGGTGGACAGCGGGTTCCTGCGCTATGACACCACCGAACGCGCCTACCGTCTGGCGGCCGTGGTGGTCAGCCTGGCGGACGCCTTCTACCATGCCGTTGAGGTGCCGGAGATCGCCTTGCCGCTGATGCGAGCGATTGCCGAGACGGAAATGGTCAATGTCGGCCTTGCCGTGCCGGACCAGACCGCGATGGTCTACCTGGCCTCCGTGCGCTGCAGCAGCGATAGCGTGTCGCGTACGCGGCGCGTGGCGCGCGGCACAAGGATCCCGATGGAACAGGCCTCGATCGGCATGGCCTGGCTTGCCTGCGAAACGCCGGCGGTACGCGCCGAATTCCTGGCGAGGATCGAACGGAAAGCCGGTGAGGACTGGCCGGCCGTGAGCAAGGCGCTATCGCGCGGCATCGGCCAGGCACAGAGACTGGGCTACTGCACAGCCAACTACCAGCCGGGGCATCTGACCGCAGTCGGCGCCGCGTTTCGCGGCCCGGACCATCAGTGGTACGGCCTCAATATCAGCTTCCCGCACAAGCCCAGCGAGAAGAGGCGGGACGTGGCCCGGTACGCGCCGTTGCTGCTCGACCTGATTGCGAAGATCCGGACGGCGTGCGGCATCGTCGACGATGCAACGTAGGACCACGTGTTTCGCCATCAAGCCTTGGCGTAGGTGTCGGCCGACATCACCTCAAGCGCAACGAAGGGTTGGTCGCCTTCCACCCAAGCTTCGTGTCCCGGCGGGATCGTGTACGAATCGCCTGCGCTTATTGTCTTCTCGGTTCCGTCTTTCATTCGAACGGTAAGACGTCCGGATACCGCATAGCCCACATGGGAGGCCTGACAGTGGTCGGTCTTCGCGACCGGCTTGATGCACTCCGACCACCGCCATCCGGGCTCGAAATTGAAGCGCCCGATGGTGAAGCCTTCAAGCTGGACGACCTCGATCCGGGTCTTCGCCGGGGCGCGAACTTCGTCGGGCGACGCGTGGGATTTCACTTCAAATCTGGTTACGGCAACTGGGGCTCCCATGTCTTCACCTCCGTCTATCCAAAAAGAACGGTTGCCACCGACCGGAACAAAAACGCACCGGAAAACGGATTGGCACTGCCCGGCGGGGACAATCCAAATCTAGTACAGACGGACGGAAAACAGGTGCGGTTTCAGCGTGTCGACGGCTGACGTTGCGAATGTCTGGCGCATCATGACGACGAATCAGCTGGCCTCGAACGTCGCCGCCCCCAAAGCTTCCTGATCCCCCGAGCGCCCGCCAAGGAATCCGTCCCCTGTGCAAGATGCCCCCCTCCCGGTGTGGTAAAAATAGGCCCCGCCGAAGCCCCCGGCCCCCCGCCCCAAGACCAGCCTTACCCAGCACTTCATGACCGGTTCGCCAGACCCACACCACCCCGCTCCCCGCCCCGCCGCCCTGCGTGGCGCCGCGCCGTTGCTAGCGCTGCTGGCGCTGGCCGTGCTGGTGGGCCTGGCCGGATGGCTTGCCTACCGCTTCAGCTACGACACCGCCCTGGCTCGCCAGTCCGAGCGCGGCCAGGTGCAGCTGCGCCTGTATGCGCAGGCGCTGGAAAGCGAACTGGCGCACTACGACTACGTGCCGAGCCTGCTGACGCTGGACGAGCGCATCGGCACGCTGCTGCGCCAGCCCAACGACATCGCCGCGGCGGCGCGGGCCAGTGACTACCTGTCCGCCCTCAACACGCGTGCCGGCACCCGCGTGGTCTACGTGCTCGATGCGCGCGGCAAGGTGCTGGCGACGAGCAACTGGCAGCGGCCCGACAGCTACCTGGGCGAGGACCTGAGCTTCCGCCCATACTTCCGCGCCGCCATGGAAGGCCAGCTTGGCCGCTTCTACGGCGTGGGCACCACGCGCGGCGAGTCCGGCTATTACCTGTCCGCACCGCTGGGCGAGCGCGACAACCCCGACGGCGTCGCAGTGGTCAAGATCGGCCTGGAGCCGCTGGAGAACCGCTGGCAGGGCGCCGACAGCCAGATGCTGCTGGCGGATGAGAACGGCGTGGTGATCCTGGCGTCCGACCCGTCCTGGAAACTCGCGGCCCTGCGCCCGCTGTCGGCGGACGCGCGCGCGCGCTTCGCGCGCAGCCTGCAATACAACCGCGCGCCGCTGCCGCAGCTGCCGCTGTCCGACGTGCGCGTGCTCGGCAATGGCAGCGACCGCCTGGTGCGGTTGCGCCAGGGGCCGCCGATGCTGGCGCAACAGTCCGCGCTGCCAGGCACCGACTGGCAGCTCACGCTGCTGTCCAATACTTCGCAGGCACGGCTCGCGGCACTGAACAGCGCCGCGCTGGCCGGCGTGCTGACGGCCTTTATCCTGCTGCTGGGCGCGGCGTGGAACGTGCGCCGGCGCATCATCGGCGAGCGGCTGGCCGCGCGCGCCGCGCTCGAAGCCGCCAACAGCGAACTGGAGCGCAAGGTGGCCGAACGCACCGCCGACCTGTCGTCGACCAACCAGCGCCTGCAGGCCGAAGTGGCCGAGCGCATCCGCACCGAGGCCGTGCTGCGCCAGGCCCAGGACGGCCTGCTGCAGGCCGGCAAGCTTGCCGCGGTCGGACAGATGTCGACCGGCATCGCGCATGAACTCAACCAGCCGCTCGCGGCGCTGCGCACCATTTCCGGCAATACCGGCAAGTTCCTGGAACGCGGCGACTACGACACGGCCCGCGCCAACCTGCGCACGATCATCGGCCTGGTGGAGCGCATGGGCCGCATCACGGGCGCGCTCAAGTCGTTCGCGCGCAAGTCCAACGGCGTGCGCCAGGCAGAACTCGCCCAGGCCGTGGACAACGCGCTGTTCCTGCTCGACACCCGTATCGCGGCCGTGCATCCGAGCCTGCGCCGCGAGGTGGAGCCCGGGCTGCTGGTCGCGTGCGACCCGAACCGGCTGGAGCAGGTGCTGGTCAACCTGGTCGGCAATGCACTGGACGCCGTGACGGGACGCGAGCAACCCATGATCTCCCTGCATGCCCACGTCAGCGGCGGCATGGCGTACCTGACCGTGCGCGACAACGGCCCGGGGCTGTCGGAAGAAGCCTTCTCGCGCCTGTTCGAGCCGTTCTTCACCACCAAGCCCGCCGGCGAAGGCCTGGGCCTGGGCCTGACGTTGTCGGCCGGCATCCTCAACGAAAACGGCGGCAGCCTGTCCGCCTCCAATCATCCGGACGGCGGCGCGTGCTTCACGCTGGTCCTGCCGCTGATCCGCCAGGACGACCCGCATGCAGGATGAACTGACCGTACTGATCGTCGAGGACGACGCCGACGTGCGCCTGGGCTGCGAGCAGGCGCTGCGGCTCGAAGGCATCGCCACGCGCGGCGTGGCCAGCGCCGAGGCGGCGCTGCGCGAGACCGCCGCCGGCTGGCCCGGCATCGTGGTCAGCGACATCCGCCTGCCGGGCATCGACGGCATGGCCCTGCTCGCGCAACTGCGCGCGCGCGACGCGTCGCTGCCCGTGATCATGATCACCGGGCATGGCGACGTGGCGCTCGCCGTGCAGGCCATGAAGCAAGGCGCCTATGATTTCCTGGAAAAGCCGTTCTCGCCCGAGGCACTGGTGGAAGCCACGCGCCGCGCGCTGGAGCAGCGCCGCCTGACGCACGAAGTGGCGCAACTGCGCGAACGCCTGGCCGGCCGCGACAAGCTCGAGGCCACGCTGATCGGCCGCTCGCCCGCCATCGAGCGGCTGCGCGGGCTGATCGCCAACCTGGCCGACACCGCCGCCAATGTGCTGATCCACGGCGAGACTGGCACCGGCAAGGAACTGGTGGCACGCTGCCTGCACGAGGCCAGCCGGCGCCATGCGCGCCACTTCGTCGCCATCAACTGCGGCGGCCTGCCCGAGCAGCTGTTCGAAAGCGAGATCTTCGGCCACGAGGCCGGCTCGTTCACGGGCGCGGCGCGGCGCCGCATCGGCAAGGTCGAGCATGCCGAAGGCGGCACGCTGTTCCTCGACGAGATCGAGAGCATGCCGATGCCGCTGCAGATCAAGCTGCTGCGCGTGCTGCAGGAACGCGTGGTGGAGCGCCTGGGCTCCAACGAGCCGGTGGCCGTAGACACGCGCGTGGTCGCGGCCACCAAGGCCGACCTGCGCGCGCTGGCCGACGCCGGCCAGTTTCGCTCCGACCTGTACTACCGCCTCAACGTGATCACTCTGGAGCTGCCCGCGCTGCGCGAACGGCGCGAAGACGTGCCGCTGCTGTTCGAGCATTTCGTGGCGCAGGCCGCCCTGCGCTTCGGGCGCGACCCCGTGCCGGCCACGCCGGCCGAACTGGCCGCGCTGGTGGCCTACCCGTGGCCCGGCAACGTGCGCGAACTGCGCAACCTGGCCGAGCGCCACGTGCTGGGGCTCGGCTGCGATCCGGGCCACGGCACCACGGCGCCGGAGGCCCTGCCGCTGGCGCAGGCCGTCGAGCAATTCGAGCGCGCGCTGATCGCCGATGCCCTGCGCCGGCACGACGGAAACCTCACGCGGGCCAGCGAGGCGCTGGGGGTGGCGAAGACTACGTTGTTCGACAAGACCAAGAAGTACGGGCTGTAGGGAGACCGGATGTCTTTCTGGCCTGTGGTCTCGCGATTCGGTGAAAGCACGTATCTGCTACCTGCCGCGGTGCTGACGGGGCTGTGGCTATGCCACCGTGGCCAGACGCGCAGCGCGCTGCGCTGGCTTGCGGGCGTGGCCGTCGCAGCGGGCATCACGCTGGCCTCGAAACTTGCGTTTTTGGGATGGGGGGTAGGCATCCCTGCGCTGGACTTCACCGGTGTGTCCGGCCATAGCGCGATGTCGGCCACGGTCCTTCCCGTGCTGTTCTACCTGTGCGCGCCGCCATCGCGCCGCTGGATCGCCGGGTTCGGCGCGGCATGCGGGGTCGGCCTGGCACTACTGGTAGGTTGGTCGCGCCTGGTGCTGCATGCGCACTCGCCGTCAGAAGTGATCGCCGGGCTGGTGTTAGGACTGGCCGTAAGTTTGATCTTCCTGAGTTTGCCGAGAGACAAGGTGTTGCCGCGGAGCATCGTCCCGCTGGCTGCCGCATTGGCCGTCTTCACCGCACTGCATGCGCTGCCAATGCCTGGCGCCAGCAATGCCACACACCGACTGGTGGTCAGCATGGCGACTTACCTGTCGGGCCGCGATCAACCGTACCAGCGCGGACTTTGAATCGCCAACTGTAGCGACCTGTGTGCTGACCCGCGCGTGATGCGTAATCAGATCCGTCTCATCGACGAAGCTCGGGCATCCGGGGAAACTGCATGCTTCGCCGAAGACATCGGCGAACGGGTCGGGATACCTGAAAGGGCAAGCAACGATAGGCCGCGTCATGCGGCCATGCGCATCGCACGCGCGCGCCAACAGATCAATGGCGGGCCGGGCGGGGCCGGCTGCAAGGCCGACCGGGCTTTTTCGTTGCTTTCCCCGGCTATCCCTCCCCGCTGTCAGGCCCGCCACCTTTTCATGCTTCCCCGGCGGACCATCCGAACCGACTCAGGAGTCTGCGATGCCCGTATCCCGTACCCAGGTTGAAG
This sequence comes from Cupriavidus sp. C2SS-8b, assembly GCF_057073745.1. NCBI lineage: Bacteria > Pseudomonadati > Pseudomonadota > Betaproteobacteria > Burkholderiales > Burkholderiaceae > Cupriavidus > Cupriavidus sp. C2SS-8b. The sequence goes on from NZ_CP172716.1 coordinate 2,673,876, forward strand.
CCAACGATCCCACCCTGCTCGAATCCATCAGCGCTGGCCTGCATGGCGTTCTCGCCTTGCTGGAAATTGCCAGCGATCGCTCCGAGGACTGTCATGCGGCGTGCTGCCTGCTGGCGATGCTGAAGGCACGGCTCGATAACTCGATGCAGGAGGAGGAGGTTTGCGACGCTTGGTAAAGCGGCCCGTGTAGTTGTCCTCTCCCTGTCAGGGAGAGGACAGAGAGAGAGAGGCGCCCTGCCCTCAGAACCCCGAGAACCGCACGCCGATCGACCCGTAGCCGTAGTACCGATCCATCCGTCCAGCCGTGGCAGCGTTGTACAGGAACGGAATCGTCCCAACGAAGTTGTATTTGAACGCCTGTCCGCGAAGGTAGAACTCAACGCTCTTCGTCACGCTATAGGCAAGTTCAAGCCCGAGCGTATGGTTCGACTTGATCGGCGACACGCCGAAGCTCGACAAGCGATCGTCGATATTGCTGCGGAACAGGTACTGGAAGTTATAGCCGAGCTGGGTAGAAAAGCGTTCGTACTTCCAGCGCCAGGACACGCCCGTGGTCAGGAAGGCGGCCGTGTAGTTCAGGTCCTTGCTGACGTCGAGCCCGAACTGCGAAGCGTTGGCGGAAAAGTACGCGTTCTGCAACACGGAACCACCGACATTGCAGGGCGACGCGAGCGTGCCGTTGGCGATGTTGTCCGAGCCGATCTTGACGTTGAAATTGCAGTTGCCTCGCTTTACCTGCGCGGTCAGGTCGCCCACCGAGACATTGCTGAAGCCGCCCCCAAGAAAGCCCGTCAGCGTACTGCGCTCGCTGAGCTGGCCCGAGAAGATCATATCGGCCTGCGCCTGGAAATCGTTGGGATCGTTGACCCGGATCTGGCTAAAGGTGGTGCCGCGCACCTGCGTGGGCGATGTCTTGCTGACCGAACCCGCACGGTCGCCCCACAGGGAAAAACGGAAGATCAGCCGATCCTTCGCGCCCGGCTCGGCCAGCGGATCGTAGTGCAACGCGAGCTGCCAGGTGTCGATGCTGTTGGTGTCCTGGCCGTAGTCAATATTGCGGCGCAGGTACGTGGCGGCGCCCGAAAAGTACGGCGAGAACTTGTAGCCAAGCATGACCCGGCCGCCGCGATAGTCGCCGGCGTTGTCGGGCGCCGGGCCGCTGCCGCCCTGGTTCCGCAGGTTGAAGACATCCAGCGCCTTGTTCACCGCGTCAAAGCTGCCCTCAGCGCGAAAGCCGGTGAACTCGCCGGTGGTCGGCTCGGCACGCAAGAAAACATCTTCCGATGCAGCCAGCGCCGTGCCGGCGGCTGTCAGGCCAAACACTGCCGCCGCCGTGGACATGGTTCGGCGTGAACAAAACTCGAACATCGTGAACTCCGGAGGACGCTAGCGTCCCGCAAATCGAATGAGCCGCAGACCGAATTTGCGCGGCCACGTAAACAACAAAACCGGGCGGCCGCGACACGCGCCGCAAAGCGGCCGTGCGCGAACGCCCGGTGACGCTCCGCATGGCGGGAGCGTCTGCCAGAAGCGAATCGACTGCTTAGTTCATCGTGATGGTCGACTTCAGGCCATAGCCGCTGACCTGGCTGGCGCTGGTTTGCACGGCGACCTTGCCGGCGTACGTCGCTGCGGTACCGGTGCCGATGCCAAGCTTGACGGCCGAGCCATCCACACCAGCCACGGCAAAGGCAACGTCCACCGTGCCAGGCGCGCTCGGCGTCAGCGCGGCAAGCTGCGAACTGTTCAGCGCGCCGCTGTTCTTCACCTTGTTCAGGATGGCCGCATACGGCAGCGTGAACTGTCCGGTGCCGCTGGACAGGCTGTCCGCCGATCCGTTGGTCAGCGTGGCCGAAGCCGGCGCGGCGCCGGTCACCGAGAACGAGTAGCTGGTATTGGCCGGGAACGTCGCCGACACCAGGTTGCCGCCGCTGAAGACCAGCGACACCTTCTCGAAGATCACGTCGACCGTGCTGCCCTTGTAGCTGTAGTGCATGCCCAGGCGGACGTCCGCAGCGCCCGTGCCGAACGGCGCGCCGATTTCCTTGATCGTCACCTTGATGTCCGACAGGCCACCGGTGGTCGTCATCGTGTCGCCCAGCGTGGCCGACTGGTTATTGATCAGGACGTCGCTGGCTTGCAGGTAGTCCGTCAGCGTGACCTTGCTGACGATGGTGCTCACCTTGCTGCTGTCCAGGCCCGTAACGGCATTGGCCGCGGTTTGCACCTGGTCCGCCGAACCCGTTGCCACGGCATTACCCAGATTGGCCAGCTTGGAGGTATTGGTGCCGTCGGTCAGCACGGAGGCGGACGTGGAGGAAGCCAGCGTGGTCGACAGCGTCGACTGGCTGCTGTCCTTCAGTGCATTCAGGGCACCGCTGTTCTTGAGCGCCGTCACGGTGGACGATGCATCGCTGCCCAGCTTGATCTTGCCCAGCGCAGTGCTCACGTCGCCGACTTGCTTGCTCACCAGCGGAGCGGCCAGCGCTGCCACGTTGGCGGCAACGGTGTCGATGCTGCCCTGCAGGGTGGATGGCAGGCTGGACTGCGCGTTCTTCACGGAAGCCTTGATGGCATCGGACACGGTGTTTGCGCTCGACAGGTCGGCCGTACCGCTGGCGTTGCTGACCACGCTTGCCACGGCCTTTGCGGCTGCTGCGGCGGCGGCATCGGCGCTCAGGCTGCCACCGGCGCCCGTTGCCACGCCTTGCAGCGTCTTGCTGATCTGCTCGACCAGTTGCTGCACCACGACGGCAGCCTTCAGCACGTCGGCATCGGTCATCGGATCTGCATTCAGCAGATCCTTGCCGCTCAGGCCGAGCTTGGTGGCGAGGGCAGCAGCCTGGTCTGCGCCCAGTTGTGCCACCAGCGTGGTCAGCGGGCTGATCATCGGGGTAATGCCGGCGCGGTATTCAACCGCCGGTGCCTGCATCACGCCGTTGAACGGCAGGCCAGTACCGATATCGGTACCGCCCGACACGGACAGTGCGCTCTTGGTGCAGCTTGCCGGGAAGGTGAAATCGCCCGTCGCGTTGGTCGTAGCCGTCCGCACCTTGCCGGCCGAGTCCTTGCAATCCAGGAAGCTCACCGTCGCGCCGGACAGATAGAAGTCGATGGCCTTGCCGCTGATGGTGGCCGAAGGGGTGCTGGGGGTGCTGTCACCGCCGCCACCGCCGCAGGCCGCCAGCAGCATGGCTGCGGAGGCTGCCGCCACCAGGGTAAAACGCCTCGAGAGACTTGCTTGCATTGTTTTTCTCCAACCCATCGTCAATAAGTGCTTTTCCACCGACAAGCGTTTGCCGGCCTAACAGCTACGTTTTCTTCTTCGGCTCGCCCGCTCCCCACCCATCTGCGCGCGCGGGGAAACTTCGCGGCGAAAGTCTACCGCAGAAATCCACGAAAATATCAAAATCATCACACCGACATCTTCGCCATATATTCGAATCGCGACAGCTAAGCGCCGCGTAAGGAAAGCGACTGCAGTCAGGCGTAAAGCAGCCCCGGCAGACGCTCGGCGCCGTGGATCCGTATGAGAAGGCGAGCGCAACCCCACCAAGCGGGGAGAAGGACTGGACGAAGACCGTCAAGGCTTATTGCCACAGACTTTCCGGCCACGCTGCCCCCGAATGGGTGACATGCTGCAACGCCGCAACTCCCCGTGAAGATTGACGGCGGACAAGCCCGTTTGGCGTGGTGGATTTCCCGCATTTATGCTAATGTGCCGCCACTAACAGAAGTACCAAAAATATCAGTTGCCACAGTTTTGGCACATGCCGCCTTGGTCAGGCGCGCTCTTGGCCTCTATGGGGCTTTGGCTTTGTTTCGACGGGGAGATCCAGCCTGCGCTTTTGCGCCGGCCGGAGGGATAACGCCACCCCCGGGGAAAGCATGGGAATTTATCGCAACATGTTTGTGAAGCATCACGACTCGCTGGCCATTGCAGTACGCCTGGCAGACGTGAGTACGATCTGGCTGGCCGGCTTCCTGGCCACCGAGTTGCGCTTTCCCTCTGACTTCGCAGCAGCCTCCCCCATTCATCAGTTCATCCTGTACTTCAGCAGTGTGGTAGCGCTGATCGTGCTGCCGGCATTCGACCTGTACACGTCCTGGCGCGGTCGCAGCTTTCTTTCGCTCGGCGCACGGCTACTGGCCGCATGGTCGCTTGTCTGGCTTATCGGCATCCTGATGAGCTTCTTGATGCACCAGGCGGGATCGATGTCGCGGTTATGGGCGGCGTACTGGTATGTGGGAACAGCGGTGGCCTTGCTGGCGCTGCGGATCGTGACCTACAGCCTGCTGGCACTGGCACGCGGTATCGGCAGAAATTCCAAGCAAGTGTTGATCGTAGGCTTTGGCACGACGGGTCAGGAGATGTATCGCCGGGCTACGGCGAGCCGCTGGAGCGGATTCCGCGTGGCCGGAATCTATGCTGGCGTCGAGGATGCAACGCCAGAAGGCATCCCACGGATTGAAGACAGTGATCACATTGCTGGCTTCGCCCGCAAGCACCAGATTGATGAAATCTGGATCGCCCTGCCGATCAGTGCCACGCGTCAGATGCAGAACATCGCCTTTGCGCTGCGCAATGACTTTATTGACATCAAGTGGATGCCCAGCTTGATGGACTTCGAGTTGTTGAATCATCAGATGCAGGACTTTATGGGCATGCCGGCGGTGGAACTCAATCGGCCGCCTTCGCTGGGCGTGCGCGGCGTCATCAAGGCAACATTCGATCGCGCATTTGCTGCAGTGGTGTTGACTTTGCTATCCCCGCTGCTGGTGACCATTGCCCTGCTCATTAAGAAGGGCTCGCCTGGGCCGGCATTCTTCAAGCAGGAACGCCTTGGGCTGGATGGCCGCGTTATCCATGTCTACAAGTTCCGCAGCATGAAGGTGCATACGGAGCATGAAGTCGTCACGCAAGCTAAGAAGGGAGACAGCCGTGTGACGCCCATTGGGGCTTTTCTGCGGCGTACCAGCCTGGATGAACTTCCGCAGTTCATTAATGTGCTGCGCGGGGAGATGAGCGTTGTGGGGCCGCGGCCGCATGCGATGGCGCACAACGATATCTATAAGGAACAGCTCGATCTTTATATGTTGCGCCATCGGGTCAAGCCTGGGATTACGGGATGGGCGCAGATTAATGGGTATCGGGGGGAGACGGATACTCTGGATAAGATGGCGAAGCGTGTGGAGCACGACATCTTCTATATCCGGAACTGGTCGTTCTGGATGGATCTGAGAATTATCTTCTGGACGACGTTCCGCGGCTGGACAGGAAACAACGCTTACTGACGCCATACCTGACACATCCGACTGAACACGTCACCAACCAGACCTAGCCATACGACGGCAGCAGGCGTGCCCATTGCGCCGCCAGCAGCGCGCCGCGCGTCTTCCAAAATTCCATGACTAAACGAATTCTTCTGACCTTCGGGACCCGCCCCGAAGCCATTAAGATGGCACCGCTGGTACGCCAACTACAGCGCAGCGAAGGCCTTACCTGCGGCGTCTGCGTCACCGGACAGCATCGCGAGATGCTTGACCAAGTCATGTCACTGTTCAATATCCAGCCGGACTTCGACCTTAACGTGATGAAGCCAGGCCAGGACCTGTATGACCTGTCTTCCGAAATCATGGTGGGCATGCGCGGAGTGCTCGATGCCTTCCAGCCCGACATGGTGCTGGTGCATGGCGACACCACCACCACCATGGCGTCCAGCCTTGCAGCGTTTTACCGCAGGATTCCTGTAGGCCACGTCGAGGCCGGCCTGCGCACCGGCAATCTTTTGTCGCCGTGGCCAGAAGAAGCGAATCGCAAGCTTACTGGAGTCCTCAGCGACCTGCATTTTGCGCCTACGGCGCGCGCGCGCGAGAATTTGCTTGCTGAGTCCGTGGCTGACGAGCGCATCCTAGTCACCGGCAATACGGTGATCGACGCGCTTCTCGCAGTGCGCGAACGCTTAGCTACCGATCACAACCTGCGCGCCGCGACTGATGCTCGCCTGCCGCCGATCGACCCAAGCCGCCGAATCGTTCTGGTAACTGGCCACAGGCGCGAAAGCTTCGGCGCCGGCTTCGAGCGCATCTGCAGCGCGCTCGCGCACGTCGCTCGTGACTACCCCGACGTGGACGTCGTTTATCCGGTGCACCTGAATCCAAGCGTGCGCGAGCCGGTGCAACGCGTACTGGGTGGCATCGCAAATGTGCACCTGCTTGAACCGCTCGACTATTTGTCATTTGTGCGCCTGATGGATCTGTCATACCTGATCCTGACCGACTCCGGCGGCATCCAGGAAGAGGCACCGTCGCTGGGCAAACCTGTGCTGGTCATGCGCGATACCACTGAGCGCCCGGAGGCTGTCGAGGCCGGCACGGTGCGATTAGTTGGAACGGATGAGCGTTGCATCGTCGAAGGCATCCGCACCATGCTCGACGACCATAGCGCTTACGCGGCTATGCACCGCAGCATCAATCCCTACGGCGACGGTCATGCCTGTGCGCGCATTGCGGACGGCATCCGCACATTCCTGCAGTAACGCCCGTCACCGCCTTCAATAGAAGTTCTGCCGCATAGATTTAGTATGAAATTCGAGAAAATCTCTGTAATTGGCCTTGGGTACATCGGCCTACCCACCGCCACAATGTTTGCTTCCCGCCAGATTCCGGTGGTCGGCGTCGACGTCGACCTGCGCGCGGTGGAAACGATCAACCGCGGCGAGATCCATATCGTCGAACCAGATCTCGACATGCTGGTACGCGCAGCGGTCAGCCAAGGTCTGCTGCGTGCCACAGTCACGCCTGAGCCCGCTGACGCGTTCCTGCTGGCTGTGCCCACACCATTCCTCGAAGACAAGCGCCCGGATCTGTCCTATATCGAGCAGGCCACCCGATCCATTGCGCCGGTACTCAAAGCGGGCGACCTGATCGTGTTGGAATCAACATCGCCGGTGGGCGCCACCGAGCGCATGTCGCAATGGCTAGCAGACGCCCGGCCCGACCTGACTTTTCCGCACCAGGCGGGCGAGCAGTCCGATATCCGCATTGCCCATTGCCCCGAACGCGTGCTGCCGGGTTCCGTGCTCCGCGAGTTGATCGAGAACGACCGTATTATCGGCGGGCTGACACCTCGTTGCGCCAAGGCGGCGCAGGATCTCTACAGCATCTTCGTGCGTGGGCGGAGCGTGATCACCGACGCACGAACCGCAGAAATGTGCAAGCTCACGGAGAACTCATTCCGCGACGTCAACATTGCGTTTGCAAACGAGCTCTCGATCATCTGCGACTCCCTGAACATCAACGTCTGGGAGCTGATCCGGTTGTCTAACCTGCATCCGCGCGTAAAAATCCTGGAGCCGGGCCCTGGCGTCGGGGGCCACTGCATTGCGGTGGATCCGTGGTTTATTGTCGATGCCGCCGGCGACAAGGCACGACTGATCCGCACTGCGCGCGAGGTCAACGACGCGAAGCCACACTTCGTGCTGGAGCGCATCTGCCGCGCAGCGCGCCGCCTGCGCGAGCCCGTTATCGCCTGCTTCGGCTTGTCCTTCAAGGCCAATATCGACGACCTGCGCGAAAGCCCGGCTGTGGACATCACCGCGCACCTGATCGAACAAGACCTGGGCCGCGTGCTGGTGGTCGAGCCCCATGTCCAGACGTTGCCTGACAAGCTGAAGGGTGCGCAGCTGGTAACTCCCGGCTACGCCTTTGATCACGCCGATATCATCGTGCTGCTGGTGGACCATGCGCAATTTTCCGCCATCGACACTGACCGGCTTCAAGATAAGGTCGTGATCGATACCCGCGGCTTGTGGTCCAGCCGGCGTCGAGGCAACGCATGACAAGAACCACGGGCACCGGGGTCCGACGAAGCCTGTTAGCCATGCTGACCTGGCAGATCGGCAACTATCTGGTGCCGCTGGCCACATTCCCGTATCTGACCCGCGTCCTCGGCCCGGAGCAGTTCGGTCTGCTCGGCTACGCTACCGCGCTCGCCATTTACGGTACCGTCTTCACGGAGTGGGGCTTCAACCTCAGCGGACCGAAGTCCGTAGTGGAACATCGCGGCGAGCCTCATGCCCTGAATGCACTTGTGTGGTCGACCATGGCTGCCAAAGCCTGTCTGTGCGCGCTATCGTTTGCGGTGCTGCTGGTGGCATTGCAGGTCTTCCCGCAATTGGCCGCCATGCGCACGGCTCTGCTACTTTCCTGGGTCGCCGTCGCTGGGAATGTTTTCACGCTGAGCTGGCTGCTGCAGGGCCTAGAGCGCTTCTGGCTATTCACGACGGCGTCGCTATTAGGGCGCTTTTGCACGTTACCGCTAACGTTTCTGCTGGTGAAAACGCCTGCAGACACCCCGATGGCCATCGGATTGCAGGCTGCGGCGTCCGTGCTGACTGGCTGTCTATCGCTGACTGTCGCGGCTCGGCTCGGCATATTGCGGCGTCCCGCCGCTTCCTGGCCTGCAGTGCGCCAGCGGCTGGTGCAAGGCGCCGACATGTTTGCGGCAACCGCCTGCGTGACGCTGTTCGGCACGACAAATACGGTGATCCTGGGTTCGGTCGCGGGGACATATGAAGCCGGCCTCTACAGCGCAGCTGACAAGCTCAAGACCGTGGCAAACATGGTGCCAGCGCAGATTAACACTGTGCTCTATCCCCGCATTGCAACGCTATTCGGCACCCAGCGACACAACGCTGCCCGCATGACTTGGCGTGGTGCGGCCGCCACGGTTGCGGTAACGGCTACCGGCGTCGCCGTGACCGGTGTCGTGGCTCATCCCCTAACGCGGCTAGTGCTAGGCCCCGGCTACGAAGGTGCCGGCACGGTTCTGCAATGGCTTTGCGCCGCGACATTGTTCGGCAACCTAGCCTACTTCCTAGGCCTGCAGGTGCTGGTAAACTTCGGCGCCACGCGTTGGCGCGCCTGGGTCATGTTCGGCGCCGGACTGGCGAATGTGGCGCTGGCTTTTGCCCTGGTACCACATTTCGGAGCTGCCGGCGCCGCGGGAGCCTTTCTAATCGCGGAAGTTGCGACGCTTGCCCTATACCTGCTGATCATTGCTGCGCGCACTGAAATGCGCGCCTATCTGCTGCAACCATGACTGACATCCATGTGATCTCTCTTGAAGGCTCAATGCGGCGCGCCAGCATCGCCGCAGCACTGGCCAGCCATGGAGTGGCATTCCGTTTCGCAGATGCCATCGACGCGCGCCGGCTGGCGGAGCCAGCGTTTGCGGCGCTTTACGACGACGGTGCCGCGCGCCAACGCTATGGGCGGTCACTGACACGCGCAGAAGTCGCCTGCTTTGCCAGTCACCGTGCCGTCTGGGAACGGATTTCACAGACGGGGCACGGGGCAATCGTTCTAGAAGATGATGCGCTTTTGATGCCAAGCTTCTTCGACAAGGTGCTACGGCTTGACGAGGAGCACCTTGCTCAGGTCGCGGACGTTGTCCAGCTTGGACGCTCAAAACTCCCGCGAAGCGCAGCTCCGCGCGCATATTTTCGCAATCCTTTGAAGCACTACACGCAGATCGATGGCCTGCGCATGGGCTTTCCTTTCAAACAATGGACCTCGGGTGCCGTGGGCTATTGGATTTCCGCAGCAGGCGCACGCCGCGCGCTGGCTTACAGCCAGGGACCTGTAGTCGCGTTGCTGGACGACTGGCCGTGGCATCGCGACTATGGCGGCATGCGTGTTGCCGAAATGCGACCTTACGTGGTGTGGGAGCAATTTGAAACCATGCCTAGCGATATCGAAGCTGAACGGCGCGCCCGCAGCCAGACGCGTCCGCGCTGGCGTGAGTCGATACTGGAACCGCTTCGGACTGCTCGGGCGTTGGGAAGGTGGGCCGCTATTGGCTGGCTGCGCGCAGCTGCCGCGACACGCCACCGTGTAGCAAGGGGCGGTTGAAGGATGCAGAGATCTACCGTTCCCCGCTTGCCGCCCCCACTCGCGCAGGTCGCCTACCCTACGAGCGAGTTGTCGGCGAGCATGGTGTGGACGCTGCTGGCTGCCGGCTTCCTGCTATCGCCATTGGGTGATTTCCTGTCCGTACGGGCAGCGACGGCATTCAGTGGCGAAGCGCACTATTCCCTGCTGGTCCGGGGCACTGTCACCTTTGGGTTGATCATCGCCATGCTGCTGCGGGGGAGGTTGCGACCTGGCAGCGTGTACCTGGCCTTGCTGGCTACCGTGCCGATGCTGGCCGCCGGCGTTACGTGTGCCGCCGGCGGCATGACACTCAAGGAGTTGTCCGACCAAGCTGTGTTTGTCTTCAAGGTGTTCTCATTCTTCATCTTCCTGGCCGCTATGTCGGGGCTCAGCGAGAAGCGATTGTTAGCACTTGAGCCTTGGCTTCGGTTTGCGCTGCTGATATATGCGGGCGCCATCATTGCTGGCGCCACGCTGTCGATCGAGATGTTTCGCAGCTATGTTGGCGAAACACAGATCCGGGCCGGCTATAAAGGGATCATCAACGCCCAAAACGAAGCCTCAGCGCTCATGATGGTGGGGCTCGCTTACGCATTTCAGCGCGTACTGCGCCAAGGCTGGCGCCTGTCCGACACAGTCCTTATCACGACCCTCGTCGGCGCGTCGCTGCTGATCGGCACTAAGACCGCAGCCGGTGTCGCGGTGCTGGTGCCAAGCCTGTACTTTTTCGCCCGGTACGGTGCTGCTCAGGCCACTCTTCGCGCAGGCGTGACCGTGGCCCTACTGGCGGCGGCTGCCGCGACCGCTTACATGCTAGTGCCGGCCGTGGCCCAGGCCGCCGACCTCACGCTGGACTATTTCCGCTATCACTACGAGAACGGTGGCAGCGATAAGCTGGCGTCGGTTGTGCTGTCCGGACGCAACCTCAAATTCGCCAATGTGTGGGCGGATCTTGCCCAGCACGACTACGTCGCTCTCTTGAGCGGCGGCTATCCAGTAGTGCGCTATATGGTTGAGATTGACGGGCCGGATCTGGCGCTAGCCTTCGGCTTGCCGGTGTTCGTGCTCTACCTTCTTGCACTGAAGCGCGCATTTGCCGGCACACGTAATACCCCGGCAGGCCGCTTCAACACCATCTTCTTCGGCCTTCTGCTTCTTGCCGCCTGCTCCGCCGGACACGTGCTGGTGTCCTCCATCATTGGACCTTACCTAGCCTTTCTTGCCGTCAGGGGCAAGCCGGATGTCGTCCAATACAACAGCAAGAGGCGGAATCGTGCCTGAGAAAGCTGCCAACGCTACCAGCACTGCAAGTCCTCCGTACCATCGACCGATCCATGTGTTGCATGTGGGACCGGGCCACGGGCAACGTGGCGGCATTGCGTCAATGCTGGCTGAACTGGCCGCGCAGAAGGATTCCTTCTCAGCCGCCGGTGTGTCCCTCGCCGTGCTTGAAACCCATGGCTTCCAGCGTGCAGGTGACCTGCTGCGCTTCGTGTTCCAAGACGTGCCTCGCTTTACACATGCACTAGGCCGTGCGGATATCGTGCACTTTCATGTCTCAGTGCGTGGTTCCTTTGTTCGCAAGTGCCTGCTACATGCGATCGCCAAGCTGCGCCGCAGGGCCGTTGTCTTCCATTTGCACGCGGGCAACTTTGGTCAATTCTATGCACAGTCTCCCGGCATAGTGCGGCTGGCAATCGCCTGGTTCGTCGGCGGCGCCAACGCTCTAATTGCCGTCTCTCAAGCCATCGGCCGGGAACTGCGGACGCTGGGGCGGGACGACAGCCGCCTACATATTGTTGGCAATATGGCCAGCCTTGCAGAGCATGCAGCCGAGGCCCCGCCGGTACAGGCAGATACAGGCATGCCTTACATAGCATTTGCTGGGCGCTTAACTGCAGAAAAGGGCGTCGGCACACTGTTGCAAGCCATAGCTATGCTCAAGGCTCAGGGCTGCCGCATTTCGGTTCGCTTTGCCGGTGCAGGGGACATTCCGCACTGGCAGCAACTTGCGCACAGCCTTGGCATTGCCGATTGCGTCAACTTTGCCGGCTGGCTGGATGACGATGCCAAGCTTGCCTTCTACCGGCAAGCGCGGGTGTTCTGCATGCCAAGCTGCTTTGAATCCTTCGGCATCGCCACACTGGAGGCGATGTATGGCGGCCTCCCCGTTGTCGGCAGCAGGCTCGGGGGATTTCTGGATCTGGTCGAGGAAGGCGTCACCGGATACCTAGTCGAGCCTTCGGATATCCCTGCGCTGGCCGCACGCCTGCGCCAATTGTGGGAACAGCCGTTCCTGGCAGCCAAAATGGGGGCGGCCGGGCAGGCACGCGCGCACGAACGATTTGGTCAGGATGCCATCGTCAATCTGCTAGTGGACTGCTACCGCGAAGTGGCGGCAGCTCGATGAGAAGCATCAACATGTATCAACGATTTTGCCGCCGCGCTGCTTGGCTGGCACTCAGCCTGAATGCCTGCGCGTCCCTTCCTCCGACGCATTCGCAAGAGGCCGCTGGCCTCGCTAACAACGCCTACCGGCCTGTGTATGCCAACAATTGGCAGCATGGCCTGATGTCTGGAATCGGGGTGCAGGCCAACCCGGGCGACCTAGCGATCGTGGACGACCCTGTCACACCAGGTGGCAAGGCTGTGCTTGCAGCAATACAGCGCAGTAGCGATTTTTCAGGCGTCGCCAACGGAACGCCGCGGGCGGAGTTACTGTTACCGCCGTCGGTCATATTCTCGCCGGGGCACGACTACCTGATCCGCTGGAGCACTTATCTATCGTCGGACTTTGTCTTCGACGATGCCCAGATGGTGATCTTTACCCAGATCCATCAGAGCGCCAGATCCGGGCCGCCGACGCTCGCCTTGACCCTGCTAGGTAATAGCTACACGATTTCCCAACGCGGCGGCGCACATCCTGAGAAGGTCTCGGCAGCGAAGCGACTCTGCTGCGCGGACGCAGATCGCGGCAAGTGGGTGCAGTGGGCCTTGCGCTATGTGCCAGACGCATCGGGACAGCAATCCAAGACCGCCCTGTACAAGGATGGCGTGATGGTCTTCGAGGCAAACGGCTCGCCCAACTCCTACACCGACGAGCAGGGTGCCTATCTCAAGCTCGGCCTCTATAAAGCCGGTTGGCAGAAGGAACCCTCGGATGTCACGCGAACCCTCATCTACTTCGGCCCTGTGAGTGTGGCCGAGCGCGACGGCGCTCATGTTCGTATCCCATAGTCATGACGACACGCATTGAACTGTTTGGCTGTCCAATGGACACAGCCACCATGGCCCAGACTGTGGCCTGTATCTGCGAGCGCATCGAGCGCCACCAATTTACCCAACAAGCCAGCATCAATGTTGCCAAGCTGGTGCATATGCAATCCGACGCGCAATTAGCACGGTCGGTCACCAGTTGCGACCTGATCAACATCGATGGCATGGGCGTAGTCTGGGCGGGACGCCTGCTCGGCCATGACATACCAGAGCGCGTCGCTGGGGTCGATCTTTTTGATCAACTGCTGCAGGAGGCCACCCGTCGTGGCTTCCCTGTGTTTCTGTTGGGTGCGACGGATGAAGTGGTCTCTGCCACCGCAGCGCGGTGCACCGAGCGCTACCCGAGGCTGCAATTGGCCGGCTATCACCATGGCTACTTCTGGGACAACGAAGCGGACGTGGTCCAGCAGATCCGTGCATCGGGGGCACGCCTTCTGTTCGTAGCCATCACGTCACCCCGTAAGGAAAACTTCATTCACCGATGGCAGACCGAGCTAGGGGTCGATTTCGTAATGGGTGTGGGTGGCACCTTTGACGTAGTGGCGGGTAAGGTCAAGCGTGCTCCGGGATGGATGCGGCGCGGCGGGATGGAATGGCTGTTCCGTGTGCTGCAGGAACCTGGCCGCATGTGGAAACGCTATTTGTTCACCAATTTGCGCTTTGCCGTGATGTTGGTGGGCGCCTTATTGAATCCGCGTGCGGGACGTTAGACCGAGCCAAACGAGATTCTTCACCGTATTATCTGGTTACCTATCTATATTCAAGATGGGTTGCGAGGCATCTTAGTAGGCAAGACGTGTGCGAGCGGGCTTCGTAGACTATTTCATGTATTCGGCCACCCCAGCGCCCCAGTGCACAATTGGACCCTCTTGACGAACCCAAGGGGTCTATACGCCTGTTATCCCATGCTTCGTCGTCGCGTTGTTTCATGTAATTAACGCTAACAATCGCGCGACCCGCATAACTCATGCTGCGATCCCTATCCAGGTTCGCTTGAGCTATGGTCGGAGTTTCCGGCATCGCAGCCAGATATGTGCATCCTCATACAACACGTGTAATACGAGTTGGTCGCATTTGGTGTTTCGACCTGCAATATGCGCCGACCCCGTCCAAATCGGCGTCTTACGTTCTGCCCGGCGCCCGCGCCCTGTGCGCCCTAGCCTCGGCGCCGTCAGGGCTTCCTGTGCTTGATCTCTTGGACTTCAGGTGTTCTCGCTGCTTGCGTAGCCGTAATAGGCATAGCGATAGCGCCCATACTTGGAGCCATAGCCGTAGCGGAAGGCATTGGGGTTGAGACCGTTAAAGATAACACCCTTCACGTCTGCCTTTGCATGGCTCAACTGCTTTGCGCACTCGGTGACCTCGCCAATGGTGGTGGTCTCAAATCGGGTCACCAGGAACACGGTGCCGCAGCGAGCGGCCAGTACCGCCGTATCCGCTACGGCCAAAACCGGCGGAGTGTCGATCAATACAAGATCGTAGAGCTCGCTGAAGCGGTCCAGCAGTTGCACCATGCGCTCATTCAAGAGCAATTCGGAAGGATTCGGAGGAATCGTACCGGTGCTGATCAGATCCAGATTAGCGGCAACATCGCGATGAAGCACATCATCCAGGTTGGCATTTCCCGCGAGCAGATCGGATAAGCCCGGGTTGCGGTCCTTGCCGAAATACTGATTGAGATATCCTTTGCGCATGTCAGCATCAACAAGCAATACGCGCTTACCGCCTGAGGCCATTACCGCCGCCAGGTTGGCAGAGACGAAGGATTTCCCGACCCCTGGGGTTGGGCCGGTCAACAAGACGCGGTTGTCATTCGCATCCAGCATGGCGAATTGAAGTGCGGTTCGCAGGCTGCGCAGGCTCTCGATAGAAGGCTCATTGGGGAACCGTTCTGCGAGCAGATATTGTCCGCGCTTGCGTGTGCGCAGTTCATTTGCCAGAGAATTTTGTGCCTCGGAAAGCGGCACGGTGGCATATACGTTGAGACCGGTATGCTGCTCGATATCCTGGGGATCAGTAATGCCACCATAAAGCGCCTCTCTGGTGAACGCAACGATTATGCCCAGGATCAACCCCGCAATAGCGGCCAATGGGACTACCACCAATCTTTTAGGCTTAACCGGCACCTCAGGAACTGGCGAATTGTCAACGAGCCGTACATTCCCAACTTTTCCGGCTTTTACCAGCTTGAGTTGCTGCATATTGTTCAGCAAGCCAACATAGAGTTCATTGTTGACCTGAACATCACGCGTCAAGCGCACGGTGTCCTGCTCAAGATTGGGCAGCGACCTGACACGACTCTCTATGCTCCCCGCTTTAGCCGTCAATGCCGCGATCTGCTGATCAATTGCCTGGAGCGCAGGATGGCCCGGCGCAAAGCGGGTGACCAACTCTGCGCGCTTCTGCTTCAGTTCTTGAAGTCCGGACTCGGCCGCCACACTTTGCTGCAGAAACGCCTTGCCCTCTTCGCTCAGGTCGAACGTGCCGCGCTTATTGCGCATCGCGTTGTATTTGACTTCAGCCTGTTCGAGTTCTCGCTTCAACTGGGGAAGCATGTCTCCAAGAAAAACTAGCGTTTTTTCAGCCTCTGCTGCCTTACGCCTGATGTTCTGCGCAACATACTCGTCTCCGATCTCATTCAGAATCGAAGCCGTAAGCGCCGGATTTTTACCTTGCAGAGCGGCACCAATAATGCCGCTTTGTTTCCCCTTTTCCTCAATTTTCAATTGATCCTGCAAATCTTCCAGAGTCTTCAGGCGGGAGTTACGGATCAGCGTAAATGCAATGCCCGGCTTTGCCTTCAGTTCTGCCACAAGCAGACTAATAGTCCCAACGCTCTGACTGACCTGCAAAGCTTCGCCTATATTGCCCTCAACAGGTTTATCAAGGCTGCTCTGTTCTAACCGAAAGCGGCCCTGGCCCAATGCAGTCAAGGTGAACTTCTCATCCTCCAATTCTTCCGGCACGTCGAACAAGCTGACCTTGATGGATTCTGCCGCCCAGGCATAGCCACCGACACCAAGCAGTCCCGGCTCGGAAAGACCCTTAGACCGCCTGGCAATCCAGGAGCCGATCAATGGAAAGTACTTTGGCTGCGCGTCGATATATAGGAGCAGGTTGTCTACTGCCTTGCCTACGACCATACGCGAACGCAGAATTTCAATTTCGGCGGTAGCCTGAGTCTTCACGTCAAAGAGAGAAGAAACATCACCTAACAGGCTGTTGGCGCTGTTAGGGTTGTCTTCTACCTGAACAACGATGTCAGCCTCGTAGACCGGAGGTGCGAGGAGTGCATAAGCAATACCAAGCACCAGCACCACAACTGCAATGCTTGCAATAAGCCAACGATTTTTGAGCAGCACATCCAGATAGCGCACGATATCAGTCTCGTCATCCGACATCTGCTGTCCAGCCACTGGAACGTAAGGGAGATTCTGGCTCATAAGTCAAACTGCCAATGCTGTTAAGCGAGTGCCCGAATACGGGGTACCCACGCACTCACGCCCTGTTGGATGAGTTGGAAAGAATGTTCGAATGCGGCGCGCGGCTTGCGATAGGGGTCGTCAATATCAAACTTGCCAACTTCACCGAGGCGAAAGACCTTACCGGACGCAGCCGGGTAACGCCGCTGAATCTCTCGCTTCTGCTCGCTGTCCATCACAAGGATCAGGTCCGCCTGGGTAGCAAGCACGCTGGTGAGCTGCTGGGCACGATGCTGCGTGATGTCAACGCCAGTCTCTATGGCAAGCTCGATGGCCGTAGCATCAGCAGGCTTACCCACCAGTGCGCCAAGCCCGGCAGAAAAGACGTTCAACTCCGGCAATGCCTCACGCAGCAACCCCTCCGCCATCGGACTGCGACAAATATTCCCAATACAAACAACAAGCACGCGTTTAATCATTTCAACGTATTCGCAGTCGAATTGAAGAAATTGGCGCTCGGGATCAACTGATTGATCACGCGGCTCCAGCGCACCACCCCGGCGGCGTCGACGTACACAACGTCCTTAGGCTTCAGTTCAAACGCTTCGGCCAAGGCCAACGACACAGGCGACTTGCCATCCAGATGGAACACTTCGGCTTCGCCGTCCGTGCTCTTACGGATTACGTAGACTTCCTTGGCATCCGCCGAGATCGGATTCAGCCCGCCAACTTCGCCAATGGCCTCGTTCAGCGTCAGGCGGCCATTGCGCGGCAGCACGGTAGACGGCCGCACCACTTCACCCGCGACAAAAACCTTGCTGTCCTCACGCTGTTCCACACGAACGATGTCGCCCGAGCGAAGCAGGACATTCGCAGGGTCAACGCCTTGCTGTAGCAGGGCTGGCATGTTGACGTAGTAATTCTTCCCACCACGACTAATACGAACACGGCTGTTGTCGCCAGTAGTCACGTTCACCCCGCCGGCACGATTCAGCGCCTCCACCAGGGTCATGGGGACGTCATCGATGTTTTGCGGGCCCGGGACCTTGACTTCACCGTCCAGGTAGATCCGCTTGCTGCGATAGGCAAGCACGCGGACCGTGAGCTGGGGCATGGTAACGATGTTCTTCAGCGCGACGCTCAGTTCACCGCGCACCTGATCAGGCGTCTTGCCAACGACCTTTACGACGCCCGCATAGGGGAACTGGATGGTGCCGGCCGGACTGACGACATAGCCCGGTACGTTGGCGGCGCCGCTGTAGTTCGGAATGTCATACGCAGCACCAATCGAATAGGTCTGCGTCGGGAAGACCAGCTCCGGGTGGTCCCACACCACGATGGACAAGATGTCGCCCGCGCCAATCACATACGGCTGCGGCGTGCCAAACAGTTCTTCGACGCCATCATTGGTCGGACGAGCCGCAGCCTTCTGCGCCCTTACCAACTCAGCCGTGATCAGCGTGACTTTAGGTACCGAATTGGGATCCTCCGGATTCAGCGGGCGCTGAGGATCAAAGCGCATGCCCGGCGCCAGCGCGCAGGATGCCAGCACGGGAACCACTGCGATAGCGACCAGCCCTCGACGGAAACTCAGAAGTCTTGACAGCATTCAATACGTCTTCAAAAGTTGACATTACGCCGAAGACGTTTGAAGCAATGCGCTTGCCGGTCGCTATGGCAGCGGCATCTGTACAACGCTTTGCATGTCTTCCCGGCGCGCCTGGTGCAAAGCCGGACCGCCGGCTTCCCCACCTAATCCCCTACCTAGCAGCATGGATCGGCTTTGTCGCCTATCCGCCGCGTGGCGGCCGCCCTGGAGGTGCATTGCGTTTAGCTTTTCACGCAATTTTCTCGAATTTGATCATTTTAGCATTTCGACCTTTGGGTGACCATGGGTTTTCCCGCATTGCAACAGGCCAAATTCATGTCTGGGAAACACGACATTGCCTCTGTGCCCTGCTATCCGCGCGGCGCGTGGTTTCGCAGGAGACAGGAGGACTGGCAACACCCGATCGGGTGAGTTGCGAAGGCGCGACGGCGCCCGAGCGAGAGTACTCGGATAGGGAATGAAATGTCAGAAATAACAAACAAAGTGCAAAAAATGGCTACCAGCCTCGGGATTGCTGCATCACACAATCCGACGAGGAGGCGTGCGGACGGCCATTCGGCCGGATTCTTAAGGTTTACCCTCCTCAAGAAGGGAGTGCAGCGCACAAAACGCGTTCGCATAATCGGTGAACAGCGACCCGAAGCAGCCCCTTTTCCCATGAACAGCGCCCCCGCCCTTCTGCTAGCCCTGATGGTGTTCGAACTCGCGTGGTTCATGCCGTTCCAGCGGGTATTCCGGCAAGCACACTTCGCGCCGGCGTATGCCTACCTGTCGCTGGTGCCCATCCTGGGGCCACTGCTGTGCATCTGGATCCTGGCCGCCAAACGCTGGCCGCTCAAGTCGAAGCTGGTAAAGAGCTACTCCTGACAGTTTCCGCAAAGTTTCGGTGCCATGGTTACCCGTGCCAGAAGCGCCCTTTTTCTGCTTTACCCGGCCTGTACTGAGCCTGCCTCTTAGCCCGTGCCGTTTTGGCGTCGGAGAATGAGGCTGGCCGGGCGATTCTTCCTCTTTTCCGCAATCCCCTCCCTGCAGCCCGAATCCCTGCTGCTCCCCTCCCCCGTCCTTCGCAGGCGAGGCGCTCTCCCCGCGGTGTTTTACCAACATGTCATCCAAAACCCCAAATGTGCGCTAAGTCATAGAAGTGCCGGAACTAGATCGTAATAATACGTGTCAGACTGTGGCATTCTTCGCAAGAAGGCATATCATGTCTGTCGTCGCATCCCCCGTTTGGGGGATTTACGTATCAGGCTCTTAGACTTTAATCGCGCGCGCTGGCGCTACACGCCAGTCCATTGGTGCGGATGCCAGGTTGTTGAAGCTGGAGCCAAAGCTGCGGTAACGCAGTCCAGTCGGGGGAGCCGCCATGAGGCGGCAAGGGCCAGCCTTCCGGAAGTTCGGGAAAAGCTGGTGTAAGAGCACCACACGAGTGCAGTCCTTTTTTCTCTCATTCATCACGGGTGATACACATGCCAAGGAATACTGCTGTGGCTGAAAAGGCCTATTACAGTACGCGCACCGCGGCGAAGCTTCTCAATGTCTCGCTAGGCACCGTTCAAAAGATGGTGGAACGCGGCGAACTGGGGGCATGGAAAACCAACGGCGGCCATCGCCGCATCCATAAGGAAACCGTCCACAATCTGCTGGCTACACGGGTCGGCAGTTCGCCGCCCGCCGAGTATGAACTCGATCTGGTGGTGTTCCACCCGAATCACCAGGAAGCGCAGCGCATCCACGGACAGCTCAGCAAGTGGGGCCTGCCGCTACGCGCCGCGGTGGTGGAGGACGTGCTCGACACCGTCATTACCTCGGTGAGCGCGCACCCACGCGTGGTGCTGTACTACGTCGAGGAACTGAACGACGCCGAGTCCGCCACCATCGAGAAGCTGCAGAACTTCTTCTCCAGCCTGCACGTGGTATTTGCGGTGATCACCAACCGCCAGGCCTACGACGGCGTGGCCGACGCCTTGCAGCACTGGGGCATCATGGTGTTCCTGAAGACGCCCTCGCTCGAAGAGGTCAAGGGCTTCCTGCGCGCGCAACTGATGATGGGCCGCGGGGGCTGAAGCCCCCGCAATGGTTGCCCGCGGCGCAGGCCAGTCAGGCCGGCACCGATTCTCGCGATGCCGCCGGCTGCGGCGCCTGCGCTTCCATCATCCAGCCAAACAGGTTGCGCGGGTCCTTCGGCATGGCCACCAGTTCGATGTGCCGGCCGGCATGGCGCGCACGCGCGGTGGCATACAGCCATCGCAGGGCCGAATAATCTTCCAGCGCAAACCCGACAGAATCGAAGATCGTCACCTCGTCCGCGCCATCGGGTCCGACTGCGCGCCCCGGTGCGCGCCCTGACAGCACCTGCCAGAGCTCGGTGACCGGCGCATCGGGCGCGAGTTGCTGGATCTCGCCTTCGAGCCGCGTCTGCGGTTCGTACTCCACCACGATGCGCGCCCGGCGCAGGATGTCCGCGTGCAGTTCCGTCTTGCCCGGGCAGTCGCCGCCGATGGCGTTCAGGTGCATGCCCGGGCGCACCATGTCGGGCGTCAGGATCGTCGCGCGCGTCTTGTCGGCGGTGACCGTGGTGACGATGTCCGCCCCGTCCAGCGCGGCCTGCACGCTATCCACGGGAACGATGGTCAGGCTCGGAACGCCCGCGAGATTGCGTGCCAGCCGCGCGGTGGCATCGTGGTCGATGTCATAGGCACGGACTTCGCGCACATTGAGCATGGCGTGGAAGGCCAGCGCCTGGAATTCCGCCTGCGCGCCATTGCCGATCAGCGCCATCACCGCGCTGTCGGGCCGCGCCATGGCGCGCGCAGCCAGCGCCGCGGTGGCTGCCGTGCGCAGCGCCGTGGCCAGGGTCAGGTCGGCCAGCATCAGCGGGAAGCCGGTCTCGACTTCGGCCAGCATGCCGCAGGCCATCACGGTCGGCATGGCGAAGCGCGCGTTGCGCGGATGGCCGTTGACATACTTGAACGCATACTGCACGCCGTCGCTCACGGGCATCAGCTCGATCACGCCGAGCGGCGAATGGCTGGCGAGCCGAGCCGATTTCTCGAACTGTTCCCAGCGCAGGAAATCCTGGCGCACGTGCTCGGCCAGTTGCGCAAGGGCCGCCGGCACGCCGATGGCGCCAACCATTCTGGCGACGTCCGTGGCGTCCAGGAAGCGGGTCATGACGGTGTCTTTCATGATGGACTCCCGAATCTCCGTAGTGCCCGTTCACGCTGCCGCGCGGGTGGTGCGGGTGGTGTTGACCGCCCCGCTGCTGCGGTCCAGCCGCAAGGTCATGCAATAGGCGCCGCCGCCGGACAGCATGAACGGCGACAGGTCGACTTCGCGCAGTTGGTAGCCGCGCCCGCCCAGTTCGGCGCGCAGGTGCGGCGTGGTGCGGGTCATCACCACCTGGTCGTGCAGGTTGACGGCATTCACGCTGAAGTGGCGCAGGTCATCCTCGGTCGCCTCGATGCGCAGGCTGGCCGGCACGCGCGTGCGCAGCTCGCGCAGCGACGCCTCGGTGAAGGCCGGCGGGTAGTACAGCACGTCCCCGCCCGACAGCGGGCAGAAGCAGACGTCGAGGTGGTAGCTGTGCTGGGTGGCCAGTTCCAGCGCCACCACTTCGCGGCCGAAGCGGGCCGACATGGCATCGGCCGCTTCGCGCGAGGAACGCGGGCCGAAGCCGGCCCAGAAGTGGCCACGGCTCGCGTCCCAGATGCAATCGCCCGCGCCCTCCTGGTAGCACCCGGCCGGGAGCTGCATGACTTCATCGACCAGCCCGCGCTGCCGCAGGCTTTCGAAGATGCTGGCGAACGGCGCTTCTTCGCCGCGCCGCTGCGGGTAGCGGAAGCGCGCGAGCACGGCGCGGCCATCGAGGACCACGGCGGCGTTGGCCGGAAACACCATGTCCGGCACGCCGGGGAAGCCCGGCGCCAGTTCCACCGTAAAGCCGGACAGTCGCAGCGCTTCGTGCAGTGCGTCAAAGGCGCGGCTGGCGTTGCGGTGCATGCCGCGCGGATCGCGCGCCCAGGCTTGCGGATCCATCCACGGGTTGATGCTGTAGGACACATCGTAGAACGTGGGTTCGACAAGCAGGATGGTAGGGGTGGTGATCACGGCGGCTCCTTGGGGTCGTCGGTGGCGGGCTGCTGGGCAGTGGTGGTTCGATTGCATTCTGGTGCCGGCCGGTGTTAACTAATAGCCAGCAACTTGCGCAAAATGCGGCATCGAATGCGCAAAACGCTAACCCTCGTCAGCGAAACGCCAAGCCCCCATGGATGCCATCGATCACCAATTGCTGTCCCTGCTGCGCGACAACGCGCGCACGCCTGTCACGGCGCTGGCACAGGCGCTGCGCGTATCGCGCGCGACCGTGCAGAACCGCATCGACAAACTGGAGAAGGAAGGCCTGATCGTCGGCTATACGGTGCGGCTGCGGCCAGACGCCGAGCCGCACCGCATCCGCGCGTGGATGACGGTGGCAGTGGAAGGCAACAAGGCCCGCAGCGTGCTGCAGGCCTTGCGCGGCGAGCCGAATGTGCAGGCGCTGCACACCACCAACGGCCGCTGGGACATCATCGCGGAACTGCGCGCCGATACGCTGGAAGCGTTCGACCGCACGCTGGACCGCATCCGGCTGATCGACGGCATCGGCGCCACCGAGACCAGCATCCTGCTGTCGACCTACAAGCTTTAGCGCTCGCCGTTTAACGCGTAGCGCTCAGCTTGGCCGTCGCGGCGCCGCGCAGGCGTTCGCGGCTGAATTCCTCATGGAAGACCTGGCCGCTCGGCCGCAGCAGGTCGCGCAGCGATACGATGCCGATCAGCCGCATGGTGTCGGCGCTCTCCACCACGGGCAGCCGCGCCACGCTCGACGCGGCCATGCTGCCGGCCGCCGCGCGCGCGGTCTGGGACGGCACCAGCACCTGGGCCTGCGCGACCAGCAGGTCGCGGCAGCGCAGGTCTGACGGCGCCGACCCGGCGGAGGCGCCGCGCACCGTGGCGCGATCCAGCATGCCCAGCACGCGCCCATCCGACACCACCGGATAGGCGCGGTGCGCCGCATGTTCGCCGAAATAACGCGTCGTCGCGTCGGCCACCGGCAGGTCGGCATCGATAGCGATGACTTCGCGCGTCATCAGCTCGGCCACATGGGCGCGCTCGAGCGGATCGACGCCGTATTCGCGATAGATATGCAGGCCACGCCGCGCAATCTTCTCGGTCATGATGGAGCGCTTCATGGTCAGCACCGAGAAGCCGTACGCGACCGCGGTGGTCAGCAGCAGCGGCAGCAGCGCCTCGGTGTTGTGCGTCAGCCCGAACGCGAACACGATGGCGGTCAGCGGCGCGCCCAGCACGCTGCCCAGCACGCCGGCCATGCACACCAGCGCCCACATCTGCGGCGAGCCGCCCGGCAGCCACGGCGCCAGCACCGTGCCCAGGCCCGCGCCGAGCATCAGCAGCGGGGCGAGCACACCGCCAGAGGTGCCCGAACCGAGCGCCGCGATCCAGATCAGCGCCTTGACCACCAGCAAGCCCACCGCCACGCTGATCGCCAGGTGGTTGTTGAGCAGGTCGCCGATCACGTCGTAGCCGACGCCAAGCGCGCGCGGTTCGAAGTAGCCGCCGATGCCGACCAGCAGGCCGCCGATGGCGGGCCACCACATCCAGTGCACCGGCAGGCGCGAAAACGCGTCCTCAGTCCGGTACAGCGCCAGCGTGAGCGCCGCGCCGACGATCCCGCACAACAGCCCGGCCACCAGGCACGAACCCAGCGCCACCGCGCCCACCGGCGCGGTCTGCAGCGGGAACAGCGGGCCGGCCTCGAAGAAGAACGGCCGCATGAAGCCGGCCACCGCGCAGGCCAGCGCCACCGGCAGCAGGCTGCGCGGGCGCAGTTCGAACAACAGCAGTTCGATCGCCAGCAGCAACGCCGCCACCGGCGTGCCGAAGATCGCGGTCATGCCGGCACACGCGCCGGCCACCAGCAGCGACTTGCGTTCGCCGGCGGTCAGGTGCAGGTATTGCGCCAGCAGCGACGCCAGCGAGCCGCCCGTCATGATGATCGGCCCTTCCGCGCCGAACGGGCCGCCGCTGCCGATCACGATGCCCGATGACAGCGGCTTGAGCACCGCCACGCGCGGCGACATCTTGCTCTTGCCGAACAGCACGGCCTCGATCGCTTCCGGAATGCCGTGGCCGCGGATCTTGTCGCTGCCGTAGCGCGCCATCAGGCCGACGATCAGTCCGCCTAGCGCGGGCACGAGGATGACCCACGCGCCCAGCGTATGGTGCGCGGGCGAGTGTTCGGCCAGCGACAGCGTCTGGTAGAAGAACAGGTTGGTGAAGAAGCGGATCAGCTTCAGCAGGACATCGGCGGCCAGCGTGCTGATCACGCCGATCAGCAATGCGATGCCGCACAGCAGCAACAGGCGCTGGCTGACGGCATAGTCGCTCTTTTCGGTATGCATGGGGGCTCCTTGGATTCTTGTGCGATGCGGCAAGAATCAACGCGGACATCCGCCAGACATGGATCTTGCCAAAGGCCGCCAAATATATCACTCCGTGATATATTACGCCGACCATTCCAACGCGCCCCCGTCCCGAATGCCTTCCGCCCCCGCCGTCGCTGCACTCGCACATAACACCCGTGCCTGGCTCCGCACTTTCGTCCCCCTACCGGTCT
The DNA here is from genome assembly GCF_057073745.1 of Cupriavidus sp. C2SS-8b. NCBI lineage: Bacteria > Pseudomonadati > Pseudomonadota > Betaproteobacteria > Burkholderiales > Burkholderiaceae > Cupriavidus > Cupriavidus sp. C2SS-8b. The sequence continues at coordinate 2,698,795 of NZ_CP172716.1, forward strand.
CGGCCAACCGCATAGAGCGCATCAAGAGCTGCTTCGGTGCCCTGCTTGGCCTGTTCCTGACCGAGTGGATCAGCCACCAGACGCTGGGCGGCTTCAACCCGTGGTTTGTCGCGCCGATGGGCGCTTCGGCCGTGCTGCTGTTCGCGGTGCCGTCGAGTCCACTTGCGCAGCCGTGGTCGATCATCGGCGGAAATTTATTTGCCGCATTGATCGGCGTGGCCTGCGCGCGCTGGATTCCCGACCCCGGCCTGGCTGCGGCCACCGCCGTGGCGGTCGCCATCGCGCTTATGTTCCAGTTCCGCTGCGTGCACCCGCCCAGCGGCGCGGTGGCGATTACCGCCGTCTTTGGCGGCCCCGCGGTCAGTGCGCTGGGCTTCGGCTTCGTGGTCGTGCCGGTGCTGTTCAATTCCATGCTGCTGTTGCTGATGGCGCTGGCCTTCAACAACCTGTCGCGGCGGCGCTATCCGCACCGTCCGCCCGAGCCCCCGGTGCAGCACCTGACCAGCGACGTGCCGCCCGGACAGCGCGTGGGCTTTACGCGCGCGGACCTGCACGACGCCCTGCAGGCGCGCGGCGAGTTCCTCGACATTGAAGAAGACGACCTGGAAGCGATCCTGGTGGCCGCGCAATTGCGCGCCTACCGCCGCCGCTTCGGCAACGTGCTGATCTCGGACATCATGTCGCGCGACGTGGTGACGGTGCGCCCCGAGCAAGCGGCTACCGAGGCATCGCACCTGCTGTCGCGGCACCGCATCAAGGCGCTGCCGGTGGTCGACGATCATCGCAAGCTCTTGGGCATCATTACCCAGAGCGACTTCTTCGCGGCGCAGCGCGACACCGGTGCACGCCGACTGGCCGGCACCGTGCGCGACCTGATGACCCGCGCCGTGGTCACCGCGCGCGCCGACCAGCCTATGGTCGAGCTGGCGCAGGCCTTCAGCGATGGCGGCCTGCACCACGCACCGGTTATCGACGATCACCACCACCTGGTCGGCATGGTGACGCAGTCGGACCTGGTTGCCGCGCTGCTCAAGGACGGCGTAATGAGCGCTACGGCCTGAGCTGTCGCACTCACCTGAACCGCAAACGGGCGCTACGGCGCCCGTTTGCGTTGGCAGGCAGTGCTGGCGCATGTCATGCAGCTGTGGCACTGTGGGCTGTACCCCGGCCATCTCCGTCCGAGTGCCTGCCCCCGCACCTGAAATACCGCGCCCGCCGCCGTCGGGACTGACGTAAGCTATATTTACGCCGTTTCCGTCACTCCGGCGGAGTTGGGAGAAGTCATGAATTCCGGCCAACTGATTGAAAGGATCGCCGCTGTGTTCGCGCTGGTGGTGCTGATCGGCGGCTCGTTGCTAGTTCTGGCGCCGTTCACCACGGCGCTGCTGTGGGGCGCCATCCTGGCCTTCAGCTCGTGGTATCCCTACACCGTGCTGTCGCGTTGGCTGGGCAACCGGCGCAGTCTGGCGGCGCTGATCTGCGTGGTGCTTGCCGCCGTGATCGTGCTTGGCCCGTTTGTATATGCGGGCGCGAGCTTTTCCGCACATATCGATGAACTGACCGGCCTGGTGGACCGCTACACGGAGCAGGGCATTCCGCAGCTTCCCGACTGGCTCAGCAGCCTGCCCTATGTGGGCGGCTACCTGCACACGACCTGGGAGTCGGTGATCCATGCCGACTCCGACATGGTCGCCAACCTGCGCAAGCTGATCGCGCCGGTGGGCCATGTGCTGCTGGGTGCCGGCCTGTCGATCGGCGCAGGGCTGGGCCAGCTGGCGCTGTCGATCATCCTGGCTTTCTTCTTCTACACCGGCGGCGAATACGCAGTCGACTGGCTGCGCGCCGGCATGCGCCGCATTGCCGGCGAACGTGCCGACCACCTGCTCGAACTGGCCGGCAGCACGGTCAAGGGCGTGGTCTACGGCGTGCTCGGCACGGCGTTTATCCAGGCGGTACTGCAAGGCATCGGCCTGTGGATCGCGGGCGTGCCGGCGGCTGCCATCCTCGGCTTCGTGACGTTCTTCCTGTCGGTGATCCCGGTGGGGCCGCCGCTGATCTGGCTGCCGGCCGCGCTGTGGCTCTACCACGCCGGCGACACGGGCTGGGCCATCTTCCTGGTGGTGTGGGGCGTGGGCGTGGTCAGCATGGCCGACAACGTCGTCAAGCCGCTGCTGATCAGCAAGGGCACGGGCATGCCGCTCATCTGGATCATGATGGGCGTGCTCGGCGGCGCGCTGGCGTTCGGCTTCCTTGGCGTCTTCATCGGCCCGACCCTGCTGGCGGTGGCCTACGCGCTGCTGCGCGACTGGACCGTCGGTTCGCAGATCGAAGCCGTGCGGCGCGCCGAATCCGCTGCGGCAGCCGCTGCGGCAGCGCCGGCGGACAGCCCGCCGCCCGCCCTGGTCGACAACCCGGACGCACCGGCGGTCGCGCCGGGCAAGCGTCCCGGCTGAGTGCGACGCATGGCACACGGCGACACCGGCACCCCGCTGGACGCAAGCACGCTGCACGGACTGATCGCCTGCGAGTACTGCGACGCGGTGTACCAGCGCGCGCCACTGGCGCGGGGCGAGCGCGCGCTGTGCCTGCGTTGCGGCGGTCAGCTGTACCGCGAAAGCGCGCGCACCTACCGGCGCCTGCTGCCGCTGGTCATCACCGCGCTGATCCTGTTCCTGATCTCCAACGCTTTTCCGATTGTCGAGATGGACCTGAAAGGCGTGCGCACGCAGACCACGCTGCTGGGCGCCGTGCAGGCGCTCCACGCCGACCACATGTCGCTGGTGGCAGCGCTGGTGTTCGCCACCACCATCCTGTTCCCGCTTTCGGAAATGCTGATGATGGTCTACCTGCTGGTGCCCATGTCGGGCCACCGCATGCCCGTGGGCTTCGACCGCATCGTGCGCGGCATCCGCCAGACCCGGCCGTGGGGCATGATCGAAGTGTTCATGATCGGCGTGCTGGTCACGCTGGTGAAGCTGTCGAGCATGGCGCAGGTGCTGCCCGGCATCGCGCTGTGGTCGTTCGGCGCGCTGGTGGTGGTGCTGGCGGCCATGCTGTCGTTCGATCCGCGCGACCTGTGGCATTACCTGGAATCGCCGCAAGCGGCCGAGGACGCGGACGGAGCCGGCCAATGAGCGATACCCAGCCGCCGCGGCGCAAGTTGCCGCGCCTGACCGGCGCGCGCGAGCATCTGCAGCGCTCGCGCCAGTTCGCCAGCAGCGTGGTGCAGGAGATCACCGACGACGACGAGCGCACGCCGCTGCCGCAGGTGCCCACGGCCGCGCGGCTGGGCCTGGTGTCGTGCCACGCCTGCGACCTGGTCAGCCCGCGTTCGCTCGAAGGCCAGCCCTGCCCGCGCTGCGGCGCCACGCTGCACCACCGCAAGCCCGACAGCCTGGCCCGCACCTGGGCGTTCCTGCTGTCGGCCTACATGCTCTATATTCCCGCCAACCTGCTGCCGGTGATGGTGACCCAGTCCATCCTGGGCACGCAGCAGGACACCATCCTGTCCGGCGTGATCTACCTGTGGCTGTCGGGCTCGCACCTGCTCGCGGGGATCGTGCTGATCGCCAGCATCATCGTGCCGCTGCTGAAGATGGTGATTCTGACGCTGCTGCTGGTCTCCGTGCACATGCGCTCGACCTGGCGCCTGCGGCAGCGGACCAAACTGTATGGACTGATCGAGGTGATCGGCCGATGGTCCATGCTCGACATATTCGTGGTGGCGTTGCTGGCCTCGCTGGTGCGGGCCGGGGCGCTGGCCACCATCATCCCCGGCGGCGGCGCGCTGGCCTTTGCCTCGGTCGTGGTGCTGACCATGCTTGCGTCACTGAGCTTCGACCCCCGCCTGCTGTGGGACTCGCTGGAACAACAAGATGCCTGACACTGACAACCTTCCGCCCGCGCCGCCGGGGCTGCCGCAACCCGAACGCCGCCGCCGGGCGCGCTGGCTGCCTTCGCTGGTCTGGCTGATCCCGATCATCGCGGCCGTGGTCGGCATTTCGCTGCTGGTCCACACGCTGTCTTCGCGCGGGCCCGAAATCACCGTGGCGTTCCGCTCGGCCGAAGGCCTGACGCCTGGCAAGACGGCCGTGCGCTACAAGGACGTGGATATCGGCCTGGTGAAGTCGGTGCGGCTCGCGCACGACCGCTCGCACGTGCTGGCCGTGATCGACCTGACCAAGGATGCGGAAAACTTCGCCGTGGCCGACACGCGCTTCTGGGTGGTGCGGCCGCGCTTTGCCGCGAGCGGCGTATCGGGCCTGGAAACGCTGCTGTCCGGTGCATACATCGGCGTGGACGCCGGCAAGTCCACCGAGACCACGCGCGATTTCAAGGGACTTGAAGCGCCGCCCGTGGTGACATCGGACTCGTCGGGCAAGCAGTTCGTGCTGCGCGCCTCGGACCTGGGCTCGCTCGATATCGGCTCGCCAGTCTATTACCGGCGCGTGCAGGTAGGCCAGGTGGTGGCTTTCCAGCTTGATCCAAATGGGCGCGACATCACCCTGCGCATATTCGTCAACAAACCCTATGACAAGCTGGTGAACGCCGATACGCGCTTCTGGCACGCCAGCGGGGTCGACCTCAAGCTGGACGCGTCGGGCCTGAAGCTGTCGACGCAATCGCTGGTGACCGTGCTGCTCGGTGGCGTCGCCTTCCAGGCGCCCGAAGGCACCAGCGCGACGGACGGGGCCGCGGAAAACACGCAGTTCCTGCTGGCCGCCGACCAAGCCGAGGCCATGAAGGAGCCCGAGGAACTGGCGCCTGCGCTGGCGGTGCTCAACTTTGACCAGTCTGTGCGCGGCCTCTCGCCGGGCGCACCGGTGGACTTCCGCGGTGTCATCGTGGGTCAGGTGCGTTCCATCGGCATCGAGTTCCAGCGCGACAAGAAGGCGTTCCGCATGCCGGTGGTGGTGGAGCTGTATCCGTCGCGCATGGGCTTCCGCGAACGCGACGTGCAGGACCCGACCCGCCGCCACGAGATCATCGCGGGCCTGCTCAAGCGCGGCATGCGCGCGCAGTTGCGCACCGGCAACCTGCTGACCGGACAGCTCTACGTGGCGCTGGATTTCTTCCCGAAGGCGCCGCCGGCCAACGTCGATCTGAACGCGCCGATTCCTGAATTCGCCACTACGCCGGGTACGTTCGACCAGTTGCAGGCTCAGGTCGGCGATATCGTCAACCGGATCGACAAGGTGCCGTTCGACCAGATCGGACAGGACCTGCGCAAGTCGGTGGCGGCGCTCAATGCCACACTGGCCAGCGCCGACGCGCTGGTGAAGCAACTCAACGGTGACGTCGCGCCGCAGGTGCTGGCCGCGCTGCAGGACGCGCGCAAGACGCTGTCGACCGCCAACGGCACGTTGTCCTCCGACGCGCCGCTGCAGCAGGATGCGCGCCGCATGGTGCAGGAGCTGACGCGCACGGCGACGTCGCTGCGCATACTGACCGACTATCTCGAACGGCATCCTGAAGCGCTGCTGCGCGGCAAGACGGAGAAGGATTGATGAAGAATCGGACCTGTATCACGCGCGCATGTGTCCTGGCTGCGCTGATCGCCGCTACGGTTCTGGCAGGCTGCGCCTCGCCGGATCCGCGCTACTACACGCTCGCGCAAGGGCCGGCCGCCGCTGCGGCAAATGTTGCGGCGCCGGGGGTGCCTAACACGGATCCGCTCTGGATCGAAGTGGCTCCTGTGCGCGTGCCCGAACGTTTGAACCGTCCGCAACTCGTGGTGCGCGATAGCCGCAACGGCAATGAAGCCCGGCTCAAAGTGCTGGACCTGTCTCGGTGGTCATCGCCGCTGCCCGACGAGATGCGCGATGCGCTGTCGCAACGGCTGCAGGCAAGTTTGGGGGCGGTGGACACCTACCAGCAGGGGCTGTCTGATGTGACGCCGGTCTACCGGATCACCACCGATGTGGTGCGGCTCGATGCCGATATCGGCCAGCGCGCCGGGGCGACGATCAACTGGACCGTGCGGCGGCTGCCGGATGGGAAGGTGGTGAGCGGGCGGACGCAATCGGATCTGGCTGCGCCTGGAGAGGTCGAAGGCGTGGTGGCGGCTTATCGGGAGATTCTGGGGGCTGCGGCGCAAGATATTGCGGCCGGCTTGCAATCATTGAAGCGGTAAAGCGCTTTTGAGTCGCCGGCTGCGCGGACGTGTCAGGAATTTCGTGTGCTGAGGTCGTTGTAAGAAATCTCAGCCGATGGCGTTGGTGAATCGCTCGCCAAACAGAATGGCGAACTGATTGACTGCCTGCCGCCAGGTGATAGGCGGCATCTTCCAATCCTTTTCGATGTTGCGCAAGGCCAGAAACAACAGCTTGCTGGCCGCTTCGTCGCTGGGGAAGTGGCCTCGATTCTTGACGATCTTGCGCAACTGCATGTGCATGCTTTCAATGGCGTTGGTCGTATATATGATTCTGCGTACTTCCGGTGGATAGGCAAAGAAGGGAATCACTTGCTCCCACTGGCGTTGCCACATGGCCGCGACGGTAGGGAATTTACGACCCCATTCGCCTTGGGAGAAAGCCTCCAGCGCCGCTGCTGCCGCATCGGCCGTGGCGGCCTGATAGATCGGCTTGAGCGCCGCAGCGAGCGGCTTGCGATCCTTCCAACTCGCCAGACTCAGCGAATTGCGGATCAGATGCACAATGCAGGTCTGGATCTGGGCATCCGGATAGACCGCTTCGATCGCCTCGGGAAAGCCGCGCAAGCCATCGACCACTGCGATTAGGATGTCGTTCAAACCGCGGTTCTTCAATTCGTTGAAGACCTTCAGCCAGAACTTGGCGCCCTCGGTTTGCTCGATCCACAGGCCCAGTACTTCCTTGCGGCCGTCGGCCCGAATGCCCAGCGCCAGATAGACCGCCTTGTTCTTGACCGTGCCTTCGTCGCGAATCTTCAGCCGGAGCGCGTCAAAGTACACGATCGGATACATGGCCTCGAGCGGCCGTTGCTGCCATTGCTCGACGTCGGCCAGCACCTCATCCGTGACCGTGGAAATCAGATCGGGCGACACCTGGAGCCCGTATAGCTCCAGCAGATGGCCCTGAATCTCGCGCACGCTCATGCCGCGCGCATACATGCTGATGACGTGGTCGTCGAAGCCTGGAAGCCGGCGTTGATACTTGCCAACCAACTGCGGCTCGAACGTTGCCTGCCGATCGCGCGGGATATCGAGCGTCAGCTCGCCGTTGGGCGTAATGACTGTCTTGGGGCTCTTGCCGTTGCGGTGGTTGCCGGCTTTGCCTTGCTCCGCCTCGCTCTCCAGGTGATGAGTCAGTTCGGCCGCCAACATTCGCTCGGCCAATTGCTTCTTCAACTGCCCAGCCAGGCCTGATTCGCCGAGGATCGACTCGGCATCTTTGTTCTGGACCTGCGCCAGCAGTTGATCGATCAGTTCATCAGGGAACAGCTTGGGTGCCTTCGGGCTCTTGCTCTTCTTGGTCACTGTTGTGTCGGTCATAGGACGTTTCCGTAATCGTCTCATGACCTCGTCACACTAAAAATCTGACAGGCTCGGCTGCGCCGGCGAAACAGCGTCCCATGCCAGGCACAACACGCAAAGCCGCTCGCGGGACTCAATCCTCCGCACCCCCCATCGCCGCCGCCCTTTCCCGCCGCACTGTCCGCCGCCGTTCATCTTCCACCATAGCCTGCAGGCATTCCCTGGCCCCGCCCCGCACAAGCCTGGCCGGGCAGGCCAGCATCAGGTTCTTCGGCAGCCCGAAGTCCTCGACCAGATACCCCTGAACATCCCGCGCACGTCCGAGTTCATCGACTGTTGAAGTCACGCGTTCACGCAGCGATCCATCGTCCCCGTAGTAGCCCCACACCGGCTTGTTCAGCGCCACGGCGAAGCCGACCTCGAAGGCCGTACCGGAATCCGGTTCTCCGGGACCGCGGAAATCCCCGAGGTTGGCCATCACCATATCGGCCCGTCGGATCAGCGCGATATTGGCGTCATAAATCCAGCGCGCCGTGTCCGGCCCGGACAGGCCCGCAGGCGCCGCCTTGTCTAGCGGGTACAGACCTTCAAACCCGTACTCGGCGCAGAGCGCCTTGAGTCGTTCGCCCCATTCAACAGCATCCACACGGAACACATCGAAACCGGCCAGATAGAGTGTCTTCATGGCATGGGCGCGTACGCGCAACGTTGATCGGCAAGGTTGCCAGCATATCTCAGCAAGCTCGCCCGTGGCCGGCAAGGCTGGCAGCCCTGCGCTACCATTGCCAGTTCCGTTTTCCCGCGATTAGCCTCGCCTCCCATGTCCGCATTCCAGATCCTCCAGGTCGGCCCGCTCGCGCCGCAAACCAACCTCACCCTGCAGGACCACTTCAGCGCTGCCGCGCTGTGGCAGCAGGCCGATCCGCTTGCCTGGGCGCGTGAGCATGGCGGTGCGGTCCGTGTCGTGGTGACCTCGGCCCGGCACGGTTGCACCGCCGCGCTGATCGACGCGCTGCCCCGCCTTGAGGCCATCGTCAGCTTCGGCGTTGGCTACGATTCGATCGCGCTTGACGCCGCCCGCGCCCGTGGCATCCAGGTCAGCAACACGCCTGACGTGCTCAACGACTGCGTGGCCGACCTGGCTTTCGGCCTGCTCATCGATGCGGCGCGCGGCATTGCCCATGGCGACCGCTTCGTGCGCGCGCAGCGCTGGCCGCAGGGCGGCTTTCCGCTGACCACGCGGGTATCCGGCAAGAAGCTCGGCATCCTGGGCCTGGGCCGCATCGGCGAGATCGTCGCGCGCCGCGCGGGCGGCTTCGACATGGAGATCGCCTACCACAACCGCCGCCAGCGCGAAGGCGCACCGTGGCGCTTCGAACCGGACCTGAAAGCGCTCGCCGCATGGTCCGATTTCCTCGTGGTCGCCTGCGTGGGCGGCCCGGAGACCGAGGGCCTGGTCTCGCGCGAGATCATCGAGGCGCTGGGACCCAGCGGGATCCTCGTCAATGTCTCGCGCGGCAGCGTGATCGACGAAGACGCCATGGTGGCGGCGCTGGCCGACGGCAGGCTCGGCGGCGCGGGCCTCGATGTGTTCCGCGACGAACCCAATGTCCCGCAGGCGCTGCTGGCACTCGACAACGTCGTGCTCGCCCCGCACATGGCCAGCGGCACGCAGGAAACGCGCGCCGCCATGACCGCGCGGACGCTGGAAAACCTGGAAGCGTTCCTGGCCACCGGCAAGGTGCTCAATCCCGTCCTGTAAAACCTGCCAACCCGCGCCCTATACTGAAAACCGCCGGCCGCCATGCCGGCGTCAGGAGGCAATATGGGACGCAAGTATGTCGACTGCCGCGAGTATCCGAGCGACATCGGCTGCACGGTCGCACTCAGCGCCGACAGCGAAGATGAACTGCTCGAAGCCGCGGTCCAGCATGCCGTGGCGGTGCACCAGCATCAGGACACGCCTGAGCTGCGCACGCAGCTGAAATCCATGTTCAAGGACGGCGCACCACCGGCCTGAACCCTGTTGGCGCGCCGGCCCCGGCGCGCCTTCTCCCCATCGCCCCGCGTTCCTTCTGTGCGGCATTCGCCGCCCATGATGTTCCCCTTGTGCCCAGATCAATACCCATGCGAGCAACCATGGGGCAAGATTGACGTCCCGCTATATACAGACGTATATTGCGCCTGACAGTACACAGAAGCCATCCGCGCGTCCCAGCGCTCCCAGGAACCTTCCGATGCACACTTCCCGCTCCGTCCGCACGCCGGGCACGGCGTTCCGCCGCCGTGCCGTTCATTTCGCCAGTGCCGCGCTGGCCGCCCTGGCGCTGGCCGCACCGCCGGCATTCAGCGCCGACCTGGTGGTATCGGCGGCCGCGAGTCTGACCAATGCATTCAAGACCCTGGCCGAATCGTTCGAGAAGACTCACCCGGACACAAAGGTCGTGCTGAACTTTGGCGCGTCCGACGTGCTGATGCAGCAAATCATCAAGGGCGCGCCGGCCGACGTGTTTGCTTCGGCCGACCAGGAAGCGATGAATAAAGCAGAGGCCGAGAAAGTCGTGGCCCATGCCACGCGCCGCGACTTCGCCGCCAACCAGGTCGTGCTGATCGTGCCGAACGACAGCAAGCTTCAGATCCACGCGCTGCAAGACCTGAACAAACCAGAAGTGAAGCGCATCGCCTTCGGCAACCCGGCCTCGGTACCGGTCGGGCGCTACACGAAGGGCGCGCTGGAAGCCGCCGGCCTGTGGGACGCCGTCTCGGCCAAGGGCGTGCTCGCGCAGAACGTGCGCCAGAGCCTGGACTATGTCGCGCGTGGCGAGGTCGAAGCGGGCTTTGTCTTCGCCACCGACGCGGCGGTCATGCCAGACAAGGTCAAGGTAGCCGTACGCGTGCCCAGCCGCACGCCGGTGACCTACCCCATCGCCGTGACCAGCCTGACGAAGCAGAACACGCAGGCCACCGCCTTCGTGCGCTACGTGCTGTCGGCCGAAGGTCAGGCGATCCTGGCGCGCTACGGCTTCCAGAAACCCTGATCGGGATCGACGCACACCATGGACGCTGTCTGGGTACCGCTGCTGCTATCGCTGAAGGTCGCGGGCTGGGCCACCGCGCTCAACGCCGTGCTCGGCGTGGCCGCCGCCTATGCGCTGGCGCGCTGGCGCTCGCCGGCGCGCGACGTGGTGGATGCGGCACTGACGCTGCCACTGGTACTGCCGCCGACGGTGCTCGGCTACTACCTGCTGGTGCTGGTGGGCCGGCGCGGCGTGTTCGGCGAATGGCTCGGCAAGCTCGGCATCGAACTGGTATTCACGTGGCAGGGCGCGGTGCTGGCGTCGACCATCGTCGCCTTCCCGCTGGTGCTGAAATCGGCGCGCGCGGCGTTTGAAGGCGTCGACCACCAGCTCGAAAACGCCGCACGCGTGCTCGGCGTGCCGGAAGCGGCCATCTTCTTCCGCGTGACGCTGCCACTGGCCGCGCGCGGCATCATCGCCGGCGTGCTGCTGGCGTTCGCGCGGGCGCTGGGCGAGTTCGGCGCCACGCTGATGGTGGCCGGCAACCTGCCGGGCCGCACGCAGACGCTCTCGGTCGCGATCTACGAAGCGGTACAGGCCGGCGATGACAACACCGCCAACCTGCTGGTGCTGGTTACCTCGGTCACCTGCATCCTGATCCTGGTCGTGGCGGGGCGGCTGGTGCCGGCCGCGGCGCGCAATCCGGCCGAAATCTATGAACGCGGACGCGTGCGGCGCACGCGTTCGACACAGTGAGGCTGCCATGGGCATGCAAGTCAGTATCCGCAAGCGCATGGTGTCGGCCGACCGGCATTTCGCGCTCGACATCGCCTTCGATTCGGCCAGCCGCCGCATCGCGCTGTTTGGCCCGTCCGGCGCCGGCAAGAGCCTGACGCTGCGCGCCATTGCCGGGCTGCTGATGCCGGATGCCGGCCGCATCGTCCTGAATGGCCGCACGCTGTTCGACGCCGAGGCCGGTATCAACGTGCGTCCGCAAGAACGCCGCGTGGCTTACCTGTTCCAGGAATACGCGTTGTTCCCGCACCTGACCGTGGGGCAGAACATCGCGTTCGGCCTGTCGAAGAGTTGGCGCAATCCGCGCCGCGGCGCCACGCATCCGGAGACCGATCGCTGGATCGAGGCGTTTGGCCTGCGCGAGATCGTCGGCAACTATCCCGCCGAGATCTCCGGCGGGCAGAAGCAGCGCGTGGCACTGGCGCGCGCGCTGGTGGCCAAGCCCGATATCGTGCTGCTCGACGAACCGTTCTCGGCACTCGACCCCGCGCTGCGCCAGCGCATGCGCCAGGAACTGCGCGCCTTGCAGGCCAGCCTCGACGTGCCGATGGTGGTCATCTCGCACGACCCGGCCGACGTGGAAGCGCTCGGCGAGCACGTGCTGGAGATCCGCGAAGGCCGCATCTACGGCAGCGGCACCGCGCGCCAGCACCCGCCCGTCTACGCCCCGCTGCGCGCCGTCGTGGTCTGAGCCGCGCGCAGCAGGTCGACATAGGCGCCCTCCAGCAGGGCGCCTGCTTCCACCCCCAGCTGGTCCAGCAAGCCGTGCGCTTCCGCCACGCCAGCGGCAACGCTCTCGTCATCGGCCAGCACCACCTCCAGCTCCAGGAACTCGCCGAGCCCTTCCACGCGGTCCAGGTGGACACGCGAGCGGCCCACACGATACAGCGTGCGCACCTTGCGCACGCGCCCTGCTTCGCCATGCGCGGCAGCCAGTGCGGCACGCAGCGTATCGGGCGATGCCGTGGGCGACAGGATGTAGAAGCTTTCCTTGGGGCCGGGCTGGTCCGCCCGCGCATAGAAGATCAGCTCGCCGCGATCGGCACTGAACGCCCTGAGCTTGAGCCGGCCATTGGGGCACGGGAAGAAGGTGTCATCCTGCTCGATCTGCTCCGGGCCGCCACTTGCCAGCGCCGCAACACGCGATTCGATGGCGTCGATGCTGTCCAGACGCGCCTTGATTTCAATATTTCTTGCCATGGGAATCTCCGCCTTGATGTGCGTATTCAGCCCAGCAGCAGCTTCGCTGCGATGACCCACATGGTGACGCCGATTAAAGCGTCCAGCCCCTGCCACGCGCGCGGCCGCGCAAAGACCGGCCGCAGCAGCGCGGCGCCATAGCCGAGCGCGAAGAAGAACAGGAACGACGCCGCCATCGCGCCCGCGGCGAACTGCTTCTCGCGGCCATGGAATTGCGTGGAGACCGATCCGATCAGCATCACCGTGTCGAGGTACACATGCGGATTGAGCCAGGTGAACGCCAGGCAGACGCCGAGCGTCGCCAGCAGCGGCCGGGGCTCGGCATGGCTCGGGTCGAGCACCGCTGACGAGCGCAGCGCGGCCAGGAAGCTGCGCGCGCCATACCAGATCAGGAACGCCGCGCCGCCATAGCGCATGGCCGCGGCCAGCCACGGAAGCTGGCGGATCATGACCGCAAAGCCCGACACGCCAGCCAGGATCAGCAGCGCATCGGACAATGCGCAAACCAGGCAGACCCAGAACACATGCTCGCGGCGCAGTCCCTGCCGCAGCACGAAGGCATTCTGGGAACCGATCGCAAGGATCAGCGAAAAGCTCAGGGAAAAACCGGCCAGCGTGGCGTCCATGTACGGGGATGGCGGAACTTGCGTCGAAGCCCGACATTATGGACGACCCGCCGCACGCAGCGTACGCGCTGCAGCCTATCCAACCACGCCCAGGATCACGGCCGATGCCTTGAAGATCGCCAGCGCGCGAACGCCCTCGGCCAGGCCAAGCGTCTGCATGCTCTCGTTGGTGACGATGGCCGCCACGCTGCCGCCGCCATCGAGATCCAGCACGAGCTCCGCATTGACCGCGCCGGGGACGACACGCGACACCACGCCCGGGAGCTGGTTGCGCGCGGACAGGCGCAGACCCGGCTCCGCCAGGCCGATAATCACCGACGATGCCTTGATCAGCGCAAACGCCTCGACGCCAGGCTTGAGCTCCAGCGTCTCGACGCTTTCATGCGTGATGGTCGACACGATGGTCTGCCCGCCCGGCAAGGCCAGCACCACCTCATCGTTGACTGCGCCGCCACGGACGCTGTCGACTTTTCCAAAAAGCTTGTTGCGCGCACTGGTACGGATCATGAAACGCCTCATTACGTTAAGGTCTTCGGCCGCGCTGTCGCCCAGGCGGCCCAGGTGGGCGACAAAGCGCCGGTGTTCTTCCTCGAGCGCCCGATAAGTGCGGATCAGCTGCTCGGCGCGTTCGGTGAGGCGCGTGCCGCCACCGCCCTTGCCGCCCGCAGCGCGCACCACCAGTGGTTCGCCGGCGCTGTTGTTCATGGCGTCGATGGCGTCCCAGGCGGCCTTGTAGCTGATGCCCACGGCGCGGGCCGCGGCCGTGATCGAGCCGTGCTCGCCGATGGCGGCCAGCAGCGCGATGCGGTCCTTGCCGCCCCAGTCGTGTGAGCCGGAGCGGAACCAGATGGCTCCCTGGAGTTCAAGCATGGCGAGGTTGCGCCACCCGTGCAAAGGCGGCGCGTCAGAGTCGGAATGCGGCTATGGTAATCGCTTTGCACCATCAGCCGGCGCATCGGTTTCCTGATGCACGGGGATGTACCAGTGCATGCGGCCGCCGGCAAAGACGTGCCGGTCCATCTGCCGCAGCAGGCTCCACGCCATGAACCGGTCGACCGCGAGATCGACCCAGGCCCACGGACGCTCGGGATCGCCTTCGCGGATGATCTCCACGGAGTTGACCGCCACATGCTGCGCGAGCAGGTCGCGCAGCATCGCTTCGGTGACGTTGCGGCGCAGGCCGCGAATCAGTATCTGCATGGCACAGCCATCGCCTTGATGCTCGGTGACGCGCTGTGCTACGCGCTGTGGCCACCGCCACTGCGCTTGCCACCTGCCGGTTTGCTTGCCTGTGGACGCGCCGCCCGCGTGCGTTCGCTGCCAGTCTTGGCAGCCGGAGCCACCGGCAACGCGGCAGGCTGTGCCCCGCCATGCGCGTGGTCGGTGCCGAGCACGTCGGCCACCTCGCGGTAGTGCACCAGGCGCTCGCCCTCCAGCGGCGCGCTGACGGTCAGCACGCGATGCGCGGCCACCATCAGCCTGCGGCGCTCTTCCTGTTCCGGCACCATCCGCGGCAGCGCCTGCAGCGCACACTGGCGGTCAAGCTGCACGATGGCGGTCTGCTGCCGCACCAGAGACTTGAACTCGGCCAGCGTCAGGCCGCCGCGTCCTTCGGGCTGCTCGCGCGCGATCTCGCGCAGCAGGTTGAACGGGCGTTCCTCGATCGCCGCATGGGCGTCCGCCACATAGGCCAGGACGCGCACGAAGGCTTCGCGCATGCCGCCCTGACCGATGGCCGCCTCGGCATCGCGCAGGCGCAGCTGCGCCAGTTCCTTGCGCAGTTGCACCGTCACCGGCGATTCGAGATTGACGGGCGCCTGCACCGTCATGCCCACCAGCGCCGCCATCATCGGCGACTGGTACATCGCTTCGAATACCTGCTCGTACCAGGCATCGCGCACATCGCGGTACTGGTCGAGCGCGGCGGTGATCTGCCCCGACACCGCACGCTCCATCGTCAGAAACGGATTGTCCTGCGCGACCGGATGGCGGTGCTCGCGCACCATCGGCGCCAGCGCGCCGATCCACGCCATCCACGGATTGGCGTCGGTGGACACCGAGCGCTCCAGCCGCGACGGATGGAGCGCGCGCGCGGCTTCCGCGGTGAGTTCGTTCGATGCCGCGCGCACCAGCGGCGACGCGAAGGTGTCGTAGAGGTGCTGGTTGACTTCGGAGATGCGGCGCACCACCTCGAATGCGCGCTCGTCCTCGCGGCCATCGTCGAGTGCGAGGATGTCGGCGATCTTGCGGCGCTCGAAGCGCACCAGGTAGCGCCCTTCGATCAGGTTGCGGTGCGGCGTGCCGGGCGCGATGTCTTCGATCTTCGCCTCATACAGCCCCGGCGGCAGCACGTCGATCAGGTCCAGCGCGCAGAACAGTTCGCTGTGCTCGCGGTTGGCCACGCCCGCCGACACGAAGATGCCCAGGTGGCCCACGGTCGGATGCAGGCAGTAGACGATGACCTGGTCATTGGCGACCAGTTCTTCGTCCGTCGCGTACAGGTCCGGAATCCAGTTCAGTGCCTGTTGCGGCGGCGTGATGTTGTCCCCCCAGGACGCAAACACGATCACCGGCGAGCGGATATTGCGCAGGTCCACCACGGTCTTGCCATCGGCGCTGCGCACCTGCCCGGCGGTCAGGCGGTTGCCGACGAACAGGTTCTGCACGATCCAGTCGATCTCTTCCCGGTTCATCAGGAAGTGGCCGCCCCACCAGCGCTCGAACTCCAGGAAGCGCGGACCTTCGGTATCGGCCTTGGCGTAGACGTTGTAGAGCTTGCTCCAGAGCGTGTTGGAAGGATTGAGCTGCTCGAAGTTCTGCACGAGCCATGCGCCGTCGAAGCGGCCATTGCCCATGTCCGCCGTCAGCGAGGCCAGCCACGACCCGCCCAGCAGGCCGCCGCTGTAGCGCATCGGGTTGGTGCCGCGCACACCCGACCAGTATGCCAGCGGCGCCCCCGCCACCAGCAGCGGGCCGACCGCATCCGACGCCACGGCCGCGAGGATCATCAGCGCCCAGCCGGCCTGGCAGTTGCCGATCACGAATGGCTTGCCCGGTGCATCGGGATGGCGTTCCTTGATGATCTGCAGGAAGCCCGCCTCGGCGCGGGCGACGGCCTCGATGGTCTGGCCCGGGCACGGGTCGCGGAAGAACGTGATGAAGTAGCACGGATGCCCGGTGCGCAGCGCGATGCCGATTTCGCTGTCGGCCTTGAAGCCGCCGATGCCGGGGCCGTGTCCGGCGCGCGGGTCGATCACGACGAAGGGGCGCTTGGTCGGGTCGGTCGGCATGCTGGCCGGCGGGATGATGCGCAGCAGCGCGTAGTTGACCGGCTGTGGCAGCGTGCGCGCGTCGGCGAGCATCTCGTGCTCGAACACTAGCACCGGAGGCATGCCTTCGCGTTCGTGCTCGCACGACTCATTGCCGCGCTGGCGCAGGATGTCCATGAGCAGGACCGAGCGCTGCCAGGCATCCACGCCGTATTCGAGCGCGGCGCGGGGCCACGCGGCAAACGGGGCAAAGGCGCCGAACTGCGCCAGTGCGTCGGTGGTTCCAGGCTGACCAGGCTTGTCGTTGTTGTCTTTGGACAAGCCGCCGGATTCGCTAGCTGACATTCCACTTCCCCCTGTTGGCATCGGGTAAGCGCGCCGTGCTTACCGGAGCCGGGACAGTCCGGAAGTGACGCGTTGTGCTTTGCAGCAAAAACAAGCGTACCAGTGGGCTGTGCCAATGGCAACCGCGCCATGTGGGCGAGCGGAGGGCCTCTGCGGCACCTGCAAAGCGCAGTTTCCGCATCATCGGGACGCATGCATCGTGGCCTATACTGAGCCCGATGCGCCTTGCGCAGCGCAACATGCTGCGCCGAACCGAGCCAAGCCAAACGGAACTGCTATGTCTCCTTCGCCTGTCATGTCTTCGCTTTCCGCACCCGCCGGCACCGACAAGTACGCCATCCTGCTGGAGCGCTGCGCCGGCTTGCCGCCCATTCCCACGGCCGTGGCACACCCATGCGATGCGTCGTCGCTCGGCGGTGCGCTACAAGCTGCCGGCCTGGGCCTGATCGTGCCGATCCTGGTGGGCCCGGAGACGCGCATCCGCCAAGTTGCGGCCGAGCATGGGCTGACGTTGGGCAACGCCACCATCATCGATGCGCCGCACAGCCATGCATCGGCCCGGCTCGCGGTCGAGGCCGTGCGCAACGGCAATGCCGAGCTGCTGATGAAGGGCAGCCTGCACACCGACGAATTGATGCATGAGGTGACGGCCTCGGCCAGCGGCCTGCGCACGGGGCGGCGCCTGTCGCATGTGTTTGCGATGGATGTGCCGAGCTACCACAAGCCGCTGTTCATCACCGACGCGGCGGTGAACATTTTCCCCACGCTGAACGACAAGGCCGATATCTGCCGCAATGCCATTGACCTGGTGCGCGTGCTCGGCATCGATCGTCCCAAGGTGGCGATCCTGTCCGCCGTGGAGACCGTGACCGACAAGATCCCGTCGACCATCGACGCGGCGGCGCTGTGCATCATGAGCCGGCGCGGGCAGATCACGGACGCGTTGCTGGACGGCCCGCTCGCGTTCGACAACGCCATCAGCCGCGAAGCCGCGGTCACCAAGGGCATCGAATCCGAGGTCGCCGGCGACCCCGACATCCTGCTCGTGCCCGACCTGGAAGCCGGCAACATGCTGGCCAAGCAGCTCACGTTCCTGGCTGGCGCCGAAGCCGCGGGCATCGTGCTGGGTGCGCGCGTGCCCATCATCCTGACCAGCCGCGCGGACAGTATTCGCGCGCGCATCGGCAGCTGCGCCATCGCGGTATTGCTGGCTCATGCGCGCCGCAGCGCCGAGGCCGCCGTCAGCGTCTGAGCCGCCCCCGAACCCTTTGCGGAGTGCATCGAGCGTGAGTACCCATCATCCCGTCATCCTGGTCGTCAATGCTGGCTCGTCGAGCGTCAAGGTATCGGTCTATACCGTGCCAGAAGCCGCGCACGACAATGCCGATATCAACCCGGTGCTGAGCGCGCACGGCCAGATCGAAGGCATCGGCGTCGCGCCCCGTTTGCACGCCAGCATGGCCGATGGTCATGTCGTCGCCGACGAGTCCTTTCCGGTGTCGCAGGTTACCGATCATGATGCCGCGTTCCGCCTGGTGCGGTTGGTATTGAGCATCGGCCTGCGCGATAACCCGCCGGTGGCTGTCGGCCATCGCGTAGTGCACGGCGGCAGCGACTTCTCGCAGGCGGTGCGCATTGACGATTAAGCGCTGATCCCGCTGGCGCCGCTGCACCAGCCGCACAACCTGACCGCCATCCGTGCCGTGCGCAAGGCCGCGCCGGACCTGCTGCAGGTAGCGTGCTTCGACACGGCCTTCCATGCCGGCCATGACATGCTTGCGCAGGTGATGGCGCTGCCTTACTCGTATTACGAACGCGGCATCCGGCGTTATGGTTTTCACGGCTTGTCCTATGAGTACATTGCACGGCGCCTGACCCAGGTGGCGCCGGACCTGGCCGAGGGACGCGTGGTCGTCGCGCATCTCGGCAATGGCGCGAGCCTGTGCGCCATGCGTGGCGGGCGCAGTGTGGACAGCACGATGGGGCTGACCGCGCTCGACGGCATGCCGATGGGCACGCGCTGCGGCTCGATCGATCCGGGTGTGGTGCTGTGGCTTGCGCAGCAGGGCATGACTGCCGATGCGATCCAGTCGATGCTGTATGGGGAATCGGGGCTCAAAGGGTTGTCTGGCGTCAGCAGCGACATGCGCGTCCTGCTGACCAGCGACGAGCCGCGCGCGCGGATGGCGGTGGACTTTTACGCGTTGCGCGCCGCGCAGGAAATCGGCAAGCTCGCCGTTACGCTAGGCGGGCTGGATGCGCTGGTGTTCACGGCGGGGATCGGCGCTAACTCGCCCGCGGTGCGGTCGCGCATCTGCGCGCATTTGGAAACGCTGTTTGGCGTGAGTCTCGATTCGACGGCCAATGAGGAGAACGGGCAGCGGATCAGCAGCAATGGCAGCCCGGTGCCGGTGCTGGTGCTGCCGACCGATGAAGAAGGAATTGTCGCGTTGAGTACGGCGAGGATGATGAGGGAGTGTCAGCGGTGACTGGGGTTGCCGTCCTTGGCTGGCGCTGTGGTAGTCGTTCTTGGCAGGCGCCGCTGTTTCGCAGGCGTAGCCTGCGAGTCACTTTTTGTCCGAGCGACAAAAAGTAACCAAAAAACGCGTTTGCTTGCCCTAACGGGCGAATATTGATCGTAGCGTGCGAAGAATTTCGTACGGGTACTCGCTTCAGAGTCTGCCCGGCTGCCTGCCGCGTGGTGCGCGTCCGTATGCAGGCTCTCCCACAATGATTGAACCAGCCCCGAACCTGTCCGTGGCCCGGCAGTGGGCGCGCTATCGCATCATCGCCTTCGGCTGCTGCGCGGCTCAGTAACAACCAATGAGGCGGGGTTGCGCGCACGGCGGCGCATGCAAGCCCGACTCCCGCTCACGCAAGGTAATACCGTCTGAGGCCTTCTACATCGACTTCCAGGCCATCGGAGAGATACCTCGTCATATCCCCGTAAGCCCCTTCAATCGCCTGCATGGAAGCCTCCAGGTAACTGGCCCGCACCTCCAGCAGCGGCATCATGACCTCCGGCCGGATGCCAAACTGCGTGATGCGTTCCAGCGCCTGCGTATTGAACGCGGCATTCCTCTGATTGGATTCCAGGTAATTGGCAAGAATGTCGTCCTGCCCCACCCCAAGCGCCGAAAGCAACAGCAGCGAAGCAAACCCCGTGCGGTCCTTGCCCGCGGTGCAGTGATACAGCAGCGTCTTGCCGGCCTGCGCGTTGCGCATGAACTTGCGGAAGACATCGCGGTACAGCACCGGGAAATCACGATAAACCCCGAGCATGAACGCATCCACATCTTCCGGCGTGCTTTCGCGCAAACGCGGCATCAGCACATCCATCGCCATGCTGCCTTCAAGCACCGGCATCGCGATCCAGTTGAAGCGCTGGCCAAACGAGGCTTCGTCCGCCGATTTCTCACCCGGCGAGCGGAAGTCCACCACCATGTCGAGTCCCAATCCCTGCAGCCGCTCGATATCGGCACCGCAGGCAAGCGCCGGATTGCCGCTGCGGTACAAGCAGCCATGCCGTACACGGCGCCCGCCAGCGCCGGCAAGGCCGCCCAGGTCGCGCGCGTTGCTGACGGTCTCAAGTTGCAGTCCGCTTTCCCATTGGTTGATCATCTGTTGTCCTTGTTCTGTCTTCGATGGCGCGACCAGGCCGCCGCCGATCGACCCCCAATTATTTCAGATCACTCCGGCGCATGCGTCACCTGCCGCTTTCCCGCATTGCGCCGAACCGCTGGCCATGCCGCTTTCGGCGCCGGGCTGGCACAATACGCGCCATGAAAAGTCTCTGGTCCGCCTTTGTCAAACTGCTGGTGCTCGCCATCGTCGGCGGCGCGCTGCTCGCCACCGTTGCCGTGCTGGTGGCCAACCGCCAGCTACCGTCGCTCGATGCGCTGACCGCGTTCCGCAGCACGCCCGACTACGTGCCGCTGCGCGAATTTCCGCGCGACCTGACGGCCGCGGTGGTCGCCATCGAGGACGAGCGCTTCTACCTGCATGACGGCATCGACTACGTGGGCGTGATCCGCGCCGGAGTGGCCAACCTCTCCGACGAACTGTCGCAGGGCGCGTCGACCATCACCATGCAGGTCGCGCGCAACTTCTTCCTGTCACGCCAGAAGACCTATACGCGCAAGCTCTACGAGGTGCTGCTGTCGTACCGGATCGAGCATGCGATGAGCAAGGACGAGATTCTTGAGCTGTATATGAACAAGATCTACCTCGGGCAGGGTGCGTATGGATTTGCCGATGCGGCGCAGACCTACTTCGGCAAGCCGATCGGAAAGCTGACGCTGGCGGAATGCGCGATGCTGGCCGGCCTGCCAAAAGCGCCTTCGGCCAACAATCCGGTGGTCAACCCGCGGCGCGCACGGCAGCGGCAGGCTTATATCCTGCATCGGATGCTGGAGCTGGGGAAGATTTCGCGCGGCGACTATGACGGCGCGCTGCTGGAGCCGATGCGCTTGAAATAGCGCTTCGCCTCAGGGAATGTGCAGGGCGGGCGCGGGCTGCCGAAGCCGCAGCGCTCGCCAGAAAACCTTACTCCACCATCGCGCGGTGCCGCCCCATCGCCTCCTGCACAATCTCAAGCAGGCCGGCGCCGGCATCCGCATCAACATGCCCCAGCAAAGCCCTGCGCATCCGCGGCTCCCAGAACCGCTTGATGTGTCCGGCGATATCCGCAAGCGCCTCTTCACGATCGGGCATCGCTTCGAAAAAGCTGCCAATCTGGTTGGCCATCGTAATCAGGTTATCGATCTTCATGCCAGGCTCGCTTCATGTTGCAGGCGTTGGGGATGGGTGTAGACCACGTGGCCGCTGGCGCGGACGAAGCCGGCCAGCGTGACGTTGGCCTGTTCGGCCAGCCGCACGGCCAGCGCGGTCGGCGCGGATACGGCGGCCAGTACGCCAGCGCCAAGTGAGGCAGCCTTGAGCACCATTTCATAGCTCGCGCGGCTCGTCACGAGCACCGCGCCCGTGGCGATCTCTTCGCCACTGCGCGCCAGCGCGCCGGCCAGTTTATCCAGCGCGTTATGGCGGCCTACGTCTTCGCGCACCATCGCGACATGGCCGTCAGCGCGCAGCCACGCCGCTGCATGCGTCGCGCCGGTCTCGCGCTGCAACGCCTGCCGCAACTGAAGCTGCACGAACGCGGCCTGGATCACCTCGGTGTGAAAACTCGCTTCGCTCTTCACAGGAGCCGGCATGCGCATCACCTGCTCCAGCGATTCGGTTCCGCACAGCCCGCAGCCCGTCCGGCCCGCGAGCGAGCGGCGCCGTTCCTTCAAACCCATGAACGCTTCCGATGCAATCTCCAGCCGCACCGCAATGCCATGCTCGCGCGTTTCGACCTCGATGTCGTACACGTCGCGCGGACTGGAGACGATGCCCTCGCTCAGGCTGAAGCCCAGCGCAAAGTCTTCCAGGTCCGCCGGCGTGGCCAGCATCACCGCATGCGAGATGCCGTTGTATTCCAGCGCAACGGGCACCTCTTCGGCCAGCTCGTCCGGGCTCAGCGCATGTTCGCCATTGCGCCAGCGGCTCACGGCAAAGGTGCTGTGCGTGGCCGGCTCACCGTCGGTTTGCTGCGCCGGTTCGAGTTCCGGCGCGTTCAGGCAGCGCATCATGATGCGGTCCTCCTGTCAGCCTACCGCGGCCGGATCGGCACTGGCGGCTTCAAGCAGCTGCAATTGCTGCGCGTTGAACGCGTGGTACTCCTTCTGCCACGCGGACGGCTGCGCCACCGGCATGACCTGCACCGCGGTCACCTTGTACTCGGGGCAGTTGGTGGCCCAATCCGAGTTGTCGGTGGTGATCACGTTGGCACCGGATTCCGGGAAGTGGAAGGTCGTGTAGACCACGCCCGGCTGCATGCGCTCGCTGACGATCGCGCGCAGCACGGTCTCCCCCGCCCGGCTCTGCACGCCGACCCAGTCGCCGTCCTTGACGCCGCGTTCCTCGGCATCGTGCGGATGGATCTCGAGCCGGTCCTCGTCATGCCAGTGGACGTTCTCGGTGCGGCGCGTCTGAGCACCCACGTTGTACTGCGACAGGATGCGGCCCGTGGTCAGGATCAGCGGGAACGCGCGCGTGATCTTCTCCGTGGTCGGCACGTACTTGGTGATGATGAACTTGCCCTTGCCGCGCACGAACTGGTCGATGTGCATGGTCGGCGTGCCTTCCGGCGCGTCCGCGTTGCACGGCCATTGGATGCTGCCCAGTTCGTCCAGCCGCTTGTAGCTGACCCCGGAGAACGTTGGCGTCAGGCGCGCGATTTCGTCCATGATCTCCGAGGGATTCTTGTAGTCCATCGGATAACCGAGCGCGTTGGCCAGCAGGATGGTCGCTTCCCAGTCGGCATAGCCGGCCTTCGGCGGCATCACCTTGCGCACGCGCGAGATGCGGCGCTCCGCGTTGGTGAAGGTGCCGTCCTTCTCCAGGAACGACGAGCCCGGCAGGAACACGTGCGCGTACTTGGCGGTCTCGTTCAGGAAAATGTCCTGCACCACGATGCACTCCATCGCCGACAGTGCTGCCGCGACGTGCTGCGTGTTCGGGTCGGACTGCACGATGTCCTCGCCCTGGCAGTACATGCCCATGAAGCTGCCGCCGAGCGCGGCTTCGAACATGTTCGGGATGCGCAGGCCCGGCTCCGGGCTGATCTGCACATTCCACGCCGATTCGAACAGCCCGCGCACGGTCGAGTCCGACACGTGGCGATAGCCCGGCAGTTCATGCGGGAACGAGCCCATGTCGCACGAGCCCTGCACATTGTTCTGGCCGCGCAGCGGGTTCACGCCCACGCCTTCGCGGCCGACGTTGCCGGTGGCCATGGCGAGGTTGGCGATGCCCATCACCGTGGTGGAACCCTGCGCATGTTCCGTGACGCCCAGGCCGTAGAAGATGGCCGCATTGCCGCCCGTTGCATACAGGCGCGCGGCGCCGCGCAGCGCGTCGGCGGGGACGCCGGTCACGCTCTCCATGGCTTCGGGCGAGTTTTCGGGCAGCGAGACGAAATCGCGCCATTGCTGGAACGCGCGGTCTTCGCAACGCTCGGCGATGTAGGCATCCGCCAGCAGGCCTTCGGTCACGATCACGTGGGCCAGCGACGTCACCAGCGCGACGTTTGTACCCGGACGCAGTTGCAGGTGGTAATCGGCACGGATATGCGGCGAATCGACCAGGTCGATCTTGCGCGGATCGACCACGATCAGCTTGGCGCCGGCGCGCAGACGCTTCTTCATGCGCGACGCGAACACCGGGTGGCCGTCGGTCGGGTTGGCGCCGATCACCATGATCACGTCGGACTTCTCGACCGACTTGAAGGTCTGCGTGCCGGCCGATTCGCCGAGCGTCTGCTTCAGGCCGTAGCCGGTCGGCGAATGGCAGACCCGTGCGCAGGTGTCGACGTTGTTGTTGCCGAACGCGGCACGCACGAGCTTCTGGACCAGATAGCCCTCCTCGTTGGTGCAGCGCGACGACACGATGCCGCCGATCGAATCCTTGCCATGCTTGGCCTGGATGCGCTTGAACTCGGAAGCCGCGTAGCCGATGGCCTCTTCCCACGACACTTCGCGCCACGGATCGGTGATCTTCGCGCGGATCATCGGCTTGAGGATGCGGTCCTGGTGCGTGGCGTAACCCCAGGCAAAGCGGCCCTTCACGCAGGCGTGGCCTTCGTTGGCCTTGCCGTCCTTGTACGGCACCATGCGCACGACTTCGTTGCCCTTCATCTCGGCCTTGAACGAGCAGCCCACGCCGCAGTAGGCACAGGTGGTGACGACGCTGCGCGGCGCCTGGCCAAGCTTGATGACGGAAGTCTCGGTCAGCGTCGCGGTCGGGCAGGCCTGCACGCAGGCGCCGCACGATACGCAGTCCGATTCCATGAACGACTGGCTGGTGCCCGGCGAGACGCGGGAATCGAACCCGCGTCCCGAGATCGTCAGTGCGAACGTGCCCTGCGTTTCTTCGCAGGCGCGCACGCAGCGGTTGCAGACGATGCACTTGGACGGATCGTAGGTGAAGTAAGGATTGGATTCGTCCTTCTTCATCTCGGTGTGCGTGGCGATCGGGCCGCCGTCGTTGTAGCGCACCTCGCGCAGGCCTACCTCGCCGGCCATGTCCTGCAGTTCGCAGTTGCCGTTGGTCGGGCAGGTCAGGCAGTCCAGCGGGTGGTCGGAGATATACAGCTCCATCACGCCGCGGCGCAGGTCGGACAGCTTGTCGCTCTGCGTCTTGACCTTCATGCCGGCTTCCACCGGCGTGGTGCACGAGGCCGGATAGCCGCGGCGCCCTTCGATCTCCACCAGGCACAGGCGGCACGAGCCAAAGGACTTCAGGCTGTCGGTGGCGCACAGCTTGGGCACGCTGACCTGCGCCTCCATCGCGGCGCGCATCACCGACGTGCCAGCCGGCACGGTGACGCTGACGCCGTCGACCTCGAGGGTGACCATCTCGGTCGATTCGCTGGCGGGGGTGCCGAAGTCGATCACATCGCGGCAATCCATGGTTGTCTCCCGTTGTTCTGTTCGTGAAGTCGGCTTGCGTCGACCTATGCCGCCTGGGCAGCGTTGGGGGCGAGGCCGAAGTCCTCGGGGAATTCATTGAGCGCGGACAGCACCGGGTACGGCGTCATGCCGCCCATGGCGCAGAGCGAGCCGTTGAGCATGGTGTCGCACAGGTCGCGCACCAGCTTGATGTGCTTGACTGGTTCGTTGCCCGCGATGATCCGGTCCATGACTTCGACGCCGCGCGTCGAGCCGATCCGGCACGGCGTGCATTTGCCACACGATTCGACCGCGCAGAATTCCATCGCGTAGCGGGCCTGCTTCGCCATGTCGACGGTCTCGTCGAACACCACGATGCCGCCGTGGCCGACTACACCGCCGAACGCGGCATAGGCCTCGTAGTCCATCGGCACGTCGAAGCGCGATTCCGGCAGATAGGCGCCCAGCGGGCCGCCCACCTGCACCGCGCGCACGGCGCGGCCGCTGCGCGTGCCGCCGCCATAGTCATGGAGCAGTTCGCGAAGCGTCACGCCGAAGGCCTTTTCCACGAGACCGCCCTGGCGGATATTGCCGGCGAGCTGGAACGGCAGCGTGCCGCGCGACCGGCCCATGCCGAAGTCGCGGTAGTGCTGCGCGCCGCGCGCCATGATGACGGGCACGGTGGCCAGCGAAATTACGTTGTTGATCACCGTGGGCTTGCCGAACAGGCCTTCGAGCGCCGGCAGCGGCGGCTTGGCGCGCACCACGCCGCGCTTGCCTTCCAGGCTTTCGAGCAGCGCGGTTTCCTCGCCGCACACATAGGCACCGGCGCCCTTGCGCACTTCGAGCTGGAAGCGCTTGCCGCTGCCCTGGATATCGTCGCCAAGCCAGCCGGCCGCCGTGGCAATACCGATGGCCGCGTTCAGCACGGCGATGGCATGCGGGTATTCGGAACGGCAGTAGATGTAGCCTTCTTCCGCGCCCACGGCGAGGCCGGCAATGGTCATGCCCTCGATCAGCATGAACGGATCGTCTTCCATCACCATGCGGTCGGAGAACGTGCCCGAGTCGCCCTCGTCCGCATTGCAGACGATGTACTTGATGGCGGACTTCGCGCCCAGCACGGTCTTCCACTTGATGCCGGTCGGGAACGCCGCGCCGCCACGGCCGCGCAGGCCGGAGTCGGTGACTTCCTGGACGATCGCGGCGGGTTCCATCGCCAGCGCACGCTCCAGGCCAGCGAAGCCCTCATGCGCACGGTAGTCGTCGAGCGACAGCGGATCGGTGATGCCGACGCGGGCGAAGGTCAGGCGCTCCTGGCGCTTGAGGAACGGGATCTCGTCGGTCAGGCCGTGTGCCAGCGCATGCGCGCCGCCTTGCATCAGACCGGCATCAAACAGCCCAGGCACGTCGCCGACGCTGACCGGACCGTAGGCCACGCGGCCAGCATCGGTCTGCACTTCGACCAGAGGTTCGAGCCAGAACATGCCGCGCGAACCGTTGCGCACGATGCGCACGGACTCGCCGCGCGCCTCAGCTTCGCGTGCAATCGCGCGGGCCACGTCGTCGGCGCCCAGGGCCAGCGCGGTGGAGTCGCGCGGGACAAAGATGGTGGTGTTGGCGGCGCTCATGCCTGGGCCTCCTCGTTGGCGGGCTGAAAGTCGCGCAGCTGGCGCACCAGCACGTCGAAGCGCTTGGCATCGACGTAGCCGTGCAGCTGCTCGCCCATCATGACGGCCGGGCCGCAGGCGCACTGGCCCAGGCAGTAGACCGGCTCCAGCGTGACCGCGCCGTCGGCGGTGGTTTCATGGAAATCGCAGCCCAGTGCGCGCTTGGCGTGTTCGACCAGCGCATCGGCGCCGACCGACTGGCAGGCTTCTGCACGGCAGACCTGCACCACGTGGCGGCCGGCGGGCTGCTGGCGGAAATGGTGGTAGAACGTGATCACGCCGTGGACCTCGGCGCGCGACAGGTTCAGCGCCTTGGCGATGACCGGGACGGCCGTGTCGGGGATGTACCCATGGGTATCCTGGATCTCGTGCAGGATCGGCAGCAGGGCGCCGGGCATGTCCTGGCGCGCCGCCACGATCGCGGCGATGGCCGCTGAGCGGGCCGCGTCGGCCGGCGCCGTAGCGGGGGTGGCGGTATCTGGCATGGCGTCTCCTGTGGGGGCCGCATCCTCGGCGGGGCGACCGTTATATGCTATTTTTGACCTATTTACCGGGCTATAACCACGGCTTTATGGCCGTTGGAGCGACTATAAGTAGTTGTTGGGCCCGGTTCAATAAGCTATTTTTTACATATGATCCGCATCTCGATTTCGCCACACCTGCAGATCCGGGACGATGGCAGCCCGGCCGCCGAACCGCTGGATGTATCGCGCCTGGTCGCGCTGCTGGGGCACATCGAGACCTCGGGCAGCATCAGCCAGTCGGCCGAGGCGGTGGCGCTGTCGTACCGCTATGCGTGGGGCATCCTGCGCGATGCCGAATCGTTGTTCGGCGGCCCGCTGATCGCCAAGACCCGTGGTCGCGGGAGCGCGCTGACGCCGCTGGCGCAGCAGCTGGTCTGGGCCAGCAAGCGCATTGGTGCGCGGCTGTCGCCGACGCTGGACAGCCTGGCGTCGGAGCTGGAGATCGAGCTGAAGAAGCTGATGGAAAGGACCGACCCGGTCGTGCGGCTGCACGCGAGCCACGGTTTCGCGGTGGCGGCGCTGCGCGATTTCCTCGACGAGCAGCAGGTGCGGCATGACCTGAAGTACTGCGGCAGCGTCGAGGCCGTGGCCGCGCTCGCGGAAGGCGCCTGCGACATCGCCGGCTTCCATGTGCCCGTAGGCGAGTTCGAGGAGGGGATGGTCCGCCACTTCACCACGTGGCTGAAACCCGACACGCACTGCCTGATCCATCTGGCCGTGCGCAGCCAGGGGCTGTTCACGCGCGTGGGCAATCCGCTTGGCCTGCAGACGCTGGAGGACCTGATGCGCAGCGACGTACGCTTCGTCAACCGGCAGGTCGGCTCGGGCACGCGGCTGCTGCTGGACCTGATCCTGGCCGCACGCGGCATCGACGCGGCACGGATCGAGGGCTACAACAACGGCGAATTCACGCACGCGGCGGTCGCTGCTTATATCGGCAGCGGCATGGCGGACGTGGGCTTTGGCGTGGAGACAGCGGCGCGGCGCTTCGGGCTGGAGTTCGTGCCGGTGCTCAAGGAGCGCTATTTCTTCGCGATCGAAAAGAAAAAGCTGACCAGCCCCGCGCTGGCTGACGCCGTGGGCGCGCTGACGAGCGAGAGCTTCCGCCAGCGCGTCAATGCCTTGCCTGGCTATGACGGCAGCCTGACCGGCACGGTGCTGACGCTGGCCGAGGCCTTTCCTGAATATCGTGCGGAGAAGCGCTGAACGGAAAACCGGGCGGCTTACCTGACCAGCAGCGACAGTCGGTCCGGATGGCCGGCCCAGTCCGCATGATCGGGCAGCGGCCCCTTGGCCTTCAGCAGCGGCGGCCAGTCCGCGCGGTGCGCCAGTTCAGCGTTGAGGGCCACGAAATGGCGCTGGTCCTCGGGCAGGTCATGCTCGGAATAGATCGCGCCGACCGGGCACAGCGGTACGCACATCGAGCAATCGATGCACTGGTCGGGATCGATGGCCAGGAAGTTGGGCCCTTCGTGGAAGCACGACATGGGGCAGACTTCCACGCAATCGGTGTGGCGGCACTGGATGCAGGCATCCGTCACGACAAAGGTCATTGGGGGCGAACAGCGGACAGCAAACCCGTTGATGCTAGCGCGCCACCGCTGGCGGCGGGCCGCCATGCACTGTCCGACTCGTTCAAAATGCCTGAACCGTGGCGGACCCGGTCAGTAGATCTCCGGCACGATCATGTCCTGCGGCACCGGCATGCGCACATAGTCGGCATGCCGCTCGCGCTTGGGCAGCACCACGGCCTCCTGGTCGACATCCGTATAAGGCACCTGCTGCAGCAGGTGATGGATGCAATTGAGCCGCGCGCGCTTCTTGTCCACGGCCTGCACTACCCACCACGGCGCTTCTGCGATGTGCGTGCGCTCCAGCATGATCTCCTTGGCGCGCGTGTAGTCTTCCCAGCGGCGGCGCGACTCCAGGTCCATCGGGCTGAGCTTCCACTGCTTCAGCGGATCGTGGATGCGGCTCAGGAAACGCAGGTGCTGCTCGTCGTCGGAGATCGAGAACCAGTACTTGATGACCTGGATGCCCGAGCGCACCAGCATGCGCTCGAATTCGGGCACGGAGCGGAAGAACTCTTCGTACTGGTCGTCGGTGCAGAAGCCCATGACGCGTTCGACGCCGGCGCGGTTGTACCAGCTGCGGTCGAACAGCACAATCTCGCCGGCCGCGGGCAGGTGCGACACATAGCGCTGGAAATACCACTGCGTGCGCTCGCGATCGTTGGGTGCAGGCAGCGCGGCCACACGGCACACGCGCGGATTCAGGCGCTGCGAGATGCGCTTGATCACGCCGCCCTTGCCCGCCGCGTCGCGGCCTTCGAACAGCACCACCACCTTGTGCCCGCTGCTGACTACCCAGCTCTGCAGCTTGACCAGTTCGCCCTGCAGTCGGAACAGTTCGTGAAAGTAGCGCTGGCGGTGCGCCCGTTCATCGGGCCCATCCTCGGCCAGCATGGCCTGGCCGTCCGGGCCCATCACGAATTCACGATCTTCCAGTTCGAGTTCGAGCTCTTCGTCGTATTGGTCCGCCACCTCGCGGTGGATGCGCCGGATCAGCGCTTCTTCGTGGTTGGTCATGACATGCTCCCCATGCTTGGTCCCGTTTCGGCCAGGGCCTGGCACAGGCCCTTCGGGTGGCGATGCTAGTGCTGCAGTATGGCAATCAGGTGAAGGACTGCGCAACGGCTGGTTGCTTCCCTCTCGCGACGCACCACGCGATTCAATCCAGCCCCAGCGCCCGCAGCCGCCGGTACAGCGTGCGTTCGCTGCATCCCAGGTGTGCCGCCAGCGCCTTGCGCGTGCCCGGGAATTCCAGCGCCAGCGTGCGCAGCGTCGCATTGTCGGGCCAGCGCGCACGGCCGTGGCTTTGCCATGCGGTCTCGCCCGGCGAATCCGCGCGTACCGGCGTGGCACGGCCCTGCAACAGTTCGGGCGGCAAATCGCGCGCGCGGATCACCCCGTCATCGGCGAACAGCATGGCGCGCTCCAGCACGTTGCGCAGTTCGCGGATATTGCCCGGCCACGCGTGCGCGCTCAGCCGTGCCGCGGCATCGTCGTCGATACGCAAGGTACGGTCCACCGGCAGCGCGCGCCGCAGCAGCGCCTGCGCCAGCAGCGGGATGTCCTGCCACCGCTCGCGCAAGGCCGGCAGGTGGATCGGAAACGCGTTGATGCGATACAGCAGGTCCTGCCGGAATGTGCCCTGCGCCACCATTTCCTGCAGCGGCTTGTGCGTGGCCGCCACCAGGCGGAAGTCGGCCGCGTGCGTTTCCAGCCCGCCCACGCGGCGGAACGTGCGCGACTCGATCAGCCGCAGCAGCTTGACCTGCATGGCCAGCGGCACGTCGCCGATCTCGTCGAGGAACAGCGTGCCATGCTGCGCGGTTTCGACCAGCCCGGGCTTGCGCGACTGCGCGCCGGTGAACGCGCCCTTTTCATAGCCGAACAGCTCGCTCTCGAACAACGTCTCGGACAAGCCCGAGCAATCCACCACCACGAAGGGACCGGAGGCGCGGTCGCTGGCGTCATGCAGGGCGCGCGCGAACATCTCCTTGCCGGTGCCGGACTCCCCTTGCAGCAGCACGGGCAGCGCGGACGGCGCTACGCGATGCAATTGTTCGAGCACCGCGTTGAACGCGGGCGAGCGTCCGACCAGCCCGCCCTCGCTGACGCGCGCGGACGCGCTCCTGACGGTATCGAGTCGTTCGACAAAGGCGACGATGCTGCCGTCGGTGCCCACGATGGGCCGCAGCTCGACATCGACATGCTCGGGGCCGCGCGGCGTGTGGTGAACGTGCAGGATGCGGTCGCTGCCCAGCGTCTCGCGCGCCTTCTGCATCGGGCAGTGCTCGCCGGCGCGGTCGCAGGGCACGTCGTACTGGTGCGAGACCTGGTAGCACTTCCTGCCGACGGTCTGGGTCCCGTTGCGCGCGAACTGCCGCTGGTAGGCGGCATTGGCCGCGACGATGTTGTAGTCGGGATCGAGCACGATCATCGGCTGCGCCTCATGTTCGAGGAAGGCGATCAGCGGACGCATCGCGTCGGCCTGGGCCGGCGCGTTGCCGCTCGCGGAAGGGATAGTTTTGGGGGGCGCCATCATTGTGGGCAGCCCACTGCCATGGACTGCCAGTTACTGCCAGATGGCAGAGGAGTATGCCATAGGGACACGCTGGAAGCGGCATTCCAAAACGGCCTTGACCTCTCTTTCCCGTTGATTTCCCTGGAGAAACGCGCCCTGACCGCGCCACAAGCGGCGCAGCAGGCACGGAAATTGATCCTTCCCTGTCCAGACCATCAACTGGCAGACAACCTTGGCAGCTACTCCCTCCGCCCCCCGCCTTGCCGTAGAAGGCTTCTTCGACCCTCGCACCAGCACCGTCAGCTATCTCGTGCTGGACGAGGACTCGCGCCAGTGCGCCGTCATCGACAGCGTGCTCGACTATGACGCCAGCGCCGGCCGCACCAGCACCGCCAGCGCCGATCAACTGATCGCGCGCGTACAGGCTCTCGGCGCCACGGTCGCGTGGATTCTCGAAACCCATGTCCACGCCGACCATCTTTCCGCCGCGCCGTATCTGCAGGCGCAACTGGGCGGCATGACCGCCATCGGCAGCCACATCACGACCGTGCAGGACGTGTTCGGCACGATGTTCAACGCTGGCACCGCGTTTGCGCGCGACGGCAGCCAGTTCAACCGCCTGCTGGCCGATGGCGACGGCCTGCGCATCGGGGGGCTGGAGGTCACGGTGATGTCTACGCCGGGCCATACGCCGGCCTGCCTGACCTATCTCGTCAGCGACGGCAGCCAGCAGGCCGCCTTTGTCGGCGACACGCTGTTCATGCCCGACTACGGCACCGCCCGCTGCGACTTTCCGGGCGGCGACGCGCGCACGCTGTACCGCTCGATCCAGCGCATCCTGTCGCTGCCGCCGCAGACCGGGCTCTACCTGTGCCATGACTACCAGCCCGGCGGCCGCGAACTGTGCTTCCGCACCACCGTGGCCGAGCAGCGCCGCGCCAACCTGCATGTCCACGATGGCGTGACCGAAGACGATTTCGTCGCCATGCGCACGCAGCGCGATGCCACGCTCGGCATGCCCGCGCTGATGCTGCCGTCTGTGCAGGTCAACATGCGCGCCGGCCACCTGCCGGAGCCGGAGGACAACGGCGTGCGCTACCTGAAGATCCCGCTCAACGCGGTCTGAAGCCCCTGCGGCCCGGCCGCACTCTTCCGCCGCCTGCCGGCGGCGGGCAGCACTTACCCTCAAGGAACGCCCCCACATGGATCCCCGCCCCCAAGATCCCCGCCCCGTCATTCATGGCGGCCAAGCCCCGGCCGCCAAGGTCATCGACAGCACGCACCAAGTGGTCGTCATCGGCGCAGGTGCCGCCGGCATTGCCGTGGCCGCCAGCCTGCTCGCGCGCGAGCCCGGGCTCGATATCGCACTGATCGACCCCGCGCAGCACCACTACTACCAGCCCGGCTGGACGATGGTGGGCGGCGGCGTCTTCAAGGCCGCCACCACCTTGCGCCCAATGGCGGACTGCATTCCGCCGCAGGCGCACTGGATCCGCGCCGCGGTGGCGGCGTTCGACCCGGAGCGCAACGAGGTGCGGCTCGACGACGGCCGCATCGTCCGCTATGAGCAGCTGATCGTATGCCCCGGCCTGCAACTCGACTGGGACGGCATCGAGGGCCTCACGCAGGCGCTGGGCCGCAACGGCGTGACCTCGAACTACCGCTTCGACCTGGCACCCTACACGTGGCAGCTCGTCAGCGCGCTGCGCGGCGGCAAGGCGCTGTTCACGCAGCCGCCGATGCCGATCAAGTGCGCCGGCGCGCCGCAGAAGGCCATGTACCTGGCCTGCGATGCCTGGCGGCGCCAGGGCACGCTCGGTGCCACGCGTGTCAGCTTCCTCAACGCCGGCGCAGCGCTGTTCGGCGTCGCGGATTACGTGCCGGCGCTGATGTCGTACGTGCAGGCATACGGCATCGACCTGCGCCTGCAACACCGGCTGACCGCCATCGACGGTGCGCGCCGGCGTGCGCGCTTCATGCGCACGCTGGCCGACGGCACCACGCAGGACGTCGAAGAAGACTTCGACATGATCCACGTCGTGCCGCCGCAAAGCGCGCCCGGCTTTATCAAGGCCAGCCCGCTCGCGGATGCCGCCGGCTGGGTCAGCGTCGACCCGGCCACGCTGCGCCACCCTGCCTTTGCCAACATTTGGGCACTCGGCGACGTGACCAACACCAGCAACGCCAAGACCGCCGCCGCCGCGCGCAAGCAGGCGCCGATCGTCGCGCACAACGTGCTGGCCAGCCTGGGCCGCGCGCAAGGCCTGGCGCACTACGACGGCTATGGCTCGTGCCCGCTCACGGTCGAGCGCGGCAAGATCGTTCTGGCCGAGTTCGTCTATGGCGGCAAGGTCAAGCCGACGTTCCCGAGCTGGTTCATCGATGGCACGCGCCCTTCGCGCGCGGCGTGGATGCTCAAGGCCAACGTCCTGCCATCGCTGTACTGGGAGGGCATGCTCAAG
This sequence comes from Cupriavidus sp. C2SS-8b, assembly GCF_057073745.1. Taxonomy (NCBI): domain Bacteria; kingdom Pseudomonadati; phylum Pseudomonadota; class Betaproteobacteria; order Burkholderiales; family Burkholderiaceae; genus Cupriavidus; species Cupriavidus sp. C2SS-8b. Next base: position 2,732,737 of record NZ_CP172716.1, read on the forward strand.
GGCCGGGAGTGGCTGGTGCGGCCGGCAGTGGTCGGGTAGCCCGCGATGGAAGCCACTCTCCTGACCGCCGCGCTCGGCGGCGTGATCGGCGCCATCCTGGCCGCCACGGGCGCCGGCGGCGGCATCCTGGCCGTGCCAATGCTGGTGTTCGGCCTGCATCTCGGCGTCGCGCAGGCCGCGCCCATGGGACTGATCGCCGTGGGGATGTCGGCCGCGGTCGGCGCGGGACTCGGCTTGCGCGACGGCATCGTGCGCTATCGCGCCGCGGCGCTGATCGGCGTGCTAGGCATGGCCGTGGCGCCGCTCGGCGTGGCGCTGGCCGGATGGCTGCCCAATCCGCCGCTGATGGCGGCGTTCGCGCTGGTGCTCGGGCTGAATGCCTGGCGCACCTTGCGCAAGGCGGGCACGGTGGCAGCGCCTACGGAACCACCGCCGTGCATGCTGCAGCCGCAGCGTGGCCGCTTGCTCTGGACGCGTCCGTGCGCACGCGCGCTGGCCGCCATTGGGGCGCTGTCCGGCTTGCTGAGCGGGCTGCTCGGCGTGGGCGGCGGCTTTGTCATCGTGCCGGCGCTGCGCCGCTATACCGACTTGCCCGCGCGCAGCGTCCTGGCCACGTCGCTGGCGGTGATTGCGCTGGTGTCGGCGGGGGCCATCGCGGCGGCCACCGCGCGCGGCCGCGTGGACTGGGGCATGGCCCTGCCCTTCGCGCTTGGCTCGGTGGCGGCGATGCTGGCAGGCAGGCGTTTCGTGGCGGCGGCGCCGCCGGCACGGCTGCAGCGCCTGTTCGCATTGGTAAGCATGGCGGCAGCCGTGCTGATGCTGTGGCGCGTTATCGCGGGCGTTGCCTGATGGCCTGATGATCGGACGGCCCGTTTAAGTTTCGCTTAAGTCTCAGCCCATAGACTCCTCCCGTACCCAAGCACCGGATCGCCCGGACAGGAGAAACTCATGGCCCCCCAGGAACTGCAGGCACTCGAAACCTTTCTGACTCAGCTTGTGCAGGCCCGCGCCAACGCCAAGGACCCGCAGGCCCAGCAGCTCATTGCCGATGCCGTGGCCCGGCAGCCTGACGCGGCCTACCTGCTGGTCCAGCGCGCCATGCTGCTCGACCACGCGCTCGCCTCGGCGCAGGCGCAGGTCGCATCGCTGCAAGGGCAGCTCGCCGCCGCGCAGGCCAACGCGGGCAATGGTGGCTTTATCAGCGCGCAGAACGCATGGGGCAACACGCCCGTGCAGATGGCACCCGCGCCACAAGTCATGCAACAGCCTGTGCCGCAGGCAATGCCGCAAACGATGCCGCAGGCCGCGCCGGTCCAGGCATCGCGCCCGGGCTTCCTCGGCGGCGGCTTCGGCAGCGCGCTGGGCAGCATCGCCACTACCGCGGCCGGTGTGGCTGGCGGCGCGTTCCTGTTCCAGGGCATCGAGAACCTGTTCCACCACAACAGCGGCAGCGGCTTCCTCGGCCAGTCGGGCTCGGGCCAGGCACCGTCCGAGACCATCGTCAATAACTACTACGACAACGACGCGGGCTTGTCGGGCAACAGCAATACGTCCACGGCAAACGGCTTCCTGGACGATGGCGGCCTGTCCGGCGGACTCGACGACGGTGGCTTCTTCGACGACGATTCGTCGCTGGCGTAAAGCGCACACGGCGCAGCGCGCGCTGGCAGGAAGCTTCCCCTGGGCCAGCGCCAGATGCTATGTTGGCAGGACGGATCGAGGCAGGCCCCGTCGCACACGCGAAGCGACCTGCCCGTACCGCACATTCGCGCTCGCCAAGGGCGAGGACATTGCATGCGCGCACGCATACGCCCTCCGACCGAAGGATTCCGCTGGCTGTGGCAGTTGTCTTCGGCCGGATGGGGGTATTGCGGCCTGGCCTACGCAAGCGCCGGACGGCTGCCGCCGCACTGCTGGCCGGCAAGGTCTGGCATGCCGCTGCGCGACCGGTACTCGTCGCGCCGGACCTCGCTGGTGCTGTTCACGCTCGCCTACCGCAAGGGCGTTGCGCCCGGCGGTGCCGCGCCGCCCAGTGAAATCGTGTCGTGGCGCAACCAGGCGTGGATAACGGCCTAGGGGCCTAAGGGCCTAAGGGCCTAAGGGCCTGAGCAGCCCGCACTCGCCGCGGTAGCGAAGCGCCATCGCGCCATCGCTCGCAGGCAACGCAATGCGCGGCTTGCGGCCACGCGGCGTGACGTACACTGGGCATTCGCCCCCTGCCGCCCCGCGACCATGCTCGATCTCCTGCGCAAGACCACCGATGTGCTGTTCGCTACGAACCGCCGTTTCCGCCAAGCCAGGCAGTTCCATGCGATTCGCGTCGCACTCGCGCTGCTGGTTTCGATCGCGCTGACCACCGGCATCGACATCCCGCACGGCGAGTGGGCCACCATTACCGTTCTGGTGGTGATCGGCGGGCTGCAGCACCACGGCAATATCCGCCGCCGCGCGGCCGAGCGCGGCCTGGGCACGCTGATCGGCGCGCTGGCAGGCCTGGCGCTGATCGTGCAGCAGTCGTATGTCGGCTTGCCGCTGCTCACCTATGCGCTGATGGCCGTGATCTGCGGCTACTGCGCGTACCACGCGATCGGCAAGGGCGGCTACATCGCGCTGCTCGCGGCGATCACCGTGGTGATCACGGCCGGCCATGGCAACCAGAATGTCTATGACGCGCTGTGGCGCACCGTCGATGTGTTCATCGGCACGGCGATCGCGCTGGTGTTTTCGTTCGCGCTGCCGGCCTATGCCTCCTATGCCTGGCGCATCCGGCTGGCGGCGCTGCTGCGCGCGAGCGCGGCGGTCCACCGCAGGATGCAGGGCGGCTTCACCGATGCCGCGGAACAGCGCGCGGCCATGCTCGATCTCGGCACGCGGCTGATCCCGTTGCGCGGACTGATTCCGTCCGTGGCCAAGGAGACCGGCGTGCCGGCCGCGGAGTTTGAAGAGATCCAGCACGCCGCGCGCGTCTGCATCAGCGCGCTGGAACTCATGGCCGCGATCGAACAGGAGACTGGCCTGCGCGAGGGCGAAGACCCGGGCATCGAGCCCGCGCTGCTATCGATGGCCGAGGCGCTGGAGAGCGGGCAGGCGCCATCGCCGGCCTCGTCATCAACCGCTGCCCAGGCCGACCCGCTACCCGGCCCGCTCCCGTTCATGGCGCGCCAGCTCGCCGCCGACCTGGCCCGCATGCGCGCGCGCCTGGACCGGCTGGGCGCGCAGCACGGCTTTCCCTACGGAACGCGATAGCCCGCTGCACACGAGCCCCGGCCGCGGCCGCATCGATACGCATATCGGACCTGCACGCGCTTGTCCGCGAATCGCCTACGCCCTTGTCAGACGCGCGCCGATTGCCCAGGTGCCTCGTCCGATGAATTAATCAAGGTGAACGGGACAACCGGAGGTACCGGAATGAAGTCCATGGACGTGCATGTCGTGCCGGCGCAGCAAGGCTGGGCCGTCGAGGAAGCCAGCAGCCCGGCCAACCGGAAGCTGTTCGCGACGCAGGAAGATGCGATCGAGGTCGCCACCGAGATGGCCCGGGAGCGTCGCAGCGAGCTGTTCATCCATGGCAGGGACGGCCAGATCCGCAGCCGCAGCTCGTTTGGCCATGATCCGCGCCATATACGGGGCTGACGTCCCCGGCGCATGCAGTCGGGATGCGATTCTGGCGTGGAGCTTGCTGCGAGTGTTGCGCACAACCCTGCGGAGCCAGCCATGGACCCGATCGAGGAAACCGCCCGCTTCCTGCAGCGGCGCGGATTGCGGCTTGCCACGGCCGAGTCATGCACGGCCGGCCTCATCGCTTCGCACATCGCCGATGTGCCCGGTTGCGGCGGCACGTTGCAGTGTGCCATCGTGGCCTATTCGCCGGATGCCAAGACGCGGATCCTCGGCGTAACCCACACGCTCATCGAACGGCACGGCCTGACCAGCGAGGAAGTGTCGCTCGCCATGGCACAGGGCGTATTGAAGATCAGCCGGGCCAACGTCGCCGTGGCCAATACCGGCGTGGCCGATGATGGCGCGCCGGACGGCACGCCGCCGGGCACGCAGTGCTTTGCGTGGCTGATCCGCCTGCCGGCGCGCGCCGCCCTGCCCTATGCGTTCACCGAGACCAGGCGCTTTCGCGGCAACCGCACCGAGATCCGCGCGGCGGCGGCCGTATGGGCATTGCAGCGCATTCCGCACTACTACGCGCTGGCAACTTCTACCGGCACCCCGCCCGAAGCGGCGCCCATCCTTACCGATATCGAGGCACCACCTATGACTTCCACCAGACAAGCACCTGAAAAGCATCCGTCGGACCACACTGCGCAATCCCCGCAAGCCCCGGACACCGTCGAGGTGAAGGTCTCCGGTGAAGGCAACGGCCTGGTCGACGACGAGACCTCGGGCTCGATGCCCTTGCCGGACCCCGGCAAACCGGTCGACTCCCGCAAGACGGCCAACCAGGCCAACGGTGGCGAAGGCGACGAAGACGCGACCAGCCAGTAAAGCGGGCGAGATCGCGCTCGGGCCGCCGCACGTTGACGGGCTCCGCGACAGCCACCATGGCATGGCGAATGCGTGGAGGGTGTATCACGGGAGCTGAAATGAACAAAAATGTCGTCACGATCGGGGGTTCGCGCGGTGCGTTCGCCGTACTGCGGAACGTGGTGACGTCCTTGCCCGCAAAACTGGACGCCGCCATCTTCGTCGTGCTGCACGTGGGCAAGCACAAGTCCGAACTGCCATCGCTGCTGAGCCGCTGGGGCAAGTTGCCCGCCTCGTATCCAAACCATGGCGATCCCTGGCACCACGGGCATATCTATGTGGCACCGCCTGACCACCACATGATGATCACGGAGGATACGATCCAGCTTTCCCACGGTGCCAAGGAGAACTTCAGCCGCCCCGCGATCGATCCGCTGTTTCGCTCGGCGGCCGTGGCGCTTGGCGCGCGCGTGCTCGGCGTGATTCTCAGTGGCGATCTCGACGACGGTGCCGCCGGGCTGGCCTTTGTTCGGGCGTTCGGCGGGCGCACGTTGATCCAGAACCCACACGAATCCGAGGCGGCGTCCATGCCGCGATCAGCCATGGAGGCGGCGGGCGCCGATGCCACGGCGGGCCCCGGCGAGCTCGGCGAAACAATCATCGCCATGCTGAGCGGCGTCATCGGGGGCGAACGCAAGACCATGCGGGAGAAAGACATGCAAGCACTGCGAACCGAGGCCGCTGCCGCGGATACCCCAATCGGCGGCTATGAGGCGCTGGACAGCATCGCTTCCCGCGCGACGATCACGTGTCCTGACTGTGGCGGAGCGATGTGGCAGCTGCGCGACGGGCATCCGCTGCGCTTCCGATGTCATACCGGCCATGCCTTCAGTGGCCTGGCTTTGACCACGGCGGAGGACAAGGCCGCCGAGCAGGCGATGTGGTCGGCGCTGCGCGCACAGAAAGAAGCGCTGGCGCTCGCACGGATCCGCGCGACGCAGGCAAAGGCCGACGGCAACCATGACGCCTACCAGCTCGAGCAGTCGCGCATCCAGCAATGCGAACGGCTGCTGAAGATCCTGCACACGGCGATGTCCACATGAGCGCGGGGTACGCCGCGGTGCCGCTGCGGCCATGACGATACGCGTCGGCATCTCCGGTTGGCGCTACGCAGGGTGGCGCGGCGTGTTTTATCCACCGGGGCTCGCGCAGCGGCGCGAACTCGAGTACGCCTCGCGCCAGGTACAGAGCATCGAGATCAACGGCTCCCACTATTCGCTGCAATCGATCGAAAGCTGGCAGGCATGGCACGACGCGGTGCCCGATGACTTCGTGTTTGCGGTCAAGGGCCCGCGCTATCTCACGCACCGGCTGCGGTTTCGCGACGAGACGGCCGTGCCGGCATTGGCAAATTTCTTCGCCTCCGGCGTGCTGGCGCTGCGACGCAAGCTGGGCCCGTTCCTGTGGCAGTTTCCACCAAACTTCCGGTTTGACCCCGAGCGCTTCGAGAGCTTCTTGTCGCTGCTGCCACGCGACACCAGTGCGGCACTCGCGCTGGCACGCAAGCATGACGGACGCGTGAAGTCACCGTGGCTGGCCGCACAGGCTAACCAGCGGCTGCGCCACGCCGTGGAGATCCGGCACGACAGCTTCCGTGCCGCGGAATTTCCCGCGCTGCTGCGCCGCCACCGCGCAGCGCTGGTGGTATCGCACGCGATCGCCGACTGGCCTTATGCCGAGGACGTGACCAGCGACTTCGTCTACATCCGCCTGCACGGTGCCGAAGCGCTATACAGCGGCGCCTATGCCGACCAGGCGCTGGATCGCTGGACGCAACGCATTCACGCCTGGGCCGCCGGCGGCGAGCCCGTCGATGCGTTGCGCATCGGCAAGGCTGCCGCGCCGCGCGCGCGGCGCGACGTGTATTGTTATTTCGACAACGACAAGAAGGTCAATGCACCGTTTGACGCGCGCAGGCTGCGCGAGCGGCTCGATCGGACCGGGCATTGAGGACCAGTCCTGCCGCGATGCAAGGCCTGGCTGCGCCGCCATGCCTACCATGCGAGCCGTGGCGACAGGACAAACAGCAGGTAGACGAACCCCACGACGCACAGCAAGACCAGCAGTGAAAGATAGAATCGGCTGCGCCCATGCGGATCGGTCTTGCGGTACAGACGGTGTGACTTCTCGAAATGCGGCCTCATGGCAGCGCTCCGCTCGGCCGTTTCATGACGCGCGTCCGGCCGCGGGCTCTGTGGCCACGCGCAGTTCGCTGCATAGCACGCAGTCCGGCAGGCATTCACTGGCCACTGCTTCGACGCGCAGCTTTGTGGCCAGGTCGCGCACCGTGCCCCGCAATGTCCATACCCCGTCGCGGAGTTCGGCCTGGACGATGCCGGGATCGATGATCCCGGCCAGCTCGATTTCCAATCGTTCGCGCAGCCGCGCTTCGCTGGCCGGCACGGCCGTACGCACCCCGTCCCCGTCGAACTGCCCCGGCAACGGTTCGGGCAATCCGCTGCGCCCGGCTGGTGTCGGCCCCGGCGCATTGGCCGGCGCGACACCATACATGCCGTAGCGCTCGACGCCCGCCGGCTCGTTGAGGCCCGACGGTACATAGGGCTGCACGGGCTCGTTGTCGTGACTGGCAGGCTTGACGTCGCCGGCCGCGGCGTGGCCGTGATCGTCGCTCACCGCGCTGTGGCCACCATAGCGGTAGTCGGTCAACCTTGTTCTGTCTTCAGGCATGGTGCGGACTCCAGGAGATCCACCGTGATCCACACGGCGCTGATCTTCTGCGAGCAACGTTCGTACCATGCCGGGCGGCATGACGTGATCGCATATCGTATTGGCCCCTTTTGGCCCGGCCCGGCTTCATCGGCCGGGATCAGCCGGGCCATCTTCAAGCCGGCGGTAGTTCTTGCGCCGCCATTGAAGAAAAGGGGTACGGGAGTTGCTTGCGGCGTCGCCAGCGGCGCTTGTGGCGCGCACCCGCCCGCGTCAGGCATGCTCGCCCAGCAACTCCGTTTTACGCGCCTCGAGCTGCTGCGCGACATCGGCGAGATCGACCTTGGCCTGGATGACGGCGGGGAACAGTTCGTTCTCCTCTTCCTCGACATGGTGGCCGACATACTCGGATAGCACCGTGTAATTCGCCTCGAGCATTTCCGGCTCGCCGGACTCGATCTCCGCGATCAGGTCCTTGGCGACACCGTGCTCGACCTTGGCTTCATCGAGCATGTCGTCCATCTTGTCGTTCACGCCGAGCAATGCGGGGTAGAAGATCTCTTCCTCGATCTGCGCATGGACCGTGAGCTGGCGGCAGGTCTCCGCCGCAATGGACTGCTTGTCGGCATCTTCCTTGGCGTCCTGGAACTGCTTGAACAGCTTCTTCACGGCACGATGATCGTCGGCCAGCAGGCCGAGGGCGGCACGTTGCCCGGTGGGTATTTTCGATTTGTCCATGATGTCGTCCCTGCAATGGAGATTGGAGCCATTGGCGCGCCCGCAGCGCAGGACGCCCCGCCCGCCAGCAGCAAAATGCGTTCCAGGCCGGCACCGCGATCAGATGTCAGATTTTCATCACGACCTTGATGCAGCCGTCCTCTTTATCGCGGAAGGTCCTGTACATGGCGGGACCGTTCTTCAGCAATACGCGGTGCGTGATCGCGAAGGACGGATCGAGCTCGCCTGCCACGATGCGCTGGTGCAGATCGTCGGTCCAGCGGTTGACGTGGGTCTGTCCGGTCCGAATCGTCAGCCCCTTGTTCATCAGCGCCCCCATCGGGATCTTGCGGGGCTTCGTGCTCGGCAGACGCCGCCGTTTCGCCGGCGGAGCCAGGCGTGGCGCTTCAGTGAATGATTGCGTTATCGTGCTTGGCATGCGCGGCTGTTTCGCCGGCGTAGCCGGCGACTTACTTTCTTGTCCAAGCGACAAGAAAGTAAGCAAAGAAACGCGTCGCTTGCCCTAACGGGCGAATATTGATCGTAGCGTGCGAAGAATTTCGTACGGGTACTCGCTCCAGAGTCTGCCCGGCTGCCTGCCGCGTGGTGCGCGTCCGCATGCAGGCTCTCCGGCAATGATTGAACCAGCCCCGAACCTGTCCGTGGCCCGACACTGCCAGCGTTATCGCATCATCGCCTTCGGCTGCTGCGCGGCTCAGTAGTCGGCTGGCGGGACGACATCAACGGCGGCTGTTCCGCCGGCGAAACAGCCGCGCCTGCCAAGACCAACATCCCCGCAATTCACCCAAGAGCCAAAAAACAAGCCCTCGCTGTGGAGGGCTTGTTTTCAGTGCCGAGGCCCGAACAGAACTGTCGGAGCCTCATGGGCCGTGCTGACCGCGTCAGCACACAGAAGGTTTCAGCCGGCGAAGTTCTTGCTAGCAAAGTCCCAGTTCACGACATTCCAGAACGCCTCGACATACTTCGGACGGGCATTGCGATAGTCGATGTAGTAGGCGTGTTCCCACACGTCGCAGGTCAGCAGCGGCTTGGCGTCGGTGGTCAGCGGGGTGGCGGCGTTCGAGGTGGACACCAGGTCCAGCGAACCATCGGCCTTCTTGACCAGCCAGGCCCAGCCCGAACCGAACGTGCCGACGGCGGTCTTGGTGAATTCTTCCTTGAACTTGTCGAACGAGCCCCACTTGGCGTTGATGGCGTCAGCCAGCGCGCCGGTCGGCTGGCCACCGCCGTTGGGCTTCATCGATTCCCAGTAGAAGGTGTGGTTCCACACCTGGGCAGCGTTGTTGAAGATACCGCCGGACGACTTCTTGGTGATCTCTTCCAGGGTCGCGTTCTCGAACTCGGTGCCCTTGATGAGGTTGTTCAGGTTGGTGACGTAGGTCTGGTGATGCTTGTCATGGTGGAACTCCAGCGTCTCCTTGGAGATGTGCGGAGCCAGGGCATCATGCGCGTACGGCAGCGGGGGGAGCTTGTGTTCCATTGTTCTGTCTCTGTGGGTTGGGGTTGTGGTCGGGAATGCGGCCGGAGAATTGCCGATTGTAGGAGACTTGCAAGACCCACGCAAACCGCGGCGCAAAGCCCCCTGAGGTCATGTTAGTTTGTCCGCGCCGGGTCGGTCAGGGTTCAGATTCCGCCCAGCTTGGCCTGTACGGCGGCAATCGCGACGTCGGCCACGCCTTCGGCCAGGTGGGCCTCCACCACGCTGCCGGGACGCAGTTCCGCCGGCGACCGCAGGGCGTGCCCGCGCGGGTCGAGCAGCACCGCGTAGCCGCGTTCCAGCGTGCGTTGCGGGGCCAGCATCTCCAGCGCGCCCGCGACGCGTGCCAGGCGCTGCGCCTGCCGCTCCTGCTGGCGGGCCGCCGCGGCCTGCATGCGCTGCGCCAGCCGCGCGACGTCGGCGCTGGCCGCCGCCATGTCGGGCCGGCAAGCCGTCCAGCGCATGGCGAGCAACTGCTGGCGGTGGCGCTGCGCCACCACGGTCTCCCGCAATGCCGCACGCAAGTGCCGCGCCAGATTGTCGACACGCGCGCGCCGTTCCTGCAGTTGCGCCTGCGGGCTGCGCAGCCGCCGCGCGAGCCAGTCCAGATGCTGCGCGCGCCGGTCCAGTTCGCGTCGCATCGACTGCACCAGGCCATCGCCTGCCCGGCGCGTCAGCGCCAGGAGATGCCCGCGATCCGGGCTGACCAGTTCGGCCGCGCCGGTGGGCGTGGGTGCGCGCACGTCGGCGACGAAATCGGCAATGGTGAAATCGGTTTCATGGCCAACGCCGGAGATCACCGGCACCGCGCTGCGTGCAATCGCATGCGCGACCACTTCTTCATTGAAGGACCACAGGTCTTCGATGCTGCCGCCGCCGCGGCACAGGATGATCACATCGCATTCGCGCCGCGCGCTGGCCTGGTCGAGCATGTCGGCAATCTTCTGTGCGGCGCCGGCGCCCTGCACCGGCACCGGATAGACCGTCACCGGCACATGCGGCGCACGCCGGCGCAGCGTGGTCAGCACATCGCGCAAGGCGGCCGCCTGCAGCGAAGTCACGATGCCGATCGCACGCGGATGCGTCGGCACGGGCCGCTTGCGCTCGGGCGCGAACAAGCCGGCCTGGGCGAGCTTTTCCTTCAGGCGCAGGAACGCCTCGTAAAGATTGCCAAGGCCCGCGCGGCGCATGGCCTCGACCCCGAGTTGCAGGTCGCCGCGTGCTTCATACAGCGTGACCACGGCGCGCACTTCCACCGCTTCGCCTTCACGAGGCGTGAAATCGACATGCTGGTTGCGCCCGCGGAACATCACGCAGCGAATCTGCGCACGCGCGTCCTTGAGCGAAAAGTACCAGTGGCCGCTGGAAGCCCGGGTGAAACTGGATATTTCGCCGCGCACCCACGTCAGCGGAAATCCGCGCTCGAGCATGGATGCGATCGCGTGGTTCAACTCGCCGACGGGAATCGCTTCGCGCGGGTTGCGGACGGGCATGGAGGACGATTCGCGCGAAAAGTTCTGCGGCTCTGGCATGGGGCGTCGCCGTGCGTGCGGCGTGGGTTGGACATGTCCACAGCATAACGGCTATGTCAAGAGGACAGTTATGTTGTCGCAGACCACTGCCGAAGTCCGCATGAATAGGTACAACCCTTTGATTCTTATGAATTTTCAGACCGCAACAAAAATTAGGCAATGTAACCAATTTCCTTACGCGTCAACCACTTACAGGGATGCGTCCGGGGCTTGTTCACAAAGTTATCCACAGGATCTCTGGATAAAAGAGAGTCATCCGGCGCAAGTGGTGAAAAGGTGTAGCGTTCGCCGCCTGTTCCAACCCAAGTTCTTCCACCTCGTCGGCAGGATGAATCGCGGGGGCCACTCGCCGGTTTTGAGCTTGTCGCGCATGTCATTGCCTATTTTTTTGGCAACGACAGCGGAGCCCCGAAGAATCAAGGAGTTAAGACAGATCTTCAGAGGTTGTCCACAACCCGTCCACAATGCTCTCCTTGTGGCGTGTGGAAAAAGACCGACATGGACCGGGCCTATGGCCGCGGAGACCGCGAGCCTGTTGCGCGCCACATTGCCTATTTTTTAGGCGGCAACACATCTTTTCATTGAAATCAATGACTTAGCCGTCTTCTCAGAACAATTTCCACAGGCCGTCCACAATCCTGTCCCGCAACCGTGTGGAAAGCAGCGGGTAAACCCCTCCCGAGGCCCGGAAAGGGCTATCCACAGCCGAATAAAGGCCGTGAGACCCCATCTGCACAAAAAACAGGCAGCACCTCCTTTACCCTTAAGGATCAATGACTTAGCGTGCTTGTCAGGCCGGTTTCCACAATCCATCCACAATCCTGTCCCGCCTGGCTGTGGAAAGTGTGTGTCACCGCACCGATGCGCGGCGGAGACACCGTTCGACAGCGTCTTGCCGCGCGCCATGGCGCAGGTTAGAGTGCTGCCTGATTTTCGGAGCAGTGCCGCTGCGTGCAGAGCCTCGGTGTGCGCGTATCCAAGGCCTGCCATATAAAGCCGGTCGTTGTCTTGTCGTGTCTGTTTGTCGTTCCTGGTTGTCGATTCGGGGGTCCCATTGTTTTCGATCATTCAAGCGGCCGGCTGGCCGATCTGGCCGCTGCTGCTCGCTTCGGTAATTGCGCTGGCACTGGTCGTCGAGCGTTTCCTGACCCTCAAGCGCAGCAAGGTACTTCCCGCCCGCCTCTACGATGAGGCGCTGTCGGCCGCGCAGCAACGCCGCGCCACGCCGGAGGTGGTCAACACGCTCGAACAGAGCTCGCCGCTGGGCCGCGTGCTCGCGGCCGGCCTGCGCCACGTGGTGCTGCAGCCGCATACCTCGCGCGACGCCGCCAAGGAAGTCGTGGAAGAAGCCGGGCGCGTGGTCGCCCATGAGCTGGAGCGCTACCTGAACGCGCTCGGCACCATCGCTTCGGTCGCGCCGCTGATGGGGCTGCTGGGCACGGTGATCGGCATGATCGAGATCTTCGGCAGCCAGGGCGGCACGGGCGCTAATCCCGAGCAGCTCGCGCACGGTATCTCGGTGGCGCTGTACAACACCGCCTTCGGCCTGATCATCGCGATTCCCGCCCTGATTTTCTGGCGCTATTTCCGCCGCCGCGTGGACGACTACGTGGCCGAGCTGGAATTCCGCGCCACGGCGTTCCTGGACGCCATCCTGCCGCAACGGCGCGGCTGAGCGCCGGAACAGCCAGGAAGCGCCATGCAATTCCGTTCCCGCCAGCGGCGTGAAGAGCCGGAAATCAACCTGATTCCGCTCATCGACGTGCTGCTCGTGATCCTTATCTTCCTGATGATCACGACCACCTACTCGCGCTACACCGAGCTGCAGATCCAGCTTCCGACCGCCGATGCCGAACGCGCGCAGCAGCGCCCGCAGGAAATCGTCGTGTCGGTGTCTTCGCGCGGTGTCTATTCCGTCAACAAGCAGGTGCTGGAGCAGAAGGACGTGACCAGCCTCGCGGACCAGCTGCGCGCCGCGGCAGGTCCCAACACGGGCGGCCAGCCGCCGGTAGTCATCGTCAACGCCGATGCCCAGGCCACGCACCAGGCCGTCATCAACGTGATGGAAGCCGCGCGCCTGGCCGGACTGTCGCGCCTGACCTTCGCCACGCAGAGCGCCCAGCCGCGCTGACCGCCGCCAGCATCGGGCCCCGCCGGACAAGGGGCCCGGGGTTGCCGCGTGCGCACGGCAATGCCCATAATGTGCGCGTCCGGCAGGCCACAGCGCCAGCCAACCAACCTCCCTCCCCTGCCCTCCCATGTCCGTTCCGCGCCATGACTTTGCCGATTTCGTGACCGCCCAGTGGCAGCGCCGCGGCTGGTTCGCGTGGGTGATGCTGCCGTTCTCGCTGCTGTTCGGCCTGATTGCACGCGTGCGCCGCTACGGCTACCTGCATGGCTGGTTCAAGTCCACGCGGCTGCCGATGCCCGTGATCGTGGTCGGCAACGTGACCGTGGGCGGCACCGGCAAGACGCCGGCCGTGATCGCGCTGGCGCAGGCCTTGACCGAGGCCGGCTTGCGCCCCGGCGTGGTGTCCCGAGGCTACGGGGTGACACTCAAGCATCCGCGCCGGGTCAAGCCGACGTCGAAGGCATCGGACGTCGGCGATGAACCGCTGCTGATCGCGCGCGCGGCCGACGTGCCGGTCTGGGTGTTCCCGGACCGCGCGCTGTGCGCGCAGACCATGCTGGTATCGCACCCCGGCGTCAACGTGCTGCTGCTCGATGACGGCCTGCAGCACTACCGGCTGCAGCGCGACTTCGAGATCGTGATGTTCGACGCCCGCATGGGCGGCAACGGGCTGCTGCTTCCGGCCGGGCCGCTGCGCGAGCCGCTTTCGCGCCCGCGCGACGCCACGCTGATCAACGACCCGAACTTCCGCGCCACGCCGGACCGGCCCGATGTCTATGGCATGCGGCTGGAACTCGACGATGCGTGGCAGCTCAACGACCCCGCCATGGCGCGCCCCGTCAGTGCCTTTGCCGGGCGCCGCGTACTGGCCGCGGCCGGCATCGGCAACCCCGAGCGCTTCTTCGCGAGCCTGCGCAGTGCGGGCCTGAGCCCGAAGACGCTGCCGCTGCCGGACCACTACGATTTCGCCGACGACCCGTTCGCGGGCAACCCCGACGCGCTCGACGCCGACGTCATCCTGATCACCGAGAAGGATGCCGTAAAATGCGAGCGATTCGACGACCCGCGCATCTGGGTCGTTCCCACCACGCCCGTGATCGACGCGGGCCTGATCGACAAGATTCGCCGCGCCGTACAAGCGCGCATCCCGGCCGCGCCGGCGTCCGCATCGGGCGGCGCCACCGGCCCCGGCGACACCAACAAGGAACCCCGAGATGGACAACCGGCTGCTTGAAATCCTGGTCTGCCCGCTTTGCAAAGGCAAGCTGGAATACGACCGCGCCGCGCAGGAGCTGATCTGCCACGCCGACAAGCTGGCTTACCCGATCCGCGACGGCATTCCCGTCATGCTGGCCGACGAGGCCCGCCAGTCGGTGCCGGGCCGCGTGATCGACCCGGACGCGCCCCGGGCTGGCTGAGACCCGCATCATGAGCATCCCTTCCTTCACCGTCGTCATTCCCGCGCGGCTCGCGTCGACGCGGTTGCCGGACAAGCCGCTGGCCGATATCGGCGGCAGGCCGATGGTCGTGCGCGTGGCCGAACGCGCGCATGCTTCGTCGGCGCGGCGCACGGTGGTGGCCACCGACGCGCCGGCCGTGGCGCAAGCCTGCGCCGCGCATGGCATCGAGGCCGTGCTGACGCGCGCCGACCACCCGTCGGGAACCGACCGCCTGGCCGAAGTCGCGGCCCAGCTTGGGTTGCCCGACGACGCCATCGTCGTCAACGTGCAGGGTGACGAGCCGCTGATCGACCCGCAGCTGATCGACGATGTCGCACTGCACCTGGCGCACCATCCCGACTGCGCCATCGCGACCGCCGCCCATCCGCTGCATGAGGTGGCCGAGGTCTTCAACCCGAACGTGGTCAAGGTGGTCTGCGATGCCGCCGGCCGTGCGCTCTATTTCTCGCGCGCGCCGATTCCCTGGTCGCGCGACGACTGGGCCGGCGTGCCCGCGGTGCCCGCCTCGATGGCGCAGGTGCCGATGCCGCCCATGCCGGTTCTGCGCCATATCGGCCTGTATGCCTACCGGGTCGGCTTCCTGCGCCGCTTCCCGACGCTGGCGGCCGCGCCGCTGGAGCAGACCGAGGCGCTGGAGCAACTGCGCGCCATGTGGCATGGAGAGCGCATCGCCGTGCTCGAAACAGCCGCCGCGCCGGCGCCCGGCGTCGACACGCCGGCCGACCTGGAGCGCGTGCGCGCGCTGTGGGCGCAGGGCATGGCGCAGGAAGGTCCCTGAGCCACTTTGTTGCGCGGCGACGGCTTTTGCGTTGGGGTTTATACACCTGCAACAGGAATCGGCCCGATTTCGGGCCGGATTCTCTGCGCCTCGTGGCATAATGCCTGGCGATACAGAGCCGTCGGAATGGCGCACCAGAATGCGCCGGCCGGCCAAGGCTCGGTGGGGAGATACAGATTGAGCCCGTCCGGTGACCCGCGCCGCGTTCCGCAGCGCCGCACCGGCCGACCACGTGACCTGATCCAAGCGCGCGCAGTAAGTCCTGCGTCAAGTTACGGCGTTACCCTCGTTCTTGTCTCCCGCCATACAAGATTCAAAACTCTGAGGACCCGTAAATGCGTTTGATCCTGTTGGGCGCACCTGGCGCCGGCAAAGGCACGCAAGCCAAGTTCATCTGCGAGAAGTTCGGCATTCCGCAAATCTCCACGGGCGACATGCTGCGCGCCGCGGTCAAGGCCGGCACGCCGCTGGGCGTGGAGGCCAAGAAGGTCATGGATGCGGGCGGACTGGTGTCGGATGACATCATCATCGGCCTGGTCAAGGACCGCCTGAAGGAAGCCGACTGCAAGAACGGCTACCTGTTCGACGGCTTCCCGCGCACCATTCCGCAGGCCGAGGCCATGAAGGAAGCCGGCGTCGCGATCGACTACGTGCTGGAAATCGACGTGCCGTTCGACGCCATCATCGAGCGCATGAGCGGTCGCCGCGTGCACGTGGCTTCGGGCCGTACCTACCATGTCAAGTTCAACCCGCCGAAGGTGGAAGGCGTCGACGACGAGACCGGCGAAGCGCTGATCCAGCGCGACGACGACAAGGAAGAGACCGTTCGCAAGCGCCTGGACGTCTACTCGCAGCAAACCCGTCCGCTGGTCGACTACTACTCGGACTGGGCCGCCAAGGGCGACAGCAGCGCCAAGGTGGCACCGCCCAAGTATCGCAAGATCGAGGGCATGGGCGACGTCGAGAGCATCACCGCGCGCGCGTTCGAGGCACTGAAGTAAGCCCCGGCACTTGAGCCATCATAAAAAAGCGACCTCTGGGTCGCTTTTTTGTTTCTGAGGAGGCATGGCCTCCCCTCTTGCCAGTTGCGCATGGCTCCGTACAATAGCGCGGGAGTTGACGTTTACGTAAACGGCAGTTGCACCGCGACTGACCACAGAGGAGACAGCAGATGGACATCCAGGGCAATGTATTCATCGTCACGGGCGGGGCTTCGGGCCTGGGCGCAGGCACCGCGCGCATGGTCGCGGAAGCGGGCGGCAAGGTTGTCATTGCCGACCTGAACGAGGCCGCGGGCACCGCGCTCGCGCAGGAGCTGGGCGGCACCTTCGTCAAGTGCGACGTGGCGTCCGAAGCCGATGGCCAGGCCGTCGTGGCCGCCGCGCAGGCGCTGGGCCGCGTGGCGGGGCTGGTGAACTGCGCCGGCATCGCCGTCGCCAGCAAGACCGTGGGCAAGAACGGCCCGCATCCGCTCGATGCCTTCGACAAGACCATCCGCGTCAACCTGATCGGCACCTTCAACATGATCCGGCTGGCGGCGGCAGCCATGGTGCAGAACGCGCCCGATGCCGAAGGCGAGCGCGGCGTGATCATCAACACCGCTTCGGTGGCGGCGTTCGACGGCCAGATCGGGCAAGCCGCCTATGCGGCGTCGAAGGGCGGCGTGGTCGGCATGACGCTGGCCATCGCGCGCGACCTGTCGCGCGACGGCGTGCGCTGCGTGACGATCGCCCCAGGTCTGTTCGAGACGCCGATGCTGCTGGGCATGCCGCAGGATGTCCAGGACGCGCTCGGCAAGATGGTGCCGTTCCCGTCGCGCCTCGGCCGCCCGGCCGAGTACGCCAAGCTGGCCCAGGCCATCATCGGCAACACCATGCTCAACGGCGAAGTGATCCGCCTCGACGGCGCGATCCGGATGCAGCCCAAGTAGCGTCCGCTCTCCCCGGCTGCCGAGGGCTCAGGCCGGAAGCAGCATCACCAGCATCAGTCCTGGCGCCGCCGCCGGCCACAGCGTGAGCTGCTCGAACTGCAGCGCGCCGAGCGCCGGGTGGTGGAAGCCGCGGCGTCCGCCTTCCCGGTCTTCCACGTCCTGCGACTGCCAGGCGGCGCGAAAGGCCGGACTCTCCATCATCAGGCCCTCGATCAGCGCACGCATGGGCGCATCGTCCGCGTGGCGGATGCTGTGCGCGCGGAATTCCGCAACCAGGCGGCCGGCACGGTGCGGCCAGTCTTCGACCAGCGCCTGCAGCGGGGCCGACAGGAACATCGCGCGCAGCAGATTACGCTCGGGGTGGTCGGCATCGAGCCAGCCGACGAACAGCCGCGCCGCGGCCTCGTTCCACGCCAGTGCGTTCCACTGGCGATCGAGCAGGTAGGCCGGGCCGTTGATGGCATGCACGCTGGCCATGACGGCCGGGGGAACCGCCTCGGTGCCGGCCTGCTGCGCATCGCGCCGCCCGGCCAGTTCGAACAGGTAGGCGCGCTCCGCCCGCGACAGGCGCAGCGCGGTGGCCAGGCTGGCCAGCGCCCGCGCCGACAACGCGACCGGGCGCCCCTGCTCCAGCCAGGTCACCCACGTGGCGCTCAGTCCGGCCAGCTGGGCCACTTCCTCGCGGCGCAGGCCCGGCGTGCGGCGGCGCCGGCCGGGCGGCAGGCCCACGTCGTCGGGCGCCAGCCGTTCACGGTGCGCGCGCAGGAAGGCGCCGAGCACCGCCTCGCGCGTGACCATCGCGGCCGTGCCCGGCTCTGATGGAGGATCCGGCGGTGCAAAGGTATCTGAAAGAGATTCGACCATAGGCTGGTGCGTCTTATACCAGGATAAAACGGTGACTTGTACCGGGAAAACGATCGCCCTACAGTAGTCCGGAACCCGCACCGCGGGCAAGTCCCCGATCACCAGAAGACCGGCATGCAGCCGGTCCAGGAGCCAGTCATGCAACAACAGGAACTCGTCGCGGCCCAGTTCGGCGCCACCGCCAGCGCTTACCTCACCAGTGCGGTCCACGCACAGGGCGCAGACCTGGAACAACTCCGGCAGGAACTGGCGGACCTGATCCCGGCCGACAAGCGGGCATCCAGCACGGTGCTGGACCTCGGTTGCGGCGCCGGGCACGCGAGCTTCGCCGCCGCGGCCGTGGCCGGCACGGTCACGGCGTATGACCTGTCGCAGGAAATGCTCGACGTGGTGGCAGGCGCCGCGCGCGAACGCGGGCTTACCAACGTCGTGACGCGCCAGGGCGCCGCGGAAACGCTTCCGTTCGAAGACGGCAGCTTCTGCGCCGTGGTGTCGCGCATGAGCGCCCATCACTGGCGCAATGTGCCGGCGGCGCTGCGCGAGATGCGCCGCGTGCTCAAGCCGGGTGGCAAGGTGGTGCTGATCGATATCGCCGGTGCCGAGGATCCGTTGCGCGACACCTGGCTGCAATCGGTCGAATTGCTGCGCGATCCGTCCCACGTGCGCGATTACACCGGCCCGGCCTGGCGCGCGATGTTCGAGGCCGCGGGCTTCGCGGCCGATGAAATCGGCGTCTCGCCGGTCTGGCGCATCGGCATCGAGTTCCAGAGCTGGGTCACGCGCATGCGCACCGCGCCGGTCGCGGTCGAAGCCATCCGCCACCTGTGGCAGCTGGCGCCCGCCGAAGTCCGCGAGCACTATCGCGTGCAGGCGGACGGCAGCTTCGACCTGGAAGCGGTCATGGTCACCGCCCGGTCACGCTGAAGACCCGAGGCCGCTCAGGCGGCGGCCTCCGGCTCCGGCCCGGCTGCCGTGATGCCGAGATTCCGGACCAGCGACCATACCGCCGCCGCGGCCGGCGACAGCGAGCGATCCGCGCGCCGCACCATGACAATGCGGCGTTCTTCGCGCGGCACCAGCGGCCGCCATACCAGTGGCGACGCTGCCGGCAGCGGCAGCGAGTAGGTCGGCAGCACCGACGCGCCGATGCCGGCCTCGACCATGCCGAACACGCTCGCCGAGTGCCCCATTTCCTGAATCACCCGCGGCACGATGCCGTGCCGCCCGAACACGCGATCGATCAGCGGCCGGCTGCCGGAGGCAAAGTCCAGCAGCACCAGCCGCATGCCGTCCAGCGCCGCCCATGGCACCGTTTTTTCCTGCGCGAGCGGATGGTCGCGCCGGCACACGAAGCAGAACGGATCGGTCACCAGCGGCTCGATGGTCAGTCCCTCATGCACGAGCGGGTCGATCAGCACGCCGAAATCCACGCCGCCGACACGCACCTGCTCCAGGCCATCGGCCTGCACGTTGTCACGCACGGTCAGGCGGATTTCCGGGTATTGCGCGGCGCACGCGGAGACAATCATCGGCATCAGCCGCGCCGAGATCGTCGGGGCTCCGGCTATTACTACCCGGCCGCGATAGTGTTCGCCGAGCTGGCGGGTGTCTTCGAGCGTGTCGTCAAGCTGGCCGAGCAACCGTTCGAGCGCGGGCGCGAGCGCATGGCCGGCTGGGGTCAAGACGACCTCGCGCGTGGTGCGATCCAACAGCCGCACTCCAAGTGACTCTTCAAGCTCCGCCACGCCTCGGCTGATGGCCGACTGTGTCAGGCCCACAGCGTCCGCTGCCCGGCTGAAACCGCCCTTCTCGGCCACGGCCAGGAACACCCGCAGCTGCCGGATTGTGTAATTCATGCAACGACGAGATAAATGAATGCAATAAATGAATTTGCATTCTAGACCCGGGTGTCGTCCAATACTAGGCTAAACCCTTAGACGCCTTAGAAGTCCAGCATGCTTTCCAAGCTCAAGAAACTCTACGACCTGATCGACGGCTTCGTCTTGATCATGCTGACCGCCATCGGCATTGCCCTGCTTGCGCCCGAGTTCGGCAGCAGCCGCGGTCCGCTGCACCTTGGCACCGTCACGAGCGTGGGCGTGGCGCTCGTGTTCTTCCTGCATGGCGCGGCGTTGTCGCGCGACAAGCTCGTGGCGGGCGCGCGGCACTGGCGCCTGCACGTGTTCGTGCAGGCCTTCACCTACGTCGTGTTCCCGGTGATCGGCCTGCTGCTGATGTTGTCGCTGCGCAACTCGCTGCCGGCAGACCTGCTGCTCGGCGTGTTCTATCTTTGCGCGCTGCCGTCCACGGTATCGTCGTCGGTGGCCATGACGTCGATGGCGCGTGGCAATGTGCCGGGCGCTATCTTCAACGCCACCATCTCGGGCCTGATCGGCATGGCCGTGACGCCGCTGCTGATGGGCCTGGTGATCAGCGCCAGCGGCGCGTCGATGCCGCTGGGCAAGGCGCTCACCGGCGTGGCGCTGCAGCTGCTGCTGCCGTTCGCGCTGGGCCAGCTGATGCGCCCGCTGATCGGCAGCTGGCTGGCGAAGAAAAAGCACATCACCAGCAAGGTCGACCGTGGCGTGATCGTGCTGATCGTGTACTCGTCGTTCTGCGACGCAACCGCCCAAGGCCTCTGGCACCACTACCAGTGGCAGACCATTGCCGCGGTGATGGGGCTGGCCGCCGTGCTGCTGTTTGTCGTGTTGGGCACGACAACCTTCGTTGCGCGCCGCCTGCACTTCAGCGTCGAGGACGAGATCACCGCGGTGTTCTGCGGCTCCAAGAAGAGCCTGGCCAATGGCATTCCGATGGCCAATATCCTGTTCGCCGGCCACCCGGCGCTGGGGCTGCTGGTGCTGCCGCTGATGGTCTATCACCAGTTGCAGCTGATCGTTTGCTCGGTCATTGCCGCGCGCTATGCGAATCGCGATGCGCTGATCGAGGACGGGAGCACGGCGCGGGCCTGAGCTTGGCGGTCCGCCCGGTAAGAAATCATTCTTCGGCGAAGTGCGGGGCATCGTGCTTGGCAGGCGCGGCTGTTTCGCCGGCGTAGCCGGCGACTCACTTTCTTGTCCAAGCGACAAGAAAGTAAGCAAAGAAACGCGTCGCTTGCCCTAACGGGCGAATATTGATCGTAGCGTGCGAAGAATTTCGTACGGGTATTCGCTTCAGAGTCTGCCCCGCTGCCTGCCGCGTGGTGCGCGTCCGCATGCAGGCTCTCCAACAATGATTGAACCAGCCCCGAAACTGTCCGTGGCCCGACACTGCCACCGTTATCGCATCATCGCCTTCGGCTGCTGCGCGGCTCAGTAGTCGGCAGGCAAGAGGAACGCCGTCCCCACAATTCAGCGAAGAACCCAAAAAAAGGGGGATGCATGCAATTGCAATGCATCCCCCTTTTTTCTTTTCCGCCCTGCGCCCTATGCCCCGCTAAACCGAGGGATTCTTCGACAACGGCGGATTGCGCGCGAAGTAGCTGCGAATCCCGCGCAGGATCGCATTCGCAAGCTGCTCCTGGTGCGCGTCGTCATTGAGCTTGCGCTCTTCCTCGGGGTTGCTGATAAACGCCGTCTCGACCAGGATCGACGGGATATCCGGCGCCTTCAGCACCGCAAACCCGGCCTGTTCGACACTGCCCTTGTGCAGCCGGTTGATGCCGCCGATTTCCTGCAGCACGGCCTTGCCGACCTGCAGGCTGTCGTTGATCTGCGCCGTGGTCGAAAGGTCCAGCAGCACGCGCGCGACCTGTGCATCCTTGTTCAGGTTGGCGCCGCCAATCAAATCAGAGGCGTTTTCCTTGTTGGCCAGCCAGCGCGCGGCCGTGCTGGACGCACCGCGCTCCGACAGCGCGAACACCGAGGCGCCCTTCGCTTCCGGCGACAGGAAGGCATCGGCGTGGATCGACACGAACAGGTCGGCCTGCACGCGGCGCGCCTTCTGCACACGCACGTTCAGCGGCACGAAGAAATCGGCGTCGCGCGTCATCATCGCGCGCATATTGGGCTGCGAATCGATCTTGGCGCGCAGCCGGTGCGCGATCTGCAGCACCACGTCCTTCTCGCGCGAGCCCGAGGCACCGATGGCACCCGGATCTTCGCCGCCATGGCCGGGATCGATCGCCACCGTCAGCAGGCGGCGCATCTTGAACGGGCGCTCGGCAGTGGGATCGCCCTGCGCGACGGGCGGGACCACCGGCGCGTTCGGCCTGGGCACCACGGGCACCGAAGGCTTCGGCGGCTTGACCGCTGCAATGGCCGGTGGCGGCGCCGTGGTCGCGGGCACGTCGCCCTTTTCATCAAACTTGCGCACAAGCGCGCCGATGGCGTCTTCTTCCGCGCCTGCCGGGGCCCCGGCGATGCCGTCGGAACCCGGCGGCGGCGCGCTGTTGGCGAAGCGGCGCTGCTTTTCCTCGGTGTCGCGCACCAGCTTCCACAGCGGATCGGGCGGGTTCACCGGATACAGGTCGAACACCAGCCGGTTCTTGTAGCTGCCGATCGGCGCCAGCGTGAACACCTGCGGCGCGACGTTCTCCTTCAGGTCGAACACCATGCGCACCACGCGCGGCCGGTTCTGGCCGACGCGCACGGTCTGGATATAGGGATCGTTCGACGTGATCTTGGCCACCAGCTCGCGCAGCGTGGGCGAGAGGTCAAGGCCGTCGATATCCACCACGAGGCGGTCCGGGTCGTGGAGCATCTGGTGCACGGCCGCCAGCGGCGTATCGGATTCAATCGTGACGCGCGTGTAGTCTTCCGCCGGCCAGACGCGCACGGCGACGATGCCGGCGCCAAAGGCCAGTTGCGGTCCGGCCAGTGTCAGCACGGCCGTACCGGCACCCAGCTTCAGGCACTGCGCCATCCATTTGCGGCGGGCCTGCAGCAGTCCGTCGGGTCCATCGGGTCGGTCGGTGGCGAGTCGCTTGATCAGCATGCGTTCAGCAAGGTAATTCCAGTGGGAGTATAGGCGCGCAGCGTCGCAATCCGCCGCTGGCCGGCCATATCCGCCATATCGTCCGCGGAGATGTCCGATTGGAGCAACACGTGCAGGTCCGGTTCCCCAAGCAGGCGTCCGGCCTTCTCCGGCCACTCCACGAGATTGAAGGCGGGCTCGGCAAAGCAGTCGCGGAAACCTGCGTCGATCCATTCCTCCGGATCGGCGAAACGGTACAGGTCGAAATGGTAGACCGTCAGCGGCGAGCCGTCGGCGCGCGCCACGTCGTAGGGCTCGCACAGCGTGTAGGTCGGGCTGCGGACCTTGCCGGCATGCCCGAGCGCGCGCAGGATGGCGCGCGACAACGTGGTCTTGCCCGCGCCAAGATCGCCCGAGAGCTGCACATGCACGGTGGTGGGCGGCAAGGCGCTGACCACGCCGGCGAGCGCCGCACCGAAGCGCGCGGTGGCGGCTTCGTCGGGCAGCGTCAGGGAACGTTCTTCAAGCAGGGGCATTGCGTACAATTCAGGGATGACCGACCGAGCATCCGAAGCGCCAGGCGCCCCCACTCCGCGGCCCGAGGCCGCTGCCGATGCAGCGGACCAGGGCAGCCTGGAGGCGCTCGTGCGATCGATCCGGGACTGGGGTGCCGAGCTGGGCTTTGCCTCGGTACGCATCGCGGATGTCGATCTCAGCCATGCCGAGCCAGGTCTGATGGCATGGCTGGCCAAGGGTTACCACGGCGACATGGATTATATGGCCAACCATGGCCCGCGGCGCGCCCGTCCCGCCGAACTGGTGCCCGGCACGGTACGCGCCATCGTGGCCCGCATGCCCTACCTGCCGGCCACCGCTGCGCCGGACTGGCGCCGGCATGAACTGGCACGGCTCGACGACCCCGCCACCGCCGTGCTCTCGCTCTATGCGCGTGGCCGGGACTACCACAAGGTGCTGCGCAACCGGCTGCAGCAACTCGCAAGCCGCATCGAAGCCGCCATCGGCCCGTTCGGCTACCGCGTGTTCACCGATTCGGCGCCCGTGATGGAAGTGGCGCTGGCCAGCCAGGGCGGCCTGGGCTGGCGCGGCAAGCACACGCTGCTGCTCGACCGCGACGGCGGCTCGATGTTCTTCCTCGGCGAGATCCTGGTCGACGTCCCGCTGCCGGCGGACCCGCCCGAAGCCTCGCACTGCGGCAACTGCCATCGCTGCATCGACATCTGCCCCACGCGCGCGATCCTCGGGCCCTACAAGCTCGACGCGCGCCGTTGTATTTCTTACCTGACCATCGAGCACAAGGGGCCGATCCCCGAGCAGTTTCGCGCGCCCATGGGCAACCGCGTCTACGGCTGCGACGACTGCCAGCTGGCCTGCCCGTGGAACAAGTTCGCGCACCGGGCCACGCTGCCCGACTTCGAGGTGCGCAACGGCTTCGATGCCGCGGACATGGTCGAGCTGTTCCTGTGGACCGAGGCCGAGTTCAACCGGCGCCTGGAAGGCAGCCCGATCCGCCGCATCGGCCATGAACGCTGGCTGCGCAACCTGGCGGTGGGACTCGGCAACGGCCTGCGCGCCGCGGCGTCCGGCCAGCGCCCGCAAGACCACGCGCTGGCCGCGCGGATCCGCGGCGCCCTGGAAAGCCGCCGCGAAGACGCCACGCCGCTCGTGCGCGAGCACATCGACTGGGCACTCGCGCAGGACCAGGCTGTCAGCTGACCAGCGCGAGCCAGATCGGCGTGGTGAGGATCGCGGCCACCGTCATCACGGAGATGGTCGCTGCCACCATCGGTCCGTTGCCGCCCATGCGCGCCGCCAGGATATAGGCGCTCGACGCCGTCGGCAGCGAGGCATACAGCACCACGATCTGGTATTGCAGCTCCGTCAGCGGCAACAGCCGGCCCGCCAGCCAGGCCACGCAGGGCATCCCCAGCAGCTTCACGCCGGACCACCACGCGACCGGGCCGACCGTGCCGGTCGCGCCGCTCATCTGCAGCCCCGCGCCCACCGTCATCAGGCCGAGCGCCGTCGATGCCGAGCCGAGCCGGTTCAGCGTCATGGCCAGGACCTCGGGCGCATGCAGGCCCAGCAGGTTGGTCAGCAGCCCGCCGGCCGTGGCCAGGATCAGCGGATTGCGCACCAGCTCGCGCCACAGCCGCGTCTCGCCATGCCGCGCCAGCGCCCATACCGCCGCCACGTTGCACAGCGGCACCGTGCAGCCCACGATCACCGCCATCATGGCCAGGCCCTCGCTGCCGCCGATGCGCGAGGCCAGTGCCAGGCCGATATAGGAATTGAAGCGAAACGCCGTCTGCAGGCCCGAAGCAAAGTCCACGGCATCGGGTCGCAGCACCCATTTGACGGCGTATCCGGCGACCATGCCGAAGGCCATGACCCCCAGCGCGAGGCCGAGCATGGCCGAGGTCGAGGAAAAATCGAACACCGCGCTGTTGGTCGACTGCAGCAGCAGCGCCGGAAACAGCACGAAGTAGACCAGGCGTTCCACGCCGCTCCAGAAGGCACGGTCGAACGGTGAATAGCGAACCAGCAGCCAGCCGATCAGGATCAGGCTGAAGTCCGGGACCAGCAGGAGAGCGGAAGACATCTCGTGAGCGTTTTCGTTGTTATCGAGGCGAGGGGGTCGATGCAGCGGGGGAAATCGCGGAATGTGCAGACTAGGGCAGATCCGGATTGGTATTTTTCCAGAAATGGGCCAGCATGGCATACCAAGTTGTACGCCTGACCCCTTATGCTGCACCGCCGTCATCCGCCATCGCCGGGCCAATGGATTGCCCCGCGCCTGTTTTCACCCTCCCGCCCGACCGCGCGCCGCGTGCTGGCCGCGCTCGCCGCCGGCCTGGCGCTTGCCGTATTGCCGGCGGCCGCCGGGGCGACGGAATACGAGGGTCTGCGCTTTGACGATGCCGCGCGCGTGGCCGGCAAGGAATTGCAGCTCAACGGCACCGCGCTGCGCTCGGGCCTGCTGCTCAAGGGCTACGTGGCGGCGCTGTACCTGCCCGAGAAGGCGCGCAACGCCACCGTGGTGCTCGGCACGTCCGGCACGAAGCGGCTGCAGTTCCGCATGCTCCGCGAAGTCGATCCCAACGTATTCGCCAGGGCGATGCAGAAAGGCATGCGCGAGAACCACAGCGAGCTGCAGATGCAGATGCTGTCGGCCCGGCTGGTCCAGTTCGAACGCACCATCGACCAGGTCGGAACCGCCCGCAGGGGCGACGTGATCAACCTCGATTTTTCGCCGGACGCCGGTACCGTGGTCGCCATCAACGGCACCCCGCGCGGCCGCCCGATTCCCGGCGAGGACTTCTACCAGGCCGTGCTGCGCGTCTTCCTTGGCGAACACCCCGTCGACCGGGACGTCAAGCGCGGCCTGCTGGGCGGCTGAGGCCGCCGGTCATGATGTTGCCGCCAGCCGTGCCGCCACCTGCGGCGCGGCGGCGGCGTTTTCTTCCGGGCATCACCCCCGCCCGGACTTTCCTGACGGGAGACCTGATCTCATGCAAGCTGGCAAAATCGCTTTGACCCTGGCCCTGGCCACCGCGGCATCGGTCGCGCACGCGCAGAGCTTTCCGACCAAGCCGATCCGCCTGATCATTCCGTTCGCGCCGGGCGGCACCACCGACATCGTCGGCCGCGGCGCCGCCGACCAGATGAGCCGCATCCTGGGCCAGCCGGTCGTGGTCGAGAACCGCGCCGGCGGCGGCGGCTCGATCGGCGCCGACGCCATCGCCAAGGCAGCGCCGGACGGCTACACCATCGGCATCTCCACGGTGTCGACCATGGCCGTGAACCCGGCCTGCAATCCCAAACTCTCGTACGACCCGATCAAGGACTTCAAGCCCATCACGAACCTGGCCAACGTGGCCAACGTGATTGCGGTGAACCCGAGCTTCCCGGCCAAGAATTACAAGGAATTCCTGGCCGTGCTGAAAGCCAACCCGGGCAAGTACTCGTTCGCGACGTCCGGCACCTGTGCGTTCGGCCATATGCTGGGCGAGCAGTTCAAGGTCTCGACCAAGACCTTCATGGTGCATATCCCGTACCGCGGCGCGGGCCCGGCGCTGAACGACGTGCTGGCCGGCCAGGTGCCGATCATGGTGGACAACCTGCCGTCGTCGATGCCCTACATCAAGGCCGGCAAGCTGCGTCCGATCGTGGTGGCATGGAACAAGCGGCTGGATTCGCTGCCCGACGTGCCGACCTTCGGAGAGATGGGGCTGAAGGAGCCTAACGATCCGGCCTGGTATGGCCTGGTGGCCCCGGCCGGGACGCCTGACGACGTCATCAAGAAGCTGAACGAAGCCGCCGTCAAGGCCTTGCAGGACAAGGGTTTCCAGGAGCGTTTGCGCGCCGCGGGTGCGGAGCCTTCCGGTAATTCGCCTGCGCAGCACGCGGCGGAGATCAAGAAGGAGTTCGACAAGATGAAGAATCTTGTTAAGGTGCAGAACATCAAGCTGGAGCAGTAAGACGCTCTCTCGCACACCGGGCCGCCTGCGGGCGGCTTTTTTTATTTGGCTGTCCGACGGATATCGTGCTTGCCAGGACAATCATCCTCCACCCATCCGAGACGGATCATCGCTGCGCGACGTCGTCGTAACCACACCGTCAGGATTGAAGTGCACATTGAAGAACGCCTTCTCCTGCGAGGATTCCCACCACCGGTAGCCCCACACCTCCTCCTTCTTCAACGCAAACTTCTCGACCTTGGTCGGCTTGCCCAGCATGCGCCGGACTTGGTCCTGGTTCATCCCGGGCCGCACGCGCGCGAAATTTTCCGCGGTCAGGACCTGCTCGATGCGTCCGACCTTGCCGTCGGCATCGATCGTCACCATCCACGTGGTGGCGCCCTCCGGTCCGCGCGGGTATTCCAGCCGCCGCGCACCGTTCTCCTCCTCCCACGTGGTCTCCGGCTTGCCGGCCTGGCGCAGCACGTCAGCCTCGGTGGACTGCCCCGGCGCGATGCCCTTGAACAGTTCGCTGTCCGGCTTGACCGAGTTCCACGTCGCGCGCGCGGTATCGCCGGCCTTCTTCATGACTTCATCGACCTTCCGCTGGTCACAGCCAAACAACGCAAGCAAGGAAGCGAACAGTCCCATGGCGGCAAGGCGTCGCGGCGACGCATAAGTTGGCGGGTAACGGTCAACGCTTGACCGGCTCGGCGACAGCAGCCGATGCGGCCTGTGCCGCGCCTTCGAGATCGGATTCCGTGTTGCCATCCTCCTGGCTCCTTCTGGTGCCGCTGCGATTCGACGCCCCCGAGAACAGGACGCCCCAGTTGTCGAAGCGGCGGTTGAACAAGACCGACAGGCCGTTGATGGATCCGCCCTTGGCGATCAGCGACCAGCGCCGCGAAAACGCCCAGGTCAGCTTGACCACGTTGGACGCCGACGTCAGGCTCTGCTCGTAACCGACCGCGAGCTTGTCGGTCACGGCCTTGCCCACGCTCACCACCTGCTGGTCGTTCAGGCCGGCGGTCGACGGACCGATCGAGAACTCGTCGAGCCCGAAATGCTGCACGACGCCCTTCCCCGCCTTGCCGCCAAGCATGCCGAGCGCGGCGCCACCCAGCGCCGCACCGCCGAGCTGCTTCTGCTGGCCCGCCGCGGCGCTGTCCGCACCATAGCCGAACATCAGCCACGACAGCTTGTCTTCCTCCGGCACATTGGGCTCGGACACCAGCCGCACGCGCGGCAGCCGCACCGTGCCGGTGACCTCCACGCCGGCCTCGACTTCCTGGCCGCGGCGCATCGCGCGGATATACATGTTCGGATTGTCGATCGGGCCGTTGAAGTTGATGGTACCGCGTTCGATGTTCAGCTTGCGGCCGAAGGCCTCGTAGGTGCCCTCGGTCACGCGCACTGTGCCCGTGGCCTTCATCGGCGAGAGCGGCTCGCTGAGCACCGTCATCTGCCCGGCCAGCTTGAGATCGGCGCCAGCGCCACGGAACCGGAAGTCATTGCCGAGATCCACGGCGACCTCGATCAGCGGGCTGAACTTGCTCGCGGGCTTGGCTTCCGGCGCCGGCGTGGCTGCCGTTTTCAGCTCGCGCTGATCCTTGCGGCGCACGACCACGACGTCGTCGCCGAGCACCGGGGCGCCGGCCTTCGGCAGGTCGAACAGGCCGCGGTCGACGCGGAACTTGCCGCGAATCGCCATCTGCCGGTTCTCGTTGCCGATGGTCGCATTGCCCGACAGGATCAGCGTGCGTTCAGGGCTCGCGAACAACTGCAGCTTGTCGGCAACGATCCTGGCCGTCAGGTTCGGATCGGCCTCGCCCAGCTTGACGTTGCCCGTGGCGGTGACCTTACCGTCGCCGCCGCGGAACTCGACCTGCTTCAACTCGACAGTGTTCTGGTCCAGCGCGATGCGCACGATGCCGTCGGTCAGGCGAATGCCCAGGTCATACATCGTCAGGGCAATACTGTCGCCATCGACCGTGCCCGTGAACACCGGCGCGCCGACGCTGCCGGAAAGCCGCAGCGCTGCCGCCAGCTTCCCTTCGAAGGCATACTGCGGCCCGCTCAGCGCTTCCAGCGACTTCAGACGAGGCACGTCGACCTGCACCGTGCCGCCCAGCGTCGAGGCCGGCCCCACGCTGAGCAAGCCCTGGTCCGGCACCAGTCCTGCCGACACATCGACGGCAACCTTGCCGATGCGCTCGGCCACGGTGCCGCCGCGCAGCGTGATGCGATTGCCGGCGATGTCCGCGCGCAGCGAGGTCTCCCCCAGGCCCAGCGTGGTGAAGCCGCGCCCGGCGTTGACGGACACGTCGCCGCTGCGGCGGCGCATCTCGGCAAACCCCGCGGCGGTTTCCGCGAGCGTCAGGTTCCAGCGGCCATCGAGCACAAGGTCCGAACGCAGCGGCGGCTTCTCGCCTGTCACGGTTTCGACCAGCGCCAGCACATTGCCGACCTGCACGCCATCCAGATGGCCCTGCGTGCGGATTCGGCCGTGGTCCCAGTCCAGGCTGTCGATCTGCAGCACGGCGCGGTCGAACAGCAGGCGCGTGGCGCCAAGCTTAAGCCGCTGGTCGGCCACCATCAGCTGTGTCGGCGCGGCCAGCTTTACGTTGACCGTGCTGCGTTCCTCCAATGTGCGAATGGTGCCTTGCCAGCCGTCCTTCGGCCCCTTCCATGCGCCCTGCCCCGACAACGCCAGCTGCAGCGGCCGCTGGTGCAGCGTGCCCGCAGCCTTGGCATCGAAAACGTGGCTGGCCTGCGTGCCGTTGAGCGTGGCGTCGAGCGTGCTCAGGCTCGCCTGCGGCCCCTTGTAGCCGCGCGCCGCAAGCTGGACCGACAGCGTGCCGTCGATCCCGCCGCGCACTTCGGCGTGGCCGCTGGCCGTCGCCACGCTGTGCGGTCCGAACGTCAGCGCCTGCGCACTGTAGTCGCCCCCGACCTCGGGCCGCTTGATCGTCCCGCTCACGTCCGCATCAAGCTTGAGCTTGCCCGCCACGCCGAACTTCAGCCGATCCAGCTGCGGCGCGTCCACGGCCACATGCAGGC
Organism: Cupriavidus sp. C2SS-8b; assembly: GCF_057073745.1. Taxonomy (NCBI): domain Bacteria; kingdom Pseudomonadati; phylum Pseudomonadota; class Betaproteobacteria; order Burkholderiales; family Burkholderiaceae; genus Cupriavidus; species Cupriavidus sp. C2SS-8b. Next base: position 2,763,299 of record NZ_CP172716.1, read on the forward strand.
GGTCGCCGCGCGCGCCAAAGCTGCCGCGCAGGTCGACCTGGTTGCCCGCCATGCTGAGCGAGGCTTCGCTTGGCAGCAGCCGCTCGCCCGCCAGCCGGATCTTGCCCGCGCCGGTCATCGGCAGGCCGGCGTACTCGCTTTCGCGCACGGTGAAATCCACCGCGGCGCGAATCTCGTTGGCCAGCGTGCCGGTGGTGCTGAAGTCCGCGTTGATGCGGCCGCTGGCGACCTTGGCCAGCCGCGCCGGATCAAACGCCGCCAGCTTGCCCTTGAACTCGAACGCCTGCTGATCCTTCAGGCCGAGCTTGCCGTCGGCCGTGAGCGTGCCCGCGCCCAGCGTCGCGCGCAACGCCGACAGCGTTAGCGTGTTCTCGTCCATGCTGGCATCGGCAAAGACCTTGAGTTCGCCGCCACTGAGATCCAGCGCCACGCTCTGGCGGCCCGGCTCCAGGCGCACGGCCAGCGGGCCGGACAGGCTGGCTTCGTTCAGCGAGCCGTGCAGCGCGGCGGGATTGAGGTGATGCACGTCCAGGTCAAAAGCCCCGCGGCCGTCCTGCAGCGAGCCGCTGCCCGTGATCTCGGCCTTGCCCGTCAGCGCGATGCGCAGATCGCGCAAGGCCTGCGCCTTCTCGTTGAGCTGCACATGGGCCTGCACCGACTGCACCGGCAGTCTGCCGGCATCGATGCGGCCCGCTTCCAGGTTGCGCACGACGATGTCGCCGGCGACCGTGAGTGGCGCCGCCGCAGGGGTCGGCGCTGCGGGGCCCGACGCCGGCGCCGGCAGCTTCGTAGGCGCCCCCGCGGCGTCGACGGGACGCAGTTCGGCATGGACGCTCAGGTTAGCCTGCGGCGCCGACGGACTGAACAGCCGCGGGTTGATGCGCTCGCCATCGGCCAGCAGGTGCGTGAAGGGCACCTTGCCGTAGGGTGTTACGTCGGCGCTGGCGCGCGCGCGGATGCGCTCGCCGTTGGCCTCCAGCTCGGCCCGCAACGCTTCCAGGGAACCCTGCGCGGTGGCGCTGACCGTGAAGTCCTCCTTTTGCCAGCTAGCCTGCAGCAAGGCCTGCACGTTCAGCGCGAACGGGGCCTGGGCCGCGATCTGCGCGTTGGCGGCCAGCTTGCCATACGGTGTCTCGAGACGGTCGACACTGAGGCGGTGCCGCAGCCCGTCGGAATGCAGCGCGCCGGCCAGCCCCGAGAAAATCATCGGCTCCGCCGTCGCCGCCGGACCGGTACGCAGCGACAGCCGCTCCAGCGTCAGTACGTCGATATCGATGGCCAGCGGCAGTTCGAGTGACGTCGGCATCGTGGCCGGCGTCGTGCTCGGCGTGGAGGGGCCAAGCTGCACGTCCACCTTGCCGATGCGCAGCCACGCCACGTGCCAGCGCCGCGGCGACCACGCCATGTTCCAGCTGCTGTCGATCCGGTCGACCGTCACGTGCGTGGCACCGCTCGCGAACACTACGTCGCGCAGCCTCAGGCCCTGGAACAGTGTGCCGCCTTCGTACTTGCCAGCCAGCATTCCGGCCGACAGCCGCGTGGCCAGCGTCCACAGGTGCCGCGTGCCGGTCTCCGAACGCAGTGCCAGCACGCCTGCGGCCGCCAGCACGACCAGCAAGGCCAGCAGGCCCGCGGCGATCCACGCCAGCACCCGTCCGAAACGCCGGCGGCGGGACGGCGGCAGGTCAGGCGGCGGCGCGTCGTCGCCGCGGCCCGGTACGGAGGGCATGTCGACCAGGGCCATCAGAACGCCACCCCGAGCGAGATGTGCGGACGGAACTGCTGCTTCTGGATGCCGTAGCCGATATCGAGCTGCACCGGCCCCACCGGGCTGCGCCAGCGCGCGCCAACGCCCACGCCATTGTAGATTTTCACGTCGTTGAGCGCGTCGGCGGCCGTGCCGGCGTCCCAGAACACCGCCATGCCCCAGTCGGGCTTGAACCAGTACTGGTACTCGAGCCCCGTCGTGGCGAGGTACTTGGCCGGCAGCACGCTGGAACCGCTTGCCGTGCCGATCGACTGGTAGCTATACCCGCGCACCGAATCGGTACCGCCCGCGCGGAAACGCAGCGTGGCCGGGATCTTGCTGGAATCGGCGCTGGTAAGGTTGGCGCCCAGTTCCAGCCGCGCGATGAACAGGTCGCGGTTGCCCACCGGCACGTACTGGCGGATGCGCCCGTACATGCGGAAGAAGGTCGCATCGCTGAGCAGACCCTTGGCCGCCACGCCGAGCTGGGTACTGATCACGTTGCCACGCCGCGGAAAGACCGGATTGTCCACGTCGCGCCGCGTCCACGCGAAGGCCGGCACCAGCGCCTTGCTGATCTGCGCGGGCTGGCCCTGCGGCAGCAGGTTGTCGTAGTAGAAGTCCAGCGACATCGTGATGTCGTACTTCTCGCGCGAGCGCGAACGCTTCAGGCCCGCGCGCCAGCTCGTGGTGTCGGTGTTCTCCAGGTCGATGGTGCGTTCGTAGCTGCCGTACAGGCTGTTGCGGAACGTGCTGCGGTCCGGCGGCATGGCGGTTTCCGCAAACAGGTACGAGCGCTTCTGCTCGATGCGGGCCTGGGAATCGAACACCCAGGCGCGGTTGAACAGGTTGTAGTAGGAATAGCGGCCTTCCACCTGCGCGCCGGTATCGGTGGTGAAGCCGACACCGGTGTTGAGCCGGTGCTCGGGATACTCGCGGACCTTGACCTCGACCGGCGCGGTGATCACGCCGTCGGGCGGATTGGCCGCCTGCCCGGCCGGCGGCACCAGTTCGACCTGGACGTTCGAGAAATAGGGCTGGTTCTGGATGGCGCGCTGCAATTCCAGCAACCGCTCGACGCGATAGGGCTCGCCTTCGTTGAGCGGATTCACGTTGTAGATGATCTGCTCGGGATAGCGGCGCGTGCCGCTGACGTGCAACGGCCCGAGCAGGTACGCCGGCCCGCTGTCATAGCTTGCGGACAATTCGGCGCGCAGTTCATCGGGTTCGATGCGCGCCTGGGACTGGGCCAGCCGCGCCCCGTAGTAATTCCGGCTCTGCAGCGTCACCAGCGCATCTTCCTTGGCCTTGTCCCAGTCTTCCTGCCGGAATGGCTTGCCGACGGGCAGGTCCCATTTCTTCTGCACCTCGGCCACCTGCTCGGGCGAACGGGTCGCCGCCGGCCCTTCCACCTTGATATCGACGTTGCGGATCAGCGTGCGCGCGCCGGGGTCGACCATCACATGCACCGTGCGCTTGTCGCCCTCGCCCTCCAGGCGCGTTGTGGTGACGGGATCGAAATACCCTTCGGTCGAGGCGAACTGACGCACCTGCTCGCCCACGGTCTCCACCATATAGTCGAACTGGTCGGGCGACAGGTCGGTGCGGTCCTTGTAGCGGGACAGGTCGAGGTGGTTTTCCAGGATCTCGCGCAAGGGCTTCGGCGCCTCGATCTCCACTTTGTAGGTCGCGTGCGCCGGCAGCAGCCACGCGGCCGCCAGCACGGACAGGAGCAGCCGCCGCAGGGACGAGGGGATCCGCGGCCGCGCGTCCGGCCCGGTGTTCCGGTCAGGGGTGGCCGCCATGCAGGCCGATTCGGTCCTCATTCGCTGGTGTGGCTCCGACGTGCGGGAATGGCGCATGTGCGCAGTACACGAAGTCGGTATTTGACCACACCCCCGCCCGCGGCCGTAAGCATGGACCGCCACAACGCAACGCGTCTGGCACGCCATACCCGGGGAACGGGCCGTTTCAGGGGCCGGATACTGTAAAATCCTGCCGCACCGTACCTTTCAAGCCGCCTTGGCGGCGCATTACCAAAATCCCACCATGGCCATGTACGAATCGGAAATCACCCAGTTCCTGAAGTCGCTGAAGCAGGAACGTCCCGCCCTCGAAACCGAGCAGCGCGAAGGCCGCGCCCTGCTGTGGGACAAGGAACCGATCGACCTCGAGGAACGCGCCCGCGCCGAAGCCTCGCGTGTGTCGCAAAAGCCCTACGTCTACTCGCTCGACAACTGATCCGCGCTGACGTCGCGGCTACCGCGCGCCATCCATGAACCAGAGCGATCAGGACAATCTGAAGCCTGCCGTGGAACTGCCTGCGGGGCCGCCAGCGCAATCGGGCAGCCCGGCCGAGGTGGTCGACGGCATGGCGTTCGCGCGCCTGTACGGCGAGCCGCTGTTCAAGCTGCCGCAGGACCTCTATATCCCGCCGGACGCGCTCGAGATCTTCCTGGAAGCGTTCGAGGGTCCGCTGGACCTGCTGCTGTACCTGATCCGCAAGCAGAACTTCAACGTCCTGGACATCCCGATGTCGCAGGTCACGCGCCAGTACCTGTCGTACATCGAGCAGATCCGCAAGACCAACCTTGAACTGGCGGCCGAGTACCTGCTGATGGCGGCCATGCTTATCGAGATCAAGTCGCGCATGCTGCTGCCGGTCAAGAAGGCCGACAGCGACGAGGATGCCGAGGATCCGCGCGCCGAGCTGGTGCGCCGGCTGCTCGAATACGAGCAGATGAAGCTGGCCGCGCAGCGCCTGGATACCGTGCCGCAGCTGGGCCGCGACTTCCTGCGCTCGCAGGTCTATATCGAGCAGAGCCTGGCGCCGCGTTTCCCGGACGTGGAAACCATCGACCTGCAATCGGCCTGGGCCGATGTGCTCAAGCGCGCCAAGCTCAACCAGCACCACAAGATCTCGCGCGAGGAATTGTCGGTGCGCGAGCACATGAGCCAGATCCTGCGCCGGCTGCAGCATGCACGCTTCATGGAGTTCACCGAGCTGTTCGAAGATGCAATCCGCTCGGGCAAGGGCGTGCCGGTGGTGGTGGTGAACTTCATCGCCATGCTGGAACTCGCGCGCGAGTCCCTGGTGGAGATCACGCAGCCCGAGCCATTCGCGCCAATTTATGTGCGATTGGCGTACACCCCCGCCTGACCTCCCGTCGCGCCGCGCCCGGCGCGTGGCTACATGTTCTACAATCCGCCGACAACCCGGGAAGCGTCCGTAAAAAGGTGCACCGGGCATGTCGGGGCGCCCGCCAGAAGGCGCCAGGGTCACCCATACCACGACAGCACACCACGTTCATGAAAGTCATTTCCTCCATCCACGAGCTGCGTGACCAGTTGCGCGGGCAGAACCGGGCCGCATTCGTCCCCACCATGGGCAACCTGCACGAAGGCCACCTGTCGCTGATGCGGCTGGCGCGCCAGCACGGCGACCCGGTGGTGGCGTCCATCTTCGTCAACCGCCTGCAGTTCGGCCCGAACGAGGACTTCGACAAGTACCCGCGCACGCTGCAGGACGATATCGAAAAGCTGCAGAAGGAAGGCGTGTACGTGCTGTTCGCGCCGACCGAGCGCGACATGTACCCGGAGCCGCAGGAGTACCGCATCGATCCGCCGCACGACCTCGGCGACATCCTGGAAGGCGAGTTCCGCCCGGGCTTCTTCAAGGGTGTCTGCACCGTGGTGATGAAGCTGTTCACGTGCGCGCAGCCGCGCGTGGCAGTGTTCGGCAAGAAGGATTACCAGCAGCTGATGATCGTGCGCCGCATGGTCCAGCAGTTCGCGCTGCCGATCGAGATCGTGCCGGCGGAAACCGTGCGCGCCGACGACGGTCTGGCGCTGTCGTCGCGCAACCGCTACCTGACCGAAGCCGAGCGCGCCGAGGCGCCGATGCTTTACCGCACGCTGCATGATGTGCGCGACACCGTGCTGGGTAGCGACCGCGCCGCCACCGCTCTGACCACGGTCGAGGCCAACGCGTGCGACACGCTGGCGCAGCGCGGCTGGAAGCCCGACTACGTGGCCATCCGCAAGCGCAGCAACCTGCAGGCGCCGACGCCCGAGGAATTCGCCGCCGGCGAGCCGCTGGTGGTGCTGACAGCGGCCAAGCTGGGTGCTACGCGGTTGATCGATAATCTGGAGATCTGAGCGCAGCGCGCCAGCGCCGCCACAAACCAGGCCTTACGGGGCGATGACAGCGGCGATTGGTTGTAGGCGTTGTCCCTCGGCACGAGCCTCGGCCAGCAACTGGTTCCAGTCATCTGGAGGCTGGCCCCTTTCCAGCATCTTGCGGAAAACCCGGTAGGCGTCGTCGCTGCTCTCGTAGGCGCGCTTCGTGTCCTCGTCATTTACCCACGCAAACACAATCACCTTGCTAGACACGTGGTAGCGAAAGAACAGCCGATACTGCTGGAAGAACTTCGCTCGGAACCAGTGTTTGTGATCGTCGCCAAGGGTGCTGCCTTGCCGGTACTCCGGTCGCGATGGATCTTGCGGGATGATATCGAACGCAAGTTTGGTGATCGCCGCCAGTCGCTTGCTGGCGTTCTTCTTTACGTATCCACTCGGGTCCTTCTGCTTGAAGGCCTCGACCTGCTGCGCCAGCACTTCAAGCTGCGCCAGGAACAGCGGGTGAGCGAAGACCGTCCAGCCATGAATGACCAGAGGTGCGGGCTTGCCCGCCCTCATTCATCGTCTGCCGACAGGGCTGCATCGAGATCGGCTTCAACGCCACCGACCAGCGACTCGAGCCGTTGGACGAGACCAGCATCCAGGGCCTGCAGGCGTTCAGGATGGCTGGCGATGTCGTGTGCCAAGAATTCCAGAAACCGGCTGATCACCGGGTCGTCGCCCTCGGCAGCTTCGGCGCGGGTCAGCACCACCTCGCCGCTGGGGCGGATGGTGTAGTGGATCTTGTCGCGCTTGCCAAGCCGAAGGGCGCGGCGGACGGTCTCCGGCACCGTAGTCTGGTAGCGGTCGGTCAACGTGGATTCGACTTCGAGGGTGGCGGGCACAATGTCTCCGGTCACGAAACGAGGGATACATCAATGGTAATGCAAATGCATTGCCATGTAAATGCAATCGCAATGTCTACTGGCTGGCGGTCATACCGTTCAGTCAGCCACCGGGACTTGATGCCTCGGCTGGACCGCTTTCGCCCGCTGGCCGGCCTTGACCACATGGCGCTGGTGCCCGCGCCGCCGCTTCCACCAGATCAGCACGCCCGTGACGGCGAACGTCAGCGGCGCCAGGCCGAAGACGGTAATGAAGATGCGGCCCGGTATGCCGAAGGCCTCGCCGGTATGCAGCGGGAACAGCCAGTTCAGGAAGGTGTCGCCGGCCGGCGCATCGGCGGGGTCGCGCACGCCGAGGCGCCGGCCCGTATAGGCATCGAGCCACAGGCGCGTGGCGCCGCTGTCCTGGCGCACCTCGCCAGGCTGGCGCAGGCGCACCTCGTAGGCATCGCCCGTCTTGCGCGGGAAGCTGATACGGGTCACGGCGGCATTCGGGTATTCCGCCTGGGCGGCCGCCATCATCTGCGCTGCGCCCAGCGGCGGCGCGCCGGGCTCGGCCGGCGCCGACACGTGCCTGGCCGGCGGCGTCACGGTCATCACGCTGGACACGATCGGCGTGACCCATTTCGGCAGGTTCAGGTACCAGCCCGAAAAGGCGATGACCGCCAGCACCGGTGCCGCAAAGATGCCGCCCGCACGATGCAGCGAATAGTTGAAGCGCGACCATGAGCCGCCGTGCGTGATGCGGAACGCCTGCAGCACCGAACGCGGCCGCAGCTTCGGCCACCACGCCACGATGCCGAGCAGCACCGAAATCAGCAGCATCATGCCGGCCACGCCCGTTATGGTCTTGCCGGTGTCGCCGCTGAGCAGGTAGCGATGCAGGTGGAACAGCGTGGGCAGCAGCTGCTGGCGCGTCAGGCCGGGCTCGCCCCACACGCGCTCGCCCTTCACCTGCAGCGTGACCGGATCGATCATGACCTGGCGCGAACGCCCCGGCACCGCGCCATCGGGACCCTTGACTGGATACCAGGCAATAAAGACGCCATGTTCCTCGACCGGCAGCATCAGCAGGTTGGGCCTGCCGTAGCCGGGAACGGACAGCCGCTCGGTGACGGCCTGGACCGTATCCGGCGACACCGGCATCGGCACTGGCGCGGATGCCACGAGCAGGTCAGGGTTCAGCCACGCATCCAGCTCGTCGCGCCACGCGATGGTGGTGCCCGTGAGCCCCATGAGGACAAACAACAGGCCGAAGACCAGGCCGATATACAGGTGCAGCTTGACGATGACGACGCGGAGGCGGCCAGTGACCATGGGGCGACAGAAGGAAATGCGAAAGCCGGCGGGCATGGCGCAGGACGCACTGCCCAGGCCAGCGATGCAAATGGGAAAGATTCGCAATTGTATCAGCAGCCCGCTGCGGCCTGCCTACCCGCCGAACAACCGTTAGCCGCGCAGCGGCGCGAACATGGCTCGCAGGTCGAGGTGGCTTTCGACGCTGTCGGCCAGCCGCTCGATCGACGCTTCGCGCAAGGCCGCCAGGTCGACGCCCTGCGCGCCGTCCAGCCCGGCCCAGCGCAGCAGCGCCTGGCAGGCCGCCGGTTCGTCGAACAGGCCGTGCACGTAGGTCGCCAGCACCTGGCCATCCTCGGAACAGGCGCCATCGGGGCGTGCCTTGCCGTCGCCCTCATCGAGCCACAGTGCCGGGTGATCGAGTCCGGCGCCGGTACTCACTCCCATGTGGATTTCGTAGCCGCTGACTGCCGCCTGCGCGCCTGACAGCCGGCCGCTGACATGGCGCAGCTGCTTGTGCGGCGCGAGCGTCGTCTCGTAGTCGAGCCAGCCAAAGCCAGCGCTGCTGCCGGCCGGCCCTTCTTGCCCGGCGGGATCATGGATCTGCCGGCCCAGCATCTGCATGCCGCCGCAGATTCCGATTACCTTGCCGCCATAGCGCAGGTGCCGCCGCAGCGCGGGCTCCCAGCCGTTGACACGCAGGAAGTCCAGGTCGGCACGCACGCTCTTGCTGCCGGGCAGGATCACGAGATCCGCGGGCGGCACCGGCATGCCCGGCCCGATGAAGCGCAGGTCCACCTGCGGGTGCGCGCGCAGCGCATCGAAATCGGTATGGTTCGAGATGCGCGGCAGCACCGGCACGATCACGCGCAGCAACGTATCCGTCGCGCCCTGCTTGGCCGACTGCGTGCCGATGATGGCGTCTTCCGCATCGAGATGCAGGCCGTGCAGGTAGGGCAACACGCCGAATACCGGCTTGCCGGTGCGCGCCTCCAGCCAGTCCAGCCCGGGCTCCAGCAGGCCGATATCGCCGCGGAAGCGGTTGATGATGAAGCCGGTGACGCGCGCGCGCTCGCTGTCCGACAGGCAGTCCAGCGTGCCCACCAGGTGCGCGAAGACTCCGCCGCGGTCGATGTCGGCCACCAGCACGACCGGGCAATCGACGCGCTCCGCAAACCCCATGTTGGCGATATCGCGGTCACGCAGGTTGATCTCGGCCGGGCTGCCGGCGCCCTCCACCACGACCACGTCATAGGCCTGCGTCAGGCGCGTGTGGGAAGCCAGCACAGCCTTCATCGCCTCGGGCTTGTACGCGTGATAGGCGCGCGCGTCCAGGTCGAGCCGCGCCCGGCCGTGGATGATGATTTGCGCGCCGGTATCGCTGCTAGGCTTGAGCAATACCGGATTCATGTCGGTATGCGGGGCCAGTCGCGCAGCCAGCGCCTGCAGCGCCTGGGCGCGGCCGATCTCGCCGCCGTCGGCCGTCACGGCGCTGTTCAGCGCCATGTTTTGCGGCTTGAAGGGCACCACGCGCGTGCCGGCGCGGGCCAGCACGCGGCACAGGCCCGCGACGATCGTGCTCTTGCCGGCGTCGGAAGTCGTACCCTGGACCATCAGCGTGCCGCGCAGGGCACCCGTGTCGACGTGGTCCGTAGTTTCAGAAGCATCACTTTTCATAGCGGCCGATTATCTCACCGGTCCGTGCGACGACCGGATGCGACCGCTACAATACGCGGATGGAAACACCGGCCACCGATACCGCGACCGCCACGGCCGCGGAGCCCCGCCGGGCCGCGAACGGCCATGGCCCGCGCCAGCTCACGCTGGTGCTCGGCGGCGCCCGCTCGGGCAAGAGCCACTACGCCGAGCAACTGGCGACCGACCACGCCACCATCAAGGGCGGGCCGGTCACCTACATTGCCACCGCGCGCCAGGACCCCGACCAGACCGACGAGGAACTGGAGCTGCGCATCGCGCTGCACCGCGCCCGCCGCCCGGCCGACTGGCACCTGATCGAAGAGCCGGTGCGACTGGCCGATGCGCTCTACGCGCATGCGCGCCATGACGGCTGCATCCTGGTGGACTGCGTCACACTGTGGCTCAACAACCTGCTGTTCCCGAAGGACCGCGCGTATCCCGAGCATGGCGTGATCACCCCGCCGGACATCTTCGCCGAAGAAATCGAAGCGCTGCTCAACGCCCTGCCCACGCTGCCCGGCCATGTGATCCTGGTCTCGAACGAGATCGGCTTCGGCGTGGTGCCGATGGGCGCCATCACCCGCTTCTACGTCGATGAGCTGGGCCGCCTGAACCAGAAGCTGGCCGCGGCCGCCGATTGCGTGCGGCTGCTGGTTGCCGGCATTCCTGTTCCCGTCAAGGGCGCCGACCCGGCATGATCATGTTGTCCTGGCCGGCATGCGCGGCCGCGGCGCTGGCCGGCGTGCTGCTGGACCAATGGCTGGGCGAGCCGAGACGCTGGCATCCGCTGGTCGGCTTCGGTCGTCTCGCCAATGCCGTGGAACGCCGCTTCAACCGTTCTCCGCAAACGACGCCTGCCTGGCGCCAGCGACTGGCCGGGCTTGCCGCATGGTCGCTAATGGTGCTGGTGCCAACGGCGCTGGTCTCGCTGCTGGTCGATGTCGCAACGGGCTGGCATCCGTGGCTCGGCTGGATCGTGCACGTCGTGGCGCTCTACGCCGCGTTGGGCGCGCGCAGCCTGCATCTGCACATCGCCCCGATCGCCGCGGCGCTGGCACGCGCCGACCTTGACGCGGCGCGCGCGCTGACCGCTCGCATCGTGTCGCGCGATACGGCCGATGCCGACAGCGAAGCGCTGGCACGCGCCGCGTGCGAATCTGCGCTGGAGAACGGCAACGATGCCATCTTCGGCGCGCTGTTCTGGTTCCTCGTGGGCGGTGCGCCCGCGGTGGTCGCGTTCCGGCTGGCCAACACGCTCGATGCGATGTGGGGCTACCGCACGCCGCGCCTGCGGTATTTCGGCTGGGCTGCCGCACGGCTGGATGATGCGCTCAACCTCGCGCCGGCGCGGCTGACGGCGCTGTCATACGCCTTGCTCGGCGCCACCGCACAGGCTCTGCGCTGCTGGCGGACGCAGGCGCCGGCCTGGTCCAGCCCGAACGCCGGCCCGGTAATGGCCGCCGGCGCCGGCGCGGTTGGCGTGGCGCTGGGTGGTCCGGCCCGCTACCACGGGGAACTCGAGGCACGTCCGCCGCTGGGCACCGGTGCCCGCCCCGACGCCACCCATGTGCTGGCCTGCCTGCGGCTGGTGCGGCGCACGTTGTGGCTGTGGCTTGCGCTGCCCCTCGCGAGCGCCGCGGCCCTGTACGCGTTTTCCACACCGCTGGCGATATGAGACCCGCCTTGCCCCCCATCCGCCACGGCGGCGACCTCCAGGCTGCCGTGCGCCGCTATGGACGTCCTGCCGCTGAATGGCTGGATCTTTCCACCGGCATCAATCCGACCAGCTATCCCGTTCCTCCGATTCCGGCCAGCGCATGGCAGCGCCTGCCCGAGGATGACGATGGCCTCGCGGAAAACGCCGCGCAAGCATTCGGCGCGCAATACGCATTGCCGGTTGCCGGTTCGCAGGCGGCGATCCGCACGCTGCCGCAACTGCTGGAACGCGGCCCCGTCGGCGTCGCCGCGCTCGGATACAGCGAGTACGCGCCCGCGTTTGCCGCCGCTGGCCATGACGTCGTGCTGCTCGGCGAATCGGACTTCGCAAAGCCTTCGCTGGCGGATGGCCTGGACCACCTTGTCGTGGTCAACCCGAACAATCCGACCGGCCGGCTGCTGCCGCCGCAAACGCTGCTGAACTGGCACGCCTCCCTCGCCCGGCGAGGCGGCACCCTGATCGTCGACGAAGCCTTCATCGACTGCACGCCGGGACACTCCATCGCGGCTCACAGCAGCACACCAGGACTGGTGGTGCTGCGCTCGCTAGGCAAGTTCTACGGGCTGGCCGGCGTCCGCTGCGGCTTCGTGCTCGGCGAACGCGCATTGCTCGAGGCGCTCGATGAACGCCTTGGCCATTGGACCGTGTCGGGGCCGGCGCGCGTGATCGCGCGCGCTGCGCTGGCCGACACCGGCTGGCAGGCTGCCAACCGCGACACGCTTGCCGCATCGGGCGAGCGCCTGTCGGCATTGCTGCGCCGCTGCGGCTTGCAGCCGGTGATGCAACCGCTGTTCTGCTGGGTGCCCCGTGAAGACGCAGCCCGCCTGCACGATGCGCTGGCCCGGCAAGGTGTCTGGACTCGCCGCTTCGATGCCGCCGGAGACTGCCCACCGGGCCTGCGACTCGGCCTGCCGCCCGATACGCCGCACGCGTGGCAGCATCTGGAAGCCGCGCTGGCTGCTGTGCTGCACCGCTGAACGCCACCACCGCGAACTCTCCCTCATCAAGCCGATGCCTGATCGAATCGCCTTTGTCCGCTGCCTCGTTGCCGCCGCATGGTTCTGCGCTGCCGCGCCGGCCATGGCAGCCATTTCCGTCGTCGACGACGCCGGCCAGACTGTCACCCTCGCCCAGCCCGCGCGACGCGTGGTATCGCTCGCACCGCACGTGACCGAACTGATCTACGCCGCGGGCGGCGGCGAGCGCATCGTCGGCACCGTGCACTACAGCGATTACCCGCCGCAGGCGCGCGATATCCCGCGCGTGGGCGACAACAAGGCGCTGGACCTCGAACGCATTGCCGCGCTCAAGCCCGACCTGATCGTGGTGTGGCGGCACGGCAATGCGCAGAAGCAGACCGACCGCCTGCGCTCGCTGGGCCTGCCACTGTTCTACAGCGAGCCGCGCCGGCTCGATGCCATTCCCGAAAATGTCGAAAAGCTCGGCACCCTGCTGGGCACCGAAGCCGTGGCCCGCCGCGCGGCGGATGACTTCCGCCAGCGCGTCGCAACGCTGCGCAAGACCTATGCGAGCAAGCCGCCCGTCACGGTGTTCTACCAGGTCTGGCAGCAGCCGCTGATGACGCTGAACGGCCAGCATCTGATGAGCGACGTGCTGGCGCTGTGCGGCGGCCGCAACCTGTTTGCCGCCGAGTCTCCTCTTGTGCCTACCGTGTCCGTGGAGGCCGTGGTGGCCGGCAATCCGGAAGTCATGCTGACCGCAGGCACAGGCGCCACGCAATCGGACCGGCCGCTGGCGGACTTTGCGATGTGGGAGAAATGGAAGCAGGTCACCGCGGTCGCACGCGGCAACCTGTTCACGATCAATGGCGACCTCGTCAGCCGTGCTGGCCCGCGCGTGGTTCAAGGCGCCGAGGAGATCTGCAAGGACCTCGACATGGCGCGCAGCCGACGGCCCGCGCGCTGATCAGACAGCGCTGCGGTTCCACCACGCGAGCTGCGGCATGCCGTTGCCCAGACGGAACAGGCAGCTCGCGCCGAAGCCCAGCTCCCAACCCAGCGTTGTCGCCAGCGGCAAGCCGAGCCAGTGCGAGGCCAGCATGCGCATCGGACCGGCATGGCCAACGACCCACAGGCACGCTTCGGGCGGAGCCTGCTGTGCCAGCGCAGTCGCCCAGCCGGATACGCGCGCCAGGGCCTGCGTCGCCGTTTCGCCGCCGTGCGGGCAGGCATCGAGCAGGTCATGCGCCAGCGCATCGAGTTCGCTGCGTGGGATGTCGTCCCACGCGCGGCCTTCCCAGGCGCCGAAGTCGATCTCGGCAAGCCGCGGTTCGCATTCGGGCTCCAGCGAATGCGAAGGCAAGGCCTGCAGCAGCAGCCGGGCCGTGTCCGCAGCGCGCAGCAGCGGACTGGTCAGCACGCGATGCGGTGTCGGCAGTGCCGCAATGATGGCGGCCGGGGCCGGCGTGACTGGCGTAGCCAGGCACAGGTCCGTGCGGCCATAGCAAATGCCGGAGCCTACGTCGGGCCGCGCGTGGCGGATCAGGACCACGTCCATGCCGCGGCCACAAGGTAGATCAGCTGTTCGGCCAGTTGCTGGGCCATGCCGAGGCAGTCGCCCGTGTAGCCGCCGATGCGGCCCACGAAGTAGCGGCCCAGCACGAAGCGCAGGATTGCCAGCGCGACAATCGCGACGCCTGCGAAGGCTGGCGACACGAGCAGCAGCGGCGCTGCGCCGCACAGCAGCGCAAAAGCCAGCCCCGCCGAGCCAGGCCGCTGCGCCACGGGCTTGGCCTTGCCTTCGTCGCGCACATAGTCCAGCGTAGCCAGGTAGCTCACGGCCATGGCACGGCTGGCGCCATGCGCGGTGATCAGTACCAGCAGCAAGTCGGCCAGCTCGCTGCGCGCCCCGATGGCCACGAGCAGTTGCCACTTGAGCAGCAGCGCCACCACCAGCGCGATGGCACCGAACGCGCCGATGCGCGAATCGTGCATGATGCGCAGCACGTCCTCGCGCCGCCACGCGCCACCGAAGGCATCCACGCAATCGGCCAGCCCGTCTTCATGGAAGGCGCCGGTCAGCAGCAAGGTGGCCGCCATGCCCAGCAGCACCGCCACGCCCGGCGGCCACCACTGCAGCGCGCCCCACGTCACCAAGGCCGCCACGCCGCCGACCATCAGTCCCACGAGCGGAAAGTAACGCGCGGCCGCGTTCAAGTAGCGCGGCTCGTAGCCGACCCAGCGCGCCAGCGGCGACGGCAACGGCACCCGCGTGAAGTAACCCAGCGCGGTCAGGAAGAAGCGCAGTTCGTCGGCCATGCGGCGCGATCAGGCCGAGGCGCCGCTGACACCGGCACCGCTGAACGTAGCCATCTCGTTCAGGAACGCCGCGGCGGATGTCACCAGCGGCCAGGCCAGCGCCGCACCGGTGCCCTCGCCCAGGCGCAGGTCCAGCGCCAGCAGCGGCTCGGCCTTGAAATGATCGAGCAGTGCGCGGTGGCCGCGCTCGTGCGAGCAGTGCGAGAACACGCAGTACTGCAGCACGCGGGCATCGATGGAATGCGCCACCAGCAGCGCGGCCGACGCAATGAAGCCATCCACCAGGATCACCATGCGGCTTGCCGCGGCGGCGAGGAAGGCACCGGCCATCATTGCGATCTCGAAGCCGCCGAACGCGGCCAGCACGTCGAGCGGTTCCTCCGCGTCCGCGTGCAGCGCCAGCGCGCGTTCGAGTACTTCACGCTTGCGCGCGAGGCCGTCGTCGTCGAGCCCCGTGCCGCGGCCGATGCAGTCGGCCAGCGGCAAGCCCGTGAGCCGGCTCATCAGGCAGGCCGCCGACGAAGTGTTGGCAATGCCCATCTCGCCGAAGCCGATCACGTTGCAGCCCTGCTGCGCGGCGCGCAGCACGCGCGCCATGCCGGCCATCATCGCCGCGCTGGCCTGCTCCGCGCTCATGGCGCGCGTCTCGGCGAAGTTCTGCGTGCCATCGGCGATGCGGCAGTTGACCAGTCCCGGAGAAGCAGGCAACGGCACGCGCACGCCGGCATCGACGACTTCGAGCGCGATGCCGTGCAGGCGCGAGAACACATTGATGGCCGCACCGCCCTTGAGGAAATTCAGCACCATCTGGGCGGTGACTTCGGCGGGATAGGCGCTTACGCCGGCATCAGCCACGCCGTGGTCGCCCGCGAAGACGATCACGGTGGGGCGTTTCAGCGCCGGCTGCGTAGTTCCGCAGATCAGGCCGATCTGCATGGCAAGGTCTTCCAGGCGGCCAAGCGCGCCGAGCGGCTTGGTCTTGTCGTCGATGGCGGCCCGCAGGGCCGGACGCAGCGCGTCGTCGAGAGGGGCGATTTCCGGGAACAGCATGATGCGCAATGAACTCGAGTGATACGTGTAAAAACCAACCGGCCGCAGTGTACCGCTACATCTCCACGCCGCGCTGCGCCTTGATGCCTTGCTGGAACGCGTGCTTGACCGGCACCATGTCGGTCACGGTGTCGGCCGCGTCCACCAGTGCCGGCGGCGCCCCGCGGCCCGTGATGACGACGTGCTGCATCGGCGGGCGCGCACGCAGGTCGGCGACGACCTGCTCCACATCAAGATAGTGCAGCTTGAGCGCAATGTTGAGTTCATCGAGCAGCACGAGCCCGATCGACGGGTCGCGCAGCATGCCGCGCGCCACCTCCCAGGCTGCTTCGGCCTTGGCCACGTCGCGCGCGCGGTCCTGCGTGTCCCAGGTATAGCCTTCGCCCATCACGTGGAAAGCGCACTCGTCGGGAAAGCGGCGCAGGAACATTTCTTCGCCGGTGGCCTGCGCGCCTTTGATGAACTGCACAACGCCGGCCCGCATGCCATGGCCGAGCGCGCGCACCACCATACCGAAGCCCGAGCTGGACTTGCCCTTGCCGTTGCCGGTGGTAATGACGATCACGCCGCGCTCGTCCTGCGCGGCGGCGATCTTGGCGTCGATCACTTCCTTCTTGCGGACCATGCGTGCCTTGTGGCGCGCATCGCGGCCAGCGTCGTCCTGACTGTTGTCTTGTTCTGTGGGGTTATCGTTCATGGTTCGTCGTGCGGTGCCCCCGCCGGGCGGGGCACTCGATCTGGAATCAGCGCGGTGTGCACGCCGTCCGTCACGCTGACGATCGGCGTGCGCAGCGCGCGCGAGCATTGTTCGGGGGTCAGCACCTGTTGCGCCGGGCCATGCAGCGCGGTGCCGTCTTCGGCCATCAGCAGCGCATGGGTGGCGTAGCGGCGGGCCAGGTTCAGGTCATGCAGGATCACGACGATGGCGTGGCGGCCGGCGCGTGCCAGCGCCGCCAGCGCTTCGAGCACCATGATCTGGTGGCGCAGGTCCAGGTGCGATACCGGTTCATCGAGCAGCAGCAGCGGCGCCTGCTGGGCCAGCACGGCGGCGAGGGCGGCGCGCTGGCGTTCGCCGCCTGACAGCGTCAGGACGTCGCGCGCGGACAGCGTGTCGAGATCCATCGCATGGATGGTGGCGCGCACCACGGCATCGTCGTCCCGGCCGGTCCAGCCCCAGCCGGACAGGTGGGGATGGCGGCCGACGCGCACCGCATCCATGACCGACATCGAGAACGTGTCGTGCAGCGCCTGCGGCAGGTAAGCACGCTGGCGGGCCAGCGCGGCCGGCGACAGGCGCTCAAGCGGCGTACCGTCCAGGCTGGCGCCGCCGGCATCCGCGCGGCGCAGGCCGGACAGCACCGCCATCAGCGTGGACTTGCCGACGCCGTTGGGACCGGCCACGCACCAGAGCTGGCCCGGGGCGATCTCGAGCGACAAGCGCTCCAGCAGCACGCGCGTGCCGGTGCGCAGGCTGACTTCGTGGAGCGAAAGCGTCGGACAGGCGGCCGCGGGTTCGGACCATGATGTCATCGCGGCCTCCGCAGCAGCAGGTAGAGGAAGGTCGGCACGCCCAGCAGCGCGGTGATGACGCCCACCGGCAACTGCGCGGGCGCGATCACGGTGCGGGCGATCAGGTCGGCGGCCATCAGCAGCGCACCGCCCAGCAGCGCCGAGGCCGGCAGCAGCAGGCGCTGGTCGTTGCCCCAGGCGAGGCGCACCAGATGCGGCACCACCAGGCCGACAAAGCCGATCGAACCGGCGGTCGTGATCGCCACGGCAATCGACAGCGAAGCGAGCACGAAGGTGGCCAGCCGCACGCGTCCCACGCGCACGCCGAGCGATTGCGCCACGGTTTCGCCGAGCAGCATCACATTGAGCGAGCGCGCCATCGGCATGGCCAGCAGCACGGCGACAACGAGCATGGCGAGCGCGGCACTGTATTCCGCTGTTCCGCCGAGGTCGCCCGTGAGCCAGAACAGCATGCCGCGCAGCCGCGCTTCGGGCGCGATGGCAAGGATCAGTGTAATCAGCGCACCCCAGCCCGAAGCCAGGATCACACCAGTGAGCAGCAGGCGCGCGCCGGCCTCATGGTGGCCGCCCTGCACCTGCGGATGCAGCAGGTCGCGCCGCGCCAGCGTGGCAACCAGCACCATCGACAGCAGCGCGCCACTCGCGGCCCCAGCCTGCACGGCCCACAGCGGCAGCATCAGCAGCATCGCCCCGAGCGCGCCAGTAGCGGCGCCGCCCGATACGCCAAGCACATAGGGCTCGGCCAGCGGGTTGCGCAGCAGCACCTGCATCAGCGCACCTGACAGGGCCAGCAGGCCACCGCATGCGAATGCGGCCGCGGCGCGCGGCAGGCGCAGCTCGCGCACGATGGCACCGGCGGTGCCCGTGTCGGCGCCGCTCAGTGCCTGCCAGAGCTGGCCGCCGTCCAGACGCACGCTGCCCAGCGCCAGCGACAGCAGGAACACCGCCGTTGCCGCCGCCGCAAGCGCGAGCCATACCGCGAGGGCGCGCCGGAACTCAGACATCGCGCGCCACGCGGCCCGTCATTTCTGGCGCCAGCCCAGCGTGATGTAGCCCGCCCTGCCCTGCGTGTTGTACGGGAAGGCGAGCTGGTAGTTCTTGTCGAAGAGGTTTTCCACCCGGGCGGCAACGAACCATTGCTTGTCGATGTTGTAGCGCGCGTTGAGGTTGACGATACCGTATCCGCCCAGCGTGCGCGAGCCGGCGTCCAGGCGCGACGACGACAGCAGCCACTCTCCACCGAAACGCCAGTTGCCGA
Source organism: Cupriavidus sp. C2SS-8b (assembly GCF_057073745.1). Taxonomy (NCBI): domain Bacteria; kingdom Pseudomonadati; phylum Pseudomonadota; class Betaproteobacteria; order Burkholderiales; family Burkholderiaceae; genus Cupriavidus; species Cupriavidus sp. C2SS-8b. The sequence goes on from NZ_CP172716.1 coordinate 2,781,897, forward strand.
AGTTGCGGCCCACGTCGAACGCGGCATGGCGGCGCGCGCGGCGCACGAGCTGGGTGTTGGTCTGCTCGTCGACCGGGTTCTGGAACGTTACGCTGGCCCCCACGTCAGTATTCCACAGCGTCGCGCGCCAGGAGGCCTCCAGGCCTTGCACCTTCGCCTTGTTGACGTTGCTGGGCAGGAACATGCCGTTCGGCTGCGCCACGGTGACGATCAGGTCGTTGTAGCGCGTTTCAAAGGCCGTCACGCGCAGCAGGCCCGCCGCGGCAGTGTTGTACTGCACGCCGACTTCGCCCGACTTGGCGCGCTCGGGGTTCAGGTTCGGGTTGCCGAAGCCGGGATAGTAGAGCTCGTTGAAGGTCGGCGCACGAAAGGCATTGCTGAGGTTGGCAATCAGCTTGAACGCCTCGGTCACGTTATAGCCGTAGCCCGCGAAGAAGCTGGCCTGGTTGCCGAAGTCCGAGTAATGGTCGTTGCGGCCGTTGAGCTGCAGCTGGTGCTTGCCGATGCGCCCGTCATAGCCGCCGAATACCGAGAAAACATTGCGCGAGGGCGCGTTGTACGCGTTGGAATCCAGTTCCTGCTGCAGGTAATCGGTGCCGAACAGCAGCGTGTGCGTCGCCGCCAGTGCGTACTCGTTCTGCCAGTTGAACTGGCGGTTGCGCGTGTTGAAGGTGCCGTTGTTCGCGCCATTCAGGAAGTTCTCGCTGCGATCCTCGCTCTGCGCCAGCTTGAAATGCGTGGCCCAGTCCGGCAGCACCTTGCCGTTGACGAAGGCCGACACGGTGTAGAGATCGCTGTTGGAACGGTTGTCGTCGGTGGGCCGGCCGAAGTTGTTGTCGTATGACAGCTTGCTCTTCGAGTAGTAGCCGGCCAGGCCCGCATCCCAGTCGGTCGTGAAGCGGTGCTTCACCTGCGCCGACACGCTCTGGTTCTCGTACGGGTTGTCGTTTGGGTTGGCGCGCGGCGCCTGCTTCGTGTTGATCGACGAGAAGCCGTCGGTCTTGAACGCGGAGCCGGTCACGTTGAACGAGGTGTCGCCGATCTGGCCGCCATAGCCGACCGTGCCCTGGCGCGTGTTGTTGCTGCCGTATTCGACCTGCGCGTTCGCCGCCGGCGCCTGGCCCGCACCGCTCTTGGTGAAGATCTGCACCACGCCGCCGATTGCGTCCGAGCCATAAAGCGCCGACACGTTGCCGCGTACCACTTCGATATGGTCGATCTGGTCGGGCAGGATGTTGGCCAGCTGAGCCGTGCCGCTGCTCACGGACGACACGCGCACGCCGTCGATCAGGATCAGCGTCTGGTTGGAATTGGCGCCGCGCATGAACAGCGAAGTGTTCGAGCCCATGCCGCCGTTGGCGGTCAGCTCTACGCCGGCCTGGTTGCGCAACAGCGTGCGCAGGTCCGGCGCCTGCGAATTGACGATGTCTTCCTGCGTCACGACCGTGGTGTGCGGCAGGGCCTCGGTGAGCGGCTGCGCCGTGCGGGTCGACGTGACCACCACGGGCGCAAGTTGCGCGGGCGCCGCGCCGGCGGCAGGCTGGGACGCTGCAGGCGTCTCGGCGGTCTGTGCCACGGCGGGATTCAGGATAAGGGAAGACAGGGCAGCCAGTACGGCAGCCACGGACGGACGCACCGTCGGCAGCGCCGGACGGTTCGACCTGTAAAGCGATGAACGCATGATGCAGGAATGGATAGGACAGCCAGACCCGTTCCCCCGCGGGCCAGATGGCGATGAGGCGTGCCGCGCAGGGGCGGCAGCCCGCGTTCAGGCCGGTATCCGGGCTGGCGACGCCAGGCTGGCCGCCTTCCCGAACGCTTGTGGTTCAGTGGCGATGGGCCAGCCCTGCGATGCCGTGTGTGGACAGGCATCGCGGCCGCTTACCGTTGCGGGGGCAGCACAGGTTGGCCTGGCCGAGCTGTCTGTCGGTCGCGGCTCCCTGTTTCCCGTTGAACTGCCACTTGCCTTGCGCAAGATGGCGAGCACCTGGAACGAGCGGCAGTGTAGGCAGTTTCCCTAACCGAGTCAATGTAGATTCGGACCGCACTTGCCGGCACGCAAATGGCGCATAAACCGGGATTTCGGCGCAGAAGCGCGCAACTTCCACGCGCCATGACAGTCACACCCGCCTTGCCATCCATTGTGCGCGACGGCGCTTCGGCTAGAATCCCGATACACCTGACACCTTTCACCATGACAGGCCCTATGCTTAACGAACTCGAACAGCTGGCCGCCAAGATCGGACGCGTGCTCCATCACGCGGACACCCTGGCGGCAGAGAACCAGCGGCTGCGCGACGAAATCGCACGCCTGGAAAGCGAGGCCGCACAGTTGCGCGGCGAGCGCGAAGCCATGGCCGCCGATCGCGAACTGCTCAATATCAAGATCGAGGAAGCGCAACTGCGCATCCAGTCCATCCTCGACAAGCTCCCCACCGCGGGCGACTCGCGCCAGCTCGACCTGCTCGGCGAAGAGGCCGGGTCATCGGCCCAGGAACGCGCCGCGCACAAGGCCTCCGGAGAACACGCATGAGCAACAAGCAAGTCGAAGTGAACATCGCCGGCCAGCCCTACCGCTTCGCGATCGCCCCCGAGAACGAAGCCGCGCTGCTGGACGCCGTGGCGCTGGTGGACACGCAGATGAACAAGCTGCGCAACAACGCCTCGGCCAAGGGCGTGGAGCGCGTGGCGGTGATGGCGGCGATCAGCATCGCGTCCGACCTGCTGGCCCTGCAGCGCAAGCAGCAGTCGGATGGCGCGATCCCCGTCGATGCCATCCGCGCGCGCATTCGCGAACTCAACGAGCGTGCCGACGAAGCGCTGCGCCAGTACGCGCACGTTGGCACAGGCACGCAGGCACAGCCTGGCTGAGCGCGGCCCGCGGGCACATGTGCGCTGGATGTGCGCTGTCGGGCAAAGTGTAACGAGGCGGTCAGGTGGACTTGGTATGCAACACATCGAGGTGTATAGTGTAGCCAGACTGCACGAGGCACCACAGACGTGCAGCATAAGGGTCGGGTTATCGCGCCTGACCGCCGTTCTCATCCCATCCTAGTTAGAAACGGCAAACGTCTGACATCCCGCCCGCGAGTCCGAATTTCTGGTCACGTCGGGATGTCCGGAGCGTCAGACGTTTGACAGTTTCCCTGCCTGGTTCGCTAGGGTCATAGACTCCTTGAACCGATATGCATCGCATGGTGCGGGATCATGTCGTATGGGCGAGCGCGTCGCTACCTTCATAGTCTGGGCCTGGCTTGGACTCCCTGAATGGGTGATGTACCCGAAATACGACTTCCGCAGCCACTCTGAACCTCAACAGGGTTCAGGATGCCGACCCAACGGCCGAGGCGGGGACCCCTTAAAAAGGCGGTGGTTTTCACAGACCACCGCCTTTTTTCTTGCCGGGCGCTGCCGCGTCGCGCGTGCAGCGTGTGTTCCAAAACGCCCGCATCCCCGACTGCCATGAGCCGCGCAGAAAACAGCCGCACAGAAAAAGCGCCCGCACGTGCCCGCCAATACTGGCTGATGAAGTCCGAACCGGACGAGGCCAGCATCGATACCCTTGCAAAAGAAGGGACATTGCCGTGGACCGGCGTGCGCAACTACCAGGCGCGCAATTTCATGCGCGACGTCATGCGCATCGGCGACGGCGTGCTGTTCTATCACTCGTCGTGCCCCGAGCCTGGTATCGCGGGCCTCGCCGAGGTCTGCTCGCAGCCCTACCCTGACCCCACCCAGTTCGATCGCAAGAGCGATTATTACGATGCCGCGTCCAAGCCGGATGAGCCGCGCTGGCAGCTCGTCGACGTGAAGTTCGTGCGCAAGAGCGCACTGATCCCGCTGGCCGAACTGCGCGCGCACGAAGAACTCGCCGATATGGTCGTCCTAAGGCGTGGCAACCGGCTGTCGATCACGCCGGTCACGCCGGCCGAATGGCGCTTCATCACCACGCGGCTGATGGGCTGAGCCGCGCCCGCGCGGTGGACGCGATCACAAGTACAACCACAAGCGACGCGGCGTTTTCCTCGTTTCCTTTCCTATGAGCCTTGCCCTGATTCCCGCCCTGCTCGCGCTGGGCGCCTTTACCGGTTTTTGCGCCGGCCTGCTCGGCGTGGGCGGCGGCATGATGATGGTGCCTTTCCTGACGCTGCTGTTCACGAGCCTCGGCTTTACCGGCGAGGCCATCGTGCATATGGCCATCGCCACGTCGATGGGCACCATCCTGTTCACTTCGCTGTCGTCGGTACGCGCCCATCACAAGCGCGGCGCGGTGCGCTGGCCGATCGTGCTGGCGCTGGCGCCCGGCATCCTGCTGGGCGGCATGATCGGCGGCGGCAAGGTGTTCGCCGCGCTCAAGACTAGCTGGCTGTCGCTGGCATTCGCCTGCTTCGTCGGCTTTTCGGCGCTGCAGATGCTGCGCAGCCGGCGCCCCGAGCCCAGCCGCCAGTTGCCCGGCGTGCCGGGCATGGTGGGCGCTGGATCGGTGATCGGCTTCCTGTCGAGCCTGGTCGGCGCGGGTGGTGCCTTTGTCTCCGTGCCGTTCATGACCTGGTGCAATGTGCCAATCCACAATGCAGTGGCCACCTCGGCCGCGCTGGGTTTCCCGATTGCGGTAGCCAGCGTGATCGGCTACATCTGGAGCGGCTGGCAGCAGCCGGGCCTGCCGACCGGCTCGCTCGGCTATATCTACCTGCCGGCGCTGGTCGGCATTGCCGTCGCCAGCGTGCTGACCGCGCCGCTGGGCGCCCGTACCGCTCATCGCATGGACGTGGCGCAGTTGAGGAAAGCGTTCGCGATCCTGCTGCTCTGCCTGGCCAGCTATATGTTCTGGAAGGCCTGGAAGGCATTCTGACGCATCCATCCGTGCGAGTGCGCGGAACGATTGCGGGGCGTTTGCGTCTCATACCCATCACTTTGACTGGGAGAAGAAGAATGAAGCAACTGCTTGCAGCGACCCTGCTCGGCGCCACGGCGCTGGCCGCCTCCGCGCAGACCGTGCCGCCACCGGCCGGCGTGCTGTCTCTCTCCGCGCAGGCCGTGACCGAAGTCCCGACCGACGTCGTGCACCTGACGCTGGCCGCGGAGCAGGAAGGCGCGGAGCCGGGCGCGATCTCGTCGCAGCTCTCGACCCGCACGCAGGCCGTCATCAACCAGGCCAAGCGCACGCCTGGCGTGCAGGCCGAGTCGGGTGGCTTCACGATCCGCCCGAGTACCGACCGCAATGGCCGTATCACCACCTGGCGCGGCCGTTCGGAAGTCATCCTGCAATCGCGCGATTTTGCGGCCGTATCGAAGCTGGCCGGCGAGCTGGCCAACCAGATGCAGGTGCAGGGCATTGCGTTCTCGCTGTCGCGCGAAGCGCGCCTGGCCGCCGAAGGCAAGCTGACCGAACAGGCCGTGGGCGCCTTCCGCGAGAAGGCGCAGTCCGCCTCGAAGCTGTTCGGATTCAGCAGCTATACGATCCGCGAAGTGAATGTGAATGAGAGCGGCGTGGTGCCGCCGATGCCGCGCATGTACGGCGCCGCCAAGGCCATGATGTCCGACGCCGCGGCGCCGGTACCCGTCGAAGGCGGCAAGACGCAGGTCACCGTGTCGGTGAATGGGTCGGTGCAGATGCTGAAGTAAGCCTTATTGCGGAGGCGGTGGTTGCTCCCCTCTCCCATAAATGGGAGAGGGGAGACAAGAATTACAGCGCCGAGAACTGCTGCCGCAACACGTTCTTCTGTACCTTGCCCATAGTATTGCGCGGCAGCTCATCCACTACGTGCACGCGCTTGGGTACCTTGAAGTTGGCAATGCGTCCCTTCAGCGTGCCGATCAGCTCGCCCTCATCGAGATCGACGCCGGGCTTCTTCACCACCACCGCCACTACGGCCTCGCCGAAATCGGCATGCGGCACGCCGATGACCGCGCTTTCCGCCACGCCCGGCATCTCGTCGATAAAGCTCTCGATCTCCTTCGGATACACGTTGTAGCCCCCGGAGATAATCAGGTCCTTGCTGCGGCCGACAATGGTCACGTAGTTGTCCGGTACCGAAACCTCGCCCGCCTGGCTGACGACGGCACCGCCAAAGCGGCCCACATCGCCGGTCTTGAACCATCCATCCGCCGTGAATTCCTCGCGCGTCTTCTCCGGCATGCGCCAGTAGCCCTTGAACACGTTCGGGCCCTTGACCTCGATATTGCCGATCTCGCCGATCGCGCTCGGGTGGCCCTCGCCATCGACCACGCGTACCGACACGCCAGGCAGCGGCATGCCAACCGTGCCGCCGATGCGCTCGCCCAGGGCACTGTCGTACGGGTTGGAGACCAGCATCACGGTCTCGCTCATGCCGTAGCGTTCGAGGATGGTGTGGCCCGTGCGCTTGCGGAATTCTTCGAATGTTTCCAGCAGCAGCGGCGCCGAACCCGACACGAACAAGCGCATGCGGCGGCAGGTGTCGTCGTCGAAGCGCGGCTCCTGCAGCATGCGCACGTAGTAGGTCGGCACGCCCATCATCACCGTGGAACGCGGCAGGAATTTCAGCACCTGCGCCATGTCCAGCCGGGGCGCCCAGATCATCTTGGCACCGGCCAGCAGCGCGCCGTGCGAAGCCACGAACAAGCCATGCACGTGGAAGATCGGCAGCATGTGCAGCAGCACATCGTCGCTGCGCCAGCCCCAGTATTCGTGCAGCGTCTGCGCGTTTGATGCCAGGTTGCCATGCGTCAGCATCGCCCCCTTGCTGCGGCCGGTGGTGCCGGACGTATAGAGGATGGCGGCAAGGTCGTCGCCAGCGCGCTGCACGGTCTCGAACGTATCGGGCCGCGCCGCGGCGCGCGACAGCAGCGAGCCCGAACGGTCTTCGTCAAGCGTGAAGACGTAGCTGGTGCCGTGGCGGAACGCCACCTTCGATACCCAGGCGAAATTCTTGCTGCTGCACACCACCACCGACGGTTCGGCGTTGCCGACGAAGTAGTCGATCTCCGCTTCCTGGTAGGCCGTGTTCAGCGGCAGGTAGACATAGCCGGCGCGCAGCGTGGCCAGGTACAGGAACAGCGCCTCGGGCGATTTCTCCACTTGCACGGCCACGCGCGCGCCTTCGGGCAGGCCAAGGCCTGTCAGCAGGTTGGCCAGCTTGGCGGTGGCGCGGTCGAGATCGTCCCAGCTGTAGTACAGGCCGTCATGCGTTTCGATGCAGCACGCGGTGCGGTCGGCGGGAAAGCGGGTTTCGAACAGAGCGAACAGGTTGGCGTTCATGGTGCGGATGAAGACAAGGGCTTCCGGAGTCCGGGCGCGCAATGCAATGGACGAAGGGTCGATGGGACGATGACGCGATGGGCGATTGTAATGCGGAAATGCGCTAGTTCCCCGTGAACCGCGGGGGACGATGCGCCAGGAAGGCGGCCACGCCTTCGCCATGGTCGCCGCCTTCGGCGTAGGCGAAATGTGCGGACAGTTCCTCGTCGCTCAAAGGCTCGGGCTGTGGCGACAGGCGGCGGATCGTGGCCTTGTTGATGCGCGCGGCGAGCGGTGCCCCGGCCGTGATGCGGCGCACCGTGGCCTCGACCTCCGCCGCCACGCCGCCGGCCGCAACCACGCGCGTCACCAATCCCTTTTCGCGCGCTTCGGCCGCATCGAAGACGCGGCCTTCCAGCAGGATCTCGAGCGCCACGGCACGGCCCGCGAGCGCCAGCAAACCCTTCAGCTCGCCCGGCGCCATCGGAAAGCCGAGCCGGTTGATCGGCACGCCGAAGCGGCTGTTGTCCGCCGCGATGCGCAGGTCGCAATGGGAGGCAATCTCCAGGCCGCCGCCGACGCATACGCCCTCGATCATCGCCACGGTCGGGTGCAGGCAACCAGCGATGGCCGCCAGCGCCGGCGCGATAATCTCCATGTGGTAGCGGCGCACCGCGGCTTCGTCGCCGCGCACCGTGGGAAACTCGGCAATGTCGGCGCCAGCGGCAAAATTGCCGTCGGCGCCGCGCACGACCACGCAGCGCAGCGAGGCGTCGGCCGACAGCCGCGTGAAGCCGGCGGTCAGCGCCTCCCACATCTGCGCCGAGATGGCGTTGAGCTTGCCCGGGTGCGACAGCGTGACGGTGGCCGTCGTGCCTGCGACAGCGAACTGGACAGTACCGCTCATCGCTTAGTCGATCTTGGCGCCAGAGGCCTGCACCACCTGGGCCCAGCGCTTGATCTCGCTGCGCTGGAACTGCGCGAACTGCTCCTGCGTGAACTGCGGCGTTTCGGAGCCATTGCTGAGCCAGACCTGCTTCATATCCGGCGTGTTCAGGGCCTTCTCGGTCTCGGTGTAGAGGCGGTCGACGATTTCCTTCGGCGTGCCCTTGGGCACCCACATGGCATACCAGGTCGAGACCTCATAGTTCGGCACGCCGGCCTCGGCCGCGGTCGGCACGTTCGGGAACGCCGGCGAGCGCTTGGCCGATGCCACCGCCAGCGCCTTGATGCGCCCCGCGCGGATATGTTGGGCGGAAGAGCCAAGGCCGTCGAACATCAGGTCCACCTGGCCAGCGATCAGGTCCGACAACGCCGGGCCGGCGCCCTTGTACGGGATATGCGTGATGAAGGTCTTGGTCTGCAGCTTGAACAGTTCGCCCGCGAGGTGGTGCGAGGAGCCATTGCCGGCCGAGCCGTAGTTCAGCTTGCCCGGATTCTTGCGCGCGTAGTCGAGCAGTTCCTTCAGCGTATTGGCCTGCACGCGCGACGGGTTCACCACCACGACCTGCGGCGGCTGCGCGATCACGGTGACGGGGATGAAGTCCTTCTCGATGTCGTAGTCGAGCTTCTTGTAGAACGACGGCGCGATGGCGTGGTGCGCGCCGCCGATGAAGACCGTGTAGCCGTCCGGCGCGGCCTTGGCCGCCAGGCTCGCGCCGACCGTGCCGCCGGCGCCGCCGCGGTTGTCGATAACGAACTGCTTGCCGAGCTGCTTGGAAAGCTGCGCGGTCAGCGGGCGGGCAAAGGCATCGGTGCCACCGCCTGCCGGAAACGGCACGATCACCGTGACCGGCTTGGAAGGCCAGGTATCCGCCAGCGCGGAGGGTGCCTGCCCGGCCATGCCGGCAACGCCTGCGACCACGACGGCGGCGCGCGCGCACGCGGCCAGGCTGAACTGACGACGATTCATCTTCACTGTCTCCTCTTTCTCTCGAAGTGGAAAGTTGATCCCGATACTGCTTGTTGTTAATCCCGTCAAAGGCCGTTCCCGGTGGTCAGGGAACGGCGATGCCATGGCGTGTTTTACGTGACCTGACCAGAATCACAGCAGCTTCGCGACAGCACGGCTGATGCGCGGGTTGCCTTCGCCAAGGCGCGCTAGATTGTCATCCAGTGCCTCGGGCGCGTAAAGGTAATTCACCATCATGCCGCACGACTGGCTGCAGCCTTTTCGCGACAGGTCCCCGCCCCAGTTCAGCCGTTCCACGCAAGCGCCGTTGCCCAGGTGGAAGCGCGCCACCGGGTCCGCGGGCATGGACTGGCTGCGCTCGCGCACGAGGTAATGCGCGGCGAGCGACAGCGCGGTGTCACGCACCACGGCGTCCTGGGAATCGGCTGGCAACGCGGCGAGCCAGCCCGCGCCATCGGCCGGCGCCGGGCCGTGCCGGTCCTGCCAGCGCGCCACCCGCCTGGCACCGAGCGCCTCGGCCACGGTGGTGCCGTCCTGCTTGCGCAGCCAGTCGGCAAACCCCGGAATCGGCGACAGCGTGGCGAACTGCCTGACCTTGGGAAACTCGCGTTGCAGTTCCTCGATCACGCGCTTGAGCAGGAAGTTGCCGAAGCTCACACCGCGCAATCCGGCCTGCGTATTCGAGATCGAATAGAAGATGGCCCACTTCACGCGGCGCAGGTCTTCCAGCGGCGCGGCCTCGTCCAGCAGGGACTGGACATTGGCCGCCATCTCCGGCACGAAGGCGACCTCCACGAAGATCAGCGGCTCGCGTGGAATGCGCGGATGGAAGAATGCATAGCAGCGGCGGTCGGAATCGAGGCGGTTGCGCAGGTCGGTCCACGACGAGATTTCATGCACCGCTTCGTAGCGGATCAGCTTCTCGAGCAACGACGCCGGCGAGTCCCAGGTGATCGGCTGCAACTCGAGCAGGCCGACATCGAACCAGTTGGAGAACAGCGCCTCCAGGTCTTCATCGAGCACGCGCAAGCCCGGGACGCGCCGCTGCCAGCGCAGCATGTCGGCCCGCAGGTGGATCAGGAAGTGCAGGCCGCAGGCGCTGTTGCCTCGCTGCCCATGCAGCGCGGCCAGCCGCTTGAAGAAGCGGATACGCGCATGGGACAAGGCCTGTGCCGGCTTGGCGGCCCCGCCGGCGTCCGCGGCGCCGTCTTCGGAACCCGCACCGCTAGCGATTTCTGCCAGGACTTCCAGCATGGCGCGGCGCGTGCCTTCGTCCGCGGCTTCGTATTCGGCTTGCCAGGCCTGGGCGGCGGCATTGGCATTGCCGTCGGTCAGCCGCGCATCCAGGCAAAGCCGCAGTTGTTCATGCTGGCGGCGCGCCACGCGCGCTGGCAACGGCGCCGCCTCCACGTCCTTTGCCCGCACGGGAGCGGCTTCGCCCTTGCGGCCCCACCAGCGTCCGATCCTGGACAACAGGTTGGGACCTGAAGGTTCGCTGACGCCCAGCGGGGCGCTGATCTTCTGATCACCGGAGTCGAGGGCGCTCATGGGGTACCTGCCTGGGTGCGAGAAGAAACGTTCGGAAACGCATGCAGCGCGGCCCCATCGGCCCGTGCGCTGCGATCCAGCGCAGTCAGGGCGACGCGCTGGCGCAAGAGATGCGTCTTCATCAGGGCTTCGGCGCCTTCGGGGTCGTGTGCCTTGAGCGCCGAGAAGATGCTCAGGTGTTCGGCACAGGACTCGTTGATGCGCCCCGGCAATTTAAGGCTCTTGTGCCGGGACAGGCGCAGCACCTTGCGCAGATCGCTGATCAGCCCCGACAGCCAGCGGTTCCCGGCCAGCCGCTGGATCGCTTCGTGGATCTGGAAATTGGTCTCGTAGTAGGCATCGATCTCGCCCGCGCCGGCATGCCGCGCGAGTTCGGCGTGCAACCCTTCGAGCGCCTCCAGATCCTGCGCGGTCGCGTTGCGCGCGGCCTCGTAGGCACAGCGTCCTTCCAGCAGCGCCATGAGCGGGAAGATTTCGTCGAGATCGCGCTCTGACAGCTCGTTGACGAAGCAGCCGCGCCGCGGCTCCAGGCGAACCAGCCCCTCGGCCGCGAGCACCTTGAGCGCTTCGCGCAGCGGCGTGCGTGAAATGCCGAGTTGCCCGGCGAGCGTGCTTTCGTCGATCCATGCTCCGGGAACGAGCGCGTGCGCATCGATCATGCCGCGCATGCGGTCCGCCACTTCGAGATACAGCGCCTGCTGGACGATACGCATAGGCCTCCGCCAGGATCAGTCCAGACCTCCCACGTTGTGCGGAGGTCTCCATAATTCATAATTATGAATAACTGGAAGTATCAGGCAAGGCATTTCGATGCTGCGCCGCAGCGGCGGATGGGCCAGCGAGATCGATTCCGGAATGGGCAGAGGTGCGGCGGGCGGATGCCAGGCCTCCCCGCCAGCATCCGCCCGCGCCTGAAAGAACAGCTGCGGACTATTTCATCGCCGGCCAACGCCTGGAAAGGCATCGCCCGGCGTGGGTCATGGACTCCCGGCGCAGACCCCGCGCCCCCCCTGTTGGCGCACAACAGATGCGTGCGCAGATTTCCCGTCTGCCGTCATTGTGGTCCGGTGCCCCTGCCTGACCCGCAGGTCCTCCCTGGCGCCGTCCTGGCGGACTTCGGCATAGCCCGCTCTGTTGTAACAGAAGAGTTAGCGAGGATCGTGCCACGAATGCTAAGCCCTTGTTTTAATTGAAGTCGATGATGAGAAACTTGTTACAAGACCGCATCGATGTAACAGAATGTTTCTAGACTGTTACGACACTGATCCTGTCCGGCGCGGGTCGGGAAGTTGGGGAGGCCCTGAAGACACTGGCATTTGTGGCGAATTTGTCAGTTCAAATGCCAGCGGTATGGGGAGTAAGGCACAATCGACACGCGCAAATTGGTTGCGCTGATGAAACAACGCGGCACGGCGTCCGCGATCCGACCCGAGGGGAATTCCGACCATGCAAACCGGCGACACCAGCGCAGTCCCCGCTTTCCCGGAAACGACTGACCGCGCCCGGCCTCCTTCGACGTCCGCGGTCGAGCCCAGCGTCTTGCGGCTGGCCTTCACCGGCACAGGATCGGAATATTTCCGGATCTGGATCGTTAACACCCTGCTGACCGTCGTCACGTTCGGCATCTACTCCGCGTGGGCCAAGGTCCGCACGTTGCAGTACTTCTATCGCAACACCAGCCTGGACGGGGCGACGTTCGATTACCACGGCAAGCCGACGGCCATCCTCAAGGGTCGCGCCATCGTGTTCGTGCTGGCACTCGCGTTCCAGCTGGCCGGCAAGGTGTCGCCGCTGCTGGCCGTCCTGCTGGCCCTGGCGCTGGCCGCGGTGTTCCCGCTGCTGCTGGTCCGGTCGCTGCGCTTCCGCATGGCGAATACGAGCTATCGCGGCCTGCGCTTCGCCTTCACAGGCGGCGATGCCGAGGCGTACAAGGTGTTCGTGCTGTGGCCGTTGCTGGCGGTGTTCACGCTTGGCGCGCTGGCACCGCTGGCGCATCAGCGGCTGAAGCACTACCAGCATAACCACACGCGTTTCGGCACGGCGCCATTCGCCTTCAGCGCGGTTTCCGGGGATTTCTACAGCGTCTACCTGCGTGGCTGCGGGCTGACAGTGCTGGTGCTGATTGTTGCCGGCCTCGGCGCTGCCGGGCTCGCCGCAGCGGCACGCGGGAACGAAGCCGCCTCGATGCTTGCGGGCCTGGTCGGAGCACTCGGCATCTACGCCTCGTTCCTGGCTATTGGGCCCTACTTCACCGCGCGGCTGCAGAACGTGGTGTGGAACCACACCACCCTGGCCCCGCACGGCTTCCGCGGCGAGGTGAAAGCAAGCCGCCTGTTCTATATTTTCCTGACCAACATGGTTGCCATCACACTGACCCTGGGCCTGTTCCTGCCGTTTGCGCGGGTCAGGTCCGCACGCTACCGCGTGGAACGCATGTCGCTGCTGGCGCGCGCGCCGCTGGATGCCTTCGTGGCGGGGCAGGCCGAGAGCGTAGGCGCGCTCGGCGATGCCGCGGCGGACTGGTACGACATCGACATCGCGCTGTGAGCCTGCGCGCAGCAGATGCCGCAATGATTCACCGATGACATGGCGCCGATGATTCCCGTCACCTACTTCGATGGCCGCTCTTCCCGGGCGCACCCGGCCACGCTGGCCGTGGACGCCGGCCAGGCCGTGCTGCGCGATGCCGATGGTGCGGAACTGCGGCGCGCGGCGCTGTCGTCGCTGCGCGTATCGGAGCGGGTCCGGCGCGCGCCGCGCCTGGTCACGTTCGCGGACGGCGCCTTCTGCCAGGTGAGCGACCACAACGGGTTCGACCGGCTGCTTGCCGAAACGGGGCATCGGGAAGGCTGGGTGGTCAAGGCGCAGAACAGCTGGCGCATGGCGGGCATGGCCGTGGCCGCGCTGGTTGCCGTGTTCGTGCTGGGCTATTACGTCGTGCTGCCGTGGGGTTCGTCCCATATCGCACGCGCCGTACCGCCCGCGCTCGAGGCGCAGCTCGGGCGCGCGACGCTGGCCAGCCTGGACAACGGCGTGGTCGAGCCCACGCGCCTGCCCGCCGCGGAACAGGCGCGCATCCGCACGGGCTTTGCCGGGCTGACGCGGCCCGAGGATCCGGGCCATGACTACCAGATCGTGTTCCGCCGGGGCGGGCGCCTGGGCGCCAATGCGCTGGCCCTGCCCGGCGGCACCATCGTGGTCACCGATGAACTGGTAGAGTTGGCGGGGACCGGCGCTGGCATGCTCGGGGTGCTCGCACACGAGGCTGGCCATGTCGCGCGACGCCACGGCCTGCAGCAGGTCATCCAGGCATCGGCGGTCGGCGCGCTGGCGGCCTACATGTTCGGCGACTATTCGTCGGTGCTGGCGGGCGTGCCCGCCGCGATGCTGACGCTGCGCTATTCGCGCGAGCATGAACGCGAGGCGGATGCCTATGCCATCGAGATCATGCAGCGCAACCGGCTGCCGCCGTCAGCGCTCGCCGATGTCCTGGTTGCGCTCGAGAACCGGAACCGTGGCGCGCAGAAGGACGCCGCCGCGCCCGCCGGCAAGGCCGAAGAACCCGAGAGCGATGATTTCCTTTCTACGCATCCGCACACGCGCGAACGGATCGAGGCATTGCGCGCGGCAGGCACCTGACCGCGCGCGGACGCCCTGTCAGGCACCCGTTCCCGTCGCGGGCTGTTCCTCGGCGGTACGCGGCTGGCGGCGATATGCCCACACCACCATCCCGATCCCGATCACGATCATCGGCAGGCTCAGCCACTGACCCATCGACAGGTGCAGCGCCAGCAGGCCCAGGAAATTGTCCGGCTCGCGCGCGAACTCGACGGCGAAACGGAAGGCGCCATAGCCGATCAGGAACACGCCCGACACCGCGCCCATCGGCCGCGGCTTGCGTGCGAACAGCCACAGGATGATGAACAGCGCCACACCTTCGCCGGCGAACTGGTAGAGCTGCGACGGGTGGCGCGGAATATTGTCGCCTGCCTGCGGGAAGATCATGCCCCACGGCAGGTCGGTGGGCCGGCCCCACAGTTCGCCGTTGATGAAATTGCCGATGCGGCCGGCGGCCAGCCCGCACGGAATCATCGGCGCGATGAAGTCGGTCACCTCCAGCCAATGGCGCTTGCGCAGCCGCGCGAACAGCCACATCGCGACCAGCACGCCGAGAAAGCCGCCATGGAAGGCCATGCCGCCTTCCCACACCTTGAAGATTTCCAGCGGATGCGAGAGGTAGTACGACGGCTTGTAGAACAGCACATAGCCGAGCCGTCCGCCCAGTATCACGCCCAGCACGCCGAAGAACAGCATGTCATCGAGATCGCGCGTGACCCAGCCCTTGGCCGCCATATGCGGCTGGTGGATGCGCAGGCGTCCGAACCACAGGAACATGATGAACCCGGCCAGGTACATGAGCCCGTACCAGCGGATGGCTAGCGGGCCGAGATGGATGGCGACCGGATCGAATTGGGGATGAATCAGCATGGTGAGGTGGGTGGAAGTTATAAAGGCCCGGCAGCCACGGAGCCCAAAGGTCCCGCGGAGGCCAGCCCGCTCGCGATGTCGATCAGGGAACGCAGCGCCGGCGCGACGCCGGCGGCGCTCTCGCGCCAGACCAGTCCGGTCTCGATCTGTGGCCCCGCCTCGCGCAATGCGAGGTACGACACGCCGGTGCGGCGAAGGTTGCAGAGCGAGGCCGGCACCAGCGCCACCCCCATGCCTGCAGACACCAGGCTCACGATGGTCTGCATCTGGATGGCTTCCTGCGCGATCACTGGCGACAAGCCGTCGCGCGCATAGTAGCCCGTAATGATGTCATAAAACACCGGCGCGCTTCGTCGCGGGAAAATGATCAGCGGTTCCTGCGCGGCGTCGCGCAGCGAAACCTTGCCATCCGCAGGCGCGATGCCGTGCGCGGGCCGCCAGCCATCCGGCACGGCCAGCACCAGTGGTTCGCTGACCAGCGGCAGGTAGGACAGGCCGTGCGGCATGGCGGGCCATTGCGGGCGGATGACCAGCCCGGCGTCGATGCTGCCGTCGATCAGCGCCTCGAGCTGGATATCGCTGGTGGCCTCGCGCAACTGCAGCTGGACTTCCGGATGCTGTGCGCGGAAATGCCGCAGCAGGTCGGGCAGGATGCCGTAGTCGGCCGTGCTGACGAACGCCAGCGCCAGCGAGCCGATTTCCCCCCGCGCGAAGCGCTGGGCAAGCGCCGGCAGCGCGGCCGCGTCCGCCAGCACGCGCCGCACCTCGGGCAGCCATTGCTGACCGGCGGGCGTCAGCATCACCGAGCGGCGCGTGCGCGCGAACAGCTGCACGCCGATTTCCTCTTCCAGCGACTGGATCTGCTGCGAAAGCGGCGGCTGCGTCATGGCCAGCCGCGTGGCGGCGCGGCCGAAATGCAACTCTTCCGCCACCGTGACGAAGTACCGCAGCTGGCGCAGGTCCAATGCCGCTCCTGATATGTTTTTCGACTCAATAACGGTCAAATAATATATTTGACACGCCAAAACGCAAGTCGCATTCTTTTGGCACAACATTGCCCTGCCGGCGCCCGTGCGGCGTGCTGGCGGCCGAGAGACATCCCCCGGAGACCCCCACCATGGCATTCAACAAGCGCTCCAAGAACATCACGCAAGGCGTGGCCCGTTCCCCGAACCGCTCGATGTACTACGCCCTCGGCTACCAGAAAGAGGACTTCGACAAGCCGATGATCGGCATCGCCAATGGCCATTCGACGATCACGCCATGCAACGCGGGCCTGCAGCGCCTGGCCGATGCCGCGATCGATGCGGTGAAGGCGTCCGGTGCCAATCCGCAGGTGTTTGGCACGCCGACCATCTCCGATGGCATGTCGATGGGCACCGAGGGCATGAAGTACTCGCTGATCTCGCGCGAGGTCATCGCCGACTGCATCGAGACTGCCGCGCAGGGCCAGTGGATGGATGGCGTGGTCGTAATCGGCGGCTGCGACAAGAACATGCCGGGCGGCATGATCGCGATGGCGCGCACCAATGTACCTAGCATCTACGTTTATGGCGGCACCATCCGGCCGGGCAACTGGAAGGGCAAGGACCTGACGATCGTGTCGTCGTTCGAAGCCGTGGGCGAATTCACAGCGGGCCGCATGAGCGAGGAAGACTTCGAGGGCGTGGAGAAGAACGCCTGCCCGTCCACGGGTTCCTGCGGTGGCATGTACACGGCCAACACGATGAGTTCGTCGTTCGAGGCGCTCGGCATGTCGCTGCTGTACTCGTCGACGATGGCCAACCCTGACCAGGAAAAAGTCGACAGTGCGGCCGAATCGGCGCGCGTGCTGGTCGAGGCCGTCAAGCAGGACATCAAGCCGCGCGACATCATCACGCGCAAGTCGATCGAGAATGCAGTCAGCCTGATCATGGCGACCGGCGGCTCGACCAATGCGGTGTTGCATTACCTGGCCATTGCGCACTCGGCCGAAGTCGAATGGACCATTGACGATTTCGAGCGCATCCGCCGCAAGGTGCCGGTGATCTGCAACCTGAAGCCATCGGGCCAGTATGTGGCGACCGACCTGCACAGGGCCGGCGGCATCCCGCAGGTGATGAAGATCCTGCTGAAGGCCGGGCTGTTGCATGGCGACTGCCTGACCATCACCGGCCGGACACTGGCCGAGGAACTGGAGCACGTGCCCGACCAGCCGCGTGCGGACCAGAACGTGATCATGCCGATCGACAAGGCGCTATACGCCGAAGGCCACCTGGCGATCCTGAAGGGCAATCTGGCCGAGGAGGGTGCGGTCGCGAAGATCACTGGTCTGAAGAACCCGGTCATCACCGGCCCGGCGCGCGTGTTCGAAGACGAGCAGAGCGCCATGGAGGCAATCCTGGCCGACAAGATCAACGCCGGCGACGTGCTGGTGCTGCGCTACCTGGGCCCAAAGGGCGGCCCGGGCATGCCGGAGATGCTGGCGCCGACCTCGGCCATCATCGGCAAGGGGCTGGGCGAATCCGTGGGCTTCATTACGGATGGCCGCTTCTCGGGTGGCACGTGGGGCATGGTGGTTGGCCACGTAGCGCCCGAGGCGTATGTGGGTGGGAATATCGCGCTGGTTCAGGAAGGGGATTCGATCACGATTGATGCGCACAAGCTGGTGCTGCAGGTCAATGTATCGGATGAAGAATTGGCAAGGCGCCGCGCCGAATGGAAGCAGCCCGCACCGCGCTATACGCGGGGGGTCCTGGCGAAGTTTTCGCGGCTGGCGTCAACCGCGAGCAAGGGGGCCGTGACCGATTGAGCGGACGGTTGCGCGAAGCGTCGCGGCTACTGAGCCGCGCGCAGCGCAGCCGCAGGCGATGATGCGAAAGCGCGGGCAGTGCCGGGCCACGGACAGGTTCGGGGCTGGTTCAATCATTGTCGGAGAGCCTGCAGACGGACGCGCTCCACGCGGCAGGCAGCCGGGCATGCTCTGAAGCGAATACCCGTACGAAATTCTTCGCACGCTACGATCAATATTCGTCCGCTAGGACAAGCAAACGCGTTTTTTGGTTACTTTTTGTCGCTCGGACAAAAAGTGACTCGCCGGCTACGCCGGCGAAACAGCGGCGCCTGCCAAGCACGCCGCCCTCACATTCCCCCCGGATCCCTCTCAATCTCCTCCAGCGTCGCATCCAGCCACTCGACCAGCCGAGCCTCCAGCGCCTGGGTCAGTTCAGCCGCGAGCTGCGCGGTAAGCGGCGCCAACCGCGCGCGCAGCGTGGCCTCGGTATGCGCTTCCACCACCTGCGGCCACTCCGTGCGAAACCGCATCATCACGCGTGTCAGCAACTCGGAACGCATGGCGCGCAGATCATCCTCGCCGGGCGCATCCGACAAATAGCGACCCGACACAGCGATGTCTTCGGGATCGGTCACCGGCAACGCAGTATCGCCGTCTTCCAGCTCATCCGTCAAAACCGGTATCGCCAATGCATCCGGCTCACCGGTGTCACCAACATACGTGACCACACCGGACTCGGCCATGCCGGCCGTATCGATGACACCGTCCTCGGCGCGCGCCGCGGCAGCATCCGGAAACTCCACCACTTCGGTCAGCAGCGGAATGCTGTCGTTGGGCCCAAGCCGCGGGATCACCCGCGAGGTCGTGCGTTCGCTCATGCGGAATCTCCCTTGGGCTGGCCGAGGTCGTGGTGCGTCAGCGGATAACCGCGTTCACGGTAGAAACGATAGCGCTCGCGCCCGGCCTCGCGGTCTTCGTCGCCGGCACCCACCACTTCGATCAGGCGTTCAAAACTGGCGAACTGCGCCGGTGCCTGCGAGTCCAGGTTGATCAGCAGCTGATGGTGCGGCAGCCCCTCCAGCTGCGCGGCCAGCACGATCGGTGTGACAGCCGCATTGGGACTGTCCACGCCGCAGTGCGGCAGGAAGTCCAGCGGCGAGAAGGTCCACAGCCGCGCGTCGAGTTCCGCGAGCTGCGGCGGCTGGCCGTGTACCACCACCTTCTGGCCAGCGCCGTATGCCTTGCGGACCAGCCGGCAGACATAGCCCAGCTTGTCCGGCACGTTGCTGTGGAAATCGATGCGCGTCATGACTGCCTGCCCCTTGCGCCCGTCAGGCGGCGCGATCCATCAGGAACTGGGCCAGCAGCGGCACCGGGCGCCCGGTGGCCCCCTTCGCCGCCCCGCTCTTCCAGGCCGTGCCGGCGATGTCCAGGTGGGCCCAGTCATACTTTTCGGTGAAGCGCGCCAGGAAACAGGCGGCGGTCACGCTGCCGGCCGGGCGGCCACCGATATTCGCCATGTCGGCGAAGTTCGACTTGAGCTGGTCCTGGTACTCGTCTTCCAGCGGCATGCGCCAGGCAGTGTCCATGGACTTGCGGCCGGCCTGCAGCAACTGGTCGGCAAGCAGGTCGCTGCGGGCGTAGAGGCCGCTGTTGATGTGGCCCAGCGCGATGATGCAGGCGCCGGTCAGCGTGGCCACGTCGACCACCGCGGCCGGCTTGAAGCGCTCGACGTAAGTCAGCGCATCGCACAGGATCAGGCGGCCTTCGGCGTCGGTGTTCAGGATCTCGATGGTCTGTCCCGACATGCTGGTCACCACGTCGCCCGGCTTGGTGGCGATGCCGCTAGGCATGTTCTCGCAGGTCGGCACGACGGCGATCACATTGAGCTTCAGCCCCATCTCGGCCACGGCCTGCAGCGTGCCCAGCACCGAGGCCGCGCCGCACATGTCGTACTTCATTTCATCCATGCCCTCGCCCGGCTTGAGCGAGATGCCGCCGGTATCGAAGGTGATGCCCTTGCCCACCAGCACCACGGGCGCCTGCTTGGCGCCCGCGCCGTCATAGCGCAGCACGATGAACTGCGGCGGCTCGACGCTGCCCTTGGTCACGGCCAGGAACGAGCCCATGTTCAGCGCTTCCATCTGCTTGCGGCCGAGCACTTCCACCTTGAGCTTGTGGCGCTTGGCAATGGCGCGCGCCGTGTTGGCCAGGTAGGTCGGGGTGCAGATATTGGACGGCAGGTTGCCGAGGTCGCGGGTCAGCTCCATGCCGTTGGCGATGGCCGTGCCACGCACCACGGCCTGGGTCGCGGCCTTGGCATCGTTGGCGTCCACGGCCAGCACCACCTTGCGCAGCGTCGGCTTGTCGGGCGCGCCCGGCTTGCCGTTGGCGCGCTTCAGGCCCGGGTGACGCTCCAGCAGGCGGTAGCCCGCGTCGCGCACCAGCGTGATCGTCGTGATGACGGCCCAGCCGATGTCGCGCTGCTGCGGCGGCTGTTGCGACAGGCACCACAGCGCCGACGTCGCGCGCGTGGCCGACAAGGCACGCACGGCCGTGCGCACGGATTCGGCAAACGCCTTGTCGCTGAAGTCCGCTTCCTTGCCCAGGCCGACCAGCAGCACGCGGGCCGCGCCCACGCCGGCCACTTCGTGCAGCGTAAGCTGCGTGCCGCGCTTGCCTTCGAAGTCGCCCTGCTTCAGCAAGCGTGCGACCAAGCCCTTGGTAGCCACGTCAAGGGCCTTGGCGACCCCCGCCAGGTTCTGTCCTTCGAACACGCCGACCACGAGGCAGTCGGTCTTGGTCGCCAGGAAACCATTTTGGCCGGCTTTGCTCCAATCCAGGGCTTTTGTGCTAAATTCCATCGCGCTTCCTTCTAGGGGCTTGTAGTCACGAAAGCCCCCATTATCCGCGATTTTTATCCGCGACCTGCCGCTGCCGATCCGCCCCGCCGCCAGCCCGCTGTCCTGCGAGGCACTTGACACACGGCACATCGCCCGCGCCGGCCGGCAGCCCGGAACCGACACCGCATGATCCTTCAACAAGCCCTGCGACGCGAGCTCGCCTACACCGCCGGCGCGGTGTTCCTGGTGATGCTGACCTTCATGCTCACGTCGCTTGTGATCCGTATCCTCGGCCTGGCCGCCAACGGCAAGGCCAGCCCGAACGACGTGCTGATCCTGATCGGCCTGGCCACGATCGGCTATCTGTCCATCCTGCTCTCGGCCACGCTCTTCATCTCGACGCTGATTGTGCTCACGCGCTGGTACAAGGACTCCGAGATGGTGGTGTGGTTCTCGGCCGGCATCTCGCTGCGCGACCTGGTCAAGCCGGTGCTGCAGTTCGCGGCGCCGTTCATCCTGCTGTCGCTGTTGCTCGGCGTGTTCGCGTGGCCGTGGGCCAATCAGCAGAGCGCGCTGTTCCGCGACCGCTTCGAGCAGCGCGGCGTGCTGTCGATGATTGCCGCGGGTCGCTTCATCGAACCGTCCAACGGCAACTACGTGCTGTTCATCGAAGGCATCGACGCCAACATGCAATACGCTCGCAACGTCTTTGTCGCCAATGCCGAGGCCGGCAAGGTCGGGGTTGCGCTGGCCCACCAGGGCAAGTTCGAGACCATGCCCAACGGCGACCGCCTGGTGGTCATGGAGAATGGCCGCCGCTATGCCGGCACGCCGGGCCAGATCGACTACCGCATCGTCGAGTTCGAGCGCTATGCCGTCAAGGTGGACAATAAGCCACCCGAAAGCCAGAACTCCGTGCCGCCAAAAAGCCGTGACACCATCGACCTGTTGCGCAATCCCACGCGCGAGAACCTGGGCGAGCTGCTCTGGCGCATTTCTCTGCCGATCCTTGCCTTCAATTTCGTGATGATCGCCATCCCGCTGGCGTACGTGAACCCGCGGCTCGGCCGCTACACGCCGCTGGTGTTCGCGGTGCTGATCTACCTGACTTACAGCAACATGATCAACCTGGCCCAGTCCTGGGTGCGTTCCGGCTCGGTCCCGTTCTGGCTGGCCTGGTGGCCGATCCACCTGGTGGTGCTCCTGGCCGCGCTGGTGATGTTCCGTTACCGGCAGAACCGCAGCCTGGGCGGCTGGCGCGCCGTGTTCGGGCGTGCGCCCGCGCCCGCCAAGGGGGGCACGGCATGAGGGTGCTGCGCGTCTACGAGCGCTACTTTGCGCGCCAGGTCTATGGGGTGTTCATCTTCATCCTGTTCGCGGTGCTGTCGCTGTTCGTGTTCTTCGATTTGCTCAACGAACTTGAGAGCGTTGCCGGCAAGTACACCTCGCTGATCGCGTTCTTCCACGTCCTGCTGCAGGCGCCGACGCGGGTCTACGAGGTGCTGCCGATCGCGGTGCTGATCAGCGCGATCTACGTCTTCTCGCAACTGGCCAGCCAGTCGGAGTTCACGATTTTCCGGGTGGCGGGCCTGAATACGCGGCAGGCGCTGTTTTCGCTGTTCAAGCTGGCGGTGCCGCTGGCCCTGATCACATTCATCTTCGGCGAGTTCATCGGCCCCCGGGCCGAACAGTTCGCGCAAAAGGTCAAGCTGGAAGCCATCGGTGCCACGGTATCGTCGGACTTCCGTTCCGGCGTCTGGGTCAAGGACCGCGACAAGGATCCGAAGGGCGATGGCGAGATCACGCGCTTCGTCAACGTGGCCGGGCTGCGGCCCGACCAGACCATCACCGGCATCACGGTCTATGAGTTCGATGCCCAGTACCGCCTGCGCGTCATCCGGGTGGTGAAGGAAGGCCGTTACCAGGGCGCCCAGTCGTGGCTGCTGAGCGATGTCAACGAGACGCGCTTCTCGGAACTGGGCAAGCCGGCCAACGCGCCTGGCGACGGGCTCGCGCCCGAGTTCCGCGCCGAGCAGGTCAAGTTCCCCAGCATCACCATGCACTCGGAGCTGACGCCGCAGATCCTGTCCGTGCTGCTGGTCACGCCCGAACGCATGTCGACGCTGGACCTGTTCCGCTATATCCGGCACCTGCGCGACAACAAGCAGGACACGCAGCGCTACGAGATCGCCTTCTGGAAGAAAGTGGTCTACCCGCTGACCCTGTTCGTCATGATGGCCCTCGCCCTGCCCTTCGCCTACCTGCACGCGCGCGCGGGCGCGGTCGGCGTGAAGGTGTTCGGCGGGATCATGCTGGGGCTGTCGTTCCACCTGTCGAATACGCTGTTTTCGCACGTGGGCTTGCTGCATACCTGGCCGCCAATCGTTTCGGCGCTGGTGCCGGGCACGCTGTACCTGCTGCTGGCGCTGACGGCGCTGCGCTGGGTGGATCGTCACTGACACAAGGGCCACGATGCCTCCGACCGCAACCGCGCCCGTGCAACAGGCCCTCGTTTTGTTCGCCCACGGCGCGCGCGATGTGCGTTGGCGTGAACCGTTTGACCGGCTGGCGCAGAAGCTCGGCGCTGCGTTGCCGGGGACGCCGGTGCGGCTCGCTTTCCTGGAATTGATGTCGCCGCAGTTGCCGCAGGCCCTGGCTGAACTGGCTGCGGCTGGCGTCGCTGAAGTTACCGTGGTGCCGGTGTTCTTCGGGCAGGGTGGCCACATTCGGCGCGACCTGCCGGCGCTCATCGATACTTGCAGGCAGCAATATCCTGCCTTGTCGATTCGCTGCGCGGCCGCAGTGGGCGAGGATGACAGTGTCCTCGATGCGATTGCCGCGTACTGCGTGGCATCGCTCGCGCCGGCCGCAACGGGCGGCGCATGAAAAAACCGGGCAGTGCCCGGTCCGATTGCTGACAAACGAAAAATATCTGCTTGTTGTCTCCCCTCTCCCGCTTGCGGGAGAGGGGAGACAACCCTCGCGATTTTGGCTTTGTCGGCAGCCTCAGGCCGCTTTCGCCGCAACAGGCTCCGTCTTATCCAGCACCGGCTCCGTCGCCCGCGCCGCCAATGCCTCGCCGATCATCAGCAAGCTCGGTTGTGCCGGGTCGATCCAGCCAGCCGCCTCGCCCGCCGCCATCTGCTGCAGCGTGAACGCATGGCTGCGCTGGCGCGCGGTGCTGACCGACTCCACCACCCATGCCGGCGTCGATGGCGCCTTGCCGTGCGCGATGAGCCGCGCCGCGATGGCCGCGGCCTGGTCGCGGCCCATGTAGTAAACCAGCGTGTCGGCGCGTACATCGGCCTCGATGTCGGCCGCCGCAGCCGGCACTTCCGTGCCGTCCGCGGCCTTGGCCTGCGTGGCAAACGCAACGCTGCGCGCCACGCCACGCTTGGTCAGCGGCTTGGCGATGGCCGAAGCGGCCGCCAGCGCGGCAGTGATGCCCGGCACCACCTCATACTCGATGCCCGCTGCTTCCAGTGCCTGCAGCTCTTCGTCGGCACGGCCGAACAGCATCGGATCGCCGCCCTTCAGGCGCACCACGCGTTCGAACTTGGTGGCCATGTCGACGATCTGGCGGTTGATGAACAGCTGCGCCGTCGAACGCTTGCCGCAGCGCTTGCCCACTTCCACCAGCTTCGCTTGCGGACACCAGGCCAGCATCTCCGGCGATACCAGTGCGTCGTGCAGCACGACCTGGGCTTCGCCCAACAACCGTGCACCACGCACCGTAATGAGATCCGCCGCCCCGGGGCCTGCCCCGATCAGGTAGACCTTGCCGGTCGCTTTGCCTGTCTTGCTCATCATCTGCCCCTTGCGCTCGCGCCTGACGTTGTGTCGTAACGCTCAGGAGTATGCACGGATCATGCCCGCAGCCACCGTGTGATTGGTCGCCTCGTCGATCAGCACAAACGCGCCGGTCGCCGGGTTGTCACCGTAGGTGTCGCAAACGATCGGCTTCTGCAGCGAAAGCTGCACCGAGCCAATATCGTTCAGGCGGATATCGTGGCGGCCGGTCTCATGCGACAGCGTATGCACGTCCAGCACGCGATCCACAGCCGACACACGTGCGAACACGCTGGCCGTGGTGTGCTTGAGCACATACTTGCGCGACGGGTTCAGCGATTCGTCGTCGAACCAGCACAGGTCGGCCTGCAGCTTTTTGGCGGAGGCCGCCGTCGCGTCGGCGGCGACGAACATGTCACCACGCGATACATCGACGTCCTCGGCCAGGCGCACCGTCACGGTATCGCCGGCACTGGCCGAATCGGCGGCGCCGTTCGGTGTCAGCACCTCGGCCACCACCGCGTCGCGGTTGGCCGGCAGCACGCGCAGCTTCTGGCCGACGCGCACGGTGCCTGCCTCGACACGGCCGGCGTAGCCGCGGAAATCGTCCGACTGCGAGCCGTCCTGGCGGATCACCAACTGCACCGGGAAGCGCAGCGCGGCGTCGCCCTCCGGCGCAGCCTCTTCCACCGGCAGTTCTTCAAGCAGCGGCAGCAGCGACTCGCCCCGGTACCACGGCATGGCGTCGCTGGCGTGCACGATGTTGTCGCCGCGCAGCGCCGACACCGGCACGTAGCGCACATCCTTCAGGCCGAGCTGTTCGGCCAGCTCGGCATAGGCCGTGCGGATCTCGTTGAAGCGTGCTTCGCTGTAGTCGACCAGGTCCATCTTGTTGACGGCCACGATCACGTGCTGCAGCTCCAGCAGCTTCAGGATGGCCGAATGGCGCTTGGTCTGCGCGAGCAGTTCGGCGCGGCCGTCCTTGACGGTCACGCGGGTGGCATCGACCAGCACGATGGCCGCATGCGCGGTCGAGGCGCCCGTGACCATGTTGCGGGTGTACTGCTCGTGGCCCGGCGTATCGGCAATGATGAACTTGCGGCGCGCGGTCGAAAAATAGCGGTACGCCACGTCGATCGTGATGCCCTGCTCGCGCTCGGCCTCGAGGCCGTCGGTCAGCAGCGAGAAGTCGATCTGCTCGCCGGCGGTGCGCTTGTTCTTGGCGTTGGCCAGCGCGGTCAGCTGGTCGGACAGCACAGCCTTGCTGTCGAACAGCAGGCGGCCGATCAGCGTACTCTTGCCGTCGTCGACGGAGCCCGCGGTAATGAAACGCAGCAGGCCCTGGTGGGTAGATTGGTGAGTCATGTCTGAATCCTTGGCTGCGTCGGCTTAGAAATAGCCTTCCTTCTTGCGGCGTTCCATCGACGCCTCGCTGGTCTGGTCGTCCATGCGCGTGGCGCCGCGCTCGGTGATCTCGGTCACGGCCGTTTCTGCGATGATCGCTTCCGGCGAATCCGCCGTGCTGGCCACCGGGCAGGTGCAGCTGATGTCGCCCACGGTGCGGAAGCGGACCGACAGCACTTCGCTGACGTCGCCGTCCTGCTTCGGCGTGATCGGCGTCACCGGCACCAGCAGGCCGTTCTTGCGTACCACTTCGCGCTGGTGCGTGTAGTAGATCGGCGGCAGCGCCAGCTTTTCGCGGGCAATGTACTGCCACACGTCGAGCTCGGTCCAGTTCGAGATCGGGAACACGCGCATCTGCTCGCCCTGCGCCATGCGGGCGTTGTAGAGGCTCCACAGCTCGGGGCGCTGGGCCTTCGGGTCCCACTGGCCGAACTCGTCGCGGAACGAGAAGATGCGCTCCTTGGCGCGGGCCTTCTCTTCATCGCGGCGGGCGCCGCCCATCAGCGCGTCGTACTGATGCTCGGCGATGGTTTCCAGCAGCGTCACGGCTTGCGCCGCGTTGCGCGAATCGGTGTTCTTGCGCAGGCGCACGGTGCCGCGCTTGATCGACTCTTCCACATGGCCCACCACCAGGCGCGCGCCGAGTTCGGCCACGCGCTGGTCACGGAAGGTGATCACTTCCGGGTAGTTGTGGCCGGTATCGATGTGCACCAGCGGGAACGGCAGCTCGATCTTGCGCTCGCCCAGGCGGAAGGCCTTCAGCGCCAGGTGCAGCATGACGATCGAGTCCTTGCCGCCCGAGAACAGCAGTGCCGGGTTGCGGCACTCGGCCACCACCTCGCGGATGATGTAGATCGATTCGGCCTCGAGGCGGTCGAGGTGGTCGTTCTGTACCTGCAGCAGGTGCGCCACGCTGCTGGCGGCGCTTGCGATGTCGTTCATGATGCCCATGTCGTTCGGCCCCAATCTCAATGCTTGATGTTCTGTTCGTGGAGCCCGCACTCTTTCGAGTCCTTGCTCTCCCACCACCAGCGCCCGGCGCGCACGTCTTCACCGGCGCGCACCGCGCGGGTACAGGGTTCGCAGCCGATGCTGGGGTAGCCCTTGGCATGCAGCGCGTTGACCGGTACGTTGTGGCGCTTCAGGTATGCCCACACCTCGGCCTCGGTCCAGTCCGCGAGCGGATTGAACTTGGGGATGCCGCGGGCGTCGTCCATTTCTTCGAACGGCAGCTCGGCGCGCGTGACGGCCTGCTCGCGGCGCTGGCCGGTCATCCAGGCGTCGGCGTGCGACAGCGCGCGGTTCAGTGGCTCCACCTTGCGAATGCCGCAGCAGTCCTTGCGCAGCTCGACGCTGTCGTAGAAAGCGTTCAAGCCGTGCTTCTTGAGGTAGTTTTCAACTGCCTCGGAATCCGGCGTGTATTGCTCGATGGTGTAGCCATAGTGACCGGTCACCTGGTCCAGCACAGCCAGCGTCTCCGCATGCAGGCGGCCGGTGTTCAGCGTGAACACGCGGATGCCCGCGCGCACGGCCTGCGTGCCGCGCAGGATCGCGTCGGTCAGCACCATGTCCTCGGCGGCGAGGCTGGTGGCGAAGCGCGCGCGGAAGAAACGTGCGGCAATGCCCGACAGGCGGCTCGCCAGCTCGCGCTCCTTCTCTTCCAGCGCGGCCACGCTGCCCGTGTACTCGGGCATGGTCCACAGCGCGGGACGCAGCGCCGACGCCGGCGCACCGGCATCCACCACCGCGATGTCGCTCAATGCAGCGCTCATGCCGATTCCCTTGCGCCAACCTCGGCGCGTGCGCGGCGGAACAGCGGCAGCGGCTCGTCGACCGAAGCCTGGTACGCCACGGTGAACTCGGTGAAGCCCTTGATGGCGTCGTCGATGTTCTTGTCGGCGCGCACCGCGAAGGTATCGAAGCCGCAGCGCTTCATGAAGTTGAGCTGGTCGCGCAGCACGTCGCCGATGGCGCGCAGCTGGCCCTTCCACTGGTAGCGCGTGCGCAGCAGGTATGCCGTGGAGAAGCCGCGGCCATCGCGGAACACCGGGAAATCCACCGCGACCACGGCCACGCCGTCGAACAGCGCCTGGGCATCGCCCGGCTCGTCCTCGGGGGCCAGCCACACGCCGGTGCGCTCGCGGGCACGGCCCGCCAGCAGGTCTTGATGCGATTTCCACACCGCCAGCGGGAACAGGACGGCGTCCTGGCCCTGCACGGCGGCGGTGATCTGCTCTTCGCTCAGCGGCTGGCCTTCGGCGCCACGCAGCACGGTCCAGTTGTCTTCGACGATGACCGGGGTGACCGCGTCGGCGGTACGTTGCAGTTGAATGATCTTTGCCATGTTGCTTTCTCCGGTCCTCAGGCTTCGGCGCGCTCGCGCGGCTGCTTGTCGGCGTACACGCGTTCCTTGAACGGGGCCAGGCCGATCCGGGTCACGGTTTCGATAAAGCGTTCGTCTTCGATGCGGTTGGCCACGAAGGTCTCGATGATGCGCGAGATCACGTCCGGCATTTCCTCGGCGCTGAACGACGGGCCGATGACCTTGCCCAGCGCGGTGCTGTTGCCCTGGGCGCCGCCCAGCGTGACCTGGTACCACTCCGAGCCGTCCTTGTCGACGCCGAGAATGCCGATGTTGCCGACGTGATGGTGGCCGCAGGCGTTGATGCAGCCCGAGATATTCAGCGACACTTCGCCCAGGTCATGGACGAAATCCAGGTTGTCGAAACGCTCCTGGATGGCCAGCGCGATCGGGATCGACTTGGCATTGGCCAGCGAGCAGAAGTCGCCGCCCGGGCAGGCGATGATGTCGGTCAGCAGGCCGATGTTGGCCGTGGCCAGGCCGGCCTTCTTCGCCAGTTGCCACAGGTCGTACAGGTCGTGCTTCTTCACGTCCGGCAGCACCAGGTTCTGCTCGTGCGCGACGCGCAGCTCGCCGAAGCCGAAACGGTCGGCCAGGTCGGCCACGGCCTCCATCTGCTCGGCGGTGGCGTCCCCCGGAGGCGAGACCGGACCCGGCTTGGTCGACAGCGTCACGGCGGCGTAGCCCGGCACCTTGTGGCCATGCACACTGCGGCTCACCCAGCGCGCGAAGGCCTTGTCTTCGAGCAGGTGCTTCTCGTACGAAGCATCGGTGTCGGCCAGCTTCTCATAGGCCGGCAGCGTGAAGTACTGCGCCACGCGGTCGAACTCGTCCTGCGTCAGCGTGCCGGGGCCGTCCTTGCTGTACTGCCATTCCTCTTCGACTTCCTGCGCGAACTTCTCGGCGCCGATGGCCTTCACCAGGATCTTGATGCGGGCCTTGTACTTGTTGTCGCGGCGGCCATAGCGGTTGTACACGCGGATGGCGGACTCGACGTAGGTCAGCATGTGCTGCCACGGCAGGTCATCCTTGATGATCGTGCCGAGGATCGGGGTACGGCCCAGGCCGCCACCGGCCAGCACGCGGATGCGGGTCTCGCCGGCGTCGTTCTTGTACACGTAGATGCCGATGTCATGCATCTGCACCACGGCGCGGTCGTCCTTCGAGGCCGAGATCGCGATCTTGAACTTGCGCGGCAGGAACGCGAATTCCGGCTGGAACGTGCTCCACTGGCGCAGCAGTTCGGCCAGCACGCGCGGGTCGACCGACTCGTCCGGCGCGACGCCGGCGAAGTGGTCGGTGGTGATATTGCGCACGCAGTTGCCCGAGGTCTGGATGCCGTGCATCTCGACGCTGGCGAGTTCGGCCAGCACGTCGGGCACGCGCTCGAGTTCCATCCAGTTGTACTGGATGTTCTGGCGCGTCGAGAAGTGGCCATAGCCGCGGTCGTACTCGCGCGCGATATGGGCCAGCTTGCGCAGCTGCTTCGAAGCCAGCAGGCCGTACGGAATCGCCACGCGCAGCATGTAGGCATGGCGCTGCATGTACAGGCCGTTCTGCAGGCGCAGCGGCAGGAATTCTTCTTCGGTCAGCTCGTCCGACAGGCGGCGGCGCACCTGGTCACGGAACTGGGCGACGCGCTCGTTGACGATGCGCTGGTCATATTGGTCGTACTGATACATGGCGGGGTCCGTTCAGTATTCGTGGGATTCAGGAGACGAGCTTGATGGCGACCAGGGTCAGCGTGGTGGCCAGGGCCGCGCGCACCAGGCGCTCGGGCAGCGCGCGGGAGAGCTGTGCACCCAGCCAGATGCCGGGGATCGAGCCCACCAGCAGCGCCAGCAGCAGATTCCAGTCGACGGTGCCGAGCCACACATGGCCCAGCCCGGCCAGCGCCGTCAGCGGGACGGCGTAGGCGATATCGGTACCGGCCACTTCGGCCGGCTTCATATGGGGATACAGCAGCAGGATCAGCGTGGCGCCAACCGCGCCGGCGCCGATCGACGACACCGTGACCAGCACGCCGATCACGGCGCCGACCACAACGGTGGCAATGACTTGTGCGCGGCCTTCCAGCTGGAAGCGCGGATTGCGCGCCAGCCAGGCCAGCATCTGCTTGCGGAACAGCAGCGACAAGACGGTCAGCAGCACCGACACGCCGATCGTCAGTCGAATTGCGTGCAGCCACTGCCCATGGAGTTCGCCGGCGCTCTTCAGGACGAGGATGGCGGCCACCGCGGCCGGCAGGCTGCCCAGGCACAGGCGGCGCACGACCTGCCACTGCACATGCCCGTGCGCACGGTGCGCCAGCGTGCCGAAGCCCTTGGTGATGGAGGCGAAGGCCAGGTCCGTGCCGACTGCCGTGGCCGGCGAGAAGCCGAACAGCAGCGTCAGCAGCGGCGTCATGAGCGAGCCCCCGCCTACCCCGGTCAGACCGACGAGGACGCCTACCAGCAAACCGGAAACGGTATAGGCAAGGGACATTGAGAAGCTCTTTTGGGCCATTCCGTCTTGCCTGCGCCACTTTCAGGGTGGCGGGTGCGGGCGCAATGCGGGCTGGCCGTTCATTAACAAAGTTCGAGAATCGTAATAAACTGGCCTCATACCTCAAACTAATAAGAAGTTGTTTGTTTATACGACTGAAGTTATATGAACCTGCACCAGTTTCGCTTTGTGCGTGAAGCGGTACGCCAGAACTACAACCTGACGGAAGCCGCAAAAGCGCTCTACACATCACAACCGGGTGTGTCCAAGGCCATCATCGAGCTGGAAGAAGAGCTGGGTGTCGATATCTTCACGCGCCATGGCAAGCGCATCCGCAGCCTGACTGAGCCGGGGCGCCGCATCCTTAACTCCGTGGAAAAGATCCTGCAGGAAGTGGAAAGCCTGAAGCGCGTGGGCATGGACTATGCCGCCCAAGACCAGGGCAACTTCACCATCGCCACCACGCATACGCAGGCGCGCTACGCCTTGCCGCGGGTGATCAGCGAGTTCACCAAGCGCTACCCGAAGGTCCGGCTGTCGATCCAGCAGGGCAACCCCGCGCAGATCGCCGACATGCTGCTGCATGACCAGGCGGACATCGGCATTGCGACGGAAGGCATCTCCAGCGAGAAGACTTTGGTCTCCCTGCCGGGGCACCAGTGGCAACATGTGGTGATTACGCCTCCCGATCATCCGTTGCTGGAAAAGAAGCACCTGGCGCTGGAAGACCTGAAGGGCTATCCGCTGATCACTTACGATCCGAACTTTGCCGGCCGCCCCAAGATCGACAAGGCCTTCGCGCTGCGCCACCTGGAGCCCGACATCGTCCTAGAGGCCATCGATGCGGACGTGATCAAGACTTATGTGGAAGTCGGGCTCGGCGTCGGCATTGTTGCCGGCCTGGCCTACGATGCCGAGCGCGACCGCAACCTGCGCGGCATCCCGGCCGGCCACCTGTTCGGCACCAATGTGACGCACCTGGCCGTCAAGCAGGGTGCCTACCTGCGCAGCTTTGTCTATACCTTCATCGAACTGTTCTCCCCGACGCTGAACCGCAAGCTGGTGGAGCAAGCCATGTCGGGCGAGCACGAGGTCTACGAACTCTGAGGCCGCGGCTCCCGCCCTTCCCTATTTCTATGCAGGACACCTTTATGCACGTTTTCCTGGCACACCCGTGCCACCCGGAGGCCCGCCCGTGAGCGAATTGCCGAAAATCCATTGGACCGAGGACGGCGCCGAACGCAGCGCGCAGTGGCGCTCCGAAGCCGGCCTGCCGCCGCCACGCCGCGTGGTGGTGGCCGATGACACCATCTCCGCCGATACCGCATACCGCCTGGCCTGCGAAGGCACCGCGCTGCTATGGCGCGGCGACTTCCAGAATGCCCGCCAGATGCTGCAGGCCATGGCCCGCCGCACCGAGCGCAAGCCGAAGAAAAAGAGCCGGCCCGGACACAAGCATGCGTCCGAGTCGCCGACCGAAGCCTTCCACCAGCACCGGCTGGCACAGTCCCAGCGCGCGCGCACGCTGGGCATGCTGCTGCTGCCGTTCGACGCCGACCATACGGTGCCGCTGCGCCGCGCGCCGGATGTCGCGCAGGCTTGCGAGCAGGTCTATGGCAACGCCGGCGAACCCTACGTCGCGTCGATGCGCGAGCTGCTCGGCATGATCGGCGCCTATGAATGGCGTCGCAAAGGCGTGGAGATTCCTGCGCTCGGCGCGCGCATCCATCCGTGGTACGGCGTGTTCTCGCCGGTGCGCGGCGAATACGTGGACCTCGTCGCCAATGCGCCGCTGCCGTCGAAGGCGCTGGCGTTCGACATCGGCGCAGGCACTGGGGTGCTGTCGGCCGTGCTGGCACGGCGCGGCGTCAAGCGCGTCGTGGCGACGGACCAGGACCCGCGTGCGCTCGCCTGCGCGCGCGAAAACATTGAACAGCTTGGTGTGGCTGGCCAGGTCGAGGTAATCGAAGCCGACCTGTTCCCGGCAGGCCGTGCGCCGCTGATCGTCTGCAACCCGCCGTGGGTGCCGGCACGACCGAGTTCGCCCGTGGAGCGCGCCGTCTACGACCCCGACAGCGTCATGCTGCGTGGCTTCCTGGACGGCCTGGCGGCCCACCTGGAGCCTGGCGGCGAGGGCTGGCTGCTGCTGTCCGACCTGGCCGAGCACCTTGGCCTGCGTTCGCGCGAGCAACTGCTCGGCTGGATCGAAGCGGCCGGCCTGCAGGTATTGGGCCGCACGGATATCCGTCCGCGCCACCCGCGCGCAACGGACGCCGCCGACGCGCTCCATGCGGCGCGCTCAGCGGAAGTGACGTCGCTCTGGCGGCTGGGGGCGCGGTAAGCTTGCCCCCTGTGGTTGCTCCCTCTCCCGCTTGCGGGAGAGGGAGCAACCCTCAAAAAGAAAAACACACACACCAGGAGGAGAACCATGCCCAACCTGCTGCGCCGCGCGCTTGCCGTCGCCTGCGCCTCTGCCACCGCCTTGATCGCCAATGCCGCGCTGGCCGACATCCGTGTCGGCGTCGATGTCTCGACCACCGGTCCGGCGGCGTCGATCGGCATTCCGTCGAAGAACACGGTGCTGATGTGGCCGCAGACGCTGGGCGGGCAGAAGGCCCACTACGTGCTGCTGGACGACGGCTCGGACCCGGCCGCCGCGGTGCGCAACGTGCGCAAGCTGATCTCCGAGGAAAAGGTCGACGTCATCGTCGGCCCCAACATCACGCCCAATGCGATTGCCGCGCTGGACGCCATCGCCGAGGGCGAAACGCCCATGGTAGCGCTGGCCGCCTCCGCCGCGATCATCGAGCCGCTGACCGATGCGCGCCGGCGCTGGGCCTTCAAGATGCCGCAGAACGACTCGCACATGGCCACGGTGCTGACCGAGTACATGAGCAACCATGGCGTGAAGACGGTCGGCTTCATCGGCTTTTCCGACACCTACGGCGAAAGCTGGTGGCGCGAGTTCTCGCGCCTGGCGGAAGTGCGCAAACTGAAGGTAGTCGGCAATGAACGCTTTGGCCGCAACGACACCTCCGTTACAGGTCAGGTGCTCAAGCTGATGTCGGGCAATCCGGACGCCATCCTCATCGCCGGCTCGGGCACGCCCGCGGTGCTGCCGCAGAAGACGCTGGCCGAGCGCGGCTACAAGGGCAAGATCTACCAGACCCACGGCATCGCCACGTGGGACTTCCTCCGCGTCGGCGGCAAGGACGTGGAAGGCACGCTGTTCCCGACCGGGCCCGTCGTGGTCGCGCGCCAGTTGCCGGCCAGCCACCCGGTGCGCAAGGTGGCGCTTGATTTCGTCACGCGCTATGAAGCGAAGTACGGCGCCGACAGCGTGACGCAATTCGCCGGCGACGCGTGGGGCGCGTGGCAGCTGCTCGACGATGCCTCGCGGCGCGCACTGAAGACCGGCGCGCAGCCGGGCACGCGCGAGTTCCGCAACGCCTTGCGCAACGCCATTGAAACCACCTCGAACCTCACCATTCCCAACGGCGTGATGAACATGAGCGCGAAAGACCACCAGGGCTTCGACCAGCGTTCGCGCGTGATGGGAACCGTCCGCAACGGCAAGTTCGCCTACGCGGGTGACGAGTAGTATCCGCAGCCATTGCGACCGGCACGACCGGACTGAAAAGGAAACACCGCATGACCACCGCCAATCCACAATCCTCCGCACGCACCGTCGCCTTCATCGGCCTGGGCGCCATGGGCTCGCACATGGTCCGCCACCTGCTGGCCGGCGGCCACACGGTGCGCGCCTTCGTGCGCCGCCCAGAAGCGGCCGAGGCCGCGCGCGCGCTGGGCGCCGAACCGTTCTTCACGCCCGCCGAAGCCGCGCGCGGCGCCAGCGTGGTGTTCACCAACGTGACCTCGTCCGAGGACGTGCGCGGCGTGCTGCTGGGCGAGAACGGCGTGATCCACGGCGCCGCGCCCGGCACCGTCTGCATCGACCACAGCACCATCTCGCCGATCGTCACGCGCGAAATCGCCACGGCATTGGCCGCACGCGGCATCGACATGCTCGACTGCCCCGTATCGGGCGGCACCATGGGCGCCGAGGCCGGCACGCTTACCATCATGGCCGGCGGCAAGCCCGAAGTGCTGGAAGGCGTGCGCCCGCTGCTGGCGCTGCTCGGCAAGACCATCACCCACATCGGCGACCACGGCGCCGGCCAGGTGGCCAAGCTGTGCAACCAGATCGCGCAGGTGGTCAATATCGAAGGCATCGCCGAGGCCATGCGCTTTGCGTACGCGCAGCAGGTCGATACCGCACGCGTGTTCGAGGCCATGTCCACCGGCATGGCGGGCAGCCGCATGCTCGACATGATGGGCCCGAAGATGGTCGCGCACGACTTTGCCGCCGGCATCGAGGCACGCCTGCATGACAAGGACTTCGGGCTCGCGCGTGATATCGCGCAGGAAATCGGCCTGAAGTTGCCGGCCATGGAGGCCACCTCGGGGCAACTCCAGACGCTGATGGAAAAGGGCTGGGGCAAGGACGATACCTCGTCCTTGCTGCGCGTGCTGGAAAGCTGAGCGCGCCGGCCACGCCCTGGCGCCCGCCAGCGTCAGGGCGGCCCGCAACCACCGCACCAACGCCCGCCGGGGCCGCTGATGCGTGCTACAGCTTGTCGGCTGGTGCGATTTCCGGCATAATTCGCGGCTCAGCGCGGTGCCGATTCAGGCGCCCACACCTGCCCGGGTGGTGAAACAGGTAGACGCAGGGGACTCAAAATCCCCCGCCGCAAGGCGTGTCGGTTCGAGTCCGACCCCGGGCACCAAATCTTTCCTACGTCGTTTTCTTTCCCTCAGCTTCGCAATTCAGGCAAGCCGTCCCCGATGCAGGACCGCATGCTCGCTCGCGCGCCCATCGCCGCAGCAACCGCTTAAAACCCATCCACCCGTTCTGCGGCCTTCCGCACAAACCTCATCAGTCTTTGGGATGAAGCCGCCCCTTATTGTTACTAAGCTCAAACATCCGGACCCCTTCCACATCTGTCCCCAGACAGGAGGCAACATGACGACGGCAGCCACTTCCCCACGTTCCGTGCTGGCGCAACGATTCAAGCAACGGCTGAAGCCCTTGATGCCTGCGTGGATCCTGAAATTCCACCGCGACCGCGTGATCCGCAGGGAAGGATCGTTGTACGAGGGCAAGTCGCTGGGCGAGGTGTTCACCCATGTGTATGAAACCGGCGCCTGGGGCGTGGCGGAAGACCAGTCGGGGTTCTACAGCGGCAGCAGTTCCCATGATCCGAAGATCGTCGACCCGTATGTCCAGGCCGTGACTGAGTACCTGAGCGCGATGCCGGAGCGGCCGTCCGTCGTCGACCTGGGCTGCGGCGACTTCAACGTGGGCAAGCGCATCCGCGCCGTGTGCGGGCGCTATATCGGCTGCGATGTCGTGGACGCAGCGGTCCAGTCGAACCGGTCGCGGTTTGCCGATCTCGACGTGGATTTCCGCTGCGTCGACATCACGACCGACCCGCTGCCCGCGGGCGATATCGTGTTCCTGCGCCAGGTGCTCGATCACCTGGACAACGCGCGCATTGCCACCGTGCTGTCGAAGCTGGTCCCATACAAGGTGCTGATCCTGACCGAGTACCTGCCGCAGAGCGCGAACTTCACGCCCAATCTGGACAAGACGATCGGCTCGCACCTGCGCCTGTTCGGCGCGCAGCCGAGCGGGCTGGTGCTGACCGCGCCGCCGTTCAACCTGAAGGTGCGGTCCGCGCGGATCCTTTGCGAGGTGGCCGATAGCGGTGGTGTCATCCGCACCATCGCCTACGAACTGCCGCGAATCTGAGCCGTCGGGAGCCGTCCCCGCAATGTGCGCGAAACGGCCCGAGGCCCGCTGAAAAAACGCTCCACGTCACAGGACGCGCGCGCTGGCGCGTCCGTGTCGGACAAACTCCACTGGCGCATTCGCTCCCGGTTTTCCTATGCTATGCATTGGTCAATTCCGCCCTGGAGCCGAACCATGACGCGAATCGCGCGAGTTGCCGTCCCTGCCGTGGTCTGCGTGGCCTTGCAGGCCGGCTGCGCCAACATGAACATGGACAGCATGACGCAAGCCGGCGGCAGCCTGTTCTCGGCAGCCTCGCTGACCGACGCCAACGTCAAAACCTTGTCCGACCAGTCCTGCGCGGAAATGGACAAGAAAAACACCATTGCCGCGGCCGACAGCCCCTACACCAAACGCCTTGCCAACGTGATGAGCGGGCTCGGCAATACCGGCCTGCCGCTCGACGCCAAGGTGTACATCACCAAGGACGTCAATGCCTGGGCCATGGCCAACGGCTGCGTTCGCGTCTACAGCGGCCTGATGGACCTGATGAGCGACGACGAAGTCCGCGGCGTGGTGGGCCACGAGATCGGCCACGTCGCGCTGGGGCATACGAAGCACGCCATGCAGGTGGCGTACAGTACGTCGGCCGCACGCGGGCTGCTCGGCTCGCTAGGCAGTCCGACGCTGACCGCGCTGACCTCGTCGCAAATCGCGGACCTGGGCGAACAATTCATCAATGCACAGTTCTCGCAACGGCAGGAAAGCGCCGCCGATGACTATTCGTTCGACCTGCTCACCAGGAACGGTGCCAACCGGCAGGCGCTGGCCTCCGCGTTCCGCAAGCTGGCGGCACTCGATGGCGGACAGTCCAGCATGCTCAGCAGCCACCCCGGCTCGCTGGAGCGTGCCAAGCACATCGACGCACGGCTCGCCGGCGGCAAATAGCCGTTTGCTGTTGCCATTGCAGTGCCGCACCCCATTCGGGTGAGAGTCACAGGGTCCGCCGCGTGCTGCCGCGCGGCGGCCATTGACGGCCTTTAATTATTTAATTCACGGATAAAAGCTTTCAGTACGCCTGCTGCAAATCGACAGTGATAATCCATCACGCTGCATCCCCTGCGGATGCTGATGCGTTCTGGCCAAACGGCCGCGTTTCAGGCGGCCCTGCGCAACGCACTTCGCGCCACGCCGCACGCCCCAAGGATATCGCTGCCGCGCCATGGAACTGCTTTCAGGCCTGCTTGCCTCGCAACCGGAAATAGCGCTGTTCCTCGCGCTTGCGGTCGGCCATGCCATCGGCGCGATCCGCTTCGGCCCGTTCCAGCTCGGCGGTATCTGCGGGACGCTGATCGCTTCGCTCGTGATCGGGCAAAGCGGCGCGCGCCTCGACGACGACGTCAAGAACGTGGCGTTCGCCGTATTCATCTTCGCGCTGGGCTTCACCGGCGGGCCGCAGTTCTTTGCCAATGTCGGGCGCGAATGGCGCATCGGCCTGCTCTCGCTCGTGGAAGCCTTTGTGCTGCTGGCACTGCTGGCCATTGCGGTGCCGCTGCTTGCGCTGGACCAGGGCACCGCCGCGGGCCTGCTGGCCGGCGCCGCGACGGAATCCGCCGTGATCGGCACCGCGTCCGAAGCGATTTCGCGGCTGGACATTTCGCCGGAACAGATACGCGTCCTGCAGACCAATATCGTCACGGCGTACAGCGTGACCTACCTGTTCGGCCTGATCTCGATCGTCCTGTTCACCAGCCAGCTGGCGCCGTGGCTGTTGCGCGTGAACCTGCGCGAGTCCGCCGAAAAACTGTGGCACAAGCTCGGCGGCGAGAACGACTTGGGCGCAGGCCAGAGCAGCGCGTTGCCGCTACTGGTCGCGCGCGTGCTGCGCGTCGACCACGTGGCCGGCAAGACGGTGCTCGATACCGAGAAGCTGGTCGCGCTGGGCGTAACGATCCGGCGTGTACGGCGCGACGGGAACACGTTCCGGCCGACCCCCGACGAGATCCTGCGCGGCGGTGATGTGGTGCTCGCCGTTGGCCGGCGCGATGCCATGGTGGCCTTCGCCGGACTGGTCGGCCCCGAATTGCCGGAAGAGCCCGGCATGGACGCGGTGCAGAGCGAACACGACGTCCTGCTCACGCGGCGCGAGATCGTTGGTCTCACGCTGGCACGCCTGCGCCAGATGGCCGATGTCGGCATGGGACGCGGCGTCTATATCCAGCGCATCGCGCGCATGCAGCACGGCGTTCCCGCCTTGCCCGAAACCGTGCTCGAGCGCGGCGACGTGCTGACCCTTGCGGGCCCGCAGGAGGCCGTGCAGCGCGTGGTGCCGGAACTCGGCTACACCATCACGCCGACCATCAAGACCGACTTCGTGTTCCTCGGCATCGGCGTTCTGCTGGGCATGCTGATCGGGGGCCTCAGCGTCAAGCTGGGGAGCGCCGATCTCACGCTCGGCACCGGCGGCGGCTGCCTGGTGTCGGGCCTGATGTTCGGCTGGCTGCGCGCCCGCGTGCCGCTGTTCGGCTCGCTGCCCTCTTCCGCCGCCGAGATCCTGAAGGACTTCGGCCTGGCCACCTTCATTGCGGCGGTGGGCCTCTCCGCCGGTCCTGACGCGATCAAGCTCATCCGCGAATATGGCCTGGTCCTGCCGGTGGCGGGCATCCTGGTCTCGGTGGTGCCGGCCGCGATCTCGCTGTTCATCGGCCATCGCTGGCTCAAGCTCGACACGCCCATCCTGCTCGGCGCCGTTGCCGGACAGCACTGCAGCACGCCGACCATCATGGCGCTGACCACCGCGGCCGGCAACGGCACCCCGGTAATCGGCTACACGATCACGTACGCGATCTCCAATGTCCTGCTGCCGCTGCTGGGCCCCATCTCGGTGGCCGTGGCCGGCGCGCTGGCAACACATTGAAAGACGCGGCACGAGAGAGGCCGCGCGAGAGAACTGTCCCTGCAAGACCCCGGCAGCAGCTTGTCGAAACGTCGTCTCTACTCGCATCGATTGCTTCAGGAGGGCACCATGGAATGGTTGCATGACATCTTCCAGAAATCGCCGGAATCAGCGCTATTCCTTGCGCTGGCCGTTGGCTACGCCATCGGCAAGATTACCTTCGGGCGCTTCCAGCTTGGCGGCGTGGCCGGCTCGCTGCTGGCCGCGGTGGTGATCAGCCAGTTTGGCGTGCAGATCGACAATGGCGTCAAGGCCGTGATGTTCGCAGTGTTCATCTACGCCGTGGGCTACGAAAGCGGCCCGCAGTTCTTCAACTCGCTGAACCGCAGCTCGCTGCGCGAGATCGCCATGGCAGTCTTCATGGCGGTGTGCGGCCTGGTGACGGTGGTGGTCCTGGCGAAGATCTTCGATCTCGACAAGGGCATTGCAGCGGGACTTGCCGCGGGCGGCATGACGCAGTCGGCCATTATCGGCACCGCGGGCGATGCCATCACCAAGCTCGGCCTGCCGCCAGAACAGGTCAAGCAGTTGCAAGCCAACGTCGCGATCGGCTACGCCGTCACCTACGTATTCGGATCGCTGGGCGCCATCATCGTCTGCGTGAACATCCTGCCGCGCTTCATGAAGGCCGATCTCAAAGCCGACGCCAAGAAGATGGAAGCGAAGCTGCATGGCGGGTTGCCGCAGTTCGGTCCGGGCCAGCGTGGCGCACTGCCGCGACTGACGGGCCGCCTGTTCCGCGTCACCGATGCCGCCGGCAAGACCGTTTCGCAAATCGAGATCGGCGGCGAGGACTTGGTGACCGTGGAAAAGATTCAGCGCGGCGGCAAGGCCCTCGAGGTCAAGCAGGATGAGGTGCTGAAGGAAGGCGACCTGGTCCTGCTAGTGGGTCGGCGTGATGCCATGATACCGACGGCGGCACGGATCGGCGAGGAAGTGGCCGACGCGGATGGCATGGGCGTGGTCATGCAGACGCGCAAGGTGGTGTTCAGCGCCAAGGGCATGAACAACAAGACCGTGGCGGAGATCGTCGAGATCGTGGGACGCGACATGCGCCATGGCGTCTACATCGAGCAGCTCGAGCGCTATGACCATCCGCTGCCGCTGCTGCCGGAACTGAAGCTGCAGCACGGCGACATCATCACGCTCTATGGCACGCCGGCCGATACCAAGCGCGCGACCGAGATGGCAGGCTACGAGCTGGTGCCCACCGAGAAGACCGACTTCGTCTACTTCGGCGCAGGCGTGCTGGTGGGTCTGCTGATCGGCCTGCTGGTATGGCGCGTCGGCTCGATCCCGCTCACGCTCGGCGCCGGCGGCGGCGCGCTGCTGTCCGGCCTGGTGTTCGGCTGGGCCCGCTCCAAGCACAAGATGTTCGGCGCCATGCCCACGGCGGCCTGCCAGCTGCTCAAGGATTTCGGGCTGGCCGCGTTCGTCGCCATCGTCGGCATCAACTCCGGCCTGCAAGCTGCCACCACGCTGAAGCAGCAGGGGCTGACCATCTTCATCCTCGGTGCCGTGGTCACGCTGCTGCCGCTGTTCCTGACCATGTTCTTCGGCCGCTACGTGCTCAAGTACGACAACGCCGCGCTGCTCGCCGGCGCACTGTCCGGCTCGCGCAGTGCCAACCCCGCCTTCGGCGGCATCCTCGACAAGGCGGAGAGCCCGGTGCCGACCGTGCCCTTCGCCATTACCTATGCCATCGCCAACGTGCTGCTGACGCTGCTCGGACCGCTGGTGGTGGGCCTCGTATAGCGGTATAGCGGGCCCGTTGTTGCATCGTCGTCGCCCATCCTGCTGCGCGGGCCAACCCTGCCCTGCGGCCCGCCAGCGCCAACCCGACAAGCGTCTTTACAGGAGCAAGTCATGAGCAAACCGGATATCTCCAAGCTGGCCAGCCTCTCGCCGTTTGAACTGAAGGATGAACTGATCAAGCTAGCCAGCAGCGACGCCGATCGCCTGATGCTGAACGCGGGCCGCGGCAATCCGAACTTCCTCGCAACCGTGCCGCGTCATGCCTTCTGGCAGCTCGGCCTGTTCGCCATGCGCGAATCCGAGCGTTCGTTCTCGTACATGCCCGAGGGCGTGGGCGGCTTCCCGCGGCGCGAAGGCATCGAAGAACGCTTCGACCTGTTTGCGCGCGAATTCGCCGATGTGCCCGGCGTGGCATTCCTTGCGGGTGCCGTGTCCTATGTGCGCGACCAGCTCGGCCTGAATGCCGGCGCGTTCCTCTATGAGATGTGCGAAGGCATCCTGGCCTGCAGCTACCCCGTGCCGGATCGCATGCTGAATCTGTCCGAGGTCATCGTTGGCCAGTACATCCGCAAGGAGATGATCGGCAATCATCCGTTCATCGGCGACTTCGACCTGTTCGCCGTCGAAGGCGGTACCGCGGCCATGACTTACCTGTTCAACTCGATCCGCGAGAACCACCTGCTCAAGCCCGGCGACACGATCGCGCTGGGCATGCCGATCTTCACGCCGTATATCGAGATCCCCGAGCTGAACGACTACAAGCTGGTGGAGCTGTCCATCGACGCCGACCCCGGCAGCAACTGGCAGTACTCCAACAAGGAACTCGACAAGCTGCGCGACCCCAAGGTCAAGGCCTTCTTCCTCGTGAACCCGAGCAACCCGCCTTCGGTGCGCATGAGCGATGAAAGCCTGGAGTACCTGGCTTCAATCATCGAAGAACGTCCGGACCTGATCATCCTGACCGATGATGTGTATGGCACCTTTGCCGACAACTTCGTCTCGCTGTTTGCGATGTGCCCGAAGAACACCATCCTGGTGTACTCGTTCTCGAAGTACTTCGGCGCGACCGGCTGGCGGCTCGGCGTGATCGCCACGCACCGCGACAATGTCTTCGACGAGAAGATCGCCAAACTCCCCGAAGCCTCGCGCAAGGAACTGCACGAGCGTTATACGTCGATCACGACCGAGCCGGACAAGCTCAAGTTCATCGACCGCCTGGTGGCCGACAGCCGCACCGTGGCGCTGAACCACACGGCGGGCCTGTCGACGCCGCAGCAGGTGCAGATGGTGCTGTTCTCGCTGTTCTCGCTGATGGACACGCCGGACAGCTACAAGATCGCCATGAAGCGCCTGATTCGCAGCCGCAAGGCGGCGCTGTACCGCGAGATCGGCATCGCGCCGGAGGCGGACGATCCGAACGCCGTGGACTACTACACGCTGCTCGATATCGAAGCCCTGGGCGGCAAGGCGCTGGGGCCGGACTTCGTCAAATGGGTGCTGGCATCGGTGGAGCCCAACGA
The DNA here is from genome assembly GCF_057073745.1 of Cupriavidus sp. C2SS-8b. Classification (NCBI taxonomy): domain Bacteria; kingdom Pseudomonadati; phylum Pseudomonadota; class Betaproteobacteria; order Burkholderiales; family Burkholderiaceae; genus Cupriavidus; species Cupriavidus sp. C2SS-8b. The sequence goes on from NZ_CP172716.1 coordinate 2,824,741, forward strand.
ACTGCTGTTCCGCCTGGCCGAGGATTCCGGCGTGGTGCTGCTGCCGGGCCGCGGCTTCGGTACGCGCCACCCGTCGGGCCGCGTGTCGCTGGCCAACCTGAACGAATCGGACTACGCCAAGATCGGCCGCTCGATCCGTAAGCTGTTCGAGGAGTATGTGGAGAAGTACAACGCGGCCACCGGCAACAAGGCCGACAAGAACGTGGTGAAGAAGTAAGCGCCGCACTGGCCGGCGCCGCGAGGTGCCGGCCCCGGTTGCCCGCCGCGGCTGCCCACCGCGGTTGCCACGTATGGCCGCGGGCAGCCGGCTCTGGTATGGTCTGGGCGATTTCCGTTGCCCTCCGCCGCCATACCCGAGCCCTGGCATGCCGCTTCCGTCGTTCCTGTCTTCGCTGCCCGACCCCGCCCTGTGGTCGGACCCGCTGTTCGCGCTGACCGAGTGGGCGATCCGCCTGACCATGCTGGTCTATGTACCGCAGCGCCGCGCCCCCGCAGCCGCGCGTACATGGCTGCTGCTGATCTTCTTCCTGCCCTGGCTTGGCTTGCTGCTCTATGCGCTGTTCGGGCGCATCTACTATCCGAAATCACGCAGCGTGAAGCTGGCCCGCATCAACGGCGGCATCGAGCAGCTGCGCGAGCGCCTCAGCCACGAGCTGCCGGAAGTTCCGCTGCCCGACGGGGTGTGCCAGACCGGGTCCTGCCTGATCGAGCGCGTCGGCTCGTTCGCGCCGATGCGCGGCAACACGGTCACGCTGATGGACCGCTACGACGAAGTCGTGGCGTCAATGGTGGCCGATATCGATGCCGCGGTGCAGTCGGTGCACATCCTCATGTACATCTACGCCGCCGACGCCACCGGCCGCACGATCACCGACGCCGTGCTGCGCGCCGCGGGCCGCGGCGTGCGCTGCAGCGTGCTGCTCGACGCGCTGGGCGCGCGTGACGGCCTGAAGGCCTTCACGAGTGCATTGCGGGAGGCCGGCGTGCAGGTGGTGCCGGTGCTGCCGATGGGCTCGCTGTCAGCGGTACTCAAGGGCAAGAGCGCGCGCTTCGACCTGCGTAACCACCGCAAGATCGTGGTGCTCGATGGCCGCGTCGGCTATATCGGCTCGCAGAACATCGTCGATGCGGAGTCGATGCCGGGCCTGCCCAACGAGGAACTGGTGGCGCGCGTCACGGGTCCGGCGGTGTCGCAGTTGCAGGCCGTGTTCCTGGCGGACCGCTACCTGGAAACCGGCGACAAGGAGCTTGGCGCGGCGGATTTCCCGCCGCTGGCGCCGGACGGCCCGAGCATCGCGCAGATGCTGCCGAGCGGACCGGGCTACGGTACGCAGAACGCGCAGATGGTGCTGGTCTCGATGATCCACAACGCCATGCGCCGCGTGGTCATCACCACGCCGTACTTCGTGCCCGATGAAGCGTTCCTGCAGGCGCTGCACGTGGCGTGCTACCGCGGCGTGGACGTGCACCTGGTGCTGTCGCAGCGCATCGACCAGCGCTTCACGCAGGCCGCGCAGGAAGCTTATTTCGGCGTGCTGCTGGAATCGGGCGTGAAGATCCACCTGTACCGGCCGGCATTCCTGCATGCCAAGCACGTGACCATCGACGACACCGTGGCCATGGTGGGATCGACCAATATGGATATCCGCTCGTTCGCGCTCAATGCCGAGGCGGCGCTGGTGATCTATGACCGCGAGGTGGTGGAGAAGATGGTGCGGATCCAGCAGCGCTATCTGGCGGACAGCGATACGGTGGTGCGGGAGACATGGGCTCGGCGGCCGTTGCGGACGCGGACGTGGCAGAACCTTTGCAGGCTGGCGGATTCGTTGTTGTGAGGGTATTGGCTACGGCGAGCGCTTGCCCTCTCCCCCGCCCCTCTCCCACAAGTGGGAGAGGGGAGCAAACCCGTGGCGTATCGCAGCACGTGGCACTTGCAAGGCCGGCTTGGGATGCTCCCTCTCCCGCGTGCGGGAGAGGGGGCTGGGGGAGAGGGCCAGCGTCCCAACGAAGTGCGACTCAACGCCCTTCCACAAACCCCAGCATCGCCACCAGCATCTGCTTCAGCGACGGCTGCAGCGCCGAGGCCTTCGCTTCGTCATACGCAAACGGATACGACTCGCTCATGTACGCCGATTGCGCCAGTTCAAGCTGCACGGCATGCACGCCATCACGCGGCTGCCCATAGTTGCGCGTGATATAGCCGCCCTTGAAGCGTCCGTTCAGCACGGCGGTATGGCCGGGCACGTCCTGCGCGATCTCCAGCAGCTCGTCTGCCAGCGCCTGGTCGCAACTGTCGCCGTTGGCCGTACCCAGGTTGAAGTCCGGGAGCTTGCCTTCGAAGAAGCGCGGCAGCACCGAGCGGATCGAATGGGCATCCCACAGCGCCACGGTGCCGTGCTGCTGGCGCAGGCGCGCCAGCTCTTCCGCCAGCGCGGTGTGGTACGGCCGCCATACAGCATCGCGGCGCATGCCGATCTCGGCTTCATCCGGACCCACGCCGCTGACGTACAGCGGCGTCTTGTCGAAGGTGTCGACCGGGCACAGGCCCGTGGTGTCCTGGCCGGGATACAGGTTGGCGTTATCGGGCGGACGGTTCAGGTCCACCACATAGCGCGAATGCGTGGCCGCCAGCACCGAGGCGCCGAGTTCGCGCGCGAAGTCGTAGAGGCGTTCCAGGTGCCAGTCGGTATCGGGCACGGTGCGCGCTTCGGCGGTCAGCCGCTGTGACACGGTGGCGGGCAAATGGGTGCCGACGTGCGGCATCGATACCAGCAGCGGGCGGGTGCCGCGATGCAAGGTAAAGGCGGGGGTATCGGTAGAAAAGGACATGGTCTGTGTGAGGCTTGGCAGCACGCCGCCCCAAGGCGGCGGCTTCCGGTTTCAGTCGCCCAGCAGGCTCGCGCGCGCGGCCACGAACAGCCGGCCGGCTTCCGCCTGCAGCGGATGCGCGCCATGCTGCACGCGGCAACGGCCGGCCGTGCGGACCTCCGCTAGTGTCTCATGGCCGTGGTTGGCAAAGACGTGCGTGGCGAGCGCCTGCGCGCCATCGAGCCCCGCCAGCGCCGCATGCGCACCGTCGAGCACCACGAAATCCGCCTGCTGGCCGGCTGCCAGTCCCGCCACCGCACGCCCCGCGGCGCGCGCGCCGCCGGTCACGGCTTCCAGGTACAAGCGGTCCGCGACCTGCAGGTGCGACTCCGACGCCAGCACATTGCGCTGCTGCAGCGCCAGCCGCTGGCCGTATTCGAACATGCGCAGTTCCTCCGCCACGCTGACGCTCGCATGGCTGTCGGAGCCGATGCCCCACGCGCCGTGCTGGGCCATGTAGGGCGCCGCCTCGAATACGCCATCTCCAAGGTTGGCCTCGGTGGTCGGGCAGATGCCGGCCACGGCGCCGCTGTGCGCGAGCCGCCGGCGCTCATCCCAGTCCATATGGGTCGCATGCACCAGGCACCAGCGCGCGTCGACCTCGGCGTGGTCGAGCAGCCATTCGACCGGACGGATGCCGGCCCAGGCGATACAGTCGTCCACCTCGCGCTGCTGCTCGGCGATGTGGATGTGCACCGGAGCGGTCGGATCGATTGCATGCAGGCCGGCCAGCGCGTGCGTCAGGCTTTGCGGCGGCACCGCGCGCAAAGAATGCGGGGCCAGCCCAAGACGGGCACCGTGCTCGCCGCAGGCCGGTACCAGCCGTTCAAGCAGCTTCAGCATGGCATCGGTGTCGTGCAGGAAGCGGCGCTGCTCGGCCAGCGGCGGCTTGTTGCCGAAGCCAGCGGTCTGGTACAGCACGGGCAGCAGCGTCATGCCGATGCCGGCGCGCTGGGCTGCGCGCAGCAGGCGCAGCGACATCTCGGCCGCGTCCGCATAGGGCTTGCCATCGATGTCGCGGTGCACGTAGTGGAACTCGCACACGCTGGTGTAGCCTGCGCGCAGCATCTCGATGTAGAGCTGCGTGGCGATGGCCTCAAGCGTGTCTGGCGACAGGCGCAGCGCAAAGCGGTACATCTGCGTGCGCCAGCTCCAGAACGAATCGGCGCCGGCGGGGTCTCCGCCCTGCGCCACGCTGCGATACTCGGTCAGGCCGGCAAAGCCGCGCTGGAACGCGTGCGAATGCAGGTTCGGCATGCCGGGCAATACCGGACCAGCCGCGCGCGGCACGTCGGCCGCGGCGCATGCGCCCGCCTGTACCAAGGTCAGGCGGCCATCGGCGTCCCAGGCCAGCAACACGTCGCGAGCCCAGCCGGTGGGCAGCAATGCATGGGGTGCAAAAATGCGCGATTCGCTCATGCTCTCATGCCCTCCCGCCGTGTTGCGACGGCCCCGGATGGATGCGTCCCTGACGCACCACGGCAGCAGCCGGATTGCGGCCGAACCAGTAGGCCAGTTCCGCCGGGGAATCGACGCGCCAGAGCACAAAGTCCGCGGCACGTCCCGCTGCGAGCAAGCCATGCCGGTCCGCTGCGCCGAGTGCGCGCGCCGCGTGCGTGGTCACGCCGGCCAGCGCCTCGGGCACGGTCAGGCGGAACAACGTGCAGGCCATGTTCATCATGAGCAGGAGCGATGTCACTGGTGACGTCCCGGGATTGTGGTCGGTGGAGATCGCCATGGGCACGCCATGGCGGCGCAGCAGCGCGATCGGCGGCAGGTTCGTGTCGCGCAGGAAATAGTAGGCGCCCGGCAGCAGCACCGCCACCGTGCCCGCGGCCGCCATGGCCGCCACACCGGCTTCGTCCAGATGCTCCAGGTGATCCGCCGACAGTGCGCGATGGCGCGCGGCCAGCGCGGCGCCGCCGAGGTTGCTCAACTGCTCCGCGTGCAGTTTGACCCGCAGGCCATGACGGGCGGCGGCATCAAACACGCGCTCGGTCTGCGCCAGCGAGAAGCCGACCGATTCGCAGAAGGCGTCTACGGCATCGACCAGTCCTTCTTCGGCGAGAGCTGGCAACATGGTGTTGCAGACCAGATCGATGTAATCGTCGGCACGTCCTGCATACTCCGGCGGCAGCGCATGCGCACCGAGAAAGGTCGTGTGCACCGATACGCCGAAGGCAACGCCGAGCCTGCGCGCCACGCGCAGTTGCCGGCGTTCGGCCTCCAGTTCCAGGCCATAGCCGGACTTGATCTCGATCGCCGTTACGCCTTCGGCCAGCAGCGGCGCCAGGCGCGCAGCAGCCTGCGCGAACAGCGTGTCTTCCTCCGCTGCGCGCGTGGCACGCACCGACGACAGGATGCCGCCGCCCGCTCGTGCGATCTCCTCATAGCTGGCGCCCGCCAGCCGCATGGCGAATTCATCGGCACGCTGGCCGCCGTAGACCAGGTGCGTATGGCAATCGACCAGGCCCGGCGTGATCCATGCCCCCTCTGCATCGTGACGGGGCAGGCCGCGATAGTCGGCTGGCAGATCGGCCTCCGGCCCTAGCCACGCGATGCGGCCCTGCTCGACCACCAGCGCACCGTCGCGCACGGCGCGGTCCGGGTCGGCATCGGGCAGCAGGTGACAGCGCTGCCAGACGCCGTCGGCGGACCGGGCTTCGGGCGGGCCCGCAGCAAAAGGCGCGGTCATGGCTCGGCCTCCGTTTGCAGCGTGATGCACAGGCACAGCGAATCGTCTTCGAGCGGCGCGAGCGCATGGAATGCCGCGGTGACGCCAGTGGGATACCAGACCCCCTCGTTGGCGCGCAGCGGCTCCATCAGGCTCGCGCCGGGATCGCGCCAGGCGCCCCGCAGCACGAACAGCGCCACGGCGTCCTCGCCCGAGTTGAACGAGAAGCCATGCCCCATGGCGTGGACCTCTGCGCGGCACACGCCGCGGCGCGACATCACGTTGAAGTCTCGCGTGGCGCCGTCAATGAGCGTGGCATCCACAGCCGCATCGCCCGAGAACGCAAACGGTTCGCCGACGGTATCGAGGCGATGGTCGAAGCTGCCATCGGCAGCGCGCAATCGCACGCCGGCGCCATCGAGCAGCACGATCTGCCGGTCGATGCCCGCGAAGGCCGAGAACGGGCCGTCCGCCGCGATGTCTGCGACGCTGATGCGCCAGGCAAAGTCATCGAGTCCCGCATCGGGTGGCCACACGGCGACCTCGCGCGTGGTGCCGCCGCCGTTCTTCCACGGCGTGGGGGAAAGCGTGTCGAGTGCGAAGCGGGTCATGCGCGGTCCACCATCGGCAGGTTGAGCCCCTTCTCGTGCGCGCAATCGATGGCGATTTCATAGCCGGCATCGGCATGGCGCATCACGCCAGTGGCCGGGTCGTTCCACAGCACGCGCTCGATGCGCTTCGCCGCGGCATCGGTGCCGTCGCAGACGATCACGACACCCGAATGCTGCGAGAAGCCCATGCCGACGCCGCCGCCATGGTGCAAGCTGACCCACGTGGCGCCGCCCGCGGTGTTCAGCAGCGCGTTGAGCAGTGGCCAGTCGGACACGGCATCGGAGCCGTCGCGCATGGCTTCGGTCTCGCGGTTGGGCGAGGCCACGGAGCCGCAATCGAGGTGGTCGCGACCGATCACGATCGGCGCTTTCAGCTCGCCCGACTTCACCATCTCGTTGAACGCCAGGCCCGCGCGGTGGCGCTCGTCCAGCCCCACCCAGCAGATGCGTGCCGGCAGGCCCTGGAACGCGATGCGGTCATGCGCCATGTCGAGCCAGCGGTGCAGAGCCTTGTCCTCGGGGAACAGTTCCTTCATCTTGGCATCGGTCTTGTAGATATCCTCGGGATCGCCGGACAGCGCGACCCAGCGGAACGGCCCCTTGCCGCGGCAGAACAGCGGACGGATATAGGCCGGCACGAAGCCCGGGAAGTCGAAGGCATTCTTCACGCCCTCGTCGAACGCGACCTGGCGGATGTTGTTGCCATAGTCCACGGTGGGCACGCCCATCTGCTGGAAGGCGAGCATCGCCTGCACATGCTTGACGATCGACGGGCGCGCGGCCGACTCCACCGACTTCGGATCCTGCTGGCGCGCCTGCTCCCATTGCTCGACGGTCCAGCCCTGCGGCAGATAGCCGTTGACGAGGTCATGCGCGGAGGTCTGGTCGGTGACGATATCCGGTCGCATGCCGCCCGCCTGTGCGCGCTTGACGAGTTCGGGCACGATGTCGGCGGCATTGCCGAGCAGCCCCACCGAGATCGCTTCTTTCTTCTGCGTGGCCTCGGCGATCATCGCCAGCGCTTCGTCGAGCGTGGTGGCCTTCTTGTCGAGATAGCGCGTGCGCAGCCGGAAGTCGATGCGCGATTCCTGGCATTCGATCGCCAGCACGCACGCACCGGCCAGCACGCCGGCCAGCGGCTGCGCGCCGCCCATGCCGCCCAGGCCCGCGGTCAGGATCCATTTGCCCGACAGGTCGCCGTTGTAGTGTTGGCGGCCCGCTTCGACAAAGGTCTCGTAGGTGCCCTGCACGATGCCCTGCGTGCCGATGTAGATCCACGAGCCCGCGGTCATCTGGCCATACATCATCAGGCCGGCGCGATCGAGTTCGTTGAACTTGTCCCAGTTGGCCCAGTGCGGCACCAGGTTGGAATTGGCGATCAGCACGCGGGGCGCGTCCGGGTGCGTGCGGAACACGCCGACCGGCTTGCCCGACTGCACCAGCAGCGACTCGTCCTCGCCCAGGCGGCGCAGGCTGTCGAGGATGGCGTCAAAGCATTCCCAGTTGCGCGCGGCCTTGCCGATGCCGCCGTAGACCACCAGGTCCTGCGGGCGCTCGGCCACGTCCGGGTCCAGGTTGTTCTGGATCATGCGGTAGGCCGCTTCGATCAGCCAGTTCTTGCAATGCAGCTGCGTGCCGCGCGGTGCGCGGATTTCGCGCTGGCCGCGCTGGAGGAATTGGGATTCGTGTGCGTTCATGTCTTTGTTCTCCTTGGAAAGCGCTGTTGGCGCGATCAATCAGGCTGCTGTCACTTGGTACGTCATTGCACGTGGAAGCGCTTGCCCTCTCCCCGCCCCTCTCCCGCAAGCGGGAGAGGGGCGGGGAGAGGGCCGGCGCATCAACCTGCGTTAGTCGGCAAAATTTCCCGAACCGCAGCAGGCCACCCCGCCCCAGCATCGCCCTGCACCACCCATTGCTTCATCGCTTCAATATCCGGTGCCAGGTACCGGTCCGCTTCCACGAACGCCACGCGCGCGCGGATGCGGGCCAGCTCGCTTTCGATCAGCGGCGATGATTTCAGCGGCCGATGGAATTCAATGCCTTGCGCGGCCGCCATCGCCTCGATGCCAACCACCACCGCGGTATTGGCCGCCATGTCGCCCAACCGGCGCGCGCCGTAGGTAGCCATCGACACATGATCCTCCTGATTGGCCGACGTCGGCAGGCTGTCCACGCTCGACGGATGCGCCAGCGACTTGTTCTCCGATGCCAGCGCCGCTGCCGTCACCTGCGCGATCATGAAGCCCGAGTTCAGGCCGCCATCGCGCACGAGGAACGGAGGCAGGCCGGACAAGCCCGTATCCAAGAGCAGCGCCAGGCGGCGCTCGGAGATCGCGCCGATCTCGGCGATCGCCAGCGCGATGATGTCGGCGGCGAACGCGACCGGCTCGGCGTGGAAGTTTCCGCCGGAGATCACGTCGCCCTGCGCGGAGAAAACCAGCGGGTTGTCCGAGGCGGCATTCGCTTCGATCCGCAGGATGCGCGCGGCGTGCTGCAGGTTGTCCAGGCAGGCGCCCATCACCTGCGGCTGGCAGCGGATCGAGTACGGGTCCTGCACGCGGCCACAGGCCTTGTGCGAATCGACGATCTCGCTGCCGTCCAGCATCGCGCGCGTCGCGCCGGCCACGGCGATCTGGCCAGCCTGGCCGCGCGCTTCGTGGATGCGCGCGTCGAACGGCTTGACCGAGCCCTTGATCGCTTCCAGCGACAGCGCCCCGGCCACGAGGCCGGCCGCGAAGGCATCTTCGGCGGCGAACAAACCCGCCAGCGCCAGCGCGGTCGATACCTGCGTGCCATTGAGCAGCGCCAGGCCTTCCTTCGGACCCAGTTCGAAAACGGACAGACCGGCAACCGCCAGCCCTTCGGCGGCCGGTACGCGGCGGCCATCGACAATGACATCGCCGACGCCGATCAACGTGCACGACATGTGGGCCAGCGGCGCGAGGTCGCCCGAAGCGCCTACGGAACCTTTGCCTGGGATGCACGGCGTCACGCCGTGGTTGGCCAGCGCCAGCAGCGCTTCGATAAGCTCGGGACGCACGCCCGAATGGCCGCGCGCCAGGCTCACCGCCTTGATGGCGAGGATCAGGCGCACCGTGTCCTCGGCCAGGTCCGGGCCCGTGCCGACGCTGTGCGACAGCACCAGGTTGCGTTGCAGCGTGGCCAGCTTGTCATGGGGGATGCGCGTCTGCGCAAGCTTGCCGAAGCCGGTATTGATGCCATAGACCACGGCGTCCGCGTCGATGATGTCCTGCACGGTGGCCTGCGCGGCACGCACGCCGGCCCAGGCCGAGTCGGCCATTGCCACGCGCACTTCGCCGCGATAGATGCGGCGCAGGTCGGCCAGGGTGACCTGGCCCGGATGCAGGGTCAGCAACGGGCGGGAGGCTAGTGTGGTTTGGCTGGCGGTCATGAGTGGATCCTGTCTTGTATGTTCCTGTCTATACAGCTTAGAACAAAATGGGGTTGGGTTGGTTGGCTTCTGTCCGAACTCAGTGCGAAATCAGCCGAAGGCGGGATTGCCGTCGGCGCGGAAGCGGCTGCCGAGGCGGTAGCGGTTGCCCGGGTGAAGGCAACGCACAAAGGTCACCGGCACACCGTTGGTCCAGGTGCGCCGGGTCAGCATCAGGCAAGGCTGCGTCGGCGGCATTTCGAGTTGCGCGGCCTGGTCGGGCGTCGCGGAAATGGCGTCGACCACGTGCTCGACCTGGTCATAAGGCACATTGCGCAGCAGGTACTCGCCAGGCTTGATGCCGGTGAAATCCTGGCTGATGAAGTCCGGTGCCACGCGCGGGTTGACGTATCGGTCTTCGAGCTGCACCGGCACGCCGTCCTCGCGATGCACGCAGACCGAATGGAAAACCGATTCGCCGGTGCGCAACTCCAGCGCCGCAGCCACTTCGATCGATGCGGCCACCCGCTCCACCAGGATCACGTCGCAGGCATAGTCATGCCCGCGCATGCGGATCTCGTCCTGCAGGTTGACCACGCTGAGCAGCGTGGACTGCGGCTTGTGCTCGGCCACGAATGTGCCCACGCCGGCCACGCGCACCACCCTGCCCTGCTCGGACAGTTCGCGCAGCGCGCGGTTGACGGTCATGCGCGATACGCCGAAGCGGTTCACCAGCTCCTGCTCCGACGGCACCCGGTCGCCCGGCTGCCACGCGCCGCTCTGGATCTGGCGCGCGATGTACTCCTTGACCTGCTGGTAGAGCGCGGTGGGAGAGTTCGAAGCGGAAGTGGCTGGCCCCTGGCCGACGGCGTGGTTCATGGTGTTCAGTGCTCGGCCGCGGCCATGGCCTCGGCGCGGATCTCCTCGGTCAGCCGCGCCTTGAGCGCGGAAAACTCCGGCGACGTCTTGATCGTGTAATGGCGCGGATGCGGAAAATCGACCGCGATCTCGCTCTTGATCCGACCCGGCCTGGCGGAAAACACCGCCACCCGGTTGGCCATGAAGATGGCCTCGTCGATATCGTGGGTCACGAATAATACCGTCTTGCGCGAAGCTTCCCAGATGCCGAGCAGCAATTCCTGCATCAGCACGCGGGTCTGGTTGTCGAGCGCGCCGAACGGCTCGTCGAGCAGCAGGATCTTGGGATCATTGGCCAGCGCGCGCGCAATCGCTGTGCGCTGCTGCATGCCGCCCGAGAGCTGCTTCGGGTAGTGGTGCTCGAAGCCGCGCAAGCCCACGCGCTGGATGAAGAAGTCGCTGCGCTCGCGCTGCTCGGTTTCGCTCATGCCGCGCTCGCGCAGGCCGAAGCGCACGTTCTGCGCGATCGTCAGCCACGGGAACAGCGTGTAGGACTGGAACACCATGCCGCGGTCGGCGCCCGGCCCGCTGACCGGCTGGCCGTCGAGCAGCACGGTGCCGTTCGTTGGCGTGTCGAGTCCGGCGACGATGCGCAGCAGCGTGGACTTGCCGCAGCCCGATGGGCCGAGGATGGTGACGAAGTCGTTGTCGCGCACCTCGAAATCGACCGGCAGCAGCGCCTGGGTCTGGCCGCCGCGCGGGTTGGCGAAGGTGCGCGAGACCTGCTGGATGGACAGTGCGCTCATCAGATCGAACTCCACGGGAACAGGCGCTGGTTGGCCTGCTTGAAGACGAGGTCCGACACCAGCCCGATGCAGCCGATGACGATGATGCCGAAGATGATCTGGCCGGTATTCAGCAGCGCCTGGCTGTCGGTGATCATGTGGCCGATGCCCGAGGACGAGCCGATCAGTTCCGCGACGATCACGTAAGTCCATGCCCAGCCCAGCACGAGCCGCAGGATCTCGGCGATCTCCGGCGCAGCGCCGGGAATCAGCACGCGCCTGACGATGCCGCGGCTGTTGGCGCCGAGCGTATAGGCGGCTTCCACCAGGTCCTTGCGCGCACCGCCCACCGCGACGGCGACCATCAGCACGATCTGGAAGAACGAGCCGATGAAGATCACCAGCAGCTTCTGCGTCTCGCCGATACCAGCCCACAGGATCAGCAGCGGAATGAAGGCGGAGGCCGGCAGGTAGCGGCAGAACGAGACGAACGGCTCGAAGAACGCCTCGGCCGCCTTGTACGCGCCCATCAGGATGCCCAGCGGCACCGCGAGCACCGCCGCCAGCACGAAGCCGCCGAGCACGCGCCACACGGTCATGCCGATATCGCCGATGAAGTTGTACTCGGCGAACAGGGTCATGCCTTCGCGCGCCATCGTCAGCGGATCGGCCAGGAAGGTGCGCGGCACGAAGCCGCCCAGCGTGACCACGGCCCAGACCGCGAAGAACAGCACGAAGAACGACAGGCCCAGCACCCAGCGCGCGTGCGGCGACACCGGCACCAGCGGCGACAGCCACGGATGCCGGCGGCGCGCCGGTGCCGCCTTCGCCGCCATGGCGACCGGCGCTGCGGAACTCACTTGAACTTGCGCCATGACATCGGCCCCTTGCTTACTTGAGGAAGCGCGCGTCGTACAGCGCGGTGACGTCCGGCACCTGGCGGATCACGCCGATGTCGAGCAGCACGCCGGCGGCTTCCTTGCTGAAGCTGGCCAGCTCGCCCGAGAAGAACTTGCGGTTGGCGTCGCGGTCCTGCCAGCGCAGGTAGGCCGAGGACTTCGCGAACTGCTCGCCGGTCTGCTTGACCGCGGCGCCCATGATCTCGTTGGACTTCCCGGGCTCCTTCTGGATCATCTCGATCGCTTCGAAGTAGCTGTCGACCAGCGCCTGCGCAGCCTTGGGATTGTCCTTGAGCCATTTGGGCGCGCAGCCAAGCGTATCAGTCACCATCGGATAGTCGAGCGTGGTGGCCAGGATCTTGCCCTTGTCCGGATTCTGGCGAACGGTGGACAGGTAGGGCTCGTAGGTCATGGCGCCGTCGTTCTGGCCGGCGACGAAGGCCTGCGCGGCCGCCTGCGGCGACAGCGTGGTGGTCTTCACGTCCTTGAGCGTCATGCCGTTCTTCTTCAGCATCCACGCCAGGCCGAAGTATGGCGCGGTACCGGGCGCATCCACGCCGATGGTCTTGCCCTTCAGGTCGGCAAAGCCCTTGACGTCGCCGCGTACGGCGAGGCCATCGGCGCCATAGGATTTGTCGAGCTGCACGATCTGCGTGATCGGCACGCCGTTGGCGTTCCAGGCGACGTGCGTTTCCACGGTGGTGGCCGCGCACTGGATCGCGCCGGAGGCCAGCGCGAGATGCCGATCCTTCTGCGGAATCATCTTGATGTCCACATCGACGCCATGCTTCTTGAAGATTCCTGCCTTGTCGGCCAGCGTCAGCGGCGCGAAGCCGGTCCAGCCGCTCATGCCGAGCGTGACCTGCGTGGTCTGGGCGTGGGCCGCCCCGGCCATGGCAACGGCTGCCAGCAGCGACGCACGGGCCACGCGCATGGCGGCCTGACCTGCAATCCGGCTCTGAATCCTCATCGGTAAGCTCCTTTGGTTTGTCCGTCAGCGGCGGCGCCATGCTTGTGGCACTGCTCGTGTCCGGGGGATTTTACAATCCTGTATATACAAGTCAATGTAGTAGTTGCCCGAGGCATGCCATACGTCAGGCATCGATTTGCGCACTTCCGTGGCGAGCTGCGACACAAAGTGCGCGACGAACCAGCCTTGGGCAATCGCAGCCGATGCACGGTCGCGGGGCAAAAAGTCAATCGCTGTATAGACAGGAAAGATGCGGCGGATGGAAATGCAAGCGCCGTGCCTGAAACGGCACGGCGCGCAGTCTTGCGACTCAGGCGTCGAAGAAGGACGAGACGGTGGGATAGCGCAGCCGCAGGCGCAGTTCGCGCTTCAGGCGCCGGTTGTCGAGGCGGCGCGATTCGCTCATGAAGCTGAGGAGCGTAGGTTCGATCACTTCACGGGCCTGCTGGCGCGTGATGCGCGGCGGCCGCGGCAGGCCGCGGCGGTCGGCCACCAGGTCGAAATAGTCCGCCATGCGCAGCTCGGTGTCGTCGCTCGCATGGACCACGCGCTGCGGCCGTCCGCGGAACAGTGCCGCCACCATGGTCCGTGCGAGATCGTCGGCGTGGATGTGGCTGGTGTAGACATCGTCCTGCGGTGCCAGCGCCGGCGTGCCGCGCTTCAGGCGCGCCAGCGGCAGGCGGTCCTCGGCATAGATGCCCGGAATACGCACGATGCTGGTGCGCCAGTTCCCGGCACGCCCGAACTCGCGCACGGTGCGCTCGGCCGCCACGCGGCGACGCGCCCGCGCAGTCTGCGGGCGAACGCCGGCGAATTCGGCCACCCGGGCGCCGGCCCGGTCGCCATAAACCCCCGATGTACTGGCATAGACGAAGGCCGGACGGGCCCTGCGGCGCTCGGGTAGAATGACGGGCTCGCCGGCGTGCGCCCGGGCGCGGCGCCAGGCGGTGCGGCGCAGGGTGGCGAGCAAGGCGCGTGTGCGGGGATCGCCCTCACCCGATCCGGGTGGCGGCGCCAGGTCCAGCACGCGATCCGCCAGGCCGCGCAGGCGTGCCAGCGTGGCGGGCCGGTCCAGGTCCGCGACCAGCGGCACCGCGCCGGCGGCACGCAGTTCGGCCCGGCGCGCCGGCTGCGACGTCACGGCAAAGACACGCATGCGCGCCGACAGGATTCGCAGGCAGCGCGTCCCCACATCCCCGCACCCGACGATCAGCAGGCGCGGGCGGCCCAGGCGAACGGCAGGGCCCGGACGGCGCGATGGCTGCAGCTTCTTAAGAATTTCGCTCATAGATCGATTATGGCTTATCAAGTCACCGTAATGCCCAGTGGCCACAAGTTCGAAGTGGCTGCCGATGAAACCATCCTGGGCGCGGCCCTGCGCCACAGCATCGGCCTGCCCTACGGCTGCAAGAACGGCGCATGCGGCTCGTGCAAGGGCCGCGTGCTGGAAGGCACGATCGTACAGGGCGACCACGCCCCCGCCGCGCTGACCGACCAGGAAAAGACCGAGGGCCGCGCGCTGTTCTGCTGCGCCAACGCCAGTTCGGACATCACCATCGAAAGCCGCGAGGTCCACGGCGCGGGCGACATCCCCATCAAGAAGGTGCCGTGCCGCGTCACCTCGCTGGAACGCCTGGCCGACGATGTCATCGCCATCAAGCTGCAACTGCCCGCCACCGAGCGCATGCAGTACCTGGCGGGCCAGTACGTGGAATTCCTGCTGCGCGACGGCAAGCGCCGCAGCTATTCGATCGCCACGCCGCCGCATGAGGATGGCCCGATCGAACTGCATATCCGCCACATGCCCGGCGGCGCGTTCACCGACTACGTGTTCGGCGCCAAGGAAGGCGCACCGGCCATGAAGGAGCGCGACATTCTGCGTTTCGAAGGCCCGCTGGGGAGCTTCTTCCTGCGTGAAGATTCCGAAGCGCCGATCGTCCTGCTGGCTTCGGGCACGGGCTTCGCACCGATCAAGGCCATCGTCGAGCACGCCGCCTACACCGGCATCACGCGCCCGATGACGCTGTACTGGGGCGGCCGCCGGCCGAAAGACCTGTACATGCACGCGCTGTGCGAGCAGTGGGCGCGCGACCTGCCCAACTTCCAGTACGTGCCGGTCATCTCCGACGCGCTGCCGGAAGACAACTGGAGCGGGCGCACCGGCTTCGTCCACCAGGCCGTGATCGCGGACCACCCGGACCTGTCCGGCCACGAGGTCTACGCCTGCGGCGCCCCGGTGATGATCAACGCCGCCCGCACCGACTTCACGAAGCAATGCAAGCTGCACGAAGACGCGTTCTTCGCGGACTCGTTCACGTCCGAGGCCGACATGCACGCGGCCGCTCCGGCTGCCTGAAGCGGACAGCCAAGGCCGTTCCGTCAGCGCAACAATGCCCCCGAACGCCAAAATTCGTTTTGACACCGGGGGCCATGCGTCTTATATTTGCCCGCATGAACGCCGCCATGATCCGACGCAGTTTCCGTACGATGCTCCCCACCGGGGTGCCGCGCGGCTGACCGTCGACAGCGTCTGTTCAGGTCAACAAGCCACGGGCAACCCCCGTGGCTTTTTGCTTTGGGCCGTGCCCTTCCGGGTTTCGACCTGTTTGTCCTTTCGCCATCCCGTCTAACGATTTACGCCGACCCCTGGAGTCCGCCATGGCATTTGCCGAGTATCCCGTTCAATCCCTGATGTACATCACCAACCGGCCCGAGCTCGTCTTCACCGAGGGCAAGGGTTCCTGGCTGACGGACCACAACGGCAAGCGATACCTGGACTTCGTGCAAGGCTGGGCAGTGAACTGCCTCGGCCACTCCAACCAGGGCATGGTCGACGCCGTGGTCGCGCAGGCGGGCAAGCTGATCAACCCGAGCCCGGCGTTCTACAACGAGCCGATGATCAGGCTGGCGAAGCAACTGACCGACCACAGCTGCTTCGACAAGGTCTTCTTCGCCAACAGCGGCGCCGAAGCCAACGAAGGCGCGATCAAGCTCGCGCGCAAATGGGGCCGCAAGCACAAGAACGGCGCGTTCGAGATCATCACCATGGACCACAGCTTCCATGGCCGCACGCTCGCCACCATGAGCGCATCGGGCAAGGCCGGCTGGGACACCATCTTCGCGCCGCAGGTTTCAGGTTTCCCGAAGGCCGACCTGAACGACCTGGCCTCGGTGGAAAAGCTCATCAACGACAAGACTGTCGGCATCATGCTCGAGCCGGTGCAGGGCGAGGGCGGCGTGATCCCCGCCACGCGCGAGTTCATGCAAGGCCTGCGCGCGCTGGCCGACAAGCACAAGCTGCTGCTGATCGTCGATGAAGTGCAGACTGGCTGTGGCCGCTGCGGCACGCTTTTCGCCTACGAGCTGTCGGGCGTCGAGCCGGACATCATGACGCTGGGCAAGGGTATTGGCGGCGGCGTGCCGCTGTCGGCGCTGCTGTGCAAGGCCGAAGTCGCCAGTTTCGAAGCCGGCGACCAGGGCGGCACCTATAACGGCAACCCGCTGATGACGGCCGTGGGCAGCGCGGTGATCGAACAGCTGACCGCGCCCGGCTTCCTTGACGACGTCAACGCCAAGGGCGAGTACCTGAAGGAACAGCTGCTGGCGCTGTGCAGCGAATTCGGCCTGGAAGGCGAACGCGGCGAAGGCCTGCTGCGCGCACTGCAACTCGGCAAGGACATCGGCCCGCAACTGGTCGAGGAAGCCCGCGACATGGGACCGGAAGGCATGCTGCTGAACGCGCCGCGCGCCAACCTGCTGCGCTTCATGCCGGCACTGAACGTGACGCGCGAAGAGATCGACCAGATGATCGGGATGCTGCGTACGCTGCTGAAGAAGCTGGCCTGATCATTGCGCCTCAAAACAAAAAGCCCCGCTTTCGCGGGGCTTTTTGTTGCTGCCGAGCGCTTTACTCGCCCAGGTACGCCGCCCGAACCTTGGGATCATCCAGCATCTGCTTCGCCTCGCCGCTCATCGTGATCAGGCCCGACTCCATCACGTAGCCACGATGCGCGGCCTGCAGCGCCAGGCGCGCGTTCTGCTCGACCAGCAGCACGGTCACGCCCTGCGCCGAGACGTCGCGCACGACTTCGAAGATCTTCTCGACCATGATCGGCGACAGGCCCATCGACGGCTCGTCGAGCAGCAGCACCTTGGGCTGGCTCATCAGCGCGCGCGCCATGGCCAGCATCTGCTGCTCGCCGCCCGACATGGTGCCCGCCAGCTGGTTGGCCCGCTCCTTCAGGCGCGGGAAGATGCCGAACATGCGATCGACATCGTCCTTGATCTTGGTGTCGTCGTTGCGGGTATAGGCGCCCATCTGCAGGTTCTCGGTGATGGTCATGCGCGCGAACACGCCGCGCCCTTCCGGCACCATCGCCAGGCCCCGCTTGAGCAGCGCGTAGCTGGGCACGCCCTTGATGGACTTGCCCATGTACTCCACATCGCCGCCGGACCAGCCCTGCAGGCCGGTGATGGCCTTCATGGTGGTGGTCTTGCCGGCGCCGTTGGCGCCGATCAGCGTCACCAGTTCGCCATCGTTGATTTCGAGGTCGATGCCCTTGACGGCCTGGATGCCGCCGTAGGCAACCTTCAGGCCGGAGATCTTCAGTACTGTCTGTTTCATTGCTGTCCTCCCGCCTCAGTGCGCCGACGAACCCAGGTAAGCCTCGATCACCGCCGGGTTGCTCTGTACTTCATGCGGCAGCCCTTGCGCGATCACCTTGCCGTAGTCCAGCACGGTCAGGCGGTTGCACAAACCCATCACCAGCTTTACGTCGTGCTCGATCAGCAGGATGGTCTTGCCATCGTTCTTGATCTTCTCGAGCAGGCCGCGCAGCTCCACTTTCTCGGTCGCGTTCATCCCGGCAGCCGGTTCGTCCAGCGCCAGCAGCTTGGGTTCCGTCGCCAGCGCGCGGGCGATTTCCAGCCGGCGCTGGTGGCCGTACGACAGGTTGCGCGAGGTGAAGTTGGCGTACTTGCCGATGCCGACATAGTCGAGCAGGTCATGCGCCAGGTCCTCGATGCCCTCTTCCTCGCGGCGCACCGCCGGCGGACGGAAGATCGCGCCGAACAGGCCGGCCTTGGAACGCACGTGGCGTCCGACCATCACGTTCTCGAGCGCGGTCATGTCGCCGAACAGGCGGATGTTCTGGAACGTACGCGCGATGCCGGCCTTGGCCACCTCATGCACGGCGGTCGGCTGGTAGGGCTTGCCGCCCAGCACGAATTCGCCGGAATCGGGCGTGTAGAGGCCCGTGATGACGTTGAAGAACGTGGTCTTGCCGGCGCCATTGGGGCCGATCAGGCCGTAGATTTCGCCCGGCTTGATCTCCAGGCCAACCTCGGACAGCGCCTGCAGGCCGCCGAAACGCTTGTTCACCCCCTGTACCGACAGGAGGAAATTGTTATTGCTCATGTTGTCCTCCTGGTCAGAAACGGCCGACGCTGCCCGCGCGGCGTGCGACGGGGCGATCTTCCTTGCGCGGCGACGGCCAGATGCCCGCCGGGCGATACAGCATGACACCGACCAGGGCCAGGCCGAACAGCAGCTGGCGCAGGACTTCCGCATCGACGATCACGTGGCCGAAGATGCCGGTCTGGATCGGCTCGGCCACCACGCGCAGCAGTTCCTGGAAGCCGACCAGCAGGATGCCGCCCAGGATCACGCCCGGGATATGGCCCATGCCGCCCAGCACCACGATCGCCAGCACGTAGATCGATTCCCACAGCGTGAACGATTCCGGCGACACGAAGCCCTGGAACGCGCCGAACACCGCACCCGAGGCGCCGCCGAACGACGCGCCCATGGCGAAGGCCAGCAGCTTGATGTTGCGGGTGTTGATGCCCATCGCCTTGGCGGCGATCTCGTCTTCGCGAATGGCGACGAACGCACGGCCAATACGCGAGTTCTGCAACCGCAAGCACACGAACACGATCACGATGACCAGCGCTACCAGCAGGTAGTAGTACATGAACACCGGTGAGAACTTCAGCCCGAGGATCTCGTGCGTCTTCGAGAAATCGAAGCCGAAGATATGGACCGGGTCCACCGCGGTAATCCCCTTCGGCCCGTTGGTGATGTTCAGCGGGCGGTCCAGATTGTTCATGAAGATACGGATGATCTCGCCGAAGCCCAGCGTCACGATGGCCAGGTAGTCGCCGCGCAGCTTGAGCGTCGGCGCCCCGAGCAGCACGCCGAAGGTGGCGGCCACCAGGATCGCGATCGGCAAGACCCACCACATCGACAGGTGAAGCCCGTTGGGGAACAACTGGTGGATCCACTCGAACTGGTTGGCCAGGTGCGGCGAGCCGAGCAGCGCCATCATGTAGGCGCCCACCGCGTAGAACGCGATGTAGCCCAGGTCGAGCAGGCCGGCAAAGCCCACCACGATGTTCAGGCCCAGCGCCAGCATGATGTACAGCAGCGCGAAATCGAGCACGCGCACCCAGTAGTTGCCGCCCAGGGTCTGGACGAAGAACGGGGCGCACAGGGCGATTACCAGGAAGCCCACCAGCGCGGCCAGGGTCTTCGCCGGAACTTTGGACGGCGCAGCGACGGCGGCCGTGGATGGAATCGGAGTATTCATGGATTCGCTCCCCTCAGGCACGGTCAGCCACGCGTTCGCCCATGATGCCGGACGGACGGAACACAAGTACGGTAATCAGCACAATGAACGCAAAGACATCCTGGTAGTTGGAACCAAAGACGCCGTTGGTCAGGTCGCCGATATAGCCGGCGCCCAGTGCCTCGATCAGGCCCAGCAGCATGCCGCCGACCATGGCGCCGGCCAGGTTGCCGATGCCGCCCAGCACGGCGGCGGTGAACGCCTTCAGGCCGGGAATGAAGCCCATGTAGAAGTGGGCGTTGCCATAGTTGGTGGCCATCATCACGCCAGCCAGCGCGGCCAGCGTCGCGCCGATCATGAACGTGGCGGAGATGACGAAGTTCGGGTTCACGCCCATCAGGCCGGCAACCTTCTGGTTTTCGGCGGTGGCGCGCATGGCGCGGCCCAGCTTGGTGCGGTTGACCAGTGCCAGCAGGCCGGCCATGACCATCACGGCCAGGCCGATGATGACCATTTCCTTGCCGGTAATGGTGGCGCCGGTGGAGCCGATGTCGATCGGGTCGGAGGGCAGCAGCTGCGGGAAGGTCAGCGGGTTGCGCGACCAGATCAGCATGCCCACGGTCTGCAGGATGATGGACACGCCGATGGCGGTGATCAGCGGTGCCAGGCGCGGCGCGTTGCGCAGCGGCCGGTAGGCGATCCGCTCGATGGAATAGGCCAGTACAGCACAGACCGGCATGGCGATGAGGGTGGCAATCACCAGCGTCAGCCACTCGGGCAGCCCGGGCGCGAATTTCTGCAGCCCCAGGATCGCTGACAAAGCGGTCAGCGCGCCAATCATCAGGACGTCGCCGTGGGCGAAGTTGATGATGCCCAAAATGCCGTAGACCATGGTGTAGCCCAGTGCGATCAGCGCATAAATGCTGCCGAGCACCAGACCGTTCACGATCTGCTGGATAAAGATATCCATGAAAACTCCTGCTTCAGCCCCGGTTCTTACGGCATGGTGTGGATGCCGGAGGGACCATGGTGCGAGATGGGTAGGTGAGTGTGGTGGGTTGCTGGTAAGCGGCCTGCCCTGTTCCATCCTTGGTAAGGATGCTTCTACATTAGGCGAGGCTAAAAAGAACGGCACCGCAAAATACTCACGGTGCCGTTCGGATGGGCCGGTAAGCCCAAATTACATCTTCACGACGTCGAGAACGGACTTCTTCTTGTCCTTGTACTCGTACAGCGTGATGGTGCCTTCCTTCATGTCGCCCTTCTCGTCGAAGGCGATGTTGCCGATCACGCCCTTGTAGTTGGTCTTGGGCATTTCGGCCAGGATGGCGGCCGGCTCGGTCGAGTTGGCGCGCTTCATGGCGTCCACGATGACCATGACGGCGTCATACGTGAACGGTGCGTAGATCTGCACCGGGGCATTGAAACGAGCCTGGTAACGCTTCTCGAAGTCGGCGCCGTTCTCCATCTTCGACAGGGCCAGGCCTGCCTCGGAACAGATGATGTTGGACACGGCATCGCCGGCCAGCTCGGCCACCTTGTCGGTACAGACGCCGTCGCCGCCAACGATCTTGGACGAGATGCCCAGTTCCTTGGCCTGCTTGGCGAACGGGCCGCCGGTGGCGTCCATGCCGCCGTACATGATGACGTCCGGCTTCTTGCCCTTGATCTTGGTGAGAATGGCCTTGAAGTCGGTGGCCTTGTCGTTGGTGGCTTCACGCGCCACCACGTTCACGCCAGCCGCCTTGGCGGTCTTCTCGAACTCGTCGGCCAGGCCCTTGCCGTAGGCGGTGGCATCGTCGACGATGGCCACGCTCTTGGCGTGCAGGCTCTTGGCGGCGTAGTTGGCCAGCGCCGGACCTTGCTGGGCGTCGGTGGCGACTACGCGGTAGGTCGTCTTGAAGCCCTGCTTGGTGTAGTCGGGGTTGGTCGACGACGGCGAGATCTGGACGATGCCGGCATCGCTGTAGATCTTCGACGCCGGGATCGACACGCCCGAGTTCAGGTGGCCGACCACGGCCACGACCTTCTGGTCGACCAGCTTCTGGGCCACGGCGGTGCCGGTCTTCGGATCGGCCGCGTCGTCTTCGCCAATCAGCTCCAGCTTGATCTTCTTGCCACCGATCTCGAGACCCTTCTTGTTGACTTCTTCCACGGCAAGGCGGGCGCCGTTTTCGTTGTCCTTGCCAAGGTGGGCGATACCGCCGGTCAGCGGAGCCGCGTGACCGATCTTGACGACAACTTCACCGCCACCTGCGGCCGGAGCGGCAGCAGCAGGAGCCGATGCCGACGGTTCAACCGGCTTTTCTTCTTTCTTGCCGCAAGCTGCAACGAGCGCCACTGCGGCCGCAATCGGCAGAATCTTGGCAAACGAGATTTGCATGAGTGATCTCCTAGGGATTCACAAAACGGGGATTTGCGACGCCTCCCGGACGTCTCCCCGTACCGCCTTTGGTTAGTTTCAATTTGAAACGCGCGCATTGTATCCCCTTTCTTCGGCGATGCAATACGCGACGCAACAACCTGGACGAATTACCCGCCAATCGAGCTAGGGAATTTCCCCAATGCACAGATTGGGGCAATTCCTGATCACCGGGCGGCGTCAACGCCATTCCTTACAAGAACCGTGCCTGCTTCCTCTCTCCAATGAAATCTACGCGCCTGAGGCCATACATAATCCATCCGTATTAATTAGGCATTTCATTCGCAAATCCATGCACCGCTATCTAATGTGCAGAATGTAGCGCCGCACCATAATAGGGAAAACCCCAGTTACGGGGATTACCCTGATTTGTCTGCCCATCCAAACAGGCACGTAATGAGTGCACCTTAAAGGGGCGTATTAAGATGCTTTTTGTGGATTGAATTTCAAAGATTATCGTTGTGACGATAAAAGCATCCGGCCAGCGGGAGCGAAATGTCGGTACGCCCGCGCACGCAGGGCGGACCCGGCGGGGAAAGCGAAGCGGGGAACGAAGCAGGGAAACAGGCGCCGCAGGACGCGGCGCCAGGCAGGTCAGGCGGTAACGCCGGCCGGGATAGCGGCCTGCAGGCCGCGCGGAAGCGGGAAGGCCATGTTTTCTTCAATGCCTTGCAGGGCACGAACACGGCCCGCGCCGAGTTCGCGCAGGCGCGCGACGATGGACTGGGCAAGTTCCTCGGGCGCCGAAGCGCCCGCGGTCAGGCCGATGCGACGCTTGCCGGCGACCCATTCGGGGCGCACCTGCTCCGGCGCGTCCACCATATAGGCCGGCACGCCGAGGCGCGCGGCCAGCTCGCGCAGCCGGTTCGAGTTGGAACTGTTGGGGCTGCCCACCACGATCACCACGTCCACCTGGGGCGCCATGAACTTCACGGCGTCCTGGCGGTTCTGCGTGGCATAGCAGATGTCCTGCTTCTTGGGCTCGCGGATCAGGGGGAAGCGTGCCTTGAGTGCCGCCACGATCTCGAGCGTCTCGTCCACGGACAGCGTGGTCTGCGTCACGTAGGCGAGGCGCGCGGGATCGGCTACCGCCAGGCCGGCGACATCCGCCACCGACTCGACCAGCAGCATGCCGCCCTCGGCCTGCCCCATCGTGCCCTCGACCTCCGGATGCCCGCGATGGCCGATCATCACGATCTCGCAGCCCTCCGCGCGCATCTTGCCCACTTCCACATGGACCTTGGTCACCAGCGGGCAAGTCGCATCGAACACATTGAGGCCGCGCTCGGCGGCCTCGGCCCGGACGTCCTTGGACACCCCGTGGGCACTGAAGATGACGGTGGCGCCGGCAGGCACCTCGTCCAGCTCGCGCACGAACACGGCGCCCTTGCGGCGCAGGTCCGCCACGACATAGGCATTGTGGACGATCTCGTGACGCACATAGATTGGCGCCCCGAAGCGCGCCAGCGCGCGCTCGACGATCTCGATGGCGCGGTCAACGCCGGCGCAGAAGCCGCGCGGCTGCGCCATCAGGATCTCGGCATCGGGGGCGATAGTCAGGTCAGGCATGCTGCAATATCAGAGGATCCCGATCAGTTGCACATCGAACAGGATGGTCTGCCCGGCCAGCGGATGGTTGAAATCGAACAGCGCCGCCGTGTCGCCGAACTCCTTGAGGACGCCGGCGTACTTGCCGCCGCCGGGCGCGTTGAACTCGACCAGGTCGCCCGGGCTGTAGTCTTCCTCGAACGAACTGTTCTCGCGCAGCGTGGCGAGCGAGACCCACTGGAGCAGCTCCGGGTTGCGCGGGCCGAACGCCTGCTCGGGTGCCAGGCGATAGGTCGTGCGCTCGCCCTCGGGCATGCCGAGCAGCGCCTGCTCCAGGGTCGGGGCGAACTGACCCTGGCCGAGCAGCAGCGTGGCGGGCTTGTCCTCGAACGTGCTCATGACTTCGGTGCCGTTTTCGAGAGAGAGACTGTAATGGAGGGTCAGGAACGAGTCGGCCTGGACCGTCTTGCGGCCAGCTGCGCCGCCGTCGGCATCCGACGCAAATGTTTGCAAATTCATGGGTGATCAACCAGGGAACAACCCGTATTGTATTCGACTGGGCTGCCGGGCGCCCTGCCGATCCAACCCTTGCCTTGACCGCACTCACTGCCCACTAATCCCTGAGACATGAGCATCACAAACTGGCCTACCTGCGAGCGGCCGCGAGAAAAGCTGCAGGCTTGCGGCGCTGCCGCCCTGTCCGACGCCGAACTACTGGCTGTGGTCCTGCGCGTTGGCGCAACGGGCAAGAGCGCGGTGGAGCTGGCGCGCGATCTGCTAATCCGATTTGGTTCGCTGACCCGCCTGTTCTCGGCCGATGCGCGAACCGTCGTGGACATGCGGGGCATGGGCGAAGCCAAGTACACCCAGCTGCAGGCCGTGCCCGAACTGGCGCGCCGCATGCTGGCCGAGTCATTGCAACTGCCGCGCGGCCTGGATTCGCCCGCTGCGGTACGCAGCTACCTGCGCATGACGCTGGCCCCGCTCGCGCATGAGGTCTTTCTCTGCCTGTTTCTCGACACCCGCAACCGCATGATCGCGACCGAGGAGATGTTTCGCGGCACGCTTACGCAGACCGCGGTCTATCCGCGGGAAGTGGCACGCCGCGCGCTGGCGCATAATGCCGCCAGCGTCATCATCGCGCACAACCACCCGTCCGGGTCGTGCACGCCAAGCCAGAGCGACATGCAGATGACCCGCATGCTTGGCCGCGCCCTGGCACTGATCGACGTGCAGCTGCTCGACCACTTCGTCGTAGCGGGCACCCATGTGCACTCCTTTGCCGAGCACGGGCAACTGAAGTCCGCCACGTGATGCCCCCGGCACTACAGAGGGGTATACAACACCAGAGTGCAGAAGGCATTGATTCATCGGCGGCATCCGGTCTATAATGCCCGTTTTGCTGTGTCTCATCCGCTGCAGTCCGGGCCCGCGCGCCTTTTGTTGATCTGTTGCGAACATTGTCCACGAATAGAAGAGTTAGGAGTGCTTCATGGCACGCGTCTGTCAAGTGACCGGGAAAGCGCCGATGGTCGGCAACAACGTTTCCCACGCAAACAACAAGACCAAGCGCCGTTTTCTGCCCAACCTGCAGAATCGTCGTTTCTTTGTTGAATCGGAAAACCGCTGGGTGAGCCTGCGCGTCTCGAACGCCGGCCTGCGCCTGATCGACAAGAAAGGCATCGACTCCGTGCTCGCCGATCTGCGCGCACGTGGCGAAGTCTAATTAGGAGTACATCATGGCAAGCAAGGGCGGCCGCGACAAAATCAAGCTGGAATCGACCGCAGGTACGGGTCACTTCTACACCACCACCAAGAACAAGCGCACCATGCCGGAAAAGATGGAGATCATGAAGTTCGATCCCGTCGCCCGCAAGCACGTCGCTTACAAGGAAACCAAGATCAAGTAATTGATCCGGATTCCAGCCAGAAAGCCCCGCCACCGCGGGGCTTTTTTGTTTTTGTGGCGCCAACGCGGCTTATGTCGCGCAGCACGGCTAGCCGCACCGCTTTTTGACCCTTGCACCAGCGACGGCGCTGATGCGTGAGGGCACCCCGGGGTGTAGACTTTCGAGCTTTCCCTCCAATGCCGCGCACCCGCGCGGGCACCTCCTGCACCATGAACTTCGACGTCGCCATCGTAGGCAGCGGGCTGGCCGGTCTCACGGTCGCGCTGCAACTGGCCGACACCCACCGGGTTGTCATCCTCAGCAAGCGCGCCATGACGCATGGCGCCAGCGATTGGGCCCAGGGCGGCATTGCCGCGGTGCTGGATTCAGGCGACAGCCATGACGAGCACACGCAGGACACGCTCGTCGCCGGCGCCGGCCTTTGCGATGAAGAAGCCACGCGCTTTATCGTCGAGCACGGGCGGGAAGCCATCCAGTGGCTGATCGATCGCGGCGTGCCGTTCACCCGGGACGAACAGGCCGAACTCGGCTATCACCTGACCCGCGAAGGCGGACACAGCCGTCGCCGCATCATCCACGCCGCCGATGCGACCGGCCATGCCGTCGTCAGCACGCTGTCTGAGCAGGCACGCCAGCATCCGAACATCACGATCCTGGAAGACCAGTTCGCCGTCGACCTGATCACCTCGCGCAAGCTCGGGCTACCTGGCAACCGCTGCTACGGCCTGTATGTGCTCGACGACAGCAGCGGCGAGGTTCGCACCATCACCGCGACGCACACGGTGCTGGCCGCCGGCGGTGCCGGCAAGGTCTACCTGTACACCACCAATCCTGACACGGCCACTGGCGACGGCATCGCCATGGCGTGGCGCGCGGGTTGCCGGGTGTCGAACATGGAGTTCATCCAGTTCCATCCGACCTGCCTGTACCACCCCTATGCCAAGTCCTTCCTGATCTCGGAAGCCGTGCGCGGCGAAGGCGGGCTGCTGAAGCTGCCTGACGGCACCCGCTTCATGCCCGAACACGATGAGCGCGCCGAACTTGCGCCGCGTGATGTCGTGGCGCGCGCGATCGACTTCGAAATGAAGAAGCGTGGCCTGGACTGCGTCTACCTCGACATCACGCACCAGCCCGAGGCCTTCCTCAAGGAACATTTCCCCACCATCCATGCGCGCTGCCTGGAGTTGGGCATCGACATCGCGCGCGAGCCGATTCCCGTGGTCCCGGCCGCACACTACACGTGCGGCGGCGTGGTGACCGATACCGCGGGCCGCACCGATATCGGCAACCTCTATGCCGTAGGGGAAACCGCCTGCACGGGCCTGCACGGCGCCAACCGGCTGGCATCGAATTCACTGCTGGAGTGCATGGTCATCGGCCGCGCCGCCGCCACCGACATTGCAGGCCAGGACAAGGCCGGCTTGCCGGATCTCACGCTGCCGGCCTGGGACGAGAGCCGCGTCTCGGACGCCGACGAGGAAGTCGTGGTCTCCCACAACTGGGACGAATTGCGCCGCATGATGTGGAACTATGTCGGCATCGTGCGCACCAGCAAGCGGCTGGAGCGCGCGCAGCACCGCATCCGCCTGCTGCGCGAGGAGATCGCCGAGTACTACGCGAATTTCCGCGTCACGCGCGACCTGCTCGAACTGCGCAATCTGGTCGAGGTCGCCTCGTTGATCGTCGATAGCGCGTATTCGCGTCACGAAAGCCGCGGTCTCCATTTCAGCCGCGACTATCCGGAGACCCTGCCCAAGGCGCTGCCCACCGTGATGCAGCCGGCGCGCAAGCGCTGACAGGCAGCAGCCCGCAAGTCAGCATGCAAAACGGCCCGCATCGAGCGGGCCGTTTTGTTCTGCGCGGTCAGCGATCAGCCGATGATGCGCAGCGAGAAATCGGTGGCGCGCACATCCTTGGTGAGCGCCCCCACCGAGATGCGGTCCACGCCGGTCTCGGCAAAGGTGCGAATGGTCTCGGCATTGACGCCGCCCGATACCTCCAGCAGCGCGCGGCCGGCATTGACGCGCACGGCATCATGCATCATCGGCACCGTGAAGTTGTCGATCAGGATGGACGTGGCGCCGGCAGCCAGCGCTTCCTCCAGTTCCGCCAGCGATTCCACCTCGACCTGGATCGTCGCATCGGCACCAAGCGCCAGGGCGGCTTGCATCGCCGCCGTGATGCTGCCGGCCGCCGCAATGTGGTTTTCCTTGATCAGGATGCCATCATAGAGCGCCAGCCGCTGGTTCTCGCCACCGCCCACCCGGACTGCGTACTTCTGCGCCAGTCGCAGGCCCGGCAATGTCTTGCGGGTGTCCAGCACGCGCGCACGCGTCCCGGCGATCAGGTCGGCATAGCGTCGCGTGACCGTGGCCACGCCGGACAGCAGTTGCAGGAAATTCAGCGCGGGCCGCTCGGCAGTCAGCAGCGCGCGCGCGGGTCCGGTGATTTCACAGACGACCGAATCGGGTGCCATGCGGGCGCCCTCTTCCTGCTTCCAGCTCACCACCAGACGTTCGTCGATGGCCTTCATGCAGGCGGCGAACCACGGCTGACCACAAAGCACCGCCTGCTCGCGCACGATCACCCGCGCCAGCGCCTGCTTGTCCGCCGGCACCAGCAGGCCGGTCAGGTCACCGCTGCCGACGTCTTCGGCAATGGCCGCGCCGACGTTCGCTTCCAGCGCCGCCTTCAGCGCCGGACCATAGCTATCGAAAATCGGATTCACGCTCATGCCGGGCCGATTCCCTGGAACAACGCCTGTTCCTTCGCCAGGTCAGCCACCGGGCGGACATTGGCCTTCTGCTGCGCGGCGAAATCCAGCATGCGGTTGATGCAGACCACGGCCTGGCGGCCCGTAGCCGGATCCACGTGGATCTCGTTGCGGCCGGTCTCGAGTACCTCGGCCAGGTTCGACAGCGCGTTCATCGCCATCCACGGGCAATGCGCGCAGCTCTTGCACGTGGCGCTGTTGCCCGCAGTCGGCGCTTCGATGAAGTGCTTGCCCGGCGCCGCCATCCGCATCTTGTGCAGAATGCCGTTGTCCGTCGCCACGATGAATTCGGTCGCGTCCATTTCCTGCGCGGCGGCAATCATCTGCGACGTGGACCCAACCACATCCGCCTGCGCCACCACGTTGGCCGGGGACTCTGGATGCACCAGGATCTTGGCGTTGGGAAACTCGCGTCGCAGCAGGTCCAGCTCGACGCCCTTGAATTCGTCATGCACGAGGCAGGAGCCCTGCCACAGCAGCATGTCGGCACCGGTCTGCTTCTGGATATAGCCGCCGAGGTGCTTGTCCGGTGCCCACAGGATCCTTTCGCCGCGCGCATGCAGGTGTTCGACGATCTTCAGGCCGATGCTGGAGGTCACCATCCAGTCGGCCCGGGCCTTCACCGCCGCGCTGGTATTGGCGTACACAACCACGGTGCGGTCCGGATGCGCGTCGCAGAAGGCAGCGAACTCGTCGGCGGGGCAACCCAGGTCCAGCGAACAGGTCGCATCCAGATCCGGCATCAGGATGGTCTTTTCCGGGCTCAGGATCTTGGCGGTCTCGCCCATGAAGCGCACGCCGGCCACCACCAGGGTCTGGGCCGAATGGTCACGGCCGAAGCGGGCCATTTCCAGCGAGTCCGAGACACATCCGCCGGTTTCCTCGGCCAGGTCCTGCAGGTCGGCATCGACGTAATAGTGCGCGACCAGCACAGCGTTGCGCTCTTTCAGCAAGCGCCTGATGCGCGCCTTGAGCGCCTGCCGTTCGTCGGGAGAGAGCACCGGGGGCACCTTGGCCCAGGCATGGGCCACGCAGCTGCCGCCGGCGGCGTTGTCGGTATCCGCGAGGTTCGGCTTTTCGAACTCGACGGTCTTAATCGATTGGGGGGTCATCTCCGGTACTCCTCGTGGCCCTCGCGCATGCAACTTCATGCGGGCGGCCAGAACATGGGGGAGTTTATCTAAAACAAAAGGCCCCGCCATGGGCGGGGCCTTGTGTAGCCATTCGGGCGCGGGCCGATTGTATCAGGCGTAGCGGCGCAGGCGCAGCGAAAAATCGTGCAGCGCCTGGATTCCGCTGGCCTCGGCACGATGGCACCAGGCCTGCAGTTGCTGCAGCAGCTGCTCGCGCGTCAGGTTGGAACGGCCCCAGATGGCGGCCAGCTCACGTCGCATTTCCACGAAGGTGTGCAGCGACTTGCTCTGTTCGACGATGCTGGCCAGTTGCTGGCGCTGCGGCGCGGCCAGCTTGGTCTCTTCGCGGTGGAACCACTTGCCAGCCGGCTTGAGGGTGCGGTACTCGGCGCCGCGGCCTTCCTTGAGTTGCTCCAGTTCCTGGCGGAATGCGCTCTTCAAGGCTTTGGCGTAGCGCGCCATCACGTCATAGCGATTGGCGATGATGGCTTCCAGCGTGTTGTCGTCGACCGGACGCGCTTCCACGAGCCGGGCCTTGGGCGGCGTTTTCTTCACCTTGGCCAACCCCACGGCCTGCATGGCGCGGATATAGCCCCAACCCACATCGAACTCGTACCATTTGATCGAGAACTTGGCCGAAGTCGGATAGGTGTGATGGTTGTTATGCAGCTCTTCGCCACCAATGATCAGGCCCCACGGCGACACATTGGTCGAGGCGTCTTCGCAATCGTAGTTGCGATAGCCCCACCAGTGGCCAAGGCCATTGATGATGCCGGCGGCGTGGATCGGGATCCACAGCATCTGCACAGCCCAGACCGTCATGCCGATCACGCCGAACAGGGCCAGGTCGATAATCAGCATCAGGCCGACGCCTTGCCAGCCGAAGCGCGAATACACATTGCGCTCGACCCAGTCGTTGGGGCAGCCGTGGCCGAACTTGGCAATGGTTTCCTTGTTCTTCGACTCGGCGCGATACAGCTCGGCGCCTTCCAGCAGCACCTTGCGGATGCCACGGGTCTGCGGGCTGTGCGGATCGTCTTCGGTCTCGCACTTGGCGTGGTGCTTGCGGTGGATGGCAGTCCACTCGCGGGTGACCATGCCCGTGGTCAGCCAGAGCCAGAAGCGGAAGAAATGCTGGGCAATCGGGTGCAGGTCCAGCGATCGATGCGCCATGCAACGATGCAGGAAGATGGTGACCCCGGCGATGGTGATGTGCGTCATCACCAGCGTGTAGATCACGATCTCCCACCAGGACCAGTTGGCAAGGCCATTGGCGGCCCAGTCAAGAATAATGTCGAACAAACTCTGTTCTCCGTCGGTTAAACAGGGGCATTCCTTTGCGGCTGCCCCGGCGCCGTGCACAACGCGCAGAAAAAAGACTGCAAATCTACTGATTGCGATATGGTCTGGCGTCTGCCAGGGACCGGCCATTTCTTGGCGGGAACCCCCGGCGCGCAGTTCCGGCGCCGGCGGTTGGCAGGCGGGACAGGCACGAGCCGCTGCAATCTGGCGGCTGTCGGTGTGGGGACGCAGGATGCTCGCAACCCGCGACAACCCGGCATTCTACCGGATTGCGCAAGCCTGAGTCATACGCTTTTTCCCGGAGTTTGACGAGGTGCCGCGATTTTTGTTCCCTTGTGCGGCTCTTGCCTGTTTCTTTATGAAGTCATGCCGATTTGGCCACTTCCACGGGTGGCGCGGAAACCTCATCGACCGAGTGGAGTTCCTGCGGCGCATTGAGCACGCGGATTTCCCGCTGCGGATACGGGATCGAAATCCGGTGTTCGCGCAGCGTACGCCAGATGGCGCGGTTCATGGCCGACTGCACGCCGAGCTTGCCGTTCTGCGGATCGGCAATATAGACGGCTACCTCATATTCGATGCCGCTGTCCGCGAACATCACCAGAAATGCCGCTGGCGCAGGGTCCTTCAGTACGCGTGGCAGTTCGCGCACGCATTCGGTCAGCAGCATGATCACGGTTTCGGGATCCGCCGCGTAATCGGCCTGCACCCGCGTCGCCACGCGGACATGCGTGTTGGAAAACGAGTGGTTCTGCACCGACTGCGCCACCAACTGCTCGTTAGGCACCAGGGTCTCGCCGTCGCCGTTGCGCACCACCGTGTAGCGGGTGCGGATCTGCGAGACGGTACCGGAGTACTTGTCCACCGTAATCTGGTCGCCCAGCTTGACCGAGCGGTCGAGCAGGATGATGAAGCCCGAAATGTAGTTGCTGGCGATCTTTTGCAGGCCAAGACCCAGGCCGACGCCAAGCGCACCGCCGAACACGGACAGCACGGTCAGGTCGATGCCCACCAGCGACAGGCTCAGCAGCAGCGAAACCAGCAGCAGCAGCGCCTTGGAAATGCGGGTCAGCACGACCTTCAGGTTCACGTCGAGACTGGCCGAGCGCATCAGGCGCTCTTCCAGCCAGGACCCGAACCACATGGCGATCAGCACCGTCAGCAGGATCCACACGATCGCCATCAGGATGTCCGCCAGGCTCACCTTCTGCTTGCCCAGCGAGAAGCGCATGGCCTCCATCCATCCCGTCACGTCGGAAAGCAGGCCGAGGACGTAAAGTGCCATGGCCACCCAGACCAGCGTGGTCAGCACTTTCTCGACCAATAGCAGCATGCCCTGCAACTGGCCGCTGCCGGACAGGACGCGCCGCAGGATATAGAACGTGAAGTACAGCGAGGTGATGCCGAACAACGGCACAAGCGCCAGCCGCAGCACGCTGATCGCCATCATGGGCTCCAGCGCGAAACGGGCCGTCATCACCAGCAGCCAGCCGAACAGCGGGAACATGGCCCGCTCAAGACTGGCTGCGGCGAAGCGCAGCGAGAAGCTTGAAGATGCGTAACGATCCTCTAGCCGTTTGACGATAAAGCGCGCGAGCGGCCACGCCGCCAGCAGGCAGCCGCCCAGCACGACAAGCTGCCAGATAAAGCCGGGGCCGCCCGCATCCCGGAGCAGGTCGTCGAGCATCCTGCCGAATGTCGAGTGCGTGGCCGTCAAGCCGGCCAATGGGTTTCCGCTCATGGAGGATCTGCCTGGGATACCTTGCTGCCGCACCGGTCGGCGCGCTTACCGCGCGACGACCGGTGGGAGGGATTACTGCGTACGCTCCAGGACCGCGGCGAAGAAGCCGTCGGTCTGGTGCAGGTGGGGATACAACGCGAACATGCCGCCTTCCGTCGGCAAGTCAGGCACTTCGATCTTCTGCTCGGCCAGCACCTCTGCGACCGGAACCAGCCGGAAATTCGGGTGGGAGGCGAGGAAGCTGCGCACGATGGCCTCGTTTTCGGCTTCCAGCACGCTGCATGTGGCGTAGACCACGCGGCCGCCGCCTTTCACGAGGCGTGCCGCCGCGTCCAGGATCGCGCTCTGCTTCGCGGTCAGCTCCAGCACCGATTCCGGGCTCTGGCGCCATTTCAGATCCGGATTGCGCCGCAGCGTGCCAAGCCCGCTGCAGGGCGCATCGACGAGCACGCGGTCGATCTTGCCGGCCAGGCGCTTGACCTTGGCGTCGCGTTCCGAATCGATCAGCACGGGATGCACATTCGACAGCCCGCTACGCGCCAGGCGCGGCTTGAGATTGGCGAGGCGCTTCTCAGATACATCAAACGCGTACAGGCGGCCGGTCGAGCGCATCGCCGCGCCGAGCGCCAGCGTCTTGCCGCCGGCGCCCGCGCAGAAATCCACCACCATCTCGCCGCGCTTCGGCGCGACCAGGCTGCACAGCAGCTGGCTGCCCTCGTCCTGGACCTCCACCAGCCCATTCACGAACAGCGGCAACTGGTTCAACGCCGGCTTGCCTTGCAGTCGGATGCCGGCCGGCGCCATCGGCGTGGGCTCGGCGCGCAGGCCGGCTTCTTCCAGCTCGGCCAGCACGGCTTCGCGGGTGGCCTTGCCAAGATTCACGCGCAGATCCAGCGGAGCCGGGCGCAACCATGCATCCCCCAGTGCCGAAGCAAACGCTTCGCCGTGCTGTGCCACCAGGTTATCGAACAGCCATTCCGGCAGGTTCGCCCGCACGCGGGGCGACAGGCTGGCGCGCTCGATGGTGGTCAGGCGATCGAGCCACTCGCCTTCCTCCGGATACAGGAAAGGCGAAAGCACATCGCGGCCAAGGGTTGCCGCCAGACCCAGCAGCGCCAGGCGGCGCGACGCCGCGCCGGTGCCACTTTCGGCAAACTGGCCGAACTCCACGCGGCGGCGCAGCACCGCGTAGACCGCCTCGGCGATGATGCCGCGTTCGCGATGGCCGAGCTTGGGGTTTTCGCGAAAGTAATAGCTCACCACGGCATCGGCCGGGCGCGCGAACAGCATGACTTTGCCAAGCAAGCGGTCGATATGTTGGATGTGCGTAGCGTGAAGTCCGCTCGGGGAACGTACCTGCTGACCGTCCGCACCGGGGGCCTTGCGAATAGGACTGGACTTGCGGGCCCGCGCAGGCTGGCGGGAATCCTTGGGCGCCGGGCGCGCCCCGGTCTGATGACGACTCATGGCTTTGCTCCTGCCGCCGGTACACCGGCGGAGATGGCCATAAGCAGTTGAGGCTCGGCCGGATTGACGTGAACGACCCCGTTCTGGACCAGCAGGCGTCCTTCGACAAACCATTGGACGGCACGGGGATAAATCAGGTGCTCGCAATCGAGCAGGCGGTTGGCGAGACTCTCGGGCGTATCGACTGGCAATACATCGAGAGCCGCCTGAATCACAATAGGACCATGATCCAATTCAGGCGTGACGAAATGCACGGTGGCACCGTGCAGCTTCACGCCGGCGTCGAGCGCCTGCTTGTGGGTATTCAGGCCAGGGAAGCAAGGCAGCAGCGACGGATGGATATTGAGCAGGCGGCCGGCATAGTGATCCACGAAGCCCGTGGTCAGGATGCGCATGAAGCCCGCAAGCACGACCAGGTCAGGTGCATAACCATCGATAGCCTCCGCCAGTGCCGCGTCGAAGCTCGCGCGATCGGAATACTGCCGGTGGTCGACCACGCTGGTGGCGATGCCGTGGTCCTTTGCAAACTGCAGCCCGGCCGCGTCAGGCCGGTTGGAAATTACCGCAGCGATGCGCGCCGGCCACCCGCCGGCCGCGCAGGCCTGGACGATGGCTTCCATATTGGAGCCCCGCCCTGAAATCAGGATGACGATTTTTTTCATCGCGCAATTCTACCAAGGGCAGGCACCAAACTCCGGCAAACCCAAACCATCGGGCGCCTAATTCGCCAGAATCGGAGCCGGGACACTGCAACGGGCACGCGACAGTGAAGCCCCAAAGACCCGTTTGATAGATTGTGACGCCTCGCACCCTCTGATAGAGTGGCCCCTACGTCCACGCTCCAGTTTTGTGCAAGCTGGTGACAACAAGGACGAAACGGGAAATTACGGGAATTAGCATGTCGAACGCTGCACCGACGTTGTTGGTGGTCGATGATCATCCGATGGCCTTGTCAGGCACTACTGCATTCCTGACGGAGGTGATGCCAGATGTTGCAGTCCATGCCGCCGGCAGCGCCCGGGAAGCGCTGACGAGCCTGCAGCAAGGCCTGCGCCCGGATATCGTCCTGCTTGATATCTGGCTGAACGACGGCACCGGCTTCGATGCCATGCAGTCCTTCAAGACGGTCATTCCAGGCGCGCGGTTCATTTTCATGTCGGCGGAAGCCACGCCCGAAATCGTCGGACGCGCCCGCGCCCTGGCCGCCTGTGGTTTCGTGGGCAAGCATCTGGACGCGCACGCCTTCACCTCCGCGGTGCGCAAAGTGCTCGCCGGCGATACGTCGTTTCCGACCGATGAAGCGCTCAGCGGACGCGCCCAGTCCTTTGGACCGGCTCACGGCATCCCCGTGACACCTGCCGAGCTTGGCCTGACGCCGCGCCAGGGTTCGGTGCTTGCGCTGGTGCTGGAAGGATTGCCGAACAAGGTGATCGCGCGGCGGCTCGGACTGACCGAAAACACCGTAAAGGAGCACGTTTCGGCCATCCTCCAGCGGCTCGGTGTCCGGACGCGCATGCAGGTCATGTCCCGCATGGAACGCTTCCGCCTGCGTCAGTAAGGCCGTCCAGCTTTCAAACCCGGCTTTCAGGCCGCGGAGCGCAGCCAGCGGCGCAGCAGTACGCGCAGCGATGCCGGGTCCACCGGCTTCGACAAGACGAAATATCCCGCATCCTCAGCCGCCGCCAGCGCGGCGGATTTCAGGTCGCCCGTCAGCAGGGCGCTACGCGCCTGCGGCTGGGTGTTTTGCCAGCGTTCCAGCAGATCCAGGCCATTTTCGCTGCCCGGCAGGCGCAGATCACAGAAGATGATGTCCGGTCGCAAACCCATCGCAAACAGCTTGTCGGCTTCCACGCCATGGGCAGCACAGGCCACCCGGATGCCCCACGCCTCCATCAACGCAATCCACGCCTTGCGGATCTGCGTATCGTCGTCGACCACCAGGACCGTGCCTTGGAGCTTGTCCGGCCTGGAATCCTCGGCCGCCGCCATGGCGCGCATTTCACGCACGCTGGCCACTGTCTCGGCCGGCACCGGGGGCAGCGCGAACCAGAACACCGAGCCCTTGCCGGGCACCGACCGCACGCCATACGTGCCGCGCATCAGGCGCACGCATTCCTTGAAGATGGCCAACCCCAGCCCCAAGCCTTGCGACGGGTCTCGCTGCGGGTTATGGACCTGGTAGTAGGGTGAAAAGATGTCCGGCAGGTGGTCAGGCAATATGCCGGCTCCGGTATCCCATACTTCCAGCCGCACATGCTTGCGGCGCTGGCGCGCGGTGATCAATACCCCGCCGCGCTTCGTATAGCGCAAGGCGTTCTGCACCAGGTTGAACAGCGCGCGGCGCAGCAGCACCGGCTCGGCCATGGCATAAAGCTCGTCCGGCACGCGCGGCGTCAAGGTGAGCCCGCTGTCGCGCGCATCGGCGGCGAACTGGCTCATGACGTCGCGGATCAATCCGGTCAATTCACACGGTTCGAGGGTGGGCAGTACCTTGCGGCCCTCCAGCTTGGACAGATCCAGCAAAGAGCGGAACAACAGGTCGATGGTCTGTGTACCGGCCGCCACCTGCTCCACGAGCGGATGGAGCACCGTGGACTGGTTGCGCGCGCGCAACGCTTCCACCAGCATCACCAGCGCATGAACCGGCTGCCGCAGGTCGTGGCTGGCCGCGGCCAGGAAGCGCGATTTCTCCTCGCTCGCATGCAGCGCACGTTCCTTCTCTTCCTGGAATTGCTGGGCCAGCCGGCGGCTGTCGCCCTCCAGCTGAATCGCCCTGACCAGCGTGCCCTGCAGGCCGACTGCGTGGCGTCCCAGCATCAGCGCATAGATGACCAGGAGTAACTGCACGTAAATGCCGTGCCCCGGAAACGCAATCTCGGCCAGCAACAGGTTCGGGACCAGTACGGGCACGCCGGCATAGACCAGGTTCGACGGCACGGGAGCCTGCGATACCGCCCCGCCCGCCAGAACGCCGAGACTGAGCAGGTACAGCACGCTCGAGAAGAGCGTAGAGCCCGTATACATATGGAGCAGAGCCGAACTGCCCCAGGTCAGCCCGGTCAGGAAAGCCACGGCGCGCATATTGCCCCACCACTTCCTGGTGTGCGCCGAACGGCTCATGGCAGCGCCGTCGCGCTGGTAGCCCAGGTAGAACCACACGCCGCCGCCGGCCAGCAACAACATCACCGCGCCCCAGCCGAGCAGCGCGGCGTGGTCGGCGGAATCCCAGAAAGCGAAGATGGTCAGCGCTGGCAGCAGTACCGCCGCCAGCGTGCCCGACGGCGACCCCTTGTGGACGATCGCCATCAGTTTCGCGCGCGTCTCGGTATCTAGCGGGGCGCCGGCAGGCGGCAGGAATCGCGGCAACAGCCGGTTGAGCAGCGCGTTCAAGGGAAATGTGTGGGATCGAGGCTTGGACGCGTCGGCAGCCAAGGCCGCGCGTCTGGACTGGCGCCTATCATGCCGCCTTTTGCCCTATCGCGCCACGACGACAGGACGATTGCGCCACAAAAACCGCGGCGGTCGACGACACATGGGCGCCCGGCAGGGGCAATCGGACCCATTCGCCTTATAATGCCCGCTTTACCCGAAACATTTCCCGCCGTCCCCGTGAAAGTCTTCCGCGGCCTGCCCAACGCCGAGAGCCGGGCGCCTTGCGCCCTCACCATCGGCAATTTCGACGGTGTGCATCGCGGCCACCAGTCGCTGCTTGCGCGCGCACGCGCGGCAGCCGACGCGCGCGGCCTGCCGCTGTGCGTGATGACGTTCGAGCCGCATCCGCGCGAATTCTTCACGCCGGACAAGGCCCCGGCCCGCATCGCCCTGCTGCGCGACAAGCTCGAGAGCCTGCGACGCAACGGCGTGGATCGCGTGGTGGTGGAGCACTTCAACGCCCACTTCGCGGGCCAGTCGCCGCAGGCGTTCGTCGAGAACGTGCTGTGGCATGGCTTGCACGCGCGCTGGGTGCTGGTGGGTGACGATTTCCGCTTCGGCGCCAAGCGCGCCGGCGATTTCGCCTACCTGCAGGACGCAGGCCAGCGCTTCGGCTTCGACGTGGAGCAGATGGGCTCGGTATCCGAGGGCGGTATCCGCATTTCCAGCTCCGCGGTGCGCCAGGCGCTGGCCGATGGCGACCTTGAGCACGCGCGCCGCCTGCTCGGCCATGGCTATGCCATCAGCGGTCACGTGATCCACGGCCGCAAGCTGGGCCGCGACCTGGGCTTTCCGACGCTGAACCTTCGCATCTCGCACAAGCGGCCGGCGGTCAACGGCATCTTTGTCGTGCAGGTGCACGGCATTGCCGAGCATCCGTTGCCCGGCGTGGCCAGCATCGGCGTGCGCCCGACCATCGAGGACGCCGGCCGCGTGCTGCTGGAAGTCCACCTGTTCGACGTCAACGAGAACCTGTACGGCAAGCTGATCCGGGTCGAGTTCATGAAGAAGCTGCGCGATGAAGCGCGTTTCGATAACCTGGAAGAACTGACCGCGGCCATCGCCAAGGATAGCGCCGACGCGCGCGCCTTCTTCGGCCTGACCGCGCCGGACGCCTCCACCGGCCGCGCCGAGGGCGCTGGCGGCTTCGCCACGTCCGCCACCGACCGAATTAGCTAGCGGCCCGGCACCCCGCGGTGCCGGTTCGCGCTCCGCCCTATCCAGTCTTTCCTGCGCGCACGCCCCAGTGCGATCCATGCGTGGCCAGATCAACGGCCCGGTGCGCGCCAAACGAATTGCCCCGAGAATCCACATGTCCAACGACAAACGCGCCAAGCCCGAGAAAAGCAAATATCCGGTCAACCTGCTGGACACCACCTTCCCGATGCGCGGCGACCTGCCCAAGCGCGAGCCGCAGTGGGTCAAGCAGTGGCAGGACAAGCAGCTCTACAAGAAGATCCGCGCGGCGCGCAAGGGCGCCAAGAAGTTCGTGCTGCACGATGGCCCCCCGTATGCCAACGGCGACATCCACATCGGCCACGCGGTCAACAAGGTCTTGAAGGACATGATCGTCAAGGCGCGCGGGCTGACCGGCCTGGACGCCGTCTACGTGCCGGGCTGGGACTGCCACGGCATGCCGATCGAGATCCAGATCGAGAAGCAGTTCGGCAAGGGCCTGCCGGTGCAGGAAGTCCAGGCCAAGGCCCGCGCCTACGCCACCGAGCAGATCAAGCGCCAGATGGTGGACTTCGAGCGCCTGGGCGTGCTCGGCGACTGGGACCACCCCTACCTGACCATGAACTACAGCAACGAGGCCGACGAGATCCGGGCCCTCGGCAAGATCATGGAAAAGGGCTACGTGTTCCGCGGCCTCAAGCCGGTCAACTGGTGCTTCGACTGCGGCTCGGCGCTGGCCGAGGCCGAGGTCGAGTACAAGGACAAGGTCGACCTGTCGATCGACGTGGGCTTCCCGTTCGCCGACACCGACAAGCTCGCGCACGCCTTCAAGGTGCCGTTCGAGCAGCTCGGCGCCAAGCCGGGCTGGATCGTGATCTGGACCACCACGCCGTGGACGATCCCGAGCAACCAGGCGCTCAACGTGCATCCGGAAGTCGAGTACGCGCTGGTCGACACCCCGCGCGGCTTCCTGATCCTGGCGACCGAACGCGTCGAGGAACAGCTCAAGGTCTACGAACTGGAAGGCAAGGTTGTCGCGACCACTACCGGCGCCGCGCTGTCGGAAATCCGCTTCCACCACCCGCTGGCCAAGATGGACGCCGGCTATGACCGCCTGTCGCCGATCTACCTCGGCGACTACGTGACCACCGACACCGGCTCGGGCATCGTGCACTCGGCCCCTGCCTATGGCGTGGAAGACTTCCAGTCGTGCAAGGCGCACGGCATGAGCGACCACGACATCATCAGTCCGGTCATGGGTAACGGCGTGTACGCCGGCACGCTGCCGCTGTTCGGCGGCCTGTCGATCTGGGATGCGAACCCGAAGATCGTCGAGGTGCTGAAGGCATCGGGCAACCTGTTCAACTCGCACAAGTACACCCACAGCTATATGCACTGCTGGCGTCACAAGACGCCGATCATCTACCGCGCCACCTCCCAATGGTTCGCTGGCATGGATGTCGATCCGGTCGAGCACGACGGCAAGCCGGTGCCGACGCTGCGCGAAACCGCGCTGGCGGGCATCGAGGCTACCGAGTTCTTCCCGTCGTGGGGCAAGCAGCGCCTGCACAACATGATCGCCAACCGCCCGGACTGGACGCTGTCGCGCCAGCGCCAGTGGGGTGTGCCGATGGCCTTCTTCCTGCACAAGGAAACCGGCGCGCTGCACCCGCGCACGCCGGAGCTGCTGGAAGAAGTGGCAAAGCGCGTCGAGCAGCACGGCATCGAAGCCTGGCAAACGCTGGACCCGAAGGAACTGCTCGGCGCCGAGGCCGACCAGTACGAGAAGAACCGCGACACGCTCGACGTGTGGTTCGATTCGGGCACCACGCACTGGACCGTGATCCGCGGCTCGCACCGCGAAGACCTGTACGACCCGTCGGCCGATGAAGCCGATGGCCGCCTGGCGGACCTGTACCTGGAAGGCTCGGACCAGCACCGCGGCTGGTTCCATTCGTCGCTGCTGACCGCGTCGATGCTGTATGGCAAGCCGCCGTACAAGGCGCTGCTGACGCACGGCTTCACCGTCGACGGCGAAGGCCGCAAGATGTCGAAGTCCGTCGGCAACACCGTGTCGCCGCAGGACATCGCGAACAAGATGGGCGCCGAGATCATCCGCCTGTGGGTGGCCTCGACCGACTACTCGGGCGAACTGTCGATCTCCGACGAGATCCTCAAGCGCGTGGTGGAAAGCTATCGCCGCATCCGCAATACGCTGCGCTTCCTGCTGTCGAACCTGTCCGACTACGATCATGCCAAGCACGCGCTGCCGGCTTCGGAATGGCTGGAGATCGACCGCTACGCCGTGGCATTGTCCGAGCGCCTGCAGAAGGAAGTGCTGTCGCACTACGACGCGTACGAGTTCCACCCGGTGGTGGCCAAGCTGCAGACCTTCTGCTCGGAGGATCTCGGCGGCTTCTACCTCGACGTGCTGAAGGACCGCCTGTACACCACGGCGCCTGACTCGAAGGACCGCCGTGCGGCACAGAACGCGCTGTACCACATCACGCAGGCCATGCTGCACTGGATGGCACCGTTCCTGTCGTTCACCGCCGAGGAAGCGTGGCAAGTGTTTGCGCACGGCACCGGCCACACCGACACCATCTTCACGAGCACCTACTACACGCTGCCGGAAGTGGACCAGGCCGACGACCTGCTGCAGAAGTGGCACAC
The DNA here is from genome assembly GCF_057073745.1 of Cupriavidus sp. C2SS-8b. NCBI lineage: Bacteria > Pseudomonadati > Pseudomonadota > Betaproteobacteria > Burkholderiales > Burkholderiaceae > Cupriavidus > Cupriavidus sp. C2SS-8b. Next base: position 2,865,940 of record NZ_CP172716.1, read on the forward strand.
CCTGCGCGAAGTCCGCGCGGAAGTCACGAAGCAGCTTGAGGCAGTGCGCGTCGAAGGCGCGATCGGATCGTCGCTGCAGGCCGAGGTCAACATCCAGGCCGGCGGCGCGGTGCTGGCCGCGCTGCAGAGCCTTGGCGACGACCTGCGTTTCGTGCTTCTGACGTCCGCGGCCACCGTCACGCCCGCGCCCGAAGCCGGCGACCTGCTCGTCACGGTGGCAGCTTCGACGCACGCGAAGTGCGAACGCTGCTGGCACTACCGCGCCGACGTTGGCCAGAACCCCGACCATCCGACCCTTTGCGGCCGCTGCGACAGCAACCTGTTCGGCGCCGGTGAACACAGGAGCCATGCCTGATGGCATCGTCCACGACCCGTTCCGCCCGCCCGGCACGCCGCAATAACAAGGCGTCGGGCCACAACAACAAGGCCTCGGGCAACGCCACGCCGCTGCTGTGGATGGCGTTCGCCCTGCTGGTGGTGGTGCTGGACCAGTTCTTCAAGATCGTCATCGTGCGTACCTTCACGTACGGCGAATCGCGCCCGGTGACGCGCTTCTTCAACATGGTCCTGGTCTACAACAAGGGCGCGGCGTTCAGCTTCCTGGCCGATGCCGGCGGCTGGCAGCGCTGGTTCTTTACCGGGCTCGGGCTCGTGGTCGGCGCGTTCATCGTCTGGCTGCTTTACCGCCATACGGGCCAGCGCCTGTTCTGCTTCGCCGTGTCGCTGATTCTGGGGGGCGCCGTGGGCAACGTGGTCGACCGCGTGGTCTACGGGCATGTGATCGACTTCCTCGATTTCTACGTGCGCAACTACCACTGGCCGGCCTTCAACGTGGCCGACTGCGCCATCACCGTCGGCGCGGTGCTGCTGGTCGTCGACGAGCTGCGGCGCGTTCGTCGGCACTGAGCCGGCACGAAGCCGCCCCCGGCAGCCCGCGCGGGCTGCCGGTATCATGCCGACACCCCTTTCTTTGACGAGTCCCCCATGGATTTGCGCGGCAAGCACATCGTTCTCGGCCTGACCGGCGGCATCGCCTGCTACAAGTCGGCCGAGCTGGTCCGCCTGCTGACCAAGGCCGGCGCCACGGTACAGGTGGCGATGACCGAGGCGGCGACCCATTTCATCACCCCGGTCACGATGCAGGCCCTTTCGGGCCGCCCGGTGTTCCTGTCGCAGTGGGATGCGCGCGTCGACAACAACATGGCGCACATCGACCTCTCGCGCGAGGCCGACGCCATCGTGATCGCGCCCGCATCAACCGACTTCCTGGCCAAGCTGGCCAATGGCCTGTGCGACGACCTGCTCACCACGCTGTGCATCGCGCGCGACTGCCCGCTGCTCGTGGCACCGGCCATGAACCGCCAGATGTGGGCCGCCGCGCCCACGCAGCGCAATGCGGCGCAACTGCGCACGGACGGCGTGGTCATCCTGGGCCCCGGCAGCGGCGACCAGGCCTGCGGCGAAGTCGGCGACGGCCGCATGCTGGAACCCGAAGAACTGCTCGATGACCTGATCGCCTTCTTCCAGCCCAAGCCGCTGGCGGGAAAGCGTGTCTTGATCACCGCGGGCCCGACCTTCGAGGCCATCGACCCGGTGCGCGGCATCACCAATCTTTCGTCGGGCAAGATGGGCTTCTCCATCGCCCGCGCCGCACGCGAAGCCGGCGCCGAGGTGCTGCTGGTGGCCGGCCCGACCGCCCTGCCCACGCCGCGCGGCGTGGTGCGCACCGATGTGCGCAGCGCCCAGCAGATGCACGATACGGTGCTGGCCCAGCTGCGCGACGTGAACGTCTTCATCGCGGTCGCGGCCGTGGCCGACTGGCGCCCCGCCGAGGTGGCGCAGCAGAAGCTGAAGAAGGCCAACGATACCGATACGCCGACGCTGCAGTTCGTGCAGAACCCGGACATCCTGGCGACCGTCGCCGGACGCGCCGATGCGCCCTACTGCGTCGGCTTTGCCGCGGAGAGCGAGAACCTGGAGCAGTACGGCGAGCAGAAGCGCCAGCGCAAGGGCGTGCCGCTGCTGGTGGGCAATATCGGCCACCATACCTTCGGCCTCGACGACAACGAGATCGTACTGTTCGATGCCGCCGGCATGACCCGGCTGCCGCGCGCCGACAAGCTCACGCTGGCGCGCCAGCTCGTCGCGGCCATCGGCCAGCGCCTGCCGGTCCGCGCCCAACCCTGACGCATCATGACCGCGACCAAACCCCGCCTGCGCCTGTCCGTGCTCGACCAGAGCCCGGTCATCGCCGGCCACACCGCGCGGGATGCGCTGGCTGCCACCGTGGAACTGGCGCAGATGGCCGACGCGCTTGGCTACACGCGCTACTGGTGCGCCGAGCACCATGGCCTTCGCGGCGTCTGTAACCCAGCGCCGGAAGTCATGCTGGCGCGCATTGGCAGCGTCACGCAGCGCATCCGGCTGGGCTCGGGCGGCGTCATGCTGCCCTACTACAGCCCGTTCAAGGTGGCCGAGCAGTTCCGCATGCTCGAAGGCCTGTTCCCGAACCGCATCGACCTCGGCGTGGGCCGGGCGCCCGGCGGCGACCTGCGCACGGCGCAGGCGGTGGCGATGGGCCAGTACGACCGCGGCGCGCAGTTCGAGGAGCAGGTGCGCGACCTTTCGTGCCTGCTGCGCGGCGACGTGCCGCCCGGCCATCTGGCCGAGGGCGTGCTGCTCCAGCCCGTGGTCGATACGCAGCCTGAACTGTGGATACTGGGCTCCAGCGACTACGGCGGCGCATTGGCCGCGCGGCTGGGGTTGCGGCTCGCGTTTGCGCATTTCATCAACGCGCACACAGGCCATCATGTCGCACGGCAGTATCGCGAGGACTTCCAGCCAGGCTATGAGGCCCAGCCTTACAGCGCCGCCGCGATCTTCGTGATCTGCGCCGACACCGACGCCGAAGCGGCCGAACTGGAACGCGCCGTGGACCTGCGGCGGCTGCAGATGGCCTATGGGGTCAACGCGCCGATCCCGTCGTTGGAACAGGCCGATAGCCATGTCCCGACCGAGCGCGACCAGCTCATCATCGAGCGCGAGCGCCCGCGCACGATTTGCGGCACGCCCGAACGCGTGACCGAGCGCATGCTGGCCCTGCGCGAGCAGTTCGCCGCCGACGAGCTGGTGGTGCTGAGCGTGACCGCGACCTATGCCGCCCGGCTGCGCACGTACGAATTGCTGGCCGAGGCGTTTGAACTGAATTCCGAAAACTGAATCTCGAAATGAGCCACGAACTGAACCCGTCCGTCGAAATCAAGGTGCTGGATTCCCGCCTGAACGAGTGGGGCCTGCCCGCCTACCAGAGCGACATGGCGGCCGCCATCGACCTGCACGCCTGCGTCGACGCACCGGTGTCGATCGCAGCGGGCACCGCCGCGCAACTGGTGCCGGCCGGCATCGCCGTGCACATGGGCAATCCGTACATGGCAGCGACCATCGTGCCGCGCTCGGGCCTGGGGCACAAGAAAGGCCTGGTGCTGGGCAATTCGATCGGCGTGATCGACGCCGACTACCAGGGCCAGATCATGGTCAGCGTGTGGAACCGCAACGCACCCGGCACCGAGCCCATCGTGATCCAGCCCGGCGAGCGCATCGCGCAGATGATGTTCGTGCCCGTGCTGCGCCCGGTGTTCACGACGGTCGAAGAGTTCTCGGAAAACAGCGAGCGCGGCGCCGGCGGTTTTGGTTCCACCGGCGTGCATCACGCCAAGGCCAGCGCCTGACGCTGCCGGCTTCAGCCCTGCTGTTCGAACAGCAGGGCAACGCCGCCGGCAGCGCTCGCCGGAATCAGGGTCTCGTGCGGTCCGAGGTCCTGGGCCGGAATGCCGGCCGCGCCCCAGAACTGGCGCGCTTCTGCCAGTGCGCCAGTGCGCAGGCGGATCGCCGCATAGCCCGGCACATCGCGCTGGATGTGCGCGGTGCCGGTTGCCGCTGCCAGCGCCTGAGGCGTGCTGATGACCAGCGTGGCATCGTCCACCGCGACGCTGCAGATGTGGTCGCTCAGCTGCGTCATTTCGCCGCCGGTCAGCTCGGCATAGGCGCGGCCGGTGGCATCCACCAGCGCCGGCGCTACCACCATGAACATCGACGCAATCCCCTGCGCGCCATTGGCGTGCCGGATCCATTCCGGCCGCCAGAGCAGTTCGGGCGTGCGGTGCTCGCAGACGAAGTAGCGCGCACCCGGTGCGTCATCGAGCGCCGTGACGCGAAACTTGGCAGCGTGCTCGCTGCCATCGTCGAGCACCACCGGACGCGAAAACTCGATCGGCTCGGAAGTATGCCAGCCGCCCTCGCGCAGGCGGGCCGCCGTGGCGAAGGCGTCGGCGCTCTTGCATGACATGGCCGCACAGCCGCCACCACGCGCCTGGGCGTCCCAGTAATACTGCCGGCTTGGGTTCGGAGCGGTGACGTGGAGCAGCTCGACATAGTCGCGCGCCAGCATGATGCAGTGGTTCTGGGAACCCAGCGTGTGATAGCCGCGCGGCGTCAGCGTGAAGCCGAGCCGGCGCCAGGCGTCGGCGCCAGCGTCAAGATCCGGGCAGACCACGACAGCGTGGTCGAACATCTCAGCGTGGCTTGCCATTACTCGAACTGGATATTGGCCTTGCGTGCCACGGCCTGCCACTTGTCGTGCTCATGCCGCACAAGGTTGCCGAGCTCGGCAGGGCTGCCGCCGACGATCTCGAAGCCTTGCGCCGCCAGGGCATCGACCACGCGCGGCTGGTGCAGCGACTCCACCAGCGCGTCGTGGATGCGGTTCACGGTGGCGGGCGCCATGCCCGCCGGGCCAAACACGCCGATCCACGAATACGCCTCAAATCCGCGCACGCCCTGCTCCGCCACCGTGGGCACTTGCGGCAACTGCTTCAGCCGGGTGGTGCCCGTGACGCCAAGCACCTTGATGGTCTTGGCCGCGACATGGGCCTGCACGGCCGCGTAGCTGCTGAAGAAGATGTCGACTTCGTTCGACAGCACGGCCTGCACGGCCGGGCCGCCGCCCTTGTAGGGCACATGCAGCATATGCACGCCGGTCTCGGTCGCCAGCGCTTCGGCGGCAAGCTGGTTGAGGCTGCCGATGCCGGACGAGGCATAGCGCACGCCGTCGTGCCTGGCTTTGGCCAGTGCCACCAGCTCCCGCACATTGGAGGCCGGCAGCGCCGGATTCGCGGCGATCACGAGCGGAAAACGCACCAGCTGCGAAATCGGCGTGAAATCGCGGAAGGTGTCGTAGGGCAGCTGCTTATAGGCAAACGGGTTGATGGCGTGGGTGTCGAACGCCATCAGCAGGGTATTGCCATCGGCCTTGGAGCGCGCAACGGTACTGGAGGCGATCAGTCCGCCGGCGCCAGGCTTGTTGTCGACCACGACCGTCTGGCCGAGCAAAGCCTTGAGGCCCGGCTGCAGCTGGCGCGCCACGATATCGACGCTGCCACCCGGCGGGAACGGGAGGACCATCGTGATCGGACGGCCGCTTGCGGGCGAATCGGCGGGCGCGCCGGCGGCCACCGCGGTCAGCGGCGTAGCGGCCAGCGGCAGGGCTTTGAGCAGCATGCGGCGCAGCCGCGTGCGTTCGGGACGGGACATCGGTCTTTCTGGAAGAGGCGGCCCACTGGCTGCCGTGACAAAAAACAAAGGGCGGCATTTCTGCCGCCCCTGTATTTTGCCCGAGGATGGCCGCAATTGCAGACAATGTCCTCGTGCGTCGCTCAGACCTCCGCGCGCTGCTCGCTTTCCGGCGCCTCGGGCGGCTCCGGATCGGCTTCGGAGAAGTCGAGCTTGATCTGGTCCTGATCGTCGAGATCGACCACCACCTTGCCTCCGGACACCAGCTTGCCGAACAGCAACTCGTCGGCCAGCGCCTTGCGGATCATGTCTTGGATCAGGCGCTGCATCGGGCGGGCGCCCATCAGCGGGTCGAAGCCCTTGTGAGCCAGGAACTTGCGCAGTTTCTCGGTGAAGCTGGCTTCCACCTTCTTCTCGTGGAGCTGCTCTTCCAGCTGCATCAGGAACTTGTCCACCACGCGCAGGATGATTTCCTCGTCCAGCGAACGGAAGCTGATCATCGCGTCCAGGCGGTTGCGGAACTCCGGCGTGAACATGCGCTTGATGTCGGCCATTTCATCGCCCTGCTCGCGCGACGTGGTAAAGCCGATGGTGGCGCGGTTCATGGTCTCCGCCCCCGCATTGGTGGTCATGATGATGATCACGTTGCGGAAGTCGGCGCGCCGGCCGTTGTTGTCGGTCAGCGAGCCATGGTCCATGACCTGCAGCAGGATATTGAAGATATCCGGATGCGCCTTCTCGATTTCATCCAGCAGCAGCACGCAGTGCGGCTTCTTGGTGACGGCCTCGGTCAGCAGGCCGCCCTGGTCGAAGCCGACGTATCCCGGCGGCGCGCCGATCAGGCGGCTGACCGCGTGACGCTCCATGTACTCGGACATGTCGAAGCGCAGCAGCTCGATGCCCATGATGAAAGCGAGCTGCTTGGCGACTTCGGTCTTGCCCACGCCCGTGGGGCCCGAGAACAGGAACGAGCCAATCGGCTTGTCGGTCTTGCCCAGGCCCGCGCGCGACATCTTGATCGCCGAGGCCAGCGCCTCGATGGCCGGGTCCTGGCCGAACACCACCGACTTCAGGTCGCGTTCCAGCGTCTGCAGCTTGCTGCGGTCGTCCTGGTTCACGCTCTGCGGCGGGATGCGGGCAATGCGCGAGACGATGTCCTCGATCTCGCCCTTGCCGATGGTCTTCTTCTGCTTGGACTTCGGCAGGATGCGCTGCGCCGCGCCGGCTTCATCGATCACGTCGATCGCCTTGTCGGGCAGGTGACGGTCGGTGATGAAGCGCGCCGACAGTTCGGCCGCCGCGGTCAGCGCCGAGGCCGCGTACTTGACGCCGTGGTGCTCCTCGAAACGCGACTTCAGGCCGCGCAGGATCTGCACGGTCTGGTCGACCGAAGGCTCGACCACATCGATCTTCTGAAAGCGCCGCGACAGGGCCGCGTCTTTCTCGAAGATGCCGCGATATTCGGTAAAGGTCGTTGCGCCGATGCACTTGAGCTGGCCCGACGACAGCGCCGGCTTGAGCAGGTTGCTCGCGTCCAGCGTGCCGCCCGACGCGGCGCCGGCGCCGATCAGCGTGTGGATCTCGTCGATGAAGAGAATCGCGTTCGGATTGTCCTTGAGCGACTTCAGCACGCCCTTCAGGCGCTGCTCGAAATCACCACGGTATTTCGTGCCGGCCAGCAGCGCGCCCATGTCGAGCGAGTAGACGGTCGCCTTTTCCAGGATGTCCGGTACTTCGTTCTTGGTGATGCGCCACGCCAGGCCTTCGGCGATCGCGGTCTTGCCAACGCCGGCCTCGCCGACCAGCAGCGGGTTGTTCTTGCGCCGGCGGCACAGCACTTGCACCACGCGCTCGACTTCGCTTTCGCGGCCGATCAGCGGGTCGATCTTGCCGGCCTTGGCCAGCGTATTCAGGTTCTGGGTGTATTGCTCGAGCGGGCTTTCCTTGCCGTCGCCGCCTTCGCCTTCGCCCGTGCCATCACCGTGCTTGGCCGGCTCGGACTGGTCCTTGCGGATCCCGTGGCTGATGAAGTTGACCACGTCCAGGCGCGTTACGCCCTGCTGCTGCAGGTAGTAGACGGCATGCGAATCCTTCTCGCCGAAGATGGCGACCAGCACGTTGGCGCCAGTCACTTCCTTCTTGCCGTTGGAAGTCGACTGCACATGCATGATCGCGCGCTGGATCACGCGCTGGAAACCGAGGGTCGGCTGGGTGTCGACCTCGTCCGTGCCGGGCACGACCGGTGTGTTGTCAGCGATGAAATTCTTCAGGCTGGTGCGCAAGTCCTCGATATTGGCCGCGCAGGCGCGCAAGACCTCTGCTGCCGTCGGGTTGTCGAGCAACGCCAGCAACAGGTGTTCCACGGTAATGAACTCGTGGCGTGCCTGCCGGGCCTCAACGAACGCCATGTGCAGGCTCACTTCCAATTCTTGCGCAATCATGCTTCCTCCATCACGCACTGCAGGGGGTGGCCCGCCTGCCGCGCGTGCGTTGACACCAGCTCGACCTTTGTCGCGGCGATATCTCTGGTGTAGATACCGCAGACGCCCTTACCTTCCCGATGCACGGTGAGCATGATCTGCGTCGCCGTTTCACGGTCCCTGCTGAAATACTGTTGCAGGATCATGACTACAAACTCCATCGGAGTGTAGTCGTCATTGAGCAGCACCACCTTGTACATAGCGGGCGGTTTGAGCGCCTGCTCTTTCCGCTCCAGAATGGTGCCTGCTTCGCGTTGTGGGACATTCGCCAGCCGTGTAGCCATGGCTTTATTCTAACCCTTACTCGCAACTCTGCAATTTGGGGAACTGTGGCGGGATTCAAGAGCCGCGCCACGCATTCCGCGTCGTTCGGAAAATGCCAAAGGCATTGCAATGCACGTGACTGGCCCACGCCCGCACGCTAGCGACAACGTGCGCCACGTCACTGTGCGCATCCCCACACGGTACCATCAGCGGCCGTCCGATTCCCGCCACACCCTTCCGGGAGTGGGGAATCCGCCAACTTGACAGTCAATGGGTTTGCCAGAAAAATCGGTCGCACACCGGGTTCAGGCCAGCGAGCCAAGCAAAAGGGCCGGGCCTGGTGATCCGTGAGCAGGGAGGCTTACGAACCAGTGGCGACGATACTGGCACACAATAACCAGGAGCGTTGCTACGCGATTCACCCATGCTGCGTCATTGCCGTCCGCATCCCGAAAGGAAGCGGCTGCCATGGCGCCGCAGCGCGTGTCATCCAGCTGGCCGCAGGCTTCCCCGCTTTGAATCTGCTATTTCGTTGGGGGAGTATATGGCAAGCGGTATCGTCAAATGGTTCAATGACGCCAAGGGCTTCGGGTTCATCAAGCCGGACGAAGGCGAGGAAGAACTGTTTGCGCACTTTTCGGCAATCCAGATGGCGGGCTTCAAGACGCTCAAGGAAGGTCAGCGCGTCTCGTTCGAGGTGACCCAGGGCCCCAAGGGCAAGCAGGCCACCAACATCCAGGACGCCCAGGGCTGAAGTGCGCCGCGACTGCACCCGGGCCGACAGAGTTTCGGGGTAGTCACCAAGGATGCGGGGGGAAACTCCCCCGGAACGGGATCCGCGAAAACAGCATGGCTTCCGCCTTCAGGGCCGCGGCAATGCCGTTGCACGGCTCTCAGCTGCACGCTACCGCATCCGACGAAAAGCCCGGCCTCGCGCCGGGCTTTCTGCATTCTGCGGCCGTGCGCCGTGTCGCAATACCCGGCCCGGATCCGACGTCGCTCATCGGCGTTAAAAAAGCCCCGGTCGCCGCAATGCGGCGCCGGGGCTTTCGCACACAGGCGCGCGCCTGCCGGGCCCGTGGATCACATATTGTCGATCATCACCTGGCCAAAACCTGAGCACGACACCTGCGTCGCGCCTTCCAGCAGGCGGGCGAAGTCATACGTCACCTTCTTCGACAGGATCGACTTTTCCATCGATGCGATGATCAGGTCGGCCGCCTCGGTCCAGCCCATGTGCCGCAACATCATTTCCGCCGACAGGATTTCCGAACCCGGATTGACATAATCCTTGCCGGCGTATTTCGGCGCCGTGCCGTGAGTGGCTTCGAACATGGCCACGGAGTCGGACAGGTTCGCACCCGGGGCGATGCCGATGCCGCCGACCTGCGCCGCCAGCGCGTCGGAGATGTAGTCGCCGTTGAGATTCAGCGTGGCGATCACCGAGTATTCGGCCGGACGCAGCAGGATCTGCTGCAGGAAGGCGTCGGCAATGGCGTCCTTGATGACGATATCGCGGCCCGTCTTCGGGTTCTTGAACTTGCACCACGGACCGCCGTCGACCAGCTCGGCACCGAATTCCGACTGGGCCAGCTCGTAGCCCCAGTCACGGAACCCGCCTTCCGTGAACTTCATGATGTTGCCCTTGTGCACCAGCGTCACCGACGGCTTGTCGTTGTCGATGGCGTACTGGATGGCCTTGCGCACCAGGCGCTGAGTGCCCTGCTTCGAGACGGGCTTGACGCCGATGCCCGAGGTTTCGGGAAAGCGGATTTTCTTCACGCCCATCTCGTTCTGCAGGAAGGCGATCAGCTTTTTGGCCTGCGCGCTTTCGGCTTCCCACTCGATGCCGGCGTAGATGTCTTCGGAGTTCTCGCGGAAGATGACCATATTGGTCTTCTCCGGCTCGCGCACCGGCGAAGGCACGCCCTTGAAATAGCGCACCGGACGCAGGCACACATAGAGGTCGAGCTGCTGGCGCAGCGCCACGTTCAGCGAACGGATGCCGCCACCGACGGGTGTGGTCAGCGGGCCCTTGATCGAGACCACGTATTCCTTGAGCACCTCCAGGGTCTCGTCGGGCAACCACACATCCGGGCCGTAGACCTTGGTCGACTTCTCGCCGGCGTAGATCTCCATCCACGAGATCTTGCGCTTGCCCGCGTAGGCCTTGGCCACCGCGGCGTCCACCACCTTGATCATCACCGGGGTGATATCCCGGCCCGTACCATCGCCTTCAATGTAAGGAATGATCGGTTGGTCCGGGACATTCAGCGAAAAATCCTGGTTGACCGTGATCTTCTCGCCAGCCGGGACCTTGATGTGTTGATACATGACGTCTCCAGTACGGAACGGTTAAGACAGCCGCCCGGCACGCACGACCCGGCAGCAAAATAAGGGAGGCGGAGCGAAGGCATTGTAGCCGGAGGCCCGGGGCCGCCTGCGTTGCGCCGCACCACGTCAGTCTTATATAAGACACAAGACTAGCCAGTTATTATGCAGCAATTCATCCCGATCTGCCATGCCGGCCGGACGCGCCGGCCAGGGAACGCCGGGAATCGCCCCGGCTCCGGCATACTGCTGCCCCATGACGTTGATTGCCCTGAACAAGCCTTTTGGCACCATGAGCCAGTTTTCCGAGCATCCCACCCGGCCGACGCTGGCCGAGTGGATCGCGACGCCTGGCGTGTACCCGGCCGGCCGCCTCGATGCAGACAGCGAGGGGTTGCTGCTGCTCACCGATGACGGGGGCCTGCAGGCGCGCATCGCCGATCCCCGCCACAAGCTCGCCAAGACCTACTTCGCACAGGTAGAGGGCATTCCCGACCAGGCCGCGCTGGCGCGCTTGCGCCAAGGCGTCGACCTCGGCGATTTCCATACCTTGCCGGCCAAGGTCCGCGTGGTCGAGGAGCCGTCGTGGCTCTGGCCCCGGCATCCGCCCGTGCGCTATCGCGCGGCGATCCCGACCAGCTGGCTCGAACTGCAGATCCGTGAAGGCAAGAACCGCCAGGTCCGTCGCATGACCGCTGCAGTAGGTTTTCCGACGCTGCGCCTGGTGCGCGCGACCATCGGCCGGCTTGATCTGCGCGCACTGGCGTTGCTGCCCGGGCAATCCTGTATCGTGGCGCCGGATTTGCTTGGCCTGCCTCCAGCCCGCGCGCCACAGCCTGCCCCGCGCGGGCCGGGCGCCGGCAACAAGGGTCGCGTGCGTTACAAAAACTAACAGCCGGCACGTCAACCCGGCGGGCGGTGTCCTCGTTGTTGTCGGTGACGCGTCCAATTGCGCGCCAACTTTCCGACTACAGTCACTCTTCGAGGTAATCGCAATGAAAAAACTGATCGCTGCCCTGGTTGTTGGTCTGTTCGCCACGGGCGCTTTCGCCCAGGCTTCGGCTCCGGCCGCCGCTGACGCAGCGCCGGCCGCCAAGGAAGCCCCGAAGGCCGCCAAGAAGAAGAGCTCGCACAAGAAGCACCACTCGAAGAAGGCAGCTTCGGCTGCAGCGGCTTCGGCACCGGCCGCACAGTAAGCACGCGGCCGCGCCGGAACTCCGGCGCACGTGTGAAAGGCAGGTTGCCCGGCAACCTGCCTTTTTTTGTATCCACCGGGCCGCCGTGCGGACGTCGCTCAGCCTGCCCGCGCGTGCGTTATGCTTGCGCCTGCCATCGACCCCCCGCCGCATTGCCATGCGAACCCTGACCAAGACCCTGCTTTCCCGCTGCATCCTGCTGGCCTCCACCATTACTGGCCTGGCCCACGCACAGAGCGCCCTGCCCGTGGTGCCTCTCACTGCGGGGATGTACGCCATTCAGGCAGAGGTCGCGTCGACGCCCGCGGCCCGCGAGCAGGGGCTGATGTACCGCAAATCGATGCCGGCCAATGCCGGCATGCTGTTCGTATTCGAGCAGAAGGCCGGGCACTGCTTCTGGATGAAAAATACGGACCTGCCGCTGTCGATCGCCTTCCTGGCCGACGACGGCAGCATCGTCAATATCGAGGACATGGCGCCGCAGACGCAGGACAACCACTGCCCCAAGGCGGCGATCCGCTACGCGCTCGAAATGAACAAGGGATGGTTCGCGCAGAAGGGCATCCGGGCCGGCGCGAAGATCGGCGGGCTGCCGCAGGCGCGCTGAGCGCCGCCGGCGGCCTCGCATCGCGCCGGCATTGCACCGGCGCGGGTATGGGAATCAGTCCCGGAAGTTGTTGAAGTCCAGCGGTGCCTCGGACACGTCCTTGCGCAGCAACGCGATCACGCCCTGCAGGTCGTCGCGCTTGGTGCCGGACACCCGCACGGCATCGCCCTGGATGCTGGCCTGCACCTTGATCTTGCTGTCCTTGATCATGCGCACGATCTTCTTGGCCAGGTCGCCGGTCACGCCCTTCTTGATGGTGACGACCTGCTTGACCTTGTCGCCGCTGATCTTCTCGACCTTGCCGTAGTCGAGGAAGCGCACGTCGACATTGCGCTTGGCCATCTTGTTGATCAGCACATCCTTGACCTGGCCCAGCTTGAAGTCATCGTCGGCGAAGGCGGTCAGTTCGCCTTCCTTTTGCTCGACCCGTGCGTCCGAACCCTTGAAATCGAAACGCGTCGAGATCTCCTTGTTGGCCTGTTCGACCGCATTCTTGATCTCGACCATATTGGCTTCGCACACTACGTCAAACGACGGCATTGCATTCTCCTTTTCACTTGCCTGCACGGCGTCCTGGCCCAGTTCGGGCCACGCCGGCACTTCCGTATAATCCAGCCTGCCTCGCACTCCATGGGGCAGCGGGCCGCACAGTGGCGGCCGCATCACCTCTAGCTTGCATGGCAGATTTCCACGAATTTTATCCCCTGCGCCGCCACAATACATTCGGATTCGATGTCCGCGCGCGCTACGCCGTCCATGTCCGCAGCGAAGCCGACCTGCTGGCCGCGCTGGAAGACCCGCGCGGCCACGGCCTGCCGCTGGTGGTGCTCGGTGGCGGCAGCAATGTCGTGCTGACCGGCGATCTCGACGCGCTGGTGTTGCTGATGGAGATTCCGGGATACCGCGTGGAGACCGGCACTGACGCATTGCGCGTCACCGCCGGTGCCGGCGAGAACTGGCATGGCCTGGTTTGCCGCACCATTGCCGACGGCTTGCCGGGCCTCGAAAACCTGGCGTTGATCCCTGGCACCGCGGGCGCGGCGCCGATCCAGAACATCGGCGCCTATGGCGTGGAACTGCGCGAGCGCTTTGCCGGCTTGCGCGCGCTTGACCGCCAGACGATGCGCTTCGTCGACCTTGACCTCTTCCAGTGCGCGTTCGGCTACCGCGACAGCCTGTTCAAGCGGGCGGGCCGCGATCGCTACATCATCACGGCGGTCACGCTGCGCCTGCCGCGCGACTGGCAGCCTGTGCTCGCTTATGGGGAACTGGCACGGGAACTGGAAGGCGATGCCACACCTGACGCCGCAACGATCCGCGACGCAGTGATCGCCATCCGTTCGCGCAAACTGCCGGATCCCGCGCAGATCGGCAATGCGGGCAGCTTCTTCAAGAATCCGCTGGTCAGCGCCGAGCAACGGCACGCATTGCTGGCCAGCCACCCCGACCTGGTCAGCTATGCCCAGCCCGACGGCACGTTCAAGCTGGCCGCCGGCTGGCTGATCGACCGCTGCGGCTTCAAGGGGGTCAATGACGGCCCGGTGGGCGTCTATGGCAAGCAAGCGCTGGTGCTGGTGCACCATGGCGGCGGGACTGGCGCAGCGCTGCTGGCGCTGGCCACGCGCATCGCCGATACGGTCCAGTCCCGCTTCGGCGTGCGCATCGAGCCGGAACCGGTCGTGCTCTGACCGGCTCGGTCGCCACTCAGGCGAAGTGGCAGACGTAGTCGAGCGTTTCCTGCACTTCGATATCGAAGCTGCTGTTGCCCGGCACGCTGAACTGCTGGCCGGCGCCATAGGTCTGCCAGTCTTCCGAGCCGGCCAGGCGCACGCGGCACACGCCCGCATTGACTTCCATGATCTCCGATGCGCCGGTGTTGAACGTCAGCGTCGCCGGGAAGATCACGCCCAGCGTCTTGCGCGTGCCGTCGGCGAACAGCACCGTGTGGCTCACGCACTTGCCGTCGAAATACAGGTTGGCCTTCTTGACGACCGATACGTTGTCGAACTGGCTCACTTCCCTCTCCTTGATTGCATTGATGTGGATGCGGTCACGTAAAAAGAGGGGCCATCATGGCCCCTCCCTTGTGCCTGCCGGCGCGTGCTTCAGTAGCGGCCGCAGAGCAGATATTCCATCAGCGCCTTCTGCACGTGCAGGCGGTTTTCCGCCTCGTCCCAGACCACGCTCTTCGGGCCGTCGATCACGGCGGCCTCGACTTCCTCGCCACGGTGCGCGGGCAGGCAATGCATGAACAGCGCGTCGGGCTCCGCGCGGTCCATCATGGCCGTGGTCACCATCCAGTCCTTGAAGGCGCGCTTGCGCGTTTCGTTCTCGGCCTCGAAGCCCATGCTGGTCCACACGTCGGTGGTCACCAGGCTGGCGCCCTGGCACGCCGCCAGCGGATCGTCGAACACCTTGAGCTGGCCCGCGGCCGATGCCGGCACCATCGCCGGATCGAGCTGGTAACCCGGCGGCGCCGAGAAATTGAAAGTGAAGCCAAGCCGCTCGGCCGCCTGGATCCAGGTGTAGGCCATGTTGTTGGCATCGCCGATCCATGCCACGGTCTTGCCACGGATGCTGCCGCGCTGCTCGATGTAGGTGAACACGTCGGCCAGGACCTGGCACGGGTGGTACTCGTTGGTCAGGCCATTGATGACCGGCACGCGCGAATGCGCGGCAAAGCGTTCGATGATGTCCTGCCCGAACGTGCGGATCATGATGATGTCGACCATGCGCGAGATCACCTGCGCCGCGTCTTCGATCGGCTCGCCACGGCCCAGCTGCGAATCGCGCGTGTTCAGGAACACCGCGTGGCCGCCGAGCTGGTGGATGCCGGCTTCGAACGACAGGCGCGTACGCGTCGAGTTCTTCTCGAAGATCATGGCCAGCGTGCGGTCGTGCAGCGGGTGCCAGGTCTCGTAGTTCTTGAACTTGGCTTTGAGGATCCGTGCGCGGTCCAGCAGGTACTCGTACTCATCGGGAGACAAGTCGCTGAACTGGAGGTAATGCTTGATCGGGGTTGAGCTCATAAAACAAAGAAGGCGGCCCGGAGGAGACACGCCGTCATGAAGGTTCACGAAACCTCATGACAGAAGCGCGTCGCGGAGCCGCCTTTCGCGTCGCATACGCAATTTACGTGCAACGATCATAAGGGATTATTTCTGCTTTGGCGAGCCCGGAAGAACCCGTCTCGGCACCTGCTGACAGGTTCCCGACAGGTTTCCGGGCTTATGCGCAAGTCTTATATAAGATATAATACTTGCTGATTCACGCGGGGCCCGGCATACCCTTGCCGCTGCCCGCCGCCGGCATCAAAAGTGCCCCCGCAGACACCGACGCCCCGCCACCCCGGCCTGGAAAGAGCGAACCAAACACTCGCCGGCCGCGTCAAACGGGCGCCCGTTCCGCGGGTTTTCCGTCGAGTCACCTCGCCTCACCCGCAGTCGCCCAGTCTCATGAACCCCAATGTTCGCGAATACTTCATCCAAGGCATTACCAAGGAAGGCAAGACCTTCCGCCCAAGCGACTGGGCTGAACGACTCTGCGGCGTCATGGCGCAATTCCGCCCCGAAGGTGATACCGGCGATCCCCGCCTGACCTACTCCCCGTACGTGCGCCCGATCTTCTCGGGCAACATCAAATGCGTGGTGGTCGATGTGCGCCTGCGCGAGATCGAACCGAAGGCGCTCGACTTCGTGCTGAATTTCGCGCGCGACAACAACCTGCAACTGGTCGAAGCCTGCTCGCTGGAATAAGACAGCCGGCGCCGCGCGCAGCGCGACCGGAAAACAAAAAAGCTCGTCGGATGACGAGCTTTTTTATTGAGACGGGCACTTTGCAGTACCGTCGGGGGCCGCCGGAGCGGCCCAGGCAACTATCAGGCAGCCATGGCCTTGATAGCAGCCGACAGACGCGACTTGTGACGTGCAGCTTTGTTCTTGTGCACGATCTTCTTGTCGGCAATGCTGTCGATGGTAGCTTGCGAATTCTTGAAGATTTCAGCAGCAGCAGCCTTGTCGCCGGCATCGATGGCCTTGCGAACGGCCTTGACGGCGGTACGCAGGCGCGAGCGCAGGCTGGAGTTGTGAGCGTTTTGAGCAACGGCTTGGCGGGCGCGCTTGCGTGCTTGTGCGGAATTTGCCATGTAATTAAATATCCTGAATTCAGATGCGTGCCGCGGGGGACACAACAATTAAGTCATATCAAGCGACCCGGGATGCACTGACACACGAATCCGGAACGCAGCTGTCCTTGTGAATCGGCAATTATACACACACGCCGAAGCCACACGCAAGGCCAACGCGGTATACCAAGCCGGGCCGGGGTTGCACCGAGGCGATCCGTATAATAGGCGCCACTTCGCCGCACGCGGCGTGCCGCTGCGGCAACTTTACCGCGCGCCGGGCGTCTGAACCGCCATCCGCGCGCCTGCACGCGATGGCGGCACGCGCCGCCATGTCCGCCAGCCCGTACCAGCCCGATCCACCGCTTCCCGCCGACTCACCTTGAACCTGCTCAAAGCGCTCGCCACCATCAGCAGCCTGACCATGCTCTCGCGCATCACGGGCCTGGTACGCGAAATCCTGATTGCCCGGGCCTTTGGCGCCTCGGACATGACCGACGCCTTCAACGTGGCCTTCCGGATCCCCAACCTGCTGCGACGCATCTTCGGCGAGGGCGCGTTCTCGCAAGCCTTTGTGCCGATCCTGGGCGAATACCACGCCAAGCGCGGCGACGCGGAGACCAAACACCTGATCGACGCCGTCGCGACGATCATGACCTGGGCGCTGATGGGGGTGTCGTTATTGGGCGTGATCGGCGCGCCGCTGGTGATGACCATAGTCGCGACCGGCTTCCGCGGCCAGGGCGAGACCTATACGGCGGCCGTCTTCATGACCCGGGTGATGTTCCCGTATATCGGCCTGATCTCGCTGGTGGCGCTGGCGTCCGGCATCCTGAACACCTGGCGCAAGTTCGCCGTGCCGGCGTTCACGCCGGTGCTGCTGAACCTGTGCCTCATTTTCGCGGCCCTGTTCGTCGGCCCGCGCATGGCGCAGCCGATCTATGCGCAGGCGTGGGGCGTGCTGGTCGGCGGCATCCTGCAACTGCTGATCCAGGTCCCCGCGCTCAAACGCCTGGGTGCCATGCCGCGTGTGACTTTCAGCGTGCGCAAGGCCTGGGCCGATCCCGGCGTGCGCCGTATCCTCCGGCAGATGGGTCCGGCACTGCTGGCCGTGTCGGTGGCGCAGATCAGCCTGATCATCAATACCAATATTGCCTCGCGCCTGGCCGCCGGCAGCGTGTCGTATCTGACCTATGCCGACCGGCTGATGGAATTCCCGACTGCGCTGCTCGGCGTGGCGCTCGGCACCATCCTGCTGCCAAGCCTGTCGAAGGCGAGCGCCCAGGACAATCGCGCCGAATACTCGGGCCTGCTCGACTGGGGCCTGCGCCTGACATTCCTGCTGGCCGTGCCGTGCGCGGTCGGGCTCTATGTCTTCGGCGCGCCGCTGACGTCGGTCCTGTTCAACTACGGCAAGTTCGACGCGCACGCCGTCGAGATGACACGGCAGGCGCTGGTGTCCTACGGCACCGGCCTGCTTGGCCTCATTGTCATCAAGATCCTCGCGCCGGGGTTCTATGCCCGGCAGGACATCCGCACGCCAGTGAAGATCGCCCTGGTGGTACTGGTCATTACGCAGGCCTGCAACTACGTGTTCGTGCCGTGGATGGGCCATGCGGGCCTGGCGCTGTCGATCAGCGTCGGTGCCACCATCAATGCCCTGCTGCTCTTTGCCGGCCTGGTCCGGCGCGGCTACTACCGGCCCGCGCCCGGATGGGGACTGTTCCTGGCCCAGTTGTTCACCGCAGTGCTGCTGCTATCCGGCCTGCTGCTCTGGTTCGTGCGCAATTTCGACTGGGTGGGGCTGGGGGCCACGCCGCTGCTGCGCATCGCGCTGCTGGCTTCCTGCCTGGTACTTGCAGCGGTGGTCTACTTCGGTACACTGTGGCTCATGGGACTGCGATACGCCGCCTTCAAGCGCCGGACGGTCTAGGGCTCGTTCACCGACGGAACGGGCCGTAGCACGCAAGTGAGCGCCAGGGCACGGCACGGCCGTGCCGCATCAGGAATCCGCAATGACAAGTACGAAAGTCCTTGATTACTTCGCCAGCCTGGTGGCGGACGAGAACGGCATCCCCCTGACTGAAACCGCACTTTCCATCGCGCAGGACGCCTTCCCCGACCTGGACCTTCAAGCCGAACTGGCCGCGCTGGATGTGCTGGCGCTGCGCCTCAAACGCAGGATTGCCGAAGGTACCCCGGCCATCCAGCGGCTGCGCCTGCTGAACCACTTCTTCTATCGCGATCTCGGTTTTGGCGCCAACGCCAACGACTACTACGATCCCGACAACTCGTACCTGAACGTGGTGCTGAAGCAGCGGCGCGGCATCCCGATTTCACTGGCCGTGCTGTACATGGAGCTCGGCCAGCAGATCGGCCTGCCGCTCAAGGGCGTGTCCTTCCCGAACCATTTCCTGGTGCGCATGACGATCCCGGCCGGGGAAGTCATCCTCGACCCGCTGACCGGCGAGACCCTGTCGAAGGAACAGCTTCAGGAAATGCTTGATCCCTACCTGGAGCGCGAGGGGATTTCCGATCCCGGCCAGGTGCCGCTTGGCCTGTTCCTGCAGGCCGCCAGCCACCGCGAAATCATTGCGCGCATGCTGCGGAACCTGAAGGCGATCTACCTGCAGGAATCCCGCTGGCAGCGGCTGCTGGCGGTGCAGAACCGCCTGGTGATCCTGCTGCCCGGATCGATCGAGGAAGTGCGCGACCGCGGCCTCGCCTATGCCAACATGGAATGCTTCCGGCCGGCGCTGGAGGATCTGGAAGCCTACGTAAAGGCGCGCCCGGATGCCGCCGACATCGCGCAAATCCGCGACCGCATGCCGGCCCTGCGCATGATGAGCCGCAGCCTGAACTAGGACTGCGGCAGCGCTGCGCTCAGCGCTCGACGCTCGACGTGCTGCGCTTGTTGCCGCGCACGAGCTTCCACAGCCCGCCCAGCACCAGCGGGACCACGGCCGCGCCAATGCCGGCCAGCACGATCAGGTTCAGGTACTGCTTGATGAACGGCAGGTTGCCGAAGAAGTAGCCCGCGAACACCAGCCCTGCCACCCATGCCAGCGCGCCGATCACATTGAAGAGCTGGAAGCGCCCGAACGTCATCTGCGAAACCCCGGCCACGAACGGCGCGAACGTGCGCACGATCGGGACAAAGCGCGCCATCACCAACGTCTTGCCGCCGTGCCGCTCGTAGAAATCGTGCGTGCGGCGCAGCGCCTTCTGGTCGAGGAAGCGCCATTGGTGATCGAAGACCTTGGGACCGATCCAGCTCCCGACCCAGTAGTTCACGGTATTGCCCGTGATCGCCGCCGTCAGCAGCAGCCCGATCAGCGCCCATTCGTTCATGGCACCCGTGGCGCAGAACGCACCCGCGATGAACAGCAGCGAGTCGCCCGGCAGGAATGGCAGCACCACCAGCCCGGTTTCGGCAAATACGATCGCGAACAGGATGGCGTAGACCCAGACGCCATACTGCTGGATGACCGTGCCGAGGTATTTGTCGACGTGCAACAGCATGTCGATGAGCTGCAGAGCGAGATCCAAGTCGTTCCCCGTTGTGTTGTAGGTTGATCCAACAAGCGCGACATCATACAAGAGCCGCCCGACGCTTCGGTCACTGGACGCCCCCGAAGCGGTCATCCCGCGTGTGGCACGGCACGTATAATCGCCGCATGCCAGCCTCCGCCTCCCGAACCGCGCAGCCGCCGCGCCCGATCCGCCCCCTGCCCGACCAGCTCATCAGCCAGATCGCCGCGGGTGAAGTCGTGGAACGCCCGGCCTCCGTGGTGAAGGAACTGCTCGAGAACGCGCTCGACGCCGGCTCGAGCCAGCTCGGCATCCGGCTCGAGGAAGGCGGCGTGCGGCGCATCGTCATCTCGGACAACGGTTGCGGCATCCCCGCATCCGAACTGCCCGTGGCCCTGATGCGTCACGCCACCAGCAAAATCGCTTCGCTCGATGAACTCGAGGCCGTGCTGACCCTCGGTTTCCGCGGCGAGGCCCTGGCCTCGATTGCTTCCGTGTCCCAGCTGTCGCTGACCAGCCGCACCGCGAATGATCCGCACGCCACGCTGGTCAGTGCCGATACCGGCGCCTTGCAGCCGGCATCTGGCGGCGTCGGCACAACGGTTGACGTCCAGCATCTCTACTTCAACACTCCCGCGCGCCGAAAGTTCCTCAAGTCGGAACAGACCGAGCTCGGGCATTGCCTGGAAATGGTCCGGCGCGCGGCGCTGGCCCGTCCCGACGTGGCGATCTCGGTCCACCACAACGGCAAGCCGCTCGAACACTGGAACGCCGGCGATGTGGCCACGCGCACGGCGCAGGTGCTCGGCAGCGATTTTGCCCGGGCCCGGTTACCGCTCGATGAAGCGGCCGGCGATCTCCATCTCTATGGTTTCGCCGGATTGCCCACGGCCTCGCGCGGGCGGCCGGACCAGCAGTACTTCTTCGTGAACGGCCGCTTCGTGCGCGACAAGCTGCTCAACCATGCGGTGCGCAGCGCCTACCAAGACGTGCTGCATGGCGACCGTTTCCCGTCCTACGTGCTGTGCCTGGACCTGCCGCCCGAGATGGTGGATGTGAACGTCCACCCGTCGAAGATCGAGGTGCGCTTCCGCGAATCACGCGCCGTGCACCAGTTCGTCTATCACGCCGTGCAGCGCTGCCTGGCGCGCCAGGCCGGCGAGCATGGCGACAGCCTGCACACCGGCACGGACGATGAGCCGGTGCCCGCGGCGGGCGCCATCCGGCTGCAAGAGCCACGCGCGCCCTACGGTGCAGCGGGCAGCGGCAGCCAGTGGGTCAACTATTCGGCGGCGCGCCAGACCGAACTTGGCATCGCACAGCCGCGACAGGCCTATCTGGGCATGGTGCGTGACGCCACGGCGCCGCGGCCTTATATGCCGTCGTCCCAGCCTCCCGCATGGCTGGCCGATGCGCAGGCCGCGCGGGCCGATGAGCCGCCCGGCCTGCTCGACGGCATCGCCGTGGCCCGCCCACTCCCGCCCATGGCGGATGACGCCGCCCAGGACACCGACGATCACCCGCTCGGCTACGCGATCGCCCAGCTGCATGGCGTCTATGTGCTCGCGCAGAATGCGCGCGGCCTGGTGCTCGTCGACATGCACGCGGCGCACGAGCGCATCCTGTACGAACAGATCAAGGACGCGCTTGATGCGCGCGATCTCGCCGTGCAACCGCTGTTGCTGCCCGTGACCCTGCCAGCAAACCCGGTGGAGATCGGCACGGCCGAGGAACATCGCGAAACGCTGGCGTTGCTCGGTTTCGACATCGCGCCGGTATCGCCGACCACGCTCGCCGTGCGCGCCGTGCCGGCTTTGCTGCAGCAGGCCGACGCCGAGGCGCTGGCGCGCGACGTGCTCCGCGACCTGAACGCCTACGGCGGCTCGCGCGTGCTGGCGGAGCGCCGCAATGAACTGCTGGCCACGCTGGCGTGCCACAGCGCGGTGCGCGCCAACCGCAAGCTCACGCTCGAAGAGATGAACGCGCTGCTGCGCCAGATGGAGCAGACCGAGCGTGCCGACCAGTGCAACCACGGCCGCCCGACCTGGGTCCAGCTCAGCGTGGCCGAGCTGGACCGGCTGTTTCTGCGCGGCCAGTAAGGCCGCCCTCCCGCACCACGTCCTGCCCTTCCTGAGTCCTGATGTCCGCCTTGCCGTCGTCCGAACACCCGCCCATCGTCTGCCTGCTCGGCCCGACCGCCTCCGGCAAGACCGCTGCCGCGCTGGCCCTGGCGCAGCAGGCAGCCGTGGAGATCATCAGCCTGGATTCGGCGCTGGTCTATCGCGAGATGGATATCGGCACCGCCAAGCCCACGCCCGACGAGCTGGCCGCGGTGCCGCACCACCTGATCGACATCATCGATCCCGCCGACAGCTACTCCGCCGCGCAGTTCGTCAGCGACGCTGAACGGCTGATCGGCGAGATCCGCGCGCGCGGGCGCCAGCCGCTGATCGTCGGCGGCACCATGCTGTACTACAAGGCGCTGACGCAGGGCCTGAACGACCTGCCCCAGGCCGATCCGGCCGTGCGCGCCGAACTCGACACACTGGCCGCCGCACGCGGCTGGCCCGCGCTGCACGCGATGCTGGCGAAAATCGATCCCGTCACGGCCGCGCGGCTCGCGCCCAACGATGCCCAGCGCATCCAGCGCGCGCTGGAGATCCACCGGCTGTCCGGGCAACCGATGTCCGAACTGCTGGCGCGGCAGGCTGACGGCCGCACCTTCACCGGCGCGGCCGACCAGCGCTACCGCGTGATCGCGCTGGAGCCCTCGGACCGCGCCGTGCTGCATGCGCGCATTGCCGCGCGCTACGACGCCATGCTGGCCGGCGGCCTGATCGAGGAAGTCGAACGCCTGCGCCGGCGCGGCGATCTCCACCCCGGCCTGCCGTCGATCCGCTGCGTGGGCTACCGGCAGGTCTGGGAGTACCTCGACGGCGACAGCGACTACGCGACCATGCGCGAACGCGGCATCGCGGCCACGCGCCAGCTCTGCAAGCGCCAAATCACATGGCTGCGCAGCACGCCGGAGCGCGTGTCCGTCGATTGCCTCGCGCCGGACTACGTCGCGCAAGTCGCACGTCTGGCCGGTATGTGACGCAGCGGCGATAATCGTCGCCTGTTCCGACGATGCCCCGCACCATGCCGTCTGCTTCCTTTGCCATCCGCCCCGCCACGCCCTCCGACAGCGCCACGCTGTTCCGCCTGATCTCGGCACTGGCCGAATACGAAAAGCTGACCCATCTGGTCGAAGCCACGCCGCAGAAGCTTGAACACGCGTTATTTGGCACGCAGCCGCAGGCCGAGGCCGTGCTGGTCGAAGCCCATACACCTGATGGCACGCGCCCCGTCGGCTTCGCGCTGTTCTTCCACAATTTCTCGACCTTCCTGGCCAAACCGGGGTTGTATCTCGAAGACCTGTTCGTCGAACCGGCCTGGCGCGGCCATGGCCTTGGCAAGGCGCTGCTCCGGCACCTGGCGGCGTTGGCGGCGGAGCGCGGCTGCGGCCGCTTCGAATGGTCGGTGCTCGACTGGAACACGCCGTCCATCGACTTCTACAAGGCGATGGGCGCTGACGTGATGCCGGACTGGCGCATCTGCCGCGTCACCGGCGACGCGCTGGCCCGCCTCGGCACGCCGGACTGAACCGGCCTATTGCGGCAAGCTATCGAGCGGTGCGCTGATCTCCGCGGCCACCCGCTCGATGGAGCGGATCGCTTCTACCGCCATCGGTGAAGGGGTCCGGTTGCGCAGGCTCACGATGCCCATGCCGGCGTTCAGCGCCGGCAATCCCTCCACATCGAGCGCGACCAGTTCGCCGGAGGCCAACTCGGCCCGGACCGACGTATCGGTGGCGCCGAGCACCATGTCCGTGGACAAGGTGACCGCGCGGATCACGGCGAAGTTATCGCACTCCAGTGCCAGCACGGCGTCCTGGCCAGCCGGCAAGCCGAGCGCCCGGGCAAACGCCGCTGTTACCACGCGCGGCGCCTTGACGCTGGCCACGCCGTACTGCCAGGCCTCCCTGATCGTGCATGTCTTGCCGGCCAGCGGATGCCCCGCGCGGACAAAGAAGCGCGCCGACTGGGCCGGCAACGCGCGCACGTCCAACGACGCATCCTCTGCCAGGTCGCGCACGTCGGCAACGAAAAACTCGATATCCTCCGCGCGCAGGCGCTCGAGCAATAGCACCCAGTTGCTCTCCTCTACCCGCAACGCGACCTGCGGATGCTCGCGCCGAAGCGCCGACAGCACGCGCGGCATCAGCGTCGCGGCGGGAAACGGTCCGACCCCGAACGCCGTGTCTCCAAGCTGGGTGTCCCGGTAAAGCTCGACATCGCGCTGCATGCAGCGTGCCTCGAACAGCAGCCGACGCGCACGTTCCAGCACGAATTCCCCGGCCGGCGTGAGCCGGATATCGCCGGCCTCGCGCTCGAACAGCCGCACGCCGAGATCACTTTCGATGGCCTGGATGCTGCGGCTGAACGCCGGCTGGCTCAGGTGGACCTGCTCCGCCGCGCGGGCGAAGTGCAGCGTATCGGCAAGCGCGACCACATGGCTGAGCCGGCGGAGATCCATGGGCAACCTCATTGCGTATCACACATTGGAACGATGTTCATTATGCATTGGACGCATCGGAAGAGCCAACCTAGAGTTTCCGCACAACCAGCATCGAAGAGATCGGAGACAACCCGCATGAACCTTCAGCTACAGAACCTGCTGATCGGCAGTATCATCCTTGGCTTTGCCGTCATGGAATTTGCCACGCGGCGCTACCAGCAAGGCGTGCGCGCCGACGCCAACGACACCAAGCTCGAAGTGCTGATGTTCGTCAGCCTGGTCGCCGTGACACAGCCGCTCGCGCTGCTCGGCGCCAACTGGCTGTGCAACGCCTTTATGCCCGGCATGCGCGGTGCGTGGTCCCACCTGCCGTGGTGGGCCATGACCGCGATCCTGCTGGTCGCCGACGACATGACGCAGTACTGGTGGCATCGTGCCTCCCATTCGCCGTGGTTGTGGCCGCTGCATCGCGCGCACCACTCGGCGTCGTACATGAGCATCCGCGTCACGTACCGGAATAACTTCTTCTATTACCTGATGATGCCTGGACTGTGGAGTGCGGGCGTGCTGCTGTACCTCGGCTTCGGCAAGGTCTATGCCGTGTACATCGTGGTCAAGATGCTGGTGATCCTCGGCGCGCACTGCGCCTGGCGCTGGGACGAGCCGCTGTACCGCATCCGCGTGCTGCGCCCGCTGATGTGGGTGGTGGAAAGAACCATCTCCACGCCGGCCACGCACTGGGCCCACCATGCGCTGACCAATGCCGACGGCATCGGCCACTACAAGGGCAACTTCGGCAACCTGCTGTTCTTCTGGGATGTGCTTTTCGGCACGGCCCACATCACCCGTCAGTACCCCGCGAAGGTCGGGCTGGAGGATGATCGCCGTTTCGGCGCCGAGCACTGGGCCGCGCAGATGTTCTACCCCCTGCGCCATTCGCAGCGCCAGCATACGGCCTTGCGCTTCGGCGGACAGGCTTACGGCGACCAGGACGCCGCGACCGACGCCACGGCCGCTGGCAAACCGTGACGCGGGCAGCGCATCAGGACGACTTCACGCCTCAACCGGAACCAAACAACAGGAGACCCCGTGGGTGCCATTGACCTGCCAGCCGATCACGTGGTGATGCCGGAAGAATTCCAGGCCTGTTTTGCGCGTCAGCGGCAGGCCTATCTCGCCGACCCCGAGCCAGGCCATGCGCAACGGGTCGCCGACCTGGCGAAGCTGTCGCGCATGCTCAAGGAAAACCGCGCGCAGATCGTTGAAGCGATCGGACGAGACTACGGCAGCCGCTCCGAATTCGAGACCCTGTTCGCGGAGTTCTTCGTCGCGCTCGAATCGATCCGCGACACCCGCAAGCAGTTGCGCAAGTGGATGAAGCCGCAACGGCGCCATATCGACATGCTGATGTACCCGGGTGCGCGCAACCGCGTCATCCCGCAGCCGCTTGGCGTGGTCGGGGTGATCGTGCCGTGGAATTTTCCGCTCAACCTGGCGTTCTGCCCGCTTGCCGCGATCTTCGCGGCGGGCAACCGCGCCATGGTCAAGATGTCGGAAAACTCGCGCCACCTCGCGCAGTTGCTGGCGCGCATCAGCCCGCGCTACTTCCCCGAAGACAAGCTGAGATTCTTCGAAGATGGCGGCGGGCGCGGGCCGGCCTTTTCCTCGCTGCCCTTCGACCACCTGCTGTTCACCGGCTCGGGCGCGACGGGCCGCGCGGTCATGGCCAATGCGGCGCGCAATCTCACGCCGGTCACGCTGGAACTGGGCGGCAAGGCCCCCGCCATCGTGGCGCCGGACTTTCCAATCCAGACTGCCGCCGAACGTATCCTGTGGGTCAAGCTGTTCAATGCCGGGCAGATCTGCACCAACGTCGACTACGTCTTCCTGCCCGAGGGCGCGGTGGACGCGTTCGTCGCGCATGCCAGGCGGCTGGTTGCCGAGCGCTTCCCCGACCTGAACGGCAACGACTACACGGCCATCATCGACCAGCGCGCCTATGACCGCCTGCATGCGACGCTCGAGGATGCGAGGGCAAAAGGCGCAACGATCGTCGAGCTGGCCACCGGCGACGCCGCGACGCGCAAGTTCGCGCCTTGCCTGGTGCTCGATCCCCGCGAGGACATGCTGGTGTCGCAACGCGAGATCTTCGGGCCGATCCTGCCCATCCGCACCTATCGCGACCACCAGGAAGTGGCCGACTACATCAACGCGCATGACCGGCCGCTGGCGATCTACCCGTTCACGCATGACAAGGCGCTGCAGCGGTACTACATCACGCACGTGATGTCCGGTGGCGTATCGGTGAATGATGCGCTGCTGCACGTGGCGCAGCATGACCTGCCATTTGGCGGCGTCGGGCCGAGCGGGATGGGGCACTACCACGGCCGTGAGGGGTTCAATACCTTCTCCAAGCTGCGGCCGGTGTTTTATCAGGGGCCGGTGTCGCTGGTGCAGAAGCTGTTTCAGCCGCCGTATGCGGGCAAGGCCATGAAGCTGATGAATCTGCTGACCAGGCTGAAGGGATAGCGCTGCGGGCGGTCCTGTCCAGCCCGGCCCAAGCCCAAAATCAAAAAGGGCACATGCGATGCATGTGCCCTTTCCCATCTCACCGTCGCCATGCCGGAAAACCGGCACAGGACAAGCCGGTCGTCAGACCACCACGGTCTGCGGCTGGCCTTCCGCGCGCTCGCGGATCTCGCCGATCTGCCACACGGCCTCGCCGGCAGCCTGCAGGTGACGGATCGCGCGTTCGGCATCTTCCTTCGCGACGATCACCACCATGCCGATACCGCAGTTGAACACGCGATGCATTTCGTCGTCCGCCACGCGGCCCTGCGACTGCAGCCACTGGAACAGCGGCGGCAGCGTCCAGGCGTCGCGGTGGAGCACGGCCGTGGTGTTCTGCGGCAGCACGCGCGGCACGTTTTCGGTCAGGCCGCCGCCGGTGATGTGGGCCATGCCCTTGACCGGCAGGGTCTCGATCAGCGACAGCAGCGGCTTCACGTAGATATGCGTCGGCGCCATGATGGCGTCCTGCAGGCGCTGGCCGTGGAAGTCGGCGTTCAGATCCGGCTTGGCCACTTCAATGATCTTGCGCACCAGCGAATAGCCGTTGGAGTGCGCGCCCGACGAAGCCAGGCCCAGCACCACGTCGCCCGGGGCAATGGTGGTGCCGTCGATGATCTTGCGCTTTTCCACCGCGCCGACCGCGAAGCCGGCCAGGTCGTATTCGCCGTCCGGGTACATGCTCGGCATTTCGGCGGTTTCGCCGCCGATCAGCGCGCAGCCCGACAGTTCGCAACCACGGGCGATGCCCTGGATCACGGTGGCGGCGGTGTCCACGTCGAGCTTGCCGCACGCAAAGTAATCGAGGAAGAACAGCGGCTCGGCGCCCTGCACCAGGATGTCGTTGACGCTCATGGCGACCAGATCCTGGCCCACGGTGTCGTGGCGGTTCAGCTGGAACGCCAGCTTGAGCTTGGTGCCCACGCCGTCGGTGCCCGACACCAGCACGGGCTCCTGGTACTTCTTCGACAGTTCGAACAACGCGCCAAAACCGCCGATGCCAGCCATCACGCCTTCGCGCATGGTCCGCTTGGCAAACGGCTTGATGCGGTCGACCAGGGCATCGCCGGCATCGATGTCAACACCGGCATCGCGGTAGGAAAGGCCTGCCTGGCCAGCGGTCGAGGAAGCGCTCATGGGAACCTGCTTGTGTCAGAGGAGATAAAGTGGTGAATTCGCCGCTCCGGCGGCCCCGGCAGCAGCAGGGGGCGGGCGCGAGTCCAGTAGAATCGCGATTTTAACGGATACAGGCGCCCGGCTACCAGTTTCGCCATTCCATCCTATGCGCCCACCGATGAACGCTCCCCTGCTGAACCAAGAGACCAAGCGCGTCCTGCTGTGGATTGTGGTCGCCGCGGGCCTGTTTGCGGCCATCGTCGCGCTGGCGCCGATCCTGACGCCATTCCTGCTGTCGTTCATCTTTGCCTATATCCTGACCCCGGGCGTCGATTGGCTCCAACGCCGGCGCATACCGCGCGCCATCGGGGTGACGCTGATGATCCTGCTGCTGCTGGTGATCGGCGTGGTACTGGTGCTGCTGCTGATCGCCGTGCTCCAGCGGGAAATCCCCCAGGTCCGCGAACAGTTGCCGGTGCTGCTGAAGAAGCTCAACGCCGTGGTCGCGCCGCGCCTGGCCGACTTCGGCGTGCGCGTGCGCTTTGATTTCCCGGGCCTGCGCAGCATGCTGTCGGACCGTTTCTCGGCCAGCCCCGAAGACTTGCTGGCGGTGTTCCTGAACTATGCCAAGGTCTCGGGCTCGGCCCTGATCGAAGTGGCCGGCCTGCTTTTCATCGTCCCCATCGTCATGTTCTACCTGATGATGGACTGGCACATGGTGATGCGGCGCATCGAAGGCCTGGTGCCGCGCCGCTGGGTGCCCAAGGTGCGCGAACTGACCGGCGAGACCGACGTGCTGCTGTCGCAGTACCTGCGCGGCCAGATCCTCGTGATGGTGATCCTGGCCTCGATCTATTCGATCGGGCTGACTGTTGCCGGCTTTGACGTTGGCGTGCCCGTGGGCGTGTTCACGGGCCTGGCGGTCTTCATTCCCTATATCGGCTTCGGCGTCGGCCTGGTGCTGGCGATCCTGGCCGCGCTGCTGCAGTTCGGCGACTGGTACGGGCTGGCGGCGGTCGCGGTCGTGTATGGCATCGGCCAGTTCATCGAAAGCTTCTACCTGACGCCGCGCCTGGTCGGCGAGCGCATCGGGCTGCACCCGCTGGTGGTGATCTTCGCCCTGCTTGCCTTCGGCCAGCTGTTCGGCTTCTTCGGCGTGCTGCTGGCGCTGCCGACTTCCGCCGTATTGCTGGTCGGAGCCAGGCAGCTGCGCCGCGCGTACCTGGCCAGCGACCTTTATCGGAAATAACGGAAATAACGGAAGCAACGGGAAAAATGACGGACAATAGTCGGCTTGAGCCGATTCCAAGCGCACCGCGCGAGCTGTTTCCAGCAAGCAAGCCATACGTCATGTCCCCGCGTCCCAAGCAACTTTCGCTCGAGCTTGGCAGCCCCCCGCCTTCGACCTTCGACAATTTCGTCGTGGCTTCGAACCGCGAGGCGGTGCAGCGCCTGCGCGACCTGCCCAATGCGGTCGCGCAGGAGCGCGCCGTGGACCGGCTGGTCTACGTGTGGGGCGAAGTGGGCTGCGGCCGCACGCACCTGCTGCACGCCGTGTGCGAAGCCACGCCGCAGACCGGCATCAACTGCCGCTACCTGAGCCCGCACCACCCGCTGTCGGACTTCCTGTTCGATCCGTCCTGCCAGCTCTATACGGTGGACGATGTCGACCTGCTCGACGAAGCGCGCCAGATCGCGGTGTTTTCGCTCTACAACGAAGTCCGCGCGCACGTGCGCACCGCGCTGGTCGTGGCCGGGGGCCTGGCGCCGCGCGCCATGCCGGTCCGTGAAGACCTGCGCACCCGGCTGGGCTGGGGCCTGGTCTACCAGGTGCAGCCGTTGTCGGACGAAGACAAGATGTCAGCTGTGCTGCAAGCGGCACGCGAGCGCGGACTGCAGCTTTCCCCGGAGATCACCCACTGGCTGGTGACCCGCCATTATCGCGACATGCCCAGCCTGATGGCGCTGCTCGATGCGCTCGATACGTACTCGCTGGAGCGCAAGCGCCCGGTGACCTTGCCCCTGCTTCGCGAAATGTTCGCGGAGTTCCGGGAATAATCGCCACTTGCTTCGTTCGGGCCGGAGCGGTCTCGCGGGCCACGTTGCCGACCGGTCTCCTCCCTTAAGGTAAAATCGCGCCCCATGAATCTGGCACTCTTTGATCTCGACCATACCCTGATCCCCACTGACAGCGACCACGAATGGGGCCGCTTCCTGGTGCGCCAGGGCGTTGTGGAAGAGGAATCCTACCGCAGCAAGAACGACGAGTTCTATGGCCACTACAAGGCCGGCACCCTGGATATCCAGGCTTTCCTGCGCTTTGCGCTGGCGCCGCTGGCCGCCAACCCGCGTGACCGGCTCGACGCCCTGCGCCAGCGCTTCATGCATGAAGTGATCGACCCCGTCATGACGCCGCAGGCCCGCGCGCTGGTCTACAAGCACCTGGAAGCCGGCGACCTGTGCGCCGTGGTCACGGCCACCAACAGCTTCGTCACGGCGCCGATCGTGGCGGCGTTCGGCATCAAGCACCTGATCGCCACCGAACCGGCAACGGTTGACGGCAAGCCGGAAAGCCAGTTCACCGGCGAGGTCGACGGCGTGCCGAGTTTCCGCGAAGGCAAGATTACCCGCGTCGACGCCTGGCTGAAGAGCCAGGGCGCGCACTGGAACGACTTCGGCACCACCTACTTCTACAGCGACTCGGCCAACGACCTGCCGCTGCTGGAAAAGGCCAGCGAGCCCATCGCCACCAACCCGGACGATCGCCTGCGCGAGCATGCCGCCGCCGCAGGCTGGCGCATCATGGATCTGTTCTGACGTGATCAAGAAGCTCATCAACCGCCTGCTGGGCAATCCTGGCCCCAAGCAGCGCCGCATCGGCCGCGCCCACACGCCGCGCATCGTCACCGTGGAAGAGCACCGCATTGACCCGACCCTGCTGTCGCGCAATGCCGTGAAAGTGACCTCCACGCTGCAACAGGCCGGCTACCAGGCGTTTATCGTCGGCGGCGCGGTGCGCGACCTGCTGCTGGGCATCAAGCCCAAGGATTTCGACGTCGCCACCAATGCCACGCCCGAGCAGGTGCAGGCGCTGTTCCGGCGCTCGCGCATCATCGGGCGGCGTTTCCAGATCGTCCACGTCACGTTCTATGGCGGGCGCGAGCAGGAAATCATCGAAGTCTCCACGTTCCGCGCGCTGGTCGATGCCGTGGCCAGCGAAACGCTGCCCGAAGGCCGGCGCCTCAAGCGCTCCGAACTCGACAGCAAGACCCACGCGATCGATGCCTCGGGCCGCGTGCTGCGCGACAACGTGTGGGGCTCGCAGGCGGAAGACGCGGAACGCCGCGACTTCACCATCAACGCGATGTACTACGACCCGGCCGCGCAGACCGTGCATGACTACCATCACGGCATGGAAGACATCCGCGCGCGCACGCTGCGCATGATCGGCGACCCGGTCACGCGCTACCGCGAGGACCCGGTGCGCATGCTGCGCGTGGTGCGTTTCGCGGCCAAGACCGGCTTCGGCATCGACGAGGCCACGCGCGAGCCGATCGAAGGCCTGGCCACGCTGATCCACAACGTGCCCAGCGCGCGCCTGTTTGACGAGATGCTCAAGCTGCTGATGTCCGGCCACGCCTGGGCATCGCTGCAGGAACTGCGCAAGGCCGGCCTGCACCAGGGCCTGCTGCCGCTGCTGGACGTGGCGCTGGAGCAGCCCATGGGCCAGCGCTTCGTGCAGCTGGCGCTGGACAACACCGACCGCCGCGTGCAGTCGGGCAAGCCGGTCTCGCCGGGCTTCCTGTTCGCCGCGCTGCTGTGGCACCACGTGCTGCAGCACTGGAATGCCGAGCGCGCACGCGGCGAGCACCCGATCGCGGCGCTTAACACGGCCATGGATGCCGTGCTGGAAAAGCAGACCGGCCAGTTGGCAATCCAGCGCCGCTTCGTCACCGACATGCGCGACATCTGGGGCATGCAGCCGCGCTTCGAGAAGCGCGTGGGCCGCATGCCGTTCCGCCTGCTGGAGTCGCCGCGCTTCCGTGCCGGTTTCGACTTCCTGCACCTGCGCTGCCAGTCCGGCGAAATGCCGGAGGAGCTGTCGCGCTGGTGGCAGGACTTCCAGGATGCCGACCCCGACGAACGCGAAGGCCTGATCGATGGCGCCCGCACGCCGCGTGGTCCGGCGGCCGAGGGCGACGCCCCGGCACGCAAGAAGCGCCGCCGACGCAGTCCGCGGAAATCGGATAAAGTTTCTTCCCGGAGCGACACGGAAGCGGGGCAGGAAGTCCATGCCGGCCGCGACCAGCCGGAGGAACATCAATGAAACTCGCCTTCATCGGCATCGGCGCCAACCTGGGCGATGCCCGCCAGGCGCTGAAAGACGCCATCGTGTGCCTGGCCCAGCAGGTCGGCATCACGGTGCTGGCACGGTCCGCGCTGTACCGGACCGCGCCCGTCGATGCCGGTGGCGACGACTACTACAACGCGGTGGTCAAGGTGCAGACCTCGTTCACCGCCGCGCAGCTGCTGCGCATCTGCCACCACATCGAAGACCAGTTCGGCCGCGAACGCCCGTTCCGCAACGCGCCGCGCACGCTGGACCTCGACCTGCTGGTGTTCGGTGACGAGCAGCACAACGACGAACAGCTCACCGTGCCGCATCCGCGTGTCACCGTACGTGCCTTCACGCTCGTGCCGCTGCTCGAACTGGCCCCGGATCTCGTGATCCCCGGCATGGGCCCGGCGATCGACTACCTCGCCGGTGTCGGCGACCAGCGCATCGAGAAGGTTTCCTCCTGCAAGTGCCTGCGGGCATTGGCAGCCGGCAACGCCGGCACCGGCGGCTGAGCCGCGGGGCCGCACGCCCGCGCTGTCAACGATATGCTCGAACACCTGCGTCGCATCGTGGTGGAAGGTCCGGTCGGCTCCGGCAAGACCGCGCTGGCCCAACGCCTCGCGCACACGCTGCACGCGACCGAGCTCCTCGATGGCGCCCGCGCCAACCCCTTCCTGGAACGCTTCTACCGCGAACCGGCCCGCTACGCTTTGCCGCTGCAGCTGGCCTGCCTGAACAAGCGCGCCGACCAGCTCCAGCAATGGCAGAACGCCCTGCTGGCCACGCAGCGCATGGTGGCCAATTTCCTCTTCGCCCGGGACCGCCTGTACGCTTCCCTGACGCTGCCCGAAGACGAACTCGCGCTCTATGACGCGATTGCCGCACGCCTGCAGCTACCGCCGCAGCGCACCGATCTCGTGATCATGCTGCAGGCGACGCCGTCATTGCTGCGCGAGCGCATCGCCCGCCGTGGCGCGCCCGGCGAGGCCACCGGCATCGACGAGTCATACCTGCAACGGCTCACGGATGCCTACGGCGAACTGTTCCATCGCTACGACGAAGCCCCGGTGCTGATCGTGGATACCGCCCATTTCAATCCGGTGGACAACGATGGGGATTTCCGTACACTACTGACGCGCATCGAGAACATGCGCGGCCGCAGGGCCTTTCTCAACCTGGCTGCGCCCTGACCGCGGCCGGGCAGCCGAGCGATGCCCGGGGCGGTACATAACCATAACGACAGCCGTGCCGGCCGCTACACGCCGAGCGCCTCTCTCCTGACTCGTCACTGCCATGAGCTACCTCCTCGACCCCACCCGCAAGACCGTCACCATCACCCGTCTGCAGGCCATGCGCGACGCCGGCGAAAAAATTGCCATGCTGACCGCCTACGACTCCAGCTTCGGCGCACTGCTGGATTTCTGCGGCGTGGAAGTCATCCTCGTGGGCGACTCCCTCGGCAACGTGATGCAAGGCCAGCAGACCACGCTGCCCGTGACGCTGGAGCACATGGCCTACCACACCGAATGCGTGGCGCGCGCCAACCAGACCGCGCTGCTGGTGACCGACCTGCCCTTCGGCACCTACGGCACGCCGGAAATGGCCTTTGCCAGCGCGGTCGCGCTGATGCGCGCCGGCGCCCACATGGTCAAGCTCGAAGGCGGCGACTGGCTTGCCCCGACGGTCAAGTTCCTGGTCGAGCGCAGCATCCCGGTGTGCGCTCACATCGGCCTGACGCCGCAGTCGGTGCACGCGTTCGGCGGCTTCAAGGTACAGGGCAAGACCGACGAAGGCGCGGCCCAGCTCAAGCGCGACGCGCTCGCAATGCAGGACGCCGGCGCGCAGATCGTGCTGATGGAGGCGGTGCCCGCCACGCTGGCCGGCGAGATCACGCGGCAGCTCAAGGTACCGACCATCGGCATCGGCGCCGGTGCCGAGTGCTCCGGCCAGGTGCTGGTGCTGCAGGACATGATCAACGTCTACCCGGGGCGCAAGGCCAAGTTCGTGCGCAACTTCATGGAAGGCCAGACCACGATCGAAGGCGCCATCCGCGCCTACGTGGCCGCCGTGAAGGACGGCAGCTTCCCCGCAGCCGAGCACACCTTCTCCGCCTGACCGGTGGAGATCGGCGCCGCCACGCTGGCCGCGTTCCGCCTGCTCGCGAGCGGCGACGCGGCGCTCTGGTTCATTGTCTGGACCTCGCTGATGGTGGCGGTGCTGGGGCTGGCCATCGCCACCGCCCCCGCGGTGGGCGCGGCGTGGCTGATCTCCACGCACCAGTTTCCGGGCCGCCGCGCGGTGGTCGTGGTGGCGCAGGCCTTCCTCTCGTTTCCGACCGTGCTGGTCGGACTCATCCTCTACCTGGTGCTGACGCGGCAGGGCCCGCTGGGCAGCCTGGCGCTGCTGTTCACGCCGGCCGGCATGGTGCTCGGGCAGGCGGTGATCGGGTTTCCCGTGATCCTCGCGTTTTCGCTGTCCACGCTGCAGGGCGCGGATCCGCGCCTGCGCGAAACTGCGCGCGTGCTTGGTGCTGGGCGCTGGCGCACGTTCGTCACGGTTATCCGGGAACTGCGTTTCGGGTTGATGGCGGCCATCGTCGCCGGCTTCGGCCGCGTCATTGCCGAAGTCGGTTCGGCGCTGATGATCGGCGGGAATATCGAAGGCTCGACGCGCACCATCACCACGGCGATCGCGCTGGAAACCAGCAAAGGCGAATTCGCGCAGGGGATTGCACTCGGCATCGTGCTGGTGGCGCTGGCGCTGCTGGTGAACATTGCCTTGTCGTGGCTGCAAGGCGCCGGAGGCTTCCGCCGATGAATGTCCCGACCACGCCATTGCTGACCGTGCGCGGACTGTCGCGCCGCATCGGGGGGCGCCGGCTGTTCGAGATCGGCGAACTGGTCTTTCCGCGCGCCGCGGCCATCGTGCTGACGGGGCAAAACGGCGCGGGCAAGACTACCCTGCTGCGCATGGTGGCCGGCCTGGAATCTGCGCCGGGCGCTACGGTTCATTGGACCGACGGCAGCGCCGCGGCACGCAGCGCACCGCTCGATCCGCTGCCGCGCGAACTGCGCGAGCGCATCGCGTATTTGCATCAGCATCCCTACCTGTTCCGAACCTCCGTGCGCGAGAACATCGCCTACGGCCTGCACGCGCGCGGGCTGCCGCAGCAGGAGATTACCCAGCGGGTGGATGAAGCACTGGCATGGGCTGGCGTCGCGCACCTGCAGGACACCGCGCCTGAGCGCCTGTCTGGCGGAGAAGTCCAGCGCGTCGCGCTGGCGCGCGCCAAGGTGCTGGAGCCGGAACTGATGCTGCTCGATGAGCCCACTTCCAGCCTGGACGGCCAGGCGCGAGAACAGGTCATTGCGCTGGTGCGCGAACTGGCGGCCGAGGGCCGCACCGTGGTGATGATCTGCCACGACCGTGACCTGATCAATTTGCCCGGCGTGGTGCGGTGGAAGCTGGGGGATGGGGTTCTGGATACGCAGCATCGGTAGCACTGCGATCGCCATCCCCTTCTAGCGCAACGTCGCCCGCATCGCCCCGCGCAGCGAATTCACTGCAACGATCGCCTCCGCGCGCATTAGCATCGCGCGCGTCAAGATGCCCTCGCGCGCGGGGCCATCAAGCAGGGCATCACCTTGCTCCAGCACCACGGCCCGCATCACGCCAGGCAGGATGTCCGCGCTTAGCGGCGGCGTCAGCCATTCCCCATCGACCTTGACGAACACCGAGCTGCGGCCGCCTTCCAGCAATTCGCCGCGCGTGTTGAAGAACAGCCGATCGAAGCAGCCTTCCCGTTCCGCCGCCTGCCAGCCGGCGTCGTAGACCGCGCGCACGCTGGTCTTGTGCCGGCGCAGCGGATCGGCATCCGGCAGCGGTTCAACAGCGCAATCAAGCATAACGGTCTGTGCAGCGAGCGGCTGTAGTGCACCACTGGCGAATACAAGCTTGCCGGCCTTGTCGACGCTGATTCGCAAGCGCCAGTTGCCCGCACCAAGTCGCACGGCCTCTGCGTCGACAGCGGCGCTCGCTGCCGCGCGGTCGAAGGCAAACCCGAATGTCGCCGACGATAAGGCCAGGCGCGCCAGATGCCGGTCAAGGCGCAGGCAATGGCCGTCCTCGACACGCAAAGTCTCGAACAGCATGAAGCCCGGATCATGACGGGTCACGAAGCGCGCCTTCCAGCCGCATTCGGCAAATTCGTCCGCCGCCACGCTGTCATGCACGATGCCGCCGCCCACGCCCATCTCGCCGGTTCGCAGCCCATCAGGCGCCGGTGGCGACAGCGCCAGCGTACGGATGGCCACCGACATGGCGAAGCGGCACAAATCGTGATCGCCGGCGGCCGGCGCGTCCAGCCAGCCGATTGCGCCCGTATAGAGTCCGCGCGGCGCCGATTCCAGCTCGGCAATGATCTGCATGGTGCGCCGCTTGGGCGCGCCTGTGATCGACCCGCACGGAAACAGTGCGCCGAACAATTCGCCAAAGCGCGTATCCGGCCGTGCGTTTGCCGTGACGGTCGATGTCATCTGCAGCACGGCGCCGAATGGGTGCACGACGAAGCGGTCCGGCACGGCCACGCTGCCCGGCTGCGCGATGCGACCCAGGTCATTGCGCAGCAGGTCCACGATCATCACGTTCTCGGCGCGGTTCTTGGCATCGGCTGCGAGTGCGGCGGAGGCTTGCGCGTCCTTTTCCGGATCACCGGAACGCGGCGCGGTGCCCTTCATCGGGCGCGTGACGAGGCGGCCCTCGCCGTCGTGCTGGACGAACAACTCTGGCGATAGCGACAACACCCAGGCATCGCCCGGCAGGCAGGCCAGCACGCCGAACGGCACCGGTTGCGCAGCGCGCAGCGCCGCATACAGCGCGCGCGGATCGCCGAAGGCGGAAAACGCGAGCCGCTGCGTGAAATTGACCTGGTAGGTATCGCCGGCCTCTATCCAGGCATGGATGCGCGCGATCGCGGCATCGAAGGCCTCGCTCGGGGTGTCGGCGGTGATATCCATGAGCCCGGCGGGCGCTTGCGCATCGGGCGCCGGAAGCCAGTCGCGCACGGCAGCGCCGTCCAGGCGCTGCATCTCGCGGAACCACAGCAGGCGCACGGCACCGTCATGGAACGGCAGCCTGTTGTCCGTATGCGCAGGCGCACCGACCAGCGCGCCGCCGAACTCGTAAGGCGCGAACAGCGTGGCATGCCAGCCTTGGCGCCAGCCTTCGGCGAGCAGGATGTCGAGTTCGGCGGGATTGCTGCCGGCTGGCAGCAAGTCTTCACGGGCCAGACCAGTGTACAGGCGCGAGGCTGCTTCGCCTGGCGGCGCGCTAGCATCGTCCAGCAGTACGAAAGATTCGGGATTGGGGCAGGAATGCGGGGAAGGCACGGCCGAAGCGGGAGAAAACGCAGCGCCTGCATTATGCGCTGCCGGCCCGCATCGCGGGCACAAAAGCAAACCGGCCACGCGCTTGCGTGGCCGGTTTGCCGGGGTTGGCTTAGCTGAAGAAGCTCTTCACCTTGTCCAGCCAGGACTGCTCCTGCGGACTGTGGCGCGAGCCGCCTTCATGCACCGAGCGATCGAACTGGCGCAGCATGTCCTTCTGCGCATCGGTCAGCTTGACCGGCGTCTCCACGGCCACATGCACGTAGAGGTCGCCCGGATAGCCCGAACGCACGCCCTTGATGCCCTTGCCGCGCAAGCGGAAGGTCTTGCCGGACTGCGTCGCCTCGGGCACCGGGAAGGTGGCCTTGCCGTTCAGCGTCGGCACTTCCAGGTCGCCGCCCAGCGCCGCGGTGGCGAAGGAGATCGGCATCTGGCAGTGCAGGTCGTCGCCGTCGCGCTCGAACACCGGGTGCGCCTTGATGTGGACTTCCACATACAGGTCGCCCGGCGGGCCACCGTTGATGCCCGGCTCGCCGTTGCCGGACGAGCGGATGCGCATGCCTTCGTCGATGCCGGCCGGAATCTTCACTTCCAGCGTCTTCTGCGACTTCAGCTTGCCCTGGCCGTGGCACTTGGTGCACGGCTTCGGGATGAACTTGCCGCTGCCGTGGCACTTCGGGCAGGTCTGCTGCATGCTGAAGAAGCCCTGCGATACGCGCACCTGGCCGGCGCCGTGGCAGGTCGGACAGGTTTCCACGCTCGAACCGGGCTCGGCGCCATTGCCGTGGCAGTGGTCGCACTCGTCCCAGTGCGGCACGCGGATCTGCGCCTCGTGGCCGTGCGCGGCCTGCTCCAGCGAGATTTCCATGCTGTAGCGCAGGTCGGCGCCGCGATAGGCCTGCGGGCCGCCGCCGCGGCGACCGCCGCCGCCCTGCTGGCCGAAGATGTCGCCGAAGATATCGCCAAAGGCCTCGGCAAAGCCGCCGTAGCCCTGGCCGCCGCCGAAACCGCCGGCCATGTTCGGATCGACGCCGGCATGGCCATACTGGTCGTATGCTGCCTTCTTCTCCGCATCGGAAAGCATCTCGTAGGCCTCTTTGACCTCCTTGAATTTTTCCTCGGATTCCTTGCTGTCCGGATTGCGGTCCGGGTGGTATTTCATCGCGAGCTTGCGATAAGCCTTCTTGATCTCGTCGTCGCTCGCGTTCTTGCCTACCCCGAGCACTTCGTAGTAGTCACGTTTTGCCATGGTGGCTCATTACCTTTTGGCCCGGAACCGCCGCTGCAGCGGCTCCCGGCGAATAGCAAAAAAGCCGAGCGAGGCATCCGACGGCGGTTTCCCGCTGGGTCCGATGTCCGTCGCCCGGCGTCGGGACAGGGGCGGCGCCGGCGCATGCCCGCGCCGCCGCCCTTCCCGATTACTTCTTGTCGTTGACTTCCTTGAACTCGGCGTCGACCACGTTATCGTCCTGCGGCTGGGCTTGTTGAGCACCGGCGCCTGCGGCACCCGCCGCGCCCTGCTCGCCGGCCTTGGCCTGCATGTCGGCGTAGACCTTCTCGCCCAGCTTCTGGCTGACTTCCGACAGCGCGGCAACCTTGGCGTCGATCTCGGTCTTGTCGCCAGCGCGTGCGGCGTCTTCCAGTTCCTTGATCGCAGCTTCGATCTTTTCCTTCTCGCCGGCTTCCAGCTTGTCGCCGTATTCGGTGACCGCCTTCTTGGTCGAGTGGATCAGCGCGTCGGCCTGGTTGCGGGCGTCAGCCAGCTCGCGGGCCTTCTTGTCTTCCTCGGCGTTGGCCTCGGCGTCCTTCACCATGCGCTGGATCTCGTCTTCCGACAGACCCGAATTCGCCTTGATGGTGATCCGGTTTTCCTTGCCGGACGCCTTGTCCTTGGCGCCCACGTGCAGGATGCCGTTGGCGTCGATGTCGAACGACACCTCGATCTGCGGCGTGCCGCGCGGTGCCGGCGGAATGCCTTCGAGGTTGAACTCGCCCAGCAGCTTGTTGCCGGTCGCCATTTCGCGCTCGCCCTGGTACACCTTGATGGTCACGGCCGGCTGGTTGTCGTCGGCGGTCGAGAACACCTGCGCATGCTTGGTCGGGATGGTGGTGTTCTTGGTGATCATCTTGGTCATCACGCCGCCCAGGGTCTCGATACCCAGCGACAGCGGCGTCACGTCCAGCAGCAGCACGTCCTTGCGGTCGCCCGACAGCACCGAACCCTGGATCGCGGCACCGACGGCCACGGCTTCGTCCGGGTTCACGTCCTTGCGCGCTTCCTTGCCGAAGAACTCCTTGACCTGTTCCTGCACCTTCGGCATGCGGGTCATGCCGCCGACCAGGATCACGTCGTCGATATCGCTGACCTTGACGCCCGCATCCTTGATCGCGGTGCGGCACGGCTCGATGGTGCGCGTGATCAGCTCTTCGACCAGCGATTCCAGCTTGGCGCGGGTCATCTTCAGGTTCAGGTGCTTCGGACCCGAGGCATCGGCCGTGATGTACGGCAGGTTGATCTCGGTCTGCTGCGAGCTCGACAGTTCGATCTTGGCCTTTTCAGCGGCTTCCTTCAGGCGCTGCAGGGCCAGCACGTCCTTCGACAGGTCGACGCCCTGGTCCTTCTTGAACTCGGCGATGATGTAGTCGATGATGCGCTGGTCGAAGTCTTCGCCGCCCAGGAACGTATCGCCGTTGGTCGACAGCACTTCGAACTGCTTCTCGCCGTCCACGTCCGCGATCTCGATGATCGAGATGTCGAAGGTACCGCCGCCGAGGTCATACACGGCGATCTTGCGGTCGCCCTTCTCGTTCTTGTCCAGGCCGAAGGCCAGCGCGGCCGCGGTCGGCTCGTTGATGATGCGCTTGACTTCCAGGCCGGCGATGCGGCCGGCGTCCTTGGTGGCCTGACGCTGCGAGTCGTTGAAGTACGCGGGCACCGTGATCACGGCCTCGGTGACCGGCTCGCCCAGGTAGTCCTCGGCGGTCTTCTTCATCTTGCGCAGCACTTCGGCGGACACCTGCGGCGGGGCCAGCTTCTGGTCGCGCGCGCCAACCCATGCGTCGCCGTTGTCGGCCTTGACGATGGAATACGGCATCAGGCCGATGTCCTTCTGGACTTCCTTCTCTTCGAACTTGCGGCCGATCAGGCGCTTCACGGCATACAGCGTGTTGCGCGGATTGGTCACGGCCTGGCGCTTGGCCGGCGCACCGACCAGGATCTCGCCGTCTTCCATGTAGGCGATGATCGAGGGCGTGGTGCGAGTGCCTTCCGAATTTTCGATGACCTTGGGCGTATTGCCTTCCAGGATCGCCACACAGCTATTGGTGGTACCGAGGTCGATACCGATGATCTTTCCCATTTGTTCTCTCCTATTGAGCCATCGCCATCCGCGCGGCTGCAATTCATCCTGAGTGCGAAATGTGGCCGTCCAAGGCCATTTCAAGGGCGGAATCTGCAAATCCGAGTAATTTTCTCGGTTACTTCCATCCGGTCAACGGCGCGCCCGCGTCCGGCCTTGAACAATCCGGACCGCGAGCGATTTTCTACGCCAAAAAGCAGTGCTTCAATCACTTTTATCCGAAGAATTCGCCGTATCGCGTCCGCGCTGCCACAGCACGTCGCTTCCCCCATCGACACGGTTCAGCACCCGGGCCAGCACGAACATCAGGTCCGACAGCCGATTCAGGTACTGGCGTGGCGCTTCATTGAGCGCCTCGGTGGCGCCCAGCGCGACCAGCGCGCGCTCGGCGCGCCGGCACACGGTGCGGCAGATATGGGCCTGCGCGGCGGCCCGGCTGCCGCCCGGCAGGATGAATTCGGCCAGGCGCGGCAGCCCCGCGTTGTAGTGAGCCAGCCAGGCGTCGAGCTGCGCCACCTGTTCGGGCTTGAGCAAGGTGTAGCCGGGGATGGACAGTTCGCCACCAAGGTCGAACAGGTCATGCTGGATATGCAGCAGCGCGTCACGCACGTCGGCCGGCAG
The DNA here is from genome assembly GCF_057073745.1 of Cupriavidus sp. C2SS-8b. Taxonomy (NCBI): domain Bacteria; kingdom Pseudomonadati; phylum Pseudomonadota; class Betaproteobacteria; order Burkholderiales; family Burkholderiaceae; genus Cupriavidus; species Cupriavidus sp. C2SS-8b. The sequence goes on from NZ_CP172716.1 coordinate 2,907,987, forward strand.
CGTTTCGGTGAGCAGCACGCCGATCTGCGAATTGGTTTCGTCGACGTCGCCGATGGCGGCGATGCGCAGGCTGTCCTTGCCCGTGCGGCTGCCGTCGCCGAGGCCGGTGGTGCCGGCGTCGCCGGTGCGGGTGGCTATCTTGGACAGGCGGTGGCCCATGCCGGTCTCCTCTGGAAGTCTTGGGGATGGCGCGCATTATGGCGTGCTTTGCCGCCCGCGCGAACGCGGCGCGTCTGCGCGTCCCGATCCAGGAGAAGGGGTGTATCAGGCGCCGCGCGGCGTAGAATGGCGGCATTCCCCAATCAACAATCGGGTCGCGCCCCATTCCGCCGCCGACACCCGCCGACGGTTCCGGAGACTGGCCGCACGCCGCAGCGACCCGCCGGAGACCTGCATGAACCACCCCACGCCACACGCCGCCCTGGCACGCCGCCCCTTGCCGCACGCGCTGCGTGACGCGCTGCAGGGCCGCTTCGGCGACCGCTTCTCGACCTCCGCCGGCGTCTGCGAACACCATGGCCGCGACGAATCGCCGTTCCCGCCGGCCCTGCCGGACGGCGTCGTGTTCGCCCACAGCACCGAGGAAGTGGCTGAAGTCGCGCGCCTGTGCAACGCGCACGGCGTGCCGCTGATTCCCTACGGCGCAGGCTCCTCGCTCGAAGGGCACCTGCTGGCCGTGGCCGGCGGCATCAGCCTGGACTTGTCGCAGATGAACCGGGTGCTGGCGATCCAGCCGGAAGACCTGACCGTGACTGTGCAGCCCGGCGTTACGCGCAAGCAGCTCAACCAGGAGATCAAGGACACGGGCCTGTTCTTCCCGATCGACCCGGGCGCCGACGCGTCGCTGGGCGGCATGTGCGCCACGCGGGCCTCCGGGACCAATGCGGTGCGCTACGGCACCATGCGCGAAAACGTGCTGGCCCTGACCGTGGTGACCGCCGACGGGCGCGTGATCCGCACCGGCACGCACGCGCGCAAGTCGTCGGCGGGCTATGACCTGACGCGCCTGTTCGTCGGCAGCGAGGGGACGCTCGGCATCATCACCGAGGTCACCGTGCGCCTGTACCCGCAGCCCGAGGCGATTTCCGCCGCGGTCTGCGCATTCCCGAGCATGAGCAGCGCCGTGCAGGCGGTGATCCAGACCATCCAGCTCGGCGTGCCGATCGCGCGCGTGGAGTTCGTCGATGCGCTGGCCATCCGCGCCATCAACCGGCACGACAACTTGACGCTGCCGGAGATGCCGCACCTGTTCTTCGAGTTCCACGGCACCGAGGCCGGCGTCCGCGAGCAGGCCGAGACCGTGCAGCAGATCACGGCCGAGCATGGCGGCCAGGACTTCGAATGGGCCACGCGGCCGGAAGACCGCAGCCGCCTGTGGAACGCGCGCCATACCGCCTACTTCGCCATGCTGCAGCTCAAGCCGGGCTGCCGCGCGGTGACCACCGACGTGTGCGTGCCGATCTCGCGCCTGGCCGATTGCGTGGCCGAGACCGAGCAGGATCTGAACGCTTCGTCGCTGCCCTGCCCGATCGTCGGCCATGTCGGCGACGGTAATTTCCACGTGGCGATCCTGGTCGATCCCGACAAGCCGGAAGAGATGGCCGAGGCCGAGGACATCAACCGACGCATCGTCGAGCGCGCGCTGGCGATGGGCGGCACCTGCACCGGCGAACACGGCGTGGGCCTGCACAAGATGGATTTCCTGGTGCGCGAGCACGGCGAAGACGCACTCGACCTGATGCGCGTGATCAAGCAAGCGCTCGATCCCAACGGCATCCTGAACCCGGGCAAGATCTTTCACTCCGTGCGCGGCCCGGGCGGCTGAGCGGGATGGCTTCGATGTTCAACCGCGTTCCGCCGCTGCACCTGCTGGTCGCCTTCGAGGCCGCGGCGCGCCTGGGCAGTTTCGCGCGCGCGGCGGAGGAATTGTCAGTCACGCCCAGCGCGGTGTCGCACCGCATCAAGAACCTGGAAGAACTCTGGGGCGAAGACCTGTTCGTGCGCTCCAATGCCGCGCTGCGCCTGACGGCGGCCGGCACGCGCTACCTGCGCAACGTGCGGGACGCGCTCAAGTCGCTCAACGAACTGGCGCGGCCCGAGTACAACAAGCTGCGCACGCGGCTGCGCGTGGCGATCCCGCCGACCTTCGGGCGCCAGCACCTGGTGCCGCGCCTGCCCGAGTTCGGCGCGCTGTATCCGCATATCGATATCGAGCTGCACCTGGCGATCCCGTTCCTGGACGTGAAGGCTGAGGAAAGCGATGTGGAGGTCCGCTACGGCACCGGCCGCTACCCGGACCTGAAGACCACCAAACTTCTGGTCGAACCCGTGTTCCCGGCCTGCGGGCGTGAGTACTACGAGCGTGTCAACGGCCGCGCCATCACCAGGCCCGAGCACCTACACGGGCTAGTGCTGCTGCGCAGCCCGCTGGAACCCTGGAAGCCGTGGTTCGAGACGGCCGGGCTGGACTGGCCCGAGCCGCAGACCGGCCCGCAGTTCAACGATATCGGGCTGATGCTGGAAGCGATCGCCTCCAACCAGGGCGTGGCGCTGGTGCGACAGCGCATGGCGCGGCACTGGCTGTCGCTGGGACAGATGGTGCGGCTGCTCGATGTCGAATCGGTCTCGCCGCATGGCTATTACATCGTCGAGCGCGAACATGCGCCGCTTAAGCCTGAGGCGCGGTATTTTGTTGACTGGCTGTTGAGTTTGGACTGGTAAGGAGGGGATGGATGGGGTGTCGTGCTTGGCGGGCGCTGCTGTTTCGCCGGCGTAGCCGGCGAGTCACTTTTTGTCCGAGCGACAAAAAGTAACCAAAAAGCGCGTTTTCCTGCGGGCATAAGCCCAAGCTCGTTGGGACCACCTCCTTCGAAATCGCTGAACTCTGAGTGGCCGCCGTTAGATAGCTTGTAGGTTCGGTTGGGCTTCAGCCCTTTCTTTGCCGTTAAACCACGTATCGTTGCTGCGGTGCTGGCTTGACCAAATTCCTCTCCCAAGGGGCCACTCTGAGAGTAGCGGTTTCGAAGGAGGTGGTCCCTTCGGGCTTGGGCTTGTGCCCGCGGGAAACGCGTTTCTTGGTTACTTCTTGTCGCTTGGACAAGAAGTGACTCGCCGGCTACGCCGGCGAAACAGCAGCGCTCGCCAAGCACGCCAACCCATCACCGGCCACGGCCAGCGCATTGGTCGGCCCGCATGATGAGCATTTTTGATCAGCATGGCGCGCCAAATTCACGTATCCCGATGCGCTGCCGGCGCAGGCGCTACGCTATAGTCACCCGTCCCTCCGGCCGCATGCAGACCATATGCCGGCCTCGCAGAAAGGTCCCACAGGAGTTGCCATGAATGCCCCGCACGAAGCCCCACTGAGCGCCAGCGCCAGCCCCGGCAACCACGGCGCCGACGACGGCCGCCGCAGCGCGCTGCTGGCGGGCCTGGCGCAGATCCTCCCGGATGCCGCGCTGCTGTGGAAGCCGGAAGACACGGTGCCTTATGAATGCGATGGCCTGGCCGCCTACCGCCAGGTGCCGATGGCCGTGGCCCTGCCCGATACCGAGGAACAGGTCTGCGCGATCCTGCGCCTGTGCCACAAGCTGGGCGTGCCCGTAGTGCCGCGCGGCGCCGGCACCAGCCTGTCCGGCGGCGCGATGCCGATCGCCGAAGGCCTGGTGCTGTCGCTGGCCAAGTTCAAGCGCATCCTGAAGATGGACCCGCTTTCGCGCACCGCCGTGGTCCAGCCCGGCGTGCGCAACCTGGCCATCTCCGACGCGGCCGCGCCGCATAACCTGTACTACGCGCCGGACCCGTCCTCGCAGATCGCCTGCACCATCGGCGGCAACGTCAGCGAGAATTCCGGCGGCGTGCACTGCCTGAAGTACGGCCTGACCGTGCATAACGTGCTGCGCGTGCGCGCCGTGACAATGGAAGGCGAGGTCGTGGTGTTCGGCTCCGAAGCCCCGGACGCGCCAGGCCTTGACCTGCTGGCCGCGATAATCGGCTCCGAAGGCATGCTCGGCGTGGTGACCGAAGTCACCGTGCGGCTGATCCCCAAGCCGCAACTCGCGCAGGTGATCATGGCCTGCTTCGACGATGTGGAGAAAGGCGGCAACGCGGTGGCCGCGATCATCGCGGCCGGCATTATCCCGGCCGGCCTGGAGATGATGGACAAGCCCGCCACGGCCGCCGTGGAGGAATTCGTGCACGCGGGCTACGACCTCGACGCCGCCGCCATCCTGCTGTGCGAGTCCGATGGCACGCCCGAGGAAGTGGCGGAGGAAATCCAGCGCATGAGCGACGTGCTGACCGCCTCCGGCTGCACGCGCATCGTGGTGTCGCAGAACGAGGCGGAACGCCTGCGCTTCTGGAGCGGGCGCAAGAACGCGTTCCCGGCGGCCGGCCGCATCTCGCCCGACTACTACTGCATGGACGGCACCATCCCGCGCAAGCACATCGGCACGCTGCTGCGGCGCATCGAGGAAATGGAGCGCAAGTACGCGCTGCGCTGCATCAACGTGTTCCATGCCGGCGACGGCAATATGCATCCGCTGATCCTGTTCGATGGTGCGGACCAGGACGAATGGCACCGCGCCGAGCTGTTCGGCTCGGACATCCTGGAAGCGTGCGTGGAGCTGGGCGGCACGGTCACCGGCGAGCATGGCGTGGGCGTCGAGAAGCTCAATTCGATGTGCGTGCAGTTCTCGCGCGCCGAGTGCGAAGCCTTCTTCGGCGTCAAGGCCGCGTTTGACCCGGCGCGCCTGCTGAACCCGGACAAGGCCATTCCCACGCTCGCGCGCTGCGCCGAATACGGCAAGCTGCACGTGAAGAAGGGCCTGCTGCCCCACCCCGACCTGCCCCGCTTCTGACCGGCACGCCAGCCATGCCGCCACGCCAGACCAACGAGACTCTGCGCCAGCGCCTGGGCCGGCCCGAAACCGGCTGGCGCGAGCGCTGGTACACCATCATCTTCGAGGCCGACACCCGCGAAGGGCGCGCGTTCGATATCACGCTGCTGTTCGCGATTGTCGCCAGCGTGCTGATCGTGATGGTCGACAGCCTGCAGGGTGTGAACGAGCACCTGCGCCGCTTGTTCACCGTGCTCGAATGGATGTTCACGCTGCTGTTCACGGCCGAGTACGTGATGCGCATCCTGGTGGTGCGGCGACCGTTGCGCTATGTCTTCAGCTTCTTCGGCGTGATCGACTTCATCTCGATCATGCCGACGTGGCTGGCATTCTTCCTGCCGGAGCTGGCGTTCCTGATCGACGTGCGGCTGCTGCGGCTGCTGCGCGTGTTCCGGATCCTCAAGCTCACGGTGTACTTCGAGGAAGCCGAGATACTGTACCGCGCGCTCGCCAACAGCCGCCGCAAGATCTTCGTGTTCCTCGGCACGGTGTTCATCATCACCGTGATCCTGGGCACCATCATGTATGTGGTGGAAGGCCCGCAGCATGGCTTTACCAGCATTCCCGTGAGCATGTACTGGGCCGTGGTGACGCTGACCACCACCGGCTTCGGCGACATGGTGCCCAAGACGCCGCTGGGGCAGTTCATTACGTCGCTGACGATCCTGCTGGGCTACGGCATCATCGCGTTCCCAACCGGCATCGTCGGCGCCGAGCTGGCGGCCAGCATCATGAAGCGCCCGCTCACCACGCGCAGCTGCACGCACTGCCTGACCGAAGGGCATGACCCGGACGCACTGTACTGCAAGCATTGCGGCGACGAGTTGCCCGAATACCAGAACGATCGCCCGGAGGTCCCGGGCGGCCCCGCCGGCCGACGCCGCAAAGAACCCTGACCGAACCGGACCCACATGCAAGCCACTCTCGACTCCTTCCGCGATGCCGTGCGGCATGCCACCGAGACCCGCACGCCACTGCGCCTGCGCGGCGGCGGCAGCAAGGATTTCTATGGCCAGGCCATGGACGGCCAGCTGCTGGATACGCGCGCCTATCGCGGCATCGTCGAATACGATCCGGCCGAGCTGGTCATCACCGCGCGCTGCGGCACGCCGCTGGCCGAGATCGAGGCCGCGCTCGCGGAAAAGCGCCAGATGCTGGCCTTCGAACCGCCGCACTTCGCGGCTGCAGGCCAGCCCGGTGCAGCCACCTTCGGCGGCGCCGTGGCCGCTGGCCTGTCTGGCCCGCGCCGGCAGTCGGTCGGTGCGCTGCGCGATTTCGTCCTCGGCGCGCAACTGATGGACGGCCACGGCGAGGTGATGAACTTTGGCGGCCAGGTCATGAAGAACGTCGCGGGCTATGACGTGTCGCGGCTGCTGGCAGGCTCGCTCGGCACGCTCGGGCTGATCCTGGAAGTTTCCGTCAAGGTTCTGCCGATCCCGTTCGGCGATGCCACGCTGCGCTTCGCGATGAGCCAGGCCCAGGCCATCGACCGCCTGAACCAGTGGGGTGGCCAGCCGTTGCCGATCGCGGCATCGGCGTGGCACGAAGGCGTGCTGCATGTGCGCCTGTCCGGCGCCACCGCCGCGGTGCAGGCCGCACGCGCACGGCTGGGCGGCGAGGCCATCGCGCAGGACGAAGGCGTGGCGTTCTGGCAGTCGCTGCGCGAGCAGACGCATGCGTTCTTCGCCCCGGCGCTGCAGGGACGTTCGCTGTGGCGTCTGGCCGTGCCGCCGACCTCGTTGCCGCTGGACCTGCCCGGCTCGCAACTGGTCGAATGGGGCGGCGGACAGCGCTGGTGGCTGCCCGCTGCCGGCCCCGACGGCAACCATGCCGGACTCGTGCGCGGCATTGCGCAAGCGGTCGGCGGCCATGCAACGCTGTTCCGCAACGGCGACAAGTCGGCGGGCGTGTTCACGCCGCTGGCCTCGCCGCTGGCCGCGATCCATACGCGGCTGAAGGCCAGCTTCGACCCGGCCGGCATCTTCAATCCGCAGCGCATGTACCTCGGCCTCTGAGTCGCGCGCCCCGTCCCCCGTCCAACGCCAAGGCAACCACACCCCACACCATGCAAACGACCCTGGCCGATTTTCTGCGCAATACGCCCGAAGGCGAAGAAGCCAAGTCCATCGTCGGCAAATGCGTGCATTGCGGCTTCTGCACCGCCACCTGCCCGACGTACCAGCTGCTCGGCGACGAACTCGACGGCCCGCGCGGACGCATCTACCTGATGAAGCAGGTGCTCGAGGGCAATGCCGTCAGTGAAAGCACGCGGCTGCACCTGGACCGCTGCCTGACCTGCCGCAACTGCGAATCGACCTGCCCGTCTGGCGTGCGCTACGGGCGGCTGGTCGATATCGGCCGGCAGGTGGTGGACGACCAGCTCGAAGCGCGCGGCATCCGCCGCCCCGCACGCGAACGCGTGACGCGCTGGGTGCTCCGCGAAGGCCTGACGCGTCCGGCGCTGTTCGGCACGGCACTGAAGCTCGGGCAGATGGTGCGCCCGATGCTGCCGGCCACGCTGCGCAGCAAGGTGCCGGAACTGAGCAAGACCGCCGATCCCGGCCAATGGCCGCGCACCGCGCACGCGCGCAAGATGCTGTTGCTCGACGGTTGCGTGCAGCCTGCGATGTCGCCCAACATCAATGCCGCGACGGCGCGCGTGTTCGATCGTGTCGGCGTACAACTGGTGGTGGCGCGCGAAGCCGGATGTTGTGGCGCGATCCGTTTCCACACCGGCGATCACGATGGCGGCCTCGACAATATGCGCCGCAATATCGATGCATGGTGGCCGCATATCGAAGCGGGAGCGGAAGCGATCGTCATGACCGCATCGGGTTGCGGCGCGATGGTAAAGGACTACGGCCACCTGCTGCGCAACGACCCGCAGTATGCCGAGCGCGCGCGCCGCGTCTCGGCACTCACGCGCGACCTCTCGGAGATCCTGCCCGACTTTGCCGATCCGCTGCATGCGCTCGCCGGTGCGGTACCGCGCGACGGCCGCCGCGTGGCCTATCACCCGCCGTGCACGCTGCAGCACGGCCAGCAGATTCGCGGCAAGGTCGAAGCGCTCTTGACCGGCCTCGGCGTGGAAGTCAAACTCTGCGCTGACAGCCACCTGTGCTGCGGTTCGGCGGGCACGTATTCGGTGCTGCAGCCGGAACTGGCCTACCGCCTGCGCGACGACAAGCTCGCCAAACTGCAGGCGACCCAGCCCGAAGCCATCGTGTCGGCCAATATCGGCTGCATCACCCACCTGCAAGGCGGTACCGAAACGCCGGTCATGCACTGGATCGAACTGGTGGACAAGATGCTGGGCTGAGTCCCGGCCACCTGGCCACGCGTCGGGGCGGTGTGGTTGTCTCCCCTCTCCCGCTTGCGGGAGAGGGGAAAACAGTACAACCAAGACGCCCTCATGCTCCAGACCTTTGCCATCCTCCTGGTTTTCCAATCCGTCGGCGAGGTGATCAGCTACGCGCTGCACCTGCCGGTGCCCGGCCCCGTGCTGGGCATGATCCTGCTGTTCGGCTGGCTGGTCTTCGACGACCGCCTGCTGCCCATTATCCAGGGCACCACCAGCGAACTGCTCAAGCACCTGTCGCTGCTGTTCGTGCCGGCCGGCGTCGGCATCATGGTCCACGCCAATCGCATCGAAGGCGAATGGTTTCCGATCCTGATCGCGCTGGTGGTATCGACGTGGCTGGCCATCGCCACCACCGCCGTGGTCACGCGCATGCTGATGCGCAAGGCGACCAGCGCCGCGGACAACAGCGGAGACCATGCATGATGACGCCCCGCCTCAACGAGATCTGGGTCTACCTGGCCGCGAGCCCGCTGGTCGGGCTGACCGCGACGCTGCTGGCCTACGTGTTCGCGTTCCGCATCTACGAGCGCTCGCGCTTTTCACCACTCGCAAACCCGGTGATGATCGCCGTCGCGCTGCTGGTCACCGTGCTGACGGTCACCGGCACGCCGTACAAGACCTACTTCGACGGCGCGCAGTTCGTGCACTTCCTGCTCGGCCCCGCCACCGTGGCGCTGGCCGTGCCGCTCTACCTGCAGCTGCCCAAGCTGCGCACGCATGTGTTCCCGCTGCTGATCGGGCTGGTGGCCGGATCGCTGGTGGCCGTGGTATCGGCTGTTGGCATCGCATGGTTGCTCGGCGCCTCGCGCGAGACAGTGCTGTCGCTCGCGCCCAAGTCGGTGACGATCCCGATCGCGATGGGCGTGGCCGAGAAGATCGGCGGACTGCCCTCGCTCACCGCCGTGCTGGTGATGGCCACCGGCATCATCGGCGCCGTCAGCGCGACCAGCCTGCTGAACCTGCTGCGCATCCGTGACTACACCGTGCGCGGCTTCGCCACCGGCGTGGCGGCGCATGGCATCGGCACCGCGCGCGCGTTCCAGGTGAACCAGGAGGCCGGCGCGTTCGCGGCGCTCGGCATGGGCCTGAATGGCGTGCTGACCGCCATCATGGTGCCGGTGCTGGCGGCATGGATGCCGCACTGATCCTGCTGCCAGGCTCCTGACAGGACGCTGTCAGCAGCCCGCGCGCATGATGCGGACTCCTTTCCCCGTGACCCAGGAGTCCATCATGAGCAATGGCCTGATCAACTGGCTTGAGATCCCCGTCGACGATATGAAGCGTGCGATCCACTTCTACGAGCAGGTGTTCGAAACGACGCTGCGCCGCGAAACCATGAGCCAGGTCGACATGGCGGTGTTCCCGAATCCCGACCCCGGCGGCGCGCTGGTGGCCGGCGAAGGCTACCGGCCCAGCCAGCACTATGGCCCGGTGCCCTACCTGCATGCGCCGGGGCTCGACGCCCTGCTCCAGCGCGTGGCCCATGCCGGCGGCAAGACCGTGTTCGGCCCGCTGCAGCTGCCCGGCGACATCGGCCGCATTGCGCATATTGCCGACAGCGAAGGCAACCGCATCGGCCTGCACGAGCCGATCGCTGGCTGAGGCCGCGCCGGAGAACCGATGAGCCGCCGCGCCGACCGCCTGTTCCAGATCGTCCAGGTCCTGCGCGGCCGCCGCCTGACCACGGCGGCGTTGCTCGCGCAGCGGCTCGGCGTGTCCGAGCGCACGGTCTACCGCGATATCCAGGCGCTGTCGCTGTCAGGCGTGCCGGTCGAGGGCGAGGCCGGCATCGGCTACCGGCTGCGCGCCGATTTCGATGTCCCGCCGCTGATGTTCACCGCTCTCGAAGTCGAAGCGCTGGTAGCCGGCCTGCGCCTGCTCAAGGCCTGGGGCGGCGGCGCGCTCGCGGCCGCGGCCGATCCCGCGCTGGAAAAGCTGATGGCCGCGCTGCCGCCGCCACGCCGGCTGGCCGCGCAGCAAAGCCGCGTGTTCGCACCCGAGTACGTCAACCGCGCGCAGGTGCGCGAGGCGTTCGATGTCGTCCATGGTGCGCTGGGCGCGCAGAAACTGCTGCTGCTCGATTATTGCGATGCGGAGCAGCGCGTCACCGAACGCGTGGTGCAGCCGCTGGGATTGTTCTTCTGGGGCAATGCGTGGCTGCTGGCGGCATGGTGCACGACGCGCACCGACTACCGCAGCTTTCGCCTGGACCGCTGCCGCGCGATCAGCATGCTCGAGGACCGTTTCCACGAAACGCCGGACCGCTCGCTCAATGGCTTCCTGCGCGCGGTACGGGCCAGCGGAACGTAAGCGTCAGGCGGCGGGATCGGAGAGCAGCGTCTCGATGTCCGCGCGGATCTCTTCCGGCTTGGTCATCGACCCGTAGCGCTTGTAGACCGTGCCGTCGCGGCGCAGCAGGAACTTGGTGAAATTCCACTTGATGGCCTGCGTGCCGAGCACGCCGCGCTTCTCGCTAGTCAGCCACTGGTACAGCGGATGCGCGTCGGGCCCCTTCACGTCGATCTTGGCGAACATCGGGAACGTCACGCTGAAGCGCGATTCGCAGAACTGGCCGATCTGCTGCGCGTCGCCGGGCTCCTGCTTGCCGAACTGGTTGCACGGAAAGCCCAGCACTTCAAGCCCGCGCCCGGCATACGCATCGTGCAGCGCCTGCAGGCCTGCGTATTGCGGCGTAAAGCCGCATTCACTGGCGGTATTGACGATCAGCAGCACCTTGCCGCGGAACTGCGACAGCGGCACCGGCTGCCCGGCAAGGGAGTTGGCTTCGAACTGGTAGACGTTGCTCATGGCGGATTGGGCTCCTGGACCGGACGCGCGCGGATCAGATCACGTTCAGGTGCTCGGTACCGGCACCGAGGTCGGTATCCTTGCTGGCGGCGCTATGCAGCTTGATCATCAGCCGCAGGTCATTGAGCGAATCGGCATTGCGCAGCGCGTCCTCGTACGTGATCTTGCCGCTTTCGTGCAGGTCGAACAATGCCTGGTCGAAGGAAATCATGCCCTGCTCGCGCGATTTCTTGATCACTTCCTTGAGCTCGTGGATCTCGCCCTTGAAGATCAGGTCAGCCACCAGCGGCGTGCCGATCATGATCTCGACGGCCGGCACGCGTCCCTTGCGCCCAGCACGCGGCAGCAGGCGCTGCGAGATCATGCCCTTCAGGTTCAGCGACAGGTCGATCAGCAACTGCTGGCGCTTTTCCTCCGGGAAGAAGTTGACGATGCGGTCGATGGCCTGGTTGGCGTTGTTGGCGTGCAGCGTGGCCAGGCACAGGTGGCCGGTTTCCGCATACTGCATCGCGTATTCCATGGTCTCGCGATCGCGGATTTCGCCGATCAGGATCACGTCGGGCGCCTGGCGCAGCGTGTTCTTCAGCGCGATGTGCCAGGACTCGGTATCGATGCCGACCTCGCGCTGCGTGACGACGCAGTTCTGGTGCGCGTGCACGTATTCGATCGGGTCCTCGATCGTGATGATGTGGCCGTAGGAATGCGCATTGCGGTGGTCCAGCATCGCCGCCAGCGTGGTCGACTTGCCCGAACCCGTGGCGCCGGTCACGATCACCAGGCCGCGCTTGGACATGACGATCTCATGCAGCGTCGGCGGCAGGTCCAGGTCCGCCACCGACGGAATGCGCGTGTTGATGGTCCGCACCACCATGCCGGCCTTGCCCTGCTGGATGAATGCCGAGACGCGAAAGCGCCCGGCCTTGGGCGCCGAGATGGCGAAGTTGCACTCGCGGGTGTCGTCGAACTCCTTGACCTGGCGCTCGTTCATGATCGAGCGCACCAGGCCCAGCGCCTGCGTCGGGTTGAGCGGCTGCTGCGAGACCGGCGTGACCTTGCCGTCGACCTTGATCGCCGGCGGAAAGTCCGAGGTGATGAACAGGTCCGACCCGCGGTTGCTCACCATCAGCTCGAGCAGGTCGTTGATGTACTTGGCGGCGGATTCGCGGTCTAGCATGGCATGGTCCTGCGAAAAGGCGGCCGCCCCGGAGGCGCGGCCGGCGGGCGAGGCGCGGGCCTCAGCCCATGAAGGCGTCGGGGTTCTTGGCAATGGCCCGTGCGTCGCTGTAGCTGATCATGCTGCGCTTGATCAAGTCCGACAGGCACTGGTCCAGGGTCTGCATGCCCAGCCCGCTGCTGGTCTGCATCATCGAGTACATCTGCGCGATCTTGTTCTCGCGGATCAGGTGGCGGATCGCCGGCGTGGCGATCATGATCTCGTGCGCGGCGGTGCGGCCATTGCCGTCACGCGTCTTCAGCAGCGTCTGCGAGATCACGGCCTCCAGCGATTCGGACAGCATGGTGCGCACCATGTCCTTCTCTTCGGGCGGGAACACGTCGACCACGCGGTCGATGGTCTTGGCCGCGGAGCTGGTGTGAAGCGTGCCGAAGACCAGGTGGCCGGTTTCGGCCGCGGTCAGCGCCAGGCGGATGGTTTCGAGGTCGCGCAATTCGCCGACCAGCACCACGTCCGGATCTTCACGCAGTGCCGAGCGCAACGCGTTGGCGAACGAGTGCGTATGCGGGCCAAGTTCGCGCTGGTTGATCAGGCTTTTCTTGGACTGGTGCACGAATTCGATCGGGTCCTCCACCGTGAGGATGTGGCCCATGTCGTTGTCGTTGCGATGGTCTACCATCGCCGCCAGCGTGGTCGACTTGCCCGAGCCGGTCGGCCCGGTCACCAGCACCAGGCCGCGCGGCTTCATGCACAGGTCCGCGAACACCGCCGGCGCGCGCAGCTCTTCGAGCGTGAGAACCTTGGAGGGAATCGTACGGAACACCGCGGCCGCGCCGCGCTGCGTGTTGTAGGCATTGACCCGGAAACGCGACAGGCCGGCAATTTCAAACGAGAAATCGATCTCCAGCCGTTCTTCGTAGCTCTTGCGCTGGGAGTCGCTCATGATGTCGTACACCATGGCGTGGACATCCTTGTGCGCCATGTGCGCGACGTTGATGCGCCGCATGTCGCCGTGAATACGCACCATCGGCGGCATGTCCGCCGAGAGGTGTAGATCGGACGCCTTGTTCTTGACTGCGAAAGCCAATAGCTGCGCGATGTCCATCTATAATGACCCCACCCGATTAGTTAGTACTTTTCGTACTTCTTTTTACTTCTTCTGTATGTCCGCCGGATTATGTCTGTAATTGCCGCCAACTTGCAAGCTGTGCACCGCGGCGTCGCGGCGGCGGCACAACAAGCCGGAAGAGACCCTGAAGAGGTGGCCTTGCTGGCGGTTTCCAAGACCGTTGCGCCCGGCATCGTGCGCGAGGCATTCGAGGCCGGACAGCGCGCTTTTGGCGAAAATTACGTGCAGGAAGGCGTCGAAAAGATCGTGGCGCTGGCCGACCTGCGCAGCCGGATCGCATGGCATTTCATCGGGCCGCTGCAGAGCAACAAGACGCGGCTGGTGGCCGAGCATTTCGACTGGGTGCATGCGATCGACCGGCTCAAGATTGCGCAGCGGTTGTCGGAGCAGCGCCCGGCCGGCATGGCGCCGCTGCAGGTTTGCATCCAGGTGAATATCAGCCATGAAGCGAGCAAGAGCGGCGTCGCCCCGGAAGACGTGCCGGAACTGGCACGCGCGGTGGCCGCGCTGCCGGGACTTCGCCTGCGCGGGTTGATGGCGATTCCCGAGCCCGCGAGCGAACCAGCCGCGCAGCGCCAGCCGTTTGCCGCGATGCGCACCCTGTTGCAGTCGCTGCAAGCGGCAGGCCTGCCGCTCGATACCCTGTCGATGGGCATGTCGGGCGACATGGACGCCGCCATCGCCGAAGGCGCCACCATCGTGCGTATCGGCACCGCTATCTTCGGCGCGCGTGCGTAAGCATCGCGCCCGCATTCCCCTATTCCACTCCAGCCAGAGACTGACATGCTCGAAACCCTGACCTTCGGCTTCCTTGGTGGCGGCAACATGGCCACCGCCCTGATCGGCGGCCTGATCGCGCGCGGCGTGCCGGCCGGATCGATCCGCGTGGTCGACCCGTTCCCCGACGCCCAGCAGCGCCTGGTGCGCGACCTCGGCGTGCATGCGTCCGGTGCGCCCGATGCGGCCTTCGGCGCGTCCGATGTGCTGGTGCTGGCCGTCAAGCCGCAGCAATTCCGCGACGCCGCGGCCAGCCTGCTGCCCTATCTGCCTGCTACCGGCGCCGGCAACCTCGTCATCAGCGTGGCCGCCGGCATCCGCCTGCAGGACATGCAGCGCTGGCTGGGCGGCCGCTCACGGCTGGTGCGGGCCATGCCGAATACGCCGGCGCTGTCGGGCATGGGCATGACGGGACTGGCTTCACCTGCCGGGTTGTCGGCACAGGACCGCGCCATTGCCACCGCGGTGGCCGAAGCCGTGGGCAAGTGCGCGTGGGTCGATGGCGATGAGCAGATCGATGCCGTCACGGCCATTTCCGGCAGCGGCCCGGCCTATGTGTTCTTCTTCATCGAAGCGATGGAACGTGCCGCGACCGAACTCGGACTGAGTGCGCAGCAAGGGCGTGAACTGGCCGTGCAGACTTTCCTGGGCGCTGCCACGCTGGCGGGCGAATCGCCGGAAGCGGTGTCCACCCTGCGTGAACGGGTGACGTCCAAGGGCGGTACGACGTATGCGGCGGTGACGGCCATGCAAGGCGCGGGCATCGCGGATGCGTTCGTGCGGGCGATGCATGCGGCGGCGGCACGTGGGAAGGAAATGGGGGAAGAGTTCGGGAAGGATTGAGCGAGCGCTCAAGCAGATGCCCAACGCGCCTGCCATGCCGCAGACCGGCTCCCCTCTCCCTGGGAGAGGGGAGGAAAATCAGCGGATCGCGTAGGCCAGCGCGGTTCCGGCAAAGACGCAGGCACCCAGCCAGTTGTTATGGCGAAACGCCGCAAAGCAGCGCATACGATCGCGGTCACGAATCAGGGTGTAGTGATAGCCCGCGCAAACAGCTGCCGCAGCCAGTCCTGCCCAATACGGCCATCCCAGCGACAGCAGCGAACCGGCCCACGCCATCAGCCCCAAAAAGACCGCGTAGCAAACCATGATCGCGGCCACATCAAAGCGGCCGAACGTGATGGCCGAGGTCTTGATGCCGATCAGCAGGTCATCGTCGCGATCGACCATCGCATAGGCCGTGTCATAAGCGACCGCCCAGAACACATTGGCCAGCAGCATCACCCATGCCACCAGCGGCACCTGGTCCTGCACGGCGGCAAACGCCATCGGAATGCCGAAGCCGAATGCGATGCCGAGGTAAGCCTGCGGAATCGCAAAGAAGCGCTTGAAGAACGGATAGGTCCCGGCGACCACGGCGGCCACCACAGCCAGCCACTTGGTCAGGCTGTTCAACGGCAGGATCAGCGCGAATGCGGCCAGCGCCAGCACCGCCGCCACCGCCAGCGCTTCCCACGCAGCAATCTTTCCCGCCGTCAGCGGCCGTTCCTTGGTGCGCTTGACGTGCTTGTCGAAGTCGCGGTCAGCGTAGTCGTTGATGGCGCAGCCCGCCGAACGCATAAGGAACGTGCCGGCAAAGAAGATACAGAACACGCCCAGCGCCGGCGGCCCGCCGGCAGCCATCCACAGCGCCCACAGCGTGGGCCACAGCAGCAGCAGCGTGCCGATGGGCTTGTCGATGCGCACCAGGCGCGCATAGAGGGCAAGGCGTTCAGACATGGGAGCTCGGGGACAGGAAATCAGCACGGCAGCAGCGGGGGCGGAAGGAATCAGAAAGACAGGGAGCGCAGTGACGCTCAGAACAAAAACGCGCCGCAGCCAGGACGGTTGCGGCGCGTCGTGCCGGCATGGCAGTCAGGCGGCAATCAGGCCAGCATCGAACGCAGCATCCACGCCGTCTTCTCGTGCGTCTGCATGCGCTGCGTCAGCAGGTCGGCCGACGGTTCGTCGCTGGCGGCATCGACCAGCGGGAAGATCGTACGCGCGGTGCGGATCACGGACTCCTGGCCTTCGACCAGCTTGCGGATCATCTCGGTGGCTTCCGGCACGCCGTCTTCTTCCTGGATCGACGACAGGCGCGCATATTCCTTGTAGGTGCCCGGAGCCGGGTAGCCCAGCGCGCGGATGCGCTCGGCGATCGAGTCCACGGCCAGCGCCAGCTCGGTGTACTGCGTCTCGAACATCAGATGCAGCGTGTTGAACATGGGGCCCGTCACGTTCCAATGGAAGTTGTGGGTCTTGAGGTAGAGGGTGTAGGTGTCGGCCAGCAGCTTGGACAGGCCTTCCGCGATCTTCTTGCGGTCCTTGTCGGAGATGCCGATGTTCACGCTCATCTCATTCTTCTTTGCCATGGTAAGTACGCTCCATTCTGGAAAAGCACGAGGATTGCCACACGGCCGAGCCGAACCTGGCCGAGCGGCATAGCCCCGACATTATTGCACTACCGCGCAAGCCGGGACAAACCCCGAGCCAGCCCGCCGCAGTCGAAAAACAAAAACGGCCGCACATGGCGGCCATTGATTCACGACGTACAGAAAAAACTCAGGCGGCCTCGGCCAATTCCTTGGCGTTGAGCCTGCGCACGCCCGGCAACTCGCACGCCGCCACCGCGCTCGCCAGCGCTTCCATGGCGGGCAGGCGGGTGAAGCTCTTGCGCCAGGCCAGCACCACGCGGCGGTCCGGCACCGGCTCGGCGAACGGCACATAGGCCAGCATATCGCCCTTGGCCTTCATGTCCGGCACCGAGGTGCGCGGCAGCACGGTAATGCCGACGCCGCTGGCGACCATATGGCGGATGGTTTCGAGCGACGAGCCTTCAAAGGTTTTCTGGATGCCGTCGGACGCCTGCGAGAAGCGCGACAGCTCCGGGCAGACCCCCAGCACGTGGTCGCGGAAGCAGTGGCCGCTGCCGAGCAGCAGCATGGTCTGCTGCTTCAGCTCGTCCGGATCGACATGGCTGACCTCGGCAAGCTGGTGGCCGCGCGGCACCGCGACGACGAACGGTTCGTCATAGAGCGGGCGCACTGTGAGGCCGGAGTCGGCGAACGGCTCGGCCATGATGGCGCAGTCGATCTCGCCCTGCTTGAGCAGCTCGATCAGCTTGACCGTGTAGTTCTCCTGCAGCATCAGCGGCATCTGCGGCACGGCCCCGATCATCTGCTTGACCAGCGACGGCAGCAGGTAGGGCCCGATGGTGTAGATCACGCCCACGCGCAGCGGACCGGCCAGCGGGTCCTTCCCCTGCTTGGCGATCTCGCGGATGGCCATGGTCTGTTCGAGCACGCGCTGGGCCTGGGCCACGATCTGCTCGCCCACGGAGGTCACGGAGACCTCGGACGTGCCGCGCTCGAAGATCTGCACGTTGAGTTCGTCTTCCAGCTTCTTGATCGCCACCGACAGGGTCGGCTGCGACACGAAGCAGGCCTCGGCAGCACGGCCGAAATGGCGCTCCCGCGCCACGGCGACGATGTACTTCAGTTCGGTGAGCGTCATGACTTATCAATTTTCGATAGGCGATAGATTTTACCTTCGATTCCGCAATCTGTCAGAACGCTTCTCGAATGCGGCGCATGGGACACCAAAACGCGAAGTTTGCCCGGTTTTCAGGCCTTCAGGTAGTGCTCGCGGCCTCCCAGCCAGCGCGACAGATGGGCCTCCACGGCCTCCGGAAACTGCGTCAGCATGAGCTGCGCGGCTTCCTGCGCGTACTCGACCAGCCAGGCATCGGTGTTCAGGTCGGCAAAGCGCAGCATGGCTTCGCCCGACTGGCGCGCGCCAAGGAATTCGCCCGGTCCGCGGATATCGAGGTCGCGCCGGGCGATCTCGAAGCCATCGGTGGTCTCGCGCATCGTGGCCAGCCGCTCGCGCGCGGTGGGCGACAGCGGCGCCTGGTACATCAGCAGGCAGACCGATTCGGCGGTACCGCGCCCCACGCGGCCGCGCAGCTGGTGCAGCTGCGCCAGCCCGAAGCGCTCGGCATGCTCGATCACCATCAGCGAGGCGTTGGGCACGTCCACGCCGACTTCGATCACGGTGGTGGCGACCAGCACCTGCAGGCGGTTGGCGCTGAAATCGTCCATCACGGACGCCTTCTCCACCGGCGGCAGGCGACCGTGGACCAGCCCCACGCGCAGGTCCGGCAAGGCGGCAACCAGCGTTTCGTAGGTCTCCACGGCGGTCTGCAGCTGCAGCGCCTCGCTTTCCTCGATCAGCGGGCAGACCCAGTAGACCTGCCGGCCCTCGGCGGCCGCATGGTGGATGCGCTCGATGACCTCGTCGCGGCGCTCGTCGTTGACCAGCCGCGTGACGATCGGCGTGCGGCCCGGCGGCAGTTCGTCGATCACCGACACATCGAGGTCCGCGTAGTACGTCATGGCCAGCGTGCGCGGGATCGGCGTGGCCGACATCATGAGCTGGTGCGGCACGGTTTCCGGCCCGGCCGGAGCCGTATCCTGCGCCGGCTCGGTGCCTGCCGCCTTGCCGCGCAGCGCCAGCCGCTGCGCCACGCCAAAGCGGTGCTGCTCGTCCACCACCGACAGGCCGAGTTTGGCGAAGCGCACGGTGTCCTGGATCAGCGCGTGCGTGCCGATCGCGAGCCGGGCCTCTCCCGATTCCACGCGCGCCACGGCCGCGCGCTTGTCGCGGGCCTTAAGGCTGCCGGCCAGCCACACCACGGGCACGCCCAGCGGCTCCAGCCACGCCGACAGCTTGCGGTAGTGCTGCTCGGCCAGGATTTCGGTCGGCGCCATGATCGCGGCCTGGTAGCCGGCGTCGATCGCCTGGCACGCCGCCAGCGCCGCCACGATGGTCTTGCCGCTGCCCACGTCGCCCTGCAGCAGGCGGTGCATCGGGTGCTGCGCGGTCATGTCGGCCGCGATTTCCTCGACCACGCGCTGCTGCGCGCCAGTCAGGCGGAACGGCAGTGCGGCCAGGAACTGCGTCAGCAGGCCGCCCTCCCGCCTGGGCATGGATGGCGCATTTTTTTCGCGCCGGGCCTCATGGGCGCGCCGCAGCGAGATCTGCTGGGCCAGCAGTTCGTCGAACTTGATGCGCAGCCAGGCCGGATGCGAACGGTCGGCCAGCGCCGCCTCGCTTTCCTGCGGTGGCGGCGTGTGCAGCAGGCGCAGGCATTCGGCGAGCGGGCGCAGCTTCAGCTTGGCGAGCGGCCCCTTCAGCACGGCCGCGGGCAGTGTTTCCGGCATGGGCGTGCGCGTCAGCGCGCCGGAGATCGCCTTGCGCAGATAGGCCTGCGAAATGCCGGCCGTGGCCGGATAGACCGGCGTGAGCCGGTCCGGCAAGGGCTCGTCGGGCGCGACCGGGCGCACCGTCGGGTGCACCATCTCGGCACCGAAGAAGCCGCCCCGGACTTCGCCGCGCACGCGCAGGCGCACGCCTTCCTCCATCTGCTTGGTCTGGCTGCCGTAGAAATTCAGGAACCGCAGCGTCAACTCGCCGCTGTCGTCGGCGATCTTCACCACCAGCTGGCGGCGCGGGCGGAACGTGACCTCGTTGGAAATGACTTCGCCCTCGACCTGCGCGGCCTGGCCGAGACCCGAGCGGCGGATCGCCTCGGCGATCGGCATCAGCGTGGTCTCGTCCTCGTAGCGCATCGGCAGGTGCAGCACCAGGTCGACGCTGCGCCGCAGGCCCATCTTGGCCAGCCGCGCGACCGCGGACGACGGCTTGCCGTCCTTGCCCGCGGCCTTGCCCTTTGCAGACGGCGCTGAGTCGGGGGCTGCGGCTTTGTCCTGGGTCGGTTCGGTGGCGGTTCCGGGCATCGGCAGTCGGGCAGGCGGAGAAATAAGGGGTATCACACAGGGCCGGGCGGCGCCTGGCGCCCAAGCCTTACAATATCGGATTCGCCGATTGTACCTATCCCGGTTGCCGCTCCGTACCCTGCGTACAGCGCCTGGCCGGGTCTTGCCGTTTCCTCATGCTGACGCTGTCCGATTTCGATTTCCCGCTGCCGCCCGAACTGATTGCCCAGAGCGCCCTGCCCGACCGCAGCGCCAGCCGGCTGCTGGTCGTCGAGCGCCTGGCGCCGGGCGAGCAGCCCGACGCTGTCCGGCTGGTCGACCGCGCGTTCAGCGAGATCACCGAATACCTGCGGCCCGACGACCTGCTGGTCTTCAATGACACGCGCGTGATCAAGGCGCGCTTTTTCGGCCACAAGCGTAGCGGCGGCAAGGTCGAGGTGCTGGTAGAGCGCGTGCTGGATTCCCACACCGTGCTGGCCCAGGTGCGCGCGTCCAAGACACCGCCCGAGGGCAGCCAGCTGCACCTGGCGGACGACGCCTTCGCCGTCACAGTCGGCCCGCGCGTCGACCAGTTCTTCACGCTGCGCTTCCCCGAGCCCGCGCTGGACCTGATCGAGCAGTATGGACGCCTGCCGCTGCCGCCCTATATCACGCACGACCCGGACGCCTATGACGAAACGCGCTACCAGACCGTCTATGCGCGCAACCCGGGCGCCGTCGCCGCGCCGACCGCCGGGCTGCATTTCGACGATGCGCTGTTTGCCCGGCTTGACGCCGCCGGCGTGCGCCGCGCGTTCCTGACGTTGCACGTCGGCGCCGGCACCTTCCAGCCCGTGCGCACCGAGAACATCGCCGAACACAAGATGCACTCGGAGTGGTACGCCATCTCGCCAGAACTGGCGGACGCCGTGCGCGAAACCCGCGCACGCGGCGGGCGCGTCATCGCCGTGGGCACGACCTCGCTGCGCGCGCTCGAATCGGCCGCGAAGCCCGACGGCACGCTGGACGCCGGCAGCGGCGACACCGACATCTTCATCACGCCGGGCTACGAGTTCCGCCTGGTCGATGCCCTGATCACCAACTTCCACCTGCCCAAGTCGACGCTGCTGATGCTGGTGTCGGCGCTGGCTGGCGTGCAAGCCATCCGCGCCGCCTACCGCCACGCGGTCGAGGCGCGCTATCGTTTCTTCAGCTACGGCGACGCGATGTTCCTGACCCGCCAGTGAAACCCGCAGATCCGCGCCAGCCCTGAAGCCAGAACCGAATTCCGAATCCCGCCATGCTCAACTTCGAACTCCTCACCACCGACGGCAACGCGCGCCGCGGCCGCGTTACCCTGAACCACGGCGTGGTCGAAACGCCCATCTTCATGCCGGTGGGCACCTATGGCTCGGTCAAGGCCATGTCGCCGCTCGAACTGAACGAGATCGGCGCCGAAATCATCCTGGGCAACACCTTCCACCTGTGGCTGCGCCCGGGGCTGGATGTGGTGAACGCGCATGAAGGCCTGCACCGCTTCATCGGCTGGGACAAGCCGATCCTGACCGACTCGGGCGGCTTCCAGGTGTTTTCGCTCGGCGATTTGCGCAAGATCACCGAAGATGGCGTCACGTTCGCATCGCCGGTCAATGGCGACAAGCTGTTCCTGTCGCCCGAGATTTCGATGCAGATCCAGCGCACGCTGAACTCGGACATCGTCATGCAGTTCGACGAATGCACGCCGTACGAGATCGAAGGCCGTCCCGCCACGCACGAAGAGGCGGCCAAGTCGATGCGCATGAGCCTGCGCTGGGCCAAGCGCTCGCGCGACGAGTTCGAGCGCCTGGCCAACCCGAATGCGCTGTTCGGCATCGTCCAGGGCGGCATGTTCGAAGACCTGCGCGATGAATCGCTGGCCGGCCTGTCGGAGCTGGACTTCCACGGTTTCGCCATCGGCGGCCTGTCGGTGGGCGAGCCCAAGGAAGACATGATGCGCGTGCTCGAGCACGTCGCGCCGCGCCTTCCGGCCAACAAGCCGCATTACCTGATGGGCGTGGGCACGCCTGAAGACCTGGTGGCAGGCGTGGCCGCCGGCGTCGACATGTTCGACTGCGTGATGCCGACCCGCAATGCGCGCAACGGCTGGCTCTTCACGCGCTTCGGCGACGTCAAGATCAAGAACGCCGCGCATCGCAACGACCCGCGCCCGCTCGACGAAAGCTGCGCCTGCTACACCTGCCGCAACTTCTCGCGCGCCTACCTGCACCACCTGCACCGCGTCGGCGAGATCCTGGGCGCGCGCCTGAACACCATCCACAACCTGCACTACTACCTGCAGCTGATGCGCGAAGTGCGCGAGTCGATCGAGCAACACCGCTTCAGCGACTTCCGCCGCCAGTTCGCCAGCGACCGCGCGCGCGGCGCGCGCTGAGCCGAGAACTTTCCCGCCCGGCATGGTCGAATACCGGGGTTGTGACGGCCTTGCCGCCTCTAGCGGCAAGTCGTCCAGAACGCACCCCGAACAAACCCGAATTCCGGCCTAGAATGCCGGGGCGTGACCGAGTCGGGTGATAGAATGGTCGATTACTTGAATGACTTTTGTGACGGAGAATCAACGTGCTGATTTCTAATGCATTCGCCCAGACCGCCGGTGCCGGCGGCGCAGCGGGTGGCCTGATGAGCTTCCTGCCCATCATCCTGATGTTCGGCGTGCTGTGGTTCATCATGATCCGCCCGCAGATGAAGCGCCAGAAGGAAAGCAAGGCCATGCTGGAAGCCCTCGCCAAGAACGACGAAGTCGTCACGGCCGGCGGCATCCTCGGCAAGGTGACCAAGGTGACCGACCAGTACGTCAGCCTGGAAATCGCCGCAGGCACCGAAATCACCGTGCAGAAGAACGCCGTGACCACGGTGCTGCCGAAGGGCTCGCTGAAGTCGCTCTGATTCCCGTTCGCGACACTGCCCTTTGTCTTTTCCGGCATGCCGCATGCGCATGCCCTGGCAGCCGCCTGATCAGCCCGTGGGCCCCTGATGGGCCTTCCCGTGGCGGCCAGGCGGCTGTTTGCCAACCGGTCCGGCCCCGCCGGCGTGCCCCTGGGGCCCCCGGCGAATCCGCCAACCGCAGAATGACTGGCCAGAGATGAATCGTTATCCGCTTTGGAAATATGTCGTGATCCTGGTGGCCCTGGCCATCGGCATCACCTACACGCTGCCGAATTTCTTCGGCGAGGCGCCCGCCGTGCAGGTCTCCTCCGGCAAGGCCACGGTCAAGGTGGACCTCTCCATGCAGAAGCATGTGGAAGAGATCCTGGCCCAGAACCAGCTCAAGCCTGACGGCGTGTTCTTCGATGTTTCGGGCCAGTCCGGCTCGGTCAAGGCGCGCTTTCGCACCACCGACGACCAGCTCAAGGCCAAGGACGTCCTGACGCGCACGCTCAACCCCGACGCGGCCGACCCGACCTACGTGGTCGCGCTGAACCTGCTCTCGGGCTCGCCGCGCTGGCTGACCGCCATGCACGCGCTGCCGATGTACCTGGGCCTGGACCTGCGCGGCGGCGTGCACTTCCTGCTGCAGGTCGACATGAAGGGCGCCGTCGACAAGAAGCTCGACAGCCTTTCGGGCGATGCCCGTACCCTGCTGCGCGACAAGAATATTCGCCACGGCGGCATCGACCGCGACGGCGACAAGCTGACCGTGCGCTTCAGCAATGCCGACGACGCCAACAAGGCGCGCGCCATCCTGGCCGACAACCTGCGCGAACTCGCCTTCGCCATGGACGGCAACAACGTGGTCGGCACCTTTACGGAAGCCGCCCGCAAGGCCGTGCAGGACGCCGCCGTCAAGCAGAACATCACGACCCTGCACAACCGCGTGAACGAGCTTGGCGTGGCCGAGCCCGTGATCCAGCAGCAAGGCGCCGACCGTATCGTGGTGCAGCTGCCCGGCGTGCAGGACACCGCCAAGGCCAAGGACATCATCGGCCGTACCGCCACGCTGGAAGCCCGCCTGGCCGATCCCGACGCGCCGCGCAACCCGCGCCCGGGCGACCCGGTGCCGTTTGGCGACGAACTGTTCACGCAAGGCAACGGCGCCCCGGTGATCCTGCGCAAGCAGGTGATCTTCACCGGCGACCGCATCGAAAGCGCGTCGGCCGGCTTCGACCAGAACCAGCGGCCGTCGGTCAACATCAAGCTCGACGCCCAGGGCGGCCGCGTGCTGCGCGACGTCTCGCGCGAGAACATCGGCAAGCCCATGGGCATCGTGCTGTTCGAAAAGGGCAAGGGCGAAGTCCTGACCGTGGCGACGATCCAGTCCGAACTCGGTTCGAGCTTCCAGATCACCGGCTCCTACTCGACCGAAGCCGCCAACGACCTGGCCCTGCTGCTGCGCGCCGGTTCGCTGGCCGCGCCGATGGAAATCATCGAGGAGCGCACCATCGGTCCGTCGCTGGGCGCGGACAACATCCAGAAGGGCTTTGACTCGGTCGCCTATGGCTTCGGCGCCATCGCCGTGTTCATGGTGCTGTACTACATGCTGTTCGGCGTGTTCTCGGTGGCGGCGCTGGGCATCAACCTGCTGCTGCTGATTGCGGTGCTGTCGATGCTGCAGGCCACGCTGACGCTGCCGGGCATTGCCGCGATCGCGCTGGTGCTG
This sequence comes from Cupriavidus sp. C2SS-8b, assembly GCF_057073745.1. Classification (NCBI taxonomy): domain Bacteria; kingdom Pseudomonadati; phylum Pseudomonadota; class Betaproteobacteria; order Burkholderiales; family Burkholderiaceae; genus Cupriavidus; species Cupriavidus sp. C2SS-8b. The sequence goes on from NZ_CP172716.1 coordinate 2,932,583, forward strand.
GGCATGGCCATCGACGCCAACGTGCTGATCAACGAGCGTATCCGCGAGGAACTGCGCGGGGGCGCCTCGCCGCAGATGGCGATCGCCGTCGGCTTCGAGCGCGCCTGGGCCACCATCCTGGACTCCAACGTGACCACGCTGATCGCGGGCCTGGCGCTGCTGGCCTTCGGCTCCGGTCCGGTGCGCGGCTTTGCCGTGGTGCACTGCCTGGGCATCCTGACCTCGATGTTCTCGGCGGTGTTCTTCAACCGCGGCCTGGTCAACCTCTGGTACGGCCGCAAGAAGAAGCTGCAGAGCGTGGCCATCGGCCAGATCTGGAAGCCGGGTGCGGACACCCCGGTCGCCAAGTAAGCACGGATACATCAGGACAACATCATGGAATTTTTCCGCATCCGGCGCGACATTCCGTTCATGAAGCACGCGTTGATCTTCAACGTGGTGTCCTTCCTGACGTTTGCCGCGGCCGTATTCTTCCTGTGGCACAAGGGCCTGCACCTGTCGATCGAGTTCACCGGCGGCACGGTGATGGAGGTCAACTACCAGCAGGCGGCCGACCTCGAAAAGATCCGCGGCCAGGTGGGCAAGCTCGGCTATAGCGACGTGCAGGTGCAGAACTTCGGCACCTCGCGCGACGTGATGATCCGCCTGCCGCTGCAGAAGGGCCCGGACGGCAAGCCCGTCACTTCCGCGCAGCAGAGCGAGCAGGTCATGGGCGCACTGCAGGTGGCCACACCTGACGTCAAGCTGCAACGCGTGGAGTTCGTCGGCCCGCAGGTCGGCAAGGAACTGGCCACCGACGGCCTGCTGGCCTTGCTGTGCGTGGTGATCGGCATCGTGATCTACCTGTCGTTCCGCTTCGAGTGGAAGTTCGCGGTGGCGGGCATCATCGCCAACCTGCACGACGTGGTGATCATCCTGGGCTTCTTCGCGTTCTTCCAGTGGGAATTCTCGCTGTCGGTGCTGGCGGCCATCCTGGCGGTGCTCGGCTACTCGGTGAACGAATCGGTCGTGATCTTCGACCGGATCCGCGAGGCCTTCCGCAAGTACCGCAAGATGACCACGCATGAGGTCATCGACCACGCGATCACCAGCACGATGTCGCGGACCATCATCACCCACGGCTCGACCGAAATGATGGTGCTGTCGATGTTCTTCTTCGGCGGCCCCACATTGCACTACTTCGCCCTGGCGCTGACGGTCGGTATCCTGTTCGGTATCTACTCGTCGGTGTTCGTTGCCGCGGCGCTGGCCATGTGGTTTGGCGTCAAGCGCGAAGACCTGGTCAAGGGGGACAAGAAGGCTGGAGGCACGGATCGCGATGATCCGAACTACGGCGCGCAGGCCTGATATCTGACGCTGGAGGAAAAAAAGCGCACCTTTTGGTGCGCTTTTTTGTTGCCTGAATCAAGGTTGCCCGACCAGGATGGCCGCTCACCCCCGTTCCGAAAACCGCTCGATCCAGATCGCCAGCCGGTCCGTCGAAAAGCTGGCCGTGCGTGTGCCGGCGCGGCAGGCAATGGTCTCGCCTTCGCGCGTGAACTGCAGCGCGCCGCCGGCTTCTTCGAGCCACAGCAGGCTGGCCAGCCACGCCGCATGCTGTGCCGAAACCGCCTCGCCCACCGGCTTGGCCAGGAATTCGCTGAGCGCGGACGGTGCGGTCCATACCACCGTCTCGCCTTCGCGTCGCACAGTGCTGTCGCCCTGCGCCTCGGCCACGACCTGCAGCGCGTCGGCGGCGCCGCGCCCGGCATGGCGCGTGCGCAAGGCCGCCAGCTGCGTCCCCACGGCATGGCCGAAGGTGCCGCTGCGCTCGCTCTCGGCGCCCACCAGGTCGGCATAGTCCATGCGCTGCCAGTCGGGTTCGGCATTGCGCGCGCCGCCCAGTTCCGTGCCGGCCAGGTAGGTCTCGACGGGTTGGAAGCGGCCCGGGCCGATCAGGCTCGCGCACAGCGCGTGGATCATGCCGATGCGCGTCGCCACGGTCTGGGTCTGCAGCACGCTCAGCTTTTCGCGCACGAGCTGGTCGCGCTCCTTGCGCAGGCCGGCCATCTCCAAAGCCTGCTTCAGTTCCATCCGCAGTGCGGTGATATCCCACGGCTTCTTGATGTAGCGGTGGATCTGCCCCTGGTTGACGGCCTCGACGGTCTGGTCCAGTTCCGAATACGCGGTGGTCAGGATCCGCACGATATGCGGATAGCGCTCGCGCGCATGGCGCAGCAGCTCGTTGCCATACTCGCCCGGCATGCGCTGGTCGGACACCAGTACCGCGAGGCTGTCGGCGTGCGCTTCGAGCAGTGCCTTGCCTTCCTCCACCGAGCCGGCGGTCACCACAGGGGCCAGCGCGCCGATCGCGCGCTGGAAATATTTGACGGCCGTGGCTTCGTCGTCGACGAACAGAATCGCCGGGGGTGGTGCCTGGGTGGCATTCGGTTCGTTCATCGGTCACTCCTGTTCATTCGATTCTTGAAATTTGGGAAGTCCAGCGTCACGGTCGTGCCGGCTCCGGAGGCTGAGGCGATCCGGATGCCGCCGCCAAACGACTGCATGACGCGGTTGCAGAAAATCATGCCGAGGCCGCTGCCGCCGGCCCCCGCGTGGGTGGTGACGGGGTCCACGAGCAGGCGCTCCATCACCTCGGGCGGAATCCCGGGGCCGTTGTCGCAGATGCGGATCTCCTGCCGCGGCTTCGACACCACGACAAAGCGCAGCAGGGGCGCGCCGACGTCGCCAAGCGCCCGCAGTGCATTGCTCATGACCGAGGAAAGCACCAGCGCCACGCAGTTGGGCAGCGTCTGCACGGGAAAATCGCCGTGCATCTCCACCTGGACCCAGTTGCGCTGGTCGGCATTGAACGGATAGCTATCGAGCAGCGACGCGACCAGCGCGCCCGCGCTCACTTCCGTGCCCGGCTCCTGCCGCGCCGGCGTACTGCCCGCACTGCTGCGCACCGATTGCAGGAACGATGACAGCACCGCCAGGCAATACTGGGCGTTGTCACGCATGGCGCTGGCGGCCTGGCCGATCTCGCCCTGGCGCTGCGCGGTGTATTCGGCCGTCACGCGCCCCTCGATGCCGCGTGCGAAATTGGCAATGGCCGCGAGCGGCGTATTCAGCTCGTGGGCCAGGAAGGCCAGCGTTTCGTCGATCGCCATCAGCCGCTGCTGCCGCAGGGCCCGCTCGCGAGAGCGCTCCACGGCCAGGCGCAGGACGTTGCGCACATCGCCGACGCTCAGTGGCTTTTCCAGGATGCGGAACACTTCGCCGCTGTTGACGGTCTGCAGCAGCACGTCCTTGTCGGCATACGCCGTGACGAGAATGCGGACGATCTGCGGGAATTCCTCGGCCACCTGGCGCAACAGGTCGCCGCCATCGCGTCCCGGCATGCGGAAATCGGTCACCAGGATGGCCGTGCGCGTGCCGGCGCCACGCAGGATGTCGATCGCCTCATCGGCGCCGGCGGCGGTCAGGACTTCATACTCGTTGCCCACGGCGCGCGCAAAGTACTTGAGCGCCATGTCTTCATCGTCGACGTAGAGCACGGTCGGCCGTGCCTGCTGGACTTCGCTCATGGCCAGATCACTCCGCGCGCGGCAGGTCGAAACTGAAGGCAGCCCACTTGCCGAATTCGCTCTCGACAAACAGCTGGCCGCCGTGCCGCTCGATCACCGCATAGCTGATCGACAGGCCCAGCCCCAGCCCCTGCCCTACGTCGCGCGTCGTAAAGAACGGCTCGAACACGCGCGCCAGGTTCTCCGGCGCAATGCCCGGGCCGTTGTCCTGGACTCGCACATGCAGGCGGCTTTCGACCCAACGGATCGTGGTATGGATGGCCGGCGCCACCGTGCCTGCCTTGCGCATCGCCAGCGCGGCATTGGAGAACAGGTTGATCAGCACGCCGATGACGGCCGCTTCGTCGCCGAGCACCAGCGTGTCGTCGGGCAGTTCGCGCGTCATCTTGACGCCGCGCAGCTCGTGGGCCGTGAGGCGGATCGAGGAATCGAGCGCCTTCTCGAACAGGAACGGCGTGCCTTCGACCTCGGCCCCGGGCTTGCGGTAGGCGAAGGTCTTCAGGTCCGACACGATATGCTGGATGCGCTGCATGCCCTGCTTGGCATCGACCAGGCATTCCTCCAGCGACGGATTTTCCTTGGCCTGCGGCTCTTCCATGGCCACCTCGATGGCCATCAGGCAAAAGTTGACCGGATTGTTCACCTCATGCAGCAGGCCTGCGGCGAGCGTACCGATGGCCGCCATCTTTTCCTGCTGCAGCATCTGGCCCTTGATGTCGACGAGCTTGCGGTTGATGACTTCCAGCTCGGCGTTCTTTTCGGCCACCTCGTCCTTGAGCCGGAACAGCATGAAGCGCGCGCGCTCGTTGAAGAAGGTATAGACCCCGCTGGCCGCCGCGGCGAACAGCAGGAACAGCGAATTGGCGATAAAGGCCCCCATCGGCTCGATGCCGCCGGGATGCAGCAGGCAAGCCAGCGCATACAGCAGGTACGAGAGAATGCCGAACACCAGGTTCTGCCACAGCCCGAATGGCAGCGCGATGCCCGAGGCGAAGATCGCGAGGTTGAGCCCCACGTAGTACGGCGATTCCACGCCCTCGGTCTGCGAAATCATCCACGCGATCATGACCTGCGGCAGCAGCAGCCAGGTCAGCGTGAGCCACGGCGCAAAACGCCGCCCCGCTGCGCTGTACAGCGCGACCACCACGCCGGCAATCAGCAGCGACACCACCACGCGCGCGAGCCCGAACGCGAGTTGCTGCTGCGGGTACTGACCGTAGTCCAGCCCTACCCCAAGCAGAACGAGCACGATGGCGGTATAGGCGCCGCCGCGGCTGAACGCGAGGCGAAAATCGGCCAATTCGGACTGGTAGCCCGCATATAGTTGGTTCGTACTCATGACCTGGTCCGGTGGTACACCGTCGCAGCCAGCGGACTGGCGCAGGTGCACGTCAGTGCCTCATTGAATGGTCGCTTCGGCAAACACGTTGACGCCGGTGTCATCGACATAGATGCGGTGCTCGCGCGAGTTCTCGGGCAGCAGCGCCGCCATGCCCGCGCCGTCCCGATAGATCAGGTACCACTCGAGCAGGTGCTCCATGCCGAACTTCTCCGGATTGTCCGCATGCACGTTGGTGACGAGCAACTGCCCGCCTAACCGGGTGCGCGATGCAAAGTACGACAGCAACCGCGAACATACCTTGTCGGAAAGGTAGTCGAAGAGGCCCGCGCAATAGACGGCATCGAACTCCCGGGCATCGAGATCGTCCGGGGCGATGCGCCGCTTGAGCAGTTCATGCACTGACTGGTGAACCATCTCCACGGAGACCTTGTGGCCCGCCTGCGCGGCGGCGCTCTCGATCGAAGCCTTGGTGTATTCGAGGGTCTCTTCGCTGAAGTCGACGAGCTGAAACGACAGCATTTCCGGGTGCTCGTATTCACGGACAAAGCGCTGGATCTCGAAGGCCGGGCCGCACCCCACGTTCAGCACGCGGAACGGCCGCGCGGCCTGCCTGGCCCGCTCGGCCTGGAGCGTCAGAAAATTGATCAGCAGGTCGATACGGTTGCGGTGGGCCGTGGCCACCGCCGCCTTGAGAAAAGCGGTGTTGACGATCTGGAAGTAGGTGGTGGGCCCCTGCTGCGGATCGCCCAGGATCTGGTTCACCATCTCGTAGTCGCCCGCGTAGCCGAGCGGCTTGGTGAAGGTCCGGTAAACGAATGGCGCACGCAGCAACAGCGGATGCAGCGCCGCCTGGGCGTAGGTGCGGTGCACCGGGGCGATTTCCGGATCGACGCGCTGCGCCTCTTCCTCGAGCCAGTCGAGATAGCGCTTGGTGCGGCCCATGATCGGCGTGGCGAGTTCGTAGAACACGTCTTCGCGCAGACGGCCATCCACTTTGGGCAGCGACTCAGTCAGGTCGACCTGCTCCACCCAGCGCGACACTTCGGAAAGGAACGCACGCATCTCGTTGACCACGATCTGGTAATCGCGCCGGATGTTGAAGCGCGCGTCCCAGTCCTGTACGAACAGCTCGGCCTCTCGGGCGACCGATTTGGGCTCGTTGTTCAGGTCGGTGAGCTCCCGCCATTCGTCGATCAGCGTCAGCGACACCACCGCGGTCAGGCCGGTATTCACCAAGCTCATGACCACGGCCTTGCCAAGGTAGGCGTTCTTTGCCCCCATCCGCACACTGAGTTCGCTCAGCACCTCGCTGACCTGCACGATCGAATACGGATTGTAGATTTCCATCACCAGAGCTTTTCTCTGGAGATTGATGATCGTGCCCCGCACCTGCTCGCCCTGCGAGTTGCGAAAGCTGACTACCGGATCGATTTGCGTTTTTGAATACACGGTATTACGCCAGGGAAATCCGAGAAAGGCTGGAGGCCATGCAGCCGGACGGACCGGGTGGCCAGGTACAGCACAGGAAGGGCGACAGGGTCGCGGAGACGGCTACCGTTTTCGGAATGTACAGCGAATGCTCATGTCGGGTGCGCGAATGCCTGTTGGAGGCTTGGTCACCGGAGGTTCGCGCCCCGGTTTCCTGCCTGGATCGGGAAGAATCTGATTCAAGACAATTTGCTGCGGGTCATTGTACTGTGGCAAGAGCGGCCCATACAACCAAGTGGATGAAACGCCCCCCTACTCCCCAGTACATGTGTGGGCATGCATGCGGCAAATAAAAAAGGCCGGCAAGGCCGGCCTTCTCAAATTGGGCTGCAGCGCCCCAGGCATTACTCCGCGCGGACGCCTTCGACCTGGATCGCCAGCTTGACCTGCGGGTTGAAGCCCATCTTCACGCCATAGTCGAGACCGAAGTCGGCACGGTTGAACTGGCCAACCGCGTCGGCGCCGCAAGCCTCGCGCTTGAGCATCGGGTGCTGGATGCACTTGAAGTCGCGGATTTCCAGCTTGACCGGCTTGGACACGCCGCGCAGGGTCAGCACGCCGTCCACTTCGGTCGGGACGTCGCCCTTGAACTTGCTGAACTTGCCCTTGTAGCTGGCTTCCGGGAAGGCCTCGACATCGAACATGTCCGGGCTCTTGGCGTGCTGGTTCAGCTTGGCATTGCCGAAATCGATCGAGGCCGGGTCGATCTTGACCTCCACCGTGCCGCTCTTGGCGACGCGATCCAGCGTGACAACGCCGGTGGACTTGTCGAACTTGCCGCGCCAGGTCGACAGGCCGCCAAGGTGGTCAGCCTCGAAGCTCGGGTAAGTGTGGGTCGGATCGAGGTTATAGGTCACGGTGTTGGCCGAAGCCACGCCGAAGGCGGCGGTTGCAGCAACGGCCGCCACGGCGGTCATGAGGGTACGCAGTTTCATGGGATCTCCCGACAAAAGGTTGGAGAGGAACATCAACGGGAATGGCAACAGCTGTTCAGTTCGAGAAGACCGGCGCAGCCGGGCTTCACTTCTTTGCTGCCGTCACGATACGGAACTTGATCTGCACGTCGTCGGCGACCACGGAAGTATCCTTCCATTCGCCGTCGCCGATATTGAAGGCCGTGCGCTTGATCGGCAGCACGCCTTCGAACACCTGGGCAGCGCCGTCCTGGCGATACGTGGCCGGGATGACGATGTCCTGGGTTTTGCCCTTGATGGTGAGCTTGCCGGCCACCTCGTACTTGCCCGGCGTGCCGTTCTTGATGCTGGTGGACTGGAACACGGCCTTCGGGTACTTCGCCGCGTCGAACCAGTCCTTGCCCTTCACTTCCTTGGTGGTCTCGGCGTCGGCGATCTCGAAGCTCGCCACGTCGATCTCGACTTTGGCCGACGACGTCGCTAGCTTGGCGGGATCGAAGTCGACGTTGGCGTCAAACTTCTTGAACTTGCCTTCCATGGGCACGCCGATCTGGCGCGCCACCGCGGTCACCGAGCTCTTGGCCGTATCGATCTGCGCCCAGGCAAGGTTGGCGGCGACTCCGGTGGTGGCCAGCACGGCGGCCAGCAGCAGCGAACCGGGGCGGGGAATGCGTTTCATCAATGACTCCTGTCAGTGGGCGGCGCCCTGCGCCGCGCATCAGAACCGAAATGGGATTTCCCGAACAGCAACGACCGGAGCGACCTGCTCCGGTCGCGAGGCCTAGCGCAGGAACGGCAGCATGCGGCCAAGCGTGCCGTCGCGATCGACGACCTGGTGCTTGATGGCAGCGGCCGCGTGCACCGCCACCACGCCCGCCATCAGGTAGTTCAGCGCGACATGCGCGACCTTGAAGACGGCCTTGAGCTCTTCATTGGTCTCGATCAGCACCGGCATTTTCCACAGGCCCAGGTAGACCACGGGCACGCCAGCTGCCATGCTGTACAGGTAACCGGTGACCGGCACCACGATGATCAGCATGTAAAGCAGGTGGTGGGCGCCCGCGGCGGCCTTGGCCTGCCATGCCGGCGTGCCCGGGGCGACCGGTGGCGCGGCATGGGTGGCGCGCCAGAGCACGCGCAGCACGGCGATGATGAACACGGTCACGCCGAGCCATTTATGCCACGAGAACAGCTTGAGCTTGGTCGGCGTCAGCCCGGGGATGCCGGTCATGTACCAGCCGAGCCCGAAGGCGGCGAAGATCAGCAAGGCAATGATCCAGTGCAGGCCGATGGCCGTGGCACCGTAGCCGGTAGCAGTAGCGTTCGAACGCATCAAATTCCTCAGCCCTTGTCGCGGGCATTTCACAATCTTTGGGCAAGTCTGCAACGGGAAATGTGGCCCCGCGCTTCAGATTCTCGCATTATTGCGGCGGAGTGTGCGCGCATGCAGGACAGTCCTTAATTAAGTTATTCAAATGATTTGAAGTGGCATTCTGTCGCTGGGTGCGTCCCCACCGTTCCCATCGAAACAAGCAAAAAAAGCCACCCGATCGGGTGGCTTTTTTGCTTCAAGCGGGGAGGCGCGTCAGATCCGCTCGGCCAGAACGATAGCCTTGCCGATGTAGCTCGCCGGCGTCATGGCCAGCAGCAGGTCCTTGGCGTCCTGCGGAATGGCCAGGCCGGTGATGAACGTCTGCAGCGCCTCGCGCGAGATGCCCTTGCCGCGGGTCAGCTCCTTGAGCTGCTCGTACGGGTTGGGCACGCCGAAGCGGCGCATTACGGTCTGCACCGGCTCGGCCAGCACTTCCCAGCAGTTGTCGAGGTCTTCGTTGAGGCGTTCCGGGTTGGTTTCCAGCTTGCCCAGGCCACGCAGGCAGGCCTCGTAGGCCAGCAGGCCGTAGCCGAAGGCCACGCCGATATTGCGCAGCACGGTCGAATCGGTCAGGTCACGCTGCCAGCGCGACACCGGCAGCTTCTCCGACAGGTGGCGCAGCAATGCGTTGGCCAGGCCCAGATTGCCTTCGGAGTTCTCGAAGTCGATCGGGTTGACCTTGTGCGGCATGGTCGACGAGCCGATCTCGCCGGCCTTGGTCTTCTGCTTGAAGTAGCCGACCGAGATATAGCCCCAGATGTCGCGGTTCAGGTCGAGCAGGATGGTGTTGGCACGCGCCACGGCGTCGAACAGCTCGGCCATGTAGTCGTGCGGTTCGATCTGGATGGTGTACGGGTTGAAGGTCAGGCCCAGGCGGGTTTCGATGACCTGCTTCGAAAACGCTTCCCAATCGAAGGTCGGGTAGGCCGACAGGTGCGCGTTGTAGTTGCCCACGGCGCCGTTCATCTTGCCGAGCAGCTCCACGCGCTCGATGCGTTCGATGGCGCGCGCCAGGCGCGCGGCCACGTTGGCCATTTCCTTGCCGAGCGTGGTCGGGCTGGCCGGCTGGCCGTGGGTGCGCGACAGCATCGGCTGGGCGGCGTTGGCCTTGGCCAGTTCCACCAGGCGGGCCTGCACGCGCTTGAGCGCCGGCACCACCACGCCTTCACGGGCACCCTTGAGCATCATGCCGTGCGAGGTGTTGTTGATGTCTTCCGAGGTGCAGGCGAAGTGGATAAACTCGCTGGCCGCTTCCAGCTCGGCGTTGCCCTTGACCTGCTCCTTGAGCCAGTACTCGACCGCCTTGACGTCGTGGTTGGTGACGGCTTCGATTTCCTTGATGCGGGCCGCATCGGCTTCGGAGAAGTTATCGACCAGCGCCAGCAGCGCGGCTTCCGAGGCTGCGGAGAATTTCGGCATATCGGGGAGGCCGGCCTGCGCCAGTGCGATCAGCCAGTGCACTTCGACCTTGACGCGGTTGCGCATGAAGGCCGCTTCGGACAGCCATTCGCGCAGCGCATCGGCCTTGGAGGCATAGCGGCCATCGATGGGGGACAGGGCGGTGAGCGGCGAAAGCGAAGAGGTGGACATGCTGGCAACCGGGGAAAAATGAGGGCGAGTACGGGATGGATCGCAGGCGCGCCAGGCGTGGGGGACACCCCGCGGGCAACTGGCAAGCGGCCGATGCGCCGCACCGCGCGAATTCCGCAGCGAACGGCGCTGACGGACCGGCGCCGCGCAACGGGCGATTTTACCACCCATGCCGCCGTCCCGGGGCAACGCTATAGCATGGCCATGGGGCATCCGTGCGGGAGACCTCGTTCGCCATGCGGCGCGGGTATACTCGCGCTCGCCGTTCCATTAGCCTGTTATGAAGTGCATCGGGCAAGCGCTGAAAGCCAGGGGCTCCTGCGCCGCTTGCCGCCGAGCGTCGATGCACTTCATAACAAGCTCGAGGGGAGAAAATGAAGCTGTTCGCGTCCCAGACCAGTCCCTACGCGCGCAAGGTGCGCGTAGTGATGGCGGAAAAGAAGATCGACTACCAGTTGATCGAAGAGAACGTCTGGTCATCCGATACGGTGATCGGCCAATACAATCCGCTCGGCAAGGTGCCCTGCCTGGTCATGGAGGACGGCACCTCGATCTACGACTCGCGCGTGATTGTCGAATACGTCGACACGCTGACGCCGGTCAGCCGCCTGATTCCGCAAGGCGGCCGCGAACGCCTGGAAGTGCATTGCTGGGAAGCGCTGGCCGATGGCCTGCTCGATGCCGCGCTGCTGGCGCGCCTGGAAAACACCCAGCGCGAACCGCACGAGCGCAGCGAGCGCTGGGTGCAGCGCCAGCTTGGCAAGATTGACGCCGCACTGGCCGCCATGTCGAACGACCTGGCCGATCGCCCGTGGTGCAGCGGCAACCACTATTCGCTCGCCGACGTGGCCGTGGGCTGTGCGCTGTCCTACCTGGACTTCCGCTTCCCGGAAATCCACTGGCGCGAGCGCCATCCGAACCTGGCGGCGTACCACGAGAAACTCGCCAAGCGCCAGTCGTTCATCGACACGGAACCACCGGCGGTCTGATCATGGCGCCAGCGAAAAACGCTCGCATGCGCGAGCGTTTTTCGCTTTCAGGTTACTGCGCCGACTGGATAATGCCGCCGCCCAGGCAGACATCGCCGTCATACAGCACCGCCGACTGGCCCGGCGTCACCGCCCACTGCGCCTCGGCAAACGCGAGACTGAGCGTGTCGCCATCGACCCCATCGACCACGCACGGCGCATCGCTCTGGCGGTAGCGCGTCTTCGCCGCCATGGCGGCACCGGCAGCAGGCGGCTCGCCCGCCACCCAGGACAGGTCAGCCGCGGCCAGCGTGGGCGTGAGCAGCCACGGATGATCGTGGCCCTGCACGACATACAGCGTATTGCTGGCCATGTCCTTGCGCGCCACATACCACGCGTCGCCGTTGCCGTCGCGGCTGCCGCCCAGGCCGATGCCCTTGCGCTGCCCGAGCGTGTAGAAGGCCAGCCCGATATGCTCGCCAACCACCTTGCCATCGGGCGTCTTCATCGGCCCCGGCTTGGTCGGAAGGTAGCGGTTCAGGAAATCGCGGAACGGCCGCTCGCCGATAAAGCAGATGCCGGTCGAGTCCTTCTTCTTCGCGTTGGGCAGGCCGATCTCGGCGGCGATCTCGCGCACGCGCGTCTTCGGCATCTCGCCCAGCGGGAACAGCGTGCGCGAAAGCTGCGCCTGGTTCAGGCGATGCAGGAAGTAGCTCTGGTCCTTGGTGTGGTCCACCGCCTTGAGCAGCTCGAAACGGCCCGCCGCGTTCTGCCGCACGCGCGCATAGTGGCCCGTGGCGATGGTTTCCGCGCCCAGCGACATGGCGTGGTCGAGAAAGGCCTTGAACTTGATCTCGGCATTGCACAGCACGTCGGGGTTCGGCGTGCGCCCAGCGGAATACTCGCGCAGGAAATCCGCGAACACGCGGTCCTTGTACTCGGCGGCAAAGTTCACGGCCTCGACGTCCACGCCGATCAGGTCGGCCACCGACACCACGTCGAGCCAGTCCTGCCGCGTGGAGCAGTATTCGCTGTCGTCGTCGTCTTCCCAGTTCTTCATGAACAGGCCGATGACCTCATAGCCCTGCTGCTTGAGCAGCCACGCGGTCACCGACGAATCGACCCCGCCCGACATGCCGACCACGACCCGCTTGCCGCTCACAATGCGTCTCCGGTGGCCAGCACGGACGGGTGCGTGTAAAGCGCATCGAGCGCAAAGCGCTTGCCGGCCAGATAGTCGTCGATGCAGGCCAGCACCAGCGGCGTGCGGTGGCGCTCGGGGCAGGCGCGGATCTCGTCGGCGCTCATCCAAACGGTGCGCACGATGCCGGTATCGAGCTGGCGGCCCGCGTCGAGCGAGCCGAGGTCGCCGGTGAAGGCAAAGCGCACATAGGTCACATCTGAATCGGTGCGCGACGACGCCGCGCGGCCCATGTAGCAGCCCAGCAGCGCGCGTGGCTCGAAGGTGTGCGCGGTCTCCTCCAGCGTTTCGCGGATGACGGCGCGGATCAGGCTTTCGCCGGGATCCAGGTGGCCCGCCGGCTGGTTCAGCCGCAGGCCGTCACGGGTTTCTTCTTCCACCAGCAGGAACCGCCCGCCGCGCTCGATGACCGCGGCAACCGTCACGCTGGCATTCCAGTCACGTGGCATGATGCACATTTTTTAGGCAATTCGGCATTTTACCGGTTGCGCGGGCATTGTGCACCGCGGCGGGGGCGGTCCGAACCGTCTCGCTGCCCCCCTTCCAATACCCGACCGATCAGTCACCAACAATGGTCAGATTCCTGTAAGCTGCGTGAAAAATTGTGCGCTGCGGGTGTCAACAACCGTTGGCGCGCAACGGGCCAGACGTCGGCCCGCCCATCAGATATGACGCCAGCAAAGGAGAAATTGACGATGTACATCGGCATCCCGCAGGAGACGCGGGCCGGCGAGACGCGTGTCGCCGCCACCCCTGAAACCGTCAAGAAGTATGTCGCCCAGGGCCACAAGGTCGTGGTGCAGGCGGGTGCCGGCGTACGGGCCAGCCAGCCCGACAGCGCCTACGAGGCCGTCGGCGCCACCATCGGCAGCGCCGCCGAGGCGCTTGGCGCCAGCCTGGTGCTGAAGGTGCGCGCGCCGGAAGCCGAGGAGCTGGCCCAGATGAAGCCGGGCTCGGTGCTGGTGGGCATGCTCAATCCGTTCGATGTCGAGAACAATGCGCGCATGGCGGCGGCATCGATCACCGCCTTCGCGCTCGAAGCCGCGCCCCGCACCACGCGCGCGCAGAGCATGGACGTGCTCTCCTCGCAGGCCAATATCGCCGGCTACAAGGCCGTGCTGATTGCCGCGCACCATTACCAGCGCTTCATGCCGATGCTGATGACCGCCGCGGGCACCGTCAAGGCGGCGCGCGTATTGATCCTTGGCGCCGGCGTGGCTGGGCTGCAGGCCATCGCCACGGCCAAGCGCCTGGGCGCGGTGATCGAGGCCTCCGACGTGCGCCCGGCCGTGAAGGAACAGATCGAATCGCTCGGCGGCAAGTTCCTGGACGTGCCGTTCATCACCGACGAAGAACGCGAAATTGCCCAAGGCGTCGGCGGCTATGCCCGCCCGATGCCGCCGGACTGGATGCGCCGCCAGGCAGAACTGGTGCACGAGCGCGCCAAGCAGGCTGACATCATCATCACCACCGCGCTAATCCCGGGCCGCAAGGCACCCGTGCTGCTGCAGGAAACGACCGTGCAGCAGATGAAGCCCGGCTCGGTCGTGGTCGACCTGGCCGCCGCGCAAGGCGGCAACTGCCCGCTGACCGTAGCCGACGAAGTGGTCGAGCGCCATGGCGTCACCCTGATCGGGCACACCAACCTCGCCAGCATGGTGGCGGCCGACGCCTCGGCGCTCTATGCCCGCAACGTGCTGGATTTCCTCAAGCTGGTCATCGACAAGGAAGGCCAGTTCGCGCTGAACCTCGAAGACGACATCGTCGCAGCCTGCCTGATGTGCAACAGCGGCGAAGTCGTGCGCAAGGCGGCGTGAGTCTTCCCGGCGCCCGCGGGCGCCGGCTGCATTCCGCATCAATATAAGGACGTATCACCCATGCAACGCATCATGCTCCGCGCCAAGCTCCACCGCGTCACCGTGACGCAGGCGGACCTCCACTACGAGGGTTCGTGCGGCATCGATGAGGACCTGCTCGAAGCTGCCGACATGAAGGAGTTCGAGAAGATCGACCTGTACAACGTGCAGAACGGCGAACGCTTCTCCACCTACATCATCAAGGGCCGGCGCGGCAGCGGCGAGATCTCGCTCAACGGCGCCGCCGCGCGCCGCGCGCATATCGGCGACCATCTGATCATCTGCACTTACGCGCCGATGACCGAAGAGCAGATCGCCACGTACAAGCCGAAGATCATCCTGGTCGACGAGAAGAACGGCATCAAGGAAATCAAGAAGGTGTAAGCCCATGACGGCCAGCCTGTGTCGGAATTCCGTAGCGAGGGCGGCACCGTGGCGTGCCCGCCTTGGCATGCGGTTCGCGCAGGCGGCCGGCATCGGCCTGCTGGCCTTGTGCGCGGCGTGCGGGACATCGGGCGGCAGCTCGTCCAGTGCCGCAAGCGCTGCCGCCGCAAGCGGCCCCAGGCTGCTCGACCCCTTGCCCGCATGGCGCGACGGGGCGGCCAAGCAGTCCATCCTGAATTTCGTCAGCAAGACCACCACGCCGGGCAGCCCTGAATTTGTCGCGCCCGAAGACCGCATCGCCGTGTTCGACAACGACGGCACGCTGTGGCGCGAAGACCCGGTGGTGGAGCTGCTGTTCGTGGTCAGCCGCGCGCAGGAGCGCGCGCGGGCCGAACCGGCACTGGCCGGTCGATCGCCCTACAAGGAATTCCTGGCCGACCCCGCGGCCTATTTCAAATCGACCGGGGAGGCAGGCGCCGTGCGCCTGCTCAACGAGCTTTACGGCAACACATCGCTCGACGCCTTCCAGGAAGACGCGCGGCGCTACTTCGCCAATGCGCGCCACCCGAAATCCAAAGCGCCGCTGCGCGAAGGCACCTACCAGCCAATGCTGGAAGTGCTGGCATTGCTGCGCGCCCATGGCTACCAGACCTGGATCTGCTCGGGCGGCACGACCGACTTCATGCGCGCCGTGTCGCAGTCGTACTACGGCATTCCTCCGCAACAGGTCATCGGCTCCCGGCTTGCCGCGCAATTCCGCGAAAACGGCCGCGACAACGAAATCTGGCGCGAGCCGAAGATCGAAAGCTTCAACGACAAGCAGATGAAGCCGGTCAACATTGCGCTGCAGATCGGCAAGCGGCCGGTGTTCGCGGCCGGCAATGTCGGCGGCAAGGGCGATATCGCCATGCTGTCGTACTCGCAGGCGCGCAAGGGGCCGTCGTTCCAGCTGCTCGTCAACCATGACGACGCCGAGCGCGAATCCGCATATGCGGAAAACGACGGCGCGTCGCTGAAAGCCGCGGCGGAACGCGGCTGGACCGTGGTGAGCATGAAGCGCGACTGGGCCCGTGTGTTCCAGGCCCCGGGCGCGGCGGCGGCAACGCTGGCACCGGTGCGGGCGCAGGCGCCTTAAGGGCCCGCGACATCCCGGTCGTTCGCATTCCAATACAGACAACGCAAGCGGCATCCAGGATTCAATCAAGGGAGGAGAAGTCGATGGAGATGGTGAACCACACGGTGATCAACCTGATCATCTTTGTGCTGGCAATCTACGTGGGTTACCACGTGGTGTGGACGGTAACGCCCGCGCTGCACACCCCGCTGATGGCCGTGACCAATGCAATCTCGGCCATCATCATCGTCGGCGCCATGCTGGCAGCCGGCCTCACCGAGGGCGCCACGGGCCGCATCATGGGCACGCTGGCAGTCGCTCTCGCCGCCGTAAACGTGTTCGGCGGCTTCCTGGTGACCCAGCGCATGCTGGAGATGTTCAAGAAGAAAGAGCCCAAGGCCAAGGCCGGCGCCAAGGGGGGTGCGTGATGACCGAACTCGTCAGCATGAACCTTGTCACCCTGCTCTACCTGGTCGCCTCGGTCTGCTTCATCCAGGCGCTCAAGGGACTTTCGCATCCGGCTTCGGCCCGCAAGGGCAATGCCTTCGGCATGATCGGCATGGCCATTGCCGTGGTCACCACGCTGGTGCTGATCATCAAGCTCAAGAACGAGTTCCTGGCCGCCGGCACGGCGCAGTCCTCGGTCGGCTCGGGCCTGGCGCTGATATTCGGCGCCCTGGTGGTGGGCGGCGGCGTCGGCGCCTATGTGGCGAAGAAGGTCGAGATGACCAAGATGCCCGAACTGGTCGCGGCGATGCACTCGCTGATCGGCCTTGCCGCGGTGTTCATCGCCGTGGCCGCCGTGGCGGAGCCTTCGGCGTTTGGCATCGCACCCGCGGGCTCGCATGAGATCCCGACTGGCAACCGCATCGAGCTGTTCATCGGCTGCTTCGTCGGCGCCATCACGTTCTCCGGTTCGGTGATCGCCTTCGGCAAGCTGGCCGGGCGCTACAAGTTCCGCCTGTTCCAGGGCGCGCCAGTGGTCTTCCCCGGCCAGCACATGCTGAACCTGGCGCTGGCGGTCGCGATGGTCGGCTTCGGCATCGCGTTCTTCATGACGCAGGACTGGCTGCCGTTCCTGGTGATGCTGGCCATCGCCTTCGTGCTCGGCGTGCTGATCATCATCCCGATCGGCGGCGCCGACATGCCGGTGGTGGTGTCGATGCTGAACTCGTACTCGGGCTGGGCGGCGGCGGGCATCGGCTTCTCGCTGAACAACCCGATGCTGATCATTGCCGGCTCGCTGGTGGGCTCAAGCGGTGCCATCCTCTCGTACATCATGTGCAAGGCGATGAACCGTTCGTTCTTCAACGTGATCCTGGGCGGCTTCGGCGGTGAAGCGGCAGCGGCCGGCGCGGCCGGTGCGCAGGCCCAGCGCAACGTGAAGTCCGGCTCCGCCGACGACGCGGCCTTCCTGATGGGCAATGCCGAAACGGTCATCATCGTGCCGGGCTACGGCCTGGCCGTGGCGCGTGCTCAGCACGCGCTCAAGGAACTGACCGAGAAGCTGCACGAGAAGGGCGTGACCGTGAAGTACGCGATCCATCCGGTGGCGGGCCGCATGCCGGGCCACATGAACGTGCTGCTGGCCGAAGCCGAAGTGCCGTACGACATGGTCTTCGAGATGGAAGACATCAACAGCGAGTTCGGCCAGGCCGACGTGGTGCTGGTGCTCGGCGCCAACGACGTGGTGAACCCGGCGGCGAAGACCGATCCGAAATCGCCGATCGCAGGCATGCCGATCCTGGAGGCCTACAAGGCCAAGACCATCATCGTGAACAAGCGCTCGATGGCCGCCGGCTACGCCGGGCTGGACAACGAACTGTTCTACATGGACAAGACCATGATGGTGTTCGGCGACGCCAAGAAGGTGGTCGAGGACATGTTCAAGGCTGTCGATTAACCACGCGATCGCCCGGAATCAGTGCAGGATACGACGCGTTGCCGCCCGCCGTGGCGGCAGCGCGTTATACTGGCCTGCGCTGAATTCCCAGCGTTGCCGCATGGCCCGAACGCACCATGACCTTCAACCCGCACGACCGGAACCTGTCGGTCTTCCATCACCCGATCCTGACCGTCCTGGTCGATGACAGCAAGTCGTTCATCGACAGCCTGGCTTTCCAGATGGACGCGTCTCGCGCGGTGGTCACGTTCACGGACCCGCGCGAAGCGCTGCAGTGGATCCGCGACGCCTACGCCACCCGCTTTCCCGCCTTCCTGCCGGTGCGGGTCACGCACGACGACCTGACTTTCCTCACCGAGCGGCGCACGGTGCAGCTCGACATCGACCGCATCCACCGCCAGATCCACGACGTCAACCGCTTCCTGCAGCCCGGCGTGATCGTGGTGGACTACTCGATGCCGCAGATGGATGGGCTCGAATTCTGCCAGGCGCTGCAGGACCTGCCGTGCAAGACCATCCTGCTGACCGGCACCGCCGACGAAAGCATCGCCGTGCAGGGCTTCAACCATGGCCTGATCGACCGCTACGTGAAAAAGCACGAAGCCAATATGGTCGAGCGCCTGAGCCAGGAAATCGATGCCTTGCAGCAACAGTACTTCGCCACGCTGTCGCGCACCTTGCGCGAACTGCTGACGCGGCATTCGTATTCGTTCCTGTCGGATCCGGCCATGACCGAGCGCGTGCGGCAGATCACCGCGCGCTATGGCTTTGTCGAGTACTACCTGTACCCCAATCCGGTCGGCATCCTGATGCTGACGGCGCAGGGCCATGCCACGCTGATGGTGATCGAAACCCGCGTGGGGCTGATGAGCCAGGTCGAATCGGCCGAGGCCTACGACGCGCCGGCGGCGCTGATCGAAGGGCTGCGCGAAGGCCGCCTGGTGCCCTTCTTCTGGCCGGGCAACGGCATGTACACGCCAGCCTGCGTGGACTGGGAGCAATATTGCCTGCCGGCCGAACGCTGCGAGGGGCGCGAGGAATATGTCTACGCCCTGTTCGACCTGCCGCGCCACCTGCTGCAGGAGCCGGTGGTCAGCCAGCAAGCCTTCCTGGCCGACTTCGCGCGCAACCCCGACACGCTGACGGGCCGCAAGCGGCCCTGAGGTTCAGGCGGCCGCCGCGACGGTCGCCGGCCATTCAGGCCGGCTGCTGTGGCCCGCGGTTGCCGCCCCGCACCATGTCAAAGCGGAACAGGCGGCATTCGATATTGCCGTTGTAGAGCGGCGTGCGCCGCGACTCCTTCAGCCGCAGGCGCTTCGGCATCGACAGATCCCCGGTAAAGACCCAGGCCTGCCAGCCCGCGAAGTTCTGCTTGAGCGTGGTGGCGAAGGCGCTGGCGAACTGGTTGGCGGCGGCCTCTTCGGCTTCGTCGCGCGGCATTTCGTCCTGGGGCATGCGGCGCTCGCCGCGCACCACGATCCGTTCGCCATACGGCGGGTTCATCAGCATCAGGCCCGGCTCGGCAAACGGCGGCTGCGCGAAGCGCGCATCGACCTGCTTGGTACGCGCTTCGTCGGGCAGCCCGGCACGCGACCAGTTGGCATGCGCCATGGCCAGCATGTCGGTGGAAATGTCCGATCCGGCAATCTGCAGGCCCTCGGTCGATGCCAGCATGCGCGCGCGCTGGGCGTCCGACTTGAGCTTCTGCCAGGCCTTCGTGTCGGCACCCTTGAGCCATTCAAAGGCAAAGCTGCGGCTGCCGCCCGGTGCGATATCCAGCGCCACTTGCGCGGCTTCGATCAGGAATGTGCCGCTACCGCACATCGGGTCATAGAACGGGCGGTTGGTCTGTCCCTTCACCCAGCCGGCCAGGCGCAGGATGCCCGCTGCCAGATTCTCCTTCAGCGGGGCTTCGCCCTTCTCCATACGCCACCCGCGCTTGAACAGCGGCTCGCCGGTGGTATCGATGTACAGCGTGCAGTCGTACTCCGTCAGGTGGGCATAGATGCGCACATCCGGACTCACGGTGTCCACGCTGGGCCGCGCACCCAGCCGTTCGCGCATGCCATCGCAAATGCCGTCCTTGATGCGCAGCGCCGTGAAATTCAGGCTGCGCAGCTGGGACTTGGTCGAGGTCAGATCCACGCGGATCGACTCGTCGGGCGAGAACCACTGCTCCCAGCGCTGGTTGCGCACCAGTGCGTAGATATCGTCCTCGTGCCGGTAGCCGCGCGCGGCCACGCGCATCAGCACGCGGCTGGCAATGCGCGAATGCAGGTTGACGGCGTAAGCGGCCGCCAGTTCGCCCGAAAAGCTGACGCCGCCAGGCACCTCGCGATGCACCTCGAACGGGGCCAGCGACGCCATTCCGGGCCGCGCGGCGATCTCGCGCAGTTCTTCGGCCAGCGCGCCCTCAAGGCCGCGCGGGCAGGGAGCAAAGAAAGCTTGGGTCATGGATTCAGGTTTCCTGCAAACAAAAACGTCCGCCGTGGCGGACGGGAATCAAATTAGCCTAGGCGACGGTTCAACCAGCCGCCAGTGCGCGGTCGAGGAAGTCGAGCCGGTCCTGGCCCCAGTAGGGCTGGCCAGCATAGACGTACCACGGAGCGCCGAACACGCCCGCCGAGATCGCGTCCTGCGTGTTCTGCGCGTAGGCGGCCAGCACGGCCTGTCCGTCGCTGGCCTTGAGCAGGCTGGCGCCGTCGAGACCCGCCTCGTCGGCCAGCTGCGCGAGCGTGGCGGCATCCGCGATATTGCGCTGCTGCGCCCAAAGTGCCGTGCCAATCGCGCCAAGGAGCTGCATGGCGCGCGCCGTGCCATGCGCGAGCTGGGTCGCGATGATGAGCTTGCTGGCCGGGTCGCCGGACACCGGGAAATACGTCGGCTGCACGTTCAGCGGCTTGCCCAGGAACTCGCTCCAGCGCGCCAGCTCGACCAGCCGGTATGCCTGGCGCTGCGGCGGACGCTGCGCGAGCGGCAGTCCACCGGACACCGAGAACACCTTGCCGAGATCGCAGGGCTTCAGGTTGACCAGGGCGCCGTGGCTGGCCACGATGGCGGCAAAGCGCTCATGCCCCAGATAGACGTACGGAGACTGCGGCGAGAAATAGTAATCGACCTGCTTGCTCATCTTTCGCTCGATTGTGAGAGTCCCGACGGACCGGGTTTCAGAACGGCTTGACCACCACCAGGATCACCACCGCCAGCAGCACCAGCACGGGCAGCTCGTTGAACCAGCGGTAGAAGGTATGCGAGCGCGTGTTGCCGCCCGCCTCGAACTTCTTCAGCAGCCTGCCGCAGCCGTGGTGGTAGCCGATCAGCACCAGCACCAGCGCCAGCTTGGCATGCATCCAACCCTGCCCCGGACCGCGGCCGATGCCGTAGCCCAGGTACAGCCACAACCCGAACACGACCGCCGGCACGGCCAGCATGGTCATGAAGCGGTACAGCTTGCGCGCCATCAGCAGCAATCGCTGCGTGCTGGCGGGATCCGTCTCCATGGCCAGGTTGACGAAGATGCGCGGCAGGTAGAACAGGCCGGCAAACCAGGACACGACAAAGACGATATGAAGCGCTTTGACCCAGAGCATTCAGCGACGCGTGGTGGCAGTAGTTGTTGTTCTTTGCGGCGGGCATGGCGGCCCCGCCATCGATTCTCAGGTACGGATCTCGCCGTGGCCAAATACCACGTACTTCAGCGACGTCAGCCCTTCCAGCCCGACCGGGCCACGCGCGTGCAGCTTGTCGTTGGAGATACCGATTTCCGCGCCCAGGCCATATTCGAAGCCATCGGCAAAACGCGTCGACGCATTGATCATCACGCTGGCCGAATCGACCTCGCGGATGAAACGCATGCCGGTCGAGTAGTTCTCCGTGATGATCGAATCGGTATGGTGCGAACCGTATTCGTTGATATGCGCGACGGCTTGGTCCAGCCCCGGCACGGTCTTGATGGCGAGGATCGGGGCCAGGTATTCCAGGCGCCAGTCTTCCTCGGTGGCATCGACGAGACCTCTGAAGCCAGCGGCCTCCAGCGTGGCGCGGGTCGCCGGGCACACGCGCAGCTCGACGCCCTTCTCCTGGTAGATGCGGCACAGCGGCGGCAGCGCGCGCGCGGCGATGTCCTGCGACACCAGCAGCGTCTCCATGGTGTTGCACGGCGCGTAGCGCTGAGTCTTGGCGTTGTCGCAGACGCGCACGGCCTTGTCGAGGTCGGCGTCGGTGTCGATGAACACGTGGCAGATGCCGTCCAGGTGCTTGATCATCGGCACACGCGCTTCTTCCATCAGCCGCGCGATCAGGCTCTTGCCGCCGCGCGGCACGATCACGTCGACATACTCGGTCATCGTGATCAGGCGGCCGACCGCGGCGCGGTCCGTGGTCTCGATGACCTGCACGGCCTCGGGCGGCAGGCCGGCGCTGGCCAGGCCTTCGGCCACCAGCGCCGCCAGCGCGGTGTTGGATTCGATCGCTTCCGAACCGCCGCGCAGGATCGTGGCATTGCCCGACTTCAGGCACAGCGCCGCCGCGTCGATGGTCACGTTCGGGCGCGACTCGTAGATGATGCCGATCACGCCGAGTGGCACGCGCATCTGTCCGACCTGGATGCCGGTCGGGCGGAACTTCATGTTCGAGATCTCGCCGATCGGGTCGGCCAGCGCGGCGATCTGCTCCAGGCCCTCGGCCATGGTCTTGATGGCCTTGTCCGACAGCGTCAGGCGGTCGATGAAGGCGGCGTCCTGGCCGTTGGCGCGGGCACGCTCGACATCGCGCGCGTTGACGGCCTTGAGCTTGTCGGCGTCACGGCGGATCGCCGCGGCAATGGTCAGCAGCGCGCGGTTCTTGTCGGCGGTGGAGGCACGCGCCATCGCGCGCGATGCCGCGCGTGCCTGGCGGCCGACGCGGTCCATGTATTGGTTGAGGTTGAGGTCGAGCTCGGTCATGTTCGTGGCCGGGAGAACGGCCGTCAATGTGTGTTCCTCCCCTCTCCCGCGCGCGGGAGAGGGGTTGGGGGAGAGGGTCGGAGCATCTCGTGGCGATAACGCACGAGCCACCGCCTGCCCTCTTTCCCGGCCCCTCTCCCGCAGGCGGGAGAGGGGAGCAAACCGTAGGGATGCAAACCTTCGGAGCCAGAACTAGCGCGCGATCATCAACGCCAGCTGCTGCAGGCCATCCCATGGCTCTGCCGGCAATGGTCCGCTGCCCGGTGGCGGCAGGTCGGACAAACCCTTCACCTGCCGGTCCAGCCGCGCGGCCATGGACAGAGCCGCATCGAGCCGGGCCTGCGTCAGCCGCTGCGCGGCCTGGGGCACCAGGCGTTCGCGCGGGCCCCAGACCCGCAGCTCGCGCATCAGCACGGCGGCGGGCTTGCCGGCCGCAATGCCTTGCCGGACTTTGGATAATACGCGAATTTCCTCGGTCAGCGCCCACAGCACCAGCACCGTGGCCTCGCCCTCCCCGCGCAGCCCTTCGAGCATGCGCACCAGGCGCGGAACGTCACCGCCCAGCATGGCTTCGGACAGCTTGAAGACGTCGTAGCGGGCCACGTTGAGCACCGCATCGTGCACCTGGTCGAACGTCAGTTCGCCCGGCGGATACAGCAGGCCGAGCTTCTGGATTTCCTGGTGGGCAGCCAGCAGGTTGCCCTCGACCTTGTCGGCGATGAACTGGAGCGCGCGTCGGCCCGGTTCGCCGCCTTCCACGCGCTGCTGCTGCAGCCCGAGGCGCTCGCCGACCCACGCCGGCAGGCGGGTACGGTCCACGGAATCGACCTTGATCGATACGCCCGCGCCTTCCAGCGCCTGGAACCATGCCGACTTGGACGCCGCGAAATCGAGCCGCGGCAGCGTCACCAGCATCACCACGTCGGGCGACGGCTGGGCGGCCACGGCGCGCAGCGCCTCGCCGCCGTCCTTGCCGGGCTTGCCCGACGGAATGCGCAGTTCGACGATCTTGCGGTCGCCGAACAGCGACATCGACTGCTGCGCCTCGACCAGGTGGCTCCAGTGGAAATTGCGCTCCGCCACGAGCACGTCGCGCTCGGAAAAACCGGCCTCGCGCGCGGTCTGGCGCAAGCGGTCGACGGCCTCGAGCACCAGCAGGTGTTCATCGCCATGGACCACGTACAGCGGGGCCAGGCCCTTGGCCTTGGCCTGCCGCAGGTGGGCGTCGAGTCCGTCTAGCTTGAGCTGCATGCCGGTGCGATGGCCCGTACTCAGATGGCCTTGACCGCCGCCAGGCGGCGCATCAGCTGCTGCACGATGTCGCGCTGCATGTCGCGGTAGAGCTGCTGCTCTTCGTAGTCCTTGGCCAGCGTATTGGCTTCGTTGTACGTCAGGTCGCGCGTGAGGATGAGCTGCGACGGCGGTATCAGTTCCTTGCCGGCGGCATCGCGCAGGCGGAAGCTGAAGCGCTGCGTCAGGCGGTATTCGCGCACCACGCCTTCGGTCGTGATCGACAGGATGGTCTTGGTGCGCGTGTCCTGCAGCACATCCAGCAGCGCGTCGGCCTCTTTCTGGTCGCTCACGACCGTGGTGTCCGAACCGCCGCGGATCGCGCGGCGCAGGTCCGCGCCCATCAGCGTATTGGGCGGAATGCCGATATAGAGCCGCTTGAACGCGAAGTCGGCATTGCCGCGCATGTGGAAGCCGCAGCCCGCCAGCAGGCCCGTGGCCAACATCGCGGCGAGCAGCTTGCGGCGGCCCTTGTCCAGTCGATCCATTCTCGGCGATTCCTTCATCGGCTTATCGGTTTCCGATCCCTGCTTACAGCACCACGTTGACCAGTCGGCCGGGCACGACCACGATCTTCTTGGGCGCCTTGCCCTCGGCAAACTTGGCCACGGTTTCGCTGGCGGCGGCCGCGGCCTCGATGGCCGCGCGGTCGGCATCGGCCGGCACGGTCACGCTGCCGCGCACCTTGCCGTTGATCTGCAGTACCAGTTCGATCTCGCTGCGCACCAGCGCGCCTTCATCGACCAGCGGCCACGGGGCGTCGAGCAGGTCGCCGGCGGCGGCGGCATAGCCCAGCGCTTCCCACAGGCCGTGCGTGATGTGCGGCACTACCGGGTACAGCACGCGCAGCAGGATGCCGAAGCACTCGCGGCGCGCGGCCGGCGTAGCGCTCTTGGCACCTTCGAGCGCATTCAGCATCTTCATCGTGGCGGACACCACGGTGTTGTACTGGATGCGCTGGTAGTCGTAGTTGGCCTGCTTGAGCACGGTGTGGATCTCGCGGCGCAGGTCCGCGTCATCCGCGGTCGGCGCGGCGCCGGCGCCATCGCGCACCGCGGCGGCGTTGGCATAGCCGTAGTTCCACACGCGGCGCAGGAAGCGCGATGCGCCCTCCACGCCCGAGCCGCTCCACTCGAGCTGCTGCTCCGGCGGCGCGGCGAACATCACGAACAGGCGCGCGGTGTCGGCGCCGTGCTGGTCGATCAGGGCCTGCGGGTCGATGCCGTTGTTCTTCGATTTCGACATCTTTTCGACGCCGCCGATCACCACCGGCTGGCCGTCGGCCTTGAGCGTGGCGCCCAGCGGGCGGCCGCGCTCATCGGTCTGCACGTCGACGTCGGCCGGGTTGTACCAGGTCTTCTTGCCGGCGGCGTCTTCGCGATAGTAGGTCTCGTTGAGCACCATGCCCTGCGTGAGCAGGTTGGTGAACGGCTCGTCGAACTTGACCAGGCCCAGGTCGCGCATGACCTTGGTCCAGAAGCGCGCGTACAGCAGGTGCAGGATCGCGTGCTCGATGCCGCCGATGTACTGGTCCATCGGCATCCAGTAGTCGTTGCGGGCATCGACCATCGTGGTCGCGTCCGGGCACGTATAGCGCATGTAGTACCAGCACGAATCGATGAACGTATCCATCGTGTCGGTCTCGCGGCGCGCCGGCTTGCCGCACGACGGGCACGTGCACTGCAGGAAGCGCGGATCCTTGTTCAGCGGATTGCCGGTGCCGTCCGGCACCAGGTCCTCAGGCAGCACGACCGGCAGGTCCTGCTCGGGCACAGGCACTACGCCGCAGCTGTCGCAGTGGATCAGCGGAATCGGCGTGCCCCAGTAGCGCTGGCGCGAGATGCCCCAGTCGCGCAGGCGCCAGGTCACCTTCTTCTCGCCCAGGCCCATCGCGCCAAGGTCGGCGGCAATCGCCTCGACCGCGGCCTGGTAGCCGAGGCCGTTGTACTTGCCGCTCTCGATGCAGACGCCGTTTTCCTTGTCGCCGTACCACTCCTGCCAGGCTTCGGTCGAATACGGCTGGCCCTTGACGTCGATGACTTGCCTGATCGGCAGCTGGTACTTGTTGGCAAAGGCGAAGTCGCGCTCGTCGTGCGCGGGCACACCCATGACGGCGCCGTCGCCGTAGCTCATCAGCACGTAGTTGCCGACCCACACGTCGACCGGCTCGCCGGTCAGCGGATGCGTGACCTGCAGGCCCGTCGGCATGCCCTTCTTCTCCATGGTCGCCATGTCGGCTTCCATGACCGAGCCGTGCTTGCATTCGTCGATGAAGGCGGCCAGTTCGGGATTGTTCGCGGCAGCATGCGTGGCCAGCGGGTGCTCGGCGGCCACGGCGCAGAACGTCACGCCCATGATCGTGTCGGCGCGCGTGGTGAACACATACAGCTTGCCGTCGTTGATCAGCTTGCCGTCATCGCCCTGGATGTCATGCTTGAACGCGAAGCGCACGCCCACGCTCTTGCCGATCCAGTTCTGCTGCATGATCTTGACGCGCTCGGGCCAGCCGAGGTTGTCCAGGTCGCCCAGCAACTCGTCTGCGTAGTCGGTGATACGCAGGTAGTACATCGGGATCTCGCGCTTTTCGACGATAGCGCCCGAGCGCCAGCCGCGGCCGTCGATGACCTGCTCGTTGGCCAGCACGGTCTGGTCGACCGGGTCCCAGTTGACGGTGCCGGTCTTGCGGTAGGCGATGCCCTTCTCGAGCATCTTCAGGAACAGCCACTGGTTCCAGCGGTAGTAGTCCGGGCTGCAGGTGGCGACTTCGCGCGACCAGTCGATGGCCAGGCCCATCGACTGCATCTGCTTCTTCATGTAAGCGATGTTGTCGTAGGTCCAGGCGGCCGGCGCCACGCCGTTGTTCAGTGCCGCGTTTTCCGCCGGCATGCCGAAGGCGTCCCAGCCCATCGGCATCAGCACGTTGTTGCCATTCATGCGCAGGTAACGCGCCATCACGTCGTTGATGGTGTAGTTGCGCACGTGTCCCATGTGCAGTTTGCCCGACGGATACGGCAGCATCGAGCAGGCGTAGAACTTGGGCTTCTCCTTGCCGTCGGGGCCGGTGGCATGCTCGGGCACGCGGTAGGCGTCGATCGCCTGCCAGTGCTGCTGGGCGGCTTGTTCAACGGCGGAAGGAAGATATTTGTCTTGCATGGTCGGGGACAACGTTCAGGACAACGGTCTGCGCGGCGTCTGGAAGGCCCGCATCCGGGGGACAGGAAAGCAGACGGCGGGCGCCCGCTTTGAGGGCGCCCGCCAGTCGTGCAATGCGAAAGAAGCTGATTATAACCGTGCGGCCGGGCCATCACGGCCACGCCGCGAGGCCCGGTCTTACTTCAGGCCGAGCACGTCCTGCATGTCGTACAGGCCATTCGCCTTGTCGGCCAGGAAGCGGGCCGCGCGCACGGCGCCATCGGCATAAGACTGGCGGCTCGACGACTTGTGGCTGATCTCGATGCGCTCGCCGATGCCGGCGAACATCACGGTGTGGTCGCCGACGATATCGCCGCCGCGCACGGTGGCAAAACCAATGGAATTCGGATCGCGCTCGCCGGTGTGGCCTTCGCGCGCATAGACGGCGCACGTCTTGAGGTCGCGGCCCAGCGCATCGGCAACCACTTCGCCCATCTTTAGCGCCGTGCCGGACGGGGCATCGACCTTGAAGCGGTGATGCGCTTCGATGATCTCGATGTCGTAGCCGGTCGAAAGCAGCTTTGCCGCCACTTCCAGTAGCTTGAAGGTGGCGTTGACGCCCACGCTCATATTGGCCGCGAAAACGATGCCGACGGACTTGGCCGCGTCGGCCAGGGCAGCCTTGCCGGCGTCATCGAAGCCGGTCGTGCCGATCACCATCTTCACGCCCAGGCGCTTGGCGGCCGCCAGGTGGACCAGCGTGCCTTCGGGGCGGGTGAAATCGATCAGGCAATCCGCGCCGGCCAGGCCTGCGTCGAGGTCGTCCGTGATCGCCACGCCGGTATGGCGGCCCAGCAGCAGGCCGGCGTCCTGGCCCAGCGCGGGCGAGCCCGGCAGGTCGAGCGCACCGGACAGCGAAATCCCTTCGGTCGCAAGAACGTGTTCGATCAGCATGCGGCCCATGCGGCCGGATGCGCCAGCAATGGCGATGTTCATGGTGTTTTACCTGGCGATATCGGAAAACGGCCGGTCGCAAAGCGCCGGCCGGAAATCTGGGTGCGCGGCATGGCCGCAGCGGTGCGCGTCAGTTCGGCTGCGCTGCCGGTTCCGCTTGCGTCGATGCGGCGGGCGCTGCTGTCGAAGCGGCCGGCGCTGCACTTGGTTGCTCAGCCGGTGCCGCTGTTGTCTCTTGTCGGGCAGCTGGTGCTGACGCGGGCGCGGGCGCCGCCGCCTGCGTGCCCGAGCTTCCGCCGATACCGGGCTTCTGTTCTTTCAGGGCCTTTTTCATGCCGTCAATTTCGGCAATCAGCTCGTATTCGGACGGCAACTCGTCGCCGCCAAACTTCACCAGCTTGTCGCCATCAAAAAAGACAGTGAAGCGGCGCTGCTGCACGACCGGCGTATTGCCGCGGCGGAACGAGAAGACGTAATCCCAGCGGTCGTTATGGAACACGTCGGTCAGCAGCGGCGTGCCCAGCAGGAATTTGACCTGGTCGCGGGTCATGCCCTCGTGCAGTTGTGAAGCCGCCTCGCGCGAGACGAAGTTGCCCTGCACGATATTGATGCGGTACGGCGTGATGACGTTGGCGACCTTGCGCGAGGTGGAGTCGTAGGTCGAGCAGGCGCCGGCCAGAAGTGTGACGGCCAGCAGAGAAAACACCAGCGTCGGGCGCATGGCAGACGAACGGGATGAACGCATTGATCTCGCTTCCAGAGGGAAAGGAAAGTGCCGGCAGGCGCATTTCCGCCGTGCGGCGGTGCCTGGTCTGCCACGGCATCCGGCGGGCTGAAGCCGCCTTCGCTGGCCTTGGCACCGGGCGACTTTTGTCGCCAAAACCCTTATGATTCAACTATCCAGACATTGTACTCTAGGGAGTCACGCCCATGCCGAGTCCGGCGGAGCTCAAGAATATCGGCCTGAAGGCGACCGTGCCCAGGCTGAAGATCCTTGAGATTTTTCAGACCAGTGAACAGCGCCATCTGAGCGCTGAAGACGTCTACCGAATCCTGCTCAACGAGCATATGGATATCGGCCTGGCGACCGTTTACCGTGTGCTCACGCAGTTCGAGCAAGCGGGCCTGCTTTCGCGCAATAACTTCGAATCCGGCAAGGCCATCTTCGAACTCAACGAAGGCAAGCACCACGACCACCTGGTGTGTCTCGATTGCGGCCGTGTCGAAGAGTTCTTCGACGGCGAGATCGAGCAACGCCAGCAAAGCATTGCGCGCGAGCGCGGCTTTGCACTGCAGGAACATGCATTGTCGCTGTACGGCAATTGCACCAAGATCGATTGTCCCCACAGACCAAAACGATAAGCCGTCCGTCGCGCCAGTAGCGGCGGAACGGAAGCAAGAAAAAACCGGCGCCCAGGCGCCGGTTTTTTCATGGGTCCGCCGTGCGGCACCCGTCAGGGCGCTTCGACGTCCTGTTCAGCCACCACGCGCAGCGGCCTGGCCGCGGGCACGCCGACGAACTCACCGACCACCTGGCGGAACAGGCCGCGCGCCCAGACCAGCATCGGATGCGTGTTGCGGCTGCGGTGCCAGAACATATTCAGGCCTACCGTGGTGTTCAGCTCGGCGGGCAGCGGGAACGCCTTGAGACCATAGGTTTCGCAAGCCATGTCCTTGGTCAGGGCATTGACCGTGAAGATCAGGTCCGTCTGCGCGGCGAGTTCGGCCTGCGCGCGCCACGAATGCACGGTCAGCGTGGCATTGCGCTTCAGTCCGCGCTGCTGCAGTGCGTAGTCCAGCGGAATCAGCGACGGCGCGGGCCGGCCGGCGCCACCCGAGTGCGCCATGAAGATATGGCCGCAATCGAGATACTGCTCCAGCGTGCACTGGCCTTTCAGCAGGGGATGGTTCTTGCGCGCGCAGACCCACAGGCTCAGCGACGTGACCATTTCCTCGACGATTTCCGGGTGCCGCGTCGGGAACGGTGAAAACGCCAGGTCAAGCTCGTTGGCGCGCATTGAAGCCACGTCGCTTTCCCATGAATGCGATTCGACCAGCTTGATATGCAACTCGGGCGCCAGCTGCTTGATGCGCAGTACGAAGCGATTGAACACTGTATCGCCAAGTTCGGCAGCGAAACCAATGCTCAGGGTACCCGTCGCGATCGCCGGGTCGAAATTGTCGGCGTCGCCTTCATTGATTGACGACCACAGGTCCAGCATGTCGCGGATCTTGGGGCCCAGTTCCAGCGCGCGCGGCGTCGGCGTCAGACCGTGCGGCACGCGGATAAAGAGCGGATCGTCGAAGATCTCGCGCAGCCGGCCCAGCGAATGCGATACGGCCGGGGCCGTCATGTGCATTTTCTCCGCGACATAGGTCGCGTTCCGCTTGCTCAGCAGTTCGGTGAAAATCACAAGAAGCTTGGTGTCAACGTTCACCATGATCAGGCCCTGTTCCGATTTATTCTCAACAAAGATGGCCCCGCGACTTGCACTGGCTGCACATCAGATATCAACGGCTCGTTATCAGTGTAAGTGGAAAAAACGGCAGCGGAAAGCAGATTCGGCATTTCGCTCCTGACAATGGTCGGCATTTTCCACTCACTATGGGCAAATTTCGCCTACTTTCATGAAACTCCGAACCGTGCCTGGGCCGGCCCTGCGGCGCAGGCCGCTGTCTACAGCGGCGCGCTCAAAACAAAAAACGCGCCCGAAGGCGCGTTTTTATGACAGGCAAGCGGGCTTACTTGGCCACGACACGCGCCATTTCCAGGCACTTGTTCGAATAGCCCCACTCGTTGTCGTACCAGCTCACGACCTTGATGAAGGTGCCGTCCAGCGCGATGCCGGCTTCCGCGTCGAAGATCGAGGTGCGTGCATCGCCGCGGAAGTCCGTGGCAACGACCTTGTCTTCGGTGTAGCCCAGCACGCCCTTCAGCGCGCCCTGGCTCTGGGCCTTCATCTCGGCGCAGATTTCTTCGTACGACGCCGACTTTTCCAGTTCGACGGTCAGGTCGACCACGGACACGTCCGAGGTCGGCACGCGGAACGACATGCCGGTCAGCTTCTTGTTCAGCTGCGGGATCACCACGCCAACGGCCTTGGCAGCACCGGTCGACGACGGGATGATGTTTTCCAGGATGCCGCGGCCGCCGCGCCAGTCCTTGTTGGACGGGCCGTCAACGGTCTTCTGCGTGGCGGTGGCGGCGTGCACGGTGGTCATCAGGCCGCGCTTGATGCCCCACTTGTCGTTCAGCACCTTGGCCACCGGGGCCAGGCAGTTCGTGGTGCAGCTGGCGTTCGAGATGATCGCTTCGCCCTTGTACGTCTCGTGGTTCACGCCGTACACGAACATCGGGGTATCGTCCTTGGACGGGGCCGACATAATCACCTTCTTGGCGCCTGCGTCGAGGTGCTTCTGCGCGCCTTCCTTGGTCAGGAAGATGCCGGTCGACTCGATCACCACGTCGGCGCCGACTTCGCCCCACTTCAGCTCGGACGGGTCCTTGACGGCCGTCAGGCGGATCTTCTTGCCGTTGACGACCAGCGTGTTGCCGTCGACCGACACTTCACCGTCGAAACGGCCGTGCACCGAGTCGTACTTCAGCATGTACGCCAGGTAGTCGGGCTCGAGCAGGTCGTTGATGGCAACGACTTCGATGTCCTTGAAGTTCGCGGCGGCGGCGCGGAACACCATGCGTCCGATGCGGCCGAAGCCGTTGATGCCGATCTTGATGGTCATGTTTATCTCCTGAGATGCCTGATGCTAGAAAACTGGGGCGTCGGATTGTCCGCCGGAAAGTTATTGCAACGTGTCTTTGACGGTCCGGACCACGTTGTCGACGGTGAAGCCAAAGTGCTTGAACAGCACACCCGCCGGAGCCGATTCGCCAAAGGTGTCGATGCCCACAACAGCCTGGACCTGATATTTCCACCAGAAATCCGTCACACCCGCTTCCACGGCCACGCGCGGCACGCCCGCGGGCAGCACGCTGGCCTTGTAGGCGGCGTCCTGCTTGTCGAACACGCTCGTCGACGGGATCGACACCACACGCACATGCACGCCTTCGATCGCCAGCTGGTCGGCGGCGCCGACAGCCAGGCCGACTTCCGAGCCGGTGGCGAGGATGACCGCGTCAGGACGACCGGTCTTCGCGTTGGTACCGTCGCGCAGCACATAGCCGCCGCGGGCGATATTGGCGCGGGTCGCGTCGTCGCGCTGCTGGAACGGCAGATTCTGGCGGCTGAAGATCAGGCAGCTCGGGCCGTTCTCGCGGCGCACGGCCTGGGCCCAGGCCACGGCGGTCTCGGTGGTGTCGGCGGTACGCCAGACGTCCAGGTTCGGGATCAGGCGCAGGCTGGCGACGTGCTCGATCGACTGGTGCGTCGGGCCGTCCTCGCCCAGGCCGATGGAATCGTGCGTGAACACGAACAGCGAGCGAATCTTCATCAGCGCCGCCATGCGCAGCGCGTTGCGGCTGTAGTCCGAGAACGTCAGGAACGTGGCGCCGTAGGGGATATAGCCGCCATGCAGCGCGATGCCGTTCATGATGGCGCTCATGCCGAATTCGCGCACGCCATAGTTGATGTGGTTGCCCCAGGCATCGACGCGCACCGGCTGGCTGCCCGACCAGTTGGTCAGGTTCGAGCCGGTCAGGTCGGCCGAGCCGCCGAGGAACTCGGGCAGCACCGGGCCGAAGGCCTCGATGGTGTTCTGGCTGGCCTTGCGGGTGGCGATGGTCTCGGCCTTTTCCTCGCACTTTGCGATGAAGGCGTCGACGGCAGCGTCGAATGCCTCCGGCAGTTCGCCACGCATGCGGCGCTGGAATTCGCCGGCTTCGTACGGATGGCGGTCGGCGTAGCCGTCGAACAGCGCGGTCCAGGCCTTTTCCAGGGCCTGGCCCGTAGCCTTGGCGTCCCAGGCGTCGTAGACCTCGGCCGGCACTTCGAACGGGGCATGGGCCCAGCCCAGCGCCTCGCGCGTGGCCAGCACTTCGGCGCCGCCCAGCGGCGCGCCGTGCACATCGTGGCCGCCTTCCTTGTTCGGCGCGCCCTTGCCGATCTTGGTGCGGCAGCAGATCAGGGTCGGCTTGTCGCTCGCCTTGGCCTGCGCGATGGCGAGGTCGACGGCGGTCACGTCGTGGCCGTCGATGCCACGGATCACGTTCCAGCCGTAGGCTTCGAAGCGCTTCGGGGTGTCGTCGTTGAACCAGTGCACCACGTCGCCGTCGATCGAGATGCCGTTGTCATCCCACATCGCGATGAGCTTGTTCAGCTTGAGCGTGCCGGCCAGCGAGCAGGCCTCGTGGCTGATGCCTTCCATCAGGCAGCCATCGCCCAGGAACACGTAGGTGTGGTGGTTGACGATGTCGAAGCCCGGGCGGTTGAATTCCTCGCCCAGCAGGCGTTCGGCCAGCGCCATGCCAACGGCGTTGGTGATGCCCTGGCCCAGCGGGCCAGTGGTCGTTTCAACGCCGGGGGTAATGCCGTATTCGGGGTGGCCCGCAGTCTTGCTGTGGAGCTGGCGGAAGTTCTTCAGCTCTTCGATCGGCAGGTCATAGCCGGTCAGGTGCAGCAGCGCGTAGATCAGCATCGAGCCGTGGCCGTTGGACAGCACGAAGCGGTCGCGGTCGGCCCAGTGCGGGTTGGCCGGGTTGTGCTTCAGGTGGCGGCCCCACAGCGCCACGGCGATATCGGCCATGCCCATCGGCGCGCCCGGATGGCCGGAATTGGCTTGCTGGACGGCGTCCATGGCAAGCACGCGAATGGCGTCGGCCATCAGCTTGGCTGGCTGGGAAGCGAAAGGACTTGTGGCGGGATGAGCGAGGGCGGACATGCGGGCGTAATGGCGCTGGGCCTGGCGGCAGGAAAACCGCAATTTTAACAGATACCGGGGGCAAATCCGGCCGTAGCGGCGGGAGCTGGCAGGTCGGGCGCGGGGCGGTAATCGCACAAGCGCGGCGGCGCCTGCATATTGCCGTTGCCGCACTTTCCCCATCGGGGTGTGGACTTCGACAGCGCTCTCCGGCACGCGTAAGATGCACTCTCGCACCGCGTGCCGTTTGGCAGCGCCAGGTTTCCCGACAGGAGACGATCATGACGAGACCGGCCAATACCCCGAGGCTCACCCCTTACCTGACCGTCAGCAACGCACGCGCAGCCCTGGACTTCTACCAGCGCGCCTTCGGCTTCGCGGCGGCCAACGTGGTCGACGAAAACGGCGTGCCCACCCACGTCGAGATGCATTACCAGGGCGAGCTGATCGTGATGTTCGCGCCCGAGGGCGCGTGGGGCAGCACGGCACGCACGCCGCGCTCGCTCGGCGTGGAGTGCCCGCAGACCTTTTACGTCTATTGCGATGACGTCGACGCCATGCACGCGCAAGCCGTCGCCGGCGGCGCCATCAGCCTGATGGAGCCGGCCGACCAGTTCTGGGGCGACCGCTACTGCATGGTGGAAGACCAGGACGGCTACCGCTGGGGTTTCGGCAAACCCGTCGCCGCCAACCAGGAAAGCAAGACAAGCTGATGCCACCCCGTTTCTTTGTCGGCAGCGCCGAGGCGGCGCTTGCCGCCGGTACCGATTTCGCGCTGCCCGAAGCCGTCGTCCGCCACGTGCAGGTGCTGCGCCTGGAGACCGGCGACGCCATGACCCTCTTCGACGGGCGTGGGGGCAGCCATGCCGCCACCCTGACCGAACTGGGCAAGCGCCACGCGCTCGCGCGCGTCGGCGATCACGACATTACCGAAGCCGAGCCGCCGTTCCGCGTCACGCTAGCGCAAGGACTGGCCGGCGGCGACAAGATGGACTGGCTGATCGAGAAGGCTGTCGAGCTTGGCGTGGCGGCGATCCAGCCGTTGCAGGCCGCGCGCTCGGTCGTGCGGCTGAGCGGCGAGCGCGCGCAGAAGCGGCAGGCGCACTGGCAGGCCCTGGTCGAAGCCGCCTGCGAGCAATGCGGACGCAATCGCTTGCCGCCAGTCGCGCCGGTAGCTAACTTGGATACTTGGCTGCGCGCGCCGGGCGAAAGCGCGCGGCTGCTGGTGTCGCCGCGCGCGGTTCAGTCGCTTCCCGCCTACGCCGCGGCAAACCGGGAAACGCTGCTGGCCGGCGGCATCACGCTGCTGGTCGGACCGGAAGGCGGCCTGGCGCCAGAAGAAGAAGAGGCGGCGCTGCATGCCGGCTTCACCGCCGTGTCACTCGGCCCGCGCATCCTGCGGACCGAAACCGCCGGGCTGGCTTGCCTGGCTACGCTGAACGCCTTGCTTGGCGGATTTTGACGGCGGCGCAAGCCGTCCTTCTTGAAGAGGAGTCGATCATGGGATTACTCGATAGCGTGCTGGGCGGAGTGCTCGGGCAACTCGGCGGCGCGCGCCAGGGCGAGGGAGAGGGCCAAAGCGCCGGCGGCCTGAACCCGAAGCTGATGATGGCGCTCGGGCTGCTCGCCATGATGGCGATGCGCCACAAGGGGGGCGGCGCAACGGAAGGCACGGCGCAGCCGGGGCAGGATGACGGGCTTGGCGGACTGGGAAGCCTCGGCGGCTTGCTCGGCGGGCTGGCCGGCGGTGCGGGTGGCGGCGCCAGCGGCGGCCTGGATCTCGGCTCGCTGCTCGGTGGGCTGCTCGGAGGCCAGGGTGGCGCGCCGGCCAACAGCCAGGCGCTCGGCGCCGCGGCCGGTGGCATCGGTGCATTGCGCGATGTGCTCGCGCAGGCTGGCCTCGGCGAACAGGTCGATTCGTGGATTGGCGCGGGAAGCAACCAGCCCGTGACGCCATCAGCCCTGAGCAATGCGCTAGGCGACACTGGCGCGCTCGAATCGCTGGCCAACTCCACCGGCATGTCGCAGGACGACGTGGCGGCTCAGCTCAGCGAAGGCCTGCCCGAACTGATCGACCGGCTGACCCCGCACGGGCACTTGCCATCGCAATCCTGAACGCTCCGCAGTCAGGTCCGTAAGAAAGCCAAAGCCCGCGATCGTCGGTGACGATCGCGGGCTTTGCTATTTCATGTCCGACCGGAGCCTTCGACCCCGCGCAGCGAACCGCTAATCAGGCAAACGAATAGAACACGCGGAACTGGACCTTGCGCTCGCCCCAGAACTCGGCCGCGTCGCGGAATACGTCCAGCAGGACCTCGCGCGCTTCCTTGTCGAACTTCTGCGCGATCGGCAGGCCTTCCAGCACGATCACGAAGCCCGGCTGCTGCCCGGCCTTGTGAATCATGTCGGTCAGGCAATCGGCCAGCGCGTCGAAGTTCTTGCCGAAATGCTTGGGGAACGTGAACGATGTCGCGATGGTTTCCAGGATCTCCGCCTTGCTCGCGCAATGGGCGCAGTTCGCATACAGGAAATGCTGGCCAAGCTCGGCGGCCGCCTGGGCGAGGTCGGGCACGCGGAACGCGCGGATCGACTGGACAATGTTCGGGCGCACCGACTTGAACAGGTTCATGGCTCCCTCGGCCCCGTCGGCCCAGCTCGCGATGGCCGGCACGGCGGCCGGAGCGGCGGGCGGAAGTTTGTGCGTGAGCTCTTGGCGCGGCATCATCAGCACATTGTCGTAAAGGTTCTGGGCCTGGTGCTGCGCCCGCTGCCAGCCATCTCCGGCGCCGCGCTCCTCGCGGGCGGCAAGGGCGTCGCCCAATCCGAAAATGTCAGTCATCATTTGGTTATCCGTTTGAAGCTGTTGTAGTGGTCTTCTGTGTAATAGCAGTCGTTCGCCGCGCGCTGGTCGCCGCCGCAAATAATCCGCTTTGCTCCCCGGTTCCGGCTGCTCGGGCTCTTGACCGTATATTCACGGTAATAACCGCGTTGTTGTTGAGGGAGGATACGTTCGTAATTGCCGAACCGCGAGCCGTCCTTCTCATAGGGATACGGGCCGCCGGCCTCAATGCGCTCCAGCGTTTGCCGTGCTTCATTGGGCAATTGCTGCACGGCAATGGTTCCCGGGAGTCCCTCGGCCTGCTGCCTTGCCAGTGACGGCTGGATGCATGCCAGCGCCAGGACCATGCCCGACAGGGTGCTGGCCAGCACGCGCCGGCCGCGCAACGGCCACGGTTGCCGCTGCTGAATCAGGGGAATCTGGGAACCCACGTTGGTCTGTCTTGGTTGAACCGGAAATCGAGCCTGCCGCCTGCTGGGTAGACAAGTTGTCCGGGCCACCCTGGCCGGCTTGCTAGCCGCCGACCTCACCGGAGCGCTCGTGGCGAGCGCCTGCATCAAAGGTGTAAGGGTACGCGCATGCAGGAAATTAATCAATCCCGGCCCACCGCCAGCGCAAAATCCTCAATTATTTCAATGTGTTAATAGGATGTGTGCGCATACTAACGGGTAGTTTCAAGGCCCAAAAAAAGCCGGGCAAGCCCGGCTTTTTCACCACACTGAGCCGGATTCGG
This sequence comes from Cupriavidus sp. C2SS-8b, assembly GCF_057073745.1. Classification (NCBI taxonomy): domain Bacteria; kingdom Pseudomonadati; phylum Pseudomonadota; class Betaproteobacteria; order Burkholderiales; family Burkholderiaceae; genus Cupriavidus; species Cupriavidus sp. C2SS-8b. The sequence continues at coordinate 2,969,989 of NZ_CP172716.1, forward strand.
CTTAGCGCTTGGCGGCGGAGTCGACCACGACCAGCGAGGTCATGTTGACAATGCGGCGCACCGTCGCCGACGGCGTCAGGATGTGCACCGGCGCCTTCACGCCCAGCAGGATCGGCCCGATGGCGACGTTGTTGCCCGCCGCAACCTTCAGCAGGTTGTACGAGATATTGGCCGCGTCGATGTTCGGGCAGACCAGCAGGTTGGCTTCGCCCTTGAGCGAGCCGTCCGGCACCAGGCTGTCGCGCAGCTTCTGGTCGAGCGCGCTGTCGCCATGCATCTCGCCATCGATCTCGAGTTCCGGCGCGCGTTCGCGCAGGATCGCCAGCGTATCTCGCATCTTGCGCGCCGACGGCGCTTCGGACGAGCCGAAATTCGAGTGCGACAGCAGCGCCACCTTGGGTTCGATGCCAAAGCGCTTGAGCTCTTCCGCGGCCATCAGCGTGATCTCGGCCAGTTCGTCGGCGGTCGGGTCGACGTTCACGTGCGTATCGACCAGGAAGATCTGGCGGCCCGGCAGCACGAGGCCGTTCATGGCTGCGTAGACCTTGTTGGTACCGCCAAGCACCTGGTCGATGTAGCGCAGATGCGCCGCGGTGTTGCTGACGGTACCGCAGATCATGCCGTCGGCTTCGCCCTTCTTGACCAGCATCGCGCCGATCAGCGTGGTGCGCCGACGCAGTTCGAGCTTGGCGTATTGCGGCGTCACGCCTTCGCGCGCCATGGTCCGGTAGTAGGTATCGGAGTAGTCGCGGAAACGATCGTCGTGCTCGGGATTGACCACGGTGAAGTCCACGCCCGGGCGCAGACGCAGGCCGAAGCGCTCGATGCGGTGCTGCAGCACTGCCGGGCGGCCGATCAGGATCGGGTTGGCCAGCTTTTCATCGACGATCACCTGCACGGCGCGCAGCACGCGCTCTTCCTCGCCCTCGGCGAAGACGATGCGCTTCTTCGCCATCTCGACCTTGCGGGCGGCGGCGTAGATCGGCTTCATCAGCGTGCCCGAGTGGTACACGAACTGCTGCAGCTGCAGGCGGTAGGCGTCCATGTCCTCGATCGGACGCGAGGCCACGCCGGACTTCATGGCGGCTTCCGCCACGGCCGGGGCCACCCACACGATCAGGCGCGGGTCGAACGGCTTCGGGATCAGGTATTCCGGGCCGAACGACAGGTCCTGGATACCGTAGGCCGAGGCGACGATATCGCTCTGCTCCTGGCGCGCCAGTTCGGCGATCGCGTTGGCAGCGGCGATTTCCATCTCGCGCGTGATGGTGGTCGCACCGCAATCGAGCGCACCGCGGAAGATGAACGGGAAGCACAGGACGTTGTTGACCTGGTTCGGGTAGTCGGTGCGGCCGGTGGCCATGATGGCGTCCGGGCGGACTTCCTTGACCAGTTCCGGCGCAATTTCGGGGTTCGGGTTCGCCAGTGCCAGCACCAGCGGCTTGTCGGCCATGCGCTGGACCATCTCCTGCTTGAGCACGCCAGCGGCGGACAGGCCCAGGAAGATGTCGGCGCCGTCGATCACCTCGCCAAGCTTGCGCTTGTCGGTCCTCTGGCAGAAGCGTGCCTTTTCCGGATCCATCAGCTCGGTACGGCCTTCATAGACCACGCCGGCCAGGTCGGTCACCCAGATATTCTCGATGGGCAGGCCCAGGTCCACCAGCAGGTCCAGGCAGGCCAGCGCCGCAGCGCCCGCGCCCGAGGCCACCAGCTTGACCTTCTTGATGTCCTTGCCCACCACCGTCAGGCCGTTGATGACGGCGGCGGCGACCACGATGGCGGTGCCGTGCTGGTCATCGTGGAAGACGGGGATCTTCATCTTGTCGCGCAGCGTGCGCTCCACGTAGAAGCACTCCGGCGCCTTGATGTCTTCGAGGTTGATGCCGCCGAAGGTCGGTTCCAGCGCGGCAATGACCTGCACCAGCTTTTCGGGGTCTTTTTCGTCGATTTCGATGTCGAAGACATCGATGCCGGCAAACTTCTTGAACAGGCCGGCCTTGCCTTCCATCACCGGCTTGGACGCCGCGGCGCCAATATCGCCGAGGCCCAGCACGGCGGTGCCGTTGGTGATCACGGCCACCAGGTTGCCGCGCGCGGTGTAGCGGAACGAGTTCGCCGGATCGGCGACGATTTCCTCGCAGGCAGCCGCGACGCCCGGCGAATAGGCCAGGGCCAGGTCGCGCTGGTTGGACAGCGGCTTGGTCGGCGTGACGGAGATCTTCCCAGGCGTCGGAAACTCGTGGTACTCGAGCGCCGCTTTGCGCAGCGCCTCACGCTGCTGTTGTTTCAGATCGTCTTGGGACGGGGACTGCTGAGGGCTGGTCATCGGCGCATATTCCAATCGGTGGAGCCGTCAGTTGACGTGGCTTCGGGATGATGGCGGACCGGCTCCACGTGCCCGCCCATCTCTTCCTCTGGACCTGGCATTTTACATTGTGAAATATTATTTCACAATAAGCATTTTGCGAGGACCAGCATTGTGATTCGGTACAATATGCCCCAAGCCGCAGGCCTTGAACAGCAAGCAACAGTCACTGCTGCCGCCCGCTGCGGTATCTTGCCGAGCCCCCTGGCAGGCAGCATCCTTGTCCCGATCCGCCTTTTTTGCGCCGGCGCCGCCCTGGCCCGCTTAATCCCATGTCCACGATCCGCCGCGCGCAGCTCTCCGAGTTCGACCTGATCCGCCGCTTCTTCACCCGGCCGGTGCGCAAAGCGGTGCTCGGCGTGGGCGACGACTGCGCGCTGATCGACCCGCGGCCCGGCCATCATCTCGCCATCAGCACCGACATGCTGGTCAGCGGCCGGCATTTCTTTGCCGATGTGCCGCCCCGCGCGCTCGGGCACAAGGCGCTGGCGGTCAACCTGTCCGACCTGGCGGCCATGGGCGCCGAGCCGCGCGCGTTCACGCTGGCACTGGCGCTGCCCGAGGCCGATCCCGCCTGGCTGGAGGAACTGGCTGCAGGCATGCTGGCACTGGCCGACGCCCACGGGTGCGAACTGATCGGCGGCGACACGACGCGCGGCCCGCTTACGCTCAGCCTGACCGTATTTGGCGATGTGCCGCAGCGCGCCGCGCTGCGGCGCGACGCCGCGCGTCCCGGCGACGATATCTGGGTCTCCGGCACGCTTGGCGATGCCCGCCTGGCCCTCGGCGACTGCCGTGGCGAGTGGCTGCTCCCCGAACCGGACTTCAGCCGCGTGCGCCCGCGCATGGAAACCCCGTCCCCGCGGATCGCGCTGGGCCTGGCGCTCCGTGGCATGGCGCATGCCGCACTCGATATTTCCGATGGGCTGATCGGCGATCTCGGCCATATCCTGGCGCGCTCGCAGGTCGGCGCACTGCTTGATGTCGATGCGCTGCCGCGCTCGGAAGTGCTGGCCAGCCAGCCCGAAGCCTTGCAGCGCGAATGCGTGCTGGCCGGCGGCGACGACTACGAACTCTGCTTCACCGCGCCCATCGGCAACCGCGAAGCCATCGCCGCGATCGCCGAGCGCCTGGAACTGCCACTGACTCGGGTCGGCGCGATCACGCCCGAGCCAGGATTACGACTGGTCGACCGCCATGGCAGCCCGGTGACCTACGCCGGCGCCAGCTTCGACCACTTCGCCTCGTCCTGACAGCGGCATACGACCGTGTCATGATGCCGGCATCGTCAGCGTCGGCAAACCCGGGAGGGAACCCGGGAAACTGGCACGCAAGGCGCCGCAGACATAAAACATAAGCACACGAGCCAAATCCTGATGTCGACCTCCCCTCCCGCGGCCGCGCCGCGCGACCCCGCCATGACACTCGAAGCCGGGCAAACCGCCAAGGTGACCCGGCCCACGGCCCGCTTCATGCTGGCGCACCCGGCACGCCTGATCGCCCTCGGCTTCGGCTCCGGCCTGTCGCCGGTCAGCCCCGGTACCGTGGGCACGCTCTACGGGTGGCTGTCCTTTGCCGTGATCTCGCTGTGGATCGAGCCGACCACCTGGCTGTGGATCATCGGCGCCGGCTTCCTGGTCGGGCTGTGGGCCTGCGCGCGCACCGCGCGCGACATGGGCGTGCACGATCACGGCAGCATGGTCTGGGACGAGATCATCGCGTTCTGGCTGGTGCTGACGTTCGTCATGCCCACGGGCCTCTGGGGCCAGTTTGCCGCCTTCCTGTGGTTCCGGCTGTTCGATATCGCCAAGCCAGCGCCGATCGCCTATTACGACCGCTCGCTCAAGGGCCCGGGGCTGCGCGGCGCGTTCGGCGTGATGTTCGACGACATCTTCGCGGCGTTCTACACCCTGCTGGTGTTCGCGCTGTGGCGCTCGTTCTGACACCCTTGCCACGCTTGCACGACGGTTCATCCGCCAAGCCCCTTCCATTGCCAGGCAACTTTCACCTATGTCCATCAGCCGCTTGCTCGATCAACTTGCCATCCAGGCCGGCGTCGCCCTCGCCGAAAGATCGCTGATGCTGGCCACGGCCGAGTCCTGCACCGGCGGGCTGGTGGCCGCGGCCATCACCGATGTCTCCGGCTCGTCCGGTTGGTTCGAGCGCGGCTTTGTCACCTACTCGAACGAGGCGAAGAGCACGATGATCGGCGTGCCCGCCAAGCTGATCCGCGACCACGGCGCCGTCAGCGAGGAAGTCGCCAGGGCGATGGCCGAGGGCGCGCTGCTCAACAGCCGCGCACAAGTATCGCTGTCGATCACGGGCGTGGCCGGGCCCAATGGCGGCACCGCCGACAAGCCGGTCGGCATGGTCTGTTTCGGCTGGAGCAACCGCATTACCACGCGCACCGAGACCCAGCGCTTCAAGGGCGACCGCGCGCAGATCCGCCGCCAGGCGGCTGAGCACGCCATGCGCGGCCTGCTTGAGCTGGTGCGCAACGAGGCCTGAAACGACAAAGGCCGCGCCTGTTAGGGCGCGGCCTTTTCAGTTGTCACGGCGCTTTGCGCCTGCCCGGCGCGGCTCAGCCGTGCCGATAGCGATTGATGACATCGCGCGTCTGCATCGCCACATTGCGCGCCGCGGTCGCGAAATCCTTCTCGCGGCTGGCATAGAGGATGGCGCGCGACGAATTGATCATCATGCCGGTGCCATCCGCCGTGCGGCCAGCCTTGACGGTGGCCTCGATATCACCGCCCTGCGCGCCGATGCCCGGGATCAGCAAGGGCATGTCGCCAACAATCTGACGCACGCGCGCGATCTCGTTCGGGAAGGTGGCGCCGACCACCAGGCCCATCTGGCCGGTGGTGTTCCAGCGCTCCCTGGCGGCCTCGGCTACCAGCTGGTAAAGCGGCTTGCCATCCACCTGCAGGAACTGTACGTCCGATCCGCCAGGGTTGGACGTCCGGCACAGCACGATCACGCCGCGGTCCGGATAGGCCAGGTACGGCTGCATCGAGTCGAAACCCATATAGGGGCTGACGGTCACCGCATCGGCCTTGTAGCGTTCGAACGCTTCGCTGGCGTAATGCTCGGCGGTGGAGCCGATATCGCCGCGCTTGGCGTCCAGGATCACCGGGATGCCTGGGTGGGCGTCATGGATATAGTGGATCAGCTGCTCGAGCTGGTCTTCGGCGCGCTGCGAATGGAAGTAGGCGATCTGCGGCTTGAATGCGCAGACCAGGTCGGCGGTGGCGTCGACGATCTCGCGGCAGAAGGAGAAGATCGCGCCGCCCGCCCCGGTCAGGGACAGCGGCAACTTCTGCGGATCGGGATCGAGTCCGACGCAGAGGAGGGAATCGTTGCGCTGCCAGGCGGCAGACAGCTGCTCGATAAAGGTCATGGGCTACTCGATATCCTGTTGGCTCCGGCGCCGCCTGCACAGGGCGGGCGACCGGTCGCTGCGGGCTGGGGCGCTGGGACGGATAGGCCCCTCCTCTACGCAGCATATGTCGTTTCCGGCAATTTTACCCGCTGCATGCTATCGTTTCGCGCTCAAAGTCAAAACAAAGAGCGGCGTGATACACACCCGCCATGCATGCCATGTCTCTCGATCGCCGCGGCCTCCTCCTGCTGGTCGTCTTGACCATTGCCTGGGGCGTCAACTGGCCCATCATGAAAATCGGCGTGGCGCATTTCCCCGCCATGGGCTTCCGGCTGCTCTGCATGGCCGGCGGCGTGGTGGCGCTGGGCCTGGCGCTGCGCGTGCGCGGTGAATCGCTGCGCGTGCCGCGCGCGCAATGGGCCACCATCGTCAAGCTGGCCATCCCCAACATGGTGTTCTGGCACTTGCTGGCGATCTGCGCGGTCAAGATGCTGTCGTCCGGACGCGCCGCGATCCTCGGCTACACCATGCCGATCTGGGCCGTGGTGTGGGGCCTGGTGCTGTATCGCGACCGCATCGGCGCGTCGGCCTGGGTCGGCATCGGCTGCGCGCTGGCCGGCACCGTCCTGCTGCTGTCCGGCGAGATCCGCGCGCTGACCGGCAGCCCGGCCGGCACCTTGCTGATGCTTGCGGCGGCGGCCGGCTGGGGCTTTGGCACGCAACTCATGAAGCGCACGCAAATCGACATCCCGATCGGCACGCTCACGTTCTGGATGCTGACGGTCACCCTGCCCTTCCTGGCCGCGGGCACGCTGTTGCTGGAGACCGGCTGGCGCATGCCGAATGCTGCCGAATGGGGTGCCATCGCCTACAACGCCGTGGTGGTATTCGCCTACTGCCACCTGGTCTGGTTCGCGCTGGCGCGCAACCTGCCGCCGGTGGTATCGAGCCTGTCGGTCATGTTCATTCCCGTGGTCGGCGTGTTTTCGGGCATGTGGATGCTCGGCGAGCAGCCGCACTGGCAGGACTACACGGCGATTGCGCTGATGTTCGCGGCACTGTCGTCGGTGATGCTGGTGCCACTGTTGCGGCGACGCCTGCAGGCCGGTGCCGCGCGTGGAGATTTCACTTAACAAGCCCCCCCGCGTTGGGCTACACTCGCGGCCATCACAATCCCGGAGAAACTACGTGGGCAGTAGCATCGGGTGTTCGAGTTGCCGCGGTAACACAGTTAACGCAGCTTCGTCGGATGCCATGTCACTGCGGGCTGCGTAGACGAACCGCCGGAGCCGCCGCGCGCTCCCGCCTCGTCGCATCGCCCGCAGAATCCATGCGGGCGAGTGTTTTTCCGTATCGCCGACGGCCGCCGCAGCGCGTGCCGTGCCATTGCGGATCTTCCCTCTCCCGGCTTGCCAGCCACCCCAGGCAAACGCCATCGCCTTGCGCCCGCCGGCCTGATGCCGTCCGCGCAGCGCGATCACGCTTGCCCGTGATTCCGCACTGAACCGGTCCGGACACCACCTGGGATGCGGCGAGCCTGCCTGCGCTTGTCTTCGCGCTTGTCATTGTTTTTTCGTCGCAATCAGCATCAGCAATAAGGAATCCCGGGGATGATCAACCTGTTCGTCCTGCAAAAAGGCCGGCTTGCCCAGGAGCAGGTCGACGAGCGCAGCGAGCTGCTTCAGCACAAGCCGATCTGGATCGACGTCGTCAGCCCCGACGACGAGGAACTCGCCTGGATCAAGGAAACCTACGGCGTAGCCCTGCCGGAACTGGAGGACCTGGGCGACCTGGAAGCGTCCGCGCGTTATTTCGAAGGCGAGGACGAGAACATCCATATCCGCACCGACTTCCTGCTCGACGAGGAAGAAGCGTCGCGCAACGTGCGCGTGGCCTTCGTGCTCACGCGCGACGTGCTGTTCTCCATCCACGACGAAGACCTGCCGGTGTTCCGCCTGGTGCGGTTGCGCGCGCGCATGCGCCCGGGCTCGGTGCGCAACGCCAAGGACGTGCTGATGGACCTGTACGCGACCGATGCCGAATACTCGGCCGATTCGATCGAGGAAGTCTACGAACGCCTCGAAGAAGCGAGCCGCCGCGTGCTGGCCGAGAACGTGACCGACGCCGCCGCCGCCGACGTGCTGGAAACCATCGCGCGCGAGGAAGACCTGAACGGCCGCATCCGCCGCAACGTCATGGACACCCGGCGCGCGGTGTCGTTCCTGATGCGCAGCCAGCTGCTGTCGGCCGAGCAGCAGGACGAGGCCCGCCAGATCCTGCGCGACATCGACTCGATCGAGAACCACACCGCGTTCCTGTTCGACAAGATCAACTTCCTGATGGACGCGACCGTCGGTTTCATCAACATCAACCAGAACAAGATCATCAAGCTGTTCTCGGTGGTGTCGGTGGCGCTGATGCCGCCCACGCTGATCGCGAGCATCTACGGCATGAACTTCAAGTTCATGCCGGAACTGGATTGGGCTGCTGGGTATCCGTGGGCGATCGTGCTGATGGCGGTGTCGGCGGCGATTCCGCTGGTGTATTTCCGCAGGAAGGGATGGTTGAGCTGAGAGGCTGAAGCGACCACAGCCTGCCCCTCTCCCGCACGCGGGAGAGGGAGAAAACCACCGCCTATTGAGAGGCGAGCTTTCAATCCGGCAGCGTCGCTGCCCCCATCCGCCGCGCAATAATCCCCGCTTTCACCTTGAAGTTGACGCGTACGTTCGCGCAATACTGCTTCTTGTCGAAGCATTTCGGCGCCGGCAGCGCCGCCGCCAAGCGCGCGGCCTGGCCTACGCCGAGCTTGCCCGCGCTGGTGCGGAAGTAGTGCTGGGCCGCGGCTTCGGCGCCGAATACGCCCTCGCCCCACTCGACAGAATTCAGGTAGATCTCGAAGATGCGCTGCTTGTCCAGCCAGAACTCGAGCATCCATGTAATGGCCAGTTCCTGGCCCTTGCGCAGGTAATGCTGCTCGGGCGACAGGAACAGGTTCTTGGCGAGCTGCTGCGTGATGGTCGAACCGCCGCGCACGACGCGGCCGCGCTTCTTGTTGCGCTCCCAGGCATCGAGCATGGCGTCGATCTCGTAGCCGGGATGGTTGACGAAGTCCGCATCCTCGCTCGCGATGACCGCGCGCTTGAGGTTGCGCGAAATCTGGTCGTACGGCACCCAGCGGCGGTCAATCTCGCAGTTCCAGACCTTGAAGCCGCACAGGCGCCAGCGCTCGGCGCGCATGAATGACGTGGACGATGGCGTCACGTATTGCCAGGCCGCGATCTGCAGGAAAAAGTAGGCCTGCATCGCCAGGATGCCGGCCGCTACACAGGCAATCAGGTAGCCAGCCCAGCGCATCGGGGCGAATGCCGTGCCGGCGGCGCGCACGGTGCGCTGTCGGGTGGCCACGGGCGCAGGCAGTGGTTCAGCCCTTGCGCTCGGCCTGCAGCGCGGCGCGCAGGTCGGCCAGCACGGGCGCAGTGCGCGGACGTACGCCGCGCCAGATGTAGAAGGCCTCGGCGGCCTGCTCGACCAGCATGCCCAGCCCGTCGGCCGTGCGCGCGCCGCATTGCGCGGCATGGCGCAGGAATACGGTCGGCTCGGCGCCGTACATCATGTCGTAGGCCAGCACGCCCTCGCCAAGCAGGAAATCCGGCACAGGCGGCAGTTCGCCATGCAGGCTGCTGGACGACGCATTGATGACCACGTCGCAGGCCTCGTCCTCGGACAAGTGCTCCAGTGCATCGAGACCGCCGCCCCACAACTCCACGCCGAAGGCATCGGCGGCTTCCACGAACTCTTCCAGCATGTCGCTCGCGCGCGAAGCCGTGCGGTTGGCCACCACGATGCGCGACGGCCGGCATTCCAGCAGCGGCAGCATCGCACCCATGGCCGCGCCGCCCGCGCCGAGCAGCAGCACGCGCTTGCCTTCGAGCAGCGTGTCGAGGTTGTCCTGGATGTCGCGCACCAGGCCAATGCCATCGGTGTTGTCGCCGTGGATCAGCCCGTCCTCGATCCACATCGTGTTGACCGCGCCGGCAGCTTCCGCGCGCTCCGTCAGGCGATCGGCCAGGTCATAGGCCTGCAGCTTGAACGGCACCGTCACGTTGAAACCGTGGCCACCGCCCTCCAGGAACGCGCGCACGGTCTCGGCGAACGCGTCGAGCGGTGCTTCCAGCCGGCTGTACTCGACGGCCTCGCCGGTCTGCTGCGCAAACGCGGCGTGGATGAATGGGGAGCGGCTGTGCGCAACGGGGTTGCCGACCACGACGTAGCGGTCAGCAAGCTGGGAGGATTCAGTGGATGTCATCAGCGGGCCTGCAAGCGGGTTTCCAGACCGCTGCGCGAGAACTTGAATGTGGAAATGACTTCAAGGATGTCCTGGCGCGCCGCCATCTCGGCCGTGAACGGGCCGAACGGCGCGGCAGCGCGGACGATGGCGACGGCCTGGCGGTCCAGCGCCGGATCGCCCGAGCTCTTGACCACGTCGATGGCGTCGACGTTGTAGCCGTCGCGGTTGTAGCCAAGCTTGCCCAGGCGGTTCACGTTGATCACCAGGATCAGCTGGCCATATAGCGGCTTGCCGTTGCGCTGCGGGAAATCTTTGGTGCCGCGCGCCTCGATCCGGTGGCGCAGGCGATCATAGTACTGGGCGTAGTCGACCTCGCGTGCGCTGGTGGCGGTGAGCTGGTAGCGCTTGGGCCGCTTGGCATATTGCTCAAGGTTGCGGCCGATTTCCGCTTCCAGCTTCGCCATCTCGTCTGTGGAGGTACGCTCGTCCTGGCCGCGCAGCGGCGTGTCCTGGCGCTGCTCGCCCGGCTTGAGCGGCTGGCTGCGCACCGACGGGGCGGCTTCGCGCGTCTGCGTCATCAGGCGCTGCTGTTCCTGCTCGAGCTGCTCGACGCGGCGCTGCACCTGGCGCACCAGGTCGCCGTCCTGCGACACGGTCTGCGCCGGCAGCGGCGTGGTGGCGCGCTGCTGGTCGTGGTCGCCGCCGCCATCGAGGTTGGCCTGCGCCAGCACGGTCGGGTTGCGCGGCTTCTGCGCGGACTTGGAATTGACCAGCACCACGTCCAGCGCCGCGTCCATACGCTTGATCTCGAACACCTCGGGCGCCGCAATCCGCACCATCAGCAGCACCAGGTGCACCGCGACCGAGATGGCCAGCGCCTTGACCAGCGTATTGCTGGCGTGCCACCAGTGGCGGGGATCGACGAGTGCGGCGTTCACGATGGAGAGCTGGCTGGACAATGGCTTGGGGGAATCGCTTGGAAGATCCGCCGGGGCAGCATGTCGCCATGCGCCCCCGGCCCGGCGGCGGCGCCGGGTCAGAAGGGCATTGTATGTGAGCCGCCGGCTTTTCCGAAGGGATCAGCCCTGGCCGGGCAACATGGTGTCGCGCGCGGCAGACGCCCCGTCGCCACTGCCCTCTCCGGCCGGTTCACCGGCTTCCCCTGCGGCGGGCTCGGCGCCTTCCGCGGACTGCTTGGCGGCGTCTTCGGCCGCCATCTCGGCCGCGGCTTCCGCCGAGACTTCAGCGGCTTCCTCGTCGCTTTCGAGTTCTTCCTCGGGCAAGGCGCCTTCCCCGGCGAACACTTCAAGCACCCGGCACGACACATCGAGCGAGATCTCGTCGATGGCGCCAATCTCCAGCAGCACCTGCGTGCCGCGCTGGGCCTGCACCAGTTCCGGCACGCGCGTGACCAGCGGGATCTCCATGAAGCGCACCGCGCCTTCCTTGAGCGTGCTGGCCATCATGCGCTCGCGGTTTTCCTGCTGCAGCCAGCGCAGGCACCAGTAGCGCTCCATGGTGGACTGGTGGTCGGCATAGGCCGCGTAGGTGCCTTCGAAATCCGCCACGGCGGCCAGCAGGTCGGCGTCCTTCGGCTTGAACGGCGCCACCAGCTTGGCCGTGATGCCATGCTGCGCCACCGCCAGGATCTGCCACTGGTTGACCAGGTCGACATAGCGGCGCAGCGGTGAAGTACTCCACGCGTATTGCGCCACGCCCAGGCCTTCGTGCGGCGCCGGATAGGTCTGCATGCGGGTGCGGTGCATGCCCCAGGCCTTCTGCGTCCGGTAGATGCCCGGCACGCCGTTGTCCGCCAGCAGCTTGCCCCACGTGCTGTTGGCCAGGATCATCAGCTCGGCCACGATCTTGTCGAGCGGCGAGCCGCGCTTGCGCTGCTCGATGCGCACGCGCTGGCTGCCATCGGCCTGGTCGTCCAGGTAGAAGTTGAAGTCCGCGCGGCTGTGCGATTCGGGCCGCAGGCCGCTGGCCAGGCGGGCTTTCTGGCGCTCGTCATGCAGCGCGCCGGCAAAGTGCCACAGCCGCGTGAGTTCGGCGCGGAACGGATAGTCGCCGGTGCCGTCGGCCAGCGACGCCTCGGTGATGACATCATCGAGCAGGTTGTGGCGCAGGTTGGCCGCGATCATGACCATCTCGGCGCGCGTCTCGCTGCTGACCACTTGCCAGAACTGTGTCTCGACCGTCACGTAGAGCGACAGCGCGGGGCACTGGCGGCCCTCCTGCAGCGTGTAGCGCTCGACCACGGCGTCGGGCAGCATGGTGATCTTGTCGCCCGGGAAGTAGACCGTGGACAGACGATTGCGCGCGATCACGTCGAGCGGCTCGCCGCGGCGGATGCCCAGCGCGGGCGCGGCAATATGGATGCCCACGCGCAACTTGCCGTCGGGCAGCTCGGTGACCGACAGCGCGTCGTCGATCTCGGTGGTGGTCACATCGTCGATCGAAAACGCCTGCACGTCGGCCACGGGCAGGTCGGCCTGCGGCTCGGGGACGTCGATGTCCGGGAAGCCCGTGCCCTTCGGGAAACACTCGGCGAGGAACTTGGCCTCGTGCAGCGCGCGCGCGCTGGCCACGCCGCCGGCGCTTACCATCAGGCGCATCGGGGTCATGCCGAGCGCCGTGCACGCGGCATCCATCGCCTTGTATTCGAGGCTGTTCTTGTCCGGCTTGAACAGCAGTTGCAGCACCTTGTTGCGGAACGGCTCCGGCAGAGTCAGCGCCTTGAGCTGGTCTTCGTATTCGGTTTGCAGCAGAGCCTGCTGCTTCTTGCGCTCGACCGCGGCCAGGGCGGCCTTGAGCTGGTCTTCCGGCGCGCGCTGGTAGCGCCCGCGGCCCTTGCGGCGGAAATACACCGGGTTGCCATGCAGCGCCATGGCCAGCGCCGCCTGCTGCACGGGGCCGGCATCCGCGCCGTAGTATTCGGCCGCCAACTCGGGAAAGCCGAATTCGGCTTCGGGCGCGCATTCCCACAGGAAGTCGAGGTCGATCTCGGCGGTCATCTCGCCGGTCTGGCGCACCAGTTCGATCGCCGACGGCTGCGCAAACTGCAGCAGCACGTCGCGGGACTTGACCTTGGTGCGCTTGCCGGCCGGCAATTCGACCTGGTAGGCCTCGCCCTGCTGGGTCAGCACGGTGCCGGCGCGAATCTCGCCGCCTTCTTCGAACAGCAACTGCATCGATCGGTACTTTCAGAAATGCCGGGAACCCTGCCGCTCAGGCGGCAAAGACGCGGGTTCCGGGGAGATAAGTGTGAGCGCCCTTGGCGGGCGGGCTGGCCGCAAGTGCCAAAGTCAGAATGATACCGCACTGGTTCCCGCTGCCCGCTGGCGAACAGGCCGGCGGGCACGGCGAGGACGTCCGGTGACGTCAGAGCGACATGCCGCCGCTGGTCTCGATGGCGACGCCGTTGATGTAGCTGGCGTCGTCGCTGGCCAGGAACGCGTACACGCTGGCGATCTCCGACGGCTCGGCCAGGCGGCGCATCCAGCAGGATTCCTTCATGCCGTCGAGCACCTTCTCCGGCACGGTCTGCAGGATCTCGGTGTTGACGAAGCCGGGGCACACGGCGTTCACGCGCACGCCCTTGGGGCCGAGTTCGCGCGCCCACGTCTTGGTGAAGCCGATCACGCCGAACTTGCTGGCCGCGTAGTTGGTCTGGCCGAAGTTGCCGTACAGGCCGACCACGCTCGATGCGTTGAGGATCACGCCCTTGCCCTGCTCGGCCATCACGCTGGCCACGGCCTGCGCGCAGTTGAACACGCCCTTCAGGTTGACGTCGATGACCGCGTCGAACTGCACCTCGGTCATCTTGGCCAGGCGCGCATCCTTGGTGATGCCGGCATTGTTGACGAGCACGTCGATGCGGCCATGCGCGGCCAGCACGGCGGCGACCATGGCGTCGACCTCGTCGCGGCGCGTCACGTCGACGCGGAAAGCCTTGGCGATGGCGCCGTTGGCGGCCAGCTTCGCTGCGGCCTCGCGCACGCGCGCTTCCTGGACGTCGCACAGGATGACAATGGCGCCTTCCGCGGCAAAGCGCTCCGCCGTGGCAAACCCGATACCGGCAGCTGCGCCGGTGATGATGGCAACGCGACCCTGCAATTTCATGATGTCTTCTCTTCTGTAATTCTGGGTAGTGTGTCAGTCAGTCGGGGCTCCGGTCTGATGGGCTACGTTGCCGGGGTCCCCGTGAAGGCCGTGCCAGCAGGTCAGGCAAGAAGACCTCTGTCACGAGCATGATGCCGGCGCCGCGCCGGAAGACGGAACGGCGTGCCGGCAGCATCGGTACCGGCCCCATGGCCGGCAGGATCCGCTGCAGCGCCTGGCGCAGCGGGTGGTGCGGCAGCAGCCGCGCGAACTCGAACGGATCGCGCCGCACGGCCGGATCCACGAACAGGCGGCCGCCCAGCGGGCGCTCGCCGAGCCCGCGCAGGAATGGCCAGTCGCGGCGCGCGTGGCGCTCGCGCACGACGGTGTGCGCGTAGATGGCCGGCTGCTCGTCGCAGATCAGCAGCACTTCGCGCGTCAGCGCTGGTTCACGGCTGCATTGACCGAGCGCCTGCCATTCGTCCAGATAAGGCCGCGCAGAAGCCTGCAGCAGGCGGCGCACGCGAAAGCGTTCGGAGGCGGCCACCAGCCGCGCGGTCAGCGAACCTTCGCCCGTGACCCAATGCCGCAGGTTCGGCGGGATCTCCGGGTCGAAGGGCAGGTGGCAGGTCCAGCCGCAGCGGCGCGCGAACTGCGCGCTCATGCCGCGCGGCCCGGCACTACGCCGCCGGGCCCGTAGCCGCAAAAGGCCAGCACGTCGTCGACGTAGTTGGCGAACTCGCCGATGCCGTGGTCGCTGCCCGAGAGGATGCGGATATGCGCGCCCGCGCAGGCCGCGACCATCTCGCGGTAATCGAGAACTTCGTCGCCCGTGGCGGCGATTAGGTAATAGCGTTCGGGCCGCGTGATGGTGTCCACGCGCAGGTCGATCAGTTCCTGCATATGGCGTGGCTCGACCGTGACCGATCCGCCGCCGTGCCACAGCGGCTGTTCGCCGATGTATTGCTGCAGGTCGGTCCACGGGTGGATCGCCGGGTTCAGCAGCACCGTGCGGCAACCGTGGCGCTCGCCGAGCCAGCGGGCGTAGAAGCCGCCAAGAGAAGAACCGACGATTGCGATCTCCTGGTCGCCATCCGCACGCGCGGCGCTAATGGCGGCTTCGGCCTGGGCGATCGCCTGAGCGGGAGAGACATTGAGCAAGGGGCAGGCGTAGTAGCGCCCCACGCCCCACTCGCGCATGCGCTCCTGCACCAGCCGCGCCTTGAACGACTGCGGCGAGGAGCGGAATCCGTGCAGGTACAGCAGCATGTCCGCGTCCTCAGCCGGCGGCGCCCTGGCCGAGCGCGTCCAGCAGCTTCTGGTGCACGCCGCCGAAACCGCCGTTGCTCATGACCAGCACCTGGTCGCCCGGGCGCGCTGCGGCGCGCACGGCCTCGACCAATGCGCCGAGATCGTGGAAAGCCGCGGCCTTCTTGCCAAGCGGTGCCAGCGCGCCGGCCAGGTCCCAGCCGAGTGCGTCCTTGCCGCCCGGAGCGCCATAGCCGAACACCAGGTCGGCCTGTTCGAGGCTGGCCGGCAGCTGTGCCTTCATCACGCCGAGCTTCATGGTGTTGGAGCGCGGTTCCAGCACGGCCAGGATGCGCGCGCCACCGACACGGCGGCGCAGGCCTTCCAGCGTGGTCTGGATCGCGGTGGGATGATGGGCGAAGTCGTCATAGACGGTCACGCCGCCCGCCACGCCGCGCACTTCCATGCGGCGCTTCACGTTAGCGAAGCGGCCGAGCGATTCGATCGCCTGCGCGGCCGGCACGCCAACATGGCGCGCGGCGGCAATCGCGGCCAGCGCATTCATGCGGTTGTGCGTGCCCTGCAGGTCCCAGGTCACGCGGCCCTGCACGGTCTCGCCGAACCAGACGTCGAAGGCATCCTTGCCGCCATCGCCGCCTGCATCGCTTTCGCGCCAGTCGCCGACGCCGAATTGCTCCACTTCGCTCCAGCAGCCGCGTTCCAGCACGCGCGCCAGGCTCGGTTCGATGCCGTTGACGACCAACCTGCCCTGCCCCGGCACCGTGCGAACAAGGTGGTGGAACTGCGTTTCGATCGCTTCGAGATCCGGGAAGATGTCGGCGTGATCGTATTCCAGGTTATTCAGGATGGCCGTGCGCGGGCGGTAGTGGACGAACTTGCTGCGCTTGTCGAAGAAGGCGGTGTCGTACTCGTCCGCCTCGATCACGAAGAAATCCGACTCCGTCACGCGCGCCGAGATGCCGAAGTTCTGCGGCACGCCGCCGACGAGGAAACCGGGGTTGTAGCCGGCATCTTCGAGAATCCACGCAAGCATCGACGTGGTGGTGGTCTTGCCATGCGTGCCCGCCACGGCAAGCACCCACTTGCCTGCCAGCACGTGCTCGCCCAGCCATTGCGGGCCCGACACGTAAGGCAGGTTGCGGTTGAGGATGGCTTCCATCAGCGGATTGCCGCGCGACACCACGTTGCCGATCACGAACAGGTCCGGCTCGAGCGCGAGCTGGGCGGGATCGAAGCCTTCGATCAGCTCGATACCCTGGGCCTCGAGTTGCGTGCTCATCGGCGGATAGACATTGGCATCGCAGCCGGTGACACGATGTCCCGCCTGCTTGGCGAGCACCGCCAGGCCGCCCATGAAAGTGCCGCAGATGCCAAGAATATGAATATGCATGGGGTTCCCGGAAAGACTTGGGACCGGCCGGGCCGGTCGGCATGCCGGCGCGGGTCCAGCGGACCATGCCGGGCAGGAAGGCCCCGATTGTACCCGAGCGCTTGCGCGCTTCGCTGCACTGCGGCAGCGCGGCGCGCAGCGGCCGAGCGCACCGCTCCGGTATCATCGGGACATGTCCCGACACGCATTTTCCGACCCCGTCCGCCTGCGCGAGGAGATCGCCCAGGCCGCGGCGCGCATGATTGCCGAAGACGGCGCCGACTACGCCACCGCGAAGCGCAAGGCCGCGCGCCAGTTGCTCGGCGACCAGCGCGTGGCCGGCGAATGGCTGCCCGATAACGACATGATCGAGGCCGAAGTCCGCGCCTATCAGGCACTTTTCCACGGCGACACGCAACCGCGCATCCTGGCGCTGCTGCGCCGGGTGGCCATCCTGGCGATGGAGGACCTTGCCGGCTTCCGGCCATACCTGGTGGGCGCCGTACTCAACGGCACCGCCACCGAGCATTCGGATATCTATCTGCAGTGCTTCTGCGACAGCCCCAAGGACGCCACCTTGCACCTGCTCAACGCGGGCGTCGACTTCGAGACCAGCGAATCGCGCCATTTCGCCGGCCGCGGCGACGTGGAGACGCTGAGCTTCCTGTGGAAAGGCCAGTGGCCCGACCGCCGCGAAGCGCGCCTGCTGGCCGGCGAAGTACGCGCCGAACTGGGCGCGCCGGTCGGGATCCATATTGCTCTGTATGATGCCGACGACGAACGCGGCGCCGCGCGCACCGACGCAAGCGGCCGTGCGGCCAGGGCCGACCTGCAAGCCGTGCGTGCGCTGCTTGAGGACGCCGACACGTCGAACTGAAGCGCACCCGACCGGTCAGAAGTTCACCATTTGCCGGTATCTGCCCCGATACCGCCGTTGCTTACTGAAGACAACATGAACGCTACCACCCAGAAACCTGTCCACCGTTCCCGCCTGTGGCTGTGGATTGCCGTGGCCGTGGCGGCCTGCGCCGGCGGCGCGCTGGCCGGTCACTTCGTGTTCTCGCCGAAACCCGCGTCGGAACAGGCCGTCGAAACCTTCTTCCAGACCCGCTTGCCCGACCCGAGCGGCACCGATATCGACCTCGGCAAGCTGCGTGGCAAGACCGTGGTGGTCAACTTCTGGGCACCGTGGTGCGGGCCGTGCGTGGAAGAAATGCCGGAGCTGACCGCCCTGCATGCGGAGTACGCGGCCCGCAAGGTCGAGTTCGTCGGCATCGGCATCGATTCCGCCGCGAACATCCAGCAGTTCGTCAAGAAGGTGCCGGTGGCCTACCCGCTCGCGGTGGCTGGCTTTGCGGGCACGGAGCTGTCACGCAACTTCGGCAACAACGCCGGTGGGCTGCCCTATACCGTCGTGATCAACCCGGACGGTTCCGTCAAGTACCGCAAGATGGGCCGCATCACGTCGGACGAATTGCGCGCTGTTCTGCCCCGTTCCTAGCCGGCAGTCGGGGACATAAGGCGCTTCTTCGCCCAAGTTCGCCGAACCGTCCACAAACTGCGCTGAAACGGGGCGCATATCGGCGGAAATGGCTCAATGTGGCTTAATCAGCGCGCAATCGCCATGCCGAGGCGTGAAGGCTTGTATCGCCCGCTAGACAAATCCCTCTAAGCTACGGTAATCTCCGCGCAATTTCGTTGAACTGGTCGAGCCGCCGTGACTGCAACCCGCTCCAATCGTCGCTCAGCCCGCTACCGCAAGGTGCTGGTCCTGCACGGGCCAAACCTCAACCTGCTGGGCACGCGCGAACCGGAGACGTACGGGCACACCACGCTGGCCGATATCGACGCCGCCCTGGCACGGCATGCCGCCGATGCCGGTATCGCGTTGTCGTCGTTCCAGTCCAACCATGAAGGCGCGCTGGTTGACCGCATCCATGCCGCGCGCACGGAAGCGGTGGATTTCATCATCATCAACCCCGCCGCCTACACGCATACCAGCGTGGCGATACGCGATGCGCTGGCCGGCGTGGCCATTCCGTTTGTCGAAGTCCACCTGTCGAACGTGCATCGCCGCGAAAGCTTCCGCCACCATTCGTATTTCTCCGACCTCGCGGTCGGCGTGATCTGCGGACTGGGCTGGCAAGGCTACCTGATGGCGCTGGACTATGCCCTCGGGCTGGAGCAGCCGCCGCCAGGGGGCTGAGGCCAACCGGCACAAAGGCATTACCCGAATACATGAAGCGCGCCGCCGGGCGGCCGCGCCCGCAGCCTGTGCAGCACGGCACTGCGGACGCGGACAGCCGGTGGCCGTACCGACGATTTCTTCCGCCGCTGCCCCGCCAGGGCACGCCCGGACAACCTGATTCAGGAGGATAAGAAGATGGACCTGCGCAAGCTGAAGACGCTAATCGACCTGGTGGCCGAATCCGGCATCTCGGAGCTGGAAGTCACTGAAGGCGACGGCAAGGTACGCATCGTCAAGCAACCGCCGCAAGTCATCGCCGCGCCGATGGCCATGCCGCAGATGCAGGCGCTGCCGGTCATGCCCGGCGCCGCTCCTGCCGCCAGCGCTCCGGTCGCTGCCGCCGAGCCTGCCGCTGCGCAACTCCCGGCTGGCCACGTGGTGACCTCGCCCATGGTCGGTACCTTCTACCGTGCCCCGTCGCCGGGCGCCGCGCCGTTCGTCAACGTGGGCGACACCGTCAAGGAAGGCCAGACCGTCTGCATCATCGAAGCCATGAAGCTGCTCAACGAGATCGAGTGCGACAAGGCCGGCGTGATCAAGGAAATCCTGGTCGAGAACGGCCAGGCCGTGGAATACGGCCAGCCGCTGTTCGTCATCGGCTGATGCTGTCCGGAGTGCCGCGCAGCATTGCGCGGCACTCCGGATCTCGTGGATGTTCGCACGTTGCGGCCCGCATCCCACGCCATGAAGCGGCCCCTGGCACCGCCAGTTTCCCGGCCGCGCGCCCGGTGTGCCGCTGCGGCACCTGACGGGACCGCTCCCGTTCTCGCAGAGAGAGACCATGTTTGAAAAAATTCTGATCGCGAACCGCGGTGAAATTGCCCTTCGCATCCAGCGCGCCTGCCGCGAGCTGGGCATCAAGACCGTAGTGGTGTACTCGGAGGCCGACAAGGAGGCCAAGTACGTCAAGCTGGCCGACGAAGCCGTGTGTATCGGCCCGGCCCCGTCGCCGCTGTCCTACCTGAACATGCCGGCGATCATCTCGGCTGCCGAGGTGACCGACTCGCAGGCCATCCACCCGGGCTACGGCTTCCTGTCGGAAAACGCCGACTTTGCCGAGCGCGTGGAAAAATCCGGCTTCGTCTTTATCGGCCCGACCGCCGAGAGCATCCGCCTGATGGGCGACAAGGTCTCGGCCAAGCAGGCCATGATCAAGGCCGGCGTGCCGTGCGTGCCGGGCTCGGAGGGCGCGCTGCCCGAAGACCCGAAGGAAATCCTGGCCATCGCGCGCCAGGTGGGCTACCCGGTCATCATCAAGGCCGCCGGCGGCGGTGGCGGACGCGGCATGCGCGTGGTCCACACCGAAGCCGCGCTGGTCAACGCCGTCAACATGACGCGCGAAGAAGCCGGCCGCGCCTTCGGCAATCCCGAGGTCTACATGGAGAAGTTCCTGGAGAATCCGCGTCACGTGGAAATCCAGATCCTGGCCGACCAGCACAAGCAAGCCATCTGGCTGGGAGAGCGCGACTGCTCCATGCAGCGCCGCCACCAGAAGGTGATCGAGGAAGCGCCCGCGCCGCACATCCCGCGCCGCCTGATCGAGCGCATCGGCGACCGCTGCGCCGAGGCCTGCCGCAAGATGGGCTACCGTGGCGCCGGCACGTTCGAGTTCCTGTACGAGAACAACGAGTTCTACTTCATCGAGATGAACACGCGCGTGCAGGTCGAGCACCCGGTCACCGAGATGATCACGGGCATCGACATCGTGCAGGAACAGATCCGCATCGCGTTTGGCGAAAAGCTGCGCTTCCGCCAGAAGGATGTGCAGTTCCGTGGCCACGCGATCGAGTGCCGCGTGAACGCCGAGGACCCGTTCAAGTTCATCCCGTCGCCGGGCCGCATCACCGCCTGGCACATGCCGGGCGGCCCCGGTGTACGCGTCGACTCGCACGCGTATGATGGCTACTTCGTCCCGCCGAATTACGATTCGATGATCGGCAAGATCATCACTTACGGCGCCACCCGCGAGCAGGCTATCGCCCGCATGCGGATCGCGCTGTCGGAAATGGTGGTGGACGGTATCCAGACCAACGTCCCGCTGCACCGCGAGCTGATGATGGACGCCAACTTCGTCGAAGGCGGCACCAGCATCCACTATCTCGAGCATCGCCTGGCGCAGCGCGAGAAAGCCTGACGCGGCGGCTGCCGCACTGCTGTACTGCTGTAAAAAAGGAAGCCCGTGGCATTTCAGGAATGTGTGATCGAAGTGGCGCAGGACCAGGCCGAAGCCTGGTCCGACGCCTTGTTCGACCTTGGCGCGTTGTCGGTATCGGTGGAAGATGCCGACGCCGACACGCCGGACGAGCAGCCGCTGTTCGGCGAGCCCGGGATGGAGCCGACAAGGCTCGCCTGGAACCGCTCGCGCGTGGTGGCGCTGTTCGGTGACGACACCGACCCGGCGCTCGTCGTCGCGGCCGCGTCGAATACGCTTGGCATCGATCCGGTGCCCGCCTACATCCTGCGCGATGTCGAGGACCAGGACTGGGTGCGCCTGACGCAATCCCAGTTCGAGCCGATCCGCGTCGGCGAACGCCTGTGGGTGGTGCCGTCGTGGCACGAGGCACCGGAGCCCAATGCCGTGGTGCTGGAACTCGACCCGGGCCTGGCCTTCGGCACCGGCAGCCACCCGACCACGCGGCTGTGCATGCAGTGGCTGGAGCGGAACCTGAAGGCGGGCGAGACCGTGCTCGACTATGGCTGCGGCTCCGGCATCCTCGCCATCGTGGCAAAGAAGCTCGGCGCCGGCGATACGCTCGGCATCGACATCGACCCGAACGCCGTGGAAGCGTCGCGCTACAACGCCGAGCGCAACCGTGTCCAGGCCCAGTTCGCGCTGCCGGAATCCGTGTCGGAAGCGACCTACGACCTCGTCGTCGCCAATATCCTCTCGAACCCGCTCAAGCTGATGGCCGCGATGCTCAGCGCCCGCGTGCGCTCCGGCGGACGCCTGGTGCTGTCCGGCGTGCTCGAGCGCCAGGCCGAGGAAGTGGCCGCCGCCTATGCCGCCTGGCTGCCGCTGACGGTGTGGCGCAGCGAGGAAGGCTGGGTCTGCCTGCACGGCACGCGCCCCTGAGGTGAGCCGATGGCCGCCGCCAAGCTTGTCACGCGCTGCCCGGCCTGCCGCACCGCCTTCCGGCTGGTGGCCGACCAGTTGCGCCTGCGCCAGGGACTGGTGCGTTGCGGACACTGTGAAACGGTCTTCGATGCACGGGAGCATCTGATCGAAGTGCCGGTGCCGGGTGCCCCGGCTGCCGCGCGCGCGCCACAGCCCTCGCCTGGACCCGCAGCGGCTCAGCCGGCTGCACCGGCTGAAGCGGAAAGCGAAGCCAGGCCGGCTTCGTCCGCCACGCACTTCGACCCTGGCTACGACCCGGGGTACGACGTGCCCGCGCTCGATTCGCCCACCATGATGATGCTGCCCACCGAGGAGGAAGATGCTTCCGCCGAGGAGGAGCACGAGGCACCGGTCAGGCAGGACGCGGACGCAGCTTCCATCGAGCCGTCGCCCGCGGCCAGAGACATCGCACAACCGGCACTGCAGCAAGCCTCCGCGGCCGTGCCGGCAGAGACGCCTGCCGAGGCGGGCGAATTCGAAGACACGCGCCCCTCGCAAGCCGAACAATCTGAACACGCCGAACCGGGACCTGCGGACGCGCCACAAGAGGCTGCAGGTCACCCCGACGACAATCCTGTCGCGACTGCCAACGGCATGCATCATGCCGACGAGGCAGGCGAGGCATCGGCCGCCATCGTGGCCGCTCATGCGCAGTGGCCGACGCTCGATCGCGCCGCGCTTGGAGACGAAGAGGCCTCCGCGCGCGCGCCCGCTTCTCAGGCGGTCGAGACGCCGGACGAACCGGCAGGCGAAGCTGCCGCCGAACCCGTGCTGCGCAGCGCCAGCGAATTCCTGCGCGCGGAATCGAGTGACGGCACCGAAGCCCCCGCCGCCGGGACGGACACGCCGGCAACAGCCGCCGCCGAAACGCCGCGCGAGCCTGGCCACGACTACGGTCTCAACTACGGCCCGAGCTACGGGCCTGGTGGCCCCAGCGCGGGCGATGCTTTCAGTGCCACCGCCGGCGCGATTGCGCGCGAGAACGTTGCGCGGCGCTGGGCACGCCAGGAGCCGCAATTGGGTCCGGCCTTCCAGCCCGATTTCCTGCGCCAGACCCGCGAGCGCGCGCGCGAGGCCGCCGCGCCCCTGGCACGGCCGCGCCTGCGCTTCGGCTGGCATATCGCCGCCGGTGTGCTGGCGGTTGGCGTAGTCCTGCAAGGGCTGTACCTGCTGCGCGGACAACTCGCCGGTCAGTTCCCGGTGCTGCGCCCGGTACTGGAAGCCGCGTGCGGGCCGCTGGGCTGCACCGTGCCGCCGTGGCGCGACATCAATGCGCTGCGCATCGATACCTCGCAGCTGCAGAAGCAGGACGAAGGCAGCGATGCCTACGTGCTCGCGGTTACGCTGCGCAACCAGGGACGCGCCACCACCGCCTTGCCGGCCATCGAGCTGGTCATGACCGATCTGCAGGACCAGTTGCTGCTGCGGCGTGTATTGGAGCCGTCCGAGTACCTGGAGCCGACGCAGAAAGCCTTCGCCACGCACGGCCTTCGCGCGGGCACGGAGCTGCCGGTTCGGGTACGATTCCGGACTCAGCAGGCGGCGGCGAACTACCGCGTGCTGATTTTCTATCCATAGGGCCTGTTCACCCAAGGCGCATGCCTTTCACCGTGGACGGTCCCTGGATTTCGCAGGCTTGCTGCCAAGGGCCGAATCGAGTCCGGCCGCAAGCTGCGCCCCCCGAAGATCCTGAACAGGAAGGAGCAGTGATGAGCAACGTGACTCTCGGCGGCAACGCCATTGAAGTGGCAGGCAAGTTCCCGCAATCCGGCGACAAGGCCGCCGACTTCAAGCTGGTCGGCAAGGACCTGAAGGACGTGACGCTGGCCGACTTTGCCGGCAAGCGCAAAGTGCTGAATATCGTACCGAGCCTGGACACCCCGGTGTGCCAGGCCTCGACGCGCAAGTTCAACGAAGCCGCCAGCGGCCTGGCCAACACCGTGGTCCTGACCGTCTCGGCCGACCTGCCGTTCGCCATGGGCCGTTTCTGCACCGCTGAAGGCCTGGCCAACGTGGTGCCGCTGTCGACCATGCGCGGCGCGGAATTCAAGGGCAACTACGGCGTCGATATCAAGACCGGCCCGCTGGCCGGCGTGACCGCGCGCGCCGTGGTGGTGCTGGACGAGAACAACATCGTCAAGTACAGCCAGCTGGTGCCCGAGATCAAGAACGAACCCGACTACGACGCCGCGCTCGCCGCACTGAAGTAAGCCGCACCGGCATCTCGCACCGGCCGCCCGCATTCCCGGGGCGGCCGCTTCTGTTTTCCGAAACCCCTCGGGCTGCACGCGGCCCGACCATCCCAAAGTACCTGGAGAGAGCATGGCCAGCCTGATCTGCGGCTCCGTCGCCTACGACACCATCATGACGTTCGACGGACGCTTCCGCGAACACATCCTGCCGGACCAGATCCACATGCTGAACGTCTCGTTCCTGGTGCCGGGCATGCGGCGCGAGTACGGCGGCTGCGCCGGCAACATCGCCTATACGCTCAAGCTGCTGGGCGGCGAGCCCGTGGTGATGGCCACGGTGGGCACGGACGCCGAACCTTACCTGCAGTACCTCCGCGGCCTGAACATCGACACCACGCATATCCGCGTGCTGCCCGATACGTTCACGGCGCAGGCCATGATCACCACCGATCTGGACAACAACCAGATCACCGCCTTCCACCCCGGCGCGATGAGCCAGTCTCAGCTCTCCAACGTGAAGGATGCGCTGGGCGGCAGCGCGGCGCCGAAGCTCGGCATCGTCGCACCGGACAGCCGCGAGGGCATGCTGCACCACGCGCGCCAGTTCGCCGAGGCGGGCATTCCGTTCATCTTTGACCTGGGCCAGGCCATGCCGCTGTTCAACGGCGAGGACCTGCGGCAGTTCGTTGAACTCGCCAGCTACGTCACAGTCAATGACTACGAAGCGCAGGTCCTGCTGTCCCGCACTGCCTGGACCAGCGCCGAGGTTGCCGCCAAGGTTCGTGCCTTCATCGTCACGCACGGCGAGCGCGGCGCCAGCGTCTTTGCCGATGGTCAGCAGTACGCGATCCCGGCCGTGCCGGCCGAGCGCATCGTGGACCCGACCGGCTGCGGCGACGCGTTCCGCGGAGGCCTGCTGTTCGGCATCGAAAACGGTTTAGACTGGGACACCACTGGCCGCCTGGCATCGCTGATGGGATCGCTCAAGATCGCGCAGCAGGGTCCGCAGAACCACGGCTTGCCGCTCGACGAAATCGGCAACCGCTTCCAGTCTGCATTCGGCTATCGCTACGCCTGACCTGCGGCATGGGCGCGGCACGTTTACGGGAAATGAAATGAACAACAAGCTTCGAACCGGTGTCGCCGCCGTGATTGCCGTCGCGGCACTGGTCAGCGGCTGCGCCACGCAATCGAACTCCAACAGCGTCTACTCGACCGGACAGGCACAGCGCGAACAGACCGTGCGCTATGGCGTGGTCGAAGGCGTGCGCGACGTGATGATCCAGGGCGGCCAGACCGGCGCCGGCACCCTTGCCGGCGGCGCCATTGGGGGCGTGGCCGCGGGCAGCCTGATCGGCAGCGGCAACGGTTCCGTGGCGGCCGGCATTCTCGGTGCGGTGCTCGGCGGCATTGCCGGCAGCGCGACGGAGAACAAGGTCAACCAGCGGCGCGCGCTCGAGATCACGGTCCGCCTGGAAAACGGCGAGATGCGCGCGATCACGCAGGAAGCCGACGAACTGTTCCGCCCCGGCGAGCGGGTGCGGTTGCTGACCTCGGGCGGCGTGACGCGCGTCACGCACTGATCCGCCAGCGTCCCGGCTTCCGGAAGCGCCGCGTCCGAAAGGATGCGGCGTTTTGCTTTTGGAACAACGGGTCAGCCTGCCAGCCGCGGCGACAGCGATCCCATCACCCACCGCACAGTGGCAGCCCGAAAGAAAAAACCCGCCGGGCATGCGCCGTCGGCGGGTTGGCAAGACTGGTGTCTTGCAGGCCGGATACGAGGTATCCGGCCACTATGGCACGCCGTACGTGCCTGGGCGACTCCTTGCGGTAGTCGTGGCCCCCACTCGACCGAGTGAGGCTTACGGACGGTTGCCCGTCGGGAACGGCCAGGCCGCAGCCGGGTTCAGCGCGGTCTTGGCAGCGGCAGCAGGCGCAACCGCAGCGGCAGGAGCCGCCGCAGGGGCAGCCTTGGCCTTCTTCGCAGCAGGCTTCTTGGCAGCGGCCTTCTTGGCAGCCGGCTTCTTCGCAGCAGGCTTCTTGGCGGCAGTCTTCTTCGCAGCAGCCTTCTTGGCCGGAGCCGCCTTCTTGGCAGCGGCCTTCTTGGCCGGTGCTGCCTTCTTGGCGGCAACCTTCTTTACCGCTGCCTTCTTGGCCGGTGCTGCCTTCTTGGCGGCAACCTTCTTCACTGCTGCCTTCTTGGCCGGTGCTGCCTTCTTGGCGGCGACCTTCTTCACTGCTGCCTTCTTGGCCGGTGCGGCCTTCTTGGCGGCGACCTTCTTCACTGCTGCCTTCTTGGCCGGTGCGGCCTTCTTGGCGGCGACCTTCTTCACTGCCGCCTTCTTGGCGGCCGGTGCTGCCTTCTTGGCGGCTACCTTCTTCACAGCGGCTTTCTTTGCCGGTGCAGCTTTCTTGGCTGCCGGCTTGGCGGCCTTCTTGGCCGCCGGCTTCTTCTTCGCAGTCGTTGCCATGGATAACTCCTTCACACTAGAGAGTGAATATCGAATGACCTAGGTTGGCGACCCGACCGACCCGAGGCGCAGCATTCTGCGGCCACCCCAGTCGAGCGAGCGATTCATCGGCGCACGACACTATCTCCGCCGCACGCTAATGAATTCGGTAGCAGGACCGTCGCCCATGGCGACGCCCCGGAATATTCGATTGGCCCGCGCCGCCCGTCGAGTCGGCGCGCAGCCTGCAATGAGGAGATATCGGACGGCTTGCCTGCGGTGCGGGCGTGGCCTCGCGCACGGCAGACGGCATTCATCTTGAGGTAGCCGGCCCATCCCGTCAGTGGGCCAAAGGAGACTGCACGCGTTTTAAAAAGCCGGTTCGGCCTGGTCTGCGTCAAAGTTCTCGTGCTCCTCAACTACCTGCATCACTGTGTCACTGCATCGAAGCGCGCATCGCGCTCGTCGTTCGATCTTGCTTCCTGCTTCGTTGCAATGAAGTGAGACTCTTGTCAAGGCGAATCATAATTCGTTTGCACGATGATGTTAAGAAAAAAGTGCAAAAAAACTTGCACGCGCGAGCGAGTCGATCTAGCCAGCGCTCACCGCTTCGCGAAGACGTCGCCGACACCCTCGCGCAACCACGCCTGCATGCCTCGACGCATGTCCTCATCGGCGTCGCGAACACACGCCTCCGCCTACGCGAATGCACGCACGCCAACACGAGCGCCACGCCGCTCGCACGCTGCGCAGCGCGCGACCGGAGGCGCGATGCCACGGCGTTGAAAGGCCAGTGCAACGATCATCGCGCTGGCTGGAAACCCGCATGAACAAAGGCTCTCCGGCAAGCGAAGCAAAACCTGCGGAGGCACGCTCCAATGCTCGCGCAGCGCGTGTGTCGCCAAGCGAGTCGCCATCATCGTCACAGCTGAAGCACCGGATGCGACGCGTGTCCCGTGCAATGTTCCATGTGCGATGACGACGCGCACGCTGGCCGCTTGCATCGATGTCTCCGACTACGCGAGACAGTGATGCGCCAACGCAACGGTTTGCATCGAAGCAACAACCTCGCGTCGACCGAAAGCGTTGCGATCCGGCAAAGCTTTCGCAATGAACGCGCGTTGCGAACGCCGAAGGCAACGATCGACATGCGCCTCGACACCTTCGCGCGATGTCGCTTCCCTTAGGACAGCCACTCGCGAGACACGTTCGCACCGCGGTCGGGACGCCAGCGAAAGCGCGCGCGATGCAAGGCTTAGAGGATTGCTTCGGGCACGCGCGTGGCGCGTTTTGCTGCGATACAAAATTCCCGCAAACGGCGTACACATGCGCCTTTCGGAGGAGCGCGCCACGGCGACGCCAAGTCTGCTCGCACACGCCCGCCGATTGCGAAGCGTCAGCGGCGCCAGTAGATTGGCGGGCACGCCTGAAGCCGGCGGCCGCCACCACCAAGAGGAGACTCCATGCGCATTCATCCCCAAGCCATCGCCGCGCGCACGCTGCTGCGCGCCGGCATGTTCGCCGCCGTCATGCTCGCGAGCGCCACGGCACTCGCGCAGGCCACACCGAGCGGAAGCTGGAAGACGATCGACGACACCACCGGCAAGCCGCGCGGCCTGGTGGAGATCACCGACAAGAACGGTGTCTACAGCGGCCGCCTGGTGAAGACCTTCGGCGACGACGACGGCAAGCCGAAGGTGTGCGTGAAATGCACGGACGCGCGCAAGGACCAGCCCATCATCGGCATGACCATCCTCTCCGGCCTGCGCAAGACTGGCGACAACGAATGGAGCGGCGGCGAGATCCTCGATCCCGAGAACGGCAAGGTCTACAAAAGCAAGATGACGCTGTCCGACGATGGCAACAAGCTCGACGTGCGCGGCTTCATCGGCATCAGCTTGCTGGGCCGCACGCAGACCTGGGAGCGCGAGCGCTGATGCCGGGTTACGCCATGCGCAGTACCTTGACGCGAGGTTGAAGCGCGTCAGGGTTTCTCCGCATCACCGTGCGAACGCGATGCCCGCTCACGCGCCTTGCGAGAAAGCACCGCAAGACGCACGTCAAGCGAACTGACAGCCAGTCCCGGTAACATGTTCCGGCATCCGCGGCAGAGGCCAGCGTTGTGGCACCGCGGATCCATCCAACCGATCCAGCCGGAGACACCATGCGACAGATCACCGCCAGCCGCGCGCTGGCCCTTGCCTTGCCCTCTCTTGCCGCGGCCGCGGCGGCGACCATCGCCATCGTTCCCCAGCCCGCGCGCGCGGCCGATGCATGGCCCAACCACCTGATCAAGTTCGTGGTGCCGTTCACGGCCGGCGGCGCCAATGACTTGGTGGCACGTGCGGCGGCCGACGCCGTCGGCAAGCGCCTGGGCCAGACCGTCGTGATCGAGAACCGTCCCGGTGCCGGTGGCGTGGTCGGCGCCGACTTTGTGGCCAAGAGCAAACCCGATGGCTACACCTTTCTTGTCGGCGCCGTCGGCACCGTGACCAACAGCCTGATCCGGACGAAGATGCCATACGCCGCGGACGATCTCATCCCCGTGTCGCTGATCGCGGTGAGTCCTTCGGTGATCGTGGCATCGCCATCGCTGCCGGCGAACAATCTCAAGGAGCTGATCGACTACTCGAAGAAGCAAAGCGGCGGGGTGAACTTCGCCACGGCGGGCAGCGGCAGCACGCCTCACTTCGTCGAAGAGATGCTCAAGGAGAAAGGTGCATCGCTGACGCCGGTGCCCTACAAGAGCGGTTCGGAGAGCATCAGCGCGGTGATTGGCGGCCAGGTTGCGGCGACGTCCGTAGCCAGCGTGGTGGTGCTGCCGCAGATCAAGGCGGGCAAGCTCAAGGCGCTCGGCGCGACCTGGGACAAGCGCATGAGCGCCGCGCCGAACATCTCCACCACGGCGGAACAGGGCATGCCTGAAGTCCGCATCGGACACTGGGCCGGCATCTTCGCGCCCAAGGGCACCGACCCTGCCATCCTGAAAAAGCTCAATGGGGAAATGACGGCGGCCATGCAGACGCAGGAGACGCGCGATCGCCTGCTGCCCAATGGCATCGAGCCGGCCGGTGGCTCGCAGGAGAGCTTTGTCGCGTTCATCAAGTCAGAACGCGAACGGCTGGGCCGGATTGCAAAGAACGCCAAGATGAGCGCCGACTGAGAAATATTTTTAAACTGACCTCCCGGTCATTTTTCCCAATGTATTGAGACGGCCCTTCTGACGAAGGGCCGTTTTCTTTTCCGCGCGCCACCTCCCCGCCGTTTTAGCATCGTATTGCCAGCGTTTATGGCGTTTAACGCACTATCTTGAATTAGTTGTTTTTCATTAATGACATTGATATGGCTCTGTCCATGTCTGTGTCATGTCCGCAACGTCAATTGCAACGCAAATCATTCGCATTTATATTCGC
Source organism: Cupriavidus sp. C2SS-8b (assembly GCF_057073745.1). NCBI lineage: Bacteria > Pseudomonadati > Pseudomonadota > Betaproteobacteria > Burkholderiales > Burkholderiaceae > Cupriavidus > Cupriavidus sp. C2SS-8b. The sequence goes on from NZ_CP172716.1 coordinate 3,000,184, forward strand.
CGAGCCAAAATTTCATCGCCCTCATGACCGCATCGTCGATCCTCGCGCATTCGCGCTGGCGGCGAAGCCGGCCGGATCCCCGCCCCGGGCGAACAAGAGACACCATGAATCGCCGCTCCCAACGTACCCCCATCGCCACCGCACTGATCGCACTCTTTGCCGCGCCCGCAGCATCGCTTGCCCAGCAGGCGCCCGCCGCTCCCGTGCAGCAGTCCACGGCTCCTGCCACAACGCTGCAGGAGGTGGTCGTTCAGGGCGCGGCCGCGCGCGATGATTTCAACGCGGGCCGCAGCTCGCTCAGCAAGTTGCCGGAAGACCTGCGCGACGTGCCGCAATCGGTCACCGTGGTGAACAAGGCGCTGATGGAATCCCAGGGCGTGAGTTCGCTGGCCGAAGCGCTGCGCAATGTGCCGGGCATCACCATCGGCGGTGCCGAAGGCGGACAGATCGGCAACAACATCAACCTGAACGGCTTCTCGGCCCGCACGGACATCTACCTGGATGGCTTCCGCGATCGCGGCCAGTACTACCGCGACACCTTTGCGCTCGATTCCGTCGAAGTGCTGATGGGGCCGTCGTCGATGCTGTTCGGGCGCGGGTCCACCGGCGGCGTGATCAACCAGGTCAGCAAGAAGCCGCAGCTGAAGGCGGCGACCGAAGTGACAGGCTCGGTCACCACCAATGGCCTGGTGCGCGCCACGGCCGACTACAACACGCCCACCGGCGACACCTCGGCCTTCCGCATCTCGGCGATGGCGCAGGACGGCCGCACCAGCACGCGCGACGAGATGACGGTGCAGGACTTCGGCATTGCGCCGTCGTGGCGGTTCGGCATCGGCACGCCGACGGAAATCACCCTGTCGGCGCTGCTGCAGCACAACCATGACATGCCCGACTATGGCTTCTCGAACCTGAACGGCCATCCGACCAATGTCGACCGCAATACCTTCTACGGCTTCACCGACGACCGCACCAACCAGGACATCGCGGCGCTGAGCGCGGGCATCACGCACAAGTTCTCGCCCAACCTGCGCCTGCGCAACCAGACGCAGTTCAACTACGTGGAAACCGACGCGCGCGAAACCGCGCCCAACACGGTCGGCTCGGTCAGTGCGCGCGGCTTCACGCCGCTCACCACCAGCACCCTGCCGCTGGATCAACTCTTCGTGCGCCTGCAGAGCCACGACCGCAAGATCCGCGACTATTCGATCTTCAACCAGACCGAACTGACGGCCAACTTCGACACCGGCTCGGTCAAGCACACCATGCTGGTGGGCGCCGAGATCGGCCACGACGGCTACAACAACCAGAACTACTACCGCAACGGCAGCTGCAACGGGCAGCCGCTGGTCAGCGGCACGACCGCCGCGACGGTCGGTTATGTTGCATGCGAACCGCTGGTCAACCCGACCTACACGGCCTCGCCCGCCAACGTGGCGACCAGCACCGGCAACCTGCAAGGCGGCTCGGCAAATACGATTGCCGCCTACCTCAACGATTCGATCGAGTTCAGCAAGCAATGGAAGGCCGTGGCCGGCGTGCGCTATGACCGCTACATCGCCAGCGTCAGCAACTCCATTAATTCATCCAACTCCGCCGGCGCCCCGTACTTCAGCACCGCGCTGGCCAGCGCCGACCAGACCGTCAACTTCACGAGCGTGCGCCTGGGTGGCATCTGGCAGCCGACTGAGGCCCAGTCCTACTACGTGTCGTATGGCACGTCGTTCAACCCGTCGCTGGAGCAGCTGGTCGGCACCGTCGGCCAGCAGAGCCTCGAGCCTGAGAAAAACAAGTCCTACGAGGTCGGCGGCAAGTGGGACCTGATGGGCGGCGACCTGTCGCTGACCTCGGCGCTGTTCCAGATCACCAAGGACAATGCCCGCAGCCAGATCGACGCCACCACCTACGCGCTGTCCGGCAAGATCCGCGTGAAGGGCTTCCGCGCCGGCGCGACGGGCCATATCACCAACAAGTGGCAGGTGTTTGCCGGCTATACCTACCTGGACGGCGAGATCATCAACGGCATCGGCGCCAACACCACCGGCAAGGTGCCCACGAACACGCCGAAGCACACCGCCACGGCCTGGACCAGCTACACCTTCCTGCCCAACTGGGAGATCGGCGGCGGCGCCTTCTATATGTCGGAGCGCTTTGCCAACAACACCAACACCGTGCAGGTGGGCAGCTTCGTGCGCTGGGATGGCATGGTGGCCTACCACCAGCCGAAGTACGATGTGCGCCTGAACCTGTTCAACATCTTCGACAAGAAGTATTACGATGCGCTGATCCAGTCCGATGGCGGACGCTCGGTGCCGGGCACCGGCCGCACCGCCATGCTGTCGTTCACCTATCGCATGTAAGCGTGTAAGGAAAGCCGCCATGCTGGTCGTCATCCCCCAGGTCCTCAACGCCGAACAGGTCAGCGCCGTGCGCGAACGGCTGGAGCAGGCCGGCGAAGCCTGGGTCGACGGCCGCGTGACGGCCGGCTACTCGGGCGCGCCGGTCAAGTTCAACCAGCAGATCGACGAACGCTCGGAGGTGGCGCTGGAGTGCCAGCGCCTGGTCCTTGGCATGCTGGAGCGCAACCCGCGCTTCATCAGCGCGGCGCTGCCCAATATCGTCTACCCGCCGATGTTCAACCGCTACAGCGAGGGCATGACGTTCGGCGCCCATGTGGACGGCAGCGTACGCATTCATCCGCATGACGGGCGCAAGCTGCGCACCGACATCTCGGCCACGCTGTTCCTGTCGCCGCGCGACAGCTATGACGGGGGCGAGCTGCAAGTGCAGGACACCTACGGCATGCACGCGGTCAAGCTCGAAGCCGGCGACATGGTGGTGTACCCGGCCACCAGCCTGCACCAGGTCACGCCGATCACGCGCGGCACGCGCGTGGCCAGCTTCTTCTGGATCCAGAGCCTGGTGCGCGACGACACCCAGCGCGCGCTGCTGTTCGACATGGATAACGCGATCCAGCGCTTGAACCAGACCGGCGCCGATGAAGAGGCGCGCCGGACGCTGGTGGGGTGTTATCACAACCTGCTGAGGCAGTGGAGCGAGACCTGAGGCGGGGTGACTGAATGAAAAAAGGTCGGGCGGTTACTCATCGCCCGGCCTTTTTTCCAGCTGCCGAATTCCGTACTGACTTACATCCGGTAGCGCAGGGTCGCCATGACGCTGCGGGGTGCGCCCGGCATGTTCAGGTTCGGGTTGGTGCCGTGCGCCGAGACGATGTAGCTCTTGTCGAACAGGTTGTAGAGGTTCAGCTGGGCCTCGAAAGCGCCACGGCGATACCAGGCCATCATGTCTGCCGTGACATAGCCCGGCAGCGTCACGGTATTGGCCGGGTCGGCGTAGCGCGCGCCGACCAGGTTCAGGCCGGCGCCCACGCCAAAGCCATAGCCCAGGCTCTTGGTCAGCCAGACGTTGCCCGAATGCTTCGGCGTGATCGTCGCGCTCTTCCCCTGGAACGCCGCCGTCGACTTGGTCACTTCGGCATCCAGGTAGGCGTAGCCCGCCAGGAAGCGCCAGCCGTTGCCCAGCTCGGCCGCGCCCGAGAGTTCCACGCCATCGGTGCGCTGCTCGCCGATCGGGATCAGCGCCGTGTTGGCGGCATTGGCTACCTTGATATTGGTGCGCTCAAGGCGGAACACCGACACCGTGGCGCTGGCCTTGCCGTCCAGGAAGTCATACTTGGCCCCGACTTCGGTGTTATTGGTCGTCTCGGGCGCGAGCTGCGTATTGTTGGCCGCGAGCGCAAAAGCTTCGCCCGACGGCTGGAACGACTTGCTCCAGGACACGTAATAGGACTGCGCCTTCGTCGGCTGCCAGACCAGGCCCGCGCGCGGACTCCACGCATTGTCGGTGCGCGACAGGTTCGGCTGGCCGGCCAGGTTCTGACGCGTCTCCTGTTCGAAGCGGTCGAAACGCAGGCCCACCAGCGCCTTCCACTGTTCGCTGAGGGTAACCATGTCCTGCGTATAGAACCCCAGCGTATTGAACACGCCAAGGTTGTCGGTGCCCGGCGTACCCGGGTTCACGCGCGCCAGCGTTGGCAGCACCGGATTGAACAGGTTGAAGCTGCCCGGCACGGGCTTGGTGTTGTTGACCTGGTTCTTGTTCTGCTGGCCGATCTCCATGCCGTACAGCAACTCGTGCTGCATGCCGAAGAGGCTCGCCTTCTGCGTCAGGTCGGTCTGGTTGAACCAGCCATGCTCCTCGCGGCCCACATTGCCGTGGTTCATGGTGAAGGTCTGCGCCGCCTCGTTGACCGCACTGGTCAGCGTGTTGTTGCGGTCCAGCGAATAGTGGTAGTAGCGCGTGGCATTGCGGATCGACCAGTTGTCGTTGAAGCGATGGTTGATCGTGGCTGTGCCCGAATACACGCGCGACTGCGAGTAGTCGGCATCGCGCGCATTGGCCGCGCCGTAGTAGCGCGAGGCCGGCACGTCGACCGGCCGGCCCTTGTAGGCCGGGATGCCGAAATCCGTCACGCGGCGGTCTTCAAGATAGTCGGCCTGCAGCAGCACGGTGGTCTCCGGCGCGATGCGGAGTTCGAGCGACGGCGCAATCGCCTTGCGATCGAGGAACTGCTGCGAGCGGTAGCTGTTGGCCTTCTCCACGGCGCCCGTCACGCGGAATGCGGCGGCGCCATCGGCGAACACGCGGCCGACGTCGGCCTCGGCGCGGCGGTCGGCCCACATGCCGTAGCTCAGCGCGAAATCCGTGACATCGATGCCCGGCTTCTTGGTCACGCGGTTGATCAGGCCGCCAGACGAGCCGCGGCCATAGAGCACGGCTGCCGGCCCCTTGATGACTTCGACGCGGTCGACGTTGGACAGGTCGCGGAAATACAGCGCGTCGTCGCGGATGCCGTCGACGAACTGGTCGGCAATCGCGGTAAAGCCGCGAATCGACACCTGGTCGCGCTGGCCGTCACCGGTGGAGAACGACACCCCCGGCACGTTCTTCAGGGCATCCTGCATCGAGGTGGCATGCTGGTCGCGCATGACATCGGCCGTGACCACGTTGACGGTCTGCGGAACGTCGCGCAGCGGTGCCTCGGTCTTGGTCGCGCTGACCGTCCTGGACGGGTTATAGCCACTGCCCAGGTCCTGGCTGGCATCGGCCCTCACCGTGACTTCTGGAAGGCTCTGCTGAGCCGTCGCGGCAGCCCCGGCCTCCTGAGCGTGGGCGATGCCAGCCAGCATCGGCTGGCAGGCGAATACCGTCAGGACGGCGCGGTGTACCGGATGCAGTTTAAGGCTCATTTCCCTGTAATTTTTTGTAATGCGATCGATAAAATGCGACGCATTATCATTTACTAAGGAAGGTTTGGTCAAATTTGCGGACATATCCGCATCTGCCTTGCGGATAAAGCGGTCGTTAAATCATATTTGGACAGCAACCGCTAAGCCGCGCGACGCTCAGCCGGTCGATGCCGTACCCGCCACGTACGCGCTGACCCGACAATTGCCCTCTTAATCCCGCAGTCATGTTCTTGTAGATTGACGGCATGTGAACCAGCGCAAGCGTGTGCCCTGCCCGCACCGCGCGCGCCAAGGAATAGCCACCATGAAGCATGTCACCCTGCCCGATGGCGAGCGCGTGCCCGCGCTTGGCATGGGAACGTGGAATATGGGCGAACATCCCGCCGCGCGTGCCGAGGAAATTGCCACGCTGCGGCTGGGCCTGGACCTGGGTCTGAGCCTGATCGATACCGCCGAGATGTACGGCGAGGGCGAGTCCGAGGAAATGATCGGCGAAGCCATCGCCGGCCGGCGCGACGAGGTCTTCCTGGTCAGCAAGGTCTACCCGCACAACGCCAGCCGGCGCGGCACCGTGGCCGCGTGCGAGCGCAGCCTGCGGCGGCTTGGCACGGACCGCATCGACCTCTACCTGCTGCACTGGCGCGGCGGCATTGCGCTGGAAGAAACCATGGAAGCGCTACAGAGCCTGAAGCGCGACGGCAAGCTTCGCCACTATGGCGTGAGCAACCTCGACCTGTCCGACATGGAGGAATTGTGGGCGGTGCCCGGCGGCGACCAGGTTGCGGTCAACCAGCTGCTCTACAACCTGACCCGCCGCGGCATCGAATGGGACCTGCTGCCCTGGATGCACGCGCATGGCGTGCCGTTGATGGCCTACTCGCCGATCGAGCAGGCGCGGCTGGTGCGCCATCCGAAGCTGGTGCGTTTCGCGCAGGCCAACAGCATGACGCCGGCACAGGTCGCGCTGGCGTGGCTGCTTGCGCGCGACGACATCATCGCGATTCCCAAGACCGGACACCGCGACCGCCTGACCGAGAATTTCGGCGCCTTGCAGCACCCGCTCACGCCGGAACAATTGCGGGAACTCGACCGCCTGTTCCCGCCGCCGGGCGGGCCCGCGCCGCTTGAAATGCTATAGCGGCAGCCGGCTGTCCGAGGTGCTATCGCGGATTACTGCGTGCGCGCGATATAGCGCTCGCGCTCGACGTATTTCGTCAGGTAGGCGCGCGCCTTCTCGCGCGTGTCGGTGGTGACGCGGTCGGCCGCCTGGCGCGCCCCGGACTTGCCGTGCGAGGACGACATCTGGCTGCCGAGATAGGTGCCGAAGGCATCGTGCATGGCCTTCAGTTCGCCGTTGCACGCCGTCAGCGAGGAGGACACCACGTCCTTCGTCTGCGCCTTGCCGGACACGCCTGCGTCGGCCTGGTGCTGCACGCAATCCATGTAGCGGGCGCGCAGCGCCTGCCAGCCGTTGCTGGCTTCCGTGCTCGCGCTGGCGGCATTGGCGGCGGTGGCGGCCTCGCCCGCATCAGGCGCGGGCGGATGCGAGCCGCAGGCGCCGAGCAGCGCGGCAAGCATCACGATGGACAGTTTGGGGGCATGGAGGATCGTCTTCATGCGTCGGGACTGTACCGCAGCGTCTGCACCCTTGCAGGGCTAAAGTCGACCATACGCCACAACATTAACAAATGGAAACGACTTCCACGTGTTGCGGCCGGTCGGCCATTGGGTCCGCAAGCCCCCGGGCACTATGCTTCAAAGAACACAAACAAGCAGAAGGAGATCCTATGAAGCGCCGCTCATTCCTCCAAACCGGTGCCGGCCTTGTGCTGGGCAGCCTGTCGCTGGCGGCTTGCACCACCACGGGTCCCGATGCGCCCAGTGACAAGGCCGCGCGGCGGCGCGAGCTGGATTCGGGCGTGGACGCCACGCTCGGCAAGTTGTACGGCAGCGTCAAGGGCTCGCGCGAGCTTGCCAACAAGGCGCGCGGCATCCTGGTGTTCCCGAAGACGCTGTCGGCAGGCTTCGTCGTCGGCGGCGAGTATGGCGACGGCGCGCTACGCTCGGGCGGCGCCACGCACGGCTACTATCGCCTGGTCGCGGGCTCGGTCGGCTGGCAGATCGGCGCACAGTCCAAGTCGATCGTGCTGATGTTCCTGACGCCCGAGGCCTACGACAAGTTCGTGCGCAGCAACGGCTGGACTGCCGGCGTGGACGCCACCGTGGCGCTCGCCACGATCGGCGCCAATGGCGTGCTGGACACCAACACCGCGCAGTCCCCGATCGTCGGCTTCGTCATGACCAATGCCGGCCTGATGGCCGGGCTGAGCCTGGAAGGCAGCAAGATCAGCAAGCTCGATCTGTAGCGCACCACCGCGCGATGCTGCCCCATTTTTCGGGCGGCATCGCAGCGACCGGCTAGAATTCGTCCCTTTCATCCGGCCGAATTCCTCCCATGTGGTTCAAGAACCTCCAGCTCCACCGTTTTTCCGCTCCATGGTCGCCCCGCGCCGACGAAGTCGAAGCCAGCCTGGCCAAACACGCTTTTTTCCCCGGCACCAGCCTTGAAATGCAGACGCAAGGCTGGGCCTCGCCGCGCGACAACGGCCAGCTGGTCCACACCGTGGGCGGCCAGATGCTGCTGACGCTGCGCACCGAGAAAAAGCTGCTGCCCACCACCGTGGTCAACCAGGTCACCAAGGCACGCGCCGTCGAGATCGAAGAGCAGCAGGGCTACAAGCCCGGCCGCAAGCAGCTGAAGGAACTGAAGGAGCAGGTCACCGAAGAACTGCTGCCACGGGCCTTCAGCATCCGCCGCGACACGCGCGTGTGGATCGACCCGGCCAACGGCTGGCTGGCCATCGACGCTGCTAGCGCGGCCAAGGCCGACGAAGTGCGCGGCATGCTGTTCAAGGCACTGGACCCGCTGCCGCTGGCGAACCTGCACGTGAACCAATCGCCGGTGGCGGCCATGACTGACTGGCTCGCGACCGACATCGCGCCCGCCGGCTTCACGGTGGACCAGGAAATCGAGCTGCAGTCCGGCGCCGAAAGCAAGGCTACGGTGCGCTACGTGCGCCATCCGCTCGATGCCGAAGACCTGCGCCGTCATATCTCCGGCGGCAAGCGCTGCACGCGCCTGGCCATGACCTGGAACGACCGCGTGTCGTTTGTCCTGACCGATTCGCTCGCGATCAAGCGCGTTGCGCCGCTGGACGTCATCAAGGAACAGGCCGACAACACCGGCAACGACGAAGACGAGCGTTTCGACGCCGATTTCACGATGATGGCCGGAGAACTGGCCGGCATGCTGGGCGACCTGACCGAGGCGCTCGGCGGCGAGCGCAAGGTCTGAGGCCAGCGCCGCACGACCTGAAAGCCCCAACGGCCGCCTTGCGCGGCCGTTTCTTATGCAGCCTCAGCCGAGCCAGTTGACCTTGGGGAAGCGTCCGGCGAAACCGGCCGGCATCGGCATCACCTTCTTCTGCTGGTAGTCGAAGAACACGAAGCCGGACTTGGCCATGGCGATCAGCGCGCCGTCCTGCGGACGCGTGATGCGGAAGATGATGTCGCCACCGTACTTGTTGAAATCCATCACGCCGACCTCGAATAGCAGCTGGTCGCGCGCATGCGCTTCGTTGCGGTACATCGTGGCCAGGTCCGTGACGATGATGCCCAGACCCTCCACCCTGTCGCCCTCGCTGCCGAACTCATAGAGGAAGCGGGCGCGCGCCTCGGAGATCATCGAGATCATCGCATCGTTGGCCAGGTGGTTGGCCGAATTGATCTCGGTGACGCGCACGGTCATGTGCGTCGAATAGCAGAACTGGTCGTCGGGGAGGTCGAGTTGAAGACGGGCCATGGCGGCATCGGGCAGAGTGGACGGAAAGCCGCCGCCAGACACGCAAGAGCGTCGTTGATCCCGGGCAGGCAGGCGGCGAGGCGCCCATCATAGTCGATCGCGGCGGTTCGGCCAGCCGGCCTCAGGGATTGAGCGGCGGCAGCATTGCTGGCGAAGCCCGGTGCAGAGGGACAGACCGATGTGGGGCGGCGTATTTTGACAACAGCGCCGCCAGTTCATTGCCGTTCCACGGCCCGGCGCTGGCATCGGCGCCGAACAGTCGCCGTTCGAGCGCATCGACGGCGGCGGCCAGCGCCGCATCGCCAGTGCCGGCCACCCAGTCCGCCGGCGCCCTGCCCCATGCGGTGCGCGACCACACGCCCAGCGCGCGATAGGCCTCCATCGCGTCGTTCGCGCGACAGGTCTGCAGCAGCGCCGCAAGCCGCGCCTCGCTTCCGGCAGCCCTGGCGCTGCGCCGTGCCGCAAGTATCCGGCGCAGCCGCGCCACGTGCGGCCGCATCCAATGCAGCAGTGCCCACGCCAGCAGCAGTACCAGTGCGCCGCCAGCCGCCCACAGCCACAGCCGCCATGCGGAGCCGCCCGCTCCCGGCAAAGGCGCGGCGTGCGGACCGGTCGGCGAGAGTCCGGCCAACCCCGGCGCGGAGGCCACGTCTACCTTCACCTCGGGCGCTTCCGATTCGCCGGGCTTGCGCGTGACCGGATCGAACCATTCCACCTTGATCGCCGGCAGCGTATAGGTGCCCGATTGCTCGAACACATAGGTGATGCGGTCCGTGCGGCTGCCGCCCGTCGTGCCGGCGCTGTCATGCGCGGCATCGCTCAGTTGCGGATCACCCGCGAACACGCGCACGCCGGACGGCGCCTCGATCTTCGGCGGGCGGATCATCATCGCCTGCGTCTGCGGCGCAAACGTGGTGATGGTACGCACCAGCGCGTCGCCGGCATGGAACTGCGCCTGCGGACCGCTGACCGGGCGGTCGAAGCGCTGCGTGACGTTCAGGCGCGCCACCGGCAGTGTGGCTGCGGCCGGCGCGCCTGCCGCGCCCGCGGCGCGGATCGTGGTGGGCGGCAGCGTCACGCTGCCCTGGCGCGGCTTGCCGTCATCGCCGGAATAGGTAAAGGCGATGGAGACCTGCGGCAACTGGAAATCGCCGCCCTGCTCCGCGGCAAACAGGTAGGTCTTGCGGATGCCGGCGTAGCTCGCGCCGTTAATGGTCTCCACCGTGTTCTGGCCGCGGTCGTCCGGCATGGTGACGATTGCGCCGGGCACCTGCAGTGTCGGGAAGACAGGCGCCGACAGGAAAAAATTGGGGGCCAGAATGGTTACGTCGATGCTGATCTGCTGGCCGGGCAGTATCGGTTGCTTCGCCGCGACGTTAACCCGCACGAGAGGATCGGCCGCCAGCGCCAGCGCGCTCGCCAGCCACATCATCACGCCCATGAACCAGATGCCGAGGCCCCGAACCGTGCGCGTCATGGCTTGGCTCCGGCGCCGGGCTGCGCCTGGCTCTGCTGCAGCGCGAACTTGCGTTGCAGCAGTTCTGTCGGCGTGGTCTGGATTGCGCGCATCCACGTCTCGGCGCTTTCCACCGCGCCCATCTCGCGCTTCTTGCCCTCGCCCTCGGGCGGCTTCGATTCGCTGTCGTATTTCACTTCGTCAGGCTTGATGTCGGGCGGCTCCTCACCCTCCTTTGGCTTGTCCGCCCTGGCTGCCAGCTTTTCCATCAGCGCCAGGTTGGCCGTGGCCGCGGGCCATTGCGGACGGTGCTTCAGGGCCTGCCGGTAGCGCGCCGCCGCGTCCTTGTACTTGCCCATCCGCGCCAGCGCATCGCCCTGGTTGAAGTCGCTCTCGGGCGAGTCGACCAGCGCGAAACTCTGCACCGCCTGCGCGTATTGCCCCGCGCGGTACTGCGCCACGCCGCGCCACATCGGGTCGTCGAACAACGCTGCGGCGCCGGCAAAGTCGCCACGCTGGAACGCGCGGCGGCCCTGCTGGTCGTGCGTGAGCCACAGGTCGACAAAGCGCCGTGGACGCGGCGCATCGGCGTCGGGCGCCGATGCCTGCGCGCGCGATTCCTGCGGCGGTGCAGCCAGCATCAGGGCAAGCAGAACGCCTGTGATCCAGCGCACGGTCCAGCCCTTGCGAAACCACAACAATCCAAGCAGTGCGATCGGGATCGTCAGCCACCAGCCTTCATCCTTCCAGCGCGTGTTGTCGGCCGACTGCTGCTGCGCCAGGTGCGATTGCACGTGGCGCTGCACCCAGGCGACGTCATCGTCGCTGTCGGGCGTGAACGTGGCGACCGGCACGCCGGTGTCGTCGCCAAAGCGCTTGAGCGCGGCCACATCCATGCGCGCGAATACGCGCACGCCGTCCTTCTCGACAAAGCCTTCGGTGCCGCTGCGCAGCGGGCCGCCGCGTTCGGTGCCGATCGCCAGCACCACCGGCTGGCTGCGCCCGCTGCTGACCTGGGCCTTGAACGCGCGCACGGCGGCGGTCTCCACGCCATCGGTCAGGAACAGGATGGTGCCCGGCACCTCCTCATGCTTGAGCGCGGCATCGATGGTGCGCAGCGCGAGCGCGGTGTCCCGGCCGGGCGCGGGCATGATGCGGGTCTGCAGCGCATCGACGAAGGTCTGCAGCAGCGTGGCGTCGTCGGTCAACGGCAGCACCAGGTGCGTGGAGCCGGCATAGGCCCAGATCGCGGTACGCCCGCCGTCGCGGCGCGCCAGCAGCGCCTTGATCTTGAGCTTCGCGCGTTCGAGCCGCGTGGGACTCACGTCGATTGCATCCATGGTCGGCGACAGGTCGACGGCGATCGCCAGCGGCGCCTTGTCGTCGAGGAAGGGCGGACGCTCGCGCTCCCAGCTGGGCCCGGCCAGCGCGATGGCGCCGATCGCAAGCAGCAGCGCGGTCAGGTGCACGGGGCGAATGGCCAGCCGGCGGCGCTCGCCCACCATCAAGGCGTCGAGCAGGTGCGGGGCGATGGCGTCGCGCCAGCGGCGCCGTACATCGCCGCGCCGGCGCACGGCCCAGACCAGCAGCACCGCGGGGATCAGCACCAGCAGCCACCACGGGCGCAGGAAGTGGAAGTCCGCCAGCGCCTGCATCACGCTTCCTCCGCCGCTGGCTGCTGCACGCCACCCCGGTGCGGACGCGACAGCCACGCCGACCACAGCGCCATGATGAGCTGGTACATCAGCACTACGCCCACCGCGGCGCCGAGCGGCCACATGAACAACTCGCGGCGGGGCCGCCACGACAGCGTCTTGTGGTTGTGCGGCGTGATGCGATCCAGCGTCGCATAGATGCTCTCCAGTCCCGCCTGGTCGGCGCCGAAGAAGTAGCGTCCGCCGGTCGATGCGGCGATGCGCTGCAGCACGCCGAGATCGACGCGCTGCTCGCCCTCGGCCGAAGGATCGCCGATGCCGATCGTATGCACGATCACATGCCGCTGCTTCGCGATCTCCGCGGCGCGTTCGGGCGGCATCTTGCTGGCGGTGTCGTTGCCGTCGGTCAGCACGATCAGCACCTTCTCGGGTGTCTGGCTCTGGTCGAACATCTTGATGCCCAGGCCGATGCCATCGCCAAGCGCCGTGCTGGGGCCGGCCATGCCCGGCAGCAGGTCCTTGATCATGGTCTGCACCAGCGTGTGGTCCAGCGTGAATGGCGCCAGCGGGTACGGGGCATCGCCGAACACGAGCAGGCCGATGCGGACGCCGGGGCGGCGCGCCACGAAGCTGCTGACCACCTCGCGCACCGCCTGCACGCGCGGGATCAGCGCGCCGGCCGGGTCGCGGAAGTCGCGCGTGTCCATCGACTGCGACAAGTCCAGCGCCAGCAACAGGTCGCGCGCCGGCTGCACCTTCTCGATCGGCGCCTCCAGGAACTGCGGGCGCGCCAGCGCCGTCACCAGCAGCGCCCACGCCAGCGGTGCCAGGATGCGCTGCAGCCAGTTGCTGCGCGGCACGACCGCGCCCGGCGCGGGCTTCAACCCCGCTGCGCTGGCCACCTCGCCGAAGAACGGCAGGCGCACCGACGGGCTTTCCTCGCGATACGCCGGCAGCAGCCACCACAGCAGCAAGGGCAGCGGCAGCAGCACGAACAGCCACGGATATTCAAACTGGTACATGGTGGCCCGCAATCCATTGCTGGCAGGCTGCGGCAGTCGCCGCTACCTGGCTGTCGGGCCATTGCTCGAGCGCCGCGGCATCGCGGTACTGCGCGTCGTTGACCAGCGTCGAGAGCACCGGCACCGCGGCGCCGGCCGTGCCCGCATTGGCCTGCAGGAATTTCGCCCACTCCGCGCCGGCCATGCTGGCCACCCGGGCGCGCGGCCACGCCGCCAGCGCGGTGCGCTTGAGCAGTTCCGCCATGGCGGCCAGCGCGTGTGCGCGCGCCTGCGGCGACGCGGTCATGCCAGCACGCAATTGCTCCAGTTCGGCCAGTGCCTCGCGACGGTAGCGGTTGGCGCGATAGCGGCGCCACCAGCGCCACGCCGCGACCGCCAGCAACGCCAGCACGAGCGCGCCCGCCACCGGCCAGCCGATGGTCTCGGGCCGCCACGATGGCGGCGGCGGCACGACCACTTCGGCCAGATGCAGGAGATCGCCGGCAATCGTCGCGCTGTCGGGTGCGGCCGTGCTGTGTACCAGGTCACTCACGGTCGCGCTCCCTGCCGTGCGCGCAGCGTGCCATGGCCCTGCGGCAGCGCTTGCCCGAGCAGGCGGCGCAACTGCTGCGGCGTTTCCTCCGCGGCTGACAGCGGCAGCAGCGGCACGCCGATGGCGCGGTGCCAGGCCAGCAGATCGCGGCTCTGCGCATCGACGAACTCGGCGATGCCCTTGCGCGTCGCAGCGTGGCCAAAGCCCAACTCGACCTGGAGTTCGCCGTCGCTGACGACAAGCTGGCCGGAGTCAGGCAGTTCGAGCAGGAACGGGTCGTAGACCAGCATCGTGAGCAGGTCGTTGCGCGCGCACATCGACAGCATCAGGTCGCGCGTGGCCGCGTCGTGCCCATCGAAGTCGCTGATGACGATGACGAGGTGATCATGCCGTGCGAGCCGCGAGGCCCGCTCCAGCGCGGCATTGAGCTGACCCGCGCCACGCCGCGCGGGCGCATCGGCGCGCAGCGAATGGTTCTGGCGCGCGATCTCCCCAAGCAGGTGCTCCACGGCCTGGCGGCTGCGGCGCGGCGCAAGCTCGGTGCATGCGCTGTCGCCGAACACCAGCCCGCCGACACGGTCGCCTTCCGACAGCACGCGCCACGCGGCCAGCGCCGCGGCCTCGGCCGCGGCCACGGACTTCATCGCGCGGCGGCTGCCGAAGAACATATTGATGCGCTGGTCCACCAGCAGCAGCACCGGACGGTCCTTCTCCTCGCTGTACACGCGCACATGCGGCTTGCCGGTGCGCGCCGTGACGCGCCAGTCCATGCTGCGGATATCGTCGCCGGGCAGGTAGCCGCGCACTTCCTCGAAAGTGAGGCCGCGCCCGCGCACGCGGGACGCATGCCGGCCGGCCAGCACGCTGTGCACCGGCTGGCGCGGCAGGAAATGGAAATCGCGCGCGGCGAGTTCAAGCGCCGCCAGCGCCGCGGCGTCCACGCTGACGCCCGGCTGCGCGCGCGAGGCAGGCCCTTCGCCGGCAGGCACCGGCGAACGGCCAAGCGAGGCAAGTCGGGAACGCATGGCGCCGGCCGCCGCTTCAGGCCACGGCGACCTGCTGCACCAGGCGGTCGATCACGGCATCGGCGCTGACACCGGCGGCGTGCGCCTCGTACGACAGGATCAGGCGGTGGCGGAACACTTCGTGCACCACGGCCTGCACATTCTCGGGCGAGACAAAGTCATGCCTGTGCAGCCAGGCGTGCGCGCGCGCCACCTTGTCCAGGCCGATGGAGCCGCGCGGGCTCACGCCAACCTGGATCCATCGATCCAGCTCGTCATCGACGGTCTTGGGCTCGCGCGTCGCCTGCACCAGCGCGACCATGTAGCGCGAGACCGCTTCGCTCACGTGAATGCGGTGGATCTCGGCACGCGCGGCGAAGACCACCTCCGGCGCGAGCCGCTGTACGGCAGCCACTTGTGCGCCGGCCTCGGCGCCCGACTCTTCGGCACGCGCCAGCGCCACGATCTGCGCTTCGGCATCGGCGTCGGGATAGGTCACGTTCACGTGCATCAGGAAGCGGTCCATCTGCGCTTCGGGCAGCGGATAGGTGCCTTCCTGTTCGATCGGGTTCTGCGTGGCCATGACCAGGAACAGCGGGTCGAGCTTGTGGGTCGTGCCGCCGACCGTGACCTGGCGCTCTTCCATCGCCTCGAGCAGCGCGGCCTGCACCTTGGCCGGCGAGCGGTTGACCTCGTCGGCAAGGATCAGGTTGGCGAAGATCGGCCCCGCCTGGAAGCGGAATTCGCCCTTGCCGCCCTCGGTGTAGTAGACCTCGGAGCCCGTGATATCGGCCGGCAGCAGGTCTGGGGTGAACTGGATGCGCGACAGCTTCGCCTCCAGGTTGCGCGCCAGCACCTTGATCGCGCGTGTCTTGGCCAGGCCCGGCAGTCCTTCCACCAGCAAGTGGCCATCGGCCAGCAGACCGAGCAACAGCCGCTCGATCATGTGCTGCTGGCCGACGATGGCTTCGCCCATTCGCTGCTGCAGTGCCAGCACGTCGTCACGGATGCTCATGGGACATTCCTCGATGGTGCGGGGCCAGGCGCCCGACGACCGCCCCCGAACCAGGCGTAGTACGGGTTTTCAGGATCGGTGCGCATCACCTTCTGCATATGCAGCGCCCACGCGTCGCGGTCGCCGTAATAGGCGTCGAGGCCGGCCGTGTAGAAGGTGTGCAAGGTGTCGCGCTCGAGCCCGATATCGGCGATCAGTGCCGCATCCGCGCCGACCAGCGGCGGCTCGGTCTGCAGCGTCAGCAGGCGCTGCAGGACCTGCGGAAACTCGGCGCGCCGCACCCACGTCGCGTATTCGATGCGGGGATGGTCGTCGGTCACGGCGGGCGCGTCACCCGCATAGCGCTCCAGTCCCGCGCGGTCCGTGACCCACATTGCCAGCAGCGCAGCCGGTGAAGCCACGCCCACTTCGCGCAGCGCTGCCGCGACTTCCGGCTGCGCAAAGCGCTCGCGGATGCGCGCGGCATCGAGCGTGACCGGCGACATCGAGCCGACCAGCATCATCTCGTGCAGCTCCGTGGTCCACAACGTCGCGTGCGGGAACACCTCGAGGAAACTGCGCACCAGCGAGCGCGTGTCTTCGTCGTTCTGCGTCGGCAGCGGCAGCCATTGCGCAACCAGTCCGCCCGCTTGCAGCCGGGTCGCGGCGAGGCGATAGAAATCGGTCGAGTACAGGTTGACCACGCCCGCGGCCGAAGGCGGCGGCGGCTCCAGCGTGATCAGGTCGTAGCGCTGCCCGCTCTGCAGCAGCTCGCGCCGGCCGTCCCGAAGCCGTATATCGACGCGCTTGTCGCTGGCCACGCCGAAGTTGCCCTGGAACTGCGGCACGGCGCGCAGCACCGGCGGCAGCAGCTCTGCCACCACCCGGTGTTCCAGGCCCGGATACGGCAGCGTGGCACCCGCGGTGATGCCCGTGCCAAGGCCGATCACCAGTGCCGAGCGCGGCGTGCCGCTGTGCACGATCAGCGGCAGCAGCGCCTGCAAGCGCATGTAGCGCAGCGACGTCATGGTGTCGCCGGAATTGGACACGCCCTGGATATAGAGCCGGTTGAAACTGTGGGTCGCCGATGATTGCTTCACCACCGCCACGGTAGCGCCGCGGCCTTCCTCGTAGAACACCATCTCGCCGCCGCGTGCGCGCGCCAGCAGCGTGGCGAGGCGATCCGCCGGGGCCAGCGCCGCGGCAATCACCGCCAGCAGCGCCACCATCGGCACCGCCCAGCGCGCCAGCCTCGTCACGCCCGAGCCGAGCGCTGCGGCAATCACGCCGACAATGCCTGCGCCCACCGCCAGCAGCGACAACGTATGCACGAGCCCGATGCGCGGCACCAGCACAAACCCGGCCACGGCCGTGCCGGCGATACCGCCCAGCGTATTGAGCGCCACCACCGCGCCCACGCCGGCACCGAGCCGGTGATTGTCCACCCCCACGCGCAGCACGAACGGGAACGCCGCGCCCAGCAGCAGCGTCGGCACGAACACCACGCACAGCGCCGCCACCGCGAAGCTCGCGCAGGCTGCTACCAGGCCGTTCGACGTGGCCGCCTGCGCCCAGGCCGATACCGCTGCCTGCGCCTGCAGCAGCCATTCGCCGAGCACGACGATCTCCAGCAGCGCAACCAGCCCTGCCGCAGCGATCAGCATGGCGAACGCGCCCCACGGATCGCGCGCGCGATCGGCGCGTTTTGCCGCCATTGCACTGCCGATCGCCAGGCCCGCAAGGTAAGTCGCGAGCACGATCGTGAAAGCAAAGGTGCGCGTGCTGATGAACTGGACGATGGCCTGCGACCACACCACCTCATAACCGAGCGCGATGCCGCCCGCAGCCGCATAGAGCACGAGTGCGAGCCGGCCAGCGCCGGCATCGCGCCCCGGCTGCGCAGCGGCTGTCATGACCGTGGCGGCAGGCTCGTCCGCCGGCGCCGCACGCGGCGCCATGGCCAGCGCGGCAGCCGCGGCAAGCCCGTTGAGCGTGGCCGCGGCCAGTGCGCTGCCCGTAATGCCGAGCCACGGAATCAGTACGAAGCCCGCCAGCAGCGTGCCCGCGATCGCGCCGGCGGTGTTGGCGGCATATAAGCGTCCGCCATGCGTGCCGACCTGCCCAGCGCGCGACGCCAGCACGCGCATCAGCACCGGCAGCGTGCCGCCCATGGCCGCCGAGGGCAGGATCACCAGCACGAACGGCAACGCCCACGCCAGCAGGCCAACGCGGCTCTCCAGCCACGCGAACGGTGCCGCGGCGCGCGCGAGCGCCAGCGTGGCGCCGATGGCCAGCACCAGCACGGCGATCTCGAGCCACGCGTACAGCCGCAGCGGCTGCGCATGGCGGTCCGCCACCCGTCCCAGCAGCCAGCCGCCCAGTGCAAGGCCGGCAAAAAATGCGCTCACGGCCGTAGTGACGGCGTGTACATCGACGCCAACCACCAGCGCAAGCTGCTTGATCCAGAGAACCTGGTAGATCAGTCCGGCCGCGCCGGACGCAAAAAGCAACAGGGCAGGTGCCAGCACGGCGCCATCGTGCGCCAGTTGGCCCTGCCCTGCCTGCAAGGCGGCGCCTTGTTCGCGCCGCGGCTTGCCAGATCTGTGCCGCGCTTGCTGCTTGCCGGCGTTGGCGCCGGCATGCGCTTCTGTCATGGTGCGATCCTGGTGAAGAAGTTGGCCGGGACAGCCCGGCCAACCATTGCCGCCGGAGTTACTTCCCGGCTCCCGCCGAGCCCTTGTCGATCGACTTCATTACCGCCTCGGTCATCTGGTCGATGGT
Source organism: Cupriavidus sp. C2SS-8b (assembly GCF_057073745.1). Lineage (NCBI taxonomy): Bacteria > Pseudomonadati > Pseudomonadota > Betaproteobacteria > Burkholderiales > Burkholderiaceae > Cupriavidus > Cupriavidus sp. C2SS-8b. Next base: position 3,018,760 of record NZ_CP172716.1, read on the forward strand.
GAAGCTCGCCCCACGCTGGCTGGGCGGGTAGTCCTTGAACGTCTGGAGGAACGGTGCCACCCGCGACGACGCATAGCCGATCATGTAGGCATTCTTTGCGGTCCAGTCATAGTACTGGTCCGACACGACATCGGCCCGTTCATACGGATCCATGCGCAGGTTGAACGCCTTGGGCACGCGCAGGCAGGTGAACGGGTTGGCCCACACCTCGAAGCCGCCCGGCTGCCGTTGTTCGCAGAAGACAAACTTCCAGTCGTTGTGCCGCATCGCCACCAGTACGCCGTCGTCGTTGAAGTAGTAGAAGTCCTGGCGCGGCCCAGTGTTGCTCTGTCCCGTCAGGTAGGGCAGGAAGTTATAGCCATCGAGGTGCACCTTGAAGGACTTTCCGCCAATGCTGGTGCCCTTGAGGAGCCGGTCCTTGATGTCGCCGTCACCAGCCGCGGCAAGCAACGTCGGGAACCAGTCGAGACCTGACATCATGGTCGTGGACACCGTGCCAGGCTTGATCCTGCCCGGCCAGCGCACCATCGCCGGCACACGGAAGGCCCCTTCCCAATTGGTATCCTTCTCGCTGCGGAACGGCGTGGTCGCGGCATCGGGCCACGACCACTGGTTGGGACCGTTGTCGGTGGTGTAGACGACGATGGTGTTGTCGGCAACCTTCAGGTCGTCGAGCGACTTGAGCAGCTTGCCGACATCTCCGTCATGCTCCAGCATGCCGTCCGCGTACTCGTTACCCGGCATGCCGCTCTGTCCTTGCATGGACTCGCGCACATGGGTGAAGGCATGCATGCGTGTCGTATTCATCCACACGAAGAACGGCTTGTCAGCCTTCACCTGCTTTTCCATGAAGCCGATCGCCGCCGCCGTGGTTTCGTCGTCGATGGTCTCCATGCGCTTGCGGTTCAGCGGGCCGGTGTCTTCGACCTTGCCGTCGGCGAAGGAATGAAGCACACCGCGCGGCGAATTCGCCTTGACCCAGGCCGTGTCGTTCTTCGGCCAGTACGGGCGCTCGGGCTCCTCTTCCGCATTGAGGTGATAGAGGTTGCCAAAGAACTCGTCGAAGCCGTGCGCGGTGGGCAAGTACTCGTTGCGGTCACCCAGGTGATTCTTGCCGAACTGGCCCGTCGCATAGCCAAGGGGCTTGAGCGCCTGTGCAATGGTCACATTCTGCGCCTGCAGGCCAACCGGCGAACCGGGGATGCCAACCTTCAGCAGGCCCGTGCGCAGGCCGACTTCACCCGTGATGAAGGTCGATCGTCCCGCCGTGCAGCTGTTCTCGCCGTAGTAGTCGGTGAGCATCATGCCTTCGTTGGCGATGCGGTCGATGTTCGGCGTGCGGTAGCCCACCACGCCATGGCTGTAGGCGCTGATGTTGGTCTGCCCGATGTCATCGCCAAAGATGACCAGGATGTTCGGCTTCTTGCCGGACGGCGAGGTGGCAGCCACCGCGGGCGCCGATGCCACGTCGACTGGCGCACTGGCGGCGACTGGCGGGTTCTCCTTCGCCGGCACTGGCGCGGCCGCGGTTTCCGGCGCCGCGGCGGGCGCCTGCGCCGCCGGCTGCTGCGCCTTGGGCGGCGTCTCTTTCTTGCCGCAGCCCGCGACGGTAAAGACGGCGGCGGCCACGGCCAGCATCACCAGCCTGGTGCCTCCTCCTTTTGCTTTGCCTTCTTCAACTCGGTGCATGTCCCGCCTCCGTTCATTGACCCATTACGGTCGGTTTGCTGCGCTCATCGTGCTTATGGCTTGCTGGCCGGATAGACCTGCAGCCAGTCCTGCTTCATGCTGATCACCGTCCAGCCTTTGGCCTGGGCCGCGTCGAGCGCCTTGTCGAGCTTGCCGACCTTTGACTGCCGGTCATAGGCGAACTCGCGTTCGGCGTCGTCGTGGTGGACCAGTACGGCCATGCGCGGTCCCTCGCCGCCGGTGGTGTACTCCAGCATCTGCAGGTCGCCGTCGGAGTTGCCCACGGCAAGGATCGGACGACGGCCGATATGGCGGTAGATGCCAACCGGCTTGCCCGGGCCGTCATCGATGAATTCGAGCTTGGCGTCACGCACGAGCACCGGCTTGCCGTCGCGCACCATGTACTTGACCGCCTGCGAGGAACCAATCACCTGCTCGGGCGGAATGCCGTAGATCTTCTGCACCCACGGCCGCATGAACTCGATGGTGCCGCCCGAGACAATGTAGGTCTTGAAGCCATTGGCGCGCAGGTAGGACAGCAGTTCCAGCTGCGGCTGGTAGACCAGTTCCGTGAACGGGCGCTGCAGCCTGGGATGCTTCGCTTGCGCCAGCCACGCGCGGATGGTGCGGTCGTATTCCCCCACCGTCATGCCGCTGTTGGCCACGGCGATCAGCGACAGCAGCGACTTCTCGTTGCGCATCAGGGCCGGCATGTCGTTGGCCATCAGCGCCTTGAAGGCGGGGTTGTTCTTCCATTCCGGATGCTGCGGCGCGGCGGCCCTGACCTGGTCGAGCAGGAAGAAGAACTGGAAGTAGAGCGGCTGCTCGCTCCACAACGTGCCGTCGTTGTCGAACACGGCGACGCGATCGTCGGGCGCCACGAAGGTCGGCGAGCCCGGACGCGTGGTATCGGCCACGAACTTGATCAGCGCCTGCCTGGCCGCTCCATCGCGCCAGGAAGGCAGCACTTGCGCGGCGACTTCAGGCGCCTGCGCCGGCTGCGCATTCGGCGCGGCAACGCCCTCGGCCGGTGCCGCGCATCCGCCCAGGCCGGCACCAGTGAACGCCAGTGCCGCCAGGCACAACGCGGCCAGCGCGGGACGCAACGCATTGCGCGCGGGCGGCTTGAAGGTGAAAGGTTCCATCACGCGTACTCCGGTCATCGGGAAGTGGCGCAGGCGGGTGGCGCGGCTATCGCGCCATGGCGAGCGGCTGCTGCTTGCGCTGTTCGGCCCAGCGGCTGTCATCCATCACCAGCCGGAAGCCGAGGTGCGACATGCTGTTGTACGGGTCGGTGCCGCGACGGGCGCTGGGCCGGTAGCTCAGGCAGTAGTCTTCGTTGCAGAGGAAGGAGCCGCCGCGCGTGACGCGCTTGGGCGCGGTCACGGGCACGCCGGGCTCGCTCGGATCCCACGACGCCACGGGGCCCGCCGGGTCCGCGATCAGCTTGCCCAGCGCGGCTTCGCGCCGGAACTGGTCCGCGCGGTACCAGTCCGCGACCCATTGCCACGCGTTGCCGGTCATGTCATAGAGGCCATAGCCGTTGGCCGGGAACGTGCCGACCGGGCTGGTGCCGAGCGCGCCGCCCGCCTTCGCGCTGACCACCGGAAACGGCTGGCCCTGCTGGCCTTGCCAGACATTGGCCATCTGCTTGCCGTCCGGCGCGAATTTCTCGCCCCAGGCGTAGGTGGCCTGCTCCAGGCCGCCGCGCGCGGCAAACTCCCACTCGGCCTCCGTGGGCAGGCGCTTGCCGGCCCACTTGGCATAGGCCTGCGCATCTTCATACGAAACCTGCACGACGGGGTGGTTGTCCTTGCCTTCGATCGACGTGCCCGGGCCGCCCGGATGGCGCCAGTCGGCACCGGGCACGTAGCGCCACCAGCGCGAATAGTCCTGCAGCGGCACGGGTCGCGCAGTGCCCACGAACACCATGCCGCCCGCGACCATCGCGCTGTCGGGCGGGCGCGGCGTGCCGGGCGGCAGCTGTACCTTCAGGGTTTCCCAGTCGGGCGCCTTTTCCGCGGTGGTGACGTAGCCGGTGGCCTCGACGAACTTGCGGAACTCGGCGTTGGTGACGTGGCGCTGGTCCATCCAGAAACCGTGGATGCGCACCTGGTGCGCAGGCTTCTCGTTGGCCTGCGCCATCTTGCTGTCGCTGCCCATGAGGAATTCGCCGCCGGGGATGTGGACCATGCCGGCCGGGCCGCGCACGCCATCACCGACCACGATGTCCTGCGACTGGCCAACGTGGCGGCCATGCATCGTCCACCAGGTCGCGCCAAAGCCCGCCGCGACACCGGCGCACACAAGCATCGCGATCATGGCCCCACGCCAGCGGCGCGGCGCGGCGACGGACGCCGTCGCTGCGGAAATCCGGCGCTTCTTGCCCATGACTCTTCCTCCGCAAAGCACAAGTGGTGCGTAAAGCGCACCACGAGGCTATCGTTGCAGAACGAAAAGCGAAACGGAATTCAGTTTTCTTGTCGCGTGATTTTAGATATTTCGCATAGACGAGCAGACAAGTCTTTGCAAAGGCGACGTGACAACGAGTTCAATGTTTTGTGCAGCAATTCGGCGGCGCGGGCCGAATTTCTTGCGCGACTACGCACGGCACGTCGGCTGAAAATGCTGCGACCCGCACACACAGACACCAGCCGACAGGGTCACGTGGAAAGGGCGCGACAGACAAAGGTCGCGCCCCGAAGCCCGCATTGGTCTTGCCAGTTTCAGTTCGTGCTGGCGCCCAGCGCGCCGGCGCGCGCCGTCATGGTGCGCTTGGCGATATTGAGCTGGTGGATCTGCGTGGTGCCTTCGTAAAGCCGGAACACGCGCACATCGCGGTAAAAGCGCTCGGCCACCGTGCGCGCCATGTAGCCGCTGCCGCCGAACACCTGGACTGCCCGGTCCGCCACGCGCCCGGTCATTTCGGAAGCAAACATCTTGCACATCGATGCTTCCATGGTCACGTCCTCGCCGGCGTCGCGACGGCGGGCGGTTTCGAGCACCAGCGCACGCGCGGCGTGCAGTTCGGTGTTGCTGTCGGCAATCATCTGCTGGACCAGCTGGTACTCCGAGATCGGGCGCCCGAACTGTTCGCGCTCGCGGGCATAGCGCACCATCTCGTCGACCAGCCGGATCGCCGGGCCGATGCACAGGCCGGCCAGGTTGATGCGTTGCTTGTTGAGCGCCTTCATGGCCGTGGTAAAGCCGCGCCCCGGCTCGCCGCCGACAATCGCGCTGGCGGGAACCCTGCAGTCCCTGAGGATCACGTCACCGACGGGCGAGCCGTGCTGCCCCATCTTGCGCTCGGGCTCGCTGGTGTCGAGGCCCGGGGTGCCGCGCTCGATGAGGAATGCGCTGATGCCGTGCGCGCCAGGCGTATCCGGCTCGGTTCGCGCAAAGACGGTGAACAGGTCCGCCAGCGGTGCATTGGTGATGAAGCATTTGGTCCCGTTGAGCACATAGTGGTCGCCGTCGCGCGTCGCGCTGGTGCGCAGCGACGTGGCGTCCGAGCCGGCCTCGGGCTCGGTCAGCGCAAAGCACCCCGTGATCTCGCCGGAGGCCAGGCGCGGCAGGTAGCGCGCCTTCTGCGCGGCCGTGCCATCGACAACGAGCGACTCCGAGGCAATGCCGGTGTTGCCGCCGAAGCGGGCGCGGAACACCGTGGCCGCCTGCGACACCTCGATATTGACCAGCGTAAGTTCTTCCGATGTCAGCCCCGCGCCGCCATAGGCTTCGGGGATGCTGTGCCCGAACAGGCCGAGCTGGCGCATGGCGTCGACCAGCGGTTCGGGAATGCAGTCGTCGCGATCGATCTGCGCTTCCTGCGGAATGCAGGTTTCAAGGACAAACTGGCGCAGGGTGGCAAGCAGTGCCTGCAGGCGAGCGGGATTCTGGATCATGGCGGTAACAGGACGGGTCGGAAGATAGGGGGACAGCGTGTTTACTGCGAGGCAATGCCGGCCGTTTTCAGCACCCCGGTCCACTTGCGGGACTCGCTGGCGATGTAGCGGTCGAAGGCCGGTGCCGATTGCGGCGCGACGTCCATGCCCAGATCTGCCAGGCGCCGTGCGATGTCCGGATTGGCGACGGCCTGCGCGACGGCATCGGCAAGCTTCTTCACCACGGCATCCGGCGTCTTGCGCGGCGCCACCAGCCCGAACCATGCGCCGACCTCATAGCCGGGAATGTGCGCCGCCTCCGCGACCGTGGGGACGTCCGGCAGCGCCGGCGAACGGCGCGCCGACGTGACGGCGAGCGCCCGCAGCTTGCCGCTCTGCACCTGCTGCCTGGCAATGGCGATGGTCAGCGCCATCATCGACACGCGCGCGCCGAGCAGGTCCGACAATGCTTCGGGCTGCCCCTTGTAGGGCACGTGCGTCAGGCTGACCTTCGTCATCTGGGCGAGCAGTTCGCCGGAAAGGTGGTTGGACGTTCCGACCCCCGCGCTCGCATAGGTCACCGCGCCGGGCTGCTTGCGCGCGGCACTCAGCAAGGCGTCAAGGCTCTTCGCCGGCGACGCGGCAGGCACGACGATCACGTTGGGGATGACCCCGAAGCCGGCGATGGAACGGAAATCCCGTTCCGCATTCCACGTGATGGCGCTGTTCAGCAGCGGTCCCACCACGTGGCTCGGGCTGACGGCGAGCAGCGTATAGCCGTCCGGCGCGGACTTGGCGACGAAGTCGGTGCCGATGGCGCCGCCCGCACCGGTCTTGTTCTCGACGATGACCGGCTGGTGCAGGATATGCGCCACGCGTTCGGCAACGATGCGGGACACCGAATCCACCACGCCGCCGGCGGAGAACGGCACGATGATGCGGACCGGGTGCTCCGGAAAGCGTGCGGCGGCCGGCTCCTGCGCGGCGGCCAGTCCGGCGGCGCCTAGGCACATGCCCGCCGCCATGCGTGCGATTGCGCCGGCAAAACGGTGCCGGCTCCAAGCCTTGCTGCTGTGCATCACGTCTCCTTGTCGGATGCCCGCCGTCTTCGTGAACGACAGGTCAGGTTGCCGTCGCGGCGCCCCGGGGACGTGGCTCCACGACTGCTATCGTGCGCAGGCCAGTTCGATCTGCCGAACGGCCTCGGTCAGCTTTGGCGCCACCTCGCGGACCAGCAGGTCGCCGGCATCGCGCATGGCCGACATCGTGCAGTTCAGCGCGAACGCGTCCTGCTGCAGCGACTGCCGGATCGGGGCGGCAATCGCATGGATCTCGCGCCGCCATTCGCCGCGGCTCACGCAGAAGCCGTGTTCCGCGAAATGCTTCTGCTCGGCGGCCCACATCGGCTTCTCCGCGGCGAAGCGCTCCGGGTCTTCGACCCGCAGCCGGTTCAGCACGGCGGTGCGCTCATCGCGCTCGCAAGCCAGCAGCAACGCGCGGCCGATCGAACTGCTCAGCAGCGGGCGCGTGCTGCCGATGTCGGGCTGATAGAGGTTGGCCGGATCGAGCCGGCAGCTATCCACGTACACCACCGACAAGCGCTCGCGCATGCCGAGGTTGACGGTGCAGCCGGTCTCGCGCGCCAGCGCTTCCATGTGCGGCCTGGCCACCTGCCGGATCGCCAGCCCCGCCAGCATCGGGTACGCCAGCGCCAGCACGCCCGCGCCCAGCCGGTACTTCTGGTTCGACGCCACGCGGCTCAGGAACCCGAGCAGGCACAACGTGTACGTCAGCCGGGACACCGTCGCCTTGGGCAACCCGGTGCGTTCGACGATGTCCTGGTTGCCGAGCACAGGACGGTCCGGCGAGAACGCCCTGAGCACATCCAGGCCGCGCGCCAGGTTGGTGGCGAACTGGCGATCCACGGAGAGTTCATCGGAACTCGCGAGACCTGGCAGCGGGTGGCGTTCCATTTCCGGTTGGCGTTGCGTGCTTTCCATGCTCGTGTCCGCAAGGGGGGAAGTCAACGTTGTATCACGACGGTTTCGCTGTGCGGAACCGTGCTTGCGCCTGGCGGCGCGGCCTGCCACCTTGCCTGGAAGCCCAACCACAGGTCATTTCCATGCAGGCATCTCCGGCAGTTCCTACGACACAGTCCACGCCCTCTCCCGCTGATGGTTCCAACGCCGCGCGCGGCCCGCTGGCCGGTGTGCGCATCCTCGACATGGCCACGGTGGTGGCCGGCCCGTTTGCCGCGACCTTGTGCGCCGACATGGGGGCAGAAGTGGTCAAGCTGGAACTGCCCGATGGCAGCGATCCGCTGCGCACGCTGGCGCCGGTCAAGGACGGCAGTCCGCTCTACTGGAAGGTCACCAATCGCGGCAAGCGCGGCATTTCGCTCGATGTGCGCATGGCCCGCGGCCGCGAGATCTTCCTGCGCCTGCTGCCGCAGTTCGATGTGCTGGTCGAGAACTTCCGCACCGGCACGCTGGACCGGTGGGGCCTGGACATCGGTACGCTGCGCGCGGCGAATCCGCGGCTGACCGTGCTGCGGCTGACCGGTTTTGGCCAGACCGGCCCCGCCGCCACGCGGCCCGGTTTCGCGCGCATCTTCGAAGCCATGAGCGGCTTCACCAACCTGGCCGGCACGCCCGAAAGCGGCCCGCTGCACATGAACTATCCGGTTGGCGACATGATCGCCGGCCTGTTCGGTGCCTTCTCCATCGCCACCGCCGTGGCCGAGCAGCGCAGCGGACGCGACACCGCGGCGCGCGAGATCGACCTGGCCGCCACCGAGGCCGTGTTCCGCCTGCTCGACCCGCTCGCGGTCGAATACGAACAACTGGGCCAGGCCCGGCAGCGCGCGGGCAATCGCACGACCTATGCCGCGCCATCGAATATGTATCGCACCGCGGATGATGTATGGGTCACGGTGGTGGCCTCTTCCGACGCTACTTTCGCGCGCCTGGCGCAAGCCATGGATCAGCCAGAACTGGCCACCTGCGCCGACTACGCCGGCAACGTCGAAAGGGTGCGCAACATCGACAGGCTCGATGCCATCGTCGCCGGATGGTTCGCGCAACGCGACCATGCCGCGACCAGCGCGGCGCTGGAGCGGCACGGCGTGCCGTTCAGCAAGGTTTTCGGCATGGCAGACATCCTGGCGGATCCGCACTTCCGCGCCAGGAATGTGGTAACGCGGCTGCCCGACCCGGATTTCGGCTCGCTCCCCGCCCCGTGCGTCGTGCCGAGGTTCTCCGGACATATCCCGCCCGCGCCCCGCACCGGTCCGTCCGTGGGGGAACACAACGCGTCAATCTACGGCGAACTGGGTCTTGGCGCGGAAGAACAGGACGCGTTGCACCAGGCGGGGATTATCTGAACGCCGCCCATATTGCATACAATTATGGAATACAATGTCTCTTCTTGAACCATGCCCGGACAGGAAGAGACCATGACATCGCACCAAACCAGCCCGACCACCCAGCACGTTGCCGCACTGGAGCCAGTAGAGAACTACCTGAAGGGCCATGCGACCGGCAAGGGCGAGTACATCCGCAAGGCGTTCCACGCCGATGCGCGCATCCAGTCTTTCCGTGACGGTGTGTATTACAGCCTGAGCGTCGAGGAGTTTATCGCCGCCAGATTCCAGGGCGAGCCCGCCGCGGACGAGGCGCAGCGCAAGCGCTTCATCACGCAGTTCGATGTGACCGGCAACGCCGGCACGGCCAAGGTGGTTTTGCAGTATCCGGGCGTGACGTTCACCGACTATTTCACGCTGCTGGAGATCGATGGCGTATGGGGTATCGCCAACAAGACGTTCAGCGCAGCGACGCCGGCGTAAGCCACGTGACTGTCGCCAGGCGCGTGCCGGTGGCGCGCGCCTCGGGCCGCGCCAGACGGGCCTTGAGTTCGGCGCGTTCGCTGAAATGTGGCGCGGCCAGCCACGCGCCGAGCTCGTCGCGCCAGTTCTCCCAGGCGTTTTCGTCGAACTCGAATTCCTCGTCGAGCCGCCCGCCGTCGCGCAGGTAGAAGCCCGCCACGCTGGTGCCGTTCCAATAGGCGACGGCCACGTCGGAGAAGTCCGCGGTGCTTCCCGCTGGCATATCGCGCAGCAGCATTGCCAGCGTTGCCTTGAACGGTTTGAATTCGTCGGTGGGCATGGCGGCCTCGCTGCATGGTAGGACGATACCAACAGGGTGCTCCTGTTCTCCCGGCCCGTCAATTTGCTGCGTGCCCTCCGCCACGCGCTGTCGATGTCGTGCATCAACGCTGCGCGATGATTCGCAATGGCCTGACGACGCCCGCTTGCTGTTGACACATTCCTCGTCAAGAATGGGGCAATGCCTCTCTTCCAACTGGAGTTGCCGACCATGCCCGAAGCCAGCATCACCGCACATCTTCCGACGATGGATATCGAACTCATGCGGCACAGGCTGCCCGAAGAGAATACCGATGTCATTTCCGTACTGATCCGCGCTACGCCGTCGTTCGCCGCCATGGAGCACTGGCTGGCGCAGTCCCCGCCGCTGCCCTTCGAAGATGTCATGCAGTGGTGGGCCGACATGGTGCGGGCGACATGGCAGCCCTGGCTGGCGTTCAATCCCGCGCTGGCGCTGATGCTGCCGCCGCCGCAGCCGGACGCGCTCGCGGACGCGCCGTCGGACAAATAGCCGTCCCGCCACCGGGTCTTTGAGCTTGATCCGGCACTCGGGCTGACCTAGACTGAACTCCGGCGTTCTGCGCCGTGCACCTTCCGCGGCCGTCGCACAGCCAGCGTTCCGTCACCGGACCGGCGTCCGGCCGCGCCCTGCCAGGAGACAAGCGATGCTGCAAACATCCATTTCCGAGCGGGCGCTGTCCCGCGGATTACTGGACGTCCTGATCCGCGCGGGGCTGATCGCCACGCTGGTGATCTTCTGCTTCGAGATCTTCCACCCGTTCTTCGACCTGGTGGTCTGGGCGCTGATCCTGGCCGTCACAATCTATCCGCTGCAAGTACGGCTGCGCGGGCGCCTGGGCCTCAGCGAGGGGCACATCGCCACACTGATCATCTTGCTGTCGATCCTGATCATCCTGGTGCCGGCGTACCTGCTGGGTCTCGCCGTGTTCGAGTCCGTGGAGCGCGCGATCGAGGTCGTCAAGGGCGGAAACCTGCGCATCCCACCGCCGTCCGACGCGGTATCCCAGTGGCCGCTGATAGGCCAGCAGCTTTACGGATTCTGGCAACAGGCCGCCAACGACCTGAGTGGCCTGCTGATGAAAGTCGCGCCCCAACTGAAGGAGTTCAGCGTCCTGATGCTGGGCAAGCTCGCCGGCGTCGGCACGGGGCTGCTTGTGTTCGTGTTTGCGTTGATCATCGCCGGCATCATCATGGCGTACGGCGAAATGGGCACCCGCAGCGCGCAGCGAATCGCGTCGCGCATTGTCGGGCCGGAGCGCGGCCTGCGCATCGTGGAGCTGTGCACCGCGACCATCCGCGCCGTGGCGCAGGGCGTAGTCGGCATCGCCTTCATCCAGATGCTGCTGATCGGCGTCGCGTTCATCATGAAGGGCATTCCCGGCGCCGGCCTGCTGGCGCTGGCCGTGCTGCTGCTGGGCATCATGCAGCTGCCCGCGACGCTGATCACGATCCCGGTCATTGTCTACGTCTTCGTCACGGAAGGCGCCAGCGTCACGACGATCGTCTTCGCAGTCTATGTGTTCGTGGCCGGTCTTGCCGACAACGTGCTCAAGCCGCTGCTGCTGGGGCGCGGCGTCGACGTGCCGATGCCGGTGGTGCTGATCGGCGCGCTCGGCGGCATGATCAGCGGCGGCATCATCGGGCTGTTCATCGGGCCGGTGATGCTGTCGGTCGGCTACCGCCTGTTCTGGCTGTGGGTCGACGAGCCTGCCGCGGCGCCGGTCGAAGCGGTGGCGCCCGAGCCGGCCGAGACGCTGTCGCCAGCGCCTCCGCACGCGAGCTGAAAGCGGCCGCCGCCAGCGGCCCCAATCAGCGCTGTTCCCCGCCCTGGCGTGCCAGCAGGTCCGCCATGTCGTCGGCGTGCTCTTCCTCCACGGCAAGGATCTCTTCCATCATGCGGCGCGAGGTCGGATCGCGATCGCCGAGGAACTTGACGATTTCGCGATAGCTGTCGATCGCAATGCGCTCGGCCACCAGGTCTTCGCGGATCATGTCGGTCAGCGTCTTGCCTTCGACATACTCGGCATGGGAACGGCTGGTCAGCCCGTTGGGCGCGAAATCGGGCTCGCCGCCGAGCTGCACGATGCGCTCGGCAATCTGGTCGGCATGGCCCTGCTCTTCATTCGAGTGCGCGAGGAACTCGTCGGCGACACTCTTCGAGTTCGGACCCTTGGCCATGAAGTAGTGGCGCCGATAGCGCAGCACGCAGACCAGCTCGGTGGCCAGCGCGTCATTGAGCAGCTTCAGCACGGTGTCGCGATCCGCCGCATAGCCGGCCGTCACCGCGCCATCGTCGATATGCTTGCGCGCGCGCTCGCGCAGCGTTTTTACATCTGTGAGGAAGGGTGTTGTCGTCATCACGGGCTCCTGTACGGATGGCGCGCAGGGGGACGCGCAGTCCGGGGTGGGATGAATGGGAGTGTGACGCGAAAAACATGCCAAGCCGGCGACCCTGGTTCATCAACGTCGTAGCGGCCACGCCGCGTCGCGGCGTGCAAAAAATGCACGGTACGCAATGGGAAGGGTGACGAGAAATTGCAAAGCCGTCGCGCGTGCCAGCGCGCAAGCGCGTGCCTTATGCAGCCACGCGCATCCGCTCGACTACGTTGGTGTAGAACTTCTCGCCGAGCGCCGTGAGGCACGGCCGCGGCCGCGTGATGCCGCGCTCTTCCCACTGGATCATGCCCTTGCTCGCGAGCTCTTCGAGTTCCAGCGTGCTGGTCGCTTGGTATGGCGCGTTCCGCACAAGAATCAGCGCCGAAATTTCGTGGTGAGTCAGCATCTTGTCTCCGATTCTGCATCCTGGCCTGCACCACCGGGCGAGTGCGGCCTGATCCTCGATCTTCTTGCTGCGTCGGTGTCCGTGCGTGGTTCGACCTGGCAACTTCGGCGGCGCATCGACACGGTCTCCTTTCGTGCCGCCCAGACAGCGCCGTCCGGACATAGGTTGCTATTCTGGTTAGGGAAGGCGCCGGTGCAAAGCAATCATTGGCGATGCCGCCATAACGAAAGTTCAAGGCAAAACCGGGCGCCACGGACGAGTGCTGCGGACGACATGAGCCAGCTTGACCCGCTTTCCCTGCAACTCTTCATCCATGTGGTGGAACAGGGAACGATTGCCGCGGCGGCCGAGCGCGAACACATCTCGGCCGCTGCCGTCAGCAAGCGCCTCAGCGAGCTGGAAAGCCAGTTGCGGACCCAGTTGCTGGTGCGCACCAACAAGGGCGTCGAAGCGACGCCCGCCGGCCAGGCGCTGCTGACGCTGGCGCGCAGTGCCTTGCATGAACTCGATCAGGTGTCGGCGCAGATGCAGAGCTTTGCTGCCGGCGTGCGGGGCGTGGTCCGTATCTGCTCGAGCCTGTCGGCGATCCTGCAGTTCCTGGCGCAGCCGCTGCATTCGTTCTCCGCGCGATATCCGACCGTCCAGCTCGAGCTGGAAGAGAGGACCAGCTCGCAAGTCCCGAAGGCCATTGCGGAGAATGCGGCCGATATCGGCATCTATGTGCCGGTCCTGCCCGTGCCGGGACTGGAGACCTTTCCGTTCCGCCGGGACCGCCTCGTCGTCATTACACCGGGGGGACATGGGCTTTGCGATCGGCCGCATGTCACGCTGCGCGACCTGCTCAAGCATGAGCTGGTCAGCATGCACACCGGCAGCGCCATCGATGTCGCCCTGTTGCGCGCCGCGCAGGACCTGCACTGCCCCCTGAAGCTGCGCATCCGCGTGAGCAGCTTCGATGCCTTATGCGTGATGGTCAGCGCCGGGCTTGGCATCGGCATCCTGCCCGAGGCCATCGCCGAACGTAACCAAGCGACCATGCCGCTTTGCATCGTGCCGATCGCCGATGCACTGGCCATGCGCGAGTTCCTGCTGGCCGTGCGCAGCATGGAGGCATTGCCGGTGGCCGCGCAGTTGCTGGTGCGGCATCTGCTGGAGTCCGAAGGGGGCACAAGGCCGGACTGATTCCCTTCCACACAGGCAATCGCGAGCTTGTTGCGCTCAAGCGATACCGGCTTGTCCCATACCATCGGAATTTTCCTAAACCACTGGTCCGTTGATCTGAAATCAAGTTTGCTTGCAGCCCTCTCCCTAGGATCGGTCGGCTTTACCAAGACCACCCAACAAGGAGAATTCGATGCGAGCCATTCCATCACAGATCGCCATTGCCGCGCTTGCGGCGTGCGCGTTGCTGAGCGCCTGCGGAGGCGGAGACAGCGGCGATAGCGGGGGCACGACGCCGACCCCGGCACCTTCGCCTGCCCCCTCGCCTTCTCCGTCCCCGGCGCCATCCCCCTCCCCCGCGCCATCGCCCGATCCTTCGCGCACAGGCGAAGCCTTGCCCGACCTTTCCAATCCGCAGCCCGGCTCTACGGCCAAGGTGGGCAATGGCAGCGAAGGCATCTGGTCGGAGCCCATGGGCGTAACGTTCATCAACAGTGCGGGGCGCTTCGTCCGTGCCGAACTGATAAGTACTTTGAGCGGTGGCTTCCGGTTCGCCGGGTCAAACTGGAATTTCACACCGGATGCACTCTACGAGTACGGTTTTACCTATCCTGTAACCGGCTCCGGCACCATCACGCTGAACAGCAAGCTCGATGGTTCCTATCAGAGGGAGGGATCGGACACGCCCAAGGACTTCCATGCCACTTACGATCCCGCAAACGCGCTGTCGGTGGACCAGACGAGCATTCAAGGAAACTGGAAGCAAGGCGCATTCGCAATGTCGATTGACGCCGAGGGCAATATCAATGGCACTTACACGAGCGGCACGCAACTCTGCAGGTTGACGGGGACAGCCGTGTTGGCCGAGCCTGGCTCGGCGAAGAATTTCTACCACGTCACCGTGATCCCGTCCGTCGCGACAGAGCCTGCGAACACCGGGTGCAACCTGTCCGTGGGTGTCCCGCACGATGGATATGCAGCAATCCGTTTTGTACCATCCGATGGCGGCATCCTCATCACCAGCAATACGTTGTATAGCCGCTCTCTGACCATGGTGGCGACCACCGGCACCGGGGGCTTCTTTAAGACACAGATGCTCAAGCAGTAACTAGGCGGGCACCGGAGGGCGCGCATCGCGCCTTCCTCTCCGGTTGCCAACTCTCATCTTGCCGCCGGCGTTGATGCCTCTCAGCCTGAAGCTCGGCGATAAGGCACTACCTCGCCCGCCGTTTCAACTCAGCCTTGCCCAGGCTTCTTTCCATCGCACCCGACCCCGCAGCCCTGACCAGCTTCCGGAAAGTCGGACACTCGGCATGGCTCGGTGCCGGACACTCGGCCGCGTGCCGCAGGCCGTGGCTCATCGCCCGCAAACGCTTGATCAGCGCGTCGATCTCGTCAGCCTTGTCCCGCAGCAACTGCCGGTCGATGTGCGGCTTCCCATCGGGCGAGAACATGGAACGGATCTCGTCCAGCGAGAGCCCCGCAGTCTGCCCAAGAGAAATCAACGCGAGCTGATCGACCACGCCATCGGCAAACCTACGCCGCGCGCCTTGCCGACCCAGCGACACGATGAGCCCCTTCTTCTCGTAGTAGCGCAGTGTCGATGCCGGCACACCGGTCAGCTTTGCGACTTCGGAGATATCCATGAGACGGCCCTTGACTTGAAGTTGACTTCAACTTCTATAGTGGCCACATCGTTTCCGCAAGTCAACCGCAAGGGGCTCTCATGACACGCCTGCCAGAAATCGCCACGATCATCGCCATCGGGATCGGCGCCACTGCTTTCATGGACGTCTGGCTGACGTTCCTCAAGCGCATGGACGTGCCGACACTCAACTTCGCATTTATCGGCCGGTGGGTCGGGCACCTCTTTCACGGCACCTTCGCGCATGCATCCATCGGGAAAGCGCGGCCAATTCCCGGCGAACGCGCGCTGGGCTGGCTCACTCACTACGCAATCGGCATCGCCTTCGCGGGATTGCTCATAGCGATTCATGGGATGGACTGGGCGCAAAGTCCTACGGTGCTGCCGGCAGTGATTGTCGGCATGGCCACCGTCGCGGCGCCGCTGTTCGTCATGCAGCCTGCGATGGGATCGGGCTTTGCAGCATCGCGGACGCCGACGCCGCTCAGGAACTGCCTGCGCAGCTTCGCCAACCACACCGTGTTTGGCTTCGGCCTGTATCTCGCCGCGCTCGCCATCAGCTGTCTCGCGCCATGAGCGCAAGCCTGCCGAAGCCCCACAACGCCACCTGGAGCGATCCAATGAAGAAACTCGCCATCATCTATCACAGCGCCCACGGGCACACGAAACACATTGCCACTTGTGTGCAGGAAGGCGCGGCAGGCGTGGCCCATACCGAGGCTCGGCTGCTCCCGGCCAGGGACCTCACCGAAGCTCCGGAGGAACTGCTCGGGTATGACGCCTATATCCTCGGCACGCCAACCTACCTCGGCGGTGTCTCCGGTCCCTTCAAGACCTTCATGGATGCCACCGGGGGCCTGTGGCGAACCCAGCAGCTCAAGGGCAAGCTCGCCGCCGGCTTCACCGTGTCGTCGCTGCCTGCCGGCGACAAACAATCGACGCTGATGTCGATCTTCGTGTTCTCCATGCAGCACGGAATGTTATGGGTCGGCAACCCTATCCTTCCCGAGCAGCACGCCGGCGTTCCCTATGACGAGGCCGCCAACCGGCTGGGATCGTGGTCCGGAATGATGGCCCAGTCCGCGCACTCGGCCGCGCCGGATGCGTTCGCTCCCGGCGATGTAAAGACCGCCCGGATGTTCGGCAGGAACTTCGCCGAAACGCTGCACCGCATCCGCTGAAGCTGCGCATGCTGCGTCATGAACAGGAGGAACTTCGATGATCCCGAGGAAATACAGCGCGCCGCTATTCAGCCTGGTGCTGTCCGGGCTGATGTCCCTGATCGTTGCCGGCATCTCGACGTATCGCGCTGTCGGCCTGGTGCCGGACTTTGCCGGCATGTGGGCCAGCGCATGGCTGACGGCATGGCCCGTTGCGTTCCCGGCCGTTTTGCTGGTCACGCCGGTTGCGCGCAAGGCTGTGCAAGCCCTCGTCGTGAAGGCGTAGCAATGCAACGGCTGTTACCAGCCGTGCCCACCATTCACTTGCCTTTCCACTGCGGCGGCCGCTTGCCCACGAAGGCTTCCACCCCTTCGCGGAAGTCTTCGCTGCCATAGCACTCCCGCACGAGGTCATCCGTATCCGCCACCGCCTCCACAGTCTGGCGCCGCAATGATTCCTTCACGACCCGCTGCGTAACCGGCGCCAGTGCTGCGAGCCGGTCGCACAGGTCCTTGGCCGCGCCGTCCAGCGCTTCAGGCGCATATACGCCTTCCAGAAAACCACACGCCAGCGCCGCATCGGCATCGAGTATCTGCGCGAGCAGCAGCATGCGGCGCACGGGCTGCAGCCCCCATGCCGCGCGCAGCTTGGCGAGATTTTGCGCGGACAACGTATTGCCGAGCGTCTTCGCAATCGGCACGCCGAAGCGCGCTTTCGGTGAAGCGATACGGAAGTCGCATGCGGTCGCGATAGCAAGACCGCCGCCGACTGCCCAGCCTTCGATGACTGCCACGGTGGGCATCGGCAATCGCTCGACCAGCCCGACGCCCGCGTCGATGCGCGCTTCGTAGCCCACCCCGTCGTCGCCGCCGGAGAACTTCTGGAACTGGGCGATATCCGTGCCCGCGACAAAGGCCTCGCCGCCCGCGCCCCGCATGACCACGACGCGCGCGCCAGCGTTGCCCTCGGCGGAAAGCGTGTGGCAGTGCGCGGCGAGCTGCTCGTACATGGCCCACGTCATCGCATTGCGTGCTGCCGGGCGGTCGAAGGTCAGCGTCGCAACCTGCCCTTGCATCGCGAGCGTGACCCGCCCTTCATCGGACTGTGCGGTACTCATGCGCCGAACGCGCCGGCCGCCGCCAGCGACTGCTGTTGATCACGCGAAATGCCGAGCTCGGCCAGGATTTCCTCCGTATGCTGGCCCAGCAGCGGCGGCGGGCGCCGTACCTGTTGCGGCGTGCCGCCCATCTTCACGGCGAAGCCGATATTCGGCACCTTGCCCTCGATCGGATGATCGATCTCGATGCGCATCTGGCGGTGCCGGCCATGCTCGCTGTCGAAGGCCTGCGGATAGGTCAGGATCGGCCCGGCCGGGATACCGACCTCCAGCAGATGCTCGATCCAGTAGTCGCTACCCTGCGCGGCGAAGCTCTCCTCGAGCGCGGCGATCAGTGCCTTGCGGTTGTTCAGCCGCAAGGCCACGGTGGCAAAGCGTTCATCGGCGAGCAAATCCGGCCGGTCGATGGTCTTGCACAGCAACTGCCACAGCTTCTGGTTGGTCGCGCCCATGACGAAGTAGCCGTCGGCGGACTTCATCGCCTGGTACGGCGCACTCATGCGGTTGGCCGTGCCCAGCGGTTCGGGCTCGCGGCCGGTGCCCCAGTACTCACAGGTGTCCCAGACCGAGAACGCCAGCGCGGAATCGAACAGCGACGCATCGACATACTGCCCCTTGCCCGTTGCCTTGGCCCCGATATACGCGGACAGCATGCCGTAGGTCGCGAACAGCGCGCAGCCAATGTCGGCCACCGGCACGCCCGCCTTGACCGGCGCGCCGCCCGGATAGCCGGTCACGCTCATCACGCCCGACATGGCCTGCGCCATCAGGTCGAAGCCCGGGCGGCTGGCCCACGGGCCGCTCTGGCCGAAGCCGGAGATGCTGCAGTAGACCAGCTTCGGATTGATCTGGCTGAGCGTCTCGTAATCGATGCCGAGGCGCTTCATCACGCCCGGGCGATAGTTCTCGACCAGGATATCGGCCGTCTGCGCCAGGCGATACAGCACCTCGCGGCCCGACTCGGTCTTGAGATCGAGCGTGACGCTGCGCTTGTTGCGGTTCATATTGAGGAAGCCCATGCTGTCCGGGCCCTTCATCTTGAACCCCATCGATCCGCGCGTCTGGTCGCCGCCTTCGGGCGGTTCGATCTTGATCACGTCGGCGCCGAGGTCGGCCAGCAGCATGCAGGCATAGGGACCGGCCATGACCTGGCTGACGTCGAGCACGCGCACGCCGGCCAGCGGCAAGGGGCGCGCGGATGGCTGGCCGCAGGTGTCGCTGAAATCTGTCATCGGGTAGTTTCTGGAGAGATGTATGGGGTGGCGTGCAACGGTGCGGCGGCGCCCGGACATCAGGCCTCTGCCTTGACGCCGGCGTCCTTCACGACCTTGGCCCACTTGGCGGACTCGGACGCGATGAAGGCGGCGAATTGCTGGCTGGTCCCGCCGGAGTCCTCGGCGCCAAAGCTCTTGAGCCGCTCGACGACGTCGGGCATGGCCAGTACGCGGTTGACGTCCTCGTTCATGCGCTGCACCAGCGCCGAGGGCATGCCCTTCGGGCCGACTAGTCCGTACCATGAGGCCGCGTCAAGACCGGGGAAGCCGGACTCCGCCAGCGTCGGCACATTCGGATGGCTGGCCGCGCGCTTCAGGCGGGTCTGCGCAATCGCGATCACCTTGCCCTGCTGGATAAACGGCGTGGCCGCGGTCATCGTGTCGAAGGCATAGTCGATCTGGCCGCCGAGCAGGTCCGCCACCAGCGGGCCAGAGCCCTTGTACGGCACGTGCACCACATCGAGCTTCGCCTGCATCCGGAACATCTCCAGCGCCAGGTGCTGCGCCGAGCCGATGCCCGAGGAGCCGAATGAAATCTTGCCCGGATTCTTGCGGCACAGCGCCACGATGTCCGCCACCGTGCGCACCTTCTGCTCGGGACGGCAGGTCAGCATATTGGGCGTGACGCCGACCATCGAAATCGGCGAGAAATCGGTGCGCGGGTCGTACTTGACGTCGAGCAGCGCCGGGGCAATGGCATGGCTGTTGACGTGGGCCATCAGCAGCGTGGTGCCGTCAGGCGGCTGCTTGGCCACATAGGCGGCGGCAATCGCGCCGGTCGCGCCCGGCTTGTTCTCGACCAGCACACTGGTGTTCCACATGACCCCGAGCTTCTGCCCGATCACGCGCGCCAGCACGTCCGTGCCGCCGCCCGGTGCAAAACCGACCACGATCCGTACCGGACCATGCACCTCGACTGCGGCCCGAGCAAAGCCGGGCACCGCCAATCCGGCCGCAGCCGCGAGAATGAATTGCCTGCGCTGCATTGCGTGTCTCCGTACTGTGTCTGGGTGTTATGGAGCCCATGATGCGCAATGCGCCCGCCGCGGGCTATCGCTATTTGGGCGATTCAGGTTTCGCGTTTTGCGCAAGCACCGTCAGCACGCCCCGCGCGGCCGACGAGAGCGCGCCTTCGGGCCGGTGGCACAGCACGAACTGCCGCGCCGCCCAAGGGCCGGCGATAGGCAGCCGCACGAACCGGCTGCCGGCGGCCACCTCGGCCGCTATCGCTTCCGGCATCACGCCACCGCCGAGGTTCTGGGCGACCAGCGCGGCGATGCTATCGAAGCCCCCTACACGCATGCGCATCCGCAGCACGCGGCCGGCCTCTTCCGCCAGGCGCTCCAGCCCGATCGAGATCGCCGAACTCTCGCCGAGCACGATCAGGTCGCAGTCCAGCACATCGTCCGTCGTCACCTGCTTGCGCCGCGCCAGCGCATGGCCGCGCGCCACCACCAGTACCAGCCGGTCGGCGCGGTACGGCTCAGTCGGCATGTCGATCACGCCGAGGCTGCTTTCGTAGATGCCGATATCCACCGTGCCGCGGCGCAGGCATTGCTGGACTTCCTGGCTGTTCATCTCTTGCAGGTCGATGCGGACACCGGGGCAGGCGGCGGCGCAGCGCTGGATATCGAACGGCAGGAACTGGATCACGGCGGACTTCGGCGCCGCCACCCGCACCACGCCGAGATCGCCGCCGACGAACGACGACGCATCGTCCTGCATGCGCTGGACGGTGTGGGTGATGCCGCGGGCGTGGGCCAGCAGCGCGCGGCCGGCTTCGGTCAGGGCCATGCCGTGCGGCAGGCGTTCGAAGAGCGAGACGCCGAGCTGGGATTCCAGTTCGAGGATGCGGCGCGACGCGGCGGCGGCGGCCAGGTGCAAGCGCTCCGCGCCGCGCGTGATGCTGCCCTGGTCGGCCACGGCGATAAAGAGCTGGATGGTGGTGAGGTCGAAATGCAGGCGGGGGTTGCGCGGGTGGGCGGAGGGCGTCAAGGTGATCTGCGCGCGGTGGGGCGCCGTTACAGGGGCGAGCTAATGGATGAAGGTTAGTAAAGCCATCATGCATTCTGGGAAAGATTGCGTGTGGGCGCTGATTATCGGCTTGCGGGCCTGCTCCGGCAATTGCGGATTTCCCGCGGCCAATGCGCATGTCTGGACGGCATGGAATGCGATCAGCGACGGTCGCCGCTGCCTGATTTTTTTGTGCTTCGGCGAATTGCGGGGGCGGTTGCTTGGCAGGCGCTGCTGTTTCGCCGGCGTAGCCGGCGACCTACTTCTTGTCCAAGCGACAAGAAGTAGGCAAGAAGCGCGTTTACTTGCCCTAACGGGCGAATATTGATCGTAGTGTGCTGAGGGTGTTGTACGGGTATGAGCTTCAGAGCGTGCCCGGCTGCCTGCCGCATGGTGCGCGTCCGCAAGCAGGCTCTCGGGCAATGATTGAACGAGCCCTGAACCTGCGTGGCCCCTGCTTCCACCGTCATCGCATCATCGCCTTCGGCTGCTACGCAGCTCACTAGTCGGTTAGTCAGGGGCATCAGCGGCGCTGGCGACGGTGCTTCCGTTACCCGCTTTTTTTGGCTTTTACTGAGCCGCGCAGCAGCCGTAGGCGATGATGCGATATCGCGGGCAGTGTCGGGCCACGGACAGGTTCAGGGCTCGTTCAATCATTGTGGGAGAGCCTGCATACGGACGCGCACCATGCGGCAGGCAGCGGGGCAGACTCTGAAGCGAGTACCCGGGCCTGTCAGCGTTTTTGTGTTCAGGGCAGTTAAAGGCTCCCCGTCGACTTAACCGGTGAGCCAGCATTATCTCAGTGATGCGGGTGGGTAAAGCGTTCCTCATAGAGAATCGCAAACTGATTCATGGCAGCTTTCCAGTCATGCGTTGAGCTGCCCCACTTGCCCGTGATGTTGCGCAGGGCCAGCCATAGCAGCTTCGTTGCTGCCTCGTCACTGGGGAAGTGCCCCCGCGTCTTGATGATCTTACGTAGTTGCGCGTTGATGCTCTCGATCGCGTTCGTCGTGTAGATGATCTTGCGGATCGCCGGTGGGAACGTAAAGAACGGGATCACCTGATCCCAGGCGCGACGCCAGGACGCGGCGATCGGGGGGTACTTCTTAGCCCATTCGCTCTGCTCGAACGCCGCCAGTTCGGCCAGCGCCGCCTCAACAGTGGGCGCGGTGTACACGGGCTTAAGCGCCGCAGCCACGGTCCGGCGCTCTTTCCAACCGGCGTAGCTCAAGCTGTTTCGGATCAGATGCACGATGCAGGTCTGTAGCGTCGTGGCCGGGAACACCGCGTTCAGGGCCTGTTCCATGCCCTTGAGCCCGTCGGTCACTGCAATCAGGATGTCCTGCGTGCCACGGATCTTCAGGTCGTTGAACACCTTCATCCAGAACTTGGCGCCTTCGGTGCTCTCGATCCACAGGCCCAGGATGTCGCGCGTGCCGTCGGGCAGCACGCCCAAGGCCAGATAGACGGCCTTGTTGCGTACCACGCCGTCCTCACGCATCTTGACCCGCAGCGCGTCGAAGAACACCACCGGGTACATCGCCTCCAGCGGGCGGGCTTGCCAGGTGGTGACCTCGTCCATGACTGCATCAGTTACAGAACTGATGAATTCTGGCGACACCTCGGTGCCGTACTGTTCGGCCAGAAACGCCTGGATCTCGCGCACGGTCATGCCGCGGGCGTACATGGCGACGATCTTGTCGTCGAACCCGGTGAAGCGCCGCTCGTGCTTGGGAATCAGGATCGGATCGAAGCTGCCGTCGCGGTCGCGCGGAATATCCACTCGCAGCGGCCCGTCCTCGGTCAAAACCGTCTTAGCACTCTTGCCATTGCGTTGATTGGCTGTGCCGGCTGGGCGCTCAGCGCCAGCCGGGTAGCCCAGATGATGACCGAGTTCAGCGCCCAAGGCCCGCTCGATCAGGGCCTTCTTGAATGCCATTGAGGCGTCCTGCACGGCCTCGGCAGTCATCGGGCCCTTTACGAAATGGGCGATCAGATCCTCGGGAATGATCGGCAGCTCACGATCGGCGGCCTGACTCGTCTTGTTTCTACGTGGCATGACATGCTCCTTGGCGACATGTTATGCCCTAAACACAAAATTTCTGACAGGCCCGAGTACCCGTACGAAATTCTCCGCACACTACGATCAATATTCGCCCGTTAGGGCAAGCGACGCGTTTTTTGGTTACTTTTTGTCGCTCGGACAAAAAGTGACTCGCAGGCTACGCCTGCGAAACAGCCGCGCATGCCAAGCACGCCGTCCCCGCAATTCAGCGAAGAACCCCTTATTTCTTCGAGTAGTCCCCCCGAATCGTCGCCACATACCGCTGCACCGCCACAACAACCGCATGGACCATGCGCCCCTGGTTCCCTGGATCCCTGACATAACCCTCGTCAGTCGGGTCCACGATGACCCCCGCCTCCAGCAGCACCGCCGGCATGACGGTTTGCCGCAGCACAACCAGATCGTCGAAGCGATAAATGCCGATATCCGGCGCCAGCAGTTCCCGCGATTCCCCGGCGATGGGCTCCGCGTGATGCAGCGTCGGTGCACGGCCCAGCTTGCGCATCTCCTCGCCCAGCATCTGCGCAAACGCATAGCTCTCGGCGAAGCGTGGATTGCGTTGCGACACGAAGATCGAGTACCCGGCGATGGGCCGCGTAGTCCGATACGCGTCGAGATCGCCCGCCTTGATCTTTTCGAGGAACTGCAACTGCGCCGAGTCGTGGTGGATCGCCAGGAACAGGTCCGCCTGCCGCGCGTTCGCGTACTGCGCCCGCGCTTCCAGCGATACGTTCTCGGTCGGGCCACGGGTCAAGGCCACATCGAAGCCCGCCAGCGAAAGCGCCTGAACCAGCCGCGCTGCCAGCCGGTCGTTGTATTGCACCTCATGGACACCGCGCACGCCCAGCGCGCCGCCCAGCGACGGCGTGTGGCCGGGATCAATGACGATGCGGCCCGGGCGCGGGCCAGCCGGCGACTGCGACGCGCAGGCGACCGCAGAAAGACCGGCCACCAGCCCCGCCACCACCGCGCGGCGGCCACGAGAGATCGCCCGCGTCATCGGATCAGTTCCAGGATTTTTTGCTGATCATGTCGTTACGGCAGGTGCCTGCCTTGCACTCGCGCACGCGGTCGCGCAAGTACTCGGCGCGGTCGCGATTGACGCGATAGTTGCAGTCAACATCGATGGCGCCGCTCGCTTCGCAAGACGCGTTGCGGTACTTGATCCATTCCAGCTGGGTATCCTTCAACTGCTGCTTCACGCTATCGCCGACCAGGCCGCGCAGGTCGTTGTAGCTGGTATTCAGTTCCTTGTCGGATTCGAGGAACAGTTTGGCGAAGCAATATGTCTTGTCGTAACTGGTGCGGTACTTGTCGCATTCGTTGGCGGCGTGGGCGGCAACGGGGGCCAGCAGGGCGAGGGCCAGGGCGGAAAGGATGGCTTTCATGAGCTCGGTATCGAGTTAGGAATAGCCTGGCGGCAACCGGATGGAGCCACCAGGCGGGTGGACAACGCCCGCCAGTGTATCCGCCTGACCTTGCAGCCGCATCTGCCGGGAGCGTGCGCATGGATTGTCAGTGTCTTGTCAGCGCGCGGCGGAAGTTCAGATCGACAGGCTGGCGCGGTGGATCAGCAGGGCAACCGGCGCCTGGGGATCCAGCGTGCCATAGGCAAAGCCGCTTTCCCGCGCCAGGCGCGAGCGGCAGAACGCGTTGGCAATCTCGCCATTACCGGACCTCAACAGCAGCGCGGCCTGAAGGGCCATTGCCGTGCACTCCACCACCAGCCGGCTGCGCGCCTCAAGGGTCGACGGATCTTCGAACGCTTTTTTGCAGCCACGCCACATGCCGGTCGTAGGCCTCATGCAAACCGCGCGCGGTCCGGAGCCTGAACAAGGCGTCGCGAACCGCCGGCTCCTGCAGCGGTTCCTGTCCGCGCGCGATTGAGGCGCATGCGCAAGGCGCCGGGGCAACTGCATGGCGCAGATGCAAGATTTACCCGCCAGACCTCATCTGATTCTCGAAATTACTTGACCATCACAATGATTCCCGCCGCGCTGAGGGAACGAAACCTGAAATGCCGGCTGTAGAACCCATGGAGAGCGTGCGCTGACAATCCAGGCACAAGTAGTGCTTCCTACCTGTCGTCGCTGACGGAGGGCAGCCGCCCGCCGTGTAAGCGTCCGGCGCTTACCCGTAGACAGGAGAGCCACATGGAAGAATTCGGAGACACCCGGCGCCGCGCAATCCTGGAAGACCCCCCTGCGGCGTCGTCGCTTGGCAGCGCAGTATCGTGGGGCGCAATTCTCGCGGGCGCGGTCGCTGCTGCGGCTTTTTCCCTCATCCTCCTCATGCTCGGATCCGGGCTTGGCCTGTCGGCAATCTCGCCCTGGGCGCCCCGGGAGGAAAGCGCCGCACGATTCGGCATCGCGGCGGTTGTCTGGATTTGCGTGACGCAGATCCTGGCTTCCGGACTTGGTGGCTACCTGGCCGGTCGGTTGAGGAAACGCTGGGTCGCGGTCCATTCGGACGAGACCTTTTTCCGGGATACCGCGCACGGCTTTCTGAGTTGGGCAGCGGCAACGCTCGTGACGGCGATCCTGATCACGTCCGCGGCGTCAGGGCTTTTTTACACCACGGCGCAAGCGGCGTCGGCCGGTGCAGCGGGTAGCGCACTGGGCACCATGAAGGACCGTGGCAATGCGTCCGCCGCGGTCGATACATGGCCGATGGGCTATCTCGTCGACGGTCTGTTTCGCGAGCCGGACGCTGCGGCGGCTACGCCCAATGTCAGCCCCGAAGGAAGGGCTGCGGACCGGGAAGAAGTCGTGCGCATATTCATGAACAGCCTGGCATCGGGCGGCCCATTGTCGTCCGCGGACACTCACTATGCCGCGCGGCTGGTTGCCAGGCGAACAGGGTCCTCACCGGACGCCGCGCAGACCCGTGTCACGACGACCTATGCGCAGCTTCAGCAAAGACTGGCGGACGCCAAAGCCGCCGCAAAGGCCGCAGCCGACAAAGCGAGAAAAGCCGGTATCTACGCGTCACTCTGGCTGTTCGTTTCGCTGCTGATGGGCGCGTTCGCGGCAAGCCTTTTGGCCACGATTGGCGGCCGGCAACGCGACCTCTGAATTCCATCTATCCAACGGGAGACAATCATGCGTTCCATCCTCCTCTTCCTACTCGGCGTACCCATTCCTCTGATCATCCTGATCGCGCTGTTCTCGCATTAGTTTGAAGGGGTAAGGCGCCTTGAACCCGTCGAATGAGGATCCCTTGCATCGAGCAAGGGTATCTGCGATGGTCAAGAAACGACCTGAATGGCCCACAACGAAAGTGGCGCCCGCGGACGCTCCTACGCTGCGGGAACTGACCTCGCTCATCACCGCGGTTGTGGTCATCTGCGCCCTGGATCTTGGCCGTGATGTGTTGATGCCCGTGACGCTCGCGGTGCTGCTCAGTTTTCTTGTCGCGCCGCTGGTGGATATTCTGGCGCGGCTCAGATTTGGACAAGTCCCTTCGGTTGTCATTGCGGTGTTGCTGGCGCTGGCGGTCATGGGCGGAATCGGGACACTGATCGGCGCGCAGGTGGCGCAGCTCGCCGCCGACCTGCCGCGTTACCAGGCTACGATCGAGAAAAGAGTCCAGTTCGTCCAGCAGGCCACGGTCGGGCGGCTGGACGATCTTCTGGTGAGTGCATCAAACCTCATCAAACGGCCGGCGCGCACTCCGCATGCTGCCGGCGGCGCGGGCGTCCCAGGTGCGACCGTCTCAGGCCGGAAACAGGAAGAGCGGGCACCGATGCCCGTCGCAGTCCAGGAACCGCCGGCATCACCGCTCGCCCTGATGAGGGAATATCTTTCGCCCATCGTCGGCCCGCTCCAGACCACGGGCATCGTGCTGGTGGTGGCGATCTTCATTCTCCTGCAGCGCGAAGACCTGCGCGACCGGCTGATCCGACTGTTCGGGTCTCGTGACCTGCATCGTGCCACGACGGCCATGAACGAGGCCGCTCACCGCTTGAGCCGCTACTTCCTGACGCAGCTCGGGGTGAACGTCGGCGTGGGCATCGTCATCTCGGCTGGCCTGGCAACCATCGGGGTGCCGGGTGCCATCCTGGTCGGCGTGATCACGGCGCTGCTTCGGTTCGTTCCGTATGTCGGCACGTGGATCGGGGCGCTGCTCGCGCTCGTGCTGGCGGCCACGGGTCCGGACTGGACCATGCTGCTCTGGACGATTGGCCTCTTCGGCGCGACGGATCTCCTCACCTCACAAGTCATCGAGCCCCTGCTATACGGCCGCAGCACGGGTCTTTCTCCCGTCGCGGTAGTGGTCGCCGCCATCTTCTGGAGCTGGATCTGGGGCCCGGTCGGTTTGATCCTTTCGACGCCGCTCACGCTGTGCCTGGTCATCCTTGGACGGCATGTCGACAAGCTGGAATTTCTCGAAGTCCTGCTGGGGGACCGACCGCCGCTATCGCCGCCGACCAACTTCTACCAGCGCATCCTTGCGGATGATCCCGACGAGGCGTTGCGACAGGCCGAAACCCTGCTGAAGGACATGACCCTTGCCGAGTACTACGACACTGTCATGCTCGAGGGATTGAAGCTCGCGCACAACGACATGATGCGGGGCGTTATCCAGCCCGAACAGCTTGGCCGCATCCGCGAAGCGCTGCTCGATATCATCGATGGGCTCGAAGATATCGATGAGCCGGTCAGGGACGCACCAATATCCGGCGGTGATGACGGCCCGGCCCCAAGCCTGCCGCCAGCCCGCGAAGCAGCCGGAATCGCCACCGTGGCGGCCGCTTCCGGCGCGCCGGTTGTCGGCCCTGTGCTCTGCGTTGCCGGTCGCGGGGGACTCGATGAACTGGTCGCCGCGGCCACCGTACAACTTCTGTCCAGGGCAGGTATCCAGGCAGAGGCCGCCAGTTATGAACAGTTCTCCCGCACGAGATTTTCCCCAGAGAATCTGCCGGCGATGGCGACAATCTGCATCACGTCGCTCGATGCGGGACAGTCGAACGTCTATCTCCGTATCCTGCTGCGACGGCTTCAGCAGCGAGCGCCTGCCGCGAAGCTGATTCTTGGCTTCGTGTCAGAGATGTCGCGGGACACCCAGGAGCATCGCGGCACGACAGCATTTGCCGCGTCGTCCTTCAGCCAGGTAATAGCCCTGGTCCGTTCGGAGCGCGCCGCGGAAGCCGCCGGGGAAACCGGGAGTGCGGCTGGTGCCGACTTGCCCCACTCTGCCGTGACGCAAGGGGTGATAACGGCGCCGCAATCCAGCTAACGCCTTTTCCATTGCGTTGCCGCTACGCCGCCAGTCCGCGCGGCGCGCAGTTGATGCGCAAGACATGTCGCTCGCAAGGCGTTCTTCACTCAGTCGATCAGCTTGCCCTGCGCATCGAAGAACGGATGCGCGGCACCATACTCGCCGATCGCGGCGGCGTGCGTGACCAGGCCGTGCTGCGGATGCCACCAGTGCAGCAGGTAGCCGGGCGGCTCCATGCGGAAGCCTGACGGCGCCTGTGGGTCCAGGTCCAGCGCCACCTGGTGCGCGGGACCAGGCGCAGTGATGGCGATGGTGCCGGCGAAGCGCCGCGTGATGTGGCGATGCAGGTGGCCGCACAGTACGCGCTCGACCTGCGGGTGCTGCCGCACGACGGCCTCTAGCGCCGCCGCATTCTCCAGACCCTGTTCGTCCATGTGCCCGATGCCGGTGTAGAACGGCGGATGGTGCAGCAGCAACAGCGTCGGCGTGGCCGACGCGCCAGCGAGCGCAGTCTGCAGCCACGGCAGCTCCGCGGGATCCACGCGCCCGCCCGGCTTTCCGGGCACCGTGCAGTCAAAGCCCACGAGGCGCAGCGGCCCCGCGTCGACGACATAGTGGACCGGCGCCTCGCCGTCGCCGTTGTCGAGCAGGTAGTGGTGATCGGCAAAGACGGCGCGCAGCTCGCTACGGCTGTCGTGATTGCCCGGCAGCAGCCGGTATGGCATCGGCAGGCGCTGCAAAATATCGCGCAGGAAACGGTACTCGGCCTCGGCGCCGAAGTCGACCAGGTCGCCGGTGATGATGACGAGGTCCGGGCGTTGGGGCAGGGCCAGCAGCGTGTCGATCCAGCGGTGCAGCGCGCCGGCGGTATCGACCATCCGGTAGGACAGCTTGCCGCCGGCCTTGATGTGCAGGTCGGTGACATGCGCGACGAGATACGGCGTGTTCATGCTGCCTCGGCCTCCGCCAATGTGATCATGTGCGCGGTGTCGATGCGCAGCCCGATGCGCTCGCCGGCCTGCCAGCGGTCGCGCCGCGTGGTGTCGACGATCAGAGGCGCGCCGGCGCCGACGTCCACCAGTAGCCGCGTGCAGTTGCCGAGGAACAGCGCGGTGACGACGGCACCCTGCACGTGCGCATTGTCGGCAGGTGCGAGCGCCACGTCTTCGGGCCGGAACATGAGTTCGGCGCGGGGGCCGGCCACAGCCGCGCCGTCGCGCGGCACCACGCCGCCCGGCACGCGCCACGCGCCGCCGTGCTCGGCCGTGGCGGAAAGGCGGTTCATCGTGCCGATGAAGTCGGCGACGAACGCGTTGGCCGGCGCGCGGTAAATCTCCTGCGGCGTGCCGGCCTGCGCGATACGGCCGCGGTCCATGACGACGATGCGGTCGCCGAGCGCCATCGCCTCGGCCTGGTCGTGCGTCACATAGACCGCCGTGATCCGCAGGCTGCGCAGCAGCTGGTTGATGTCGGCGCGCAACGCGTCGCGCAGCTTGGCGTCGAGCGCCGTCAGCGGCTCGTCCAGCAGCAGCACGCGCGGCTGCACGGCAATCGCGCGCGCGAGCGCCACGCGCTGGCGCTGGCCGCCTGAAAGCTGGTCGACGCGGCGGTCGGCGAACGGCCCGAGATGCATCATGCCGAGCATGTCGTCGATGCGCCGGCGTTGCGTGGCGGCGTCCACGCGGCGCACGCGCAAGCCGTAGCCGATGTTCTCGGCAACCGTCATGTTGGGAAACAGCGCATAGTTCTGGAACACCATGCCGACGCCGCGCTGCTCGATCGGCAGCGCGGTCACGTTGGTGTCGCCGAACCAGACCTCGCCGCCGGCGTCGGGCGACTCGAGTCCCGCGATGATGCGCAGCGTGGTGGTCTTGCCGCAGCCAGACGGGCCGAGCAGCACCAGCGTCTCGGCCGCGCCGATGTCCAGGTCCAGCGGCTGCAGCGCCAGTGCGCCATCGGCGAAGGTCTTGCCGCAGCGGCGCAGGCGGATGGTCGTGGGTTCATGCATGGCGAGTCTCGGTAGGGGTAGCGGGTGCGACGGCCATGGCCGGCACCTCGGCGCGCACGTGCTTGCGGGCGCGCGCGCCCATGGCGGCCAGCGCCTGCATCAGCACCAGCAGCGGAATGATCATCACGAAGAAGACGATGGTGTAGGCGGAGCCGATCTCGAGCCGCATCGACGCATAGCTGTCGGCCAGTCCCACGGGCAGCGTCTGCGTGGTCGGCGTATGCAGCATCCAGGTCAGGTTGAACTCGCCCACCGACAGCGTGACCACCATCAGCGCGCCGGCCAGGATGCCCTGGCGGCAATTCGGCAGGATCACCGTGAAAAAGCGCTGCATGCGGCCGGCGCCAAGGCTGGCGGCGGCGTCCTCGAGCGTGCGGATGTCGATGGCCAACAGGATCGCCAGCACGGCGCGCACCATGAACGGCAGCGTGAACAGCACGTGGCCGATCAGGATGAACACCCAGCTCGTGCGCAGCGCCTGCCACTGGCCGTAGAGCAGGATCAGGCCGAGCGCAGTGGCCAGGCCCGGAATCGCCACGGGCAGCATCAGCAGCTCCTCGATCAGGCGCGTGACGCGGTTGCGGCGCAGCGCCATGTAGTACGCGGCGGGCACGCCGAGCACCAGCGTGCAGGCCAGGCACGCAAGCGCGATGCCGAGCGACAGGAAGATCGTATTGCGGTACAGCGACCAGACCTCTCCAAGCCAGCGCGTGGTGAGACCGCTGGCGAGGCCGACGAAGATGTTGTTGGTGAGACCGGCCAGCACGGAGAGCACGACCGGCACGATCATGAACAGGCAGACCGCCAGCATCAGCGCGAGCTGCAGCCAGTAGCGAAGGCCAGGGCGACCGGGGCGAACGGTAGACATGAGCGGGCTCCTACGCGGTTGCGGCGACGGCATCGCCGGAGAACCAGCGCGCCACCGCGAGCAGGGCCCAGGTCACGCTGCCCAGCAGGATGGAGAGCGCGGCGGCCATGCCGAAGTTGGCGTAGTTGGTGAATTCGTTGTAAATCGTCAGCGGCAGCACGTCGAGCTGCGTGGCCAGCGTGAATGCCGTGCCGAACGCGCCCATGCTGGTCGCGAAGCAGATCGCGCCGCTGGAGAGCATCGCCGGCATCAGCGCCGGCAGCATCACGTCGCGCACCACGCGCCACGGGCTCGCGCCGAGCGAGCGCGCCGCTTCCTCGAGCGAGGTGTCGAGCTTCTCCACCGCCGCCATCACGGTCAGGATCACGCGCGGAATCGAGAAGTAGAGGTAGCCGACGAAGAGGCCGGCAAGCCCGTACGCAAAGGCCCAGCGCTCGCCCACGAGCCAGTCGCCGACCATCGCCGAGAGGCCGTTGCGGCCGCCGAGCATGATCACCATGAAGCCGATCACCACGCCGGGGAACGCGAGCGGGAACGTCAGCACCGCGACCAGTGCGGGCTTGGCCGGCACGGGGTTGCGCTGCAGGAACGTGCCAGCAATGCCAGCGATGACCAGCGTAGCCAGCGTGACCGCGCCGGACAGCAGCACGGTCACCATCAGGCTATGCAGATAGCGCGGGCTCGTCAGCACGGTCCAGTACACGCCGGCGCCCTGCGGGCCGTTGACGCTGACCGCAACCAGGCGCGCCATCGGCAGGCAGAAGAACGCCAGGAACACGACCAGCGCCGGCAGCGCGAAGCCGAACAGGAAGAGATTTCGCTTTGTCATGGGAGGGGCCTTGCCGTGGCGTCGTCCCCGCGCGCATGGCGGGCGGGAACGACCGACCATTACCAGCGCGTGCTCAGCGCACTTCCTTCAGGTACTGATCGCTGAAGGCCTTCTGCACGTCAGCCATGCGGCCGAAGTCGACCGGCTTGGCGCGCGCATACTCGGAGGCCGGCAGGAACCGCGCCTGGACTTCCTTCGAGACCGCGCTGCTGCGTACCGGGCGCAGGTAGGCATTGGCCCACAGCGCCTGGCCGGCATCTGACAGCACGAAATCCAGCACCTTGCGGCCCTCGGCCTCATGCGGGGCTTTGTTGACCAGGCTCATCACGTAGGGCACCACGACCGTGCCTTCCTTCGGGATCACGAAGGCCACGTTGGCGTGGTCCTTGTAGCGGGCGCGGTACGCGTTGAAGTCATAGTCGAGCAGGATCGGGATCTCGCCGGAGAGCACGCGCGCGTAGGCGGTCTGCTTCGGCACGATCGGCTGGTTCTTCTGCAGGTCCTTGAAGTACTTGAAGGCAGGGCCGAAGTTGTCGAAGTTGCCACCCAGCGCCTGGTTGACGGCGACCGCGCCGACGTAGCCGACGAACGCGCTGGCCGGGTCCAGGTAGCCGATCAGGCCCTTGTACTCGGGCTTCTGCAGGTCGGCCCACGACTGCGGCATGGGCTTGCCGCGCAGCGCGTCGACGTTGACCATGAAGCCGAGCGTGCCCGAGTGGATCGCGAACCAGTTGCCCTGCGGGTCTTTCAGGCCGTCGGGGATGTCGTTCCAGTGCGCGGGCTTGTACGGGGCGGTCACGCCGTCCTTCTTGGCCTGGATGCCGAAGGTCACGCCGTAGTAGACCACGTCGGCCACCGGGCTCGCTTTCTCCGCCACCAGTTGCGCGAGCGACTGGCCGGAGTTCTTGTTGTCCAGCGGCACGGTCACGCCGGTCTTTTCCTTGATGGCGCGGATCTGCGCGGCCCAGTCGGCCCATTCGGGCGGGCAGTTGTAGCAGATGGCGGTCTGCGCGAAGGCGCCGTGGCCGAAGGCCGCGGCGGCGAACATCAGGGCGATCCGGCGCAGCGGGCGCCAGGCGGAGAACGGTTGCATGAGAGGCTCCTTGGTTGGCAACTGTCGGTGGTGGAAGCTGGGTTATGGGATACGCCGGATTCGTGCCGGAATGCTCGCACTCGCACGCTCCGGCGGCGCCGCGATGGTGCCGGTCACGCGCAGCGCGTGCGGCAGCAGCGTCACACGCGCGGGCGCCGGCGCGTCGTCGGGCGCTGCCCGCAGCCGCGCCAGCAGATGGCGCACGGCCCGCGTGCCGATGTCGGTGTTGGGCTGCAACACGGTCGCGAGCGTCGGCTCGACCACGCTGCCGAGCGCGATACCGTCGTAGCCGAGCACGGACACGTCCGCCGGCACGCGCAAGCCGAGCCGGCCTAGGTCGGCGATCACGCCGATCGCCAGCAGGTCGTTGGTGCAGAAGAAGGCCGTGGGAGCGTCGTCAGCGTTCATCAGCGCGCGGATCTGCGCCGCGTTGCTGGCGGTGTGCGACGGCAGGCAGAGTGCCGGGACCGGTTCCAGGCCGTGCTCGCGCATCGCGTCCTGGTAGCCCGCAAAGCGCTGGCGCGCGCGGTCCGAGGCGACGAACGCGCCCGAGACCACGACGATGCGCCGATGTCCGGCCGCGATCAGCATCTCCACGCCCGCGCACGCGCTGCCGCGGTTGTCCACGGAAACCGAATGCCGCCGGCCGCGCGCGCTGGCCTGGTTGTACGCGAGCACATAGGGCACGCCCTCGGCGTCGAGCTGGTCCAGCACCGCGCTTCGGGCGGCGTCGGCCACCGTCAGCACCATGCCGTCGACGCGATGGCGCAGCAGGTACTCCACGCGCTCGCGCTCGCGCGCCGGGTCGTAGCCGCTCGTCACCAGCATCAGCGAGTAGCCGGCGGCAAGCGCCGCCTCCTCGATCCCACGCCAGCATTCGGCGAATACCGCGTTGTCCATGGTCGGCAGCATCACGCCGATCATCCTCGACTGCTGGGCGCGCAGCTTGCTGCCGAGCAGGTTCGGGCGAAAGCTCAGCTTATGCGCCGCGTCGAGCACACGCTGTGCGGTGCTGTCGCGCACCATGGCGGGCGTACTGAAGACGCGCGACGCAGTTGCCAGCGACACGCGCGCGGCCTGAGCCACGTCGAGCAGCGTCGCGCCGCCGCTGTCGGGCCTGGCCTCCGGCTTGCCATCTGGAATGTGTCTTCGCGTCACAGCATTCTGATTCGAGGATCAACCGCAGCGGCGCGGCCGGATGAAAACGTTTTCATTGAAGGCGGAAAAAATCGGGAGTCAAGACATTCCGTCGCTGCGCCGCGTCACGCGGTCAGCCGGGAAGGCTCGGCTCCCTGCTCTGCTGCGCATTGTGGAAGGGAGGAATGACAGGGCGATGACAGTGGCGTGAGGCGGATTGTCTTGGACTTTTCCTGCGCAGCGTTCATCCACCACAAAAGTCCACTTCATGAATTAAGAATTGTCGCTTTAAGGAGTGCCTTCCATCGTACGGGCAACGCGTCTTTCGCTGGCGAACTCTCGCGTGCCGGCAAATCAAGATGGAGACAAAAATGCTTGGAGACAGAATCGCCAGCGTGTTCGTGTCTGGCCTGCTTGCAACACTGGCATTGGCATCGGCCGCCCAGGCCTCGGACGCATACCCGTCCAGGCCGGTGACCCTCGTTGTTCCCTACTCCGCTGGCGGCCCGACCGATGTGGTCTCTCGCTCTCTCGCGGCTGCCATGACGCGCGAGCTCGGCCAGAGTGTCATCGTGGAGAACCGGGTCGGCGCCGGAGGCACGGTGGCGGCGGCGTACGTTGCCCGCGCCCAGCCCGACGGGTACACCATCCTGATTCACCACAACGGGATGGCGACAGCGCCCGCGCTGTACAAGAAGCTCTCCTACGATCCGCTCAAGGACTTCGAGTACATCGGACAAGTTGCCGATGTACCGATGACGCTGATGGGCCGCAAAGACCTGCCCGCCTCGACGCTGCCGGAGCTGATCCACTATGTTCGCCAGAACCGCGACAAGGTCTCGCTGGCGAACGCGGGCCTGGGCGCGGTATCGCAACTGTGTGGCCTGCTGTTCGAGGAATCGGTGCAAACCAGGATGACGGCGGTTCCCTATCCCGGTGCCGGTCCGGCGCTTACCGCATTGCTGGGCGGGCAAGTCGACCTGCTGTGCGACCAGACGACGGCCACGCTACCGCAGATCAAGGCCGGTCGCGTGAAGCTCTTCGGCGTTACCACTGCTCAGCGCATTGCGGCGCTTCCCCAAGCCCCAACGCTTCAGGAGGGCGGCCTCAAGGGCTTCGAGGTCAAGGTCTGGCACGGCATCTATGCGCCGAAGGGCACGCCGCCAGGCACCACGAAGCGCCTCACGGACGCACTGCAGAAGGGCCTGCGTGACCCGGCAGTGGTCGCCAAGCTCACCGAACTAGGGGCCCAGATCGTCCCGTTGGACAAACAGACCCCTCAGGGGCTGCAGCGCTGGCTGACCGCCGAGAGCGAAAAGTGGCAGCCGCTGTTGCGCAACCTGAAAGTTGACTGACAGCGTACATTTGCTTCCTGCGCTACCGGGATCCCTGGTCTGCCCGCTTTCTCGCTGCACGCGTGCGCGCCGCCTTTTGGGCCGCTTCGGATCGGCCCTCCGCACCCTTAGTCTTGGCAGCCTTCTCGGCGGCCGCGGAGCGGTCTGCCGCCGTACGCTTACTGGCTGCGCTCTTCGCCTGGGTGGACAGCGCCTGATGCGAGGCCCCCGCCGTGCTCTCCCGTTTGAGCGCCTTGGTCGCGGCACTGCGACGCTTGGCCGTGCTTTCTGAACTGGGCTGTCTTGGCGCCTTCGCCTTTTCGCCGGCACTCTTGGCAGCGGGCTTGCCGGCGCTCTTGGATGACTTGGATCCGGTCTTGGGCTGCGGCACTTCAACGCCAGCGCGGCGCGCTTCCGACAAACCAATGGCTATGGCCTGCTTGGCCGAGCGCACGCCATGCTTGCCATGGCGAACGGCTTCTATCTCATCGCGAACAAAATGACCGGCCTGGGTACTCGCGGCCTTGCCGGCTCGCTTGTCCGCCTTTGCCTGCGCAATGCTGGATGCTCTTGGCATGATCGTCTCCATGATGATCGCCGAAGTTCTGAGCTTTCCGCATATGCCATGCCAGGCTCGTCCGTCGTGGAGACGGGCGCTCGTAAGGGAAAACCGCGGTGCGGCAGCTTGCGAAAACTGCACTCCGTGCGTCGAATCTACATAGTTTCTGGCCGCGGCATCGCTAGCGCGAGAGGCTGGTTGGCGTTGCCACTACGCCACCAGCGCCCGCAACTCGCGCGCCATGGCAGGAGCTACCTGACGGGCGCAACGGGCAAGGTTGATCTGCATGGCCGTAGCAGCGACTTCGGCAAGGATCGGGTCAATGCTGTAATCGCGCTGATCCAGCCATACCAGCACGTCCAGCAGGTGCCACAGTGTGGTGCTGCCTTCATGCACGGGCGCCGGGAAAGACTCGGGATAGCCGATCATCAACTTGCGCATGTTCTGCCGGGACATGCCAACGGCATCGGCAATATCGGTCAGTCCGACCAGATCAGGAGCCGCTTCGATCAGGGTGGCGGATGGCATAGCGCGCCGGGCATCGGCCAGGGCGCTCACCATCGCCGCCGTTGCGGAATCCGAGTCGCGGACAAAGGACAGCGCCACGCGTCCTGGCAGGCCAGTGCCCACGAGGGCATCATCGCAGCCTGCCTCGCCCAGGCGTTCTACCAGAGCGTCGATATCGTGATCGGCCTGCGAAAGCAGGAATCTGAATGTGAACGGGTATTCCATAGCTGTTTCCTGATCGGCGATGTGTGCAACGACGTCATTGATGCTGATGCAAGCAGTTTCCAACGATTCGCCGGATTGCATTGGCATGGTTGCCCGAACTCTTCGGCGTGCTCCACACGCTAGAGACACAGAACTCGCCGCAGCGGCATTCCTTGTCATTGCGGGGGCAATACAGACGCCCCCAGGCGTGCCCGTTCCCCTTCGCCCTCTCGACGCGCCAGCCTTGCGACTCTGCTTGCCGTAGCGCGGCCTCGACGTCCTTCTTCGGATGGTTGGCGCGGGTCACTGGTATCTCCGATGTTAGAAGCGCAAAGCATGGTTGTCAACTGACAACTACGAAACAAACGCTACCTGCTTGAATCGGAGAATTGTGATTGCGCTGGGCAGGGTTGGCTTTGAGAGGAATCTGGAATTGAGGGCGTCTATCGCCAAGCTTCCTGCCGGGAGTTCCGAACACGGCGGCTCAGCCAGATAGCGAAGGGGCGATGACTCGTACGGCCATCTGACACGTCTCCAAGAATTGCTGCACAAACGCGAGACGTTTCAATGGCCCTGTTGGGAAACTTCTCATTTCCAAAGTTCAAAACAAGAACCACTCTGCTGAGGATGGACAGATTGAACGTTCGCGAGGCAAGGCCACGGCGATGCCAAAGCTGCCCTGAGGCCCCGAATGACTTTGATGCCTGGAGATGATTGGCGATGAGCCTTCTTATGGATCTGTATGAGGATTGGGTCTTCGCCTACCAAATCACGGTCAGAAAGTATCGAGCGTTGCCAATCCACTTCTGTGGAGCCACCTTGTTCGTAGCGCTGTCCGCGGCATTGTCAACGCTGGTTCCCTACCTCCTGCGCGAGGCCACCAATGCCCTCACTGCACAAGCCACGCTTAGCGCTACAGGCATGCCAATGCTTCTGGCTGCCGCGTACGGACTCGCCTGGACTACCGCTCGCGCGTTTGACTGGCTGAAAGTCATGCTTTCCGCGGCCGTTCTCGCAAGATGTGATGCCGCATTCCATAACGCCATCTTCGCCAGACTGATCAGGGTTGACTACCCGCGTCTGAATGCAGAGGATCCGGGTAAGCTGGTCTCAGTCATTGCGCGAAGCCGCGCAGCTTTCAGTGCAATCACGTTTGCAGTGTTCTGGGCAATCGGGCCGACTGTTCTCCAGTTGATAATGTCCAGCGTGGTTCTGTGGCAACTGATCGACGGCGCGTTCGCTCTCGGATTCGCCATATCCATGTTGCTTCTCCTTGCCGCGACATGGTTTCTCGCGGACAAGAGCAAGGGCGCTCACGAAGAGATCTTCAGTGCTGCAGACATGCTGTCGAGCCATCTGGTTGAGAAGCTGGGCTTCATGCTGGACATCAAGCTCAACAACGCGTACGCGAGAGAAGATGCCGCGTTGCACCGCACGCTTGAAGACTATATCGGCAAAGTGACCCGAGGGAACACCAGGCTCGCGCTACTGCTTGCGGCGCAAGCCCTCTGCACCGGCCTTCTGCTTACGCTCTTCACGGTGATGACTGCATATGGCGTCATCCATTCGGCACTCAACGCAGGCGACTTCGTGATGATTGTCAGCTACATTGTGGCACTGGCGATACCTTTCACTAACCTCGCGGGATCGCTGTCCGATTTGCGCCGCAACCATCTCGCGCTGCACGAGAGTTTTGGGCTTCTGGAACTGCCAATTGAGCGCAGCGAATCAAGCGAGCATATCGACCAAACTGCGAACGAAGTCTGTCGTATCGAGCGTGCAGATGTCTGCCAGGGTGGGAAGCAGATCTTGCAGGGGGTGGACATTGCTATCAGCCGAGGCGAACTGGTCGCGGTCACCGGGCCATCGGGTGCGGGCAAGTCTAGCCTGATCCACTTGATGCTGGGACTCACCCGCCCTGCTGCCGGCACTGTCTACCTCTTTGGTGCGGACGTGAGCAAGCTGTCCGTCAGCGATATTGCACGCGAAGTCGCTGTCGCACCTCAAGCGCCGATGATCCTCACCGGCTCGCTCAGGGAGAATCTGACCTACGGCTGTGATGACCCGCCGTCAGACGATGCACTGCACGAACTCATTACTTTGCTCGAGCTACATGGGATCGCGTCAGATGGAAACGGCGATATCCTGGATCGCCCCTTGGGCATACAAGGCAGGGCACTATCAGGGGGAGAGCGCCAGCGTATCGCGTTGGGCCGTGCGCTTGCGCGTCGTCCAGCGGTCATTATTCTCGATGAGCCTACGTCATCGCTCGACCCCGAGCGCGAGGCGCGAATCTTCGAACGCGTCAGGCAACGGGTGCCAACGCTGATCGTGATTACGCACCGCCGTGCGCTGGTTCAGGTGTCAGATCGCGTATATCACGTGGCGAATGGCAGGGTTCAAGAGCATTCTCCAAGCTTTGCGAACGTCGTGGGATGATTGGGCAGGAATGGTCCGGAACCAAGCTCAATGGCAAGCAAGGAAACCTATGTCCTCACGAATGCCCGTATCAGAGCCCGCCAGCTCCGCTGAACCTCTTTGGGAAAGGGTATGTTCAGAGATAGAACTTGGAACGCCGTGCGGCGTTGCGGTGCGGTGTTTCGCGGACAGTGACATGCAACCGCTGCCCCCGCTGACTTATGCTGCCTTCGCAGATACTGTGGACAGTGCGCCGCTGGAGCTGTGGACCAGCAAAATTCCTTCGATCGTCAACGGCAGGTACGGGGAACTCTTGCCTAAGGCGTCTTTCGTTGCCGAGGATGCTTGCGGTCAATTGATAGGAGCGGTATTGGCTACTGATTTCCCCGTCTATCAGGCTCCTGTGATCGCCCTGATCGCTGTCCTCCCTTCTGCACAGCGCAGGGGCGTGGGCACCTGCTTGCTGCGCCGGTGCATGAATGCTCTTGCTGCCGAGGGATTTCCCTTGTGTCGCGCCAGGATTTCCCCCGGCAATGAGGCTTCGCGGCGGCTATTTCTGAAGACTGGCTTCCGTTTGGCAACTTTTCGGGCCACCGAGCGGGACGCCTGACTGTCAGTGCACACGCCGCAGTGTGACAGCCGCAATAAGCGCAGAAATCGTACAGATAACGGCGACCGGCAGCGCCGAATCGTTGTAGGCAAGACCCGCCAGGAACGCGACAGCGCCGCCGGTCAATGTCTGCAGGCCGCCCAGCATGCCAGCGGCAACGGCACGGTACTCGGCGGCGACATTCAGGATCCATGCGTTGGCGACGGGCACGATCAGGCAGTAACCAATTTGTGCTGCAGCCAACGCTGCCAGGAACAGGTAAAGCGCATGCGCTTCCGTGACTGAAAGGAGCAATAGTGCAAGCGCCGAGACGCATTGGCAGATGATGCCGGCGACAACCAGGCTGCGCTCCGAGACGCGCGTCATCAGCGCGCCGGAGCACAGATAGCCGATCAAGCCGACTGCTGCAAAACCCGCGAGAACGACTCCAATTGCAGTGACCGGCAAGCCAAAACGGCTGGCGAGCAGGAATGGTTTGGCTACCAATAAAGTGGTGTAGCTAAAGTGGACCCACGATTTGAGACAGTGATCAGGCGGTGGTTTAAGCTGTTGTCCTTGACGGGATGATGGCAAATGAGTGAAGGCAAGAAGCGCAAGGTACACACGGCAGAATTCAAGGCCAAGGTTGGTCTGGAAGCCGTGCGCGGGGTGAAGACGATCAGCGAGATTGCGCAGACATACGGCGTGCATCCGGTGTTGGTTGGGCAATGGAAGAAGGAAATTCTTGAGCGGGCCGGCGCCCTGTTCGAAACCAAGCGTGGCCCCAAGCCGGCCGAGGAAAAAAGCGACGAGGATCGCCTGTACGGCGAGATCGGGCGGCTGAAAATGGAAGTGGACTGGCTTAAAAAAAAGTTGGGGGAGTGAGCCGGGAAGCGCGAATGGGGTGGATCGATGGTGCGGAGGAACTGCCTTTGAGCCGGCAGTGCGACCTGGCGGAAGTGTCGCGCGCAACGGTGTATCGGAGGCAGGGCAAGACGACGCGGGAAAAGCGCGACGAGGATCTGCGGCTGTGCCGGTTGATCGACGAGGAATATACGAACCGGCCGTTCTACGGCAGCCGGCGCATGGCGGTATTCCTGCGCGGCCAGGGCTGCGTGGTGAGCCGCAAGCGGGTGCAGCGCCTGATGCGCGAGATGGGGTTGGCGGGCATGGCGCCGGGGCCGGCGACGAGCGCCAAGCATCCGAAGCACAAGGTCTATCCGTACCTGCTGCGCGGGGTCGAGGTGACGCGACCGAACCAGGTGTGGTCGACCGACGTGACCTATATTCGCCTGGCGCGCGGTTTTGCCTACCTGGTGGCGATCATCGACTGGTACAGCCGGAGGGTGCTGTCCTGGCGCCTGAGCAACAGCATGGACGCGTCGTTCTGCGTGGACTGCCTGGAGGATGCGCTGCGGGAGCACGGAAGGCCGGAGGTGTTCAACAGTGACCAGGGCTCCCAGTTCACGAGCCACGTCTTCACGGGCGTGCTCAAGCGCGAAGGCATCGCCATCAGCATGGATGGTCGCGGCCGGGCGCTGGACAACATCTTCGTCGAACGGCTGTGGCGCAACGTGAAGCACGAGGATGTGTACCTGAAGGGGTACGCCAACATGGCGGAGCTGATGATCGGGCTGGCGCAGTACTTCTCGTATTACAACGAGGAACGGCCGCACCAGTCGCTGGGCTACAAAACGCCGAAGGCCGTCTATGCCAGCGGCGAGGGCGGCGGGGCAATGATTGTCGATAAATTCGGCGGTGCGCGGGGAGAATCCCCTGCTCCGCTACGCTGCGCAGGGGATTCTCCCCGCGCAAAATCAGGGCAGCGCTGTTCCGCTGCATGTGAAGAAATGGATGCAGCTTAAACTCGGTTGAAATCTGTCTTGACCGAGGGGTCCACTTTAAGCCGCCCTGTATTGCGCACATCAGGATCAGTGGGACCCCTGCCATCCTGCAAAAGCCAAGCAACGCGCCAAACGACATCGCTTGGCCCGAAGGCCCGGCACTGCGATCAGCGGGGGCAACGGGAGGGGGAAATAATGCGAGCAGCAGCGGAACCGCGAGCAGCGGCATGCAGAACGCTGCAAACATTGCGCGCCAACCCCACGCGGCAGCGATGCAGCCAGCAACCAAGGGGGCCACGATGCTGGCTGCTTCCAATGCGGCTTGCCCGTAGGCGAACAGCATCTTGTAGCGGTCATGGGTCAAGAGGTCACGCATCAGGGCCCGGCTTGCAATTGCGCCTATTGCGTTTGCCGCAGACATTCCGAGCAAAGCTACGGCATAGGACAGGTAGTTCTGAGCAGTCGCACTCAATATGCCAAGCAAGCTCGTCGCCACGGCACTTACGGCCACTGCGCGCGTCCTGCCAATATGGTCGACCAGCCACGGCGCACCGAGCAAAACTAAGGCGCCCACCATCAAGGCCGCTGAGAAGAAGGCCTGGAATCTCGCCTGGCTGACGCCAAAGTCACCGCCGATCAAAGGGAGAACGGGGCTGAGCACATCGAACAGCGTGGCCACCAATATCGTCCGGAAGACCAGGCAAACATAGATGATCGTTGCTTCCGATTTCAGGCGCTCAGTCATTCTCGATCGGGAGAAACCATCGCTGTTGCCGACAGCATCGTTCTCAATGTTGTCTCATATTGCAGTGTGCGCAATGCCATGGCATGCGGAATCTTCGCCGCGTGCCATGGCTTATCGCCGCATTTTATGCAGTTAGAGCTTCATGCTGATGGAGGCGACGGAGCTTCCGCCCGAATCAACGCGTTCGCGTGCACTGAGTCCAAGGCTTCACACACAACGCCCAGTTGCTCCGCGAGCGCGCTTGAAGCCGAAGTCATTGGCAAACGCAGTTCATCGGACAGCCAGCCATGCCTGGCCAGTAATGTCTTGATCGGGCCCGGATTAGGTTCGGCAAACATCAGCCGAATCAGCGGCATCAGTGCCTGGAAAATCTGGCGGGCGACACTCAGACGCTGATCCGCCACTGCGCGCCACAAGGCGGAGAAGAGATCCGGCCGAATATGCGCTGACGCAACGATTGCACCCTGCCCGCCCATGCACAGCGTGGCAAGCAGTTGATGATCCTCTCCCGCAAGAACAGCCAGGCGGCCATCGGCGATTAATGCCTGCGTGGTTTCAGCGTTACCACCGCAGTCCTTGATACCCCGAATGTTGCCGTGGCTTGCCAACGCGAGCAGCGTTTCAGCACTCAGCGTCACACCGGTCCGGTAGGGGATGTCATACAGCACTAGTGGTGCCCGCGACCTGTCGGCCAGTTCGCGAAAGTAGTCCTTCAATCCTTCCTGCGACGGTCTGATGTAGTAAGGAGCCGGCGCCAGGAGGCCAGCGAGCGGACGTTCGCTGATCCTGTCCAGACGGCCCAGCACGTGCCGGAGATTATTGCCGGCCAGGCCCATCATGACCGGCAACTCTCCGGCTTCGGCCAGTACGGTATCCAGAACGGCCAACTGTTCCGCCTCATCGAGGGAAGCCGCTTCGCCGGTGCTGCCGCAAACGACCAACCCGGCCAATCCGCTGGAGCGGTAATGGGCGACTAGCCGCCGTAGTGCGACGTGATCCGCCTCATGGTTGCGAAACGGGGTGACCAGGGGTAGCCAGATACCACGATAGAGATATTCCACTTCTTGCATTGCATGCTCCGGATCGACCGATTCGGAAACCGCACAGGCAAGCGACAGAGCAAGACGCGCTCAAGACGGTAAGGGGGGATTGGCAGACCGTCTTCTACACAGATGCTGTTCCGTCGCTCAACTGACGGAACAGCGCGCTCCGGTCAGATGAGCGACTGTTTTTTGGATTTTGCGCGCGCGTCCCACTGCGGTTGGGTCGCAGTGGGATAAGGGGAAAGGGAGATGGGGCGGCGGCGCATGATTGCGCAAATCTAGCTGGTTCCCGGCGATCTCGTCAAGCCTGATGTGGGGGCCACTTGAGGCTTGTATCAGTGTCGGATGGGTTGTGGCCCTGGGCAAAGAGTATGTTGGCATCTGGGGTTGTTCGTTCGCCTCCTCTGCCCTGTTGCAGCAAGCGGAATTTCCAGCGCCATTTTCGGATTTGCCCGATTGATTCCGCACCGGGCACCTTGTTCCATGACTCCAGTGGCGACTTGCCACGCTCATCGGAGTCGGATATGGCCGCAATCAGAAGCGCGATTCTCCCAAGACCATCCACGCCAAGCCTTCGCGCTACGTCAGTAATCTCTGACGTACACATGCGCGCGGAGGCTTTGCCATGGTGACGCGGACGTATCTCGAAGCAACAAGGCCAACAACGGCGCGATCATCTCCGGCGGCAGAAACTCGTACTTCTGGCACAACGTCCCGGTTGCCCGAGAAGGCGATGCCGTGTACTGCGCCGTATGCAAGCGCGAAGCCACAGTAGCTTTTGTCGGGCCGCGCGTGCCTTGTACGGAGATGGGCAAGGCTGTCGCCCTCGATTCTCCTGCTGCAGTGAATCAGTACCCAGAGAGACCCTTGGAGGCGCTATATGGCTGACAGCCAGGAGATATTTAAGTACTACCAGAATGGGCGCTTCGGCATGCCCTGGTGGTGGGAAGAGAAGAAGGGAATGGAAGGAT
This sequence comes from Cupriavidus sp. C2SS-8b, assembly GCF_057073745.1. Taxonomy (NCBI): domain Bacteria; kingdom Pseudomonadati; phylum Pseudomonadota; class Betaproteobacteria; order Burkholderiales; family Burkholderiaceae; genus Cupriavidus; species Cupriavidus sp. C2SS-8b. Next base: position 3,063,100 of record NZ_CP172716.1, read on the forward strand.
GTCACAAACTGGACGTCAATGAGTTCCCTCTATCGACAGCGAGAACGCCTCCATCGCTACGAGATCAGCCACCTCCGCCGCCAAAGCCAACGCCAGTTCTGGTCAAGCGAGAAAGGAAGACATTGATCGAAGGCTTCCTGGCGTTCCATGAGTGGCTTAACGCACCATCGGCGCCACAGCAAAAGCCAGCACCAGCACCGGGGTCAACCAAACCACGCGTCAAGCCATTCGATCTGCAGGATATTCCCGACGCGATGGAGCGTATCGGATGGCCGATGTCGGCCAAGATCATGCGCAAGTGGTTCGCGGGGGAATTGAACTACGCAAACACTGACAACGGGGCCATTAGAGGAATAAATCAGAATGGCCGGCCGTTTCCAGCCGCAATGGTCGACACAACCACGTTCACTCGACTTTAGACACTCGAATGCCCTCCGCGAGCGCGCGTAGCAGAGCGATCGTGGAGTGACAAACGAGACGGTGATTGCGATGAAACGCACGAGCAAGGCCGCAGAAGCGGCGTTACCCGGTTGCTGCTGGAGCTTGCCTCGGTTCTGGCCGGCGGAATTTCCAGCACTTGGCCAATTCGGCCAGCCCGAGTGCAAGTCCGGTAAATTCGCGGCGCAGCCACTGGGCCACCAGCCCGGCAGTGACGGGCTGGCCGACACGCCACGGTGCGATCGTGTCCATCGGGAACGCGTCGGCGATTGCCAGGCTGAGCAATTGCGTGAGCGTCCACGCGCACGATCGAATTTGCATCCACAACTCCAGCACGGTACGTGTCTGCTGCCAGAGATTGTTGAAGCCAAACCAGCGTTTGAGGTTGTGGAACAGCGGTTCTATCGCCCAGCGTCGCGCGTACAGCAGCACGACGGTTTGAGCATCCAGTTCGGTCTCGGAGGCCAGCATCAATCGTGCCTTCGTCCAGCACTGTCGCTTTTCGTCGTAGAACTGACACCAGACGGCACGCATTGGCTTGCCCTTGAGGAAGCGGACCACTGCAACAATCGAGCGCAAGCGAACGCGTTGCTCCTTGCCGTAGACCGACAGGCTCAGTTCGGTAGCCGGCAGCGCTTCGATGGCTTGCTTGCTCAGTCGTTCGCCATAGGTACGCGGCCGCCCACGCCGGGGCCTCTTGGGCATCACGGGCAACTGGAACAAGGCGGTATCGATACGAGCCTGGCCAATGACATGCATGTTCCGGCGCAACAGCGGCAAGACCAGGCGTGCGCGCATGAACCACGAGTCGAACATCACGCGGATGGGCTTGTCGGTCGCGCCGGAGATCGCTCGCACGAGTGCCAGCGCGATCTTGAGCTTGTTGGTGTTGCCCCTCCGGGGAACCAGACGCGAGACGATCGGCAGCACCATGCCGATGCCGCTGTTGCCCAACACGCTCACCGCCAAGGTCACGATGCACTGTGCCCACACATTTCGGGGTCGATTGGTCTTGCCGCTGTGCTCGCGCCGCCAGGCAACACCGGGGGCCTTCTCCGAGCAGCGCATCACCAGCGTGTCGTCGAGGACCAACGTGAGCATATCGCAGGGCAGTACCGCAATCACCAACCGCAGCAGTGCCCGTGCGATCCGTACCGTGCGCAGGCTGCCGCGTTCCAGCAACTTGTAGTACGTCGTCCAGTGCTTCTTGCCGTGGATCGCCGAGATCGCTCGCGTTACCCAACCCTCTGGCGAAACCATGCAGCCGCACAGCAGTTCCACGAAGCTGGCCTGCGAGCGAAGCGGGACGGCGATGAGGAGAATGTTGATCCATTCGGACAGGCAAAACCGGGTACGTTCAGTCAGGGACATCGACGGGCAAACAAGGATCGAAAACGATCCTCATTGGCCGCTGCGCTGCTTGCGCAAAAAAACCGCGCAAGCAGCGCAGCGGCCTCACGGTTGCCCATCCATGTCAAGCGCTTTTCCGATTTCCAACTACTTTCTCGATCCCGATTCGGGGCGCTGAATGTCTAAAGTCCAGCACGTTCAATCTCCGATGGATATTGGGCTTCGCGCGCGCAAGGGAAAAATTTGACGAGCTGGTCAATACAAAACTGTTCGATGACAGCGCGTACGGATCGCTAAAGAAGATCGTCAGGGGGCTTGAGCCATCCCCTTACTTCATCGATTCGTGGAAAGCGTGTGAGGGTGACATTCAGAAGTACCATCAGAAGTTTCAATACCAGCGAACTCTGGTTGACAGTGAGAACACGGACAAATTCCTGATGCTACTAAGAGGCGTCGCAGCACCAAACGGCGTAATGATGGACGACCTATACGGCTCGCTCGGAGCCTTCTCCTTCAATGCAACCCTGGACGGCTTCTTCTATGAGCGCCTGACCTCAACTCGCACCCGACTGGTCATCAAGGAGATCTCGATCTACATGCGAGACGTTTTTACGTTTCATGATCGAGAACGCAAGGGCGGAACCCAATACCTTGGGCATTGGAACAAGAGTGGATTCATCATCGTTCCATCCGCCGTTGCGGCCGGGGAGCTATCCACGGCAGACTGGCTTATGTACCCCGTTGCCAGAAACGGCATCATCTCCGACGCGACAGTCTTTTACCCGGTACGTAACAAGGACTATCGCCATTGGCAGTTGAAACATAAACAGGGAGGCGACCTGGTCTTGTACTCCGACAGGAAGTGCATGTCACTGCGCCCCGCAAAAGTGTTGGAGTTCGATCTATGATCCGAACTCGAGCCTGGCGGTGGTTAAAGTGGATGGGTTTCCTTTTCGGCGTGCTGCTGATTGTTCCCTACGGTTGCGACGTGGCACATCGCAGAGAGGCTCATGATTGCACCCGCGACGTCGAGGCGGGGCTTTACATTGGGGAGGTCTGCTATTTGCCGACCCAGTATGGAACCTTGTTTCGCCTCTACGACGCGCAGAGCGGCGAACTTCTGGCGGAGCGCAGCTACAACGATTTAGAACCGAAGATCGTGTGGGGCGACAATAGGGTCTATTACAACACCGGGGCCTCGCCGCCCGCATACGTTCGGCTGCCTCCCACATGGCTGGACAGGCTGCGGGCAAAGCTTCCGTGAAACAAGCGATCCGGCTCCACGAAGGCAGCAGACGTTGGCAGCTCGGGTAGTTGACGAGGGAGTCAGATAATGGTCTTAAGGTAGCTGCCGCGCTTTGGCTTGGGTATGCATCATTCCCCAACGCAATTGCGTGTGTCCGCATGACTGCTGCGGTCGTTCAACGAATACGGGCCGAAAGCCGGGGGACTCAGATGCCTGATAGATAGCCATCTCCAGACTGACTCGGGCATCGCAGGTTAGCTATGCCACTGTCTGTCCGTCGTTGAGAGCCCCCTGTCTGTCCGCATCAAAGCGCGCACACTCCGCCTTCAGCCACGCCGAGAAAATGGTCGCCCGTCGATCCTCCGGGCTACGAGATAGCAGCATGTAACGCGCCGGCGCGCGTACATGCTTGCCAAAGACATCCACCAGCCGTCCGCTCCTGATCTCGTCATAGACCAGCGCCGTACGCCCCATTGCCACCCCTTGGTGATTCAGCGCCGCGCTGATGGCAAGGCTGGATAGATTGAATTGCGGCCCCTCAAGATGCGCGATCCATTCCGGATGAAAGGCCTCAAGCCATGTACGCCATTCCACGAACTCAGCTGCGCCTACCCATGGCGATGCGTCGTGCAGCAACACAACACCGTCGAGTGATCTCCCGTCGGACAGCCCGGTATGCTGGGCGAGGTATTCCGGCGTAGCCACCGGCATCAGGTACTCATCCATCAAAACATCAGCCTGCAACTGGCTGTAGCGAACCGGGTCGTAACGCACTGCCACGTCAATGTCCTCCGCATCCATCGATTGCCTGTCCAAGGCCTGGAACTCTGCCTTCAGGCGCACCGACACATCCGGCTGCTCGCGGTGGAATTCGGTCAAGCGCGGCATCAGCCATTGCAGCGCAAACGACGGCAGGCAATTGACCTGCAAAGGCGCGTTAGGCAGGCCAAGTCGCTGGATGGTCTGCTGGATGTCATGCAGTGCGCGCGTGGTCGTCTCGAACAGCGCCTCACCCTTTGGCGTCAGTTTCAAACTGCGCGGCTGCCGCACGAAAAGCATGTAGCCGAGACGGTCTTCCAGATGGCGGATCTGCTGGCTCACCGCGCTTTGGGTGAGGCTCAGCGATTCGGCGGCCTTGGTGAAGCTCAGCAAGCGCCCGGCGGCTTCATAACACCGCAGCGCCCCGAGAACGGAGGAATCGAGCTGCATACGTATTAGCCTGACTAATGCATGCGTTAGAAACGATCGCTATTTTTGCACGAGCGGAGCATCTGCGATCACGGCTTGTCGGGAATTCCTTGGAGAAGGACGTGATGCCCTCCCTGCCGCTCACTGGCGATCTATTAGCAACGCTTCAATCGAGACAGCCGCTTCTCTGGCTGAATCCAAGGCTCGGGCAACCCCTGCCGGCTTCTGCCCCATCGACAGAACTGATCGCATCGGCCGAGGCGCGTCTTGCGCGCTGTGCACCGCTCATGGCGACGCTGTTTCCCGAACTCGCGCCAAGCCATGGGCAAGTGGAATCGCAACTGATGCCGGCCGCCGCACTCCAACACGCGATCGTCGGCAACGATGGCGCCGAGGGAGCATGGTTCATCAAGCGTGACGACGAATTGCCGATCGCCGGTTCCATCAAGGCGCGCGGCGGCTTTCATGAAGTGCTGGCGATTGCCGAATCCATCGCGATCGAGCACGGCATCCTCGACCCGGAAGGTGATCGCCGCGTGCTGGCGACGGTGGCGGCGCGCGCGCTGTTCTCGCAATACTCGGTCACGGTCGGCAGCACCGGCAACCTCGGCTTGAGCATCGGCGTCATGGCAGCCGCTCTCGGATTCGATGCGGTGGTGCATATGTCCGCGGACGCCAAGGCGTGGAAGAAGGACCGCCTGCGCCAACGCGGCGTGCGCGTCGTGGAACATGAAGGCGACTACGCGGAAGCCGTTGCAGCAGGCCGTGAGCAGGCGCTGGCGGCGCCGCGCTGCCATTTCGTGGATGACGAGCGCTCGGCCATGCTCTTCTTCGGATATGCCGCCGCGGCACGTCACCTGGCGCGCCAACTGGCCGATGCCGGCCGCGTCGTGGATGCCGCGCATCCGCTCTTCGTCTATCTGCCCTGCGGTGTCGGCGGCGCGCCTGGTGGCATCACTTACGGGCTCAAGGCGTTGTTCGGCGAACATGTGCACTGCTTCTTTGCCGAGCCCGTGGCCTCGCCGTGCGTACTGGTGCAGTTGGCATCAGGTGCGGACGCTCCCGTATCCGTCTACGACATCGGACTGGATAACCGGACCGATGCCGATGGCCTCGCCGTCGGCCAGGCTTCCCATCTGGTCAGCCCCTTGATGGCTTCGCAGCTCGCCGGCGTATTCACTGTCGCCGACGATCAACTCTACGTTCAGTTGCTCGCGCTCAAGACGTCGATGGGCGTGGAAGTCGAACCTTCAGCAGCGGCCGGAATCGGCGGCCCGGGCTGGCTGCGCAACTCACCGGAAGGCCAGGCGTATGTGCGCGATCACGGGCTGGACATGCGCGACGCCACGCATGTGATCTGGGCAACCGGGGGCTCGCTCGTCCCGAGAGAGGAACTGCGCCGGTTCCAGGATTACGCCGCAACACTGGCCGGTCATGGGTCTGGGGCGATGGAACAGGCCGCCTGACCCTCTCGTCGTCGCCCCCAAAACAATAGAAGGAGACACTTTCATGGAGCAGCACGCTACGCTTTCGCCCGATGCTCAGGGGCGGCCCAACACTTACGCATTCGAAGACGCCACCTACCGCAAGGTCGCCCTGCGCTTTATCCCGTTCCTGATGCTGTGCTACGTCGTCGCGTATCTCGATCGCGTGAACATCGGCATCGCCAAGCTCAACATGCTGGCCGACTTGCAATTCAGCGAGGCAGCGTATGGGCTCGGTGCAGGGCTGTTCTTTATCGGCTACATGCTGTTCGAGGTACCGAGCAACCTCATCATGCATCGTGTCGGCGCGCGGCGCTGGATTGCCCGGATCATGATCTCCTGGGGCCTGCTCTCGGGCGTCATGGCATTTGTCACGACACCGGGGCAGTTCTACACGGTGCGCTTCCTGCTCGGCGTCGCCGAGGCCGGCTTCTATCCCGGCGTGATCCTCTACCTGACGTACTGGTTTCCGAATCGGCGCCGCGCCAAGGTGACGGCCATCTTTCAGGCGGGAATTCCCATCGCCGGCTTGCTCGGCAGCCCTTTGTCGGGCTGGATCCTGGAGCGCTTTCACCTGGTCGGCGGTCACGCCGGCTGGCAATGGGTATTTGTGCTCGAAGCCCTGCCGACGATTCCGCTGGCCATCGGCGTGCTGTGGATCCTGACAGATCGAGTCAAGGACGCCAAATGGCTGTCACCGGCGCAACGCCAGTTGATCGAGAACGATATCGCGCAGGATGATCATGGCCGCGAGCACATGCCGCTGACCGGCATCCTGCGCGATATGCGAATCTGCAAGATCATCCTGATGACGTTTCCGGCGATGATGGCGTTGTACACACTCGGCTTCTACCTGCCCACGCTGATCCGGGACGCCGGGGCGGTCAGTGGTGTGCAGATCGGGCTGCTCAGCGCGATTCCCTATTGCGTCGCCGTGGTGGCCATGGTGTTGGTGGGGCGGAGTTCGGATCGGCATGGAGAGCGACGCTGGCACCTTGCCGGCATCATGCTGGTGGGCGCGTTCGGGCTCGTGGCGAGCGTGTTCGCGGGACAGAATCTCGTGCTCGCCGTGATCTCGCTGTCGATCGCGGCGGCGGGGATCATCAGCTTCTCGCCGATTATGTGGACGTTGCCGACGGCCTTCCTCGGCGGGGCGACGGCCGCGGCCTGCATCGGGGCGATCAACAGCCTGGCGAACCTTGGCGGCTTCGTCAGCCCGTACCTGATCGGCTGGATCCGCGATATGTACCACAGCACCGCGCCGGCCATCTTTATCATCGCCGGCGCGCTTGTCGGCAGCGCCCTGATCGCCCTAAGCTTTGATCCAAAGAAGGTCAATCGCTGATCGCGCGCGACCCACACCTCCCGGAGGCATTCCCGTGACTTCAGACCAATTGCCCGTCCGCCTGGCCGTTGCCGGACTCATCCACGAGACCAACACGTACGCAGCCGAATTCGCGGGCATGACGCCGCTGCGCGCGTTCGAGCAGTATCGGGGCGACGAGATCCTGGCGGCGTTCGACAAATCGAATCATCAGGTGGGCGGCTTTATCGAAGGCGCCCGCAGGACCGGCGCCACGCTCGTTCCCACCTATGTCGGGCAGGCAACGCCGTCGGGCACGATCGAAGCCGGCGCGTATGCCGCCATGAAGCAAGAGATCCTCGACGGCATTCGCGCTGTGCTGCCGGTTGACGGCGTGCTGCTGGCCCTGCATGGCGCCGGTGTCGCCGACGGCACCGAGGACATCGAAGGCGATCTGGCGCTTGCCGTTCGTGCGCTGGTCGGGCCAGGTGTCCCGATTGCTGCGGTCTACGATCTGCACGGCAATCTGACGGACGCGATGCGCGACGCTTGCGACCTGACGTTGCCGTGCAAGCTGTACCCGCATACCGACTTCCATGACCGCGGCGTCGAAGCTGTCGAGCTGCTGCTTGAGATGGTTCGGGGAAGGCTCACGCCGGTTACCGCGGTGCGACGGTTACCGATGCTGCCGTATATCGTGACGACGCAAGACGGGTTCATTCCGGCGGAGGTCAACGAGGTTTGCCGGAAGCTGGCCGCACAGCCGGGGGTAATCGACTGCTCGTGGTTCCACGGGTTTCCCTATGCGGATATTGCGGCGCCCTGCCCGGCGGTTGTGTGCACCACTACCGGAGACGCCGCGCTCGCGCAACGTTGCGTGGATGAAGTGGCGCAATGGATTTGGTCGCATCGGGAGGAGTTTCGGCCGGCGTTTCCGTCGCCCGCACAGGGTGTCGCTCTTGCTCTGGCGGCGGCGGAGGGGCCTGTCGTTGTCAACGAGTACGCAGACAATCCGGGGGGCGGCACACCCGGGGACGGCACGCATTTGCTTCGCGCGTTGCTGGACGCCGATCCAGCCGCGGGCACGTGCTGTTTCGCGTCGATCAACGACGCTGCCGTGGTTGCACAGGCACAGCGCGCGGGTGTCGGCGCGACGATCAGGGTTTCGCTGGGTGGCAAGCAAGGCCGCTTCCAGGGCGCTCCGATCGAGGCTGATGCCTATGTGAAATGCATCACGGATGGGCGTTTCGTGAATCGTCCTGGCTCGATGTTCGAAGGTGTTCGCTTCGACCTAGGCGCGATGTGTCGGCTGATCATCCAGAGTGTCGATGTCATCGTGGCTTCGCGCGCGGAGCAGATCTTTGATGTCGAGCCGTTTGTGCTGCATGGAGTAGACGTTACTGGGTACAAACTCGTTGCAATCAAAGGAGCCAACCATTTCCGCGCCAGCTATCGGACGGTGGCTAAGCAAGTCATTTCTGTCGACAGTGAAGGCTTGAGTACGGCGGCGATTGCGTCGTTTCCGCGTGATAGGTTGGTTGGCAAGTATTGGCCCTTGTGTGACGAGGTGCAGTTCGGGGCCAGCGCCGAGGCCTCCTGTAGTGCGCATAATCTGCTCATCAATGGACCGGACGAAAGATGAGTTTGAAATAGATCCGATCCCTCCTCTTTCTCTGCTCGGTTGCGGTAACACAATGCAGAGCTGTCTCATTGGCGGGAGTATCAACGTTCGTTAGCCTTGTGATTGGTGCTGAACACACCACTCGCAACGGCCTCACCGCACCCGACAGACTGCGGTGTTTATTCGTCCATAGCTTCCGCTAAGGCCGGGTAGCGCGCATCGATACAAGACCCGAAAGGGAAAACATGCGGGCCGTTTGCGAGCGGTGTTCACGTACCTGGCCGCCCTCTGAACAGGGGCGAATTTAACAATCTTCGCAAGGATTGTCATGACGAAACGAAACTCGCCGGCGCCCATTCGCACTGTTAAGGTTAGCCGCACCTACTTTCCCGTCGTCCCGGGCAGCAGTAATGGCTTTACCGGCCTGCGGGCGGTTCCTTGGATTCGACTGCGTGGTGTTTGGTTGGAAAAGGCTGGATTCAACGTCGGACAATTGCTGAAGGTCAAAGTGCAACGCAAACGGGTTGTCATTTGGGTGGTGTAGAGGGAAGGGGCCTAGCCGGCTTGCGCGGGCGAACGGCCGCCCACAACTGCGGATTCAACCGGTCGATGAAGCACACTAACGACTGCGTGAGCAGTGGAAGTGTGGCATCGACCGGTTGAATACACAGGCGACTTGCGGCAGTCCGATTCGATCTCGGCCAGCATTAGTAGCCCTCGTAGGAGGCTTGCCGCCGAACATCCATTGCCGGCCGGCGAGCCCTACCTGCCACGTTCTGCTTGTCCTACTTGCCGAGGTTAATGCGCACATGGACTTCATCGAGAGGAAAGCCAGGCGGCGTCGGCTTGAACTCTTTCGACTCCTTCTGTAAGCCGTAGCCTTTACGCTGATGTGTCCTTAAGGATGCCAAGTTCAGACTCATTGTCAAAAAAGCCAGATTGTCTCCCCCCTTGATTCGGAGCGGGTTCATCATTTCCGACCTAGAGGGGCTGACCACCCTGGAATCGCCGAAGGATGAATCGTTCACCTGAATCACATAACAGTGGAGATCCCGAGCTGCTGACTCGACGACGTTCGAGAAATAGTTGATGTCCCGATTGAACTCGGAGGCAACGATGAAGTCCACTTTTCCCTTAAATATCGATCGATCTTCAATCGATGCCAACTCAAAGCAGTTGTATATAGCGAAGCTCGCGCCTCGCCATCTGAAGAGATGGAACGGAACTTTCTTGGCCGGCACCTTGAGCCCTTCATTAATGAGAATGAACTCTTCTTCGGGTGAGTAGAAGCGCTTCAGGCGGCGGATAGGCACGCACACCCAGTGCCCTGATCCTGCTTGATAAGGTAGTGCCGCCAGAACCTCATTTAAGGCTTGTCCTCGCGCGTTGATCTGATGTTCGAGGCCACAAACGACGCCGATCCGATGTCTACGCGCCCACGCGACCAATATCGGCTCCCAGTCGTGTGGAACGCTTACCTCTGGAAAAACAACGAGATCAATCCGCCGATTGTCCTTGCCCCGATAGAGTGAAATCTCGTTTAGAAGACTCGTAAGTTCCTTCAGTCGATCTCGGCTGAGATTTGGTCGGCCTAGGTAACTGGACTCGATATTTGCTGCACTGACAGAAATGTTTGCCAGCGCGACTTGAATGCTGCCGTGAAGATCGGCAGCTCCCGATCCCACGGCGACCACATCGTACTTTGGCACGTTGCTCATTCCTCAAGGTCTACTGGTGCGGACCACTCTACACCGACAACCGGATGTCGATTGATAGCCATGAAGATATCCGATGCCGCATCAAAGGCTGTTTTGGTTCCGAGCCGGAGGACACCGCTGTACGCAAGCAGCATGCACTCGTCGAAGTTGACAAACCTCGGAGAGTATTCAACTTTGCGCCGGTCCATCTTCACTGACAACTTTGTCGCTCGATCGCTCAATGGTCCCGTTAGGTCGTGAAATTCAGCAGTGGTCTACGAACAAAATGGTGCCGCAAGAGATTTGCGCGCCGTAACGTTCCTGAATGGATGCCGTCCACAAGGTCAGAAAGTCCCACATCCTCTGCACAGACCGCATCCGCCATAGCGAGCGAAAGTTGAAAGTGGACCTTGAGATCTGCAACGAGTTGTTGCGTTACCGCTGCATCCTCGGCGCGCACACGTGCGATCTCGGATTTGAGCTGCTTGCTGAAAGCCCGAAGCGTGATCTTGTCATTCGCGATACCTAGCAGAGTAAGCACGCGCTCCCACAAGTCAAAAAACTCGATTGCACTGCGCCCCTTGAAGAATTTCTGCAGGCCCCGGCTGACCTTCCGGTCGGGTGGATCATCTGTCATCAGGTGGAGGATGGTCTGCCTGGCAAGGTGCTTCGCTAGTTCATATCGATTTTCAGAGACCCCCTTGACACTTCTGAACTTGTTTGTCGACCCCTCATAAAGTAGTTCGTAAGCGACGTCCTCCATAGAGTTGTCGGCTTCATCGACCGGGAGAAGCAAAAAGTCGCTGCCGTTTTGTTCCAGTTGCTTCTGAAACTTTTCTAATCCCGCTATTGAATGACGTGCATCGAAATATTGCAGAATGCATTTGGACTGCTGCAACAGAAGACCTGGTCGCGCACTAATCTCAAATGTTCCACCGCCTGCATCATGAAGAATATCAGTCTTAACCAATAGAGATGCAATGAATGCAGCTACCGGATTCTCATTTTTAGCAGACGGATCAGAGGGAAGTGGGACCACGAGCAGAATATCATCAACGTATCGACCATAATAGGCAGGACGAACTCTCTTCAGCACCGCTGAATCAAAGCCTAGCAAATACCAGTTGGCGAGGACTAGGGACGAGCAAAGCCCAATGGGAAGCCCGACCACATCATCACCAATGCCCAGGTGTGTGCGATTTAGGATCGGTGCAATACATGCCCTATAGGACTCATTAATGGACTGAATACAGCGAAGCAACGGATAGGGGTCAGCATCATCCGTCGATAGGTGTTCCCCGGTTGCATCAAGGGCAGCACCGACTTCGTCAAAATCGATGCTAACCCTGTAGTAATATTCCTGCAAATCAAGACCCAAGATCGCTACATTGCGCTGCTCATCGATGAGCAGCTTCTTGGCCCTGCGAATACCAGTGTCGCGCCATTGCGCATATTGTTCGTGATACTTGGTGAATAGCGCAAGAGAATCATCGTCCGCATCATGGAGGTGGCTTGATAATCGCGACCCACAGCACTCCCCACCTAGCGCATTATCCAAAATTCGCCCTTCCAGCATAATCCAAAGGACGGCGACAAGATGAAGTTCAATAGGGCCATCGAAGAAAAAATTGACCCTATCAACGTCGATGGTCGCAGCGGTTGTCACATTTGTGATAAACCGTCCTTGTTGTGGTTGAGCATCGGATCGGTCTTGTGTCCCCGGTTTGAGCTTTTTTGGTGCCAGTCGGTATCCGATGCCTTTCAGCCAGCGTCGAAACTCGCGATCCGACGACGGCCGATCTGCATTTACAACCCTGTACACGGAGGCAAGCTTCTCTTCGAAGTCTTCGGCGCACTCGAAAGCCGCGAGCCTTGCACGCAACCGGAGATCTGTCTTGTCATAGTAGACCAGGCTTTTCAGCTTCCGATAGGCAAGATTAACCTGTGCTTCGGTTACGCGCATTTTATCGACTCTCAGTCATTTCCGTATTCCCCCTCACATATCTGCATCGCACTCACGCCATTCAAGACCCAACTCCGAGATCGCATTAGCCGGCTCACCTTTGGCGTGCAATTCAAAATGACCCGGCAATGCCTTCTGAGGCGAACATTTCGCGGGTACTCTGCGGCTGTAGTTGCGCGACAGTGGAAGCTCTCATACTGCCTCATTAGAATTTTTCGGCAGGTCGCTTGATGCAATGGAAACCAAATGGTAACCCAATCAAGGTCTGTTTTCTTGTCACGGCATACCGTAGCCGATGGCAAAGCGGGGCGCCCGCGCAACGATCAAAGTTCTGCAGTAGTTGCACGGGGATCGGAAGTGTGGGATGTCAGTCCCAAGATGTTCACCTGGACTTTGAGACTGCCTCCATATCAAGAAAAATGGGAGCCAGTGGCTCCCATTTTTCATCAATCAATCTACGACGACGATGCTTGATGATTCCTCAATCCCAGCTCAACGCCCCACCCGTCTGATACTCAATAACCCGCGTCTCAAAGAAGTTCCTCTCCTTCTTCAGATCGATCATCTCGCTCATCCACGGGAACGGATTCTCTTCATTCTGGAACAGCTGATCCAACCCAATCTGCTGGCAACGGCGGTTGCAAATGAAGCGCAGGTACCCCTTGAACATCGGCGCATTCAGCCCCAGCACCCCACGCGGCATCGTGTCCTCGGCATAGCGATACTCCAGATCCACCGCCTTCTTGAACAGTTCGGTGATCTCGGCCTTGAATTCAGCCGTCCACAGATGCGGATTCTCCAGCTTGATCTGATTAATCAGGTCGATACCAAAATTGCAGTGCAGCGACTCATCCCGCAGGATGTACTGATACTGCTCCGCAGCCCCAGTCATCTTGTTCTGCCGCCCCATCGCCAGAATCTGCGTAAAGCCCACATAGAAGAACAGCCCTTCCATGATGCAGGCAAACACGATCAGCGACTTCAGCAACTTCTGGTCATTCTCCGGCGTGCCGGTCTTGAACGACGGATCCGTCAGCGTGTCGATAAACGGGATCAGGAACTCGTCCTTGTCGCGGATCGACTGCACTTCGTGGTACGCGTTGAAGATCTCGGCTTCGTTCAGGCCCAGCGATTCAACGATGTACTGGTAGGCGTGCGTGTGGATGGCCTCTTCAAAGGCCTGGCGCAGCAGGTACTGGCGGCATTCCGGCGCGGTGATCTGGCGGTAGGTGCCCAGCACGATGTTGTTGGCGGCCAGCGAGTCGGCCGTGACGAAGAAGCCCAGGTTGCGCTTGATGATGCGGCGCTCGTCCTCGGTCAGGCCGTTGGGGTCTTTCCACAGGGCGATGTCGCGGGACATGTTGATTTCCTGCGGCATCCAGTGGTTGGCGCAGCCGGCCAGGTACTTTTCCCACGCCCACTTGTACTTGAACGGGACCAGCTGGTTGACGTCGGTCGAGCCGTTGATCACGCGCTTGTCGGCGGCGTTGACGCGGCGGTTGCTCTGCGCGGCGGCGGCGTTGGGGTTGTTGCCCAGGATGCCGGCTTGCGTGGCGCTCGACGGCAGCACGCCTTGCTGGTCAGCGGTAGGAGCCGATGCAGCGGGTTGCAGGGCAGGCTGCGGTGCGGCCTGCGGGGTGGCTTGAACGTCGTCGTCCCAGCTCAGCATGATGTGGTTCTCCGTGATTCGATTGGGGGGCGGCGGTTGGTCAATTTTTGACTTGTGCAACTTCGTGGTTGCGCCGGCCCTCTCCCCCGGCCCCTCTCCCGCAAGCGGGAGAGGGGAGCAAACCGAGGGGTTAGGTAAGGCTTACTGGCAGGCTTCGCACTCGTCAAACCCGGCATCGCCCGGGCGCATCGTGCAGACCGCGCCTTCGGCTTCCGGCATGGCCGGGGCCGATGCCGCTGCGGCGTCCAGGCCGGAGCCGCTGTCGCTACCCGACGACACCGCGTTCAGCGAGCCGCGCGACACGGTGGACTTCTCCACGTGCGTGGCAGCCATCGTGCGCAGGTAGTACGTGGTCTTCAGGCCGCGCAGCCAGGCCAGCTTGTAGGTGTCGTCCAGCTTCTTGCCCGAGGCGCCGGCCATGTAGATGTTCAGGGACTGGGCCTGGTCGATCCACTTCTGGCGGCGGCTGGCGGCTTCGACCAGCCAGCTCGGCTCGACTTCGAACGCGGTGGCGTAGATGTCGCGCAGGTCTTGCGGAATGCGGTCGATGCGCGACAGCGAGCCGTCGAAGTACTTCAGGTCGGCAACCATCACTTCGTCCCACAGGCCGCGTTCCTTCAGGTCGCGCACCAGGTAGTCATTGACCACGGTGAACTCGCCCGACAGGTTCGACTTGACGTACAGGTTCTGGAACGTCGGCTCGATGCACGCGGACACGCCGATGATGTTCGAGATCGTGGCGGTCGGCGCGATCGCGATGCAGTTCGAGTTGCGCATGCCGTGCTGCTTGATGCGGGCACGCAGGCCGCTCCAGTCCATGCTGCTGGACATGTCCACGTCCAGGTAGCCGCCGCGCTCTTCGGCCAGCAGCTTGAGCGAGTCCTGCGGCAGGATGCCGCGGTCCCACAGCGAGCCGGTGTAAGTCTCGTAGCGGCCACGCTCTTCGGCCAGCTCGGTCGAGGCCTGGTAGGCGTAGTAGCACACGGCTTCCATCGAGGTGTCGGCGAACTTCACCGCCGCGTCACTGGCGTACGGCGTGCGCAGCACGTGCAGGCAGTCCTGGAAGCCCATGATGCCCATGCCGACCGGACGGTGGCGCAGGTTGGAGTTGCGGGCCTTCTCGACAGCGTAGTAGTTGATGTCGATGACGTTGTCCAGCATCCGCATGGCGGTGCGGATGGTCTTCTGCAGCTTGGCGTGGTCGAGCACGTAGGAGCCGTCAGCCTGCTTGGCCAGGTGGGCCACCAGGTTCACCGAACCCAGGTTGCACACGGCGATTTCGCTGTCGTTGGTGTTCAGCGTGATTTCCGTGCACAGGTTGGAGCTGTGGACGACGCCGACGTGCTGCTGCGGGCTGCGGATGTTGCAAGGATCCTTGAAGGTGATCCACGGGTGGCCGGTTTCGAACAGCATGCCCAGCATCTTGCGCCAGAGCTGCATGGCCGGCACCTTCTTGAACAGCTTCAGTTCGCCGGCGGCTGCCTTGGCTTCGTAGCCCAGGTAGGCCTGCTCGAACGCCTTGCCGACCTTGTCGTGCAGGTCCGGGCAGGTCGACGGCGAGAACAGCGTCCAGTCGGCGTTTTCCATCACGCGCTTCATGAACAGGTCCGGAATCCAGTTGGCCGTGTTCATGTCGTGCGTGCGGCGGCGGTCGTCGCCGGTGTTCTTGCGCAGCTCCAGGAATTCTTCGATGTCCAGGTGCCACGTTTCCAGGTAGGCGCAGACCGCGCCCTTGCGCTTGCCGCCCTGGTTCACGGCCACGGCGGTGTCGTTCACCACCTTCAGGAACGGGACCACGCCCTGGCTCTTGCCGTTGGTGCCCTTGATGTGCGAGCCCAGTGCGCGCACGTTGGTCCAGTCATTGCCCAGGCCGCCGGCAAACTTGGACAGCAGCGCGTTTTCCTTCAGGGCTTCGTAGATGCCTTCCAGGTCGTCCGAGACCGTGGTCAGATAGCACGACGACAGCTGCGAGCGCTGGGTGCCCGAGTTGAACAGGGTCGGCGTGGACGACATGAAGTCGAACGACGACAGCAGCTGGTAGAACTCGATGGCGCGCGCTTCGCGGTCGGTTTCGTTGAGGGCCAGGCCCATGGCGACGCGCATGAAGAATGCCTGCGGCATCTCGATGCGAGTCTCGTCGATGTGCAGGAAGTAGCGGTCATACAGGGTCTGCAGGCCCAGGTAGTTGAACTGGAAATCGCGGCCTGCGTCCAGCGCGGCGCCCAGGCGGGCCAGGTCGAAGGTGGCCAGCTTCTCGTCCAGCAGCTCGGCGGCGATACCGCGGGCGATGAACTTCGGGAAGTACTCGGCGTAACGCGTGGTCATTTCGGCCTGCGTCACTTCGGCACCCAGGATTTCCTTGCGGATGGTGTGCAGCAGGATACGGGCGGTGACCTGGCTGTAGTCCGGGTCCTTTTCGATCAGGGTACGCGCGGCCAGGATGGCGGAGTCGTACACCTGCGTCATCGGCACGCCTTCGTACAGGTTCTTCAGCGTTTCCTTCAGGATCGGCTCGGCGCTCACGGCCTTGCCCAGGCCGGCGCAGGCGTTGTCGAGCAGGGCGTGCAGCGCGACGATGTCCAGCGGCTTGGTTACGCCGCCGTCAGTCACGTTGAACTGGATGCCGGCTTCCTGCACGCGGGCCACGGCCTGCGCGCTGGCGCTGGCGCGCTCCTGGGCGCGCTTTTCGCGGTACAGCACGTAGGAACGGGCCACTTCATGCTCGCCCGAGCGCATCAGGGCCAGCTCAACGTGGTCCTGCACGTCTTCGATATGGATGGCGCCACCGCTCGGGCGGCTGCGCACCAGTGCGCGCACCACGTTCTGCGTCAGTTGCTCGACGATCTCGCGCACGCGGGCGGAGGCCGCCCCCTGCCCTCCGTTCACGGCGAGGAAGGCCTTGGTCATGGCGACGTTGATCTTGGACGGCTCGAACGCCACCACGGCGCCGTTGCGGCGGATGATCTTGTAATCCTGGTAGTTCGTCGTGCCGGCTTGGGCGGCGGGGGCCTGCTGCGCGGTACCTGCAATACCGGCGGCGCCCGCTGCGCCCGTGGTGATTTCGTTCTGGGCCGTTTGCATATAGGAACTCCTGTTTTTAGCCTGTTTTAAGAGACAAAAGAGTCCCTGGCGAAATGGGCTGCGAAAGTGTCCTGCCGCTCATGGAAGGTGACGGGACTGACTGCCGTTTGCTAAACATTTCGCCAGGGACTCTTATGATGCGCCGACCCCACATCAGGGTTTCAACCACTATCGCCACGTCTGCGACAGCAACCCTTCACTGCTAGGCCAGCTCCCCGGATCAACTACTAGATATAGTGGTCACTGCGGAAAACTGGGCTAAGTATAGTGAAAGAAATCCGGATGACCAGTCTTGACAAGCGTGCTTGCGACACCCGGATGACAAGTGCGGCAGCGCCACATTCCCGGGAACCGCGCTACGACAAGGGCTCGCGCCAAGTCGTGCGCAGACGCACATTTTTTGGAAATTTTTTTTATCCGGGCGGCGCGTCCGATAGCCCCACACCGACGTGGGGATTTGGCATGTGACATCGCGCCGACATGGTGCTGTGACAGCCCCTCGGCGGCCCCGCAAGCACCTTAACTGTGCGAGGGGCGGAAGGGTAACAGGTTTTCCGGAACGTCGGCGAGACGCGCGAAACGGTCCCAGTCGAAGTGCGGTCCGGGGTCGGTCTTGCGGCCCGGGGCGATGTCGCTGTGGCCGGCAATCGCCTGCACCGGCAAAGTGGCGCGCAGGGCCTTTACCAGGGTGGCGGTGGTGGCGTACTGGGCGGCGGTGAATGGCTGGTCGTCGGCGCCTTCGATCTCGATGCCGACCGAGAAGTCGTTGCAGCGGCCGCGGCCGAAGAAGTCGGACAGCCCCGCGTGCCACGCGCGCTTGCCACACGGCACGAATTGCACGAGTTCGCCATCACGCCGAACCAGAAAGTGGGCGGACACCTGGACCTCGTGGATCGTGGCGAAGAACGGGTGGCGGTCCGGGTCGAGCCGGTTCTGGAAAAAGGCCTCGATATCGCCGCTGCCGAACTGGCCTGGCGGCAGGCTGATGTTGTGCAGCACCACCAGGTCGACGGGCATGCCCGCGGGCCGCTCGTCGTAATTGGGCGATGGCACGCGGCGCGCGGCCGGCACCCAGCCTTCGGCGTCCGGCAGGAAGCTGGCTGGGACGGGGCCGCACGCCGGAGACGTCATGCCGTGCCCTCCCCTTCGTCGCGTTCGTCCCGCCCGTCGCGGATACCAAGCTGCTGGATCCGATAGCGAAGCTGGCGCAGGTTCAGGCCCAGCAGCGGCGCTGCGGCCGTGCGGTTAAAGCTGGTCTGCGCCAGCGCCTGCAGGATGATCTCGCGCTCGACCTTCTCGAGCCGGGCTTGCAGGTCGATCGGAAACGCCACGCCGCGGCAGGCACGCTCGGCGGCATCGGGCACGTCTTCAGCCACGGCCACGGCTTCCGCCTCCGGCGTTGCTGCAGTCTGCTGCGGCACGATCGGCATGGGGACCGGGGCGGGCTCGGCCGGCACGATGCCCGCCGGCATCCCGCCGCCGGCCCACGGTGTGTACGGGGTCAGTGGCGACGGCGCCGCACGCAGCGCCGCGCGTTCCATATTGGCGTCGAGCGGGCCCAGGTCGGCCACCTGGATATCTTCGGACTCGGCAAACGCGTAGGCGCGTTCGAGCAGGTTTTCCAGCTCGCGCACATTGCCCGGGAACGGATAGGCCACCAGCCTTTCCAGCGCGGCCTGCGACAGGCGGCGCGGACGGGGGTCGCCATAGCGCACAGCCAGGTGTTCGAGGATGGCGCGCGCAAGCACGGGGATATCCTCGGCACGCTCGCGCAGCGTCGGCATGCGGAGTTCGAGCACATTGAGCCGGTAGTACAAGTCCTGCCGGAACTGGCCAGCCGCGACCATGGCGGCGAGATCCTTGTGGCTCGCGCACATCACGCGCACATCGACAGCATCTTCGCGCGTGGCGCCGATCTTGCGCACGCGGCGCTCCTGCAGCGCGCGCAGCAGCTTGACCTGCATGGCCAGCGGCAGGTCGGCCACCTCGTCGAGCAGCAGCGTGCCGCCGTTGGCCGACTGGAAGAAGCCGCCGCGCTCGCCGTCGGCGCCGGTGAACGCGCCTTTGACGTGGCCGAAGAACTCGGACTCCATCAGGTTTTCGGGGATGGCGCCGCAGTTCACCGCCACGAACGGATGCGCGGCGCGCGCGCTGGTGGCGTGGATGGCGTGCGCGGCGCGCTCCTTGCCGCTGCCCGACTCGCCGCTGATCACCACCGGCGCCATGCTGCGCGCCAGCCGCGAGAGCGAGCGACGCACCTCCTGCATGGCCGGCGAGTGGCCGGGCAGCAGCGCGGCGGCGCGGTCGGCGCCCAGGCTGGCATCGGCACTGGCGGCGGCGTCCTGGTCTTCGCGCGCCTGCTGGCGGCCCAGCGCGTTCATCACCAGGCTGCGCAACTGGTCCAGCGACACCGGCTTGGCGATGTAGTCGAACGCGCCGGCCTTGAGCGCTTCGACGGCGTTGTCGGCGCTGCCGTAGGCCGTGATGACGGCCACGGGCACGCGTTCCGGGGAAGCCGACAGCTGCCGCACGATCTCGATGCCCAGCCCATCGCCCAGGCGCATGTCGGTCAGCACCAGGCTGTAGCGACGCTGCGCGAGCTTTTCGCGCGCTTCGGCCAGCGAGCCGGCCAGCACCACGTCATGCCCCATGCGGCGGATGGAAATATCCAGCAGCTCGCGCAGGTCTGCCTCGTCATCGATGACGAGGATCGGGTCAGGGCCGGGCGTTCTGGGTGGCATGGAGTGGCGTGTCAGGTGCGGAAATTCAATGGATCTGCGTGTCTGCCTGCATCGCATCGCCAGTGTCGATGCGCAGCGTCAGCACGAAGGCCTTGGCGGGCAGTGTATCGCGCGGTGCAGCCAGCAGGCCGGTGCGCGCGAGCAGGTCATCCAGCGCGATGGTGCCGTAGCGGACCTGTGCGTCGTTGGCGCCGCACAGCTCGCGCGCCATGAACAGGCCCAGCCCGGTGCCTTGCGCGTTGCTGGTGAAGAACGGCTCGAACAGGCTGCGCTGGTGTTCGCGCGGAATCTCGGTGCCGTCGTTCCAGACGATCAGCTCGGCATGGTGCTGGTCCAGCGCGTGCGCGAGCAGGCGGATGGCGCCCGGCAGGCGGCTGCAGTAGCGCCATGCGTTGTCGAGCAGGTTGCCGAGCACCTGCTGGAGCTGCGAGGTGTCGAAGACCACCGGCTGCGCCACGTCGACCGTGAGGCGGACCGCATTCGGGTTGATCTCGCCACGGCCCGGCTGGCGCGTGTCGCCGGCGCGCGGCCGGCGAGAGCGCATCTCCAGGCGCCAGCGCTCGACGATCTCGGGCAGCGCCTGCGCCAGCTGCGCGGTGCTGCGGCCCGTGCGCGGACGGCGCGACAGCTGCAGCACGTCGGACACGACCTGGTCCAGCCGCCGCACGTTGTCATGGATGATGCGCAGCAGGCGTGCATCGACATCCGATTCCACGCCGCCATCGCCGCCCATGCCCGCGCCGTCGCCCAGCAGCTCGCTGGCCTGGCTGATGGCCGCCAGCGGATTGCGGATCTGGTGCGCGACGCTGGCCACGAGCCGCCCCATGGCGGCGAGCTTTTCCTGCTGGACCTGCTCGGCGATGCGCTCCCAGCTTTCGATATGGACCAGCACGGTGTCGCGCATCTCGCTGCGCAGCAGGGCCTCGTCGTCGGGGGACCAGGCCATGGCTTCCTGCTGGGCGATGGCCAGGCGCAGGCGCGCCGCGACCTCGGGCGTCAGCTCGTTCCACGCGGCGGTGTCAAGGCTGGATGGCAGGGTCGAGGTGCTGGAGATGGTATTGCGCAGCCCTGCCAGGCCCGGCAATACAAAGCGCAGGCGCAGCCGCGTGTGCAGGTTGCCGCCGCCCGGGGGAGCGGAGCGCGAGACGATGGGCAGCAGTTGCAGGATGCGCGGCACGTCGTCCTTGCTGCGCACCCAGTCGCGCAGCATTTCCATGAGCGGCTGCAGGCGCGGGATGCGGCGCAGGTCGAACAGCACAGCCTGGCCGCCCTCCACGCCCACATTGTCGCGGCTGGTGCGCGAATACACGCGTTCATGCGGCTGCACGCCCAGCAGCACCACGGCGGCGGGGTTGGCCGCTACCACCATGCCGTTGGCGCGCACCAGCATCACGCCGTCCTGCATGTCGTTGACCATGAGCCGATTGACCAGCTGCTGCAGCCGCAACTCCTGCTCGCGCGCCAGCGCCAGCTTTTCCTGCGCCACCTGGCGGTACGCCAGCATGTACATCAGCAGCGCCGCGATCATGAACACCAGCCCGTACAGGCCGGAGCCGAGCAGACCACCATCCGCCTGGCGTTGCAGGATGGTCAGCGCGAACGGGTGCGCCATGACCACCAGGGCCGAGACCGAGGCGGCAAACAGCGCGAAAAGCAAGCTGGTGAGCGCGCCGGCCTCGAGCGCCGGCAGCAGGAAGATCATCGCCAGCCCGTCGGCATGGCCGTTGCGGCCAACAGCCTCGTAGATCAGGCCGAGCATGGCCAGGTCGGCCAACACTTGCAGCCGCACGCGCAGGTGGAAGCGCCGCCGCCACAGCGTGCCGGCCAGCATGGCCAGCGCGATGCCGAGGTAGGGCAAGGCCAGCTGCATGGCCGCCGTCTTGTAGGCGGGCAAGGCGAGCTGGAACGGCAGCACGAGCGACACGCCGTGCGACTCCGCGCCGCGCTGCATGATGGTGAAGGCCAGCAGCAGCAGGCCGACGGCGATGCGGGTCCAGCAGAAATAGCGCAGCAGGCGCCAGTGGAAATCAGGCGGCTCGGGCGCGCGCCACAGTTGCGCGAAGCCGGGCCATGCGGCGAGCCGGGCGGTATGCGTCGGCCGCGCCGTGATCATGCGCGGTCGCCGCTGTCGTCCGGCAGGTGGCTGCGCCGGCAATAGTGCAGGCCGCGCCAGGCAATGGCTTCGCTGCCCGGCAGGTGAACGCCGCAGTGGGCGCACTGGACCATGGCCTCGGGGTTGCCCTTGCCGTTGTCCGGGGCGTCGGCCGGGCGGGATGCGCGGGCGGCTTCGTTATGTCGGGCCTCGGCGCGCGACCGCAGCCACCAGAAGACCCCCAGCACCACGGCCAGCAGTATGAAGATTCTTGCCATGGCGGTCTCAGAGCCGGTGCAGGATCACTTCGATCACGAAGCGGCTGCCAACGTAAGCGAGCAGCAGGATGCCGAACGACGCGATGACCCAGCGCAGCGCCACTCGGCCGCGCCAGCCGCGGAAATGCCGCCCGGCCAGGATGCCGCCAAACATCGCCCATGAAATAAAGGCGAACACGGTCTTGTGGTCGAGCCGGAAGGCACGGCCGAACAGTTCCTCGGAGAACAGCAGGCCGGAGGCAATGGTCAGCGTCAGCAGCACGAACCCCGCCCCGATCAGGCGGAACAGCAGCTTTTCCAGCGTCAGCAGCGGCGGCAGCAGGTCCAGCCAGCGGCCCAGCCACTGTTCGGCCGGGCCCTTGGGCTTGACGTTGCCGGGACGCGACGGCGCATGCTTGAAGCCGTGCAGGCGGCGCTCGGCCAGCAGCATCAGGAAGGCGTGGAAGGCGGCCAGCGTGAACAGGCCATAGGCCACGTTGGCGATGATGAAGTGCAGCTTGAACAGCGGCCGAGCGGCGTAGCCCAGGATCTGCGAGCCCGGGAACGCCAGCGGCATCAGGCTGGCGACCAGCGCCACCGGGATCACGATCAGTCCCAGCCCGGCCAGCGAGAAGAAGAAGCTCTCTATCCAGTAGATGCCCACGCCCAGCCACAGCATGGCCGACAGCGCGAAAGCGAAGCCGAACATCATATGGTCGGCCGGGAAAATGGTTTCGTGCAGCAGCAGGCCGTGGCTGGCTAGCACGGCCGCCATCAGCAGGTGCCACCAGCCCGGCTGGGCGTCGCTGCCGGCCGCTGGCCCGCCGTTGGCGGTCATCACGGCCGAGGCCGCGCCACCGGCCGGGCTACCGGCCGCGGCCAGCCGCGGATTGCGCGTGGCCCAGCCGTGGAAAGCCAGCCCGCAATAGAGAAGTGCCGTCAGGGCATACAGTACAATGACCATTTGCGCAGTTTACCTTAGTGCCCCCTGCCGGTGGCGGGCGGCTGATCCGGTAACAGAGGCCGCAACACAGCCCTTTCTTCCCCCATTCCTGCCATGCTGGACAATCTCACTCAACGCCTGGCGCGGGTCGTCAAGACCATGCGCGGCGAGGCCCGCCTGACCGAGGCCAATACCGCCGAAATGCTGCGCGAAGTGCGCCTGGCCATGCTCGAGGCCGACGTGGCCCTGCCGGTCGTGCGCGAGTTCATCGCCCGCGTCAAGGAAAAGGCATTGGGCGAGGATGTCGTCGCCAGCCTGACTCCGGGGCAGGCGCTGGTCGGCGTGGTCCAGCGCGAGCTGACCTCGGTGATCGGCGGCGAGGAAGCCGTAACCGGCGCCGCCAAGAGCGCCGAGCTGAACCTGGCCGTGCAGCCGCCCGCGATCATCCTGATGGCCGGTCTGCAGGGCGCCGGCAAGACGACCACCGTCGGCAAACTGGCCAAGTGGCTCAAAGAGAACAAAAAGAAGAAAGTGCTGACGGTCTCGTGCGACGTGTATCGCCCGGCCGCTATCGCACAGTTGAAGACGGTGTCCGAACAGGTGGGCGCCGAGTTCTTCCCCTCCCAGCCCGACCAGAAGCCGGTCGATATCGCCCGTGCGGCGGTGGACTGGGCGCGCAAGCATTACCACGACGTGCTGATCGTCGATACCGCGGGTCGCCTGGGTATCGACGAGGCGATGATGCAGGAAATCGCCGCGCTGCACGCCGAGCTGAAGCCGGCGGAAACGCTGTTCGTGGTCGACGCCATGCTCGGCCAGGACGCGGTCAACACCGCCAAGGCCTTCAATGACACGCTGCCGCTGACCGGCGTGGTGCTGACCAAGCTCGACGGCGATGCCCGTGGCGGCGCCGCGCTGTCGGTCCGCCACGTGACGGGCCGGCCGATCAAGTTCGTCGGCGTCGGCGAAAAGCTCGACGGCCTGGAGCCGTTCTACCCCGACCGCATGGCCCAGCGTATCCTGGGCATGGGCGACATCCTCGCGCTGGTCGAGGAAGCCCAGCGCGGCGTGGACATGGACGCCGCCGAGAAGCTGGCCAAGAAGATCAAGAAGACCGGCGGCTTCGACCTGGAAGACTTCAAGGCCCAGATCGGCCAGATGAAGAAGATGGGCGGCCTGGGCAGCCTGGTGGACAAGCTGCCCGCGCAGTTCGCGCAGCAGGCGCAAGGCGCCAATATGGATCAGGCGGAAAAGCAGGTGGCCCGCATGGAAGGCATCATCAACAGCATGACCGCCGCCGAGCGAGCCAAGCCCGAGCTGATCAAGGCCAGCCGCAAGCGCCGCATCGCCGCGGGCGCGGGCGTGCCGGTGCAGGAAGTGAACCGCCTGCTGAACCAGTTCGACCAGATGCAAGGCATGATGAAGAAGCTCAAGGGCGGCGGCATGATGAAGATGATGCGCCAGATGGGCGCGATGAAGGGCGGCATGAAGGGCCTCTTCAACCGCTGATCCGCGCCAGGCGCCCTACCCCGCAAGAGACAAGAACAGGAAAGACATCATGATGACCGCTGAACAGGCCCGCGAACTGTGGTCCCAATCCGAGGAAATCGTCAGTGCCGAAGAAGTCCAGCTGTCGCTGGACCGCATGGCGAAGGACATCACCGAGAAGATGGGCGATGCGTTCCCGCTGGTGCTGTCCGTGATGGGCGGCGCGGTGGTGTTCACCGGCATGCTGCTGCCCAAGCTGCAGTTCCCGCTGGAATTCGACTACATCCACCTGTCCCGCTACAACAACAAAACCGTGGGCGGCGAGATGCAATGGCGCGTGGCGCCGCGTGAATCGGTCAAGGATCGCGTGGTGCTGGTGCTGGACGACATCCTGGATGAAGGCGAGACCATGGCCGCCATCCGCGAGCGCATCATGGACATGGGCGCGAAGGAATTCCACGCCGCCGTGCTGTGCGAGAAGACGCTGACCAAGCTCAAGCCGATGCACCCGGACTTCTGCGGGTTCCAGGTGCCGGACCGGTATGTGTTCGGGTGCGGGATGGATGCCAAGGGGTATTGGCGGAATTTGGGGACGATCCGGGCGTTGATGTAAGCGCCGTCAGCCGGCGTGGTGCGCCCCCAGAATCGGCCACAGCGACGCCAGCAGCAGCAAGGCCATCCCCCCATTGAACACGCGCAGCACCCGCGGCTGCGCCAGCCAGCGGCGCAGGGCCGAGCCGAACACGGCCCACATCGCCACGCTCGGCAGGTTGATCACGGCGAAGATGCCCGCCAGCATCAGCACGTTCAGCCACACATTGCCGTGCAGCACATAGGTGCTGCACGCGCCCACCGCCATCACCCACGCCTTGGGGTTGACCCACTGGAACGCCGCCGCCTTCAGGAAGCCCATCGGGCGCGCGACCTGGCGCTCCTGCATGCCGCCTGACGTGGCGAGCTTCCACGCCAGCCAGACCAGGTAGACCCCGGCCACCACGCGCAGCACCTGCCAGGTCCATGGCCAGTGGGAAAACATCGAGCCAAGCCCCAGGCCGACCAGCGCGACCATCAGCGCAAACCCGCCGCTGATGCCAAGCAGGTGTGGAATCGTTCGCGCAAAACCGAAGTTCACCCCCGAGGCCAGCACCATGGTGTTGTTGGGGCCTGGCGTGATGGAGGAGACCAGCGCAAACGCCGAGAACGCGAGGAAGACGCCGGAACCGGCGACAAGGTCGGGAAAAACCATGGCACACACACCAGAAGATGCAGGGGGAATGCTGCCAGTCTAGTCACGCCAAACGGTACAGTACCGGTACAGTTCGCCGGAATTCTGCCATGACGGAATGCCTTGGTTTGGCGGGACAGTTTCTATGCAGGGGCGCGGTATGGGCGCTCGCGCAGCCATTTGGTGGCAATCCATTTCTCGCCAGTTTCAACCGGCAGGCCGGCGTGCAGGGTGCGCTCGTCCAGCCGGCCTTCGGGCAGCAGGTAGCTGAAGTACACAGCATTTCCCTTGACCGGCGCCACCTCCAGGCCGATGCGCGGGAAAGCCGTGGCGCCCCCCGCTTGCGGCGTGTTCAGGTAGATCACCAGCGTGGCGATGCGCTGGCCGCCGACGCGGAGCTGGCGGGCCTCGCCGGGGCGCTTCGGATTGAAGAAATCGAAATGCGGCTGGTATTCGCCGCCGGGCTTGTAGTTGAGGATCTGCAACCCCTCGCCG
This sequence comes from Cupriavidus sp. C2SS-8b, assembly GCF_057073745.1. Lineage (NCBI taxonomy): Bacteria > Pseudomonadati > Pseudomonadota > Betaproteobacteria > Burkholderiales > Burkholderiaceae > Cupriavidus > Cupriavidus sp. C2SS-8b. The sequence goes on from NZ_CP172716.1 coordinate 3,089,381, forward strand.
TGATCGGCGGGCACGCCCGTCACCCGGGCGATGCGGGTCTCGATGCGGTCCAGCAGCGCATGCTCGCCGACCTGGAACATGGCGCCCATGCTGGTGCGCGCGTCGATCAGGTTCTCGTCGCCGGTGTCCGGATTGATGACCGGCGAACGCTCCAGCCGTCCGCGCGCGAGATCGACCAGCGCATCGCATTCGGCATCGCTGAGCAGTTGCTGGTACAGGCGGATGGCGGGTGCTTGCAGCGAGAACAGCACGGGAATCTCGCGCTCGCCCTGGCGCTGTGCGGGACTGGGTGTAGGAGTGGCCGGCGCGGCACGCCGGTGCCCCATGGCCGTGGCCACCGCGGCGCGGGCAAAGGCGGTGTCATAGCCGGAGCGCAGCATGGACAGGACCAGCGACTCGGCGCCAAATCCCTCGGCGATATGCCTGGCCAGCCAGCGTTCCAGCTCCGGCGACGAGGTGGCGTAGCCCGGCGACCCCACGGCCGGACGCGTGTCGGTGCTCATGACGGATTGGCCACCCGCTGCGGGGAGAACGGGTTGCGCGCCGGCGCCTCGGGCGGCAGCTTGCGCGGCCGGGTCGGGGCGATTTCCGGATCGCCCGCGACGGTGACCGTGGCCTCGGAGTATTGCCAGCGCTTCCACGCGGCCAACACCGCGTTGGGATATTCGGCGCGGCCGCGACTGCCGTTGTAGCGCCCCAGTGCCAGGAACAGGTCGCCCTGCTCGCGGTCCAGGTAGTAACGCAGGATGGTGCAGCCGTAGCGCAGGTTGCTCTGCAGGTGGAACAGCTTGCGTGGATCGTTGTCGCCGATCGTGCGAGTCCAGAACGGCATCACCTGCATCAGCCCGCGCGCGCCGACCGAACTGATGGCGTACTTGCGGAAATTGCTCTCGACCTGCACCAGGCCAAGCACCAGCGCAGGCTCCAGCCCGGCGCGCTTGGCTTCGTAGTACGCGGTTTCGATCAGTTCCACGCGCATTTGCGGCTCGGGGATGCGACCTTCGAGCCGGTGCGACATTTCGCCAAGCCACTTGAGGTAGGCCAGCCGCTCGCCGCCCGCGGCAAAGACAGGACGTATCGGGCGGGAGTCGGCAATGGCTGCCGCCAGCGCGCCGCGCACGGAGTCGGCCAGATCCTCTTCCTTCTGCGCCCCTGCGTGCGCGGCGGCGGCCAGGGCCAGCAGCAGGCTGCCGGCAGTGCGAGCCAGACCGACCGCGCGCATGGTCTTACTTGCCGATCTGGCTGCGGACATGGCCGACCGCGTCAGTGACGGCCACCTGGGTCGCCTGGGCGTCGCGGCGGCCCTGGTATTCGACCTTGCCTTCCTTCAGGCCACGGTCGCCGACCACCACGCGGTGCGGCACGCCGATCAGCTCCCAGTCGGCGAACATCACGCCCGGGCGCTCGCCACGGTCGTCGAGGATGACATCGACACCGGCGGCCAGCAGCTCCGCGTGGATGCGGTCGGCCTCGGCCTTGACGGCCTCGGAGCGGTCATAGCCGACCGGGCACACCACCACCTCGAACGGGGCGATGGCGGCGGGCCAGATGATGCCGCGCTCGTCGAAGTTCTGCTCGATCGCCGCGCCCAGGATACGGGTCACGCCGATGCCGTAGCAGCCCATCTGCATCGGCTGGGTCTTGCCGTTTTCGTCGAGGAAGGTCGCGTTCATGGACTCGGAATAGCGCGTACCGAGCATGAACACGTGGCCGACTTCGATGCCGCGGCAGATTTCCAGCGTGCCCTTGCCGTCCGGCGAGGCATCGCCGGCCACCACGTTGCGCAGGTCGGCCACGACGGGCTCGGGCAGGTCGCGGCCCCAGTTGACGCCGGTGAAGTGGTAATCGCGGTAGTTGGCGCCGCAGATGAAGTCGCTCATGTTGGCGACGGTGCGGTCGGCAACGACCTTGACCGGCTTCTTCATGTCGATCGGGCCCAGATAGCCCGGGGGCGAACCGAAGGCATCGACAATCTCGTTTTCGGTGGCGAAGCGGAATTCGGCCAGGCCCGGCACCTTGGAAGCCTTGACCTCGTTCAGTTCGTGGTCGGCGCGGATCAGCAGCAGCCAGATCTGGACACCGGCGTCGCCTTCCGTGGCCAGCACGATCGACTTGACGTTGCGCTCCAGCGGCACGTTCAGGAATTCGGCCACCTGCTCGCACTTGACCTTCTCCGGGGTGAAGGTCTTTTCCAGCGCCTGGGCCGGCGCGGCGCGCTCTGCCACCAGCGGCAGTGCCTCGGCGGCCTCCATGTTGGCGGCGTAGTCGGACGTCGGGCAGTAGACGATGGCGTCTTCGCCGGTGTCGGCGATCACGTGGAATTCATGCGAGCCCGAACCGCCGATGGCGCCGTTATCGGCCGCCACGGCGCGGAATTCCAGGCCGAAGCGCTGGAAAATGCGCACATAGGCGTCGTACATGTTCTGGTACGACTGCTTCAGGCCTTCCGCGTCGCGGTCGAAGGAATACGCGTCCTTCATCGTAAATTCACGGCCGCGCATGATGCCGAAGCGCGGCCGGCGCTCGTCGCGGAACTTGGTCTGGATCTGGTAGAAATTGACCGGCAGCTGCTTGTAGCTGCGGATTTCCGAGCGGGCGATGTCCGTGACGACTTCCTCGGACGTCGGCTGCACGGCGAAATCGCGCTCGTGGCGGTCCTTCAGGCGCAGCAGTTCGGGGCCCATCTTGTCCCAACGGCCGGTTTCCTGCCACAGCTCGGCCGGCTGGATCACGGGCATGGACAGTTCCACGGCGCCGGCCCGGTTCATTTCCTCGCGAACGATATTCTCCACCTTGCGGATCGTGCGCAGGCCCACCGGCATGTAGTTGTAAATGCCGGCGCCGAGCTTCTTGATCATGCCCGCGCGCATCATCAGCTTGTGCGACACGATTTCCGCGTCGGCGGGGGCTTCTTTCAGGGTGGAAATGAAAAATTGCGAGGCTTTCATCCGAATGTCTTCTCTGGAAACCGGGAATCCCGGTGAATTGGCGGCAGCCATGCCGCGCATAAGCGACTGGAACGCGCCGGCAACTGCCTGAAACTGCCCTTCCCGCTCGGGGAAAACCAGCAGGGCCCCGCCTGAGCCGGGCCGCGCGCATCCTTTATAATCGACGTAATTCTAAAGGATTCGAGGTGCAGTCATGCTCGATCGTGAAGGCTTTCGCCCGAACGTCGGCATCATCCTCATCAACGCACGAAACGAGGTTTTCTGGGGCAAGCGAATCGGCGAGCATTCCTGGCAGTTTCCGCAAGGCGGCATCAAGTACGGCGAAACGCCGGAACAGGCCATGTACCGCGAACTGCATGAGGAGATCGGCCTGCTACCGGAGCACGTCAGGATCGTCGGTCGCACGCGCGACTGGTTGCGCTATGAGGTGCCGGACAAGTTCATCCGCCGCGAGATCCGCGGCCACTATAGAGGCCAGAAACAGATCTGGTTCCTGCTGCGCATGGCGGGCAGGGACTGCGATATCCACCTGCGTGCCACCGACCATCCGGAGTTCGACGCCTGGCGGTGGAGCGACTACTGGGTGCCGCTGGACGCGGTGATCGAGTTCAAGCGCGACGTCTACCAGCTTGCGCTGGGCGAGTTGTCGCGCTTCCTGAACCGGAACTCGCGCGTGCCGCTCAGCCCGTATGGCGTCCATCATGGCCGCCATGGCGGCGGGCAGCGCCGGCCGCAGCAAGCCGTCACCCAGGGCATGCCCGCGGTGGCGGCCGAAGCGGGCGCAGCGGAAGATGCCGCAGTTTTGCCGGCCGCGCCGGCTTCCAACCACACGGAGTCCTGATGAATCGTGTTACCGGCCAGGGCCGCCGCGGCGGCCTGACCGCTGCCGGCCTGTTGCTCGCCGCCGCCTGCCTGGCACTGGCAGGCTGCAAGACCACCGGCAAGCAAATGCCCGAAGAAGAATCGAAGTGGATCAATCCGTTCGAGCCCAAGACCTTCAAGGAGGAAGAATCCATCCTGCCGCCGCTGCCGCAGGATGCGAACCTGATCCCGTTCTCGGTCAACGGCACCGGCAACCTCACCTTCGCGGTAGATAGCAAATCGGTATCGGTCGGCAAGGACAATGTGGTGCGCTTCACGGTCGTGATCAGCAGCACGACCGGTGCCCGCAACGTGAACTTCGAAGGCCTGCGCTGCGATGCGTTCGAGCGCAAGATCTACGCGACACTGCCGATGGGCGCCAAGGAATGGCAGCTCAACCGCGGCGAAACGCGTGAAGACTGGATCCGCATGCAGACTTCGGCCCGCAACGCCTACGCGGCGACGCTGGCGACCGATTTCTTCTGCGAAGGCCGCACAGTGGCCGGCACGCCGGATGCCATGGTCCGCGACCTGAAGGACCACGCCCCGCGGCGCTGAGCCTCTGCAGGCAGAAGGAAAAAGGGCGATGCCACGGCATCGCCCTTTCTATTTGCATCGTGACGCCGGTTCAGACCAGCACGAGGTTGTCCCGGTGGATCAGCTCAGGCTCGTTCAGGTGGCCCAGCACCGATTCGATTTCCGACGACGGCTTGCGGGCGATCAGCCGCGCCTCGGCGCTCGAATAGTTGGTGATGCCGCGCGCCACTTCGCGCCCATCGGCCCCGACACAGGCCACCACCTCGCCGCGCGCGAACTCGCCCTGCACTTCGACCACGCCGATCGGCAGCAAGGATTTGCCGCCGCTGGTCAGTTTTTCCACGGCGCCGGCATCGATCATCACGCGGCCGCGCAGCTGTAAGTGATCCGCCATCCACTGCTTGCGGGCGGTCAGGCGCCCGGTCGGGGCCAGCAGTTGCGTGCCGATGGCCTCCCCTGCCGCCAGGCGTTCGAGCACGTTGGCCTCCCGCCCCGAGGCAATGGTGGTGTGCGCGCCGGATTTGGCCGCACGCTTGGCCGCCAGGATCTTGGTCAGCATGCCGCCGCGGCCAATCGACGTGCCGGCGCCGCCGGCCATCGCTTCGAGCTCGGGCGTGCCGGCCAGCGCCTCGTCGACGAACTCGGCGTTCGGGTCCTTGCGCGGATCGGCGGTGTAGAGCCCGCGCTGGTCGGTCAGGATGACCAGCGCATCGCCTTCGATCAGGTTGGTCACCAGCGCGCCGAGCGTGTCGTTGTCGCCGAACTTGATTTCGTCGGTGACCACGGTGTCGTTCTCGTTGATGATGGGCACCACGCCCAGCGACAGCAGCGTCAGCAGCGTGGAGCGCGCGTTCAGGTAGCGCTCGCGGTCGGCCAGGTCGGCGTGCGTGAGCAGGACCTGCGCGGTGCGGATGCCATAGCGGCCGAACTGGCTTTCATAGACTTGCGCCAGCCCCATCTGGCCGACGGCGGCGGCGGCCTGCAATTCGTGGATTTCACGTGGACGGCGTACCCAGCCCAGGCGCTGCATGCCTTCGGCAATGGCGCCGGAGCTGACCAGCACCACTTCCTTGCCGATCGAACGCAGCTTGGCGATCTGCGCCGCCCAGCGCGCAATGGCGTCGTAGTCCAACCCCTTGCCGTCGTTGGTGACCAGGCTGGAGCCAACCTTCACGACGATACGTTTTGCCTGGGCAATGACCGATTGCATGGCGAGAAATCCTGTCTCCGGGGGGCATTTCTTTCCGTCCCCAATTGTGGTTCCTCGCCCCGCATGGGCGAGGGAAAAAAGCTGGCTTACTGCTCGTGACCTTCCTGGTCGACGTTGTGCCGCCGCTCGTCGAGCCGGATGTCGGGCTCGGCCAGTGCGGCAGCTTCTTCGGCCTTGATCGCGGCCAGGTGGTCCTTGATCGCGTAGATCAGCTCGCGGCAGCCTTCGCCGGTGAGCGCGGAGATCTGGAAGACCGGGCCTTTCCACTTGTAGCGCTTGATGAAGTCCTTGGCGCGCGTGGCGCGCTCGTCTTCCGGCACCACGTCGAGCTTGTTCAGCACCAGCCAGCGCGGCTTGTCGTAGAGCGTTTCGTCGTACTTCTTCAGCTCGTTGACGATGGCCTTCGCTTCCGCCACCGGGTCCACCGCTTCATCGAACGGCGCCAGGTCGACGATATGCAGCAGCAGTCCGGTACGCTGCAGATGGCGCAGGAACTGGTGGCCCAGGCCGGCACCTTCGGCCGCGCCTTCGATCAGGCCCGGAATGTCCGCCACCACGAATGACTGCTCGTGGTCGACGCGCACCACGCCCAGGTTCGGGTGCAGCGTGGTGAACGGATAGTCCGCCACCTTCGGGCGCGCGTTGGAGATATGCGAAATGAATGTCGACTTGCCCGCGTTGGGCATGCCCAGCAGGCCGACGTCGGCCAGCACCTTCAGTTCCAGCTTGAGCATGCGGCGCTCGCCGGGCTTGCCGTCCACCTGCTGGCGCGGGGCACGGTTGGTACTGGACTTGAAATGCAGGTTGCCCCAGCCGCCGATGCCGCCTTCGGCCAGGCAGACTTTCTGGCCGTGCTCGGTCAGGTCGGCGATCAGCTCGCCGGTGTCCATGTCGGTAATCAGCGTGCCGACCGGCATGCGCAGCGTGACGTCCTCGCCGGCGGCGCCGTAGCAATCGGAGCCACGGCCGTTTTCACCGTTCCGGGCCACGTGCTTCTTGGCGTAGCGGAAGTCGATCAGGGTATTGATATTGCGGTCCGCGACGGCGAACACGCTGCCGCCCCGGCCACCGTCGCCCCCATCCGGACCACCGAAGGGCACAAACTTCTCGCGCCGGAACGAGGCGCTGCCATTGCCGCCGTTGCCGGCGATGGCTTCGATTCGGGCTTCGTCGATGAACTTCATAGTGAGTTTCCGTGGTGGACCGGGCTACCGACCGGCATTGGCAACTTGCATTGTCGCCAAAAATGAAAAAGCCCCGCAAGCATTGCGGGGCCTTCTTGCTGCAAAGGCTGTTATCAGGCCGCCGGAACGACGCTGACTTGCTGCTTCTTGGCAGGGCCCTTGACGGCGAATTGCACGTGGCCGTCGACCAGTGCAAACAGGGTGTGGTCCTTGCCCACGCCCACGTTGTCACCGGGGTGCACGCGGGTGCCGCGTTGGCGGACGATGATGCCGCCGGCGTTGATGGCCTGGCCACCAAACACCTTCACGCCCAGACGCTTCGATTCGGAATCACGGCCGTTCCGCGTGGAACCGCCGCCTTTTTTCTGTGCCATGTCTTACTCCTGTCGCTTTACCGGGTTACGTTCGAATGATCAGGCGTTGATCGCTTCGATGCGCAGCTCGGTGTAGTTCTGACGATGGCCTTGACGCTTCTGGTAGTGCTTGCGACGGCGCATCTTGAAGATCTTCACCTTGTCGTGACGACCTTGGGAGATAACGGTAGCTTTGACGGAAGCCCCGCTCACCAGCGGCGTACCAAACTTGATTTGGTCGCCGGCGCCCACTGCGAGCACCTGGTCGAGCGTGATTTCTGCGCCAATGTCTGCCGGTATCTGTTCTACTTTAAGTTTTTCGCCAGCAGCAACCTTGTATTGCTTGCCGCCGGTTTTTACGACCGCGTACATTGTCGAACCTCTCGGATGTGAATAAAACGCCGAATGCCGGCACGTCGCGCTTGCATGCTGCCAAGCAGCCCGCCAACGCCTGTGCGGCCCGGTTATCTCCCGCCGGTCGATACCCGCAAGACGAGCAAAACCACCGGAGGAAACCGAGAACTATAAACCAGGCTGGACAAAAACGCAAAGAAAACAGGCACATAGCCTGTCCGGCGACGCCTTGCGCACTTCTGCGCACGCGTGGATCAGGTCAGATCGGCCAGCAGGAAGCCCGCCAGTGCGGCAAATGCCACCCACCAGGCCGTGCGGCGGGCACTGCGGCGGGACGTGGACTTGTTCATGCCCGAATTATAGACCCCGGCGGCCGCGCCTCCCCCGAACGGGGACTGGACACTGGCGTGAACCACGTTGGCATCGCATATAATCGTCCGGTTTTGCGTAACGGTGATCATCTTGACCCAGCCTTCCGCCACTGCCTTGCTTGCCCCGGTCGCTGCAGACATGCGCGCGGTCGATGCAGTCATCCGTCAACGGCTGTCTTCCGAAGTTCCCCTGATCGAGCAGATCGGCGAATACATCATCAGCGCCGGCGGCAAGCGCCTGCGCCCGGTCATCCTGCTGCTGTCGGCCCGCGCCTTCGGCTATGACGGCCAGCGCCACCATGAGCTGGCCGCCGTCGTGGAGTTCATCCACACCGCCACGCTGCTGCATGACGACGTGGTCGACGAGTCCGAACTGCGCCGTGGCCGCGAGACCGCCAATGCGGTGTTCGGCAACGCCGCCAGCGTGCTGGTGGGCGACTTCCTCTATTCGCGTGCGTTCCAGATGATGGTCGATGCCGGCAGCATGCGCATCATGGAAATCCTGTCGAACGCGACCAACGTGATCGCCGAGGGCGAAGTGCTGCAGCTGCTGAACATGCACGATCCCGACGTCACGGTGGAGCGCTACCTGCAGGTGATCCGCTACAAGACGGCCAAGCTGTTCGAGGCCGCGGCCCAGCTCGGCGCCGTGCTCGCGGGCGCGGACGCCGCCATGGAAGAAGCCGCAGCCGAGTACGGCCGCCGCATCGGCACCGCGTTCCAGCTGATCGACGACATGCTCGACTACACCGCCAGCGCCGAGCAGATGGGCAAGAATGCCGGCGACGACCTGCGCGAAGGCAAGCCCACGCTGCCGCTGCTGCATCTGCTGGAGCACGGCACGCCGGAGCAGCGCGCCCTGGCGCGCGAAGCGATTGTGCAAGGCGGCACCGAGCATTTCGACGCGGTGTTTTCGGCCATCCATGCGAGCGGCGCGCTCGATGTCACCTTCGAAGCCGCGCGCCGCGAGGCCGAGGCCGCAGAACAGGCCGCCCGGCAGTTTCCGCCTTCGGATCTGAAAGACACGCTGATTGCGCTGTGCGCGTTCTCGCTGCAGCGGCAATCCTGAAACCGCTGAAGCCCTCTTCCCATTCGGGAGAAACGCTGCTAGACTTACGTTCTTTGCTGCTGACCGGCAACGGTGGGCAACAAAGTCAGAATTCGGGGTGTAGCTTAGCCTGGTAGAGCGCTACGTTCGGGACGTAGAGGCCGGAGGTTCGAATCCTCTCACCCCGACCAGAATTCATGGCCACGCAGTTTCCGGCCAGCAAAAAGCCGCACAGCAATGTGCGGCTTTTTTGTTTTGGCGCCGGCATTCTCGCGGCCCGTTCCGTCTTACCTTCCCCTTCTCCATACTCCCCGCGCCAGTAGGGTTGCGCCCCTGTCGCACAAATGCCGACATGGCCCTTTGTCGCCTTTACAAAAAGTGACCCCAGCGGCAAACTGCGCCGATCCGGGGGCCTATGGCCCCGACGGGCGCTCGCGGGCGCCTGCACCACCTGGTTCCTGCCATGACACTTGGTCTCGCCCTAGCACAGAGCCGTCGCATCGCGCCCGCGCTGCTCGCCCAGTTGGAACAGGCAGCGCGCGAAAAGAAGACGCAGCTGATCGACGAGATCGTTGGCAGCGGCACGATGACCGCGCATGACGTTGCGCTGTTCGCGGCGGATAAATACCAGCTGCCGCTGCTCGACCTGGCGCAGTACAACCTGAACAAGGTTCCGCCCGCGCTGGCGGGCAACCGCGAATTCCACGCCCATCGGCTGCTGCCGCTTGGCCGTCGCGAGAACCGCCTGGTGGTGGGCATCTCCGACCCGTCCAACCAGGCCGGGCTCGACGCGATCAAGCAGAAGTACAACCTGCCGCTCGACACCGTGGTGGTGGAGCACGACAAGCTGATGAAGCATGTGCGCTCCGCCGGGGAAGCCGCGGGCACGCTCAAGGACGTCGCACCCGGGACGTCCACCGAGCGCAAGCTGATCGAGTACGACCCGGTGGCCGCCGCCGCGCAGCGCAATCGCACCGCCACCAGCGACATCGACGACGCGCCGGTCGTGCGCTTCCTGCAGAAGCTGCTGACCGAGGCCTTCCACCGTGGCGCATCGGACCTTCACTTCGAACCGTTCGAGACCTTCTACCGCGTGCGCTTCCGCGTGGACGGGGTACTGCAAGAGGTGGCACGCCCGCCGCTCGATATCCGCGACAAGATCGCCACGCGCATCAAGGTGCTGTCGCGCCTGGACATCTCTGAAAAGCGCGTGCCGCAGGACGGCCGCATGAAGCTGCTGATTCCGCTGCCGCAAGGCAAGGACGCCAAGGAAATCGTCGAGAAGGCAGTGGACTTCCGTGTGTCGACGCTGCCCACGCTCTTCGGCGAGAAGATCGTGATGCGTATCCTGGAGTCGTCGAGCGACAAGCTGGACATCGACCAGCTCGGCTACGAGCCCGAACAGAAGGCGCTGCTGATGGACACCATCAAGCGCCCCTACGGCATGATCCTGGTCACCGGCCCGACCGGCAGCGGCAAGACCGTTTCGCTCTATACGTTCCTGAATCTGCTGAATCAGGGCGACATCAATATCTCGACGGCCGAAGACCCGGCCGAAATCCAGCTGCCCGGCATCAACCAGGTCAACGTCAACGACAAGGCCGGCCTGACCTTCGCCGCGGCGCTGCGCTCGTTCCTGCGCCAGGATCCGGACATCATCATGGTCGGCGAAATCCGCGACCTGGAAACCGCCGACATCTCGATCAAGGCCGCCCAGACCGGCCACCTGGTCCTGTCGACGCTGCACACCAACGATGCGCCGACCACGCTGACGCGCCTGATGAACATGGGCGTGGCGCCGTTCAATATCGCCTCGAGCGTGCTGCTGATCACGGCGCAGCGGCTGGCGCGGCGGCTGTGCACGTGCAAGCGCGCGGGTTCGATCCCGAACGAGGCGCTGCTCGAAGCCGGCTTCAAGGCAAGCCAGATCGACGGCAGCTGGCAGCCTTACCACCCGGTCGGTTGCGAGCGCTGCAATGGCAGCGGCTACAAGGGACGCTGCGGCATCTACCAGGTCATGCCGATTACCGAGGCGATGCAGCAGATCATCCTGTCGCACGGCACGGCGCTGCAGATTGCCGAACAGGCCCGCCGCGACGGCGTGCTATCTTTGCGGGAAGCCGGCTTGCTGAAGGTCAAGCAGGGGGTCACGTCACTCGAAGAAGTGCTGGCCACAACGAATACGTAAAACAACAGACGTTCATGTCGGGGGTCAATCATGGCAACGCGCGCACCAGCAGCGGGCGCACGGGCGGCAGCGCCGTCACGCGCGAAAGCAGGACGCAAGGCACCTACGCAGTACATCTTCGAGTGGGAAGGCAAGGACCGCAAAGGTAAGACGTTCACCGGGGAACAGCGGGCCGAGAACCAGGCCGAGGTCACGGCGACCCTGCGCAAGCAGGGCCTCACCGTGGTCAAGATGAAAAAGCGCAAGGCAGCGCGCGGCAAGAAGATTACCCAGAAAGACATTGCGTATTTCACGCGCCAGCTTTCAACCATGCTCAAGGCGGGCATTCCGCTGCTGCAGTCGATCGACATCATCGCGCGCGGCCACGCCAACCCGAATTTCACGCAACTGCTGTCGGACATCCGTTTCGACATCGAATCCGGCAGCAGCATGGCGCAGGCCTTCCGCCGTCACCCGCGCTATTTCGATACGCTGTACTGCAACCTGATCGACGCTGGTGAACAGGGCGGTATCCTGGATTCCCTGCTGGAGCGCCTGTCGCTCTACATGGAAAAGACCATCGCGCTGAAGAGCCAGATCAAGTCCGCGATGATCTACCCGATCGCGGTGCTGACCGTGGCCTTTGCCGTCACCGTGATCCTGATGCTGTTCGTGATCCCGGCCTTCAAGGGCGTGTTCTCGAGCTTCGGCGCCAACCTGCCGGCGCCCACGCTTGTGGTGATCGCCATCTCGGACTTTTTTGTCTCGTACTGGTACATCGTCATTGGCATACCGGTGGGCGGCGTTGCGCTCTATATACGGGCCCTGAAGAAGTCGGAGAAGGTCCAGCGCAGCACCGACCGCATGATGCTGAAGCTGCCCATCTTCGGCAGCCTGTTCCGCAAGGCCGTGATCGCGCGCTGGACGCGTACGCTCGCCACCATGTTCGCGGCCGGCACGCCGCTGGTGGAATCGATGGAGTCGGTGGCGGGCGCCGCCGGCAACTGGGTCTACTACGACGCCACGCGCGAGATCGAACAGGCGGTGCGCATCGGTACCAGCCTGACCAACGCCATGCAGGCCACGCACGTGTTCGACAACATGGTGCTGCAGATGACCCAGATCGGCGAGGAGTCGGGCGCGCTCGACAACATGCTGCTCAAGGTGGCCGAATTCTACGAGCGAGAAGTTGATGACGCCGTGGCGGCCATTTCGAGCCTGATCGAGCCGCTGATCATCGTGGTGCTGGGCGTGCTCATCGGCGGCATGGTGGTGGCGATGTACCTGCCGATCTTCAAGCTGGGACAGGTGGTGTAATTGATAAATCCGGTATTCCGCGCCGGCGGCTCCGCTGTGCTGCCGGCGCTGGCCGCGCTGCCGCCGTCGTTCCTGCTCGCCGCAGCGGCCATCCTCGGCCTGCTGGTGGGCAGCTTCCTGAACGTGGTGATCCACCGGATGCCGCGCATGATGGAGTATGACGAAGCCAACTACATCGCCGAACTGCGCGGCGATCCCCTGCCCTACCCCGAACGCTACAACCTGATGGTGCCGCGCTCGGCGTGCCCGCACTGCGGCCATGCCATCGCCGCGTGGGAGAACATTCCCGTCATCAGCTATCTCTTCCTGCGCGGGCGCTGCTCGTCGTGCAAGGCGCCGATCGGCGTGCGCTATCCGCTGGTGGAACTCGCTTGCGGCGTGCTCAGTGCGCTGGCCGCCTGGCACTTCGGACCGACCTGGCAAGGCGTGGCGGCGCTGGTGCTGCTGTGGTCGCTGCTGGCGCTGACGATGATCGATGCCGACACGCAGTTGCTGCCCGACCAGATCACGCTGCCGCTGGTGTGGCTGGGGCTGCTGCTCAACCTGGGCGGCCTGTTCGTGCCACTTGCCGATGCGGTGATCGGCGCCGTGGCGGGCTACCTGCTGCTGTGGTCCGCCTACTGGGCGTTCAAGCTGGTGCGCGGCAAGGAAGGCATGGGCTATGGCGATTTCAAGCTGATGGCGGCGCTGGGCGCCTGGTTCGGCTGGCAGGCGCTGCCGACGCTGGTCTTGCTGTCTTCGGTGGTCGGCGTGGTCTTTGGCGTGGCCAGCATCGCGCTGCGCCGCCAGGACCGCGACACGCCGTTCCCGTTCGGACCGTTCATTGCCGGCGCCGGCGCGCTGGTGCTGTTCTTCGGGCCCGGCGTGCTGCCGCTGCCGACGCCGTGAGCGGCGGCCTGCGGCGCGCCAAGCTGGTATCGTTCGGGCATTGCACCCATGGAACCTGACATGCTGGAGATCGGACTGACTGGCGGCATCGGCAGCGGCAAGACCCGCGTGGCCGACATGTTCGCCGCGCGCGGCGCCGCCATCATCGACACCGACCTGCTTGCCCATGAAATCACCGCGCCGGGCGGGCAGGCCATTCCCGCGCTGGTTGAGGCCTTCGGCCCGCAGTGCCTGCGCGCGGACGGCGCCATGAACCGCGATGCCATGCGCGCGCTGGTCTTTGCCGACCCTGCCGCCAAGGCCAGGCTCGAAGGCATTACCCATCCGCTGATCCGAGAACTGACCACGGCCCGCGCCAAGAGCATTGCCGATGCCGGTGAGCATCCGTACCTGATCTACGTCGTGCCGCTGCTGGTCGAGTCCGGCGCATGGGTCGAGCGCGTCGGGCGCGTGCTGGTGGTGGATTGCACCGAGGAAACGCAGATCGCGCGCGTCATGGCGCGCAATGGCTTCAGCCGCGAGCAGGTGCTGGCCATCATGGCGAAACAGGCGACGCGGGCGCAGCGGCTGGCCGTGGCCAACGATGTGGTCGACAACGACGGGCAGGTCGAGGCACTCACCGCGCAGGTTGACCTGCTGGACCGGACCTATCGCGCGTTGTCAGCCGCCGGCGTCACGCGCACCTGATTCAGGGCACAAGCAGTCACCGCTCTGCTCATGGGCTCGGCGCATGATGCACATTGCATTGTCCTCGCAGCCCGTCTCGCATAGAATGCGCTGGAACCTAACGCGAAATGCGTGGACGGCCGCGGCTGCCACGCATTCCTGACGTTCCCCGGGCCACGCCCGCACCGGGACGCTCCCACGGGAGCGCCGCCTCAGCGCTGCACGGACATAGCACTTGATCCTGTACGAATATCCTTTCAACGAACGCATCAGGATGCTGCTGCGCCTGGAGGACCTGTTCGATCGGCTGGATTACTTCCTCGGCCAGGAACACGCTCTGCAGCACCATGTCGCACTGACCACGCTGTTCGAGATCATCGACGTGGCCGGCCGCGCCGACCTCAAGACCGACCTGATCAAGGAACTGGAACGCCAGCGCCAGGCGCTGACCGCGTTGCGCGTCAATCCCCAGATCGACCAGGAAGCGCTGGACGCCGTCATCGGCGAGATCGAGCAAGGCATTGCCATGCTCAACCAGACCGTGGGCAAGGCGGGCCAGCTGCTGGCCGACAACGAGTGGCTGACCAGCATCCGCAGCCGCGCGATCATTCCGGGCGGCACCTGCGAATTCGACCTGCCGGCCTACTATGCCTGGCAACATCGTCCGGCCGAGGAACGCCGCGCCGATATCCTGAAATGGGCCAGGCCGCTGGTGGCGCTGCGCGCCGGCACATCGACGGTATTGCGCCTGCTGCGTGAATCGGGCCAGAGCGGCAAGGTGATCGCCACGGGCGGCAGCTACCAGCAGATGCTATCGGGCCGCAGCTACCAGCTGATGCAGGTGCACCTCGATGACTCGCTGCTGGCCTTTATCCCCGAGATGAGCGCCAACAAGTACATGCTGTGGGTCCGCTTTACGCAGCAGGACGGCGACCTGCGCCCGCGTTCGGTCGACGCCGACATCCCGTTCCTGCTCAAGCTCTGCAATTTCTGAAGTCATGCCTGCCGTCGTCAAATGTCCCACCTGCGGCACCAAGGTGGAATGGATTCCCGAAAACAAGTTCCGCCCGTTCTGCTCCGAGCGCTGCCGGCAGATCGACCTGGGCGCATGGGCGTCCGAGAAGTACGTGATCGGCAGCAAACCCGGCGAAACCCCATCGCCGGACCTGCCGGAAGACGAAGACGACTGAGCCGGGACGACCGGAACCGTCCCGACCGCTCAGTGCGCCGCGGCCAGCACGCGGCGGTAGAACCCCACGCACACCAGCACGAACACCGCCAGGCCGAGCCATTCGGCCGTCACGGCAAAGCCCTCGCCCACCACGGCCAGCGGCGCGTCCTTGCCTGACAGGCCGATCACGGCCGCCAGCAGCACCCCGACCAGGCTTTCCCCGACGATCAGGCCCGAGGCCAGCAGCGTACCGCGGCGTTCGGCATGTTCCAGCGCCAGCTTGACGTCATCGCCACGTGCGACCGCGCGGCGGCGCTCCGCGCGCAGCAGCAGCCACGCCAGCACGGCGCCCACCACCAGCGCCGAACTGATCGTCGGCGGCAGGTAGATGCCGATGCCCACGGCCAGCACCGGCAGGCGCGCGGTACCGCCCCGGCGGCGCAGCATCTCGTCGATCGCGATCAGCACCACGCCGAGCGCAATGCCGGTCAGGATCATGCTCCAGTTGAGCTTGTGCGTGAAGATGCCGGTGGCAATCGCCGTCATCAGCGTGGCCTGCGGGGCGGCCAGCGCCTGCCCCGGGTCCATGCCCGCGCGCGGCAGCGCACCGGCAAACCCGTAGGCGTTGTAGAGCAGGTCCAGCACAGGCGGGATCACTGCCGCGCCCACCGCGCAGCCGATCAGCAGCGCCACCTGCTGGCGCCACGGCGTGGCGCCCACGAGCCAGCCGGTCTTCAGGTCCTGCAGGTTATCGTTGGAGATGGTGGCCACGGCCAGCACGGCGGCGGTTGTGAAGATGGCCAGCGCGATCGCGAACTTGCCGCCTTCCGGCGTATCGAGCAGGCCGTCGGCGGTGCCGATCGCCAGGATCAGCAGCGACACCAGGATCACCGCGATGATGCCGATGCCCGAGATCGGGCTGGCCGACGAACCGACCAGGCCAGCCATGTAGCCGCAGGCCGCGGCCACCAGGAATCCGAACACGAAGGCAAAGAGCACGGCGCAGGCCACCAGTTGCCAGCGCGCACCGGCATCCACCGGCGCCGGCATCATGAAATAGCCGAACGTGGCCGCCAGGACCAGGGCCAGGACGACGGCCAGAATGCCGATCCAGCGCACCGGCATGTCTTTCTGCGTGCGAGGCATGTCCGCACCGCCCGCTCCGGCGCCCTTGATCGCGCCAAGCGACGCACGGATGCCATCGAGCATCGGCCGCGCCAGCGTGATCAGCGTCCAGATCGCAGCGATGCCGATGGTGCCTGCGCCAATGAAGCGGACCTGCGTGCTCCACACCATCGTGCCGAACGCCTGCAGCGTGGCGCCCTCCGGACGCGGCGTGATGGCGGTCAGCCACGGCACCGCAATGCCCCAAGTCAGCAGCAGCCCGAGCAGCATGGCCAGGCCGCCGACGATGCCGACGAGGTAGCCCGCGCCGACCAGCGCGAGCGAGAAGCCCATCGAGAAGCGCACCACCGATGTCCCGGCCGCCAGCCACAGGTTGGCGCCTTCGGCCAGCAGGCGCAGGCCGCCCGCCGCGAAGCTGAACACACCTGCGACGAGGCCTCCAGCCATCAGGTCGGCCAGTCCGGTGCCCTGCTGCTTCGCGCCCGGCGCCGTGTCCTGCCCGGCGCTGCCCACGCGCAGGATCTCGGCGGCGGCCACGCCTTCCGGATAAGGCAGTTCGCTCTGCACCACCATCGCATGGCGCAGCGGGATGCTGAACAGCACGCCGAGCATGCCGCCGGCCGCGCAGATCGACAGCGTCTGCCAGAACGGAAAGCCCTGCCAGTAGCCAAGCATCACCAGGCCCGGCAGCACGAAGATGATCGACGACAAGGTGCCCGCGGCGGAGGCCTGCGTCTGCACCATGTTGTTTTCAAGGATATTGGCGCCTGGGAACAGCCGCAGCACCGCCATCGAGATGACGGCTGCGGGAATCGCCGAGGAGAAGGTCAGCCCGACCTTGAGGCCGAGGTAGATATTGGAGGCGGTGAACACCACCGTGATCAGCGCCCCCAGGATGATGCCGCGCAGGGTCAGCTCAGGCAGGGAAATATCGTCGGCAACGCGGTCAGCACGCAGCATACGGGCTCCTTTCTTGCTGTTTTTGTGTCGGCGCAATCACGGGCGCCGCGACCGCAGGGGCGCGGGTACTGCTCAGATTGTCAGGCTGGCCGGGATTCTTCGCCGAGCCATTCGACCACCGGGATGGTCGCCGGCAGCAGCGGTTCGACCGTCACCGGCACGGTCTGCCACGAAAAGGCCTGGCCTTCGCGTCCGACGGGATCGCCGCGCCAGGCCGTGACCTTGCAGAAATGCAGCCGCACGTAGGCGTGCGGGTAATCGTGCTCGAGCACGTGCCAGCGCACGCATTCGGAGATATCGAGGCCCAGTTCTTCATGGAGTTCTCGCGCGAGCGCGGCTTCCACGGTCTCGCCCGGTTCCAGCTTGCCGCCCGGGAATTCCCAGTAGCCCTCGTACGGCTTGCCGCCCGGGCGCTGCGCCAGCAGGAAGCGGCCGTCGGGCTGCACCAGCACGCCTACGGCCACCTCGGTGACCTTGCGCGGCGTGGCCGTGCCTTGCGTTTGCGCCTGCGCTTGCGTCATGCGCCCTCCACGTCGGCGATGAACGGCTTGCCATGCTTGCCGCCCCAGTCGCGCGCAAACTGCCAGGCCACGCGGCCCGAGCGCGAGCCGCGCTCCAGCGCCCACACCAGCGCGTCGCCGCGCGCGGCGGCAATGTCCTCGTCGGTGCAGCCAAAATGCTTGAGCCAGTGACCGACGATGGACAGGTACTCGTCCTGCTTGGGCGGGTAGAACGACAACCAGAGGCCGAAGCGCTCGGACAGGGAGATCTTCTCCTCGACGACTTCGCCGGGATGGATCTCGCCGTCTTCGGTATGGCGATAGGACTCGTTGTCCTTCATATACTCGGGCAGCAGGTGGCGGCGGTTGGACGTCGCATACACCAGCACATTGTCCGACTGCGCGGCCACCGAGCCGTCCAGCGCCGACTTGAGCGCCTTGTAGCCCGATTCGCCGTCCTCGAACGACAGGTCGTCGCAGAAGATCACGAAGCGCTCGGGGCGCTGCGCGACTTGCTCGACGATATCGCCGAGGTCGCCCAGGTCGCTCTTGTCCACTTCCACCAGCCGCAGGCCGTCCTTGACGAAGGCGTTGAGACAGGCCTTGATCAGCGACGACTTGCCGGTGCCGCGCGCGCCGGTCAGCAGCACGTTGTTGGCCGGCAGCCGGTTCACGAACTGGCGCGTATTGCCGACGATGGCGTCCTTCTGGCGCTCGATGTTCTTGAGGTCATCGAGGTGGATCGGCGGCAGCTGGCGCACCGGCTGCAGGTAGCCGATATTGCCGAACAGGCTCTGCCGCTTGCGCCAGCGGAACGCTACCGCCTCCTGCCAGTCCGCATCCGTCAGTTGCGGCGGCAGCCACTGTTCGAGTCGGGCGAGGAAGTTGTCGAGGCGGGAGGCGAGGTCAGACATGGCAGCAGCGGAGCGTCGTTGAACAGGGGGGATGATCAGGAACGGTAGTCGGCGTTGATCGACACGTAGTCGTGCGAGAGGTCGCAGGTCCACACCGTGGCCTCGGCGTTGCCTCGGCCCAGTGCGATGCGCACGGTGATTTCGGCCTGCTTCATCACGCGCTGGCCGTCTTCTTCGCGGTAGTCCGGGTTGCGGCCGCCATCGCGGGCCACCCAGACGTCGTCGAGCCACAGGTTGACGCGGTCGACATCGAGGTCGTCCACGCCGGCATAACCGACGGCAGCCAGGATGCGGCCCAGGTTGGGGTCCGAGGCAAAGAACGCCGTCTTGACCAGCGGCGAGTGGGCCACGGCATAGGCGATCTGGCGGCACTCGGCCACGTCCTTGCCGCCTTCCACGCGAATGGTCATGAGCTTGGTGGCGCCTTCGCCGTCGCGCACGATCATCTGCGCGAGTTCCTGGGCCAGGCTGGTGACGGCCTCGCGCAGCGCTTCGAAGGCCGGGCCTTCGGCGCGATCGATGACGGCGCCCGACTTGCCCGTGGCGATCAGCACGAAGGAATCGTTGGTCGAGGTGTCGCCGTCGATCGTGATGCTGTTGAACGAGTGGTCGGCAGCATGCGACACAAGAGCCTGCAGCACCGGCTGGGCCACGCCCGCGTCGGTGGCGATAAAGCCGAGCATGGTCGCCATGTTCGGGCGGATCATGCCGGCGCCCTTGCTGATGCCGGAGAGCGTGACCGTCTTGCCGTCGATCTGCACCGTGCGCGATGCCGCCTTGGGCTGCGTGTCGGTGGTCATGATCGATTCGGCGGCAGCCAGCCAGTTGTCGGCCTTCGCGTTGGCAACCGCAGGTGCCAGGCCGGCCAGCAGGCGGTCCATCGGCAACTGCTCGAGAATCACGCCGGTCGAGAACGGCAGCACCTGTTGCGCAGCGATGCCAAGCTGGCCGGCCAGCGCGTCGCAGGTGGCGCGGGCGTTGGCCAGGCCGGTCTCGCCAGTGCCGGCATTGGCGTTGCCGGTGTTGATCACCAGCGCGCGGATGCCCTTGCCGCCGGCGAGGTGCTCGCGGCAGACCTGCACCGGGGCGGCGCAGAAGCGGTTGCGCGTGAACACGCCGGCCACGGTGCTGCCTTCCGCCACGCGCACGACCAGCACGTCCTTGCGGTTGGCCTTGCGGATGCCGGCCTCGGCCCAGCCGAGCTCGACGCCGGCAACGGGTTTCAGGTTTTCTGCCTGCGGCAGCGGAAGATTCACGGGCATATCGGTTCCTGTCCTGTAGTCCTGCTTGATCTGTCTGTTCAGTCGTCAGACGAACATGCCCGCTTGGCGCGGGCATGTCGTTACTTCTTCGCCCCTTGCGCCGTGGCGGCCAGGGCTGTCGTGCATGGTCCGGCTGGCGCCAGGCTCAGCTCAGCTTGCCGTGGCACTGCTTGAACTTCTTGCCCGAACCACACGGGCAAGGATCGTTGCGGCCCACCTTGGCCATCCCGGCCGCTGCCATTTCCGCAGCAGCCACGGCGGCGCCCGTGCGCGGCGACGGCGCGTCTTCCACGGGCTCGCGGCCCTCGGCGAACTCGTCGTGCTTGTACTGCACGTTCTCCAGGTGCGACAGGCCTTCCTCGATCTGCTCCGAAGCCTGTTCCAGCTCTTCCGGCGACTGGATCTGCACGTTGAAGGTCACGCGCGTGACTTCGTTCTTGATCACGTCCAGCAGGCGCGCGAACAGTTCGAACGACTCGCGCTTGTACTCCTGCTTCGGGTCCTTCTGCGCATAGCCGCGCAGGTGGATGCCCTGGCGCAGGTGGTCCAGCGCGGCCAGGTGCTCGCGCCAGTGCGTGTCGATGCTCTGCAGCATGACCGAGCGCTCGAAGCCGGCAAACGATTCGCGGCCCACGATGGCGACCTTGCCTTCGTAGCGTTCCTCGGCGGCCTTCAGGATCATGTCGAGGAGTTGCTCGTCCTCGATGCTCTGGGCGCCTTCGATGGTCTGTGCCAGCGGCAGCTCCAGGCCCCAATCGTCGCGCAGGCGCGCTTCCAGGCCAGTGATGTCCCACTGCTCTTCCATGGTCTCGGCCGGCACGTGCTCGCGGAACAGCTCGATCAGCACGCTTTCGCGCAGGTTCTTGACCATTTCGCCGACGTCATTGGCTTCCAGCACGTCGTTGCGCAGCTTGTAGATTTCCTTGCGCTGGTCGTTGGCCACGTCGTCGTACTGCAGCAGCTGCTTGCGGATGTCGAAGTTGCGGCCTTCGACCTTGCGCTGCGCCGACTCGATCGAGCGCGTGACGATGCCGGCTTCGATCGGCTCGCCCTCGGGCATCTTCAGGCGCTCCATGATGGCGCGCACGCGGTCGCCCGCGAAGATGCGCAGCAACTGGTCGTCCAGCGACAGGTAGAAGCGCGACGAGCCCGGGTCGCCCTGGCGGCCGGCACGGCCGCGCAGCTGGTTGTCGATACGGCGCGACTCATGGCGCTCGGTGCCGACGATATGCAGGCCGCCCGCGGACTTGACCTGTTCGTGCAGCGACTGCCATTCGTCTTTCAGCTGCTGGATGCGCGCAGCCTTGTCGGTGTCGGACAAGTTCGCGTCCACCTCGATGAACCCGGCCTGCTTCTCCACATTGCCGCCGAGCACGATGTCGGTACCGCGGCCCGCCATGTTGGTGGCGATGGTGATCATCTTCGGGCGGCCGGCCTGGGCCACGATCTCGGCCTCGCGCTCGTGCTGCTTGGCATTGAGCACCTGGTGCGGCAGCTTTTCCTTGTTGAGCAGGTCCGACAGGTATTCGGACGTCTCGATCGAGGTCGTGCCGACCAGCACCGGCTGGCCGCGCTCGAAGCAGTCGCGGATATCGCGCACCACGGCGGCGTAGCGCTCCGTCGAGGTCTTGTAGATCTGGTCCTGCAGGTCCTTGCGCTGGGCCTGGCGGTTGGTCGGGATCACCACCACTTCCAGGCCATAGATCTCCTGGAATTCGTAGGCTTCCGTATCGGCCGTGCCGGTCATGCCGGCCAGCTTGGTGTACATGCGGAAGTAGTTCTGGAAGGTGATGGTCGCCAGCGTCTGGTTTTCCTGCTGGACGGACACGCCTTCCTTGGCCTCCACGGCCTGGTGCAGGCCGTCGGACCAGCGGCGGCCCGTCATCAGGCGGCCGGTGAATTCGTCGACGATGACGACTTCGTCGTTCTGCACCACGTAATGCTGGTCACGGTGGAACAGGCTGTGCGCGCGCAGGGCGGCGTACAGGTGGTGCATCAGCGTGATGTTCTGCGGCGCGTAGAGCGACTCGCCCTCGCCGATCAGGCCCTGCTGGGCCAGGATCTCTTCCGCCTTCTCGTGGCCGGCCTCGGTCAGGTAGACCTGGTGGCCCTTCTCGTCCACGAAATAGTCGCCCGGCTTCTCCACGCCCGTGCCGTCGGCCTTTTCCTCGCCGATCTGGCGCTCCAGCAGCCGGGGGATGCCGTTCATGCGCTGGTAGAGGTCGGTCTGGTTCTCGGCCTGGCCGGAGATGATCAGCGGGGTGCGGGCCTCGTCGATCAGGATCGAGTCCACTTCGTCGACGATCGCGTAGTTGAGCGGCCGCTGCACGCGCTGCGACGGGTCATAGACCATGTTGTCGCGCAGGTAGTCGAAGCCGAACTCGTTGTTGGTGCCGTAGGTGATGTCTGCGTTGTACGCGGCCTGCTTCTGGTCGTGCGCCATCTGCGACAGGTTCACGCCCACCGACAGGCCCAGGAAGTTGTACAGGCGCCCCATCCACTCGGCGTCGCGCTGGGCCAGGTAGTCGTTGACGGTCACCACGTGCACGCCCTTGCCGGTGATGGCATTGAGATACACGGCCAGCGTCGCGGTGAGCGTCTTGCCCTCGCCGGTGCGCATTTCGGCGATCTTGTTGTCATTGAGCACCATGCCGCCGATCATCTGCACGTCGAAGTGGCGCATCTTCATGACGCGCTTGCTCGCTTCGCGGCACACGGCAAAGGCCTCGGGCAGCAGCGATTCGAGCGATTCGCCGCCGGCGTGGCGCTGCCGGAAGGTCTCCGTCATGCCGCGCAGGTCGTCGTCGGAGAGCTGCTCGAACTTGGGCTCCAGCGCGTTGATCTGCTCCACCGTGCGGCGGTATTGTTTGATCAGCCGCTCGTTGCGGCTGCCGAAGACTTTCTTGAGAAGGCCCGTGATCATCGAGTGCTTTCACCTGCGCGGACCGGTCCGGCGACCCGCGTACGGGCGGCCCCAGCCGTGCCAGGCATGGATAGATTGGCGCGAAACGCCGAGTTTATCATGTGCCGGGGTCGCGGCCGGGACGGGAAGTGCCGTCGTGCCAAAGCCGCGCGGGTCCCGGCGGGACGTGGATTTATCTGCAGATCGGGATGGATCGGCAAGGTTCAATCGGAGGCCCCCGGAAGTGCGCTTCCGCGGGCGTGGCTGGCCCTCCACATGGGCCGGCAATCCGGGGCGCGCCAGGGGCCGGCTTGCTAGAATGCCCGCATGCGCCTGTTCACCCACCACGCCCTGCAGACACCGGCGGCCAAGCCCCTGAACGACTGGCTGGCCAAGGCCGGCCCGGTTTCCGCGCTGATGCAGACCGCGCGGGAACTCGCCTCGCTGGAAGCGGAGGTGCTGTCGCTGCTGCCGCCGACCATGCGCAACGGCATTGCCGTCGCCGGAGTCAAGCGCGATGGCCGCGGACCGCAACAGGAACAGGTCCTGCTGTTGCTGGCCGCGCACGGCGCGGCCGCCGCGCGGGTGCGCCAGGTCGTGCCGACATTGCTGACCCGCCTGCAGGAGCGGGGCTCGCAGGTGACGGCAATCCGGGTACGGGTACAACCTGAGGCGACGCGCCACAGCGACTGGGACACCGGCCCCGTGGTGCGGCCGCGGACCAACGGACAGATGTCGGCGGTCGGGCTCGCCAGCCTGGACGATCTGGCGCGCAGCTTGCCGCCATCGCCGCTGCAGGATGCATTGAAGACCCTGCTGTCGCATCATCGGCAAGATCCGAAAAACAAAAAACCGGCCTGAGGGCCGGTTTTTTGTTTCCACCGCTTGCCGCAATCAGGCAAACGCGGGCTGGACCTGCGGCAGGAACGCGGCGGGTGCGTCCTCGACACGGTCGAACGTGACCAGTTCATAGGCTTCCTGGTCTGCCAGCAGCGCGCGCAGCAACTGGTTGTTCAGGCCGTGGCCCGATTTGTGCGCGACATAGGAAGCGATCAGCGGATGGCCGACGACGTACAGGTCACCGATCGCGTCCAGGATCTTGTGGCGCACGAACTCGTCGCCATAGCGCAGCTCTTCGTTGTTGAGCATGCGGTGCTCGTCCAGCACGATCGCGTTGTCCAGGCTGCCGCCACGGGCCAGGCCCATTTCACGCAGCGCCTCGACCTCATGCGCAAAGCCGAAGGTCCGGGCACGGGCGATCTCGCGCACGTAGCTGGTGTCGGCAAAGTCGATCGCGAAGTTCTGGCCAGTCTTGTCGACCGCCGGATGGCGGAAGTCGATCGTGAACGACAGCTTGAAGCCGAAGAACGGTTCCAGGCGCGCCAGCTTGTCGCCCTCGCGCACTTCCACGGCCTTCTTTACCTTGATGAAACGCTTGGCGGCGTTCTGCTCTTCAATGCCGGCCGATTGCAGCAGGAACACGAACGATGCCGCGCTGCCGTCCATGATCGGGATTTCCTCGGCGTCGACGTCGACATAGAGGTTGTCGATGCCGAGGCCGGCGCAAGCGGACATCAGATGCTCGACCGTGGAAACGCGCGCGCCATCCTTCTGCAGCACCGACGCCAGGCGCGTGTCGCCGATCGCGCTGGCGGCCACGGGAATTTCCACGGCTTCGGGCAGGTCCACGCGGGTGAAAACGATACCGGTGCCAGCCGGGGCCGGCCGCAGGGTCAGCGTCACTTTGCGACCCGAGTGCAGACCGATACCGACCGTCTTCACCAGGGACTTGATAGTGCGCTGTTTGAGCATGGCGGCCTCAATATTATTAAAACCTATCAGGTTTTCTTAGTCGATTAAGTGATTTTACCACTGCTAGGGAAATCCCGCTAAGCCTCTTTGTGTCGGTGTGTTAATGGAGGCACACGAAGTTGCAAATACTGCACACAGAGCTGAGGATTTGTGTCAGCCGCGCAACGTCTCCAGCATGGATTCCGCGCTGCTGACCTTGAATTCGCCCGGCGCTTCCACTTGCAGGTGGGTCACCACGCCATCGTCGAGCACCATCGCGTACCGCTTGGAGCGCACGCCCATGCCGCGCGCCGAGAGGTCCTGGTCCAGGCCCAGCGCACGCGTCCATTCTGCGCTTCCGTCGGCCATCATGCGCACCTTGCCTTCGGTGTGCTGCTCGCGGCCCCAGGCGCCCATGACGAAGGCGTCATTGACCGACACGCACCAGACCTCGTCCACGCCCGCGTCTCGCAGCGACTGCGCCTCGGCGACATAGCCAGGCACGTGCTTGGCCGAGCAGGTCGGCGTGAATGCCCCTGGCAAGGCAAAGAGCACGATCTTGCGGCCCTTGACCAGGTCCGATACGCGGAACGCATTGGGACCCAGCGAACAGCCTTCGCTCTGGGTATCGAAGAATTCTTGCAGCGTGGCGTCCGGGACGCGTTGTCCGACAGCGATCATGGTGATTGGCAACCTGTCAAAAGGAAGGGGAAAGCGGGGAAAGCCTGCCGCCAATCATAGGCTCCCGGGCGCGCTCGTCCAAGACCGATGACATCCGGTGGCAATTCGATACAGCTTGCTACAAAAACGTCCGCGCGGCGCGCCTTGCAGCGCGCCGCGCGGACGACGGCACATCCCGACCGGGAGGGCGGGAACCAGTCCGGGAGGCGGCCAGCGGCCGCCCGTCCCGGCGACAGGATGTGAACGGAGGCGGTTCAGCGCGGACGCGGCATCACCGGCAGCCCGGGCGGTTTACACGGTCCATGCAAGGCACGCGCGGATAGGGAGCGCTCGTGCTTTGCGACAAGGACGCGCAAGCCGTCAGGGGTCGGCCCTGCGATGCTGGATCCGGCCGTCCCGGCTCAGTCTGCCTGCTTGCGCAGGAAGGCCGGGATGTCGTACGTATCGACACCCTTCTCCTGCAGCGCGGCCACGTGGGCCGACGCCGATTCACGCGAGCTGCGCCACACGGCCGGGGTATCCAGGCCGCTGTAGTCCGGCGAGCTGTGCTGCACGGCGGCGGCAGCCATGCCGGCCATCATCTGCACCGGGATGTTGTCGGTGCCGGTCTTGAGCAGCGTCATCGGCTGCTGCTTCTTGGCCGAACGGCCCAGGCCCGTGGCCACCACGGTCACGCGCAGGGCATCGCCCATGGCGTCGTCATACACCGTACCGAAGATCACGGTCGCGTCTTCCGCGGCGTAGCTGCGGATGGTGTTCATGACTTCCTTGGTTTCCGACAGCTTGAGCGAACGGCTGGCGGTGATGTTGACCAGCACGCCGCGCGCGCCGGACAGGTCCACGCCTTCCAGCAGCGGGCTGGCCACGGCCTGCTCGGCCGCCAGGCGGGCGCGGTCCACGCCCGACACGGTGGCCGTGCCCATCATCGCCTTGCCCTGCTCGCCCATCACCGTCTTCACGTCTTCGAAGTCGACGTTCACCAGGCCGTCCACGTTGATGATTTCGGCGATGCCGGCCACGGCGTTGTGCAGCACGTCGTCCGCGCACTGGAAGCACTTGTCCATCTCGGCGTCATCGCCCATGACTTCGAAGAGCTTCTCGTTGAGCACCACGATCAGCGAATCAACCGAGCTTTCCAGCTCGCTCGAACCGTGTTCGGCCACCTTGGCACGGCGCGCGCCTTCGAAGTCGAACGGCTTGCTGACCACGCCCACGGTCAGGATGCCCATTTCCTTGGCCACCTGCGCCACGATCGGTGCGGCGCCGGTACCGGTGCCGCCGCCCATGCCGGCAGTGATGAAGACCATGTGGGCGCCGCGCAGTGCGTCCGCGATCTGCTCGCGGGCCTGCTCGGCGCAGTTACGACCGACTTCCGGCTTGGCACCAGCGCCCAGGCCGGAATTGCCCAGTTGCAGCACGCGCGAAGCGGTCGAACGCTTCAGTGCCTGCGCGTCGGTGTTCATGCAGATGAATTCCACACCCTGCACGCCGCGGCTGATCATGTGCTGCACGGCATTGCCGCCCGCGCCGCCCACGCCCACCACTTTGATGATGGTGCCGTCCATCACTTCCGTTTCGATCATGTCAAAGTCCATCACTGCCTCCGAGAAAAATCAGTCCCCAGACTTTGCAGCCTCCCCGCCGCAACCCCTGGTTCCTGAACAAGAAACCGATTAAATGAAATTGTTCCCATCAACGCGCCATCTCTGCCGTGGTAGACACGATCGTCAAGACAGCGCGACTTTCCTTTTCATCAGACAAGCTTTGCGTCAGAAGTTGCCGACAAACCATTCCTTCATGCGGCCCCACACCTGCTTGACCGAGCCGCTCTGCACCGCAACCTTGCGTCCGCGCATGCGTTGCACGCGTCCTTCAAGTAGCAGGCCCATCACCGTGGCATAGCGCGGGCTCTTCACGACCTCGTGCAAATTGCCGCGATATTCCGGCACGCCCACGCGCACCGGCTTCAGGAAGATGTCCTCGCCAAGCTCGACCATGCCCGGCATCATCGCCGTGCCGCCGGTGATCACCACGCCCGACGACAGCAGCTCTTCGTAGCCCGATTCGCGCACCACCTGGTGCACCAGCGAAAACAGTTCCTCGATGCGCGGTTCGATCACGGCCGCCAGCGCCTGGCGCGACAGCGTGCGCGTGCCGCGGTCGCCCACGCCGGGCACTTCGATCATGTCTTCCGGATCGGCAATGGCCTGCTTGGCGATGCCGTACTGCATCTTGATGTCCTCGGCATCCGGCGTCGGCGTGCGCAGCGCCATGGCGATGTCGTTGGTGATCTGGTCGCCGGCGATGGGGATCACGGCCGTATGCCGGATCGCGCCCTCGCTGAAGATGGCGATATCGGTGGTACCGCCGCCGATGTCGACCAGCACCACGCCCAGTTCCTTCTCGTCCTCTGTCAGCACCGCGAGGCTCGAGGCCAGCGGCTGCAGGATCAGGTCATGCACTTCCAGGCCGCAGCGGCGCACGCACTTGACGATGTTCTGCGCCGCGCTGACCGCGCCGGTGACGATATGCACCTTCACTTCCAGGCGGATACCGCTCATGCCGATCGGCTCGCGCACGTCTTCCTGGCCGTCGATGATGAACTCCTGCGTCAGGATGTGCAGGATCTGCTGGTCGGTCGGGATATTGACCGCCTTGGCGGTCTCGATCACGCGGGCCACGTCCGTCTGCGTGACCTCCTTGTCCTTGATGGCCACCATGCCGCTGGAGTTGAAGCTGCGGATATGGCTGCCGGCGATGCCGGTGAACACTTCGGCAATCTTGCAGTCGGCCATCAGCTCGGCCTCTTCGAGCGCCTTCTGGATGGACTGCACAGTGGCCTCGATATTGACCACGACCCCTTTCTTCAGACCCTTGGATTCCGACTGGCCCATCCCGATCACCTCGTAGCTGCCGTCGGGGCGCAGTTCCGCCACCACGGCCGCCACCTTCGAGGTGCCGATATCGAGACCGACCAACAGGTCCTTGTATTCCTTGCTCATCGGGTTTTCTCCGCCTTGCTCTTCAGTCGCGTCGGATTGTTGTTGGAAGTACCTGTTGCTGTGGTTCCCGTGCCTGCTGCCCTGGCTTTCGCCGCGGCCGCGGCCTGCGCGTCGGTCAGGAACCGGGCGCTGGCGGTGCGGATCGAGAACCCATTCGGGTAGCGCAGGTCCACGTAGTCGATCTGCTTGCCCCACTGCTCGGTGACCTGCGGCCACGCGGCAACGAAACGCTTCACGCGCTGCTCCATCGCGGCACGCTCTTCGTCGTTCTGCTCGCGGCCCAGCTCCACGACCATGCCGTTCGACAGCTTCGTGCGCCAGGCATAGCGGCCGGACAGCGCCACCGCCATGGGCTCCGCCTTGAGCGGCTTGAACCATTCGCGCATGACCTCGAGCTTCTCGATCACGTCGCCTTCGCTGTCCGGCGGACCATCGAGCGCCAGCAGCTGGGCGTCTTCCTCGGCCTCGGCCGTGTTGGCGACGAACACTTCGCCATAGGTGTTGACCAGCCTGCCGCTGTCGGGGGGGCCCCAGGTGCCCAGGGCTTCGTGTTCCTCGACTTCGACGGTCAGCCCGTTGGGCCATTCGCGCCGTACGCTGGCGCGCCGCACCCAGGGCACCGACTCAAACACCTGGCGCGCCGCATTCAGGTCCAGCGTGAAGAAGTTGCCGGTCAGCTTGCCCACTGCGTTCGAGCGCACGCTGGGCGCGTTGACGTGGCGCAGCGCGCCGCCGTCCATCGGCGCCACCTCGACATGCGTGATGGCGAACACGGGCCGCTGCGCCAGCCACAGCAGACCGGCCGCGAGCGCCATCAGCGCCACCAGCGCGTAGAGCGCGGAGGCGATCAGGTTGAGCAGGCGAGCGTTGTGCCACATGGTGCGAGTTCGTCCGGTACGGTCTTGCCAGGGTTATTCGGGTTTCCAGTGTTCGTTCGGATGCAGATCCAGCGTTGCGGCAGCCACCACCTGCATGACGAAATCCTCGTAGCTGATGCCAGCCGCGCGCGCGGCCATCGGCACCAGCGAATGGCCGGTCATGCCCGGCGAGGTATTCATTTCAAGCAGGAAAGGCTTGCCGTCGGCGCGCAGCATCACGTCCGCGCGCGCCCAGCCACGGCAGCCCAGCACGCGGTAGGCCTGCACCGCCAGTTGCTGCACCTCGCGCTCGACTTCGGCGCTCAGGCCTGACGGACACAGATATTGGGTATCGTCAGTAAAGTACTTATTTTGATAGTCATAGTTCGAATCCGGCGCGACGATGCGGATCACCGGCAATGCTTCGGCCGTGGCGCCCTCCCCCACCAGCGGGCAAGTCAGCTCGGCGCCGTCGACAAAGGTCTCGGCAATGACGTCGTTGTCGAGCGCGGCCGCCTTCTCGAACGCTTCGCGCATCTGCGACGCGTCGGTGACCTTGCTCAGGCCGATCGACGACCCTTCGCGCGCCGGCTTGACGATCAGCGGCAGGCCAAGGTCGGCCACCACGGCATCGAAGTCGGTGTCGGCGTGCAGCATGGCAAAGCGCGGCGTCGGCAGGTCATGCGTCATCCACAGGCGCTTGGTCGCTTCCTTGTCCATGGCCAGCGCCGAGGCCAGCACGCCGCTGCCGGTGTATGGCACGCCGAGCTGCTCCAGCAGGCCTTGCATGGTGCCGTCTTCGCCGTAGCGGCCGTGCAGCGCGATGAAGACGCGGTCAAAGCCGGCCGCGGCCAGTTCGGCGACGCCTTGCGTGGCCGGATCGAAACCATGCGCGTCCACGCCGCGCGATTGCAGCGCGGCCAGCACGCCCTTGCCGGACATCAGCGAGATCTCGCGCTCGGCCGAGCGGCCGCCGAACAGCACGCCGACCTTGCCGAGCGATTTCGGGTCGATCTTGGGATTGGCAACGAAGCTCATGCCGCACCTCCCGCCTGCAGCGGCTGCTGGTGCGAGACCACTTGTCCCGGCACCGCGCCGATCGTGCCGGCCCCCATGGTCACGACCACATCGCCGGGCCGGGCGGCACTCATGATGGCCTGCGGCATTTCTTCCATCTGCTCCACGAATACAGGTTCGACCTTGCCTGCCACACGCAGGGCACGGGTCAGCGCGCGGCCATCGGCCGCGACGATCGGTGCTTCGCCGGCGGCATAGACTTCGGCCAGCAGCAGCGCATCAACGGTGCCGAGCACCTTGACGAAATCCTCGAAACAATCGCGCGTACGCGTGAAGCGGTGCGGCTGGAACGCCAGCACCAGGCGGCGGTCCGGGAACGCGCCACGCGCGGCAGCCAGCGTGGCGGCCATTTCCACCGGGTGGTGGCCGTAGTCGTCCACCAGCGTGAAGGTGCCGGTGCCATCGGCCGTGGCGACTTCGCCGTAGCGCTGGAAGCGGCGGCCGACGCCGTGGAATTCGCGCAGCGCCTTGACGATGGCGGCATCGGGCACTTCGAGTTCGGTGGCGATGGCGATCGCGGCGAGCGCGTTCTGCACGTTGTGCAGGCCCGGCAGGTTCAACACGATGTCCAGCGGCGGCTCCGAATGGCCGTTTAGATGGCGCAGCACGGTGAAGTGCATCTGGCCGTCGACCGCGCGCGCGTTGACCGCGCGGATCTGCGCGTCTTCGGCAAAGCCATAGCGCACGATGGGCTTGGACACGAACGGCAGGATCTCGCGCACGTTCGGGTCATCCACGCACAGCACGGCGATGCCGTAGAACGGCAGACGCTGCGTGAATTCGATGAACGCCTGCTTGAGCCGCGCAAAGTCGTGCCCGTAGGTGTCCATGTGGTCGGCATCGATATTGGTGATGACCTCGATGACCGGGAACAGGTTGAGGAACGATGCGTCGGATTCGTCCGCCTCGGCCACGATAAAGTCGCCGGTGCCCAGGCGCGCGTTGGCGCCGGCGGAATTCAAACGGCCGCCGATCACGAAGGTCGGGTCGAGCCCGCCTTCAGCCAGCACGGAGGCCACCAGGCTCGTGGTGGTGGTCTTGCCGTGCGTGCCGGCAATGGCCACGCCCTGCTTCAGGCGCATCAGCTCGGCCAGCATCAGCGCGCGCGGCACCACCGGGATGCGCTTGGCGCGGGCGGCCAGCACTTCGGGGTTGTCGCCGCTCACGGCGGTGGAAACCACCACGGCATTGGCGCCGGCGATATGGGCCGCGTCATGCCCGTGCATGACCGTGGCGCCGAGCGAGGCCAGGCGCCGCGTGGCGGCATTGCTGCCCAGGTCGGAACCCGAGACCTTGTAGCCCAGGTTCAGCAGGACCTCCGCGATGCCGCTCATGCCGGCGCCGCCGATGCCTACGAAGTGGATGTTCTTGACGATATGCTTCATTGAGTCACTACATGTATTAGGCTTCAGTCCCTGGCCATCTGACTGCATACCTCGGCTACGCGCCGGGTTGCCTCAGGCTTGGCCAGTCCGCGCGCCAGGCGCGCCATGTCTTTCAGTTGCGGCCGGTTCAGGCTGGCGATGGTTTGCGCCAGCCCGTCCGCCGTCAGTTCTTTTTGCTGCACGAGCAGGGCCGCGCCCTGCTTCGCCAGGAATTCCGCGTTGGTCGTCTGGTGATCGTCCACCGCATGCGGGAACGGCACGAACAGCGCCGCGACGCCGGCGGCCGCCACTTCCGAAACCGTCATCGCGCCCGCGCGGCAGATCACCAGATCGGCGTCGGCATACGCCTTCGCCATGTCGTCGATAAAAGGCACGGTCTGTGCAGACACCTGCGCGGCGGCATAGTTCGCGCGCAGCGTGTCGATCTGCTTCGCACCGGCCTGATGCGTGACCACCGGACGCTGCGCTTCCGGCAGCATGGCGATGGCCTTCGGCACGACCTCGTTGAGCGCCGCGGCGCCCAGGCTTCCGCCTACCACCAGTACGTTGAGCGGACCGGTGCGCTGGTCATAGCGTGCCTCTGGCCCGGCCATATGGGCGACTTCGTCGCGCACCGGATTGCCGGTCCACTCGCTGCCGGGCAACGTGTCCGGGAACGCGCACAGCACGCGGTCTGCCACCTTGGCCAGCACCTTGTTGGCCAGGCCGGCGATGGAGTTCTGCTCGTGCAGCACCAGCGGGCGCCCGAGCAGCGACGCCATCATGCCCGCCGGGAACGTGATATAGCCGCCCATGCCCAGCACCACGCTCGGACGCACACGGCGCAGCGCGCCGAGGCTTTGCCAGAACGCGCGCAGCAGGTTCAGCGGCAGCAGGAACTTGGTCACCAGCCCCTTGCCACGCAGGCCGCCGAACTGGATGAACTCCATCGGGATATCGTGCTTGGGCACCAGCGTGGCTTCCATGCCCGTGCGGTTGCCCAGCCAGACCACCTTCCAGCCCTGCTCGCGCAGCGCGTGCGCGACCGCCAGCCCCGGGAACACGTGTCCCCCGGTGCCGCCGGCCATCACAAGCAGGGTGCGCTGCTGCGTCATACCTTCCCTCCGCGCATCAGCACACGGTTCTCATAATCGATACGCAGCAGGATCGCCAGCGCCACGCAGTTCATCAGGATGCCCGAGCCGCCATAGCTGACCAGCGGCAGCGTCAGGCCCTTGGTCGGCAGCAGGCCGAGGTTCACGCCCATATTGATAAAGGTCTGCCAGCCGATCCACACGCCGATGCCCTTGGCCACCAGCCCGGCAAAGGTGCGATCGAGCTGCAGCGCGGTGCGGCCAATGCCGAACGCGCGGCGCACCAGCCAGTAGAACAGGATGATCACGACCAGCACGCCCACGAAGCCGAATTCCTCGCCGATCACGGCGAGGATGAAGTCGGTGTGCGCCTCGGGCAGGTAGTGCAGCTTCTCGATGCTCCCGCCCAGGCCGACGCCGGTCCACTCCCCGCGCCCGAAGGCGATCAGCGAGTGCGTGAGCTGGTAGGCCTTGCCGAGCGCGTTGCTCTCTTCCCACGGGTTCAGGTACGCAAAGATCCGTTCGCGCCGCCATGGCGACGCCGTGATCAGCAGCGCGAACGCGCCGACCGCCACGCCGACCAGCCCCGCGAACAGCTTGCCGTTGATGCCACCCAGGAACAGGATGCCCATGGCCACCGCGGCAATCACCAGGAACGCGCCCATGTCGGGCTCGAGCAGCAGCAGCATGCCCACCACCACTACGGCCACGCCCATCGGCAGGAAGCCCTTGGCCACGGTCTGCATCCACTCCTGCTTGCGCACCGTGTAGTTGGCCGCATACAGCACCACCGCGAGCTTCATCAGCTCCGACGGCTGGAAATTCATGATCCCCAGCGGAATCCAGCGACGCGCGCCGTTCACGCCCTTGCCGACGAACGGCACCAGCACCACCACCAGCATAAGGAGCGCGATGATGAAGAGCTTGGGCGCGTAGCGGTCCCACACCTTGACCGGAATCTGGAACGCCGCGAGCCCGACCGACAGCCCGATCAGCAGCGCGAACAGGTGCCGGACCAGGAAGTGGCTTTCGCGATAGTTGGCGTAGCGCGGCGAGTCCGGCAGCGCGATCGACGCCGAGTAGACCATCACCAGGCCGAGCGCGAGCAGCACGATCGCCACCCACAGCAGGGGCTGGTCGTACTCCATCATGCGCGAGCGGGTCGGCTTGACGCCGGATACCGCATCACGCAGGCCACCCCAGGCGTTGCCGATGGTGGCGCCGATAAAACCGCTGCGCTTGACCTGCGAGTCACTCATGGCATGATCCCCCGCGACAGGGCCAGTTCTTCCACCGCGGCGCGGAACACTTCGGCGCGGTGCACGTAGTTGCGGAACATGTCCAGGCTGGCGCACGCCGGCGACAGCAGCACGACATCGCCGCTCTCTGCCAGCTCCGCAGCCTTGTTGACGGCTTCTTCCAGCGTGGCGGCATCCACCAGCGACGCGCCGCTGCCCTGCAGGGCAGCGCGCAGTTCACCGGCGGCACGGCCGATCAGCACCACCGCACGCCCGTACTGCGCCACCGGCGCGGCCAGCGGCGAGAAATCCTGGCCCTTGCCTTCGCCGCCGGCGATCAGCACGACGCGCTTGTCCAGGCCCGACAGCGCGGCCACCGTGGCGCCCACGTTGGTGCCCTTGCTGTCGTCGAAATATTCGATGTCATCGATGGTCGCGACCCATTCCACGCGGTGCGGCTCGCCGCGGTATTCACGCAGGCCGTGCAGCAGCGCGTTGAGCGGCAGGTCGATGGCGCGGCACAGCGCCAGCGCCGCCATGGCGTTGGTGGCGTTGTGCATGCCGCGGATATGCAGCGCATCGGCCGGCATCAGGCGCTTGTGGCGCACCGGCACGGCTTCCTGCTCGGCGGCGGCCTTGCGGCGGCGTGGCTTGTTCTCCGCTTCCGCTTCCGTATCGGTTTCGGCCAGCACCAGCCAGGGCATGCCGCCCTCGCGCAGCACGCCAAAGCTGCCAGGCGTCTCGGGCAGGTCGGTGCCAAACGTCACCGGCGCCGTGCCCGGACGGGCCATGTCCATGGTCAGGCGGTCATTGCGGTTCAGCACTTGCACGCAGGCCGTACCGGCCGGGCCAAAGATGCGCGCCTTCGACGCGGCATAGGCTTCCATCGAGCCATGCCAGTCCAGATGGTCTTGCGTGACGTTGAGCACGGTCGCCGCGTGCGGCACCAGCGTGTGCGTGGTTTCGAGCTGGAAGCTCGACAGCTCGAGCACCCACACGTCCGGCAGCGTGACCGAGGCGATGCAGGCCGACAGCTTGTCCAGCGCCGACGGGCTGATATTGCCCGCAACCGCCACGCTCTTGCCCGCCCGCTCGACCAGCCGGCCGGTCAGCGCCGTGGTAGTGGTCTTTCCGTTGGTGCCGGTGATCGCCAGCACCTTCGGCGCGTAGCCGGACTCGGCCTGCAGGTGCGCGAGCGCGCGCGCGAACAGTTCGATCTCGCCCCACACGGGGATGCCACGCGCACGCGCGGCAGCCAGCAGTGCGCCGGTGTCGGCCTCGAGCGGCGACAGGCCCGGGCTGATCGCCACCATGCCGATGCCGTCGAGCAGGCTTTCGGTGAATGCGCCGCCCACGAACTCGGCCGAGGTCAACTCGGCTTGCAGGAAGACAAGGTTGGCTGGGGCCTCGCGCGTGTCGGCCACGCGCACCGCGCAGCCGTTCAGGCCACACCAGCGCGCCATGGCAAGCCCCGACTCGCCGAGGCCCAGTACCAGCACATGAGGTTTTTGCAGCTCGCCAAACACTTCGTATTCCCGCCTTTTGAGTTCAGTAGTCCTGTTGTCTAAATAATCCGCGCCCGCATCAGCGCAGCTTCAGCGTCGACAGCCCGATCAGCACGAGCAGCATGGTGATGATCCAGAAGCGCACGGTGACCTGCGTCTCCTTCCAGCCGCTCAGCTCGAAATGGTGGTGCAGCGGCGCCATGCGGAAGAGCCGTCGGCCTTCGCCATAGCGGCGCTTGGTGATCTTGAACCACGTGACCTGGAGCATCACCGACACGGTTTCCACGACGAAAATGCCGCCCATCACGAACAGCACGATCTCCTGCCGCACGATCACGGCCACCGTGCCAAGCGCGCCGCCCAGCGCCAGCGCGCCGACGTCGCCCATGAACACCTGCGCCGGGTGCGCGTTGAACCAGAGGAAGGCCAGCCCCGCGCCGGCCAGTGCCGAGCAGAAGATCAGCAGTTCGCCCGCGCCCGGGATATGCGGGAACAGCAGGTACTTGCTGTAGACCGAGCTGCCCATCACGTAGGCAAACACGCCCAGGCCGCCGCCGACCAGCACGACCGGCATGATCACCAGGCCGTCGAGGCCATCGGTCAGGTTGACCGCATTGCTCGACCCGACGATCACCAGGTACGTCAGCACGATGAAACCGGCCACGCCCAGCGGGTAGCTGATTTCCTTGAAGAAGGGCACGATCAGGTTGGACTTGTACGGCATGTCCAGCGACAGCCCGCCCTCGACCCAGTTCAGGAACAGTTCCCAGACCCGGACGTTGCTGCTTTCCGAGACCGAGAAGGCCAGGTAGACGGCAGCCACCAGGCCGATCAGCGTCTGCCAGAAGAACTTCTCGCGGCTCGACATGCCGCGCGGGTCGCGATAGACCACCTTGCGGTAGTCGTCGACCCAGCCGATGGCGCCATAGCCGAAGGTGACCAGCATCACCACCCAGATAAAGCGGTTGCCCCAGTCGCACCACAGCAGCGTCGAGATGGCGATGGAGACGAGCACCAGCACGCCGCCCATGGTCGGCGTGCCGGACTTGACCAGGTGGGTCTGCGGGCCGATCGTGCGCACGGCCTGGCCAACCTTCAGTTCGGTCAGCTTGCGAATGACCCACGGACCAGCCGCCAGGCCGATCACCAGCGCGGTGAGGTTTGCCATCACCGCGCGGAAGGTCAGGTAGTTGACGACCCGAAGGAAGCTGTAATCGTTTTGCAGCCACTGGGCCAGAGCCAATAACATCGTGTCTTCTTACTTAGTTTGCGGAAGTGTTTGCGACCAGCGCATCCACCATCCGTTCCATGCGCATAAAGCGCGATCCCTTCACCAGCACGGCGCCAGCCCCGGCCACCATGCCCCCTGCGTCTTCCTCCAGCGCCCGGACGAGATCCTCCGCCCGGCCGAAATGCCTGCCCTGCGCGCCGAATGCCTGCACGGCGTGCGGAGCGAGTTCCCCGATCGCCCACAGCGCCTCGATGCCGCACGCGTGCGCATAGGCGCCGATCTCCGTGTGGAAGGCCGGCCCCTGATCGCCCACTTCGCCCATATCGCCCAGCACCAGCAAGCGCGGCGCGGCAAACCCGGCCAGCACGTCGATGGCGGCGCGCATGGAGTCGGGGTTGGCGTTGTAGGTGTCGTCGATGATCACGGTGCCGCCCGGCGTGTGCTTGACCTGCAGGCGGCCCTTGACGGGCTTGAACGCCGCCAGGCCTTCCTGGATCGCCGGAACCTGCACGCCGGCCGCCAGCGCACAGGCCGTTGCCGCTAGCGCATTGCGCACGTTGTGCGTGCCGAGCAGTCCGAGGCGAACTTCGAAGGCATGGCCCGGCGCACGGACCTGCATCACCTGTACTCCGTCGACCAATGCCATGGTGGCATGCACGTCAGCCTTCGGCGTGGTGCCGAAGCTCAGCACGCGGCGTGCTCCGGCAGCGTTGCGCCACACCGCGGCGTGTTGGCCACCGCCTTCCTCGTCGAGCGGAAACACGGCCACGCCGTCGGCGGGCAGCGCGGCAATGGCCGCTGCGTGCTCGTGGGCCACCGCTTCCACGCTGACCATGAATTCCTGGTGCTCGCGCTGGGCGTTCGTAACCACGGCGACGGTCGGCTGGGCGATGCCGGCCAGGTAGACCGTCTCGCCCGGATGGTTCATGCCGAGTTCGAGCACGGCGAGCCGGTGCGACGCGCGCAGGCGCAGCACCGTCAGCGGCAGGCCGATGTCGTTGTTCAGGTTGCCGCCGGTCGCCAGGCGCTGGTCTTCGCCCACGGCCGCGGCGAAGATGGCCGCGATCATTTCCTTGACCGTGGTCTTGCCGTTGCTGCCCGTCACCGCAACCGCCGGCAGCGTGAACTGGCGGCGCCAGCCGGCGCCGAGTTCGCCGAGCGCGATGCGCGTGTCCGGCGCGACGATCGCCGGCACGCCGGCATCGACCTCGCGGCTCACCAGCACGGCGACAGCGCCGCGCGCGACCACGTCGGCAATGAAATCATGCGCGTCGAAACGCTCGCCCTTGAGGGCGACAAACAAGTCGCCCGGCTCGACCGTGCGGCTGTCGGTATGCACGCGGGCAAAGCCCTGCGCGCCATCGCCCAATACACGCGCGCCGGCAATCCAGCCGGCGGCTTCCTGCAAACTGGTCATCACTGGATGGCTCATGCCGATACCCCCCGCGCGGCGAGGGCCAGGCGTACGTGCTCGCGGTCCGAGAACGGCCGCTTGCGGCCATGGCTCTCCTGCGTGGCTTCATGGCCCTTGCCGGCCACCAGCACCACGTCGGCACTGGCCGCGTGCTTGATTGCATAAAGAATGGCGGCGGCGCGATCTTCGATCTGGCGCCCCCGCGCGCGATCGACCATGCCGTCGGCAATGGCGTCGAGGATGTCTTGCGGCTCCTCGCTGCGCGGGTTGTCGCTGGTCAGCACGATCTCGTCGGCCAGGCGTTCCGCCACCGCGCCCATCAGCGGACGCTTGATCGGATCGCGGTCGCCGCCGCAGCCGAACACGCACCACAGGCGGCCATTGCGCGCCTGGGCTACCGGGCGCAACGCTTCGAGCGTCTTTTCGAGCGCGTCGGGCGTGTGCGCGTAGTCGACCACGGCCAGCGGGCTGTCCTGGCCGCCGTGGGCGCCGAACAGCTCCATTCGGCCGTCCACGGGCGCGAGTGCGCGCAATGCGGTCAGCGCGGCATCCCATGCCACGCCATTGGCCAGCGCCGCGCCCAACACCGCGAGCAGGTTGCTGACATTGAACGCGCCGATCATCGGCGTCGCCACGTCGGCGCTGCCGAAGCTGCCATCGATATGGAAAGCGGTGCCGGTCGCCGTCGCGCGGACGCCGGTGGCACGCACCCACTGCCCGCGCGCGCCGCTGACCGACGCGCCCGCCGGGCCGTCGATGCCGTACTCGATCACGTGCGGCGCCCGGACGGCTGCGCCGTTGGACGCCAGCAGGCGCCGGCCCATGCCGTCATCACGATTGATCACCGCAGTGCGCAGGCCATCCCAGCCGAACAGGCGCGCCTTGGCGGCCTCGTACTCGGCCATGGTGCCGTGGTAGTCGAGGTGATCCTGCGTCAGGTTGGTCAGGACCGCCACCGAGAAATGCGTGCCGGCCACGCGCTCCTGCTCGAGTCCGTGCGAGGAGACCTCCATCGCCACCGCGCGTGCGCCGGCGTCGTGCAGGCTGGCCAGGCTCGCCTGCAGTTGCACGGCGTCGGGCGTGGTGAAGCCGGTGGGTTGCAGCGCATCCGGGAAACCGGTGCCCAGCGTGCCGATGGTCGCGCACGGCGTTCCAGTGGCCTGCAGCACCCGCGCCAGCCACTGGCTGCACGAGGTCTTGCCGTTGGTGCCAGTCATGCCGGTCACCGCGAGCCCGCGCGCAGGATTGCCGTGCCAGCCGGCTGCGATCGGACCAGCCAGCTGATGCAGGTTCTCCAGCGCGAGGTGCGGGACCGTGTCACCGAAGGTCCAGTCGTAGCCATCGGCCTCATAGACGATGGCGCCAGCGCCGGCGGCGATGGCCTGGGCGATATGCGGGCGGCCGTCGGTGGACAGGCGTTCATTGCCGAGCACGTAGGCGAAGAAGACATCGCCGCGCGCCAGCCGGCGCGTGTCGCCGGTCAGCTGCGCATTGGCCGGCACCTTGGTACGCAGCCAGGCCAGCGCGTCGCTGGCCTGTGCGGCGATCTCGAGCGGGAGCAGCGGCTTGGCCGTCATTGCGTCGAGCTCCACGGTTCGCTTTCCTGCACCTTGTCGCTGACCACCAGCTGGCGGATCGGCGAATCGGGCTGGACGTTCAGGACGCGCAGCGTGCCGCCGGTGATGGCGGCGAAGACCGGGCCGGCGACGGCGCCGCCGTAGTGGCTGCCGGCGGTCGGCTCGTCCACGCTGACGGCCACGATCACGCGCGGGTTGGACATCGGCGCCAGGCCGATGAACGAGGCGCGGTACTTGCTGCGGTTGTAGCCGCGGCCTTCGTGCTTGTACGCGGTACCGGTCTTGCCGCCGACGCGGTAGCCCATCACCTGCGCTTCCGGCGCGGTGCCGCCCGGCGCGGTCACGGTTTCGAGCATGGCGCGCACGTCGCGGGCGACCTGCGGCGACAGGATGCGCTCGCCGGAGACGGGGCCGTTGGTGCGGAACATCGACACGGGAATGATCTCGCCGTCATGGGCGAAGATCGTGTAGGCATGCGCCATCTGGAACAGCGACACTGACAGGCCATAGCCGTAGGACATGGTGGCCTGCTCGATCGGGCGCCAGCTCTTGTACGGCCGCACGCGACCCGCCACGGCGCCCGGGAAGCCGATCTTCGGCGCCTGGCCCAGGCCCACGCTGGTGAACATGTCCCACATTTCCTGGGGCTTCATCATCATCGCGATCTTGGTCGTGCCGATATTGCTCGACTTCTGGATCACGCCGCCCACGGTCAGCGCGCCGTAGTTGTGGGTGTCGCTGATGGTGGCGCCCTCGAAGTTGTACTTGCCGGTGGTGATGATCACCGTCGACGGCGTCACGCGCTTGAGCTGCAGGGCCAGGCCGATCGAGATCGGCTTCATCATCGAACCCGGCTCGAAGGTGTCGGTCAGCACGCGGTTGCGCAGCTGCTCGCCCGACAGCCGGGTGCGGTCGTTCGGGTTGTAGGTCGGCCAGTTGGCCAGCGCCAGCACCTCGCCGGTCTGGGCGTCGAGCACCACCGCGCTGGCGGCCTTGGCCTTGCTGCGCTCGACCACCGCCTTCAGTTCGTTGTAGGCCAGGTACTGGATCTTGGCGTCGATCGACAGCTGCATGTCGGCGCCGTCGCGCGGCGTCTTGATGATGCCGACGTCCTCGACCACGCGGCCCAGGCGGTCCTTGATCACCTGGCGCGCGCCGGCGCGCCCGGCCAGGCCGGCTTCGCGCGCGAGCTCCACGCCTTCCTGGCCGCGGTCCTCGACATTGGTGAAGCCGACGATGTGCGCCATCGCCTCCCCTTCCGGGTAGAAGCGCTTGTATTCGCGGGTCTGGTGGATACCTTCGATCTTGAGCGCGGCGATCTTCTCCGCCACGTCCGGCTGCACCTGGCGCTTCAGGTAGACAAAGCTCTTGTCCTCCGACAGCTTGCGCCCGAGGTCCTTCTCGGACATGTCGAGCAGCTTCGCGAGCTGGCGGATCTTGGCGGCTTCGACCTGGTTCGGCACGTCTTCGGGCACGGCCCAGATCGCCTTGACCGGCAGGCTGGTGGCCAGCACCAGGCCGTTGCGGTCCAGGATCTTGCCGCGCGTGGCGGGAAGCTCGAGCGTGCGCTGGAAGCGCTTCTTGCCTTCCGCTTCATAGAACTGGTTGCCCGGGCCCTGGATCCACAGCGCGCGCACGGCCAGCGCCACGAACGCAGCGAACATCAGGAACACGACGAACTTGGAGCGCCACATCGGCAGGCGCAGGCCCAGCACGGGGCTGGCCGAGAACTGGCCGGTGCGCGGACGCGAATTGTTCGGGCGGTTGCGCGAGGGGGCGCCGTTGCGGGGCATGTTCATGGACGTTCCTCCCCGGCGGGAGCCGATGCGGCCGCCGCGGGTGCCGGCGCCGCCTGCGGCAGCACGATACCCGAGAGGTACTGGGTCCTGCCCGCCATGACCGGCGCCATGTGCAGCTGGGTACGCGCGGCCTCCGCAATGCGCGCGCTCTTGCCCAGCGCGCTTTGCTGGTATTGCAGCCGCGACCAGTCGACGTCGAGCTGCTTCTCCTCGGACTGTGCGCGTTCCATCGCCACAAACAGCGTGCGCGCCTGGTGCTGCGCGCTCACCAGCGAGAGCGCGCAGAAGATCAGCGCGGCGAGCAGGAAGAAGGTCAGGCGGTTCATGCCGGCCGGCCTCCCTGGCCCGGTACGGCCGGCGCCAGCTTCTCGGCCACGCGCATCACGGCCGAGCGCGCGCGCGGGTTGTCGGCAACCTCTTGCGCGCCGGGCTTGACGCGGCCCAGCAGGCGCAGCGTCGGCTGCGGCAGGTCGGCCGCGCGCAGCGGCGCGCGGCGCAGCGCCGGATCGGCATCCTGCTGGGGACGGGCGTGCGCCGCCATGAACCGCTTGACGATGCGGTCCTCCAGCGAATGGAAGCTGATCACCACGAGGCGGCCCCCTACCTGCAGCAGGTCATAGGCGGCCTTCAGCCCTCTTTCGAGGTCCTCAAGCTCTTG
The DNA here is from genome assembly GCF_057073745.1 of Cupriavidus sp. C2SS-8b. Lineage (NCBI taxonomy): Bacteria > Pseudomonadati > Pseudomonadota > Betaproteobacteria > Burkholderiales > Burkholderiaceae > Cupriavidus > Cupriavidus sp. C2SS-8b. Next base: position 3,131,407 of record NZ_CP172716.1, read on the forward strand.
ATTGATGTGAATCCGTAGAGCCTGAAAGGTGCGGGTCGCAGGGTCCTGACCCTTCTCGCGTGTTTTGACGGCTTTCGCCACGAGCGCGGCAAGGTCGGCAGTAGTGGCGAGAGGTCCGCCATCGCCGGGTTCGCGCCGGCGAGCAACAATCGCCTTTGCAATCTGTACAGCAAACCGTTCTTCCCCATAGTCTCGTATCACCCTGGCAATGTCATGCTCTTCCGCCTGCGCCAGCCACTGGGCGGCAGTGATGCCGCGCGTGGTGTCCATGCGCATGTCCAGCGGGCCCTCGAAACGAAAGGAAAACCCCCTCGCCGCCTCGTCGATCTGGGGCGAGCTGATCCCCAGGTCGAGGAGCACGCCAGCCACATGGCCACGCCCGGCCAGGCGCTCGCCCATGGCTGCAAAGCTCTCGTGCTCAATGGAGAAGCGGGCATCCTGGATGGTGCCCGCTTCTGCGATTGCTGCTGGGTCCTTGTCGAATGCGACGAGCGCCCCGTCTGGCCCCAGCCGGGCCAGAACCGCCCGGCTGTGCCCTCCCCTGCCGAAGGTGCCGTCCACGTAGGCGCCGTCCGGGCGCCAGACCAGCGCCTCGACGGCCTCGTCCAGCAGCACGGTGCGATGGCGCAGGGCGGGGGTTGCCGGCGATCCGGTAGGACTCATGACCTTGTCAGAAAGAGAAATTCTTCAATGCTTCCGGCATGCCTTGCGCCATCGCCTGCTGTTCCTTGGCGGCGTATGTCGCGGCATCCCAGACTTCGAAATGGCTGCCCATGCCGAGCAGCATGACTTCCTTGTCGAGCATGGCGGCACCGCGCAGCTCCGGTGCAATCAGCACGCGGCCTGCGCCGTCCATCTCCACGTCGGCAGCGTTGCCCAGGAAGATGCGCTTCCACCAGTGCGCATCCATCGGCAGCGCCGCAATCCGTTCCCGGAAAACTTCCCACTCGGGCCTGGGAAACAGCAGCAGGCAGCCGTCCGGGTGCTTGGTCAGCGTCACCCGGCCCTCGGCCTGCTGTTGCAGCGCTTCCCGGTGCCGCGACGGAATGGACATCCGCCCCTTGGCATCCAGCGAGAGCGCCGATGCTCCCTGAAACAAGCTCGCCCCCCGGTCCCGACCGGCTTCTGCCTGGCCGGCACTCTGCGTGAATCGCTCATTTCCCGACCCTGTGGATCATCCCACGGGAGGGGCTCAATTTCACACAAAAATACACTTCCTCACACTATTTCCCACTTTAGAGGAAGCAATTTCGCGGGTCAAGGCTCGCTGCGGGGCAACAAACCGGGATTCTCGAATCAGAACAAAGACTTAGCGCGCACACCGACACGCGCGCAGAAGCGAATCCTTAATGAAATGAAGATCTTAGGGAGCAAAGCAGAGAAACCACCTGAGAACTACCGGGGGAGGAACTGCCGACGGTGCGGGAAAGACCGGCCCGCGACCGTGGGGAAGGATACAACATTCGCCAGACATCGGCCCCGAAAAGGGGCCGGCGACGGGCCCTTCTCGAAGGTCAGATCCGGTAGGCAGCGGTGGTCATCACGCGCGACGCACCGCGCATCAGCGCGCGCACCGGAGCCGGCAACGGCAGGCCGCCGGCCGCGCGGGCGGCGTCGCCGTGGCGGATCTCGTCGTCGCGCATCTGTTCGAGGATGACGCGCGAGCGGCCGTCGGCGTCGGGCAGGCGTTCAAGGTGGCCGCTCAGGTGCTGCTCGACCTGGTGCTCGGTCTCGGCCACGAAGCCCAGGCTCACGCGGTCGCCGGCGCGTCCGGCCAGGAAGCCGATGGCAAAGGCGCCGGCATACCAGAGCGGGTTCAGCAAGCTGGGCCGCGAGTCCAGTTCGCGCAGGCGTTCCGCGCACCAGGCGAGGTGGTCTTCTTCCTCGCGCGCGGCGGCGTCCATCTGGTCCCGCACTTCACCGTTGCGCGCGGTGAGCTTCTGCGCCTGGTACAGGGCCTGCGCGCAGACCTCGCCAACATGGTTGACGCGCATCAGGCCAGCCACGTGGCGGCGCTCGTCCGCACTGAGTTGGCCGTCGTCCGGCGCGAGCCGGTCTGCCGGATTGGAACGGCCCGAACGTGTGGCGCCGGAGATGGCGCGCAGTGCCATGTCGAATTCGCGGATGAAGGTGTCCATGCGGGAAAGCGAATAGAGCAGAGAAATTAAAAGAAAGGCAGGCAAATGGGCCCGAAATTTCCGCACAGCGAGCGCGAACATACCGCCGCGCACCGGCGCAAGCATCGGGATTACCCGCATTGTAGCAAGCCTCTAATTCCCGCCAACCCATGCCAGGCCTCGCAATTTACCCGCGAGTACACAAAAACCCTGAGTTGTTAAAAGAAGACAAGGTGCATTGCCCGCAGATAGTGAATTTAGGGTTGTTTGTTACAGTACTTCGCAACTTCTTACGAAGTTTGGCAGTGGGGAATGGAGACCGAGGAGGTTTCCCCGCCTGACCACATAACAATCATTAGTGGAGATCCTTGAGCATGAAAAAATCGCTTATCGCGATGGCGGCATTGGGTGCCTTTGCTGGTGCGGCACAAGCACAATCGAGCGTGACGCTGTACGGCGTGGTGGACGCCAACATCGAATATGTCAATAACGTTGGCGTCGTGCCCACGGCAGCCAACGGCTTCAATCGTGGTCCGGCGCATTCCGTTACCCGCATGGACCCTGGCGGCCTGTCCGGGTCGCGCTGGGGCTTGCGCGGCACGGAGGACCTCGGCGGCGGCCTGAAGGCTGTGTTCGTGCTTGAGAGCGGCTTCAGCAGCGACACGGGCGGCCTCCAGCAAAGCGGCCGCCTCTTTGGTCGCCAGTCTTTCGTGGGTCTGCAAAGCGACAAAATTGGGCAGTTCACCTTCGGTCGCCAGTACGTCTCGATGTTCGACGCCTTGGCCAACTTCTCGCCGACCGCCTATGCCACCCAGTACGAGCCGGTCGTACTGCAGCAAGGTCCGAACTACCGCGAGGACAACACCATCAAGTACACGGGCAAGTTCGGCCCGTTCACCGCTGGGGCCCACTGGTCATTCGGCACGGGCGTAGCCTTGCCGGCAACCGTTGGCGTGGCAACGCCGATCGGTGGCAACGGTGAAGTCCCGGGCGCGTTCCGGCGCGATACCGGCTACGGTGCGGCTGTCACCTACCTTGGAGGCCCGTTCGGCGCAACCATTGGCTACGACCAGTGGAATCCGACCATCGGTACCGGCAACGGCACCGTCAAGAAGGCTTCGGTCGCTGGCAGCTATTCGTGGGGTCCGGCCAAGATCATGGGCGGCTACCGTTGGGGCCAGCAAAAGAACGCGGCAGACGTGCTGATCCAGCGTGACGATTTCTTCTGGATCGGCGCCAACTACCAGGTCACCCCGTCTGTCGGCCTGACGCTCGAGTATAACTACGACAACATCAAGAGCCTGTTCGGCGACACGCACGTTGCTAACCCGTGGCAAATCGCCTTCGTTGCGAATTACGCCTTCTCCAAGCGCACCGATGTCTACCTGAGCACCGCCTACGCCAGGAACGCTGGCCTCACGATGGAATCCCTGGCCACTACGTACGCCACGAGCCTTTCCCTTGGTCAAAGCTATGCGCTCGCCAATGGTCAGAGTTCGATGTTCGGCGCCGCCATCGGTATCCGCCACAAGTTCTGATCGGACTTCCATGGCAGGGCAAAGGCACCTTCGGGTGCCTTTTTTCATGGGTGTGCGGGCGACGCATAGGGCATTTCCTCATCGGCGTGGTCACGGGCAGTAACTAGAATGCCCTCACAAGCCAACCAGTCCACCGGACAAGAGAGGAGACACCCATGCAACGCAATCGCCGGCGCCTGATGGCGCTGATGCTGTCCGGCTGCCTGGCCGGACTGGTCGGCCAGGCGGCCATGGCGGCCGATCCCTATCCAAACAAGCCGATCCGGCTCGTGGTGCCCTTCGCGGCGGGCGGGACGACCGACATCCTGGCGCGCGCCGTGGCGGCCGAGCTGGCGAAGCTGCCCGGCTGGAACGTCGTGGTGGACAACAAACCCGGGGCCGGCGGCAATATCGGTGCCGACATCGTGGCCAAGTCCGCGCCCGACGGCTACACGCTGCTGATGGGCACGGTCGGCACGCACGGCATCAACCAGTCGCTGTACAGCAAGCTGCCGTTCGATCCGATCAAGGACTTCGCGCCGATCACCGAAGTGGCCGCGGTGCCCAACGTGCTGGTCATCAACCCGGCCTTCGCCCAGCAGAACAAGATCAACAATGTGCGCGACCTGATCGCCTACGCGCGCGCCAATCCAGGCAAGCTGAACATGGCGTCGAGCGGCAACGGCACGTCGATTCACCTGGCTGGCGAATTGTTCAAGACACAGACGCGCACCTACATGGTCCACTTCCCGTACAAGGGCAGCGGCCCCGCGCTGACGGACCTCGCCGGCGGCACCATGCAGGTCATGTTCGACAACCTGCCGTCCTCGATGGCGCTGATCAAGGCCGGCAAGCTCAAGGCGCTGGCCGTGACCAGCGCGAAGCCATCGCCGGCCCTGCCCGACGTGCCGACCATCGCCGCCGCCGCGAACCTGCCGGGCTACGAGGCCAGCTCCTGGTTCGGCCTGCTGGCGCCGGCCGGCACGTCGCCCGAGATCATCAGCCGGCTGCAGCATGAGGTGGCCAAGGCGCTGGGCTCAGCGGCCGTGCGCGAGCGCCTGCAGGCCCAGGGCGCGGAGCCGGTCGGCAACACGCCCGAGCAGTTCGCGGCGCTGATCAAGGCCGAAACCGCCAAGTGGGCCCAGGTGGTGAAAGCGTCCGGGGCCAAGGTGGACTGAGATAGCGGTTCGAACAGTCCAACCGGCATATACTTGAGGCATCAAATGTCTGGACAGCCCGCCGGAGCGGGCCGCCCGGTCGCACAACCTGCCATCGAGATGCCCAATCCCTCCACCGCCGGCAATGCCGATGCCGCCCCGGTCGACCTGGAAACCCGCGCCGGCGACACCGTGCATGAAGCGCTGCGCCTGTGGTTGCGCCTGCTGACCTGCACCAACTTGGTGGAAGCCGACATCCGCAGCCGGCTGCGCCAGGACTTCGCCTGCACCCTGCCCCGCTTCGACCTGATGGCCCAGCTCGATCGCCATCCGGAAGGCCTGAAGATGGGCGAGCTGTCGCGCCGCATGATGGTGACCGGGGGCAACGTCACCGGCATCACCGACCAGTTGCAAGAAGAAGGACTGGTCTCGCGCGAGGCCCTGCCTACCGACCGGCGCGCCTACCTGATCCGCCTCACGCCGGCCGGCCGCGAGGCGTTTTCCCGCATGGCGCGCGCGCATGAAGACTGGATCGAGCAACTGTTCGCGGGCCTGGCCGATACCGACCGCCGCGCCCTGTTCCGCCTGCTTGGCCGGCTCAAGGCCGGCCTGACTTCGCCATGAAGACCCCACGCACACTGGTCCTGGCCGCCGCGCTGACCGTGCTGGCCGGCTGCAATACGACGCCGCCCGCGCCGCAGGTCACGCCGCTCAATGCCACCATCAAGCTCGGCCGCGTCACCGAAAAAACTTTCCTGACCCGCATCGATGTCGCCGACAACGCCGGCTACGGCAACTATGGCGGCGTTGGCGTCGGTGCAGTGGGAGGCAGCGGTGGCGGCGGAGGCGGCGTGGGCGTCGGCTTCTCGTTTGACCTCTCGCGGCTGTTCAGCAGGCCGCCGCCGCAGCAACAGATCGACCTGTTCCAATACAAGGTGCGCACCCTCGACGGCACCATCGCCTCGGTCAATGCCCCGGCCGCGCCCGGACTGGAGCCCGGCGCCTGCGTGCGGCTGATCTACCCGGACGGTGGCAGCGAACCCCGCCTGGCGCCATCAAACGAGTGCTGAATCGCGCGTGAAAAGCAGAACGGCCTCCCTCGACAACATGAGGGAGGCCGTTCCGTTTTTGCCCTGGGCTGGGATCAGGCCGCCTGGCGACTATCGCGCAGTTCGCGGCGCAGGATCTTGCCCACGTTGGTCTTCGGCAGCTCCGTGCGGAATTCCACGTACTTGGGACGCTTGTAGCCGGTCAGGCGTTCCTTGCAGAACTCGATCACGTCCGCCTCGGTAAGGGCCGGGTCCTTCTTCACCACGTAGAGCTTCACCACCTCGCCCGAATGCGTGTCGGGCACGCCCACGGCCGCGACTTCCAGCACGCCGGGGCATTCAGCCGCCACGCCTTCGATCTCGTTCGGATAGACGTTGAAGCCCGACACCAGGATCATGTCCTTCTTCCGGTCGACGATCTTGGTGTACCCGCGTTCGTCCATCACGCCGATATCGCCGGTCTTGAAGAAGCCGTCGGGCGTCATGACCTTGGCGGTCTCGTCCGGCCGGTTCCAGTAGCCGGCCATCACTTGCGGGCCGCGAATGCAGATTTCGCCCGGCTGGCCGAGCGGCACGTCGCGGCCGTCATCGTCGCGGATGGCGACATCGGTCGACGGCAGCGGCAGGCCGATGGTGCCGGAAAACGCCGTGCTGTCGGTCGGGTTGCAGGTCGCCGACGGCGAGGTCTCGGACAGGCCGTAGCCCTCGATGATCGGGCAGCCGGTCTTGGCCAGCCACTGCTTCGCCACGGCTTCCTGCACCGCCATGCCGCCGCCATTGGCCACGCGCAGGCCCGAGAAATCGACCTTGCCGATTTCGGGGTTGTTGATCAGCGCGTTGTACAGCGTATTCACCGCCGGGAACATGTGGAACTTGTATTTCTGCAGTTCCCTGATGAAACCCGGGATGTCGCGCGGGTTCGGGATCAGCACGCTCATGCCGCCATTGCGCATGCCCAGCAGGCAGCAGACCGTCAGCGCGAAGATGTGGTACAGCGGCAGCGCGGTGATCGTGACCACCTGCTCGATCGGCGCGCCCTTGTTCAGCGCCGGCTGCATCCACGCTTCGGACTGCAGCACGTTGGCCACGACGTTCCGGTGCAGCAGCTCCGCGCCCTTGGAAACGCCAGTGGTACCGCCCGTGTATTGCAGGAACGCGACATCGTCCGGGCCGGTCGTGGCCGGCTGCAGCGTGAGCTTGCGCCCTTCCGCCAGCACGGCGTTGAAGCGCACGCAGTTGGGCAGTTCCCACTCCGGCACCATCTTCTTGACGTTGCGCACCACGAAATTGACGATCGCGCCCTTGAGGCCGCCCAGCATGTCGCCCATGCTCGCGACCACCACGTGCCTGACCGGCGTGCGCGCCAGCACCTGCTGCAGCGTGGTGGCGAAGTTCTCGAGGATGACGATGGCCTCGGCGCCGCTGTCCTTGACCTGGTGCTCCAGTTCGCGCGGGGTATAAAGCGGGTTGACGTTGACCACGACAAACCCGGCGCGCAGCACGGCGGCCAGCACCACCGGATACTGCAGCACGTTCGGCATCATGATCGCCACGCGCGCGCCCGGACGCAGGCCGCGCGACTGCAGCCACGCGGCGAAGTGCGTGGACATCCGGTCCAGCTCGCCGTAGGTGATGGCCTTGTCCATGCAGACGAAGGCACGGCGATTGGCATAGGTGCGGAAGGAATGCTCGAGCAGTTGCACAAGCGAGGGAAACTGGCTGGCATCGATGTCGGCGGGTACGCCGGCCGGGTAGTGTTTCAGCCAAAACCTGTCCATGACACCGTCTCCTGATTTCTGAATGGTCGTTCGATTTTTCGGGAATGCTAAACGGCGCTCCGTATGAAAACAACACGTTAGATGAAGTCCTCAGGGGCCGGGCCCGCGCTCAGGAGGATTATGCGCCACCGCGACAGCGCCGGCCACGGGATAACCCTGAAACCGTGCTCAGGCGGGCAGCACCAGTTTCATCATGTTGGAGGCCAGCTCCCTGGCCAGCGCGTCGGGATCCATGCGGCCCGGCTGGTGCCAGGTGTACATGAAGCCGATCACGCTGCCGATCGAATGGGCCGTGACGCGCGCATCGCCGAACGCGAACACGCCCTCGCGCCTGCCTTCCTCGAGCAACGTGTAGAGGTCCCGATAAAACTCGCGCGCCATGCTGTCGAGCCAGGCCACCGTCTCGGGCTTGAGGTACTGGTTGTCGCGGAAACTCAGCGTGGCGGCGACATGGCACGACACGCAGCGCCGCGCCATTTCGAGCAGGCAGGCATTCAGCCGTTCGCGGACCGGCAACGACGGATCGGCCGTCTCGCGGATCACTGGCAGGCAGGTCTGTGCCGATTCGCGGCACAGGATGTCGAAGATCTCGTACTTGTCCGTGAAGTAGTAGTAGACCGCCGGCTTGGTCACCCCAAGCGAGCGGCACAGGTCGTTCATGGTCATGCCGGGATAGCCCTTGGTGTAGAAGAGCTGCGCCGCGGCGTCCAGGATCTGGCGGCGACGGGCTTCCTGGCGCTCGGCGATATGCGGGCGGGCCGGCGTGTCCTCGGCCGCCGCTGCGGGTTTCGGTGCAATCGACATGTTTCAATTCTCGCACGCCGCCAAGGCCGCGCCATCCCCCAAACCCCGTGGTAGGCGCCTGCCGTCAGGGGCGTCATGGCCGCTCGCGGGGATTCGTCCGGTTGACGCCCAAGCGCGGCAGGCCTAGCCTCATGCCCCTCGGCACATCAATATACTAAGTGGTAAACGCCCAGGTGCGCCCGTCGCGCCGCTGCCGACACATCCTGCGAGGAGGCACCCGCTGATGGACCCGACCGCAACGCCAACCCCGGCGGCCACCCCCGCCACAGGCGCGCCACGGCAAGAAGCCGCGTATCTGGATAACCTGCGCCGCCTCTGGCACGCCGCGTGGCCCGCTGGCGCACCGCGTGAACCACAGTACCCGCTGGGCCGGATGCCGCTTTCGGAAATGCTTCGCCACTGGGCGCGCGAGCGGCCGCAGCAGCCCGCCGTCCACTTCTATGGCCACGTCACCAGCTATGCCGAGCTGGACGCACAGAGCGACCGCTGCGCCGCGCTGCTCGCCGCGCAAGGTATCGGCCCGGGCGACCGCGTCGCGGTGCTGCTGCCCAACTGCTCGCAGTTTCACATCGTGTTCTTCGGCATCCTGAAGCTCGGTGCGATCTACGTGCCCGTGAGCCCGCTGTCGCAGCATGCCGAGTTGTTGCACGCGCTGCGAGACAGCACGCCGTGCGCGCTGGTGGCGCTGGACCAGTTGCTGCCGCTGGTGACGGACGCCCGCGACGAACTCGGCGCGGCCGATCCACTGCGCCTGCTGTTCGTCACCAGCTACGCCGATGTGGCGCCGGACCAGCCCTCGCTGCCGCTGCCGCCCATGGCGCAGGCCGCGCGCCTCGTGCCCGAACCGGAAGACCGCGCGATCGACCTGCTCGCGGCGATGGCCGCCTGCACGGCGCCGGCGCCGCACGCGGTCCCCGACCTCGACGCCCCGGCTGCGCTCAATTACACCGGCGGCACTACGGGCCTGCCCAAGGGCTGCATCCACACGCAGGGCGATATGGTCGACATGGCCGCCGCGTTCGGCGCCGTGGCACTGCCCATCGCCGACGACGCCGTCATGCTGGGCTTCTTCCCCGAGTTCTGGATCGCCGGCGAGAACCTGTGCCTGATCTTCCCGGTCTTCTACGGCGTCCCGCTGGTGCTGCTGGCGCGCTGGGATGCGCAAACTTTCATGGCCGCCGTGCAGCACTATCGGGTTACCAATGCGTCGATGCTCGTCGACAGCGCGGTCGAGGTGATGGACCACCCGCGCGTCGCCGACTATGACCTGCGCTCGCTGCGCCACGTCGGCGTGTCGTCCTTCGTCAAGAAGCTGAACCTCGACTACCGTGGCCGCTGGCAGGCGCTGACCGGTTCCACTATCGCGGAAACCGCGTGGGGCATGACCGAAACCCAGACCTGCAACACGTTTACCTATGGCATGCAGGACAACGACATGGACCTGCGTGCGCAGCCCGTGTTTGTCGGCCTGCCGGTGCCCGGCACGGAGTTCAAGGTGTGCGATTTCGACACCGGCGACCTGCTCCCGCCGGGTGCCGAGGGCGAGTTGTGCGTGCGCACGCCCACGCTGCTCAAGGGCTACTGGAACAAGCCCGATGCCACGCGCGAATCCATGCGCGACGGTTGGTTCCATACCGGCGACATCGGCGTGATCGACATCGATGGCTACCTGCACTACCTTGGCCGGCGCAAGGAGATGCTCAAGGTCAACGGCATGAGCGTATTCCCGGCCGAGATCGAACCCCTGCTCGGCCAGCATCCGGCCATCCTGGGCTCGGCGGTGGTCGGCCGCGCCGACGAGGACCGGGGCCAGGTACCGGTGGCCTTCATCATGCTCAAGCCCGACGCCGTCGGTACCGTCGATGAAAGCGCGCTGACCGGCTGGTGCCGCGGCAACATGGCCATCTACAAGGTGCCGCAACTGCGCATCGTCGACGCGCTGCCGCTGACCGCGACCGGCAAGGTGCGCAAGCAGGACCTGATACCGCTGGCCGAAGCGCTGCGCTGACCTCTCATGCCACCTCGCCCGCACGGCCGCGGCCCTGGGCATGCCGAGCGTCGCCGTCTACAACCGACGGGCGACTGACCGGCACGACGCCCGCTCAGTGGTCGGAACGAACGCTGCCGGGCGCACGCTCCTCGGCATTCAGCGTGCCGGTGTTCACGGCCGGTGGCGCCAGCTTGCGCAAGACCTCGTGGCGCTTGTCCGGTGGCAGGTCGCCGATGCGGGCCGCCTCGGCATAGAAACGCGTCCAGTCGCCGCCCACGCTGTCGAGCAGCGCCGTGAAGGCCGGCACCCATTGCTGGTACGTGGCCACGGCGGCCAGCTGCGCGTTGGTCAGCGGCTGGTCGAACCAGCGGTCGTAGCCGCTGTAGCCGCCCCACTCCACGCGCAGCCTGGCGTACTGGCTGCGCAGGCTGTCGAAGATCTCCGCCTTGCCCTGGCGCTTGGCTTCGTCGCTGGCATTCGAGCGATACAAGGCATCGAGCCGATCGCGCGTGTCCAGCAGCAGCGAGCGGAACTGGCGGCGCCGGCTGTCGTACAGCCGATAGCTGGCACGCGCATCGTCCGACGCGTCGTCGCGCAGCCAGTGCCCTACGCCGGCGATTTCCACCGCGGTCGCGAAGGACTCGTTGAACGCCGTGTCGTTGCGCACATAGACGACCTGGTGCGCGAGTTCATGGAAGATCATGCGGGCCAGTTCGCCTTCGGGCAGGTAGACGAAGGTATTCAGCAGCGGATCATCGAAATACCCCAGCGTGGAATAGGCCGGAATGCCGGCCACGTAGGCTTCCAGGCCTTCGCGGCGCAAGCCGGCGGCATAGTGCTCGGCATCGCCCTGTGCATAGTAGCCGCGATAGCTGATGCAGCCGACGATCGGGAAACACCACTGGTGCAGCGACATCGACAGTTCGGGCGTGGCGAACACGCTCCAGACCACGTAGGGACGGTGCAGGTTGGCGTAGCGGCGATAGCTGCCGTTGTCGGGCAGCTTCAGCTCGCGCGAGGCGTAGTCGCGGATGCGGCGCGCCAGCGCCAACCGCTGGACCAGGCGCGCGTCATTGGAGGCCTGCGCGCCGGCAATCGCCTCATCGAGCGACTGCGCCTGCGCCATCACGCCAAGGTGGCCGCCGATGGACTGGTAGTAGTAGCCGACCGTATCGCAGCCGGCCACCGCCAGCGCGAGCCCTGCCGCGACCAGGATGCCCGCCGCGCGCAGGCGGCCCCGCTTCCAGTCCATCACCGGATCAGGAGACCGCGGCCACCGCCTGGCTGGCTTCGTGGCACGCTTCGACCTCGACCAGGCAGTCATAGAACACCGGCGCGCGGCCCAGGTCGGTCAGCCGCTGGCTGGTCAGCTCGTTGGCGTTCTTGCCGTCGGGCGCCAGCTTCTTCCACCAGATCGACAACCCCACCACCAGTCCGCGCCGTGCGCGGTCGGTCACGCGCGCCCGCGCCAGCATGCTGCCGCGGTCATTGAAGGCGCGCACGCGGGCCCCGTTGACGATGCCGCGCGCGGCGGCATCGTCGGGATGGATGTCCAGGTGCGGCTCGCCCTCGGTCGCGCGCAGGCTGTCGATATTGACGAAGGTGCTGTTGAGGAAATTGCGCGCGGGCGGCGAAATCATCGCCAGCGGATACCTGCCGGCCAGTTCGGGCGCCGAAGACGGTGCCTCGTACGGCGCCACGTAGTCGGGCAGCGGGTCGAGCCCCGCGCTGCGCATGGCCTCGGAATAGAACTCGCACTTGCCCGAGCCGGTGGGGAACCCGCCATGCGCGAACGGCGCCGCAGGCAGCGACAGTTTCTGCCAGCCTTGCGCCTTCAGCGATTCCCACGTAATGCCCTGCGCCCGCGCGTCGCCGGGGACGATGGCCTGCGCCGCGATCTGTTCATCGCTGTCAGCGAAGCATGGATCGTCGAAGCCCATGCGCTGCGCCAGCCGGCGGAAGATCTCGGTGTTCGGCAGCGCCTGCCCCATCGGCTCGATGGCGGCGTTGTTCGCGAGAAAGTAGGTATGCCCGTAGGCCTTGTGCACGTCCACGTGCTCGAGCTGCGTGGTCGCGGGCAGCAGGATGTCGGCGTAGTCGGCCGTATCGGTGCGGAACTGCTCGAGCACCACCGTGAACAGGTCTTCGCGCGCGAAGCCTTCGGCCACCTTGCTCGATTGCGGCGCCACCGCCACTGGGTTGCTGTTGTAGACCACCAGCGCCTCGAGGCGCGGATGGCCCGGGCTACCCGCATCGAGCAGCGCATCGCCGATCGTGCTCATGTTGACGGTGCGCGGCAACTTGCCGCGGGGCAGCAGGTCGGGCCGCTGCAAGACCCTGTCGTTGATCGGGAAGAATCCCGAGGTCGACAGCTGCAGCCCACCCGCCGGATGACGCCACGCGCCCACCAGCGACGGCAGGCACGCCACCGCGCGCACCGCTTGCCCGCCGCCGTGCACACGCTGCATGCCGTAGTTCAGGCGGATGGCCACCGGTTGGCGCTCGCGCACGGCCAGCGTGCCGTAGAGGCCGGCCAGCCATTCGATCTCTTCCACGGCAATGCCGCAGATCTGCGCGGCACGGGCCGGCGAATAGGCCTGCGCGCGCTCGCGCAGCGCGTCGAAGCCCAGCGTGTGCTGCGCGATGTAGTCGTGGTCGAGCAAGTCATCGCGGATCAGCACGTGCATGATGGCCAGTGCCAGCGCGCCATCGGTGCCCGGCATCGGCGCGATGTGGCGGTGGCACTTCTCGGCGGTCAGCGAGCGGTACGGGTCGATCGCGACCAGCGTCGCGCCGCGGCGCTTGGCTTCCTGCGCGCGCGTCCAGAAATGCAGGTTCGAGGCGATCGGGTTGCCGCCCCAGATGATCACGAGCTTCGCGTCGACGACGTTTTCCATGTCCATGCCGACGCTCGCGCCATAGGTATAGCGCAGCGCCGTGGCGCCGGCGCTCGCGCAGATGGTGCGATCCAGCAGCGAGGCGCCGAGCTTGTGGAAGAAGCGCGCGGCCATGCTCTCGCCCTGCACCAGTCCCATGGTGCCGGCGTAGCTGTACGGCACGATCGCCTGCGGGTCGCGTGCGGCAATGGCCTTGAGCCGCGTGGCCACCTCGTCCAGCGCCTCGTCCCAGGAAATCGGCTCGAACTTGCCTTCGCCCTTGCGCCCGACGCGGCGCATCGGCGTCAGCAGCCGGTCCGGGTGGTAAGTGCGCTCGGTGTAGCGCGACACCTTCGTGCACAGCACGCCCTGCGTGCCGGGGTGGTCCGGATCGCCGCCGACCTTGGTGGCGCGGCCGTCCTCGACCGTTACGAGCAAGGCACAGGTGTCGGGGCAGTCATGCGGACAGGCGGCGCGGACGATGCGGGAAGCCATGGAATCTCCGGGGCGGGGCGAGAAGGTGAAAGCCAGACTGGCACTGGAATGTGGGTCGGGGGCGATGGCCTTGAGGGGGTTGGCCCGATGCCTGTCAGCGCCGGAAGACCTGCGGCGGACGAGGCAGTTTCTGGATCGGATTGTATTCGATTATGATGCAGCGGCGTGTTCCGGTCCTGGCCGGAAATGTCCCGAAGGCGACCCTTTGCCACGCAGCCGGAAATGGCTTGCGCAGGCATGTGGAGAGCCCCGGGGAGCCCGACGCCGGCGCAGACCGGCCCGGGTGGCGCATAGGTATCCAACCTGACTTTTTAACGGGGTTCCATGTCCGATCTGAACGGGGTCAAGGCCTGGCGTTTCGCCGGCCTGCTGATGGCATGCGCCATTGGCTTTTGCGGCGCATCGGGCGCCGCCATCGCAGCGGAAGCCGGCGTGACGGCCGACACTATCGTGCTGGGCCAGTCGGCGGCGCTGAGCGGGCAGACCGCGGCGCTGGGCAAGCAGATGGGCGCCGGCGCGCGCCTGTACTTCGAGTCCGTCAACCGCCAGGGCGGCATCTACGGCCGCCGCATCGAACTGCAGACGCTGGAGGACTACAACGAGCCCGAAACAGCGGCGGCCAACACGCGCAAGCTGATCGGCGAAAGCCACGTCTTTGCCCTGTTCGGCTATGTCGGCACCGACAATGCCGAGGCATCGCTGCCGGTCGCGGCCCAGGCCGGCGTGCCGTTCTTCGCGCCCTACAGCGGCGCACAGTCGCTGCGTGATCCGCGCGCGCGCAACATCTTCCATGTCCGTGCCGGCTTCAACGAGGAAACCGCCGCCATCGTCCGCCAGATCCGCACCACCGGGCTCAAGCGCGTGGCTGTGGTCTACAACGACGACGCCTACGGCAAGGCCGGCCTGGAAGGGCTGGCACGTGCGCTGCAGGCATCGCCCGACAGCAGCGTGCAGATCGTGGCGCGTGAAAACGTGGTGCGCAACACCGTCGAGATCGGCGATGCCATGCAGGGCACGATGAAGGCCCGGCCCGACGCGGTGGTGCTGATCAGTGCCTATCGCACCGCCGGGGCCTTCGTGAAGGAAGCACTGCGCCGCGGCTACACCGGCCAGTTCTACAACGTGTCCTATGTCGGCACGCAGGCGCTGGCGCGCGAACTGGGCCCGCAGGGCAGCGGCGTGATCATCTCGCAGGTCATGCCGCACCCGGGCAACGCCACGCTGCCGGTGGTGCGTGAATACCTGCGCCTGCTGCAGGCGACCGGCAAGCCCGATGAATTCGACTATGTCGGCATCGAGGGCTTCATCGCCGCCAAGGCGTTCACGGAAGGCCTGCGCCGCGCGGGCAAGGACCTGACGCGCGAACGGCTGATGGCATCGCTGGAAGGCATGCGCAATGTCGACCTGGGCGGCTTCATCGTCAACTTCACGCCCGAGAACCACGTGGGGTCGAAGTTCGTGGAGATGACGATCATCAACTCGAAGGGGCAGGTGATTCGCTGAGGGTTGCGGGGCCCTACGCCATGTCGTTAAGGTGGCACGCCGAGAGGCGCCCCGGAGCAATCTCCTTCAGCAACGGCTGCTCCGCCGTGCAACGTGGCATCGCATGGGGACAGCGCGGATGGAAATGGCAACCCGTGGGCGGATGCAGCGGCGACGGAATCTCGCCGCGGATCGCCACGTAGGTCTTCTTGCCGACTTCGAGCTTCGGCGCTTCCGCCAGCAATGCCTGCGTGTACGGATGATTGGGGGCGGCGAAGACTTGCTCGGTCGGCGCCGATTCCACCACGCGGCCCAGGTACATGATCACCACGCGATCGCTGATGTGCTTGACCACGCCGAGATCGTGGCTGATGAAGAGATAGGTCAGGTTCAGGTCCTGGCGCAGGCGCATGAACAGGTTCAGCACCTGGGCCTGGATCGATACATCGAGCGCCGCCACCGATTCATCGCACACCAGGAATTCCGGCTTCACCGCCAGCGCGCGGGCAATGCCGATGCGCGCGCGCTGCCCGCCCGAGAACTGGTGCGGGAAGCGGCGCAGCACGGTCGGGTCCATCCCCACGCGCACCAGCATGTCTTCCACGTAGGCCTTCTGCTCGCCGCGCGCAACCATGCCATGTACGACCGGCGCCTCGCCGACGATATCAATCACGCGCAAGCGCGGATTGAGCGACGCATACGGGTCCTGGAAGATCATCTGGATCGCGAGTTGTTTCTCGCGGCGCTTCTCCGGCGGCAAGTGGTCAAGGTTGGTGCCACGCCACAGACGCTCGCCTTCGGTCAGTGTATGCAGGCCCACCGCCATGCGGCCTAGCGTCGACTTGCCGCAACCAGACTCGCCCACGAGGCCGACCACCTCGCCCTCCCCGATGCTCAGATCAACCCGATCGACCGCGTGCACGACCTCTTCGCGCGCATGGGCGCCGAACAGGTTGGCGATACGCGCCGCGGTATCCAGCGATTTGACGAAGCGCTTGGAAACGCCGCGCAGCTCCAGCAGCGGTGCCTGCGGCGTAGCGGGCTGCGATGGTCTGTCGGTCATGGCAGGGGTATCCAGGTCCGTTTCGCTCATGCGGCCTCCTGCCGGGACATCACCGGATGGAAGCATCGCAGCCGCCGGCCGTCGGCCGCGGTCTCCAGCAGTGGCTCGGTCTTGCAGATCTCGGTGGCATAGGGGCAGCGCTCGCGGAACGAGCAGCCGCCGGGCAGGTTCAGCAGCGACGGTGTCATGCCGGGGATCTGCTTCAGCGGCGCGCCGCGCGGGTTGCGCGAAGGTGCCGAGCCGATCAGCCCGTGCGTATAGGGATGCTCCGGATGTTCCAGCACCTGGCGAACATCTCCGGATTCGACGATCCTGCCGGCATACATCACGCAGACCGAATCGGCCAGGCCCGCGACCACGGACAGGTCGTGCGTGATCCAGATCAGCGCCGTGCCCGATTCGCGGCAGAGCGTCTGCATCTCGTAGAGGATCTGGCCCTGGATGGTCACGTCGAGCGCCGTGGTCGGCTCGTCGGCGATGATCAGGTCGGGCTTGTTCAGCAGCGCGATGGCAATCGCCACGCGCTGGCGCATGCCGCCCGAGAACTGGTGCGGGTACGCCAGCAGCCGCTCGTCCGGAGAAGGGATGCCCACGCGCGCGAGCGCATTGCGCGCACGCTCGCGCGCGGCGGCCTTGCTGATCCTGTCATGCGCCATCACCGCCTCGATCATCTGCGTATCAATGCGCAGCACCGGGTTCAGCGTCATCATCGGATCCTGGAAGATCATGGCGATGCGGTTGCCGCGCACGTCGCGCTGCTGGGCCGGCGTGAGCGCGCGCAGGTCGCGCGTGACGCCATCGCGGCTGGTCAGCGCGATGCGGCCGTCGACCACTTTGCCCGGCGGGTCGATCAGGCCCATGATCGAATAGCCCGTCATCGACTTGCCCGAGCCGGATTCCCCGACCAGGCCCATGATCTCGCCACGGCCGACGGTGAACGACACGTCGTCCACCGCCTTGGCAATGCCGCCGCGCGTGAAGAACTGCGTCTTGAGGTGTTCCACCACCAGGGTTGGTTGTGCCATGTTGCGCTCCCTCCCCTATTGCGTCTGCAGGCGCGGGTTCAGCACGTCGCGCAACTGGTCGGCCACCAGGTTCATGGCCACGATGGTCACGACGAGCGCGATACCCGGAAAAAAGCTGATCCAGTACTTGCCCGACAGCATGTACTGCTGACCATTGGCGATTAGCGAGCCCAGCGACGGCTCGGTGATCGGCACGCCAAGCCCGAGGAACGACAGCGTCGCCTCGAGCGTGATGGCCGATGCCACCTGCAACGCCGCGATCACGATCAGCGGCGGCAGGCAGTTGGGCAGCAGATGGCGGAACATGATGCGCCCCGGTGGCAGGCCCAGGCACGTGGCGGCCTCGATATATTCCTTGCGGCGCTCCACCAGTGCCGCGCTGCGCGTGGTGCGCGCGTAGTAGGCCCACTGGACGGCGACCAGCGCGATCACGATATTGCCGATGCCAGGGCGCAGGAACGCCAGCAGGATCAGCGCCAGCAGGATCGGCGGAAACGACAGCTGCAGGTCGGCCACGCGCATGATGAAGGCCTCGGTGCGTCCGCCAAGGAAGCCCGCGAGCAGGCCCAGCGTCGCGCCGAGCAATAGCGCGATGATCGTGCTGACCACGCCCACGCCGATGCTGATGCGCAGCCCGTACATCACGGCGGACAGGATGTCGCGGCCCTGCTCGTCGGAGCCGAGCAGGAAGGTCATGCCATTGCCGGCTTGCTCGCCGGGCGCGAGGCGCGCATCGAGCACGTCCAGCGTGGCCAGGTCATACGGGTTCTGCGGCGCGAGCCACGGCGCGAAGATTGCAATCAGGACGATGACGATCAGCGTGATCAGCCCCGCGACGGCGATCTTGCTGGACAGGAATTCGGCGGCGAAGCGGCGCAGCGGCGTCTGCTCGCGCGCGGCCTTCGGTTGGTCTGCGGTAGCGGCAGTCATGGCTCAGCCCTTGTTGTCGGCAATGCGCACGCGCGGATCGAGCATGCTGTAGACAATGTCCACCGCCAGGTTGATCAGGATGAACAGCGTCACGATCACCATCAGGTACGCGACGATCACAGGCCGGTCGAGCAGCTGGATCGAATCGATGATCAGCTTGCCCATGCCGGGCCAGGCAAAGATCGATTCGGTCACGATCGCGAACGCGATGATCGAGCCGAACTGCAGCGCAATCACGGTCACGATCGGGATCAGGATGTTCTTGAGCACGTGCACGCCGACGATGCGGGCGTTGGTCAGGCCTTTGGCGCGCGCGAACTTCACATAGTCCTGCAGCATGGCCTCCTGCGTGCCCGCGCGCGTCAGGCGGATCACCATCGCGATATTGAGCAGCGACAGCGTCACTGCCGGCAGGATCAGGTGGCGTATGCCATCGACGGTCAGGAAGCTCAATGGGATGCCAAGCACGCGCACAGTCTCGCCGCGGCCATTCGAGGGCAGCCAGCCGAGCTGCACGGCAAAGACCATGATCAGCATCAGCCCGACCCAGAAGGTGGGCAGCGAAAAGCCCAGGATCGACACGGTCATGATCGACTTGCCCGCGATGCCGTTGGGGCGCAGCCCGGCCCAAAGGCCCAGCGGAATACCGAGCACGATGGCTAGCAGGATCGCGAACACGGCAAGCTCCATCGTTGCGGGCATGCGCTCGAAGATCAGCTTGAGCGCGGGCGTGCCGTGCGCGAACGAAGTGCCCAGGTTGCCGTGCAACGCATTCTGCAGGAAGACGAGATACTGCTCCCAGAGCGGCTTGTCGAGCCCGAGCGCGGCGATGGTGCGCCGGATATCTTCCTGGTCCGCCTGCGGATTGATCAGGATGTCGACGGGATTGCCGATGGCAAAGACGCCGAGAAAAACGAGCAGCGACATGATGAAGAGCACGACCACGCTCTGCATCAGTCGCCGGATGATAAAGACCAGCATGTCAGACCACTATCCTTTCGCACACCGTTGCAGGCCGCGCCCGTGCCTGGCGCAGCCTGAATGATGTGCGTTGCCGCGATGACTATCCGCAGGCGACCGGACGGCGCCGCTTACTGCGGCTTGAAGTTGTGCGCATAGGTACGTTCGTCGGTACGCGGTACATAGACGATACCCTTCTGCGTGGCCCAGGTGGTCACCTGCTGGTGGATCGGGATGATACCGCCGTCGTGGATGGCGATGGCGGTGGCCTCCTGCAGAAGCTTGGAACGCTCGCCGTCATCGACGGTGGACAGCGCCTTCTCGAGCACGACGTCCATCTTCGGGTTGCAGTACTGGCCCCAGTTGGTCGTGCCGAAGCCCTTCTTGCTGTCCTCGCACGCCAGCAGCGCGCGCAACGGCGAACTGACTTCGCCGGTCTGGGCGCCCCAGCCAAGCAGACCGAACGACCATTCGTGCTTGATGCCCTTGGACGAATACGTGGCCATCGGCATGCCTTCCACCTTCGTCACGATACCGATGCGCGTGAGGTTCTGCGCGATGGTCTGGGCGATTTTCTCGTCGTTGACGTAGCGATTGTTGGGCGTGTGCAGCGTCACGCCGAAGCCATTCGCGTAGCCGGCTTCGGCGAGCAGTTTCTTCGCGCCCTCCGGGTCGTACTTGACGGTCTTGAGGTTCGGGTTGTAGCCGAACAGCGTGGGCGGCACGAGGTTGTCGGTCGGCTCGGACAGGCCCTCCATCAGCCGGTCCTTGATGCCCTGCCGGTTGATGGCCATGCTGATGGCATTGCGCACGCGCGCATCCTTCAGCGGGTTCTTGTCCATCGGCTGGCCGTCTTTCGTCGTGACGTAAGGCGACTTGTCGCGCTTGGCATCGAAGTACAGGTAGATCACGCGGTGCGAGATCTTCGAGAAGAACGACAGCTTGGGATCGCTGCGCACCTTCGGCAGGTCCGGCGTCGGCACGTTCTCGATCGCCTGCACATCGCCGGAGAGCAGTGCGGCCAGGCGCGTGGCGGGGTTGGGAATGAAGCGCAGGGTCACCTTGTCCCAGGCGGGCTTCGGTCCCCAGTAATCGTTGTTGCGCACCAGTTCGACCCGATCGTCGCGCGCGTAGCTGACGAACTTGAACGGGCCGGTGCCGACCATGCCCTTGCCTTGTGCAAAGTCATCCGAGCTGAGCCCCTGGGTCGCCTTCTTCTGCACGATGAAGATCGACGTCAGGTCGTTCAGCATCAGCGGATACGGCTGGCTGGTGATCAGCTGGATGGTGTACTTGTCGATGATCTTCTTGTTGACGATCGCCTTGGTGTAGACGTCGAATTTGCCCGGGCTGTTCTGGATCGTGGCCGGGCGGTCGAGCGACCAGGCAATATCCTCGGTGGTCAGTTCTGAGCCGTCGTGGAACTTCACACCCTGGCGGATCTTGAACTCCCACGTCAGGTTGTTGATCATCTTCCAGGACTCCGCCAGGCCGGGAATGATGCGGCTGTCAGGATCCATCTTGATCATCGAGTCGAAGACGTGCTCCGACACGTTGATGTTCGAGAACAGGTTGTAGAAGTGCGGATCCATCGAGGTTGGCGGCGAACTCATGGCAAGCTTGAGATCGGCGGCCTGCGCTGCGCCGGCCAGCGCAAGGCTCATGGCCCCGGCTACCGCGACAGCACAAAATGCCTTCTTGAATGTGCGAAGGGACATCGCGCAATTCTCCCTGGGACAAGTGAAGCAGACGTTAGGATCGGCAATGCGCGCGCGCAGCGATCCTCCACGGGCGCTGCATTCTGGTGCGGTCGGGCATCAGGTGACGACGGTATTGCCGGCCGGGCACTTCAAGCATGAACTGTTCCAGCAGCCAACGAAACGGGGCATTGGGGGAAACCCACCCACCTGTATTGCACTGCGCCATCGCAATGCCGTCCTTGCCCGTCGTGCGGGCCGCGAACCGGCGCGCTTTGGCGCTTTCGGTGCGGGCATCGTATGATCGGGGGTATCCAACCGCCAGCCGCACCGGCTCCTGCACCATGAAGCTCATCCCTGAAATCCTGCAGGCGCAAGCCGAAATCCGCACGATCCGACGTGACATCCATGCGCATCCCGAGCTGTGCTTCCAGGAGCAGCGCACCGCCGACGTGGTCGCGCGCACGCTGGAATCCTGGGGCATCGAAGTCCACCGTGGATTGGGAAAGACCGGCCTCGTCGGCGTGATCCGCCAGGGCAACGGCCCGCGCAGCATCGGCCTGCGCGCCGACATGGATGCGCTGCCGCTGCAGGAGGCCAACACCTTCGGCCACCGCTCGCAGCATGACGGCCGCATGCATGCCTGCGGCCACGATGGCCATACGGCCATGCTGCTCGGCGCGGCGCGCTATCTGGCCGAGCACCGCAATTTCGACGGCACGGTCAACCTGATATTCCAGCCCGCCGAGGAAGGCGGCGGCGGCGCGCGCGAAATGATCAAGGACGGCCTGTTCGAGCGGTTCCCGTGCGATGCCGTCTTCGGCATGCACAACTGGCCCGGCATGCCGGTCGGCGCCTTCGGCACCCGCGCGGGTCCGCTGATGGCATCGAGCAACGAATTCCGCATCGTCGTGCGCGGCAAGGGCGCGCATGCGGCCATGCCGAACAACGGCAATGATCCCGTGTTCACCGCGGCGCAGATCGTCTCGGCGCTGCAAGGCATCATCACGCGCAACAAGCGGCCGATCGACACGGCGGTGATTTCCGTCACGCAATTCCATGCCGGCGATGCAACCAACATCGTGCCGGACCAGTCCTGGATTGGGGGCACCGTACGCACCTTTACGTTGCCGGTGCTCGACCTGATCGAGCGGCGCATGGAGGAAGTCTCGCGGGCAGTGGCGGCGGCCTTCGACTGCACGGTCGAATACGAATTCCACCGCAACTATCCGCCGACCATCAACAGCGCGGCGGAAGTCGAATTTGCAGCCGGCGTGGCTGCCGCGCTGGTTGGCCCCGAAAGCGTGGATGCCGACGTCGAGCCGACGATGGGCGCGGAGGATTTCTCCTTCATGCTGCAGGAGAAGCCGGGCTGCTATCTGTTCATTGGTAATGGCGACGGCGCGCACCGCGAATCGGGCCACGGCATGGGGCCCTGCATGCTGCACAACCCGAGCTATGACTTCAACGACGAGTTGCTGCCCGTGGGGTCGACCTTCTTTGTCAGGCTGGTGGAAAAATGGCTGGCACCGGCCTGAGCGAGCACGACAGCCATGGCGCGCATCGCACTCGATCGAAATACGGCGGAGGGTTTTGCCCGGGTGGCGCTGGAGAATATCGGGCGTCGCTATCCGTACAAGCTGGAGCACATGATGACGGGGCCGGGCGAGCCGCTCGACCCTGGCGTGCTGCATCCAGTGTTCTGTGGTAGCTATGATTGGCACTCCAGTGTGCATATGCACTGGATGCTGGTCCGACTGCTGTCGCTCTGGCCCGACCTTGGCGAGGTATCGCGGATCAGGGCTACGCTTGAAAGGCAATTTCGGCCCGAGGCGATCCAGGCAGAGCTGGCCTACTTCCAGCGGCCGGCATCACGGACGTTCGAGCGGCCATATGGCTGGGCCTGGCTGCTGCGGCTTCAGGCCGAACTCCAGTCGGCGGGAGCGCACGATGCACAGGCAGCCCGATGGGCCGAATGCTGTGCGCCGCTGGCACGGCATCTGGCGCAGCAACTCGTCGACTATCTCGATGTAGCGGATTTCCCCGTCCGTACCGGCACGCACTTCAACAGTGCTTTCGCGCTGATCATGGCGCTCTTTTACGCGCGCACGGACCAGCATCACGCGCTGCGCCGGGCCATTGTGCGCCGCGCGCACCGCTGGTTTGGACACGACCAGCGCTATCCCGCACGCTACGAACCTGGCGGCGATGAATTCCTGTCCGGTGGGTTGACGGAGGCCGTACTGATGCACGCCGTCATGGACGGATGCGCCTTTGCGGAATGGTGGGAGCTGTTCGCCCCGCCGCGCACGGAGCTGGCCAACTGGCTGACGCCTGTAGCAGTCACCGATCGCACCGACCCGAAGATGACGCACCTCGACGGTCTCAACCTGTCACGCGCGTGGTGCTGGCGCATGCTGGAGCCGGCCCTGCCTGAGGACTTGCGGCCGCTGGCTATTCGCGCGTGGTCAGATCATATCGAAGCCTCGCTGCCGCAAGCCGTGGGTGGCGGCTATGTCGCCACGCACTGGCTTGCGTCGTTCGCGGTGCTGGCGCTCAGCGAGCCGGTCGGCGGCGCATGACCGCTTAGTCCAATGCGATATCGCCGTACCAGGACTCGGCCTTGCTGCGGGTGTTGTCGGTATCGGTCATGATGCCGATGGCAATGACCCGGCCGGGGTCCGTGCCAAAGGCCTTGCGATAGTCGGCGCGCAGGTCGCGCTCGTGACAACGCCATTCATTGGCGTGCTTCGTGCCACTATCCACCACGATCATGCGCACACGATCGGTGTGGGGATTGGACAGGACCGAGCCTTCCGGGCGCTTGCCCCCCCAGATGTACATCAACGTCGCGTACGGCATTTCGCGGCCCGTCGTCAGGCGCGCCATTTCGTACATGAGCTGATCCTTCAGTGACAGGCTGCCTTTGTCGCCGTCGAACGCGACAAACAGCCGCAGCGGAGAATCTTCCCGCTGGCCCTGGCCGTTGTCCGCATTGCGGATAATGCCATGGGTTTTCCAGGTCCAGCGCAGCATGCCGGCATCACGATCACGCAAGGGCACGTAAAGGCCTGAGGCAGAACTGTCGGCCTGGGCGTGCACGACGACGCGCTGATCCACTTCGGCGAGGGTATAGCGAGTCGGCGTCTTGTTGCGATTGATCGTCCAGGGTTGCCAGCCAACTGGCAGCTGGTTCTGCAGGGATGCGGTGGAAAAACGGGGGAGGCGAGCCAGGAGCGGCGGCGGCGCGGCATCGCCATCCTCGCCGGCTTCCGCCTCGACGGCTTGCTCGCTGGCTGCGGTCATTGCATCGGATGCGGGCGCATCGGCCGTGCCGTTCTCGGTTGTCGCGACGCGTGCCGCGAAAACCTTGCAATCGATGGACGACGCAGCTGCCACCGATGCGGGGTCCGGAGGCGGACTGACCTGCGTCGATGCGCATCCCGCCAACGTCAGCGCGACCGCTACGCCAGTCAATACAAGCCGATACGTCCTGGCCGCCATGTGACCCCCTGCTTCCGGAAATCCGCCCGCAGTGCTGCTTCGCAGCGGGCGTTGGTATTACGTACTGCTTGCCGCGCATTGCGCGCGGCAGACTGCTTCATCCCGGTTGGCCCGGGACTTGGGATGGACGTTATCAGAAGCGGTGCACGCCCGTAATACTCCGGTACCCTCAATCGCAGGCAAACAACAGCCGGAAAGGTTCAGAGGTTGGCGGGATCGTGCTTATTGCACCGGCCACCAAAGCAAAAACCCCTCGCAGCACATGCTGTCGAGGGGTTTTGCATTGTAAGAGCCTGGCGATGACCTACTTTCACACGGGTAATCCGCACTATCATCGGCGCGGAGTCGTTTCACGGACCTGTTCGGGATGGGAAGGGGTGGTTCCAACTCGCTATGGTCACCAGGCATAAGGGGTTGTGGCGCTGGGCAGTTCGTCCAACGCCACCAATTCGGGATGTAGTCTTTGTAGTCTTGGGTTGTGCTGTATCAGCCGGCACAGGCGATTCACTCACCAGGCTAAAACACACTGGTTATAGGATCAAGCCTTACGGGCAATTAGTACTGGTTAGCTTAACGCATTACTGCGCTTCCACACCCAGCCTATCAACGTCCTGGTCTCGAACGACCCTTCAAGGCGGTCAAGCCGCCAGGGAATCCTCATCTTCAGGCGAGTTTCCCGCTTAGATGCTTTCAGCGGTTATCTCTTCCGTACATAGCTACCCTGCGATGCCTCTGGCGAGACAACAGGTACACCAGCGGTACGTCCACTCCGGTCCTCTCGTACTAGGAGCAGCCCCCGTCAAGATTCCAACGCCCACGGCAGATAGGGACCAAACTGTCTCACGACGTTTTAAACCCAGCTCACGTACCTCTTTAAATGGCGAACAGCCATACCCTTGGGACCGGCTACAGCCCCAGGATGAGATGAGCCGACATCGAGGTGCCAAACACCGCCGTCGATATGAACTCTTGGGCGGTATCAGCCTGTTATCCCCAGAGTACCTTTTATCCGTTGAGCGATGGCCCTTCCATTCAGAACCACCGGATCACTATGTCCTGCTTTCGCACCTGCTCGACTTGTCGGTCTCGCAGTTAAGCACGCTTTTGCCATTGCACTTTAGGTACGATGTCCGACCGTACCAAGCGTACCTTCGAACTCCTCCGTTACACTTTGGGAGGAGACCGCCCCAGTCAAACTGCCTACCATGCACTGTCCCCGACCCGGATTCACGGGCCAAGGTTAGAACCTCAAACAAACCAGGGTGGTATTTCAAGGACGGCTCCACGCAGACTAGCGTCCACGCTTCAAAGCCTCCCACCTATCCTACACAGATCGGTTCAAAGTCCAATGCAAAGCTACAGTAAAGGTTCATGGGGTCTTTCCGTCTAGCCGCGGGGAGATTGCATCATCACAAACACTTCAACTTCGCTGAGTCTCGGGAGGAGACAGTGTGGCCATCGTTACGCCATTCGTGCAGGTCGGAACTTACCCGACAAGGAATTTCGCTACCTTAGGACCGTTATAGTTACGGCCGCCGTTTACCGGGACTTCAATCAAGAGCTTGCACCCCATCATTTAATCTTCCGGCACCGGGCAGGCGTCACACCCTATACGTCCACTTTCGTGTTTGCAGAGTGCTGTGTTTTTATTAAACAGTCGCAGCCACCATTTTATTGCAACCCCTTCACCCTTCTGGCGCAGGCCAGTCAAGCTACCAGGGCGTACCTTATCCCGAAGTTACGGTACCAATTTGCCGAGTTCCTTCTCCCGAGTTCTCTCAAGCGCCTTAGAATACTCATCTCGCCCACCTGTGTCGGTTTGCGGTACGGTCTCGTATGACTGAAGCTTAGAGGCTTTTCTTGGAACCACTTCCAATTGCTTCGCAGCACAAGGCCGCTCGCCCCACATCCTTGAATCCCGCGCCCGGATTTGCCTAAGCGCCTTCTCCAATGCAGGGACCGGGACTTCCAACACCCGGACAACCTTCCGCGATCCGTCCCCCCATCGCATCATACGACGGTGCAGGAATATTAACCTGCTTCCCATCAGCTACGCATCTCTGCCTCGCCTTAGGGGCCGACTCACCCTACGCCGATGAACGTTGCGTAGGAAACCTTGGGCTTACGGCGAGGGGGCCTTTCACCCCCTTTATCGCTACTCATGTCAGCATTCGCACTTCCGATACCTCCAGCATCCTTTACAAGACACCTTCACAGGCTTACGGAACGCTCTCCTACCACGCACATTGCTGTGCGTCCGCAGCTTCGGTATATAGCTTAGCCCCGTTACATCTTCCGCGCAGGACGACTCGATCAGTGAGCTATTACGCTTTCTTTAAAGGGTGGCTGCTTCTAAGCCAACCTCCTGACTGTTTTAGCCTTCCCACTTCGTTTCCCACTTAGCTATATTTGGGGACCTTAGCTGGCGGTCTGGGTTGTTTCCCTCTTGACACCGGACGTTAGCACCCGATGTCTGTCTCCCGTGATTGCACTCTTCGGTATTCGGAGTTTGCTATGGCGGGGTAATCAGCAATAGACCCCCCAACCATGACAGTGCTCTACCCCCGAAGGTGAGACACGAGGCACTACCTAAATAGTTTTCGGAGAGAACCAGCTATTTCCAGATTTGTTTAGCCTTTCACCCCTATCCACAGCTCATCCCCTAACTTTTCAACGTTAGTGGGTTCGGTCCTCCAGTACGTGTTACCGCACCTTCAACCTGGCCATGGATAGATCATCTGGTTTCGGGTCTACACCCAGCGACTGAACGCCCTGTTCGGACTCGCTTTCGCTACGCCTGCCCTAATCGGTTAAGCTTGCCACTGAATGTAAGTCGCTGACCCATTATACAAAAGGTACGCCGTCACCCGTTTCCAGGCTCCGACTGTTTGTATGCATGCGGTTTCAGGATCTATTTCACTCCCCTCCCGGGGTTCTTTTCGCCTTTCCCTCACGGTACTGGTTCACTATCGGTCGATCACGAGTATTTAGCCTTGGAGGATGGTCCCCCCATCTTCAGACAGGATTTCACGTGTCCCGCCCTACTTCTCGTACACCTAGTTCCACAACGCTGTTTTCGCATACAGGGCTATCACCTGCTATGGCCGGGCTTTCCATCCCGTTCTGCTAACAACACTGCTAAAGAGTACAAGGCTCTTCCCATTTCGTTCGCCACTACTCTGGGAATCTCGGTTGATTTCTGTTCCTGCAGCTACTTAGATGTTTCAGTTCGCCGCGTTCGCTTCCCTTGCCTATGTATTCAGCAAGGGATGACCCATGCGGGCCGGGTTTCCCCATTCGGACATCTCCGGATCAAAGCTTGTTTGCCAGCTCCCCGAAGCTTTTCGCAGGCTACCGCGTCCTTCATCGCCTGTGATCGCCAAGGCATCCACCACATGCACTTGTTCGCTTGACCCTATAACGAGTGTGTCTCAGCGACACTATCGCTACAGGTGAGTTCTCGCATTTGTGCCGTATTCCAAGTCATCTTTCGATCACTTAAATACATTTTGGTTGATACAATCACAACCCGGTATCGCGTTTGTACTGCAGCGTCTCATCAACGCTCGCGCGACACCTTTACTACATCCCATATTGTTAAAGAACAGCCGATGCGCAGGATAGACCCGCGCTCGCTTGGCAATGCCAAAGGGAAGCACTCAATCAAATGCTTTCCTTTGACAACCAATTCCAGGTTTCCGCAACTCACTCGTCAGAGCGATGGTGGAGGATGACGGGATCGAACCGACGACCCCCTGCTTGCAAAGCAGGTGCTCTCCCAGCTGAGCTAATCCCCCCTCGGATAACTTGGTGGGTCTGGTAGGACTTGAACCTACGACCCCCGCCTTATCAAGACGGTGCTCTAACCACCTGAGCTACAGACCCTTGGCTGTAACAGCAAACAAACCGATAAGTGTGGACACTGGACACGCAGAACGCGCGCCTCTGGAAAGGAGGTGATCCAGCCGCACCTTCCGATACGGCTACCTTGTTACGACTTCACCCCAGTCATGAACCCTGCCGTGGTAATCGCCCTCCTTGCGGTTAGGCTAACTACTTCTGGCAAAACCCACTCCCATGGTGTGACGGGCGGTGTGTACAAGACCCGGGAACGTATTCACCGCGGCATGCTGATCCGCGATTACTAGCGATTCCAGCTTCACGTAGTCGAGTTGCAGACTACGATCCGGACTACGATGCGTTTTCTGGGATTAGCTCCCCCTCGCGGGTTGGCAACCCTCTGTACGCACCATTGTATGACGTGTGAAGCCCTACCCATAAGGGCCATGAGGACTTGACGTCATCCCCACCTTCCTCCGGTTTGTCACCGGCAGTCTCTCTAGAGTGCCCTTTCGTAGCAACTAGAGACAAGGGTTGCGCTCGTTGCGGGACTTAACCCAACATCTCACGACACGAGCTGACGACAGCCATGCAGCACCTGTGTCCACTTTCCCTTTCGGGCACCTGATGCATCTCTGCTTCGTTAGTGGCATGTCAAGGGTAGGTAAGGTTTTTCGCGTTGCATCGAATTAATCCACATCATCCACCGCTTGTGCGGGTCCCCGTCAATTCCTTTGAGTTTTAATCTTGCGACCGTACTCCCCAGGCGGTCAACTTCACGCGTTAGCTACGTTACTGAAGAAATGAATCCCCAACAACTAGTTGACATCGTTTAGGGCGTGGACTACCAGGGTATCTAATCCTGTTTGCTCCCCACGCTTTCGTGCATGAGCGTCAGTGACGTCCCAGGGGGCTGCCTTCGCCATCGGTATTCCTCCACATCTCTACGCATTTCACTGCTACACGTGGAATTCTACCCCCCTCTGACATACTCTAGCCTGACAGTCACAAGCGCCATTCCCAAGTTAAGCTCGGGGATTTCACGCCTGTCTTATCAAACCGCCTGCGCACGCTTTACGCCCAGTAATTCCGATTAACGCTCGCACCCTACGTATTACCGCGGCTGCTGGCACGTAGTTAGCCGGTGCTTATTCTTCCGGTACCGTCATCCGCCCCAGGTATTAACCAGGACGTTTTCTTTCCGGACAAAAGTGCTTTACAACCCGAAGGCCTTCTTCACACACGCGGCATTGCTGGATCAGGGTTGCCCCCATTGTCCAAAATTCCCCACTGCTGCCTCCCGTAGGAGTCTGGGCCGTGTCTCAGTCCCAGTGTGGCTGATCGTCCTCTCAGACCAGCTACTGATCGTCGCCTTGGTAGGCTTTTACCCCACCAACTAGCTAATCAGACATCGGCCGCTCCTGTCGCGCGAGGCCGTTACCGGTCCCCCGCTTTCACCCTCAGGTCGTATGCGGTATTAGCTAATCTTTCGACTAGTTATCCCCCACGACAGGGCACGTTCCGATGTATTACTCACCCGTTCGCCACTCGCCGCCAGGCCGAAGCCCGCGCTGCCGTTCGACTTGCATGTGTAAGGCATGCCGC
The DNA here is from genome assembly GCF_057073745.1 of Cupriavidus sp. C2SS-8b. Taxonomy (NCBI): domain Bacteria; kingdom Pseudomonadati; phylum Pseudomonadota; class Betaproteobacteria; order Burkholderiales; family Burkholderiaceae; genus Cupriavidus; species Cupriavidus sp. C2SS-8b. The sequence continues at coordinate 3,161,296 of NZ_CP172716.1, forward strand.
CAGCGTTCAATCTGAGCCAGGATCAAACTCTTCAGTTCAATCTCTGTGTGGGTCCGAAGACCCTCGCTCTTTCGAGCGGTCGCTCACTCTCAGAAAACTGACTGACCAGATCCGAAGACCCAGTCACGTTTTGCTGTGCGAGCACTGTATAACTTGTGAAGCTCCGAAGTCCGAAGACCTCGTGCGTCCGCTACCCAGCGCCCACACTTATCGGTTGTTTGGTTGTTAAAGAACTTCGCTGCCGGCTTTGCCGTTCAGCGCGCTGCGTTGTCTGCAGCAGAGAAACGAGATTATGTAGCACTTTCTTCGTTTCGTCAACCAGGTCAGCAATCTTTTTTGCTCCGGTTCGTCGCGCCAACTTCGCGCCGCCGAACCACCCGATCAACCCCGCTACCCTTGCTGCGTCTGCTTTGCAGCGCCGCGTTGTGTTGCGAGGGGGCGAATATTAGGGGGGATTTCCGAAGCTTGCAACACCTTTGTCACAAGCGCACCGCAACTCGCCCCCACCTTCAGGCCCAAGCCATTGATCGATAAGGAAATATCGGGTTTTCCCTGAAATCGAGAAACTCAATACCCAATAAAAACCCTCGGGTATTTCCCTATCAAGTTATCAGCGATGCTTGAAATCCGGGGTGCGTTTCTCGACGAAAGCCGCCATCCCTTCCTTCTGGTCTTCGCTGGCAAATGTCGAATGGAACAGCCGGCGCTCGAAGCGCACGCCTTCCGCCAGCGTGGTTTCGTAGGCGGCGTTGATTGACTCCTTGATCATCATGACCACCGGCAACGAGAAGCCGGCGATGGCTTCGGCTGCCGACAGCGCTTCGTCCAGGAGCTTGTCGGCCGGCACCACGCGCGACACCAGGCCAGCGCGTTCGGCCTCGGCCGCATCCATCATGCGGGCGGTCAGGCACAGGTCCATGGCCTTGGCCTTGGACACCGCGCGCGGCATGCGCTGCGTGCCGCCCGCACCCGGCATGGTGCCGAGCTTGACTTCCGGCTGGCCAAAGCGCGCGTTTTCGGCGGCGATGATGATGTCGCACATCATGGCGAGTTCGGAGCCGCCACCGAGTGCATAACCCGCGACCGCAGCAATGACCGGCTTGCGGATGGTGCGGATGGTTTCCCAGTTACGGGTGATGTAGTCGCCCTTGTACACGTCCATGAACGAATACTTGGACATCATGCCGATATCGGCGCCGGCGGCGAAAGCCTTCTCGCTGCCGGTAATCACGATGGCGCCGATGCCTTCATCCTTGTCGAAAGCCGTCAGCGCGGCGCCCAGTTCGTCCATCAGCGCGTCATTGAGCGCATTCAGGGCTTTCGGGCGGTTCAGCGTGACCAGTCCGACGCGGCCGCGCGTTTCCACCAGGATGTTTTCGTACGACATGTCTTCTCCTTTGTCTGCAAAAGAACCAGATGTTGATCCGGCAGCAAGTCTGCCACGTTACCCGATTGTGTTGCAGCGGATTGCACCGCGGAGCTGAGCTCCTCCCGGTTCGAAATCAGCTCGTGCGCGGCGCTGACGACCTGGTCCACCTGCACGTCCTCGATCCGTGTGCCCGTCAATGGCTTGACGATACGCATGCAATCGTCGTCCCCGGCCGGGCCCGTCACGTGCGACAGCGTCGGCCCGAAGATCGCGATGACCGGCGTGCGGAATGCCGCCGCGACGTGTGTGGGCCCCGTATCCGTGCCGATCAACAAAGCCGAGTCAGCGATCAACGCCATCATTTCGGGCAACGAAGTTTTCCCACAGAGATTCAAGACATCGGGAAATTTCGCCGCGATCTGTGAGACATGCCCCGCTTCCGCCGGCGTTCCAATCAGTACGGGCCGATGGTCGGGAAAGAATCGCGACCAGCCCTCCAGCAAGCCGATCCATCGCTCCACCGGCCACAGGCGCGTATTGGCCCGCTTGTGATAGAACGAACTGTTCCCGGTATGCAGGCAGATACAAGGCGTTTCCAGCCCGAAGCGTGCGCGGATATCAATGTCCGGCCTTCGCAGCGACGGCATAGCACGACGGGCGATATGGTCCGGGGTGCAATAGGCCAGCAGGCGCTGGACCACCTTGGTCCTGTGGGTGTCTGGCGGATCCACTTCATGGCGCACCTTATAGACCTTGACCTTGCGGGCAACCGGGAAGCACCAGCCCAGGCTGGGGAAAAAGTCCGTCCGGTTGATGGTCAGGTCCAATATCAGGTGATACGGATAACGAAGCATGGCCCGCGAAAGGATCAGCCACTTGTGCGGATTCACCAGCAACGGAAGCCTTGGACCGCCGCGCAGGATGAGGACTCGAGAAATGCGGGGGTCATGCTCGAACAAGTCCGCAGACCGGTGCTTCAGCAGCAGGTCGATCTCCAGATCGCCGCCATAGGTTTCCCGCAAAGCATCGATGGATGCGCTCGCCCAAACGACATCGCCCAGGCCGCCAATGCAAAGAACCAGTGCCCGCGGCCGCGATTTCCCGTTAGCCAATTTCGTTTTTTGCAACATTAACCTCCGCAATCTTGTTGGCCGATATATCCGGCAGCTCGCCGACCCAAGACGTCGTGGCGCGAGTGTTTCAGAGTTTTGTTCGGATATAAAGACAAGCCAACTATACTTTGGTTGCCTGCAAATGACTCGTTCCAGAAGTGATTTTTCGATCACTTTTACGCGAGTGATGTAACTTGCAAGGTACATTGCTGCTGGTGGGCGGCCGGCCACCCGCCTTCAACCATAGGCGACGAAGGCGGATAGGAAGACATTGCGTCCTCCTGAAGGACGAACGATGAGGGCGTATCGCACGAAGTTGTCTCATGCGATGCCCGACCACCGATTCAGAGCATGTGCGCGAGGAATTCCCGTGTGCGGGCATGGCTCGGCGCGCCGAATACCTGCTCGGGCGGCCCTTCCTCGAGGATCCTGCCCTCGTCCATGAACACCACATGATTGGCGACTTCGCGTGCGAAGCCCATCTCGTGTGTGACGACCAGCATGGTCATATGCTCGTCAGCGAGTTGCCGCATGGTCCGAAGGACTTCTCCGGTCAACTCCGGATCGAGCGCCGACGTCGGCTCGTCGAACAGCATGATGTCGGGTTCCATCGCCAGCGCTCGCGCGATGGCCACGCGCTGCTTCTGCCCGCCCGACAGCCGCGCCGGATAGTTGTCCCGCTTGGCCAGCAAGCCAACCTTGCGCAGCAGTTCCTCCGCCTTGGGAATTGCGGCATCGCGCGACAAGCCCTTGACGGTCATCGGCGCTTCGATGATGTTCTGCAGCACCGTCATGTGCGGGAACAGGTTGAACGACTGGAACACCATGCCCATCTTGCGGCAGATGCGGCGGATTTCCGCATCCGGCACATATTTGGCAGCGCCGTCGGCCCCCGTGGCCGCCAGTGCCTCGCCTTCGATCTCAATCTTGCCGCTGTCGATCACCTCGAGATGGTTCAGGCAGCGCAGCAAGGTGCTCTTGCCAGAGCCGGAGGGGCCGATCACCGCCGTGACATCACCCTTGCGCAAAGTCAGGGAGACACCATGCAGGACCCGCAACGGCCCGAACGCCTTGACGATGTCCCGGGCCGCGATCATGACACCGGGGGCGCGGCTGGAATTGGTGCCAGCGCGGTCAGTCATCATGTTTGGCATAGCGTTTCTCGAGGTGCTGGAAGAACCAGGTCAGGATCAGGGTCATCACCAGATAGAAGAGCGCGGCGACCAGGAAAGGCGTGGTGGTGAAATCGCGCTGCACGATGCCGCGCGCAGTGCGCAGGATATCGTTGAGCGCCAGGACATAGATCAGCGACGTGTCCTTGATCAGCGTGATGGTCTCGTTGCTGACCGGCGGCAGGACACGGCTGACCATCTGCGGCAGCACGACGCGCCGCATGGTCTGGAAGTAGGTCATGCCCAGCGCCTTGCTGGCTTCGTACTGGCCGCGGTCGACCGATTTGATCCCGGCGCGGAAAATCTCCGCGAAATAGGCCGCGTAGTTCAACGCAAATGCCACCACCGCGGAGGGAAAGTCCGGCAGGCGCACGCCAATGACCGGCACGAACGGCAGCGCGAAATAGATGAACAGCATCTGCAGCATCAGCGGCGTGCCGCGCATCAGCCAGATATAGCCATTGACTAGGCCGCTCAGCAGCGGCCATTTCGAGATGCGGGCCAGCGCCAGCGCCAGGCCCAGCGGTACAGAAAGCGCCAGCGTGATGAAGAACAGTGTGAGGGTGACTTTCGCACCCTGCGCCAAAGGCGACAGAAGGGATAAGACGTAATCCATGCTTGCGCGGATGGAATGGATTCGGGTCGGGGCGGCGGGCCGTGACTACCGAGCCGCCCCCGGACCGCGATAAGGCGCGACGCCGCGCCAAGGCAGCGCAGGACGTCGCGAAAGGTCGGGATTACTTGGTGATGTCGGCGCCGAACCACTTCGTGGCGATGCGGGCGGCGGTGCCGTCTTCCTTCATCGAACCGAGGGTCTTGTCGAGCTTGCCAAGCAGCTCGGCGTCGTCCTTGCGCACGCCAACGCCGTAGTCTTCCGTGCCGAAGTTCTCGTCCAGCACGCGGTATTCGCCGGCGCGCTTGCTGATGAGGTAGCGGCCCACCACTTCGTCGACCACGATGGCGTCGAGACGGCCGGTCGAGAGATCCATCAGGGCAGTCACGTTATCGCCGAAGGTCTTGAGTTCCTTCAGGCTGGCCGCGACCGCGGCTTCCTTCTTGATCGCATCGACCGCGCTGCTGCCGTCCTGCGCGCCGACGATGCGGCCGGCCAGGTCGGCCTTGGTCTTCACCGGCGACTTGATGCCAACAATGATGATCTGGTGGTTCGTCATATAGGGAGCGGTAAAGCTGATGTTCTGCTTGCGCTCTTCCGTGATGGTCAGGCCGTTCCACAGGACGTCCACGCGCTTGCCGTTGAGTTCGGCTTCCTTCGCGCTCCAGTCGATCGGCTTGAATTCGACCGTCATGCCGAGGCGGTGGCTCGCTTCCTTGGCCATGTCGATATCAAAGCCAACGAGTTCGTTGTTGCTGTCGCGAAAGCCCATCGGCGGGAAGTTGTCGTCGAGGCCGACGATGATCCTGGTGGCCGCAGCCGGTGCCGACTCCGTATTGGCGGCGGGGGCCGATTCCTTCTTGCCGCACGCGCCAAGCAGCGCGACGGTCGAAATCAGGAGTAGTGCAGCGAACTTCTTCATGGAGGTATCCAATGCGAATAGACAGGCACACCGGTCTCCGGGTAAGGAGACCGACGTGTTTCAGGTTATTGTTTGCAGCGGGATTATAGAGCGACACCCTCCGCCGGCATTGCGAGGGGCGCCGGCAATCGCGCAAACCCTGTCGCGCCGCCACCGATAAGGCACTGGGGCAACACAACCCGGCTCAGATTTTTGGTGCTACCATTCACCGACCGTCCGGTCGGTTAATTAAGGACCGCCAGGCAACAATATAAAGGCAGGAGACAACAATGCCCCCGATGTCCGCGCCCGCTGGCCAGCCGGTCAGCCTGGACTCCGGCCCGGTCTTGCTGGCATGGCAAGGCAACGTGGCCGTCATCACCCTGAACCGCCCCGATAAGCTGAACAGCTTCACCCGCGAAATGCATGGCGCACTCCAGCAGGCGCTGGATCACGTGGAGGCAGGCGGCGCCCGCGCGCTGTTGCTGACCGGCGCCGGCCGCGGCTTCTGCGCCGGACAGGATCTTGCCGACCTGGAATTCACCCCGGGGAAGATGACCGACCTGGGCACGCTGATCGACACCTATTTCAATCCGCTCGTCCGCCGCCTGCAGGCCCTGCCGCTGCCGGTGGTGGCCGCCGTGAACGGCACCGCAGCAGGCGCCGGCGCCAACCTGGCGCTGGCTTGCGATATGGTGCTGGCAGCGCGCTCGGCCAGCTTCATCCAGGCGTTCGTCAAGATCGGGCTGGTGCCAGATTCCGGCGGCACCTGGCTGCTGCCCAAGCGGATCGGCATGGCACGCGCCATGGGCCTGGCCATGACCGGCGACAAGCTCACGGCCGAAGAAGCCGAGCGATGGGGCCTGGTCTGGGACATCATGGATGATCCGCTGCTGCAAGAGCAGGCGCTGGCGCTGGCCACGCATCTCGCGGCCCAGCCCACACGCGCGCTCGCGGCGATCAAGCGTGCCATGTATGCGAGCGGCACCTCGACGCTGGATACGCAGCTCGACCTGGAGCGGGACCTGCAGCGCGAACTGGGGCAATCCGCCGACTATGCGGAAGGCGTCAATGCCTTCCTGGAAAAGCGCGCACCCAAGTTCACCGGCCGCTGACTGCCAGGTGCCATCCGGCGCCGCCCCACCGAGAGACAGGAGATCCGCTTGACCAAAAATCCGCAGGCACTCGCCGAGGCGGCCGCAGCCGCCATGTACGAAGCCGATACCTGCAGCCGCTGGCTGGGCATCGTGGTGCAGGAAGTGCGGCCCGGCTACGCCCGCCTGACCATGCCGGTGCGCCCGGAATTCCTCAATGGCCACGGCATCTGCCACGGCGGCCTGATGTTTACACTGGCTGACTCCAGCTTCGCTTTCGCGTGCAATAGCCACAATATCAACACGGTGGCCGCGGGTTGCAGCATCGAATTCCTGAAGCCCGTGCACGGCGGCGATGTCCTGACGGCCGAGGCCGTAGAGCAGACCCTGTCCGGCCGGCACGGCGTCTACGACATCCGCGTGACCAATGCCGCCGGCGAAGCCGTGGCGATGTTCCGCGGCAAGTCGGCGCAGATCAAGGGACACGTGGTACCGCCGGACAGCGTCAACTGACGCCTCGCCAGGCACGCGGCCGGCCCCCGCGCAAGACGATGTCATCGACAAGAACGCCCCCCTTGCAGGAGACGAGATGAGTACGCGCCTGACCGATCTTCCGCTCGAGCCCATCGAGACCGCCAGCCGCGCCGAACTGCAGGCGCTGCAGCTCGAACGCCTGAAGTGGTCGCTGCATCACGCTTACGAGCATTCCCCGGTCTACCGCCGCAAGTTCGACGAGGCCGGCGTGCATCCGGACCAGATCCAGACGCTGGCGGACCTGGCGCGCTTCCCGTTCACGACCAAGCAGGACCTGCGCGACAACTACCCGTTCGGCATGTTCGCCGTGCCGCAGGACCGCGTGGCGCGCGTGCATGCCTCGTCGGGCACCACGGGCAAGCCGACGGTGGTCGGCTATACGCTCAAGGACATCGATACCTGGGCCACTGTGATGGCGCGATCGATCCGCGCGGCCGGCGCCCGGCGCGGCGACAAGGTACACATCAGCTACGGCTATGGCCTGTTCACCGGCGGTCTAGGCGCGCACTACGGCGTGGAAAAGGCCGGCCTCACGGCAATCCCGTTCGGCGGCGGGCAGACCGAGCGGCAGGTGCAGCTGATCCTGGATTTCAAGCCCGAGATCATCATGGTCACACCGAGCTACATGCTGGCGATCGCCGATGAATTCGAGCGCCAGGGCATCGACCCGGCCACGACCTCGCTGCGCGTGGGCATCTTCGGCGCCGAGCCGTGGACCCCGGAAATGCGGCTGGCCATCGAGAAGCGCATGAACATTTCGGCGGTGGACATCTACGGCCTGTCCGAGGTCATGGGCCCGGGCGTGGCCAATGAATGCGCCGAGACCAAAGACGGCCCAACCATCTGGGAAGACCACTTCTACCCCGAGATCATCGACCCGGATACCGGCGCGGTGCTGCCCGACGGCGAGTTCGGCGAACTGGTATTCACCTCCCTGACGAAGGAAGCGATGCCAGTGGTCCGCTACCGGACCCGCGACCTGACCCGGCTGCTGCCCGGCACGGCGCGGGCGGCGTTCCGGCGCATGGAAAAGGTCACCGGCCGCACCGACGACATGATGATCGTGCGCGGCGTGAACGTGTTCCCGTCGCAGATCGAGGAACTGATCCTGAAGCGCGCGGAACTGGCGCCGCACTATCAGTGCGTGCTGACGCGCGAAGGTCCGATGGACATCCTGACGGTGCGCGTCGAATGCGCCCACGGCGGCGACCCGTCGACGGCGCAGGCCGCGCGCGAGGCGCTGGCCCACGACATCAAGGCGTATATTGGTGTCAGCGCCGGCATCGAGGTGCTGCCGGCCGGCGGCATCGAGCGCTCGGTCGGCAAGGCAAGGCGAATCGTCGACCAGCGCCCGCGCTAGGCACTGCGGCCGCGCGCGTCAGCTGCGCGGCATCAGCACCCACATCCGGCCGCCCTGCTTCATGCGGCCGGCGGTCTCGCCCGCCGCATCGCCGGCACCCCAGAAGAAGTCCGCGCGCACGCCGCCCTTGATGGCGCTGCCGGTATCCTGCGCGAACATCAGCCGCTCGATCGGTTCGGTCGACAGCGGACGCGTGGTCGACAGGAACACCGGAACGCCCAGCGGGATGGTGGCCGGATCGACCGCGATCGAGCGCTCCGCCGTCAGCGGCACCCCCAGCGCGCCGACCGGGCCGTCATTGGTCGGCGGCAGCTCGCGGAAGAACACGAAACGCGGATTCACATTAAGCATCTCTTCCACGCGCGACGGGTTGGCCCGCGCCCACGCCTTGATGCCTTGCATGGTCGCCTGCGCCGGCGTGATCTCGCCGCGGTCAAGCAGCCATTTGCCGAACGAGCGGAACGGCTGGTCATTGGTGCCGCCAAAGCCCACCCGCATCAGGGTGCCGTTGGGCAGCCGGATACGGCCAGAACCCTGGATCTGCAGGAAAGCGGCCTCGACTGCGTCGTCCACCCACACCAGTTCGTTGCCGCGCATGGACGGGTTCTGCAGCAGCTCCGCCCGCGCGGGCAGCGCCCGGCCGGCCATCTGCGCCGGCTTGCGGTACAGCGGAATCTGGAACTGGCCCTGGCGCGTGCGCGAACCGTGCAGGATGGGTTCGTAGTAGCCGGTGATCAGGCCGCTGTCGGAGCCGTCGCCGTTGATGACGCGGAACGGCTGGAAATTGGTTTCGAAATAGGCCCGCATGGCGACGAGGTCGCCGGCGTCGACCATCAGGCCTGCGGCGCAGGCTCGGCCCCATTCGGCGCGCTTCTTCAGCGCCTGGCAGCTGGCTTGCAGCGCGGGCCAGGCGGCGCGCATGTCATCCTGGCTCCAGCCGTTGATCTCGCTCCAGTTCGCGGCCTGCAAACGACCCTTCTGCGTGCCCGGGGTCGGGGTCGTCGTGCCGGGCGTGCCGCCGGTTTCGATGCGCGGCGGCGGCCCGCTCATGCAGCCGGCCAGCAGCGCGGCGCCGGCGGCCAGCGCGACCCAGCCCCGCCATGGCGCGCCGGCCGCGCGGTCGGCCTTGAGTCGTGGATACGCGGAAGAGAAATGCGGAATTGCCATCTTGTCAGTTCGTATTGTCCAGCGCCGCCGCGCATGCATCGGGGCCGATGGCCTACAATGCCCGGCGTCAATCGTCACCGTTGCGGCGCCCGTAAAGGCCGCCCGCCGTCCCGATCATGTCCGAGTTCCTTGAAGCCCACCCGATGCTGTTGTTCGCGGCCGAAGCCGGCGTGGCGCTGTTGCTGCTGATCTTCATCGTGGTCTGGACCATGGGCACGGCGAAGAAAAACCCGCGCCCGTCCCGTGCCCCCGCCGACCACCCGTCGCGCCAGGGCCAAGATCAAAACCAAAAGCCGGCGCAGGATCAGGACAGCCAGCCGCGCCAGTAGGTTCCCCGCGCGCGCGTGACGTGGTGATGCGCGTTCAGTGCAGCATGCGTGGCAGCACCAGCGCGAATTCGGGAATCGGCACCTCGAAGCGGTGGCCGTCCTCGGCCACGCAGAAGTACTCGCCCTTCATCGAGCCCACCGGCGTCGAGATGGTGGCCCAACTCGTGTACTCGAAATGCTCGCCCGGCTTGAGCAGCGGCTGGTGGCCAACCACGCCCAGGCCCGCGACTTCCTGCGAGGCATTGTCGCTGTCGGTGATGATCCAGTGGCGCGAGATCAGCTGCGCGGCGACTTCGCCGGTATTGTGGATCGTGATGGTGTAGGCGAAGGCATGGCGCCCACGTTCGGGGTCGGACTGGTCGGGCAGGTACTGGGTACGTACCGCCACGGAAAAAGCGTACTCGCTCATTTGTCTGCGGAATCCGGCTCAAGGGTAGGCGCATTGTGCGGCAAGGCTCTGGCAGCGGCAAGTGCGAAGCACGACCGGGTCCCGTCGCGCCGACAGGCGTAAAATACGCGCCATTCGCCGGCCGGCAGTCCCGGGATCGCCCCGCAGGAAGCAGATTCCCGTCCCGATTCCGCCGCGCCGCCACCCTACTGTCCCCATTTTTTCGCCCGCCGCCATGAGCACGCCCACCTTCCGCATCGCCCCGTCCATCCTGTCCGCCGACTTTGCCCGCCTGGGCGAGGAAGTCCGCCGCGTGACCGAGGCCGGCGCAGACTGGATCCACTTCGACGTGATGGACAACCACTACGTGCCGAACCTGACGGTGGGCCCGCTGGTATGCGAGGCCATCCGCCCGCACGTGACCGCCCCGATCGACGTGCACCTGATGGTGCGCCCGGTGGACCGCATCATTCCCGATTTCGCCAAGGCCGGTGCCAATATCATCACGTTCCACCCGGAAGCCAGCGAACACGTCGATCGCTCGCTCGCGCTGATCCGCGACAACGGCTGCCAGGCCGGCCTGGTATTCAACCCGGCCACGTCGCTGCACCACCTGGACCATGTGATGGACCGCCTGGACGTGATCCTGCTGATGTCGGTCAACCCGGGCTTCGGCGGCCAGTCGTTCATCCCCGAGACGCTGAACAAGCTGCGCGCGGTGCGCCAGCGCATCGACGCCTACACCGAGCGCACCGGCCGCAAGATCCTGCTGGAAGTGGATGGCGGCGTGAAGGTCGACAACATCGCGGAGATCGCCGCCGCCGGCGCAGACACCTTCGTGGCGGGTTCGGCCGTGTTCGGCAAGCCCGATGCCGACGGCGGTTACCGCGGCATCATTTCCGCGCTGCGCGCTGAGCTGGCCAAGGCCGGCCAATGAGCGCGGGCATGACGCTGCGCCGCGCCGACTGGAGCGGCATCGAAGGCATGATCGTCGACCTGGACGGTACCATGGTCGACACCGCCGGCGATTTCCACGCCTCGATCAACGCCATGCTGCTGGCGCTGGCGCGACTGCACCCCAACCTTGGGCCGGTGGCGCCGATGTCCGAACAGGACATCGTCAGCTTCGTCGGCAAGGGCTCGGAAAACCTGATCCGGCGCGTGCTCGACGCACGCTTTGCGCCGCTGCACGCCAACAGCCTGTTCGCCGAGGCCTATGCGCTCTACGACCGCGAGTACATCCGCATCAACGGCCAGTTCTCGCAGGTCTACCCCGGCGTGCGCGAAGGCCTGGCGGCGCTGAAGGCTGCAGGGCTGCGCATGGCCTGCGTGACCAACAAGCCCTACAGCTTCACCGAGCCGCTGCTGGCCAAGACCGGCCTGGCGCAGTATTTCGAGCTGGTCTACGGCGGCGACGCGTTCCCGCTGCGCAAGCCGGACCCGTACCCGCTGCTCAAGGTGGCCGAGGTTTTCCACCTCGATCCATCCGCCATGCTGGCGATCGGCGACTCCGAAAACGACGCGCAGGCGGCTCGCGGGGCGGGCATGGGCGTGCTGCTGATGCCCTATGGCTACAACCATGGCAACCCTGTACAAGCCGTCGACGCCGATGGTATAGTCGATTCCATTGCCCGCGTGGCAGAGCTTCTTTCTGCACACGAAACACGCTGATATCCGGTGCATTCAGCCGGCGGCCCCAGGCAATCAGATCTCTCATAGCCCCTGAACACCTCAATGTTCTTCAACCGCAAACGCATCTCTTCTGGCAGTGATCGGCAGGCTTGGCCCTGGCGTCGCTGGCGCGCCTCCCAACAGGCGTAAAGTGCGTTCGCGAGTCCGCTGATGGGCCTTCGTACCGAAGGCCTTTAGCAACCGGCCAGGGTGCCGGCATCCTTACCAGGATCCCTCTTCACTCCCCGCCAGCAAGCGTAGCCCCATGTGCTACGTTTAGCTCAGAACGCGCCACACGCCGCCCAGGCCGTGTGCGGTCTTGTCCGCAGTCTTCCCGCACCACGGTTCCCAATCCGGAGTTGGCCTTGTGCCGTCTCCCGCCGAATTGCCGACACCGCGGCGCCGCGCCACCTGATAACGCCGCGCGCCGCAAACGAGGATCGACATGACCGAACTGGAATTCAAATCGCTGGCCGACCAGGGCTACAACCGCATCCCGCTGATCGCCGAGGCCTTTGCCGACCTGGAAACGCCGCTGTCGCTGTACCTGAAGCTGGCCCAGTCGCAGACGCGCGGCGTCAATACCTTCCTGCTCGAATCGGTAGTGGGCGGCGAGCGCTTCGGACGCTATTCGTTCATCGGCCTGCATGCCCGCACGCTGCTGCGCTCGTACGGCAATCGCGCCGAAGTCGTGACCGACGGCAAGGTGGTGGAGACCCACGAAGGCAACCCGCTCGATTTCATCGCCGAGTTCGAAAGCCGCTTCAAGGTGGCGCTGCGCCCCGGCCTGCCGCGCTTCTGCGGCGGCCTGGCGGGCTACTTCGGCTACGACGCGGTGCGCTATATCGAGAAGAAGCTGGCCGACACGAAGAAGGACGATGACCTCGGCCTGCCCGACATCCAGCTGCTGCTGTGCGAGGAACTGGCCGTCATCGACAACCTGTCGGGCAAGCTCTACCTGATCGTCTACGCCGACCCGACCACGCCCGAAGCCTACCCGCGCGCGCGCCAGCGCCTGCGCGAGCTGCGCATGAAGCTGCGCCAGCCGGTCGACGTGCCGGTGACCAGCCCGTCGGTGCAGACCGAGGTCTACCGCGAGTTCGACAAGGCCGACTACCTCGCCGCCGTGCACAAGGCCAAGGAATACATCATGGCCGGCGACATGATGCAGGTGCAGATCGGCCAGCGCCTGATGAAGCCGTACCGCGACGCGCCGCTGTCGCTGTACCGCGCGCTGCGTTCGCTGAACCCGTCGCCGTATATGTACTTCTACAACTTCGGCGACTTCCAGATAGTCGGCGCGTCGCCCGAGATCCTGGTGCGCCAGGAATCGCGCAAGGTCGGCACCAACGGCGACGCCCGCGACGAGCATATCGTCACCATCCGTCCGCTGGCCGGCACGCGCCCGCGCGGCAATACGCCCGAGAAAGACGCCCAGCTCGCCACCGAACTGCTCAACGACCCCAAGGAGATCGCCGAGCACGTGATGCTGATCGACCTGGCGCGCAACGATATCGGCCGCATCGCCGAGACCGGCACGGTCAAAGTCACCGACAAGATGGTGATCGAGAAGTACTCGCACGTGCAGCACATCGTCAGCTCGGTCGAGGGCACGCTGCGCCCGGGCATGAGCAACCTGGACGTGCTGCGCGCGACCTTCCCGGCCGGCACGCTGTCGGGCGCGCCCAAGGTGCACGCCATGGAAATCATCGACGAACTGGAGCCACGCAAGCGCGGCATCTACGGTGGCGCCGTGGGCTACCTGTCGTTCGGCGGCGAAATGGACCTGGCGATCGCCATCCGCACCGGCATCGTCAAGGACGGCAATCTCTATGTGCAGGCCGCGGCCGGCATCGTTGCCGATTCGGACCCCGAAGCCGAATGGAGGGAAACCGAAGCCAAGGCGCGCGCCGTGATCCGCGCCGCCGAGCAGGTCCAGGATGGCCTGGACTCCGACATCTGAACCGAGAGAGATTGGGAGACATCGCCATGCTGCTGATGATCGACAACTACGATTCGTTTACCTACAACCTGGTGCAGTACTTCGGCGAACTCGGCGAGGACGTGCGCACGTATCGCAACGACGAAATCACGCTGGAGGAAATCGAGGCGCTCAAGCCCGATCACATCTGCGTGTCGCCCGGCCCGTGCAGCCCGAAGGAAGCCGGCATCTCGGTCGCCGTGCTGCAGCACTTCGCGGGCAAGGTGCCGCTGCTCGGCGTGTGCCTGGGCCACCAGGCCATCGGCGAGGCCTTCGGCGGCAAGGTGATCCGCGCCAAGCAGGTCATGCACGGCAAGGTCAGCACCATCGAGACCACGCAGGAAGGCGTGTTCGCCGGCCTGCCCAGGCACTTCGACGTGACGCGCTATCATTCGCTGGCGATCGAGCGCGAAACCCTGCCCGACTGCCTGGAAGTGACCGCCTGGACGCCTGACGGCGAAATCATGGGCGTACGCCACAAGACGCTGGCCGTCGAAGGCGTGCAATTCCATCCCGAGTCGATTCTTTCCGAGCATGGCCATGCGCTCCTGGCCAACTTCGTGAAGACGTCGCGATGAGGCTGCTCGACACCCCGACCCCGTCCGTTTCCATCGCGCCGCCCGCCACAACAACGACCGAGACCGCCATGACCATCACCGCCCAGGAAGCGCTGACCCGCTGCATCGAACACCGCGAGATCTTCCACGACGAGATGCTGCACCTGATGCGGCAGATCATGCAGGCGCAGATTTCCCCGGTGATGGCCGCGGCGATCCTGACCGGCCTGCGCGTGAAGAAGGAAACCATCGGCGAGATCTCGGCCGCCGCGCAGGTGATGCGCGAATTCGCCAACAAGGTCGACGTGGCGGACCGCGAGAACTTTGTCGATATCGTCGGCACCGGCGGCGACGGATCGCATACGTTCAATATCTCGACTGCCTCGATGTTCGTGGCGGCCGCGGCCGGGGCGAAGATCGCCAAGCATGGCAACCGCGGCGTGAGTTCCAAGTCGGGCAGCGCCGACGTGCTGGAAGCACTCGGCGTGAACATCATGCTGACCTCGGAACAGGTCGGCGAGTGCATCGCGCAGACCGGCATCGGTTTCATGTTTGCCCCGACTCATCACCCGGCCATGAAGAACGTGGCGCCGATCCGCAAGGAAATGGGCGTGCGCACCATCTTCAATATCCTCGGCCCGCTGACCAATCCGGCCGACGCGCCGAATATCCTGATGGGCGTGTTCCACCCGGATCTCGTCGGCATCCAGGTGCGCGTGATGCAGCGCCTGGGCGCGAAGCACGCGCTGGTTGTCTACGGCAAGGACGGCATGGACGAGGTCTCCCTAGGTGCCGCCACGCTGGTCGGCGAACTGAAGGACGGTGAAGTCCGCGAGTACGAGATCCACCCGGAAGACTTCGGCCTGTCGATGGTTTCGAACCGTGGCCTGAAGGTGGCCGACGCGATCGAGTCCAAGGAGATGCTGCTCGAGGCGCTCGGCAACGTGCCCGGCACGCCGCGCGAGATCGTCTCGCTCAACGCCGGCACCGCGCTGTACGCCGCCAACGTGGCCGACTCCATCGAAGACGGCATCCGCCGTGCGCGCGAAGCCATCGCCAGCGGTGCCGCGCGCGAGAAGCTCGACCACTTCGTGCGCGCCACGCAGCAGTTTAAGTAAGCGCCTGTCGTCCCCGCGAAAGCGGGGACCCAGTGACTTTTGCTTTGGCCACAGAGCAAAAGTCACTGGACTCCCGCTTTCGCGGGAGCGACGGAGTGAGAGTTACCTATGTCCGACATCCTGCAAAAAATCATGGCCGTCAAGGCCGACGAAGTCGCCGCCGCGCGCAAGAAGCGCGACCTGCCGAGCCTGCGCGCCGAGGCCGAAAGCCTGCGCAACGAGGCCGGCTTCGCCCCGCGCGGCTTCGAACGCGCGCTGCGCGAGAAGATCGCCGCCGGCCACGCCGGCGTGATCGCCGAGGTCAAGAAGGCCTCGCCGTCCAAGGGCGTGCTGCGCGAGAACTTCGTGCCCGAGGCGATTGCCGAGAGCTACGCCAGCCACGGCGCCGCCTGCCTGTCGGTGCTGACCGACGTGAATTTCTTCCAGGGCCACGCCGACTACCTGAAGCGCGCGCGCGGCGCCTGCCCCCTGCCCGCGCTGCGCAAGGACTTCATGCTCGACCTGTACCAGGTCTATGAAGCGCGCACCTGGGGTGCGGACTGCATCCTGCTGATCGTCTCGGCGCTGGACCCGGGCCTGATGGCCGACCTGGAAGCGTGCGCGCACGAGCTTGGCATGGACGTGCTGGTGGAAGTCCACGGCGGCGATGAACTCGACCGCGCGCTGCGCCTGAAGACGCCGCTGCTCGGCGTGAACAACCGCAACCTGCGCACCTTCGAAGTCTCCCTCGACAACACGCTGGAGCTGCTGCCACGCATGCCGGCCGACCGCCTCGTGGTGACGGAATCCGGTATCCTGGGCCCGGACGACGTGAAGCGCATGCGCGATGCCGATGTCCACGCCTTCCTGGTCGGCGAAGCGTTCATGCGTGCGCCGGACCCTGGCGTCGAACTGGCCCGGCTGTTCGCGTAAGCCGATGGCCAAGGAAATCGAGCTCAAGCTTGCGGTGCCGGATGCGGCAATGGCGCCGGTCGCCGCCTGGCTCGACGCCAATGGTGAGGCGAAGGGCGAGCTCACGCTGCTCAACGTCTACCTCGACACGCCCGAACGCGACCTGGCCCGCGCGCGCGCCGCGCTGCGCCTGCGCCGCAAGAGCGCTCAGTGGCTGCAAACGCTGAAGACTGCCGGGCAAAGCCAGGCGGGGCTGGCCAGCCGGTACGAGTGGGAAACCGAAGTCGCCGGCGAAGCCATCGAGCTGCAGCGGCTGCCGGACGAGGCGCGGGCGCTGCTTGCCCCGCTGGCCGAGCGCCTTGCCCCAGTTTTTCGTACCGACTTTACCCGCCGCACGTGGATCGTTGAACAAGACGGCGCGCGCGTTGAGGCCGCGCTCGACAGTGGCGTGATCACTGCACCGGCCACCCACGCGCAGGAACGCATCCAGGAACTGGAACTGGAATGGCTGTCGGGCGATGAAAGCCGGGCAGCCGACGCGCTGCGCGCATTGGGCGCACGCCTGCAAGCCATTGCCGCGCTGACGCCGTCCGATCTCAGCAAGGCCGCGCGCGGCTACCGGCTGGCCGGTGTCGCCAACGCCTGATAGCTTCCCTACTCACTGCGATTCCGCCTCCATCCGTACGCATGCAAGCTGACCTGTTCGCCCCTGAGACCGACACCGCAACGCCGCGTGCAACCGCTACCGCCGGGCTGCAGGCCCAGGCTGACGCCCTGCCCGCCGCCTGGCGCGATTTGCTTGCCCCCTGCCTGACGGCGCCAGCTTGGCAGGAGCTGGCCAGCTTCGTCGACGGCGAGCGCTCGGCCGGCAAGCCGGTCTTTCCGCACGAGGTCTTCCATGCGCTGCACCTGACGCCGCCCGAAGCGGTCAAGGTCGTCATCCTCGGGCAGGACCCGTACCACGGCACCGGCGTGGTCGGCGGCGTGGAACTGCCACAGGCGCATGGCCTGGCTTTCTCGGTACCGGACGGCGTGAAGGTGCCGCCGAGCCTGCGCAACATCTTCAAGGAAATCGCGGCCGAGTATGGTGGCAGCCCCGTGGCGCGCGCGTCCGGCAATCTTGAAGGCTGGGCGCGTCAGGGCGTGCTGCTGCTCAACACCGTGCTGACGGTGGAACAGGGCCAGGCCGCCAGCCATGCGCGGCGTGGCTGGGAAGCGGTGACCGACTGCCTGATCCATGCGCTGGCCGAAAGCCATCCGAACCTCGTGTTCCTGCTGTGGGGCAGCCACGCGCAGGCCAAGAAGCCGCTTCTGACGGCCAGCCACTGCGTGCTCGAAGCCCCGCATCCTTCGCCGCTGTCGGCGCACCGCGGCTTTCTCGGCTGCGGACATTTCCGCGAAGCCAATCGTTGGCTGGAAGCGCACGGTCGTGCGCCGATCGACTGGCTGGCGGCCTGAGCGCCGCCTCTTCCTGCTCGCTCAACTCGGCTCATCTGCGCATCGCCCGAATTCTTTGCGATGCATCATGAGCTGATCAGAAAGTGGAAATCCCCGACTAGAAATCCGACCGCGCCCATTTCCGCCCTAAGTCGATTGCCTTATTTTTTGGCGAGCTTGGGCGTAGCAGGTTCGTGATCCTCACGCCCAAGATTGCCTGATACCCGCACGCCCCGACGGGCGTGCCGAAAAAGGAAATCGACGATGGGCGAGCGATGGAGTGATCCAGCAGCGCTGGTGACTGGAAGGCAAGCGTACCTTCTGGAAATCCGCAGTGCACCAAGCGCCAGCAAACTTTCGGTGGTGTCATTCAGGGCCGTGGAGCGCCTGGGCGAGCCCTACGAGCTGACCGTCCAGCTTACCCATCCACTGGAACTGGATCGCGCCGACTACCTCACCAAGCCGGCCACCTTTGTCATCCAGCCAGCGGATGGCAGCGAGCCGCGACGTTTCGCAGGACGCATCACCAGTTTTGGCAAGACCCGCCAGACGCAAGACTTCTGCGCCTACGAGATGGTGGTCCAGCCCGAGGTGGCGCTGCTCGGACTGACAACGCGAAGCCGTGTCTACCAGCACAAGAGCGCACCGCAGATCATCGAGGCCATCCTGCGAAGCCACGACCTGCTGGGACACCAGTTTGACTTCAAGACGCGGCGCCGGTACCTGGTGCACGACTTCAGGTTGCAACACCAGATGTCCGATTGGGAGTACATCCGGCTGTTGATGGAACAGGAAGGGTTGTACTCCTACTTCGTACCCGGCAAGTTCGGCGAGATGATTGTATTTGGCGATGACATCGACCATTACATCTATCAGCCAGAATTGAGAGTGCCTTACCGCGAGACAGCGGGTCTGGAGGCCGGCATCGAAGCGGTGTTTGCCCTCCAGACCCGTGCGAAAACGGTGCCGGAGTCATTCCTCGCGGCCGACTACAACCCGGCCAAGGCCTACGAGCGATTCAGCGCCGAGGCCAACATCGCGCCCAAGGACCACACAACCTACGGGCAGCCTTACATCTACGGCACCCACCACCTCGATCAGGACAGCGCCAAATGGGAAGCGCAACTGCGCCACGAAGCCGCGCTGTCCCAACAGGTCGTCTACGAGGGCGAGAGCAATGTGCTGGAACTGCGCCCAGCGCGCATCTTGCGCATGGACATCACGTTGCCCGATGCGCCTAATGGGCAGGTCATCACCGAGGTTATCCACACCGGCGCTCGCGATGAGGCGTACCGCAACACGTACAAGGCCATTCCCTCGGACCGGCGTTTCCGCCTGCCAATCAACGATGCGAAGTGGCCGCGCATGTCAGGCACGCTCAGTGGCCGTGTCACCTCGCCGGGCAAGTACAAGTACGCGTACCTCACCAAGGACGGCCACTACGTCGTCCGCTTTGACCTCGACTTCGACGCGTGGCCCAAGGGCGAAGAGAGCGTGCCGCTGCGACTGGCCAAGCCCTTCGCGGGCGCCCTGCAGACGGGCTTCCACTTCCCGCTGATCGATGGAACGGAAGTGGCAATCGCCTTTCATGACGGCAATCCGAACCGGCCGTACATCGCACACGCAATGCATAACAGCGAGCATGGCGATCTCATCACGAACCAGCACCAGTGGCTGTCACGCAATGTCATCCACACGCAGAGCAACAACAAGCTGCGCATGGAGGACTGGGAAGGCCAGGAGAGCATCAAGCTGTCCACGGAATATGGGGGGAAGACGCAGCTCAACCTGGGGTATCTGGTTGATGGCAAGAGGAAGAGGCGGGGGGATGGGTTCGAGTTGCGGACGAGCGGGCATGGCGCACTGAGATCAGGACGCGGCATGCTGTTCACCGCATGGACGCAACCGGCTGACGCGCCCCAACTCGATATGGCTGCGGCCATGAACGATATCCGCACCGTGCTATCCCAGGCCCAAGCACTGGCGAATGCCGCCAGCCAGTCCAAGGCCGAAATCGCGGATCTGAAAGCAGAGAACGAGTGGCTACGCAGCAGCGTGAATGAGCTAAAGCAGGCCGTCATGCTGCTAACGGCCCCCAATGGCATCGCTATGGCAACTCCGGATCGCGTCTCGGTAACCGCAGGCCGGGATGTCCATGTAGCCACCAAGGCGGACTGCAATGTCAGCGCGATGGCCAAGATCGCCCTTGCTGCCGGCGAAGCCCTGTCGCTGTTCGCATCCCGGTTGGGAATCAAGATTTTTGCGAGCAAGGGAAAGGTTGAAATCCAGGCCCAGAGCGATGCGCTTGACCTGTTCGCCGACAGGCAACTGCATATCGCCAGCGCCAATGCCGACGTGCTGATCGATGCGGGCAAGAAGGTGGCGATCGGCAGCAGCGGTGCCTATCTCGTCTTCGAGAATCACGCCGCCACATTCCATTGCTCCGGTGGTTTCAAGATCAAGGCTGCGTCATTCACGTTCGAAGGCCCGGACGGCCAAAGCTGTCAATTGCCGGCGTTGCCCAAGAGCCAATTGCAAGTCAGCGATCAATATCCGTCCTCCCACTGAGCCATGATCATTAGCCCACCCTTCCTGCCCGCTCTGACAGCCGAGGCCCTGAATGCCAACGATCCCTCCGGGATCGACCCGATGATGGACGCCGTGGACGGCTTTGAGTTGCCGCACCATGGCGTCTATCCCATTGCCTTTGACCGCCGCTGGCATTGCGGTGTGCACCTGACGCCCAGATTCCAGAATGAGCCTGTGCGGGCCATCGCGGACGGTGAAGTGGTCGCGTATCGGGTCTGCCAGAAGGCCATTGCCGACGGAAGGAAAGACCAAAACGGGGCGGAAGCCTTGAACTCCAATACCGGCTTTGTGTTGCTCAAGCACACAACCGAGACTGGCGATGGCAGGACCATTACGTTCCATTCGCTATACATGCACTTGCTGGATCTCGATGGCATTCGACGGCTGCAGCCGCAACCGAACAATCCACCGGAAGTTGGCACTTCTACGGCGTTACCGAAATGGTTGCTGAAGCCGACAAATGGCGTGCAAGTACCGGCAAAGCAGAAGGTCTATCGCAAGGACATGCTCGGGTACCCGGGAGCGTGCCATGGCTACTTGCATCTGCATTTCGAGATCTTCATGACCGAGAGCGACTTCACCGCGTGGTTCAGTCAGCCCGGGCATGGGGTGTTGCTCGACAACAAGGCACCCACCACCCCGGCGTCCAGGGACTACTGGGGGCATAGCTACTTTGTCATTCCTCCAGGACAGCCCTTTGTCCGCACGCCTCCCGAGGCTATCGGCGCCGCTGCGAAATATTTCCCACCGCTACAGGACGGCACACTGCCTACCGGCAGCAAGTTGTATGTAGAAGCGTTCTTCCACAAGGGGCAACGCTACACCCGTTCCTGGCTGGATCGGGCCGGCACGATCACATCGCTGACGCCAGTGCCTGTGGCGGCTGACAAGGACTATGAGTACGAGATGTACGCGCGCGCCACGGCGCTATATCCGCAATGTCCTAGCGATGGCTATGAAATGCTCCGGTTCGGTCGCATCCTGAACGAGCAGGCCACTCGTTCGGTGGCGCCGCCAATGACTTGGATTCCCGTGACGTTTGAGGTGGGCAAGCAGGGGTATGTCGATATCAGCCAAAGCACAATCCAGAAGCTCTCGGACGCGGATTTCCCGTTCTTCAGGGGATGGCAGAGGGTCGAGAAAGGAAACACGCCATTCAATCAGGATGGCTTGTGTGATTTCGATGCGTTGCGCAGGATTGTTGGCGTTGTTGAAGAGCTTGAAACGCCGGCCGAACGACTGCGCCCCGAATGGGAACAGGAAGACAAGCTGGCGACCTACATCCAGACACATCCCGCAGTGCGTGAAAAGCTCAGAGGGTTCATTTGCCATGCACCCAGCGAGTGGGATGCGGGTGGCAATGACGCCCGGTACCGACGCCTAAATGATCCGGATGGATTTTTTGGAAAGCGCAAGGCAAACGATCCTGAGGGATACGCCAACTTCCTCAAGTTCCATACACAGCTTCAGTTTTTGGAGCAAACGGCACTGGCTGGCGGGAGGAAGTTTTGGTTCTTTCATCCGTTGGCGTTTATTCGGCACTTCAGAAGGTGCGGATGGCTCGCCAAAGAAGAGCTCTCTCAAATCTACGCTGAGTCAAACTATAAATCCGTAGAAAAGAAAGGCGAGGATTATAAAGAGCATTACAGACCGGATCTCAATAAGATCTCGCGAAAATACTCGCTCGATAACCCAGTTCGCGGGGCCCATTTCTTTGGGCAATGCGCCATCGAATCGTTCTATATGATGGCAGTCAGAGAGTGTGGCGTTAGAGTACCTTTGGCAATTAGGGAAAATCACGTCCACATAGCAGATGAGGTTAACGGGTACTTGCAGTCTCCGCCGGCGTCTATTTCTGATGTGTCATATTTTTCGAAATTGTACGATCACCGAGTATCCCTCGGGAACACCGATGCCGGTGACGGCGTTAAATTTCGGGGGCGGGGATTTAAGCAGCTAACCGGTCGATATAACTACGCAGAATATTGGGTCTATAGGGGCTGGTTAGATTCAAAGACATACGATCATTCGTGGTTTAAAGAAAATAACGGAAAATTCAAGCCCGGACCCACTATTCCCAATCCACAACGAGTCGGAGATGAAGCATATTCATGTGTCGATACAGCAGGATTCTTTTGCGTGCGATATCGGGTCATCAAAGCTGCGGACAAGGGAGTTGTGGAAGTTGCATCTCGATCTGTTACGAAGATTGTGAATCCATATGACATTACAAGCCCGCCAGATCGCTGGAGAGAGACGCAGCGTTCATACCAAATTTTAGGGGACGCGATTTGAAACGATATCTTTGCTTCCTTTTTCTCCTTTCCCTGATGGGCTTCACCAAAGCCGAATCAATTAACTCATGCAGCGGAATTTTTTCGGCACGAATTCTTAAGCAAGGGATTATAGTTGTGGAGAAACATAATAAGGCGATCTGGAGAGGTAAAGTTAGCCACAACATCGTGGGCGGTGTATTCGATCTCGGTGATTCATTCTTTATTGCTTACGGCATTCCCGATGCCATGGATATTGCGCACCCACAGGCGATGCGCCTCTCAGCATACGCTTTAAAGCCAAATCCCCACAAGATCATGAGCATGTCATATGGAGGCGGGATTTTTGATGTTTCAGTAGGCAAAGATCGTGACATGGTTTTGGTCAATAGTCGCTTTGGTTTCGACGTGATAAACATAAAAAGAAAGATGAAGAAATCTTTTTCTCCGCTGTCTGAGCCCATCTTTGAAAAACAAGAGTGCGCACAAAAAAGCAAAAGGTAAAACCAGAGTTAAGGAATAAATTTGCAAGTGCATATTTTGATGGAAACTCACCTATGCGTTGAATCTCATACCACCAAAAAAAAAAACCTTAAAAATGCAGAATCCAGTTTGTTTAGGCGACGCAGTAGAAAACGGCGGCGAAGTCTGCAGCGCCTCACCAACCATGAGCTTCATGGGCCGTCCCCTC
This sequence comes from Cupriavidus sp. C2SS-8b, assembly GCF_057073745.1. NCBI lineage: Bacteria > Pseudomonadati > Pseudomonadota > Betaproteobacteria > Burkholderiales > Burkholderiaceae > Cupriavidus > Cupriavidus sp. C2SS-8b. Next base: position 3,184,543 of record NZ_CP172716.1, read on the forward strand.
GCCCGCAAGGGCGACTCCGCGCTCTGCGCATTACACGGATCCACCACCATCGCGGAAGGCGCCGAAGGCTTTTGCGATCAGGACGGACACCCTATTGCCATGCATCACCACCGCTGCGCATGCGGCTGCCGGTTGATCGCGTCGCTACAGAACGTCTGGATTGGTTGAGCATGCCGATCGACCTGTCCCTTGCGGGCTATGCGGTTCCGTACCCACCGCGTGGTTTGCGATTCCTGCCATGGTTTTGCACGTGGCTGGCGGTCTGCGTGGCCGGCGCCGCAATCTCGATTTATTTGTGGCCAAAGGGAATTCCGGCAAAGGGTTTTTCGCTCTGGTTGAACGCCGTAGGCATTCCGAACATTGCATTTCTGGCCATGCTTGGCATGGCTCGGGTCGTCTGCGAACTTCAGTGGTGGAGGGTCCATCACTGGAACACCATCCGGAGAAACCGGGTCGAGACGTGGATACGCGAAGCGCAGCGTCCCTTGCAGGTACTTGGCGCGGGCTACAGCCTGCCATTACAGAAGCACACGACCTTAGTAGCAGCGCTCGATGCCGGAAAGCCTTTGGCAGATGAAAGGGCACCAAGGGAAGGTGCAGACCTCGTCCGCCATAATCGCTTTGATGACGACAACCTGTCCGTCATTTCCGCCGCACCCAATCCTGACCCCGCGCCCGATGGCGACGACGCCGCCGAAGAGAAATCCGAAACGGTTCACACCGTCGTTCTCAAACTGATGGATGCGATCACCCCTCTTGTTTCAAGCCTTGAGGCTCTCTCCCAATATGGTGCTCACTTTGCCCCTGCGGTGAAGGTATTGGCGCGGGCACCAGTTGCCGCGATTCGACTGGCTGAGGTCAAAGACGCCATGCGGCGTCTCGGTCTGCCAGCACTGGATTGCCAGATTGCGACCGTAGACGATGCCCTGACGGAAGCCGACGTGTGGCTCGATCAATGCGAATGGCGCCCGCTGTTGCTGGTGGCGGCCGAATGGCATGATGCCGAGCCGCCCGTCGATAGCACAGAAGGCTGTGTGGCCGTGCTGCTCAATCCGGGATGCTTCGAGTTGCCCGAGCAGGTGAACGTTGCCGGGGTCTTGCATCGACCGGTGTCTGGCTCCATCAACGCGCTGAATGCCGTATTCGCAAACGCCGTGGTGTGGGGCGACGCCGCCAACGAATCGATGATCAAAGCGTGGATCACAGGCCTGGCCAGCCCGGACGATACCGCGCTGCTTGCGGCATTCAAACAGCCGCCTCTCGCAATTCTCAGCAAGGGAGAAGCACAGCGCCGCGTGGATGTCGTCGTCGGTAATGCTGGCCCCTTGAACGTCTTGCTTTCCATCGCCGCTGCCATCGAATCATGCCAGGCCGGTGCCCATTTCATTGTGGACAATGCCCGAGCGGCGGTCCTTTATGTCAAGACCACTCCTCATGACGAATCCGAGCAATAACCTAAATGCGCTGGAGCACGGACCCAGGGCAGCGCCCGACCGCGCCCCGATGACGCTATGGGGCGGTCCGATGTCGATTGCCATAATCGGGATCGCCCTTGATCTAATCGTGTGGCTGAATGATGGGGCTCTCGGCCTGACATCGCAGACCGAAAAGATTACGTTCATGCTGTGGACTGTGCTTGCAGTGTTCGTGCTATGCCTGGTCTACGTGTTAGCGGTATTCCTGGGCGGCCACAAGGCTATCCAGCGTGTTCTTTCCCGCGTAAGCGCTGGAGTATCGGTGGAACGGAGAGCCACTGCACGACGATGTGACTGGCGGCTTGAGGAACTGAGCATGGAGTTGCGTCGCCAACCCGGCTGGCGTTGGCGCTATCGCCTGCCATGGCTGATGATCTGCGGCGACGACTCCGCCATCGATCAGGTCGTACCGGGCCTCAAGCAAGTCGGGGTGCGGTGCACCGACGAAGTCATTCTGGTGCATGCGGCACCGCAAGGCATCGAAGCAACCGCATGGCAAGAGCAGATTCGTACCTTGCGCCGGCGCCGGCCCGTCGACGCCGTGGTGCAAGTCGCAGGCAACGGCCCCGCAGATGTATCGGATGTCCAGTCATTGCGCCTGTTGAACGACTGCCAGCGAAGGCTGGGCTGGGCCGCGCCAATCATGTTCCTGTACGCGGTACCTGTACCGGCGCACGGCCCTCAGCCTGATCAGGACGAGCCGATAGGTGTCTTAGTGAATGCGACACATCGCGGCTCGCCAGACCAGACGCCCATGCACGACCAACTGGCCGCGCTTGAAACCAGCACGACCAATGCAATGTTGTTTCGCTTCAAAGACGAGAGAGCGCCTTTCATTGCCGTGATCTCAGCCTACATTGGCGCCCAGCGCGCTGGCATCGCCGATCGCTGGGCGGCGTGGCAAGCATCGGTTTGGCGATATGCGCCGCTGGCCGGCATCATGTTCGCGCCCGCTGTAGCGGCGCCCGCGATGACCGGGCCGATTCCAGTGGCAGACGCATCTGGAGACGTGACCCGTATTGCCGCTGAGGGGGTCCGTTCACTGCCCGCGCGCATGGATTCGGCGGCATTGCGGCTGACGTGGCGTGAAATTGCCCAGCAGGCCAAGAGTCATCATGGCCGCCGCATCGGCTTTTACCCGTGGACGGTAGTTGTGGTGGTAGCGCTAGGGTGTCTGGCTCTCTGGGCCGCCGGCATGGCTGTGTCCGGCGTGCGCAATTGGCGAGAGATCAGCGTAGCCGGGGACGCCATTCATGCCGTCCGTGCCGCCACGGACCCGGCCAATCGCCTGCATGCGCTGCTGGCCCTGCAGCAGCAGATCGAGCACTACGAATACCGCACACAGCACCATGCCCCGCTCCTGACCCGCTTCGGAATGAACCGCGATGCGCAAGTCCTGGCCGCACTGTGGAAGCCTTACACCCAGGCAGTCCGCCAGCAGTTGGTCACGCCCGTGCAACAAACGCTCGAGGCCTCGCTGACCGATCTCGGCCAGCTACAGACCACTTCGCTCGATGACAGGACCAGCCGCTGGGCCATGAGCGGACGCGATGGGCTCAAGGCCTACCTGATGCTGGCCGAGCCGGAGCGCGCGGAGCCGGCCTTCCTGGCCCAGCAAATGGCGCAGGCATGGACCACCGAAGCCCGCGTCACGCCCGGCGAACAGCAAGACCTTGCCGAGCGCCTGTTCCGGTTCTATGCCCAACACCTGAAGTCCAACCCCGGCTGGAAAATCGAGTCCCGCCCTGAACTCGTTGCCAGCGCCCGCCAGACGCTGCTGGCGGTAGTCGGCGCCCGCAATGCGCAGGACACGGTCTACCAGCAGATCCTGGACGGCATCGGCAGCAAGTATCCGGACCAGACCCTCGCGTCGTTGACCCTGGGCACAGACACGCGCGGACTGCTGCGTGCTTCGGCCATCGTGCCCGAGGTATTCACCCGCCAGGCTTACGAGGGCTACATCGCGGATGCCATCGAAGAGGCCGTTAAGCGCCGCGACGTGAGCACCGACTGGGTACTGGCCGGTGCCCAGGCGGGCAGCAACCGGCCGAACCAGTCTGCCGACGAACTGCGCATGGCGCTGACGCAGCAGTACTTTGCCGACTATGCCGAGCGATGGCAGGACTTCATGAATGCGCTGCAGTGGGAGCCCGCTGCCACGCTGCCAGCGGCAATCGGGCAGCTCAAGCTGTTGGCCGATGCCCGCCAGTCGCCGGTGATCGCGCTGATGAAGGCACTGGAATACCAGGGTGGCGCCGGTATGCAGCAGCCGTCCCTGTCGGACGCGCTGGTGAACAAGGCGAAGGACATGCTCACCAGCAAGAGCGACACCTCGCACGCGGCCAAGGCCGAGCCGGTCGGACCGCTGGATGCGGCCTTCGGGCCGGTGCTGCGCCTGGTGGGCCAATCCGGGCAAGGCACTGCCAACAGCGACCTGAGCTTGCAGCGCTTCCTCGACCGGGCCACCGCCCTGCGTCTGCGGCTGCAACAGGTCAATGGCAGCCCCGACGCTGACGAGCAGGCGCGCCAGTTGGCGCAGGCGCTGTTCCAGGGGAAGGGCTCGGAGCTGGCAGACACGCGCGCCTATGCCGAACTGATGGCAGCCAGCCTTGGCACCGAATGGGCCGGCATGGGCGAGACCCTGTTCGTGCGCCCCATCACCCAGGCGACACAGACTATCGTGCTGCCCGCGCAGGCAAGCCTGAACGACCTGTGGAATCGCGCCGTGGTCGGCGACTGGAACCAGTCTTTTGCCGGACGTTATCCCTTTGCCGACACGGTCAACGATGCCTCATTGCCGGAGTTTGCCCAGTTTGTCCGCCCGCAAGGGGGTCGCATCCAGGCGTTCCTGACCACCCAGCTGGCCGGTGTCCTGGAACTCCAGGGCAATCAGTGGGTCCCGGCCGTCGGGGCGCGGGGCATCACCTTTGACCCGGATTTCCTGAAGTTCATCAACCTGACGCAGCGCATCGGTGCCCACCTGATGGTGCAGGGGGAGCCGCAGTACCGCTTCGAACTCAAGCCCGTGCCGACGCCGGGGCTGACAGATACCGTGCTGATTATCGACGGCCAGAAGCTGCACTACTACAACCAGCGCGAAAGCTGGCAGCGTATGGCGTGGCCTTCGAACCATCTGCCGGACCTCGGCACCCGGCTGCAGTGGCAGACCGAAAACGCGGGGACGAACAAAAGCTACGAGTTTGCCGGGCGCTTCGGGCTCCTGCGCATGCTCGCGCGCGGACACATCCGGCAGATCGATGGCGCGACGTACCAGATTGGCTGGCCCGCCGTGCCCGACACCGGGACCGCGGCAATCGGATCGGACACGGACAAGGTGCCCGAAATCCAGTTCCAGATGCGCAGCGAGTCCGGTGCCGGAATGCTGGAGCTGCTTTCCTTGCTGGGCCTCAAGATATCGCCACGCGTGTTCCTGGACGCGCGCGCGGGGACAGTGGCCGATGCCGCGCCGTCCCCGGCCCGGCGCTCGCTGCCCGGACGAGCCCGATGAAAGACGCACTCAATACCGATAGACCTGTCCCGGCCGCGGCAAGCCACGCTTAAACCGTCGGCCGCAGGTCAAAATCCTCGAACCGTCCCTGCCCCGGCTCCACGTCCACATGCGTGACCTGCGAGGCCGGCGGACCGGACTGCATCCAGTCGCGTAGCGCTTCCAGTTGCAACACCGTACCGGCGGCCATGACTTCAACCGTGCCGTCGGACCGGTTACGCACCCAGCCCTTGAGCCCCAGCGAAATGGCCGCCTGCGCGCAGCCTGCACGGTAGCCAACGCCCTGCACGCGCCCGTGCGCCGTCATGTGCCAGATTTCCATGGCATCTTCCTCCTTGACCGCTTGCCAGCGGACCCACTACACCGGCATGTCATCCACAAGACGTAAACTAGACGGCTGTCCCAGGCGTTACCAGAGAACGCACGCCGCAAGACGTGATGCTGCCGGCACCCAGCCATCAGCCAGGTCCCTCCATGGGCCGCCCCTTCCGCGCCGGTCACCGCCATGCCGGCTGCGCCAGCCCACCAAGCGCCATGATGCAGCAACCCGCCAACGACAACCCGGCCACGCCCGCACCCGGCTATGACAGCCAGCTGCTGACCGCGCCGCCCAACCGCTTCGACTTCGCGCTGCTGCCGATCCTCCTGGCGATCATCGTCATGGTGGCGTTCGCCGCACAGCAGATGAACGTGCCGTTCGTGCCTGGCGAGCCGATGACGGTGCACCTCGACATCGCCTACCTGCCCTACTACCTGATGCGCACCAGCATTCGCATGCTGGCGGCGCTGGCGGCGTCGCTGGTGTTCTCGCTCGCGTTCGCGGCACTGGCGTCCAAGAACCGCACGGCCGAGAAAGTGCTGATGCCGGCGCTGGATATCCTGCAATCGATCCCTGTGCTCGGCTTCCTCTCGATCACGGTGACCGGTTTCATCGCGCTGTTCCCGGGCAACCTGATCGGCGTGGAATGCGCGGCGATCTTCGCCATCTTCACCTCGCAGGCCTGGAACATGGCCTTCAGCCTGTACCAGTCGTTTCGCACCATCCCGGGCGACCTCCTCGAGGCGGCGGCCATGTTCCGCCTGTCGCCGTGGCAGCGCTTCTGGCGGCTCGAAGTGCCGTTCGCCATGCCGGGCCTGCTGTGGAACATGATGATGTCGATGTCCGGCGGCTGGTTCTTCGTGGTGGCGTCGGAAGCCATCTCGGTGTCCGGCCACGACATCCGGCTGCCCGGGATCGGCTCCTATATCGCGCTGGCCATCCAGCAGCAGGACCTGGCCGCCATCGGCTGGGCCATCGTGGCCATGCTGGTCGGCATCCTGGTGTATGACCAGTTGCTGTTCCGCCCGCTGGTGGCATGGGCGGACCGCTTCCGCTTCGAGACGCTGGCCCAGGACAAGGAGCCCGAGTCGTGGCTGCTCGACCTGCTGCGCCGCTCGGAATGGGTGCGGGCCTTGCTGGTGCGCACCACGGCGCTGGCCGAGCGCACGCTGGCCTGGGGCGGGCGCCGGCAGCGCGCGACGCCCGCGGAGCCCGATCCGCGCCGCGCGCAATGGCGCGAGCGCGCCGGCAACGCCGTGATCCTGCTGGTGGCGCTGGCCGCGCTGGGCCGCGTGATGTATTTCGTGCACAGCGAAGTGGGCCTGGCCGAGGTCGCCCACGTGGTGTGGCTGGGCACGCTGACGATGGTGCGGGTGATCCTGCTGATCGCGCTGGCGGCCGTGATCTGGGTGCCGATCGGCATCCGTATCGGCCTGAACCCGTCGGTGGCCCGCATTGCGCAGCCGGTGGCGCAGTTCCTGGCGGCCTTCCCCGCCAACCTGATGTTCCCGCTGGTGGTCATGCTGATCGTGCGCTTTGGCCTGAATCCGGAAATCTGGCTGAGCCCGCTGCTGATCTTCGGCACGCAGTGGTACATCCTGTTCAATGTGGTGGCCGGCGCCTCGGGCATCCCGACCGAACTGAAGCTGGCGGCGCGCAATTTCGGCCTGCGCGGCTGGCTGCTGTGGAAGCGCTTCCTGATCCCCGCGGTGTTCCCGAGCCTGCTGACCGGGCTGGTGACGGCGGCCGGCGGTTCCTGGAATGCCAGCATCGTCGCGGAATATGTGACCTGGGGCGACCGCACGCTGGTCGCCACGGGGCTTGGCAGCTATATCGCCGAAACCACCGCGCGCGGCGATTTCCCGCGCATCGCGCTGGGCATCGGTGTGATGGCGCTGTTCGTGGTCGGCTTCAACCGGCTGCTGTGGAACCGCCTGTATCAACTCGCGCAGGAGCGCACCCGCTTGTAAGGCAACGATGGCAGAAAACCAGAACCCCGCCGTCACGGCACCGGCCGTGATCGAACTGCGCGGCGTCTCCAAGATGTTCCGCACCGCCAGCCGCAGCGACCGCGCCGTGCTGGAAGGGGTCGACCTGACGCTGCGCGAAGGCGAAATCGTGGCCATGCTCGGCAAATCGGGCTCGGGCAAGTCGACGCTGTTGCGCATCATGGCCGGGCTGGTCGGCGCCGACCGCGGCGACGTGCAGTTCCGCGGCAGCCGCCTGAACGGCACGGCCGAAGGCATCGCCATGGTGTTCCAGTCGTTCGCGCTGTTCCCGTGGCTCACGGTGCAGCAGAACGTGGAACTCGGGCTCGAAGCCCAGGGCGTGGCCAAGGCCGAGCGCGCGCGCCGCGCGGAAGCGGCCATCGACATGATCGGGCTGTCGGGCTTCAACGGCGCGCTGCCGCGCGAGCTGTCCGGCGGCATGCGCCAGCGCGTGGGCATCGCGCGCGCGCTCGTGACGCAGCCCGACCTGCTGCTGATGGACGAAGCGTTTTCCGCGCTCGACGTGCTCACCGGCGAAACGCTGCGCGACGAGATGCTGGACCTGTGGGAGAGCGGCCGCGCCAATATCCGGAGCATCCTGATCGTTTCGCACAATATCGAGGAAGCGGTGATGATGGCCGACCGCATCGTCATCCTGTCGAGCGATCCGGGCCGCATCCGCGCCGAAGTGCGCGTGCCGTTCCCGCGCCCGCGCAACCGCGACGCCGTCCAGGTGCGCGCGCTGATCGACGAGGTCTACACGCTGATGACCTCCCCGGCGGCGCCCGAGCCGCGCGTGCCGGCACTGGCGCCTTCGCGGCAGATCGGCTACCGGCTGCCGGACGTGGACATCAGCCAGATGGACGCCATCCTCGACCTGCTGTCCGAACCGCCGTTCAACGGCCGCGCGGACCTGCCGCACCTGGCCGACGAGGCCGGGCTGACCGACGACGACCTGCTGCCGGCCTGCGAAGCCTTGCAACTGTTGCAGCTCGCGCATATCGAGCGCGGCGACATCACCACCACCGGGACCGGCCGCGAATACTATGCGGCCGAGCCGAACGAGCGCAAGGCCATGTTCGGCCGGCAATTGCTGGGACATGTCGCGCTGGCCACGCATATCCGGCGCGAACTGGAAGCGTCGGAAGACGGCGAAGTCGGCGAAGAGCAGGTGCTGCGCGAACTGGAAGCGTTCCTCAAGCCCGAGGAAGCGGAGCGCGTGCTGTCCGTGGCGATCGACTGGGGACGCCATGGCGAGGTGTATGAGTACAGCTATAACAGCGGGATGCTGACGTTGCCGAGGGAGGAACAGGAGGAAGCGGGACAGGCGGGAGATTAGAGCCCCAAGCTTGCCGGGAGCAATGCTCCCCTCTCCCATTTATGGGAGAGGGGTTGGGGGAGAGGGCCGGATTATCTCGATGCGATGGGCTGGACTTCGTGGATGCGGCCGCCCTCTCCCTCGCCCCTCTCCCGCAAGCGGGAGAGGGGAGAGAACCAGCGGTGCACGAACTCCTGCGCCCTCATTAGTCGCGCATCCGCATCGCCCGCCCGATCGCGCCCGTGCGCAGCGCGATCTTGGCCGCATCCTCGCGCAGCGCGCGTAGCCGGCGCTCCAGCACCGCATTGGCCGGGCGCCCCGTGGAGCTGGCCGTCGGGCCGGCTTCGTGGACGGACTCCCTTGCCGCCGCGGCATGCGCGAGCTCATCGGCACGGCGCCGGTCGGCGGAATCGGCCAGCCGCGCACGCCGGTCGTCGGCGTGTTCGGGCGGCGGCCCTTCCGGCAGCGAGTCTTCCAGCGACGGGCCGGCGGCACTGGCCACCGGCTCCGCTGCACGGATAAAGCCGGCACCGCGGCTGCCCGTTCGATCATCCGCCGCCAGCCGTTCGACGGCCAACTGGAGGCTGCGGCTGGCCGCCTCCGTCGCCTGCTCGATCGCGGCTTCCGCCGCCGGAATGTCCAGCTCGTCGTAGTGCTGCCGCACCTGGATACGCGCCGCCGCCACGTGCGCCGCCACCAGGTAGTTCTGCACGATGAAGCGGTTCAGGTTGTCCACGGCGCGGTGCCGGCTCTTGGGCTCGTCGAGCATGCGCTGGAACGAGCCGATCAGTGCCGACAGCGCATCCATGAACTGCTTGCGCTGCACGCGGTAGGCAAAGTCGTCCTTGGCCCGGCGCAGCAGCAGGTCCCGTGTGGCGACGATGTAGCGGCGGTTGGCCTGCAGCACGTTTTCCACCAGCTTGGGAATGGCGCGATATTCCCAGCTTGGCAGCACAAAGCTGAACAGCGAGGCAATGATGCCGCCGATCACCGTATCCACCAGCCGCTCGCCCGCGGCATTCTGCGTGCTCGGCATCAGCAGGTTGATCTGGATAAGGACCTGCACGCAGGCCGCGATGGCCGTATAGCGGTATTTGATGGTGACGAACGCCGCGCTGGCCACCAGCGCCAGGAACAGGAAACCGAGCAGGATCAGCGGCTCGTGGAACACCTTCAGGATGCCCACCGAGATGATGCAGCCGATCAGCGTGCCGATCACGCGGTCGTTGTAGCGCTGCTTGGTCATGCTGAAGTTGGGCTTCAGGATGACGATGATGGTCAGCAGGATCCAGTAGCCGTGCGAGGCGTACGGCACGTGGTCCGCGATCCAAAGGCCGAGCGCCACTGCCATCGAGATCCGCAGCGCGAAGCGGAACGCGGGCGCGCGCCATCTGAGGTTGTCGCGCAGCACGCCGAGTTCGTATTTCTGGCGCGTGAGGAACGGCGTCATGTCGGCGCCAGGCAGCACCTTGGCCGGCTCCACGGGCGTGCGCGACGCCTCGTGCAGCTGTCCGACCAGCGTGATGGCGCCGCGGATCATGTCGAGGGTATCCACCAGCGCCGTCATGGCCGCGGCCGAGATGTGGTGGTGGCGCAGCTGGGCAATCTCGGCCTCGACCGCGTGCAGTCCGTCGCGATAATCCACCGCGGCATAGGACGGGCGCCCGCGCGTGACCTCGTAGGCGATTTCCTCCACGTCCTTGCACATCAGCATCACCAGATTGCGCAGGTGGTCGAGCACCGGCGTGCTGCCGAAGGTCCGGCGCAGCAGCGGATAGTCGGTGTTGGTCGACAGGATGTACTCGTACAGGTCCAGCATGCGCAGGTGCACCTGCACCAGCAGGCCGTCGTGCGGCGTGCGGTTGCCGCGCAGCACCAGGTCGCGCGCGGCCTGCTGGCGCTCGGCCACGACGATCTGCTGGCGCACCAGCTGGTTGAACTGGGCCTCGTAGTCATTGCCGGCGTCGTAGAAGCGGGCCTTGACCTCGAGATAGCTGGCCATCTCGTACAGCGACTCGGCCAGGATCTGCTGCTTGGTCCGGCGCTCGTTCACCCAACTGACGAGCATGGCGTACGCCAGGTAGGCCACCGCGCCGACGACGAACAGCGCCGTATGCTCCAGCGCGCGGCGCACCACGAAGTCCTCGTTGATGGTCAGCGTCATCACGAACAGCGTGGAGAACTGCAGCGGCAGCGTCTTGTTGCCGTACACCGTCATCATGCCGGCCATGAAGGTAACCAGCACCAGCACGAACGGCATCACGCGCGGAAACGGCGTGGTCAGCGCCACCAGCAGCGTGACGGCCCCGCACAGCAGCACGCTGGCCAGCATCTCGTTGAACTTGTGGTTCAGCGGACTGGGCAGGTCCATCAGGCTGGTGCACAGCGCGCCCATCGACACCACCATCGCGGTAGGCAGGTCGGCGAACTGCAGGGCGATCAGCGTGGCGCCGATCACGCCCGTGGCCGAACGCAGGCCACGGTAGACATAGTGCGAATAGACGAAGGTGCGGGGGTCGTGCGCGTATTGCATGGACGCGAGGCTGGGTCAGGCTGACGGAGAGGCGATCGGGAACGCGGACTTCAGCGGCCCAGCCAGCGCGTGCGCGCGGCATGGCGCCCGCCTTCCAGGCTCAGCTTGTGCTGCGTCGCGGGTTCGCGCGCAAGCGTCAGCGGCAGCACCAGCAGCTCGTCGCGCCGGAACACATGCAGCGTGACCGGATCCGTGGCACGGTAGCGCGCGAGCAGCTTGTCGAGTTGCCCGGGCGTGACGCGCAGGCCGTCGACCGCGGCCAGCAGATCGCCCGCGGACACGCCGCCGGCCTGCGCCGCGCCGCCGTCGAGCACCTGCGTCACGCGCACCCAGCCATCGTCGGTCTTGGTCTTGATGCCCAGCGCCGCGGTGCGGCTCGCCTTCTGCGTCTCGGCCTTGACGCCGAAGCGCCTGAACAGCGGCGCCAGCGGCAGTTCGCCGGTGCCTTCGGTCAGCGAGCGCAGCAGCGCTCCCAGGCGCAGGCCCGTGACCTCGTCGAACAGCGCATGGACTTCGGCTTCGGTGACACCACGCTGCACCGCATCGGGCGCATAGAAATCGCGCCCGTAGCGCTGCCACAGTGCCCGCATCACGTCATCGAGCGAGCGCCGGCCGCCGGTCTTGTCGCGGATGGTCAGGTCCAGCGTCAGCGCTACCAGCGAACCCTTGGTGTAGTAGCTGACGATGGCATTCGGTGCGTTCTCGTCCTGCCGGTAATACTTGGTCCACGCATCGAACGAGCTATCGGCCACGCTCTGCTTGGTGCGGCCATTGCCGCGCAGCACGCCGTTCCAGGTCTTGGCCAGCATCTCGACGTACTGCGTGTCGGTCACGCAGCCCGATCGCACCAGCACCAGGTCGTCGTAGTAGCTGGTGAAGCCCTCGAACAGCCACAGCAGCGGCGTGTAGGTTTCCTGCTGCAGCCGGTACGGCACGAACGCGGCGGGCTTGATGCGCTTGACGTTCCAGGTGTGGAAATACTCGTGGCTGCACAGGCCCAGGAAGGTGCGGTAGCCCTCGCTGGTCTCGCTGTCGCCGCGCACCGGCAGGTCCGAACGCGCGCACATCAGCGCGGTGCTGGCGCGATGCTCGAGACCGCCGTAGCCGTCCGTGGTCACCATCGTCATGAAGACGTAGCGGCGATTGCTGTCGAGGAACGGTGCGCGCGCGCCACGTGGCTCGAACAGGCGGATCTGTGCTTCGCAGATGCGCTTGAGGTCGCGGCAGACGCGCTCGATGTCGAGCTGCGGCACGCGGCCCGTGAACACCACGTCATGCTGGGCACCGCACGCGCGGAAGCTGGCCAGCAGGAACTCGCCCATTTCCACGGGGTGGTCGACCAGTTCGTCGTAGTCGGCGACCTGGTAGCGGCCGAAGCCGTAGCGCTTCGCGCCTTCGCGGCCCGAGGCCTCGCGCATCGCGGTGGCCACGCGCCAGTTGCGGTAGGCATCGCCGGCGGGCGCGTGGATATCCACGGTGCAGGGCTGGTCCTGTTGCCCGTCCACGCACAGGAACACCGAGCTGCCGTTGAAGAAGCCGTGGGTGGTGTCGAGATGCGCGGCGCGCACCGACAGGTCCCAGGCATAGACTTCGTAGCTCAGCGTAAGCGCACCGGCGGCTGCGTCGACCGGCGCGGCCTGCCAGCTCTGCTTGTCGAGCTTGTTCAGCGCCACCGGCTTGCCGCCCGCATCGGCGCGGATGCGCACGATATGGCGGGCGAAGTCGCGGACCATGTAGCTGCCCGGAATCCAGGCCGGCAGGAAGAAGCGCTGGCCGGCGGGATCGGGCGAAGTCACCGTGACGGTGACGGCGAAGAGATGCGCTTCGGGGTGAAGCGGGGCGATGGCATAGCGGATCGGCGTCATGGGCATGATTGTAGCGTTCGTCATTCGGCGCGATCCGCCGAGGCTGTCGCACGCAGGCGCGTGCGGTCAGTTCGCGCTCAGGTGCGGTTGACGTTGACCACCGTGCGTCCGCGCAAGCCGCCTTCAACGATGCTGCGGCCGGCCTCGACGGCCTCGCCCAGTCCGATCTCGCGCGTGATCGCGTTGAGGCGGTCCGGCTCCAAGTCCGTCGCCAGACGCGCCCACGCCTGCTCGCGCAAGGCCATCGCCGCCATCACGCTGTCGATGCCGGCCAGCGTCACGCCACGCAGGATGAAGGGCGCCACAGACGCAGGGAAATCCATGCCCTGCGCCAGCCCGCATGCCGTGACCACTCCGCCGTAGCGTACCTGCGCGCAGGCATTGACCAGCGTGTGCGAGCCGACCGCATCCACCACCGCCGCCCAGCGTTCCTTCTGCAGCGGCTTGCCCGGCGCGGACAGCTCCGCGCGATCGATGACCTCCGCGGCGCCGAGCGCCTTGAGGAAATCGGCTTCGTTGCGCTTGCCGGTGGAAGCCACCACGCGATAGCCGAGCTTGCCGAGAATCGCAATCGCCACCGTGCCAACACCGCCGGATGCGCCCGTGACCAGCACCTCGCCATCACCGGGACGCACCGGTCCATTGACGCCGCCACGCTCCAGCCCGAGCACCGACAGCATCGCGGTGTAGCCCGCCGTGCCAATCGCCATCGCCTGCCGCGTGGTGAAGGCATCGGGCAGGCGCACCAGCCAGTCGCCCTTCAGGCGCGCACGCTGCGCCAAGCAGCCCCAGTGCGTCTCGCCGACGCCATAGCCGTTCAGGATGACCTTGTCGCCGGCCTTCCAGCGCGGATGGGAGGACTCCAGTACCGTGCCGGCGCCATCGATGCCGGCCACCATCGGCCACTTGCGCACCACCGGCACTTTTCCGGTGATGGCCAGCCCGTCCTTGAAGTTGATCGTGGAATAGTCGACCGCGACCAGCACGTCGCCGTCGGCGGGCAGTTGTGTCTCGTCCAGCGTGGCGATATTGGCCTGGGTCGCGCCGTCGGCCTGGGTCAGCAGCAATGCCTGGAACGTCATGGAAGTCTCCTGTGCCGCCCTGCGGGCGGTCTGTCTCGATGAGGTGATCGGGGAAGATCCGGAATGAAAAACGGCCGGACTCGGTCCGGCCGTTGCTCGGGCCGGGACACCGGCCGCGCCTTACTTCTTGATGCTGGCGAGCTTGCGTTCGAGCGTGCCGGCATCGGCCGCGCCCGGAATGCGCGTGCCGTCCATGAAGAACACGGCAGGCGTGCCGGTAATGTTCAGGCTCTGGCCGAGCGCCAGGTTTTCATCGACCGGCGTCTTGCAGCTGCCGTTGCCGGTCAGGGCGACCTTGTTGAGCATCCAGTCGCGCCACGCCTTGGTGCGGTCGGCGGAGCACCAGACCTGCTTCGCCTTGGTCGAGGAATCCGGCGACAGCACGGGATACAGGAAGGTGTAGACCGTGATGTTGTCCATCTGCTGGAAGGTCTGCTCGATGCGCTTGCAGTAACCGCAGTTCGGGTCCGAGAACACGGCGACCTGGCGGCTGCCGTCGCCCTTGGTCCACTTGATGGCGCGCGCCAGCGGCAGGTCGGACCACTTGATGCGGTTGATGTCCGCCATGCGCTCTTCGGTCAGGTTGGTGCCGGTCTTGGTATCGATCAGCTCGCCATTGATGACGTAGCGGCCGGTGGCGTCGGTGTAGACCACCTGCCCGCCGACGTTGACCTCGAACAGCCCGGGCACCGGGCTCTTGGTCACGCTCTTCACCTCGGCGCGGCCGCCCAGCATCTTCTGCAGGGATTCCTTGATGCGATCGGTGCCGGGTTCGCCCGCCGCCATGGCGTGCATGGCAAAGCCTGCTGCCGCGAGGCCGCCGGCAATGGCAGTGGTCCAGGCGGGGTGGCGGCGCATGAGTTGGAACATATCGACTCCAGTTCGGTCAGGGTCCGGGCACCCGGCGTCAGCCGAGCGCCCGTTCAATCAGGAAGCGCTTGAGCAGCGACTGCCGGCCCACGGTGCGGATACCGGTATTGCGCACCACGCGCGCCACGCTGCCGGGCAGCGAGAACAGCCTGTGCAGGCCGTCGGTCGCGGCGGTCAGCGACAGCAGGTCAGTGGCACGGGCCCGTTCGTAGCGGCGCAGCAGGCGCAGGTCGCCCTCGCTGCGGAAAGGTTCTTTGGCGGCCATGACCTTGCCGAGTTCCGCAACATCGCGCAAACCGAGGTTCATGCCCTGCCCCGCCAGCGGATGCACGACGTGCGCGGCATCGCCCACCAGCGCCAGATGCGGCTGCACGAACTGCTCCGCGCGCTGCAGCACCAGCGGGAATCCCTGCGCCGGCGTCACGCAGCGCAGCTTGCCGAAGCGGCTGCCGACCGCGCCGGCGGCCGCCTGCATCACCGTGGCGGCAAGCGCCTCGGGCGACAGTGCGACCAATTCGTGCGCGTGGGCCTCGTCGGCCGACCAGACCATCGAGACGCGCGAACCCGGCAGCGGCAAGATGGCCAGGATCTCGCCGTTGGCGGCCTCTTCGTCCGCCATGAGCTTTTCGGGCGCGCCCGTGAACCATTGCCAGGCCGTATCGTGATGCGGCCGTTCGCATTCGAAATTCGCCACCACGCCAAGCTGGCGATAACGCCGCGTGGTCACGCCGATATGGCACTGCTGGCGCACCCAGGACCGCGCGCCGTCGGCGCCGACCACACAGGCCGCGCAGATCTTCGCGCCGCCGGACAGCGTGAGGGTAGCGCCGTCGGCATCGCGCTCGAAGCCGGCGGCGGTATCGTCATGCCAGTGGACCTGGTGCTGGAAGCCCAGCGCGGTATCGAGCGCCCGCTCCACCAGGCCGGATTCGACGATCCACGCCAGTTGCGGCACCGCGGCGGCATAGGCCGAGAAATGCAGGTCGCCGTCGAGGCTCGGAGAGGTTTCGGCGGCGCTGGCATCGCCGCACACGCGCATGTCGCGCACGGGCTGGATACGGGCCGGGTCGAGCGCTTCCCAGACCCGCATGCGCTCCAGCAGCGCCTGCGAACTCGCGGAAAACGCATAGATGCGGCTGTCCCAGTCATCGGGACCGGCCGGCGCGCTTGCACGCGCGGGACGCGGCGCGACCAGGGCCACGTTCATGCCCTGCTGCGCCAGCAGCAGCGCGCAGGACTTGCCTACGATGCCACCGCCGACAACGGCGATCTGGAAAGCTGACGGATTACGCACGGACGCATTGGATCGGGTCATGGCTGGATTATAGCCACGTCACCCCTCGCAGCCCCGGCTGGGCAGAGCCGGCAGGGCAAGGCTTGGGAGCCCATCCGCTAGAATATGGGTTTTGCAATTTCCCGCCAGACACCATGAGCCTCCAATGCGGCATCGTCGGCCTGCCCAACGTCGGCAAGTCCACGCTGTTCAACGCCCTGACCAAGGCCGGCATCGCCGCCGAGAACTATCCGTTCTGCACCATCGAGCCCAATGTTGGCGTGGTGGAAGTGCCGGACCCGAGGCTCGCCAAGCTGGCTGAGATCGTCAAACCCGAGCGCATCCTGCCCGCCGTGGTGGAATTCGTCGACATCGCCGGCCTGGTGGCGGGCGCCTCCAAGGGCGAAGGCCTGGGCAACCAGTTCCTGGCCAACATCCGCGAAACCGACGCTATCACGCACGTTGTGCGTTGCTTCGAAGACGAGAATGTGATCCACGTGGCCGGCAAGGTCGATCCGCTGTCGGACATCGAGGTGATCAACACCGAACTGGCGCTGGCCGACCTGGCCACCGTCGAGAAGGCTCTGGCGCGCTATGTGAAGCCGGCACGCGCCGGCGACAAGGAAGCCCAACGCCTGGTCGCCGTGCTGGAAAAGGCACAGACCGTGCTCGACCAGGCCAAGGCCGTGCGCACGCTCGACCTGGCCCCGGAAGAGTGGGAAGCCATCCGCCCGTTCTGCCTGATCACCGCCAAGCCGACCATGTATGTGGCCAACGTCCGTGAAGACGGCTTCGAGAACAACCCGCACCTCGACACGGTACGCGAGTACGCCAAGACCACGGGCTCCCCGGTCGTGGCCGTCTGCGCCGCCATCGAGGCCGAGATCGCCGACCTGGATGACGCCGACAAGGCCGAATTCCTGGCTGACCTGGGCATGGAAGAACCCGGCCTGGACCGCGTGATCCGCGCTGGTTACAAGCTTCTGGGGCTGCAGACCTACTTCACCGCCGGCGTGAAGGAAGTCCGCGCCTGGACCATCCACATTGGCGACACCGCCCCGCAGGCCGCCGGCGTGATCCACACCGACTTCGAACGCGGCTTTATTCGCGCGCAGACCATTGCCTATGACGACTACATCGCCTTCAAGGGCGAGACCGGCGCCAAGGAAGCGGGCAAGATGCGGGCGGAAGGCAAGGAGTATGTGGTGAAGGATGGGGATGTGATGAACTTCTTGTTTAACGTCTGACGGTTTTTGCTGATCTCGGGAGAGATTGGTGCCGCTCGGCGGACTGAGCAGGCCTATTGAAATCAAGGGCTTGCCAGACAATACGGTCTGCCGGGCGTTCCTGTTGTTCATCGAGGCCTGAAAAATCCCGGGGGAGGGGGTGTGCGCAAAGGAGTGATATTGCCATGACCGACAAGCCGGCCTCCCTGACTCCAACCCCCAAAGGCTACGCCGACTGGCTGGCCGACCTGAAAGACCGCATCCACACCGCGCAGCAGCGTGCAACGCTGGCGGTCAATCGGGAACTGGTGGGACTGTACTGGCATATCGGCCGAGACATTCTGGCCCGGACAGGCCGAGCAGGGTTGGGGCGCGAAGGTGATCGACCGGCTGGCGCATGACCTGCGCACGGCCTTCCCGGAAATGAAGGGCTTTTCGCCGCGCAACCTCAAGTACATGCGGGCGTTTGCCGAGGCCTGGCCGGACGTCGAAATTGTGCAACAGGCTGCTGCACGATTACCCTGGGGTCACAACCTGGTATTGCTGGATCGTCTGAAAGAACCAGCCGCGCGCCTGGCCTATGCCCACGCCGCCATCGAACATGGCTGGTCGCGCAATGTACTGAACATTCACATCGAAACCCGCCTGCTGGAACGCACAGGCAAGGCCGTCACCAACTTCGGACAGCGCCTGCCTGCACCACAGTCCGATCTGGCCATCGAGTCGTTAAAAGATCCGTACCGCTTCGACTTCCTCGGTTTGGGTGAGGAAGCACACGAGCACGAGATCGAGAACGCATTGATGCAGCACGTCACTGATTTCCTGCTGGAATTGGGCGCAGGCTTCGCCTTCGTTGGCCGGCAAGTGTTGCTGGACGTGGGCGGCGATGAGTTCTTCATCGACTTGCTGTTCTATCACCTCAAGCTGCGCTGCTACGTGGTGATCGAATTGAAGGCGGGCAAGTTCAAGCCCGAGCATCTTGGGCAACTGGGCTTCTACCTGACGGCGGTCGACACACAGGTGAAGCATCCAGACGACGGCCCTACCATCGGCCTGCTGCTGTGCAAAGGCAAGAACAAGGTGGTGGCTGAATACGCACTGCGCAACAACGCCCAGCCACTGGGCGTAGCCGAATATCAACTGGTGGAGTCCCTGCCTGCAGAATTGCAGACCAGCTTGCCTAGCATTGAGCAGATTGAGCGGGAGCTGGGTAATCCCAAGGATGCTGGAAGCGAGTAAAGACGTCGGCGGACAAGGGATAGGACTACTCATGCCTGTAGAGTTAAATGCATTGAGCGGCGTTTTGGGACTTGCCCTGACCTCCGCTGTGTTGATCGCAGTCCCAGGCCCGAGCATCATGTTCCTGGTCGGGCAAACGATCGCCGTGGGACGGAAACATGCGTTGCAGGGCGTGATCGGGAATGCGATCGGAACCTACTGTGTGGCTGTGATCGTGGCCGTTGGCATCGGCTCTCTGCTTATGCGCTCCGACCATGCCCTGGTTTTCATTCGATTGCTGGGCGCCGTGGTCTTGCTGGGCATCGGCCTTCAATATTTGTTCGTTTCCCGGCGTGCGCCGGCAAAAGGAGCAAGTAACCCAAAGAAGAGCCGGCAATCGTTGGTCGCAGGGATCATCGTGGGCTCGACCAATCCGAAAGCGCTGATCATGTTTGGCTCGATCGTTCCGAGCTTCATGAGCAACGGAGCGGACAGCCCTATCCTTTACTTGCTGGGCTTTTCGCTGATACCGATTGGCCTGGGGCTGGTCATAGACACGGCATGGGTCGCGGCCGCTCATGCCGCGAGTTCGAGCGCCGTATTCAGCAGGAGCAATCTGAGGCTTTTCAATATTATTGGCGGCGGATTGATGATATCGATGGCCATTCTGTTGGCCGCCGAGGCGCTGCATTGACGGCTGCATTCCGTTTGATGTGGCGGGACCGGGAGCTTCACAACCGTTCCATCCCCTCCCCGCTCAACCCCACCAGCAACGCCTGCCCGCTCCCATCCACCCGGAACTCCCCATAGCGCGCCTTCTCGAAGCGCCCGCCCTGACCTTCCTGGAAGAAATAAGCATCGGTCGACACCTGCACCTGCCGGCCGCCCCACCGCGACTCGACCGTCTGGAAGCGCAGCAGCCGTTCGCCGGATGCCAGCGGCTCATCCCCGTGCAACCGGATGAAGGAGGCCACGCCGTTTGCATCGAGCCTGATGACGGCGACGCCGTCGCGCCGCTCGGGCTGCTGCGCGGCACGGATGGGGGCGCCGATGGCGAAGTTCAGGGCCATGTAGTCCCCCTGCATCAGCGAGCGAGGATCGACCGGTGCCAGGCGGAGATAGACGGTGTCCCCGCGCGCCAGCAGTTTCTCCTTGCCCGCGATCCCCACCGCGGCCAAGGCCAGCGTCAACGCCCAGGCAATCATGATCCAGCGTTTCATGCGACCTCCTTTGCCGGCACGGCATGCAGCAGCCAGTGACGCAACGCTATCAGGATGACGCCGGCCGCGGCCAGCGTGATGGACTTGGCCAGCAGCGTCCAGTGCAGCGAGCTGTAGTACCAGATGAAGCCGATGGCGATGGCGGCGATGCCAAGGCCCAGCCATGGCAGCGAGTCTCGCCGCAGTGCCAGTCCAAACGCCAGCGCACCAGCCCCCACGGCAGGCGCGGCGGCCATCAGGACACTGAATGCCGCAGTCCCGGCGACCACGGCGACGACAGCCGGAAAGGAAAGTGCCAGACGCCGGCACTCCAGCAACGCAAAGCCGACCAGCACCACGCCGACCAGCAGGCCCGGCAGCCAGCGCGCCCTGGCAAACAGCGGCACGGTTTCCTGGAGCTGGAGCCAGGCCAGCGGATGGGTGGCGCCTGTCACCACCAGCGCCGCGCCCAGCGCGAACAGCAGCGTGGCGTCCATCGCGGGCTCGAACGCGCCGTGCCGGCCTGCGGCGCACAGGCGCTCCTCGGCGGTCGTGAACCACACTGCGAGCGCGCACGCGGCCGGCGCCAGCCAGCCCAGCGACCACGGAATGGCCAGCCATGCGTGGCGCTCCGAAACCGTCAGCGCGATATGCACGGCGACCGCCAGTCCGATCCACACGCCCAGCGCGGACAGGAAGCGGTGCAGCCGGTTCTGCACCAGCGCGTACAGCGCCGCCTCGAACGCGGCCAGGCCGAGCCAAAAAGCGGCCGTCTCGATCAGCCGCGCGCCGCCGAGCGACTCGGCGACGCCATAGATCACCATGCCCTGGCCACTGAGGCTCACGGCCAGCGCGAACTGCCCAAGCGCGATCCCCCCGCCGCCGCGCCGGTACAGCACGGCCGCCAGGACAATCATGGCGAGGCCCGTCAGCGCGATCGCGCCCGCGTTCTCGCGCACGGCGACGAAGACCGCGCCGAGGAAGAACATCTGGAAGAACAGCGCGCCCAGCCACCCGGCCGCGCCCATCAGGGCACGAACGGCCCAGGGGGTGCGCACGCGGGCGACAGGGTCGCCCTGCACCTCGCCACGCGCGGCCAGCTCGCGCCACAAGGCCTGTTCGGTCTGGATGGAATGGGTCATGTCAGCTCCACGGCTTGCGCGCGGTACGCCCGCATCAGCCAGGCAGCCGCACCGGCGGCCATGCCTACGGTAATCAGGCCGAGCAGCAGGAAGGCACCGAAATCGGCCTTGCCCTCAAGCAGCAGCCGGCCGACCGCGGCAACGACCAGGACGATGCCGGTCAGGCTCGCCAGGCTCAGCACCACGATGTCGAAGGCGCGCTGCCGGAACCACCAGCCCAGCGCCAGCAGCGCGATGGCCGCAAGCCCGAAGGCCGACAGGTCGGGACGGTTATCGAACAGCGAGGAAAGGCCCGCGAAGCCAGCATGAAAGCAGGCCAATGCAGCCAGGATGCGTGCCCCGGCCTGGCCCCGGAAGCCCAGCGAGGCGGCATTCCCACATAGCCACGCCCATAGCGCCAGCTGCAGCATGACCGCACCGAGCAACAGTAAGGTCGTGACGCGTGCATGTCGCGCATCGAACAGCAGTTCGAACATCCCGCCGACGCCGAGCCGCACGCTGAAATAGCGCAGCAGCGCGACGTTGCCGATCACGATCACCAGCCACCAGTGCGGCGCCGCGCGCGCCGCAAGCGCCCATGGCACGGACAGCAGCGTCCACAGCGCGAACAGTTGCCAGGCATCGGCCCCGGTCTGGTAGGTCTGGCCGATCACGGCCAGCAGTACGCCGGCCAGTACCTGCGCACCGCCCAGCGCGGCACGTCCGGCCATGTCGGGGGACGGCCGGCACAGCGCGAACCCGGCCAGCAGGCTGATGGCCGCGGCCAGCACCGCGAATTTCGCGAACTTGTGCAGGTCCTGCCAGTTGAAGGCGAAGAAGACGATGACGCCTGCGCACAGCAGCACCGTGCCCAGCGCCAGCAGGCCGTGATCCAGCCAGCGGCGCCAGTCGGCTGCCCCAGGCTCGGTGCGCGCCCAGGGCCGCGCCACGCTGCCGGCTGCCAGCCGGCCCTCCGCGCGCCAGTCGGCCAGCGCCTGGCGGATGGCGCGGCGTTGGCCGGTTGCCGGTGTCGATGAGAGGGTCATGCGCGTGTCCCGGAGTCGGAATGGAATGACTCTAGCAAAGCGCCGCTGCCGCCGCACGTGGACTCGTCAAGGCGGCCTATGCCCGGGCCCTGGCTGCCGGTATCCTTTGGCCTTTCGTTTGGGACACGCCCCCATGACCCTCGGCATCCTCGCCGCGCTGCACGATGAAGTCGACAGCCTGGTCGCAGCCATGCGCCATGAAGACGCGCGCGCGACCATCCACCGTATCGGCATGCGTGACTACCACGTTGGCCACCTGCACGGACAGGCCTGTGTGCTGGTATTGGCGCGCGTCGGCAAAGTCGCCGCGGCCGCCACCACGGTGACGCTTGTGCGCGAGTTCGGCGTAGACGAGATCGTCTTCACCGGCCTGGCCGGCGGCGTGGGCGACGGCGTGCGGGTCGGCGACATCGTCATTGCCAGCGAGACCATGCAACACGACCTGGATGCCCGTCCGCTGTTCCCGCGCCATGAAGTGCCGCTGCTGGACCGCTCGCGCTTTCCCGCCGATGCCGACCTGACCGAAGCCCTGCGCGCCGCAGCGGACAGTTTCCTGCGCGAGGACCTGCCCACCGAGGTACCGCCCGCCGTGCGCGAGCGTTTCGGCATCGGCACGCCGTCACTTCAGTCGGGATTGATTGCCAGCGGAGACCAGTTCATCAACGCGGCCAGCGCTGTCGCCGGGCTGCGCGAATGCTTGCCCGAACTGCTGGCCGTGGAAATGGAAGGCGCCGCCGTGGCGCAGGTCTGCCATGAATACGGCGTGCGGTACGCGGTCATGCGGACGATCTCGGACCGCGCCGATGACAGCGCCCATGTCGACTTTCCGGCATTCCTGAAGGACGTGGCGAGCCACTATTCGGACGGCATCCTGCGCCGCTTCCTGGCCGCGCGCGCCTGATCCGCATCCCGGGCGGCGTCGATTCCGCACTGGATCGTCAGTTCTGACCTTACCCGTGGCGGGGCCGCAACGTGCCCCAGAGTCCGACCAGCAGCGAGGCGCCCACGATCGCCGCCAGCCATCCGCTCATCTGCCCGTCGATGAACAGATGCAGCGCGCGCCCGCCATAGAAAGCCGTCGCCGCGCCCGCCATGCCCAGTACCAGCGCGGCCGGCAGGGAAACGACCTTGCCCGAGGGATGCATCTGGCGCGCGGCCAGTCCCACCAGCAATCCGACGATCAACGTGCCCAGCATCCTGACTCCCGTGTGTCTCCGGAACCACAGTCCGGCGATTCCGGCGTAACGATACCGCGCCGGCGGCTTTGATCCTGTGCGGCCTGCAAGTTCCGATCCCAACGTTATAATGGCAATCGGGCCGCACTTGCTGCGCACCCGGTACCAGTCCCTACAAATGCAACTGCTCGCGATCGGCATCAACCATACGACGGCACCAGTTTCGCTGCGCGAACGGGTGGCGTTTCCGCTTGAGCAGATCAAACCGGCACTTGGGGCGCTGCAAAGCCACTTGGCAGGTCGCAACGGTACCGAAGCCGCCATTCTCTCCACCTGCAACCGCACCGAAATCTACTGCGCGACCGACATCCTCAAGCCGGGTGCGGAGGGTTTCGAGCATACGCTGCGGTGGCTGTCGCAGCACCACAACGTGCCGGCATCCGACCTGGCGCCGCACCTGTATTCGCTGCCGCAGTCCGAGGCCGTGCGCCACGCGTTCCGCGTCGCCAGCGGGCTCGATTCGATGGTGCTCGGCGAAACCCAGATCCTGGGCCAGCTCAAGGACGCGGTGCGCACCGCCGGCGAGGCCGGCTCGCTGGGCACCTACCTGAACCAGCTGTTCCAGCGCACCTTCGCGGTGGCCAAGGAAGTCCGCGGCCAGACCGAGATCGGCGCGCATTCGGTGTCGATGGCCGCCGCGGCCGTGCGCCTGGCGCAACGGATTTTTGAGAGCATCTCGACGCAGCGCGTGCTGTTCATCGGCGCCGGCGAGATGATCGAGCTGTGCGCGACGCACTTCGCCGCGCAGCAGCCGCGCCAGATCGTGGTGGCCAACCGCACGGTCGAACGCGGCGAGAAGCTCGCCGAACAGCTCGCCGAACAGGGCCTGACCACGCAGGCGATCCGCCTGCAGGAACTGGGCGACCGGCTCCATGAGTTCGATATCGTGGTGTCCTGCACCGCCAGTTCATTGCCGATCATTGGCCTGGGCGCGGTGGAGCGCGCGGTCAAGCGCCGCAAGCACCGCCCGATCATGATGGTCGACCTTGCCGTGCCGCGTGACGTGGAACCCGAAGTCGCGCGCCTGGACGACGTCTTTCTCTATACCGTGGACGACCTCGGCGCCGTCGTGCGCGAAGGCAATGCGCTGCGCCAGGCCGCCGTGGCGCAGGCCGAAGCCATCATCGAAAGCCGCGTGCAGAACTTCATGCACTGGCTGGAAACGCGCAGCGTGGTGCCGGTCATCCGCGAACTGCAGACCGCCGGCGAATCGATCCGCCAGGCCGAACTGGACCGTGCCCGCCGCATGCTTGCGCGCGGCGACGACCCGGAAGCCGTGCTCGAAGCCCTGTCGGGCGCGCTGACGCGCAAGTTCCTGCATGGCCCGACCCATGCGCTGAACCACCTGCAGGGCGAGGATCGCGAGGCGCTGGTGCGCCTGGTGCCCGGCCTGTTCCGCCACAGCAGCCACTCCGAGCGCTAGCCGCGCCCGACCGCTGCGCCCGCGCGCCCTGCGCGCCGGCAATTCGCCGCCCGCGCTGTAACAATCGCGCCCCGGCTCTTCCGCCTTCCCCACCGGATTCCCATGAAAGCCAGCATGCTTGCCAAGCTCGACCAACTGGCCGAGCGACTCGATGAAGTCAACGCCCTGCTTGCCCGCGAAGACGCGACCGCAAAGATCGACCAGTACCGCAAGCTCAGCCGCGAGCATGCCGAACTGTCGCCGGTGGCCGAGCAATATGGCCTGTATCGCCAGGCGCAAGACGACCTGGCCACCGCGCAGGCGCTGCTCGACGATCCGGAGATGAAGGATTTCGCGGCCGACGAGATCGCCAGCGCGCGCGAGCGCCTGGAGACGCTGGAAGCCAGCCTGCAGAAGCTGCTGCTGCCCAGGGACCCCAACGACGACCGCAACCTGCTGCTGGAAATCCGCGCCGGCGCCGGCGGCGAGGAAAGCGCGCTGTTCGCGGGCGACCTGCTGCGCATGTACACGCGCTTTGCCGAACGCCAGCGCTGGCAGGTGGAGATCATGAGCGAGTCCGAATCGGACCTGGGCGGCTACAAGGAAGTGATCGTGCGCATTGCCGGCGATGCCGCGTTCTCGCGCCTGAAGTTCGAATCCGGCGGCCACCGCGTGCAGCGCGTACCGGCCACCGAGGCGCAGGGCCGCATCCATACCTCGGCCTGCACGGTGGCGGTGATGCCCGAGGCCGACGAAGTGGGCGAAGTGGAAATCAACCCGTCCGACTTGCGCATCGATACGTTCCGCGCGTCGGGCGCCGGCGGCCAGCACGTCAACAAGACCGACTCGGCGGTGCGCCTCACGCATATCCCGACCGGCATCGTGGTCGAGTGCCAGGACGATCGCAGCCAGCACCGCAACAAGGACAAGGCCATGAAGGTCCTGGCGGCGCGCATCAAGGACCAGCAGACGCGCGCCGCGCAGGCCAAGGAAGCCAGCACGCGCCGCAACCTGATCGGCACGGGCGACCGCAGCGACCGTATCCGCACGTACAACTTCCCGCAGGGGCGCGTGACCGACCACCGCATCAACCTCACGCTCTACAAGATCGACATGATCATGGACGGCGACCTGGAGGAACTGGTCTCCGCGCTCGCAGCGGAACACCAGGCCGACCAGCTGGCAGCGCTCGGCGATGACGCCTGAGCGTCACGTGCTCCGGCGCCCCACGGCGACTTGGCAGGATCCCCGCTCAACTGCGGTCAAAGCTTTGTATCTGTTGTAAATGCTTGAAACAGCACTGGCGGGCGAAAGGGCGCTGTCTATAATCGATTTCGACCGGCGACAGAAGAAGCTGCCGGCAACTGTCTCTCTGACGCACGGACATAAAGGACGAAATCATGAAGAAACTGCTCGCGCTGTTGATGATCACCGCGGCCATGGCCGCCTGCAGCAAGAAGGAAGAAGCGCCGGCCACGCCGAGCGCCGATAGCGCCATGCAAAGCGCCGCGGAATCGGCCAAGGCCGCCGCCAGCGATGCCGCCGCAGCCGCCAGCAACGCCGCCGATGCCGCCAAGGCCGCGGCCAGCAATGCCGCCGCCGATGTCTCGGCCGCCGCCGACAAAGCCAAGACCGACGCTGGCAACGCCATGGAACATGCCAAGGAAGCCGCCAAGGACGCCGTCAACGAGGGCGCCGACAAGGCCAAGGACGCCGTCAATAAGTAATGACCGCTACGGGGATTCTCACCAGCCGCCAGGAGTTCGGCGCTACACTGCCTCCCTAGCTGGTAGACCCGCCGAAAGCCCCGCCAGGCCAACGCCCGGCGGGGTTTTTATTTTCGGCCGGCGTGTCGCCGCCGGCGCTTCCGTTCCCGCATTGCCGATGTCCCCTGCCCTGTCCGGCGCCTTGCCGGCTACTCCCACCGTGCGCGAAGCGCAGACGCTGGCCGCCATGGCTGGCTTGCCCACGCTGGAAGCGCGGATGCTGCTGACGCACGTCACCGGGCTGACCCGCACCCAACTGATCACCCGTGACGGCGACACGCTGACCCTGCCCCAGCGTGATGCCTTTGCCACGCTGCTGGCGCGCCGCCTGGCCGGCGAGCCGATGGCCTACCTGATCGGCGAGCGCGAATTCTTCGGCCGCAACTTCCGTGTGACGCCCGATGTACTGATCCCGCGCCCTGACACGGAAATCGCCGCGGAATCGTCACTCGCGCGGCTGGCCGGCGTGCAACGCCCGCGCGTGCTGGACCTGGGCACGGGTTCGGGCATCCTGGCCGTGACCATAGCGCGCGAACGCACCGATGCCGAGGTGTGGGCGACCGACATTTCACCGGGCGCCTTGATGGTGGCGCAGGACAACGCCTGCGCACTCGGTGCAGACGGCATCCAGTTCCTGGTTTCGGACTGGTACGCCGCCTTGCCGCCCGAGCTGCGTTTCCACCTGATCGTCAGCAACCCGCCGTATATTGCGGAAGGCGACCCACACCTGGTGGAAGGCGACCTGCGCTTCGAGCCGATCGACGCACTGACCGACCACAAGGATGGCATGTCGGACCTGGCCGCGATCATCGCCGGCGGGCACGGGCGGCTTCTGCCGGGCGGATGGCTCCTGATGGAGCATGGCTACGACCAGGCCAAGGCCACGCAGACGCTGCTGGAACGTGCCGGGTTCACCGAAGTTTTCACCGCGCGCGACCTGGCCGGTCAGGAACGCTGCACCGGCGGACGCCGTCCGGGAGCCGCATGATGGGGCCGCCTGAAGGCCGGCGGCGAATCCGGTAAAATTTGCAGTCAGATCACCGTCGCGCGGCATCCCCGTGCGTCCTTCGACACCCGGTGGCTCCGGAAAGGCAGGCGCCACCTCAACCGACAAAGCAATCATGAGTGACGTGCAACAAAAGATCGACCAGATCGTCAAGGGCAACCCGGTGGTCCTGTTTATGAAGGGCACCGCGCAGTTCCCGATGTGCGGCTTTTCCGGCCGCGCCATCCAGATCCTGAAGGCCTGCGGCGTGGATGCGCCGGCCACGGTCAACGTGCTGGAAGATGAAGGCATCCGCCAGGGCATCAAGGAATACGCCAGCTGGCCGACCATCCCGCAGCTCTACGTGAACGGCGAGTTCATCGGCGGCTCGGACATCATGATGGAGATGTACCAGAACGGCGAACTCCAGACCCTGCTCAAGGGTTGAGGCTTGCCATGCCCGTGACCGGCGGCGCCGTGCCGCAACGGCTGATCGTCGCCATCACGGGCGCCACCGGCGCCATCTATGGCGTGCGCCTCTTGCAGGTGCTACGCGAGGTGCCGACGGTGGAAACCCACCTGCTGATTTCCCCGGCGGGCGTGATGAACCTCCAGCACGAGCTGGAGATCAGCCGCGCCGAGGTGGAAGCCATGGCCGATGTCGTCCACAACGTGCGCGATATCGGCGCGACCATTGCCAGCGGCTCGTTCCACGCGCATGCCATGGTGGTGGCCCCGTGCTCGATGCGCACGCTGGCCGCGATTGCCCACGGCCTGTCAGACAATCTCATCACGCGCGCAGCCGACGTTACGCTGAAGGAGCGTCGCCGGCTGGTGCTGATGGTGCGGGAGACGCCGCTGAACCTGGCGCACCTGCGCAATATGACGGCCGTGACGGAGATGGGCGGCATCGTCTTTCCGCCCGTGCCCGGCTTCTACCAGAAGCCTCAAAGCATTGCCGAGCTGGTCGACCACACTGTGGGCCGCGTGCTCGACCTGGTCGACCTGCCCGATATCGCTCAGACCCTGGTCCCGAGTTGGCCGGGCCTGAACGGCGGCTACGGCAAGGCCGGAGACGGCGGCAACTGAGCCGCCCCCTCCGGTGCCGGCTTACCAGTAGTGGCGCCGGCCGTAGTAGCCATATCCGCCATAGCCGTAGTACGGCCGCGGCGACACCACCACCGCCGGCGGGCCGACATAGACGGGCGCCGGCGCCACCGCGACAGCGGGGCCGGGGCCGGCCGGATACGGATACACCGCACACCCGCCCAGCAAGGCTGTGGCGGCGGCCGCTGCGGCCAGTCCAATCGTTACTGTTCTCATCGTTTTTTCCTTGGGGTCGCTTCCGGGCATGTGCCTGCCCTGGAAACGTTATACGGGGCACTCCCGTAATACAGCGTCAAGGCGCTGTAACCCTTGTTACGATTCGCAACGATTGGATGAACGTAAAACCGCTCGGTTGTGACTCAGATCTCGAATCGGATGCCCTGTGCCAGCGGCAAGGTATCCCCGTAGTTGATGGTGTTGGTGGCCCGCCGCATATAGCCCTTCCACGCATCCGATCCCGACTCGCGGCCCCCGCCGGTCGCCTTCTCGCCGCCGAATGCGCCGCCGATCTCGGCCCCGCTGGTGCCGATATTAACGTTGGCGATACCGCAGTCGCTGCCCGCCGATGACAGGAAGTACTCGGCCTCGCGCAGCGACTCCGTGAAGATGCACGACGACAGCCCGTGCGCCGCCGCGTTGTTCAGCGCGATGGCCTCGTCGAGCGAGGTGTAGGGCATCAGGTACAGGATCGGCGCGAAGGTCTCGGTCAGCATGGTGTCGTGCTGCGTTTCGGTCATGACCAGGGCCGGGCGCACGTAGCTGGCATGCGGGAAGCGGTCGGCCAGCAGCCGTTCGCCGCCCGTGACGATACTGCCCTGTGCGCGGCAACTGGCCATGGCGTTGGCCATGGCATCGGCCGCCGCGGTATCGATCAGTGGGCCCAGCAGCGTGCCGTCTTCGAGCGGATCGCCGACCGGCAGGCGGTCGAACACCGTGACGAGGCGGCTCGTTAATGTGTCCATCAAGTCGGCATGGACGAAGCAGCGGCGCAGCGTGGTGCAGCGCTGCCCCGCCGTGCCGGCCGCCGCGAACGTGATGGCACGCACGGCCAGCTCGATATCGGCCGAGCGCGTCACGATGGCCGCGTTGTTGCCGCCCAGCTCCAGGATGCTGCGCTTGAAATGCTGGGCACATGCCACGCCGACCTCGCGGCCCATGCGCGTGGAGCCGGTCGCGCTGACCAGGCGCACCGCCGGATGCCCGACCAGGTGCGTGCCGATCATGCGGCCGCCCGGCAATACGGCCGATATGCCCGCATGCTGTGGCGCAGTGGCAGCCAGCACGCGCTCGAACAGGCCATGCGCGGCGAGCGCGCACAGCGTGGTCTTTTCCGACGGCTTCCACAGTACCGCGTTGCCGCACACTAGCGCGAGCGCCGCATTCCACGCCCACACCGCCACCGGGAAATTGAAGGCCGATATCACGCCGCACAGGCCGTACGGATGCCAGG
Source organism: Cupriavidus sp. C2SS-8b (assembly GCF_057073745.1). Taxonomy (NCBI): domain Bacteria; kingdom Pseudomonadati; phylum Pseudomonadota; class Betaproteobacteria; order Burkholderiales; family Burkholderiaceae; genus Cupriavidus; species Cupriavidus sp. C2SS-8b. The sequence continues at coordinate 3,214,529 of NZ_CP172716.1, forward strand.
TCTCTCGCATTGCATGCTGCGGGCGTTCCGACGCGATCGTCAGCCCATGCAGTTGCCGCGACAGCCCGACCGCGAAGTCGCAGATATCGATCATCTCCTGCACTTCGCCCAGCCCTTCCTGCAGGATCTTGCCCGATTCCAGCGACACCAGCCGGCCCAGCGCCATCTTGTGTTCGCGCAGCACCTCGCCGAAGCGCCGCACGATTTCGCCGCGCACTGGCGGGGGCACCAATGCCCAGCCGCTTTGCGCCTCGTGCGCGCGTGCAATCAGCGCGTCGGCCTGGGCCGGCGTGCAGGCCGGAACGTGGCCGAAGGCTTCGCCATCGACAGGCGAACGCACGATGACCGTGCCAGCCGGCGTGCCGTCGCTCCATGGCCGGGGCAATCCCATCGACTGCCAGCACGCCGCGATCTCTTGCGCTTTCATACGGTCAACTCCTGCAGTGGGTGCTGCTTGTAATGGCGGCCAAAACGGTTGGCCAGGAACGCCGCGAGCGGCACGGCTTCCTGCCGCACGAAACCGGACTGCGGCAGCCCGCCGCTGGCCACCAGGTCCAGCGCCGTGCAGATGGCCGCGGCCGTCGTCAGCTGGATGGCATTGACGTGCCCGGCCGGGCCATCCACGCCACCGATGCGCGCGGAGAACGAAGCCTGCGTCAACGGCCCGCGCCCGCGCTCGCCGCCTGCCGGATAGCCGGTCGCGGTGGCGAAGATGATGACCACGTCCTGCTCCGTGACCGGAATCGCCCGGTCGAAGATCTCGCGCAGCCAGCCGCGCCGCTCGCGCAGGCGCAGGTCGTTGAGCAGCAGCTTCATCAGCGCGCAGTGGCCCGGGTAGCGGATGGATTTGTAGTCGACATTGCGCGCGCGGCCCGCCAGCGTTTCCGGCAGCGTGCCAAGCCCGCCTGAGGTATTAAAGGCCTCGTACTCGATGCCGTCCAGCGCAAAGCTTTCCAGCCCTTCGAGCGCCGGCAGTTCGACGCGGCGGCCATCGACGATCGCCTCGCACGGATTGCAGTACTCGTTGATCAGCCCTTCGGTGCTCCAGGTCAGGTTGTACTTGAGCGCATTGCTCGGGTAGCGCGGCAGCGCGCCAACGCGCATCTGCAGGTCCAGCAGCTCGCCGCCGCCGCGCACGAAGCGCTGCGCCAGGTCATTGCCGACCACGCCGATAAAGCCGGGCGCCAGGCCGCACTGCGGCATCAGTACCGAACGCGCATTCTGTGCGAGTTGCCGGATGGCCTGCGTAGCGGCCACGTCCTCGGTCAGGTCGAAGTAGTGCACGCCCAGCCGCGCGGCCACCGTGGCGACGCTCACCGCGGCGTGGAACGGCAACGCGTTGAGGACCGCGTCGGCGCCCGCCAGCAGTGCGGCACAGGTGCCAGGCTCGGTCGGATCGCCGGCGCGTACGGTGATGGCGCGCGGCAGGCCATCAAGGTGGCGCGCATCGTTATCGACCAGGCTCACACGGTAGTCGCCGCTGTCGTGAAGCATCGCGGCAATGGTGCGGCCGATCTTGCCGGCCCCCAGTACCACGACTTGCAAGGTGCCTTTGGCCCGGGTCAGGTCCCGCGGCGAGCCGCGGCCAAGGGTAGATGGCTGCATGGTGTCCTCCTCTGTCCAAGCCTGTTGGTGCGTTGTCGATGCCTGATTGAAGTATGGTCAGCACGCACAACAGAAAGAAGGCATGAGTTCGACGAATGTCCTCCATAATCAAACGAAACGACGACGAATTTCGACAATATGGCTGATTCCGACAAGCTCGACCAGACCGACCGGCACCTGCTGGCGCTGCTGCAGGCCAACGCGCGCGAAAGTGCGGCCAACCTGGCGCGGCATCTGGGTATCGCACGCACCACGGTGGTGGCGCGCATCGCGCGGCTGGAACGTCTCGGCGTGGTGGCCGGGTATGGCGTGCGGTTGGGGCGCGAGATGGGCGACAACGCCATCCAGGCGTTCTGCGGGCTGTCGGTGCAGCCCAAGGCCGGCCCGGCCATCGTGCGGGCCTTGCAGCGCTTGCCGGAAATCGAGGAACTGAGTTCGGTCAGCGGCCCGGTGGACTACATGGCGGTGATCCGCTGCGATACCCACGCGCGGCTCGACCAGCTGCTCGACGAGATCGGCATGCTCGACGGCGTGAACCACACCACAACGTCGATCGTGCTGGCGAGAAAAATCGACCGCCGACGCGCAACCGGCTAGCGCGGTATGCTCCTGCGACCACCTTCAGGAAACGGGAGAGAAAAGACGATGAGCAATCCGATCCGTGTCGCCGTAGGCGGCGTAACCGGCTGGGCCGGCGGCGAACTGGCACGCGGCGTGGCGCACGCGGCCGACATGACGCTGGTGGCCGGCCTGTCGCGCGGCGCCGCGGGGCAGCCGCTGGCGCAGCTGACGGGCCATGCCGATACGCCGGGCGTGGCGGCGGCCAGTATCGAGGCGCTGGGCAGCACGCCCTATGACGTCTACGTGGAATACACCAAGCCGGCCATTGCCAAGCACAACATCCTGCAGGCGCTGGCGCACGGCGCGCACGTGGTGGTCGGCACGTCGGGCCTGACCGACGATGACTATGCCGAGATCGACGCGGCCGCGCGCAAGGCCGAGCGCGGCGTGCTGGCGTGCGGCAATTTCGCCATCACCGTGGTGCTGCTGCAGAAGTTCGCGGAAATGGCAGCGCGCCATCTCGATCACTGGGAGATCATCGACTACGCCAAGGCCGGCAAGGTCGACGTGCCATCCGGCACCGTGCGCGAGCTGGCGTTCCGTCTCGGCGAGGTCAAGGCCGCGCAGCAGGCGGTACCGGTGGACCAGGTCAACGGCCCGCGTGAAACGCGCGGCGCGACCATGTCCGGCACGCAAGTGCATGCCGTGCGGCTGCCCGGCTATCAGCTCGGCGTGGAAGTGATCTTCGGCGCCGACGGCCAGCGCCTGCACCTCAAGCATGAAGCCGGCGACGGCTCCAAGCCCTACGTGTCGGGCGCGCTGCTGGCGATCCGCAAGGTCCACACCGTGCGGGGCGTGGTACGCGGGCTCGACAAGGTGATGGAAGGCATCTGAGCCGGCACACAGGCCGGCATCGGCCGGATCAGGCCAGGCGTGTTACCAGCTGCCTGGCTTGACAGGCTTGGGCGCCGGCTTCTTTTCCTTGCTTGGCGCGGCAGCGGGCGCCGATGCAGGCGCCAGCTGCTGAGCGACCTGCGCGTCCTTGTCCGCCATCAGCGCGCGGGCGCGCGGCAGCAGCATTTCGATGGTGCCGGTGCTGGGGTCTTCCGGCATGGCGTAGAGCTCGACCGTCAGCGGCTTCTGCATCCAGCCAGCATGGATGGTCTTGACCGTGTTGCCGGACTTGTCGCGCATGTCTTCCTGCTCCTGGCGGAACGGCTTTCCGTACAGGGCATTGACGCTGTCGAGGGCGGCCTGTTGCGAATTGGCCCCACCGGTCGGGACCACCACGCCGACCAGGGCGTTGCCGTCCGCAAAGGCCAGGACATGCACGCCGTCCATGAAGGCCGGCCGCTTGTCGCGCGGGATGCCGACCTGGCGCATGATGCCGTCGCCCTTTACCTCGACGCAGAAAGCGGTCACGTCGCGGCCATCGGGCGTGCGCTTGTCAGCACAATCAGGCAGCGCGGGCAGCGGATTGCCGATTTCCAGCAGTTTCAGCATCGGGGCGAGCGCGCTATCGCCGGCGGGTGCAGCCTTCTGGGCAGGCTTCGGTGCCGCGGCGGCAGGGGCGGGAGCCGCCGGGGCGGCAAAGGCGCTCGTGGCGGCGCCGATCAGGCCGGCGGCAGCCAGCCTGGCAACGGGAAATTTCAAAATCCGGACTCCTCAAAAAAGGCCCCTGTTGGAGCCCGCGGCGCGCCGGATGTTCCGGCCGCCTGCATAACACCCCGCAGGGCATGGCGCATGGGGCACCTCGCCCATTGCAAAGTGCGCCCATCCTGGCCTGGGCGGTTAGCCTGCCGGGGTCTTGCGCACCAGCGCCTGGGCCTCGCGGCGGAAGACATGGCCAACGTAATGGTAGAACGGGTGCGGCGAGAACTGCCGCGAGATAAACGACGCCAGCAGTGAGGCAGCCAGCAGGAAAAGGGTCAGGTCCTGTGTGCGCGTCATTTCCATGACGATCACGCTGGCCGTAATGGGCGCCTGCGTAGCGCCAGCCAGGAACGCGGCCATGGCCACCAGCGCCAGCAAACGCGGTTCGTGCATGCCGGGGATGAAATGCGCGACGTTCTCGCCGATACCGGCGCCAATGGCCAGTGCCGGCGTGAAGATGCCGCCGGGAATGCCCGCGAAATACGACACCACCGTAGCCGCGAGCTTGGCCAGGCCGAACCACAGCGTGGCGTGCGATTCGCCATTGATCAGCGCCGAGGCCTGCTCATAGCCCGTGCCCAGCGTCGCCCCGGCCGTCGCCCAGCCCAGCGCCGCCACAACCAGACCGCAGCAAAATGCCGCTTGCACCGGATGCGCGGGCGGCCAGTGGCGCCAGCGCTGCGGCAACAGCCCCGGCACGCCGCCGATCAGCGCCTTGGCAAACAGCCCGCCCGCGACGCCGCACACCAACGCGCACAGGATCACCGGCCCCCACGCGGCATGCAGCGCCAGCATGGGCACCTTGACGACGAAGTACGGGTTGTTGCCGAGCAAGGCCAGCGACAGGAAGCCGGCCGTCAGCACACCGGACAGCACCAGCCGGTCCCAGCGCACGGCCGTGCCACGGCCAAGTTCCTCGATGGCGAATACCACGCCGGCCAGCGGCGTGTTGAATGCGGCGGCCAGGCCGCCCGCGGCGCCCGCCGCGATCAGCGCATTCGGGTGGAAGCCGATGCGAAAACGCAGCTTCTCATGGCACCAATGGCCCCAGGCCAGCATGGCCGCCGCCCCGACCTGCACCGACGGCCCCTCGCGCCCGACCGAAGCGCCGACGAGCAGGCCGGCCGCGGTCAGCACCACCTTCCACATCGACTGGCGGAACGACACCAGCAGCGTCTGCGCCGGCCCCGAAGGCGGCAGCGTGACGGCCGCGATCACCTGCGGAATGCCGCTGCCGCGCGCCTGCGGCGCGAGCCGGATGGTCAGCCAGCGCAGTGCGGCCAGCCCGAACGGCAGCATGACGAACGAGATCCATGGCGTGGCCTGCGTCATGTGGTAATTCCAGCGCAGCGCCAGTTCGGCGATCCATGCGAAGACCAGCGAGAACAGCGCGACGCAGCCGGCGCCGCACATGAAAACGGCATAGCGCAGCGTGGTCCGGGAGATGCGTCCGGCCTGGCGCGACTTGCGCCAGGCCGCCAGGCGGGCGCGGCGGCTGATCGCGTCGGTCAGTCGGTCATTGGCGCGGCCGGGTGGGGGATCAGCGACGACATCCGAAGCCTCCGGGCTGACGGATGCTGCGTTCTCGGCGGCGGCGGAAGCGCTGGGTGGTTCGTGTGGGGCGGGGTCTGTCATGACGTGCGGACATTGCGGCATCTTGCGCGCCCGGCATTGCGGGCGCCTGTGCCTGGATGTCGCACTATACGCCCGTCAGCGCGGAGCGCACCGCACGTCGCCGGTAATCGGCCGAATGCCACCGGCGCCCAAACCCGCGCTCCACCGCGCGGTGGTTCGTCAATCCAGCGTGATGTTGTTGGCCTTGATGACCTTGCCCCAGTGCTCGCGGTCCGCTTCGACATAGCGGTCGATCTCGGCCTGCGTGCGCGGCGGCTGCACCACCAGGCCCAGGTCGCTGAAGGTGGCGCGGAATTTAGGGTCCTTCAGCACGCTGTCGGCCGCGGCGCGCAGCCTGGCCACGGCCTCGGGCGGGGTCTGCGCCGGCACGGCCAGGCCGAACCACGTGGCGGCCTGGAAGTTGGGGTAGCCGCCTTCGGCGACCGTCGGCACATTGGGCAGGACGTTCAGCCGCTGGCGGCCGGTGACGGCCAGCGCCTTGAGCTTGCCGGCCTTGATGTGCGGCAGCGAGGTGCTGACCACGTCCACCATCAGCTGCGTGTCATTGGCGAGCAGCGCCGACAGCGCCGGCGCGCTGCCGTTGTAGGGCACATGCGTGACCTCGATGCCCAGTTCGGTCTTCAGCATCTCGGTGGCCAGCTGCAGCGCGTTGCCCAGCCCGACCGACGAATAGTTGAGCTTGCCGCCGCTGGCCTTGGCATAGCTGGCGAATTCGCGGATGTTGGTGGCCGGCACCTTGGTATTGGTCACCACTACCAGCGGTACCTCGGCGCCGACGCTGAAGATCTTGAAATCGCGCGGCGGATCGTAGGAGATCTTCTTGTACAGCATGGGGTTGAGCACCATGCTGCCGTTGGTGGCCAGCACCATGGTGTAGCCGTCGGCCGGCGCGCGCGCCACGCTGGTGGTGCCAACCATGGTGGCCGCGCCCGGGCGGTTTTCCACCACCACGGTCTGGCCGAGCTGGCGCGACATGCCGTCGGCCATCGCGCGGCCGAACTGGTCGGTCGAGCCGCCCGGGGTGTACGGCACCACGAGCTTGATCGGGTGATCGGGATACGCGGCCAGCGCGGGCGCCGCGCCGCCTGCCAGTACACAAACTGCGGCTGCCGTTGAGGCACGCCAGGCCCGGCGGCCGAATTTACTGCCTTGCATAGTGTCTCCTGTCTGGCGGCGCCATCGTGGGCGCCCTAGTTCTGGTTTTGATGGATGCGGCCTTGCCTCGTTGCGCTCAGACGCGCCGCTGGCGCCCTTCCCAGTACCGGTCGCGCAGCCGGCGCTTGGCCAGCTTGCCGGTTTCGTCACGCGGCAACTGCGGCTCGATCACGATGCTGCGCGGCACTTTGAATCCCGACAGGCGCGCGCGCAGCCAGTCGATCACGTCTTCCTCGCGGATCGTCGCGTCCGGCATCGGCTGCACCATGGCCAGCAGCCGCTCGCCATATTCATCGTCGGGCACGCCGAACACCACGCAATCGGCCACGCCGGGGTAGCGCACCAGTTCGTGCTCGATCTCGGCCGGATAGATGTTCACGCCGCCCGAGATCACCATGTCGGACGCGCGGTCGCAGATGAACAGGTAGCCATCCGCATCGACATAGCCCATGTCGCCAAGCGTCACCAGGCCGTCGCGGTCGATGGCGCGGCGCGCAGCCTCATTGTTGCGGTAAGTGAAGTCCGGGTAGGCGGGCTGGCGCACATAGACCATGCCGATCTCGCCCGGCGCGCACGGCTTGCCGTCGGCATCGAGGATGCGCAGTTGCGCGTCGTCCACCGGTTTGCCGGCGGTGCCGGGGCGGGCGGCGGCATCGGCGGGCGTGGCGACCGTTATCATGCCGGCCTCGCTCGACGCATAGGTTTCGTGAATGACCGGGCCGAGCCATTCCAGCATCGCGCGCTTGACCTCCGGCGCGCACGGCGAGCCGGTCGAGGCGACGAAGCGGATCGACGACAGGTCGTAGCGCGTGCGCACCTCGGGCGCCAGCTTGAGCAGGCGCACGTACATGATCGGCACAAGGTAAAGCACGTCGATGCGATGCTTCTCCACCAGGGCCAGCACCTGCTCGGCATCGAAGCGCGGCGTGAGCACCAGCCGATCGGCCATCTGCAGCGCGTTCTGGATAAACGAACCGGGTGCGCTGTGGTACAGCGGCGCCGTCATCAGCACGCGGCAGCCGGGGACGATGCCGTAGACCTGCCGCACCAGTGAGCGCGCACGCGCGAGCTGGTCTTCGAGCTGGTCAAGCGGCACCGGCTCGCGTAGCACTCCCTTGGGACGGCCGGTGGTGCCCGAGGTGTAGGCCATGTGGCCACGCGGAGACACGCGCGGGCCGTCATACGGCGCTTGCTGTGCGAGCCACGCTTCGTAGTCGATACCGTCGTCAGACGCCTGCGCATCGTCGGCGACGACCAGCACGGTCATGCCTGCCGGTATGGCCTCGCGCACGGCAGCCAGCAGGCCTGCATGCACGATGAGCGCGCGGGCACCGCTGTCGGCCAGCAGGAAGCGGACTTCCTCGGTGGTGAAGTGCCAGTTGATCGGGCAGTAATAGGTGCCGCCGATGCGGCACGCCTGGACGACATCGACATAGACCGGGTCGTTGCGCAGCAGCACCGCCACCACGTCGCCCTCCTTCAGCCCCGCGGCGCGCAGGCCGCCAGCCAGGCGGGCGCCACGGTCGAGCAGTTCGGCGCCGTCGCGGTGCATGTCTTCGAACCAGAGGTCTGTCGCCATTGGTGGTCTCCTGTGCTTTGTCTTGTTTGGCAGCGTTCCACTGTAGCCGCGCTGCGTGGCATCGACAATTCACCACGCCGGAATCACAATGTTGCGCCAGACGTGACAATCCTGCAGGCAATTCCCGATGGACCTGAACCTGATCGAGGCTTTTGTAGACATCGTCGATGCCGGCAATCTGGCCGAGGCCGGCCGGCGCCGGGGCGTGACGCGCTCGCAGGTGAGCCGCCAGTTGCGCGAACTGGAACGGCAGGCCGGCGCCCAGCTTTTGCGCCGGACCACGCGCCGGCTGGAGATGACCGAGCCGGGCCAGGCGCTCTACCAGCATGGGCTGCGGATCCTTCAGGAGGTGGCATCGGCGCAGGCCGAGATCGACAGCCTGGGCAAGACGCTGCGCGGCCATGTGCGCGTGAGCATGCCCACGGGCCTGGGCGATGCGTTCGTCGCGCCGCTGCTGCTGCAGTTCGCGCAGCGCTACCCGGGGATCACGCTGCGCGTGTTCTTTGCGAACCGCGTGGTCGACCTGATTGCATCGGAAATCGACGTGGCGCTGCGGGTGACTTCGTCGCCGCCGCTGGATCACGTGGCACGCGAGATCTGTCCGATCGACTGGCAGTTGTGCGCATCGCCCGCGTATCTGGAACGCGTTGCGCCGCCGGGCGTGCCAGCCGACCTGAAGCGCTGCCACTTCCTGTGTCCGCCCTACGGCACGCGTTTCGTGCTGGCCCTGAACCGCGACGGCCTTCGGGAGGAAGTCGAACTGACGCCCCATCTGCAATCGGAGCACTTCCGGTTTCTGCACCAGGCCGTGCGCGAAGGCCATGGCATCAGCCTGCTGCCGCGCTATATGAGCTGGGAGGAAGTGCGGCAGGGACAACTGGTGCCGGTGTTGCCTGACTGGAAACCTGAAGGGCTCGGCAGCAGCCTCTATGTCATCACCACGCCGAGCCGGCATCCGACCATGGCGACGCGGGCGCTGATTGCGTTTTTGAAGGAGGAGATTGGGAAGCTGCCGGTGTTCAATGGGTGAAAGGGGGGCAGGCGGGGAGCTTCGGGGATTTGCGGGGCATCGTTCTTGGCAGGCGCCGCTGTTTCGCAGGCGTAGCCTGCGAGTCACTTTTTGTCCGAGCGACAAAAAGTAACCAAAAAACGCGTTTACTTGTCCTAGCGGACGAATATTGATCGTAGTGTGCGAAGAATTGCGTGCGGGTACTCGCTTCAGAGTCTGCCCCGCTGCCTGCCGCGTGGAGCGCGTCCGTATGCAGGCTCTCCGGCAATGATTGAACCAGCCCCGAACCTGTCCGTGGCTCGACACTGCCGGCGATATCGCATCATCGCCTTCGGCTGCTGCGCGGCTCAGTAGTCGGTTGGTCGGGGCCATCAACGGCGCAGATGCCGGTGCTTCCATTCAATCGGACAAATGAACGCTCCCGCCACATAAAACACACTGCAAACTTTCGATTTGCAAGCTATTATTCCTCGAACTTGCAAATCGATAGTAAAGCCGCGCGGAGACACTATGCCCCCAACCGATTTCACCACCATGCCCTGCCCGGTGGCACGCTCAATGGCGGTGCTGGGCGAGCGCTGGGCCATCCTGGTGATGCGCGAAGCGTTCTACGGCAGTACGCGCTTCGACGAATTCGAGAAGAACCTGGGCATTGCCCCCAACATCCTGAGCGCGCGGCTGAAAACGCTCGTGACGCATGGGCTACTGGACCGCGTCACGCCGGAAAGCGGCGGGCGCCATGTCTACCAGCTCACGGAAAAAGGCCGGGACTTCTTCCCGGCCTATGTCGCGCTCAAGGCCTGGGCGGACCGGTGGATGACCGATGAAAAGGGGCCGCTGACGGTCCTGCAGGACAAGCGCAGCGGCACCGAAATCTCCACGCCCTCGCTTACGCGCGCCGATGGCAGCGCGATCACGCTGGACGATGTCCGCGTCCTGCCCGGCCCCGGCGCGGGCCGCTTCCTGCACCGCCGCTTCGGCGAGCCCGACGCCGAGCCGGAGGATAACCATGCCTGAGACGCCCGCCATCACCATACCCAATACGGTCGCCTCGGCCGCCAGCACGGACCCCGTACCGGCGACCGAACTGGCGCGCCGCATCGGCAGCCTGGCCGGGCCAACCGCCGTGATCGCGATTCTGCAATCCTGCGCGCAGCTGGTGGAAACCTGGCTCGCTGCCCGCCAGGGCACCGCGGCCCTGGCCGGCTGGGCCGTGGTGCTGCCGTTTGCGCTGCTGCTGCAGCAGATGTCCACGGGCGCCATGGGCGGCGGCGTGGTGTCGGCCATCGCCCGCGCGCTTGGGGCCAACAAGCGTGAAGAGGCCTCGTCGCTGGTCTTGCATGCGCTCATCATCGCGGTGACGGCCGGCCTGGCATTCGCCGTCGTGCTGGCAGGCTTCCCCCGTGGCGTGCTGGGCGCGGTGGCCGGTGTCACGGCAGCCGAGGCCGCGGCCACCTATGCGATCTGGCTGTTTGGGGTCGGCGCGGTGCCGGCCTGGCTCGCCAACACGCTCGCGTCAGTGCTGCGCGGCGGCGGGCGCCATGCGCTCGCCGCGCGCGTGCTGGCGCTGATGTGGGTGGCCTTCCCTCTGCTGTCGTGGCTGCTGGCCGAACCGATGGGCATGGGTCTGGCCGGCATCGGCGCGGCTCTCGCGGCGGTGTCGTGGGCCGCGGCACTGGCCATGGCCGTGGTGGTGGCGCGCGGCGGCGCCGGCTTCGTGCCCGTGCTGCGCATGCGGCCGTCACGCGCGCTGTTCGTGCGCATCCTGTCGGTCGGGCTGGTGGCGTGCGCGCTGGCGTCGGTGGCCAACCTGACCACCATCCTCGTCACCGCGCAGTTGCGCCACCATGGCACCGCCGCCGTGGCCGCCTACGGCATCTCGGCGCGGCTGGAATTCCTGATGATTCCGCTGGCGTTCGGCGTCGGCTCGGCGCTGACCGCGCTGGTCGGCCGCGCAGTCGGCGCGGGCGACTGGCACACCGCGCGCCGCACTGCCTGGGTCGGCGCCCTGCTGGCGCTGCTGATCGCCGGCGTGGCCGGCGCACTGGTCGGCATGATGCCGCACCGGTTCGCCGGGCTGTTCACGCAGGACGAGCAGGTCGCCGCCATTGCCGCGCGCGCGCTGTCCTGGGTCGGACCGGCCTTTGGCGGCTTCGGGCTGGGCATGGCGCTGTACTTTGCCTCGATGGGCGCGGGCCGCATGCGCTGGCCGATCGCGGCCGGCCTGTGCCGGATCGGCCTGGCCGCCGGCGGCGGCTGGCTGCTGGCCAATGTCGCCGGCATGGGCCTGGACGGGCATTTCCTGGGCGTGGCGATGGGAATCACCGCCTACGGCCTGGTCACGGCGCTGGGCGTGCGCCAGGGGGAATGGTCAGCGCGCTAGCACGGGCGCGTCGCCCTGCATGCCTGCGCCCCTGACCGCATCGGGCACCGCCGGCCAGCCGCCGCCCAGCGACTTGTACAGCGCCGCAGTGCCATTCAGCACATCGACCTGCCCCTGGATCGCCGCCAGCTGCGCGTCGAACAGCTTCTCGCGCGCGTTGGTGACTTCGAGGTAGCTCGAATAACCGCCCTCATAGCGCGCAAAGGCCTGGTCGGCATAGATGGTCAGGCTTTTCTCCTGGTTGCGCAGGCTGCCCAGCCGGTTACGCGTTTCGACCCCGTTGGCGAGAGCGGTGTTCACATCGGCCAGCGCCGCCAGCACCGTGCCCTGGTAGGCCAGCATGGCCTCGGTGCGCTGCGCTGACGCCGTCTGCACCTGGCCGCGGATCGCGCCGCCCTGGAAGATCGGCTGCGTCAGTCCCGCACCAAACCCCCACACCCGCGATGCGCTGTCCCACAACCCCGCCGGAGACGATGCGATCGCGCCGAACAACCCGCTCAGGTTGACGGACGGCAGGTAAAGCGCCTGCGCCGCGCCCAGTTGCGCGTTGGCCGCCACCGCTACCTGCTCGGCCTGCAGCACGTCGGGCCGGCGCGACAGCAGCACCGCGGGCAGATCAGCGCCAACCGGCGGCGCCTGCAGTTCATAGATGCCCTTGCCCCGCTCGACCGGCCCCGGCTGGCGTCCGAGCAGCACCGACAGCGCATTCTCGGTCTGCGCAATGCTGGTGCGGATCTGCGGAATGGACGCCTCCGCGACATAGAAGTCGTTCTGCGCCTGGGCCAGTTCCATCTCGGAGATCACACCGCCTTCGTAGCGCTGCTTGAAGATGTCCAGCCCGCTCGCACGAGAGTCCAGCGTCTGCTTGGCGACTTCAAGCTGCGCATCGAGCCCGCGCAGCGTGGCATAGCCCTGCACCACCGATGCCGCGAGCGACAGCACCACGCCGCGCCGCGTGTACTCGGCATTCCAAAGGGTGGCCTCGGCGGCCTCGGCCTGGCGCCGGATGCGGCCCCACAGGTCGAGTTCCCAGCTCGCATTGGCGAGCAGCTGGTACGCGTTGCGCGGCCCGTCGAACGACGCGAACTGCGTGCCGTTGAACGTGCCCGCGCGCTGGCGCGTGGCGGCCGCGTTCAGGTTCAGCTGCGGGAACAGGCCCGAGCGCGCGACCATCAGCTGGCCACGGAATTCGTCGATGCGCGCGGCGGCAATGCGCACGTCGTAGTTGTTGGCCAACGCCTCGTCGACCAGCGCGTTGAGCTGCGGATCGTTGAACTGGTTCCACCAGTCGCCGTCCGCCGCAATGGCCAACTGGCCGGTATCCATGCGGTATTGCGCGACATCCGGCGTTTCCGGCCGCTGGTAATTGGGACCGATTGCACATCCGCTCAGCGCCGCCGCGGCACCGACGCCCAGCATCCAGGCACGCGCAATCATGATGGTTCTCCCGCCGGTGGCACGGCTGGCGGCTGCGATGCGCCCCCGGCCTTGGCTTCGCCCTTGGCCTTGCCTTCGGACATGCGCTCCAGCCCCCAGAAGAACATCGGGATGAAGAACAGCGCAATCACCGTGGCGCCGAGCATGCCGCCGATCACGCCCGTCCCGAGCGACTGCCGGCTGGCTGCCGAAGCCCCGCTTGCAATGGCCAGCGGCACGCAGCCGAGGATGAACGCGAGCGAGGTCATGATGATCGGTCGCAGCCGCATCTTGGACGCGTGGATGGCGGCGTCATACGCGCTGAGCCCTTCCTTCTCGCGCATTTCCACGGCGAACTCGAAGATCAGGATGGCGTTCTTCGCGGCCAGCGCAATCAGCACGGTCAGGCCGATCTGGAAGTAGACGTCGTTCTCCATGCCCCGCATCAGGATGCCGAGCAAGGCGCCGAACAGTGCGAACGGCACCGCCAGCAGCACGCCGAGCGGCAGCGACCATTTCTCGTACTGGGCCGCCAGGATCAGGAACACCATCAGCAACGCGAAGGCGAACACGTAGACGGCGGTGGAGCCGGCAGTCTTCTCTTCGTAGGCCTGGCCGCTCCATGCATACGCGTAGCCCTCGCCCAGCACCTCCTGCGCGATTTCCTCCATGGCCGAGAGTGCCTGCCCCGAGCTGTAGCCCGGCGCGGCGTCGCCGACAATCTTGGCGGCGGGGAAGTTATTGAAGCGCGTGACGATGTCGGCGCCAGGCATGTACTTGGTCGAGGTCACCGCCTTGATCGGCACCATCTCGCCCTTGCTGTTGCGCACGTAGACCTTGTCGAGGTCTTCCGGCCGCGAGCGGAAATCCGGCTCCGCCTGCAGGATCACCTGGAACAGGCGACTGTTCTTGGGGAACTGGCTCACGTACAGCGACCCGAACATGGTCTGCAACGCCGAATACACGTTCTCGACTGGCACCCCCTGCGTTTCGGAACGTTCGCGGTCCACCTCCACCAGGTACTGGCGCGAGCGCGAGTTGATGGTCGAATTCACGCCCGTCAGTTCCGGCCGCTGGTGCGCCTTCGCAATGAACGCGCGCACCCGCTCCTCCAACTGCTGGTACGTGTTGTCGCCCGTGCTCTGCAGCCAGAACTCGAAGCCGCCGGTCGTACCGAGGCCAGGAATCGACGGCGGATTGATCGGGATGACCACGCCGTCCTGGTAGGCCGAAAACTCCTTCTTGCCCTTGACGATCAGGTCGTTGGCGCTTTCTCCCTTGCCGCGGTCGTGGAAACCCTTGAGCGTAATGAACAGCGTGCCGGCATTGGCCTTGTTCTGCGAGTCGATCAGGCTGTAGCCGTCGACGGTCGCCACCGAGGCCACGCCAGGCTGCTTGGCCAGCCAGGTTTCCGCGCGCTTGGTCATGTCGCCGGTGCGGTCCAGGCTGGCGGCATCGGGCATGACCGCGGCGCCGAACAGATAGCCCTGGTCCTCGACCGGCAGGAACGAGCCCGGAATGCGGATGAACATCAGCACGCTCACGGCCACCATCACAATGATGAGCGCAATCGACACCACGGAGCGCCGTATCACCAACTGCAGCGACTTGTCGTAACCGGCGATGAGCTGGTCGAACTTGTTGTTGAACCAGGTGAAGAAGCGGTTCTTCTTGTGTTCGCCCGGCTTGAGCAGGATGGCCGCCAGGGCTGGCGACAGCGTCAGCGCCACGACCCCCGACAGCACCACCGATACGGCAATGGTGACGGCGAACTGCTTGTAGAGCTGGCCGGTAATGCCGGACAGGAACGCCACCGGGATGAACACCGCGAGCAGCACCAGCACGATCGCCACCACCGGTCCGCTCACCTCGTCCATCGCCCGCTTGGCGGCTTCCTTCGGTGGCAGCTTGAACTCGGTCATGTTGCGCTCGACGTTCTCGATCACCACGATGGCATCGTCCACGACGATGCCGATCGCTAAGACCATGCCGAACAAGGTCAGCATGTTGACCGAGAAGCCGAACGCGCTCATGCCGACAAAGGCGCCGATGATCGACACCGGCACGGCCAGCAGCGGCACCAGCGTGGCGCGGAAACTCTGCAGGAACAGGTACACCACCAGGATCACCAGGATCACGGCGTCGCGCAGCGTATGCACCACCTCGTTGATCGACTCGTGCACGAACTCGGTCGTGTCCAGCGCGACCTCGTACTCCAGCCCAGGCGGGAAGCTTTTCTTCAGCTCGGTAAGCGTGGCGCGCACCTGCTTGGCCACGTCCAGCGCATTGGCGCCCGGCTGCTGGTAGACCGCCATCAGCGTGGCGGTCTTGCCCTTGTAGCGGCTGCGCAGCGAATAATCCTTGGAGCCCAGTTCGGCGTGGCCGATGTCCTTGAGCCGCACCAGCGCCGTTTCGCCGGACTGCGCGCGCAGGATCATGTTGTCGAACTCGGCCGGCTCCGTCATGCGGCCCTTGGTCGAGATCGGGAACGTCAGCTGCACCGGACCGTTGGTCGGGGATTGGCCGATACGCCCGGCGGAGAACTGCTGGTTCTGGGCGGCGACCGCGTTCTTCACGTCCTCGGTCGTGATACCGAGCGAGGCCATGCGATCCGGCCGCAGCCAGATACGCATGGCGTAGTCCGGACTGCCGAAGATCGACGACTGGTTGGCGCCCGGTATTCGCTTGATCGCGTCCAGCACATAGATGTTGGCGTAGTTGCCGACAAAGGTCTGGTTGTAGCTGTTGTCCGGCGAGTAGATGGCAATCACCATCATGAAGGCGGACGAACGCTTCTGCACCGACACGCCCTGCGATGTCACCTCGCTCGGCAAGGTGGGCAACGCCAGGTTGACGCGGTTCTGGACGTCCACCTGCGCGAGTTCCGGGTCCGTGCCGATCTCGAAATAGGAGGTCAGCGTCAGGTCGCCCGTCGAGGAACTCGTCGAGCTCATGTACATCATGCGGTCCGCGCCGTTGACCTGCTGTTCGATCGGCGCGGCCACGTTCTGGGCCACCACTTCGGCGCTGGCGCCCGGGTAGCGCGTGGTGACGGTGATCGTCGGCGGCGTGATGTCCGGGAACTGGGCGATCGGCAGCTTGGTCAGCGCGACAAGGCCGCCCACCGTGATGACGATGGAAACGACCGCCGCAAAGATGGGGCGGTCGATGAAAAAGTGGGCAAGTTTCATGACTTGCCCCCGGCCGGTGCTGCTGCCGCGGTGCTCGATGCCGGAGCGGGAGCCGCGGGTGGCGCCGCGGCGCTGCTGGCCGCAGCGGGGGCTGCGCCAGGCGTGGCCTCGACCGGCTTGACGGGTACGCCAGGCGCCAGGCGCAGCGTGCCACTCACCGCGACGCGCTCCCCGGCCTTCAGGCCGGAACGTACCACCCAGTTATTGCCGGTCCACTCGCCGACATCGACCACGCGTTGCTGGGCCTTGTTGTCAGGCCCGATCACCCACACCGTCTGGCCGCGCTGGGTCTGGATGATGGCATCCTGCGGCACGGCGATCGCACTCGTGCGCGTGGCGCCATGCACCTTGACCCGCACGAACTGGCCGGGGCGCAGCACGCCTTCCGGGTTTTTCACCTCGGCACGGACCAGGTAAGTGCCGGTTTGCGCGTTGAACGACGCATCGGCGAACGCAATGCGCCCATGGTTCGGGAACTCGGTGCCATCGGCCAGCACGATCACGACATCGAACTGGTCCTGTCCGGGATACTTGATCGCGCCCGATTCCCGATCCGTGCGCATGCGCAACACTTCATTCTCGGACAGGCTGAAATTCACCCACATCGGGTCAAGCCTGGCGACGTAGGTCAGCAGGCTGTTGGCCGCGTCGATATAGGAGCCCGGCTGGCGCTTGGCGAAACTCGACAGGCCGGCCACCGGCGAAGTGATGGTCGTATAGCCCAGGTTGAGCCTGGCGCTGATGACATTGGCCTTCGCGCCTTCGACCGCTGCCGCGGCGGCCTGCTCCTTGCCCACGGCATCGTCGAGATCGCGCTGGCTCAGGGCGTTGCGCTCGGCCAGCGGCCGCACGCGCTTCAGGTCGGCGCGGGCCGTGGAAAGGCGGGCCTGCTGCTGCCCCAGTTCGGCCTCGGCCGCCTGCAAGGTGGCCTCGAACGGCTTGCGGTCCATCACGAACAGGGTCTGGCCGGCCTTGACCACGGCGCCTTCGGTATAGACCCGCTTGTCCAGGAAGCCATTGACGCGCGCCCGGATCTCCACTTGCTGCGAACTCTCGGTCTGGCCGACGAAGTCGTAGACCAGCGGCACGTCCCGCAGCGCTACCGTCATGACCCCGACCTCCACCGCAGGAGGCGCAGCTGCCACCGGCTTTTCCTTGCTGCACCCCGCCACCAGCAAGACCGCAAGCAGCCCCGCTGCCCTGCGCCAGTTGAGCATTGTCCTCACGTGACCTCCTGTGCCAGCAAACATGGCAGCCTCTTGTTCCAGTCACGACGAGCCAATGCCGGCCGTGCTGGTGCCCGTTCAGGCAGGTTACGGCGCGCCAAAGGGCGCGCCTATTCAAACTTTTTGTGGCCGTGTTTACTCATTTCGTCGCGCAAATCGACGGTCATGCGCGGGTGCCGCTTCGCTCTGCCGCCGGCGCCTCAGCGCCGGAAGCCGCCGTGGAATCCGCCGCCACGGAAGCCGCCGCCGCCGAAACGGCCGCCGCCCTGCCATCGCTGCGCCGCACCCTGGAAGCGCTGCTGGCCGACCTCTCGCGCCTGGCGTTGCTGATCCAGCCGTCCGGTGACTTCGTTGTTCGGTTGCACCGGTTCCCAGCCGCCCGGCGTGTGCTTTTGCCAGCCGTTGTCAGTGTGCTGGTACACAGACCCGTCGTGCCCGGCATAGACATTGCCGTTGTTCCAGACCACGGCATTGCCCTTGTCCGGGTTGGCAACGAAGCCACGGCTGCCGGCCGCGTGCTGGCCGGTCTGGGCATTGCCGGCGATGCCGACCTCGGCCGCGCCCACGCGCCCGGTCTGGGCGTTGTAGCCGGCGGCCTGGCGTCCCGCCGCGTAGTTACCGGTGTATTCGTTGCCGACGACACCGCCGCGTCCAGCGCCTTCACGGCCGGTGGACGGATTGGCGAACGACCCTTGCCGTCCCGCCGCGAAATTGCCGGAATACGGATTGAACGCCGCGCCACGGCTGCCCTGGAAATGCGCGCCCGTGGCTGGGTTGAATCCCGCGGCGGCAGTGCCGCGCCATTCCGTGCCTGTCCAGGCATTCCAGCCCTGCGCGTGCGTGACGGTGCCCTGTCCCCAGCGGCCGTAGAAATTGGCCTGGTTCACATTCACGTAATTCCAGTTGTAGGGGCCGCCGCCCCACCAGTACGGTCCCCAGTACGGCGATGCCGCGCCCCAGAAGGCGCCGGCCGCAAAGCCGAATGCAAACCCCTCGGCCAGGCCGATGCCAAAGCCCGCGCCATAGCCGTAGGTGACGGGATAGCCGTAATAGACCCCGCCCACGTACGCCGGATAGACGTAGCCGGTGCCGTACACCACGGTGCCATCGGCGCTGACCACCACGCCCATGTAGCCCGGGGTATAGCCGACCACGACGGTCTCCGGCGTGACCGAGTAGATGCGCACGTAGGTCACGTAGTAGAGCGGGGAACTCGGTGGAATCGTGTAGATGGCCGATGGCACCTCGGTCGCCACGCGCCAGGTGCCCGCCGGCGAAGGCGCCGTGAACCAGACGCCGTTGGCCACGGCGTAGTAATGGCTGTTGTCCACCTCGATCACCGGCGTGCCGGTGTTGACCGCGTAGCTGAGCGAGGTGCCGGTGATCGGCACAAAGCGCGGCGCGCCATCATAGGCAACGGTCAGTTCCGCCTTCGCTCGCGACACGGTGGCCGTCTGCGGAATGGAGGCGGCGATCGCGGCCTCCTTTGCCTGCGGCGTGCCCGGCACCGACACCAGCACGTTGGCCTTGGGATCGTTCGGGGAGATCTTCGCGAAATCGGCCGGAAGCTCGGCGCCGGGCACGTACTCCCAGGGGCCTGGCAGCATCGATGCGCGGAACCAGCGGCCTGACACCAGTACGTAGTAGTTGTTGGAAGTCGGATCGACGAACACGGCGTGGTCCGCATTAGACATGGCCAGCAGTCCGCCGCCGCTCACCGGCTTCATCTGCGGCGCGCCGCTGGTGACCACGAGTTCGGTCGGCCGCGTCGCCAGCACGATGTCAGGTCCGCGCGCGGGGCGCTTGCCGTCCGCCGGCAGCATCGCGTCGGGCTTCGAGGATGCGGCGGCCTTGGTGGCGGCGGACTGCAGGCTCTTTGGCACGCTCGCCATCACTTCCCAGGAGCCGCCTGCGGATTCGGACCGATACCAATACCCTGCCGCCTGAAGGTACAACTCGCCGCCGGGCTCGCGCAGCAGCATGGCCCGGCTGTTCAGCGCGCGTTCGTAGCTGGTCCCCGGCACGGCGCGCCAGGCCGGGTCGCCGTCCACTAGCACCAGCAGGGTCGGCGTGGTGGCAAAAATGATTTGCGGGGCATCGTTCTTCACCGTCACCCGCGCGGCGCTGGCCAGCTGGCGCGAGACGGCGTAGCTGGCCTGGAGCTCATCCAGCGGCACGGTCAGGCCGGCGGGCGGAAGCCGGGCCAGCAGCGCGTTGCGCACCTGATCGGCGGCGTCGGGGCGGGTCGGCACCTCGACGCTTTCAATGGTGATCTGGGTCAGCTGAACCAGCGCGGACGGCTTGTCGATATCGGCGATGGCCGAGAAATGGACCACGCCATAAGTCGGCGACCCGTCCTTCGCGCCGACTGCCACCGCGGCACGGCCCGACATGCGGTTGCCTTCCCACTTCTCGATCTCGGGCTGGTACAGCTCGACATGCTCGCTGGCCGCGTCGAAATTCCGTGGCCAGGTAAGTGGGGTAACCGTCTTGGACGGTGTTGCCGCTTGTGGCGCGGCCGGCGACAGCGCGATGCAGACGGCAACCGCCAGCGCGCTGGCGTGCTTCAGGCGAAACGACATGGCATATCTCCGGCTTGGGATGACCGCCGTGCAGGCATAACAGACGAACGCTGGGCACGATGCGGCACAACCGACGCGTCTGTGTGCGAATCTAGATGAGCCTGCAAGGGCGGACAATCCGTTTCAAAAACATTCAGCACGAGACCGCAAAGGGCTCAGATCACTCACCGCGGCATGCGCGAAGCGCGCCGGCTGCGTCACATGCCGATTTCGGTTGGATCCCGGAAGACCGGCGGTAAATCCCGCCACGATCATCAATGACACATTGCAGCCACGCCGGCAGCGTGTACGCCCTTGAACCTGCGCCGCGCTGGCCCCACCTTTTCCGGACGCTCGCCCAAATCCGCCCCCATGACCCCAAGGATCACCATCCTGACCGCCGGTACCATCGCGGCACTGCTGCACGCCTATATCGGCTTGCGCCTGCTGCCTGACCTGCCGGTGCCTATGCTGGTCAAGATTCTGGGCGGCGCCTGGCTGGCGCTGTCATGCGCGCTGCTGCCGGCTGGCATGCTGGCGCGCCGCGTGAGCCAGCCGTGGTCGGACGCGGTGTCCTGGATCGGCATGCTGGCGATGGGCTTCTTCTCCACGCTGCTGGTGCTGACGGTTGCGCGCGACATCGTGCTGGGCGTGGCCTGGCTAGCGGGCTGGCAGGCTGCCGGGCTGTACGCCTACAGCGCCGCCACAGTGCCAGCGCTGGCGCTACTGGTAACGCTGGTCGGCTATGTGAATGCGCGACGGCTTGCCCGCGTGGTCGAAATCGACGTGCCGGTTAGCCGCCTGCCCGAGGCGCTGCATGGCTTCACGATCGCCCAGATCAGCGACATCCACGTCGGCCCGACGATCAAGCGGCCTTACCTGGACCGTATCGTCGACCGGGTCAACAGCCTGCAGGCCGATGCGGTGGCTATCACCGGCGACCTGGTCGATGGCACCGTGCGCGAGCTGTCCGCCCACACCGCGCCGCTGGCGCGACTGCAGGCACGCCACGGGGTGTACTTCGTCACTGGCAACCATGAGTATTACTCTGGCGCGGAATCGTGGATCGCCGAACTCCGGCGGCTTGGCCTGCGCGTGCTGATGAACGAGCACGTGGCGCTCGATCATGACGGCGACGTGCTGGTGCTCGCCGGCGTGACCGACTATTCGGCCGGCCGCTTCCATGAGCACCACCGCAGCGACCCGACGCGCGCGCTGCAAGGCGCACCGCGCGCCGGCGCACGCGTGCTGCTGGCCCACCAGCCGCGCACGGCGCCGGCGGCAGTCGAGGCCGGCTTTGACCTCCAGTTGTCCGGCCACACCCATGGCGGTCAGTTCTGGCCATGGAACCTGTTCGTGCCGATGCAGCAGCCTTACACGGCGGGATTGGCGCGGCATGGATCGATGTGGGTCTATGTCAGCCGCGGGACGGGGTATTGGGGGCCGCCGAAGCGGTTTGGGGCGCCGTCGGAGATTACGCGGGTGCGGCTGGTACGGGCGGAAGGCTAGTGCCGAAATACTCGTAAATTTGCCGAGAATGAAAAAAGCCAGGCGCAAGGGCCTGGCTTTTCTCTACTGCCGCACCAATCAGCGAGAAATCGGCTTGTAGCGGATCCGCTTCGGCTTGGCGCCTTCCTCACCCAGGCGGCGCTTCTTGTCGGCCTCGTATTCCTGGTAGTTGCCCGGGAAGAACTCCACGTGCGAATCGCCTTCGAAGGCCAGGATGTGCGTGGCGATACGGTCCAGGAACCAGCGATCGTGCGAGATCACCATCACGGAGCCGGCAAATTCCAGCAGCGCGTCTTCGAGCGCACGCAGCGTTTCCACATCCAGGTCGTTCGACGGTTCGTCCAGCAGCAGCACGTTGCCGCCGGCGATCAGCGTCTTGGCCATGTGCAGGCGGCCGCGTTCACCGCCCGACAGCGTGCCGACCTGCTTCTGCTGGTCGCCGCCCTTGAAGTTGAAGCGGCCGATGTAGGCGCGCGACGGGGTTTCGTACCGGCCCACGGTCAGGATGTCCGCGCCGCCCGAAATCTCCTCGAACACGGTCTTGCTGCCATCCAGTGCGTCGCGGCTCTGGTCGACGAAGGCCATCTTCACGGTCGGCCCGATCTTGATCTCGCCGCTGTCCGGCTGTTCCTGGCCCGTCAGCATCTTGAAGAAGGTCGACTTGCCGGCGCCGTTCGGGCCGATGATGCCGACAATGGCGCCGGGCGGCACCTTGAAGCTCAGGTTTTCGATCAGCATGCGGTCGCCAAACCCCTTGCTGACGTTGTCGAACTCGATCACCTCGTTGCCCAGGCGCTCACCCACGGGGATGAAGATTTCCTGGGTTTCGTTGCGCTTCTGGTATTCCTGGCTGTTCAGCTCGTCGAATCGGGCCAGGCGCGCCTTGGACTTGGCCTGGCGGCCCTTCGGGTTCTGGCGTACCCACTCCAGTTCCTTGTGCAGTGCCTTCTGGCGCGCCGATTCGCTGGCTTCTTCCTGCTTGAGGCGGTTTTCCTTCTGGTCCAGCCACGAGCTGTAGTTGCCCTTCCAGGGAATGCCCTGGCCGCGGTCCAGTTCGAGGATCCACTCGGCGGCATTGTCGAGGAAGTAGCGGTCGTGGGTCACGGCCACCACGGTGCCCGGGAAGCGCGTCAGGAACTGCTCCAGCCAGTCCACCGACTCGGCGTCCAGGTGGTTGGTCGGTTCGTCGAGCAGCAGCATGTCAGGGCGCGACAGCAGCAGGCGGCACAACGCCACGCGGCGCTTCTCGCCACCGGACAGGTGGCCGACCTTGGCGTCCCACGGCGGCAGGCGCAACGCGTCCGCGGCGATTTCCAGTTGCAGCTCGGCGTTGTTGCCATCGCTGGCGGCCAGGATGGCCTCGTACTTGGCCTGGTCGGCGGCGAGTGCGTCAAAGTCCGCATCCGGCTCGGCATAGGCGGCGTAGATCTCGTCGAGCTTCTTGCGCGCCTCGAACACGCCACCGAGCGCTTCTTCCACCGATTCCCGCACGGTCTGCTCGGGATCCAGCTGCGGTTCCTGCGGCAGGTAGCCGATGTTCAGGTTCGGCATCGGCGTGGCTTCGCCTTCGATCTCCTTGTCCAGGCCAGCCATGATCTTCAGCACCGTGGACTTGCCCGAGCCGTTCAGGCCCAGCACGCCGATCTTGGCGCCGGGGAAAAAGGACAGCGAGATGTCCTTCAGGATGTGACGCTTGGGCGGAACGATCTTGCCCACGCGGTTCATGGTGAAAACGTACTGAGCCATGGAGTGCGGTGTCCGGGTTTTCAGGGAATTTTGGGAATGGGCCGAGTTTAACAAAGCACGTGCGCGCCGGCCTGCGAAATGCCCTGACGAACGGTACAATCGACGGTTCGCCGAAGCGCTAACCCATTGATTTCATTCGCCCATGAGCAAACCCGCCCTGACCCTGAAGTTCAAGTGCAAGAAGTGCACGAAGCCCGTCACGCTGTACCTGCAGAAGACCTCGGCGTGCTCGCATATCACGCCTTACCAGGGCTTCTGCAAGTGCGGCGAACTGATGCGCCATGCCACTGGCGACAAGGACGCCGTGGAGTCCTTCGTCAATTCGATGGACAACAGCTGGATGCACCACCATCACCACCACTGATCCGCGCGCCGTGAACGCAAACACCTGGCAGCCGTCCGCGAAGGACCCGATGCGCTTCCTGGGCGGCTACCCGCCAGGCGTACTCGACCAGGTGCGCGAACTGGCCGCGGCCGGCAAGCTCGGCGAGCACATCTCGCGCCGCTACCCGGGCCAGCACGGCGTGCAGTCCGACCGTGCGCTGTACGACTACGTGTCCGAACTGAAGCAGGAATTCCTGCGCAGCGCCCCGCCGCTGCACAAGGTCGGCTACGAAGCCCGCCTCGACACGGCCCACAAGGCGCTCGGCCTGCATACCGCGATCTCCCGCGTGCAGGGCGGCAAGCTCAAGGCCAAGAAGGAAATCCGCGTGGCCTCGCTATTCAAGGAAGCGCCGCCCGAATTCCTGCGCATGATCGTCGTGCACGAACTCTCCCACCTCAAGGAGAGCGACCACAACAAGGCGTTCTATCGCCTGTGCGAGCACATGGAGCCGCACTACCACCAGCTTGAGTTCGACACGCGTCTGTGGCTGGCGTCGCGCGAACTCTAGCCCGCGTGCCAGGCTTACAGAAAGCCGATTGAGAACCACGGCACCAGCGTCAGCAGCAACAGAGCAATGAACAACGCGGCAATGTGGGGCCAGACCCGCGGCATCGCCACATCGGGCGAAACCCGTCCGATGGCGCAAGCCGCATAGAAGCCCACACCAAACGGCGGCGCAAACAGGCCAAGGCCCATCGCGAAGATCACCACCATGGCGTAATGCACCTCGTGCACGCCAATCAGCTTCGCGATCGGGAACAGCAGCGGCCCGAACAGCACGATGGCGGGAATGCCTTCCAACAGGCTGCCCAGGACTACAAAGGCCAACGCCGAGACGAGCAGGAAGCCGATCTTGCCGCCCGGCACGGCCGACATGATCTTCACCAGGTCCTGCGCAAAGCCCGACTGGGTCAGCGCCCACGCCATCGTGGTAGCGCAGCCAACGATCAGCAGGATCGCCCCCGACAGCGCCGCCGTGTCCAGCAGCATCGGATAGACCCGCCGCCAGTCGAACTGGCGGTAGACCAGGACGCCTGCCAGCACCGTGTAGAAGATGCCGATGGTCGATACCTCGGTAGCCGTGGCCACGCCCTCCACCACCGCGGTGCGGATGATCACCGGCAGGGCCAACGCAGGCAACGCAATCAGCAGCGACCTGAGGATTGCCTTGCGCGATGGCCGCGCGGCGCCGCTCATGTCTTCCCCGCGCGTCTGGAACCAGACCACGAGGGCCATCATCACCAGGCCGACGACTGCAGGCATCAGGCCACCAACGAACAGCGCGGTGATCGACACACCGGTCACCGATCCGACCGTGATCAGCACGATGCTAGGCGGAATGGTTTCCGACATGGCCCCCGACGCCGACAGCAGCCCGATCAGGTCACCATCCTTTGCACCACGCTTCTTCATCTCCGGAAACAGCGCCGGCGCCACGGCGGCCATGTCGGCGGCCTTGGCGCCCGAGATGCCCGAGACGATGTACATGGCGCCCAGCAGCACATATTGCAGGCCGCCACGCAGATGGCCGATCAGGCTGACCAGAAAGTTGATCATCGCCCGCGCCAGCCCCGTCATCTCGATCAGTCCGCCCAGGAAGACGAACAGCGGCACCGCCAGCAGGATCAGGTGGGACATGCCTTCCTGCATGCGGTTCGGGATGATGGACAGCGGCGTTGCCGTGGACAGCGCCAGGTAGGACAGCGTCGCAAGGCCGAAAGCAAAGGCGATGGGAACGCCGATGACCACGCAGGTGACGAGCATCAGCAGGAAGAAGATCACCAGGTTGGCATTGCCGAGTTCCATCAACGTGGGCGACAACATCCAGAGCGCGCCGCCACCAACGGCGACCAGCACGCCGCTCAGGATGATCGGCTTCCAGCTTGCGCGGTCCAGCAAGCGCATGGCGGCGGTCACCAGCATCAGCACCACGCCTGCGAATACGGCTGCGGCCCGATAGCCCTCGCTGACCTCCAGCGTCGGTGTCGTGACTTCCAGGTGTGCGGTCAGGTGTTCCCAGGCTGGCCCGACCAGCAGCAGCAGGAACGCCACCACCAGCCACATGCCGAAGGTATCGAGCCAAACGCGCGTGGCCGGCGACACGTTCTTGATGAACGTGGTCAGCTGCATGTGCGCGCTGCGATGCAGCGCAATGATGGCGCCGAGCATCGCCAGCCAGAGGAACAGGATGCCGGCCAGTTCATCCGTCCATGGAATGGGGTCATGCAGCACGTACCGCGCGAAGGCACCGCCACCAAGGATCACGATTTCGGCAAGCACGATCAGCGCGGCAGGCACCTCCACGAGGCAGGCCATGATCCGGCCCCAGAGCACCATGGCCGCCGACGATGCGTGTGACGGATGGACAAAAGTTTCGGCGGCGTGCTCCATCACAGTCTCCTCCTTCTTGTTTTATCGGTTGCGTCTGGCGTCATGCGAGCGGGCCGGAATATTTCTCCAGCTTGGACCAGGCTTCGCCGCCGTACTTCCGCTTCCATTCCGCATAGAAGCCGGCGCTTTGCAGCAGCTTGCGGAACGGCGCCGAATCGGGCCGGTTGAACGTGATGCCGAGCCGCGTCAGTTCGGCCTGCGCATCGACATTCAGGCGCGCGATGTCCTCGCGCTGCTTCAGCGCCGCAGCGGTGAAGTTGGCGGTGATCGACGCCTGCACTTCGCGCGGCAGCGCCTGGAATTTCCTGGCGTTGCCGAAGATGAAGTGGCCGTCCCACGTGTGGCCGGTCAGCGAGCAGAACTTCTGCACTTCATAGAGCTTGGCGCTGCGGATCAGGGCCAGCGGGTTCTCCTGGCCATCGACCACCCGGGTCTGCAGCGCTGAATAGAGTTCGCCGAACGGGACGGCCGTTGGCGACGCACCCAAGGCCTTGAACATCGAAATCCAGAGCGGAATGCCAGGCACCCGAAGCTTGAGCCCCTTGAGGTCGTCCGGCGTGTTGACCGCCCGGCTGGCCGTAGTGATGTTGCGGTAGCCGTTGTCCAGGCAGCGATCGAACCCATGCAGGTTGGCCTTGCCAAGCGCGGCCCGCACATAGGCGCCCAGCTCGCCGTCCATGGCGGCCCACACCGTGGCGTAGTCCTTGAAGGCGAAGGCGACGCCGTTGATGCCGGCGGTCGGCACCAGCGTCTGCAGGTTGGTGCCGGCCGTGGACATGAAATCGATGGCGCCGGCACGGACTTGCGAAATCATGTCCGGTTCGCTGCCGAGCTGGCTGGTCGGATAAACCTGCAGATCCACCTTGTCGCCGGTGTCCTTGCGGATGGCTTGCGCGGCCTCCTGGATACGCAGCGTGCCCGGATGATCCGCCGGAAAAGCCGTGCCGTACTTCAGCCTGATGGTGCCGGCCTGGGCCAGCGCCCGGCAGGTGGGCAGCGTCAGGGCGAGGCCGACGGCGAAAGCGCCGAACCGGCGCCGGGTCAATGCAGTAGCCATGACTTGGGATGTCTCCTCTTGTGTTGAACTTGGATTGCGGCTGGCTCAGGACGACAGCAGCACGGCCGCGCCGCGTTCGCGCAGCACCGCCAGATAACGGGCCAGCCGTGCCGCGAACGATGGCGGCCACGGTTCGTCGCCGAACACGGCGGTATGACCGAGCGCCAGCCTTGCGGCCTCGAGGTCGCTGGCCGCTACGCGCAGGCGCACGGCGAGCGCGGGCGCGCCGGGGTCACGGACGGCCAGCGGCTCGCCGCTGTCACAGGCATCGTTGCGCAGGTAGTGCAGCCAGACGGCGAGCGCGCGTTCGAGGCATGGCCGTTCGATGCCGGCGCTGGCACTTTCGCGCAAGGCCGGAAGCCAGCGCACCGGAACCTTCTGGGTACCGTCCATCGCGATCTGTGCGGTGCGGTGTGCGAGAGCGGGATTGGCAAAGCGCCGCAACAGCTCGCCGCAGTAGCGGCCAACGTCGTAGGCGGCCGGCGCGTCGACGGTGTCCCGCAAGTCCTGCATCACGCCATGGGCAAAGGCGCCGACGACGGGGTCGGCCATGGCCGCGGCTACGCTCTCGAAGCCGCACAGTTGCCCGGCATAGGCGATGGCCGAATGCGTGCCATTGAGCAGGCGCAGCTTCATTGCCTGGTAGGGGCGCACATCGCCGGTCAGCAAGGCGCCGCCCGCTTCCCACGCCGGCCTGGGCCCCGCGAAGCAGTCTTCGATGACCCACTGCGTGAAGCGCTCGCAAACGATAGCCGCCTCGTCACGCACGCCGAGGCGTTCCTGAACCCAGTCCAGCGATGCTGGCGTGGCGGCTGGCACGATCCGGTCCACCACGGAATTGGGCAGTGCGATCTCGTCCCGGACGCGCCGCGCCAGCGCCGGATCGATCAGCCCGGCGTATTGCGTCAGCAGTTTGCGCAGCGTATCGCCGTTGTCAGACATGTTGTCGCAACACACGATGCTGAGCGGCGCTCCTGCAGGTCGCCTGCGGAGGCCGGCGGCCAGGACACCGAGCGTGCTGGCTGGCGCAGCCGGATGACAGAGGTCGTGGCGGATGTCCGCATCATCGATATCGAGGTCCGACGTGGACGGGTTCTGGCTGTATCCCTTCTCTGTCACCGTGCAGGTGACAACCGTGACGGCCGGGTCAGCCAGCGCCGCGATGACCTGCTGCAAGGCCTGCGGCGCATACAGGGCCTGCACCACGGCGCCTACGACGCGCGTCGTGGCCTCATCGCCTTCGCGTTCGGTGACGGAGTAGAGGTGATCCTGGCTCGCCAGCGCCTGCACCGTGCGCGGATCCCGCAGGCTGACGCCGACGATGCCCCATCGCTTATCGCCTTGCCGGATGGCGGCCTCCGTATAGAGCGCCTGGTGCGCCCGGTGAAACGCGCCCAGGCCGAGGTGGACGATGCCGCGAGCCAGGCAGCCGGGATGGTAGCCGGGCAGCTGGATACTGGTCTTTCCCGTCTCGGTGCTGGAAAGCGTGTGCTGGCCCAGTTCCATCATCTCGGTACCTCGATCGTCCGCCTTTCCACATTCGCCGCCTGAAATTTGCAGATGACTGCGAGCGTACATCGCGGATGGGCGCGCCGATCTTCTCCATTTCCGCCGGTGTAAGCGGAAAATGCCGCATTTTTTGCAGACATCGCCCCAATTTTCATGGCGCTCCACCACGTAGCATCCTTGTACGGAAAGCTACCTCACTGACGGATCCGACCGGAGCGCGCGCCTTGAAGATCGAACACATACAGACCATCGTCACCTGCCCCGATCGCAACTTTGTGACGGTCAGGGTGACGACCGACGCAGGCGTGTACGGACTGGGCGATGCCACGCTCAACGGCAGGGAGCTAGCGGTCGTGGCTTACCTCGACGAGCATGTGATTCCCTGCCTGGTGGGACGCGACCCGCGCAATATCGAGGACATCTGGCAGTACCTCTACCGCGGCGCCTACTGGCGGCGCGGTCCGGTCACGATGACCGCCATTGCGGCCATCGACATGGCGCTGTGGGACATCAAGGGCAAGCTGGCGGGCATGCCGGTGTACCAGTTGCTGGGCGGCAAAAGCCGCCACGGACTGATGGTGTACGGCCATGCCAATGGCCGCGACCACAGCGAGGTCATCGATGCCGTGCACAGGCATATCGAGGAAGGCTACAAGGCCATCCGCGTGCAATCCGGCGTGCCGGGCCTGTCGAAGGTGTACGGCGTGGGCAAGCAACAAGGCCACTACGAACCGGCGGAGAAAGGCCTGCCCCCAGAGGAGCCATGGGATACGTCGCTCTACCTGCGCCACACACCGGAACTCTTCCGCAAGGTGCGCGAGGCGGTCGGCTTCGAGCCCCATCTGTTGCATGATGCGCACCACCGGTTGACACCCATCGAAGCGGCCCGCCTCGGCAAGGCACTCGAACCGTTCAGCCTGTTCTGGCTTGAAGACGCCACGCCGGCCGAGAACCAGGATGCCTTCCGCCTCATCCGCCAGCACACCACCACGCCGCTGGCCGTGGGCGAGATCTTCAATTCCATCTGGGACTGCAAGGAGCTGATCAGCCACCAGCTGATCGACTACATCCGGGCCACTATCGTGCACGCCGGTGGCATCACGCACGTGCGTCGCATCGCGGACTTCGCGGCCATGTACCAGGTGCGCACCGGCTTCCACGGCGCGACGGACCTGTCGCCGGTATGCATGGCGGCCGCGGTCAACTTCGGGCTGTGGGCGCCGAACTTCGGCATCCAGGAACTGATGCCGCATAGCGCCCTGACCAATGAAGTGTTTCCGCACAACTACCGCCTTGAAGACGGCCAACTCGTCATGGATGAAGTGCCGGGCCTTGGCGTCGACATCGACGAGGCCCTGGCCGCGAAATATCCGTACGAGCGCGCCTACCTGCCCGTGGCGCGCCTGCGCGACGGTGCGATGTGGAACTGGTAAGCCGAACAAGGATCGAGCATGTTGAGCGTGGTCGTCGACAAACCGAACAGCATGGCCGTGTGCGAACGGCCGACCCCCGAGCCCGCCGCGGGCGAAGTCCGCGTGCGCGTGCGCTACGCCGGCATCTGCGGCTCGGACCTGCATATCTTCCATGGGAAGAACCCTTTCGCGGCCTATCCGCGCGTCATCGGCCATGAGTTCGTGGGCCAGATCGATGCGGTGGGCGTGGGCGTCAGCGCAGCGCGCATTGGCGAGCGGGTGGTGGTGGATCCGGTGATCAGTTGCGGCCAATGCCATGCGTGCCGGATTGGCCGGCAGAATGTTTGCAGCCACCTCCAAGTGATCGGCGTCCACCGCGACGGCGGCTTCAGCGAATACGCGTGCGTGCCGGCGCGCAACGCCTACGCGGTACCGGATGGCCTGCCGGCCACCAGCGCAGCAGTGATCGAACCGTTTGCCGTGGCGGCCAACGTGATTTACCGCACCGGCGTGCTGCGTGAAGACATCGCGCTGATCTATGGCGCGGGGCCGGTCGGCCTCAACTTGCTGCAGGTCCTCAAGCGCGTGCATGGCGTGCGGACCTTCATTACCGATCACGTCGATGAGCGCCTTGCGCTGGCGCGCGGCTGCGGGGCCGAAGAGGACGAGATCATCAACACCTTGCGCGAACCGCTGGAGCAGGCGCTTGCACGGCGCGGCGCAGAGGGCGGGCCGACACTGATCTATGACGCCGTCTGCCACCCTTCGATTCTGGAAGAAGCGGTGCGCATGGCAGCGCCGGCGGGCAGGATCGGCGTTCTAGGCTTTTCCGCGACACCGTCGGCGATCCCACAGCAGGAGCTGACGCGTAAGGAACTGACTCTGTATGCGTCGCGCCTGAACTGCGCGATGTTCCCAACCGTGATCGACTGGATCTCGCGCGGCTTGGTGGACCCGGGGCATATCGTCACGCATGCGGTCGATTTTCGGGAAGTCACCAGCGCGTTCGATCTCGCCGAACGCAACCCGCGCGAGAGCTGCAAGGTGTTGCTCGATTTTGGCGACGCAAGTTAACCGGCACAGGGAATCGGAAATTTCGGCGATCGGTTTCAGCGCGCCGCCATTTCGCAGGCGACCATGCTGACGCAGCATGCGCGGGTTCGCACGGAAATGCGAACTGTCCTATCGAATCGCCATCGGCGCCGCGGAATACTTGGGGCTGTCATCGCGTAGCGGTGACCGGGTGTGGAAGCCCGAGAGCAGTGATCGAACGGCCCTCAAGGGGCCGTTCGATTCGAGTTCGCGAATCATCCGCTTCTATGGCGGGCGGACACGAGGCAGCCGCAAGGCTTACCGATCACTGCACCGGTCTTCCACCCTCGTCGTCAGGCCCGCCGCCTCCCAAACTTCTTGCGGCAGGCTTTCCATAAACGATGGAGGTCATATGTCGATCATCGATGTAGCAGCAGCGGATTCCAGCCTTGAAAAAGTCAGCGCAGGAATCGAAGGTGTGCTTCGCCTGCTGGAGCCGCAGTGTGAGCGGTCGGAGGAGTGCTTCAGTGCGTTCTGCCTGCTTGAGCTGGTCAGGGCGCGACTGGGATTGGTAATGGCTGGGGAATTGCTGGCGCATTAACTCGAGTGGTTCTGGCGTGGCATAGCCTTGCGCTGCGCCAGGACGTCGTATCCGTGTGGCAATGCCACACGACGCAACAGTCGGGAAATTCAGCTGCCGATTGGTAAGTCACGAGCCTTCCTCTTGATAGACGCAGGCCGAACTCCTCGGTACACTTCAACCTATCAAAATAATAGGTGACTCGTTGGGACAACCTTCGAAACACCAGCTCGAAAAGCACGTCCGTGCATGCGCCCAGGATACGTCGAACATCGTGTTCGTGCATCACGCCCGTGAGCGCATGCTGCAAAGGAGAATCAACGATCCGATGGTGCTGGAAACGCTGCGCAAAGGCGTCATCGTGCGCGAACCGGAGCCAGACATGCGCGCAATGGGGCTGCGCTGCGTGATGGAGCGGTATGTTTCCGGCATGAATGTGGGCGTCGTTGTGCTGGTCGAACACCGTGCCCCTGAATTGACCATCATCACGGTGATGGAAGTCACCAAAGGATGAAGCACATGTACCACTACACAGACGGCGGCCTCAAGGACGTGTGGCTGGTCAACGGCTATGAAGTGCGAATGACGCCTTACGGCGAGGGCGTATCCATCAAGGATCTGGATGGCCTGTGTGTCGCCATCTGCCTCGCGCTCGCAAAAAAACTCTCACCACTCACGGGCGTGGAATTCCGCTATCTCCGCAGTGCCGGCCTAATGCAATCTCAAGCTGGGCTTGCCAATCTTCTCGGCAATAACGAGCAGGCCGTTGCCCGGTGGGAAAAAACGGGCAAGGTGCCGCGTTGGGCGGACAAGCTGGTGCGCCTTCTTTACCTGGCAAGGGCCGAAGGCAATGCCCCGATTGCCTCGGTCGTTGAGCGCATCAACGCCGTGGAGCGGGCAGAAAAGCAACGAATTGTGCTGCGTGCGGCTAAATCGGGGTGGGCATCCAAGTTCGAACCCCAAAACACAGACGAGACTGCCGTCACCTAACGTCCGGCAAGCAGCCATCCGATCCTGCTGTCCGACAAGTTGTGACTGCCGGACAGCACGATGCGAACATTGCGCCAGATTCGCCGCTTGATTACCGCGACAACACGTAAGTCGCCAACGTCTTCAGATCCGCCTCATCCAACTGCGGGAACCCCGGCATCGGCACCTGTCCCCACTTGCCGCTACCGCCGTTGCGGATGCTCTGCATCAGCTTGCCGGTAGCATCGGCATTACCGGCGTACTTCGCCGCCACGTCATGAAACGCCGGGCCAACGACCTTCTTGTCGACCGCATGGCAGGCGCTGCACTGGTTGGCGCCGAGCAGCGCATCCGCGGTGCGCGGCGCGCCACCAGCGGCTGCCGGCGCGGCAGGCACAGCACCAGCGGCTACAGGTGTCGCACTGCCGCGCTCAGCACCATAGGTCTTGACGAGATAGTCGACGATAGCCGGCATGTCTTCATCCCGCACCGGGGCACCGTACGGCTTCTTCATCTTCTTGACGGTCGCGTCCCAATAGGCGCGCGGGGACGTCTGCGGCTGTGTCTCCGCGTACTGCGCCGAATGGCAGGTCATGCAGTTCTGCTGCACGAGCCGGTATCCGGGCAGATCGCTCGGACGCCAGGCGGCGGTTTCCGCCGGCAGGGTGATCTCCAGCGCCATGGCTGGCAAAGCGGAAGCAGCGAGCGCGGCGGCAATCAGGGTCTTCATGTTCATGATGTCCCCTCCCTCAAACCGCGGTGACGCGAGTGGTTTCCACCACGTTGCGCATATAGCCGGGCGGGTTCCAAAGCGCCTCCATCGGCTGGCTCTGGCCGATGCGGTTCACGGCGCGCACACGCAGGTCAAGATTGCCGCGGCGCGGCGGGCGCAGTACGGCCGTCCATTCACGGAACGAGTAGCGCCCCAGATCCTGACCGAGTTTTGCCGCCTGCCAGGTCCTGCCACCATCGGGCGAGAAGCCGACTTCGCCGATTCCGTAGCCGCCGTCGAAGGCAATGCCACGCACCACCGTTTCGCGGCCCGTCGGCACCTTGGCCCCGTTTTCCAGGCTGGTGATGAACGAACGCACGGTGAAGCGGCCGATCGGCGTGGTGGCCGACGGCGCGGTGCCGGGTGGCACGCAGGCGCACGGGTTCGCCGGAATGCGGTAGGCCGACGCCATCCAGAAGCCATCGAACACCTTGTCCACGACCTGGATGTCCGACAGATGCTTGACCCAGTACGTGCCGTAGTGTCCCGGCACCACGAGGCGCAGCGGGTAGCCATTTAGCATCGGCAAGTCCGCGCCGTTCATCGCCCAGGCGAGCATCACCTCGCCGTCGAGCGCGTGATCGATGTTCAACGCCTTGACGAAGTCCGGGCCGGTTTCGAGAGGCGGCTTGTCGAGGCCATTGAAGGTCACCTGCACCGCACCCGGCTGCACGCCGGCCTTTTCCAGAACCTTCTTCAAGGGCACGCCCGTCCAGCGCGCATTGCCCATCGCACCATTGGCCAGCTGGCCGCCGTTCACGCGCGGTTCAGAGAAGCCACGGCTGTTGCCCGAGCATTGGTTCACGGCGACGATCTCGACCGGATCGGCCAAGGACTTCAGGTCCGCCAGCGACAGTTCCAGCGGCGCCTTCACATGGCCGCCGATGCGCAGGCGATAAGCCTGGGGATCGATCGAAGTCGGGATGCCGCTCCAGTGGTAGCGCACAAAGAACGCGTCATTGGGCGTGATGATGCCCTCGTTGAACACGCTGAACGGCGTCTCGAGCTGAGGCGGGCGGCTGGTCAGCAAGATCAGCGGTCGCTTTTGCGGGAAGGTGGCCATTTCGCGCTCGCCATTGGCGAAGGGCAAGACGACCTTGCCCGGCGTGCCGGCGGCCAATGCGTCAAATGCCGTGGCGCCAAGCGCGGCTTGCGCCATCAGAGCGCCGGCTCCCTGCAGGAAACGACGCCGCTCGCGCGTATCGCGGTGGTGGGGATGATCGGGGGCAGTCATGGTCTTCTCCCTTTTGTTCTGAATATAGTGTCCACGATGAGGACTTTGGCGAATTGTCGCTAGCAGGCGGGGCGGCGCATAACTCGATATTTCGGTAAGGGTTATCGGCGAAACGGATGGCAGAGCCAGAAGCCAGACCTCAGCATCCGGCCGCGACGAGCAAGAAGGAAACGAAATCGCCACATTTACCGCTTCTTGCTTACAATTGCGCGGAGGAATACCCTGCCAGAACGGTCGTCGCACCGGGTCCGCGACTGCTTGTACGCCGTTCGTGCAGCCGCAAACAAGCCAAAAAACGACACAAGGTATGGCCACGCTGATTCCCGCGCTGGGTTCGGTCACATCGCGCATGACCGGTGGCGAACGCCGCTTCGCCGAGCGTCTCGAAGCGAAGCTGGAGGACGACTACCTCTGCTGGTACGACGTTGCGATCGGCGAGAAGACGCGGCATCCGGATTTCATCGTCTTCCACCCAAGCCGCGGGTTGCTGATTCTCGAAGTCAAGGACTGGCGCCTGGACACCATCCACGAGATCGACCAGCGCAACGTCACGTTATTGACAGCCCGCGGGCTCGTGCATGAGTTGAACCCGCTGGAGCAGGCGCGGCAGTTCATGTATTTCGTGACAGACCTGCTGCAACGCGATCCGCAACTGGTATGGCCCTCGGGGTCCCTGAAAGGCAAGCCGTATTTCCCTTATGGGCACGGCGTGGTGCTCGCCAATATCACCCGCGCGCAGTTCGACAAGACCAACCTCGGCGAAGTCCTGCCGCCGCACCTTGTGATCTGCCAGGACGAGATGTACGACAGCGTTGATGCGGAAGCCTTTCAGAAGCGTTTCTGGGAAATGTTTCCGGTCAAGTTCACCATGAAGCTGTCGTTGCCACAGATCGACCGGATTCGCTGGCATCTCTTTCCGCAGATTCGCATGCCGGAGCAGCGCAGCCTGTTTCAGGACGATGCGGCGGACGCGCAAGAAATCCCTGACATCCTGCGCGTGATGGATCTGCAGCAGGAACAACTGGCCAGAAGTCTCGGCGAGGGTCACCGGGTCATCCATGGGGTGGCGGGATCCGGCAAGACCATCATTCTGGGCTATCGCGCCGAGCACCTCGCAAAGGTGGTCAGCCGCCCGATTCTCGTCCTCTGCTTCAATCGCACGCTGGCGGCCAAGCTGGCTGCGAGCATGGAAGAGAAAGGCATCCAGGACAAAGTCCACGTTCACAACTTCCATTCCTGGTGCTCGCGCCAGTTGAGAGCATTCCATGTCGGCGAGCCGCAAGGCCCAAGAAATGAGGCGTTCTTCGATGCGATGGTCGAACGGGTCATTTGCGGCGTCGACAGAAAGGCGATTCCCTCCGGGCAATACGATGCCGTGCTGATCGACGAGGGCCACGATTTCCGACCGGAGTGGTTCAAGCTCATTGTTCAGATGGTGAACCCCGAGAGCAATTCGCTGCTGGTGCTGTATGACGATGCCCAATCGATCTACGGGGGATCGAAGAAGCAGAAATTCACCTTCGCGAGCGTTGGCATCAAGGCAACCGGCCGGACCACCATCCTGAAGCTGAACTATCGGAACACGCGGGAGATCCTGCGCGTCGCACGGAGGTTTGCCGATGAATTGCTGGCGCCGAAAGATGCCCAGGAAGACGAAGCGCCCACCGTGCAACCCGTCGCCGCCGGGCGCCAGGGGCCCAGGCCGCTGTTGCTGGAGCTGCCGACGCTAAAGGACGAGGCCGATCGCATCGCGGAAATCTTGCTTGATGAGAACCGGACAGGTACGCCATGGAAGGAGATGTCCGTCGTGTATCGGCATCTCGATATGGTTGAACCGCTGATCGGCATGATGGAACGCAAAGGCATCCCGTTTGAACTGCCGCAGAAGAGCAAGCGTTTCATGCCCGGCGCGGATACCGTCAAGGTTGTGACGATGCACAGCAGCAAGGGGCTGGAATTTCCGCTGGTCTGCATCCCGGCAACAGGCATGCCGCATCGATACGATGAATCGGTGGAAGAAGAGGCCCGCCTTCTCTACGTCGCGATGACAAGAGCAACGCGACAACTGGTGATGACGTGCGGCGAAGAATCGAGGTTTGCGGGAAAGCTGAAAGAGGCGATCGCGCGGCTCCCCTGATGGTTCAAAGCGGCGGCAATGCCGCCCACGCCCGCTACAATGCGCCCTACCCTCGCGCCACCATCGACCCATGCAAAACCCGACCCGGGCCTACCTGCTCGGCCCGCTGCTGAAGGGAGTTTCCCGTTCGTTCTACCTGACGCTGCGCATCCTGCCGGCGGGCATGCGCGACCCGGTCGGGCTGGCCTACCTGCTGGCGCGCGCGGCCGACACCATTGCGGACACCGCTCTGATTCCTCCTGCGGAGCGCCTGGATCTGCTGCTGGCGCTGCGCGAGTGTGTCAACGGCCGCGGCGACCCGGCACCGTTCTCCGAGCGCTTGTCGCGCGAAGTCGCCAGTCATCAGACGGAATCAAAAGAAAAGGCACTGCTGGAATCGATCGGACCCGCGTTCGACGTGCTGGCGCAACTCGATGATGCCGACCGCGCCGCGGTCCGCGGCATCGTCACCACACTGACCGAGGGCATGGAGTTCGACCTGCGCACGTTCCCGGACGAGCGCTCGGGCGAACTTGGCGCGCTGGAGGATCTTTCCGACCTGGACCGCTACACCTACCTGGTCGCCGGCTGCGTGGGAGACTTCTGGTCGACGATGACCTACGCGCACCAGCCCGGCGTACTCCGAGAAGAGCCAGCCATCATGCAACGCCGGGGCATCCGCTTCGGCAAAGCCTTGCAGATGGTCAACGTGCTGCGCGACTGCGGCGGCGACCTGCGTATCGGGCGTTGCTATCTGCCCAAGGCACTTCTCGATCGCCACGGATACGAACCGCACGACCTGCTGCAACCGGCAAATTTCCGGCGCATGCGACCGGTGCTGTTCGAACTGGTGCGGCTGGCGCTGGACCACTTCCGCGAAGCCATGGCCTACACGCTGGCGATTCCGCGCACCGCCGTGCGTTTGCGGCTCGCTTGCCTGTGGCCGATTCTGATCGGGCTCGATACGTTGCGGCTGCTCGTGGAGAACGAGGATTGGCTCGATCCGGGCAAGGTCTCGAAGACCGATCGCAAGAAGGTCTATCGCATCCTTGGGGGCAGCACGGCGCTGGTCATGTCGGATGGTTTGCTGCGGCGCTGGATGGAAGGCGAAATCGCACGCATCGAGGCCGCGTTGTCACGATAATCACGATAAGGGTAACCGGGCGCATCCCCCGCGGGCAATTCAGCCAAGAGAACAAGAGCGGGAGGTTTTGGCCTCCCGCCCTTGTTCGTTTTGAAATTGCTCCGTGCGCCCGGCGTCGATTTAAAAGGCTGGAACCGAAGTGGCCGCGTCGCGGTAGACCTGCCGGCCTCCGACATAGGTCGCAACAGCATGGAGATTCTGGATGTCGACTTCAGGCACCGTCAGATAGTCTCCCGACAGCACCACGAAGTCGGCCAGCTTGCCCTTCTCGATCGAGCCCTTGGTATCGGCCTCGCCGTTCAGGTCGGCGTAGTTGATGGTGAACATGCGCAGCACGTCGTTACGTCCCACGCGCTCGTCCGGGCCATATACGCCGTCGGTAATCGTGTCGCGGGTAATGAAGTGATACATCGCCCAGAACGGATTGACCGGCATGTTCGCCGAATCGGTGCCGCCTACCAGCTTAAAGCCGAAATCCATGAAGGTCTTCACGGGTGTCACGTGTTCCGCCCGATCATGCCCCCAGTACTTGGACAGTACCGGTGCCGCAACGTACAGGTGGGCCTGCACGGATAGCCGGGCGCCCAGGGCACGCACGCGCTCCAGCTGCTCCTTGCGGACCACGAATGCATGCTCGATGGTCCAGCCCTTGACGGCGCCCGGACTGGCCTTGTCAAGACTCTCCCACGCCGCCAGGACCTGGTCCAGTGCCGCATCGCCAACGACGTGCACGGCCACGCGGTACTTATTGCGGGCCAGCTCCGCGACAACATCCTGGTACGCCTGGCCGGAAACCAGCGGCAGTCCGTAGAACGTGCCGCCCTTGCCGAACGGCTCGTTGTAAGGCTGGCTCATATAGCCGCCTTCAAACCCGCCATCGACCGAGGTCTTCGCGCCCCAGATGCGTACCCATTCGTCACCAGTCCCTGGCGGCAGCTGGGCCGAGCCAATAATGGCCTTGACCTGCCCGGCGGTGCTTACCGGCGCCATGGCGTTGAGCAGCAGCTGAAAGCGCAGGCTCAGCTTGCCTGCACCCTGGAGTTGGCGGATGACGGCGTAGGCTGACGGTACGTCGGTGCCCGTGAACATGCCCGGCACGCGTATGCTGGTCAGCCCCAGCGCATTGAGCTTGCGCTGCATTTCTTCCAGTGCCGCGGTGTCAA
This sequence comes from Cupriavidus sp. C2SS-8b, assembly GCF_057073745.1. Lineage (NCBI taxonomy): Bacteria > Pseudomonadati > Pseudomonadota > Betaproteobacteria > Burkholderiales > Burkholderiaceae > Cupriavidus > Cupriavidus sp. C2SS-8b. The sequence continues at coordinate 3,253,522 of NZ_CP172716.1, forward strand.
ATCTGGGCGGCGCGGGCAGCGTCATCAGCGAGCGCGCGTTGTTGATCAGGACGCCGGTCAGCTGGCCGTTGCTGTCCTTCTGGATGATGCCGCCCTCGGGCGACACTGTGCTGTCCGTGATATTCCACTTGGCCAGCGCCGCACTGTTGAGCATGGCCGTCAGGCCGCCGCGGTGCAGCACCAGCGGGTTATTCGGCGCCGCTGCGTCGAGTTCGGCGCGGGTAGGCAGGCGAACCTCCTTCAGTTGGGCCTCGTGCCAGTCGGAGTTGCTTTGCAGCAGTTCGCCCGGCGCATGACTGGCAACGGCATCGCGAATGGCTGCCAGCACATCGTCAATCCTGCGCGTACGCGACAGGTCGATGCCAGGACCACCGCCCGCGCCATGCAGGTGGCCGTCGCTGAGCCCAGGGACAATGGTGCGTCCGCCCATGTCGACCACACGCGTGGCCGGCCCGATATGCCTCGTCAATGCATCTGCCGATCCGACCGTCAGGAATTTTCCATCCTTGACGGCAAATCCCTGTTCTACAGCGTTGCCAGCATCGACGGTCAGGACTTTTGCGTTGGTGTAGATCGTGTCGGCGACAGGTTCCGATGAGCCCTCCCCGCAGCCTGCAAGCGGCAGCACGACAGCCGCGAGACCGAGCCAGGCTGACACTCCTCTGCTTTTGTTGATGTTCATTCGTTGCTCCCCCTTTTCGTTCTAGTTGGCGTGTGCAATTCCGGCTTCGCCAGGGCTTGCCGGAATCAAGGGCCATCCCTCGGGAGGGCCCATTGCCGACTAATTTAGGCTACGATTGTTTATATTTCAAATATTTCCACAGCCAGATCGATCGGTCCGTGGCGTTGCCCGCTTGCTGCGAGCTTAGGCAGCCGCAGTGGCGTAGCGGCTGGCGGCGACTGCTTCTGCTTCGTTTAGCGCATCCTGGAGCACGAAGTCGAAGCGCTCACGGGTGAACGGGCCCGTCACGCCGAGCGCCGCATACTCGGTCGAGCGCGCCACCTTTTCCAGCGACACGACCAGGCCATCGCGAGTGGCGAAGGCAAAATCGTCGTCCAGGAAGGTGTCGCCCGGGATGTTGACTTGCGTGGTCAGCGCACGCTTGCCGCTGCCCGATACCAGGAAGTGGATGTGGGCCGCGCGATTGCCGTGGCGTCCCAGCAGCGCAAACAGTTCCGACACCGGGCTGTCGGGCGGAATCGCGTAGCCCGGCGGCAGGAAGCTGCGGAAGCGGTAGTTGCCATCGGCGTCCGTCTCGATGCGGCGGCGCAGGTTGTAGTCGGGCTGCGCCGGGTCGAAGTGCGAGTAGCGGCCCAGTTCGTTGCAATGCCAGACGTCGACGCTCGCGTGCGGCACCGGCTTGCCGTCCAGGTCCAGCACACGGCCTTCCATCACCAGGACTTCACCCTTGCCCTCATTGCCTTCATCCAGACGCACTTCGCGCTGGGCCGACGGCGCGCCTGCAACGTAGAGCGGGCCTTCAATGGCACGCGGCGTGCCTTGGGCGCGCGCGGCGGCCTGGTCGGCCTCGTCTTCGAGGATATCGAGCAGCCGGTCGAAGCCAAGGCCAGCTGTGATCAGGCCAACCATATCGGCCTGGCCCAGGCGCGTCAGCCATTGCATGGTCGACCAGAATTCATTCGGCGTGACCTGAAACGCCTCAATGGTGCGGAACAGATCGGCAACGATGCACGCTGTGATGGCGCGCACGCGCTCGTCGCCTGCGCTGACCTGGCTGCCGTTGACCAGCGCGAGGAGTTCGGAAGGGGTGTATTCAGCCATGATGAGTGGTCTCCTTAAGGGTTGGAATTTGCAGGACGTTGCGGAATATCGATCCTCTCGCCGCTGATCGTGGCCTTGCGCGGGTCAGCCGCGGCCGAGGCCGAGCGTGCGTGCCGGATCATCAGCACGGCCAGCGCCGCTGCCATCCCGGGCACCGCGATGGCCATGAAGTTCTGCGCGAGCGGCAATCCCATCCCGACCAGCACCCCGATCACGATCGGTGCCAGGATGGCGCCGCCACGGCCCATGCCCAGGGTCCAGCCGATGCCGCTGGCGCGGATGGCGATGGGATAGAACTGCCCGGCATAGGCACAACCGACGATCTGCGTGCCAATGGTCGATGCGCCGGCGAGGCCGACCAGCAGGTACAGCCAGCCGGTCGGCATGGGATGGCCCAGCAGGGTGATCGACACCGCGGCCATCAGGTACATGCCGATCAGCACGTACTTGATATGCAGCTTGTCCGCCAGCCAGCCGCCGCCGATGGCCCCGATCATGCCGCCGAGGTTGAGCACCAGCACGAAGGTCAGCGCCGAGCCCAGGCTGTAGCCGGCGCTGGCCATCAGCTTGGTCAGCCACGAGCTGAGCGCGTAGACCATGAACAGGCACATGAAGCACGACAGCCAGAACATCAGCGTGCTCAGGCCACGGCCTTGCTGGAACAGCTGGCGGAGCGGCGCGCTCGTGGATACCTCGGCACCAGCGATGACAAAGCGGTCGTCGGCGCCCGGCCGGTACGCCGGATCAATGCTGCCCGCCAGGCGCTTGAGTTCGTCGGTGCGGCCGCGCCGGATCAGGAACGGCACGGATTCCGGCATTGACTTCAGGACCAGCGGGATCAGGAGCAACGGCAGGCCCGCGGCGATAAACACCGATTGCCAGCCGTAGCTCTCGATCAGACTCTTGCCCAATACGGCCGCCAGCATGCCGCCAACCGAGTAGCCGCTGAACATCAGCGTCACCATCGTGCTGCGCACGCGCTGCGGCGCGTATTCGGTCATTTGCGCGATGACGTTTGGCATCACGCCGCCGATGCCGATGCCGGCCAGGAAGCGCGCCACGCCGAACAACAGCGGGTCCTTGCAAAACCCTGCTGCTGCGGTAAATACGCTGAACAGTGCGATGCAGACCGCGATGGCCCGACGCCGGCCGATGCGGTCGGCAACGGTGCCCAGCAGGATGTTGCCGAACATCATGCCGAACAGCGCGGTACTGACCAGGAAGCCGGCCTGGGTCGGGCCGACCCCCATTTCCTTGATGATCGACGGCAGTGCGATGCCGGCCACGGCCAGGTCGTAGCCATCGAAGATGATGATCAGCGCGCACCAGATCAGCACGCGGTAGTGGAAGGCATTGAGCCTGGCCTCGCCGGCCATTCTCTGGATGTCGATTTGCCGCATGGTCTCCTCCGTTTCTTTATGTCTTGAATGCCATCCGTGTGGCATTGGCTGCGTGGTGCCAGCCACTAAAGCCTGGCCAGCGATATGCCTGGGTCGGCCAGGTCTTGCGGCCTGACCGGTGTGCGGTTCTCGATCAGGCGGCGCGCGAAGCGCAGCTCGCGCGCGGCATTTCCGCCCAGTGCGGCCATTACGCATTCGCCTTCGAGATAGAAGAAGACAAAGCTGCCGCATGCCGGATCGCCGCGCGCCACCATCTGTTGGGACGGCTGCGGCACGCCGTAGATCTGAAGGTTCGTGCCGTGCTGGTCGGACCAGAACCACGGCAGCGGGTCGTAATGCACCTCGCGTCCGAGCGCGGACTTTGCCGCTGCAATGCCCTGCTCCTGCGCGTTCTGCCACGACTCGAGCCGCATGCGGCGCCCGGCCCAGCCATTGCGTGCGACTGCCACGTCGCCGGCAGCGAAGATGTCCGGATCGGACGTGCGGCACTGCGCGTCGACCAGCACGCCACCATCGCAATCCAGTCCCGCCACACGTGCCAGCTCGTCGTTCGGCACGAGGCCTATGCCCACGACTGCTACGTCGCAATCGATCTCGCGGCCATTGGACAACCTCAGGCGGAGCCCGCCCGATGCGATCGCCGAAATGCCGGTCACGCCGGTATCGAGCAGCACCTCGGTGCCTCGGGCGGCATGCAGTTCGAGCAGGTGTTCGGACAGTTCTGTCGGAACGCTGCGCTCGCACAGCCTGCGCATGGCTTCGATCACCGTGACCTCGGCGCCGCGCTTGCGCGCGGTGGCTGCCACTTCCAGGCCGATCCAGCCCCCGCCCACTACCACCACGCGCGCGCCAGGCCGCAGCGCCGGGCCCAGGCGCTGCGCATCGTCGATGGTGCGCAATGTGTGTACGCCGGGCAGGTCGGCCCCCGGCACGTCGAGCATGCGTGCGCGCCCGCCGGTGCAGAGGATCAACTTGTCGTAGGCGATCGTGTTGCCGCCCGCGAGCTGAACATGCCTGCCCGCGCGGTCGAGGCGCGCCACGCGCGCGCTGCCCAGCCATTCGACAGACAAGGACGCCAGCGTCGCTGTGTCGAGCAGATGCACGCTTTCAGGCGCGGCCTCGCCAGCCAGCACCACTTTGGAGAGCGGCGGGCGTTCATAGGGCGGGTGAGCCTCGTCGCCAATTAGCACCACTCTGCCGTCGAAGCCTTCGCTGCGCAGCGTGCGTGCGGCCCAGCCGCCGGCCTGGCCGGCGCCGACAATGACAATCGTCCTTGGATCCGTACTCATGACAGCTCCCGCCTTCAGGACAGCGCGACCAGCTGCGGCAGCACCTGGATCCGCACGCGGCCCTCTGCCACCCGCACCGGATAGGTCTGGACCGGCGTCACGCAAGGCGCCTTGCGCGGCGCGCCGGTGCGCAGGTCGAACAAACCCTGGTGCAGCGGGCACTCAACGCAGCCGTCCTCGACGAAGCCTTCGGACAACGGCACGCGCTCATGGGTGCACAGGTCATGCAGCGCGAACAACTCCTCGCCCACGCGGAAGACGGCAATCGATACCCCAGCCGCCTCGACGGCGCGCGGTTCGTCCTCGATGAATTCATCGGCGGCGCCGACGTCATGCCATGTACTCATTGGATGCACTCCTAGATCGGCGTGGCGAGAAGGGTCTGGACCCGGGAGGTGTCGTAGACGACCCGCTTTTCCTTGTAGCGCCAGGCACCGTCCTGCCTGACGACGGTGTCGCGGTACACGCCGGCCTGGTACACCACGGAGTCGCCGGCGGCGCCGGTACTGACCACGATATAGCTCGACACCGTGCGCACTTCCTCGTCCGTTGCGGCTTCGATCACCAGCCCACCGAGTGCATGGCGATAGCCGTGAGCTTCATAGATGTTGGCGTGGCGCAGTGCGACGATGCGGTCGCGCATCATCTTCTGGTTGCGGCAGTGAATGATCGGTGCGGGCAGACCGCGGTCGGCGTTCTCGCGCGAAATGATGGTGTACGTGCCTTCCTCGGTGAAGAAGGCCGGCCAGGTTTCCAGCAGGTTGTTGTCGATGGCGTGCACATAGCGGTTTTGCAGCGCACTCAACTCCATCCAGAGCTGCAGGTCATTATTCATGTCAGTACCCCATCGCGTGCTGATATCCGGCCCAGAAGCGGCGAATCAGGTTTTCGGTGATATTGCTGTTGGTCTGCTCGGGCGCATCCAGGCCCATGCCCATGTAGGACGTCTTGTCGCCGTCGCGCACGGTGCCGCGCTGCACCAGCTCGGTGGCCTCGGTGTCTTCCATCGAGATGTAGCCGGCCGGTCCCACCAGGTTGGCCTGCAGCAGGCGCAACTCGCGCATCTCCGGGGTGTCGTCCTCGTAGCCGAAGAAGTGGAACACCAGCTCGAAGTTGTTCGGCCCCTTGGGCAGCAACTGGCGCGCCACCAGCGTGTTGTGGATCTGCTGGATGACCAGCTGCGGAAAGATGGGCTGGATGTGGTTGGTGCAGTCCTCCTCGAACTCGGAGATCTGCCCCAGCACGTATGGATCCTCCAGCGCGAAGCCGTCCTGCATCGAACGGATCTTCTGGTCCGTGTATGCCGCCGCGGTGTTGGTGTCCTGCTTCGGCTTGGTCACCGTGATGAGGCTGTGCAGGCCATGTGTGGCGTCCGGAATGGAGCGCGCGCTCATGCCGACGCGGAAGATGTTGAAGGTGGTATGGAACAGGTGCAGCAGGCTGGCGTGATACGGATCCTTCACGTTCTCGAAGTAGAGCTTCCAGTTCGATTTCGAGTACTGGCGGGTGCAGCCCAGGTAGACGACCGGCTTGTGGAAGACGCGATCCACCCAGGGGCGCATCTCGGGGCCGATGTAGTCGGGCAGCGGCGGCGCCCCGTCGCTGAAGGTGGCGAACAACAGACCACGGTACTCTTCAACGCGCAGCTTCTGCAGTCCGTGCTGCGACGGATCGAAGGCCTTGGGGACGTGTCAGGAATTTCGTGTGCTGAGGTCGTTGTAAGAAATCTCAGCCGATGGCGTTGGTGAATCGCTCGCCAAACAGAATGGCGAACTGATTGACTGCCTGCCGCCAGGTGATAGGCGGCATCTTCCAATCCTTTTCGATGTTGCGCAAGGCCAGAAACAACAGCTTGCTGGCCGCTTCGTCGCTGGGGAAGTGGCCTCGATTCTTGACGATCTTGCGCAACTGCATGTGCATGCTTTCAATGGCGTTGGTCGTATATATGATTCTGCGTACTTCCGGTGGATAGGCAAAGAAGGGAATCACTTGCTCCCACTGGCGTTGCCACATGGCCGCGACGGTAGGGAATTTACGACCCCATTCGCCTTGGGAGAAAGCCTCCAGCGCCGCTGCTGCCGCATCGGCCGTGGCGGCCTGATAGATCGGCTTGAGCGCCGCAGCGAGCGGCTTGCGATCCTTCCAACTCGCCAGACTCAGCGAATTGCGGATGAGATGCACAATGCAGGTCTGGATCTGGGCATCCGGATAGACCGCTTCGATCGCCTCGGGAAAGCCGCGCAAGCCATCGACCACTGCGATTAGGATGTCGTTCAAACCGCGGTTCTTCAATTCGTTGAAGACCTTCAGCCAGAACTTGGCGCCCTCGGTTTGCTCGATCCACAGGCCCAGTACTTCCTTGCGGCCGTCGGCCCGAATGCCCAGCGCCAGATAGACCGCCTTGTTCTTGACCGTGCCTTCGTCGCGAATCTTCAGCCGGAGCGCGTCAAAGTACACGATCGGATACATGGCCTCGAGCGGCCGTTGCTGCCATTGCTCGACGTCGGCCAGCACCTCATCCGTGACCGTGGAAATCAGATCGGGCGACACCTGGAGCCCGTATAGCTCCAGCAGATGGCCCTGAATCTCGCGCACGCTCATGCCGCGCGCATACATGCTGATGACGTGGTCGTCGAAGCCTGGAAGCCGGCGTTGATACTTGCCAACCAACTGCGGCTCGAACGTTGCCTGCCGATCGCGCGGGATATCGAGCGTCAGCTCGCCGTTGGGCGTAATGACTGTCTTGGGGCTCTTGCCGTTGCGGTGGTTGCCGGCTTTGCCTTGCTCCGCCTCGCTCTCCAGGTGATGAGTCAGTTCGGCCGCCAACATTCGCTCGGCCAATTGCTTCTTCAACTGCCCAGCCAGGCCTGATTCGCCGAGGATCGACTCGGCATCTTTGTTCTGGACCTGCGCCAGCAGTTGATCGATCAGTTCATCAGGGAACAGCTTGGGTGCCTTCGGGCTCTTGCTCTTCTTGGTCACTGTTGTGTCGGTCATAGGACGTTTCCGTAATCGTCTCATGACCTCGTCACACTAAAAATCTGACAGGCTCGGCCTTGGCCATCCCGGTCAAGGTGACGGTGCCTTGCTTCTGTCCGCGCCGGAACGGCACGCCCTGCAAGTCGCCCTCGCAGGAGTAATTCCACTGGTGGTACACGCAGGTATGCGACTCCGCATTGCCATACTTCTCGCGGCACACCATCGCGCCGCGGTGCGCGCAGCGGTTGACCCAGCAGGCAAAGCCGTTTGCCGTGCGCGTTACCACTACCGGCGTGTCGCCGACGAACGTGCTCTTGAAATCGTTGAGATTGGGAATCTCGCAGGCCAGGGCGACGAAGCTCCAATATGGCCCGCGATGGATGCGCTCCTGCTCCCGGTCGTAGACCTCTTGCGAGCTGAACACACTGTAGGGAACGCATGAGCCGTCGGCCTGGGGAAAGAACACTTTCCGATCGCTGGCGCACCCGGCCATCCGTGGGGAGTCTGACATCGCTGTCTCCGCGAAATTATGTGGGTAGGGGAATGGGCCGAGTGTAGGAATTCACTGCCAGCCGCACTATCCGAAACTGGCGAACCCGCGCCGCGCGGCGATCCGTTTTTTGCCGCACAGGCGCGGGCTATCCGGAAATGGCAAGGTGCCCCCGATTTGCCATCCACTTTCGGCAAGATGGGGGTTGCGGCGGCCGTGCGGCGCTACTCATGCCGCGCGCGCTATGGCAAGATGGATCGCAGAAAAACAAAAGGGCCATCAGGCCCTCCCGCAGATCAGTCCGGGCCTTTCCAGGCAGTTTCAGTGCAGGCGGCGCAGTGAAACCACCGCAAGGCCCCGAAACGGGGACAACAAATGCCACTTTCTCCGCGGACCCCTGCCCTCTCCGCGCTCTATAGCAATCCGCTGTTCCGATCCGATGTACGCGTGGAGGCGCATGATCACGTCGCGCGTGAACTCACCGACCATGTGCTGCGCTGGAAACCTGGCGCGCCCAATGCGGCGATGTTCAAGGGCGAACTCAATCGCCTGAAGATTTATGCGCTGCGCTATGGCGCCGAAGTCGAGATATCCGCTCGGCCGTTCGAGGACTTTTCCCTCGTCCATACGTCGCTCGGAGGCGGCGCCGAAATCGAATGTGACGGCCACCGGCTGTGGGTTGCCGAGGGCCGCACCGCGGTGCTCGCGCCAAAGGAGCGGATTCGGCTCCGATGGAGCCCCGGCAATCAGCAGATGATTGTCAGGGTGCCTAACACGCTGTTGCATGAGGCCGTGGGGCGCGAAGGCATGGCCCCTGTCGAACTCACCCCCGGCGTCCTGCTGCCGCGTGTGCTCGAACCGCAATGGGACCTGATCGCGCAATCGCTATTGAATGTGCTGTCGTGCTCGCACGACTCTGCCGTGCATGCCAATTGGGTTGATCATCTGGAGCGGAGCCTGGCCCTGTTTCTCCTCTTGCACCAGCCCGTGAGTACTGTCGCCCTGCCGCTGCCGCTTGCTGCGGTGTCGGGGCAAGCCGCAGCCACACCGGCCGGCCGTGGCATGCGGCAGATGGATGCCGTGATGGCCTACATCGAGTCCCATCTTTGCGCGCCGGTCTCGCTCGAGGACCTGGCGCGCGCCGCGGGCGTCAGCTTTCGCACGCTGAATGCGGTCTGCCACCGTCACCATGGCATCTCGCCAATGGAACTGCTGCGCAATATCCGCCTGGATGCGGTACGCGCGCGCCTGCTGCTCGACCCGGGGGCCAGCATCACTGAAACCGCGCTGGCACTCGGCTTCGGCCATCTTGGCCGCTTCGCCGCCTATTACGCGGCACGCTTCAATGAGTTGCCCAGTGACACGCAGAAGCGGCAGACTTAGTTGACCGGATCTCCTGCGCCACCTAAAAAGCAAAACGGGCTACGCAAGATTGCGTAGCCCGTTTTTAAATGCTGGTGCCGGCTGCAGGACTCGAACCCGCCACCTGATGATTACAAATCAACTGCTCTACCTGATGAGCTAAGCCGGCATTTCTGATTCAGACCGCGATTCTACTGCATTGCGGTCCGCTTTGGTGCGTTGCGGGTGACTTACTTCACCACCTTCAGCGACGGCTTCTTGCCACCGATGCGCGGCACGGGCGGCGGCGTTTCGTCGTCGTCCGGAGCGCCCTGCTCGGCGTCGACCGGAGTCTCGGATTCCACCGGGGCCAGCTTGGGCGGCGGGTTGCTTTCCCGTTCGGTCGCGGCCAGGGTTTCCGGCACGCTGCGCTCGACCGGGAATGCCATGCCCTGGCCGTTTTCGCGCGCGTAGATGGCGAGCACATTTTCCACGGGCACGTCGATCTTGCGCGAGATACCGCCAAAGCGCGCGCTGAACGTGATCCACTCATTGCCCATGTCCAGGCCGCTCGTGGCGTCGAAGCTGACGTTGAGCACGATCTCGTTGTTCTTGACGAACTCGCGCGGCACGCTGGTGTTGGCGTCGACAAAAACGGCGACGTACGGCGTGAAGCCGTTGTCCGTGCACCATTCGTAGATGGCGCGGATCAGGTAGGGCTTGGTGGAAGTTTCAGGCATGGTGCTTCTTCATGACGCCGGTGGTTGACCCGATGCGCAAGCATCGGGCCTGCCAGCTTAACGGCGCATCACCTTTTCCGACGGGGTGAGCGCTTCGATATAGGCCGGACGGCTGAAGATGCGCTCGGCGTACTTGAGCAGCGGCGCGGCGTTCTTCGACAGCTCGATGCCATAGTGGTCCAGGCGCCAAAGCAGCGGGGCAATGGCAACGTCGAGCATCGAGAATTCCTCGCCAAGCATGTACTTGTTCTTGACGAAGATCGGCGCAAGCTGGGTCAGGCGATCGCGGATCGCGGCGCGGGCGCGCTCGTGGTTCTTCTCGGCAGCCTTGCCCTTTTCGTTCTCCAGCACGTAGACGTGGGTGAACAGTTCCTTTTCGAAGTTGAACAGGAACAGGCGCGCGCGCGCGCGCTGCACCGGGTCGGCCGGCATCAGCTGCGGGTGCGGGAAGCGCTCGTCGATGTACTCGTTGATGATGTTCGACTCATACAGGATGAGGTCGCGCTCGACCAGGATAGGCACCTGGCCGTAGGGGTTCATCACCGAAATATCTTCGGGCTTGTTGAACAGGTCAACGTCGCGGATCTCGAAGTCCATGCCTTTTTCGAACAGGACGAGACGGCAACGCTGGGAAAACGGGCAAGTCGTACCCGAATACAACACCATCATGGTTGGATTCCTTGGGCTTAGCCGATGCGGGGTCGGACGGTAAGGTCAGACATTCTGCCAAACTCGGGCATCGAAAAGCAAATAAGATATAAATACGTCACTTATGGGATGACTGATTGAGCAATCCCAATAGGAAAAGGGCCAGAGCGGTGCTGCTACAGCAACTTCCGCTCTGGCCCCTTTTTTATGCCACCGGGCCGGCTGGGACGTTACTTGATGTCTTTCCAGAAGGCGGCATTCAGGCGCCACGCAAAGATGGTGAACATACCCAGGAACAGCAGCACCCAGACGCCGAGGCGCTTGCGGTGGTTCTGCGCGGGTTCCGCCATCCAGTCCAGGAAGCCGACCAGATCGGCCGTCGCCTGGTCATACTCGACCTTGCTCAGCTTGCCGGGGCTCAGTTGCTCGAAGCCGGCGAACTTGTGGACCTTCTCGCCATGCTCTTCCGTTTCGGCGAACTTGGCGGCGCGCTGCCCCTGCAGCTCCCACAGCACGTGCGGCATGCCGACGCTCGGGAAGACCAGGTTGTTCCAGCCGGTGGCGCGGCTGTCGTCGCGGTAGAAGGTACGCAGGTAGGTGTACAGCCAGTCATCGCCGCGGGCGCGGGAAATGACGGACAGGTCGGGCGGCTGCGCGCCGAAGAAGGCCTTGGCTTCCTTCGGCTGCATGGCGATGGTCATGGTCTCGCCAACCTTGTCCGCGGAGAACAGCAGGTTGTCGCGGATCTGGTCATCGGTCAGGCCAATGTCCTTGAGCCGGTTGTAGCGCATCAGCGAAGCGCTGTGGCAGTTCAGGCAGTAGTTGACGAACAGCTTGGCGCCACGCTGCAGGGACGACAGGTCCGCAGTGTTCACCGGTGCCGGCTCCAGGGGATACCCCCCTTCGTTGGCCATGACGGGCGCGGCGGCAAAGCAGGCGCCTGCCAGCGCAATGATGGAAAGCAGCTTTTTCATCGTGTGTCCTTGTCCTCTTGTCGGTTCGCGCGTCGTTCAGTGCGGATGGAACGTGACGCGCTCCGGGACCGGCTTGAACTGGCCAGCGCGGCTCCACAGCGGCATGGTCAGGAAGAAGGCGAAATACAGCAGCGTGCCCAGCTGCGACACCTTCTCGCCAACCGGCGACGGCGGTTGCACGCCGAGGTAGCCGAGGACGATGAACACCACCACGAAGACGGTCAGGATGGTCTTGTGGAAGGCGGGACGATAGCGGATGGACTTCACCGGCGAGCAGTCGAGCCACGGCAGGAAGAACAGGATCACCACCGAGCCGCCCATCACCAGCACGCCCCAGAACTTGGCGTCGATGAAGTAGAAGCCGACCGCCAGGATCACGGCGATGGCGACGGACGCCGCCTTGATGCGGGCGTCCTTGCTGCGCACGAACAGCATGCCCAGCACCAGCGCGAAGAACACCCACAGGATCGGCAGGAAGTTCGACGTGGTGGCGCGCAGCATAGAGTAGAACGGCGTGAAGTACCACACCGGCGCGATGTGCGGCGGCGTCTTCAGCGGATCAGCTGGGAAGAAGTTGTTGGATTCCAGGAAATAACCGCCGACTTCCGGGAAGAAGAAGATCACCGCCGAGAAGATCATCAGGAAACCGCCCACGCCCAGCAGGTCGTGCACCGAGTAGTACGGGTGGAACGGGATGCCATCGAGCGGCACGCCGTTTGCGTCCTTCTTGGCCTTGATCTCGACGCCGTCCGGGTTGTTGGAACCCACTTCGTGCAGCGCGATGATGTGCGCGACCACCAGCCCCAGCAGCACCAGCGGCACCGCAATGACGTGGAACGAGAAGAAGCGGTTCAGCGTGGCATCGCTCACCACGTAGTCGCCGCGGATGAACAGCGACAGGTCCTGGCCGATCACCGGGATGGCCGAGAACAGGTTCACGATCACCTGCGCGCCCCAGTACGACATCTGGCCCCATGGCAGCAGGTAGCCCATGAAGGCTTCGGCCATCAGGCACAGGAAGATCAGGCAGCCGAAGATCCAGACCAGCTCGCGCGGCTTGCGGTACGAGCCGTACAGCAGGCCGCGGAACATGTGCAGGTACACGACCACGAAGAACGCCGAGGCGCCGGTCGAGTGCATGTAGCGAATCAGCCAGCCCCATGGGACTTCGCGCATGATGTATTCCACGCTGGCGAACGCCACGGGAATGCCGGCGGCGTTGAGCGTGCCGTCCGGCTTGTAGTTCATCACCAGGAAGATGCCGGTGACGATCTGGATTACCAGCACCAGCAGCGCCAGCGAACCGAAGAAATACCAGAAGTTGAAGTTCTTCGGCGCGTAGTACTTGGAGAGATGGTCTTCCCACAGTTGCGTGGCGGGGAAGCGGGCGTCGACCCAGCCCAGCAGACCGGTCGTCTTGACTTGCTTATCGGCCGCCATGATCAAGCTTCTCCTTTTTCATCCTTGCCGATCACGAGCTTGGTGTCGGTCAGGAACTGGTATGGGGGAACATCGAGATTCTGTGGAGCCGGTTTGTTCTTGAAGACGCGGCCGGCCAGGTCGAAGGTCGAGCCGTGGCAGGGGCAGAGAAAACCGGGATCGGTGCCGAGCTGAGGATTGGAGCCGGCAGGGAAAGGACCCGAAGGGGAGCAACCCAGGTGGGAGCAGATGCCCACGACGACCAGGAGGTCCTTGTGTTCCGCGCGGGAACGGGTTTCGTTCTTGCAGTATTCCGGCGTCTTCATGGTGAACGGAACGTCGGAATTGGGATCAGCGACTTCGCCGTCGGTCTTTTTGAGCGAGGCCAGCATCTCGTCGGTGCGGCGCAGGATCCAGACCGGCTTGCCGCGCCATTCGACCGTCATCATCTCGCCGGGCTTGAGGGCGCCGATATCGGCTTCCACTGGCGCGCCGGCCGCCTTGGCCTTCTCGGATGGTGCAAAGGTACTGACGAAAGGAACCGCTACTGCTACGCCTCCGACGCCGCCAGCGACGGATGTCGCGATCAACCAATTGCGGCGACCTTTATCCACGCTCTTCACGTCTTGCTGGTCACTCATTCCAAACCCCAGGGGAAGTCAATTTAGATTTTGCGTCAACCATAAATTGTACATGAGGCACCTCCGCGCAAGATAGGCGAAAAACCCAATGGGAATGTACGATTATCGGTCGAACGCACTGATAGCCGCTTGCAAGCTTGCTTTCCGCCCATCGATGCGGCAGGCTTCTGGGCTTGAAGGCGTTCATTGCTTTGCAACAAGAAGGAGAAAGCCCCATGAGCATGATGTCGGAGTTCAAGACCTTCGCAATGCGCGGCAACGTGATCGACCTTGCGGTCGGCGTGATCATTGGCGCGGCATTCGGGAAAATCGTCGATTCGGTGGTCAATGACCTGATCATGCCCGTGATCGGGCGTATCGTTGGCAAGCTGGATTTTTCCAATATGTTCGTCACGCTGGCGGAGCCGCCGCCGGGTACGCCAATGACGCTTGACGCATTGAAAAAAGCCGGCGTGCCAGTGTTTGCTTACGGTAATTTCCTGACCATCTTGGTCAACTTTGTGATTCTGGCCTTCATCATTTTCCTGATGGTGCGGGCATTCAATAAGATGCGTGCGCAAGAGCCGGCAGCTCCGGCAGAACCGCCGCCGACGCCTGAAGATATTGTCCTGCTGCGCCAAATCCGCGACAGCTTGCAGACCCGCCAGCCCTGATTGGGCAAGAGCAGGATTCTGACAAGACAACGGCCCCCGTGGGGGCCGTTTTTATTGATACGAGTCAAACAGGATTGGGAATATCGATGAAGGTGTGATGCAGGCCGAAGCGCTGTGCCACATGCTCGCCGAGCGAGCGAATGCCGTAGCGCTCGGTGGCGTGATGCCCGGCTGCGAGATATGCCACACCGCTTTCGCGCGCGAGATGCGTGGTCTGCTCGGAGACTTCGCCGCTCAGGTAGGCATCGACGCCCGCTGCAACGGCTGCATCGAAATAGCCTTGCGCACCGCCGGTGCACCACCCCACCGTGCGGATCATCTGGTCGGGGTCGCCAATGGCCAGTGGCTCGCGGCCGAGCACGCCACCGACATGGGCAGCGAGCGCCTGCAGCGGCATCGGCGAAGGCAGCGTGCCGGTCCAGCCGAGTTCATCGCCGCTGAAGCGCCCCGTCGGGGTGAAGCCGAGTTGCTGCGCGAGCTGGGCGTTGTTGCCGAACTCCGGGTGGTTGTCGAGCGGCAGGTGATACGCGAACAGGTTGACGTCCGAGCCCAGCAGCCGCTTGAGGCGAGCATGCTTCTGGCCGACCACGCGCGCATCCTCGTTTTTCCAGAAGTACCCATGATGCACGAGGATGGCCTGCGCACCGACCTCGATGGCCGCTTCGACCAGCGCCAGGCTGGCCGTCACGCCCGTCACGATGTGTGTGACTTCGGCGTTGCCTTGCACTTGCAGGCCGTTAGGACAATAGTCCTTGTAGCGGGAAACCGCCAACAGGTCGTTCAAGTACAATTCCAGCTCTTTCGTCTTCATTTTTTGATCAAACTCCAATATGTTGCGGCGCTTTTGGCTGTTCTTTGCCCAGGCTGTCACCGTCGTGCTGGCAGTCTGGTTCGTCGTCGCCACGCTCAAGCCCGAGTGGCTTCAGAGGGGGCGCGTCGCGGTGCAGTCGGGGTCGCCCATCGTGGCGCTGAAGGAGGTCGTGCCCAACGTGGCCGGCGCCGCCGCGGAAGGGTCTTATAGTGAAGCTGCCCGGGTGGCGATGCCCGCCGTCGTGAATATTTTTACCAGCAAGAACGGCACCCGGCGCTCGCCCCACCCGCAGGCCGAGGATCCGTGGTTCCGCTTCTTCTTCGGCGACCGCCTGCCGGAACGCCAGGAGCCGGTGTCCAGCCTGGGATCGGGCGTCATTGTCAGTGCCGAGGGTTACATTCTAACCAACCACCACGTGGTCGATGGCGCCGATGAAATCGAGGTGGCGCTGACCGACGGCCGCAAGGCGAACGCCAAGGTCGTGGGCTCGGATCCTGAAACCGATCTGGCCGTCCTCAAGATCTCGCTGAAGGACTTGCCTGCCATCACGCTCGGCCGCCTGGAGAACGTGAAGGTCGGCGATGTGGTGCTGGCCATCGGCAATCCGTTCGGTGTCGGCCAGACGGTGACCATGGGCATCGTCTCCGCGCTGGGCCGCAGCCATCTCGGGATCAACACGTTCGAGAACTTCATCCAGACGGATGCGGCGATCAACCCGGGCAATTCCGGCGGTGCGCTGGTGGATGCGCAGGGCAACCTGCTGGGCATCAACACAGCCATCTATTCACGCTCGGGCGGGTCGCTCGGCATCGGCTTCGCCATCCCGGTCTCGACGGCCAAGCAGGTGATGGAATCGATCATCTCGACCGGCAGCGTGACACGCGGCTGGATTGGCGTGGAACCACAGGACATGACGCCTGAAATCGCTGAATCGTTCGGGCTCGAGGCCAAGGAAGGCGCGTTGATCGCCGCCGTGGTGCAAGGCGGCCCGGCCGACAAGGCCGGTGTGAAGCCGGGCGATGTATTGGCTTCCGTGGATGGTCAGCCCATCACCGACACCACCGCGTTGCTGAACGCGATCGCCCAGCTCAAGCCGGGCGTGGACAGCAAGATGAAAGTGATCCGCCGCGGCAAGCCGGCCGAGCTGACCGTGACCATTGGCAAGCGGCCCCCGCCTCCACGGCGTGCCGTGCCGTTCGACGACGAGGAATAGCGCGCTCGTCTGATCCCTCGTCCAAGTACGCAAAACAAAAACCCCGCTGCAGATGGCGGGGTTTTTTTGTTGTCATGTCACCGGCAGGTGCTCTAGCCCGATCACATAAACCGCAGATTGCGCGGCATGATGCCGACAGAATCGCGAGCCGTCGCACGCCACCGGGAGACAGGCCCAGCCGGAGGGGTAGCGATGACCGAGAGCACATCGTCTCATGTTGCTCGTCAGGCGGTGCCGACGCGAGGCGCAGGCTTTCGCCTCCCGCTTCCTGCGACCCCGAGCCATCATCAAGTCGTCAATCGACTTTGCACACAGGACTTCGCTCAGCGCGCTTGCCGTAGCATCGCCCCTGGCATCCAGCTCGACGTACAACCGACAAAATAAAACGCCGGCGCTCTTTCGAGTGCCGGCGTTTTTCAAGCCAATCTACAGCGGGCTCAGGCCCGCATCAGATTAGAACTTGTGGCGGATACCAACGGTAGCGCCGAACTGGCTGTCGCCCTTGCCGGTCGAGTCAACGTTGGTCTTGCCGAAGCCGCTAACACCCAGGTTCGAGTTGTCGCGGTTGTAGGCGTAGGCCAGGCTCAGGTAAGCGTCGGTGCGCTTCGACAGAGCGTAGTCAGCCGTAGCAACGAACAGCCACGGATCAGCCTTGGCGCCGCGGAAGTCTTGGTAGTAAGCCGAACCGCTCAGCGAGAACGCCGGGGTGATCTGGTAGCCAGCACCCAGCCAGTACAGGTTCGACGAAGCCTTTGCGCCGGTGATGGCTTGCAGGCTGGTGTTGCCCAGGAACGGCAGAACACCGGTGTCAACGCCCTTGGCCCAACGATAGCCGGCAAACACCTTGGCCGGGCCGAAGGCGTACGAACCAGCCAGCGATGCACGGCGAACCGTCGCGTCAGGCTGAGCGGTGAAGCCCAGGTTGGTTTCGTCGTACACGGCACCCACAGCGAACGGGCCACCAGCGTAGGTCAGCGCCAGGCTGTACTCGCGGCCAATCTTCCAGGTACCCGGAACTTCACCAGCATTGCCCTGGAATGCACCAGCGGCGCCGCCCGTGTTCGAGCCGAAGCTGTACAGAGCGTTGGCGGTCAGGCCACCGAACGTACCGATGTACTTGATCGAGTTGTCAGCGCGGCCAGCGAAGGCGCCGTCTTGCGCGGTGATCGAGTAGTTCGATGCAATGGCCATCGGGTCGAACTGCAGACCGAAGTCATACATCGGGGTCTGGTGACGACCCAGGGTCAGCTGACCGAACTGGCTGCCAACACCGACGTAGGCTTGACGACCGAACAGGCGACCGTCGTTGCCCATCTTGCCGTCGTCAACGGTGAAACCGCTTTCCAGCACGAACAGACCCTTCAGGCCACCGCCCAGGTCTTCCACGCCACGCAGGCCCCAACGGCTGCCCGATTGGCCACCCGAGATCATGCGGGTCACGCTGTGGCCGGAGCCAACGCCTTGAGCCACGTTGGCAGGCTGATTGTTCTGGTATTCGATACCAGCATCAACCACACCGTACAGGGTTACGCTCGATTGGGCATATGCGCCGCCAGCGGCCAGAGCGGCGACGGCAGCAGCAAACAGTTTCATCTTCATATCGACACTTTCCTTGTCAACTGATTGGGAAATCTTGGTTGCCCAAGTGTTTGGGCGACGCATTTACTTTCACGTCTGCTGCGTATTATGGGCCAGCGTCCCCGGCCGTCAGAAGGCTTTTTCGGCGTAAACCGCGTATACCTCCGCTTTTTGTTGTGACTGAACAACAGAAACAAGGCAGAATTTCACCAAATTGGTGCAAAACCGCCGCTTCCTTGTCCCATTGAATCAATCAGCCTGCGTCTCGGCGGCGGCATCGGTGCGGGCGTCAGGGCGACCCACAAAGCGCGCCATCAGCAACCCAAGCTCATACAAGGCGATCAATGGCACGGCAAGGAGGAGCTGGGACAGGACGTCCGGAGGCGTGACCACGGCAGCAATGATGAATGCACCCACGATTACATAGGGACGGATCTGCTTGAGCTTATCCAGCTCCACCACGCCAAACCGAACCAGGACGATCACCACCACCGGCACCTCGAAAGTGATGCCGAAGGCAAGGAACGTAGTCATGGCAAAGCTCAGGTACTTGTCGATGTCCGTCGACATGTCCGCGCCGAGCGGCGCGTTGTAGTGCGCCATGAAATGGAAGACGGTCGGAAAGACCAGGAAGTACGCGAACGCCACGCCGCACAGGAACAGCACGTAGCTGCTGCTCACGAGCGGAACAATCAGCCGCTTCTCATGCTGGTACAGGCCCGGCGCGACAAATTGCCAGACTTGGTACAGCACCCACGGCAGCGCAATCAGGAAAGCGACCAGCAGCGTGACTTTCATCGGCACGAAAAAGGAGCCGGTCACATCTGTCACGATCATCCTGCCGCCCTTGGGCAGCGCATCCATCAGCGGGCGCGCGAACAGGTTGAAGATAACGGGTGCCCAGTACACCAGCCCCACGAAGACCAGGAGGACGCCGGCCACCGCCTTGACCAGGCGTTCGCGCAGCTCGACCAGATGGGAAATGAAGGTTTCCTGCTGCGATTCGTCTTGGGGATCGTTCGACCGGTTGTCGCTCATGGCGTGGACCGCTCAGCCGTGGCGGCTGGCATTTGTATTTCGGTGAGACCGCTTGCGCGGCAGGCATCGCGATGGCGGGCGGCAAGCGTGCTGCTGCCCGGCCATGCTCATTCGAAGAAGGATCGGGCCCGGCCGGCGGCCGGGCGGTGTCGCTTGACGCGCGCGGCGCCGGACTGGACCCAGACGCGGACATTGTTCTGGCGCTTGAACCAGAGCGGACGCGCGCCCTGCTTGACCCGCCAGCTCTTGCGCCCGTTGTGCGACTTGTGCGCCGAGTCCCAGCTGGGCGAGAAGCTCGAGGCATCGCTGCCAGGCGCGGCAGAGCCCTCCGCACCGCCCAGCGCTTCGTTCAGCGCCTGCGTCTGCTCGCTGACTTCCTTGTGGATGGTGCGCTCGACATCGCGCGCGGCGTCTTCGAATTCCGTACGCATCTTGCGCAGTTCCTCGAGCTCCACCTCGCGGCTGACTTCAGCCTTGACGTCATTGATATAGCGCTGCGCACGCCCGACCAGCGCACCCACCGTCCGCGCCACGCGGGGCAGGCGCTCGGGGCCGATCACGATCAGCGCCACGGCGCCGATCAGCGCCAGCTTCGAAATGCCAAGGTCGATCATGCGGGCGTCAGGCGGATTACTGCCAGGGCGAGAATCATCGGTCGTGCAACCACTCGGTGCGGAGACAGGGCGAAAAGGGAAACAGCGGCAATGCCAGGCTTATTGCTGGCGGCTCTTTTCCTTGGCTTCCACATCGATGGTGGTGGAATCACGCAATTCCTTGGCCTCTGCAGGCTTGTCGTCACCACCTTCCTTCATGCCGTCCTTGAAGCCCTTGACCGCGCCGCCCAGATCCTGGCCGATATTGCGCAGCTTCTTGGTACCGAAAACGAGCATGACGATCACCAGAACGATCAGCCAATGCCAAATGCTAAACGAACCCATTTCTTGCTCCTGATGAAGCCGCGGGCGATACCTGTTGCCGCCCGGACCCGTTGTTCCGTCCAAATCTGGCTGCGCCGGGCGACGGTTGCCGGCGCAGCGTCCGGTCCGCGCACGCGGTCCGGCTCCTTATGCTTCGTCTGCCCGGTCAGGGCAGCGGCACCTTCCATTCGTTGCGCGGACCACCAAGCACATGCAAGTGCAGGTGGTAGACCTCCTGGCCGCCATCCGGGCCGGTATTGATTACCGTCCGGAAGCCATTGCCACAGCCCGCCGCGCGCGCCAGTTCGGGCACCTTCAGCATCATTCTAGCAAGCACCTCCCCTTCGGCCGGACCACACTCCGCCAGCGAGTCGACATGTGACTTGGGGATCAGCAGGAAGTGTACCGGGGCCTTGGGGTGGATATCGTGGAAGGCCATCATGTCGTCGTCCTCGTAGACCTTACGCGACGGGATCTGGCCGGCCACAATCTTGCAGAAGATGCAATTATCCTGGGAATTCATGAAATTTTTGTTGCGATGTCGAGCGCACACCGGTCATCGCGACATACTTGATCACTAGAAGCCCTGTTCCGCGTACATCGGCTTGCTGTCATGGAGATAGAGCCAACCTTTCACGATACGATACAGCATCCAGAGGGACAGAATCGCCCACACCGCGAAGGCCAGCGGAATCAGCACCACGCTGACGAAAAACACGCCGCCGAGCACCGCCCACGCCACCGACCACCAGAACGAGCGGATCTGCCACGCGAAGTGCGACGCATACAATGTGCCGCGCGCATCGTCGCGCTTGACGTAGTCGACGATGATGGCGATCAGCGCCGTCACGCCGCCCGTCAGCCAGAAGATGGCATAGAGCGCATAGAGGATGTGCATCAGCTTGCGCAGGCTGGCGAGCCGTTCGCTATCGCTGGTCGTGACCTGCCCGGTGTAATCGTTCGCCATGCTCGCCCTTTCGATTCCGCCGTTGCCCTGCCCGTCAGCCCTGCTCCGGGCGGCTGGCCTTTTCCTCGAGGCCGGACAACCCTTCGCGGCGCGCGAGTTCGTTGACAACGTCCGCCGGCTTCAGGCCGAAGTTGGCCAGCAGCACCATGGTATGGAACCACAGGTCCGCCACCTCGTAGACCACCTTGTCCGCGTCCGCGCCGGTCTTTCCGGCCGCGCGCGCGTCCTTGGCAGCCATCACGGTCTCGGTGGCTTCCTCGCCGATCTTCTTGAGGATGGCATCGTCGCCCTTGCGGAACAGGCGCGCAACGTACGATTTCTCGGGGTCGCCGCCGTTTTCAGGCTTGCGCGATTCCAGCACCGCGGCCAGGCGCGCCAGCACGTCGGCGCCGGCGGAGTGGGATTCGGTCATGGCTTGGCGTTGTAGATTTGCGAAGGATCCTTGAGCACCGGCTCGACGGTCTGCCAGTCGCCGGTTTCGGCATCGCCCTCGAACTTCTGGAAGAAGCAGGAATGCCGGCCGGTGTGGCACGCAATGCTGTCGACCTGCGTGACCTTGAGCAGGACCACGTCTTCATCGCAGTCCAGGCGCATCTCGTGCACCTTCTGCACGTGGCCGGATTCCTCGCCCTTGTGCCACAGGCGCTTGCGCGAACGCGACCAGAACACGGCCTCGCCGAGTTCCGCGGTCTTCTGCAGCGCATCGCGGTTCATGAACGCGAACATCAGCACGTCGTTGCTGCCGACTTCCTGGACGATCACCGGCACCAGGCCGTTATCGTCCCACTTGACCTTGTTGAGCCACTTCTTTGCCATGATCAGATCCGCACGGGAATGCCCTCGCGGGCCATGAATGCTTTTGCCTCGCCAACCGTATGCTGGCCGTAATGGAAGATGCTGGCGGCCAGGACTGCGTCGGCGTGGCCCAGACGGATGCCGTCGGCAAGGTCCTGCAGGCCACCCACGCCGCCCGAGGCGATCACCGGCACCGGCACCGCGTCGCTGACGGCGCGCGTCAGTTCCAGGTCGAAGCCGCTCTTGGTACCGTCGCGGTCCATGCTGGTCAGCAGGATTTCACCGGCGCCGCGCGCGGCCATTTCCTTCGCCCACGCCACGGCGTCCAGTCCCGTGGCTTTGCGCCCGCCATGCGTGAAGACTTCCCAGCGCGGCGGCTCGCCTGGCGCCGAACTGCGCTTGGCGTCGATGGCCACCACGATGCACTGCGAACCATACTTGCCGGTTGCGTCCGACACCAGTTGCGGATTGGCGATGGCCGACGAATTGACGCTGATCTTGTCCGCGCCGGCATTGAGCAGGCGCCGCACGTCTTCCACGGCGCGCACGCCGCCGCCCACGGTCAGCGGAATAAAGACCT
Organism: Cupriavidus sp. C2SS-8b; assembly: GCF_057073745.1. NCBI lineage: Bacteria > Pseudomonadati > Pseudomonadota > Betaproteobacteria > Burkholderiales > Burkholderiaceae > Cupriavidus > Cupriavidus sp. C2SS-8b. The sequence goes on from NZ_CP172716.1 coordinate 3,275,778, forward strand.
GCGAAGCCACCGCTTCGATGATGTGGAGGATCAGGTCGCGTCCGTCGCTGGTCGCGGTGATGTCGAGAAAAGTGATTTCATCGGCGCCCTGTTCGTCATAGCGGCGCGCGATTTCCACGGGATCGCCCGCATCGCGCAGCTCGACGAAATTGACGCCCTTGACCACCCGCCCGTTCGTCACATCGAGGCAGGGGATGATACGTTTGGCTAGCATGAGATTCCTTGTCCGCCGCGGGCCCGGTGGCGGCCCGCAGCGGCGGCGCCCGGCAAGGGCGCGTTTGGCTTATTCCCCGGCGCTCAGCTTGTCCGCGCGCGCCTGCGCGTCGACAAAGTTGAGATCGCCAGAGTAGATGGCACGGCCGCAGATGACGCCTTCCACGCCGTCGTTCTCCACGGCGCACAGGTTGTCGATGTCGGCCAGGTTGGACAGCCCGCCGCTGGCGATCACCGGGATCGACATCGATTGCGCCAGCTTCACGGTGGCGTCGATATTGATCCCCTGCAGCATGCCGTCGCGGCCGATGTCGGTATAGATAATGGCTTCCACGCCATAGTCTTCGTACTTGCGCGCCAGGTCAGCCACTTCGTGGCCGGTCAGCTTGCTCCAGCCGTCGGTCGCGACCTTGCCGTCCTTGGCGTCCAGGCCAACGATGATGTGGCCGCCGAAGGCCGAGCACGCATCCTTCAGGAAGCCAGGGTTTTTCACGGCGGCGGTACCGATGATGACGTACGACAGGCCGCCATCCAGCCAGCGCTCGATGGTATTGAGGTCGCGGATGCCGCCGCCGAGCTGCACCGGGATCTCGTCGCCAACCTCGGCGATGATGGCCTTGATGGCGGCTTCGTTGCGGGGCTTGCCGACAAATGCGCCGTTGAGATCGACCAGGTGCAGGCGGCGCGCACCCTGATCGACCCAGTGACGTGCCATGGCGGCGGGATCTTCGGAAAAGACGGTGGCCTGGTCCATGTCGCCTTGTTTGAGGCGTACACACTGACCGTCCTTCAGGTCGATGGCCGGAATGAGCAACATAATCGTGACGAGCGTGGTTAAGTGAGTGAGATAGAGCCAGTGCGGCCAACGGCCGGCAGGTCCGGATCAATAGGCAAGCATTCCTGCATGGCGTTGACTGGCTCGGATCGGATCTTCAGGGATTCCAATGCACGAAGTTCCGGTAAAGCTGCAACCCCATGGCTGCGCTTTTTTCGGGGTGGAACTGCGTGGCAAAAATATTATCGCGTGCTACCGCGCTGGTAAACACACTCCCATACTCCGTTTCGCCGGCAATATGGGCCGGGTCCTGCGCGCGCACGAAGTAGCTATGCACGAAGTAAAACCAGCTTTCGTCCGGAATGCCATCCCACAGCGGATGGGCCCTGCACTGCCTGACGCGGTTCCAGCCCATCTGCGGCACCTTGAAGCGGGAGCCGTCCGGCTGGGTCATCCCTTCCAGCTCGAAGCGGATGACTTCACCGGGCATCAGCCCCAGGCAAGGCGTCTTGTCGGTGCCGGCCCTGGCTTCGCGGCTGTGTTCGAACAGCATCTGTTCGCCAACGCACACACCGAACATCGGCTTGCTGGCCGCCGCCTCGAGCACCGCCTCCTGCAGCCCCGAAGCGCCCAGCGCCGACATGCAGTCCGGCATGGCACCCTGCCCCGGCAACACCACGCGGTCCGCGCTGCGGATGCCTTCCGGGACATCCACGACGCGCACATCCGCCTCAGGCGCCGCGGCACGCAGGGCCTGCGCCACCGAGCGCAGGTTGCCCATGCCGTAATCCACAATTGCTATGGTAGTCATGATTTCAAAACAGGCAATAATGTCTTCAGCCCGTCCACAATGAATTCGACGGCCAGCGCCGACAGGATCAGCCCCATCAGCCGCGTGCCGATATTGATGCCGGTACGCCCAACCACACGGGCGATCGGATCCGCCGCGCGAAACACCGCATACACCACCGCCCCCAGCACCACGCCAATACCGACCAGGATCAGCAGCTGGTACCAGTGCTGCGTCTTGCCGGCATAGACGATCACCGTGCTGATCGAGCCGGGCCCGGTCAGCAGCGGCAGCGCCAGCGGCACCACCGCGATACTGGACCTGGCCTCGGCTTCATCCTCTTCTTCCGGCGTGGCCTTGGTCCGGCTGGTCTGGGCGTTGAGCATGTTCATGGCCATCATGATCATGATGAGCCCGCCGCCGACCTGCAGCGACGCCACCGAAATATTGAAGAACTCGATGATCTGCTGGCCCAGCAGCGCCGATACCGCCACCACGATGGCCACCGAGACCGATGCGATCTTGATGGTACGCAGTTTCTCCGCTTCCGACTGCTGCCCGGTCAGGCTGATAAAGAACGGAATGGCGCCGATCGGGTTGATCAGCGCCAGCAGCGAGATGAACGACTTGAGCGTATCCATCGGTTGCGGATTAGCCGGTGCCCCGGCCCAGTTTCGCGAAGTTCGGTCAGCGGGCGCCGCAACCAGCCGGCACGCCTTCGGTTCAGCAGCCGGTCAGAGCGTGCCCTTGGTCGATGGGATGGTGTTCGCCGAACGCGGGTCCAGCTCCACCGCCATGCGCAGTGCCCGGCCAAAGGCCTTGAACACGGTCTCGCACTGATGGTGGGCATTGATGCCCCGCAAGTTGTCGATATGCAAGGTCACGCCCGCATGGTTGACGAATCCACGGAAGAACTCGATGAGGAGGTCGACGTCGAAGCTGCCCACGCGCGCACGCGTGAACGGCACGTGGAATTCCAGGCCGGGGCGGCCGGAAAAGTCGATCACGACGCGCGACAGGCATTCGTCCAGCGGCACATAGCTGTGGCCATAGCGCGTGATGCCCTTCTTGTCGCCGATCGCCTTGGCGACAGCCTGGCCGAGGGTGATGCCGACGTCCTCCACGGTGTGGTGGTCGTCGATATGCGTATCGCCGGTAGCCTCGACTTCCAGGTCGAACATGCCGTGGCGCGCAATCTGGTCGAGCATGTGGTCGAGGAATGGCACGCCGGACGCCAGATGCTGGCGGCCGGTGCCATCGAGATTCAGGGAAACGCGGATTTGCGTTTCCGAAGTATTGCGGGTGACCTCTGCAACACGCATGGTGTTAATCCTGCAGCGAAGCTGCAAATGCCTCAAGAAATTGCGCGTTTTCTTCGGGAGTGCTGACCGTGACGCGCAAACAGTTGGCCAGCAATGGGTGCATTTTACTCACGTTCTTGATCAGCACCTTGCGCGCAAGGAGCCGGTCGAACGTCTGTGCCGCATCCGGCACGCGTGCAAGGAGGAAATTAGCGGCGCTTGAAAACACGGTCACGCCGGCATGGGCAGCCATGCCCTGCGCCACGCGCGCGCGTTCGGCGCGCAGTTGCGCGGCCTGTTCGTCCAGCACCGCGACGTGCTCGAGCGCGAACAGCGCCGCCGCTTCGGTCAGCACATTGACGTTATAGGGCGGCCGCACCTTGTCGAGCTGCTCCAGCCACTGTGGTGCGCCTGCCACATAGCCCAGGCGGATACCGGCCAGGCCCAGCTTTGAGACCGTGCGCATGACCAGCAGGTTGCCGAATTCCGTCAGGCGCGGCATCCAGCTTTCCTGCGCGAACGGCTGGTAGGCCTCGTCCACCACCACCAGGCTGCGGCACACCGGACCCTGCGCGGCACGGACGATGGCCTCCATGTCGGCGGCATCGAACAGGTTGCCGGTCGGATTGTTCGGATAGGCCAGGTAGACGATGGCAGGCTGGTGCTCCGCCATGGCGGCCAGCATCGCTTCGCGGTCCAGCGTGAAGTCCGCGCGCAGCGGCACACCCACGAACTGCAGGCCGGCGAACTGGGCCGACATCGCGTACATCACGAAGCCGGGCACAGGCGCCATCACCTTCGCACCGGGCCGGGCCGCGGCCAGCGCCAGCATGCTGATGATTTCATCCGAACCGTTGCCGAGCAGCACGTCCATGCCGGCGGGCACCTGCATGACGTCCTTCAGCTTCGCGCGCAGCGCCTCGCTGCTCGGCATCGGGTAGCGGTTCAGCGCCACCTCGCCGAGCCGCGCGGCCAGCTGGTCGCGCAGCTCGGGCGGCAGGCGGTACGGGTTCTCCATGGCATCGAGCTTCACCAGACCATGCGAATCCGGCACGTGGTAGGCGCCCATGGCGCGCACGTCATCACGGATGATTCGCTCGATCAGGGAAGGGTCTACGACTGACATGGATGCTCCTGTTTGCGCTGCCGCACCGATGCGGCAGCAATGGGTTCAACTACGCTTGAAACGATATTCGGCGCTGCGGGCATGGGCCTGCAGGCCTTCGCCATACGCCAGTTCGGCGGCGATCTGGCCCAGCATCTGCGCCCCGCCCTCGCTCACCTCGATCAGGCTCGAACGCTTCTGGAAGTCGTACACGCCCAGCGGCGACGAGAAGCGCGCGGTGCGCGAGGTCGGCAGCACGTGGTTGGGGCCGGCGCAGTAATCGCCGAGCGATTCGCTGGTATAGCGGCCCAGGAAGATGGCGCCGGCGTGGCGGATCTTCTCGCTCCACTGGCGCGGATTCTCGGTGGAGATTTCCAGGTGCTCCGGCGCGATCGCATTGGCGATCTCGCAGGCCTCTTCCATGTCGCGCACCTTGACCAGCGCGCCACGGCCCGAGATCGAGGCCGCGATCACCTCGCGGCGCGGCATGCTGTCGAGTTGGCGCTGGATGCTCGCCTCGACTTCGGCGATATAGCCGGCGTCCGGACACAGCAGGATCGATTGCGCGAGTTCATCGTGCTCGGCCTGCGAGAACAGGTCCATCGCGACCCAGTCCGGATCGGTCGTGCCGTCGCAGATCACCAGGATTTCCGACGGGCCCGCGATCATGTCGATGCCGACCGTGCCGAACACGCGGCGCTTGGCGGCGGCCACGTAGGCGTTGCCCGGGCCGACGATCTTGTCGACCTGCGGCAGCGTCGCCGTGCCGAAGGCCAGCGCGCCGACCGCCTGCGCGCCGCCGATCGTGAACACCCGGTCCACGCCCGCGATCTGCGCGGCAGCCAGCACCAGTTCGTTGCGCACGCCGCCCGGCGTGGGCACGACCATGATGATTTCCTTGACGCCGGCCACGCGCGCCGGAATCGCGTTCATCAGCACCGACGACGGATACGCGGCCTTGCCGCCCGGCACGTAGATGCCCACGCGGTCCAGCGGCGTCACCTTCTGGCCCAGCATGGTGCCGTCGGCCTCGGTGTATTCCCAGCTGTGGCTGCCGCACTCGATCTTCTGCTTCTCGTGGTAGGCGCGCACACGCGCGGCGGCGGCTTCGAGCGCGGCGCGGCGCTTGGGCTCCAGGTCTTCGAGCGCAGCTTCGAGTTCGCTCTGCGAGACTTCCAGCGCGCCCATCGACGCGGCCTCGACGCGGTCAAAGCGCTGCGTGTACTCCAGCACGGCGGCGTCGCCGCGATCCTTCACGTCGGCCAGGATCTGCGCCGCGGCGCGGTCGATGGCCTCGTCCTCGCCCGCCTCGAAGGCCAGCACCTCGCGCAGCGCCTTGGCAAAGCCAGGCTCCGCGGAGTCGAGCCGGCGGATCGACACGTTGTCCATTTCGGTTGCGTTCATGACTCCATTCCTCTCTGGGGCGCGGGCCTCAGGCCAGCGCCGCCGATGCCTTCTCGAACGCGTCGAGAATCGGCGTCAGCCGTTCGCGCTTGAGCTTCAGCGCAGCCTGGTTCACCACCAGGCGCGACGAAATCTGCACGATCTCTTCGACTTCCACCAGGTTGTTGGCGCGCAGCGTATTGCCGGTGCTGACCAGGTCGACGATGGCATCCGACAGGCCGACCAGCGGGCCCAGTTCCATCGAGCCATAGAGCTTGATCAGGTCGACGTGCACGCCCTTCTTGGCGAAGTGCTCGCGCGCGGTCTGCACGTACTTGGTCGCCACCGCCAGCCGCGCGCCCTGGCGCACGGTCTTGGCGTAGTCAAACCCGGCGGGCACCGCCACCGACATGCGGCAGCGCGCGATGTTCAGGTCGATCGGCGCGTACAGGCCGGTCATGCCGTGCTCCATCAGCACGTCCTTGCCGGCCACGCCGAAATCGGCGGCGCCGTATTGCACGTAGGTCGGCACGTCCGACGCGCGCACAATGATCACGCGCACCGCGGGATCGGTGGTCGGCAGGATCAGCTTGCGCGAAGTCTCCGGATCCTCGGTCACGCGAATGCCGGCGGCTTCAAGCAGCGGCAGCGTTTCCTTGAAGATGCGGCCCTTGGAAAGCGCCAGGGTGAGCTGGCTGGGCGAAGCGTTGAAAGCGGGACTCATCGGTTTCCTCAGGCGATGCGGCGAATCTTGGCGCCAACCGCCGACAGCTTGTCTTCCATGCGGTCGTAGCCGCGGTCCAGGTGGTAGATACGGTCGATCACCGTGTCGCCGTCGGCCACCAGGCCGGCAATGACCAGGCTCGCCGAGGCGCGCAGGTCGGTCGCCATCACGGTGGCGCCGGACAGGCGCGGAACGCCCGTCACCACGGCCGTGTTGCCTTCCGCCGTAATGTTGGCGCCCAGGCGATTCAGCTCCTGCACGTGCATGAAGCGGTTTTCGAAGATCGTCTCGGTAATGCGTGCGGTGCCTTCGGCCACGGCGTTCAGCGCCATGAACTGCGCCTGCATGTCGGTCGGGAACGCCGGGTATTCCGAGGTGCGGAAGCTCACGGCCTGCGCGCGGCGCGGCATCGACAGGCGGATCCAGTCGTCGCCGGTTTCCACGTTGGCGCCGGCCTCGCGCAGCTTGATCAGCACGGCGTCGAGGATCAGCGGCGAAACGTCGCGCAGCACCAGGTCGCCCAGCGTGGCCGCGGCCGCGCACAGGAAGGTGCCGGCCTCGATGCGGTCGGCAACCACCGAGTGCTTGGCGCCATGCAGCTTGTCGACGCCTTGCACGATCAGCCGGTCGGTGCCGATGCCGTCGATCTTCGCGCCCATCTTGACGAGCAGCTCGGCAAGGTCGGTCACCTCGGGTTCGCGCGCGGCGTTTTCCAGCACCGTCTCGCCGTCGGCGAGGGTCGCGGCCATCAGCAGGTTTTCGGTGCCGGTCACGGTGATCATGTCCGTCACCACGCGGGCGCCCTTCAGGCGGCTCGCGCGGGCATGGATAAAGCCGTGCTCGATATTGATCTCGGCACCCATGGCCTGCAGGCCCTTGATGTGCTGGTCCACCGGACGCGCGCCGATGCCGCATCCGCCGGGCAGCGAGACGCGGGCCTCGCCAAAGCGCGCGACCAGCGGGCCGAGCACCAGGATCGACGCGCGCATGGTCTTCACCAGCTCATACGGCGCCTCGGGCGAATTGATGTCCGCGCCTGCCAGCGTAGCCGTGGCGCCGGTCATCTCGGCATGCATGCCCATCTGCCGCAGCAGCTTGAGCATGGTGCGCGTGTCCTGCAGGTTCGGCACGTTGTCGATCGTGACGGTGTCGGCCGTCAGCAGGCCGGCGCAGAGGATCGGCAGCGCGGCGTTCTTGGCGCCGGAAACACGGATCTCGCCTTTGAGCGGGCCATTGCCCTGGATCTGGAATTTGTCCATGTTCTGTCAGTTGCAGCCGGACGGGGTGAGCACGCCCGGCGTCGTTATCGCGAGGGCCGCATGCATAGCACGCAGCCCGAATCGGTGAAACCGTCCCCGGCCGCTTATTTGCCGGCGCCCGCCTGCCATTCGGCCGGCGTCAGCGTCTTCATCGACAGCGCATGGATCTCGGCACGCATGCGGTCGCCAAGTGCGGCGTACACGCGCTGGTGACGCTGGATCAGGCGCTTGCCATCGAATTCGTTGCTGACGATGGTGGCAAAGAAGTGCTGGCCGTCACCTTCGACTTCCAGATGTTCGCAGGGCAAACCTTGGGCAATGTAATCCCTGACTTGTTCCGGAGTAGGCAGCATGATGTCTTCTCTTCTGTGTGGAGGGCCGCGTTTTCAGTGGCGCAGCTTGAAACCCGACTTCAGCAGGCGCAGCGCCAGCGTCGCGAGCAGCACGAAGGCCGCGCCGACCACCGCCAGGCTGAACAGCGGCGACACGTCCGAGACGCCGAAGAAGCCATAGCGGAAGCCGTCGATCATGTAGAAGAACGGGTTGGCATGGGAAACCGCCTGCCAGAAGGCCGGCAGCGAATGGATGGAATAGAACACGCCCGACAGGAACGTCGCGGGCATGATCAGGAAATTCTGAAAAGCGGCCAGTTGGTCGAATTTCTCGGCCCAGATACCGGCGATCAACCCCAGCGTGCCGAGGATGCCCGCGCCAAGCAGCGCGAACACCAGGATCCAGCCGACATTGGCGAAATGCAGGTTGGCGAACCACGCGGTCACCAGCAGCACGCCCAGGCCCACCGTCAGCCCGCGGATGACCGATGCCACCACATAGGCGCCGAACATGTCCCAGTGCGATAGCGGCGGCAGCAGCACGAACACCAGGTTGCCGGTGATCTTGGACTGGATCAGCGACGACGAGCTGTTGGCGAAGGCGTTCTGCAGCACGCTCATCATCACCAGGCCCGGCACCAGGAAGGCGGTGTAGCTGATCTGGTCATAGACCTTGACGCGGTTTTCCAGCACGTGGCCAAAGATCAGCAGGTACAGCACCGCCGTGAGCACGGGCGCGGCCACGGTCTGGAAGCTGACCTTCCAGAAGCGCAGCACTTCCTTGTAGAGCAGGGTCCGGAAACCGACCAGCCCGCCGACGGACATCGGCGCGAGCCTTGTACTGTCGAGCACTTCGATATCGCCAGGCTGCTTCATGCCGCGGCCTCCATGGCCTGGTCGGGCAAGGCGCCGGGCATGTGGCCCTCGCGCCGCATAATCTGGACAAATACGTCTTCGAGATCGGCCTTGTTGATTTCCATGTCTTCGATTTCACAGCCAGCCTCGCGGCAGGCGGCCAGGATGGGTTCCACAGCCGGATAACCCGACAGGCGCAGTCGCACCGCGCGCTCGCCCGGGTTGGCCGGCATGCGCAATGGCTCCAGGGCCACCGGCAGCGTGCCGCGCGCGAACGTCAGCACCAGTTGCAGGCCGGCGAACTGCGTCAGCAGGTTGCTGGTGCGGTCCAGCGCCACGACCTCGCCGAATTTCAGCATGGCGATGCGGTCGCACAGCGCCTCCGCCTCCTCCAGGTAGTGCGTGGTCAGGATGATGGTGTGCCCTTCGCGGTTCAGCCGCGAAATGAACTTCCACAGGGTCTGGCGCAACTCCACGTCCACGCCGGCGGTAGGTTCGTCCAGCACGATCACGGGCGGACGGTGCACCAGCGCCTGCGCCACCAGCACGCGCCGCTTCATGCCGCCAGACAGCTGGCGCATATTGGCATCGGCCTTGTTGGTGAGATCGAGGTTGGCCATGATCTCGTCGATCCAGTCGTCATTGCGCGTCAGGCCAAAGTAGCCGGACTGCAGCCGCAGCGTCTCGCGCACGGTGAAGAAGGGATCGAACACCAGTTCCTGCGGCACCACGCCGAGCATACGCCGCGCCATGCGGTAATCGGACACGACATCGTGCCCGAGCACACTGACGCGGCCCGAGTCCGCGCGGTTCAGGCCCGCCAGGATGGAGATCAGCGTGGTCTTGCCGGCACCGTTGGGACCGAGCAGCCCGAAGAATTCGCCGCGCTCGACGGTGAAGCTGACGCCCTTGAGCGCCTGCAGGTTGCTGTAGCGCTTGCGAACGTCGGTGAGTTCGATGGCTTTCATGGCCGAATGTCTGGAGCTGGCCCGCCTGGGACCAACCGTCTGGAAATGGGGACCAACCTGGAGCACTGGTGCCCGGGCTACCCTGAACCGGCCCCGACGTGTTGCGGGGCTGCGGGGGAATGGGCGAACAACCCGGAATTATAGGGGATGCGGGGAGACTCCCGCTTGGGGCGCGGCCACCGTTTCAGGCGGCGGCCGGGGCATCCGGATAACCACGGCCGAGGCGCGTGGTCAGGGATGCCGGTTCAATGTCGATGCGAAGCCGCTTGCGGCGCCAGGCCCAGCAGACCGTCGACACCGTACAGCGAAGCCAGCTCGGCAAGTTGCGGCGGAACGCCCTGCAGCGACAGCTTGCCCTGGCGCGCAGCGGCGGCGCGTTGCCAGGCCAGCAGCACGGCCACGGCGGACGAATCCACCTGCGCCAGCGCGGCGCAGTCTACCTGCGTTTCGCCTTGCGCCACGCGCGACAGGCCATCACGCAGCACGGCGGCGGCGTTCTGGTTGGTCAGCGAGGTGCCAAGCGAGAGCATGGTGGAGGTTGGTTCGAGCGAAGCCAGCGGCGTTCTGGAAAACACAAGCTCCCGCTTCAAGCGGGAGCCTATGTGCGTGCGGGCTATTGTAGAGCAGTTTCGGGGGTGCGTGCTGCGATGCAGCGACACCCGGGGTATCAGCTCTTGGCGTTAGCCAGCTGGCGGTTGCGGTCCTGCAGCGTCTTGATCACGCCATCCACGCCCTGCTGGCCGACGATGGTGTTGAAGCTGCCCTTGTAGGCTTCGGTCAGCCACGCGCCCAGCACGTTGATGTCATAGACCTTCCAGCCCTGCGCGGTCTTCTCGAGGCGGTAGTCCAGCTGGATCGGCTCGCCCTTGTTGATCACCTGGGTGCGGATGGTCGCATCGGTGTCGTCCGGCGACCCGCGATACGGCTTGTACTGCACGGTCTGGTCGCGGATCTGCGCAATGGCGCCGGCATAGGTGCGGATCAGCAGCGTCTTGAACTCGTCGGTAATCACCTTCTGCTGCTCGGGCGTGGCCTTCGACCAGTTGCGGCCCATGGCGATCTGCGTGGTCTTCTGGAAGTTCGCGTTCGGCAGGATCTTCTGCTCGACCAGCGCGGAGATCTTGGCAATATTGCCGCCCTGCATGTCCTTATCGCTCTTGACGCTCGTCATCACGTCATTGACGACGGCCTTGACGAGCGCTTCGGGGCTGGCGGCATCCTGCGCCGGAACCTGCGCGTGGGCGGCGCCGGCAAAGGCGGCTACAGCGAGGAAGGGGAGCAACAGTCGCTTGATCATGAAATTTTCCTTCTCAGTCAGATTCGTTCGCTGCCCGGAATCGACCGTCATTTCTGACCGTCCGCAATCCAGGACCTTGCGCACATTGGAACATAGTCCGGCGCAGCGAGTTTTTGGCACCAGGGCATCCGGCGCCACTTCAAAACAATTTGTTTCAGTGCTCACAGCGCATTCACAGCGTCGGTGAGCGTGCATGCGGTCAGCGGATGCGCAAGCCGCCGCCCGGGACAAAGCGCTGTATCGGCGACGCCGGCGGCACGGGCAGGTTCTGGCCCTCGGGCTGCGTTGCTCCCTCGGCGGGTGGGGCGGGTGGCTGGGACGGCTCGTGCGCCGACGGCTGAGGTGCCGGCGACTGAGGGGCTGCCGCGCCGTCGCTCTCGGATTCGTCATCCTCGCGGCTCGGAGGATTGCCGTCGTAGATCAGGTACTCGCGCCGCTGCAGGTACGCATCGCGCATGAACGCGTACTTATCCAGCGCGGCCTGCTCGAGCAGGTTGGTCGCGCCCAGCAACTGTGCGCGGCCCGCCACGATACGTACCCCGACCAGCGAATTACGCAGCGAGACCGGGTAGAAATAGGCCGACGGGTCGATCTGCCGGTCCACCAGCATGCCGGCCGTGTCGCGCACAGTGCTCGGCCCGAACAGCGGCAGCACCAGGTACGGCCCCGCGGGCACGCCCCAGACGCCCAGCGTCTGGCCAAAGTCTTCCTTGTACTTGGGCAGGCCGCCCGGGGTGGCGATATCGATCAGGCCGCCGATACCCAGCACGGTGTTGATCGCGACCCGCATGGTGTCTTCAGCGGCGCGCGTGGGCTTGCCCTGCAGCAGGTTGTTGACCGCCGAATAGACATCGCTGACGTTCGAAAAGAAATTGTCGACCGCAGTCTGGACCGGCGACGGGATGTAGTCCGAGTAAAGCTGGGCAATGGGCTTGAGCACGCCCTTGTCGAAGTCCTCGTTGATGCGCGAGACCTCGCGGTTGAACGGTTCGATCGGATCCTTCGGGTTGGCGGTCGGGCCCGTGGCGCAACCGGCCAGCAGCATCAGCGCGCTGGCCGCGAAAGCCAGCGCGGCGCGCCTGGGTCCTGGTGTACTGGCGGAGGCGGTCATTTGGCGGCTCCGCCAAGGGCCGGTGCGCTCGCCGCGCCGCCACTGCTGCCCCCGCCGGCGCCGGCATCGGCCGCCTTGTTATAGAGGAACTGGCCGATCAGGTTCTCCAGCACCACCGCCGATTGCGTCATGGTGATGCGCGAACCCTGCGCCAGCATGGCCGTATCGCCGCCCGCCTCCAGGCCGATGTATTGCTCGCCCAGCAACCCCGAGGTCAGGATCTTGGCCGAGGTGTCCTTGGGAAACTGGTACGGCTTCTCCAGGTTCATGACCACGGTCGCCTGGTAGGTCTTGTCGTCGAACCGGATCGCGGCCACGCGCCCCACCACCACGCCGGCGCTCTTGACCGGTGCACGCGGCTTGAGCCCGCCGATATTGTCGAAGCGCGCTTCGACCGCGTAGGTTTCCTGGAACGTGAAGGCGCTCATGTTGCCAGCCTTCAGGGCGAGGAACAGCAGGGCAACGAAGCCCGCCACCACAAACAACCCCACCCAGAAATCGAGTGCATTTTTTTTCATTGGGATCTCTTTCTACCCGTTGTCCTGTCAGTTGCCCCGTTGCCGTCGTTCATCAGCTGAACATCAGCGCGGTCAGCAGGAAATCCAGCCCCAGCACGGCCAGCGACGCCATCACCACGGTACGGGTCGTGGCGCGCGATACGCCTTCCGGCGTAGGCTTGGCCTCGAACCCCTGGTACAGGGCAATAAACGTCACGGCAATGCCGAAAACAAAGCTCTTGATCACGCCGTTGAGCACGTCGGCACGCACGTCCACGCCACCCTGCATCTGCGACCAGAACGCGCCGGCGTCCACGCCGATCAGCTGCACGCCGACGAGGTAGCCGCCCAGGATGCCGACGGCGCTGAAGATTGCAGCCAGCACCGGCATGGCCACCACGCCCGCCCAGAAGCGCGGGGCAATCACGCGCTGCAACGGGTTAACGGCCATCATCTCCATCGCCGTGAGCTGTTCGCCGGCCTTCATCAGGCCAATCTCGGCGGTCAGCGAGGTACCGGCGCGGCCGGCAAACAGCAGCGCGGTGACCACCGGACCCAGTTCGCGCACGAGCGACAGCGCCACCAGCAGCCCAAGCGCCTGCTCCGACCCGTAGCGGTTCAGCGTGTAGTAGCCCTGCAGGCCCAGCACGAAACCCACGAACAGGCCGGATACGGCAATGATCACCAGCGACAGGTTGCCGACGAAGAAGATCTGGTCGGACACCAGGCGGAATCGCCGCAGCAGCGCGGGCGACAGGCCCAGCACCGCGAAGAACATCCGCGTGGCGCGGCCAAGGCCGGTGACGCCCAGCCGGACCGCGGCGCCGATTGACGTCAGAAAGTCCGTCACCGCACACCTCCGCCGGCAAAGTCTTCGGCCAGCGTGGGGCCGGGATAATGGAACGGCACCGGGCCGTCGGCTTCGGCGTGGACGAACTGGCGCACGAACGGATCCGTCGAGGCGCGCAGAGTCTCCGGCTCGCCATGCGCGGCAATGCGGCCGTTGGCAATGAAGTACACGTAGTCGGCGATCTGGAAGGTCTCGTGCACGTCGTGCGAGACGATGATCGTGGTCGCGCCCAGCGCGTCGTTGAGGCTGCGAATCAGCCGCGCGGTCAGTCCCAGGGAAATCGGATCGAGCCCGGCAAAGGGCTCGTCGTACATCAGCAGTGTCGGATCCAGCGCGATGGCCCGGGCCAGGGCCACCCGGCGCGCCATGCCGCCGGAAATCTGCGACGGCATCAGGTCGCGCGCGCCGCGCAGGCCCACCGCATTGAGCTTCATCAGCACCAGGTCGCGGATCATCGATTCGGGCAGGTCCGTGTGCTCGCGCAGCGGGAAAGCCACATTATCGAACACCGACAGGTCCGTAAACAGCGCGCCGAACTGGAACAGCATCCCCATCTGGCGCCGCACGGCGTACAGCCCCTTCACATCCAGCGCATGGATGTCGGCGCCGTCGAACTTCACCGCACCGGATTGCGGCCGTACCTGGCCGCCGATCAGGCGCAGGACGGTAGTCTTGCCGCAGCCGGATCCACCCATCACCGCGATCACCTTGCCACGCGGGAATTGCATGGTCAGGCCGGTCAGGATCGGCTTGGCATCCGGCGAGTAGGCAAAATCTACCGCGTTGAGTTCGACGAGATTGTGGGTTGAATCAGTCACGTTGGCAGCGTTCCGGGCAGTCGGCCATTATAAGGGCTACTACCTAGGCCTGCAGGTCGCCGTGGGCCCGCCGCCACATCGAACGCTGCCGGAGCGTTATGGCTCCCCCTGGGCGGCATCGCGCAGGATGACCTGCCACTGGATCGACTCCGAGCGGATCGCGGTGGCGAACGCCTCGGGCGAATCGCGCTGCGGCGTCAGGCCCGCAGCAACCAGGCGCGCGCGGACTTCCCGCTCCGCCATCACCTCGTCCAGCTCAACCGCCAGCCGCGCGACGATCGCGCGCGGCGTCTTGGCCGGTGCCAGCACGCCGAACCAGGCCGCGGCGGCATAGCCCTCCAGGCCGGATTCCTGCAGCGTCGGCACCAGCGGCGCCAGCGGCGAGCGCGATACGCCGGTCACGCCGATCATGCGCAGGGCGCCACTGCGGACATGGCTCTGCACGGCCGCATAGGAACAGAAGCACGCACTGATCCGGCCGGCCAGCATCTCCTGCACGACCGCCCCCTCGCCCTTGGCCGTCACGAGCGGCACGCCGTTGCGGATGCCGCGCACGGCGTATTCCGCATACAGGTGGGACGGGCTGCCCGGCTGGCCGTATCCGTAGCTGTACGAGCCGGGATTCGACCTGACCGCGACCGCCCATTGTTCCGGCGTGCGCATCGGCAAGCGGCCGTCGATGACCAGGAAGAGCGGCGTGGTGGCCACGCGGGCGACCGGCGTGAAATCGCGCACCACGTCATACGGCACTGGCTCCAGTCCGGGCTGGATCAGCATGTTGGCCTGGTGGAATAGCAAGGTGTGCCCGTCCGAACTCGACTTGGCCACGACATCGCCGGCCGTGGTACCGGCCGCGCCGGGCCGGTTGTCCACATCCACAGGAACACCGAGCCGGGCCGAGAGCCGCTCGGCAAGCAGGCGCGCGATGGCATCGGCCACGCCGCCCGCGGGAAACGGGACGATCAGTCGCACCGGCCGCGCCGGAAACGACATCGTCCGCGCCATAGCGGTCGGCGCCGAGGCGGTGGCCGTCGATACGGCCTGCGCGGCAAAAGGCGTCCCAGCCGCCAGCAAGGCGGTCAACACCCCAAACCACGCCACTGCAGCATTCCGGATGGCAGCAGGAAGCACCAACTTCGCTTTACCTCGCCAAAGCCGCGACAAAGTGCGTACTTCGGACATCAATTTTCTCCGGCGCGTCCCGCTGAGCAGGACCGCATACGGGTCGGCGGAAAAAGGATCCGAGGCGGTTTCCGATTATTGTTTTTGTAAATTGTACGAACAACCTCCGGGAGGACACAGGCACGTAAACCATAGCGCGGGAGAACCCTGTAATTGATTGGGAGCCTAGAGGAACGTCTGGCATCTTTACGCAAACACCTACAATGGCGCGATGTCAGATTTTCTTGTGCGGCGCATGACCGCCGCAGACCTGGATGGCGTGCTCGAGATCCAGGCGCAGTGCTATCCCGCCAACCTGCTCGAGGGCATTGAGGCCCTCGCCAGTCGATTAACGCTCTCTCCAGAGACCTGCATGGTGGCGATTTCCAGCGGCGATCAGGCCCTGGCGGGCTACCTTTTCACCCACCCTTGGCCACGGGGCAGCCTGCCGCCGCTCGACGGCATCCTGGAGCCATCCACGGACGACCGGCCGGGCCCGGCCATGACCTGGTTTGTCCACGACATGGCCGTGGCACCGGCAGGACGCGGAAGCGGCCTCGCGCCAAGGCTCCATGAGGCGGCCTTGCAGGCTGCATTGGAAGCAGGTCTGCGGCATTCGCGGCTGATCGCGGTGCAGGCTGCGGCAGACTGGTGGCGCAGGCTTGGGTACGCGCCGATGGCAGCCCAAGAGGCCGCCGTGCATGCCGGCAAGCTCGCCTGCTATGGTCCGGGTGCGCTGATCATGGAACGCGCACTGGACGCCTGATACCTCCGACGGAAAAAGAAAAAACCCGCCTGGCTCGCACAGGCGGGTTTTTCGTCCGTCGCGACAAGGCGATCAGCGCGGCAGTTCCGAATGCCCCATCAGGAACGCATCGACCGAACGCGCAGCCTGGCGGCCTTCGCGGATGGCCCACACCACCAGCGACTGGCCGCGGCGCACGTCGCCAGCGGCGAACACCTTCGGCACATTGGTCTGGTAGGCGCGCTCGCCCTCGGTGGCGGCCTTGGCGTTCTTGCGCGCATCGGTGTCGACACCGAATGCGTCCAGCATCGAACCCACCGGGTTGGTGAAGCCCATGGCCAGCAGCACCAGGTCGGCCGGCAGGATGAACTCGCTGCCCGGCACTTCCTGCATCCTGCCATCCTTCCACTCGACGCGGCAGGCCTTCAGCGCGGTGACCTTGCCGTTCTCGCCGATGAATTCCTTGGTGGCGACGGACCAGTCGCGGTCGCAGCCTTCTTCGTGCGACGACGAGGTGCGCAGCTTGATCGGCCAGTACGGCCACACCAGCGGCTTGTTCTCTTCTTCCGGCGGCTGCGGCAGCAGTTCGAACTGGTTCACCGAGGTGGCGCCATGGCGGTTCGAGGTGCCGACGCAGTCGGAACCCGTATCGCCACCGCCGATCACGATCACGTTCTTGCCTTCGGCGCGGATATTGTTCTCGCCGTCGCCCGCCACTTCCTTGTTCTGCGGAATCAGGAATTCCAGCGCGAAGTGGATGCCGTCCAGGTCGCGGCCCGGCACCGGCAGGTCGCGCGGCACTTCCGAACCACCGGCCAGCACGACGGCGTCGAACTGGTCCATCAGGTCCTTGGCCGAGATGGTTTCGCGGGCGTAGTTCTTGATGCCGGCCGGCAGCGCGCCGTCGGTCACCATCACGCCGGCGCGGAAGGTCACGCCTTCGGCCTGCATCTGCTCGATGCGGCGGTCGATCAGCGTCTTCTCCATCTTGAAGTCGGGGATGCCGTAGCGCAGCAGGCCGCCGATGCGGTCGTTCTTCTCGAACACGGTCACGTCATGGCCGGCGCGCGCCAGTTGCTGTGCTGCAGCCATGCCTGCAGGGCCGGAGCCGACCACGGCCACGGTCTTGCCGGTCTTGTGCTTCGGCGCCTGGGGCGCGACCCAGCCCTCTTCCCAGGCCTTGTCGATGATGGCGTGCTCGATCGACTTGATGCCGACGGGCAGCTCGTTGATGCCCAGCGTGCAGGCGGCCTCGCACGGTGCCGGGCAGATGCGGCCCGTGAACTCGGGGAAGTTGTTGGTCTGGTGCAGCACCTCGATGGCGCTCTTCCAGTCCTGGCGGTACACCAGGTCGTTGAAGTCCGGAATGATGTTGTTGACCGGGCAGCCGTTATTGCAGAACGGGATGCCGCAGTCCATGCAGCGCGCACCCTGGAGCTTCGCTTCGCTGTCGGACAGCGCGAACACGAATTCCTTGTAGTGCTTCACGCGCTTGACTACCGCTTCGTAGCCTTCGTTCTGGCGCGGAAATTCGAGAAAGCCAGTCGCCTTACCCATGTTGCGTCCTTGGTCTTGCTGGCAAGACCGGCGTGGCCGGCCTTGCTGTGAGGTCAGTATCTTGTCGGGACCGCCGCCGGTGTTGCCCTGCCTGCGGCCCCTGTCTCGTGGTGCCGCGGATCAGGCGGCGATGGCTTCGCGGTCGCTGTCGCGGGCAGCCTGTTCCTTGGCGTACATCTCGCCCAGCGCGCGCTTGTACTCGGTCGGGAAGACCTTGACGAACTTGCGGCGCGCCGTGGTCCAGTCCGCCAGCAGCGCCTTGGCGCGCTCCGAACCGGTGTAGCGGAAGTGCTGCTCGATCAGGTTGCGCAGGATGACTTCGTCAAGCTGGCGCGTGCCGTTGAGCTTGTGCCACGAAGACGGGCTCTGGCCCTTCTCCTGGTCGGCCGCGGCCAGCACCGCTTCCAGTGCGACCATCGAGGTGTTGCAGCGCTTGTCGAACAGGCCGTCCTCGTCATAGACGTAGGCCACGCCACCCGACATGCCCGCCGCGAAGTTGCGGCCGGTGCCGCCCAGCACCACCACGGTACCGCCGGTCATGTACTCGCAACCGTGGTCGCCGGTGCCTTCCACGACCGCCGAAGCGCCCGAGTTGCGCACCGCGAAGCGCTCGCCGGCCACGCCGTTGAAGAACGCTTCACCGGCAATCGCGCCGTACAGCACGGTGTTGCCGACGATGATGTTGCGGGTCGGGTCGCCGCGGAACTCGTGCGGAGCGCGCACGATCACGCGGCCACCCGACAGGCCCTTGCCGACGTAGTCGTTGCCGTCGCCAACCAGGTCCAGCGTGATGCCGTGCGCCAGGAACGCGCCGAACGACTGGCCGGCGGTGCCTTGCAGCTGGATGTGGATGGTGTCGTCCGGCAGGCCCTCGTGGCCGTACTGCTTGGCCACCACGCCCGACAGCATCGCGCCGACGGTGCGGTTCACGTTCTTGACCGGCTGGATGAACGACACGCGTTCGCCCTTCTCGATCGCCGGACGTGCCTTGGCGATCAGCACGTGGTCCAGCGCCTTGCCGGCTTCGGCCGACAGGCCGTGGTCCTGCACGTCGGTGTGGAACAGCGGCGTGTCCGCCGGCAGTGCCACCTGGTGGAAGATGCGGCCGAAGTCCAGGCCGCGCGCCTTCCAGTGTTCGATGCCGGCCTTGGTGTCGAGCAGGTCGGCGCGGCCGATCAGTTCGTCGAAGGTGCGGATGCCCAGCTGGGCCATGATCTCGCGGGCTTCCTCGGCGACAAAGAAGAAGAAGTTGACCACGTGTTCCGGCTTGCCCTGGAACTTCTTGCGCAGCTGCGGATCTTGCGTGGCCACGCCCACCGGGCAGGTGTTCAGGTGGCACTTGCGCATCATGATGCAGCCCTCGGCAACCAGCGGCGCCGTGGCGAAACCGAACTCGTCGGCGCCCAGCAGCGCGCCGATGACGACGTCGCGGCCGGTCTTCATCTGGCCGTCGGCCTGCACGCGGATGCGGTTGCGCAGGCCGTTGAGCAGCAGCGTCTGCTGCGTTTCGGCCAGGCCCAGTTCCCACGGCGAGCCGGCGTGCTTGATCGACGACCACGGCGAGGCACCGGTGCCGCCGTCATGGCCGGCGATCACGACGTGATCGGCCTTGGCCTTGGACACACCGGCAGCCACCGTGCCGACGCCCACTTCGGACACCAGCTTGACCGAGATATCCGACGACGGGTTGACGTTCTTCAGGTCGTGGATCAGTTGCGCCAGGTCCTCGATCGAGTAGATGTCGTGGTGCGGCGGCGGCGAGATCAGGCCCACGCCCGGCACCGAGTAACGCAGCTTGCCGATGTAGTCCGAGACCTTGTGGCCCGGCAGCTGGCCGCCTTCGCCCGGCTTGGCGCCCTGCGCCATCTTGATCTGGATCTGGTCGGCGGAGGCCAGGTACTCGGCGGTCACGCCGAAACGGCCCGACGCCACCTGCTTGATCTTCGAGCGCAGCGAGTCGCCGTCCTGCAGCGGCAGGTCGGCCTCGATCACGTCGCCCAGCAGGCTCTTCAGGCTGTCGCCCTGCTTGATGGGGATGCCGCGCAGTTCATTGCGGTAGCGCTTCTCGTCCTCGCCGCCTTCGCCGGTGTTCGACTTGCCGCCGATGCGGTTCATCGCCACGGCCAGCGTGGCATGGGCTTCGGTCGAGATCGAACCCAGCGACATTGCGCCGGTGGCGAAGCGTCGCACGATTTCCTTGGCGGGCTCGACTTCTTCCAGCGGAATCGCCTTGGCCGGATCGACCTTGAACTCGAACAGACCACGCAGCGTCATGTGGCGCTTGCTCTGGTCGTTGATGATGTTGGCGTATTCCTTGTACGTCTGGTAGGCGCCCTTGCCGTCGTCGGCGCGCACCGAGTGCTGCAGCTTGGCGATCGAGTCCGGGGTCCACATATGCTCTTCGCCGCGGATACGGAATGCGTATTCGCCGCCGGTGTCGAGCATGTTGTCCAGCACCGGGCTGTTGCCAAACGCGTCCTTGTGCAGGCGCAGCGCTTCCTCGGCCACCTCGAAGATGCCGATGCCTTCGACGTTCGACGGCGTGCCGTGGAAGTACTTCTGCACCAGTTCGCGCGACAGGCCGATCGCTTCGAAGATCTGCGCGCCGGTGTACGACATGTACGTGGAGATGCCCATCTTGGACATCACCTTGAACAGGCCCTTGCCGATCGCCTTGACGAAGTTCTTGATCGCCTTCTCGGCGGACAGGTCGCCCGACAGGTCGGCGGCCATGTCGGCCAGCGTTTCCATGGCCAGGTACGGATGCACGGCTTCGGCGCCGTAGCCGGCCAGCAGCGCGAAGTGGTGCACTTCACGCGCGGTGCCGGTCTCGACCACCAGGCCGGTGGACGTGCGCAGGCCCTTCTCCACCAGGTGGTGGTGGATCGCGGAGGTGGCCAGCAGCGCGGGAATCGCGACCTGGTCGGCGTCGACGCGGCGGTCAGTGACGATCAGGATGTTGTAGCCCGAACGCACGGCATCCACGGCTTCGGCGCACAGCGAGGCCAGGCGCGCTTCGATGCCTTCCTTGCCCCACGCGGTCGGGTAGCAGATGTTCAGTTCGTACGAGCGGAACTTGCCGCCGGTGTAGTGCTCGATGTTGCGGATCTTGGCGATGTCCTTGAAGTCCAGCACCGGCTGGGACACTTCGAGGCGCATCGGCGGGTTGATGTTGTTCAGCTCGAGCAGGTTCGGCTTCGGGCCGATGAACGACACCAGCGACATCACCATGTTTTCGCGGATCGGGTCGATCGGCGGGTTGGTCACCTGGGCGAACAGCTGGCGGAAGTAGTGGTACAGCGTCTTGTTCTTCGACGACAGCACGGCCAGCGGCGAGTCATTGCCCATCGAGCCGGTGGCTTCCTCGCCCGACAGCGCCATCGGCGCCATCAGGAACTTGACGTCTTCCTGCGTGTAGCCGAACGACTGCTGGCGGTCCAGCAGCTTGGCCACCGGCTTCTTCTCGGCGGCGACGTCTTCGGGCTTGGCATCGATCTCGTCCAGCTTGATGCGGACGGCGTCGATCCAGCTCTTGTACGGCTTGGCGTTGGCGAGGTTGTCCTTGAGTTCCTTGTCGTCGATGATGCGGCCCTGCTCCATGTCGATCAGGAACATCTTGCCCGGCTGCAGGCGCCACTTTTCGACGATGCGCGACTCGGGGAACGGCAGCACGCCGGCTTCCGAGGCCAGCACGACGATGTCGTCCTCGGTCACGTAGAAGCGGGCCGGACGCAGGCCGTTACGGTCCAGCGTGGCGCCGATCTGGCGGCCGTCGGTAAAGCAGATCGCGGCCGGGCCGTCCCACGGCTCCATCATGGCGGCGTGGTACTCGTAGAAGGCGCGACGGTTGTCGTCCATCAGCGTGTGCTGTTCCCAGGCTTCCGGGATCATCATCATCATCGCGTGGACGAGCGGGTAGCCGGCCATCGTCAGCAGTTCGAGGCAATTGTCGAACGATGCGGTGTCGGACTGGCCCGGGTAGATCAGCGGCCACAGCTTGGGCAGGTCGTCGCCGAGCACCGGCGACGAGATCGCACCGGTACGGGCGTTGATCCAGTTCACGTTGCCCTTCACGGTGTTGATTTCACCGTTGTGGGCGACCATGCGGTACGGGTGGGCCAGTTCCCAGGCCGGGAAGGTGTTGGTCGAGAAGCGCTGGTGCACCAGGGCCAGGGCCGACACGGCGCGCTGGTCCTGCAGGTCCAGGTAGTACTCACCGACCTGGTTGGCCAGCAGCAGGCCCTTGTACACCACCGTGCGCGCCGACATCGACGGCACGAAGTATTCTTTGCCGTGCTTAAGCTTGAGCGCCTGGATGGCGTGGCTGGCGGTCTTGCGGATGACGTACAGCTTACGTTCCAGCGCGTCCGTCGTCATGATGTCGCGGCCGCGACCGATGAAGATCTGGCGGATGACCGGCTCGGTCTTGCGGACCGTCGGCGACATCGGCATGTTGGCGTCGACCGGCACGTCGCGCCAGCCCAGCACGACCTGGCCTTCCAGGCGAACCGTGCGTTCCAGTTCCTGTTCGCAGGCCAGGCGCGAGGCGTGTTCCTTCGGCAGGAAGATCATGCCCACGCCGTATTCGCCGGCGGGCGGCAGGCTCACGCCTTGCGCGGCCATCTCTTCGCGATAGAACTGGTCGGGGATCTGGATCAGGATGCCGGCGCCGTCGCCCATCAGCGCATCCGCGCCGACCGCACCCCGGTGGTCCAGGTTCTCGAGGATCTTCAGGCCCTGGCTGACGATCTCGTGGGTCTTCTTGCCCTTGATATGCGCGACCATGCCGACGCCGCAGGCATCGTGCTCGTTGGTCGGGTCATACATGCCTTGCGCTTGCGGACGCAGGGCGATGTCAGTGGAAGTGGCGCTGGTCTGCGCCTGGGCCAGTTCCTGGGCCGGATGGTTTTGCGATTGGTCCACGGGCTGAATTCCGGTGAAGGCTGCGCGGAATGCCGGGTAGACCGAAGGGGTAACCGCATTCTGCCTGCGCGCCGGACACAATATCCGCCGGGTGGGCCGGTTTGGACCGGCTCATCTGCTGTCAGGGGACTACGGGAACCGCAGCGGCGTACACGAGCGTGACGCGCCGCACAATTACTGTGGGTGGGGCAACTATATGGGAATACCGTCGGCGCCGCAAAATTTTTAAATGGGGTCAGAACACATTTAAAAACGACCAGTTTTGAAGATTCAATTAAATGGGGACACATTAAATGCGCTAGCCGTTGTCTCGATGTGGCGCCTCATCAACTCCACGGCTCCCTAAGCCACCGATGCGTCCTCGTGACTCGGGTCGGCCGACTGTTCGCGTTTCGGACGGCCTTTCGGCAAAGGCTGTACGCGTCGCGCACTCTGGCGTTCCAGTTGGGCAAGGAAAGCCTCGTCTCCCAGAGGCCAGCCGCTGTGGGCGTGCTTGCGCAACCTGGCAAGGGTTCGGCCGGAGAGACCTTCATTGCTCAGCGACCGGTAGTTCGACTGCCGCTCGAACGGCGTATTGCCGAGGCCCCAGTAGGCTGAGTGATCGCTCACGAGTGCGCTGGCCTCGATGCCGACATGATGGCGGTGGCTGCTCCACCGGTCGGCTTCCGGCGACATGACTTCGCCAGCCCGCATGGCGTTGCCCTCGGTGTATAGCAGCGCCGGCAGCATCCACGCGGCAGGATCGAACACGGCGGACCGGAAGCGCCCTTCCCACAGCGTGCCCGTCCGTCCAGCGGTGCGATTGAAGTAGCGCGCGTAGCGTCGCCCCACCGCCTGCATGGTCAGGCTCAGCGAGTCGGCGCCGCGGGGCGTCGCCACAAGGTGGATGTGATTAGGTCGCAAACCATAGGCGTGGATCGCCAGGTCGTATTCCCGCGCGGCCATGCGCAGGCTGTCCAGGTAGTGCAAGTAATCGTCCGGCCCCAGGAAGACGGGTTGCCGGTTGTTGCCGCGTTGCAACACAAGCGCCGGCAGGCCGGCCGGGGAAAAGCGGGGAAGTCGTGCCATCGGGAAGCTGCAGAGATCAGGACCGGGTTGCCCTGAATGATAGCCTGATCCGTCCCCAATTTTTTCGGGCACGATTTTGCCCGCCGCGCCCCACAAAGGATGGGGTTAGTCGCCTTCGCTGACCGCAAAAATGCGGCGGTGCTCACGGATGGCGTAGCGGTCGGTCATGCCCGCGATGTAGTTCGCGATCAGCCGCGACTGGTCCCCGCCATGCGGCGCCTGGTATTGCGGCGGCAGCAGGCGGGAATCGGACATGAAGGCTCCGAACAGGTCGGAGACGATGCGCTGCGCCTTCGACGACATGCGCATGACCAGGTAATGCCGGTACAGGTGCCGGAACAGGAAGCGCTTGAGTGCCGCCGCCTCTTCGTGAATCTGCGCGCTGAACCCGATCAGCGGCCCCGCCGAGCGAACCGCCTCGATCGAGCGCGGGTTCGCCGCGGCGATATTCCGGCTGGTGGTCTCGATCAGGTCCACGATCAGCGTGTTGATCATGCGCCGCACGGTTTCGTTGATGGCGCGGCGGCCGTTGATGCCCGGGAAGGCTGCGGCCACTTCGGCACGGTGGCGTCCCCACATCGGCACTTCGTCGAGCTGCTCAAGCGTCAGGAGCCCCGAGCGCAGGCCATCGTCGATATCGTGGTTGTTGTAGGCGATCTCGTCGGCCAGGTTGGCCAGCTGCGCCTCCAGCGATGGCTGCGCGCCTTCCAGGAAGCGCCGGCCCAGTTCGCCCAGCGCCGCGGCGTTGACGCGCGAACAATGCTTGAGGATGCCCTCTCGCGTCTCGAACGTCAGGTTCAGGCCATTGAAGCCGCCATAGCGCTCTTCCAGCTCGTCCACCACCAGCAGGCTCTGCAGGTTGTGCTCGAAGCCGCCGTGGTTCTTCATGCAGGCATTGAGGGCGTCCTGGCCGGCGTGGCCAAATGGCGTGTGACCGAGGTCGTGCGCCAGCGAGATCGCCTCGACGAGATCCTCGTTCAGGCGCAGGTTGCGCGCGATCGAACGGGCAATCTGCGCCACTTCCAGGCTGTGTGTCAGCCGCGTGCGGAACAGGTCGCCCTCATGGTTGACGAAGACCTGGGTCTTGTACTCGAGCCTGCGGAAGGCCGTACTGTGGATGACGCGGTCCCGATCGCGCTGGAATTCGCTGCGCGACGACGATGCGGACTCGGCATGGACCCGTCCGCGCGTCTGCGCGGAGCGGGCGGCGTAGGGAGCGAGATGGCTTTCAAGGTCGGTCATGCGGCAATCCGTAGGCGGGGTCGGGGTTGCGAGGCATAACCGATCGCTCACGCGACCGAGGCCTCGGTGGGAGGTTTGAGCACGGCCTGCGCCAACGTCGCGCGCAGGTCGGCATCGGGAACCGTGGTGATGAACGCGTCGCCAAGCTTCTTCAGCAGGATGAACTTGATGCTGCCGGCTTCGGCCTTCTTGTCCACCTTCATCAGTTCGATATAGCGATCGGTGCCCAGTTCCGGCGCGACGATGGGCAGCATCGCCTTCTGCGTCAGTTCGCGGATGCGTGCGCGCGTTTCCGTGTCGATGAAACCGAGGCGGTGCGACAGTTCAGCCGCCATCACCATGCCGCAGCCGACCGCTTCGCCATGGAGCCATTCGCCATAGCCCATGCCTGCTTCAATCGCGTGGCCGAAAGTGTGGCCGAAATTCAGGATGGCGCGCAGGCCGCCTTCGCGCTCGTCCTGGGCCACCACGCCCGCCTTGATTTCGCAGGAGCGTTGCACCGCCAGGGCCATCAGGTCCGGGTCGCACTGGTTCAGCGCGGCGATATTGCGCTCGATCCAGGCAAAGTACTCCGCATCGGCAATCGCGCCGTGCTTGATGACTTCGGCCATGCCCGCCGCCAGCTCGCGCGGGGGCAGCGTGCGCAGCGTGTCGATATCGGCGATCACCGCATTCGGCTGGTGAAACGCGCCGATCATGTTCTTGCCTAGCGGATGGTTGATGCCGGTCTTGCCGCCCACGGACGAATCCACCTGCGACAGCAGCGTGGTCGGCACCTGCACGAACGGCACGCCGCGCATGTAGCAGGCTGCGGCAAAGCCGGTCATGTCGCCGACCACCCCGCCGCCCAGCGCGATCAGCGTGGTTTTGCGGTCAGCGCCGGCCGACAGCAGCGCGTCAAAGATCAGGTTGAGCGTTTCCCACTGCTTGAAAGCCTCGCCATCGGGCAGCGTCACCACCCGCACGGTCTTGCCGAGCGCCTTCAGGCTGGCTTCCACGGGGGCCGCGTAGAGCGGGCCGACGGTTTCATTCGTAACAATGACGGCATGCTGGCCGCGCACATGCGGGCGCAGCAGTTCGGCGTTGCCGAGCAGGCCGGTACCGATATGGATGGGATAGCTGCGCTCTCCCAGGTCGACTTGTAGCGTGATCATGGATGCGTATCGTTAGCCGGCTGTTCCGGCGCGTCGGGGGCCGGATCGATGCGAAAACCGGCCATTTCCAGTTGCATCAAGACCATATTAGCAAGCTGCGCCACCGAGGGCTTGCCGGTCTCGATGATGAAATCGGCCACCTCGCGGTACAGCGGGTCGCGCGCGGCGTAGAGCGCTTCCAGCTTGCCCTTCGGATCGTCGGTCTGCAGCAGCGGGCGGTTGCGGTCGTGCCGGGTGCGCAGCCACAGGTCATGCGGGCTGGCGCGCAGGTAGACCACGGTGCCGCGGGATTTGAGCAGTTCGCGGTTTTCCGCCCGCAGCACCGCGCCGCCGCCGGTGGCCAGCACGATGCCGCTGCGCGCGGTCAGCTCGCTGATCATCGCAGCCTCGCGGTCGCGGAAACCTTCCTCGCCCTCGACCTCGAAGATCACCGGGATGCGCACGCCGCAGTGCGCTTCCAGCTCATGGTCGGAATCGAAGAACGGATAGTGCAGGCGCCGAGCGACCGTCCGGCCCACGGTAGTCTTGCCGGCGCCCATCAGGCCGACGAAGAAGAGATTGGGACGGCCGGTCTCGGTGGCCGTCGGCAAGGCTGTCACTGGATTGTCGCTTGGGAATACGGATTCCGGTCCGTCCTCCCCCGTTGGAAACTGCATCATCTTCTTATGTTGGGCCGCATGCGGCAAGTGTCGGATGCGGCATGGCCGTGCGATGGGTCGTCACGGACAAAAAAAGGCCGCATCGGTCGATGCGGCCTTGCAGTCTACTGCATCCAGCGTCCCGGGCGCCAATTACGCCGCATTCGCGCCGGGGCGAGCGTCATTTCAGCGTGACGCTCTCGTTCAGGACACGCGGCGTCAGGAATACCAGGAGTTCGGTACGGTTGCGCACCTTGGCGTTGCTCTTGAACAAGTAGCCGAGCACGGGGATATCCCCCAGGAACGGCACTTTGTCGGTGTCGTTGGACTCGGTCTGCGTGTAGATACCGCCGATGACCACC
Source organism: Cupriavidus sp. C2SS-8b (assembly GCF_057073745.1). Classification (NCBI taxonomy): domain Bacteria; kingdom Pseudomonadati; phylum Pseudomonadota; class Betaproteobacteria; order Burkholderiales; family Burkholderiaceae; genus Cupriavidus; species Cupriavidus sp. C2SS-8b. The sequence goes on from NZ_CP172716.1 coordinate 3,302,906, forward strand.
GTGCCGCCGTTGTCGACCAGCACCTGGGTCTGCACGTGCTTGGTGTCGATGGCAAAGCCCGACGTGGTCTGGATACCCACGCTGTCCTTGTTCACATCGACGTCAAGCAGCACATTGCCCTCGGGCGTGATCTGCGGTGTCACCTCGAGCTTCAGGTTGGCCTTGCGGAACTGGACCGACGTGGCGCCGCTGGATGTCGCCGCCTGGTAGGGCAGTTCCGTGCCCTGCTCGATCAAGGCCTTGATGTTGTTGGCCGTCACCACGCGCGGGCTGGAGATGATCTTGCCCTTGCCGTCCGCTTCCAGCGCCGAGAGTTCGAGCGCCAGGAACTTGGTGGCCGCGCTGTTGAAGATGCTGACCGCGATGTTCGCCGGGTTCGCGCCGTTGATGGCGGCTGCCGGCAGGCTCAGGAACGGGCCGTTGTCGGACGTGGCGCCGGGCAGCACGTTGCCGTAGGTGTTCCCCACCTTGGCGTTGTTGTACTGGCCGGCGAAGCCGAGCTTGACACCAAGGTTGCGGCTGAACGTATCGGTCGCCTCGACGATGCGCGCCTCGATGATGACCTGGCGTACCGGGATGTCGATCTTGACGAGGAAGTTCTGCACTTCCTCGAGCTTGCTCGAAATGTCCGATACGAACAGCTGGTTGGTGCGGGCATCCGCGGTCAGCGAACCGCGCTTGGACAGCATGCGCGTCGCCAGGCCGGCAGCGCCACCGACGCCAATGGCCGGGGCCGCCGCCGCGCCGGGCGCCCCCGTGGCCAGGCCCAGCAGCATCTTGCGCACGTCTTCGGCACGCTGGTAGTTCAGCTGATACACCTGGCTGCGGATGGGTTCCAGGTCGTTGATCTGCTGCTGCGCCTCCAGCTCGAGCTTTTCCTTGGTCGCCAGCTCTGCCTTGGGCGCCACCCACAGCACATTGCCGTTGCGGCGCGAAGCCAGCCCCTTGGCATCCATCACGATCTGCAAGGCCTGGTCCCACGGCACGTCCTTGAGACGCAGCGTGATATTGCCCTGCACGGTGTCGCTGGTGATGATGTTCAGGTTGGTGAAATCGGCAAACACCTGCAGCAGCGAGCGGATGTCGATGTTCTGGAAGTTGAGCGACAGGCGCTCGCCACGGTAGCCCGGACCACTGATCAGCTTGGTCGGATCTTCCTTGACGGGGCGCACTTCAACCACGAACTGGGTGTCGGTCTGGTAGGAGCTGTACTCCCAGTTGCCGCGCGGCTCGATAGTCAGGCGCGTATTGCCGCTGGTGTCCGTGGCGCGCATGCCCTGCACCGGCGTGCCGAAGTCGCTGACGTCGAAGCGGCGGCGCAGGTTGTCGGGCAGCGAGGTGCCGAGGAAGTCGACCACCACGTTCTGGCCCTGCTGCGCGATATTGATGCCGGATTCGCGCGAGGACAGGTCAACCACCACGCGTCCTGCGCCGTCCGCGCCGCGACGGAAGTCGATATTGCGCACGGAGGCACGCCCCACCGCAGCCGCGGCCGGTGCGGAAGGCGCGGCGAAGGTGGGCGCGGCCGCCTTGGCCGCGGGTGCGACGTTGTCCAGCAGCACCACGAACTGGTTGCCGCGGACTTCGGTGCGGTAGGTCGCCGTGCGCGTCAGGTCCAGCACCACGCGCGTACGGTTGCCGATCTGCATGACGTTGGCGGCGCGCAGCAACTTGCCGCCGTAGTCATACTGGGCGCGTCCGGCAGCGAAGGCGGTGTCGAAGAAATCGATCGCGATGCGCGCCGGATTCTGCGTCGTGAAGTCGACCGGCTTTTGCGCCGGCGGCGACTGCAGGTCGATGGTGAACACGGTCTGCTCGCCCACGACACTGGAGTCGACCGCCTTCACCTGGTTTGTCTGAGCCAGCGCGGCCGGAGAGGCCAGCACCAGAGCCATTGTTGCCGCGCCCGCAAGCGCCCGGTACCAGCGACCCAGGGTCATGCCGACACCTCCAGCTTCAGGCTGGTCATTTTCTCTTTCCACTCGGATACCCCTTCCCGGACCAATTCGCGCAACACGATCTCCTGATCGGTGATGCGGACCACCCGGCCGTAGCTCTGGCCGAGATACTGACCCACCTTTACGTGGTGGATCTTGTTATCAACTCGAACGATGCCGAAGGTCTCGCCGTTCTTCTTCATCATGCCGAGCATCTTGAAGTTTTCGAGCGGATAGTCCTCCAGCGGCTCGCGACGCCGGCCGGCTTCGGGCGACTCCGCCATCATCTTGTTGAGTTCGCCGATCTTGGTCTGCGCGAACGGCTCGGGCGCGCTACGTCCGGCGTATTCGCGCGGCACGTAGGGCTTGGGCTCGGGCAGCGGTGCGGGTGGCTGGGCCTTGGCCTTGCGCGTGGCGTCCATCCACTGGTGCAGCGCCTGTTCGTCGCCGGAGCCGCATGCGCCGAGCAGGCCGGCAGCCAGCGCGGCCATGGCGAACACGCCGGCGCGATGCAGGGAAAGGCTCGCGCGGCGGCTCATTTGGCACCTCCGGCCGGCTTGGCGGCGTTGGCGGCAGCCTTGCGTTGCGCGGCCTGCTCGTCAGGGTCCAGCGTGCGGTAGGCCATCGCGACCGCCTCCATGGTCAGCGCGCCATCCTTGGTATTGGCAAGCTGCAGGTTCTGCATCGACACGATCCGCGACAGGGCGGCGACATCGGCGTTGAACTGCGCGACATCGTGGTAGCGGCCCGTCACCTTCAGGTTCACCGGGATCTCGGCGAAGTAAGGCTTGAGCACGGCGGCTTGCGGCTTGAACAGTTCGAACTGCAGGCCGCGCGCCACCCCGGCGTGGTTGACGTCGGCCAGCAGGGCATCCATTTCGGTCTTGTTGGGAAGCTGGCGTTCAAGCTGCGCGACACGCTGCTCAACCTGCTTCTTCTGCGCACGCAGCGCCTCGAGGTTGGCCACTTGCGCGACCTTGGACTGGTAAGCCTGCTTGAGGGTCTCCTGTTCGGCGCGCTGGCGGTCCAGCTCTTCGGACTTCCCGCTCCAGTAGAACTGCCACCCGAGCAGCAGCACCACCGCCGCCGCCGCGATGGCGAAAGCCACGCGCGGCGCCATCGGCCAGGTCTCGGGCTCGTTCATGTTGAGCCCGCGGAACTGGCCGGCCAGGTCCGACAGGTTGATTTCGGAGTTGAGCGCCATGGTCAGGCCTTTCCGTTGGCTGCCGGCGCCTTGGCCGGTTGGGCCGGTCCATTCTTCTTGTCGGCCGGCGTTTCGGGAGCGCGGTAGGCGAAGCGCATGGAGAAATCGAACAGGCGGCGCTGCTCGCGCAGGTTGTTGGTCATCGTCACCGCCTTGGACTCGACCAGCTCGGCCTTGTCGAGCCAGGGCACCGCGCCAACATTGCGCAAGAGCTCGGAAATGCGCTCGTTGGACTGCGCCACGCCGGCAATCGTGAAGGTCTCGCCGGTCTGCTTCAGGCTCGTCAGGTAGACGCCTTCCGGCACCTGGCGCACCAGCTCTTCAAGCAGCTGCACCGGGCGGTTGCGTTCGGTCTGCAGGCTTTCCACGGCCTGCTGGCGTTGCAGCAGGGCATCGATGTCTTTCTTGAGTGTGTTGACTTCGCGGATCTGGCCGTCCAGCCGGGCGTTTTCCGCGGCCAGGACCTGGTTCAGCGCGACCACCGATTCGGTCTGGCGGTCGATATAAAGCCCGCCCAGGAGCACCACCAGCGCCCCACCCGCGGCCGCGCCGCCAAGGATCCCGTAGACGCGCTTGCGTCGGGCAGCCTTGCGGGCTTCGTGGTAGGGCAGCAGGTTGACCGATGGGAGCGTGTTCGTAGACATTCGGATTCCCCCGGTGTGCGTTATTGCAGGCCGCGCAATGCCAGTCCGGCGCTGACGATATACGCCGGCAGGTCACGCTGCAGATAGCGCTCGTTGACCTTGCCGTTGGTGACCATGTTGGCGAACGGGTTCGCCAGCGTGGTGGTGATCTGGGTCTGCTGCTGGATGGCCGCCTGCACGCCGACCAGCGACGCATGGCCGCCGGACAGCAGGATCTCGTCGACCCGGCCGAGGCTCGAACTCGCGATGAAGTTGCCCACCGCGGCCTGCACTTCCATGGCCAGCGCTTCGAGCGACGGCTTGAGCAGCTGGGCGCGCCAGGCTTCCGGCAGCGTGTTCTTGCGCTTCTTGATCTCGGCCTTGAGCGCGTCGAGCGTGAACATGCGCGCGGCGCTCTGCGTGAGCTGGTCGCCGTAGCTGTTCAGGGGTTGCTCGTACAGCTCTTTCCAGCCCTGGTAGAAGATGGCCTTGGAACGGCTGCCGCCCAGGTGGACGACGGCCACCACGGGCAGCGCGCGTGCATCGGCTTCGGACATTTCGCTCGGCACGCCGAGCATCTGCACGATGGTCCGCTGCACCGCGTATTCCTCGACGTCCATGACCTGCGGGCGCAGGCCTGCCATCTCGGCAGCGGTGACGCGCTCCTGCACGCGATCGCTGTTGGCCGCGGTCACGCGCACGCCGATACCGCCCTCGGTTTCGCTCGGGCCGATCACGGCGAAGTCGAAATTCACCGTCTGCGACGGCGGATAAAGCCGGTGCGCCTCGGATTCGACCTGGGAATAGAGTTCGTCTTCGGACAGGTTGTCCGGCAGGCTGACCGTCTGGGATTCGGTCAGCATCGAAGGCACGCCCAGCACCACGTCCTTGGTGCGAATGCCGGCCTTGCCAAGCGCACGCTTGAGGGCAATGCCGACTGCCTCGATATTGACCACGTTGCCATCGGCAACGGCATTGCGGTCCAGCAGTTCGCTGGCACATTTCTCCAGCCGGTAGTCTTGTTTGCTGCCCCCCACGGACAGCTCGACTACCTTGACACTGGAGGACCCGATGTCTACGCCGACCGTAGTCCGGCGCAGAAGCCCCGACAAAATGCCCCGTCGCAAGGTGACCCCCTGACTTTTGAACTCACCCCTGGCTTGACTGCTCTAATCGGGCGAGCCATGTTTCTCGATGAAACGTTTTTGCTCTTTTATGTTGGGCGATTCTCACAAAAAGCGGCAGTGCTGGCAATGTGCCGGTCTGGCCACGCTTTTATTTTTGCGACGGCTCCTACAAAGCGTTGCCAAAACCCCACGGTCGTCGGGTTCCCATCCCAGCCTTTTTTCTGCTCGCACATCGGCGCAAACTGCCGCTATCCAGGACATTACATCTTGTAACAGCGCAGTAGCGTCGCTGGCGCCACTGCATGGGAAGTTGCCGCTATCCCGGAAGATATAATCCCCCGCACTCCTGACTAGGTTTTTCCCTTATGGCCACAGCACAACAGAAGCCGTCCCTCCCTGCCCGCCGCCCGCTCTGGGCACGGCTCACGTTCTGGGTGGTCGGTCTGATCGTCGCCGGCATCGTGGCGGTCGCGCTGCTGCTGGGCTACGCGCTGCTGGTGGCCGCGCCCAACCTGCCGTCGCTCGATACCATCACGGATTACCGGCCCAAGATTCCGCTGCGCATCTTCACCGCGGACAATGTCCTGATCGGCGAGTTCGGCGAGGAGCGCCGCAACTTCGTGCCCATCGCCGAGATCCCCGACGTGATGAAGAAGGCCGTGCTGGCGATCGAGGACGACCGCTTCTACGAGCACGGCGGCGTGGACTTCGTCGGCGTGATGCGGGCAGGCCTGGCCAACTTGCGCGGCGGGCTGTCGCAGGGCGCTTCGACGATCACCATGCAGGTGGCGCGCAACTTCTTCCTGTCGAGCGAGAAGACCTACACGCGCAAGATCTACGAGATGCTGCTCGCGTACAAGATCGAGGCCAACCTGTCCAAGGACCAGATCCTCGAGCTGTACATGAACCAGATCTACCTGGGACAGCGCGCCTACGGTTTCGACAGCGCCGCGCGCGTCTACTTCGGCAAGTCGGTACGCGACGTCACGCCGGCCGAGGCCGCGATGCTGGCAGGGCTGCCGAAGGCACCGTCCGCCTATAACCCGGTGGTGAACCCGAAGCGCGCAAAGGTACGCCAGGAGTACATCCTGCAGCGCATGCGCGACCTGCGCTACATCACGCCCGAGCAGTATGACCAGGCCCTGCGCGAAGCGCCGAAGGTCCGCACCGAAGGCAACGAGTTCTCGACGCACGCCGAGTACGTGGCCGAGATCGTGCGCCAGTTGATGTACGCGCAATACCGCGAGGAAACCTACACGCGCGGTCTCACCGTCTACACCACGCTGACCAAGCCGGACCAGGACGCCGCGTACGAGTCCGTGCGCGCGGGCATCATGAACTACGAGCGCAAGCACGGTTACCGCGGCCCGGAAGCCTTTATCGACCTGCCTTCGGACCAGGCTGACCGCGAGCAGGCCATCGACGACGCGCTGGTCGAGCACCCGGGCAGCGACGACCTGCGCTCCGCCGTAGTGACGAGCGTGTCGTCGCGCCAGGTGCAAGCCACGCTGCTGTCGGGCGAAGTGGCCACCATCGAGGGCTCGGCGCTGCGCTTTATCGCGCCGTCGCTGTCGGCCAACGCGCAACCGAAGACGAAGATCCGCCCCGGCGCCATCATCCGCGTGACGCAGGACGAAAAAGGCCAGTGGACAGTGACGCAGCTGCCGGAAGTGTCGGCGGCCTTTGTCTCGATCAATCCGCAGGATGGCGAGATCCGCTCGATGGTCGGCGGCTTCGACTTCAACCGCAACAAGTTCAACCATGTGACCCAGGCCTGGCGCCAGCCGGGTTCCAGCTTCAAGCCGTTCATTTATTCGGCTGCGCTGGAAAAGGGCTTTTCGCCGGCCACCGTCATCAATGACGCACCGCTGACGATCGGCCCGGACACGGGCGGCCAGGTGTGGGAGCCAAAGAACTATGACGGCAAGTTCGAAGGCCCCATGACCATGCGCCGCGCGCTGGCCAAGTCGAAGAACCTCGTGTCGGTGCGCATCCTGCGTGCGATCGGCACGCAATACGCGCAGGACTTCATTACCCGCTTCGGCTTCGAGGCCGACAAGCACCCGGCCTACCTGCCAATGGCGCTTGGCGCGGGCAGCGTCACGCCGCTGCAGATGGCGGGCGCCTACTCGGTCTTCGCCAACGGCGGCTATCGCGTCAACCCGTACCTGATCCAGAAGGTGGTCGATGCGCGCGGCAAGGTGCTCTCCGAAACGCAGCCGCAACGCGCCGGCAGCGATGCGGTGCGCGTGCTCGACGCACGCACGGCCTTTATCGCCGACACCATGCTGCGCGACGTGGTGCGCATGGGCACGGCCAACGCCGCCAAGCAACGCCTGGGCCGCAATGACCTGGCCGGCAAGACCGGTACCACCAACGACGCCGTGGATGCCTGGTTCGCCGGCTACACGCCGAACCTGGTGGCGATCGCCTGGATGGGCTACGACCAGCCCAAGAGCCTGGGCGTACGCGAGACCGGTGGCGGCCTGGCCCTGCCGATCTGGGTCGGCTACATGGGCAAGATGCTCAAGGGCGTACCGGAAAGTCCCGAACGGCCGGCACCGGAAGGCGTGGTCATGGCTGGCGGCGACTGGACCTTCGAGGAGAACGCCAGCGGCGCCGGCGTGGCTTCGGTCGGCCTGGGCGATCCGTGGCCGGGCAAGCCGGAGGAAAGCACGCGGTCGCCGGCCGATGTCGAGGCAGAGAAGAAAAAGATCCTGGAAATGTTCGGCGGCGCCTGAGCGCGGCCAACCAGGCAAGAAAAAGCCGGCCACACTGGGCCGGCTTTTTCATTGGGCGACTCGCTTCGCTGCGCGTCAGCCGAGCGTGAGCGTGGCTTCGGCCTGCTGGCTCACGTAGCTGGACAGTGCGGCGTACAGCTCGTTACCGCTGCGCGTATCGACCCAGCGCTCGCCATCGTGACGGAAATGGAAGCCGCCCGAACGCGCCGCGACCCACAGCTCCTGCATCGGCGCCTGGCTGTTGATGATGATCTTGGAGCCGTTCTCGAATTCCAGTTCCATCACATTGCCGGTCCGGCTGATTTCGATGTCGGCGTCGGCCGCGTCCGCCGCGGCTTCCACCGTGGCTTCGATGCGGTCCAGCTCCCTGACCGCCAGGGCCAGGAACTCGCTTTCGCTCAAGGGGGGCATGCTAAACTCCAAGACCGCCGGCGCCAGCGCTGTCGCGCCTTGCGATGCCACATGGGACATCGCATGGAGCACTTGCAGTGCCCGGCTTTTTTGTTGAGGATTTCCGGATTCCGGCCATGCCCTGGAACTCTGGCGGCGGCCGCGGACGACACGCCGGCTGCCGGTCCGACAGCTTTCCCAACCGCTTTCAAGGACGACCCGATGCTCCGTCGTGTTGCGATTGTATCGGCGTTTGCCGCCGGCCTTGCGATGCCCCTGCTGGGCGGATGCGGCATTCGCGGGCCGCTGACCATGCCCAGGCAGCCGCCTGAGCCGACCGCTCCGGCGGTGCCCGATCCGGGCCTCGGCCATGCCGACGCGACGCTGCCGGTCCCGGCAGCCCCCGCCACGCCCTCGGGCAAGTCCGAGTCCGACGCCCCCACCACCAGGTAACCATGACCGCATTTTTCCATCGCCAGGACGGCGCCCTTGTAGCCGAGCAGGTGCCGCTGGCGCAGATCGCCGCAGAGTTCGGCACGCCGACCTACGTGTACTCGCGCGCGGCGCTGACGGCCGCCTACCAGGCCTACGCCGCCGCCTGCCAGGGCCGCAAGGCGCAGGTGCAGTACGCCATGAAGGCCAACTCGAACCTGGCAGTGCTGCAGGTTTTCGCCAAGCTCGGCGCGGGCTTCGACATCGTCTCGGGCGGCGAACTCAAGCGCGTGCTGGCCGCCGGCGGCAATCCGCGCAAGGTGGTGTTCTCCGGCGTAGGCAAGAGCGCGGCGGAAATGGAACTGGCGCTGGCGCATGACGTGCGCTGCTTCAACGTCGAGTCGATCCCCGAACTGGATCGCCTCAATGCAGTGGCCGGACAGGTTGGCAAGCGCGCGCGCGTGTCGCTGCGCATCAACCCGGATGTCGATGCCAGGACGCACCCATACATCTCCACGGGCCTGAAGGGCAACAAGTTCGGCATCGCGTTCGAGCAGGTGCTGCCCACGTACCGCGCGGCCGCGGCGCTGCCGCATATCGAAGTCACCGGCATCGACTGCCACATCGGTTCACAGATCACCGAGGTCGCGCCGTACCTGGAAGCCCTCGACAAGGTGCTCGACGTGGTCGAAGCGCTGGAGCGCGAGGGCATCGTCCTCGAGCACATCGACGTCGGTGGCGGCCTTGGCATCACCTACGACGACGAGACCCCGCCGGACATCACGGGCTTTGCCACCACGTTGCTCGACCGCGTGGCGGCACGCGGCCATGGTCATCGTGAAGTGCTGTTCGAGCCGGGCCGCTCGCTCGTCGGCAACGCCGGCGTGCTGCTGACCCAGGTGGAATTCCTCAAGCCCGGCGAGGCCAAGAACTTCTGCATCGTCGATGCCGCCATGAACGACCTGGCGCGCCCGGCCATGTACGAGGCCTTCCACCGCATCGAGCCGGTGCTGGCAAGCAGCGCGCCGGCGGTGACCTACGACATCGTGGGCCCCGTGTGCGAATCGGGCGACTGGCTTGGCCGCGACCGCGCGCTGGCCGTGCAGCCCGGCGATCTGCTGGCGGTGATGTCGGCGGGTGCCTACGGCTTCACGATGAGCTCCAACTACAACACCCGTCCGCGCGCGGCAGAAGTCATGGTCGACGGCAACAAGGTCCGCGTGGTGCGCGAGCGCGAACTGGTGGAAGACCTGTTCCGCGACGAACGCCTGCTGCAGGACTGATTCTGCCCGCGGTCCCGGCCCGCCCCATCAGCGGGCGGCCGGCCTCCAGCGCCACCACAGGCGCAGGCCCAGCAGCACGAAGACCACCGCGGCGTAGATCGACACCTCGCCAAAGTCGTTCTTGCCGGCCTTGTGCCACCAGTAGTGCAGGATGGCCAGCACGGCGATCGCATACACCGACTTGTGCACGGCCTGCCAGCGCTTGCCGCCCAGGCGCTTCACCATGCCATTGGTCGACGTCAGCGCCAGCGGAATCATCAGCACAAAGGCTGTAAAGCCCACCGTGATGAACGGCCGCTTGGCCACGTCTTTCAGCATGTAGGCGAGGTCAAACCCACGGTCGACGCCGATCCACAGCAGGAAGTGCTGCAGGCCATAGAAAAAAGCAAACAAGCCCAGCATGCGCCGCATCCGCACGAGCCAGTTCCAGCCTGTCAGGCGGCGCAGCGGCGTGACCGCCAGCGTCACGCACAGCATCACCAGCGTCCAGGTGCCGGTGGATCGCGTGACGAATTCCAGCGGGTTGGCGCCGAACTGGCTGGTCGCGCCGAGGTAAAGCAGACGGACAAAAGGCAGCATCGCCAGCAGCCAGATGGCAATCTTGACGATGCGCACCTGCGCCTGCGGCAGCGCAGCCAGGCCGCCTGATTTGCGGCCCGGTGCCGCGCCCGCCGTACGCGGGGAAGCCGGTTGCGAGACCGTCATGTCAGCGCGGCCCATCAGAAGAACTTCCTCAGGTCCATGCCCTGATACAGCGACGCCACCTGCTGGCCGTAGCCGTTGAACGGCAACGTCTTGCGCTTGGGCGCGAACAACGCGGCAAAGCCGCCTCCGCCACTATCCTCGCCAATGCGCCTTTCGGTGGCCTGGCTCCAGCGCGGATGGTCGACTTCCGGGTTCACATTCGAGTAAAAGCCATATTCCTGCGGCGCCGCCAGGTTCCAGCTCGTGGGCGGCTGCTTGTCGACGAAGCGGATCTTCACGATCGACTTCGCGCTCTTGAACCCATACTTCCATGGCAGCACCATGCGCACCGGTGCGCCGTTCTGGTTCGGCAGGACTTCGCCGTAGAGGCCGAACGTCAGCAGCGCGAGCGGGTGCATGGCCTCGTCCATGCGCAGGCCTTCGCTGTAAGGCCAGTCCAGCACCGAACTGCTGACGCCGGGCATCTGCTTCTTGTCCGCCAGCGTGATGAACTGCACGTACTTCGCGCCAGGCTGTGGCTCCACGCGCCGGATCAGCTCGGTCAGCGGATAGCCGATCCATGGGATCACCATCGACCAGCCCTCCACGCAGCGCAGGCGGTAGACGCGCTCTTCCATCGGCGCAAGCTTCAGCAGCTCATCGAGGTCGTAGACCTTGGGCTTCTTCACCAGCCCTTCCACCGCCACCTGCCAGGGGCGCGGCCGCAACGTGCCGGCGTTGCGCGACGGGTCGGACTTGTCAGTGCCGAATTCGTAGAAGTTGTTGTAGGTCGTCACGTCCTCGAAGGGCGTGCGCTTCTCCGTCACGACGTAGGCCTTGTTGACGGTGGCGGCAAGCTTTGCCCCGTGCTGGCCCTGCTGGGCGCGCGCTTCACGCGCAAACCACGGGCCCAGCGCCGTACCGGCGGTACCTGCAGCGGCGAGCGCCAGCAGCCGACGACGTGCGGCGAACACGTGGTGCGGCGTGATGTCGGAGGCGGCGATATCGTCACCGCGCAACCACTTCGGGGAGGGAATCAGCATGGTTGTTCCTTGATGCTTCGAACGGCCCGGAAATTGGACTTTCCCTTGGTCGGATAGTGCAGGCCATTCCTGACAGTCTTTTTGCTGTCGGTTCGAGGCCGGTACGCCTATCCGCCCTGGCCCTGGTATTGCTGGTACACGGACTGCGCCACGGTCAGGAGCCGCGCGCGATCGACCTGCCCGGCCAGCGCGAAGCCCAGGCTGCGGTCGATCCAGTAGAACGCCATGGCGCCGGCTCCCTTGGCGGGGGCAGCCTGGGGCATCCGCTCAAGTCGGAAGCCGGTATCTGGCGTGCCTTGCGCCATGCGGCGCAGCTGCAGCGACAGGCGCGTGCCGTCATCGGATTCGTACATCAGGATGGCGGATGGGCCGCCTTCGGCCACGCCTAGGCGGCCGCCGATCAGGCGAAAGCCTTGCGGACGCAGGTCCGGCACCTGAAGCGGAGCGCCGAGCCGCTTGGACAGCCATGCGATCAGATGGGCTTCGTCGCTGGCCGGCACCTCCACCGGATGGCGGACTTCGGGCGCATAGACCACGTGTGACACCAACGCGTCGCGCGCGAAGCGCTCGCCCGGCGCCATGGCCACGGCGACACCGTCAGCCATGCGGCCGTGCGCGAGCCAGCCAACCGCGCCGCCCATGGCCAGCGAGGCAACCGAGGCGCATGCGGCGATCCATGCCGTACGCCAGCCACTGCCCGCGCCATCTCGCCTCGGGGTGCCATCGCGCAGCGGTTCGGGCAAGGCCGCGAGTGGCACAGGCTCATTGAGCACGCCATCGAGCGCGCCGTGCAACGCCTCGGCCTGGCGGCGCCACGCCGCCACGCGTGCCGCAACCTCGGGCCGTTCGGCCAGATACGCCTCCACGGCCGCGCGGCGGCGGCCGCTCAGTTGGCCGTCAGCGTAGGCATGCAGGTCGGCTTCGTGGATCGGGGACATCATTTCACTCGCTGCAGCGTCGTACCAGCCTCCGCGGCCGGTGCCGGCTGACGCGTGCCGTCCAGCAGGGCACGCATGTGTTCGCGCGCCCGTGCCAGGCGGGACATCACGGTGCCGACCGGAACGTTCAGCACCTGTGCGGCCTCGGCATAGGTGAACTGCTCAAGGCTGACCAGCAGCAACACCGCGCGCTGGGCCTCGGGCAGTTCCGCGAGCGCCTGCAGCAAGTCGCGCCGCAGGCCGGGGTCGGTAACCGTGGCACTGACGTCCGGCAGGGTCTCGGTGCTCACCACCAGTTCCTTGCGCCGCACCGTGTTCAGGCGCAAGCGGTGCATCAGCGTGAGCAGCCAGGGCAGCAGGCCATCGGCGCCATCGCCCCACCACGCTCCCGGGCGCAGGCGAAAACGCCAGCGGTAGCGCAACGCGCGCTCCAGCGTGTCCTGCACCAGGTCGTCAGCCAGCGCCGCGTCCCTGGTCAGGCCACGCGCGTGGCGCCGCAGCCGCGGCGCCAGCGCGACCAGCTGGCCTTCAAACCCGTCCATGCCGTGCCGGACTCAATCCGTCGCTGGCCGTCAGGGCTTGGCGACGTGCCAGACGTTGTTGACGTTGTCGCCCACGCGGTCACCGGCCTTGGCGTCCTTGGCAAAGCGATACAGGGGCATGCCGCGGTAGGCCCACTGCTTGCTGCCATCGTCACGCGTGATGATGGTGTAGCTGCCCGAAGCAGCGGTGCCGGGTGCCGCCATCAGCGGCGGCCAGTTGGTGGCGCATGGGCCGTTGCAGGCGCTCTTGCCGCTGTCCTTCATATCGCGGTCAAACGTGTACAGCGTCAGGCCTTGCGGATCGGTCAGCACGCCGTCGGTCACCTTGACGGTGGGAGGCATGCTTCCGGCACCACCCATGCCACCCATGCCCGAACAGGCGGCCAGCAGGACGGATGCACAGCCAAGGGCCAGTGCGGCAGGACGAACCAGCGATGCAGCGATAGGACGACGCAAACTTGCCATGATGTTTTTCTCCAAGCGGACCAGTGCCGCCAGCCGGCACCGTTCCACAAGTAAACACCGGATGTGATGCCTTTATTCCATGGGGGCAAAAAAAAAACCTGCCCATCGGACAGGTTTTTTTGCTACGGAAGCAGCGCAATCATCACAATTCGCCGTAACTATGCAGGCCCGACAGGAACATGTTGACGCCCAGGAAGGCAAAGGTAGTCACCAGCAGTCCCGTCAGCGCCCACCATGCCGCCACCGTGCCGCGCAGTCCCTTCATCAGCCGCATGTGCAGCCATGCCGCGTAGTTCAGCCAGACGATCAGGGCCCAGGTCTCCTTCGGATCCCAGCTCCAGTAGCCACCCCAGGCCTCGGCAGCCCAGAGTGCGCCAAGGATCGTCGCGATGGTGAAGAAGGCAAAGCCGACCGCGATCGCCTTGTACATGACGTCGTCCAGCACTTCGAGCGAGGGCAGGCGCTCGGCCAGGATGCCGCGCTGCTTGAGCAGGTAGGCCACCGAGACCATGGCCGCCAGCGCGAACGTGCCGTAGCCGATGAAGTTGGCGGGGACGTGGATCTTCATCCACCAGCTCTGCAGCGCCGGCACCAGCGGCTGGATCTCCTGCGCATTGCGGCTGACCGTGTACCACAGCAGGAACCCGACCGCGGCCGATACCACCAGCATCACGAACGGGCCGAGCGCGCGCGTCGCGTATCGCCCTTCGTAGTAGAGGTAGAACAGCGACGTGATCAGCGTGAACAGCACGAACACTTCGTAGAGGTTCGAGATGGGGATATGCCCGATGTCCGTGCCGATCAGGTACGACTCGTACCAGCGCACGAGCAGACCGGTGAAGCCCAGTACCACGGCCGCCCAGCATAGCTTGCTGCCGATGCTGTAGCCGGTGGCCGAGCGCGTCACCAGGCCCACCCAGTAAAACAGCGTGGACAGGAACACCAGCGCGCTCATCCACAGGATGGCCGACTGGCTCGACAGGAAGTACTTCAGGAAGAACGCCTGGTCGGCCCGCGGGAGCTGCCCCTGATAGAGCTGCACGGCGAACAGCGACAGGATGGCCAGCCCGGGCATCAGGGCTCGCACCGGCTTCCAGTGCCAGCCGAGCAGAGCGAACGTCGGCACCGACGCGATCAGCACGGCCTTGTCGTAGCCGTTCATCCACTGGCCATAGCGCGACAGCGCCACGCCGGCACCGACCGCCAGCAGCACCGCAAAGGCCCAGTCGAGCCACGTGAGGCGGCGCAGGAAGGAAGGTTCAAGATAGGCCTCTTCCGCGGCGCCGGAAGCGGCAGGGGTTGCCGGCCGCATGGCCGGCCGGGCGGCCTGGTTCACGTTTGAAGACATAGCGTTACCTGCGATCTGCGCACAGCCCTTGGCTGCGCAACGAAGGCCGGGCGGCGGCTGGCGAGGATCGCCACTGCCCCGCCCGACGGGTTCAATGCTGCGCCTGCGCCGGGACGTCCTGGTCGGCCCCGGCCGCGCGGCCGATGTCGTCGCGCAAGGCGACGAATTCCTTCTCGAAGTCCAGGGTGCGGCGCTGGGTCGACATGGCCATCAGCACATGGCTGCCAGGCGCTGCCGCATCGGTTGGCACGGTTGCCGCAGCCGGTGCAGTGGCATCCGCATGATGTCCAGGATCCTTGATCCAGACCCACACTCGGCGCTCGCGGATATAGAACATCGAGAACACGCCCAGCACCAGCAGCAGACAGCCAAGATACACGATGTTCTTGCCCGGCGCACGGGTCATCTGGAACACGCTGGCCTTGATTTCCTTGAAGTCGTCGAGCTGCAGGAAAACCGGCGCGCCATAGAAGAAGCTGTCCGACAGGGCGTTGATCGACTGCTGCAGGAACGCCCCGCTCTGGGCGCTGTTGGGCACCACCGGCTGCTTGTCCTGCGCACGCGCGAGTTGCCACAGTTCCCACATCGAGCCGTTGAGAATCTTCAGCAGGACATCGGCAGCCTTTTGCTGCTCTGCCGCCGGGACCGATTTCTCGAGGAACGCGGCGATGGCCGTGAAGCCGCCCGGCGGAGAGTCCGGGCTGGGGCGGGTGACGCCGGCAAAGAGGTCCAGCGCGCGCAGGGCGCTTTCCGCCAATTGGCCGCGAAGGTCGGCCTTGTCCGCGCCGGGCATCGACGCCAGCGCGAAGCGTCGCGCGGCTTCGCCACGCAGGCCGCGATCCTGCAGCGCGGCGCGCAGGCGCATCCAGTCGGCCACGCTGCCCTGGTCGTCGGCGGGGATGCGCAGGTAACGGAACGGCTCGTTCGGCGACTCGCGCATGCCGGCCAGGAACACGGACTGGCCGTCGAGCTGCACCGGCACCATGTAGTTGTTGTACTCGCGCGCCTGGCCATTGCGGTCGCGCAGCTTGTACTGCACCGACGGGCCGACGTTGTGCAGCGCCTTTTCCTTCTGCGTGTTGGCTGCGGCGCCCAGGTGCGACTCGAGCGTCTCGTTGAACGACTTGCGCGCCACGCCGCGTGCATCGGGCTTGCCCGAGGCATCGGTGACGTTCTCGATATTCATCAGGCGGAAGTCGCTGAATTCGACAGTCAGGCCATCCTTGTCGGCAGCCGTGCCCGTGGCGTTCAGCGGCGTGTTGCCACCGACGGTACCGGCGAACGGGAACGTACCGTGGTTGCTGCCTTGCATCGGATAGCCGACGAACTTCAACTGCGAACCGCCGTCCTCGAAGCTCGACTGGTAGATCGCCACGCCATCGACGATCAGCGGCTCGTTGACCTTCACCGTCGCATGCGTCTGCTTGCCGGTGGCCCGGTCGGTCACGATCACATCCGACGCGAACAGCTTGGGCATGCCGGTCGGGTAGAAATCGACCGTGAACTTCTTGAGCGTGATGTTGAACGGCAGGTCCTGTACCAGCGCGCCATCGGCGATGTTCAGGATGGCCGTGGATACGGTCGAGCCTTCGGGCACGAAGGCATTGCCCCGGAAGCCCGGGTTGGCCGCCGACAGGCGATGCTCAGGCGGGATCTCGCTGATGACTGCGTTGCCGCGGATCGGCGTCTTGCCGCCGAACCACATCTGGGCGCGGATCAGCATGTCGCCGTCGAGCAGGCCGCCGATGCAGATCACCACGATCGCGGTGTGCGCCAGGATATAGCCGAGCTTGTTGGCCGCGCCGGCCTTTGCGGCCAGCAGCGTCGCGCCCTCATGCTGGACCTGTCGCGTGCGGTAGCCGCGGTTTTGCAGCAGCGCATTCACGCGGGCGACGGCTTCGGTACGCGGACGTGCCGCCTCGAATTCGCCACGGTGGTGGAAGGCGCGGAGGCTGCGCTCGCGCACATGATCTTTCCAGGAGCGCATGTCGACGATCATCTTGGGCGCGTTGCGCACCAGGCACAGCGACGTCGACACCACCAGGAAGGCAAGGATCAGCAGGAACCACCACGAACCATAGACCTTCTGCAGCGACAATGCGTGGAAGACATCGGCCCAGAACGGCCCGAACTGGTTCACGTAGTTCGGGTACGGCTCGTTCTGCTTTAGTACGGTACCGACCACGCTGGCAATGGCGATCACCGTCAGCAGGGTGATCGCAAAGCGCATCGAGGACAACAATTCGACCGCGTCGCGCAACACGCGGTGTGGGGTCTTCAGGTGCAGGCCTGAAGTGGAAGCGGTCGACATGTGATGTGCAGCAATAAGCTTTGAAATAAAAAAGGGTGGACATGCTTTGCAAGCAGGCCACCCTCTTCGATTGTTGCCGAGGCCATCGGTTGCATCCTGCTTCGTGCTCCGCATGCGCGGAGCGGCAGGCCAACCGTCGGGCCGGCGCGGAACGACTTAGCGAACGCCGGCGACGTAGTCCGCCACGGCCTTGATCTCGGCGTCCGACATCTTGGCGGCGATCGTCGTCATCACCGGATTGTTCTTGCGGGTGCCCTGGCGGAATGCCACGAGCTGGGCTTCGGTGTAATCGGACCACTGGCCGCCAATGCGCGGGTACTGTGCCGGAATGCCGGCGCCGGTCGGGCCATGGCAGGCGGCACATGCCGGCACGCCCTTGGCGGCAATACCAGCGCGATAAATCTTCTGGCCAGCCTCGATGGTGTCCTTGTTCTTGGCCGTGGCCGGCTTGATCGGCTGCTTGGCGAGATAGGCGCCGATGTCCTTCATTTCCTGGTCGTTCAGCGAACCGGCCAGCGGCGACATGATCGCGTTGTTGCGCGACTTGTCCTTGAAGTTGGCGAGTTGCTTGTGGACGTATTCAGGATGCTGCGCGGCCAGCTTGGGGTTAGCGGCGGCGCCGCTGTTGCCGTTGGCGCCGTGGCAGCTCAGGCAGGCGGGAACATTGCGATCGGGCGCACCCTGCGTATAAAGCGTTTCGCCCTTTGCCGGATCCGCCTTCGCGGCGGCTTGCTCGGAGGCAAAAGCCAGACCGGTCATGGCGGTTGCAGGCAGGGCCAGCACCAGGACACCCAGAAGCTTCGCAATGCGGTTCATTCGCACACCTTGTCTGAATTGTTTTTGAATACCGTAGTGCATGCCGGCAGGCGCTTTGCGGGCGGTGAGGACGCACCCTTGCAAGGCCTGGCATCGTGGTCGTGGCAACCGGAAATTCCGGGTTGACCGGTGCGCCAGGCAGCAGACCCCGCCTTGCCTGGCACCGCCCACGATGGAACGGCAAACACGGCTCCCGTCCGGATGGATCGGGTCACCGGCAACGCGGCCATGGATGCCCTGCGTCACCCGTTCAGGAGACCGTAAACCGGCGTATTGTACAATAAATAATGTGCCGGATTGATGCCATGGCCGCCCTGTGCCTGTGCAAGATCAACCTCCGGTGGCCTGGCCGATGCCGTGCCGCCAGCCTTACCACCTCGGCGTGACCGTCGTTGCACTCCCGCGTGATTCGCGCCGGCCGCAACTACCCGCCCCACCCGCTTCGACGCATGTCCCTCCTTCACCAGGCCCGTTTCTTCACGACCGTCAACCACCTGCGCGACCTGCCCGCCACCGCGGTGCCGGAGGTCGCGTTCGCCGGACGCTCCAACGCCGGCAAGTCGACGGCCATCAATATCCTGTGCAACCAGAAGCGCCTGGCCTTTTCGTCGCGCACGCCGGGCCGCACGCAGCATATCAACTACTTCACGGTGGCCCCGGTCAAGGCGCCGGACCCGATTGCCTTCCTGGTCGACCTGCCGGGTTATGGCTACGCAGAGGTCTCGGGCTCCGCCAAGTTCCATTGGCAAGGACTGCTCAGCGACTACGTGCAGAGCCGCACCCAGTTGTCCGGCCTGATCCTGATGATGGATGCGCGCCGCCCCTTCACCGATCTCGATTGCCAGATGGTCGAGTGGTTCCTGCCCACCGGAAAGCCGATTCACGTGCTGCTGACCAAGGCCGACAAGCTGACCAACAGCGAAAACGCGAAGGCCTTGCGCGAGACACGGCAGGTACTGGCCGGGTACTCGGAGCAACTGGGAACGCCGGTGCCGCTGACCGCGCAGCTATTCTCGAGCCTGAAGCGCCGCGGTATTGAAGAAGCGCAGCGCGTCATTGCCGGCTGGCTGTCGCTGCCGGAAGCCCAGGCCGCAGCGGCGGCACAGCCACCCGCGGAGCCGAGCGAGTCCGAGTAACGCGGCATGATCAACGCACAAAAAAAAGCCCCGTTGCAAGCAACGGGGACGAACTTTCCCGCCGGTTAAGGCGGGTACCCGCTCAGGGAGGAGTAGCGGGGGACACCGCGCCGCGCGTGGCGCAACGCAAGGTGTCCGCGAGTATGATAGCGGGCACACCCAAAAGTTTAGTTTTTCTGCATAACGCGCTCCGGCGCGTCCGCCGCCTGCCGGCGACGGGCCGCTTTCCGCATAATTCCTCCCTGAACTCCCCCTTCAAGCTGCCATGTCTGCCTTTCCAGAGTACCGTCCCCGCCGCATGCGTCGCGATGACTTCTCGCGGCGCCTGATGCGCGAGCACCGCCTGTCGCCGGACAACCTGATCTACCCCGTCTTCATTCTGGACGGGCAAAACCAGCGCCAGTCCGTGGCGTCCATGCCGGGCGTGGAGCGTGTTTCCGTCGATCTGCTGATGCCGGTGGCGGAAGACTGCGTGAAGCTGGGCATCCCGGTCATCGCACTGTTCCCCGTGATCGACCCGTCGCTGAAGACGCCCGACGGCATCGAGGCCACCAACGCGGAAGGCCTGGTGCCGCGTGCCGTGCGTGCCCTAAAGGACCGGTTCCCCGAGCTGGGCGTGCTCACCGACGTGGCACTCGACCCGTACACCAGCCACGGCCAGGACGGCGTGCTTGACGACAACGGCTACGTGATCAACGAGCAGACCGTCGAGATCCTGGTCCGCCAGGCGCTGGTGCAGGCCGAAGCCGGCGTGGATATCGTCGCCCCGTCCGACATGATGGACGGCCGCATCGGCGCCGTGCGGCTGGCACTGGAAGACGCGGGCCACATCCACACGCGCATCATGGCCTACTCGGCCAAGTACGCATCGGCGTTCTACGGCCCGTTCCGCGACGCCGTGGGCTCGGCCGCCAACCTGGGCAAGGGCAACAAGATGACCTACCAGATGGACCCGGCCAACACCGACGAGGCCCTGCGCGAGGTCGCCCAGGACATCATGGAAGGCGCCGACATGGTGATGGTCAAGCCCGGCATGCCCTATCTGGATATCGTGCGCCGGGTGAAAGACGAGTTCCGCTTCCCGACCTACGTCTACCAGGTCAGCGGCGAGTACGCGATGCTCAAGGCCGCCGCGCAGAACGGCTGGCTGGACCACGACAAGGTCATGATGGAATCGCTGCTGGCCTTCCGCCGCGCCGGCGCCGACGGCATCCTGACCTATTTCGCGCGCGATGCCGCGCGCCTGCTTGCCGGCTGAGGCCACGTCGCACGCATGGAGCTGCTAGGCTTCTCGGCCAGCCAGGTTCAGCCGCTCTCCTCGCTGGCCGAGGCGGGCACGTTCCTCGCCGGTAGCGCGTCGGCCCGCTTCGTCTGGGCCGATTTTCCGATCGAAGAGGTCGCGGCGGCCCCGGAAAGCTGGCGCGACAGCGTGCGTCAGCTCACCGGCGCGCCGATCCTGGATCTGCACCTGGTGGACGCCACCAACACCGCACATCCGTCGTACTTCGACACGACGCATGCGTACGACATGGTGATCTTCCGCAAGCTGACCTTCGAGACCAGCCGCGCCATTGCCGAGGCGGAAGGCTCGGCACCGACTCCCGCCGGGGCTGCGCCAAGGCCGCGCCGCCATCCGCCCGGCTTCCTGCCGGCACTGGCCCGGATCGACACGCAGCCGGTCACGTTCTTCGTGTTCGACAATGTGCTGGTCACCGTCCGGCCCGGTCCGTCGCGCACGATCGACCAGGTACGCCAGCGCCTGCTGGAGCTTTGCCAGGCGCCAAGGCCACAAGCCGCGCCCAGGGCAAACGGACAGGCGCCGCTATTGCACGGCGTGCGCCCGCCAAGCCGGCCCGAAGACCTGATGCTGCGCCTGCTCAACGCCATGGTCGACCGCTACCTGGAGTTGCGCGCGCCGCTCACGCGGCAACTGGACCGCTGGCAGCGCGCGCTGCTCAATTCGCGCCGCAGTTTTTCAAGCTGGGAAGGATTGCTCGATGCCCGTATTCAGCTGCGCAGGCTGGAACACCTGAGCGAAGAGCAGCGCGATGCCCTGCAGGAATTCCGCGACAGCGTCCTGGACAACCGCTACAGCGGCGATCCGACCGATCCCGCAGACAAGGCGCCAGGCCGCGATGAGATGCTGCTGGTACGCATCAATGACCTGATGGAGCACATCCAGCGCGTGCTCGCGCACGCGCGGCGGCTGGAGGATTCGATCGAATCCGCCGTCCAGATCCATTTCTCGGCGGTGGCGCACCGGACCAACCGCACCATGCGCACGCTGACGCTGATTACGGCGCTGTTCATGCCGCTGACGCTGATCACCGGCATCTTCGGCATGAACTTCGAACGCATGCCGTGGCTGCGCGAGCCCGACGGCTTCTGGTGGTCGCTTGGGCTGATGGGCGCGGTCGTGGTGGTATTGGGCGCCGTGTGGGCGCTCGGACGGCAGTTGGAGCGCTAGGGCTCAGGTGCTGGGGCGCGTGCCAAGCGCGCGCTCCAGGCTTTCGAGGAAACGGCCGGCGGACTGGTAGCCGATCACGCGCACCGGCCGTTCACGACCGTCGGCGCCGAACAGGATGATGCCAGGCGGCCCGAACAGCCCGAAGCGCTTGAGCAGAGCCTTGTCGTCGGCGTTGTTGGCAGTGACATCGGCCTGCAGCAGTACGATCTCGGACATGCGCGTGCGCACCTGGGCATCGGTGAACGTCATGCGCTCCATCTCCTTGCAGCTCACACACCAGTCCGCATAGAAATCGAGCAGCACCGGCTTGCCGGCAGCCGCCGCCTGTGCCACGCGCGCATCGAGTTCCGCCACGCTTCGGACGCGCTCAAAACGAACCGCCTGAGGACCAGCCGGTGCTTCGGCCGCGGCGCCGGTCACGCGCGCCAGGTTCAGGTGCGCCAGCGGCTGCAGCGGATCGCGTCCGCCCGAAGCCAGGCCCAGCAGCAGGATGGCGCCCGCCAGCGCGGCCAGCACGCCAAGTCCCTTGCCCAGGCGCGCCACGCCGCGCGCTTCGGCACCGAGCGCATCGAACGCGCCGAGGAATACTGCCGCCACCAGCAGCAGCGCCGCCCACAACGCCATGATCAGCCATGCCGGCAGCACGGGCGTCACCATCCAGATCGCCACACCGAGCAGCAGGAATCCGAAGAAGCGCTTGGTGGCCTCCATCCAGCGTCCCGCGCGCGGCAGCAGGTTGCCTGCGCCGACCCCAACCAGCACCAGCGGAACCCCCATGCCCAGCGCCATGGCCAACAGCGCGCTGCCGCCGGTCAGCGCGTCGCGCGTCTGGGCGATATAGGCCAGCGCACCGGCCAGTGGCGCCGTCACGCACGGGCCCACGATCAGCGCGGAAATCGCGCCCATGGCCGCGGCTCCGACCACCTGGCCGCCGCGACGGCGGTTCGACGTAGCCGTCAGGCGGTTCTGCCATTGCTGCGGAAGCTGGAGTTCGTAGAGGCCGAACATCGACAGCGACAGCGCCACCATCAACGCGGCGAATGCGGCGAGGACACCCGGCGTCTGCAAGGCCGCCGCCAGTCCTTCGCCGAGCAGGCCCGCCGCGACGCCGATCGCCGTGTACACCACGGCCATGCCGAGCACATAAGCCAGCGATACCACCAGCGCCCGGCTGCGCGTGGCATGCTCCCCGACCACGATGGACGACAGGATCGGCACCATCGGCAGCACGCAGGGCGTGAAGGTCAACAGCAGGCCCAGGCCGAAGAAGAGCGCCACGACGATGCCGAGGTTGCGGCTGGCCAGCACACCGGCAATGCGATCGTTCTCGTCAAGGCGAGCGGCGGGCGCGGCGGCGGCGGTACCAGGTCCAACAGCCGGCGGCGGAGTCGTTGCCTCGCTGCGCGGGCTGCCGCCGAACAGGCTGCCCAGCGACACGGCGCCCACCTTGTAGACGCTCTCCATTGGTGGGTAGCACAGCCCCTTGTCGGCGCAGCCCTGCGAGGTCACGACCAGCGACCACTTGCCGTTGGCTGGCGCGGACTGCACCGGCACGCGGATCACGACCGCGTCGCGATAGGTTTCCATCTCCTTGCCGAAGGTCTCATCGAACTTGACCTTGCCTGCGGGAAATTGGGGCTGGCCCAGGCGAACGGTTTCCGGTTGGACGGAAAAAGCGAAGCGCTCGCGGTACAGGTAGTAACCGCTGGCCACATCGAAGCGGACTTCAATGGTCTGGGGGTCGATCTGACGGGCGGCGAAGCGGAAGGCCTGCTCGGGCGGCAGGAAATCCTCTTCCGTGGCCGCGCTGGCACCGGCAGCCAGGCACAGCGAGGCCACCATCATCGCCAGCACTGCGGCAATATGCCGCACCCAGCTCAACCAGTTTGATCGCTCGGTGAGAGCAAAACCCATATTCATAGACCGTCCCGAATCCTTTCAGCCGCTTCCGTAACGCGGGGCGCTGCTTTCATTCCGCACCATCCACGGCGCTGGCGACTTCGTCGCGCACCCACGCCAGATAAGGGCCGAAACCCTGGCTGATGGGCCACGCGATGATCTCGGGCACATCATAGGGATGGTTCGCCCGGATGACCGCCTCAAGCGCCGCGTAGCGCGCCCGCGTCGTCTTGGCCAGCAGCGGCCATTCCGTCGCCTGTTCCAGCTTGCCCTGCCACCAGTACTCGGATTGCACCGGGGCGAGACGGTTCACGCAGGCGCACACGCGCGCCTCGAGCAAGGCTCGCGAAAGCCGCGTCGCGGTGTCCGCATCGGGCAGGTTGGTCAGCACGGCGATGACCGCCGCATCGTCGCCATCGGCGGCGTGTTGTGAACTGGCACTGGCTTGCATGCGGCCCCTCCGAATCCTGGCGCACAAAACAAAAGAGCCAGGCAAATTGCCTGGCTCGATTGTAAGCGGTGTGTCCGAACCCGTCGGAAGACGGGTTGGAACTCAACCTTACTCAGCGGCTTCTTCGGCCGGAGCTTCGGTGATTTCCGGACGATCCACCAGCTCGACCAGCGCCATCGGCGCGTTGTCGCCCTGACGGAAGCCGAACTTCAGGATACGGGTGTAGCCGCCCGGACGAGCGTTGTAGCGCGGGCCCAGTTCGTTGAACAGCTTCGTGACCATGTCGCGGTCGCGCAGACGAGCGAAAGCCAGACGGCGGTTGGCAACGGTGTCCTTCTTGGCCAGCGTGATGAGCGGCTCGACAACCTTGCGCAGTTCCTTGGCCTTGGGCAGGGTGGTCTTGATCAGCTCGTGCTGGAACAGCGAGTTGGACATGTTGCGCAGCATCGCGAGACGGTGCGACGAGGTGCGGTTCAGTTTCCGCAAACCATGACGGTGACGCATGATGATTCCTTTCAGATGAAGTGTTTGACCAGCTCTTCTATCGCCCCCTGGCGCAAACCTCGGGACGCGGGCCGGTAGTCATACATGCCCCGGCCGAAACCGGGGCGGTTACCGCAACGTGAGGCCAGGGCCTCGCGCCGCAATTACTTGTCCAGACCTGCAGGCGGCCAGTTCTCGAGCTTCATGCCCAGAGTCAGGCCACGCGAGGCGAGGACTTCCTTGATCTCGTTGAGCGACTTGCGACCCAGGTTCGGGGTCTTGAGCAGCTCGTTCTCGGTACGCTGGATCAGGTCGCCGATGTAGTAGATGTTCTCGGCCTTCAGGCAGTTGGCCGAACGCACCGTCAGCTCCAGGTCGTCGACCGGGCGCAGCAGGATCGGATCGATCTGCGGTGCGCGGCTCGAAGCGGCCTCGGCGGCGGACTCGGTGCCTTCCAGCGCAGCGAACACCGACAGCTGGTCAACCAGGATGCGGGCGGACTGGCGAATCGCTTCCTCGGGCGAGATCACGCCGTCGGTTTCGATGTTCATCACCAGCTTGTCCAGGTCGGTACGCTGCTCCACGCGAGCGGATTCGACGGCGTACGACACACGGCGCACCGGCGAGAACGAGGCGTCCAGCACGATACGGCCGATCACCTTGCTCGATTCGTCGCCGAACTTGCGCACGTTGCCCGGCACGTAGCCGCGGCCTTGCTCGACCTTGATCTGCATGTCCAGCTTGCCGCCGGCAGACAGGTGGGCGATGACGTGGTTCGGGTTGATGATCTCGACATCGTGCGGCAGCTCGATATCGGCCGCCGTGACGATGCCTTCACCGTCCTTGCGCAGCGAAACCGTGACTTCGTCGCGGTTGTGCAGCTTGAACACGACACCCTTCAGGTTGAGCAGCAGGTTGACGACGTCTTCCTGCACACCGTCGATGGTGGAATATTCATGGACCACCCCAGCGATCGTCACTTCGGTCGGGGCATAGCCGACCATCGACGACAGCAGCACGCGACGCAGGGCATTACCGAGCGTATGGCCGTAGCCGCGCTCGAACGGCTCCATCACGACTTTGGCGTGATGATCGCCCAACGGCTCGACGGCGATGATTTTTGGCTTGAGGAGTGCTGTTTGCATTAGGTTGTCCTTTTCAATACCCTCGGCTCGTTACACCGATAAGGCTGACGTTTGGAACCTGAAAGACCCATCGCGCGATGGGCAACAAGCCCGACCGCGCGTATAGCGCGGCGGGCTGTAAGAGAGGCCTTGCGGGAATCGCAAGCTCGAACCGTTCTGTTCGGCGGTCCGGCGGATTAACGCGAGTACAGTTCGACGATCAGGCTTTCGTTGATGTCGCCGGCGATGTCGGCGCGATCCGGAGCCTGCTTGAAAGTACCTTCGAACTTCTTGGCGTCCACGGCAACCCAGGTCGGGAAGCCCGACTGCTCGGCCAGCGACAGCGCTTCAGCGATACGCACTTGCTTCTTCGACTGCTCGCGGATGGAGATCACGTCGCCCGACTTGACCTGGGCCGACGGCACGTTCAGGGCCTGGCCGTTCACCAGGATCGCCTTGTGCGACACCAGCTGGCGCGCTTCAGCGCGGGTCGAGCCGAAGCCCATGCGGTACACCACGTTGTCCAGACGCGATTCCAGCAGTTGCAGCAGCTTTTCGCCGGTGTTGCCCTTGCGGCGGTCGGCTTCAGCGAAGTAGCGGCGGAACTGGCGCTCGAGCACACCGTAGATGCGCTTGACCTTCTGCTTTTCGCGCAGCTGGTTGCCGTAGTCGGAGGTGCGGGCACCCGAGGTGCGGCCATGCTGGCCCGGCTTGCTGTCCAGCTTGCACTTGTCGGCCAGCGAACGGCGCGAGCTCTTCAGGAACAGGTCGGTGCCTTCACGGCGGGAAAGTTTGGCCTTCGGGCCGGTATAACGTGCCACGTTGTCTTCCTTTGTTCGATCACGGCGCCTGTCTTGACGCGCCGCGAGTCCGCCAACGCTGTGCTACCGGGAATCCCGGAGACCGTGACGGACGGTGGGCTTATGACGCGCGCCCCGTTGCCGGGTACGACGCAAAAAGCATTTTCCAATGCGCGGGCATTCTGAATGCGCTGAATGCAACATTCTAGCCGCGCAAAACGAAAACCTGCCGCATCAGATGCAGCAGGTCAACGCGCGATACTACCATATCCGAAACCGGCAGGTAAACCCGCCGGCCCGGACACGCCAACGCTCAGATGCGGCGACGCTTCGGCGGACGGCAGCCGTTGTGCGGAATCGGCGTGACGTCTTCGATGATAGCGATCTTGATGCCCAGCGCGTTCAGCGCGCGGACAGCCGATTCACGACCCGGGCCGGGGCCCTTGATGCGCACTTCCAGGTTCTTGATACCCTGGTCTTGCGCCACGCGGCCGGCGTTCTCGGCAGCAACCTGGGCAGCGAACGGGGTCGACTTGCGCGAACCCTTGAAGCCCTGGCCACCGGCGGTCGCCCACGACAGGGCGTTGCCCTGGCGGTCGGTGATCGTGATGATGGTGTTGTTGAACGAGGCGTGGACGTGCGCAATGCCGTCGGCAACGTTCTTCTTGACCTTTTTACGCGCGCGAGCGGCGTTATTCGGACCTTTTGCCATTAGTTTCTTCCTCTGCCTTGGGCTTTACTTCTTCAGAGCCACGCCGGCCTTGCGCGGACCCTTGCGGGTACGTGCGTTGGTACGGGTACGCTGACCGCGCATGGGCAGGCCCTTGCGGTGACGCATGCCACGATAGCAACCAAGGTCCATGAGACGCTTGATGTTCATCGTGGTTTCACGACGCAGGTCACCCTCGACCGTGACCTTGCCCACTTCGTCACGAAGCTTTTCCAGGTCGGCGTCGGTCAGATCCTTGACCTTCTTGTCAAACGGTACACCGGTGGCCTCGCAAATCTTGCGAGCGCGCGAGCGGCCGACACCATAAATAGCCGTCAGGCCGATTTCGGTGTGCTTGTGGTTCGGGATGTTAACCCCTGCGATACGTGCCATTCGTCAATCCTCTTTCCGATTAGCCTTGGCGTTGCTTGTGGCGGGGATCCGACGAGCAGATCACGCGCACGACACCGTTGCGCTTGATGATTTTGCAGTTGCGGCAAATGCGCTTAACAGAAGCCAGCACTTTCATAATATTTCCTCTTCCTTCAATTCCTGTTCGCTCACTTCGTCCGGAAGACGATCCGTGCGCGCCATACCTTGTCTGTCCCGATCTGAATCAGCGCAGGGTCAGGTTGCCCTTAAAGTTCGCTTTCTTCAGCAACGATTCATACTGCTGCGACATGACGTAGGACTGAACCTGGGCCATGAAGTCCATCGTGACGACCACGATGATCAGCAGCGAAGTCCCGCCAAAATAGAACGGAACGTTCCAGCGCAGCACCAGGAATTCCGGCAACAGGCAGACCAGTGTGATGTAGATCGCACCAGCCAGCGTCAGACGCACCAGAATCTTGTCGATGTAGCGCGTCGTCTGCTCGCCCGGACGAATGCCCGGAATGAAGGCACCGCTTTTCTTCAGGTTGTCCGCCACTTCACGACTGTTGTACACCAGAGCCGTATAGAAGAAGCAGAAAAATATAATCGCAGCAGCGTACAGCAGGATGTAGACCGGCTGGCCCGGCGACAGCGTGGCAGCCAGGTCCTTGATGAACCTGCCAACCGCACCGGTCGACTGGGACGTGAACCAGCCTGCAATCGTCGCCGGGAACAGGATGATCGACGATGCAAAGATCGGCGGAATCACCCCTGCCATGTTCAGCTTCAGCGGCAGGTGCGACGACTGACCGCCGTACACCTTGTTGCCGACCTGACGCTTGGCATAGTTCACCAGGATCTTGCGCTGGCCACGCTCGACAAACACCACGGCGAAGGTCACAGCGACCACGATCGCTACGATGAAGATCGCCGCGATGATGCTCATGGAACCTGTGCGGACCAGTTCAAACAGCCCGCCGATCGCGTTGGGCAAGCCCGCCGCGATACCGCCGAAAATGATGATCGAGATGCCGTTGCCCAGACCACGTTCAGTGATCTGCTCACCCAGCCACATCAGGAACATCGTGCCGGTCACTAGCGTGATCACCGCCGTAGCCCGGAACATCAGGCCCGGATCGATCACCAACCCTGGCTGCGACTCCAGTGCGACCGCAATCGACAGCGCCTGGAACGTGGCAAGAACCACGGTGCCGTAACGCGTGTATTGCGTGATCTTGCGCTGCCCTGCCTGCCCTTCCTTCTTCAACGACTCCAGCTGCGGCAGCACGATCGTCAGCAATTGCATGATGATCGACGCCGAGATGTACGGCATGATGCCGAGCGCGAAGACGGTAAAGCGCGACAGCGCCCCGCCCGAGAACAGGTTGAACATCCCGAGGATGCCACCCGACTGACTCTGGAAAAGCTTCGCGAGCTGATCCGGATCGATTCCGGGCACCGGAATATGTGCACCGATGCGGTAAACGATCAGGGCCATCACCAGGAACATCAGCCGGCGCTTGAGGTCGCCGTACTTCGCCGTGTTCCGGGCTTGCGCGCTTGCATTGGGTTTCGCCGTGGCCAAACGATGCTCCGACTATGACTGCCTATGCTGCGATAAATGCCTGTCAGGCTGCGATCTGGCCGCCGGCGGCTTCGATCGCTGCCTTGGCGCCAGCAGTGGCGCCCAGACCCTTGATCGACACCTTGCGGGTCAGTTCACCGGCCTTGATGACCTTGGCGCTCTTGACCAGCTCGCCTACCAGGCCAGCTTGCTTCAGGACCAGCAGGTCGACTTCGGTCGCTTCCAGGCGCTCGATGTCACGCAGCGAGACTTCGGCCGTGAAGGCCTTGGTCAGCGACGTGAAGCCGCGCTTCGGCAGACGACGATACAGCGGCATTTGACCGCCTTCGAAGCCCACCTTGTGGAAGCCGCCCGAACGCGACTTCTGACCCTTGTGACCGCGACCGGCAGTCTTGCCCAGGCCGGAGCCGATACCGCGGCCGACGCGACGCTTGGCGTGCTTCGAACCGGCGGCCGGTTTCAGGTTGTTCAGTTGCATCTTGCTCTCCGAAGTCCCGGTATCAGGCCAGAACCTTGACCAGGTACGAGACCTTGTTGATCATGCCGCGCACGGCGGGCGTGTCCTGCAGCTCCGACACCGAGTTGATGCGGCGCAGGCCCAGACCACGCACGGTGGCGCGATGATCCTCGCGCGTGCCGATGAGGCTGCGCACGAGTTGCACTTTTACGGTTTTCTGCGACATTGCGTTCACCTTAACCCAGGATGTCTTCGACCGACTTGCCACGCTTGGCGGCGATTTCGCCCGGCGTGCTCATCTTCTGAAGGCCGTCCAGCGTGGCGCGAACCATGTTGTACGGGTTGGTGGAGCCGTGCGATTTGGTCACCACGTTGGTGACGCCCATCACTTCGAAGATCGCGCGCATCGGGCCGCCGGCGATCACGCCAGTACCTTCCTTCGCGGGCATCATCAGCACCTTGGCGGCGCCATGCTTGCCAACGACTTCGTGTTGCAGCGTGCCGTTCTTCAGCGAGACCTTGACCATCTTGCGACGGGCTTCGTCCATTGCCTTCTGAACTGCCACCGGCACTTCCTTGGCCTTGCCCTTGCCCATGCCGATGCGGCCATCGCCGTCACCAACCACGGTCAGCGCAGCGAAACCGAGAATCCGGCCACCCTTCACCACCTTGGTGACACGGTTGACCGAGATCATCTTCTCGCGGAGGCCGTCGTCGCGTTCGTCCTGTTGGACTTTTGCTTGCATCTTTGCCATGACGTATCTCTCTTTATCCGCTTAGAACTTCAGGCCGGCTTCGCGGGCGGCGTCTGCCAGGGCCTTCACGCGGCCATGGAAACGGAAGCCGGCGCGATCGAACGCGACGGTTTCCACGCCGGCAGCCTTCGCCTTCTCGGCGATGCGCTTGCCCACTGCGGTAGCGGCAGCGGCGGTAGCGCCCTTGCCATCCAGTTCCTTGCGCACTTCCACCTCTGCGGTCGAAGCCGAAGCCAGCACCTTGGTGCCGCACTCCGAGAAGACCTGGGCGTAAATATGCGAATTCGTACGGAACACGGTCAGACGATTGACTTTCATCTCCGCGATCTTGGCGCGGGTCTGACGTGCACGGCGCAAACGAGCGTCTTTCTTGTTCATCATTGCACCCCTTACTTCTTCTTGGTTTCCTTCAGGATGACGCGCTCGTCGCTGTAGCGAACACCCTTGCCCTTGTAGGGCTCAGGCGGACGGTACGCGCGAACTTCCGCGGCAACCTGACCGACTTTCTGCTTGTCCGCACCCTTGATGATGATCTCCGTCTGCGTCGGCGTCGTAGCCGTTACGCCTTCCGGCATCTCATGGATCACGTCGTGCGAGAAACCAAGCTGGAGCTTCAGCGCAGCGCCTTGCAGCTGGGCACGGTAGCCCACGCCAACGAGGTTCAGCTTGCGCTCGAAACCGGTGGTCACACCCTTGACCATGTTTGCCGCCAGGGCGCGCATGGTGCCTTGCAGGGCGTTTGCTTCACGCGACTCGTCAGCCGGTGCGAAGGTCAGCGTGTCGTTCTCGACATTGACCTTGACCAGGCTGTGAATCGGTTGCGACAGCGTACCCAGCGGACCCTTCACGGAGAGCACGCCAGCTGCCACATTCACTTCCGCGCCTTTGGGCAGCGCGATGGGAGCCTTACCTACACGGGACATGTTCTCTCCTTAAGCGACGTAGCAGAGAACTTCGCCACCCACGCCAGTGGCGCGAGCCTTGCGGTCGGTCATCAGACCCTGCGGGGTCGAGATGATCGCCACACCGAGGCCGTTCATCACTTGCGGGATGTCGCTGCGGCCCTTGTACACGCGCAGACCGGGCTTCGAGACGCGTTCGATGCGCTCGATCACCGGACGGCCGGCGTAGTACTTGAGGCCGATGCTCAGTTGTGCCTTGCCGCCATCTTCCTGGACGGCGTAGTCGTCGATGTAGCCTTCGTCCTTCAGGACCTTGGCGATTGCCACTTTCAGCTTCGACGACGGCATGACAACCGACGCTTTCTGCACGCCCTGGGCGTTGCGGATGCGCGTCAGCATATCGGCGATAGGATCGCTCATGCTCATACTGTTTCTCCTGTAGCCTGTGCGTAATTACCAGCTGGCTTTCGTCAGACCCGGGATTTCGCCCTTGAAGGCGATTTCGCGGATCTTGTTACGCGCCAGGCCAAACTTGCGGAAGGTACCGCGGGGACGACCGGTGATCGCGCAGCGGTTACGCTGGCGGGTCGGGTTCGCGTTGCGCGGGAGCTGTTGCAGCTCCAGGCGCGCCATGTAACGCTCTTCTTCCGACTTTTCTTGGTCGTCAATAATGGCCTTGAGGGCAGCGCGCTTGGGGGCGAACTTCGCCGCCAGCTTGGCGCGCTTCTTCTCACGTTCAATCAGAGCCAGTTTAGCCACGGTTACCCCTTAATTGCGGAACGGGAACTTGAACGCACCGAGGAGTGCCTTGGCTTCCTCGTCGTTCTTTGCCGTCGTCGTGATGCTGATGTTCAGACCACGCAGTGCGTCGATCTTGTCGTACTCGATTTCGGGGAAAATGATCTGCTCTTTCACACCGATGTTGTAGTTGCCACGACCGTCGAACGAACGGCCCGACACACCACGGAAGTCACGCACGCGCGGCAGGGCCACGGTGACGAAACGATCGAGGAATTCGAACATGCGCTCGCCACGCAGGGTCACCATCGCACCGATGGGGTAGCCCTGGCGGATCTTGAAGCCGGCGATGGCCTTCTTGGCCTTCGTCACCACGGGCTTCTGACCAGCGATCTTGGTCAGGTCGCCAACGGCGTTTTCAATGATCTTCTTGTCATTGATGGCTTCGCCAAGACCCATGTTCAGGGTGATCTTGGTGATGCGCGGCACTTCCATGACCGACTTGTAACCGAACTGTTCGATCAGCTTCGGCACAACCTTATCTTTGTAGAACTCTTGCAGACGTGCTGCCATGCTCAACTCCTAAACGTGCCCAGAATCAAGCTGCCACGACGGCGCCGGTGGTCTTCAGCACGCGCACGCGCTTGCCGTCTTCCACCTTGATGCCGACGCGCGACGGCTTGCCATTGGCATCCACGAGCGCAACGTTGGAAATATGCAGAGGCATGACCTTGTCGACCACGCCACCGGTGGTGCCCAGCATCGGGTTCGGGCGGGCGTGCTTCTTCGCAACGTTCACGCCTTCCACTGCAACCTTGTCGCCGAGCACGGCTTGCACGGTACCGCGCTTGCCCTTGTCTTTGCCGGTCAGGACGATGACTTCGTCGCCCTTGCGAATCTTGTTCATGTCGGCTCCTTACAGCACTTCCGGAGCGAGCGACACGATCTTCATGAAGCGCTCGGTACGGAGTTCACGAGTCACCGGCCCGAAGATACGGGTGCCGATCGGCTCGAGCTTGTTGTTCAGCAGGACGGCGGCATTGCTGTCGAACTTGACGAGCGAACCGTCTGCACGGCGAACGCCCTTGGCAGTACGCACGACAACGGCGTTGTAGATGTCGCCCTTCTTCACGCGACCGCGAGGCGCTGCGTCCTTGACGGTCACCTTGATGATGTCGCCCACGCTCGCGTAGCGGCGCTTGGACCCACCCAGCACTTTGATGCACAGCACTTCGCGCGCACCAGTGTTATCGGCCACTTCGAGCCGGCTTTCTGTCTGAATCATGGTGTTTGTCTTCCCAACTTAATCCGCCAGGTGCAAAAACGCCTGCCGGTCAGTCTTGGTCCCGTAGGCTCCGGCTTTGCGCCAGCTCCGTATGGGTTGATCAACTTTGAGTCGGTAGGAACCTGGCACTCCCGACTGACGTCGGGCCACCTGGCCCTGGCTCGCTCAACAGGTCCGCCCGGGTGGTACAGCTAAGGCGAACGCAATAAAGCGGAAGTCCAGGATTATAGCTACATAATCCTGGACTTGCAAGTCAAGCTAAGAACGTGTTGTTCTTAGATGACGCGTGCAGCCTCTACCAGCCGGGAAACCACCCAGGACTTGGTCCGCGACAGCGGACGGCCTTCCTGGATTTCGACCTTGTCGCCTTCCTTGTACTGGTTGGCTTCGTCGTGTGCGTGGTACTTCTTGGAACGCAGCACGTACTTGCCGTACAGGGGATGCTTGACGCGGTTTTCAACCAAGACCGTAACGGTCTTGTCCATCTTGTCGCTTACCACACGACCGACGAGGGTGCGGCGAAGCGACGTTTCCGTTTTTGCAGCTTCAGTCATTTCGCGTTCGCCTTTTCAGTCAGCACGGTTTGCACTCGCGCGATGTCCTTGCGAACCTTCTTCAGCTGGCTGGAATTCTGCAGCTGTTGGGTTGCCTTTTGCATGCGCAGGCTAAATTGGGCCTTCAGCAGCTCGGAGAGCTCCTGGTTCAGGCCTGCGGCGTCCTTGCCGCGAAGTTCGGATGCTTTCATCCCTGCTCTCCTTACGTCCCGACCTGGCGCACCACGAAATTGGTGGCGATCGGCAGCTTGGCCGCGGCGAGGCGGAACGCCTCACGTGCCAGATCTTCGCTCACACCATCCATCTCGTAGAGCATCTTGCCCGGCTGGATTTCAGCCACGTAGTACTCCGGATTGCCCTTGCCGTTACCCATACGGACTTCGGCGGGCTTCTTCGAGATCGGCTTGTCCGGGAAGATACGAATCCAGATGCGGCCGCCACGCTTGATGTGACGGGTCATCGCACGACGTGCCGACTCGATCTGACGAGCGGTCAGGCGGCCACGGCCCATGGCCTTCAGGCCGAATTCGCCGAAAGACACGGCGTTGCCACGGGTAGCCTTACCCGTGTTGCGGCCTTTCTGCTCCTTGCGGTACTTTCTGCGCTTAGGTTGCAGCATCGTTATTCTCCACTCTTCGCATCTGCGCCAGGCGCAGCGCGGCGACCGGCACCGGCGCCACCGCGACGGTTGCCACCCGGGCGGCCTTCGCCTTCACGGCGGCGGCCTTCCGGACGACCCGGACGACGACGACGGTCGTCTTGCGGCTCTTCCACCACCGGCGCGTCATTGCGGCCGAGGTGATCACCCTTGTAGACCCACACCTTGACACCGATGATGCCGTAGGTGGTTTCTGCTTCGGAGAAGCCGTAGTCGATGTCGGCGCGCAGGGTGTGCAGGGGCACACGGCCTTCGCGGTACCACTCGGTACGTGCGATTTCGATACCGTTCAGACGGCCGGCGCTCATGATCTTGATGCCCTGGGCGCCCAGACGCATGGCGTTCTGCATGGCACGCTTCATGGCGCGGCGGAACATGATGCGGCGTTCGAGCTGCTGGGTGATCGAGTCAGCGATCAGCTGAGCATCGGTTTCCGGCTTGCGGATTTCCTCGATGTTCACGTGCACGGGCACGCCCATGCGACGCTGCAGTTCAGCCTTCAGCAGTTCGATGTCCTCGCCCTTCTTGCCGATCACCACGCCCGGACGCGAGCTGTAAATGGTGATGCGTGCATTGCGGGCCGGACGCTCGATGACCACGCGGCCAACCGATGCGTTCTTCAGCTTCTTCTTCAGGAAGTCCCGAACTTCGATGTCTTCCTTCAGCATGCCGGCGAACTTCGTGTTGTTGGCGTACCAACGCGAAGCCCAGTTACGGCTGACGGCCAGACGGAAGCCAGTCGGATGAATCTTCTGTCCCATCGTGACTCCTTAGTTGCCGAGCGTCACAGTGATGTGACAAGTTTGTTTCTCGATGCGGTTGCCGCGGCCCTTAGCCCGTGCCGTGAAGCGCTTGAGCGAGGTTGCCTTGTCGACGTAGATCGATTTGACCTTGAGTTCGTCGATGTCGGCGCCTTCGTTGTGCTCGGCGTTGGCGATGGCCGATTCGACCACCTTCTTCACGATCCCGGCAGCCTTTTTCGGGCTGAAGGCCAGGACGTTGAGCGCGCGCTCGATCGGCAGACCACGGATCTGGTCAGCGACCAGGCGCGTCTTCTGGGCGGAGATGCGGGCACCGCGATGAATCGCTTTCACTTCCATGATGGCACCTTACCTCTTCGCTTTCTTGTCAGCCGCGTGGCCCTTGAACGTGCGGGTGAGCGCAAATTCGCCGAGCTTGTGGCCAACCATGTTTTCCGTGACATACACCGGCACGTGTTGACGGCCGTTGTGCACGGCGATCGTCAGGCCAATGAAATCCGGCATGATGGTCGAGCGGCGCGACCATGTCTTAATGGGCTTCTTGTCCTTGCCGCCGACAGCTGCTTCCACCTTCTTCAGCAGGTGGGCGTCGCAGAACGGACCCTTTTTAGCGGAACGAGTCATATCTTTAGCTCCTACCTACCGATTAGCGCTTGTGGCGCTTCTGGACGATCATGCTGTCCGTGCGCTTGTTGCTGCGGGTGCGGTAGCCCTTGGCCGGGGTACCCCACGGCGACACAGGATCGCGACCAGCAGCGGTCTTGCCCTCACCACCACCGTGCGGGTGGTCGACCGGGTTCATCACAACGCCGCGGACCGTCGGGCGGATACCGCGCCAACGGGTCGCACCGGCCTTGCCGATAACGCGCAGGCTGTGCTCTTCGTTGCCCACTTCACCGATGGTGGCGCGGCATTCGATATGCACGCGACGCACTTCACCGGAGCGCAGACGCACCTGGGCGTACAGACCTTCACGAGCCAGCAGCACGGCGGAACCGCCAGCGGCACGGGCAACCTGGGCGCCCTTGCCCGGCATGATTTCCACGTTGTTGATCGTGGTACCAACCGGAATGTTGCGGATCGGCAGGTTGTTGCCAGCCTTGATCGGGGCTTCCGCACCGTTCATCAGCGCCTGACCGGCAATCATGCCCTTGGTCGCGATGATGTAGCGGCGCTCGCCGTCGGCGAACAGCACCAGCGCAATGTTCGCGCTGCGGTTCGGATCGTATTCCAGGCGCTCGACCTTGGCGGCGATGCCGTCCTTGTCGTTGCGCTTGAAGTCGACCACGCGGTAGTGGTGCTTATGACCACCGCCCTTGTGGCGGGTGGTGATATGACCGTTGTTGTTACGGCCCGACTTCTGGAATTGCTTTTCCAGCAGCGGAGCGTGGGGTGCGCCTTTGTGAAGGTCTTTGTTGACCACCTTCACCATCGAGCGACGACCCGGGGAAGTCGGCTTGGTCTTGACGAGTGCCATGATTACTTGGCCTCCGCTTCAAAATTGATTTCCTGACCCGGCTTCAGCGAAACGTAGGCCTTCTTCACGTGGTTGCGACGCCCCATGAAACGGCCAAAGCGCTTTTGCTTGCCCTTCTGGTTCAGGATCTGAACGGACTGCACCTCGACCTTGAACAGCAGTTCGACGGCGGCCTTCACTTCTGCCTTGTTGGCATCGCGAGCCACTTCGAACACGACTTGTTCGTTCTTGTCGGCGACCAGGGTTGCCTTTTCGGAAACCACCGGCGCGAGCAGCACCTGCATCAAACGATGATCGTTCTTGGCTACTTGCGTCATTTCAGCAACTCCTCGATCTGCGCGACGGCTGCCTTGGTCACCAGCACTTTCTTGTAGTGCACGAGCGACAGCGGGTCAGCCTGGCGCGGCTCGACAACTGCCACGTGCGGCAGGTTGCGCGAAGCCAGGTAGAGGTTTTCGTCGAGGCTGTCGGTGATGATCAGCACCGAGTCCAGGCCCATGGCCTTGAACTTGTCGGCCAAGAGCTTGGTCTTGGGCGCGTCGACGGTGAAACCGTCCACCACATTGATACGGCCTTCACGTGCGAGCTGCGAGTAAATCGAGCGCATACCGGCACGGAACATCTTCTTGTTGACCTTCTGGGTGAAGTTCTCTTCCGGCGAATTCGGGAAGATACGACCACCCCCACGCCACAGCGGCGAGGACGACATACCGGCACGAGCACGGCCCGTACCCTTCTGGCGCCACGGCTTCTTGGTCGTGTGCTTGACCTCTTCACGGTCCTTCTGCTTACGGTTACCGCTGCGAGCGTTGGCCTGGTAAGCGACGACGATCTGGTGAACGAGGGCCTCGTTGTAGTCACGGCCGAACACTTCGGCAGAGGCGTCCACGCCCGCGCCGATCTGGCCATTGTCCTGGAGGAGCTTGAGTTCCATTGCTTCCGCTCCTTAAGCTTTGGCTTTGGCCTTGACGGCCGGGGTAACGATGACCTTGCCGCCCTTGGAGCCAGGGATCGCGCCCTTGACCAGCAGCAGCTTGCGCTCTGCGTCGATCTTGGCGATCTCCAGGTTCTGCACGGTGCGGGTGGCATCGCCCAGGTGACCGGTCATGCGCTTGCCCGGGAACACGCGGCCCGGATCCTGCGCCATACCGATCGAGCCCGGCACGTTGTGCGAGCGCGAGTTACCGTGGGTGGCACGGCCCGATGCGAAGTGGTGACGCTTGATGGTACCGGCGTAGCCCTTACCGATCGTCACGCCCTGCACGTCGATCTTCTGACCGACTTCGAACAGGTCGACCGACAGCGAACCGCCAGCTTGCAGTTCGGCAGCCTTGGCTGCATCGATACGGAATTCGCGGATGATTTCGCCAGCTTCCACACCGGCTTTGGCGAGGTGACCCGCCAGCGGCTTGGTAACGCGGCTTGCGCGTCGGGCGCCGAAGGTGACTTGAACGGCGGTATAACCGTCGGTCTCGTCCGTCTTGATTTGCGTCACGCGGTTGTCGCCGACCTCGACCACGGTAACGGGAATCGAATCACCGTCGTCCGTGAAAATACGGGTCATGCCAACCTTGCGACCTACAAGGCCTAGGCTCATGGTTTGCTCCATTCCCAGCTGCGATTGGCCGGGGCTGATTGATACACGAAAACTGTGTTTGCGCAGTTGCGCTGCATTTGCGCTTAAAAGGGCTGCGCTAAAGAAGACTGCGCGAGGCCAACACGGCCAACCCACCACCCGGATAAACGGGTAGCCTTACACTATATCCCACTGCCTTGGAAAGGGCAACATGAATTGCCGAATTCCGCCGGGAATTGCGGCTTCAACCACAGTAGCCGGGGAAATTGCGCCGCGAAGCAGACTTTCGGCGGCGCGATAGCCGCCGAAGCGCTCCGTTCAGGCCGCGAGGGCGTCGAAATGGCCGCCCTGGAACGAGCGATACCGGGGCAAGCACGGGCTTTTACTTGCCTTCGCTTTCGGTCCAACGAGCCATCAGCGTGTTGGAGGGCAGCGTTTCATCTAGCAGCTTGCGCGCTGTCTCCACGCCCGCCACCGGCAGCCCCTTCGGGTCCAGCTTCCCTATCTGCACCAGCACGCTGGCCTGGTCCCAGTAGATGTGCTCGTGGTAGAGCTTGTCGCCCCGGAACTTGACGATGGCGATCAGCGGAATCTCCACGCGCTTGCCGGTTGGCGGCACGCCGGGCAGCATCCAGTCGATCTCGCAGGTGTGCGTGAAACAAAACAACATCTCGTCGACGACCTGGCTTGCTCCGATGGTGCGCGACAGCGGAATCAGTGTGGTATCGGGCGGATTGCTGTGGACGAAGTGATGCTGGTAGAAGCGCCGGAGCTGCTGGTGTCCGACGCCGCCCGTCATCGTGGGGATGTGGTTGACGTAGGGCTCGCCCACCATCGTCGCCATGGTGGCATCGACATCACGAGTGGCGAACTCGTATTCGCAGTGCTTATCCCACAGCGCCGAGAAGTCATAGTGCGGGCCCATTTCGCCGCGGTACGCAGCGATGGAGCGCTGGTGTGCCGTCAGCGCCGAGGCTTTGTCGAAGTGCTCTCCGCCCGCGCGTGCAAATGCGTGGTCCATGCCCGGGTACAGGTAGAGTTCGATGGCAGGCTGACCGCCTAGCGCCTCGCGGATCCGGGCCTGCGCCTCCGGCGGGCAGAATCCGTCGCGCTCGGCGATATGCAGCACCAGCCGGCCGCGGATATTTGGCGTCTCGGCCAAGGCGTGCTCGATGCCGACGCCGTAATAGCCGACGGCACAGGCCACATCCGGCAACCGGCACGCCGCCAGGTAGGCCAGCTTCCCGCCCAGGCAGAAGCCCAGCACGCCGGTATGTCCCACGCATTCCGGACGCTGGCGCAGCGCGGCCAAGGCCGCGCCGACGTCCTGCACGCCCTTGTCCTCGTCGAACTGCCGGTATAGACCAAGCGCACGCTGGAAGTCCTCGCCGCGGTCGGCCAACTCGATGCCCGGCGCGATGCGCCAGAACAGATCCGGCACGAGCACGGTATAGCCTTCCTCGGCGTAGTAGTCAGCCACCTGCCGCATGGTGGCATTGACTCCGAAGATTTCCTGGCACAACACGATGCCGGGGCCCTTGCCTGCCGCCGGGGTGGCGAGATATCCGCTGAAACTGCCGTCCTGGGTCTGGATCTGGATGGTCCGGCCCATGCCTTCTGCTCCTTTAGGTTGCGGTGGGTACGGCCGCCGTGCGCGGCTGCGCCTGCCCTTCATGATGACAGATGTCCACCGGCGGCTCGCGGGCAAGGGGGGCGCTGCCGTCCCGCAAAACAAAAACGGCGAACCGAAGTTCGCCGTTTTTCTGCAGCAGGCCGCTGGCGCGGCCCGAAGCATGATTACACCTTGATCTCGACGTCCACGCCTGCCGGCAGGTCGAGCTTCATCAGCGCGTCGACGGTCTTGTCGGTCGGGTCGACGATGTCCATCAGGCGCTGGTGAGTGCGGATCTCGAACTGATCACGGCTGGTCTTGTTGACGTGCGGCGAACGCAGGATGTCAAAGCGCTGGATGCGGGTCGGCAGGGGCACGGGGCCCTTGACGATCGCGCCGGTACGCTTGGCGGTATCCACGATTTCGGCTGCCGACTGGTCGATCAGGCGATAGTCGAAAGCCTTCAGGCGGATACGGATCTTCTGGTTCTGCATGATATTTCCTTAAAAGAGCGATGGGCAATGTGCCCGGATCAAAGGGGACACGCCCGCGGGCATGTCCCAGGAAGTTGCTTAGTCGAGGATCTTTGCCACGACGCCGGCGCCGACGGTACGGCCACCTTCGCGGATAGCGAAGCGCAGGCCTTCTTCCATGGCGATCGGGGCGATCAGCTTGACGGTGATCGACACGTTGTCACCCGGCATCACCATTTCCTTGTCCGCCGGCAGCTCGATCGAGCCGGTCACGTCGGTGGTACGGAAGTAGAACTGCGGGCGGTAGTTGTTGAAGAACGGGGTGTGACGGCCACCTTCGTCCTTCGACAGAATGTACACCTCGCCGGTGAAGTGGGTGTGCGGCTTGATCGAACCCGGCTTGCACAGCACCTGGCCGCGCTCGACGTCTTCACGCTTGGTGCCGCGCAGCAGCAGACCGACGTTGTCACCAGCCTGGCCCTGGTCCAGCAGCTTGCGGAACATTTCCACGCCGGTGCAGGTCGTCTTGACCGTCGGCTTGATACCAACGATTTCGATTTCTTCGCCGACCTTGATCACGCCACGCTCGATACGGCCGGTCACCACGGTGCCGCGACCCGAGATCGAGAACACGTCTTCCACCGGCATCAGGAACGTACCGTCCACGGCGCGCTCCGGCGTCGGGATGTAGGTGTCCAGCGCGTCGGCCAGGTTCATGATGGCGACTTCGCCCAGCTCGCCCTTGTCGCCTTCCAGCGCCAGCTTGGCCGAACCCTTGATGATCGGGGTGTCGTCGCCGGGGAACTCGTACTTCGACAGCAGCTCGCGAACTTCCATCTCGACCAGCTCGAGCAGTTCAGCGTCGTCCACCATGTCGCACTTGTTCAGGAACACGATGATGTACGGCACGCCAACCTGGCGGGCCAGCAGGATGTGCTCGCGCGTTTGCGGCATCGGGCCGTCAGCGGCCGAGCAAACCAGGATTGCGCCGTCCATCTGGGCGGCACCCGTGATCATGTTCTTCACGTAGTCGGCGTGGCCCGGGCAGTCAACGTGCGCGTAGTGGCGGTTGGCCGTTTCGTACTCGACGTGGGCGGTATTGATGGTAATACCGCGTGCCTTTTCTTCCGGCGCTGCGTCGATTTCGTCGTACTTCTTGGCGGCACCGCCAAACTTCGCTGCCAGCACCGTGGCGATCGCTGCGGTCAGCGTGGTCTTGCCATGGTCAACGTGACCAATCGTACCAACGTTCACGTGCGGCTTGGTCCGCTCGAACTTTTCCTTTGCCATTTTTCAGCTCCTGATAGGAATGCAATCTTGTTGTTTCATCGCGCCGCCGCTCCGGCTGGCGCGGCGGCGAACTTCCAATTACTTGCCCTTGGCCGTCATCACGGCTTCGGCGATGTTCTTCGGTGCTTCAGCGTAGTGCTTGAATTCCATCGTGTACGTGGCGCGGCCTTGCGTGGCCGAGCGCAGCGACGTGGAATAACCGAACATTTCCGACAGCGGGACTTCGGCCTTGATGATCTTGCCGCCGCCCACCATGTCGTCCATGCCCTGCACGATGCCGCGGCGGGACGACAGGTCGCCCATCACGGTACCGGTGTAGTCTTCCGGCGTTTCCACTTCCACGGCCATCATCGGCTCGAGCAGAACCGGGCTGGCCTTGCGCATGGCTTCCTTGAAAGCCATCGAGCCGGCCATGCGGAACGCGTTTTCGTTCGAGTCCACGTCGTGGTACGAACCGAACGTCAGCGTGACCTTCACGTCCACCACCGGGAAGCCGGCCAGGATGCCGTTCGGCAGCGTGTCGACGATACCCTTTTCGACTGCCGGGATGTACTCGCGAGGAATCACACCGCCCTTGATGGCGTCGATGAACTCGAAGCCCTTGCCCGGCTCTTGCGGTTCCAGCGTGATGACAGCGTGACCGTACTGGCCGCGGCCGCCCGACTGCTTGACGAACTTGCCTTCGACGCCTTCGGCCGTCTTGCGAATGGTTTCGCGGTAGGCCACTTGCGGCGCGCCGATGTTGGCTTCCACGCCGAATTCGCGCTTCATGCGGTCGACCAAAATTTCGAGGTGGAGCTCGCCCATGCCCGAAATGATGGTCTGGCCCGATTCTTCATCGGTACGCACGCGGAACGACGGATCTTCAGCGGCCAGGCGGTTCAGGGCGATACCCATCTTTTCCTGGTCAGCCTTGGTCTTCGGCTCGACAGCCTGCGAGATCACCGGCTCCGGGAACACCATGCGCTCGAGCACGATCGGTGCAGCCGGATCGCACAGCGTGTCGCCCGTGGTGGCGTCCTTCAGGCCCACTGCAGCGGCGATGTCGCCGGCCAGCACTTCCTTGATTTCTTCGCGCTGGTTGGCGTGCATCTGCAGAATACGGCCCAGGCGTTCCTTCTTGCCCTTGACCGGGTTGTAGACGGTGTCGCCCGAGTTGATCTTGCCCGAGTAGACGCGGAAGAAGATCAGCTGGCCCACGAACGGGTCGGTCATGATCTTGAACGCCAGTGCCGAGAACTTTTCGGTGTCGTCAGCCTTGCGCTCGAGCTTCTTCTCGCTGTCGTCTTCGTCCGTGCCCGTAACCGGCGGAATGTCGACCGGCGACGGCAGGAAGTCGATGACGGCGTCGAGCATACGCTGCACGCCCTTGTTCTTGAACGCGGTTCCGCACAGCATCGGCTGGATTTCGCAGGCGATGGTACGGTCACGCAGCGCCTTGACGATCTCGGCGCGGGTCAGCTCTTCGCCGCCCAGGTACTTTTCCATCAGCTCTTCGCTGGCTTCGGCGGCGGACTCGACCATCTTCTCGCGCCATTCGGCAGCGGTGTCTTGCAGCTCGGCCGGGATGTCCTGGTATTCGAACTTCACGCCCTGGCTGGCTTCGTCCCAGACGATCGCCTTCATTTCCAGCAGGTCGACGACGCCCTGGAAGCCGTCTTCAGCGCCGATCGGCACCACGACGGGCACCGGGTTGGCCTTCAGGCGGGTCTTCAGCTGGTCGTAGACCTTGAAGAAGTTCGCGCCGGTACGGTCCATCTTGTTGACGAACGCCAGACGCGGAACCTTGTACTTGTTGGCCTGGCGCCACACGGTTTCCGACTGCGGCTGCACGCCGCCCACTGCGCAGTACACCATGCATGCACCGTCCAGCACGCGCATGGAACGCTCCACCTCGATGGTGAAGTCCACGTGTCCCGGGGTGTCGATGATGTTGAAGCGGTGCTCGGGGTAGTTACCCGCCATGCCCTTCCAGAAGGCAGTCGTCGCAGCGGAGGTGATCGTGATGCCACGCTCCTGCTCCTGCTCCATCCAGTCCATGGTGGCCGCGCCGTCGTGCACTTCACCGATCTTGTGATTCACACCGGTGTAGAACAGGATACGTTCGGTCGTGGTGGTTTTACCCGCGTCAATGTGAGCGGAAATACCGATATTGCGGTAGCGCTCAATGGGAGTCTTACGAGCCACTTTAATCCTCTATTCGTTCGTGAGGCGCCGGCATCTCATGCCGCGCGCCCTTAACACAAACGGGCGAGATGTGTAAAAACACAGCCCGCCCGGCAACCAACAGTGTTTTCGCGCGCTTTAGAAGCGGAAGTGCGAGAACGCCTTGTTGGCTTCGGCCATGCGGTGCACTTCGTCGCGCTTCTTCATCGCGCCGCCACGGCCTTCCGATGCTTCCAGCAGCTCACCTGCCAGGCGCAGCGCCATCGACTTCTCGCTGCGTTTCTTCGCGGCCTCGCGCAGCCAACGCATCGCCAATGCCAAACGACGCGACGGACGGACTTCGACCGGAACCTGATAGTTGGCGCCGCCCACGCGACGGCTCTTCACTTCCACCACCGGCTTCACGTTGTTGATCGCAACGGAGAACACTTCGATGGGGGCCTTGCCTGCCTTCTTTTCGATCTGGTCGAACGCGCCGTACACGATACGTTCGGCAACCGACTTCTTGCCGTCCAGCATCAGCACGTTCATGAACTTGGCAACTTCAACGTTACCGAACTTCGGATCAGGCAGAACGTCCCGCTTGGGGACTTCACGACGACGTGGCATCTTATTTCCTTTAGATTCAGTTGAGAGCGCGGTTTGTTGTCTCCGCTCTCCGGCCACCAACTAGCTTGCATGCATGAACAGCAAATTCGCCGGGTGACCACTTACTCGACGGCACGGCGCACAAAAACGCTCCGTTGTACCGCCGCCTTTTGACAGTTCCGTGACA
Source organism: Cupriavidus sp. C2SS-8b (assembly GCF_057073745.1). Lineage (NCBI taxonomy): Bacteria > Pseudomonadati > Pseudomonadota > Betaproteobacteria > Burkholderiales > Burkholderiaceae > Cupriavidus > Cupriavidus sp. C2SS-8b. The sequence goes on from NZ_CP172716.1 coordinate 3,347,298, forward strand.
CTTGCCACCGACTGTCGCTTGTTGCTTGCGATAAAAGCTTAGGCAGCCTTCGGACGCTTCGCACCGTACTTCGAACGGGCTTGCTTGCGGTCCTTCACGCCTTGCAAGTCCAGCGAGCCACGGACGATGTGGTAACGCACACCCGGCAAGTCCTTCACACGGCCACCGCGGATCAGCACGACCGAGTGTTCCTGCAGGTTGTGGCCTTCACCGCCGATGTACGAAATGACTTCGAAACCGTTGGTCAGGCGCACCTTGGCGACCTTACGCAGTGCCGAGTTCGGCTTCTTCGGCGTCGTGGTGTACACGCGGGTGCACACGCCGCGACGCTGCGGGCAGTTCTCAAGTGCCGGGCTCTTGCTCTTGATGACTTCAGAGACGCGCGGCTTGCGAACCAGTTGGTTGATAGTTGGCATTGTTCAATCCAGCTTGGTTTTACGAAAAACACCTCTCACGCCCGGCAGGACCGGGGAAAGAGGCAACTACGGGTTTTGGGCGGGAGAGGTGAGCGGGCGCTCAAGGGAGGGACTGTGCGGTAACAGCATTCCAAAGAGCGCGAGCCGACACCCGGATCCCGCATCTACCGCCGCCGGACTGCCAGAAGCCATCCGGAAGGCTTGCCGGGCAGCGGATCAAGGTCCACATAGCCGACGGGCGAGCGAAATCCAAAGCCAAAAACTCGAATCTGGCATGGTAGCAGCGGAATCGTATACGGTCAAGCCGTATACCGAATGCTGCCCAGCGCGTCTAAACCCGGTTCAGCGTATCGACGATGGCCTGGCCGTAGCGCTCGAGCTTGGATGCACCAATCCCGGGAATGCCTTCCATGGCCGACAGGGAATCCGGCGCGGTGCGAGCCAGTTCGGCCAGCGTGGCGTCATGGAAGATGACGTAGGCTGGCACGCCATGCTCGCGCGCGGCGTCGGTGCGCCAGCGGCGCAGGGCCTCCCAGTTGGCCAGCGTGCCGGCGTCCATGTCGGCGGTATGGTCGGTGCGGGCGCCACGCGCGGCGCGCTCGCCGGACTTGCCGGGCTTCGTGGCCTGCCGGCGCAGGATGATCTGCCGGCCGCCCTTGAGCACTTCGCGCGCGCCCTCCCCCAGCAGCAGCGCGCCGTGGCCGCCATGGTCGATCACCAGCAAACCCTGGGCAATCAGCTGGCGGAAGACGGTGTGCCATTCATGGACGGTGCGGTCCTTGCCGATGCCGAAGGTCGAGACCTTGTCGTGGCCCCACTGCCTGATCTTTTCGGATGCATTGCCGCGCAGCACATCGATCAGGTGGGTAGCGCCGAAATGCAGCCGGCTGGCCTGCGCCGTACGATAGACGCAGGACAGCGCCATCTGCGCTTCGCGCGTGCCGTCCCAGGTGGCGGGCGGCTCCAGGCAGGTATCGCAGTTGCCGCAAGGTTCGCTGGCCTCGTCGAAGTAGGCCAGGATGCGCACGCGCCGGCAGCCCGCCGTCTCGCACAATCCCAGCAAGGCATCGAGCTTCGCCGATGACACGCGCTTGAAGGCGTCGTCGGCTTCGGATTCGTCGATCATGCGCTTCTGCTGCACCACGTCGCCGAGACCGTACGCCATCCAGGCATTGGCCGGCAGCCCGTCCCGGCCGGCGCGGCCGGTTTCCTGGTAGTAGCCTTCCATGCTCTTGGGCAGGTCCAGGTGAGCGACGAAGCGTACGTCCGGCTTGTCGATGCCCATGCCAAAGGCAATGGTAGCGACCATCACCACGCCTTCCTCTTCGCGAAAGCGCGACTGGTGGCGCTGTCGCGTGGCCGGGTCCATCCCGGCGTGATACGGCAGCGCATTGAGGCCATGGCTCCTCAGCCACTCGGCAGTGTCCTCCACCTTCTTGCGCGACAGGCAATAGACGATGCCGCTGTCATGCGTGCCATCTGCGGCGGTGTGCTCGGCCTTGATGAAGGCCAGCAACTGCTGCCTGGCGTTGTCCTTCTCGACGATCCGGTAGCGGATATTCGGGCGGTCGAAGCTGGAGACGAAGACTCGCGCATCATCCAGCGACAGCCGTTCGATGATCTCGTCGCGCGTGACCGCGTCGGCCGTGGCGGTCAGTGCGATGCGCGGCACGTGCGGAAAGCGCTCGTGCAGTACCGACAGCTGGATATATTCGGGCCGGAAATCGTGGCCCCACTGCGATACGCAGTGCGCCTCGTCGATCGCAAACAACCCGACGCGCGTGCGTTCAAGCAGATCGAGAAAGCGCGGCGTCATCAGACGTTCCGGCGCAACATAGAGAACTTCCAGGCGGCCCGCCAGCAGGTCGCGCTCGAGCGCGGAAGCCTCTGACCCGGTCAGCGTGGAATTGAGTGCGCAGGCACGCACGCCGGCTTCGGTCAGCGCGGCAACCTGGTCTTGCATGAGCGCGATCAGCGGCGACACCACGATTCCGACGCCCTGGCCGGCGCGTTGCCGTAGCAGCGCCGGGATCTGGTAGCAAAGCGACTTGCCGCCGCCGGTCGGCATCAGGACGAGGCAATCGCCACCCGACGCGACATGATCGATGATTTCGCCCTGGCGTCCGCGGAAGGCGTGGTAGCCGAAGACATCCTTGAGGATCGCCAGTGCTTGCGACATGGACAACGGAATAGCGGTAGCCGGAAAAGCCGTAACCATACACTAAGAACGCAGCGGTCCGCCCTGGCGGGACAAACTGTCGGATGTTTCTTACGTCTGTAGCGATACTGCGATGCAGGGCCGCCGCCTCAAGGCGAAATCACACCGGGTCACAGACGAAAAAAAAGCCCGGCTGGATCAGCCGGGCTTCTGGTCCGCCTTGCGGCGGAGCGCTACTGCATGGATCAGGCGTTGTCGCCTTCACCCTCGGTCGCCTGCACCACCGGCGGCGGCTCGATGAAGAGCGACTGCTCTTCTTCGGAGATCGCCTGGGCGCGTTCGCGTTCGGCCGACTCGCGTGCCTTGCGGGCACGGTGGTAGGCCAGGCCGGTACCGGCCGGGATCAGACGGCCAACGATCACGTTTTCCTTCAGACCACGCAGGTCGTCGGTCTTGCCCATGATCGCGGCTTCGGTCAGCACGCGCGTGGTTTCCTGGAACGATGCCGCCGAGATGAAGCTGTCGGTCGACAGCGACGCCTTGGTAATACCCAGCAGCAGGTTCTCGTAGGTCGCCGGACGCTTGCCTTCGGCGATCACGCGATCGTTCTCGTCGAGCAGTTCCGAACGCTCCACCTGTTCACCCGGGATGAACTTGGTGTCGCCCACGTCTGCCACCTGCACACGGCGCAGCATCTGGCGAACGATCACCTCGATGTGCTTGTCGTTGATCTTCACGCCCTGCAGACGGTACACGTCCTGGACTTCGTCCACGATGTAGTGCGCCAGCTCTTCGATGCCCTTCAGGCGCAGGATGTCGTGCGGATCCGCCGGACCTTCCACGATCATTTCGCCCTTGTTCACCACCTGGCCGTCGTGCACCAGCACCTGCTTTTCCTTCGCGATCAGGAACTCGTGGGCATTGCCGTCGAGGTCGGTGATGACCAGGCGCTGCTTGCCCTTGGTGTCCTTGCCGAACGAAGTCGTGCCGGTGACTTCCGCCAGCACGGCGGCGTCCTTCGGCGAACGCGCTTCGAACAGTTCGGCCACACGCGGCAGACCACCGGTAATGTCACGGGTCTTCTGCGATTCGGTCGGGATACGTGCGAGCACTTCACCGACGTGAACCTGCTGGCCGTCCTTCACGGTAATCAGCGCGCCAACCTGGAAGCCGATGGTCACGGAGTGGTCCGTGCCCGGAATCTTGACTTCCTGGCCGTTCGCGTCGAGCAGCTTCACCTGCGGGCGAATGCCCTTGGTGGCAGCCGTGCGGCGCTTGGCGTCGATCACCACGAGGGTCGACAGGCCGGTGACCTCGTCCATCTGCTTGGCGACGGTCACGCCTTCTTCCACGTTCTCGAACTTGGTCGTGCCGGTGTACTCCGAAACGATCGGGCGAGTCAGTGCGTCCCACGTGGCCAGCTGCGTGCCAGCCTTGATGGCCTGGCCGTCCTGCACCAGCAGCGTGGCACCGTACGGGATCTTGTGGCGCTCGCGCTCGCGGCCGTGGTCGTCGGTGATCAGCGCTTCGCCCGAACGCGAGATGACGATCAGCTCGCCCTTCGCATTGGTCACATAGCGCATGGTCGCCGTGAAACGCACGGTACCGGTTGCCTTCGCTTCAACGCTCGATGCCACGGCCGCACGCGATGCCGCACCACCGATGTGGAACGTACGCATGGTCAGCTGCGTGCCCGGCTCACCGATCGACTGGGCGGCAATCACACCAACCGCTTCGCCGGAGTTCACCATCACGCCGCGGCCGAGGTCACGGCCATAGCACTTGGCGCACAAGCCGTAGCGCGTATCGCACGACAGCGGCGTGCGCACCTTGACTTCATCCACGCCGATCGCGTCGATCAGGTCGACCAGGTCTTCGTCCAGCAGCGTGCCGGTCTCGATCGCGGTTTCCTGGGTTTCAGGGTTCACCACGTCGGCCACGGTCACACGGCCCAGGATACGGTCGCGCAGGGCTTCGATCACTTCACCGCCTTCGACCAGGGCCTTCATGGCCACGCCGTTGGAGGTGCCGCAATCGTCTTCCACCACGACCAGGTCCTGCGTCACGTCGACCAGACGGCGGGTCAGGTAACCCGAGTTCGCGGTCTTCAGTGCCGTATCGGCCAGACCCTTACGCGCGCCGTGGGTCGAGATGAAGTACTGCAGAACGTTCAGACCTTCACGGAAGTTCGCCGTAATCGGCGTTTCAATGATCGAGCCATCCGGCTTTGCCATCAGGCCACGCATGCCGGCCAGCTGGCGGATCTGCGCGGCGGAACCCCGTGCACCCGAGTCGGCCATCATGTAGATGGAGTTGAACGACTCTTGCTTGACGGTGTTGCCATTGCGGTCGACCACGTCTTCGTGCTGGAGCTGCTCCATCATCGCCTTGCCCACCTGGTCGCCGGCGGCGCCCCAGATGTCCACGACGTTGTTGTAACGCTCCTGGTCCGTCACCAGGCCCGACATGTACTGCTTGTCGTATTCCTTCACCTTGGCCGAAGCCTCGGAGATGATCTTCTCCTTCAGCGGCGGCACCAGCATGTCGTCGATCGCGATCGAGATACCGGCGCGCGTCGCCAGGCGGAAGCCCGACTGCAGCAGCTTGTCGGCGAAGATCACGGTCTCGCGCAGGCCGCACTTGCGGAACGCGGTGTTGATCAGGCGCGAGATTTCCTTCTTCTTCAGCGGCTTGTTCAGCACCGAGAACGGCAGGCCCTTCGGCAGGATCTCCGACAGGATCGAGCGGCCGACGGTGGTCGCCTGCAGCGTGATCTTCGGTGCGAAACGCGCGTCGCCCTCGGCGTCCTTGTCGACCAGCTCATACTCGGTGATACGCACGTTCACGCGGGAAGCCAGTTCGACTTCCTTGTTCTCGTAGGCGCGGATCACTTCGCTGATGTCGGCAAAGGTCATGCCCTCGCCCTTGCCGTTGATCTTGTCGCGGGTCGTGTAGTACAGACCCAGCACCACGTCTTGCGACGGCACGATCGACGGGTCGCCGTTGGCCGGGAACAGCACGTTGTTGGAGGCCAGCATCAGCGTGCGGGCTTCCATCTGCGCTTCCAGCGACAGCGGGACGTGAACAGCCATCTGGTCACCGTCGAAGTCAGCGTTGAACGCTGCGCAGACCAGCGGGTGCAGCTGGATGGCCTTGCCTTCGATCAGCACCGGCTCGAACGCCTGAATGCCCAGGCGGTGCAGCGTCGGCGCACGGTTCAGCATCACCGGGTGCTCGCGGATCACCTCTTCGAGGATGTCCCACACCACCGGCGTCTGGCTTTCCACTTCCTTCTTCGCCGCCTTGATAGTGGTGGCGATGCCCATCGTTTCCAGCTTGTGGAAGATGAACGGCTTGAACAGCTCGAGCGCCATCAGCTTAGGCAGGCCGCACTGATGCAGCTTGAGCGTCGGGCCCACCACGATGACCGAACGGCCCGAGTAGTCGACGCGCTTGCCCAGCAGGTTCTGACGGAAACGGCCGCCCTTGCCCTTGATCATTTCGGCCAGGGACTTCAGCGGACGCTTGTTGGCGCCGGTCATCGCCTTGCCGCGACGGCCGTTGTCCAGCAGCGAGTCAACCGCTTCCTGCAGCATGCGCTTTTCGTTGCGCACGATGATTTCAGGGGCCTTCAGCTCCAGCAGGCGCTTCAGGCGGTTGTTACGGTTGATGACGCGGCGATACAGGTCGTTCAGGTCCGAGGTCGCGAAGCGGCCGCCGTCCAGCGGCACCAGCGGGCGCAGTTCGGGCGGCAGCACCGGCAGCACTTCGAGGATCATCCACTCGGGCTTGATGCCCGAACGCTGGAAGGCCTCGAGCACCTTCAGGCGCTTGGCGAACTTCTTGATCTTGGCTTCGGAGCCGGTAGCCTGCAGTTCGGCACGGATCTGTTCGATCTGCTTCTCGATGTCGATGCCGCGCAGCAGTTCACGGATGCCCTCGGCGCCCATCATGGCGACGAACTCGCCCTCGCCGTACTCGTCGCACTTCGCCAGGTAGTCGTCTTCCGACATGATCTGGCTCTTCTTGAGCGGGGTCATGCCGGGCTCGAGCACCACGAATGCCTCGAAGTACAGCACGCGCTCGATGTCGCGCAGCGTCATGTCCAGGACCATGCCCAGACGTGACGGCAGCGACTTCAGGAACCAGATGTGCGCGGTCGGCGCGGCCAGTTCGATGTGGCCCATGCGCTCGCGGCGCACCTTGGCCAGCGTCACTTCAACGCCGCACTTCTCGCAGATCACGCCACGGTGCTTCAGGCGCTTGTACTTGCCGCACAGGCACTCGTAGTCCTTGATCGGGCCAAAGATCTTGGCGCAGAACAGGCCGTCGCGTTCCGGCTTGAACGTACGGTAGTTGATCGTTTCCGGCTTCTTCACTTCGCCGTACGACCACGAACGGATCTTGTCGGGCGATGCCAGGCCGATCTTGATCGCGTCGAACTGCTCTTCCTGCTGAACCTGCTTAAAGAGATCGAGCAATGCTTTCATTGCAACTCCTTGTTTCGCCACGGCCCCGGAGTCTGTCCGGTGCCGCGGCATTCAATCCTGTGGGAAATCCTGCGCTGGTGGGTGCCCGCCGTGGCCGGCACCCGCATCGTCTCGATCAATAGCGATCGAGGTCGATGTCGATACCCAGCGAGCGGATTTCCTTCACCAGCACGTTGAACGATTCCGGCATGCCGGCATCGATCGAGTGCTCGCCCTTGACGATGTTTTCGTACACCTTGGTACGGCCGTTCACGTCATCGGACTTGACGGTCAGCATTTCCTGCAGCACGTACGATGCGCCGTAGGCTTCCAGTGCCCACACTTCCATCTCACCGAAACGCTGGCCACCGAACTGCGCCTTACCACCCAGCGGCTGCTGCGTGACGAGCGAGTACGGGCCGGTCGAACGCGCGTGCATCTTGTCGTCGACCAGGTGGTGCAGCTTCAGCATGTGCATCACACCCAGCGTGACCGGACGCTCGAACGCTTCGCCGGTGCGGCCGTCGAACAGCGTGACCTGCTGCTTGGAAGCGGTCAGGCCCTTCTCCTTCGCGATCTCTTCCGGATAGGCGAGGTCCAGCATGCGGCGGATTTCGTCCTCATGCGCACCGTCGAACACCGGCGTCGCGAACGGCACGCCCTTCTTCAGGTTCTCGGCCAGTTCCAGGACTTCCGAATCCGACAGGCTGTCGAGGTCTTCGACCTTGCCGCTCTCGTTGTAGATCTGCGTGAGCAGCTTGCGCAGTTCGGCTGCCTTGGCTTGCGCCTTCAGCATGTTGCCGATGCGCTCGCCCAGACCGCGCGCGGCCCAGCCCAGGTGGGTCTCGAGAATCTGGCCCACGTTCATCCGCGAAGGCACGCCCAGCGGGTTCAGCACGATGTCGGCAGGCGTACCGTCGGCCATGTAGGGCATGTCTTCGATCGGGGTGATCTTGGACACAACGCCCTTGTTGCCGTGACGGCCTGCCATCTTGTCGCCAGGCTGCAGGCGGCGCTTGACGGCCAGGTACACCTTGACCATCTTGATCACGCCCGGCGGCAGTTCGTCGCCCTGCGTGAGCTTCTTGCGCTTCTCTTCGAAGGCCAGGTCGAACTCGTGGCGCTTCTGCTCGATGGCTTCCTTGACGGCTTCGAGCTGGGCAGCCACTTCCTCGTCGGCCGGACGGATGTCGAACCAGTGGTACTTGTCGATTTCCGCCAGGTATTCCTTGGTCAGCTTCGCGCCCTTGGCCAGCTTCTTCGGACCGCCGTTGACGGTCTTGTCGACCAGCAGACGCTCCAGACGCTGGAACGCGTCGCCTTCCACGATACGCAGCTGGTCGTTCAGGTCCAGGCGATAGCGCTTCAGTTCGTCGTCGATGATCGACTGGGCACGCTTGTCGCGGGTCACGCCTTCGCGGGTGAAGACCTGGACGTCGATCACGATGCCGCTCATGCCCGACGGCACGCGCAGCGAGGTGTCCTTCACGTCCGAAGCCTTCTCGCCGAAGATCGCGCGCAGCAGCTTCTCTTCCGGCGTCAGCTGGGTCTCGCCCTTCGGCGTGACCTTGCCCACCAGCACGTCGCCGGCTTCGACTTCGGCGCCGATGTAGGTGATGCCCGACTCGTCCAGGCGAGCCAGCTGGGCTTCGGCCAGGTTCGAGATGTCGCGCGTGATTTCTTCAGGTCCGAGCTTGGTGTCGCGGGCAACGACCGACAGTTCCTCGATGTGGATCGAGGTGTAGCGGTCTTCGGCCACCACGCGCTCCGAGATCAGGATCGAATCCTCGAAGTTGTAGCCGTTCCAGGGCATGAACGCGACCAGCATGTTCTGGCCGAGCGCGAGCTCGCCCAGGTCGGTCGAGGCGCCATCGGCCACGACGTCGCCGCGGGCCACGTGGTCGCCCACCTTGACCATCGGACGCTGGTTGATGTTCGTGTTCTGGTTCGAACGCGTGTACTTGATCAGGTTGTAGATGTCGACGCCGACTTCACCGGCCACGGCTTCGTCGTCGTTCACGCGGATCACGATACGCATCGCGTCGACGTAGTCGACCACGCCACCACGCATGGCTTGCACGGCGGTGCCCGAGTCGACCGCAACGGTGCGCTCGATGCCGGTACCCACCAGCGGCTTGTCCGGACGCAGGCAAGGCACGGCCTGACGCTGCATGTTCGCGCCCATCAGTGCACGGTTCGCGTCATCGTGTTCCAGGAACGGCACCAGCGAGGCAGCGGCCGACACGATCTGCGACGGCGCCACGTCGATGTACTGCACGCGGTCCGGCGTCACCATACGGGTTTCACGCTCGGAGCCTTCACGCGCCGACACCAGTTCGTCGGTCAGGTTGCCTTCGCCGTCGACGGTTGCGTTGGCCTGGGCCACCACGTACTTGCCTTCCTCGATCGCCGACAGGTAGTCGACCTGGTCGGTCAGCTTGCTGTTCTCGACCTTGCGGTACGGGGTTTCCAGGAAGCCGTACTCGTTCAGGCGGGCGTACAGTGCCAGCGAGTTGATCAGGCCAATGTTCGGGCCTTCCGGCGTTTCGATCGGGCACACGCGGCCATAGTGGGTCGGGTGCACGTCGCGGACTTCAAAGCCGGCGCGCTCGCGCGTCAGACCGCCCGGGCCAAGAGCCGAAACACGGCGCTTGTGGGTGATTTCCGACAGCGGGTTGGTCTGGTCCATGAACTGCGACAGCTGCGACGAACCGAAGAACTCGCGAATCGCCGACGAGATCGGCTTCGAGTTGATCAGGTCGTGCGGCATCAGGTTCTCGGTCTCGGCCTGGCCCAGACGTTCCTTGACGGCGCGCTCCACGCGCGACAGGCCGGCACGGAACTGGTTCTCCGCCAGTTCGCCGACGCAACGCACGCGGCGGTTGCCCAGGTGGTCGATGTCATCGACCTCGCCCTTGCCGTTGCGCAGGTTGACCAGGATCTTGATGGTCTCGAGGATGTCCTCGTCCTGCAGCACCATGCTGCCCTCGCCGGTCGGGCGCGACAGACGGCTGTTAACCTTCATGCGGCCAACGCGCGACAGGTCGTACGACTCTTCGCTGTAGAACAGGCGCTGGAACAGCGCTTCCACGGCGTCTTCGGTCGGCGGCTCGCCCGGGCGCATCATGCGGTAGATCGCGATACGCGCAGCGGTCTGGTCGGCGGTCTCGTCCACGCGCAGCGTCTGCGACATGTACGGGCCCTGGTCCAGATCGTTGGTGTACAGCGTCTGGATCTGCTTGACGCCGGCTTCACGCAGGTTTTCGAGGACGGTCTCGGTCAGCTCGTCGTTGGCGTTGGCAATCACCTCGCCGGTATCCGGGTCGATGATGTTCTTCGCCAGCACGCGGCCCACCAGGTAGTCTTCCGGCACGCTGATCAGCTTGGTGCCAGCCGAATCCAGGTCGCGGATATGCTTGGCGTTGATCCGCTTGTCCTTTTCGACCACGACACGGCCGTTCTTGTCGGCGATGTCGAAGCGCGCGACTTCACCGCGCAGCCGCTCGGGCACGAACTCGAGCTGCGCGCCTTCCGACTGCAGCGTGAAGTTGTCGAACACGAAGAAGTGCGCGAGGATCTGCTCCGGCGTCAGGCCGATCGACTTCAGCAGGATCGTCACCGGCATCTTGCGGCGGCGGTCGACGCGGAAGTACAGGATGTCCTTCGGGTCGAACTCGAAGTCCAGCCACGAGCCGCGGTAAGGAATGATACGGGCCGAGAACAGCAGCTTGCCCGAGCTGTGGGTCTTGCCCTTGTCGTGCTCGAAGAACACGCCCGGCGAGCGGTGCAGCTGCGACACGATGACACGCTCGGTGCCGTTGATCACAAACGAACCGGTGGAAGTCATGAGCGGAATTTCACCCATGTAGACTTCCTGCTCCTTCACTTCCTTCACCTTGCCCGGGTTCTCGCGATCGTTGATGATCAGGCGAACCTTGGCGCGCAGGGCCGAGTGGAACGTCAGGCCACGCTGCTGGCATTCCTTGACGTCGAACGGCGGGTTGGACAGGTGATACGAGACGAACTCCATACGGGCAAGCCCGTTATGGGAGGCAATCGGGAAAATCGCGTTGAAAGCGGCCTGCAGGCCTTCGGTCTTGCGACGCGCGGTCGGCGTTTCCGCTTGCAAGAACTGGGTGTAGGATTCAATCTGGGTTGCAAGCAGGAATGGAACCTGATGAACCGTCGCGCGCTTCGCAAAGGATTTGCGAATGCGCTTCTTTTCGGTGAAGCTGTACGCCATGGGATCTCCGAATCATCGCAGGGCAGCTGGACCTGGCCGCGCCTGAGGTGTTCAGCGACTGGGAGGGGATTTGGCGGTTGGCCGCTACCAACCTCTGGCTGACGGTGTCCGCACGCTGCGGGCGGTGTGGTCAATGCATTAGCGCAAAGCCTGCACTCGCCCGGGGGACACCCGACCAAACTTGTCTTCTGCAGTCGGTTCAGAAGACAAACATCAGCAGCAACACGGTAGTTTGCCACTGATGTTTGGCGTCTGCTGAGACATCGGGCTTTTAACCCGGCTCACGCAACTCTCACATCACATTTCGCCGCTGCAAGTGGCCAATCAAACACACCCGCACAAGCGCAAAAAGGCTGGCGCCGGGAGTTTCCCTTTGCCAGCCCCATTCGCGTGCCGAAAGGCACGCGAGCGATGCATTACTTGACGTCGACCTTCGCGCCAGCGTCTTCCAGCTTCTTCTTGGCTTCGGCAGCAGCAGCCTTGTCCACGCCTTCCTTGACGGCCTTCGGTGCGCCATCAACCAGGTCCTTGGCTTCCTTCAGGCCCAGGCCGGTGATTTCGCGAACAGCCTTAATCACGCCAACCTTGTTAGCGCCGACTTCGGCCAGGATCACGTTGAACTCGGTCTGCTCTTCAGCAGCGGCAGCACCGCCAGCGCCGGGGGCAGCAGCCACGGCCATCGCAGCGGCGGACACGCCAAACTTTTCTTCGAACGCCTTGACCAGGTCGTTCAGTTCCATCACGGACATCGCGCCAACGGCTTCCAGGATGTCGTCTTTAGTGATTGCCATTTGGATTACTCCTAAATTTGATTCGGTATCGGTATTGCGATCGGTATGCCCGATCTGTACGCAGCCTTAAGCAGCCGGGGCTTCCGCTTCTGCGGGAGCGCCTTCGCTATTCTTGGCAGCCAGGGCGGCCAGCAGACGGGCAAAGCCCGACACCGGTGCCTGCATCACGCCAAGCAGCTGAGCAATCAGTTCGTCGCGGCTCGGGATCGAAGCCAGCGCCTTGACGGCGGCAGCATCGAGCACACGGCCGTCATACGACCCAGCGCGCAGGACCAGTTTGTCGTTGGTCTTGGCAAAGTCGTTGAGAACCTTGGCCGAGGCCACTGCATCTTCGGAAATACCGTAGATCAGCGGACCGGTCATTTGCTCTGCGAGGCCAGCAAACGGCGTACCTTCCACAGCGCGGCGGGCCAGCGTGTTCTTCAGAACGCGCAGGTAGACGCCTTGCTGGCGGGCGGTCGCACGCAGCTTGGTCAGATCGCCAACCGCGATGCCGCGATATTCGGCGACGACGATGGTCTGGGCTTTGGCGACTTGCGCCGAAACCTCAGCAACGACGGCCTTCTTATCTTCAATATTGAGTGGCACGGTTTAGCTCCAAAACGATGCTTGTCTTGCGACGCACATCAGTCCATACGAACGGCGACCGATTGGCCCGAATCACCCGGGTCTGGCCCGGCTTCATCAATCCCTTCGGGTGCGCCATCTGCGCTGGCGGGCCGGAAGTCGTCGCAGCGGGTTGCCCCGTTGCGCACGGTCCGACCGATTAAGCCCACGCTCCCCGACAGCAGCAACGCGGACACCAGCGGTCTTTGATAACCAGCGATGCCTGCCACGGCTTGCGCCTGCGGCGGGCACCACTGCCCAAAGCCTTGCTCCTTACCTTACGGTCCGGAGACAGCCCCTGCCGTCGGCAGGAACCTACAATTCTTTTGCTGACCGGCGTTATCGGGTTCCGGTCAACCGAGTGCCGTCAGCTCAGGCCGACAGCGAAGCCTGCTCGACACGCACGCCAACACCCATGGTCGACGACACGGCGATCTTGCGCAGGTACACACCCTTGCTCGTAGCCGGCTTGGCCTTGACCAGAGCTTCCAGCAGTGCTGCCAGGTTGCTCTTCAGGGCGGTGTCTTCGAACGAACGACGACCGATGGTGGCGTGGATGATACCGGCCTTGTCGACGCGGAACTGAACCTGACCGGCCTTGGCGTTCTTCACTGCCTGGGCGACGTCCGGGGTCACGGTGCCAACCTTGGGGTTCGGCATCAGGCCGCGCGGGCCCAGGATCTGGCCCAGCGTACCGACGATACGCATCGTGTCCGGCGAAGCGATCACGACGTCGAAGTTCAGGTTGCCGGCCTTGACTTGCTCAGCCAGGTCTTCCATGCCAACGATGTCGGCACCAGCAGCCTTGGCGGCCTCGGCCTTGTCGCCCTGGGCGAACACAGCCACGCGCACCGACTTGCCGGTACCGGCAGGCAGCACCACGGAGCCACGAACAACCTGGTCCGACTTCTTGGCATCGATGCCGAGTTGCACGGCCACGTCGATCGATTCGTCGAACTTCGCCGAGGCGCAGCCCTTCACCAGGCCCAGGGCCTCGTCGATCGGGTAGAACTTGGTACGCTCGATCTTTGCCTTGTTGGCAGCGACGCGCTTGGAAACCTTAGCCATTTACAGACCCTCCACGGTGATGCCCATCGAGCGAGCCGAACCGGCGATGGTACGCACGGCGGCGTCCAGATCGGCAGCGGTCAGGTCAGCGTTCTTGGCCTTGGCGATTTCTTCAGCCTGGGCGCGGGTGATCTTGCCAACCTTGTCGGTGTGCGGCTTCGGCGAACCCTTGGTGATGCCGGCGGCCTTCTTGATCAGCACGGTCGCGGGCGGCGACTTCATCACGAAGGTGAAGCTCTTGTCGGCGAAGGCGGTAATCACCACCGGCACCGGCAGACCGGGTTCCATACCCTGGGTCTGGGCGTTGAACGCCTTGCAGAACTCCATGATGTTCAGACCACGCTGACCCAGTGCGGGACCAACGGGCGGGGAGGGATTTGCCTTACCAGCCGGAATCTGCAGCTTGATAAAGCCAATAATCTTCTTGGCCATTTCTACTCCAATCCAGATCGCTCCGTTTCACGGAGATGATCCTGTTGAGTCGTAACGCGCTGTCGCCGCACTGTCGCGCGGCCTCACGCTCCTCTTGGCCCAGCCGTTTGGCTGCGCCTTTGCCAGTTGCTCGCCTTGCAGCGGGCAACCAGCAAATTCCTTACACCTTCTCGACCTGGCCGAACTCCAGCTCGACCGGCGTCGCACGTCCGAAGATCGTGACCGAGACGCGCAGGCGCGATTTCTCGTAGTTCACTTCTTCCACGTTGCCGTTGAAGTCGGTGAACGGGCCGTCCTTGACGCGCACCATTTCGCCCACTTCGAACAGCGTCTTGGGACGCGGCTTCTCGACCCCTTCCTGCATCTGGGTCATGATCTTGTCGACTTCGCGCTGCGAGATCGGGCTCGGGCGGTTGCGGGCACCGCCAACGAAACCGGTCACCTTGCTGGTGTTCTTCACCAGGTGCCAGGTTTCATCGGTCATTTCCATCTCGACCAGGACATAGCCCGGGAAGAAACGACGCTCGGTGACCGACTTATGGCCACCCTTGATTTCCACGACTTCTTCAGAAGGCACCAGGATGCGGCCAAACTTGTCCTGCATCTCGGCGCGCTCGATGCGTTCCTGTAGCGCGCGCTGCACGCTCTTTTCCATACCGGAGTATGCGTGCACGACATACCAGCGCTTCTTCGACGAAGGCGATTCCGCGGCGGTGTTTTCCTGCTGGACGTTATCCGTCATGCGCTACCTCTTATTTCCAGCCCAGTACGAGCGAAAAGATGACCCACTCGATGAGCTTGTCGGCCGACCACAGGAACAAGGCCATCACAACGACGAAGGCGAACACCAGCCCGGTCATTTGTCCGGCTTCCTTGCGCGTCGGCCAGACGACCTTGCGAACTTCCCGGTACGATTCCTTGGCGAAGCCAATGAAATCCTTGCCCGGCACCGACACCAGCGCCACGACAACGCCCAGCGCGATGCCCGCGAACAGCGCGGCGCCACGCACATAAGACGGTTGCTGTGCCAGTGCATAGAAACCGATGACGCCGGCAACCACAAGCAGGACCGCGACGCCAAGCAACCACTTGCCGCTATTGGCGTTTACGGTTTCGACATTGGGATTGGCCATGTTTCGCAAACGAGACTAAGCCGCGTCACGAAGGATTTTCGCGACGCGGCTGATTGATTTGGCAGGGGCAGAGGGAATCGAACCCCCAACCTTCGGTTTTGGAGACCGACGCTCTGCCAGTTGAGCTATACCCCTAAAACTACTGTGGGATCAGCAATGAAGCCAATCCCTCTGGCAACGAACGCAGCCGGTTGGTGCCGCGTTCGCCTGATATTGACTGCTTAGTCGAGGATCTTTGCCACGACGCCGGCGCCGACGGTACGGCCACCTTCGCGGATAGCGAAGCGCAGGCCTTCTTCCATGGCGATCGGGGCGATCAGCTTGACGGTGATCGACACGTTGTCACCCGGCATCACCATTTCCTTGTCCGCCGGCAGCTCGATCGAGCCGGTCACGTCGGTGGTACGGAAGTAGAACTGCGGGCGGTAGTTGTTGAAGAACGGGGTGTGACGGCCACCTTCGTCCTTCGACAGAATGTACACCTCGCCGGTGAAGTGGGTGTGCGGCTTGATCGAACCCGGCTTGCACAGCACCTGGCCGCGCTCGACGTCTTCACGCTTGGTGCCGCGCAGCAGCAGACCGACGTTGTCACCAGCCTGGCCCTGGTCCAGCAGCTTGCGGAACATTTCCACGCCGGTGCAGGTCGTCTTGACCGTCGGCTTGATACCAACGATTTCGATTTCTTCGCCGACCTTGATCACGCCACGCTCGATACGGCCGGTCACCACGGTGCCGCGACCCGAGATCGAGAACACGTCTTCCACCGGCATCAGGAACGTACCGTCCACGGCGCGCTCCGGCGTCGGGATGTAGGTGTCCAGCGCGTCGGCCAGGTTCATGATGGCGACTTCGCCCAGCTCGCCCTTGTCGCCTTCCAGCGCCAGCTTGGCCGAACCCTTGATGATCGGGGTGTCGTCGCCGGGGAACTCGTACTTCGACAGCAGCTCGCGAACTTCCATCTCGACCAGCTCGAGCAGTTCAGCGTCGTCCACCATGTCGCACTTGTTCAGGAACACGATGATGTACGGCACGCCAACCTGGCGGGCCAGCAGGATGTGCTCGCGCGTTTGCGGCATCGGGCCGTCAGCGGCCGAGCAAACCAGGATTGCGCCGTCCATCTGGGCGGCACCCGTGATCATGTTCTTCACGTAGTCGGCGTGGCCCGGGCAGTCAACGTGCGCGTAGTGGCGGTTGGCCGTTTCGTACTCGACGTGGGCGGTATTGATGGTAATACCGCGTGCCTTTTCTTCCGGCGCTGCGTCGATTTCGTCGTACTTCTTGGCGGCACCGCCAAACTTCGCTGCCAGCACCGTGGCGATCGCTGCGGTCAGCGTGGTCTTGCCATGGTCAACGTGACCAATCGTACCAACGTTCACGTGCGGCTTGGTCCGCTCGAACTTTTCCTTTGCCATTTCACGACTCCTGTGTCGGCAGCGATATTGCCAGTGCGGTATTTGGTGCCCATGGGCAGGATCGAACTGCCGACCTCTCCCTTACCAAGGGAGTGCTCTACCACTGAGCCACATGGGCAAAACTAGAAGTACTACTTGTCGACAGCAACCACGCGATCTGGAGCGGGTGAAGGGAATCGAACCCTCGTCATAAGCTTGGAAGGCTTCTGCTCTACCATTGAGCTACACCCGCCTGGTTCTTTCTGCTTCACCGGCCTGGTAGCCGGTCACTGTCTTGCATTCTGGTGGAGAGGGCTGGATTCGAACCAGCGTAGGCGTAAGCCAACAGATTTACAGTCTGCCCCCTTTAGCCACTCGGGCACCTCTCCGCAGAGAACTATCGATTATGGGACCTCTCGCCTCGCCTGTCAAGCACTTTCCGTTGCGGAATGCATCGACCGGACCATCGAGCTGGCCACTGCCTGGCGATCTGACGCTGGCTGTAGCAACCCACAAACACAGTTTTAATTTCTGAGTTCTCACCCTATAGGGAGACGCATATCGACGCTCTGGAGGCCCGAAGAAGGCTTAGTGCGAGGTCCCAGTGCGACCTAGGACCAGTTCCAGCACGCTGCCTGGAGCAGAGCTTGGGTGATTCGGAAAAGCAAAAACCCCTCGCAGCACATGCTGTCGAGGGGTTTTGCATTGTAAGAGCCTGGCGATGACCTACTTTCACACGGGTAATCCGCACTATCATCGGCGCGGAGTCGTTTCACGGACCTGTTCGGGATGGGAAGGGGTGGTTCCAACTCGCTATGGTCACCAGGCATAAGGGGTTGTGGCGCTGGGCAGTTCGTCCAACGCCACCAATTCGGGATGTAGTCTTTGTAGTCTTGGGTTGTGCTGTATCAGCCGGCACAAGGCGATCGACCCACCAGGCTAAAACACACTGGTTATAGGATCAAGCCTTACGGGCAATTAGTACTGGTTAGCTTAACGCATTACTGCGCTTCCACACCCAGCCTATCAACGTCCTGGTCTCGAACGACCCTTCAAGGCGGTCAAGCCGCCAGGGAATCCTCATCTTCAGGCGAGTTTCCCGCTTAGATGCTTTCAGCGGTTATCTCTTCCGTACATAGCTACCCTGCGATGCCTCTGGCGAGACAACAGGTACACCAGCGGTACGTCCACTCCGGTCCTCTCGTACTAGGAGCAGCCCCCGTCAAGATTCCAACGCCCACGGCAGATAGGGACCAAACTGTCTCACGACGTTTTAAACCCAGCTCACGTACCTCTTTAAATGGCGAACAGCCATACCCTTGGGACCGGCTACAGCCCCAGGATGAGATGAGCCGACATCGAGGTGCCAAACACCGCCGTCGATATGAACTCTTGGGCGGTATCAGCCTGTTATCCCCAGAGTACCTTTTATCCGTTGAGCGATGGCCCTTCCATTCAGAACCACCGGATCACTATGTCCTGCTTTCGCACCTGCTCGACTTGTCGGTCTCGCAGTTAAGCACGCTTTTGCCATTGCACTTTAGGTACGATGTCCGACCGTACCAAGCGTACCTTCGAACTCCTCCGTTACACTTTGGGAGGAGACCGCCCCAGTCAAACTGCCTACCATGCACTGTCCCCGACCCGGATTCACGGGCCAAGGTTAGAACCTCAAACAAACCAGGGTGGTATTTCAAGGACGGCTCCACGTAGACTAGCGTCCACGCTTCAAAGCCTCCCACCTATCCTACACAGATCGGTTCAAAGTCCAATGCAAAGCTACAGTAAAGGTTCATGGGGTCTTTCCGTCTAGCCGCGGGGAGATTGCATCATCACAAACACTTCAACTTCGCTGAGTCTCGGGAGGAGACAGTGTGGCCATCGTTACGCCATTCGTGCAGGTCGGAACTTACCCGACAAGGAATTTCGCTACCTTAGGACCGTTATAGTTACGGCCGCCGTTTACCGGGACTTCAATCAAGAGCTTGCACCCCATCATTTAATCTTCCGGCACCGGGCAGGCGTCACACCCTATACGTCCACTTTCGTGTTTGCAGAGTGCTGTGTTTTTATTAAACAGTCGCAGCCACCATTTTATTGCAACCCCTTCACCCTTCTGGCGCAGGCCAGTCAAGCTACCAGGGCGTACCTTATCCCGAAGTTACGGTACCAATTTGCCGAGTTCCTTCTCCCGAGTTCTCTCAAGCGCCTTAGAATACTCATCTCGCCCACCTGTGTCGGTTTGCGGTACGGTCTCGTATGACTGAAGCTTAGAGGCTTTTCTTGGAACCACTTCCAATTGCTTCGCAGCACTAGGCCGCTCGCCCCACATCCTTGAATCCCGCGCCCGGATTTGCCTAAGCGCCTTCTCCAATGCAGGGACCGGGACTTCCAACACCCGGACAACCTTCCGCGATCCGTCCCCCCATCGCATCATACGACGGTGCAGGAATATTAACCTGCTTCCCATCAGCTACGCATCTCTGCCTCGCCTTAGGGGCCGACTCACCCTACGCCGATGAACGTTGCGTAGGAAACCTTGGGCTTACGGCGAGGGGGCCTTTCACCCCCTTTATCGCTACTCATGTCAGCATTCGCACTTCCGATACCTCCAGCATCCTTTACAAGACACCTTCACAGGCTTACGGAACGCTCTCCTACCACGCACATTGCTGTGCGTCCGCAGCTTCGGTATATAGCTTAGCCCCGTTACATCTTCCGCGCAGGACGACTCGATCAGTGAGCTATTACGCTTTCTTTAAAGGGTGGCTGCTTCTAAGCCAACCTCCTGACTGTTTTAGCCTTCCCACTTCGTTTCCCACTTAGCTATATTTGGGGACCTTAGCTGGCGGTCTGGGTTGTTTCCCTCTTGACACCGGACGTTAGCACCCGATGTCTGTCTCCCGTGATTGCACTCTTCGGTATTCGGAGTTTGCTATGGCGGGGTAATCAGCAATAGACCCCCCAACCATGACAGTGCTCTACCCCCGAAGGTGAGACACGAGGCACTACCTAAATAGTTTTCGGAGAGAACCAGCTATTTCCAGATTTGTTTAGCCTTTCACCCCTATCCACAGCTCATCCCCTAACTTTTCAACGTTAGTGGGTTCGGTCCTCCAGTACGTGTTACCGCACCTTCAACCTGGCCATGGATAGATCATCTGGTTTCGGGTCTACACCCAGCGACTGAACGCCCTGTTCGGACTCGCTTTCGCTACGCCTGCCCTAATCGGTTAAGCTTGCCACTGAATGTAAGTCGCTGACCCATTATACAAAAGGTACGCCGTCACCCGTTTCCAGGCTCCGACTGTTTGTATGCATGCGGTTTCAGGATCTATTTCACTCCCCTCCCGGGGTTCTTTTCGCCTTTCCCTCACGGTACTGGTTCACTATCGGTCGATCACGAGTATTTAGCCTTGGAGGATGGTCCCCCCATCTTCAGACAGGATTTCACGTGTCCCGCCCTACTTCTCGTACACCTAGTTCCACAACGCTGTTTTCGCATACAGGGCTATCACCTGCTATGGCCGGGCTTTCCATCCCGTTCTGCTAACAACACTGCTAAAGAGTACAAGGCTCTTCCCATTTCGTTCGCCACTACTCTGGGAATCTCGGTTGATTTCTGTTCCTGCAGCTACTTAGATGTTTCAGTTCGCCGCGTTCGCTTCCCTTGCCTATGTATTCAGCAAGGGATGACCCATGCGGGCCGGGTTTCCCCATTCGGACATCTCCGGATCAAAGCTTGTTTGCCAGCTCCCCGAAGCTTTTCGCAGGCTACCGCGTCCTTCATCGCCTGTGATCGCCAAGGCATCCACCACATGCACTTGTTCGCTTGACCCTATAACGAGTGTGTCTCAGCGACACTATCGCTACAGGTGAGTTCTCGCATTTGTGCCGTATTCCAAGTCATCTTTCGATCACTTAAATACATTTTGGTTGATACAATCACAACCCGGTATCGCGTTTGTACTGCAGCGTCTCATCAACGCTCGCGCGACACCTTTACTACATCCCATATTGTTAAAGAACAGCCGATGCGCAGGATAGACCCGCGCTCGCTTGGCAATGCCAAAGGGAAGCACTCAATCAAATGCTTTCCTTTGACAACCAATTCCAGGTTTCCGCAACTCACTCGTCAGAGCGATGGTGGAGGATGACGGGATCGAACCGACGACCCCCTGCTTGCAAAGCAGGTGCTCTCCCAGCTGAGCTAATCCCCCCTCGGATAACTTGGTGGGTCTGGTAGGACTTGAACCTACGACCCCCGCCTTATCAAGACGGTGCTCTAACCACCTGAGCTACAGACCCTTGGCTGTAACAGCAAACAAACCGATAAGTGTGGACACTGGACACGCAGAACGCGCGCCTCTGGAAAGGAGGTGATCCAGCCGCACCTTCCGATACGGCTACCTTGTTACGACTTCACCCCAGTCATGAACCCTGCCGTGGTAATCGCCCTCCTTGCGGTTAGGCTAACTACTTCTGGCAAAACCCACTCCCATGGTGTGACGGGCGGTGTGTACAAGACCCGGGAACGTATTCACCGCGGCATGCTGATCCGCGATTACTAGCGATTCCAGCTTCACGTAGTCGAGTTGCAGACTACGATCCGGACTACGATGCGTTTTCTGGGATTAGCTCCCCCTCGCGGGTTGGCAACCCTCTGTACGCACCATTGTATGACGTGTGAAGCCCTACCCATAAGGGCCATGAGGACTTGACGTCATCCCCACCTTCCTCCGGTTTGTCACCGGCAGTCTCTCTAGAGTGCCCTTTCGTAGCAACTAGAGACAAGGGTTGCGCTCGTTGCGGGACTTAACCCAACATCTCACGACACGAGCTGACGACAGCCATGCAGCACCTGTGTCCACTTTCCCTTTCGGGCACCTGATGCATCTCTGCTTCGTTAGTGGCATGTCAAGGGTAGGTAAGGTTTTTCGCGTTGCATCGAATTAATCCACATCATCCACCGCTTGTGCGGGTCCCCGTCAATTCCTTTGAGTTTTAATCTTGCGACCGTACTCCCCAGGCGGTCAACTTCACGCGTTAGCTACGTTACTGAAGAAATGAATCCCCAACAACTAGTTGACATCGTTTAGGGCGTGGACTACCAGGGTATCTAATCCTGTTTGCTCCCCACGCTTTCGTGCATGAGCGTCAGTGACGTCCCAGGGGGCTGCCTTCGCCATCGGTATTCCTCCACATCTCTACGCATTTCACTGCTACACGTGGAATTCTACCCCCCTCTGACATACTCTAGCCTGACAGTCACAAGCGCCATTCCCAAGTTAAGCTCGGGGATTTCACGCCTGTCTTATCAAACCGCCTGCGCACGCTTTACGCCCAGTAATTCCGATTAACGCTCGCACCCTACGTATTACCGCGGCTGCTGGCACGTAGTTAGCCGGTGCTTATTCTTCCGGTACCGTCATCCGCCCCAGGTATTAACCAGGACGTTTTCTTTCCGGACAAAAGTGCTTTACAACCCGAAGGCCTTCTTCACACACGCGGCATTGCTGGATCAGGGTTGCCCCCATTGTCCAAAATTCCCCACTGCTGCCTCCCGTAGGAGTCTGGGCCGTGTCTCAGTCCCAGTGTGGCTGATCGTCCTCTCAGACCAGCTACTGATCGTCGCCTTGGTAGGCCTTTACCCCACCAACTAGCTAATCAGACATCGGCCGCTCCTGTCGCGCGAGGCCGTTACCGGTCCCCCGCTTTCACCCTCAGGTCGTATGCGGTATTAGCTAATCTTTCGACTAGTTATCCCCCACGACAGGGCACGTTCCGATGTATTACTCACCCGTTCGCCACTCGCCGCCAGGCCGAAGCCCGCGCTGCCGTTCGACTTGCATGTGTAAGGCATGCCGCCAGCGTTCAATCTGAGCCAGGATCAAACTCTTCAGTTCAATCTCTGTGTGGGTCCGAAGACCCTCGCTCTTTCGAGCGGTCGCTCACTCTCAGAAAACTGACTGACCAGATCCGAAGACCCAGTCACGTTTTGCTGTGCGAGCACTGTATAACTTGTGAAGCTCCGAAGTCCGAAGACCTCGTGCGTCCGCTACCCAGCGCCCACACTTATCGGTTGTTTGGTTGTTAAAGAACTTCGCTGCCGGCTTTGCCGTTCAGCGCGCTGCGTTGTCTGCAGCAGAGAAACGAGATTATGTAGCACTTTCTTCGTTTCGTCAACCAGGTCAGCAATCTTTTTTGCTCCGGTTCGTCGCGCCAACTTCGCGCCGCCGAACCACCCGATCAACCCAGCAACCCTTGCTACGTCTGCTTTGCAGCGCCGCGTTGTGTTGCGAGGGGGCGAATAGTACGGGGGTGCGCCGGCTTTGGCAAGCGATTCAGCGAAATAATTCCAGGCGACAGAAAACGGCGTATGAAACGTGAGAAGGCGCGCATTGGCGCTATCCGCTCACTGTTCGGGCGCCCCTCCAAATGCCAGTGTGCATTTATATAAGGATGTTCTGGACAGACGACTGCCCTAAGCGCCACATGCGCGCGTTTGTCATGCACGACACGATGATTCATCATCGAAGACTTCAACATCTCGCTACTGCCCGCCCTTGCGGAGACTTCCATGACCATCCGGATCGTTCGACTGGGTTCCCCGCGCGCCGCGGATGAAGGCCTTCGCATTGGCACGGTCCGACGCCCGCCTCGGGGCGTCCCCAAGGCAGAGTTTGCCAGCCGCGATTACTACGATGTCTGGTATCCCGTCCTGTCGCCCTCAGCCGAACTGGTCGCCGAGGCACTTTCCGCCGAGGACGATAAAGCCTGGCGCACCTTCGTCAGGCATTTCCGCAAGGAGATGACCGCGCCCGATGCCAGCCATACGCTGGACCTGCTGGCAGCGCTTTCGCATAAGGCCAATTTCTCCGTTGGCTGCTATTGCGAAGACGAGGCGCACTGTCACCGCTCGGTACTGCGCGAACTGCTCGCCGAGCGCGGCGCACAAATCGCCTGACGAAGATCCTGTCACCCGCAACGGCGCGCGGCTATGATGCGACGCTTGTCCGGGCCCGGGCCGCAAACCCGGCCCGGCCATCCTTTCTTCGCCCTGATTCCCGATGGTCCTGAACTTCGTCTGGCTCGGTTTCTTCCTGACCGCCTTCCTGGCGGCGTGCATACGGCTCGCCAACGGCGACGTTGCCGTGTTTCCGGCGATGCTGGCCAGCCTGTTCGACAGCGCCCGCACGGCATTCGAGATTGCCTTGGGACTGGCCGGGATCATGAGCCTCTGGCTCGGCATCATGCGCATCGGCGAGCGCGCGGGCGTCGTGGATGCCTTTGCGCGACTGGTCAACCCGCTGCTGCGCCACTTTTTCCCCGGCGTGCCGCAAGGCCATCCGGCCCAGGGCGCAATGATGATGAACTTCTCGGCCAACCTGCTCGGGCTGGACAACGCTGCGACGCCGCTAGGCCTCAACGCGATGCGCGAACTCCAGACACTGAACCCGCGTCCCGAGGTGGCCACCGATGCCCAGATCATGTTCATCGTACTGAACACCGCTGGCCTGACGCTGATCCCGACTTCGGTCATCGCCATGCGGCAGGCCATTGCGATCAAGCAAGGGCTGGTCGGGTTCAATGCGGCGGATATCTTCCTTCCAACGCTGCTGGCGACCGGTGGCTCATTCGTGGCAGGCCTGCTGGCGGTGGCCTGGGTCCAACGGCTGAACCTGTTCCGGCCGGCCGTGCTCGCCGCCTTTGCTCTGGCCGCGCTAGGCTTGGGCGGACTCCTGGCCTGGCTTCGCCATGCGTCACCGGATAGGGTGAGCCAGCTCACGGCCCTGGCAGGCAGCGGCTTCATTCTGTCGCTGATCACTGTCTTCCTGGTGTGCGGCGCCATACGCCGCATCAACGTCTACGAGGCCTTTATTGAAGGCGCCAAGGAAGGCTTCGGCGTCGCCGTGCAGATCATTCCCTACCTTGTTGCGATCCTGGTGGCAATCGGGCTATTCCGAGCTACCGGATGTATGGACATTCTGATGCATGGCCTGACAACCGGCTTCTCCCGGCTCGGTCTGGATACGGAGTTCGTGCCCGCGCTGCCCGTCGGATTGATGAAGATCCTGTCCGGCGCCGGCGCCCGCGGACTGATGGTCGATGTGATGACCACCTATGGCGTGGAGTCCTTCCAGGGCCGGCTTGCAGCCATTATCCAGGGATCGACCGAGACTACGTTCTATGTCCTGGCGGTCTATTTCGGCAGCGTCAACGTGCGCAATACGCGGCAAGCCCTCGCATGCGCGCTCGTTGCTGATGTCGCTGGTTTGTTCTGCGCTGTCGGAGCTGCCTATCTGTTTCGATAGAATTCAAAAAAGCGTCGCCTGCGCTGCCCCAGAACAAAATTCGGGCGCCCCCGTTGTAGCAACACAACATCAATGTGTCAAAAACAGAACATTCCCTGACCGCTGCTTGGTGCGTTGCAGCAAGACGTGTATAGTGAAGTCTGTCTCCTCCACCACCTCGGTGGATTCCAACCCGCGCAGAACACTGCGCGGGTTTTTTTTGCCCGAAATTTGGCAAAGCTGACGCCTCCATTGGATTTCCGTCGCGACCGTGGGCGCAATCGAGAACCGGACCCGAACTTGAGGCGATTGCCTGGCTATGATGCAACAGTGCTGCAGATCGTTGCGGACGACACATGGATTCACTGATTTGCCGCATCGCACCAATTCTGCCGTCGCGGAGCGCAGCCAGTTGTTTCACCATGCCCGATCCGAGGCGAGGGTCGATTTGCCGCCTTTACCACGCCGACCGATGTCCTAGACTGTTGTCATTGATTCGTCGACCGCACGAGGGGTACGCCATGTCCGCTGTCTCGTTTCCTCGCGCCACCCCGACCTACTGCGCGGTCAGCCTGAGGCTGTCCTGCCCGGCAACGGTCAACGGTAGTCCAACCCGGTATTCCGTCACAGCCGAAGCGCTCGAAGCGCACTTCGGCGCGCGTTCGCCGCGCGAGGAGGACCTGCTGGCTGCGTTCGCCAGCAATCGCCAGCGCATCGAGCAACTGGCGGAAAGCCTGTTCGAACTGACCGAGGCCCGCGAGATCGTGCTGCGCAGCGGACATTTCCGCTTCGCCGGCTGACGGCCGGCCGCGCCCGGTACTCAGTCCGCGGCGCCTTCACCGCGCACCAGCAGCACCGGCATGGTGGATTGCCGGATCACCGCCTCGGCCACGCTGCCCAGCACCAGCCGGCGCACGCCGCGCCGCCCATGCGTGCCAATCACGAGCAAATCGGCCCCCCACTGACGAGCCGCTTCATTGATGGAGGCGCCGATGTCGCCCGGTATGGGTGCTTCGCTCACGAGCCTGGTTTCGTGCTTCACATTGGCGGCGGCCAGGTGCCTGGCGGCCTCTTCGAGCGCGCGCTGCCCACTCTCTACGAATGCCTTCTGAACCTGGCTTGGATCGTAGAAGCCCGCATCGAAGAGCGGCGTCGCGCTGTCCACGACATAGAGCGCGAGCACGGTTGCGCCGCCCGGGCCCGCCACCCGAACCGCCTCATCCAGGGCCAGGGTGGACGTGCTGCTGCCGTCCACCGCTACCACGATCTTGCTGTACGCCGCGCCGGTCATCTTCGTTACCTCCGTAGACAGGAAAAGGGAATGGTGGCTGCAGGCCGCCTTTCCCATACTACACGTGCTGCCTGCGGCACGCGGCGAGGAGCCGCATGCTAGATTACGCGCGACCTCCAACGATGAGATGAGAAGCGTGGCGGAATCCGGATGGACTCGCTAGTCACAGCTGCCGCTCGCGCGCTGGCGTCAGGTGACCCGCTCGGCGCGCTCAACCGCGTCGCCCTCCGTGACGATGCTCCGGCGCTGGCGCTCCGTGGGATCGCCATGGCGCAACTGGGCGATTTCGCCCGCGCCAAGGCACTGTTGCGTGCCGCCGCACGCGCGTTCGGCCCGAAGGAGGCGGTGGCAAGCGCGCGTTGCATCGTCGCCGAGGCCGAAATCGCCCTCGCCTCGCGCGATCTGGGCTGGCCAGTCCGGGCGCTCGACGCGGCGCGCGCCACGCTGGAAGCGCACGGCGACCGAGCCAACGCAGCGCATGCCCACTATCTGCAGGTCCGTCGCCTGCTGCTGACCGGCCATCTCGATGAGGCTGAACACAGGCTTGCCGGACTGGACCTCACTACGCCCCTGCCGCCCGCCCTGCGGGCCGCGCACGAACTTGTCGCGGCCGGCATCGCAATCCGGCGCCTGCGGACGACGGCGGCCCGCGTCGCCCTCGTCCGGGCCGCCGACGCGGCGCGTCAGGCCGGCATTCCTGCCTTGATGGCCGAAGTGGAAACCGCCTCCGTCGTCCTCGATACGCCTGCTGCACGCTTGCTCAAGCGCGGCAGCGAGCGGTTGCTCCGTCTCGACGAAGTGGAAACGCTGCTGGCCTCCGCAACGCTGGTGGTCGATGCGTGTCGCCTCGTCGTGCGCAAAAACGACAGCGTGGTCGCGCTCGCCCGGCGCCCGGTGTTGTTCGCCCTTGCACGCATGCTCGGTGAAGCGTGGCCCGACGATGTGCCGCGCGACACGCTGATCGCGCGCGCCTTCCGCACGAAGTTCTCCGATGCCTCGCACCGTGCGCGGCTGCGCGTGGAAATCGGCCGGCTTCGCGCGGCGCTCGGGCCGCTGGGCGACATCACGGCGACCGGCCGCGGATTCGCGCTCGCGCCGCGCGATGCCACCGATGTCGCCGTGCTGGCACTGCCCGTCGAAGACGCCTACGCCACCGTACTTGCCTGCCTGGCCGACGGCGAGTCGTGGTCAAGCTCAGCCCTGGCGCTTGCGCTCGGCGCGAGCCAGCGCACCATGCAGCGCGCCCTCGATGCCCTGGCGGCAACAGGCAAGGTGCAGCCCGTCGGCCACGGCCGCGCGCGTCGCTGGATGACGCCCCCTATCCCCGGATTCGCGACGACCTTGTTACTCCCTGCGCCGCTGCCAGGCAGCTAGCATGAAACGCACATAACCCGTGACGAGGACAGGAACATGAAGCGATCATCAGCAGCGGAAATCATTCGGGAATACGGCCCGTTCCCCGGCGTCGACGCCATCCACGGCGTCACCTACGACGGGCGCCAGGTATGGTTCGCCTCCGGCGACAAGCTCAATGCGCTCGATCCGGCCAGCGGGCAGACGGTGCGTGCCATCGAAATACCCGCACATGCGGGAACAGCGTTCGACGGACGGCACTTGTTCCAGATCTCCGAGAGCCGCATCGAGAAAATCGATCCACAGACCGGCCGCGTGCTTGCCACCATTCCCGCGCCCGGCGGCGGAGGCGACTCGGGTCTGGCCTGGGCGGAAGGATCTCTCTGGGTGGGGCAATATCGCGAGCGAAAGATCCACCAGCTTGACCCGGAAACCGGCAAAGTGCTTCGCACCCTGGAGTCGAGCCGCTTCGTGACCGGCGTCACATGGGTCGATGGCGAACTATGGCACGGCACGTGGGAAGGCGAAGCCAGCGACCTGCGGCGCATTGATCCTCGCTCCGGCGAAGTGTTGGAGCGCCTCGAAATGCCGGCGGGTGTCAGCGTGAGCGGGCTCGAATCCGATGGCGGGGACCAGTTCTACTGCGGCGGCGGCAGCAGCGGAAAGCTCAGGGCGGTGCGCCGCCCAAGGAAGGATGCCGCGCAGGCATGAGGCGCCTAGCTTGAGCTGAGTTGCATACGCGCCAGCAGCGGCAGGTGATCGGAGGCGAGCCGCGCGAGCGGGCTGCGGTGGCTTGCCACCGCGACCAGGTGCGCGCGCGGCGAGGTCCAGATCCGATCGAGCGCGAGCAGCGGGCAGCGCGACGGAAACGTCGAGACATGCGGCGTGCGCTCGAAATACGCATGCAACCAGCGCAACGGCCGGCCCCAGAGGAACCATTCATTGACATCGCCCAGCAGGATGGTCGGCTGGGCCGGGACTTCGGCCAGCGCCGTCAGCAGCTTGCGCACCTGCGCGCGGCGTTCGCCGGGGCGCAGGCCGAGGTGCGTGGCGATCACGCGCAATGCGAAGGTGCCGGACTCGATCGCATCACAGGCGAGCTGCGCATCGATGGCGCCGCGCGGCTCGTACCCGTTCACGCTGAGATCGATGTGACGAACGGCCGTCGGCGGGTAGCGCGTCAGCAAGGCATTGCCATAGTCGCCGTCATCGCGCACCAGCGTCGGTCCCGGTATCGCGTGCAGCCCCGTATGTTCGGACAGGAAGCGCAGCATGTCGAAGCCGGTGGCGCGGGTTTCCACCTCCTGCAGCGCGACCAGGTCGGCGCGCAGTTCGCGCAGCACTTCGCAGATCCGCTTGGGTACGAAGTGCCCGTCAGTACCGACGCCGCCGTGGATGTTGTAGCTGGCCACCACGATTTCGGCATGCCTGGCCGCCACGGCCGGGGTGGGCGCGTTCATCGCGCCCTCTCGCTCGATGCGGCGCGCGTGCCGCACGTGTGGCTGGCACCTGTGCCGTATGCAGGGGCTTGAGCCCGTGTGCGGCGCTGCCGTCGTCGCCGCAGCAACAGCCACAGGCCGGCGGGCAGCAACAACACAAGCCCCAGCAGCGCGAATGTCGCGGCGCCGGGATTGTGCGCCACGGCGGCGATGCGGTCGACCAATGACGCCGACACGATGATGCCCGGCGACATGCCGATGGCGGTGCCGAGCAGGCAATCGCGCAGGCGGATGCGCGACGCGCCGACCACGAGATTGACCAGCGTGAACGGCGCCACCGGCACGAGTCTTAGCGCCACCATCGCCAGCACCCCGTGCTGGCCGACCCGCTGGCTGAGCCGGTTCAGCCGCCGGCCGCCAAAGCGCTGCACCGCATCGCGCCCGAGCAGGCGTCCGGCCGTGTAGCCCGCTGCCGTGCCCAGCACCGTGCCGGCCAGCGCCACCGCCCCCCCATACAACGGCCCGAACACCACCAGCGTCACCACGATCAGCACGGTCACGGGGAACATCGTCAGCCCGCCCACGACATACGCGCCCATCATGACGAACGGGGCCAGGGGCATGTCATCGACCCGTTCCACCAGCGCCAGCAGATGCCGGAAGTCGGCCCACTCGCGCAGCGGCGTGTAGCGCCATGCGAACACCACGCCGGCCAGCGCGAGCACGAAAGCCACCAGCATGGCCACGTGGCTGGCCGCGCGCGGCCGCGTCTCGTGGCCGATGAACTCGGTCATCACCTGATCGGTGTCGATCGGCTCGATCGGGTCGAGCAGCGTGGCGTCGGGCAGCACGGCGTCGACATCTTCGGCAACGCTCGGCGTAAAAGGCTCCAGCGTGCGGCCTTCGGTCCGATGCAGCGCGCGCAGCGCTTCATGCAGCCGGGGATGCGTTGCCATCGCCTGATGCAGCACCTCGGGCGCGACCGCCAGGTGTTCGCAAAGCAGCCGGTCGCGCATCGCGCGGATCGAAGCCGCGATACGGGCGTCGCCGTTCGATTCGATCACCAGGTTGCATTCGGTATCGAGCCCGAAGGACCGGTTGCTGAGGTTCGCCGAGCCGATCGTCAGCAGGCGGTCGTCCACGACCATCACCTTGCTGTGGACGTTGACGCAGGCACTTCGCAAGCCGGGCACTTCCGGACAATAGAGCTGGAACCGACCGTGCGCATCGGCAGCGCGCAGATCCCGGCAGAGCCGCGCGCGCAGCACGCCCATGGTGGCCTCCTCCAGCCAGCCGCTTTCCGTGCGGCGCGAGACCAAGGCAATGTCGGGCCCTTCGGGGTCGCGCAGGCGCGACGCAAAGGCGTCGGCAATCAATCCTGAACTGAAGTACTGGTTTTCGAGGTAGAGGCTGCTTTGCGCGGCGGCGATCGCATCGGCGTGGAGTGCGCGGATTTCGCTGACGACGGGCGCATCGTCGCGGGCCGGATACGTGCGGCTGATGCCGACCGGCAATTCGGTGGCATCCGGTGAGACCTTGCTGGGCCAGGGGTCCGACTGCGGCATCTCCGGTACATGCGGATGGCGGCCCGTCGCGTGCAGCCAGCGCTCGGCCGCGAGGTCGCCCAAGGCGCGCGCGGCCGCGCCATCGACCATGCACTGCACGTCATGGAACGGCGCGTAAGGCTTGCCGTCCGGATCGATCCGGCGCGGGTCGTCGGCACGGTGGTCTGGGGTATCCCAGCGGCGGATGGTCAGGTCCAGCCCGCCCACGAACGCAAGACAGTGATCGATGACCACCACCTTCTGGTGGTGCGATGCGCCGGCAGGGTGACTTCCATCCAGGCAGAACGACAGCCGGCGGTGTGCCTGCCAGTGCTGCCGCGCCGCGGGCAGGAATTGGCGCTCGAACGCAAACACCATGGCGAAATCCCAGCTCAGCACATAGATGTGCAGGCCGCTGCGGCGCGCGCACAGGGCATTGAGAAAATCGCGAAGCTGGGCCGGCAGGCCATCGTCCGGCCCGTCGTGCGCTAGTCGCACTCGGCTATCGATGTCCCATCCGAGGATGAAGATGGTTTGCTCGGCACGTGCCAGGGCCTCCCGCAGCGCGGTGAAGTAGGCATCCGCATCGACCAGCATTGCAAAGCGCGCGCATGGCTCCACGCGCCAGCAGTTGTGCCCGGGACGCAGCAGCGAAGCTTGAGCATCGTTTGTCATGGCGAACAGTACGCCGCGCAAGTTTCGTACCGATCGCCCAGTCATTGAATCGAGCCCGCACGCGAGCCCATGTCGCGCCGGCTTTACTTGTCTTTGTAAAAGTTCCCAGGACGCTGCTTCCGGGCCAGGTCGCGTTGGCGCATTCCGTTTAATTGACCGACCGGTCGGCTTATATATAATGGGGCCGAACCCAGGCGCAAGCCGGTCGCGAGAACCGGGCGCCGCCAAAGGAGGCTCCTATGTACACGCAGAGTCTGGACTTGCCCGGCAATCCCGCTGCGGTCGCTCCATCCGAGCCTGGCCTCGACGACGCCAGCCGCCAGGCGGCGTTCGATGCGCGCATGGCCGCCGACAGCAAGATCGAGCCGCAGGACTGGATGCCGCAGGCCTACCGCAAGACGCTGGTCCGGCAGATCTCGCAGCACGCGCACTCCGAAATCGTCGGCATGCTGCCTGAAGGCAATTGGATCAGCCGCGCGCCATCGCTCAAGCGCAAGGCCATCCTGCTGGCCAAGGTGCAGGATGAAGGCGGCCATGGCCTCTATCTCTATTCCGCCGCAGAAACGCTGAACGCCTCGCGCGACGAAATGATCGATGCGCTGCACACCGGCCGGGCCAAGTATTCGTCGATCTTCAATTACCCGACGCTCACCTGGGCCGACGTCGGCGTGATCGGCTGGCTGGTCGACGGCGCTGCGATCATGAACCAGATTCCGCTGTGCCGCTGCTCGTACGGGCCGTATGCGCGCGCGATGATCCGCATCTGCAAGGAAGAGTCGTTCCACCAGCGCCAGGGCTTCGACGCGCTGCTGGCGATGATGCGCGGAACCGACGCCCAGCGCGAGATGGTGCAGGACGCCGTCAACCGCTGGTGGTTCCCTGTGCTGATGATGTTCGGGCCGCCTGACGCCGCGTCCACCAACAGCACCCAGACCATGGCCTGGGGTATCAAACGCATCTCGAATGACGACCTGCGCCGGAAATTCGTCGATGCGACGGTCGAGCAGGCCAAGGTACTCGGCGTCACGCTGCCCGATCCGGGCCTGCAATGGAATGACGAGCGCGGCCACTACGACTACAGTCCGCTGGACTGGGACGAGTTCTGGCGCGTGATCAATGGCGACGGGCCGTGCAACCGCGAGCGCCTGGCTACGCGCGTGAAGGCCCATGACGATGGCGCGTGGGTGCGCGAAGCCGCGCTGGCTCACGCCGCGAAGCAAACCGCGCGCGAAGCGCAGCGCCAAGCCGCCTGAGGCAACGGACAAGGAGACCAGCATGACCCGGAACGAATGGCCGCTGTGGGAAGTGTTCGTGCGCAGCAAGCAGGGCTTGGAGCACAAGCATTGCGGCAGCCTGCATGCGGCCGACGCGCAGCAGGCGCTGCACATGGCTCGCGACGTCTATACGCGCCGCCAGGAAGGCGTGTCGATCTGGGTGGTGCCGTCGACCGCCATCACCGCCAGCGCGCCCGAGGAAAAGGCCGAGCTGTTCGACCCGATGGCCGACAAGATCTACCGCCATCCGACCTTTTACCAGCTGCCCGACGAAGTCAACCACATGTAAGGGCCCGCCACCATGACGACCCCGACGCCCGACCTCGCGCTGTCGCACCTGCCGCCCGAGCGCACCGCGGCGCTGCGCTACGTGCTGCGGCTTGCCGACAACGCGCTGATCCTTGGCCAGCGCAATGCCGAGTGGTGCGGCCACGGTCCGGTGCTCGAAGAGGACATCGCGCTGGCCAATATCAGCCTGGACCTGATCGGCCAGTCCCGGCTGCTCTACGCCCACGCCGGCGAACTCGAAGGCGCACTGACCGGCCGGCCGCGCCATGAGGACGACTACGCGTACTGGCGCGGCGAACGCGAGTTCGGCAACTGGACGCTGGCCGAGCTGCCCCACAGCGGCCCGCTGGCCGGCACCGCTAGCAGCGACCGCGACTACGCCGTCACCATCACGCGCAATTTCCTGTACAGCGCGCTGATGGTCGAGCTGTGGAACGTGCTGCAGGCCAGCACCGACGCAGGGCTGGCCGCCATCGCGGCGAAGTCGGCCAAGGAAGCGCGCTATCACCTGCACCACGCCGCCGGCTGGATGGTCCGCCTTGGCGACGGCACCGAGGACTCGCACCGGCGCATGCAGCGCGCGCTCGACCATCTGATGCCGTATATGAACGAGTGCTTTGCCGGCGATGACGTGGAGCAGATCGCTGCCGCGCAGGGCGTGGCCGTGCCCACCTCGGACCTGCGCGATGCATGGGAGGCAACGATCGACGAGACCCTGGAGGTCGCCACGCTAGACAAGCCGGTTCCCAGCGCCTTCGTGTCCACCGGCAAGCATGGGCTGCATTCGGAGCATATGAGCTACCTGCTGGCCGAGATGCAGAGCCTGGCGCGCGCCCATCCCGGCGCGCAGTGGTAGCGCGCGCAACAGGAAACTGACATGCGCATCGTGGCCGACTCCGAATCCGATTTCGACAGCGCCGCCAAACGCACAGCGCTTGCCTGGATTGCGCTGGAAGCCGTTCCCGACCCAGAAATCCCGGTGGTATCGATCCGCGACCTCGGCATCCTGCGCGAGATCGCAGTGGCTAACGGTGCCGTGCTCGAAATCACGATCACGCCGACCTATTCCGGCTGCCCGGCCATGTCGCAGATCGCGGAGGATATCGGCCACGCGCTTGACGCGGCCGGGCTCGGGCCGTGGCGCATCCGCACCGCCCTGTCGCCGGCATGGACGACCGAGTGGATCAGCGATGCCGCGCGCGAGCGCCTGCGCGAGTTCGGCATTGCCCCGCCGCAGCCGTGCGGCATGGCGGCCACGACGCCGGTCATGCAGCCCCTGAATTTCGTACCACGCGCGGCACGCGCCGAGGCGCCGGATACGGTAGCGTGCCCGCGCTGCGGCAGCTTTCACACGCAGGAAATCTCGCGCTTCGCGTCGACGGCCTGCAAGGCGCTCTATCGCTGCCTGGACTGCCGCGAGCCGTTCGACTACTTCAAACCCTATTAATTTGCTGATCCACCGTCCCGAGCGAGCTGCCATGACCCCACAGTTCCATCCGCTGCGCGTGGCGCAGTTGCGCCCCGAGACGGCCGACACGATCTCCATCGCCTTCGAGGTGCCCGAGTCCCTGCGCGACGCCTACCGCTTTACGCAGGGCCAGTTCCTGACGCTCAGGGCCCCGGTTGATGGCCAGGACCTGCGCCGCTCGTACTCGATCTGCTGCGGGGTCCAGGACTACGCCGAGCGCGGCGAACTGCGCGTGGCGGTCAAGCTGGTGGAGGATGGCGTGTTTTCGAGCCACCTGCACGACGCGCTCGCGCCCGGCCAGATCATCGACGTGATGACGCCGGACGGGCGCTTCTATGTACCGCTGGACGCCGGCGCTGCCCGCCACTACGTGGCTTTTGCCGCGGGCAGCGGCATCACGCCGGTGCTGTCGCTGATCCGCACCACGCTGGCGGCGGAGCCTCGTAGCCGCTTCACGCTGGTCTACGGCAACCGCAACGTCGACAGCATCATCTTTTCCGAAACGCTCGAAGACCTGAAGAACCAGTACCTGGCGCGTTTCACGCTGTACCACGTGCTGTCGCGCCAGCCGCAGGAAGTCGACCTGCTGCACGGCCGGCTCGATCATGCCCGGGTCTCTGCATTTCTCAGGACGCTGATCCCGGTGGAGGATATCGACGCCGCCTTCGTGTGCGGCCCGGCGTCGATGATCGACGAGGTGGAAACGGCGCTGCGCGATGCCGGCGTGGACCCTCACCGCATCCACGCCGAACGGTTTGGCGTGCCGATCGATCGCCAGAAGCGCGCCCCGGCCCACGCCCATGCCGATCATGCGGGCACGGCCGAGCTCGTAGTTGTGCTGGACGGCAAGCAGCACACCATGCGCCTGCCCATGGAAGACGGCAAAGTGCTCGACACCGCGCTGGCCGCGGGCCTGGACCTGCCTTATGCGTGCAAGGGCGGCGTTTGTTGCACCTGCCGCGCCAAGGTGCTTGAAGGGCGGGTCGAGATGGAGAAGAACTACACGCTGGAACCGTGGGAAATGGAGAAGGGCTTCGTGCTGACCTGCCAGGCCCGTGCGCTCACGCCGCGGGTGGTGGTCAGCTACGACGAGCGCTGAGCCTGCCCCCGACTAGCAAAGTCACGCCGTGATTACAATGAGAAGGGGTCGCATTTCCGGCTCCGGCAAGGTGACTGAGAACCGTCCCACGCATATACAATCACGGCCATGCAATATATCCACGTCGTCAACGGCGATGTCGCCGGAAATACCCTGCGCCAGGCGCTGGCCCAGGCTGCCCGGCCCGATCCCGTGATCGTGCTGCGCGACGACCTGGCCGTGGGACCGCTTGTCGACGTGGACGGCATTGGCCAGATCCGCGCCGGCTTCTGGCAACGCGTCGCCCCGCACACCGACATCGACTTTCCCGCCGAAATGCGCCAGGCACTGGAGCAGCTGCAGACGCTGCGCCAGAGCGAAATGGAAGTCGCGATCTGGCACGGCCAGAGCGCCGCCGACCAGCTGATGCTGCGCCGCGTGGTGTTCCACCTGTACCAGGCGCCCCAGCGCATCAATGAAGTGGCCATGGACCTGCGCGAGCTGGAACTGCCGCCGCAGGCCGGCCTGGCGGCGATCGGCATGTATTCGCCGGCGCGGCTGGCGCGGCGCTTCTCGACCATCGCGCCGGTGTCGGTGCTGCGCCTGGGGCGGCTCGGCTACGAATGGCAGCAGAACGTGCGCGAGAACGCCGATGTGCGGCTGTGGAAAGGCAATACGCTGGTGCCGGCGGCCTACCACAGCATCGACGACATCATCATGGACCGCGCCCCGACCGACTGGACCCCCGCCGCCCAGGTGGTCGGAAGCGTGATGGGCGCCATCGAAGGCTTGCTGGCCAGCGACTGGTTCGTATTCTGGCGCTGCCGGGAACTGATCTCCACGGGCCGGCTGGTCTTGCGCGGCAACGCGGATTCCCTCGACACCTGCGAGCTGCGCCGGCACCTGACGTCCGGCGCGGAATAACGCGCCCTTCCCTTCTTCCCCTCCCCGGACACCCTGCCGGACCGATATGGCGCGAACCAAGGCCCCCGACTTCGAAGCACAGCGCGAGCAGATCCTGGAACTGGCGGCCGCCGCCTTTGCCAACAGCAGCTACCCGAGCACCTCGATGGCCGACCTGGCCGCCGCCTGCGGCACCTCCAAGGCGCGCCTGTACCACTATTACGAGAGCAAGGAAGCGATCCTGTTCGACCTGCTGGACCGCTACACGCGCCGGCTGATGCTGATCGTCACCGAGGTCGAGGCCGATTCCGAGCGCCAGGGCCGCACCGACCGCGAAAGCTTTGCCAGCCTGATCCGCGCGTTCCTTGCCGAGTACGAGAACTCCCAGACGCGCCATATCGCGCTGATCAATGACGTCAAATTCCTGGCCGAGGAGCAGCGGGTCATGATCCTTGGCCGCGAGCGCGACGTGGTCGCGGCGTTCTCGCGCATGCTCCGGCGTGCCTACCCGGAACGCGTCACGCGCGAAAACCAGACGGCGCTGACCATGACGGTGTTCGGCATGATCAACTGGACCTTCACCTGGCTCAAGCCGGGCGGCAAGCTGTCCTACGCGGCGTTCGCCGACATGGTGGTGGACCTGCTCGAGGGCGGCCTGCCGGGCAAGGCCGGCGCACCCGGCACAGCCGCCGAAGCACTGGCCCGCCGCTGAAGGCGGGCCGTCCACGGGATCACGACCACTCGGCCTCTTCCTGCTGGCGCCGCTGCTCGCGGTCCTGGCGGAACATTTCTTCCAGCTCGTCGCGCGCCTGGCGCGCCAGCGACACCAGCTTCTTCTGATCGGTGTAATGCGGATAGAAGCGGTCGATGGCCTGGATGTTGTGGCGGCGGAAACGCAGCGCGACGCTGCGCGCCTGCGCCGGGTCAAACCCCAATCCTTCCAGCACCCGCCGGCCCAGCATCAGCGAGCCCTCGAACATCTCGCGCTCGAACAGCTGCACGCCGCGGTCCTTGAGCTGGTAGATATGCGACACATGGCGGGCCCGGGCGTAGATCTGCAGGTCCGGATAGCGTTCGCGCACGCGGTCGATCAGTTGCAGGCTGTCGTCCATGCCGTCGATGGCCACGACCAGGATGCGGGCCTTGGCGATGCCGGCGGCCTCCAGCAGATCGAGCCGGGTGGCATCGCCATAGAAGATCGTGAAGCCGTACTGTCGCAGGAACTCGATCTGGTCGGGATCATGGTCCAGCACGGTGACGCCGATGCCCTGTGCATACAGCAATCGGCCGATGATCTGGCCGAAGCGCCCGAAGCCGGCGATCAGCACGGGGTTGTCCTGCGGCGTGATGGCGTCGTCGGGGCGCCGCTTCATGGCGCCGACATGCGGCGCCACCAGCCGGTCATAGGCGAGCAGCAGCAACGGCGTGGCCACCATCGACAAGGCCACGATCAGCACCAGCAGCGCTTCGGTTTCGCGGGGCAGCAGGCCGGCGGTGCCGGCCACGCCAAACACGACGAAGGCGAACTCGCCGCCCTGCGAGATCAGCAGGGCGAACAGCAGCCGCTGGCCGCGCGCAATGGCAAAGTACCGCGCCAGCAGCGCCAGCACGGCGGTCTTGGCGACGACAAATGCCGCCACCAGGCCGAGCACGGTTCCCGGCGAACGTGCCAGCACCGCGAAGTCGATCGACATCCCGACCGCCATGAAGAACATGCCGAGCAGCAAGCCCTTGAACGGCTCCAGGTCCGCCTCGAGCGCGTGGCGGTACTCGGAATCGGCCAGCAGCACGCCGGCCACGAAGGTGCCGAGCGCCATCGACAGGCCGACCGCGTCCATCATCAGCGCAATGCCCACCACCAGCAGCAGCGCGAACGCGGTGAACATCTCGCGCATGTCGGTCCGGGCGATGAAACGCAGGGCCGGACGCACCAGGTAGCGGCCGCCGAACACCACCGCGGCAATCACCGCCACGCCCTTGGCTGCTGCCTGCCAGCCGCCCGCCTTGCCGGCATCGGCGGCGCTCTCGGCCGCGAGCAGCGGCAACAGCGCGATCATCGGGATGGCCGCGATATCCTGGAACAGCAGGATGCCGAAGCTGGCCCCGCCCGCGGGCGTGCCGAACAGGTTGCGCTCGGCCAGCGTGGCCAGCGCGATGGCCGTCGACGACAGCGCCAGCCCCAGCCCCGCCACCAGCGCCACCGGCCACGGCGCCCCGACCAGCGCCGCCAGGATGCCGATCACCAGCGCGCAGGCGGCAAGCTGGACACCGCCATAGCCGAAAATGCTCCGCCGCAGCGCCCATAGCTTGCGTGGCTCCAGCTCCAGCCCGATCACGAACATCATCAGCACGACGCCGAATTCCGAGAAGTGCAGGATCGACTCGACATTGGTCACCATCCGCAGCGCGAACGGGCCAATGGCGGCGCCGGCCAGCAGGTAGCCCAGTACGGCCCCCAGCCCGGTGCGGCGCGCCAGCGGTACCGCCACCACGGCCGCCACCAGGAAGACCACCAGCGCGATCAGGAAATCATGCTGGTTCATGCGCCCACCTCCGCGCCTGCCGCTGCCGGGCCGCCTTCATGGGCGCCGATGCGCCGGCAGACATGGGCAATGTGCTCGGCCAGGACGTGGGCGTCGGTGTTGTCGGCATCGTGCAGCACCAGCGGCGGCAGCCAGTCCATGCCACACAGCCGCGCGGTCCGCTCCAGCGGTAGCAGGAAGGCTTCGATCGCGTGGCCATGGTTGCCTTCGGGCCCATAGGAATCGAACGTGCCGCCGGTACTCGCCACCGCCAGCACGGACTTCCCGCGCAGCGCCGTACCGCCCGGGCCGTAGGCCCAGCCATATTCGAGCACCTCGTCCAGCCAGAGCTTGAGCAGCGCGGGCACGCTGTACCAGTGCACCGGATATTGCAGGACGACCGTCTCCGCGGCGGCCAGCGCGCGCTGTTCGGTGACGACGTCGATGTCGTAGTCGACGTAGCGGCGATACAGGTCATGGACAGCGACGTTTGGCAGTGACGCCAGCGCTTCCGCCAGCGGGCGGTTGACCCGCGAATGGCGCGGCTTGGGGTGCGCATAGATCACAACGATGGGGGATTCGGTCATCGGCACGGTGGTTCAGTCCGGAATATCAGGCGTACCCGCTTCAGCGCGAGCGCCGCGGCCAGAAATATGCGGCGTTGCACCAAATCCACAGACAGAACGGTGCAACAATTCATCACATTTTCTCAAGTTTTTGATTTTACTCACAATTTTTTGAAAAAATCGACCGGGCTGACCCTGCTGCGGCGCAGGAAGCTTACGTCAAACTGACAGTTCCGCTACAATACTTTTCACGTCGCAGCAATATAGTGTTTTCCCCAATCCGGCATGTCTTGAAGCAAAAAGTGCCTGGCGAAACACCGCGACAATGCTATTTTTATCGTGATTGCACCGGATTGCACCGGGAAGGAAACATCGTGAATCCGCTCGAACTGAGCAAGGCAGTCGGCGCCGTTACCGACGAAGATCTGCGCAAGGCAGCCGCCGCACAGGCCGCCCAGCGCGCCACCGTTCTGGTGCGCGAGCTGGCCGCCCATCACCGGTCGCGCCTGTTGAAGCATTTCCTCGCCCTGGGCGAGGAGGATCGCCTGCTCCGTTTCGGCCAGTCGGTTGGCGATCACGTGATTGAAGCGTATGTCGACAGCATCGACTTCGACCATGATTCCGTGTTCGGCGTGTACGACGAAAAGCTCGAACTGGTCGGCGTCGGCCACTTCGCCAACCTGCGCGACAACGCGCAGGGCCGCGTGGCGGAATTCGGCGTCTCGGTGTCGAAGAGCGCGCGCGGTCGCGGCATCGGCAGTGCGCTGTTCGAGCGCGCCGCCATGCACGGCCGCAACACCAGCGTTCGCACGCTGTACATGCACTGCCTGTCGCGCAACGCGGCGATGATGCACATCGCCAAGAAGGCCGGCATGAAGGTGCAGTACGCGTACGGCGAGGCCGACGCCTACCTGGAACTGCCACCCGCGGACACCATGAGCCGCCTGACCGAGGCCCTGGACGAGCAAGTCGCCGACCTCGACTACCTGGTGCGCCGCAACCTGCGCGACGCGCGCCGCTTCGGGCTGCGCTTCTGGCGCTCGATGGTGCCGCAGAAGGGCACCGCCTGATCCACTCGCCGAGCGCCGGCCAGGCCCGGACCTCACGCCAGACGGCGCATCGTGACGATGCGCCGTTTTTGTTTGGCGCGGCAGCTCAGCCGCCGGCAACCGGCAGCGCCGTGGTGTCCTTGATGCTTTCCAGCGCAAAGCTCGAACGCACGTCGATGACCGACGGGTGGGCCAGCAACTGTTCCTGCATGAAACGCGCGAAGTGCTCCATGTCTTCCACATAGACCTTGAGCAGCAGGTCCATCTCGCCGGTCATGGCGTGGCACGCAGCCACCTCCGGCCACGTGGAGATGGAAGCGCGGAACAGGTCCAGCGGTGCCTTGCCCTTGGGCGCGCCGCCATGCTTCTCCAGCCGGACGTTGATATAGGCCAGCAGGCCCAGGCCGATCTTGCCGGGCTCCAGCAGCGCCGCATACTGGCGGATCACGCCGATTTCCTCCAACCGCCGGATGCGCCGCAGGCACGGACTCGGCGAGAGGTTCACGCGCTCGGCCACCTCCAGGTTGGTCAACCGGCCGTTGGTCTGCAGGACCTCAAGGATCTTCCGGTCGATCTTGTCCAACTCCACCTTGCTCACGATTTCGTTGCTCCGCAATATGTTTATTGGCAATTTTTTTGCGCAAATTTAGCAAGTTGTGCACAAGTACGCAATTTTTTGTGGCATCTCCTCAGATTTGCGGCCGTATTCATCACTCTTGAGGCGGAATGGACGGCGAGCGCCCGGT
Source organism: Cupriavidus sp. C2SS-8b (assembly GCF_057073745.1). Lineage (NCBI taxonomy): Bacteria > Pseudomonadati > Pseudomonadota > Betaproteobacteria > Burkholderiales > Burkholderiaceae > Cupriavidus > Cupriavidus sp. C2SS-8b. Next base: position 3,388,495 of record NZ_CP172716.1, read on the forward strand.
TTGCCGTACACGCTTTCACGGGACCGGCGTGCCACGGCAAAACCACTTGGGGGGCGGCAAGGAAGGATGCCAGACCCGTTGCACGGGCAGCGGGCATTCTACGGTTGTTCAGCGGTTTTCCGGCATGCCCTCCCACATTTCGAGCATCACGAAGCGCTAAAAAGCAAAACGCGCGACCGGTGAGGGTCGCGCGTCCGTATCAGACATCGCCCCGGGATACGGAGCGCTCTGCTGGTCAGCCGCCGCTGCTCGACGGCGCCGACGGCGCGCCCGGTCCGCGCGGCATGCGCTGCATGCGTTCCTGATGCATCTTCTCCATGCCCGCCTTGATCTCGGCGAGAGTCAGCTTGCCATCGTGGTTGGCGTCGAGCTGATCGAAGCGCCGCGCCAGGCGCGGCATGCCGGCCTGGACTTCATCCTTGGTCAGCGCGCCGTCGCCGTTCTTGTCAGCAGCCTTGAACTTCGCCTCGAACTCCTTTTGCATCTCGGCGCGGCGTTGCTCCATCGAAGCCTTGCGGTAAGCCGACATCTCGTTCTTGTCCAGCTTGCCGTCGTGGTTGGCGTCGATGCGGTTGAAGAGCGCATCGGCTTCGGCCTTGGAAATCGTGCCGTCGCCATCAGTGTCGATCGACTTCATCCACATGCCCCCGCCGTGTTCCATGTGGCGGTGCATGTCGCCGTGCTGGCCCGGTGCGGGCGCGGTTCCCGGGGCAGGCGCCGAGGCCTGGGCGAAGGCACCGCCGGCAACGAGGAATGCGGCGGAGGCGGCCAGGAAGTGCTTGAGGATCTGCGACTTGGATTTGCCTTGCATGTCTTGCTCCTTTTCATGTCGTGGGCATGTACGGATTAGAACGCGGACGATGCAGGGAAGTTGGCGCTTTTAATACGATGTTACGCGGCTCACAGAAAGGGCTTCCGGCCGTAAGCGATCGCAAGCGAAGACGAATATGTGAATACGTGCCGGCACCGGCTGCGCCGCCGGACTCAGTTCTTGGGCACGAGCGGGTTCGCCATGGGCGCGTGTGGCGCCACGGCGGGCTGCAGCTGGTGCGGGTCGATGTTTTGCATCAGCGGTTGTGCCGGCGCTTGCTGCGGCATGGTCGCCGGTGGCGGCACCGGCTGTGGCGTCTGCGCAGGCGGCTGGCTCACCGCGGGTGCGGGTGGTGGCGGCATCGGCGTGGCAAGCGGAGCGGCGGCGCCCGAGGGCGGCGTAGCGGGCAGCGGCGCCGCACCGGCGTTCGGCACGCTGGCCTGCACCGGCAGCACGATTTCCTGGCGCACGCCATTGCGCTCGATCACGACCGAGCGGCCATGGATCTCTACCAGGCGAATCTGCTGCGACAGTGCCGTGCCCGTCCGCACGGCCTTGGGCGGGCCACCGTCGAGCGACACGATCGCGGCGCCCGCGCCGTCGGACACATCCGCCACGACGCCGATGAGCTGCACGTCGCGCACGCCGCCCTGGGCCGAGCCGCCGAACAGCGTGGCCACGGCGCCGGTCTCCACCGCTTCGGTCTGCGCCACGCGCGCGGCTTGCGGGACCGGGATGGTCCGCATCGCGCTGAAGACCAGCATCCAGCGTGTCGCCAGCGCGCACAGCGCGACGAAGAGAACCAGGGCCGCTGCGCGCGGCAGCCAGGCCGCGGCATCGAGACGGAAAACAGGCCGGAGAGAGAGTTGCACGGATTGGGCGGTACGCTCGACAGGAACGCGTCAAGCGTACCAGAGGCCCATGACCGTGTCTGTGACGGCTTATAGCAGATCGTCGAGCAGATCGGGGCCAAACACTTCGCGGTGGATATGCCCGACCGGAACGCCGGCACTGATCAGCGCATGACGCTGGGCCTGCATGAAGCCGAGCGGACCGCACAGGTGGAAGTCGCCATCGACGAACAGGCTGGTCTCGGTCGCGCCCAGCAGCGCGGCAACCGGCATGGTGCCCGCGTGGTCGTAGTCGCGGTCGGCCACGTCGGCGGCCTGCGGCTGTTCATAGCTGACGTGGGTACGCAGTTGCGGCAAGCGCTCCCTGGCCCACGCCACGTCGGCGCGGTGCGCGTGGTGGCGGCCGTCGCGCGCGGCATGGGCGAACAGGATTTCACGCCTGGAGCCCTGCAGCGCCAGCGTGCGCAGCACCGACAGCATCGGCGTGATGCCGATACCGGCCGACAGCAGCACCAGCGGGCGGTGGCCGTCCAGGCGCGGCGCGAATTCGCCGAACGGTGCGCTCACCGCGAGCTCGGTGCCGGGCTGGGCGTTGGCGTGCAGCCAGTTGGACACGGCGCCCGACGGCGTGGCATGGTCGCCATCCTCGCGCTTGACCGAGATCCGCCACGTCGGCAGCCCGCGCTCGGCGGACAGCGAGTACTGGCGTTGCTGGCGGTTGCCGTCGGCGAGCGTGACTTCGACGCTGACGTACTGGCCCGGGCGGAAATCGCGCAGCGGCTGGCCGTCGACGGCCGCCAGGGTGAGCGCGACCACGTTGTCGCTCTGCACTTCGCGGCGCTCGACACGCACCGCGATGCGCTCGCCGGCGGCCAGGCCCGTGCTCTGGTACAGGCGCGCTTCGGCCGCGATCAGTTCGCCGGCCAGCAGCCAGTAGGCTTCATCCCAGGCGGCAAGCAGGTCAGGCGTGGCGGCGCCGCCCAGCACGGCGGAAATGGCGCCGAGCAGGTGCTTCCCGACGATCGGATAGTGCGCGGGCTTCAGGCCCACGGCCGCATGCTTGTGCACGATGCGATCGACCACCGGCGCGAGCGCGCTGGCGTTGTCGATATTGGCGGCGTAGGCGAAAACCGCGGACGCGAGGGACTGCTGCTGCGAACCGTTGGCCTGGTTGCCCATGTTGAAGAGCTGGGTCAATTCGGGCCGGTCCGCGAACATCTCGCGGTAGAAATGGGTGGTGATGGCGAGGCCATGTTCGCGCAACACCGGTACGCTGGCATCAATGTAGGGGCGGGAAGCAGCAGACAACATCAGGTAAGGCTCCGTTTAATTCATGCAAATAAAATGCATGTTTTTACTCACAACAAAGCCGGCGCACGGGGCGTCTGAACGACGACTCAGGGAGTACCGTTCAGGCCGTACGCCGGCTCATAAAATCGCGATGCAGCCGGATGATCGACTCGGCGGTCTGGCTGCCGGTGACATCCGCCAGGGTGACGGTGTCGAGCGCGCCGTAGAACGCCTGCTCTGCCTCATCCAGCGCCCGGCGCAGCCGGCAATTGCCGTTCAGCGCACAGGGCGGGTTGTCACAGTCGATCACCGGCTTGTGGCCTTCCAGCTCGCGCAGGATCGTGCCGATGGTCAGTTGCTGGGCTTGCGGACCCAGTTCCAGACCGCCGTGGCGACCGCGCGTAGCGGTAATCCAACCCAGCTTCGACAGGCGCGCCGCCACCTTTACGAGGTGGTGGTGCGAGATCTCGAACTGCTGCCCCACCTCGGCAATGGTGATTTGCCGGCTGCCGTCGGCGCGCGCGACGTACATCAGCAGCCGCAGGGCGTAGTCGGAGAAGCGGGTCAGTTGCATCGTGGTGACATGGTAGATAAACAGTATTTCAAATGCAAGTTATTGTTGCACCGCGCAATGCCGCGACATCCACCAGACTAAGGCGTGCGAGAATCGGACGCCACAAAAAACAGTCATGGTCGGCGGTTATACTGGCTGTCGAACGCCGGGCGCGCGGCCAGCGGGCCGCCCCCGAGATCCAGCAAGAGGCCCAGATACGATGCGCAGATTCTCACCCCTTTCCGCCAATACCCGTTCCCTGAGTTCGCTCCGCGCCCGCGGCAGCCGCGGCTTCACCCTGATCGAAATCATGGTGGTGATCGTGATCCTGGGGGTGCTGGCGGCACTGGTGGTGCCCAAGATCATGAGCCGTCCCGACGAAGCCCGCATCGTGGCGGCGCGCCAGGACATCTCGTCGATCATGCAGGCGCTCAAGCTCTACCGGCTCGACAACAGCCGCTACCCGACCACCGAGCAAGGCCTGGCCGCGCTGGTGGCCAAGCCGACCACCGAGCCCGTGCCCAACAACTGGAAGGGCGGCGGCTACCTGGAGAAGCTGCCCAAGGACCCGTGGGGCCATCCGTACCAGTACCTGAACCCCGGCGTGCGCGGCGAGATCGACGTCTTCAGCTTCGGTGCCGACGGCCAGGCCGGCGGCAGCGGCAATGACGCCGACATCGGCAACTGGGAATAACGCCGCCCCCGCAGCATGAAACCGGCCCCGCGCCGCCGCGCCGCCGCTTGCCGGCCACGGGGCTTCACCCTGCTGGAATTGCTGGTGGTCATGGTGATCGCCGGCATCGTCATTTCGCTGGTGGCCGTCAATGCATCGCCCAATGAGCGCGGGCGCCTGCTGGACGACGGCCAGCGCATCGCGCGCCTGTTCGAGCTGGCGCAGGAAGAAGCCCAACTCGGCGCCCGGCCGATCGCGTGGGAAGGCAATACCAGCGGCTGGCGCTTTCTCGAATCCACGCCCAACGGCTGGGTCCCCATGCGCACCGATGTGTTCGCGCCGGGTCATTGGCGCCTGATGCCGGACCAGGTGATCGTCGCCGAAGGCGGCCGCAATGCCGGCACGGGCGGGCCGCCGCGCCTGGTCTTCGGGCGCGAGCTGATCGACGGGCCGCAGCGGCTGATCCTGGTGCGCGGCGATATCCGCGTGGAGGTCGCCGGCGATGGCGGCGGCCGCTACTTTGCCAGCGCGCCATGATGCAGCGCGCGCATCCCGGCCGCCGCGAGGCAGGCGGCTTCACGCTGATCGAAGTGCTGGTGGCGCTCACCATCCTGGCCGTCGCGCTGACCGCGGCCATGCGGGCCATGGGCAGCATGGTCGATGCCAGCGCCGCGCTGCAGTCGCGCATGCTGGCTGAATTCAGTGCCGAGAACCAGCTGGCCACCTTGCGCCTGACCAAGACCTGGCCCGAGCCCGGAGTCAGCGGTTATGCCTGCCCGCAGGGCGGCACGCCGCTTTATTGCGAGCAGACCGTCTCCGGCACGCCCAATCCCGTATTCCGGCGCGTCGAAATCGCGGTCTATCCGTCCGCCGCCGACCGCTCGGTGCGCCTGGCGTGGCTGGTCACCATCATCCCCAATGAAACGCGCAACCTGCTCTGATCGCCGGCGCGGCTTCACGCTGCTCGAGATGCTGGTGGCCATCACGCTGCTGGCGGTCATGGCCGTGATCGGCTGGCGCGCGCTGGACAGCATGACGCGCAGCCGCGAACGGCTCATCGACCATGACGCCCGGCTTGACGCCCTCAAGGTGCTCTATGGCCAGTTCCAGTCCGATTGCGAACACCTGGCCAGCGCGGACCTGCTGCAGGCCAGCCCGGTGGAAGTCGGGAACGGCCAGGTGTTGATGGTGCGCGACCGCCGCGAAGAGAACCAGCCACCGATGTGGCAGGCGCTCAGCTACCGGCTGGACGGCAACGCGCTGGTCCGCCTCGCGACCCCGCCGGTCGACAGCCGCGCCGCCGTGCAGTCCGCGCTGCTCGGACTGCGCCAGGCCGGCCGGCAAACTAACGTGCAGGTGCGCCGCGTGCTGTCCGATGTGGACAGCCTGGGCACGCGCGTATGGATCGATCCGCAGGGCTGGCTGGCGGACAACGGCCGCATCCGCAGCGCGTTGTTCAATCCCTCCAGTGCCAATGCCAATGCCAATGCCAATGCCAATGCCAATGCCAATGCCAATGCCAATGCCAGTTCCGGTGCCAGCGCCGTAGCGGCGCCCACACCGACCAGCGCGGTCGTCCGGGCCGTGGAGCTGTCGGTCCAGGCGCGCATGGGCGGCGGCGACGCACCGCGCAACTTCCTCAAGATCTGCATGACGGGCCTGTGACCATGCGCCGACGCTTCCCGTCCCTGCCCCGCCGCCGTGCCGGCGGTGCCGCCGTGGTCACGGCGCTGCTGATGGTCACGCTGGCCGTGGTGGTGGTGTCCGGCATGCTGTGGCGCCAGCAGGTGCAGATCCGTTCGATCGAGAACCAGCGCCTGCTGGCGCAGGCGACGTGGATCGAGCGCGCGGCCGTGGACTGGGCGCGGCTGATCCTGCGCGACGACCAGCGCCGCAGCAGCGTGGACGAGCTGGGCGAGCCCTGGGCCGTGCCGATCGCCGAGACCCGGCTGTCGGATTTCCTGGGCGCGGCGCTGCGCACCGACCAGTCGGGCGAGACCTCGTTCCTGTCGGGCCGCATCCTGGACGCCCAGGCGCGTTTCAACCTCACCAACCTGGTGCTGTGGACCGCCACCCCGACCGGGGGCCGTGCCGCCACGGTCGACCCGGCCGCGCTGGCGGTCTACCGCCGGCTGCTGCAGACCGTGGGCCTGAATCCTTCGCTCGCCGACACCACGGGCCGCTTCATGCTGCGTGCCGCGCAAGGCGGCACCGACGGCCAGCCCGTGCCGCGCCCGCCCGACAGCGCCCAGAGCCTGCTCGCGGTCCCCGGCTACACGCCGCAGATGGTCGCCGCACTCGAGCCGTTCATCACGGTGCTGCCCGAGCGCACGCTGGTCAACGCCAATACGGCCGATCCCGAAGTGCTGTCGGCCGTGATCAACAACCTGGCGCTGGACCGCGCGCGCGAACTGGTCCGCGAGCGCGATCGCGCTTATTTCAATAACGTCGGCGACCTGCAGACCAAGCTGACCAGCGTGGCGCCGCAGGCCGACACCAGCACCCTGACCGCCATGCTGGACGTGCGCACGCACTATTTCCTGATCTACGGCCTGGTGCGCCATGAGCGGGCGAGCCGGCTGCAGGTGTCGCTGGTCTACCGGGGCGAGGTCCTGGGCAACGCCAACACCACGCGCGTGCTATGGATCCACGACACCGACCGCCTGCCCGACCTGCGATGACCCATATCCGCGATTTGCGCGCGACCAGGCGGGCTGCTACCGATATTGGCGGCCGGGATACCGGGGGAGAATGCTATTGACGCGGATTAGTCACACAGGCAAGGTATGCTGCGGCGCTGCCGCGACCGTGGCGCCATGCCGAGCGGCGCCCCGCCAGTCCGTATCCGCCAGTCGGCGTCTCCGTGCCCCGGCACTCCCGCTGCCCCGGTACGCCACCCCCAAGTCACGGCCTCACTGACGTCAACGCTAGGAAACCTTGAGTACCACCCTGTACGTTCGCCTGCCGCACCGGCCGCACGACCAACCGCAGCCCTGGCATTTTGGAGCCCTGCCGTTTGCGCTCGTACGCGACGCGGCCAAGGCCGCCGCCCGGCGCAGCAGCGCCGCGCCGGCGCCGGAAGTGTTGCGCGAAGGCCACGCTCAGATTGCTGCGCTGCCGGCCGCGGAGCGCCTGGTGCTCATCCTCGCCGCCAGTGACGTACTGCTCACCACCGCCACCGTACCGCCGCTGCCGCCGGCGCGCCTGAAGCAGGCCTTGCCCAACCTGGTGGAAGATGCGCTGGCCACCGATGCACAGCCCTGCCACATCGGCGTGGGTCCCGCGCTGGACGGCGACGCCTCGCGGACGGCGCGCGGCCCGCAGCGCCGCCTGCTGATGGTGGCTGACCGGGCGTGGCTGCGCGCGGTGCTCGATGCCTTTGCCGAACACCGCCATCGACGCCGCCATATCCTGCCGGCGCAGATGTGCCTGCCGCTGGCGACGCCGCCGCAAGCCGGAGACGGCGAGAGCGCCCCGGCGCAGCCGGCCACGCTGGTCGTCGAAGCCGCGGCCGCTTCGCTGGCCCAGCCCGAAGGCCTGGTCGAGCCGACACTGGCCCCTTCGACCGCGCCTGGCAGCGGCCAGTGGCAACTCACGGTGCGCACCGGTCCCCATGAAGGCTATGGCCTGTTGCTTGGCAATGACGCGCTTGCCGCATGGCAGGCGCTTGCGCCCGAAGGCAACTGGCATGGCGACGCCAGCGCCGTGGCTAGTGCCCCTGCGCCCGCGCTGCGCCAGGCTCCCGCCGCCGACTGGCGCCTGTGGATCACCGGCGCCCAGGGCTGCCTGCAAGAACCCGGGCTCGACCTCGCGCAATTCGAATTCGCCCAGGGCCGCGCCGATCGCTGGAACCTGCTGGCGTGGCGTCTGCCGCTGGCGTTGGCTGCCGGCGTCGTGCTGGTCCAGTTGCTCGGCATGAACGTGCACTGGCTGATGCTGCGCCACGAACAGCAGCGACTGGAAGCCGCGCAGCTGCAGACCCTGCACACCGCCTTCCCGCAGATCCAGACCGTGCTCGATGCCCCGCTGCAGATGCGGCGGCAGGTGGAACAGCTTCGCCTGGCCAGCGGGCGCAGTACGCCGGACGACTTCCTGCCGCTGGCCGACCGGTTTGGCCAGGCGGCCCGCCAGCTCGCCCCGGACGCGCTGCAGGCGCTCGAATATCGCGGGCGCGCGCTGGTTGCCACACTCAAGCCCGGCACCGATACCGCCGCGCTGCGTGGCGCCGTGCGCCAGGCAGGCCTGCAGATGGAAGAAGACAAGACGGACGTGGCCACGCGCCCCGCCGGACCTGCCGGCTCGCGCTGGCTCATCAAGCCAGGCCTGTGAGCCGAATCATGAGCCCGAGCCAAGACAACCTCCGCCCACAGACATCACAGGGCTCCGCGAAGCGCCGCCCCGCCGCCGCATGGTTCACGCGCATGAAACCGCGCGTGCCGCAAGCCTGGCGCGACCAGTTCGACGCCTTCTGGTCCGCGCGCAATCCGCGCGAGCAGGCCATCCTCGCAGGGGGCGCCGCGGTACTGGGACTGGTGCTCATCTATACCGTGCTGTGGGAGCCCGCCGCGGACGGCCGGGCGCGACTGTCGCGCAGCCTGCCGGCGCTGCGCGCCGAACTCGCGGAAATGCAAACCCTGGCGCAAGAGGCCCGCGGCCTGAACGCGAGCCCCGCGCCTGCCTTGCGCGGCGAGGCCCTTACCCAGGCCTTGCAGGACAGTCTCGGCAAATATGGCCTCAAGGCAACACGGCTGGCCGCCGGGGCCGACAACAGCGTCCAGGTGCAGCTCGACAAGGCGCCGTTCGGCGCGGTGGCGGGCTGGCTGCAGGACGTGCGCCAGCAGCAGCGCCTGAAAGTCACGGATGCGCGCATCGTCTACGTCGGCGCCACCGCGCTGGTCAATGTCAGCGCGACCCTGCAGGGTCCGGGCGGCCGCAGCTGATGGTACGCCTGGAGTCCCTGCGGCTGCCCCGACGCAAACTGCGCCAGCCGGCGGGCTGGCGCCGCGCCGGCTGGCTGCTGCTGGGCCTGGCCACTGCCGGCATTACCGTGCTGGCCATGCTGCCCGCGGCCTGGATTGCCGATACGGTGGCAGCGCGGACGCAACGCCGGGTGCTGCTCGCCGACGCCTCCGGGTCGATCTGGCATGGCAGCGCCACGCTGGCACTGTCGGCAGGCGCGGGCAGCCAGACCGCGGCGGTGCTGCCGGGCCGGCTGCAATGGTCGCTGGCCTTCTGGCCGCTGCTGACCGGCCGTGCGCGCCTGGTGCTCACGCATACCGAAGCCATGCCCGCGCCGGTCGCACTGACCATCACGCCGGGCGGCTGGACCGCGCAGTCCGGCGCCATCCGCCTGCCGGCCGCGCTGCTGGAAGGCGTGGGCGCGCCGTTCAACACGCTGCGCCCGGACGGCCTGATGCGCGCGGACTGGTCCGCGCTGCAGGGCAAGTTCGCGGGCGGACTGCTGTACGGGCATATCACGCTGCGCATCGAACAAGTATCGTCGTCGGTCAGCCGGCTGCGCCCGCTGGGCAGCTACCGTGCGGAAATCGACTGGAATGGCGCCGATGGCAAGCTCGCGCTGAGCACCATTGCCGGTCCGCTGCACCTCGATGGCAGCGGCACGCTGGGCCGGCAGGCGCGCTTTGAAGGCACGGCCCATGCCGAGCCCGAAGCCGCCGCCCCGCTGAACAGCCTGCTGAGCCTGCTGGGACGACGAGAGAACAATGTGACAAGGCTGAGCTTCTGATGCCTGCCTGCGCCAGGAGCCGACCGGAACCGAACATGAAAACCGAAGCCACCCGACCCTTTTTCCACACCGCCAGTGCCCGCGCCGTGGTCCTGCTATGCGGGCTTTCGCTGCTGGCGCCGGCGCCGCTGTGGGCGCAACAGCCCGCCAGCCCTGGCGTGCCCCCGCCCCCGGACATCACGCCGCGCAACCGGGACCAGGTGGTGCTGAACTTCGTCAACGCCGACCTCGATTCCGTCGTCAAGGCCGTGGGCCAGGCCACCGGCAAGAATTTCGTGATCGATCCGCGCGTGAAGGGCACGGTCAACCTGGTGACCGAGCAGCCGGTTTCGCGAGCCCAGGCGCTGGAAACCCTGGGATCGGTGCTGCGCATGCAGGGCTATGCGATGGTGGAAAGCAACGGCTTCACCAAGGTCGTGCCCGAAGCGGACGCCAAGCTGCAAGGCTCGCCGATCGTAGCTGGCAGCGCCGGCGGGCGCGGCGACCAGGTGGTGACGCAGGTCTTCCGCCTGAACTACGAGTCGGCCAACAACCTGGTGCCCGTGCTGCGGCCGATGATCGCGCCCAACAACACGATCACCGCCTACCCGGCCAATAACACGCTGGTCATCACGGACTATGCCGAGAACCTGCGGCGTCTGGGCCGCATCATCGCCGCGATCGACGCGCCGGCCTCCGGCGAGGTCGAACTGGTACCGCTGAAGAACGCCATCGCCAGCGACACCGCGCTGGTGCTGCAGAAGCTGCTCGATCCGGCAGCGTCCGCGACCGGCGCGGGCGGCGCAGCGGGCGTCGACAGCAGCCTGCGCACGACCGTGGTGGCCGAGCCGCGCAGCAACTCGCTGATGATCCGCGCGTCGAGCCGCGCGCGGCTGCAGCAGGCGCGCATGCTGATCGAAAAGCTCGACCAGCCCTATGCGCGGCCCGGCAATATCTGGGTCGTGCCGCTCAAGAACGCGGATGCGGTCAAGCTGGCCGCGACGCTGCGCGCCATCGTCGCCGCGGACAGCAGCTTTGCCGCCAGCACCCAACCGGGCGCCGCCGGTGCCGCCGGCGCGGGCGGCTTGACCAACGTTTCCACGCCGGCCGGCGGCCAGTTTACCGGCGGCACCACGGCGAATCAGACCGGCATGCGCACCAGCGGCACCAGTGGTTCGGGTTCCGGTTCTGGCGGCGCCTATGGCAATTCCGCGTTCGCGGCATCGTTCAACCAGAACACCCAGCCGACCACGGGCGGCATCATCCAGGCCGACCCCTCCACCAACTCGCTGATCATCACGGCCAGCGAGCCGGTCTATCGGAACCTGCGCGGCGTGATCGAAGACCTCGACGCGCGGCGCGCGCAGGTCTACATCGAGTCGATGATCGTGGAAGTCACCTCCACGCAAGCCAGCGAACTCGGCATCCAGTGGCAGGGGCTGATCAGCTCGAGCAGCGGCAACAACAATGTCTTCGCCGGCACCAACTTCGGCACGGGCGGCAAGAACATCGTCAACCTGACGTTGGCCGGCGCCGCCTACAACGCCAACCATGCTGCCGGCATTGCGGCGGCCACGCAGCTGGTGCCCGACATTGGCGGCCTGAACCTGGGCATCGTCAACAAGGCGCTCGGCCTGGGCGCGCTGCTGCGCGCGCTGGGCACCAACGGCAGCGTGAACCTGCTGTCGACGCCGAACCTGATCACGATGGAAAACGAGGAAGCGAAGATCCTGATCGGCCAGAATATCCCGATCACGACCGGCTCCTATGCGCAGACCGGTGGTGCGGCTTCGGTCACCCCGTTCCAGACCTTCGACCGCAAGGACGTCGGCATCACGCTGCGCGTGCGGCCGCAGATCACTGACGGCGGCAGCGTCAAGATGCAGATCTTCCAGGAATCGTCATCGGTGGTGCCGGGCACGCTGACACAGGTGCAGGGCCCGACCACCAATGTGCGTTCGATCGAGACCAATGTGCTGGTCGACGACGGCCAGATCATTGTGCTGGGCGGGCTGATCGAGGACTCCTACGGCGACGGCGTGCAGAAGGTGCCGGTGCTCGGAGATATCCCCTGGATCGGCGGCTTGTTCCGCTACGAGAACAAGAACCGCTCCAAGACCAACCTGCTGGTGTTCCTGCGCCCGTATGTGATGCGCACGGCCGGCGCCGCCGACCGGCTGACGGCGGACCGCTACGACTACATGCGCAACCAGCAGGGCAGCTTCATCTCGCCTAACATCATGGTGCGCGACGAAAACACGCCGGTGCTGCCGCCCGCGGATGCGCCGGCCACGCCGTTTGTCGACCCGCGCAATACCGGCCCGGTGCCGGGCCCGCTGCCCTTGCCGCAATCGGTGCCGCAATCGGTGCCCCAGACAGTACCGCAGTCCCCGCAACCCGTGCCACAGCCGCTGACCCAGCAAGGCAGCAACGGTGCGTTCGCCGGGACGGCGTCCGGACGCGGCAACTGAACCCCATCATGGCAAGCGAAGCCCCAGCCGTCACTGAACTCCAGGAGCCGCCGTCACCGATCGCGGCGCGCCTGGTCCCATACAGCTTTGCGCGCGAAGCGCCGCTGCTGATCGCGCACCAGCGCGCCGACGGCCTCGAAGTCTGGGTCTGCCGCACCACTTCCCCGGCGGCACTCGCCGAAGTGGCGCGCGTGCATGGCGCGCTGCGCCTGCGGGTGATGGAGCCCGACGCGCTGGAGCGGGCCATGTCCGACGCCTACAACCGCCAGGACGGCAGCGCCGCGCAGGTGGTGGGCGAAGTGGAAGGCGAAGTCGACCTGTCGCGCCTGATGCAGGACATTCCCGCCGTGGAAGACCTGCTCGAGTCCGAAGACGATGCGCCGATCATCCGCATGATCAACGCGCTGCTCACGCAGGCCGCGCGCGAGGGCGCGTCGGATATCCACATCGAGCCGTTCGAATCGGCGTCGGTGGTGCGCTTCCGCGTCGATGGCACGCTGCGCGACGTGGTGCGGCCCAAGAAGGCGCTGCATGGCGCGCTGATCTCGCGCATCAAGATCATGGCGCAGCTCGACATCGCCGAGAAACGCCTGCCGCAGGATGGCCGCATCACGCTGCGCGTGGGTGGGCGTCCGGTGGACGTGCGGGTGTCGACGCTGCCCACCGGCCATGGCGAACGCGCGGTGCTGCGCCTGCTGGACAAGGAGGCGGGCCGCCTCGACCTGGCCAAGCTCGGCATGTCGCCGCGCACGCTGGGTGGCTTCGACGACCTGATCCGCCAGCCGCACGGCATCGTGCTGGTCACCGGGCCGACCGGTTCGGGCAAGACCACCACGCTGTATGCGGCGCTGTCGCGCCTCGATTCGCGCACCACCAACATCATGACGGTGGAAGATCCGGTCGAGTACGACCTCGACGGCATCGGCCAGACCCAGGTCAACGCGCGCATCGACATGACCTTCGCCAAGGCCCTGCGCGCGATCCTGCGGCAGGACCCGGACGTGGTCATGATCGGCGAAATCCGCGACCTGGAGACCGCGCAGATCGCGGTGCAGGCGTCGCTGACCGGCCACCTGGTGCTGGCCACGCTGCACACCAATGATTCGGCCTCGGCCATCACGCGGCTGGTGGACATGGGCATCGAGCCCTTCCTGCTGTCGTCGTCGCTGCTGGGCGTGCTGGCGCAGCGGCTGGTACGGCGGCTGTGCCCCCATTGCAAGCGCGAGGAAGTCATCGAAGTCACTGCCGGCGAAGCCGAAACCCTGCATACACAGGGCAAGCCGCTGCAGCATGTCTGGCACGCGGTGGGCTGCGACAAGTGCGGCAACTCGGGCTACCAGGGGCGCATGGGCGTGTACGAACTGCTTACCGTCGACGACGAGATCCGCACCATGATCCACCGCCAGCAGCCTGAATCGGAGATCAAGCAGGTGGCGCTGGCGCACGGCATGCAGACCATGCGCGGCGATGCGCAGCGCTGGATCGACAGCGGCGCCACGTCGCTCGAAGAAGTGCTGCGCGTCACGCGCGACTGACGGAACGCCGCCATGCCCGCATTCCGCTATGAAGCCGCCGACGCCCGGGGCAAGACCGACCGCGGCGTGATCGAGGCCGACAGCCCGCGGCAGGCGCGCACGCAACTGCGCGCGCGTGGGCTGACGCCGCTGACGGTCGACCCGCTCGCCGGCGCCGGGCATGCGCCGCGCAGCGGCACGCAGCTGTTCACGCGCCGGCTGTCCACGCAGGAACAGGCGCTGTTCACGCGCCAGCTGGCCAGCCTGATCGTCTCGGGCCTGCCGCTGGATGAAGCGCTCGGCGCACTGGCTGACCAGGCTGAGCGCCCATACGTGCACGAACTGCTGGCCGGCATCCGCGCCGAGGTGATGGGCGGCAGCGCGCTGTCGGTGGCGCTGGCCCAGCATCCGCGCGATTTCCCGGACATCTACCGCGCGCTGGTTTCCGCCGGCGAGCATTCGGGCCACCTTGGGCTGGTGCTGGAGCGGCTGGCCGGCTACATCGAATCGCGCAATGCGCTGACGTCGAAGATCCGGCTGGCGTTCACGTACCCGGCCATCGTCACGGTGGTGGCGTTCGCCATCGTCATCTTCCTGCTGTCGTATGTGGTGCCGCAGGTGGTCAGCGTGTTCGCCAACACCAAGCAGAAGCTGCCGACGCTGACGATCATCATGCTGGCACTGTCGGATTTCGTGCGGAACTGGTGGTGGGCGGCGCTGATCGTGATCGGCATCGTCGCGGCAATCGTGCGCAGCCTGCTGAAGCAGCCGGCAGTGCGGCTGGAATGGCACCGGTGGCTGCTGACCGCGCCGCTGCTCGGCAAGCTGATCCGCGGCTACAACACCGCGCGCTTCGCCGGCACGCTGGCGATCCTGGTATCGGCCGGCGTGCCGATCCTGCGCAGCCTGCAGGCCGCGGGCGAAACACTGACCAACGAGGCGCTGCGGGCCAATGTGGAGGATGCGAACACGCGGGTGCGGGAAGGGGCATCTCTGGCGCGGGCGCTGGCCGCGCAGAACCAGTTCCCGCCCGTGCTGGTGCACCTGATCCGCTCCGGCGAGGCCACCGGCAACCTGCCGACGATGCTCGACCGTGCCGCGCAAGGCGAAGCCCAGGAGCTGGAGCGGCGCACGCTGTTTCTGACCAGCCTGCTCGAGCCGCTGCTGATCCTGACGATGGGGGTTGTGGTGCTGCTGATCGTGCTGGCAGTGCTGATGCCGATTATCGAGATCAACCAGCTGGTCAGATGAGTCGTGCCCCGGCACGCCGGGCACGACGCCTCGACGTTCAGGCCTTCGCCTTCCTGCGTGGCTTCCTTGCAGGCTTGGCTTCTTGTTCGACCACCGCCGGTGCTTCGGCAAACCCTTCAAACGCTTCCTGCACCTGCGCGGTCAAGACCGTATCTCCGGGTGCGGCGAAAACGGATTGTTCGATCGGCCAGGGCGTCTCGCTGAGGCTGACGTCAGGCCGGCGCGGCGCCCGCTTGCGGGTCTTCTTGGCCGGAGCAGCCGGTTCCTCCTGAACGATATCCGCGACGACCGGAGCCTGAGGTTCTGCAACCGGCGTAGGCGCAGGTTCAGGTACGGCCTCCGGAACAACGGGTGCCGCTTCAACAGCCGCTACCGCAGGTTCCGGTTCGGGCACGGAAACCGGGACCGACGCGACTTCCGCCTGAGCGACCGGCCGACGATGGTCCGGCCGCGGCGCAGGCTGGGATTGCTGCGGCTGCTGCTGAGGCTGGCCTTGCTGCTTCTCCGGCTGACGCTGGCCCGCAACAGCGCGGCCATCGCCGTCCTGGCCACCCTTGCCGCGCTTCTTCAACCGCACCCAGATGGTCTTGTTGTTGCCGCCGTTGCGCGTCTCGACCTCGAACAGGCCCGTGGCGACCACCAGTTCCGATAGCTTGCCGTAGCCGTAGTTGCGCGAGTCGAACTCCGGCGCCTGCTTGGCGATGTGGTTGCCCATGCCGCCGAGCGTCGACCAGCCGTCCTCATCCGACACCGCCTGCGACGCGCTCTGCAGCAGCCGCACCAGGCGCGAATCCTGGCGCAGTTCGCCGGTGCTGCGGCGGCGCGGCGGCGGGACCGCCTCGTCCACCTCGGTTTCGGCGCGCAGCACGTCGGAATAGATGAACCGGTCGCATGCCGTCACGAATGGCTTGGGCGTCTTGCGTTCGCCAAAGCCATAGACCGTCAGCCCCTGCTCGCGGATGCGCGAAGCCAGGCGCGTGAAGTCGCTGTCGCTCGACACCAGGCAGAAGCCGTCGAAGCGTTCGGTGTACAGCAGGTCCATGGCGTCGATGATCATCGCGCTGTCGGTGGCGTTCTTGCCGACCGTGTAGCGGAACTGCTGGATCGGCTGGATCGAATGCGACA
Organism: Cupriavidus sp. C2SS-8b; assembly: GCF_057073745.1. NCBI lineage: Bacteria > Pseudomonadati > Pseudomonadota > Betaproteobacteria > Burkholderiales > Burkholderiaceae > Cupriavidus > Cupriavidus sp. C2SS-8b. Next base: position 3,404,759 of record NZ_CP172716.1, read on the forward strand.
GCAGGCAATCCTTCCAGCCCGACAGGTTGGGCTTGGTCCAGTCGCCGTAGATGCGCTTGACGGCGGCGACGCCGAATTTGGCGACTTCGGCCAGCAGGCCTTCGATGATGGCGGGCGCCGCGTTGTCGGCGTCGATCAGTACGGCCAGGGTCGCGGTGCCCTGGCGGGGGGAGTTGGTCATGTTCTGTCCTGCTCGGAGGAGATTCCCGGCCATGCTGCCGGGTGGAGGTTGCACCGGGCCGGCGCGTGCCGGTCCGTCGCAGGGGCGCCTTGAGCCACATCGTCGTGCATGCGGGCGCCGCGTTGGATGCATCGCAGTGTACACGCGAAGCCCTGTCCATACGGGAAACCACGGGCCGCCACGGTGCGGATTATGCTGCGTTGCAAGGTGCCCCGGCAATTTCAGCGGTGCTACCATGCCCCGCAGAGATACAACCTGCCGAACCCTCCACAAGAGCCTCAGGTCGGTTGCCCCACGCATGTAGGAGTCGGTGATCCCGACCACACACCCCATAGAGGAGCACCTATGAATGCCCCCCTGACCACGCCGGTCAGCGACGCCATCCGCCGCGCGCTCGCCAACGTTTCCCTCGACGACAAATACACGCTGGAGCGTGGCCGCATCTACATCAGCGGCACGCAGGCGCTGGTACGCCTGCCGATGCTGCAGCAGGAACGCGACCACGCCGCCGGCCTGAATACGGCCGGCTTTATCTCCGGCTATCGCGGGTCGCCGCTGGGTGCGCTGGACCAGTCGCTGTGGAAAGCGAAGAAGCATCTCGCCGCGCACAACATCGTGTTCCAGGCCGGCCTGAACGAGGACCTTGCCGCCACGTCGGTATGGGGCTCGCAGCAGGTCAATATGTACCCGGATGCGAAGTTCGATGGCGTGTTCGGCATGTGGTACGGCAAGGGGCCGGGTGTGGACCGCACCGGCGACGTGTTCAAGCACGCCAACTCCGCGGGCTCGTCGCGCCATGGCGGCGTGCTGGTGCTGGCGGGCGACGACCATTCGGCCAAGTCGTCGACGCTGGCGCACCAGTCGGAGCACATCTTCAAGGCCTGCGGCCTGCCGGTGCTGTATCCGTCGAACGTGCAGGAGTATCTGGACTATGGCCTGCATGGCTGGGCCATGAGCCGCTACTCGGGACTATGGGTGGCGATGAAGTGCGTCACCGACGTGGTCGAGTCATCCGCGTCGGTCGAACTCGATCCACACCGCGTGCAGATCGTGCTGCCTGACGATTTCGCGTTGCCGCCGGGCGGCCTCAATATCCGCTGGCCCGATCCGCCGCTGGAGCAGGAAGCGCGGCTGCTCGACTACAAGTGGTACGCCGGCCTGGCCTATGTGCGCGCCAACAAGATCGACCGCATCGAAATCGATTCGCCGCACGCGCGCTTCGGCATCATGACCGGCGGCAAGGCCTACCTGGATACGCGCCAGGCGCTGGCCGACCTCGGGCTGGACGATGCCATGTGCGCGCAGATCGGCATCCGGCTGTACAAGGTCGGCTGCGTCTGGCCGCTCGAAGCGCATGGCGCGCGCGCGTTTGCCGAAGGCCTGCAGGAAATCCTGGTGGTCGAAGAGAAGCGCCAGATCATGGAGTACGCGCTCAAGGAAGAGCTGTACAACTGGCGCGACGACGTGCGCCCCAAGGTCTACGGCAAGTTCGACGAGAAGGACAACGCGGGCGGCGAATGGTCGATCCCGCAGAACAACTGGCTGCTGCCGGCGCATTACGAGCTGTCGCCCGCCATCATCGCCAAGGCCATCGCCACGCGGCTGGAGAAATTCGACCTGCCCGTGGACGTGCGCGCGCGCATCGCCGCGCGGCTGGCGATCATCGAGGCCAAGGAAAAGGCGCTGGCCACGCCGCGCGTGACGGCCGAGCGCAAGCCGTGGTTCTGCTCGGGCTGCCCGCACAATACCTCGACCAACGTGCCCGAGGGCTCGCGCGCGCTGGCCGGCATCGGCTGCCACTACATGACGGTGTGGATGGACCGCAATACCAGCACCTTCAGCCAGATGGGCGGCGAAGGCGTGGCGTGGATCGGCCAGGCGCCGTTTGCGGGCGACAAGCATGTGTTCGCCAATCTCGGCGACGGGACCTACATGCACTCGGGGCTGCTGGCCATCCGCGCATCGATCTCGGCCGGGGTCAACATCACCTACAAGCTCCTGTACAACGACGCGGTGGCCATGACCGGCGGCCAGCCGCTCGATGGCCAGCTCTCGGTGCAGGACATCGCGTGGCAGGTCCACAGCGAAGGCGCGAAGAAGGTCGTCATCGTCACGGACCAGCCGGAGAAGTACAACGCGGCGATCAAGCTGCCGGACGGCGTCACGGTCTACCACCGCGACCAGCTCGATACGGTCCAGCGCGAACTGCGCGAGGTGCCGGGCTGCACGATCCTGATCTATGACCAGACCTGCGCCACCGAGAAGCGGCGCCGCCGCAAGCGCGGCACGATGGAAGACCCGCCGCGCCGCGCCTTCATCAACGACGCGGTGTGCGAAGGCTGCGGTGACTGCTCGGTCAAGTCGAACTGCTTGTCGGTGGAACCGCTGGAGACCGAGTTCGGCACCAAGAGGCAGATCAACCAGTCGTCGTGCAACAAGGATTTCTCGTGCGTGAACGGCTTCTGCCCGAGCTTTGTGACGGCCGAAGGCGCGCAGGTGCGCAAGCCCGAGCAGCATGGCGTGGCGATGGACAGCCTGCCCGCGCTGCCTGAGCCTGCGCTGCCTGAGATTCGCCGCGCTTACGGCATTCTGGTGACGGGCGTGGGCGGCACCGGCGTGGTGACCATCGGCGGCCTGCTCGGCATGGCCGCGCACCTTGAGAACAAGGGCGTCACTGTGCTCGACATGGCGGGGCTGGCGCAGAAAGGCGGCGCCGTACTGTCGCATGTGCAGCTCGCGGCGCGGCCGGAAGACCTGCATGCGACGCGCATCGCGATGGGCGAGGCGGACCTGGTCATCGGCTGCGATGCGATCGTCTCGGCTAACGACGAAGTCATCTCGAAGACGCAGCAGGGCCGCACCCGCGCGGTGGTCAACACGTCGCAGACGCCGACCGCCGAGTTCATCAAGAACCCGAAGTGGCAATTCCCGGGGCTGTCGGCCGAGCAGGACATCCGCAACGCGGTCGGCGCGCAGTGCGACTTCATCAACGCGAGCGCTTTGGCCGTGGCGCTGCTCGGCGATGCCATCTATACCAACCCGCTGGTGCTGGGCTATGCCTGGCAGAAGGGCTGGATCCCGCTGACGCTGCAGGCGCTGGAACGTGCGATCGAACTCAACGGCGTGGCCGTGGAAAAGAACAAGGCCGCATTCGACTGGGGCCGCCACATGGCGCATGACCCGGAGCACGTGCTGTCGCTGACCGGCAAGCTGAAGGTATCGGCTGAGGGCGCGGAAGTAGTGAAGCTGCCGACGTCCTCCGGCGCGCTGCTGGAGAAGCTGATCGCCCGCCGCGTCGAGCACCTGACCGCCTATCAGGATGCGGCCTATGCACGCAACTACCGCGAAGCCATCGACCGCGTGCGCGCGGCCGAAAGCGCGCTGGCGGGCGGCGGCAAGCCGCTGCCGCTTACCGAAGCGGCCGCACGCAACCTGGCGAAGCTGATGGCCTACAAAGACGAGTATGAGGTCGCGCGCTTGTACACCGACCCGAGCTTCCTCGACAAGCTGCGCGCGCAGTTCGAAGGCGAGCCGGGCAAGGACTACCAGCTCAATTTCTGGCTAGCGCCGCCGACCACCGCCAAGCGCGACGACAAGGGCCACCTGGTCAAGCGCAAGTTCGGGCCGTCGACGATGTCGCTGTTCCGTGTGCTCGCCAAGATGAAGGGACTGCGTGGCGGCATGCTCGACATCTTCGGCAAGACCGAGGAGCGCCGTACGGAACGCGCGCTGATTGGCGAATACCGTGCGTTGCTGGATGAGCTGACCGCTGGCCTGAATGCGGCCAACTATGACACCGCCGTGGCACTGGCCAACCTGCCGGATGATATCCGCGGCTTTGGCCATGTGAAGGAGAACGACCTGAAGGCAGTGCGTGTGCGCTGGGCAAAGCTGCTGGAGCAGTTCCGCCATCCGGAGACGGCGCAGCGCGTGGCGTGATCTTTGTTTGCTCCCCTCTCCCGCTGAGGGGAGAGGGAAAACAATCGGTCGGCTCACGCTTACGCCCGCGCCAACTCCTTCTCCCCCGGCTTCACATACATCGAGTTGCGCGGGTTGGAGAGCACGCGCCGCACCATCGGCTCGAAGAACGAGAGCGGCAGCGTGTCGTAATCCGTCATGAACGCGGCCGCGTCATATTTCTGGCAAAACTCCGCGGTACGCTCGAACAGTTCTTGCTGGTCGCGGAATTGCTCGCGCAGGTTGCGGTCCAGCCCCAGGTGATGGAAGAAGTAGTAGCCCTGGAACACACCATGCTTCTCGACCATCCACAGGTTCTCCGCGCTGACGAAGGGCTTGAGGATGGCGGCGGCGATATCGGGGTGGTTGTAGCTCCCGAGCGTGTCGCCGATGTCATGCAGCAGCGCGCACACCACGTATTCCTCATCGCGGCCATCGCGGTGCGCGAGCGTGGCGGTCTGCAGCGAGTGCGTGAGCCGGTCCACGGGAAAGCCGCCGCAATCGCCTTCGAGCAGGCGCAGGTGCGCGAGCACGCGGTCGGGCAAGGCCTTGGCGAACGGCATGAATTCGGCGGAGATGGCGGCCCAGTCTTCACGGGTGCCGTGCTCCATGTGGCTGAAAGTGGCGTGCGCGGGCACATGGGTGTCGCTCATGCTGGTCTCCTTGGCGGCGGGGTTGCCTGTCGTGATGGATGCGGTGCAGGGCATTGTGGCACTGGCCGCGCGACTACACTGTCAAAGACTGAACAATGCGCGGATTGATGCGATGCATCATCCGTCAGGCTAAACCGGTCGAACAAGGAGGAGACGACATGACTTTCCACGGCAGCTGTCATTGCGGTGCCATCGCCTTCGAGGTGGAGGCCGACAACATTCCCAGCGTGATCCGCTGCAACTGTTCGATCTGCCGCCGGCGCGGGCACCTGCTGTGGTTCGTGCCGCGCCTGGAGTTCAAGCTGACGACACCCGAGGAGAACGCGTCGACCTACCGCTTCAACACCATGAAGATCGCGCACCGCTTCTGCGCGGTATGCGGCTGCGGGCCATATGCGGATGGGCAGGACAAGGACGGCAAGCCGATGGCGGCGGTCAATGTGCGCTGCCTCGACAACGTCGATCTGGACGCGCTGAAGGTCATCGACTACGACGGCCTGCACCACTGAACGCCGGACCGGGAGCTGACATGTTTCGCATCCTCGGTATCGACCACCTGGTGCTGCGCACCGCCGACGTGGACCGGCTGCGGCGTTTCTACGTCGATGTGCTCGGCTGCAGCGTGGAACGCGAGCAGCCCGCGTTCGGCCTGACGCAGTTGCGCGCGGGCAGCGGACTGATCGACCTGGTCTCGCTCGACGGCCCGCTTGGCCGCGCCGGCGGCTCGGGCCCCGGCGCGGAGGGCCGCAACCTTGACCATTTCTGCCTGCGCATCGACCCGTTCGATGCCGACGCCATCCGTGCCGCGCTGGCACGCCACGGCGTGGAGACCGGTGCGGTGGAGCAGCGCTTCGGCGCCGAAGGCAAAGGGCCGTCGCTGTACCTGAAGGATCCGGATGGCAACGTGGTCGAACTCAAAGGCCCGGCCGAAAGTGCCTGAGCGTCACCACGGCGCGCCGGTGGTCGCTACAATTTCCGCTTAGCCCGCCGCCAGTTCCCCATGCGCCGGGCGCGCCATGATCCGAACCGACGCCACGCCCGACGCGGACTCCGCCCCGCCTTCCGTTCCCGCCAACACAGCCACGCCAGCCACGCCGCCACGCCGGCTGGTCTGGATGCTTGGACTGACCGAGACCATCTCGTGGGGCACGCTGTACTTCGCCTTCACAGTCTTCATCGAGCCCATGACGCGCGCGCTGGGCTATTCCAAGCCCTTCCTGGCCGGCGGCTATTCGCTCGGCCTGCTGGTGTGGGCGCTATGCTCGTTTGCCGTGGGCCGGCTGCTGGATCGCATGCCGGCGAATCGCGTGATGGGCGCCGGCTCGCTGCTGGGGGCGGCCGGGCTCCTGCTGTGGGCGTGGTCGCCCTCTCCCACGATGTTCCTGCTGATGTGGGTGCCGCTGGGCCTGGCCATGGCCACGACGCTCTACGAACCCGCCTTCGTGGTGCTGCGCCAGGCGTACGGAGACGGCTACCAGAAGCCGATCGTCACGGTCACGCTGATGGCCGGCTTTGCCAGCACGATCTTCGTGCCGCTGGCGCAGTGGCTGGTGCTGCTGATCGGCTGGCGGCCGACGCTGGCGGGCTTTGCCGCGCTCAACCTGCTGGTCTGCGCGCCGCTGCATGCGCGCCTGCGCTACACGCTGCACGCCAGCTACGCGGCCGTGCAGCCGGCCTCGCCATTGCCTGCGGGCGATGCCGCCGGCAAGGGCATCGCGCGCGCGACGCTGCGCCAGCCGGTGTTCTGGGCGGTCGTGCTGGCCTTCACGGCAACGATCATGGTGGCCTCGCTGCTCGGCGCGCACCTGATCCCGATGCTGACCGAAAAAGGCCTGACACTGGGCCAGCAGCTCGCGGTCGCCGCGCTGATCGGCCCGGCGCAGGTGGTGGGCCGCCTGCTGATGATGCGCGCTTCGGTGCGACACCCGGTGCGGCTGTCCGTGCCGGTCTACACGCTGATGACGACCGGCCTGCTGTGCATGGCGCTCGGGCACGGTGCCTGGCTGATGGTTGCGGCAGTCCTCTATGGCTGCGCCAATGGCGTCAACACCATGCTGCGCGCCATGGCCATGCCGGAACTGATCTCGCGCCATCACTACGCCACCCTTAACGGCCTGATGATGACGCCTGTGCTGCTGATGCAGGCCGCCTCGCCGTGGCTGGGCGCCCTGCTCTGGCGCGCCGCCGGGGGCTACTGGCTGATGCTGTGGGCCATGGTGGCGCTGGGGCTGGCAGCCCTGATTTCGTTTGCGTTTGCACTGCACCGGCGCGGCCTGCTGCGTGTGATGGACTGACGCGGGTTTTCGAGCTTTCCCCTTTCACACGGCCATCACGGCAATGCGGGACAATGGCCCCTTTGCCAAAGGCCGCGCCTTGTGCACGCGCCACGCAGTTCCCGCCATGTCCGAGTCAAGTCCCGGCGTATCGCCGCCGTCCACCGTTCCCGCCGCATCGCCCCCGCGCGTGGCCCACGCCACCCGGGGCACGATGGCGCTGACCATGGGGTGGATCGCACTGGCAGGCGCCCGCTCGGCGCGGCGCTAGCTGCCTGCGCGCAAGCGCTAGAACTCAGGCGGCGGCGCGCACGGGTGGCTGCGCACCGGCGCCCTGGCCGCTGAACACGAAGGTGTCCATGGCCAGCACGCCGTACGTCACTTCATCCGCGACGCGCGCCACATCCGCAGGCGCTTGTGCCGTGCCGGCCTCGCGCGTGCCCAGCGCGGCACCGAGCGCCACGTAGAAGGGCAGCAAATGCTCGTCGGTCGGATGCGCGCGGCGCGCGTGCGGCGCCTGGGCACGGTAATCGGCGATGCGGCTGGTATCACCGGTCGCCAGCGCCTCGTCGAGCGCGTCGAGCATCCAGCCGCGGAAGGCATCGACATACGGCTCCGTCGCGGGGCCGTGCTGGGCGCGCCGGCCACCGCCGAACACTTCCTGCAGGTTGTGCGTGAAGCTGCCCGAGGCGAGCACCAGCACGCCTTCGTCGCGCAGCGGCGCCAGCGCGCGGCCGATCTCGATCTGCACGGCAGGCGACAGGTACGGGTTCAGCGCCAGTTGCACCACCGGGATGTCGGCATCGGGGACAAAGTGGCGCATCGGCATCCAGGCGCCGTGGTCCAGCGGGCGCTCGTCGTCAAAGCCGACAAAGCCCGCGCCCGGGATGTGCGCGGCTTCGACCAGCGCCTTGACGCGCGCAGCCAACTCGGGCGAGCCCGGGGCGTCATAGCGCAGCGCGTACAGTTCGCGCGGAAAGCCGCCGAAGTCATGCCACGCCTCCTGCCGTTCACGCGTGCTGACCGCCAGCGTGCTGTAGATCCAGTGCGCCGAGATCACCAGCACCGCGCGCGGCCGCTGCGCGCGCAGGCTGGCGCCGAGCGTGTCGAAAATGGCCCCGGTCGGGCCCGGGTCGATCGCCAGCATGGGCGAACCGTGGGAGACGTAGATCGAGGGAAGCATGGCACTCACCTTCAAAGCCTTTCGTGGAATGAAATCAGTTTGACAAAGAAGGGGCGGCCCGGCGGATCGCATTTGCGGACACTTCGTGCAAAAAACTTGAATGGAAGTGCGTCAGCGATCGTGGGGTGTCCCACACAGCGCATCGTCCCTGTGCCCCGAGGGCCAGGGAGAAGGCATACGATGCCTGCGAGGAGCCTGTTCCGGCTCATCCGGCGCGCGGCACGACGCACGCCGCCAGCCAGCACCCCGCGAGAGGGAGATCTTCGTGGTCCAGCGCATTCCGCGCCGCCACAGGCGGCCCGCACCGATTCCCGCCCTTTGGTGGCGGCCCGGCGCCTATGCCAGCGCGCCGGCTGTCGCGCTATGGATTGCCGCGCGGATGCCGGCCACCGTTCTGTATGCCGTCTTCGGCACGCCCGGCGCGTCCTACTGGATCAACCATGCCGGAGACACGGTATTCGTCGCCGGGTGGCTGGCCAGCGCCGCGCTGCTGTGGTTCACGCGCAGGCGCGCCGCGCTGCCGCCGCCGGCCGAGCCGGACCCGGCATCCAGTCCGCCGCGCCGCCGCCCTGCGGGATAGCCGCGCAGTGTCCATGTGAAACCTTGCAACGGGTGATCTGAAAAGATTCGTGCAGGCGCACCAGACCTCATACAGCAGGCATCATCCCTAGCTAGAATGCTCCACCGGTGAGGCGCGCGCAGCACGGCGCCGGATTCGGAACCCTACCCGGCAACTCGAATGTCCGCATTCCAGCAAATTCGCAGGGCCGCGGCGGCCCTGCCGGCCTGCCTGGCCCTATCGGGTTCGCTCTCGCTGATGCCGGGGCAGGCACGGGCACAGGCCCAGGGTTCGAACGGCTTCCAGATCATCGGCACCAATGTGCAGAAGCATGCCAACGGCGTGCTCACGCTGATGTCGTACTCGGTCGTGCCGGACCTGGCTTCCAGCTCCTTGTCGATCAACAACGCAACCACCGACAATCCCGGCGTCTTCATGTGGCAGCTCGGCGGCGGTTTCACCTGGAGCAAGTCGTTCCCGCTCTACCTGGAAGGGGCGATCGCCTACAGCCGCTACGACCCGACCTTCGTCGCCACCCGGGGCGCCGAATCGCGTCCGCTGCCGGTCCGGTGGAACACGTTTTCCGGGACCATCGGCGTCGGCTGGGACTTCCCGCTGACCGAGAACAAGGAACTGGTGTTCCGGCCGATCTTCAATGCCTCGCTCGGCAACGTCTCCAGCGACCTCCGCGTGGGCGAACTTGTGATCGAGCGGAACACCGACGCGAGCATCAATTTCCTCGAGCACGGTTCCCTGAACGCCTACGGCCTCGGCGGCTCCGTCATGCTCGACTGGGAGCACTACCGCAATACCCACGAGATCGACCTGGAACTGCGCTACACCAATATCCACCTGCAGAGCTTCGGTGGCTCATCCCCCGGCGTGACGGGCACGGCGACCGCGCAGACCGCCAACCTGTACGCCCGCTGGCGTGCGCCGACCGGCCTGCGCGCGCTGGACCGCCCAGTCCGCTACGTACTGGAGCTGTCGCATTCGCACTACCTCGGCAGCCAGGCCGGCGTGCTCGGCTTCAATTACCTGACCACGCTGGGCACCGGACTGGAACTCGACACCAGTGCCCATGAGGTCTTCGTCACGCGGATCCGCGCGGTGGTGCGGTATGTGTTCGGCAATAACGTATCGGGCGTTTCGCTCGGGCTTGCTGCGAGCTTCTGAACATCACCGCGGCGATCCGCATGTCCGATTCCGGCCTTCCGCAAACGGTCGGCCCGGTGCATGATCACCGGCTGATGCCGGCACCGCGCAAGCGGCCGCCAGATGACGAACCCCGGGCCATGGAAAGGCACGCATGACAAGCAAACAGGAAGCCGCCGCGGAACGCGTGCGCTGCGGCTGGTGCGGCACGCTGGAAGACTACTGCCACTACCACGACAACGAATGGGGCTATCCGGTCGACGATGATCGCCGGCTGTTCGAGAAGCTCTGCCTGGAGGGCTTCCAGGCCGGCCTGAGCTGGCTGACCATCCTGCGCAAGCGCGAGTCCTTCCGCAAGGCATTCGCCAATTTCGATATCGAGAAGGTCGCCCGCTTTGGCGAGCGCGATATCCAGCGCCTGCTCGGCGATGCCGGCATCGTGCGCCACCGCGGCAAGATCGAAGCCGCCATCAACAATGCGCAGCGGGCGGCGGAACTGCTCGAAACGGAATCGTCGCTGGCGGCCTACTTCTGGCGCTACGAGCCCGACCCGGCCAGCCGGCCCAGGGTACTGACGCCGGAAGTCCTGCGCACCATGGCGACCTCGCCGGAGTCGGCGGCGCTGTCCAAGGACCTGAAGCGGCGCGGCTGGCGCTTTGTCGGGCCGACCACGATGTACGCGCTGATGCAGGCGATGGGGCTGGTCAACGACCACCAGGACGGCTGCTGGGCGCGGGCCGAAGCGCTTCATGCGCGCAAGGCATTCAAGGTCCCGCGCTGACCGACCCCTGCGCAGCGACCTGCCCGGCGCGCGTTCAGGGCAGATTGAACGTCACCGCCGGGATATCGCCCGCCGACACCTGCGCGGGCAGCGCATAGACGCGTTCCAGGGTCTGCGGCGTCAGCGCCTGCGCCGGCACGCCGTGCGCGACCGCTCGTCCGTTCGAAAGCAGCAGCAGGCGGTCGCACCACCGCGCCGCAAGGTTGACGTCATGCAGCACGACCAGCACCGCCAGGCCTTCCTCGCGGCTCAACGCCCGCACGGCCTGCAGCAGCAGGAGCTGGTGGCGCGGATCGAGGCTGGAAGTCGGCTCGTCGAGAAAGAGCGCGCGATACTGGCCCGGCGCGCGCGCGGCGAGTACCTGCAACAGCGCCCGTGCGAACTGCACGCGCTGCCGCTCACCGCCTGACAAGTCCATGTAGCGGCGCGTGCCGAGCGCGCCGGCATCGGCAAGCCGCAAGGCGCGCGCCATCAGCACGAACGCTTCGACCGGGCTCAGCTCCGGAAATGGATAAGCGCCCATCGCCACGACTTCGCGCACCGACAGGTCGAAGCTGAGCGTGGCCGACTGTGGCAACACCGCGCGGCGGCGCGCGAGCCATGCGGGTTTCCATTCGCGCAGCGGCCGGTGGTCGAGCGTGACGGTGCCGCCGCTCGCGTCCATCTCGCCGGCCAGCGTCGCCAGCAAGGTGGTCTTGCCGGCGCCGTTCGCGCCGAGCACGCCCAGCACTTCGCCGGCGTGCAGGTCCAGGTCGATGCCGTCGAGCACGCGGCGCGTGCCGCGGTGGCAGACCAGTCCACGGGAAGACAGCATCTCAGCCTCCCTTTCGCGACAGCATCCACAACAGGAACGGGCCGCCCACCAGGCTCGTGACAATGCCGATGGGCAGCTCGGCCGGAATGACCGCGACGCGCGCGAGCCAGTCGGCCAGCGTCAGCGCCATGGCGCCGCCGCCCAGCGCATTCGGCAGCAGCCAACGATGGTCGGCGCCCAATGGCAGCCGGATCAGGTGGGGCACCACCAACCCGACAAAGCCGATGGTTCCTGTCACCGCCACCACCGGGCCCACCAGCAGCGCGGTCAGCACCACGAGGCGACGGCGCATGCGCACGAGGTCGAAGCCAAGATGCAGGGCCTCGCGCTCGCCCAGCAGCAGCGCGTTCATCGCGCGCCAGTCGCGCAGCAGCAGCGCGCCGAGCACGATCACCAGCGGCACCAGCCACGCGAGCATGTCCCAGCTCGCGCCGGCCAGGCTGCCCATGTTCCAGAAGGTCAGGTTGCGCAGTTGCACGTCGCTGGCCTGGTAGGTGAAGAAGCCGACCACGCTGGCGCAGATCGCATTGATGGCCACGCCGGCCAGCAGCAGGTTGGCCATGCCGGCGCGCCGGCTGCCGAGCCGGTACGCGAGCGCGGTAGCAGCCAGGCTGCCGGCGAAGGCCGCCGGCGCAATCGCGACCAGCCCTTCGGCGCCCAGCACGATGGCCGCCACGGCCCCGGCCGCGCCCCCGAGCGAAATGCCAATCAGGCCGGGCTCCGCCAGCGGGTTGCGGAACAGCGCCTGCATCACCGCGCCGGACAACGCCAGCGCCGCGCCGGCCGTCATCGCCAGCACGATGCGCGGCAGTCGCACCTCCAGCAGCACGCTGCGCCAGATCGCAGCCTCGCCATCGGCATCGGGAGACAACAGGACTCGCAGGATCTGCGTGCGCGGGATCGACATCGCGCCACTCGCGGCGGCACCGAGCGCGGTGATGGCCAGCAGTGCGCACAGCGCCACGAAGACGTAGGCCGGCGATGGCCGCCGCCAGCCGTGCAGGCGGAACATCAGGGAACGGACGGAACTCACGCGTGAACCTGTCGGATGGGGGCGTCGAAGAAAAGCAGGGATCTCGGTCTCAGCGCGCCGGCGAACCGTTGGCGGCAAGGCCTGCCGAAAGCTGGCGCAGCGCCTCGGGCAAGCGCGGGCCGAAGCCGAGCAGCAGCAGGTCGTCCATCACCACCACGCGTTTGGCGCGCGCTGCCGGCGTCATGTTCAGGCCGCCCTGCGCCAGGAAGGCATCGAGGCCGCCGCTCGCGTTGACCGACAGCGTCGTGGTGATGATCACGTCCGGCCGCAGCGCGGCTGCCGCCTCCGACGAGAACGGCTTGTAGCCGCTCTGCGAAGCCAGCACGTTGTCGGCGCCGACGAGCCGGACCATGGCCGAGCCCGCGGTATCGCCGCCGGCCGCGAGCAGCTTGCCAGTATGGCTGCTCACCAGCAGCACGCGCTGGCCGCGCCCGGCCGGATGGACGTCGCGCAACTGCGCATGGATGCGCTCAACCAGCGCTTCGCCGCGCGGGGCGATATCGAGCGAGGCCGCCACCGCGCGAATGCGCTGGTCGAGCGCATCGAGCGTGGGGTCGGACGGCACCACCACGACTTTCGCGCCGAGCTTGCCAAGTTGCTCCAGCGCCTGCGGTGGGCCGCTCTGGTCCGACGCCAGCACCAGGCTGGGCTTGAGACTCGCCACGCCTTCGACCGAGAAGGCGCGGTAGTATCCGACCCGCGGCAGCTTCAGCGCCGCGGGCGGATAGACGCTCGAAGAATCGGCGCCCACCAGGCTTGTGCCTGCATCGAGCGCATAGACGATCTCCGTAACGGGGCCGCCCAGCCCCACGACGCGTGCGGGCGCCATGCCTGGCCGGGCTAGCACCAGCACGGGCAACGCGCCCAGCAGCGTGCCCAGCGACTTCAGCGCTCGCCTTCTGCGCGGATGGTCCATGATTTTTCCTCCCCGAACCGTTAAGCCGCCAGCGGCTGCCCGCACAGCGATTGCAGCAGCTGGCGCCATGCCGGCAGCTCCGGCTTGCCCGGCTTGCGATCGCCAAAAAATTGCACGATCAGCTCGCCGTCCGCGCCATAGAGTTCGAGCGAAGTCACCCAGCCATCGCTGGTCGGCTTGTTGACGACCCACGACGACACCACGGCGTCGGTGTTCAGGTGCAGGTTGAAGGTTTCATCGAGCACGTTGAACCACGGGCCGGTGCGCACCAGGTTGCTGACCGGACCGGTGTGGATCTGCACGATGCCCGGGTTGGCCACGAAGCACATGATCGGCAGCGCTGTCTCGGCGGCGCGCATCAGCATGATTTCGACGGTATCGTTGGCAACCTTTTGCGCCAGGTCCTGACCGACCGCGCTCAGCGCGCCAAGGCGCGACACCTTGAACTGGCGCAGCATGCCGAAGAAGTCGTGCGTGTCGGTGAGCCCGCGCCAGTGCGCGCGCAGCGCGGTGGCGTCGCCGGGCGCATCGGCCTCTTCGGTCCGCGCCAGCGGCTCGGCCACGACCGGGGTCTGGCTGGCCGCGGCAAAGCGCGCCACCAGCGCATCCCACGCGGCACCGTCGGTCTGTTCGGTGCGATACACCTTGTGCACGGCCTCGCCGCGCTGGTCGAAGAACTGGAGGCTCCGGCGGCCGTTCTCGGTCACCGCGTAGAAGTACTTCCAACTCGCGAAGAACATGCGCAGGTCGATATCGGGACCGAGCACGATGCCGACCGGGCCGCCGGCCCGGATGTCGAGGTAGGTACCGTGGCGTTCATGCACAGCCGAGTCATTGCGCGACAACGCCATGACGCGGCCGAGCGTTCCCAGTTCGCGGAACAGCGGCTGCGCGGGGCCGGCCAGTTCCAGCGAAGTCACGCCGCACCCGGCGGCAACTAGCGCGGCTTCGGGCACGCCAAGGTGCAGCGCGCGTTCGCGGATGCGCAGCCTGGGCGAATCATCGACCAGTTGTTGGTGACGGGCGCGCAGGGATTCGATGCTGTCGTATTCCATGTGGATAAGTGTTGCGAATAGCGTTCGTGAGAAGGCAGCGAGGGCTGCGCGGCCCCGCAGGGCCGCGGCGCATCGCCCCCGTCGTCGTGGTGTCGCGTCAGGGCTGGACGTCGAACTCGAAGGTCCAGGTCTGCTTGCTGGAAGCGTTGTTCGGGTCCGCGTACGCGATCTGCGTCAGGTGGAAGCGGGCGTAGGTATTGCCCTCGCCGCCGCGCAGCAGGCTGGCGCCGTCTGCATTGGCCTTGATCACGTGGGCCACCGCGGGCAATCCGGCCGACGCGGCTGCGGTGGCAGTCGGGTAATACGTGTACCAGCCGAAGTTCAGCGGGTCAGGGTAGCTGCCGGTCTGCTTCGGATTCAGCGACGATGCGGTGGTGTCCTTCACCCACGCGCTGGCGGTCGCGGGCACATCGAGGCTCGCCGAGGTCAGGTCGGACAAGGTAGCGGCCAGGTTCGACGAGTCCGTGAACTTTGCGGGCACCGGCTTCTTGTCGGCATCGTAGAAGCCGGCCGGCGTCTTGCCGACATAGCCGGCGACCTTGCCGCTGCCCGATTCGCCACCGTTGAGCTTGAAGGTGTAGCGGTTGAACGCGATGTGCCAGTTGCCCGAGGCGGTCGTCACGGCGCCGGCTTGCAGGTCGTAGTAGACCCAGTCGCTGGCTGCGCTGACCTGGGCGGTGCGCACGGTCTGGCTCACGTCGCTGCGGTCTACCCAGCGGAATGACGGATTGCCCGATGTGGTGCCACTCGGGCCGCCGTAGTAGCCCGTGACCTGCAGCGCGAAGACCGGCGAAACGGAGGTGCCGACCGGATCGGGCCTGGTGCTGTCGGTGGTGATCAGGATGGTGCGGAAGTTCGGGTACAGCAAGTGGTCGTTGGCTCCGCCCACGCCGTACTCGAATACGGCCGAGGCGATATCGTTGGTGCCCGAGAACACGCCGCTGGCCGCGTCCTTGAAGAACAGCGTGCTCGGAATGGCGCCACTCTTCGGATCGGTCGTGGCGTTCTGCCAGGTCCGCAGTTCGGCCCAGGTGTGGTCGAACGGGCCGCCGAATGCGCCGCCCGCGCCGGTGCCGCTGGTGCCGCTGTTGGTCCACAGCGTCGCGGTCATGCCGCTGCCCTTGACCTTCAGGTCCCAGGCATTGCCCGAGCAGTCGGCGACTTCGGCCTTCGCGTTGAAGTCGTAGCAGATGGCGCTGCCGCTGGCGGGCATGGCGAAGGTCCACTTGGCGGACTGCGTGAAGCCATTGGTCGTGCCACCGGTGTTGCCGCTGTTTCCGCTATTGTCCGAACCGGAGCTATCGGAATTGCCGGAATTGCCGCTGGTGCTGCCTGCGCTCGTGCCGGCGTCATCGCCGCCACCGCCGCACGCGACCAGTACCAGTGCTGTCGCGATGGCGACCAGCGTAGATGTCGAGATGCGATTCATTGCAAATTCCCTCTCCTGTGATTTCCCTTTGTGTTCCCCGATGAATCAAAAAGTGCCGTCGGTGTTGAAGCGCGCGCCGAGATAGACGAAGCGGCCTGCCACGGGGCCAAAGTCGCTGGCATTTGAAAAGTCGCGCTGGCGGTCGAACAAGTTGTTGACGCCAATGAACGCCGTCACGCCGCGGCCGATCTTCTGGTTCAGTACGAGATCGAGCGTCGACCAGCCCGGCGAGCGCGCGCCCGTGGTGGAATCCACCAGTTCGCTGCTCTGGAAGCGGCCACGCACGGAAAGGCCGGTGCGGGAGAACACGCGCCAGTCCAGCCCCAGGCGCGCCATGCTGCGCGGGCGGCGGGTGAGTTCGGTGCCGTTGTCGAGGTCTTCGGTATCGGTATAGGTGTAGGCGGCGTTCAGGCCGATCCGGCTGGTTGCCTGCCAGCGCACCGAGGTCTCGATGCCTTGCGTGCGCGCCCGCGCGACGTTGCGGTAGGTGTAGAGCGCCACACCGTTGACCACGGCGAAGTTGCTCATGTCGGTCTGGATCAGGTCCGTGACGCGGTTGTAGAACAGGTTGGTGTCGACCGTCACGCGGTCGCGCCAGCTCAGCGTGCCGCCCAACTGGAAGCTGTTGGACGACTCCGGCTTCAGGTTCGGGTTGCCGAGCACCATGTAGCCGAGCGAGCTGTGATCGAACAGGAAATGGCGTTCCTTCAGGTTTGGCACGCGATAGCCTTGGCCGAAGTTGGCACGCGCCACGCCCTTCCAGTCTTCGCTCGCCAGCAGGTTCGCGCGCACGCCGACCTTGGGCGCGAAATGGCTGCCGAAATCGGAGTCATGCTGGCCGCGCAGCCCGGCCACGATCTCCCAGGTATCGCTGAGAATGATGTCGTCCTGCACATAGAGCTCGCTGGCGGTGCGCACCGCGTTGCCGAGCAGTTCGGAGGTGCCGTTGGCCGTCTGGCTGAGGGTTTCGTGGTGGAAGTCGCCGCCGACCTGCCACAGCTGGGATTTCCGCGCCGGCAGATCGAGCTGCAGCGAGACGTGGTCGGTGCGCATTGAAGCGTTGCGCGTGGCGGTCTGGAAGTTGTTCGAGTACTCGTGCGTGGTGCTGTCGTAGTCTTCGGTCACGCCGGCAAGACGAGCGGTCAGGCCGTTGTCGAAGCGCCATTTGCCGCCGCCGGTGAAGCGGTTGCGCGAGATGTCCTCGGTCTTGCGCTGCGGCACGTAGAACGGTGGCGCGTAGTACTGGTAGCGCTGCTCGTCGTTCTCGCGATAGGCGCTGGCATCGATCCAGAACTTGCCGGCGGCAGAGGGCAGCCACTCGAGGCGGCCGGCATATTGCTCGCGGCGCACGGCATCGCCGTGGCGCGTCCAGCCATCGGGATCCACCGCAAAGCCCTTGTTGTCGAGCGCATCGGCGCTCACGCGCGCGCGCCAGGTTTCTCCGCCGCCTTCGACCCGGACATTGCCGTGCAGCTGTCCGGGACTGCCATCGGCGTTCTGCGCGCCGTAGGAGCCCGCGTCGGCTGACACCGCCCCCGCGAAGCCGCGCGCGATCGGGCGGGTGATGACGTTGATCACGCCGCCCATCGCCGAACTGCCGTACTGGGCCGAACTCGCACCCTTGACCACCTCGACGCGATCGACTTCGGTCAGCAGGTATTGCGATACATCCACCGTCGAGCCGGTGCTGGCGCTGACCGGCAGCCCGTCGATCAGGATCAGCACCTGGTCGCTGGTCATGCCCTGCAGCGTGACTTCGTAGCCGGACTTGCCATGGATCTCGCGCAACTGGAGGCCGGGCACGTTTTCGAGCGCGTCCTTGAGCGTGCGGGCATGGGTTCGCGCGATCTCCTTGCCGTCGACCACCTCGGTGCGCACCGGCGTTTCATCGAGCGTCTTCTCCGAACGGGTGCCGGTGACCACGACGGTCGGCAGGGCATCCGCGTCGGCTGCCTCGGCCACGGCTGGTGCCAACCATGGGCAAAGCAATGCGATGGCGATAGCGAGGGGCCGATGGTGGCGAGAGCAACGATTTGAGCGCACAGCGGAGGTATACGTTTCGACTAGATGCAAATGATAATGGTTAACATTCTCATCTACAATAAGCTGTGGAGTTCACATACCACCACGGCTTCTCGCGGTGCTGCGCGGCAAGCTCTAGGGAGCGACGCTTGGAAAGGAGGGGCGCGGCACGGTATACGCCGCGTTTAGGCAGGATCCGTAAACCTGACTCGTCGCTGACAGGAATGATCTGACTGCTGTCTTTAATACTGTTTACGTATACGTAGATAGTAGTAGTAGGTAAACGTCACGCCTGGGTGTGGATAACCGCTCTTTTTCTTTGTGGATCAAGAGGTTGCAATAAAGACAACCCTATGGAGCGATGGCCGCTGCACCGGGATATCCGGAACCTTCCGTATACGTCGGCAAAAACGGCGCCCGTTTTGTCCGTATACGGCTCACAGCGCGCCCCCAGGCGGAGCACAGCTTTCCCGTGCAGTTATCCCCAGGCCGGGGCGTAGATATCCACAGGGCGCTCAGTGGGGCGCTCGGGGCGCGGAGGTGTATACCGGATCGACATGGGTCATGACGTTCAGCACGCCGTGGCTGACCACGGTGCGCCGATGCGCTTCGGCCGCGATGGCATGGCCTTGGGCTACCGTGAGGTTGGCATCGATTTCCAGATGCACGTCGACGAGTATCTGGTCGCCCATCTTGCGCGTGCGCAGGTCATGGACGCCCAGCACGCCCGGCGTTTCGAGGATGGTGTGCCGGATCGCCTCGACGGTTTCGGCATCGGCGGCGCGGTCCATCAGGTCATTGAGCGCGTCCCAGCCGAACTTCGCGCCCATGCGCGCCACCATCAGGCCCACCACGACGGCGGCCACCGGATCGAGCACGTGGTAGCCGAGCAGGTTGCCGCCGATGCCCAGCGCCACCACCAGCGAGGACGCGGCATCCGAGCGCGCGTGCCAGGCATTGGCCACCAGCATGCCCGAGCGCACCCGCTTGGCCACGGCCAGCATGTAGCGGAACAGCAGCTCCTTGGACAGCAGCGCGACCGCGGCCACCCATAGCGCGATCGGCTTGACCGCCTGGGCACCCTGCGGATGCTGGATCTTGCCGACCGCCGACCACAGCATGCCCAGCCCGACCGCCAGCAGCAGGCAGCCCAGTACCAGCGAGGCGGCGGTTTCGTAGCGCCGGTGGCCGTACTGGTGATCGGAGTCCGGGCCCTTGCGGCCGTGGTGGCCGGCCAGCAGGACGACGAAGTCCGACAACAGGTCAGACAGCGAGTGCAGCGCATCGGCAAGGAGCGCCTGCGAGCCCGCCCACAGCCCGGCCACGGCCTGGGCCAGGCTTAGCCCGATATTGACCGCGACACTGACCAGCGTGCTGCGCCGGCCGGCAAGGTAATCGGCGTGTGCGTCCGCTGCGCGGCGCACGGAAGGATCCTGAAGGGGCATGATGGTTCAGCGCTCCACCGCGGCGACCAGGTTGGCGCGCACGCGCTGCAGCAGGGTGATCAGTTGTTCTTGCTCTTGCGGCGTGAAGCCGCGCATGGCTTCGCCGGCGATCTCGTCGCCGACGCGCCGCGCCCGGTCCAGCGCCTTGCGGGCCTTGCCGGTCATCTGCACGAGACGCTCGCGGCGGTCGTCCGGGTTGGGCCGGCGCAGGATCCAGCCACCCTCCTCCATGCGGTCGAGCAGCCGCCCCGCCGAAATCGGCGCTACCTCGAGAATGTCGGCCAGGCTGGCCTGGTTGATCTCGCCGTGGTGGGCCAGGTAGGCGAGCGCGCGGCATTGCGCGCGCGTAAGGTCCAGCGTGGACTTCGCCAGGTCGTCGAAGCGCTTGCCGCACAGGCGGCCCACGTCGGTGACCAGGAAGCCAAGGCGTTTTTCCGATTCCGATTCCATCGCGCGACTATAGCCGAAGAACCATGACAGTGAACGGGCCGGCACACGGCCCGCGCGGAGCCAGCGCACAAGGCCTGGCCGGCCATATAATAAGCACGCTTATCAATCGAACAGCCCCCACCGTCTCCCATGTCTTCCATTGCCCGGCAGGCCGGCGCCGACACGCCGCTGAACCGGCCGATGATCACGGTATCGATCATGCTGGCCACGCTGATCCAGACGCTGGACAGCACCATCGCCAACGTCGCGCTGCCCCATATGCAGGGCGCGTTGTCGGCATCGCAGGACGAAATCACGTGGGTGCTGACCTCGTACATCGTGGCGGCAGCCATCGCCACGCCGCTGACCGGGTGGCTGTCCGACCGCCTGGGCGTGAAAAAGCTGCTGCTGGTCGCCATCGGCGGCTTCACCGTGGCCTCGGCTTTTTGCGGACTGGCCGACACGCTGCCTCAGATCGTGGCAGCGCGCCTGCTGCAGGGGGTCTTCGGGGCGTCGCTGGTGCCGCTGTCGCAGTCCATCCTGCTCGACATCAACCCGCCCTCGCGGCAAGGCCAGGCCATGGCGGTCTGGGGCATGGGCGTGATGGTCGGCCCGATCCTCGGCCCGACGCTGGGCGGCTGGCTGACCGACAGCTACAACTGGCGCTGGGTGTTTTTCATCAACGTGCCGATCGGCGCGTTCGCGATGTTCGGCGTTATGACCTTCCTGCCCGACCGGCCGCCGCGCCGCGAAGTCCGGTTCGACGCGTTCGGCTTTGCCACGCTGAGTCTGGCCATCGGCGCGTTGCAGGCCATGCTGGACCGCGGCGAGCAGCTCGACTGGTTCAGCTCGCTCGAAATCCGCATCGAGGCGATGCTGGCGCTCATCAGCTTCGCCTACTTCGTCGTGCACACGGCCACCGCCGGTTCGAAGTCCTTCTTCCGCTATGAACTGCTGAAGGACCGCAACTTCGCCACCGGCACCTGCTTCATCTTCGTCATCGGCGCGGTCATGTACGCGACGCGCGCGCTGCTGCCACCGATGCTGCAGGGGCTGATGCAGTATCCCGTGGCCACCACCGGCCTGGTCACCGCGCCCAGCGGCGCCGGCACCATGGTGGCGATGCTGCTAGCGGGCCGCCTGCTGCGGCGCATCGACGCGCGGCTTCTGCTCTTGTCGGGGTTCCTGATTTCCGCGTTCGCGCTGTGGCAGATGATGCACTACACCATTGTGCTGTCGATGTCCGATATCGTCTGGCCCGGCGTGATCCAGGGTTTCGGGCTTGGGCTGGTATTCGTGCCGCTCAGCGCGCTGACATTTTCCACGTTGCGGCCGGATCTGCGTGCCGATGGCACCGCCACCTACAGCCTGGTGAGAAATATCGGCAGCAGCATCGGCATCTCGGTCATCCAGTCGCTGATGACGCGCAACACGCAGGTCGCGCACGCCGACCTGGCCGCGCATGTCAGCGTCTTCAACCCGAACCTGCAGTCGATGGTGGCGAACGGCTCGCGCACCGACCTGCTGGCGCTGAACCATGCCATCAACCAGCAGGCGTCGATGATCGCCTACCTCAACGATTTCAAGCTGATGTTCATCGCCACGCTGCTGGTCGTACCGCTGATCCTTCTGGTTCGCCCCGCCCGGCAGGTTCCGGCCGACATGGCGCACGCAGCGATGGACTGAGCGGCGGCCGTCGCCTGCAAGAGACGAGACAGGTGTATGGAGACGTAACAGCGCTGGCGATCCTGCTGTGACGTACTACCGTACAACTTGCGTCCCCGATGTCGACGTCCAAGGAGTTCGCATGGCAATCCGGTCGCTTGCTTCGCATAGCACATCACAATTGCGCCGCCTGATCGGCCAGATGCAGGCGGAGGTCGATGCGCTCGAGCATTTGTCCGCGCCGGACCCGGATATGCAGAGCCGGCTCGGCTATGCCACGGCACGGCTGCGGGACGGGATCGAGGCGGTGGAGGATGCGCTGCAGTCATTGCGGGCGCTGCAACAGGTACGGCCTTCGGCGCTGAAGGTTAAGCGGGGGCCGCGGGTGGCGTGAGACACGGCGAAGAAACGCGGAAGACAAAAAGCAAAAGGGCTCGGAACGAATTCCGAGCCCTTTGTGCTTTGTATCTGGTGGACCGAAGGAGGATCGAACTCCCGACCTCTGCATTGCGAACGCAGCGCTCTCCCAGCTGAGCTATCGGCCCGACGCGGATGATTGTAGCCTACTTCCGTTTGACGCTTCAATCGGTACCCGCCGGGTGACGATCCCGCACAACATCACGCCGCCATGCCCGGATTCCGGTCCATGCCGACCACGCGCGGCTGGTTCAGCGGGCGGGCGCTGACTTCCTTGCTGGCCCGCAGCCACTGGGCCATGACGTCCCAGATCGGCGCGCCGCCCGTCTGGCGCGCCTCTTCGGCCACCGGCGCCCAGCCGGCCACCTTGTAGGTCTTGCCGGCATCCAATGGCTGGCCGTTCAGGCGCATGTCGCTGATGCGCTTGCCCATGCCGGCGTTCGGATCGATGGTGTATTGCAGCCCGCCCACGCGCACCATGTCGCCGCCCTGCTGGTAGTACGGGTCCGGGTTGAACAGGTTGTCGGCCACGTCTTCCAGGATGGTCTTGATGGTCTCGCCGCTCATGTCCGTCACCGTGGTGTACGGATAGGTGATGGCAGTCTGGTCCATTAGGTGTTCCATGGTGATGGCCTCGCCCGGCAGCAAGGTAGTGCCCCAGCGGAAGCCCGGAGAAAACGCGATCTGCGCGCCCTGCACTTCCATCAGGCCGTCGAGAATCAGCTGGTCGAACGTGCCGTTGAAATTGCCGCGCCGGTACAGCAGGCCGCGGTTCACGGCCAGCACTTCGCCGAGCTTCTGTTCGTACGGGGCGCGGACCTTCTTGATCAGCGCGTCCATGGCCGGATCCGCCGGCAGGTAGTTGGCGAACACCGGTAGCAGGCGATAGCGGAAATCCGTCACCTTGCCGTTTTTCACGTCGAAGTCCAGCACGCCCAGGAACTTGCCGTTGGAGCCCGCGTTGGTGACCAGCGTGGTGCCGCCGGCATTCTTCACCGGCACCGGCGCCGGCATGCCGTCATGCGTGTGGCCGCCCAGGATCGCGTCGAGCCCGCGCACGCGCGAGGCCAGCTTCAGGTCGACATCCATGCCGTTGTGCGACAGCAGTACCACCACCTGCGCACCCTTGCTGCGCGCATCGTCGATGACCTGCTGCAGGTTCTCCTCCTGGATGCCGAAGGTCCAGTCCGGCACGAAATAGCGCGGGTTGGCGATCGGCGTGTACGGGAATGCCTGGCCGATGATGGCCACCGCCACGCCGTTGATGTCGCGTATCACGTACGGATCGAAGACCGGATCGCCGAAGTCGTTGGTCTTGATGTTCTGCGCCAGGAACGAGACCTTGTCCTTGAAGTCCTTTTCGACGATTTCCTTGACGCGGTCGGCGCCGAGCGTCATTTCCCAGTGCGGCGTCATGACGTTGACGCCGAGCGCCAGCGCCGCGTCGACCATGTCCTGGCCCTTGGTCCACAGCGCGGTGGCGGAGCCCTGCCAGGTGTCGCCGCCATCGAGCAGCAGCGCTCCGGGCCGGCTGGCCTTCATGCGCTTGACCAGCGTGGCTAGGTGCGCAAACCCGCCGACCTTGCCATAACGCTGCGCGGCCTCGTTGAAGTCCAGGTAGGTGAACGCATGCGCCTGCGGCGTGCCGGGGCGGATGCCGTAGTGGCGCAGCAGCGCGTCGCCGACCAGGTGCGGCGGCTTGCCGGCATAGGCGCCGATGCCAAGGTTGACGTTGGGCTCGCGAAAGTACACCGGCCGCAGCTGCGCATGGCAATCGGTGAAATGCAGCAGGTGGACATTGCCAAAGCGCGGCAGGTCGTACATGGCCTCGGCGGACTTCGCCGCCTGGGCCGCGCTGGCGGGAAAGCTCATGCCACCCGCGCCGGCAATGGCCAGCACCTGCAGGAACTCGCGTCGGTTCATGTCGTCTCTTCCTGTCGAATCGGCGTGCCGGTGCGCACCTTGCAAGGCCTGCAAGGCGCTTCCGGCATCGGTTTCATATTGGCCGCGTGGCGACAGGCGTCGGCGCACGCGGCAAGGCAATGATTCAGGGCTTCGCGTAACGGTCGAGCGCTGCGACCTCGTCTTCGAGCATCTCGCCCACTTCCTTCTGCACCACGCGCCCGCGCGCGTCGATCACATACAGCTCCGGCAGGCCCTTGCGCGGGCTGATGGCGCTGCGCAGTGCCGGCGAATCCATCGTGACCGGGAAGGTGTAGCCGCGCTTGCGCAGGTACTCGGCGGCCTCGCGCGGATCCTTATCGATGCTGACGGTCAGCACCTGCAGCGGCGTGCCGCGCGTGCGCTCGTAGAGTTTCTGCAGGCGCGGATTCTGCATGGCGCAGAACGGGCACCACGAGGCCCACACCTCGACGATCAGCGGCTTGCCGGCGAGCGATGCGGCGCTGACGGTGCGGCCATCGAGCGTCTGCACATCGGGCAGCCGCACGGTGTCGCCGACCTCCAGCGCGCCGGCGCTCCCGGCGCCTGCCATCAGGCCAACGGCCAGCAGCCACGCGATGAAGGCGGTGCGAGCACGCAGCATGCCCGTGCCCTTACTGGTTGACCGGCGAAGCCGGGTCCAGCAGCAGCGCCATCACGTCGCGGATCTGCGTTTCGGTCAGGATGCCCTTGTGGCCGAAGCGCGGCATGTTGGAGCAGGCCGCATACGCGCTGGAGTCCCAGATCTTGCCCCAGGTGTACTTGACCACGTCCTCGGAATTGCCGCGCAGCTTGCCGTATTGGTACAGCGACGGGCCGATATTGCCGAACGAGATCTCCGCCTTGGTCATCTGGTGGCAGGCATAGCAGTTGCCGCCGTTGGTGCCGCCTACCTTGTCGGAGAACTGCATGCCGCGGCCGTTCTGCGCGACCTTCTCGCCTTCCTTCCAGTCGCCCAGCCACTGGCCGTCGGCAGGGTACTTCACCTGCTTGAGCTCGCCCGCTTCAATCTTCTTTGCAGTAGCCGCCGGCACCTTGGAGCGGTCCGGGTACTGGCTGCAGGCCTGCTGCATGGCGTCCTGGTTGAGCACGCCCTCGACCGTGGCCGGCCCCTTCGAAGTGAACGAGCCTTCGATCAGGTGCTTCATGTCGGCGCTGCTGACGGCGGCGACCTTGGCCTTCGCCGTCGGCTTGGCCTTGGCGCTGTCCTGCGCGATCGCGCCGGTGCTCGCGGCCAGTGCCAGTGCGGCGGCCGCCCACACGCCGTATTGCTTGGTGAATCGTTGCATGTCTGTCTCCCGTGCTGGTCAGCGCTTCATGGCGGGGCCATCGTAGGTGCCGCCGTTGGCGTTCCTGGCCAGGAACATGGTGAGGGCGGTGATCACGTCCGAGCCGTAGGCCGGCTCGGGAAAGCGCTGCTGGCGCAGGCAGTCGTACAGGCGGTGCTGCATGGTGCGTACCTCGCCCTGCGAGACACGGTAGGCGGGCCACGTCGTGTAGGCCGCCTGCGCACCTTTCTCGCTCAGCAGGTTGGGCAGGTCCTGCAGCCGGATGCGCTGGCCGTCCACCGCGTGGCAGGTGGCGCAGGCAAAGTCATAGGCGCCGCCGCGGTAGAAGAACATCTTCTGGCCGAGCGCGTAGGTACGCTGCTCTTCCGGGTGGCTGAGCTGCACGTTCATCTTCACGCCGCGCGATTCGGCGGTCAGGTACGAGACCAGGCGCTCGATGTCCGACGGCTTGCCCGACGACGAGAACGGATTGGCCATCGCCTGTTCCTGGGTCAGGCCCTGCAGCGTCACGCGGCAATAAGCCAGGCGCTGCTCCAGGTCCATGACCTTGCCGGTGTCCTTGAAGTAGCGCGGCAGTTCGGCGTAGGCGCCCTTGGTCACGCCCGGGCCCTTGCCCAGGTCGCACTGTTCGAGCGAGACGTTCTTCGGGCCGGCGGGCTTTTTCCACAGCTCTTCGCCGGCGGCTTCCCACAACTCGGCGGGATTGCCTTCGGCCAGCATCTGGCGGTACTTGGCGATTTCGTCGGCGGTGCTGCCCTGCGCGTGCACGGCGGCCGCCAGGGTCAGCGCAGCCGCACCGGCCGCGGCCAGCGCGGCGCCCGTGGCAAGGCGTCGGATCTTGGTCATTGGGGGCTTCTCCTCCCGGCCGCTCGTGCGCCGGGTCATTCTTCTGTTGCCGGGCCTTCCGGAGCCCGGGCCATCCTCAAGGCTTGATGTAGGCGTAGCCTTCGTCAAACTGCAGGCGGGCGATTTCCACCACGCCGGCCGGTACGATCTTCGATTCCATCAGCAGGCTCGACTCGGAGATCTTGCGTGCGTTCAGCGTATTGCGGCAGACGCGGAATTCGACACCGGCCGAAGCCAGCGCGCCTACCGGGCCGTCAAAGGTGTTGCCGCGCGAATCCTTGGCGCCTTCCACCAGGAAATCCACGCCGTAGCCGAACGCGACCACGACGATCTTGGTCCCCGGCGCGCCGTTCAGGTGGTTGCGCAGGTTGCCCATCGCGCGCACCGCCTGGTCGATGCCTTCCGAAAGCTGGTACACCACCTTGACGCGCCCGCCCTTGCCTGCCGGCGCCGTCTGCGCCGCCGCCTTGGCCGCCAGTCCGATGGCGGCCAGTGCCGCCGATGCCCGAATGAATGCTCGCCGCATGATTGTTCCCGAGGTCAGTTTCCGACCAGAACCATAGCAGACGACAGCCGCGCGCGCCGGGCCGCCTTTGCGTCGACGATTCGTCGCTGATCAGGCGATCGTCGCTTCGTCGGTGCGCTTGTCGCCGCGGTTGTCGATCCAGGTCACGGTGACCTTGTCGCCCTTGGCGCCGCCCTTGAACTTGAAGTTCAGGAACGGGTCCTTGGACACCGCCGGGCCGAACTGGGCACGGAACACTTCCTTGCCCTTGCACTGGGCGCTCACGGTCTGGATATGCCACGCCGGAATGGTCTTGCCGGCGCTGTCCTTGCGCTGGCCGGTTTCCATGTCGTGCTTCATCAGAATCTTGACGTCTGTCACGCCGCCGTTTTCGGTGGCGCGTACGCGCATCGGGTCTGCCATGGTTCTCTCCTGTTGCAGATGTTCGTGGTGTCGCGGGGCGCGGGGCTCAGCCGCCGCAGCCGCCCAAGGTGACCTTGATTTCCTTGGATGCCACGTACCACTTGCCGCCGGCCTTGACCGCGGCATGCACCACGGAGGTCTGGCCCATCTTCACGCGCGTGGAGACGAACGGTTCGGTGCCCGCCGGGATCACGAAATCCGCGGCCAGCGTGTTCGGGTTCTTCTCGACCAGGATGGCGATCTGCTCGGTATCCGGGATCGTGCTGGTCACGGCCACCGGCACCACGGCGCCGTTTTCGGCGATATCCGGGGCGTTGAAGGTGATGGCGGTGCTCTTTTCGGTGCCACTGCCGCCGAGGGCCTTGATGACATCGGCCACGCTCTTGCCGTCAAAGGCGGTCTTGTTCCACTCGGCTGCCTGCGCTTCGGTGATCAGGCCCGTTGCGGCCATCAGCGACAGGACAGCGGTGACCCGCAGTACTTCTCTTCGTTTGGAATTCATTGTGCTTTGCTCTCCGGCTACTCCGTTCCCAGTCGTGGTCGACCGCCAGGGCGGTGCTTGCTGCATGCGGCCGGTGCTTGGCCGGCCGCTGTGCTCTGTGTCCAGGCCCGCGCGGCGGATGCCGGCCGGCCTGTTGCATCGGTGCGCTGGCCCTTGCGGGCCGGTGCTTACTTGGCCGGCGCGCCAGCCAGGACCCACTCCACCACGGTCTTCGCCTCGGCGTCGCTCAGGCCAGTGTTGGCGGGCATCGGCACAGGACCCCACACGCCCGAACCACCGGTCTTGACCTTCTTGGTCAGCGTCGCAAGGGCGTTCTTGTCGCCCTTGTACTTGGCGGCCACGTCCTTGTAGGCGGGACCAACCAGCTTCTTGTCGACCTGGTGGCAACCCATGCAGGCGTTCTTGTTGGCAATCTCCTGTGCCTTGGCGGCATCGACCGCGTGGGCCGATGCGGCGGCGCCAAGCATCAGCGCTGCGATGACAAACTGCTTCATTATTAAGCTCCAAGCTTTGTATAGCCGTGGGGACGGCAAAGGCAACGCCACAACCGGACTGCGCTGCGGCGCAACACACGCTGGCCGCCGCCTGGGGGCACTCCAGCGGCCAGCCCGCTATTTTGCCTCAAGAATCCACCCCACCATGGCGCGGATGTCCGAATCGGGAATCTGAGGCTGCGGCGGCATCGGCACGCTGCCCCACGCGCCCTGCCCGCCCGCCTTGACCTTGCGCTCCAGCGCGGCATGGGCGTCACCCTGCCCGCGATATTTGCCGGCGATCTCCGAAAATGACGGCCCCACCACTTTGCGGTCGAGCGCATGGCACGCCATGCACTGGTACTGGCCGGTCAGTCTGGCCCCGGGCGCCACTGGCGCCGCAGCAACCGGTACGGCTTGCGCGGAAGCCAGCGCCGCCACGCCGCGCGTCGGCCCGAAGGCGCGCTGCTGCTGCGACAGGTCACCGTGCGAATCGCGCGCGTAGTCCGGCATGGCCGAGACTACCTTCACCGTCGCTTCGCAGTTTTCCATGCACGCCGTGTTGTGCGTATCAGGCTTTCCGCGCCCCGGCCACATGCCGTGGTCCGTGGTCATGCCGTTGCGGTTCGGCATCTTGCGCTGAACCTCGGCGATGTTCGCGTCCGACAGCGTGAAGTCTGCCGGCACGATCTCGCCCAGGTTCAGCAGGTACGCTGTGACGGCATAGACATCGTCGGCGTTCAGGCTGCGCGGCGCATTCCATGGCATGGCGCGATGGATGTAGTCCCACAGCGTGCTGACCGTGCTGACTTTCATCAGCGTGGTTCGGTATGGCTGGTTGCCGGTCATCGCGGCGACGCGGCCGTTGCGGATATCCTCGGCCGTGGTGCCGCCGACGATCGGCGAGAAGACTTCGTTCGATTCGCCGAAATCGCCGTGGCACGACGCGCACTTGCCGTCCCAGATCTTCTGACCCTGGGCCACCGTGCCACTGCCCTTGGGCAGCCCCTTGAAATCGGGGCGCACGTCGATATCCCAGGCCGCGACCTCGGCCGCGGTCGCGGTTCGGCCCAGTGCCGCGCGGGCCGCGGCCGTGTCTGCCGTACCGGCCCAGGCCGTCGAGGCCAGGCAGCCGGCCGCCAGCGCCAGCGCGCGCGCCGTGTCAGCCCACGTGGACATTGGACACCTCCCCGCTCCGGGCCACCTGCCAGCTCTGGATAGCGTTGTTGTGATAGATCGAGCGCGTGCCGCGCACCGCGCGCAGCTGCGCCATCTTCGGTTGCACGTAGCCGGTTTCGTCGATCGCGCGGCTTTGCAGGATGGCCGGCCCGCCATCCCAGTCCCAGTCGAGATTGAAGCGCGTCAGGCACTTGGAAAGCACCGGCGTCTCCAGCCGTGCCGTGCGCCAGTTGCGCCCGCCGTCGGTCGAGACATCCACGCGGCGCACGCGCCCGCGCCCGGACCATGCCAGCCCGCTGATGTTGTAGAAGCCCTTGCCGACCATCTGCTGCCCGCCCGACGGCGAGGTGATGACCGACTTGCATTCCTGGATCGAGGAATACTGGCGCAGCTTGCCGTCCGGCATCATGTCCACGTAGTGGATGGTCTCGTCCTTGGCGTTCCAGGGCTGATCGCCCAGCTCCAGCCGGCGCAGCCACTTGACCCATGACACACCCTGCACGCCCGGCACCACCAGCCGCAGCGGATAGCCGTTCTCCGGGCGCAGCATCTCGCCGTTCATGCCCCAGGCGACGATGATCTCGTCGGCCAGCTCCATCGGGATGGTGCGCGTCATGCCGGAGCCGTCGCCGCCCTCGGCCAGCAGGTACTTGCCGCGGCGCAGGTCCGCGCCGGCGTCGTCCAGCAGCACCTTGAGCGGCACGCCGGTGAATTCGCAGCACGACAGCATGCCGTGGGTGTACTGCACCGTCGGCACCGCCACGTTGCCCCACTCCATGCCGGTATTGGCGCCGCACTCGATGAAATGCATGCGCGACACCGACGGCAGGCGCATCAGGTCGTCCATCGTATAGACGCGCGGCGCCTTGACCAGTCCGTTGATCATCAGGCGGTGGCGGACGGGATCGATGTCTTGCCAGCCCTGATGGTGCCGCTCGAAATGCAGGCCGCTGGGCGTGATGATGCCGAACAGCCCCTGCAGCGGCGCGAAGGCGACCGAGGCCGCCGAGACGCGCGTCAGGCCCGGCGACTCGCGCCGCACAAGGTTCTTCTCATGGACCGAAGGCTGCCCGTACGGCCGCGCCGCCACGGGCTGGCCCAGCGTCGTGGCCCACGGCTGCGGCTCCAGGATGGCGGGATCACCATCGGCGGCCAGCGCGCGCCGGCCCAGTCCGGCCGCGGCGATGCCGGCGGCGGCGCCAAGGAAGCTCTTGCGCAGGAAGTCCCGGCGCGGGCTGTCCAGGCCGTGCCGGTCGATGTCCTGCTGCAGCGTGGGGCTGACGAAGTGTTCGGGCGCTGGCACGATGCGCCCGCGCGGATTCCGTTCCTGCAATGCCGTCTCCTCCGGCACGCTCGCCACGGCGGCGCGCCTGTTCTGATGCGGTCTGCAGGAAGAGCCAGGCTACTGCGCGGCCTTGCGGCGCCGGGCGGGTGGCGGTTCAGGCTGGGCCATGAAGCGGTCCACCGCGCCGGAGGCCAGGGCATTGTCCTCCAGCCGGCTGGCCACCTGCACGCAAACCGTGCGGCACAGCTCCACCACGCTTTCGTCCGCAATGGCGTAGTACACCAGGTTCGCCTCCTTGCGGCGCGACAGCACGCCCGAGCGGTACATCGCGTTGAGATGCCGTGACACGTTGGTCTGCGACGAACCCACCGTCTCCACCACCGTATTCACCGGCTTCTCGCCGTCGCACAGTGCGTGCAGGATTTTCAGCCGCGTAGGCTCCGCCAGCAGGCTGAAATAACCCGACACCTTTTCGAACACGCGATCCAGCTCTTCCATGGCTTCCAATATATTCGTATATGCGTGATTGCGCATATAGTGTTTACCCATTGATGCGGAACAGCATGATTGTGCCGCCTGTGGCACGGCGGCACCAGAACCCACGCGTCTTCAGCGGCGTGCGAAGCGCCGGCCGACCCACAACCGGCCGCCGAAGACATTGAGCAGCAGCCCCGCCATCACCACGGCGGCGCCGGCCCATTGGGCCAGCGACAAGTCTTCGCCAAGCAGCCCGTGCGCGGCCAGCAGCCCCACCACCGGCACCAGCAGCGTGAGCGGCGCCACCTGGCTGGCCGGGTAGCGTGTCAGCAGCCGGCCCCACATGGTGTAGCCGAAGATGGTCGCGGCGAAGGCCAGGTACAGCACCGCGAACATCGCCGCGCCGGAGACATGGGTGAGGCTTGCCGCGATGCGCGCCGGCCCCTCGAACCACAGCGACAGCAGCGCAAAGGGCACGATCGGGATCAGCGCCGCCCACACCACCAGGCCCAGCAGGTCGACCGGACCGATCGTCTTGCTCACGATATTGCCGCTTGCCCAGCAGGCCGCGCCGCACAGTGTCAGCAGGAATCCGGCGACGCTCATGCCCCCCGGGGCCGTACCCGTTGCAGCGCCCGAACCGATCAGCACCAGTCCGCAAGCGGCCACCAGCATGCCGGCAAGGTTATGCCAGCGCACCGGCTCGCCGAGCCACAGCGCGGCGATGCCCACCGTGAAGAAGACCTGCGACTGCAGCACCAGCGACGCCAGCCCGGCGGGCATGCCGACTGCCATCGCAT
Source organism: Cupriavidus sp. C2SS-8b (assembly GCF_057073745.1). Classification (NCBI taxonomy): domain Bacteria; kingdom Pseudomonadati; phylum Pseudomonadota; class Betaproteobacteria; order Burkholderiales; family Burkholderiaceae; genus Cupriavidus; species Cupriavidus sp. C2SS-8b. The sequence goes on from NZ_CP172716.1 coordinate 3,436,446, forward strand.
AGAACAGGAACGCGAACTGCCCGAGGCTGATGGTCATGCCATAGGCCAGCAACATGCGCAGCGGCACGCGCGGGCGCGGGATGAAGAAGATGGCCGGAAACACCACCAGGCAGAAGCGCAGCGCGCCCAGCAGCATCGGCGGAACACCGGCCAGTCCGACCTTGATAACAACGAAATTGACGCCCCAGACGCAGACGATGGCCAGGGCTAGGAGACGGTCTTTGGCTTGCATGGGGACGGGGCGCGGATCGGAAAGCTCCAGCGTAGCAGCCCCCCGGGGCGGGGGCATTGCACGTTCTTGCGGTTCTTGCGAAGCCGGCTACCCCAACATATCCGCCCAGATCCCCTTCGCCCACGCCAGCGCGAAATCGCCCTCCGGCACATTGGGCGCCGCCGACAGTCCGCCCGATCCGGGCACCGTCACCATCGTCTTCTGCGCGGCATCGTAGCGATGCACGCTGGCCACATGCACCGCTTCGCGATCCGACGTGAAGCTGTAGCAGGTGTTGTTATAGAGCGGCTCGGCGTCCGGCGTGCCGCCCGAGAGCAGCGCGACGATGGCCGCCGCCGCGACCTTGCCATGCTGGTTGGCCATGTGCCCCGATTTAGGCATCAGCGGCGCGATCTGGATGGCGTCGCCGAGGACGTGGATGTTGGGCACGGCGATCGATTCGAAGGTCAGGAAATCCACCTCGCACCAGCGGCCATTGGCCGTGGCCAGTCCGGCCGACACGGCAATCGCGCCGGCCCGCTGCGGCGGCAGCACGTTGAGCACGTCGGCCCGTTCGTCATCCTGCACGTCGAACTTGAGGGTGCGCGTGGCGGCGTCGACATCGACGGCGTTGTACTGCGGCCGGTACTCGACCATGCCCTGGTACTGCGTGCCCCAGACCTGGCGGAACAGCGCCGCCTTCGAGGTGATGTCCGGATTGGCATCGAGGATCAGCACCTTGCTGCGCGGCTTGTGCCGGCGGAAATAGTGCGCCACCTGGCAGGCCCGCTCGTAGGGGCCCGGCGGGCAGCGGTAAGGCGCCAGCGGAATGCTGATGGCAAAGGTGCCGCCGTCCGGCATGGCTTCGAGCTGGCGGCGCAGCGCCAGCGTCTGCGGACCCGCTTTCCAGGCATGCAGGATCTGGTCGCCGCCGGGCTGCTGCAATCCGGGCAAGGCGTCGCTGAGCATGTCGACGCCGGGCGACAGCACCAGGCGGTCATAGGGCAGCGTGGCGCCGCCGGCCAGGCGTACCGTGCGCCTGCCGGCGTCGATGGCCAGCGCGCGGTCGCGAACCAGCTTCACGCCGTGACGGCGCACCAGCGCGTCATAGGACACGGTGATGTCCTCCATGCGCCGGCTGCCGCCGATCACAAGATTGGACAGCGGACATGAGACGAAGGCCGGATCGGGCTCTACCAGCGTGACATCGATCTTGTGGCCGCTCCACTCGCGCAGATAACGCGCCGCGGTGGCGCCGCCGTACCCGCCGCCAATCACCACCACTTTCGCCGGCGCTGCCGCGTGCGCGCCCAGCGTACCCAGTGCAGCGGCGCCGGCCGCCGCTTTGAGGAAGTCGCGTCGTTGCATGGCGTTCTCCCTTACCTGACAGCGGCAAACCAGCCGGCAATCGCCGTGATCTGGTCGTCGCTGTAGCCCTTGGCAATCTGGTGCATGACGGTCGCGGGGCGCTTGCCGGCCTTGAACGCTTGCATCTGGGAGACGAGTTCGGACTGGGCACGCCCGGCCAGCGCCGGAATGGGGCTACCCGCAGGCGGCCGCCCTTGCGGGCCATGGCAGCTGGTGCAGGCCGCGGCGTGGTTGCGGGCGCGCAGCGCCGATGCATCCGTGTCGGCCGCGGAGGCGGTGCCGCACGCGATCGGCAAGGCCAGCGCGGCCAGCGCCGCGGGCAAGGGGATCCTGGTCATGGTCTCGCTCCGGGGTCCGCCCGGCGGGCGGCGCGTGGCTACCGTATCACATTGCGCGCGGGCGGGCGGAACGAAATCCGCATGATGTCAGGCAGGCGTTGCGGCCTGACGGCAAGGTCCTGCTCAGGGCAGGCTGCGGCCTGGCGGCAGCGCCACCGGGGAAGCCACCGGCGACGTCACCGGCGTTGCAACAGCGCCATTGGCGGTGGAGGAGCCGGCCGGCGCATTGACGGGGCCACCCACGCCCGGCACCGATTGCACGGGCGCCGGTGTACCGACGGTGCCATCCAGCTGCGGGTTCTGCGAGGTCGAGGCCTGGTCCAGGCGCGCGCGTTCGGCTTCGTTCACGTAGTCGAACGCCTTGACGACCTTGGTGACACCACTGGTGTTGCGGGCCACTTCGGTGGCGCGGTCGCCTTCGGGCGTGGTGACGATGCCCAGCAGGTAGACCACGCCCTTGTCGGTGGTGACCTTGATGGAGTTGGATGGCACGCCCTCGGCGGCCATCAGCTGGGTCTTGACCTTGCTGGTCAGGTAGGTGTCCTCGCTCGTTGTCATGAACGACGGCGACGACGCGATCTCGAGCTCGTTGATCACCACGCGCGCATTGGGCAGGCCGCGCACGTACTGGTCGACCTGCTGCTTCACGTTGTCGTTGGCGGCCTCGCCCGTCAGCAGCACCTTACGGTTGAATACCGTGACGCTCACGCGCGCCTGGCCGTTGTAGCGCGAGCTGAGCGTACTGTCGGCCTCCATCTGCAGGCCGCGGTCAACAGTTTGCGTGGCAGTCGGGCGGCGGTCGGTGGCAACCGTCACGCCACTGGCCACGGCGCCGGCCATGACCGGGAGGCAGCCGGCGAGCTGGGTGGTGCCGACCGCGAGCACGGCTGCGGTGAGCGCGATGCGGGTCAGCCGGGAGGCTTGGAAAGGCAGTTTCTTCATGCTGTCCTTGCTGTAGCTTGGGGTAAGTGGGTCAGGCTTCGCCGAGCAATGCCTCGTCGATACCATCGCACAGGCAATGCAGGGTGAGCAGGTGAACTTCCTGGACGCGCGCCGTTCGCTCGCTCGGCACGCACAGGTGGATATCGAATTCGTCGAGCATGGCGCCGATCTGGCCGCCGCCCTTGCCGGTCAGCGCGATCACGCCCATGTCGCGCTGGCGCGCGGCTTCGATCGCGGCGATCACATTGGCGGAGTTGCCCGACGTGGACAGCGCCAGCAGGATGTCACCGGGCTGGCCGAGCGCCTCGACCTGCTTGGAGAACACCATGCTGAAGTCATAGTCGTTGCCGATGGCTGTCAGGATCGAGCTGTCCGTGGTCAGCGCGATCGCCGCCAGGCCGGGCCGCTCGCGTTCGAAGCGGCCGACCAGTTCGGCGGCGAAATGCTGGGCGTCGGCGGCCGAACCGCCATTGCCGCAGGCCAGGATCTTGTTGCCGCTGGTCAGCGCACCGACCATGCGTTCGATGGCGGCGTCGATGTGCGGCGCCATCACGTCCGCGGCCTGGCGCTTGGTGTCGGCGCTGTCCAGGAATTGCTGCTGAATGCTTTCGATGCTCATCGCTCGATGGGGGCCTTGTTGTTGCTGTCGCGGCACGTGCCGCGCAATATCGCGCATTATGAACCAGCGCGGCCCGTCAGCCGCGCTCAGCCGCGCTCAGTAAAGGTCGCCCGCGGCATCCAGGTCGAAGGCGTGCGGCAGCCACTCGAGCCGGCCCGGCGCCAGGGCCACCACGTCGAACCGGCACGGCGGCTGCTGCGCCAGCGTACCCAGGTAGTGCAGCGCCGCCAGCACCAGGCGCCGCTGCTTGGCCGGCGTCACGCTGGCCGCCGCGCCGCCAAACGCGGCCGCGCTGCGCTGGCGCACCTCGACAAACACCAGCGTGTCGTCCGGCGCGCGCATCACCAGGTCGATCTCGCCGCCTTTGCAGCGATAATTGCGCACCACGGGCTGCAAGCCGTGCCGCTGCAGGTGGGCAAGCGCGCGGTCCTCGGCCAGCGCGCCGCGCGCCTGCGTCGTGCTTTTGAATGCTCGAATCAACGGAAGTTCTCATGAGTGACTGGATCTCGCTGGCGGCCGGCCAGTCGTACCCGGCCGGCACGCTGTATGTCGTGGCGACCCCGATCGGCAATGTGGCGGACCTGTCGCTGCGCGCGCTGCATGTGCTCGGCCTGGCCGATGCCATTGCCTGCGAAGACACGCGCAATACCGGGCAGCTGCTGTCGCGCGTCGGCCTGCAGCGCCCGCTGGTGGCCGTGCACGAACACAATGAACGCGAGGCCGCCGGCCGTATCGTGCAGCGCCTGGCCGCAGGCGAGCGCATTGCCTATGTATCGGACGCGGGTACGCCGGGCATTTCCGATCCCGGCGCGCGGCTGGTCGAGGCGGCGCGCGCCGCCGGCCTGCCCGTGGTGCCGCTGCCCGGCCCCAGTGCCGCCGTGGCGGCGCTGTCGGTTGCCGGCGAAATGCTCGATACCGGCGCGGGCCGTTTCACCTTTGTCGGCTTCCTGCCGAGCAAGGCCAAGGCGCGTGCCGAGGCGATCGCCACGCTCGCTGCGCTCGACCATGCCTGGGTGCTGTACGAAGCGCCGCACCGCATTGCCGAAACGCTGGCCGCGCTGGCCGCCGGCCTGCCGGACACCCGACGGCTGCTGATCGGGCGCGAGCTGACCAAGCTGTTCGAGGAAACCCCGGTGATGACCGTCGGCGAGGCGCCCGCATGGCTGGCGGCCGAGGCCACGCGCGCCAAGGGCGAATTCGTTCTGGTCGTGGAAGGCGCGGCGGGAACCGCGGACGATGGCGCGCCCGACGCCGAAGCGCAGCGCGTCCTGTCGTTGCTGCTGGCGGAGCTGCCCGCGAAGCGCGCGGCCAAGCTGGCCGCCGCGATTACTGGCGCGGATACCGATGCGCTCTACAAGCTGGCACTGGCGCAGCGCGGCGGGGACTGAGGAAAAGCGGGGAAAGCCGGGAAGGCGGGAAAGGCAGAGACAGGCGAAAGGGAGGACCGGCGCGCGCGGCGGCATGCTCGGCCCGCGCCGTGTCAGTGGCGCTTGCGCTTGGCCGTCGACCGGCCCTTCGCGGACGCCTTGTGCGATTTGGCGGGCGCGAGCGAGTTGGCCAGTTCGGGCACCGCGACATCGTCATCGCCGGCGCCGTCGCCGGCTTCATTGCCGCCAGCGTCGAACTGCGGGCCCAGGGCGGCCACTTCGGTGCGCGACAGGCGGCGGATCTCCACCTGCGTGGCGCCGTGGTCGACAAAGCCCAGGCGGCGCGCGGCGCCGTAGGACACGTCCAGCACGCGGTTGCCGTGGTACGGGCCGCGGTCGTTGATGCGCAGCACGGCCACCTTGTTGTTGCGCAGGTTGCGCACCAGCACCCAGCTATCGAGCGGCAGCGACGGATGGGCCGCGGTCATCGCGCGCATGTCGAAGCGTTCGCCATTGGCGGTCTTGCGGCCATGGAAGCCCTTGCCATACCAGGATGCCATGCCGCGCTGCTCGAACGAGCCCATGTCAGCGCGCAGGCCGTCCAGCGACCGGCCGCTCAGGCTGCTGTCTTCCTGCTCGACACCGAACAGGTTCCAGCTGCCGGTATCCGGCTTGTCGGCCTGGGCCGTTTTCGGGGTGCGGGCAGCCTTGGTCGGCACAGCGCCGGAAGTGCCGGCGCTCGAAGAATCGCCACCTTCAGGCGGCGTTGCACAGGCGGCCAGCACTACGGCGCATGCCGTGCATGTGCCCAGTTTTGCCAGCCGCTGCCAGCCGGAGAAAATCGGCAGAATCCAATTCATCGCGGGAGTCTAACATCGTACCGCTGCAGCTATACCATTGATTTTGTTACGAATTATGTGCGATCTCGCACGAACGGCCCCTCAATTCCCCGGAATCCACCGTGTGGCAAGGGATTGCGGCGATGGCGAGGTGCGCGAGGCGAGTACCGCAATCAGCACATTCATGCGATGAACGAGGTTCGATGTCGGCCGGCGCTACAATGCCGGCACAACCCGCCGCATGCGACCGAGCCCCGTCGCGGCCTACGAAAAGACACTCATGAAAGTCCTGCTGATCCCCGTCACGCCCTTCCAGCAAAACTGTTCGCTGCTGATCGACGAGCACACCGGCAAGGCGGCCGTGTGTGATCCTGGGGGTGACCTGGATCGCATCCTGGAGGCGGTGAAGGAACAGGGCGTGACGCTGGAAAAGATCTTCCTGACGCATGGCCACGTGGACCACTGCGCCGGTGCCGCGGCACTGGCGCGCCAGCTCGGCATCCCGATTGAAGGCCCCCAGGAGGATGAACGCTTCTGGATCGAACAGTTGCCGGAACAGACCCGCCGCTTCGGCTTTGGCCAGGCCGAGGTGTTCGAGCCCAATCGCTGGCTGCAGGACGGCGATACCGTCCAGTTCGGCGGCGAAACGCTCGAGGTCTACCACTGCCCCGGCCACACACCCGGCCACGTGGTGTTCTTTTCGCGCGGGAACCGGCTCGCGGTGGTGGGCGACGTGCTGTTCGCCGGCTCGATCGGCCGCACCGATTTTCCGCGCGGCAACCATGCCGACCTGGTCCGCTCGATCCGCACGCGGCTGTGGCCGCTGGGCGAGGACGTGACCTTCATCCCCGGCCACGGCCCGGTGTCGACGTTCGGCGAAGAGCGCCGCAACAACCCGTACGTCGCCGATCACCTCATCGACGCGGCCTGAGCGGCAGGCCAGCTCCGCAAGCGCAAGCGCCATGGCCAAACGACAAGCCCCCGATACCCGTCCGGAAATCTACGTCAGCACCGACATCGAGGCCGACGGGCCGATTCCCGGCCCCCATTCGATGCTGTCGTTCGCCTCGGCCGCCATGCTGGCCGACAAGACCGTGGTGGGCACGTTCTCGGCGAATCTTGAAACCCTGCCGGGCGCCGTGGGCCATCCGGTCCAGATGCAGTGGTGGGAGACCCAGCCCGAAGCCTGGACCGCCTGCCGGCGCGACCTTCAACCGCCCCAACAAGCCATGGTGCGCTACGTCGAATGGGTCGAGAGCCTGCCCGGCAAGCCGGTCTTCGTGGCCTTCCCGGCCGGCTTCGATTTCACGTGGATGTTCTGGTACATGATGCGCTTCGCGGGCCGTTCGCCGTTCGGCTGGGCCGCGCTCGACGTCAAGACGCTGGGCTTCGCGCTGACCGGGCTGCCGTACCGCAAGACCATCAAGCCGGCCTTCCCGGACGCCTGGAAGGACCCGCTGCCCCATACCCACGTGGCGCTGGACGACGCGCTCGAGCAAGGCGCCTTGTTCTGCAACATGCTCGCTGAAGTCCGTGCGCGAGAAGCCAGATTGGCCGCTGGCGCGGCTTCTGAAGCAAGCGAACCCTCACCTCCGCCGCTCGCCCCATAGGTCACGGGCGACGGTGCATGTGCGCGGACTGGCATCTGCGCCCAGCCCGCCTATAGTAAAGATGCAGGTGGCGACACCGGGTGAAACCAGACGACTTGCGATGCGCGGACCCAGCGCAATCAACGCCATCTGCCAACCTGATCCTGTCACCCGGCCTGCGCGGCTCCCGTCGAGGAGGAGTTGATCATGCGTATTCCAACCGACCTGCACTTCAGGGAACTGGCCGGCCGGATCCATTGGCCGCATCCGGCGCGCCATGAGACGCAGATCCAGCACCACCACAGCCTGGACGAGGACGCCGAAGTCGCCAGGGCCACCCTGTACGTCAGCACGGTCGTGCTGGTCGTGCTGCTTGTGGTGATGGCCGCCATCTCTTTCGGTCAGGAAGCCGCGCACTGGCTGGGTGTTTATTAGACGACTCGCCTGAAGCGTTTTCGCTTGACTGACCGGGCCGGCCTTCACGTTCGTGAAGGCCGGTTTTATTTGAGGGCTACGAAGCTCTCAAACCCTCAGGCCAGCAACGACACCACGTTCTCAGGTGGCCTGCCGATCACGGCCCGGCGATTCCGTACCACCACGGGCCGCTGCAGCAGGACAGGATTGTCAGCCACCGCGGCCAGCAGTTCCGCCTCGGTCAGGCCTGGGTCCGCCAGGTCCAGTTCCGCATAAGGCGCCTCGTTGTCACGCATCATCTCGCGCGCGGACACGCCCAGCATGGTCTGGAGCTGGCGCAGCGTCGTCAGGGAGGGCGGCGCCTTCAGGTACTCCACGATCTCCAGCGGTTCGCCCAGGCGTTCGGCGGCGGCTTCGACCATGACCAGCGTTTCGCGCGATTTCGAGCAGCGGGGGTTGTGATAGATCGTGATCATGGCAGGTGTCCTTCTTGTCGAATAATGACGCACTATATACGTGCACCAGCGTAGTGCAAGTTTGCTTGCGTGCTCCGGCATGCATTGTGCTGGTTCCCTGCACATCTACCTTCCGCGGAGCGCGGCGTGCGCCCTTCCATCATGACGAATCCAGCCATGCCGGCCACCACGGGCCCGCTACGCAAGCCCTTCACCCTGCGCGACGCCGGTCGGGCCGACGTCCCGGCTATCCAGGCCATCTACGCCCATCATGTGCTGCATGGCCGGGCTTCGTTCGAGGAAACGCCGCCGGACGCCGACGACATGCAGCTGCGCATGGCCGAAGTCCTGCGCAAGGGCCTGCCCTACCTGGTCGCGGAACGCGATGGAGAGGTGCTCGGCTACGCCTACGCGTCTTCGTACCGTGCGCGCAGCGCATACCGCTTCGCCATCGAGGATTCGATCTACATCGACCACCGTTGTGTCGGCGAGGGCCTGGGGCGGACGCTGCTGGAAGCGCTGATCGCGCGCTGCGAGACCGGGCCTTGGCGGCAGATGATCGCCGTCGTTGCCTGCACGTCCAACGGGGAAGGCGCGGGATCGCTCGCTGTCCACGAACGGCTGGGGTTCCGCACCGTCGGCCGGCTGGAGGCGGTCGGCTTCAAGCATGGGCAGTGGATCGATACGGTGCTGATGCAGCGAGAGCTTGGGATCGGGCGCGGTAGTTTGCCAGAATCAGCCCGTTAGCAAGGCCGGAGGCCAGTTTGGTGCACGGCGATCCCTCATGGCGCGTACCCATTGCTGCAATGGCTATGATTCCATCGACCGAATGAATTATGAAGGCAATAAGTTGGGTGACATTATTCATCCGGATACCGATCGAATTGCGTCGCGCGGCACAAATGAAAACAGCCCGCATCGCTGCGGGCTGTTTTCATAGGTGAAGCGGCTTTGACTTACTTCATCAGGTCCGACAGCGCCAGCGCCACCACCTTGGTCGCGCGGTTCAGGTCATTGAGGCGCAGATTCTCGTCCGAGTTGTGGCCGCGCGCTTCCATCAGCGTGCGCGGGCCGGCGCCGTACAGCACGGTCGGGATGCCGCGCTTGGTGTAGTGGCGCGCGTCGGTGTACAGCGGCACGCCCTGCACCGGGATGTCCACGCCGAACACGGACTCGGCACGGCCCTTGAGCGCGCCGATCAGCTTTTCCACGCCCGGCAGTTCCGACAGCGGCTCGGCCAGGATGATGCGCTCGACCTTCACTTCGATGCCCGGACGGTCCTTGGCGGCCTTTTCCACCACGGCACGGATCTCGCCTTCGGCGTCGAAGCCGATTTCCTCGGGGATCATGCGGCGGTCGACGCGGAACGTCACCAGGTCCGGCACCACGTTGGTGTTGATGCCGCCCTTGATCAGGCCGACGTTCAGCGTGGCGGTGTCGATGCCCGGCACCTTCGACTTGCGCGTGGCCAGCTCGGCGCGCAGGCCGTAGATGGCTTGCAGGATATGCGTGGCGGCTTCGATCGCGTCCACGCCGGTGTGCGGCATGGCGGCGTGGCCCTGCTTGCCCCTGACCGTCACTTCGACGTGCAGGCAGCCGTTGTGCGACGACGTGATGCCGTACGAGAAACCGGCCGAGATCGCGTAGTCGGCCTTGCTCAGGTTGTTGTCGAGCAGGAACTTGGGACCGATGTCACCGCCGGTTTCCTCGTCATAGGTGAACTGCAGCTCGACCGCGCCGTTGATCTCGGCGCCCTGCTTCTCGGCTTCCATCAGCGCCAGCACGGCGTAGGTGTAGGTGGCGAAGTCCGACTTGGACACGGCCACGCCGCGGCCGTACATGACCGGGCCATGCTCGCTGTCGGCAATCTCGCCGCCGTACGGGTCCTTGGTCCAGCCCAGGCCCGGAGGCACCACGTCGCCGTGGGCGTTCATGGCGATGACCGGGCCGCCCGTGCCGAACTGCTTGCGCACGATCAGGTTGGTGGCGCTGATCATGCCGGCGGCCTTGACCTGCTCGTCAGGCACCTTGTGCGCTTCGACGGTGAAGCCGAGGCCTTCGAGCAGTTCCTTGGCGCGCTTGCCATGGGCGTCGCAGTCGCCCGGCGGGTTATCGGAGGGCACCTTGACCAGCTCGGCCAGGAAGGCTTCCTGCTGCGGGCGGTGCTGGTCGATGAACGTCGTCAGCGCGGTTTCGGTCGGATTCATATTGTCTCGTGCGGTCATGTCTTGTTCTCAGGGGTTGTGCTGTAGCTTCAGGAAGCGTTCCGGTGCGCAGCTTATTGCTGCCGCTGGAATTGCTCGACGAAATCGCTGAACACGCGCGCGGACAGTTCGGCATCCTCGGCGGTCATGATTTCGGTGGGGTGGTGGCTGATGCCGCCGTTGCCGCATCGCACGAACAGCATCGCGACATCGGCAATCGCGGCAATGGCCATGGCGTCATGGCCTGCGCCGGAGGGAAGGTGGCGCACCGGCACGCCCTGGCGGGCGATGGCGGCGGCCCATTGCTCCTGCAGCCACGGGGCGCAGGGAACACTTTTGGCTTCGTGCGTCTTGCGCACCTGCGCGCGCACGTTGCGGCGTGCGCACACGCGTTCGATCTCGGCCAGTACGTCATTGACGGCGGCCTCGCGCTCGGCGTCCTCGCCGCAGCGGATGTCGATGGAGAACACCGCGCGCCCCGGCACCACATTGGTGGCGCCATTGGGCACGTTGAACTGGCCGACCGTGCCGACCAGCCCAGGCTTGCCGCCGCAGCGCTTCTCGATGTACAAGCCAATCTCGGCGCCGGCCATGGCCGCGTCGCGGCGCATGTCCATCGGCACCGTACCGGCGTGGCCGGCAAGGCCTTCCAGTTCGACGAGGAAACGGCTGGCGCCCGAGATCGCGGTCACCACGCCGACCGGCAGGCCTTCATTGAGCAGTACCGGTCCTTGTTCGATGTGAACTTCGATGAAGGCCAGCACCTTTTTCGGGTCATGCGCGGCGGCGGGCAGGCCGGCCGGGTCGAAGCCGGCCGCGGCCATGACTTCACGCATGGTCTTGCCGCTGTCGTCGACGTTGTCGAGCACGTTGGTGTCGAAGGTACCGGCAATCGCGCGGCTGCCGAGCAGCGTGGCCTTGAAGCGCACGCCCTCTTCCTCGGCGAACCCGACCACCTCGATGGCGAACGGGAAGCGCTTGCCCTGTCGATTCCATTCGGCCACGCAGGCGACCGGCAGGATCACGCCGAGGTTGCCGTCATAGCGGCCGCCGTCGCGCACCGAGTCGAAGTGCGAACCAGTCAGCAGCGCGGGAGCGCCGGGCTCGGTGCCTTCATAGCGGCCGATCACGTTGCCGGCGGCATCGCGGCGCACGGTCATGCCGGCGGCCTGCATCCACTCGGTCAACTGCGCGGCGGCGCCATGGTGGGCCTCGGTCAGGTAGGTGCGGGTGAGCATGCCGGGCTGCTCGGTGTGGACGGCCAGGGCGTCGTGCCAGGCCATGATGCGCGTGCCGATGTCTGCGGACGGCGACAGGTTTGCTGCCATGCGTTGTCTCCTGCTGAAGGGCTTGGAGCGGCGGCACGCGGGCTGGCGGGGGCGCCAGCCGGAGTACGAAACCCCGGGCCGAAGCTCTATTCTGTGCGATTCATGGTAGCACAGTGAATTCAAAAATTGCATACAAAAATGATATGCACTATATTCGGTCCAACGTTCAGACAATCCGCTGCGGACAATCCGGTCCGAACAATGGATTGCGTGGATTCCGCCCCAACAGGGGGGCATTCCGCGGGGTGATGCTTCCGAGACTCGACGGTGCGTCCTGAACGGCAGGCCGGCAGCCCAGGCAGTGAATCAGTACCGGGCAGCCAGGCATTCCTGGAATCAGATAACGGGCGGCCAGCGAACAGCGCAGGCGACGACCCGGTACGGAGACACAACCATGCAGCACGCAGTCCAGTCGCGCCCCGCCCCTGGTGGCCGCCTCCACACCCGCTTTACCCGCTCGTTGTTCGGCCAGGTGCTGATCGCCCTGGTGATCGGCACGGTGCTCGGCATGCTGTTCCCAGAATTCGCCGCCAAGCTCAAGCCGCTGGGCGACGCGTTCATCAAGCTGGTCAAGATGCTGATCGGCCCCATCGTGTTCTGCGTGGTCGTGGCCGGCATCTGCGGCGCGGGCGAACTCAAGAAGGTCGGCCGCGTGGGCATCAAGGCGGTGCTCTATTTCGAGATCGTTACCACCATTGCGCTGGGGCTCGGCATCCTGCTGGCCTATGTGTTCCATCCGGGCACCGGCATGAACGTGGATCCACGCTCGCTCGATGCTTCCGCCATTGCCGGCTACATCGAGAACGCCACCAAGGTGAAGAGCGAGGGCACGGCCGACTTCCTGCTCAAGCTGATCCCGAACACCATCATGGGCGCCTTCTCCAGCGGCGACGTGCTGCAGGTGCTGCTGGTCTCGGTGCTGTTCGGCTGCGCGTTGTCGCTGGTCGGGGAAAAGGCCAGGCCGCTGGTCAGCCTGATCGACACCTTCTCGCACACGCTGTTCAAGATGATGGGCTTCATCATCAAGCTCGCGCCGCTGGGCGTGCTGGGCGCGGTGGCATTCACGGTGGGCAAGTACGGCATCGGCTCGCTCAAGCAGCTCGGCTTCCTGGTGGTGCTGTTCTACGGTGCGGTGACCCTCTTCGTGCTGGTGGTGCTGGGCACGATCATGCGGCTGTGCGGCTTCTCGGTGATCAAGCTGATCCGCTACCTGCGCGCCGAACTGCTGGTGGTGCTCGGCACTGCTTCGTCCGACAGCGTGCTGCCGCAGGTGATGAAGAAGCTCGAGTTCATGGGCATCAAGAAGTCCGTGGTCGGCCTGGTGATCCCGACTGGCTACTCGTTCAACCTCGACGCGTTCTCGATCTACCTGACATTGGCCGCCGTGTTTATCGCGCAGGCCACCAATACGCCGCTGGCCATGGGCGATTTGCTCGGCATCCTGGCGGTGGCGCTGATTACCTCGAAGGGCGCGCACGGCATCCCGGGCTCGGCCATCGTGATCCTGGCGGCAACGCTGTCGGCGCATCCGGCCATCCCGGCCATCGGCCTGGTGCTGGTGCTTTCCGTTGACTGGTTTATCGGCATTGCGCGGGCCCTGGGCAACCTGATCGGCAACTGCGTGGCGACCGTGGTGGTGGCGGCCTGGGAGAAGGATATCGACCGCGGCCGCGCGCATGACGTGCTCAACGGCATGGTGCCGGCCACCGAACTGGACGAGGGCCTGCCGATGGCCGATGCGGCCGAAGTCGTAGCGCCGGTGCCGTCGCCCGCGGCGGGACGCTAGAATCTCGGCATTTCCTCAACGCGCAACCGCTGCGCCCAAGAGACGCCATGCCCGAGCATATCGATCCCGACATGACCGCCGAAGCGATCGCCGACGACATCGTCGCGGCGATCGTCTCGCACCGGCTGCCTCCGGGCACCAAGCTGCGGGAGGAAGCCCTGGCCAGCGTCTACCGCGTGAGCCGCACCAAGGTGCGCGCGGCGCTGCTGATGCTGTCCAAGGACAAGGTCATCCAGATCGTGCCGGACAAGGGCGCCTTCGTCGCCAAGCCGAGCGCCGAAGAAGCGCGCGAGGTCTTTGCAGTGCGCCGCATCCTGGAAGCGGCGCTCGCGCGCGAGTTCGTCGCCAAGGCGCGGCCGGCGGACTACAAGCGCATCGACAAGCACCTGGCGTCCGAGCGCAAGTCGATTGAAGGCATCGACGCCCAGACCCGCACCCGCCTGCTTGGCGATTTCCATATCGTGCTGGCCGAAGTGGTCGGCAACAGCGTGCTGACCGAGATGATGCGCGAGCTTTCCGCGCGCAGCGCGGTCATCACCATGCTGTACCAGTCGCGGCGCGACGCGGCCTGCTCGTCCGACGAGCACCGCGAATTCATCGAAGCAGCCCGCGCGGGCGACGTGGAGCGCGCCGTGGCGTTGATGGTCGACCACCTGAGCCATGTCGAAGCCGCCCTGCACTTTGAGGAAAGCGCGCCCGCGGCGCGCGGCAAGGACCTGGTTGCGGCGCTGCTCGCCTGAGTGCTTGACCCCGGTCAAAGCGCTTCCGGGTGCGCCGATGCAATATTGACCCCGCTCGTGAAGACGCGGGGGCGCACTTCACGGGCACTGCGCCTACCTGATACATCTCTGATTCATCCGGCAGGCCCGCCCGCACACCGCAACGGTGTGCGGGCTTTTTCTTTTTGGAAGCCTGTCTTTGCTGGTTGCCGCGCCGCCGCGTGGCGCCACATAATTTCCGGTGCTGCGGCGCGGTATTGCGCAAGGCGTGCATGAATCGAATCCGTCTTCAGGTTAGCATGTCGCAAGCCGAGCCAGCCAAAACTACAGACAGGAGACACCCATGCACGTTTGCGCCTACGCCGATTCCTGCCGCAATATCTGCTGCAATATCTGCCGCAATCCCTGGCCGACGCCGCGCGCATTGCGCTGAACCTGGCCCTGCTTCCCCTGCTCCCTTTACGTGAACCGCCGGTACGCTGCGCGCACCGGTGCCTTGCTTCGCTCACCCATTCAACAGAGGGAATCCCATGTCCAGTGCATTTCGTCCTGACGCGCTCGCCGGCAAGACCGTGTTCGTGGCCGGCGGCTCGTCCGGCATCAACCTTGGCATCGCCCAGGGCTTTGCCCGCGCCGGCGCAAAGCTCGCGCTGATCAGCCGCGACCCCGAGCGCGTTGCCGCTGCAGCAGCCACCATTACCGAGGCCGGCGGCACCGCCATCGGCATGGCCGCCGACGTGCGCGACTACGCAGCCGTGGAAGCGGCGCTGAAACAGGCACGCGACACGCTCGGCCCGATCGACATCGTCATCTCGGGCGCCGCCGGCAACTTCCTGGCGCCGGTGGTCGGCATGTCGGCCAACGGCTTCAAGACCGTCGTGGATATCGACCTGATCGGCACGTTCAATGTGTTTCGCGCGTCGTTCGACTACCTGAACAAGCCGGGCGCCTCGCTGATCGCCATCACCGCGCCGCAGGGCGTGAATGCGATGATGTTCCAGGCCCACGCGTGCGCGGCCAAGGCGGGCATCAACATGCTGGTGAAATGCCTGGCGATGGAATGGGGCCCGGCCGGCGTGCGCGTGAACGCCATTTCTCCCGGCCCGATCGCGGATACCGAAGGCATGGCCCGCCTGGCGCCCACGCCCGAGATGGAAGCGCGCTACAAGGGCCGCCTGCCGCTGCGCGACTACGGCAGCAAGCAGGACATTGCCGATGCCGCGCTGTACCTGAGCTGCGACAACGCGCGCTACGTCACCGGCACCATCCTCGACTGCGACGGCGGCAGCAAGCTCGGCGACGCCTCGGCCGATGCCCTGAAGACCAACTGAAGCACCACGATCACCCGAAGGAAACCACCGCGATGACCTCCCCAGTGCTCTACCACGCCAGCGAAGGCGTAGCCACCATCACCCTGAACCGCCCTGAAGTCCTGAACGCACTCAACGCCGACCTGCTGCGCGAGCTGCGCGCCGCCGTCGAGCGCGCCGCAGACGATGATTCGGTGCGCGCCGTCGTGCTGACGGGCGCCGGCCGCGGCTTCTCGTCGGGCGCGGACCTGGCCGCGCGCCAGAATGCCGGCGGTGAGATGGCCGACTCCGGCGCGCTGCTGCGCGAGCGCTACCACCCGCTCATCCTCAAGCTGCGCGAGATGCCCAAGCCCGTGATCAGCGCCGTGAACGGCGTGGCCGCCGGCGCAGGCATGAGCATCGCGCTGGCCGCCGACGTGGTGCTGGCCGCGAAGTCCGCCTCGTTCCTGCAGGCGTTCTCGAAGATCGGCCTCGTGCCCGATGCCGGCAGCACCTACTTCGTGCCGCGCTACGCGGGCGAAATGCGCGCGCGCGCGCTGGCCATCCTGGCCGAGAAGATCGATGCCGAGGAAGCCCAGCGCATCGGCCTGGTGTGGAAGGTCCACGCCGACGACGAGCTGCAGGCCGAAGCCAGCAAGATGGCGCACCATCTCGCCAACATGCCGACCCTCGCCTACGGCCTGATCAAGGCATCGCTCAATGCCAGCATGGGCAACGACCTGGCGGCGCAACTCGAGCTTGAGGCGTCGCAGCAGTCGGTGGCCTGCCGCAGCGAAGATTTCCGCGAAGGCGTGGCCGCGTTCACGGGCAAGCGCCCGCCGCAGTTCAAGGGCCGCTGATCCACCTGTTGTCGCCGTATCCAGTACCCCCGGGGTGTCCTTCCCGGGGCATCACGAGAACAAAACAAGGAGACGCATCATGCTGGGCCTCATGCAAGACCGTCCGTTGTTGATTTCATCGCTGATCGAGTACGCGGCGGCGTACCACCCGCAACAGGAGATCATCTCGCGCACCGTGGAAGGCGGCACGGTGCGCAGCAACTACGACCAGGTGCATCGTCGCGCCAAGCGGCTCGCCAACGCGCTCGCCAAGCTCGGGCTGAGCGAAGGCGATCGCATCGGCACGCTGGCGTGGAATACGCACCGGCACCTGGAGATGTATTTCGGCGTGTCGGGCTCCGGCGCCGTGCTGCATACCGTCAACCCGCGGCTCTTCCCCGAGCAGATCGAATACATCGTCAACCACGCCGAAGACAGCGTGCTGTGCTTCGACAGCTGCTTCGCGCCGCTGGTCGCAAAGCTCGCACCGCAACTCAAGACGGTCAGGCACTACGTCGCCATGACGGATCCCGAACACATGGCGGCGCTGGCCGATGCGGGCATTCCCAACCTGCTCTGCTACGAAGACCTGCTCGCCGGCAGCAGCGAGGATTACGAGTGGCCCCAGTTCGATGAGCGCACCGCATCGTCGTTGTGCTACACGTCCGGCACCACGGGCAATCCCAAGGGCGTGCTGTACTCGCACCGCTCCACCGTGCTGCACAGCCTCAAGGCGAGCGGCTCCGACACTTTCGGCGTGAGCCCGGCCAGCAGCATCCTGATGATCGTGCCGCTGTTCCACGCCAACGCCTGGGGCCTGCCCTACGCGTGCGCGATGAACGGCGCGAAGATGGTGCTGCCGGCCCAGCACCTCGACGGCGAAAGCGTGTACCGGCTGCTGCGCGACGAGCGCGTGAACTACTCCACCGCCGTGCCCACGGTGTGGCTGATGCTGTTCCAGTATCTGGACGCTCACCCCGAGATCGATCCGCGCGAACTGGAGCTGCGCGTGGCCGGCGTAGGCGGGTCGGCCGCGCCCGCGGCAATGATCGAGCGCTTCGAGAAGCAGTTTGGCGCGACCCTGATGCAGGGCTGGGGCATGACCGAGACCAGCCCGATCGGCGTGATCAACACGCTGCTGCCGCAGCACGCCGGCCTCAGCGAAGCCGAGCAGCTCAAGATCAAGCTCAAGCAAGGCCGCGCGCTGTGGGGCGTCGAACTGCGCATCGAGGACGACGAGGGCCGCGCGCTGCCGCACGACGGCAAGGCCTTCGGCCGGCTCAAGGTGCGCGGGCCGTGGATTGCGTCGGGATATTTCAAGGCCGATCACGACGCGCTCGACAACGACGGCTGGTTCGACACCGGCGATGTGGCCAATATCGATCCCGAAGGCTATGTGCAGCTGGTGGACCGCGCCAAGGACGTGATCAAGTCCGGCGGCGAGTGGATCTCCTCGATCGACCTGGAGAACGCCACCATGAGCCACCCTGCCGTGGCCGAGGCCGCGGTGATTGGCGTGCCGCATCCGAAGTGGCAGGAGCGGCCGCTGCTGATCGTGGTGAAGCGACCCGATCAGGAAGTCACTGCGGCCGAACTGCTTGCCTTCCTGGCTGGCAAGGTAGTGCGCTGGTGGGTGCCCGACGACGTGGTGTTCGTCGATGCGCTGCCGCATACGGCCACCGGCAAGCTGCTCAAGCTGAAGCTGCGCGAGCAATACCGCAACTACGTGCTGCCGACCACGCGCGACGAGCGCACGGCGTAAGTCGCGCTGCCCGTGCTGTCGCAGCGCGGGCAGCCATCCCAACACTAAACCGAGACAAAAGGAGCCGCGCATGAGCGCCAGCAGCACCGACCGCATCATTGTGACCATCGAGGACGGCGTCGCCGATGTGCGCCTGAACCGCGCCGACAAGATGAACGCGCTCGATCCCGCCATGTTCGACGCGCTGATCGCCACCGGCGAACAACTTCGCGAGACCCCGGACCTGCGCGCGGTGGTGCTGTCGGGCGAAGGCCGCGCGTTCTGCGCGGGGCTCGACATGGAAAGCATGGCCGGCATGCTCGGTAACGGCGCGGGCGGCGATTCCGGCATCCGCCCGGGGCGTCTTGCCGCGCGCGCGCACGGCATCTCGAATCGTCCGCAGTACGCGTGCATGGTGTGGCGTGAATTACCTGTGCCGGTGTTTGCTGCGGTTCACGGCGTGGCGTTCGGCGGCGGCCTGCAGGTGGCGCTCGGCGCGGACGTGCGCTTCGTAACTGCCGACACGAAACTCTCGATCATGGAGATCAAGTGGGGCCTGGTGCCCGATATGGCCGGCATGGCGCTGACGCGAGGGCTGGTGCGCGCGGACGTGCTGCGCGAGTTGGTCTACACGGGGCGCGTGCTCACCGGTGTGGAAGCATGCGAGCTGGGCCTGGCCACGCGCGTGGTGGAAGATCCGCGCGCTGCGGCGTTGGAAGCCGCGCGCCAGGTCGCGCAGAAGAATCCGCACGCGATTCGCGCCGCCAAGCGGCTGATGGAAGTGGTCGAGGGTGGGGACAACGCAGCCATTTTGATGGCCGAATCGGTCGAGCAGGACAAGCTGGTCGGATCTCCGAATCAGCGTGAGGCGGTGCGGGCAAATCTGGAGAAGCGGGCGCCGCGGTTCGAGGCGGCGCAGAGCTAGGGTCGCCGGCGGCGCCACCATGCCGCGTAGATCATCAGATTGAGCGCCAGCACAAACACCCCCAGCCATAGCTGTATGGCTGGGGTCAGCCCCGCCGGATAAATCGCCGGCAACAAATACCGCTCGACAAACCCGCCGCCATATCCCGCCTCCCCCGCCGCGCGGCGCAACGCGTTCTCCAGCGGCGTCAGCGGACAAACCCGCCCCGACCATTCCACGAACACGCCCCATGCTGCCGCCGGCAGATGCACCCACGCCACGCGAGGCCAGCGAAACAGCAGCAGCGCGCCACCCACCACGAACGCAATGAACAGGAAGTGGATCACGACCACCAGGTCCGCCAGCCACCCCGCCATCGCTCTTCCCCGTCTATCGGTCAGCCGCTGCGCCCGCTCCAGTAGCCGGGCTGCGCGAACTGCGTCTTCAGGTGCTCGATGAAGAAGCGGATCTTGGCCGGCACCGGACGCTGCTGCGGGTACACGGCAAGGATGTCGTAGTCCGGCAACGCGTACTCGTCGAGCACCGTGACCAGCTCGCCGCTTTCCAGTTGCGGCAGGATCTCCCACGTCGAGCGCCAGCCCAGGCCCAGGTGCTCGCCGGTCCAGCGGTGCAGCAGCTCGCCGTCGTTGCAGTCGAGGTTGCCGTTGACGCGCACCGTCACGGTCTTGCCGTTTTGCTGGAAGTACCAGCCGCGCTGCTGGCCGCCCTGCAGGTTGAAGGCCAGGCAGTTGTGGTGCTGCAGGTCGTCGAGCGTGAGCGGGACGCCATGTTTCGCGAAATAGCCGGGCGTACCGCACACCACGCGCTTGTTCGTGGCGAGCTTGATCGCGACGAAGTTCGGATCGATGGCGCCGCCGATGCGGATGCCCACGTCATACCCTTCGCGCACCAGGTCCACCACGCGGTCGGTCAGGTTGAAGGAAATCTGCACTTCCGGGTTCGACGCCAGGAAGGCCGGCGCATGCGGCGCCACGTGCTTGCGCCCGAACGCGGCCGGAGCCGACACGATCAGGTGGCCGGTGGCCTTGTGCTTGCCCTCGGCGATCAGCATCTCGGCGCGGTCCAGGTCGGCCAGTGCCTTCTTGCACTGCTCCATGAACACGGCGCCCTGCTCGGTCACCACGATCCGGCGCGTCGAGCGGTGCAGCAGCTTGACGCCGATGCGCGCTTCCAGCGCGTTGATGCGGCGTCCGATCATCACCGGCGTGACGTCCTGGGTCAGCGCGGCGGCGGCCATGCTGCCGTGTTCGACCACGGCGATGAAGGCTTCTATCTGTTTCAGTTTGTCCATAGGGTATTGCGTCTCCTGCCCGCCATTGTGCGGCATCGGCGCGGCACTGGCACCTTGCCGTCACTTATGAAGCGGATCGGGACTTGCGCATGGTGGCCTGCGGCGCCTCCATCTGGCGAGCACAATGACGCACCTCGCGCACGAATTCCGCGCAGACGTGGGTCATCAGGTCCACCGAGCGGTAGACCAGGAACACGCGGAAATCGGGCAGCTCATCCTGGATCGGCAGTGGCGTGAGCGCATCGCGTACCAGTTGCAGCGGGCCGCCCGTGCCGAAGAAGACGAAATCCGACCACATGCTGACCAGGTCGGTCTTGGTCGCAAGTTGCAGGCCGAGCAGGTTGGATGCGCTTTGCACCACGCGCTGCGGCATTTCCAGCCGGTGCAGGCGCATCAGGCTGGCCAGCGGGCTGCCGGCGTCGTCCACCGGATCCAGCACGAGCCAGTCCGCATCGAGCAACGGCCGCAGGCGTCGCGCGCGCCGCAGCGGGTGGCCGGTGCGCACCGCCAGCTTCATGCCGACCGAAAACAACGGTTCCCATTGGAATGACGCCGATCCCGGTCCGCTGTTGGTGGAAATCAGCCCCAAGTCCAGGCGGCCTTCGCGCAAGCCTTCCTGGATCTGCTGCGGACGCAGTTCGAAGGCGCGCAGCGCCACGTTCGGAAAGCGCTGGCGGAATGCCGCCATCGCATCGGGCAGCGGCCCGCTCGACGCCACCGCCGTGAAGCCGATATTGAGTTCGGCCTCGGCATGGCCGCGGATCGACTCGATGTCTTCCAGCGCATGCCGCAGTTCCTGCTCCACCACGCTCGCGCGCTTGACCAGCGCCGCGCCATAGGCGGTCAGGCTCACCCCGCGTACCGAGCGGGACATCAGCGTGACGCCCAGTTCGCGTTCCAGCTCCGCGATCGCCTTGGACAGCGCCGGCTGCGAGATATGCAGCGCGCGCGAGGCCTCGTGGATACTGCCATGCTCGGCCACGGCCAGCAGGATGCGCAGTTGTTGCAGCTTCATCAGTTTCCTTGTTCTCGTGCCGCGTGCCGCGTGCCGCGTGCCGCGTGCCGCGTGCCGCCTGGCGCGCCTTCACCGCGCGCACGTTGCTTTCACGCCATCCCGCGCCAGCTTGGGGATTCGCCACCGGTTGGTAGTTGTCCCGATATCCGTGCGGAACCGGTTATGACGGTGATTCGATTTGGTTATCAGGATGAAAATATATGATTTTTTGTCCCGCCGCGTTTGCCTGAATACTTCGTCGCAGCCCTGGCCCACCCCACAGGCAGCGCGGACCCCTCACCAGCCGGCACAGACCGGCCCCCGCGCGCCTCCCACCGAACAGTTTGTGGAGACCGCATGAATGACACCACCCTCGCCGCGACCACCGGCACGCTTGCCAAGCCGGCGCGCACGCAGAGCCAGTTCCGCCTGATTGCCGCCTGTTCCCTTGGCAATGCCCTGGAGATGTTCGACTTCACCGTCTACAGCTTCTTCTCGCTGCTGATCGGCAAGCTGTTTTTCCCGTCGGACAACCCCTACGGTTCGCTGCTGCTGGCCGTGGCGACCTTCGGCATCGGCTTCGTGATGCGCCCGCTTGGCGGCGTCGTGATCGGCAGCTACGCCGACCGCCGTGGCCGCAAGAACGCCATGACGCTGACCATCGCCATGATGGTGGCGGGCACGCTGTGCATTGCCCTGGCGCCGCCATATGCGTCGGCAGGCGTGTTCGGCTCGCTGATGATCCTGGCCGGCCGCCTGCTGCAGGGCTTTTCGCTCGGCGGCGAGATCGGTGCCTCGACCGCCATGCTGATGGAATCCGGCGGCGTGCGCGGCCGCGGCTGGCGCGTGAGCTGGCAGCTCGGCAGCCAGGGCATCTCGGCGCTGCTGGGCGCG
Organism: Cupriavidus sp. C2SS-8b; assembly: GCF_057073745.1. Lineage (NCBI taxonomy): Bacteria > Pseudomonadati > Pseudomonadota > Betaproteobacteria > Burkholderiales > Burkholderiaceae > Cupriavidus > Cupriavidus sp. C2SS-8b. The sequence continues at coordinate 3,458,598 of NZ_CP172716.1, forward strand.
CTGACCGGTGCGGCCCTGTATGCGCTGCTGCCGACCGAATCGCTCGAAAGCTGGGGCTGGCGCCTGCCGTTCCTGGTGGGCCTGCTGATCGCGCCCGTGGGGCTCTACATCCGCGCCAACCTCGATGAAACGCACCAGGCCGACGCCCACGCGCCGAGCCCGCTCGGCGAGCTGTTCCGCCACCACTGGGCCACGGTGGTCAAGGGCATCCTGGCCACCACGGCCGGCACCGCAACCATGTACCTGGTGGTGTTCTTCATGCCCACGTACATGATTCGCGTGCTGAAGATGCCGCCGTCGCTGTCGTTCCTGTCGGGCTGCGTGACCGGGATCACGCTGACGGTGGTGTCGCTGATTGCGGGGCGCCTGGCCGACCGGCTGACGCATCGCAAGCCGCTGGTGGTGGCGTCGCTGGTGTTCAGCATGCTCGCCGTCTATCCCGCCTTCTGGCTGATCAACGCCTATCCGAGCGTGCCGCTGGTGCTGGGCCTGTCGGCGCTGCTGACCGCCGGCATCAACCTCGGCACCACGCCGATGTTCCTGGTGATGCTGGAGATGCTGCCCGCCAGCGTGCGCGCCAGCGGCCTGTCGGTGATCTACAGCGTGGGCGTGACCGTCTTCGGCGGCTCGTCGCAATTCATCGTCACGTGGCTGCTCTCGCGCACCGGCAACCCGCTGTCGCCGGCCTGGTACATGCTGGTCTGCAGCGTCATCACCCTGATTGCCGTGCTGAGCATCCGCGAACGCCGCGCCCACTGATTCCCAACATTCTCACGGAGACCCGATCCATGACCCGCGCACCCACGCTAAAGCCGTTCCAGTACCTGCCGCACCTGCTGCCTAACATCAACATCGACGCGGAGACCTTCGTCGGCATCCGCCGTCAGATCCACGCGCAACCCGAACTCGGCTTCGAAGTCGGCGTGACCAGCAAGCTGGTGGCCACGATGCTCTCCGCGTGGGGCTATGAGGTCCACACCGGCATTGGCAAGAGCGGTGTGGTGGGGCAGCTCAGGCGCGGCACTGGCAAGCGCCGCCTTGGCATCCGTGCCGACATGGACGCCCTGCCGGTGGTCGAGGCCACCGGCCTGCCGTACGCGAGCAAGGTGAACGGCAAGATGCATGCATGCGGCCACGACGGCCACACGGCGATCCTGCTGGCCGCGGCCAAGGCGCTGGCAGACCACCCCGATTTCGACGGCACGCTGAACCTGATCTTCCAGCCCGACGAGGAAAACCTGTGCGGCGCGCGCGCGATGATCGAGGACGGGTTGTTCGAGCGCTTCCCGTGCGACGCCGTATTCGCGCTGCACAACATGCCGGGCGTGCCCGCCGGCACCTTCCGCGTGCTGCCGGGCCCGGTCAGTCTGTCGTCCGATGTGGCGGACGTCACCATCAAGGGCGTCGGCGGCCACGGGGCGATGCCTCACCGTGCGCGCGACCCGATCGCGGCGTCGGCGGCGATCGTCACCGCATTGCAGACCGTGGTGGCGCGCAATGTCGCGCCCGATGACACCGCCGTCGTGTCGGTCGGCTTTATTCGCGGCGGCGCTACGCACAACGTCATCCCCGAGTCCGTGACGATCGGGCTGAACGTGCGCGCGGCGCGTCCTGAAACGCGCGCATTGGTGGAGCAGCGCATCCGCGAGATCGTGTCGCTCACCGCGCAGGCGCATGGCGTGGAAGCACAGATCGACTACCGCCAGCTCACGCCGCCGATGGTCAATACCGAAGTGGAAACGCAGCTGGCGCAGCGTGTTTGCGCGGAACTGGTTGGCGCGGAGAACGTCGTCACGCAGGCGCCCAAGGGGCTGAACGGCAGCGAGGATTTCGCGTGGATGCTCAATGCGGTGCCGGGGTGTTATCTGATCCTCGGCAACGGCGAAGGCGAGTTCGGGGGATGCATGGTGCATAACCCGGGCTACGACTTCAATGATGCGGTGTTGCCGTTGGGTGCGGCGGCGTGGGTTAGGCTGGCGCAGACATACTTGGTGGCGGACTGAACGGGCTTTTACTGCGCGGGAGCCGGCTCGCCGGAAGGCGCCGGCACCGCGCGTTGCGCCCCCACCCGCGCATTGATTTCCGCCGCCTCCCCCAGCACATGCGACAGCCGCCGCAGCGGGCGGCTGCATTGCACATGCACGTAGAGATAAAACGCCGCGCCAACCACCACCATCACGGCGTAAAGCCCCAGCAGCGATCCTTTCATCTCGGCCTGATGCGGCAGCGGATGCAGCCCGCTGACCAGCACCAGCGCCGCGGGCGCGAGCGCAAGCAGCAGCCCCACGGTCCGCGCCATCCCTTCCCATAGCCGCAGCTGCAAGGCCACGCGCCGTTGCCGCGCCTGCAGCTGCAGCGGATGAATCCGCCCCAGACGGCGCAGCAGCGCGTTCTCGATGGCGCTGTCCAGGTCCATCTGGCCGGCCTGCCAGCGCAGCGGGTTGCGCAGGATTGCCAACACGCCCGGCAGGCGCATCAGCCCTGCGCCCGCATAGCACGCGGCACACAGCACCAGCAGGGCCTCGGCCAGCCGGACCGACCAGGGCGCCAGCGGATGCTTCAGCACCAGGCGCCAGACAGCCAGCCCGCCAGCCGCCAGCAGCGTTGCCACCAGCGTGACCACGAAACCCAGCCACAGGGCCCGAGCGATCCGAGGCGTCCACGGCGCCACACCCGCAGCGCTGACGGAGGCCGGCACGGGCGCTGGCGCCGGCGCAGTCGCCAGGGCTTCGAGCAGTTCGTAGGTGGACGGTAGCCGGGAGTACATGGCGCTGGGAAGGTGGTGGTTCGAGTCGACGCGGCGGGGCGAGTGCGCCATTGTCGCCGCAGCCGCGTAGCGCGGATAGCACTTCGCGTATCCAGATCATCACACCGCATCTCGAATCCCGACGCCGGCGCAACGCGCGCAGACCATCCGTCAGGCCTTCCAAGGCCACATTACAAACTCCAGGTATCGAATCAACTGATCTCACTTCCCTTTATCCGACCCCGGCTGCGGGAATAGGATCAACTCCAACGGAAAACCCACCCCAACTGGAGACAAGGATCATGGCAAAGATGAGAGCAATCGACGCGGCCATCGCGGTGCTGGAGAAGGAAGGCGTGACCACGGCGTTCGGCGTGCCGGGCGCGGCAATTAACCCGTTCTACTCGGCGATGCGCAAGTCGGGCAACATCAACCACGTGCTGGCCCGCCACGTCGAAGGCGCCTCGCACATGGCCGAGGGCTACACCCGTGCCGAGCCGGGCAATATCGGCGTCTGCGTCGGCACCTCGGGTCCCGCCGGCACCGACATGATCACCGGCCTGTACTCGGCCTGGGCCGACTCGATCCCCATCCTCTGCATTACCGGCCAGGCCCCGCGCGCCCGCCTGTACAAGGAAGACTTCCAGGCCGTCGACATCGAGTCGATCGCCAAGCCCGTGACCAAGTGGGCCGTGACCGTGCGCGAGCCGGCACTGGTGCCGCAAGTGTTCCAGCAAGCGTTCCACATCATGCGCTCGGGCCGTCCGGGTCCGGTGCTGGTCGACCTGCCGTTCGACGTGCAGGTGGCCGAGATCGAATTCGACATCGAGACCTACCAGTCGCTGCAGCCGTACAAGCCGGCTGCCTCGCGTGCCCAGATCGAGAAGGCCATCGCCATGCTCAACGCGGCCGAGCGCCCGCTGATCGTGTGCGGCGGCGGCGTGATCAACGCTGACGCGGCCGACCTGCTCGTCCAGTTCGCCGAGCTGGTCAACGTGCCGGTGGTGCCGACGCTGATGGGCTGGGGCGTGCTGGCCGACGACCACCCGCTGCAAGCCGGCATGGTCGGCCTGCAGACCTCGCACCGCTACGGCAACGCCACGCTGCTGGCTTCGGACTTCGTCATGGGCATCGGCAACCGCTGGGCCAACCGCCACACCGGCAGCGTCGACGTCTACACCAAGGGCCGCAAGTTCGTGCACGTCGATATCGAACCGACCCAGATCGGCCGCGTGTTCGGTCCGGACCTGGGCATTGTGTCGGACGCCAAGGCCGCGCTCGAACTGTTCGTCGAAGTCGCCCGCGAAATGAAGATGGCCGGCCGCCTGCCGTGCCGCAAGTCGTGGGTGGCCGATGTGCAGAAGCGCCGCCGCACCATGCAGCGCAAGAGCGACTTCGACAACGTGCCGGTCAAGCCGCAGCGCGTGTACCGCGAGATGAACCAGTACTTCCCGCGCGACGTGCGCTACGTCAGCACCATCGGCCTGTCGCAGATCGCCGCGGCGCAGTTCCTGTCGGTGAACGAGCCGCGCCACTGGATCAACTGCGGCCAGGCCGGCCCGCTGGGCTGGACCATCCCGGCCGCGATCGGCGTGAAGACCGCCTCGCCGGATTCGGACGTGGTGGCGATCTCGGGCGACTACGACTTCCAGTTCATGATCGAAGAGCTGGCCGTGGCCGCGCAGTTCAAGGTGCCGTACATCCACGTGGTGGTGAACAACTCCTACCTCGGCCTGATCCGTCAGGCGCAGCGCGGTTTCGAGATGGACTACTGCGTGCAGCTCGCGTTCGACAACGTCAACGCGCCCGAGCTGAACGGCTACGGCGTGGACCACGTCAAGGTGGTCGAAGGCCTGGGCTGCAAGGCGATCCGCGTGTTCAAGCCGGAAGACATCGCCCCGGCCTTTGCCGAAGCGCGCGACCTGATGGCCGAGTTCTCGGTGCCGGTGGTCGTCGAAGTGATCCTGGAACGCGTGACCAATATCGCGATGGGCACCGAGATCGACAACATCAACGAGTTCGAGCCGATCGAGGACCTCGAAGACATCGAGGAAGCGATCCTGAAGGAAGAAGTGGAAACGGCGTAAGACCCTTCCCGCCCCCTGCAGTCCTGCACGTCATTCCCGCGCAGGCGGGAATCTAGCGTCTTCAAAAGTCACTGGGTTCCCGCCTCCGCGGGAACGACAAGAAAAAACCAAGTCACAGGAGATGACCAAATGACCAAACTTGCGGCAAACCTCACCATGTTGTTCAACGAAGTGGGTTTCCTCGACCGCTTCGAAGCCGCTGCGCGCGCGGGCTTCCGCGGCGTGGAATTCCTGTTCCCGTATGCGTTCCACGCGGACCAGATCGCAGACCGCCTGAACCGCTTCCAGCTCGACCTGGTCCTGCACAACTTGCCCGCCGGCAAGTGGGATGCGGGCGAGCGCGGCATTGCCTGCCACCCGGACCGCGTCGGCGAGTTCCAGGACGGCGTGGGCGAGGCCATCAAGTACGCCAAGGTGCTGGGCGTGCGCCAGCTCAACTGCCTGGTCGGCATCCAGCCGCAGAACGTGAAGCGCGAGCAGGCCCAGGAAACGCTGGTGGAGAACCTGCGCTTCGCCGCCAACGCACTGGCCGCCGAGCATATCGACCTGCTGATCGAGCCGATCAACACCTTCGATATCCCGGGCTTCTTCCTGTCGCGCACGCAGCAGGCCGTGGACCTGATCAGCCAGGTCAACGCGCCCAACGTCTACGTGCAGTACGACATCTATCACATGCAGCGCATGGAAGGCGAAATCGCCAACACCATCAAGGCGAACCTGCCGAAGATCAAGCACGTGCAGCTGGCCGACAACCCGGGCCGCAACGAGCCGGGCACCGGCGAGCTGAACTACCAGTTCCTGTTCAAGTACCTGGACGAAATCGGCTACACCGGCTGGATCGGCTGCGAGTACAAGCCGAAGACCACTACCGAAGCCGGCCTGGGCTGGCGCGCCGCCCACGGCGTGCAGTAACGACGTGCAGTAACGGGTTACCGCACACGACATCCATCACAGACTTAACATCCAATCGGAGACTAACAACATGGCAAACCAACGCAATATCGGCTTTATCGGCCTGGGCATCATGGGCGCACCGATGGCAGGGCACCTGCGCGCAGCCGGCCACACGCTGTTCGTGCATGACGTCAACCCGGCGCCGCAATTCCTGGTCGATGCCGGCGTGACTGTTTGCACGAGCGCCGAGGAAGTCGCCAAGCGTGCCGACGTGATCGTCATCATGGTGCCGGACACGCCGCACGTCGAAGCGGTGCTGTTCAGCGAGAAGGGCGTTGCCGCCGCATTCAAGGCCGCCGGCAAGGAAGCCAGCTACAGCAAGATCGTGGTCGACATGAGCTCGATCTCGCCGATCGCGACCAAGGACTTCGCCGCGCGCATCAACAAGCTGGGCGCTTCGTACCTGGACGCTCCGGTGTCGGGCGGCGAAGTCGGTGCCAAGGCCGCCTCGCTGACGATCATGGTCGGTGGTCCGCAGGAAGCATTCGACCAGGTCAAGCCGCTGTTCGAGTTGATGGGCAAGAACATCACGCTGGTGGGCGGCAACGGTGACGGCCAGACCACCAAGGTGGCCAACCAGATCATCGTCGCGCTGAACATCCAGGCCGTGTCCGAAGCGCTGCTGTTCGCCTCGAAGGCCGGTGCGGATCCGGCACGCGTGCGCCAGGCACTGATGGGCGGCTTCGCTGCGTCGCGCATCCTGGAAGTGCACGGCGAGCGCATGGTCAAGCGCACCTTCGACCCGGGCTTCCGCATCGAACTGCACCAGAAGGACCTGAACCTGGCGCTGCAGGGTGCCAAGGCGCTGGGCGTGGCACTGCCGAACACCGCGACCGCGCAAGAGCTGTTCAACACCTGCGCCGCGAACGGCTTCGGCAAGTCCGATCACTCGGCCCTGTGCCGCGCGATCGAGATCATGTCGAACCACGAGATCGCGAGCGCCAAGTAAGCACACCGCTGTACACGCAACATCTGCAGTATCCGCAGCACACGCAGTACCTGTAGTTGCAGCAAACGCCGTCCCCTCGCCGGGGACGGCCTCAGTTTCAGTTCCCAGGATTCCCCATGCTCGACACCGAAACCAGCGCCGCCCTGCTGACCCCGCAGCGTCCCAGCCTCCAGCCGCGCGCCCTGCTGCGCGACCTGTTCGATACCGCCGTGGCCTCGGTGAGCGCCAGCCACTGCCTGCCCCCGCACCTGCCGCACCCGCCCAAGGGCCGCACGGTGGTGATCGGCGCCGGCAAGGCCGCCGCCGCGATGGCGCAGGCCGTCGAGGCCCACTGGCAAGGCGAGCTGAGCGGACTGGTGGTCACGCGCTATGGCCACGGTGCCGACTGCAAGCGCATCGAAGTGGTCGAGGCCGCGCACCCGGTGCCCGATGAAGCGGGCGCACGCGCCGCGCAGCGCATGGTCGAACTCGTGCAGGGCCTGACTGCCGACGACCTCGTGCTGTGCCTGATCTCCGGCGGCGGCTCCGCATTGCTGGCTGCGCCCGCGCCCGGCATTTCGCTGGCAGACAAGCAGGCCATCAACAAGGCGCTGCTGCGCAGCGGCGCGAGCATCGGCGAGATGAACTGCGTGCGCAAGCACCTGTCCGCGCTCAAGGGCGGCCGCCTGGCGCTGCACTGCGAGCCGGCCCGCGTTGAAACCCTGCTGATTTCCGATATCCCCGGCGATGACCCGACGCTGATCGCCAGCGGCCCGACGCTGCCCGATGCGACCACCTGCGCCGACGCGCTCGCCGTCATCGCCAAGTACGGCATCGATGTGCCGGCCAATGTGCGCGCGCATCTGGAAAGCGGCGCGGGCGAAACGCCCAAGCCCGGCGATGCCCGCTTTGAAGGCCACCGCAGCGTGACGCTGGCTACCGCGCAGCAATCGCTCGAAGCTGCTGCGGCACGGGCGCGCGAACTCGGCTTCGAAGCGCACATCCTGTCCGATTGCATCGAAGGCGAGGCTCGCGACGTGGCCGTCGTGCATGCCGCGATCGCACGACAGATCGCGCAGCATGGCCAGCCGTTCAGCAAGCCTTGCGTGCTGTTGTCGGGCGGAGAAACTACTGTGACCGTGCGCGGCAAAGGCCGTGGCGGCCGCAATGCCGAGTTTCTGCTGTCGCTGGCGGTCGCGCTCGACGGACTGCCCGGCGTGCATGCGATCGCGTGCGACACCGACGGCATCGATGGCTCCGAAGACAACGCCGGCGCCCTGCTCGCCCCCGACACGCTGACGCGTGCCGCGGCCCGCGGCCTGTCCGCCCGTGCGCATCTGGAAAACAACGACGGCTATGGCTTCTTTGCCGGCGTGGACGACCTGATCGTGACCGAGCCGACCCGCACCAACGTGAACGACTTCCGCGCGATCCTCATCGTCTGAGCATCGCCACCCACCGAACCGCATTACCGGCACGCCAACCATGGCGCGCCGTTCCGAGAATGGAAGAGGAGACATCATGAGACGCCAGCGCAAAGCCAAGATCGTTGCCACGCTCGGACCCGCGAGCACCGATATCGCGGTGATCCGACAGCTGTTCGAAGCCGGGGCCGACGTGTTCCGCCTGAACTTCAGCCACGGCACGCATGAAGACCACCGCGCGCGTTACGACGCGGTGCGCCAGATCGAAGCCGAGACCGGCCGCCCGATCGCGATCCTGGCCGACTTGCAGGGTCCCAAGCTGCGCATCGGCGTGTTTGCTGCGGGCAAGGTGGCGGTGCGTGCCGGCGATCCGTTCGTGCTCGATAGCGATCCGACCCCCGGCGACGGCACGCGCGTGCACCTTCCGCACCCGGAACTGTTCCGCGCGGCGCAGCCGGGGCAGTCGCTGCTGATCGATGATGGCAAGGTGCGCCTGGCGATCGAAGCCGTGGCCAGCGGCAGCATCACCACGCGCGTGGTGAACAACGGCACGCTGTCCGACCGCAAGGGCGTGAACGTGCCCGACGCGGTGATCCCCATTCCTGCGTTGACCGAGAAGGACCGCAAGGACCTGGACTTCGCGCTGTCGCTCGGCGCTGACTGGATTGGCCTGTCCTTCGTGCAGCGCCCGTCCGACATCGTCGAAGCGCGCGAGATCGTCGGCACGCGGGCCGGCATCCTGTCGAAGATCGAAAAGCCGGCCGCGCTGCAGCAGCTCGAAGAGATCGTGCGTGTGTCGGACTCGGTGATGGTCGCACGTGGCGACCTCGGCGTGGAATTGCCGCCCGAGCGCGTGCCCGGCGTGCAGAAGCGCATCCTGCGCGTGTGCCGCCAGCTCGGCAAGCCGGTGGTGATCGCCACGCAGATGCTCGAGTCGATGATTGATTCGCCGGTGCCGACGCGTGCCGAAGCCTCCGATGTGGCAAGCGCCATTTATGAAGGCGCCGATGCGGTGATGCTGTCGGCCGAGTCGGCCAACGGCCGCTACCCGGTGCCGGCCGTGTCGATGATGAACCGCATCGTCACGGAAGTGGAACGCGATCCGCTCTACCGCAACCTGCTCGACGCCCAGCACGAAACGCCGCTGAACACGCGCCAGGACGCCATCTGCGCGGCGCTGCGCGAAGTCACGCAGATCATCGGTGCCGCGGCGACCGTCACCTACACGTCTTCCGGAGCCACGGCGCTGCGCGCGGCGCGCGAGCGGCCGTGCGCGCCGATCGTCAGCATCACGCCGAACCTTGAGATCGCGCGGCGGCTGGCGATTGCATGGGGTATCCACTCGACCGTGAGCCCCGATGTGAAGAGCGTCGACGAGATGGTGGAAGCGGCTACGCGCGCTGCGTTGGTCGAAGGCTATGCCGCGCCCGGCGACCAGATCACGATTGCCGCCGGCATGCCATTTGGCCAGGGCGGGACGACCAACCTGCTGCGTGTGGCGGAAGTCGGTGGCAATGCGGTGGCCGCGGTGGACACCGCCCGCGAGGTCGCCACGGTCTGATCGCTTTTTTGTAGTGGTCGGGGCACTGGCCGTGCCCCGGTGGTGCCAGTTGCCGCCCGCCACCCGCGAAGGCCTTCTCCAAGGCTGCGCGGGTGGCGTTTTTTTGGGTCTTCGGGGAATTGCGGGGCCGTTCTTGGCTGGCGCCGCTGTTTCGCCGGCGTAGCATCGAATGGGTTGTTGCGCTTGGCAAGCGCTGCTGTTTCGCCGGCGTAGCCGGCGACTTACTTTCTTGTCCGAGCGACAAGAAAGTAAGCAAAGAAGCGCGTTTACTTGTCCTAGCGGACGAATATTGATCGTAGCGTGCGAAGAATTTCGTACGGGTACTCGCTTCAGAGTCTGCCCCGCTGCCTGCCGCGTGGTGCGCGTCCACCTGCAGGCTCTCCAGCAATGATTGAACCAGCCCCGAACCTGTCCGTGGCTCGACACTGCCTGCGATATCGCATCATCGCCTACGGCTGCTACGCGGCTCACAAGTCGGCAGGCGGGACGGCATCAACGGTGCAGGCGCCGGTGCCTCGTTTCTTCCCTTCCCTCGGTTTCTCGCCGGCTACGCCGGCGAAACAGCAGCGCCTGCCAAGCACGACATCCCCGCAATTCAGCGAAGAACCGTTTTTTGGAGGCGGACTGGGTCGCCATGAACCGGACGGATGGTGCTCCGCGGCGGTCATCCTGCACCAAAAAACCACACTGACCCGCATTGCTATACTTCAACGCAAAACCCTTCACCCAATCCCCGGAGCACCCCCCATGCGTCTCGATGACGAATCCGAAAGCCAGAACGTGGAAGACCGCCGCGGCGGCTTTGGCGGCGGCGGGTTCGGTGGTCCGAAGACCATTGGCATCGGCACGGTCATCATCGCCCTTGCCGCCTCTTACTTCTTTGGCATCGATCCCTCGGTCATCATGCAGGGCGCGTCGGTGCTGCAAGGCCAGCAGCCCCCCCAGCAGCATCAGCAGGCCAACCGGCCGCCGGCCAATGACCAGATGACGGTGTTCACCCGCAAGGTGCTGGGCAATACCGAGCGGACATGGGAGCACATCTTCGAGACCGAGCTGAACCGGCGCTACGATCCGCCCAAGCTCGTGCTGTTCTCGGGCGCGACGCCGACCGCGTGCGGCACGGGGCAATCGGCCATGGGCCCGTTCTACTGCCCCGGCGATCACAAGGTCTATATCGACCTGGCTTTCTATGACGAGCTGCGCCGGCGCTTCGGCGCGGGCGGTGACTTTGCGCAGGCGTATGTGATCGCGCATGAAATCGGCCACCACGTGCAGAACCTGCTGGGCGTCTCCGACAAGGTCGATGCCGCGCGCCGGCGCATGGGCGAGGCGCAGGCCAACCAGCTGTCGGTGCGCATGGAGTTGCAGGCCGACTGCCTGGCCGGCGTCTGGGCCGCCAATGCGCAGCGCGCCAACCAGCAACTGCTCGAACCCGGCGATATCGAGGAAGGCCTGAAGGCCGCCGCCGCCATCGGCGACGACCGGCTGCAGAAGCAGTCACAAGGCTATGTCGTGCCGGAAGCCTTTACCCACGGCACCAGCGAGCAGCGCGTGCGCTGGTTGCGCCAGGGCCTGACCACGGGCGATATCCGCAAGTGCGATACCTTCGCCGCGCGCCAGCTTTGACCCGGCGAGTGTGATGCGCGCGTTGTTCGCCACGTAATGCCTGTCCGTTCCCGAGGCACTGCGCGACCAAGCGGACGCAGGGACGCACGGACGTACGGCCGCCACCGAATCGGATGCCGGACTCAGCTTGTCATCATCAGGGGAAAAATCGCCTGCCCGGCGCAGAGAGAAGGAGGAGGTCTGCCGGGCAGGCGGGAGAGAAAACTTGCGGCCACCGAGGTGGCCGCTGCAGGTCCTGGGAGAACCCGGGCAAGTACGTCAGACGCGATACCCGTACAGCGAGCCGTCACCCGTGCGCGAGTTGTCGGTCGAGCTCGCGGAGATCTCGCCGCTGAAGACGGCCGCCCCGTCCGTATAGGGATTGAAGCGGTCCTTGCGGGCGCCATCCGTATAAGGGTTGTAGCGGTCCTGGCGTGCGCCGTCGGTGTAAACGTCGTACTTCCCTTGCTTGGTGCCGTCCACGAACGGGTCGAACTTGCCACGCAGTGCATCGGCGTAGACATCGAATTTGCCGGCCTTGCTGGTCGCGGCGGGGGCAGCCATCGCCGCGGCGGATGCGACCAAAGCCGCTACCACGAACGCGCCACCAAGAATGCGTCTGGCGATCATTTCGGACTCCTTCAACTGATTTCGTCTTGCTTTGTGTGACCAGCTAACGTCTTGCCGCCACGCAATCTTTGTTGCGGTGCGAGCACGGACTGAAGCTTAGTCACTGGCTACGTCATCGGAAATGACGCTGCGACGAATGGTGAGTTGCTAGTCGTGAAACGACGGACTTGGTGACGAACGGCGTGTGTGGACCGCCATCCGCATGGTGCGCGCCCATTGGCACCGGGGGGCCTGCGGCCCCCGTTCCACAGGATCAAAGCGTGTACTGGCCGCTGGCCTCCGGCTGGAACGTGATCTCGGTGACCGTCACGTGCTGTTCGCGGCCATCGGGCATGCGGTAGTTGACGGTCTGCCCGGCACGAGCGCCCAGCAGCGCCTGGCCCACCGGCGACAGCACGGAGAGGCGGCCGACATCGAAGTCGGCTTCGTCGGGGTAAACCAGCGTCCACTGGCGCGGCGCGGCATCGCCTTGCAGCGCGCAGACCAGGCGCGAGTTCATGGTGACCACGTCGGTCGGGATCTCCTGCGGCGTCACGATGGCCGCGCGCGCGAGCAGTTCATCGAGCATATCGGCCATGTGGGCCGCGCCCGGGCGGCTGGCCATGCGCTCCAGGCGCGTGACGTCGAGTTCGGTCAGGTAGAGGGTCGTTGCGGTCGGGTTGGTGGCCGTCATGGCTAATCCTCCGTCAGGTGTCGGTGGCGGTCAGGTTAAGTCCGGCACGGCGACCGGACGGCATTTGCCGACGGACCATGCGGGAACATCAGGGAACAGTGAACGGTGAAGCGGTGAATCAGTGCCGGCGTTGCAGCGTCACGCGGCGCCGGCAAGGCGCATCGGTGTCACGCGGCAGGCGTGAGGCTCGGGCCCGGTTCGGCCCGGGCCCCTGGTAGTGGGACTGTCAGGCTGGGAACCGGGCGGGATCAGGCGGAGCGCTGACCCGGCGGCGGGGCGTCATGCGCGTGGCCAGTGCGGGAGCGCCGGCGCGCGCGCGTACCTGTCGCGCGGGGCGGGCAGGTACGGTGGGCAGCGAATGGCGGGCTGGCATGGCGGTCACGCGGATAACAGGAATCAGGATCAGGTAAGGAAACCCGGAACGGAGCGCGGCAACGGCAAAACGTTGATCCGAACATCCGGCAGCAGGGCTTCGATTGTCTCCGCACCGGCCTGGTGCAGGAACGGCCATCGTAGCACAGGCAGATGGCCGGCGCGGCGCGCCCGGTTCAGTGGGCGTGGCCAGTGGCGGGCGCGTGGCATTCGCACGGCGCACCGGCCGCGGCCTGCTGCAGATTCTGCAGGATGCCGCATTCGCTGGCGGCCTGGTGCTGGTGATGACAGGTCTCGCGCAAGGCGCGCAGCTGGCTTTCCAGCGCTTCCAGCGCCACGCGCTGGGCGTGGATCTGTTCGATCTGGCGGTCCAGCAAGGCGTTGACATCATCACAGTCCTGCGACGGGTTGCGCTCGAAATCGCGCAGCCGGCGCACGTCCGACAGGCTCATGCCCAACGAACGGCAGTGCCGCACGAAATTGAGCTGCATCAGGTGGGTGTCGCCGTAGCGTCGATAGCCGTTGGCCTCGCGCTGCGGGGCGTCGAGCACGCCTTCGCGCTCGTAGTAGCGGATGGTTTCAATATCGCAACCGCTATGCCGGGAAAGTTCGCCGATTCGCATAGAGCCGGAATCTCTGTAGTGACTACGGGGTTTTGCGTAGTCTAGCCCAGACCGGGCGAGCTTGCCGAAGCGTCCTCGGCGGCACCCGCAATGCCGCGCGCCTCGTCGCGCAGCGTCGTGGCGCGCGGCGCCAGCGCGGCGCGGATATGTTCGGCGGCCAGTTCGGGCCTGGCCGTGCCGCACATGAAGATATCCACAGCCGCGAAGCCGTATTCGGGCCATGTATGGATACTGATGTGCGACTCCTTGAGCAGCAGCACGCCCGTCACGCCGAGCCCCGGCCCGAAGTGCTGGAAGCGCGCATCCACGGGCGTCGCGCCGGCCGCCTGTGCCGACGCGTACAGCACGCGCTCGACCAGTGCCGCGTCGGTCAGCAATGCCGGCGCGACGCCCTGCAGATCGAGCAGCAGGTGGCGGCCGAGCACGGCCGGGCAAGGCAATTGCGGGGCGTTCACGATGCGCGTCTCACTTGTGCCCGCCACCCGACGACCAACTGCCACCGCCGCTGCTGCCGCCCCATACCCGGCCGGAACCGCCCGAGCCGCCGGACTTGTAGTCGCTGCCCGACCCGAGGTTGTAGAAGGTCGCGCCGAACAGCACGATCAGGCCGTAGATCAGATAGAGAAGTCGCACGTCATCAGTCCTTGGCTGACCAGCGGCCCACCAGCCATAGTGGCACCCACAGCAGCAGCAATCCGAACGCCAGCGTGATCCAGCCGCCGTCCTTCACCAGCGCCACCGGCACATTGAGGATGGCCAGCGCAATCGCGTACCACTTCGCCGCCTTGCGGCAGAACGCCAGGTCGGCGTTGTCAGGCTTCTTGCGCAGGGCCGCGCCCGGCTGCGCGGCGGCCGCGATCAGCGCCTTGTTTCGCGGGAACCATTGCGCCACCTGCATACGCGTGACCGGGCTCGAGCGCGTCCAGACGATCTCGGTCGCGGATGTTTCACGCGTGAGCCGCAGCGCCGGTTCGCCGAATTCCGTGAGCTGCGTACTGTCGCCCACGCGCACGCGCCAGTTGAACGTGCCCGCGGCATAAAGGACTTCGCTGCGGTAGTCGGAGCCCTTGCGGAAGTTCTTGCCCTGCAACGTGGCGACGTCCGCCGAGGCCATGCGCGGCCAGGTGTCGAGCACTTCGACCTTGTCCCAGCCGCTGTCCTGCTCGACCAGCCAGAACAGGCCGCGCTCCTCGTTGAAGAGCAGGTATTCGACCCACGTCGACGCTTCGTCCTCGTCGTTGTCCGTGCATTGCATCAGGCCGAGGACGGCATAGGGCTTGCCGCCGATCTGTCCGATATCGCCCGGCGCCAGGCTGGTTTTCAGCGCCTCCAGCTCCTTGTGCTTTTCGAGCACGATGGCGGTGGAGGTGGTGCAATCGACCTCGCTGTGGCAGCTGCCGCAGACGACGAAGCTGGCCATGCCGGCGCGATAGGCAATCGGGCTGCCGCAGTTCGGGCAGGCCAGCGATACCGCCTTGCCGCGATAGCGGTCCGCCGTACGGCCGACTTCATCGACGCCGCGCAGCAGCTGGGCCTTGAGCTGGTCCAGCGTGACCAGCTGGCCCGTGTAGACGGCCGGCGGATAGCCGTCGGCATAGTCGAGCGTCAGGAAGCGGCCTTCGTCGCGGAAGTCGGCCACCTGCGCGGTCCAGCCCGTGCCGACGACGAAAGGCAACTCGCCTTCGCCACCGGTGCAGCGCGCGGTGCGCACATCGGCCGCTAGCCAGCGGCGCTTGTCGTAAAACAGGCTGTCGCCGGGGCGCAGCGATTCGAACTTCGGCGGCTTGTCGAATTGTTCGGCCGCGGCCAGTTCCGGCGATACGCGGCGCGTAAGCATGTATTGGCCCGATGCATCGGCCAGCCAGCCGTCGCTGCCATCGTCGAACAGCAGATACCACTCGTTCCACAACCCGGCTTCATAACGCAGCTGGATGCGCCCGACCAGCGTGAAGCCCTGTCCCTGCCATTGGCCCGACGCGTGGAGCTGCAGCGGCGTGTAGTCTTCCAGCACGGCCGACATCTTGCCGATGTCCTTGACGGAGTCGGCGTCCTTGACCAGCGTGCTGTGGCAGTACTCGCATACGGCCATGACGGCGGCGGAGGAACGGAACGCGACCTCCGCGCCGCAACCGGGACAGTTGACCTGTTGCATGCAGCCCCGTCAGCCGACCAGCTTCTTCAGGATCTCCGCCTTGGCGCTGTCGAACTCGGCCTGGGTGATCAGCGTCTTGTCGAGCAGTTCCTTGAGCTTCTGCAGGCGCGCGGCCGGATCTTCCGCAGCGGTAGCCGCCGTGGCGGGCGGTACCGCAGGGGCGGGTACGCCCGGCGCTCCCGCCGTGCCGGCCAGACCGCCGGCCATCGCCTGACCCATCACCGCGCCCGCAGCCAGACTGGCGCCCAGGCCGGCGACACCGCCTTCGTTCTGCGCGGCCAGCGGGATTGAACTGGCGACCTGGTACTGCGTATACTTCGCCATGTCCCCCATCATGCCCATCGAGATGCGGGTGTCGATGGCCTTCTGCAGTTCTTCCGGCAGCGAGACATTGGTGACCGCGAAGTTGTCCAGCGCCACGCCGTAGCGCTCGAACTCCGGCGCCAGCCGCTCGCGGATGGTCTGCGACATCAGCGCCTGGTTGGCGGCCATGTCGAGGAACGGCAGCGACGACGCGCCAAGCGCGTTGGTCATGGTGGCGATCAGCAGGTTGCGCAGCTGCTCTTCCACTTCATCGCGCGTGTATTCGGCGCGCGTGCCGCTGATCTCGCTGTAGAACTTCGCCGGGTCGGCGACCTTGTACGAATACAGGCCGAACGCGCGCAGCCGCACCATGCCGAAGTCCGCGTCGCGGATGGTGATGGCCTGCGGCGTGCCCCACTTGCGCCCGATCTGCAGGCGCGTGCTGAAGAAGTAGACGTCGGACTTGAAGGGCGACTCGAACAGCTTGTCCCAGTTCTTCAGGTAGGTCAGCACCGGCAGCGTCTGCGTGGTGAGCTTGTACATGCCGGGCCCGAACACGTCGGCGATCTTGCCTTCGTTGACGAACACCGCCATCTGCGACTCGCGCACGGTCAGGCTGCCGCCGTACTGGATCTCCATGTCCTCCATCGGATAGCGCCAGGCCAGCACGCCGTCGGTGTCCTCCGTCCACTGGAGGATGTCGATGAACTGCTTCTTGATGAAAGAACCGATGCTCATGTCAGGTCTCCTTGCGGCGTGGATGCGCGCGAAGCGCGGTTCAGGACAGGCAGGCCGCGTTGATCGCGCCCACGGTGACCGAGATGGTGCCCATCAGGGCCCCCATGCCGATATTGTCGGATTCGATGGCGGCGTCCATGTCGGGCAGCGCGCGCGTGAGGCCCGCGTAGACCAGCGCCTGGACCACCATGGCGCCGACCGCCCACGTCAGGAACGTCGGAAAGGTGTCGTTGTGCTGGATCGACGACGACAGCGTGAAGCAGAATCCAAGGATCGCCCCACCGAGCGACAGCGCCGCCGCGATGTTGCCCTGGCGGATCAGCGCGAACTCGTGGAACGGCGTGATCCTGGTGTAGACTCCGACGAACACGGCAAGCAGTACCAGGCTTGCCAGCAGGTGCAGGGCGTAGGCGTAGATCGGTTGCATGCTGTTTCCGTGGCGGTTGTCGACAGCGCCGGTGTCCGGTGACATGGAACCCATGCCGGGCATGTCATGGGACATTTGACTACGATTGCGCCGGCAGCGCGCGAATGCGCCGCAAGTATATCCGCAGTCTCATCCGCTCGATCTCCCGATCCTCGCAAATTCCCCAGACCGCCGCCTGATGCGCGACCGTACCCTTGTCATTTCGGTGTTGATCGTAGCTTCTTGCGGGCTTGGCTACGAACTGATCGCCGGCGCCTTGTCCAGCTACCTGCTGGGCGATTCCATCCTCCAGTTCTCGTCGATCATCGGCTGCTACCTGTTCGCCATGGGCGTGGGCTCGTGGCTGTCGCGCTATGTGAAGGACGAGGACGTGCTCGCGCGCTTCATCGACATCGAAGTGCTGGTCGGCCTGCTCGGCGGCATCTCGGCGGCGCTGCTGTTCGTGGTGTTCGCGTGGCTGTCGGCGCCGTTCCGCACGGCGCTGTATGCGCTGGTGTTCCTGACCGGCGTGCTGGTGGGCATGGAGATCCCGCTGGTCATGCGCATCCTGAACGCGCGCCGCGCCGAATTCAGCGACCTGGTGAGCCGCGTGCTGACGTTCGACTACCTGGGTGCGCTGGCGGTGTCGCTGGTGTTCCCGCTGGTGCTGGCGCCGCGGCTGGGCCTGTCGCGCACGGGTTTCCTGTTCGGCATGCTCAACGCGGCGGTGGCGCTCTACACCACGCGCCTGTTCCGCGACGAGCTGCCGCAGGTGCCGCTGCGCACGATGCGCGCACTGGTCGTGATTGCGCTGCTCGGCGCGGGCTTTGCCGGCTCGGACCGGCTTACGCACTGGGCCGAGCGCGGGCTGTTCGGCGACGAGATCATCCACAGCGAATCGACGCCGTACCAGCGGCTGGTGATCACGCGCTGGAAGGACGACCTGCGTCTCTATATCAACGGCAACCTGCAGTTTTCCTCGCGCGACGAGCACCGCTACCACGAGGCGCTGGTGCATCCCGTGCTGCAGGCGCTGCCGTGGGCGCGCACGGTGCTCGTGATCGGCGGCGGCGATGGCCTGGCGCTGCGCGAGATCTTGCGCCATCGGAACATCGAACATGTGACGCTGGTCGACCTGGACCCGGCCATGACTACGCTGTTCTCGCACAGCGCGCCGCTGCGCGCGCTCAACCGGGACTCGCTGCGCGATGCGCGCGTGAAGGTCATCAACGCCGATGCCGCGCAATGGATGGAGCAGAACGCGGACGTCTTCGACGCGATCATCGTCGACCTGCCTGACCCGTCCAATTTCGGGCTCGGCAAGCTGTACTCGGTGCCGATGTACCGGCTGCTGTCGAGGCATCTCGCCGAGAAGGGCTATGCCGTGGTGCAGTCCACCTCGCCGTACTACGCGCCGCGCTCGTTCTGGGGCATCGACGCGACGCTGCACGAAGCCGGTCTGCATACCTGGCCTTACCACGCCTATGTGCCGTCATTCGGCGAATGGGGTTTCATCCTCGCCGGCAAGCGCGGCGACTACACGCCGCCCTCGCACTACGACATGCCGATGCGCTTCCTGGATGCGGACAGCACCGCGCTGATGTTCCGCTTCCCGCCCGACATGGCACCGCGCGCGGGCCACCCTAACCGGCTTAACGAGCAGTCGCTGGTGCATGACTTCGAGCGGGACTGGGGCAATGTCATCCGCTGATACGACGGTGCGCGCACGGTGATGGATCGCCGCACGTTCCTGATCGGCGCGTCGACCGCGCTGGCCGGCTGCGGCAAGCTGGGCGATGCGTCGCGCCGCTTCCTGTCCGGTGTCGGCATGTACGAGCCCACGCCGGTCGTGCTGCGGCCCGGCATGGTACAAGGGCACGCCTTGCGCGACGCCGCGCAGTGGCCCAAGCCTGATGGGGAGCTACGCACGGATGTCGCGATTCTCGGCAGCGGTGCCGCGGGCCTTTCCGCCGCCTGGCAGCTCGCACGCGCGGGCCTGCGCGATTTCATCGTCATCGACGGGCCCGAGTTCGGCGGCAATACCGCGGCCGGGCAGTTTGGCGACCTCGGTTTCCCACGCGGCGCGCACTACCTGCCGCTGCCGTCGGCGGAATCGACCCATATGCGCGAGATGCTCGCCGACGTCGGCGTGATCGAGCAGGATCCGTTCAGCGTGCGCCCGCGCTTCGATGAACGCGTGATCGTGCATGCGCCCGAGGAGCGCCACTTCCGCAACGGCCGGTGGCATGACGGCCTGCTGCCGACGGATGGCCTCGGTGCAGGCGAACGCGAGCAGCATGCACGCTTCTTCGCGCGCATCCGCGAGCTTCGCGACGCGCACGGCGATGACGGCCGCAAGGTCTTTGCGATCCCGCTCGCGCTCGCTTCGCGCGACCCGAAGTGGACGGCGCTCGATGCACGCACCTTCCGCCAGTGGCTGCTGGACGAAGGCTTCACGTCGCCCACGTTGCACACGTATGCCGACTACTGCTGCCGCGACGACTATGGCGCGGGCCATGATGCCGTGTCGGCCTGGGCGGGGCTGCACTACTTCGCCAGCCGCGGCGGCCATGCGCGCAACGCCGCGGATGGCGCTGTGCTGACCTGGCCGGACGGCTTGCACGGCATGGTGTCGAAGCTGACCGCACGCATCGACGCGCTGACGGGGCGCGCGGACTGGCATCGTGCGGGCATGGCACTCAGGCTCGACGAATCGCGCGAGGGCGTGGACGTACTCTGCACCGGCATGGCGGATCGCGACGGCACCCCGCGCACCGTGCGCCTGCGCGCGCGCCGCGTGATCTGCGCGATGCCGCTGCACGTCGCCGCGCGCCTGACGCCGCTCGCGCGCTTCGGCTTCGATCCGGCGCGCCATCTGCCGCCACATGCAGCGTGGCTGGTGTCGAGCTTTTACCTGCGCGGTTTTCCCGGCGAGGCACCGGGCGTGCCGCTGGCCTGGGACAACGTCGTCCACGGCTCGCGTGCGCTGGGCTATGTAGTCGCGACGCACCAGCTGATCCGGCAGGCGCCGCCGGCGCGCACGGTCTTCACGGCCTATTGCCCGCTCGATGCCGCGGCGCTAGGCCGCCCGCCCCGGCCCCTCGAGGTGCGGCGCTGGCTGGCCGACGCCAGCGCCGCCGAACTGATGGACCATGCGGTGACCGACCTGCGCGAAGTCTATGGCCGCGGGTTCTGGCGCCACGTCGACCGGGTGGAGATCACGGCACGCGGCCATGCCATGGCGTCGCCGCTGCCCGGCTTCCTGGCCAACGCCGGCACGAATGCGCTGCGTGCCGTGGACGGTCCGATCCAGTTCGCGCACGCGGATCTGTCGGGCCTGTCGGTGTTCGAAGAGGCGGCCTGGTGGGGCACCCGAGCGGCCGCGCGCATCGTTGGCTAGCGCTCATTACGTCACCGCGCACACCGTGGCCATCCTGTAGAATTCCCGGAACCTCCACTTGATTTTCCGCTGCCGCGTGCGCAATATCCGGCTCTTCCTGCTGGTGCTGATGCTGGCCTTCCTGCCGTTCCAGGCATGGGCCGGTACCGTCGCGCCCGTCACGGAGGT
Organism: Cupriavidus sp. C2SS-8b; assembly: GCF_057073745.1. Taxonomy (NCBI): domain Bacteria; kingdom Pseudomonadati; phylum Pseudomonadota; class Betaproteobacteria; order Burkholderiales; family Burkholderiaceae; genus Cupriavidus; species Cupriavidus sp. C2SS-8b. The sequence goes on from NZ_CP172716.1 coordinate 3,479,368, forward strand.
GGCCCACGCCGCCCAGCACGCGGACAGCCATCCGGCTGGACTGTGCAAGGCGGCGGAACATGCCGCATCTTGCAGCACGGCTCCGGCGAATCCGGCCGACGCGCCCGACACGTCGCCAGCCGGCATCGACCTTGCGGAGCAGCTTCTGCCCGGGTCAGAGTTCCGTCTTGCCGCCGGCCCAGCCCAATCCAGGCCGCCGCGCTACGCCGGGACTGCCTTGCCCGACCCGGACCTTCCGCTCCTGCCGCGTCCCCCACGCGGCTGACACCCACCTGCGCGGCATTCGCCGCGCATGACCGTTCCTGCGCGCCGTGCCATGGAGGCGCCGCGCGCGCCTGCGGCTCGTCCGCGCCTATCCGTAGTCCAGTTCCACTCTCATGAAACGCGTCCTGCTTTTCCTGGCGACCAACCTCGCCGTCATGCTTGTCCTCAGCATCACCGCCAGCGTCCTCGGCGTGAACCGCTTCCTGACCGCCAACGGTCTCAACTTCGGCATGCTGCTCGCCTTTGCCGCGCTGATGGGCTTCGGCGGCTCATTCATCTCGCTGCTGATGTCCAAGACCATCGCCAAGTGGTCCACCGGCGCGCAGGTCATCACGCACCCGAGCACCAGCACCGAACTGTGGCTCGTGCAGACCGTGCAGAAGCTGTCGCAGAAGGCGGGCCTGCCGATGCCCGAAGTGGCGATCTACGAGGGCGAGCCCAACGCGTTCGCGACCGGCGCGACGAAGAACAGCTCGCTGGTGGCCGTCTCCACCGGTCTGCTGCAATCGATGTCGCATGACGAGGTGGAAGCCGTGCTGGCGCATGAAGTGGCGCACGTGGCCAATGGCGACATGGTGACGCTCACGCTGATCCAGGGCGTGGTGAACACGTTCGTGATCTTCCTGGCGCGCGTGGTCGGCTACTTCGTCGACTCGATGCTGCGCAAGAACGATGAGGAGTCGAGCGGGCCCGGCATCGGCTACATGGTCACCGTGATCGTCTGCGAGATCATCTTCGGCATCCTGGCCAGCATCATCGTCGCGACCTTTTCGCGCCGCCGCGAGTTCCGCGCCGACGCGGGCGCGGCTGGCCTGATGGGCTCGCCGGCGCCGATGGTCGCCGCGCTGCGCCGCCTCGGCGGCCAGGAGCCGGACAGCCTGCCGCAGAACATGCAGGCCATGGGCATTGCCGGAGGGAAATCGTGGATGGCGCTGTTCTCGAGCCATCCGCCGATCGAGCAGCGCATCGCGGCTCTGCAGTCGGCACGCTGAAATCCGATCCATCGCTGCGATTCGTCCGGGAGCGCCACGGCGGCACCCGGGGCGGACACCGCAGGCATCCTGTCAGGGGGCAAGAGATGCAAGCGAAGCTGTTGGACACGACCAGTTCCGCGTGGCGCGCCGCCCTGGAGCGCTGCAGCCATGATTGCTACCACACGCCGGCGTGGATGAAGGCGGCGCAGAACAGCGAGCGCGGCCAGGCGTTCGCCGTGCACGCGACGGATGGCGACCATGAATTGCTGGTCCCGTACATCCGTCGCCCCATCATCGGGGACCTGTGGGACGCCACCTCGGCCTACGGCTATGGCGGCCCGCTCGTGAGCATCGGGGCGCCGGCGAATTTCGCGGATGCGGCATTCTGCGCCGCGGTAGCGATGCTGCGCGAAGCCGGCTGCGTGTCCTGGTTCCTGCGGCTGCACCCGCTGCTCAACACGCACTGGAAGAGTTCGCTGGGGCTCGTGCTCGAGCAGGGCCAGACCGTTTCGATCGACTTGAGCAAGGCGCCCGAAAAGCACTGGCAGGAAACCCAGTCACGCCACAAGCTCGGCATCAACCGCGCCCGGCGCGCAGGCGTGACGGTGCGGCTGGACCGCGACTTTGACGCGCTGTCACGCTTCATCGACCTCTACAACGAGACCATGACGCGCCGCAGTGCGGCGGAGTACTACTTTTTCGACGGGCAGTACTACCGCTCCCTGGTGGAAGAGCTGGGCGACGACCTGCTGCTGATGGTGGCGGAAGAAGCGGACGAAGTCATCGGCGGCGCGCTGTTCACGCTGTCCCGGCGCTCGGGCATCATGCAGTACCACCTGTCCGGGTCCGACTGGGACTACCGCCACCGCCAGCCAACCAAGATCATCATCCACACCGCGCGCGAATGGGGCCGCATGCATGGCTTCTCGCGGCTGCATCTTGGTGGCGGCCTTGGCTCCGCTGTGGACTCGTTGCACGCATTCAAGCGTGGGTTTTCGCCGGACACGCATGTGTTCCGCACGCAGCGCGTGGTCGTCAACCGGCAGGCCTACCAGTCGCTCTCGGCCGGGCGCATCGCTTCGGCCGGCGATCTCCATGGCTATTTCCCGGCCTATCGGCGGCCCGTCGCTGCCATGGCGCACGCGAGCCGTGAACTACCCGCACTCACTCCGTGACGCGTCCACGCAGCGCTTTCACCTGGCTGCGCTGGCTCTTGCCTTCCAGGCGGCGTTTGCGCGAAGCCAGCGTCGGGCGGGTCGGGCGGCGCGTGCGCGGCGGTGTCGCCACGCTGGCCACCAGTTCGTGTAGCCGCCGGATGGCATCTTCGCGGTTCATTTCAAGGCTGCGATGCTGCTGCGCCTTGATGACCACCACGCCATCACGCGTGATGCGGTGGTCATGCAGCTGCAGCAGGCGCGCCTTGTGGTCCGGCGCGAGCGAGGACGCGTTCACGTCGTAGCGCAGGTGCACGGCGTTGGACACCTTGTTGATATTCTGCCCCCCCGCGCCCTGCGCGCGAATCGCGGTGATGTCGTACTCGTGGTGGGGGATGAGGAATTCGCCGGACATGCGCGCATCATAGCAAGGCGCATGTCCGGGCCATGCGGCTAGGCAGCCGGCGCGATGTTCTGGTTCACGCGGAACAGGTTGCCTGGGTCGTACTTCTGCTTGATGCGCGCCAGGCGCTCGAAATTCGGCCCATAGGCCGCGCTGATGCGGCCCGCTTCATCCTCGGTCAGGAAGTTCACGTACACGCCGCCGGTCGCATAGGGCTCGGTGGCGCGGAAGAAGTCGCGCGCCCAGGCCACGCAGGCCGCGTCCTCGGCGGGGCTTTCCCAGCGCGTATGGACGTTCATGACATAGCGCGCATCGCGGTGGTGGTAGGCCGTGGCATCGGCGGCAACGCTGTTGGCCCGCCCGCCGACCTGCCCGATGAAGATCTCGGAGTGCGGCGACGGCAGGCGGCTGGAGTAATCCATCATGGCGTCGATGGCTTCGTCCGGCAGCTGCGTGAAGTTGTGCGATTTCCAGTAGTTGCGCGCGCCTGGCGCCAGCAGCGGATCGAATGCCTGCTGCCAGGCCACGTAGGGCATGGCGCCCGCGTGCTCGCCGAGCACGGTGCCGAAGCTGCGCAACGGCGCCAGCAGCGGCTCGCCCTGCGCCGGATCGCCCGCGTAGAACACGGCCAGCACCACCACGTCGGTGCCGTGGACGGCGGTCGGCAGGAACGGCAGCGGCGGCGCCTTGCGCAGCACGACCCAGATATTGAGGTCTTCCGGCATGGTCTCGGTGAACACGCGGTACTGGCTGAGCACCGCGCGCCCCTCCGCGGCGGGAAAGACCAGCAGCCCGGCCAGGATCTGCGGTCCGACCGCGTGCAGCCGGAATTCGAACAGCGTCACCACGCCGAAGTTGCCGCCGCCGCCGCGCAGGGCCCAGAACAGGTCGGAGTGGGCCTGCTCGCTCGCGTGAAGGCGCTGGCCATCGGCGGTCACGACTTGCGCCGACAGCAGGTTATCCACAGTCATGCCGTACTTTCGCGTGAGCCAGCCGAAGCCGCCGCCAAGCGTCAGCCCGGCCACGCCCGTGGTCGAGTTGATGCCCAGCGGCGTCGCCAGCCCACAAGCCTGGGCCTCGTGGTCGAAGTCGGCCAGCAGCGCACCGGGCTCTACCCAGGCGCGCCGTGTGCCGGTGTCGATATGGACGGCGCGCATGGCGGACAGGTCGATGACGACGCCGTCATCGCAGAGCGCCTTGCCGGCAATATTGTGGCCACCGCCGCGCACGGCGAGCAGCAGGCCGTTGTCACGCGCAAAGGCCACCGCTGCCGCGATGTCGGCAACTCCGGCGCACTGCACCACCACGGCGGGGCGCTTGTCCACCATGGCATTCCAGATTGCGCGCGATTCGTCGTAGCCGGGCTCGCCGGACAGCAGTACCTTGCCGCGCACGGCCGTGCGCAGTGACGCAAGCAGGTCTTTCGACAGTGCAGGCATGGCGAACCTCCGCATTGACATCCCGGGGCCGCCATGCACAAGGGAGAGCGGGCGATGGCGGCCCGTCCAGGGGTTCAGCGACGCAAATTGCGCGCCATGTGCGCCAACGCACCGACTGGAGACGTATTGCGATGCGTGACCGCGAAGGCATCCCCACAATCAGGCAGAAGTGTTTCAACCGTGATGCACGGCGCGTGTTGGGGCAACCGCGCCAGCGCGCCAAAACGATGTCGGGTGTGACGCCCCCTCGTCTCGGCAAGGATGGACAATCTGTTGCAGGCGCGACACCTGTCCTGCGCTAGCGCCACGTGTAGCCCAGGCCCACGCCATAGGTGATCTGGTTGCGCGTGCCGCGCTGGGTAACGATGGGACTGTTGGCCGCGTCGCCGGTCAGCCGCTGCCCATAAACCATGGCCCCGGCATACCAGTTCCTGTCGATCTGGTAGAGCAGCGCGAGCCAGCCGGTGTACTGCTCCAGCCCGCCTCCCGGGTTGTAGGCCGGCAGCCCGCTCGCGGCTGCATCGCCGTCGGTCACGCCGAAATAGGTACGGTTGAAGCTGTCGCTGACCCAGCTCGCACCGAGGCCGACGCCAGCATAGACGCGTCGGTGCATCGGCACCCACGCCGAGGCGTTGGCGCTGACGCGCGCGCCGCCGTAGACGATGCCCGCATTCGTCATCACGTTGATGCCGCCGCGCAGGCGGAACGGGATCGCGCCTTCGTGCAGGTACTCGTAGCCGAACCAGCCGCCGGCCTCGACGGTCGTGTCGATCTCGTGGAGGCGCGACACCACCGGGTCGTCGACACCGCTGCGTCCCAGGCGCAGCGACACCGCGGGTCCCCACTGCCAGCCGGTCAGCCCGCCGAAGTTGAATTGCGCGTAAGGGCCGTACCATTCGAGCAGCCGGCCGCCCGGGGTCACGTAGCGCACGCCGGGCACGACGCCGATGGTGCGGTCTTTACCACCGGCGAACTCGGTGGTCGAGCCCACGCCGATGCCAACCATATTGGGCAGCGACCCGGGCAGGTCCAGCGGCGATGCGGCACTGCCGCCGGCGGACAGCGCCAAAGCGAGGGCCGCGAGGCCCGGGCCTGCGATACGCCGGATCCGTGCCGCCAGTGCTGTCCGCGCAGTGCGTGCCATGTTTCGCCCTCCCCGATCGAGTACGTCGATTCAGGCGAATCTATCAGCACATGGGCGACGTGGACGTAGTCGGCGATATGAAAGTTTTCGGCTGCCGGCGTTGCCGGGCGCGGGTGCATGGCGGCGTAGCGATCACTGGAATAGCGACTAATATGAAAGCGCGCCAACCGGCACCCGCTGCCCGGAACCAGGCGCGACGGTAAGGCGGACCGCCGCGCACCTGGTCCGCACGGGAGTGTGCAATGACAACCAGGCAGAAGCTGCACGCATGGACTGCCGCCGCGTGCATGGCGCTGGCCATGGCATCCGGCGTGGCCAGCGCAGACGAGGTTCCGCTCGTGACGGGCAAGCAGTGGACTGAGTCGACGGAGCAGATGAAGAAGGCCTATCTGGTCGGCATCGCCAATGTGGTGCAGGTCGATGTCGCTTACCACGCCGGCAATGTCCCGCCGGACTCGCAGACCATCGTGCCGCGCCTGGCGCGAGGCTTGAAAGGCCATACGCTGGACTCGGTCCGCGACGGCGTGGACCGCTGGTATGCCGCCCACCCCGACCGCCTGCAGCGGCCGGTGCTCGAAACCATCTGGTTCGAGCTGGTGGTGCCTGGACTGCAGGGCAAGAAATAAGGCGAGGCCATGAAACGACTTCAATGGATCGGCGCGGCGCTGGCGGTGGCCAGCGTGACCGCATGCACGGGCATGACACCGCAGCAGCAGGGGACGGTTTCGGGGGCTGCCATCGGTGCCGCCGCCGGCGCGGGCATTGCCGCCATCGCAGGCGGGAGCGGCTGGACCGGTGCGGCCATCGGCGCGGTGGCGGGCGGTGTGGCGGGCAATATCAAGGGACGCAACGACCAACAGCGGTACTGACTGCCGGAGGTTCCACCGTCCAGCCGGGCACGGTCAGTCGCTGCGGCGTTTCGTCCTGGCCGCGCGCAGCGCGTCGGGCCCTGGTCCTGTCGCTGCTCAGCGGTAACCGATCCGTGCCAGCAGCCGGATGCTCTCGGTCACCAACTGCTCGCTGCGCTCGACAACCCGGCGGTTGGAGGCGCGCATCCACTGCATCCGCTCCAGCAGATCGTCGCTCTCGATCCACGCCGCACTACCTTGCGGCTCGGCCAGCCCGTGGTCGTCACCGGCTTCCGAACCGGCCGGCATCCTCTCGTGCGCGGCAACGACGGGGGAAATCTTGCTCGCCATGGTGGTCTCCGCCCTTGGGACAATTGGAAGTCTTGGCGCATTGGCGGCCCCGTGGGTATCCGGCTCGGTCCTACACGCAAGCCCGCATCAAGCCGGCGACGAGAATCGCCGCGCCGCAGGCCAACCGGCATATTCCTGTACAGGGGCCGGCGGCGACACCCCTCCGCAGTGGCAAGAGACAAAAAAGAAGCGCGGACATGCCGCGCTTTCCAAATGTCCTGTCAGAAACGGGGAGCGTTCTGCAGGGAGAGGCCTCAGTGGCACTCTAAGTCCGCCCCCTTGTTAAGACAATTGAAACATCCTTAGGTCGGAATTAAGCAGCTTGCGCAAAGTGTCACAAACGGGGGCGCTTCGATTCGGTCCTTGCCAAGGCGCTGTCGGCCTGGAGGCGGAATGCCAGCCGGAACGCAAGGAATCATTTCGGGAAATTTGGCGCGCCCGGCTGGGATCGAACCAGCAACCCCTGCCTTCGGAGGGCAGTACTCTATCCATTGAGCTACGGGCGCGCGGAAAGTGGTCTGGCACTGGCGGCAGGGTCTGCCACGGGGTGCAACCGGTGCGGCGGGCGAATGCCGCCGCTGGGAAGTCGCATAGGATACCGCGTTTGCGCGGAGGCGTCCATGCGCGCGAATCCGGGGGCATCGCCCAACGTCTCGGAACCGTCTCTTTTGGCCCAGCCATGAGGCCTTTGGGGCTATAATCGCGAGCTATTTCCGTCAAGACGCAGCGGCACCGCGTTGGCAAACGGGGGACAGTTCTGAACCACGCAATCAGAAGGACCCAGACGTTCAAGGGCCCGATAAATCAAGCCGAGCGTGAGCGGCTGAAGGTTTCCTGCAAAACTGAGAGTTCTGTATGAGCGACGTCCAACACCAACACGACGAACACGAGTCTCCCATCAAGACGCCGAAGCAGCTGATCGCAGTGGTGATCGCTGCGTTCCTGGTCCCGATCATCGTGATCATCCTGCTGGTCAATTTTGTCGGCCACGGCTCCAAGGAAGGTGCCGGTTCGGTCACCACGGCGGAAGCCATCAATGACCGCATCAAGCCGGTCGCTTCGCTCGAGATCAAGGACGCCAACGCACCGCGCGTCTTCAAGACCGGCGAGCAGGTCTACAAGGAAGTCTGCGCCGCGTGCCACGCCACGGGTGCCGCGGGCGCGCCGAAGTACAGCAACTCGGGCGACTGGGCCGGCCGCATCGGTCAGGGCTTCGATGGCCTGCTGAAATCGGTGCTGCACGGCAAGGGCGCCATGCAGGCGCGCGCCGGCACCACGCCGGACGACTACTCCGACTACGAACTGGGCCGCGCCGTGGTCTACATGGCTGACGCCGGTGGCGCCAAGTTCCCCGAGCCTCCGGCCCCTGCCGCCGCTGCTCCGGCCACCGCCGCGGCATCGGACGCCGGTGCCGCACCTGCTGCTGCCGCCGCTCCGGCTCCTGCAGCGGCGCCCGCGCCCGCTGCTGCTGCGCCGGCTCCGGCCGCAGCACCTGCCGCGGCTTCCGCCGAAGTGGGCAAGAAGGTCTATGACCAGGTCTGCGCCGCCTGCCACGCTGCCGGCGTTGCCGGGGCTCCCAAGTTCGGCGACAAGGCCGCCTGGGCGCCGCGCCTGAAGGAAGGCATGGACGCCGTCCACAACTACGCGCTGAAGGGCAAGGGCGTGATGCCGCCCAAGGGCGGCTATGCCGGCCCGGATGCCGACGTGCTGGCGGCCGCCGACTACATGGCCAACGCCGCCAAGTAACACCGGCTGCACAGACAGAAAAGCCCGCGACTGGATCGCGGGCTTTTTTTCGCCTGTTGGTTGCGCGCCGGGACCGGCGCCTCCGGATCAGACCACGCGGGAATAGCGCGGCACGAACCGCACCGGCTGGGCGTCGTCATTGGCTGCCGGCGGGGCAACGGGCGACCTGGCAGCGTCTTCGCGCAGGTAGCGGTCGAACACCATGGCAACGCGGCGCACGAGCAGGCGGCCCAGCATGGTCACCTCGATGCGGCCCGGCTCGCGACGAACCAGGCCATCTGCGCCAAGCCGGTCAAGATCCGAAAGTTCGGCGGCAAACGTGCTGGCGAAATCGATGCCATGGCGTGCCTCGATCTGCGCGATGTCGAGCACGCCATTGCACATCAGCGCCCCGATGATCTCGCGGCGCAGGTGATCGTCGGCTTCCATCGTGAAGCCCCGCATGACCGGCAGCCGGCCGGCGTCGATTGCGGCGTAGTAATCATCGAGCGTGCGCGCGCTCTGCACGTAGCGCCCCGCCACGGCACCGATCGCGGAAATGCCGAAGCCAAGCTGGTCATAGCCGGCATGCGTCGAATAGCCCTGGAAATTGCGCTGCAGCCGGCCTTCGCGCTGCGCCACGGCGAGGTCGTCGTCGGGCAGCGCGAAGTGGTCCATGCCGATGTAGACGTAGCCGGCGGCGGTCAGGCGTTCGATCGTGGAGACCAGGATATCGAGCTTCTCGCCCGCGCTCGGCAACGCGTTTTCGTCGATGCGCCGCTGCGGCTTGAAGACATGCGGCAGGTGCGCGTAGCTGTAGACAGAGAGCCGGTCGGGCCGCAGTGTCAGCACCCGCTCCACGGTCGCGTTGAAGCGCGCCGTGGTCTGGTGCGGCAGCCCGTAGATCAGGTCCAGGCTGACCGACCGGAATCCGAGTTGGCGCGAGGCGTCGACCACCGCGCGGGTTTCCTCGAACGGCTGGATGCGGTGGATGGCCTGCTGCACTTCCGGGTCAAAATCCTGCACCCCCAGGCTGACGCGGTTGAAGCCGAGCTCGGCGAGCAACGCCATGCGTTCGTAGTCGACGCGGCGCGGATCGATCTCGATCGAGTGCTCGCCGTCGGCCGGCAGGTCGAAATGCTCGTGCAGCGAGGCCATCACGCGTCGCATCTCGGCCGGGTTCAGGAAGGTCGGGGTGCCGCCGCCCCAGTGCGATTGCAGCACCTGCCGGCGGCCGCCGAGGTGGGCCGCGGTCAGCGCCATCTCGCGGCCGAGGTAGCTCACGTACTTGGCGCTACGCCCGTGATCGCGCGTGATGACCTTGTTGCAGCCGCAGTAGTAGCAGATGTTCTCGCAGAACGGGATGTGCAGATACAGCGACAACGGCGCCGGCGCCGCGGCGCGGCAGTCCGCCAGCGCGGCGTGGTAGGCCGATGCATCGAGGCCGCCATGGAAGCGGTCGGCCGTCGGGTAGGACGTGTAGCGCGGGCCGTTGCCGTCGATGCGGCCGGCCAGCGCGCGGAAATCGGAGAGGGCGCGGCGATCGATGGCCGCGGATGGCGTGGTGAACGTGTGCATGGGGGCGGTCGGATCGGGGAGTTTGACGATCCATGCTAGTTCCCCGACGCCGGTAAGGAATTGACGCGCGTCAAGCCCGACGGTCGCATGGCACGGCCAGCCCCCTCGTCGGCGGGGGTATTTCGTCACAGTTTTGTCATACGTGCCGGATACGCTGCGCCCCGCATCTCCGGCAGCCACTGCCCGGACAGCCAGCCATCCCCTTCCCATGCCCTCGATCCTGCCTTGTTTTTCGTACCCATCCCTGCGCGGCGAAGCGCTGCCCCCCTCCCCGCGCCGGCGCCAGTTGATGGCCGCACTTGGCGGGGTGGCCGCCGGGCCGCTTGCCCTGGCCCAGGCGCGGCGCACCGTCGTGGTCGGCCACCTGCTCGACCGAAGCGGCGCCCAGGCCGACCTGGCGCGTGACTACCTGGCCGGGGCGAAGGTCATGTTCGACGCGGCCAACGCCGCCGGTGGTCCGGTGCGGATTGCGCATGTCGTGCGCGACGCCGATGCTGATCCGCGCGCGGCGCTCGCGCAAGCGCTGTCGCTCGCCGATGGTGAGCATGCCGAACTGCTGTTCGGTCCCGGCGACCGGCTGTTGCCGGCCTTGGCGGCCTCGCCCGAACTGCACCGGCGCGGCGTGCAGATCGTGGCGCCGCTCTCGGGCCTGGCCCTGAACGCGGACAACGTCTGGTTCACGCGCGCCGACTACCGGGCCGAACTCGACACCGCCGTAAAACAACTGCGCGACTACGGGCTGACGCGCGTGGCGCTGGCGGTCTCGGCGGAGTTCGCCGCCTCCGCTACCGGCAACAGCGCCGCGTGGCTGGGGGCGCTCGAAGCCACGATGGGCACTCGCGCGGTGCCGCTGGGCGGCAACCCGGACGCCGCCGCGCGCACCATCGCGGCGCAACGGCCCGGTGCGGTAATCGTGGCGGGGGACACACTGGCTTATGCAAGCCTGGGCCGGGCCCTGGCCGCGCAAGGCTGGTACGGATTCCTGGTCGGCTTGTCCGCGGTCAGCCCCACGGTGGCGCGCGAAGTGCTCGGCGCGGGCTATCCGGGCGGCATGGTGCTGACGCAGGTTGCGCCCGGACCGCAGGCCGCCACGCTGCGCGTGGTCAAGGAGCACGTGGCCCGCATGAAGCAATACCTTGACGAGCCGCCCTCACCCGCGACCATCGCCGGCTATATCGGCGCCGCCTGGCTGGTGCGCGCACTGGGTGCGTGGCGCCGCAATGGCGCTGTGGAATTGCGGCGCGCGCTGCAGGCTCGCGTCGATGTGGGCGATTTCACGCTCGATTTCACGCAGGGGCAGCGCGGCTCGCGCTACGTGCAGCTTGCTGCTTCAGGCACGCGGTAGGTCCACGGTTTTACGCAGCGCTCAACCGGGCGCCGTCTTGCCGCCATTGCCGAGCAAGGCCTTCAGCGCGCCAAGCCGATCCTTGGGGCTCATCGCCGGCATCTCGTCCTTCGGCGGGGGCGCCTCTTCCAGCTTCATCTCGCCGATAAAGCGCGACGGTTCGCAGGAATAAGTCTCGCGCGCGCGCTTGCGCTTCTTGCACCAGCTGATATGCAGGCTGCGCTGGGCGCGCGTGATGCCTACGTACATCAGGCGGCGCTCCTCTTCGATCTTCTCGTCGGCCATGTCCTCGTCTTCGCGGCAGTGGGGCAGGATGCCCTCTTCCACGCCGACCAGGAATACGTGCGGATACTCCAGGCCTTTCGAGGCATGCAGCGTCGAAAGCCGCACTGCGTCGGGGTCTTCCTCGCGCCCTTCCAGCATGCTCATCAGCGCCACGGTCTGGGTCAGTTCAAGCAGGTTCTTGCCTTCACTGCCGAAGCCATCCGCATTGTCGAAGCCGGTGGCTTCGCCCTCGCCCGCCGGCTCGGGCCGCGTGCCCTTGCGCTTGAGCCATTCGAGGAACTCCAGCGTATTGGTCCAGCGCGACTGGGCCTGGCGCTCATCGAACGCGTCATACAGGTAGGCCTCGTAGTGGATGCCTTCCATCATGTCGTCCAGCACCACGCTGGCCGGATCCTTGGTCGCGCGATCGGCCAGGCGCACCATCGATTCGCAGAACACGCGCAGCGGCTCGAGCTGGCGGGGCTGCAGCTTCGCTTCGATGCCACCCATCATGGCCGCCTCGAACAGCGACACCTTGGCCTGGCCGGCGAACGTGCCCAGCACCTCAAGCGTGGTGTTGCCGATGCCGCGGCGCGGCGTGGTGATGGCGCGGATGAAGGCGGGATCATCGTCCGGGTTGGCGATCAGCCGCAGGTACGCACAGATGTCCTTGATCTCGGCCTTGTCGAAGAAACTCTGCCCGCCCGACAGCACATACGGAATGCGTTCGCGCCGCAGGATCTGCTCGAACAGCCGCGCCTGGTGGTTGCCGCGGTACAGGATGGCGTAGTCGCGGAACTGCGCGCGGCGTTCGAACTTGTGGGCGGACAGGCGGAACACCACGGACTCGGCCTCGTGCTCCTCGTCGTTCATCGGATAGATCGCGATCGGGTCGCCCATGCCGTGCTCGCTCCACAGCTTCTTGTCGAACAGCTTCGGGTTGTTGGCGATGACCGCGTTGGCCGCCTCCAGGATGCGCACCGTGGAGCGGTAGTTCTGCTCGAGCTTGACGACCTTGAGGTCCGGGAAATCGGTCTGCAGCAGGCGCAGGTTGTCCAGCGTGGCGCCGCGCCAGCCGTAGATGGCCTGGTCGTCGTCGCCCACCGCCGTGAACGCCGGCGCGCGCAGGTGCGAGCCGCCCGCCAGCAGCTTGAGCAGCTGGTACTGGCACGCGTTGGTGTCCTGGTATTCATCGACCAGGAAATAGCGCAGGCGGTTCTGCCACTTGAGCTGCACTGTCTCATTGCGCGCGAAGAGTTCGGCGGGCAGGCGGATCAGGTCGTCGAAATCCACCGCCTGATAGGCGTTCAGCGTAGCCACGTAATTGCGGTAGACCAGCGCCGCCTGGTGCTCGTCGGCGTTGGCGGCCTGCGCGATGGCGGCTTCCGGGTCAACCATGCCGTTCTTCCACAGCGAGATGGTGCTCTGCACGCCACGGATCAGCTTCTTGTCGGTGGTGCCGAGCTGCTCCTGGATCAGGCCGAAGCAATCGTCCGAATCCATGATCGAGAACTGCGGCTTCAGGCCCACATGCTCGGCCTCCAGGCGCAGGATCTGCACGCCGAGCGAGTGGAACGTGCACACCGTGAGCTGCTTGAGCGGCAAGCGCTTGCCCTCGCGCGAGGTCTTGCCCTCCATCAGCTTGCCGATGCGCTCCTGCATCTCCTTGGCCGCCTTGTTCGTAAACGTGACGGCGGCGATATGGCGCGGCTCGAAGCCCTTGTCTTCGATCAGGTGCGCGATCTTCTGCGTGATCACGCGGGTCTTGCCCGAACCCGCGCCGGCAAGGACAAGGCAGGGCCCGTCCAGATAGCGGACGGCTTCGGATTGGGCAGCGTTCAGGCCGTGGGTCATGCGTGGGATGTCTGGCTGGAGGTGCGTCGGGGGGGGGCGGCGGAGGCGCCTGGTACGCAACATGCCGCAGCATGCCGGGGGCCGGCGCGAAGCCGCGCCATGTTAACACGCCCGTCAGCGGGCGTTCTGTCAGCGGAAGTCGCTATTTTCTTGCCGCGGATGTTACGGAAGTAACGCTTGGTAAGTCCCAAAACCTGCGGCATATCGCGGCTTCTAATCAGTATGGCGGGATGGATTCCGATCTGCCCCGAGCCCATTGAAGTCACTTCCGGAGCCAATCATGAGAACTCTACGAGCCCTTGGCAAGGCGACACTGGTCGGCGTTGCGGTAGCTGCCCTGGCGGGCGGCTGTTCCGATATGACGCCTAAGCAACGTAATACCGCCATCGGCGCCGCGGCCGGTGGCGTAGGGGGTGCCGTGCTCACCAACGGTAGTGCGGTCGGTACGCTCGGCGGCGCAGCACTCGGCGGCGTGGTCGGTAACGTCGTGACGGACGACAACCACCATCACCGCTAACCGGCGCTGACGGCAATCGCTTGAGGCGATAACGGGCGGGCCTGCCGCGTTGACAAAGGCAGGACCCTCCCGTACATTGCGCGCATCCGACCGGGAGAGCGCGCATTGCATTGCGCCGCCGAAGGGGTATCACCCGAAAACTCTCAGGCACCATGGACCGTTCGGATCGGCATGCAACATGCACACGATGCATGCCGCACTCTGGAGAGCGGCACCCGCCAGCCATGGCGAGCGTGTCCACCGAAGGGGCGCGCGAGGGTCGGACCTGCTAAGCGGGGCCACCTCGTAATCTCTCAGGTATCGAGGACAGAGGGGTCATCCGCCGCAGCGGATTGCGACGCTATTCGAGCGAAGCAAGCGTTGCGGCGGATGACCCTTTTTTCGTTTTCGAAACCGAGATTGCCCCCGAGGATTCCCATGACGCTCCAGGCCACGCCCCTCAACGCCATCCACCGCGCCCTCGGCGCCCGCATGGTCGACTTCGGCGGCTGGGACATGCCGGTCAACTACGGCTCCCAGATCGAGGAACACCACGCCGTGCGCACCGACGCGGGCATGTTCGACGTGTCGCATATGTGCGTCGTCGACCTCGCCGGTCCGAACACCCGCACCTTCCTGCGCGGCCTGCTGGCCAACAACGTCGACAAGCTGCAGACGGCCGGCAAGGCGCTGTACTCCTGCATGCTCGACGAGAAAGGCGGCGTGATCGATGACCTGATCGTCTATTTTTTCGCCGAGGACCGCTTCCGCCTCGTGGTCAACGCCAGCACCGCGCTCGGCGATATCGAATGGATCCGCGCGCGCAATGACGCAACCGGCAGCGGCGTGACCATCACCCCGCGCCGTGACGACGTAGCACCCGCCGGCACGCTGCCGTTCGCCATCGTCGCCGTGCAAGGCCCCAATGCCCGCGCCAAGGTGTGGAGCGCTTTCCCGTCCACCCAGCCGTCCGACGCCCTCAAGCCCTTCAACGCCATCGTGGTCCAGGACCCTGCCATCGGCGAGATCATGGTCGCGCGCACCGGCTACACCGGTGAAGACGGTTTTGAACTCGTGGTGCCCGCCGAAAACGTTGCCGCCGTATGGGAAAAGCTCGACGCGGCCGGCGTGCGCCCCGCCGGACTCGGCGCGCGCGACACCCTGCGCCTGGAAGCCGGCATGAACCTGTACGGCCAGGACATGGATATCCACACCTCGCCGCTCGACGCAGGCCTGGCGTGGACCGTGGATCTGCTGAGCGAGCGAGATTTCACCGGCAAGGCGGCGCTCGCCGCCGCCGGCCAGCGCCAGCAGTTCCTCGGCCTGATCCTGCGTGACAAGGGCGGCGTGCTGCGCGCGCACCAGAAGGTCATCACCGCTGCCGGTGATGGCGAAATCACCAGCGGCACCTTCAGCCCGTCCCTGTCGCAGTCGATCGCTTTCGCACGCCTGCCGATGGGCGTGGCGGTGGGCGACACCGTGCAGGTGGAGATCCGCGACCGCAAACTCGCGGCGACTGTGGTTAAACTGCCGTTTGTGCGTAATGGCAAGGCACTCGTGAGCTGAGGCGGCAACGCCCCGGCCCACCACAACGGTCGCCCATCGCGCCTGCCCCATCGACCGATGGCAGGCGCCTGAACCAAGAACAAATCTGAATCCGGAGAACCCTCATGAATTTCCCCGCTGACCTGAAATACACCGAGTCGCACGAGTGGGTGCGCGTCGAAGCCGACGGCACCCTGACCATCGGCATCACCGACCATGCGCAGGACGCGCTGGGCGATATCGTCTTCCTGGAACTGCCTGAAGTGGGCAAGTCGGTCGGCGCCGGCGACGCGCTCGCCGTGGTGGAATCGGTGAAGGCCGCTTCCGACATCTACGCCCCGGTGGCCGGCGAAATCATCGCCGTCAACGAGGCCGCCACGGCCGCGCCGGAAAGCGTGAACGCCGACGCCTTCGACGCGTGGCTGTTCAAAATCAAGCCGGCCAACAGCGACGACGTCAACGGCCTGATGTCGGCCGACGCCTACAAGGCCAGCGTCGGCGCCTGACGCCGCGCCCGCCGGCCCTGCATCCAGTAGCGGCCGGCCACTGTATTGACGCGCGGCGGCATGGCTGACCACCTGCCACCGCGCCCCCAACGAGGTTCTTGCCATGAACGCCCCGCTTCCCATGACCGCCGCCCAAGGTAACCGGCCCACGCTGGCCGCACTGGAGGCGCGCGACGCCTTCGCCTCCCGCCATATCGGCCCCGACACGCCCGAACAGCAGCACATGCTCAAGGTGCTCGGCTACGACAGCCGCGCCGCGCTGATCGACGCCGTGATTCCCCAAGCCATCCGCCGCCGCGACGGCATGCCGATGGGCGAATTCACCGAACCGCTGGCCGAGGAAGCCGCACTGGCGAAGCTGCGCAAGCTGGCAGGCAAGAACAAGGTCCTGAAGAGCTTTATCGGCCAGGGCTACTACAACACGCTGACCCCGGCCGTGGTCCTGCGCAATATCTTCGAGAACCCGGCCTGGTACACCGCGTACACGCCCTACCAGCCCGAGATCTCGCAAGGCCGCCTGGAGGCCATGCTGAACTTCCAGCAGATGGTCACCGACCTGACCGGCCTCGATATCGCCAACGCGTCGATGCTGGACGAAGGCACGGCCGCGGCCGAAGCCATGACGCTGCTGCAGCGCGTGAACAAGCACGCGTCGAACACCTTCTACGTGGCCGACGACGTCCTGCCGCAGACGCTGGAAGTGGTACGCACGCGCGCCAGGCCGCTGGGCATCGAAGTCAAGGTCGGCCCGGCTGCCGACGCAGCTTCGTCCCACGCATTCGGCGTGCTGCTGCAGTACCCGGGCGTCAACGGTGACGTCAACGACTACCGCGCCATTGCCGACGCCGTGCACGCCGCCGGCGGCCTGGTGGTGGCGGCCGCCGACTTGCTGGCGCTGACGCTGATCGCCGCGCCGGGCGAATGGGGCGCCGACGTGGCCGTCGGCAACTCGCAGCGCTTTGGCGTGCCGCTCGGCTTCGGTGGCCCGCACGCCGGCTATATGGCCGTGAAGGATGCATTCAAGCGCTCGATGCCGGGCCGACTGGTTGGCGTGACCATCGACGCGCAGGGCAACAAGGCCTACCGCCTGGCCCTGCAGACGCGCGAGCAGCATATTCGCCGCGAGAAGGCCACCTCCAATATCTGCACCGCGCAGGTGCTGCTGGCCGTGATGGCGTCGATGTACGCCGTGTACCACGGCCCGCAGGGCCTCAAGCGCATCGCGCAGCGCGTGCATCGCCTGACGGCCACGCTGGCCGCCGGCCTGCAGACGCTCGGCTTCACGCGCACCAACGCGACGTTCTTCGACACGCTGACGTTCGAGACCGGCTTCAACACCGAAGCGATCCACGCCGCCGCGACCGCACGCGGCATCAACCTGCGCCATGCCGGCGCGACCCGCATCGGCGTGTCGCTCGACGAGACCGCGACGCGCGACGATGTGGTGGCGCTGTGGGAAATCTTCTCGTTCGGCAAGCCGCTGCCGGCATCGCTGACGTTCGACGCGATCGAAGCCACGGCCGACGACGCCTTCCCGGCCGGCCTCGCGCGCACCAGCGAATACCTGACGCACCCGGTGTTCAACACGCACCACGCCGAGCACGAGATGCTGCGCTACCTGCGCATGCTGGCCGACAAGGACCTGGCGCTGGACCGCACCATGATCCCGCTGGGCTCGTGCACGATGAAGCTGAACGCGACCAGCGAGATGATCCCGGTGACCTGGCCCGAATTCAGCCAGATCCACCCGTTCGCGCCGCTGGACCAGACCGTCGGCTACCGCGAGATGATCGACCAGCTCGAGGCCATGCTGTGCGCGGCCACTGGCTACGCCGCCGTGAGCCTGCAGCCGAACGCCGGCTCGCAAGGCGAGTACGCGGGCCTGCTGATCATCCACGCCTATCACGCCAGCCGCGGCGAAAGCCATCGCGACATCTGCCTGATCCCGTCATCGGCGCACGGCACCAACCCGGCGTCGGCCCAGATGGCCGGCATGAAGGTGGTGGTGGTGGCTTGTGACGAGAACGGCAATGTCGACCTGGAAGACCTGGCGAAGAAGGCCGAGCAGCACAGCAAGAACCTGGCAGCCATCATGATCACCTACCCGTCCACGCACGGCGTGTTCGAGCAGGGCGTGCAGCAGATCTGCGAGATCGTGCACCAGCACGGCGGCCAGGTCTATGTCGACGGCGCCAACATGAACGCGATGGTCGGCACCGCCGCGCCGGGCCAGTTCGGCGGCGACGTGTCGCACCTGAACCTGCACAAGACCTTCTGCATCCCGCACGGCGGCGGCGGCCCCGGCGTGGGCCCTGTGGCGGTCGGCGCGCACCTGGCCGACTTCCTGCCCAACCAGGACAGCGTGGGCTATCGCCGCGACGACAACGGCATCGGGGGCGTATCGGCCGCGCCGTTCGGCTCGGCCAGCATCCTGCCGATCTCGTGGATGTACATCGCCATGATGGGGTCGGCCGGCCTCACCGCCGCCACCGAGAACGCCATCCTGACCGCCAACTATGTCGCCAAGCGCCTGTCGCCGTACTACCCGGTGCTGTACACGGGGCAGCACGACCTGGTGGCGCACGAGTGCATCCTGGACCTGCGCCCGCTGCAGAAGGACACCGGCATCAGCAACGAAGACGTGGCCAAGCGCCTGATGGACTACGGCTTCCACGCCCCGACCATGAGCTTCCCGGTACCGGGCACGCTGATGATCGAGCCGACCGAGAGCGAGGCCCTGCACGAGCTGGACCGCTTTATCGACGCGATGATCGCCATCCGCCAGGAAATCGGCCGCGTCGCCGATGGCACCTTCGACCGCGACGACAACCCGCTCAAGCACGCTCCGCACACCGCGGCCGTGGTCACGGCCAACGAGTGGACGCGCAAGTACACGCGTGAAGAAGCGGCCTACCCGGTGGCGTCGCTGCGCACCCAGAAGTACTGGCCGCCGGTCGGCCGCGCCGACAACGTCTATGGCGACCGCAACCTGTTCTGCAGCTGCGTGCCGATGAGCGAGTACGCCGAGGACTGAGCCGATTGAGGCCGTCCAGCACCTGGCGCCCCGGTTACGGTCGACCGCCAGGCGCGCTATGCTGAACTTGGAGGCGCCGCGCGTCGGGGCGCCATCAGTACAGCGGAGGCTTCATGTGGAATCTCAGTGCGCCCTGGTGGGAGTTCGTACTGCGCGGGTTGATCGTGTATGGCTCGGTGCTGGCCTTGCTGCGGCTGTCCGGCAAGCGCCAGATCGGACAGCTCACGCCATTCGACCTGGTGTTGCTGCTGGTGCTGTCCAATGCCGTGCAGAACGCCATGAATGCAGGGGACAACTCCGTGACCGCCGGGCTGATCCTGGCCGTCACGCTGGTGGGCGCCAATGCCGGGCTCGCCTATCTGACCTGGCGCAGCCGCAAGCTTGAGAACCTCGTGGAAGGCCGGCCGCAGTTCCTGATCCATGACGGCAAATTGCTGCAAGACGTGATGCGCGACCAGCGCATCAGCGTGGACGACCTCAACAAGGTGTTGCGCCACGCCGGCAGCACCAGCATGGCCGACGTGCATTTCGCCATCCTGGAAACGGACGGCACGGTTTCGGTCAAGCTGCGCCAGCAGCCGGCCGATGGCGCGCCGCCCAAGACAGCGGCGTCGGTCTGGAGCCAGGTCGGCAAGGACGACGCCGTTTGAACCCGCAACGCCGCTTGCCATGCGCAGGCGGAGGTGACTTCAGGAGTGCTCCGTGGCAGTCAGCGTCTTCGATCTGTTCAAGGTGGGCATCGGCCCGTCGAGTTCGCACACCGTGGGCCCGATGCGCGCCGCCCTGATGTTCGCCCAGGGGCTGGAGCGTGACGGCCTGCTGCCGCAGGTCGCTAGCGTGCGCGTGGAGCTGTATGGCTCGCTCGGCGCGACCGGCAAGGGCCACGGCACTGACAAGGGCGTAATGCTGGGCCTGATGGGCGAGGCGCCTGACACCATCGATCCCGATACCATCGACGGCCGGCTGAAGGCGCTGCGCGCGAGCCGCACGCTGTCGCTGCTGGGCCGCCACCCGATCCCGTTCGTCGAGAAGGAGCACATTGCCTTCTACCGCCGCGAGGCAATGGCCGAGCATCCGAACGGCATGAAGTTCCACGCCTTCGACGCACAAGGCGAGTCGCTGCGCGAGGCGCGCTACCTGTCGGTCGGCGGCGGCTTCGTCGTCACCGCGGGCGCGCCCAACACGCAGGTGCTCAACGCCGCGCAGCAGTTGCCCCATCCGTTCCGCAGCGGCAAGGACATGCTGGAAATGGCTAGCGAAAGTGGCAAGAGCATCGCGCGCCTGATGATGGAAAACGAACTCACCTGGCGCAGCGAGGAAGACGTCACCGCCGGGCTGCTGCATATCTGGGACGTGATGCAGGCCTGTGTCGCGCGCGGCTGCCGCACCGACGGCGAGCTGCCCGGCCCGTTCAAGGTCCGCCGCCGCGCGCCGGAGCTGTTCCGCAGCCTGACCGAGCGCGCCGAGCGCACGCTGTCCGATCCGCTGTCCGTGATGGACTGGGTCAACCTCTACGCCATGGCCGTCAACGAGGAGAACGCCGCCGGCGGCCGCGTGGTGACCGCGCCGACCAATGGCGCGGCCGGCATCATCCCTGCCGTGCTGCATTACTATGATCGCTTCGTGCCCGGCGCCAACGCGCAGGGCGTGGTGGACTTCCTGCTCACGGCCGGCGCGATCGGCCTGCTCTACAAGCTCAACGCGTCGATCTCGGGCGCCGAAGTCGGCTGCCAGGGCGAAGTCGGCGTGGCCTGCTCGATGGCGGCCGGTGCGCTCGCGGCAGTGCTGGGCGGCACGCCCGAACAGGTCGAGAACGCCGCCGAGATCGGCATGGAGCACAACCTCGGCCTCACGTGCGACCCGGTCGGCGGGCTGGTGCAAATTCCGTGCATCGAGCGCAATGCCATGGCTTCGGTCAAGGCGGTGAACGCCGCGCGCATGGCCTTGCGCGGGGACGGCACGCACTATGTCTCGCTCGATTCAGTCATCAAGACCATGCGCGAAACCGGCGCCGACATGAAGACCAAATACAAGGAAACGGCGCGCGGCGGACTGGCGGTGAATATCGTGGAATGCTGAGCCCGCTGCGGCGTATCATGGCGCCAGTCTCCCCATGGCGCCACCGCGGGCGCCTGCCAGAACCAGAGCAAAAAGCGAGGCGGCCATGCAAACTTTCTTCCAGTTGTTCGACGATGCCTCGTCGACCTTCACTTACCTGCTGATCGACGCCGCTACGCGCGATGCCGTGCTGATCGACCCGGTCGACCACCAGCTCGACCGCGACATGGCCGTGCTGCGCGACGCCGGTGCGAGCCTTGCGTGGGTGGTGGAAACGCATGCCCATGCCGACCACATCACTTCGGCGGGGCACGTGGCCATGCAGACCGGTGCGCATACCGCTGCGCCGTCCGGATGCGATATCCGGTCGGCGCAGAAGCAGTTGATCGATGGCGATACGTTGAACTTCGGTACGCAGGTGCTGCGTGCGATCCACACGCCGGGGCACACCGCCGGCAGCATGAGCTACCTGTGGGAAGAGACTACGCCGGATGGCACGGTACGCCGCGTCTTCACCGGCGATGCGCTGCTGATCGATGGCTGCGGCCGCACTGATTTCCAGTCAGGCGATGCTGGCACGCTGTACGACAGCCTGACGCGCAAGCTGTTCGCGCTGCCCGACGACACGCTGGTCTTCCCGGCGCATGACTACAAGGGCCGCACCTCGTCGACGATCGCGCAGGAACGCGCAAGCAATAGCCGCGTGGCGGGACGCACGCGGGACGAGTTCATCGAGATGATGCGCGGGCTGAACCTGCCGCGGCCCAAGCTGATCGATGTGGCGGTGCCGGCGAACAAGCGGCTCGGGCTGCGGGATGGGGAAAGCGTGCCGCATGGGGCGTGATGGGGGGGGTGTGGGGGATTGGGATTGGGAATTGGCTCTGGCTCTTGGCAGACGCCGCTGTTTCGCAGGCGTAGCCTGCGAGTCACTTTTTGTCCGGGCGACAAAAAGTAACCAAAAAGCGCGTTTACTTGTCCTAGCGGACGAATATTGATCGTAGCGTGCGAAGAATTTCGTACGGGTACTCGCTTCAGAGTCTGCCCCGCTGCCTGCCGCGTGGTGCGCAACCGTATGCAGGCTCTCGGGCAATGATTGAACGAGCCCTGAACCTGTCCGTGGCCCGACACTGCCCGCGCTATCGCATCATCGCCTTCGGCTGCGCTGCGCGCGGCTCAGCGAAAGAAAATGAAATGGCGAAGCGAAAACGGTAGCACCGACGCCAGCGCCGCTGATGCCCCTGACTAACCAACTAGTGAGCTGCGCAGCAGCCGAAGGCGATGATGCGATGACGGTGGAAGCAGGGGCCACGGACAGGTTCAGGGCTGGTTCAATCACGGCTTGAAAGCCTGCATGCGGACGCGCACCACGCGGCAGGCAGCCAGGCACGCTCTGAAGTTCATACCCGTACAACACCCTCAGCACGCTACGATCAATATTCGCCCGTTAGGGCAAGTAAACGCGTTTTTTGGTTACTTTTTGTCGCTCGGACAAAAAGTGACTCGCCGGCTACGCCGGCGAAACAGCCACGTCTGTCAAGCGCGACGACCCGGTCATCCCCAAAGCCCATCAGCGAAAAACCTGAAAACATCAGGCCGCCCAGCGCTCGCAGGCCTGGCGCACGGTTTCCCGCTGGCTGCGGGCATCTGCGTCGACCTGGCGCAGCCATTCGGCATCGCCGTCGCGGCGCTCGGCCAGCGCGCGGATATTGGCGAGCGCCTGCAGCGAACCCAGCGCCTCGGCATGCGGCACCAGCGCGTCGCAGATCGATAGGATGTGCTCGGCGATCGGCTGGCGCGTCAGTTCGTTGGGATGCACGTATTCACCCTCCAGCCCGAAGCGGCAGGCCTGGAAACGATTGAAGGTGTAGACCAGGTAGTCGTCTTCCTGCGGCATGAACGGGCGCGACAGCAACAGGTAGCGCGCCAGCATCTGGATATACGCGGCGATATCGCAGGCGCGGCCAACCGTCAACGGCGTATCCATCACGCGCACTTCGATCGTGCCAAATTCGGGCTTGGGCCGGATATCCCAGTAGAAGTCCTTCATGCTCTCGATCACGCCCGTATTGCGCATCTTCTCGAAATACGCGGTGAAGGCTTCCCAGGTGAGCAGGAACGGCGCACGCCCGCTCATCGGGAAGGCCGCGACCGAATTGAGGCGTGCCGAAGCGAAGCCGGTATCGACACCTTGCACATAGGGCGACGATGCAGCGAGCGCGACAAAGTGCGGCACGTAGCGGCCGATGGCATGCAGCAGGAACAGCGATTCATCCGCAGTCGGGCAGCCGATATGGACATGCTGGCCGAAGACCGTGAACTGCTTGGCCAGGTAGCCATACAGCTCCGAGATGTACTGGTAGCGCGGCGAATCGGAAATGATGCGGTCGGCCCACTGCTGGAACGGATGCGTGCCGCCACCGCTGATGCCGATGTTGAGCGCGCGCGAGGCCGCCGACATCAGGTCGCGCATGGTGGTCAGTTCTTCCACCGCCTGGTCATACGTGTGGCAGATGCCCGTGCTGATCTCAATCATCGACGGGCTGATCTCCGGCTTGATGTCGCCGGCATGCTGGGCACCCTTCAACGCACGCAACAGGTCGGGCGCGAACGGCGCCAGGTCGTAGTCGTGCCGGTTGACGAGCTGCAGCTCCAGCTCGACGCCGAAGGTCAGCGCCTCGGAATGCTTGAACGGTTCGAGCGACATCAGCGCCCTCCTCCATTGCTGCGCAGGTCGGCACGGACTTCGCCGGCAAACCGCAGTGCCCACGCCGCCAGCACCGGGCCCAGCAGTTGCTCGATGGCGAGCGCGCACAGGATGATGGCGGCCAACGGTTCGCCGGTACCCGGATACAGGCGCGCGACATCGTTCATCAACAGGTATGCCAGGCCCGACATGGGCGCCAGCGCGAGCCCGAGCGCCACGCATTGGCGCAGGCTCAGCCCGGAGAACGATCCGAGCGACACCACTCCCGCCAGCTTGGCAAGGTGGCGGAGCAACACCAGCACTACAGCATAGACGCCGCCGACCACCCAGTCATGCGCCGTGAGCGGCAGACCCAGCGACACCACCATGACGATGATCAGCAAGCTGCCGGCGCTGCCGAAATGCGTCGGCCACACATGCGGCTGACTGTCCTCGTGCTTGAACACGACCCCGGCCAGCAAAAGCGTGATCGGCATCGATAGTTTTAATACCCGGGTCAACGCCAGCGTGAACAGCACCAGACCCACCAGCACCAGGAAGCTGTAGTGATCGTCCACCGACATCCGGCCATAGATCGCGTGGCCGACCTTGCCCACCACCCAGGCCAGCAGGCAGGAACCGACCAGCAGGTAGAGCGGATGCAGCAGCGCGGCGCCCAGGTTGCCGTACTCGGAATGCAGCCAGCCGGTGGCGACCTGCACGATCACGGCCGCATAGATGCTGTTGAGCGCGGCCATGGCGAGCAGCCGCTCCGTTACTTGGCCCTCGGCGCGCAATTCATTCTTGAGCTGCAGCACGATGGTCGGCGAAGTGCTGACCGCGATGCCCCCGGCCAGGATCGCAATGCCCGGCGAGGCGCCCATCCATTGCAGCACGGCCGCGACAAGGCCCCAGGTCAGCACGCTTTCGAACGCGCTAGTCAGCAGCAGCCAGCGGTTGGCGCGCAACCAGGTCAGCGACAGACGGTGCCCCAGTTCGAACAGGGCCAGTGCCAGCGCCATATCGATCAGGATACGGGTCTGGGCGATCATGTTGTCGTCGACGATGCTGCGGCCGAGCATGCCGGCGCACAGGCCCGCGGCGGCATAGCCGACAATGCGCGGGCAACGCAGCCAGCGGCGGCTCACCTCGCCGGCCAGGCCGGCGCCGATCAGCGCCAGGCCGACCCAGAACAGGCCGCCGGGCGCGAGCGGAAGTGACGGGAAAAGTTGGCTCAGTCCATTCATGCGTGACATGGTAATGGAAGCACATGACATTCCTTGTCGGTGATTGTCTGACACCGCACGGAATGCGCCAACTTCTGAGTCTAACTTTCAATAAAAAACGCCATCTTGCTTGATGGCGTTTCTCGATGCGGGATTTTCCGCAATGTGGAGGCGGTCTGTCGGTGTCAGACGCCCCAGAGTTTCCACTTCGGGCGGGTGGTTCGCAGGGCTGCCTCGACCTTCGCATTCAGGCTGCGTGTGCGGCCTTCGCCGGCCCCGGCGGTACGTGCCTTGTCGAAATAGCCCAGCGCCGTCTCGCGCTGCCCGAGGCCGACCGCCGATTCCACGGCATGCAGCCAGGTTTCGGCATCCCAGTCGTCACGGACTGCAAAGGCGGCGACGAAGTCCACCAGCGCGGCGTCGTGGCGTGCGGCGGCGTTATGGATCAACGCGCGCTGAACCCGCGGCGCAGCCTGGTCCAAGGCATCCCCCTCGGTCATTTCAATGGCTTGCTCGAACAGCGGCAGCGCACGCTCGTGGTCGCCCACGTCGCGCCAGATCAAGCCAAAGCGGTTGAAGAGCCACGCATCTTCCACGAGCAGCGCACGGCGCTGCAGGGCGTCGATCTCGGCGATTGCGTCGGTACGGTCGTGCTGGTCCATGCCATCCATGCGGGCCTGCACCAGCGCGGCGTAGTGGGCCCGAGCATGCGCCATCGGGTGCGCGGCTTCGCTGCGCGCCTCGACCGGCAGCGCATCGAGCCGGGCGTCCATATGCGACATGGCCGCGCCGGCCGCCTCGCCGGCCTCGGCGCCGCCAATGGCCTTCCACGCGGCGATCAGGCGGCTGAATGCCCAGGTCACGTCGGCAGGATTACGCTCCAGCGGATAGCGGTTCAGTACCTCGCCCGCCAGCTCCACCACCTTCTGGTGCTGGTTCGCGCCGGCGTGGCAGTCGAGCAGGTCGATCCAGTGATCGATGAATTCGCTCGCCGCCATGCCCTTGTGGTGCAGCGTGATGCGCGTCTCCAGGTTGCCCGCTTCAGCGGGCAGGCTGCGCGCAAGCAGGCGGCAAAGCAGCGAATAGACGTGCGGGTCGGCGTTGCCGCCATGGCCGTCCTGATCGCCTTCGCCGGTCGCAAAGTACGCTTCGAATCGCGCCACGCCAAGCTGGCAGGCTTCCACCAGGCGCGGCCGCAGCGTGGCTTCGGACTGCGGCACCTGGTCGATGAACTCGCCCAGCGCCGTGGCGGCACGGTAGTAGCCGGCGCCGTCGTCGGACTGCGTGGTCAGGCTGAATTTGAGCCAGGGCTGGGCATCGGCCCCCTGCTTGCCGGCCTGCGCGGCCTGGTGGCGCCACGCCATGGCGCGTACCTGGGTCTGCGGATCCGGGCACTGGCGCAGATACACGGCCAGGTCATCCTGGGCGCCTTCCGTGTCGCCAGTGCCGAAGCGCAGTGGCGCTCGCAGGCGGCGGGCATGCGGATGATCGGGCGCCTGCGCCAGCACCATGCCGGCCTGCTCGCCCGCGAGCGCGTCGGCGGCCTCCGGTTCGAGTTCCAGCAGGTCGGGGTTGTCCAGCGCGATGCGGCCGAGGCAGACGCGCATCATGGGCTCGACCGGCTGGCCGGCTGCCTCGGCCCGTGCAATCGCATCGTGTACGAGCGCAAGGATGTCCTCGGCGCCGAGGTCCGGGGCCCGGTACAGCAGGTCGTGCCAGAAACGGCCAGCGCCAGCCAGGTCGCCAAGCCGGTAGCACGCCAGGCCCGCATGGAAATGGGCGGCCCATTCGCCTGAGAGCAGGCCGTTGCGCCGCGCGGCCTCATGCAGCCAGGGCAACGCCTCGCGGTCGCGCCCAAGGCTCATCAGCATGGCGCCGTAGCGATGCGCGATCACCCCGCGCGAGGCCCAGCGGTGTGGCGCCGCCAGCCCCAGCGAGTCCAGCCGCGCCAGCGCGTCGTCCAGCACGGCGAAGGCCGCTTGCGCGTCGCCCTTGTCGAAGTGCAGCCGTGCACGCAGCGTAATGAAATCGACCACTTCGGGCCGGGCCTCCGACAACTGGCCGGCGATGTCCAGCGCCTCGTCGAACCGGCCGACACCGGCCAGTTCGATTGCGCGGTCGTAGCTGACTTCCTGCACGGACACGTACTGCTCCTTCTGGATTGCGAAAGCGGGATTATGCGCCAATGGCGGGGTTCGTACCCGGCAAGGAAGCACACTTCCCTCACGGTCCTTGCGTGAACTGCCGACGCGGCAGAACTCGGTTAACGGGACCTTCGCGCAGAATCTTCACTGGCACGCAGGGGTTTTTAGCTTGTCGCCCGCAAACTAAAACGCCATCCGAAGCGGATGGCGTTCCTGCCCTCAGTCAGGCAAACGGCATAGCCGACTACTTGCCGCCAACCGTCTCCAGCACAGTCCACTTGCCGCCCACCACCTTGTAGACGGTAATGCCGCCGTCCTTCAGGTCGCCGCGGGCGTCGTACGCCAGCGTCTTCGTGGTGACGCCCTGCATATTGGTGGCCGCCAGCACCGGCAGGTAACGCGCCGGGTCCGCCGAGCCGGCCTTGATCATGGCCGTCATCATCGCGGTGGCGCCATCATAGGCGTACGGCGAGTAGGTCTGCACCTTGGTGCCGAAGCGCTTCTCGTACTTCTTTTCGTACGCGGCGCCGCCCGGCATCTGGTCCAGCGGCAGGCCGGCCAGCGACACCACGGTGCCGTCGGCAGCCGGGCCGGCCAGCTTCAGGAAGTTGTCGGTCTTGGACATTTCGCCCGACACCAGCGGGGCCTTCATGCCCAGTTCCTTGACCTGCTTGGCCATCGGGGCCGACTGGGTCTCGGCGCCGCCATAGAAGATCACGTCCGGGTTGCTGCGCTTGATGTTGGTCAGCACGGCCTTGAAGTCCACCGCCTTGTCGTTGGTGAACTCGCGGCGCACGATCTTGCCGCCGGCGGCCTTGGCCGCCTTCTCGAACTCGTCCGCCAGGCCCTGGCCGTAGGCGGTGCGGTCATCAACGATCGCGATGTTCTTCGCGCCCAGTTTCTTCACCACGAAGGCGCCGATCACCGAACCCTGCTGGGTGTCGGAAGTCATCATGCGGAAGGTGGTCTTGAAGCCCTGCCGGGTGTATTCCGGCGCGGTCGCCATGGCGATCTGCGGAATGCCGGCGCGGTTGTAGACCATCGACGCCGGGATGCTGGTGCCCGAGTTGAAGTGGCCGAGCATGCCCTGGATGCCGTTGTCCACCAGCTTCTGCGCCACCACGGAACCGGTCTTCGGATCGGCCTGGTCGTCTTCCGACACCAGCACGAACTTGACGTCCTTGCCGCCGATCTTCGGCTTGGTGGCGTTCATGTCCTCGATGGCGAGGACCACGCCGTTCTGCATGTCCTTGCCGTACTGGGCCTGGCCGCCGGTCATCGGCGCGGCGAAGCCCAGCTTGATTTCCTGCGCCTGCGCGAAGGCTGCCGTGGCACCGGTCAGGCCGGCGAAGGTCAGGGCAACGGTCAGGGCCGTCTTGTGGAATGTCGAGGTCATCAGTTCTCCTTGGTGGCTGGTTCAGCCTGTGTGCTGCGTTTTTTCTACGCTTCGGGAACGCCGGCTGGGCGCCCCTCCCCTATGGCTGCGTATGGCGGCAGGATCGCCGCCGCGCATACGCACGTCAAACTCTGTCCGCGCCGGTTCAGCCGATCGTCATCAGGCTGGCATTGCCGCCGGCGGCCGCGGTATTGACCGACAGCGAGCGCTCGATCAGCAAGCGTTCCAGCGCGATATTCGTTTCACCCTGCGCCAGACCCTGCACGCCGATGATCGCGCCCGGCCGTGCCGCGACCTGTTCGCACACGGTACGCAACTGGTCCGCATCGCCGTGGTGGATCACCGCGTCGAACGCAACGTCGGGCGACGTCCAGTCGGCCACGAGGCGGACGCGCGATTGTACGCCCTTGGGCAGGCGCGAAAACAGCCCGCGCGCGACAGGGTTTTCCGCCATCACGGCCTGGCTGCCGACGGCCAGGACAGCCGCGAGCTGCATCGCCAGGTCCGATTCCTGCGCCGCCAGGCACAGCACGTGGTGACGCGGCAGCAGCGAGTAGGTATTGCGCTCGCCAGTCGGCCCGGGCAGCGTCACCGAGACGCCCGCCGCCGAGGCTTCGGCAAAGCGGTCGCAGGCGGCGACGAGTTCAGGCATCTGCGCGCTGGCCCAGTCTCTCAGCGCCTGCGCGGCGACCGGGCGATCCAGCGTGGCCGGCGTGGCGCCCGAGGCTTCCGCATGGCGCACGCTGCGTACCACCGCGTCCTGCGGGCAGACCGACAACAGACGGTGCAGGTACAGCGGGCCGCCGGCCTTCGGGCCGGTGCCGGACAGGGCCTCGCCGCCGAACGGCTGCACGCCCACCACCGCGCCGACGATATTGCGGTTCACGTACAGGTTGCCGACCTCGGCGTGCTGCACGATCTGCGCGATGGTTTCGTCGATGCGGGTGTGGATGCCCATCGTCAGGCCATAGCCGGTGCCGTTGATCTGGCCGATCAGGGTGTCGAGCGCAACGCGCGGGTAACGCACCACGTGCAGCACCGGGCCGAACACTTCGCGCTTGAGTTCTTCCACGCTGTCGAGTTCGATCAGCGTCGGCGGCACGAAGGTGCCGTGGCGGCAGCTCGCGCCCTGCGCGGCATTCGGGTCGGCCTGGTGCACGCGGCGGCCCTTGGCGCGCATGGCGTCGATGTGGCGCACGATATTGCCGCGCGCCTCGTCGTCGATGACGGGGCCCACGTCGGTCGACAGCCGGTCCGGGTTGGCCATGGTCAGTTCATTCATGGCGCCCTTGAGCATGTCGAGCACGCGGTCGGCTACGTCTTCCTGCAGGCACAGCAGGCGCAGCGCCGAGCAGCGCTGGCCGGCCGAGTCGAACGCCGAATTCACCACGTCGCCCACCACCTGCTCCGCCAGCGCCGAGGAATCGACGATCATCGCGTTCTGGCCGCCGGTTTCGGCGATCAGCGGGATCGGGCGGCCGGCGGCATCGAGGCGGCCAGCAACATTGCGCTGCAGGATGCGCGCCACTTCGGTCGAGCCCGTGAACATCACGCCCTTGACGCGCGCATCGCCCACCAGCGCCGCGCCCACGGTCTCGCCGCGGCCCGGCAGCAGCTGCACCGCGCCGGCCGGCACGCCGGCCTCGCGCAGCAGGCGCACGGCGGCGGCGGCGATCAGCGGGGTCTGCTCGGCGGGCTTGGCCAGCACGGTGTTGCCGGCGGCCAGCGCCGCGGCCACCTGGCCGGTGAAGATCGCCAGCGGGAAGTTCCACGGGCTGATGCAGACCACCGGGCCCAGCGGGCGGTGCGTCTCGTTGTCGAAGCTGCGGCGGACTTCGGCGGCGTAGTAGCGCAGGAAGTCGACCGCCTCGCGCACTTCGGCAATCGCGTTCGAGAAGGTCTTGCCGGCCTCGCGCATGATGATGCCCATCAGCTGCTGCATCTGTGCTTCCATCAGGTCGGCGGCGCGGTCCAGCGCGGCGGCGCGCACGTCGGGCGGCGTGGCCTGCCAGATCGGCGCGGCATTGGCGGCGGCCTGCAGCGCGGCGTCGACCTCGGCCTGGCTGGCCTCGGCCACATGGCCCACCACGTCGCGGTGGTCGGCCGGGTTCAGCACGGGCGCGGAGACCGCATCGGCCGGACGCGCTACCTCGGCGCCCAGCATCGGCTCGGCCACCACGCGGTCGCTGGTGCCGGCCAGCAGCGCCGAAGACAGCGACGCCAGGCGATGTTCGTTGGCAAGGTCGATACCGGCCGAATTCGGGCGCGACTTGCCATAGAGGCCGCGCGGCGACGGGATCTTCGGATGCGGCAGGCCCAGCGTGCCCTCGTCGCGATGCATGGTCTCGACCACGGCGACCGGATCGGCCACCAGCTCATCGAGCGAAATGGTGTCGTCCGCAATGCGGTTGACGAACGACGTGTTGGCGCCGTTTTCGAGCAGGCGGCGCACCAGGTAGGCCAGCAGCGTTTCATGCGTGCCGACCGGCGCGTAGATGCGGCACGGGCGGTTGAACTTGCCGTCGGCGATCGGGCCGACGACCTGGTCGTACAGCGGCTCGCCCATGCCGTGCAGGCACTGGAACTCGTACTGGCCCGGGTAATAGCTGTGGCCGGCGATCTGGTAGATGGCCGACAGCGTGTGCGCATTGTGCGTGGCGAACTGTGGATAAATCGCGTCCGGCACCGACAGCAGCTTGCGCGCGCAGGCCACGTAGGACACGTCGGTGTAAACCTTGCGCGTGTAGACCGGATAGCCCTCCAGGCCTTCGACCTGGGCGCGCTTGATCTCGCTGTCCCAGTAGGCGCCCTTGACCAGGCGGATCATCAGGCGGTGGCGGCTGCGGCGGGCCAGGTCGATCAGGAAGTCGATCACGAACGGGCAGCGCTTCTGGTAGCCCTGCACCACGAAGCCGATGCCGTTCCAGCCGGCCAGCTCGGGCTCGAAGCACAGGCGTTCGAGCAGGTCGAGCGAGATTTCGAGCCGGTCAGCCTCTTCGGCGTCGATATTGATGCCGATGTCGTATTGGCGCGCCAGCAGCGTCAGCGACTTCAGGCGCTCGTACAGCTCTGTGACCACGCGCTCGTGCTGGGCGCGGCTGTAGCGCGGATGCAGCGCCGACAGCTTGATCGAGATGCCCGGGCCTTCATAGATGCCACGGCCGCGCGAGGCCTGGCCGATCGCGTTGATGGCCTGCTCGTAGGACGCCAGGTAGCGCTGGGCGTCTTCCTCCGTCATCGCGGCTTCGCCGAGCATGTCGTAGGAGTAGCGGAAGCCCTGCGCCTCATACTTGCGCGCGTTGGCGAGCGCCTCGGAGATCGTTTCGCCGGTGACGAACTGCTCGCCCATCAGCCGCATGGCCATGTCCACGCCCTTGCGGATCAGCGGCTCGCCGCCCTTGCCGATGATGCGCGTGAGCGCCTTGCTCAGGCCCGACTCGGTATGCGTGGCCACCAGCTTGCCGGTCAGCAGCAGGCCCCAGGTCGCGGCATTGACGAATAGCGACGGGCTCTGGCCCAGGTGCGACTGCCAGTTGGCGCCGCTGATCTTGTCGCGGATCAGCGCGTCGCGCGTGGGCTTGTCCGGGATGCGCAGCAGCGCCTCGGCCAGGCACATCAGCGCCACGCCTTCCTGCGACGACAGCGAGAACTCCTGGATCAGGCCCTGCACCAGGCCCTCGCGGCCAGTGCCGACCTTCTGCTCGCGCAGGTTGGTGGCCAGCTTCTTGGCCATCTTGATGGCGGACTCGGCCTGCTCGTGCGGCAGTCGGGCCTGCTCCAGCAGCACCGGAACGCAATCGGTCTCCGGACGGCGATAGGCCGAGGTAATCGCTGCGCGCAGCACGGACTGGGGCTGGATGCTTTGGGCAAATTCCAGGAAAGGCTGGGGCGCGCCATCGGCATGGCCCAGGTCACCCGCATCGGCGCCGTCGGCATCGGTCGCACCGCTGGCCGTCGCCTCGTGCGGCAGGTGGCCGCGCTCGATCTGCTCCAGGTACGTGAAGATCGCCTGCTTGATCAGCCAGTGCGGCGTGCGGTCGATGGATTGGGCGACGCGCTTGAGGCGGTCGCGCGAGGCGTCGTCGAGCTTGACGCCGAGGGTGGTGGTGGCCATGCGAGCTGTTCTCCGTAAGACACAAGGCTGCGGGGCCGATGCCGCCCGAAGCGCTCCGGACGGCATGGGGGCCCGACCTGCGCAACCTCTGGGCTGGCGCGATCTTACTCCCGAAAAACGCAATGGTGCAACCTAGTGCAACCACTACCTCGAAAACCGGTTGCGGTGGTTGCACCGCCTGTCCATGCAACCCGGCCCTCAGATCCTCAGCGGGTCGATCTCCAATTGCCAGCGCACGCCGCGCGCCTCCGCCCCCACATCGGAGAAAGTCTGCACCCACTCGCTCACAAACCGTTGCAACACGGGCCGGGCAGCGGCCTCGACCAGCATCTGCGCACGCTCCCGGCCGGCAATGCGGACCATCGACATCGGCACCGGGTCATGCAGTTGCACCTCTGGCGCCAGGGCATTGCCATCAGCCAGGCGGCGGACTGCCTGCAGGAACTGCAAGGCCCGCTCCAACTCACCATGCTCGGCGGTCAGCAACACCTGGTAGCAGAACGGGGGCAACCCGGCCTGGCGACGCTCGCGCAACTGTCCGGCGGCGAATCCATCATAGTCATGGCGCTGCAGGGCCTGCAATGCCGCGGCGTCCGGATAGCGGGTCTGAATGATGACTTCGCCGGGCAACCCGGCCCGGCCTGCCCGGCCGGCGACTTGCATCAGCGACGCGAAAAGATGCTCGGCGGCGCGGAAATCGTGGCTGAACATGGCGGCATCGGGATGGACTACGCCGACCAGCGTGACGCGCTGGAAGTCGTGCCCCTTGGCCACCATCTGGGTGCCGACCAGGATGTCGACCTCGCCGGCATGGACGTCGTCGAACATCGCCTGCGCGCTGCCCTTGCGGCGCGTGGAGTCGGCGTCGATACGGGCGATGCGCGCCTGTGGAAAACGCGCCGCCAGCGCTTCCTCGATGCGCTGGGTGCCCCGGCCCAGCGGAGCGATATCCATGTTGCCGCAATCGGGGCAATGGTGCGGGATCGGGGCTTCCAGGCCGCAGTGGTGGCAGCGCAGCCGCCGCTCGGGCCGGTGCAGCACCAGGTACGCCGAACAGCGCGGACAACCGGAGAGCCAGCCGCAGCTGTCGCAGGCCAGGACCGGCGCATAGCCGCGGCGATTCAGGAACAGCAGGCTCTGCTCGCCACGCGCCAGGCGCGCCTCGATGGCTTCCAGCAGCGGCACCGACAGGCCCTCGAACAGCGCGCGCTGGCGCTGCCGCTCATGGTTGAGGTCGACCAGCCGCACGACGGGCAGCGCAGCCTCGGCCTGCGCGCGTTCGCGCAGCACCAGCTTGCGGTAGGCACCCTGCTCCGCGCGCCACCAGGTCTCCATCGACGGCGTGGCCGACCCGAGCACCACCGGGATCTCGAGCCGCTTGGCGCGCCACACCGCCAGGTCGCGCGCGGAATAGCGCAAGCCCTCCTGCTGCTTGTAGGACGTGTCGTGCTCTTCGTCCACGACAATCAGCGCGAGGTGCGGCATGGACGCCAGGATCGCCATCCGTGTGCCGAGCACGATGCGCGCCTCGCCGCGATGGGCGGCCAGCCACTGCAGGCTGCGCTCCTGGTCGGCCACGCCGCTATGCAGCACGGCCAGCGGCAACTGCGGGAACCGGGCGGCGATACGCGAC
Organism: Cupriavidus sp. C2SS-8b; assembly: GCF_057073745.1. NCBI lineage: Bacteria > Pseudomonadati > Pseudomonadota > Betaproteobacteria > Burkholderiales > Burkholderiaceae > Cupriavidus > Cupriavidus sp. C2SS-8b. The sequence continues at coordinate 3,513,546 of NZ_CP172716.1, forward strand.
TGGAGCTGTGGCGTCAGGTTGATTTCGGGCACCAGCATCAACACCTGCGCGTGCGGATCGCGTACCAACACCTGCGCCATGGCGTGCAGATAGACCTCGGTCTTGCCGCTGCCGGTCACGCCGTGAAGCAGGAACGGCGTGAACGACGTGGCCGCGCCAATGGCCTCGACCGCCGCGAGTTGTTCCTCGTGCAGCGGCGGCGCCACCGATGGCGCCTGAGACGGCGCAGTGACCAGCAAGGTGCGCTCGGCGGTCAGGACCTCGACCCAGCCTGCGGCGACCCATTCCGCCAGCCTGGCCGGCGCCGCGGCGCACAGCTCGCGGGCCTCGGACAGGCTCATCGGCTGGCCCTCCGCGCGGTCGGCAAGTGCCTGCGCAAGGGCACGGACGGACCTTGCGCGCGCCGGCACGGCGTCGAGCATCGTGGGAACATGCGCCGGCACTACGCGATACGCTTCAGTGCGGGCACGCAGCGCAAGGCGCGGCCAGCCCTCCGGCTCGCGTAACGACGGCGGTAGCGCCGGCAGCATCACTTCACCGAGACAACGCTGGTAATAGCGCGCGGCGAATACCGCCAGGTCGCGCCACTCCTCGGCCAGAGGCGTCAGCCAGTCCAGCCGCGCGGATACCGGCTTGAGGCGCTCCGCCGGTACGGCGGATTCGGCAGCGCGCGCGACCGCAACCCCAACCAGGTTGCGGCGCCCGAATGGCACTACGACAAGGTCACCCGGCGACACGTCGGGACCGGCAAGATAGTCGAAGCAGTCGTCCGCGGGCGTATCGAGCGCGACGCGGACAATGCCGGCCTGGCGCGGTTCGGTGTCGGCTGGCAGCGTCATCGGAGGCGGTTGTGGTGCAAGGCGCGTGCACAAAGACTGTGCGGGATACGACGCAGGACGGGGGGAGCCAGACGCTGTGTGCGGCGCAACATCAACTTAAAGTAAAACTTCAAATGTGGCCCTAAGTCGATGATAGATGACTGCTTTTCCACTAATTCCACCGACCCTGTGGATAACTTTGTTGAAAAGTCGCACCAAGATGCCGCCAAAGCCCGAAAAACAAGGGAATCACTGGCCCGCGCGTCCGCGTTGAAAAACTTCCAATGCCTTAAAAATCAAGACCTTGCAAACATCCCCCAGATGAGTTAAGGAGTAACCCGTTCTTGCACTGCGGCAAACCAATCGGTGTGCATAAGTCAAGCCTCCCCAATCAACCCGTCGCATCTTTTTGGCGAATCTGGATGAAATTGTTTACTTGACAGCAGCAACGGCGCGCCTCTCGCGACACCGGCGACCCTTCGCACTGAAATCGCTGCACCGCGAGGAAAGAACGCCGGCACGCCGGGCGCCGACCTTTGGAGCAACGGTGGTCAGCCGCGCGCCGCGCGCAGCTGCTTGCTGTAGCGATGCACTTCATCGACCAGCACGGTCACGCTTTCCGGCGGCGTGAACTGCGAAATGCCGTGGCCCAGGTTGAAGACGTGCCCATCGCTGCCGCCCGCGGCGGCGTAGCTGTCCAGCACGCCACGCACCTGCTCGCGGATGGCGGCCTCCGGCGCGAACAGCACGGTGGGATCGATGTTGCCTTGCAGCGCCACGCGGCCGCCGGTGCGGCGACGGGCGTCGGCCAGGTTGACTGTCCAATCCAGGCCGATGGCATCGGCGCCGGTCTCGGCAAGGCTTTCCAGCCACAAGCCACCGCCCTTGGTGAACACGATGGCCGGGATCTGTTGCCCCTCATGCTCGCGCTTGAGGCTGGCCAGCACCTTGCGCATATAGGCCAGCGAGAACGCCTGGTACATGCCATCGGCCAGTGCGCCGCCCCAGGTGTCGAAGATCATCACGGCCTGGGCACCGGCCTCGATCTGCGCGTTCAGGTACTGGCTGACCGCCTGGGCGTTGATTTCCAGGATGCGGTGCATCAGGTCCGGGCGTCCGTACATCATGGCCTTGACCGTGCGGAAGTCGTCCGAGCCACCGCCTTCGACCATGTAGCAGGCGAGCGTCCAGGGGCTTCCCGAGAAACCGATCAGCGGCACGCGCTGGCGGCCGTCCTGGACCAATGCGCGGCGAATCTCGGCCACGGCGTCGAACACGTACTGCAGCGACGACATATCGGGCACCGCCAGCTTCTGGACATCGGCTTCGGTCCGCAGCGGCCGGGCAAAGCGCGGGCCCTCGCCCTGGGCGAACGACAGGCCAAGGCCCATCGCGTCGGGGACGGTGAGGATGTCGGAGAACAGGATGGCCGCGTCCAGCGGATAACGGTCCAGCGGCTGCAGCGTCACCTCGGTGGCGTAGGCGGGATTCTTGGCCAGCCCCAGGAAGCTGCCGGCCCGCGCGCGCGTGGCGTTGTACTCGGGCAGGTAGCGGCCCGCCTGGCGCATCAGCCACAGCGGCGTGTATTCAGTCGGCTGCCGGCGCAATGCGCGCAGGAAAGTGTCGTTCTGCAGTGCGGTCATGGTCATCCTCGTAAGACCGCCATTCTAAGGGATGGCCACGGCGCAACGGCACTTTGCGACCGGTGCCGGAGCACGGCGGCGCTATGCCTCGTCGAACAGGCTGGCAAAGGCTTGCGCGGCGCGCTGCATCCATTCGCGGGCACGCGGCGCTTCAGACTGCAGGCGCCCAAAACCGTGCGTCATACCGCTGGCTTCGATGGTGACCACCGCGGCGTCGTGACGGACGAGGAAATCGGCATAGGCCAGGCCGCCATCGCGCAACACGTCGTTGGCCGCCACGATCAGGGCCGTGGCCGGCGGCTGGACCGCAGGCGCCTGCGCCATCAGATGGATGCGCGGATCGGGATGCTGCGCGCCCTGCGCAAGCGCGTCGGCACCGATGAACTGAGTCCAGTACCAGGCCATTTCGTCGCGCGTCAGGCCGGGGCCATTGGCAAAGGCGCGGTAGCTTTCGGTGCTGAGCACGGGCGCGGTGACCGGGTAGATCAGCAATTGCGCCGCCACGACCTGCCGTCCGGCTTCGGCATTGACATGCTGCGCCGCGAGCGCCGCCAGATGCCCGCCGGCGCTGTCGCCGGCCACGGCCAGGAAGCCAGTGTCGAAGCCCAATGATGCCCGTTGTGCGGCAAACCACTGCACCGCCTGCACCGCGTCATCGCATGGCGCCGGGAACGGGTGCTCGGGCGCGAGCCGGTAGTCCACGCTGGCGACCGCACAGCCGGTATCGGCGGCAAGCATCGCGGCAATGGTGCGGTGCGTCTGGTGTGAGCCGATCACCCAGCCTCCGCCGTGGAAATAGACGATCAGCCGAGCGGCATCAGTGCCCGCCGGCCTGAACAGGCACGCCGTGAGTGTGCGGCCGTCCAACGGCAGCTCGAGGTCCGTCGAGGTGACACCGTCGGGATCCGGCACCATCGACGAAGCCGCCACTTCGTCGAAGCGCACGCGCCGCGCGGGCGCTTCGACGGGTACGGGCAGGCCGGCGTACTGCTCGGTCTGGCGGCGGTAATAGGCGAGGAGTTGCGGATCGATGGCCATCGGTGGGGCGGAAGGGATTCAGGGGAATAAAGTGCGGCTCAGGACAGCTCGAGCTGGCGCGCCAGTTCGACCTTGCTGCAGCAGTCCTGCACCGCAAGCAGCCCCGCTGCCAGCGCACGCGCGACAGCATCGCCGTTTACGATGCCGAGCTGCAGCCAGACGCCGCGAGCGCCAATGGCAATGGCGTCGTCGACGACCGGCGGGGTATCTTCGGCACGACGGAAGATATCGACCCAGTCGATGCGGCCGCCTTGCGCCTGGATCGCGGCGGCGGCGGCCTCGAGCGACGCGTGGCAAGGCTCGCCCAGAATGCGCTCGCCCGCGTGCCGCGGGTTCACCGGGACGATGCGAAAACCATGCTGCTGCAGGAATTCGGCGACTTCATGGCTCGGGCGGTCGGCACGGTCCGACAAGCCAACAATGGCAACGGTTTTCATGCCAAGCATCTTCCGAATCGCGTCCTGCATACCTGTCATCATGGGCTCCGTGGTATTGCCGCGGCGAACACCGGGCTCAAAACAGGAGCAATCGTAACCGCGAACGACCGGGGACGCCGGAAACGTCGTTTGGTTCGCTATCGCACATGGAGACCCGGGCAAAAAGAAGACAAACAGGCACTTCGCTCACGAAAAAGTGAGACAAAAGCTTGTCAATGTGCCCATTGCGCGCCATTTATGCCGCCCAAGCTTTCAACTTCTTGCAAAGAGATACATTTTGTTACTGCCATTGCGGGGACTTTCCCCCACAATGCATTGACACACCGACGTTTGGTGGCGTCCCGCCAAGAACCGAGAAGTCAGAATATGGGACGCTGAAGAAAGCCTTGGCAGTGATCCCCGATTTTCCGAGCCAGCAGGCGATGCCTGCTGGCCGGATACCAGGAAGACCCGATGGCGCGTGGCCTTGTTGGCCGATTTTGCGAACGTGATTCGCTGCGCCTTAGCTTGGTAGTCCTGGACCGAACCCGTTCCTTCGAATTGACCCCTCGAAGGGATTTTCCCGTCCGCGCGGAGCCTCCCCGGCCCGCGCGCTTTTTTTTGTCCAGAACGGACCAAGGATATCCCCAGCCCAATAAAAAAGGCAGCCGCGTGGCTGCCTTTTTTTGGCTGTCGCACCGAAAAAACAACAGTGCGCCAGGTCCTGCTTGTTGCTTACTTCTTACGACGCAGACGGGCGATGGCGGCCAGCTGCGCTGCGGCCATGGCGAGTTCGCTCTGAGCGCGTGCAATGTCCAGATCGCTGCTCTGGTTCTGCATCAGCTCTTCGGCGGCACGCTTGGCTTCCTGCGCCTTGGCTTCGTCCAGGTCGGTACCGCGGATGGCGGTGTCGGCCAGCACGGTGACATGCTTCGGCTGCACTTCGAGAATGCCGCCGGCAACGAACACGAACTCTTCGCTGCCGTCTTCCTTCTCGATGCGCACGGCGCCCGGCTGGATGCGCGTAATCAGCGGCGTGTGGCCCGGCAGAATGCCCAGCTCACCCGACTCGCCCGGCAGCGCCACGAACTTCGCCTGGCCGGAGAAGATCGACGCTTCCGCGCTGACGACGTCTACAAGAATGGTTGCCATATGAATTCCTTTGTCCGTTCGCTTCACTTCTGACGGCATGCCGCGCGAGGCCGTATGCCGTCACTCCCGCACCGGAGCGCGGGAGCGTCAAAGCGAGGCTTACTGGAGCTTCTTGGCCTTCTCGAAGGCTTCGTCGATCGAGCCGACCATGTAGAACGCCTGCTCGGGCAGGTGATCGCACTCGCCATCCACCAGCATCTTGAAACCACGGATGGTTTCCTTCAGCGGCACGTACTTGCCCGGCGAACCCGTGAACACTTCTGCCACGTGGAACGGCTGCGACAGGAAACGCTGGATCTTACGCGCGCGGTTCACGGCCAACTTGTCTTCCGGCGACAGTTCGTCCATGCCCAGAATCGCGATGATGTCGCGCAGTTCCTTGTAGCGCTGCAGGGTCTGCTGCACGGCACGCGCGACGTTGTAGTGCTCCTGGCCAACCACTTGCGGGTCCATCTGGCGCGAGGTCGAGTCCAGCGGATCCACGGCGGGGTAGATACCGAGCGCGGCGATGTCACGCGACAGCACCAGGGTCGAGTCCAGGTGCAGGAAGGTGGTAGCCGGCGACGGGTCGGTCAAGTCATCCGCAGGCACGTACACGGCCTGGATCGACGTGATCGAGCCAGTCTTGGTCGACGTAATACGCTCCTGCAGCTTGCCCATTTCTTCAGCCAGCGTCGGCTGATAGCCCACGGCGGAAGGCATACGGCCCAGCAATGCCGACACTTCGGTACCGGCCAGCGTGTAGCGGTAGATGTTGTCGACGAAGAACAGGATGTCACGGCCTTCGTCGCGGAACTTCTCGGCCATGGTCAGGCCGGAAAGTGCCACGCGCAGACGGTTGCCCGGCGGCTCGTTCATCTGGCCGAACACCATGGCGACCTTGTCGAGCACGTTCGAGTCGCTCATTTCGTGGTAGAAGTCGTTCCCTTCACGGGTACGCTCGCCCACGCCGGCAAACACCGACAGACCGCTGTGCTGCTTGGCGATGTTGTTGATGAGCTCCATCATGTTGACGGTCTTGCCCACGCCAGCACCACCGAACAGGCCAACCTTGCCGCCCTTTGCGAACGGGCAGATCAGGTCGATCACCTTGATGCCGGTTTCCAGCAGGTCGGTCGAAGGCGACAGTTCGTCGAACTTCGGTGCCTTCTGGTGAATCGCGCGGCGCTCGTCCGAAGCGATCGGGCCAGCTTCGTCGATCGGGCGACCCAGCACGTCCATGATGCGGCCCAGGGTGCCCTGACCCACCGGCACCGAGATCGGCGCGCCCGTGTTCTTCACCGGCATGCCGCGGCGCAGGCCGTCCGACGAACCGAGAGCAATGGTACGCACCACGCCGTCACCCAGCTGCTGCTGGACTTCGAACGTCAGGCCCTTCTCGGCGAACGACGTTTCGCCGCTGTCTTCCAGCACCAGCGCGTCGTACACCTTCGGCATTGCGTCGCGCGGGAACTCGATGTCCACCACGGCGCCAATGCACTGCACAATATTTCCGATACTCATTTCGTATCTCCGATAGCTTGAATTCTTGACGCCTCAGACCGCTGCTGCACCGCTGACGATCTCTGACAATTCCTTGGTGATCGCTGCCTGCCGGGTCTTGTTGTAGTCCAGCTGCAGTTCGCCGATCACGTTCTTGGCATTGTCGGATGCCGCCTTCATGGCCACCATGCGCGCCGATTGCTCGGACGCCATGTTCTCGGCCACGGCCTGGTACACCAGCGCCTCGACGTAGCGGACCAACAGCTCTTCCACCACGGTCTGCGCGTCAGGTTCGTAGATGTAGTCCCACGAGTAGGCGCGCTTCTCTTCTTCCGTCTGCGACAGCTTGTCGGCGGCGAGCGGCAGAAGCTGCTCAACCATCGGTTCCTGCTTCATCGTGTTGACGAACTTGGTGTACGACAGGTACACCGCGTCGACTTCACCATTGGTGAATGCGTCGAGCTGGACCTTGATCGCGCCGATCAGCCTTTCCAGGTGCGGGGTGTCGCCGAGCTGCACCACATTCGAGACCACCTTGGCGCCGATGCGGCTCAGGAACTGCATGCCCTTGCCGCCGATGGCAGTCGCTTGCACATCCACGCCGCGGCCTTGCAGGCTCTTCAGCTCGTTGGTCACTGCGCGCAGCACGTTCGTGTTCAGACCGCCGCACAGCCCCTTGTCGGTCGTGACCACGATCATGCCGACGCGCTTGACCTCGCGCTCCTGCATGAACGGGTGCTTGAACTCGGGGTTGGCCGAAGCCAGGTGCGCCGCGATGTTACGCACTTTCTCGGCATAGGGACGGGCATTGCGCATCCGTTCCTGCGCCTTGCGCATCTTGGATGCGGCGACCATCTCCATCGCCTTGGTGATCTTGCGCGTGTTTTGCACGCTCTTGATCTTGGTTCGAATTTCTTTCGTTCCGGCCATATCTTCCTCTCCGTCCGAACCAGCGCCGCGCCGGCGTTAGCCAGGCGCGGCGGCGGTATCGGAGAATTGCGCGGTTAGAACGCGGCGGACTTCTTGAAATCCTCGATCGCGGCACGCAGAGCGGGCTCATCTTCCTTCGAGAGGACCTTGGTCTCTTCGATACGGTTGATGAGGTCGGCGTACTTGGTCTTCAGATGGTCGTGCAGGCCCTTCTCGAATGCGAGAATGTCCTTCACTTCCACGTTGTCGAGGAAGCCGTTGTTGGCGGCGAACAGCGAAGCGGCCAGCTGCCACACTTGCTGCGGCTGGTATTGCGCCTGCTTCAGCAGTTCGGTCACGCGGCGGCCGCGCTCCAGCTGCTTGCGGGTGGCGTCGTCCAGGTCCGAAGCGAACTGCGCGAACGCAGCCAGTTCACGGTACTGGGCCAGGTCGGTACGGATACCGCCGGACAGGTTCTTCACCACCTTGGTCTGTGCAGCACCACCCACGCGCGACACCGAGATACCGGCGTTAATGGCGGGACGGACACCGGCGTTGAACAGGTCGGTTTCCAGGAAGATCTGACCGTCGGTAATCGAGATCACGTTGGTCGGCACGAACGCGGACACGTCGCCGGCCTGCGTTTCGATGATCGGCAGTGCCGTCAGCGAACCGGTCTTGCCCTTGACGGCGCCGTTGGTGAACTTCTCGACGTAGTCTTCGTTCACGCGTGCGGCACGCTCCAGCAGGCGCGAGTGCAGGTAGAACACGTCGCCCGGGTAGGCTTCGCGGCCCGGCGGACGGCGCAGCAGCAGCGACACCTGGCGGTAGGCCCAAGCTTGCTTGGTCAGGTCGTCATAAACGATCAGCGCGTCTTCGCCACGATCGCGGAAGTATTCGCCCATCGTGCAGCCGGCGTAGGCAGCCAGGTACTGCATGGCGGCCGAATCCGAAGCGGCGGCGGCCACGACGACGGTGTATTCCATCGCGCCGTGCTCTTCCAGCTTGCGCACCACGTTGGCGATCGTCGAAGCCTTCTGGCCGATTGCCACGTACACGCAGAAGACGCCCTTGCCCTTCTGGTTGATGATGGCGTCGACAGCCACGGCGGTCTTGCCGGTCTGGCGGTCGCCAATGATCAGCTCGCGCTGGCCACGGCCGATCGGCACCATCGCGTCGATCGACTTCAGGCCGGTCTGCACCGGCTGGCTCACCGACTGACGCGCGATCACGCCCGGCGCGACCTTTTCGATCACGTCGGTTTCCTTCGCGTTGATCGGGCCCTTGCCGTCGATCGGCTGGCCCAGCGTGTTGACCACGCGGCCCAGCAGTTCCTTGCCAACGGGCACTTCCAGAATGCGGCCGGTGCACTTGACCGTATCGCCTTCCGAAATGTGTTCGTAGTCGCCCAGCACCACGGCGCCGACGGAGTCGCGCTCGAGGTTCAGCGCGAGGCCGAAGGTGTTGCCCGGGAATTCCAGCATCTCGCCCTGCATCACGCCAGACAGGCCGTGCACGCGGCAGATACCATCGGTCACGGAAATTACCGTGCCGGTGTTGCGCACTTCAGCGTCAGCGCCAAGACCCGAGATGCGGGACTTGATCAGCTCGCTGATTTCTGAGGGGTTCAGTTGCATCACAATGCTCCTAATTCTTCAATCCGACGGACGGCCGATCAGACGGCGGTCAGCGCGGTTTGCATGGCAGCCAGGCGCGCACGCACGGAGGTGTCGAGCACTTCGTCGCCGACCTTGACGCTCACGCCGCCGATCAGGGACGGGTCTACCGCCACCTTTGCGTGCAGCTTGCGGCCGAACTTGCGTTCGAGCGCAGCGATCAGGTCGTTCAGTGGTTGACCATCCAGCGGGAATGCACTGGTGATCTCGACGTCCGACGAGCCTTCGCGGGCGTTCTTGAGCGCATGGAACTGCTCGGCGATTTCCGGCATCACCGTCAGGCGGTTGTTGTCCACCAGCAGCGTGACGAAGCGTCGTGCTTCGTCATTCACCGGGGACTTCACCACCGACAGGAACAGTTCGGCCAGCTTGTTGCCGGGAACGTTCGGATCGTCGGCGAGCGCCTTCATGTCGGGGTTGGCGGCGATATGCCCCATCTCCGACACCAGCTCGGACCATGCACCCAGATTGCCGGCTTCGCTGGCAACGCGGAACAGCGCCTCAGCGTAGGGACGGGCAATGGTTGCGGTTTCGGCCATGATTAGAGCTCAGCTTTGAGTTGATTGAGCAGGTCGGTATGGACCTGCGCGTTCACTTCGCGCTTGAGGATCTGCTCGGCACCCTTGACTGCCAGCACGGCGACCTGGTCGCGCAGGTCTTCACGTGCGCGGGTCACTTGCTGCTCTGCCTCGGCCTTGGCCTGGGCGATGATGCGTGCGGCTTCCGCCTGGGCGTTTTGCTTGATCTCGTCAGCCGTCAGCTGGGCGCGCTTCTCGGCGTCAGCGACGCGTTGAGCACCCTCGGTGCGGGCTTCGGCCATAGCCTGGTCCACACGCTTGTTGGCGAGTTCAAGCTCGGCCTTGCCCTTCTCGGCAGCGGCGAGGCCATCGGCGATCTTCTTTGCGCGTTCGTCGAGCGCCTTCACCAGCGGCGGCCAAATGAATTTGGCAACAACCCACCACAGGATGAAGAACACGACCATCTGCGCAAAAAACGTTGCGTTCAGATTCATGGTGTGTTCCTTTCGGTAATCAAACTACAGATAAATGCACAAAAGGCGGCGAGGCTGATGGCCTGCGCCGCCCGTCAGCATCATGCAGACCGAAAAGAAATTACTGAATGACAGCCAGCAGCGGGTTGGCGAAGGCGAACAGCATTGCAACACCCACGCCGATCAGGAATGCCGCGTCGATCAGGCCAGCCAGCAGGAACATCTTGGTTTGCAGCGGGTTCATCAGTTCAGGCTGACGTGCGCACGCTTCGATGTACTTGCCACCCATCAGGGCGATACCCAGGCAGGCGCCGATAGCGCCCAGACCGATGATGATGCCGATACCGATGGCGGTCAGACCCTGGATGTTGGCGAGAAATGCTTGCATGATGACTCCTTTAATTTAGAGAGACTTAGAACCAAAAAACCAAAAAACCAAAAACCTAAAATCTTTGCCGATCAGTGGTGATCGTGAGCCTGGCCGATGTACACCAGCGTCAGCATCATGAAAATGAATGCCTGGAGCAGAACGATCAGGATGTGGAAGATCGCCCAGACCGTGCCGGCAACGACGTGGCCGACGAAGCCCAGCGCCGACAGGTCGGCACTGAACGTCCAGATGGAACCCAGCAGCGCGATCAGCAGGAACACCAGTTCGCCGGCGTACATGTTGCCGAACAACCGCATGCCCAGCGACACGGCCTTGGCCAGGAATTCGATGATGTTCAGGATCAGGTTGAACGGAGCCAGGTACCACTTGGCGCCGAACGGGGCCGAGAACAGTTCGTGCATGAAGCCGCCCGTGCCCTTGATCTTGAAGCTGTAATAGATCATCAGCACCAGCACCGAGCACGACATGCCCAGCGTACCGTTCAGGTCAGCCGTGGCCACTGCGCGGTGGTGCGGAAGATGAATGTGGAAAATGCCGAGCAGGTTGTTCAGGCCTGTGACCCAGTCGACCGGAATCAGGTCGATCGCGTTCATCATGGTGATCCAGCAGAACACCATCAGCGCCAGCGGAGCAATCCACGAGCGGTCGCCGTGAATGATGCCCTTGGCCTGGTCGTCGACCATCTCGACGATCATCTCGACGAAGGCCTGGAAACGGCCCGGCACGCCAGCGTGAACGCGACGCGCGGCGATCAGCAGGAAGATCAAGGCGATCGCGCCGCACAGCACGGACCAGAACACCGTGTCATAGTTGAGCACGGAGAAATCGACCACCGACGCTTGCTTGCCGCCGACCGAGTTCAAGTTCTGCAAGTGTTCGGCGATATAGCCGGAGGGTGTCAGCGCGTGTTCGGCGCCTTGGATAGCTTCTGACATGTCGAAACGAACGGTATATTGCGAAATCGTTGAGCCGGCACCCTCGCATTGGCGGGCAGCCGGTACGCGTCTTGCATTGCCTTCGGCCATCGTGGCCGGTCACCGCCATGCAAGAAGGGTCAAACTTTGTCGGCCCACGGTTTCACCACTATGAAACCCTGCACCGAGGATCTTGATATTCCGTTTTGGTGCCCCACCTCTGCGTGAAGCACACACTTCGTGCGGCTGGCCTGGTGTTACTGCTTACCGAAGCGCCATCGCCACCACCCAATACGTCTTGAGCGCAAGCAGGAACGTGACAAGCATCGGCACCCAGCGCAGATCGCGGTACAGCACCACCACCAGCACCAGCAGCGCGACGGTGGCGAACACCTTGATCGCCTCGCCCATCACCAGCCCGCCGACCGAGGCCCGCTCGCGCGACATCCACAGCCGCAACGCAAAGAACCCGCTCGGGATAAAACACACGGCGCCACCAAACAACGCGGACCAGCCATACGGCGCTGCCTGCTTGCCGAACAGCGCCCAGCACAATGCCGACAGCAGGGTCACAATCACCTGCGCCAGCACGATCTTGCCGGGTGTCATGCGCGAGGGGCGCAACGCGCGTTCGCCGAACAGCGTTACCGCGTCGTCGTGTGACAGCGGATCGACAGCTTCTTCTTCCCGTTCTGCGTCAAAATCCCAATCATCACTGCGGGGGCTTGCCTGACGCGAATCGTTTTGCTGCTGTCGGTCTCTTACCACTACCTGCCTGCCTCATCCGGGCCGGAACTTTTCGGCCCGACCAGAATTCAAACCGCGCAATTTTAAGGGGAAATACTGAGTCGCGTCAATGTGCTTACAGTTCGCTTGCAGTGGCAAACTGCACAACGGTTGCTATCACGATTGCATGATGGCTTCGTTGAAATTGCGCAGCAACGACGCTTGACGTAATTGGATTGCGCAACTCGCGTGACGCATGATGGAGGATTCACGACTGTCCAGCGCATTAGCCGAACACCGGATAGTTAACTGCTGCGTGAATGCAACAGTGAGTCTTTAAGTGGCCGTTTATCGCGCAGCTTTTCAGGCTACGCGTTTGCTTTCGTCTGCATCTCGCAGGCGCGCGAGCACGCCATCCAGCGCTTCGTTGTTGGTGAAGTGAATGGTGAGCTGGCCCTTGCCGCGCACGCCGAGCTTGATCTGCACCGCCAGTCCCAGCGCATCCGACAATTCCTCTTCCAGCCGCGCCACATCGCGCATGCCGTTGCCAGTCTTGTGCTTGAGCGACTTCAGTTCGAACGGCTTGAGCGTGGATGCGACCAGCTTCTCGGTCTCGCGCACCGACAGCCGCTTGTTGATGATCTGGTTGGCCAGCGTGATCTGGTTCGCGCCATCGACGGCCAGCAGCGCGCGCGCGTGTCCCATGTCGAGATCGCCCGCCATCAGCATGGTCTGTACCGGCGCGGCCAGGTTCAGCAGGCGCAGCAGATTGGATACCGCGCTGCGCGAGCGCCCTACCGACTCCGCGGCCTGTTCATGCGTAAAGCGGAATTCGCGGATCAGGCGCATGATGCCTTGCGCTTCCTCCAGCGGATTCAGGTCTTCGCGCTGGATGTTCTCGATCAGCGCCATGGCCGCGGCGGCTTCGTCGGCGACGTCCTTCACCAGCACCGGCACCTTGTCGAGTCCTGCGATGCGTGATGCCCGGAAGCGGCGCTCGCCGGCAATGATCTCGTAGCGATCCGGCTCGGCCACGCGCCGAACCAGAATCGGCTGCATCAGGCCTTGCGCGCGGATGCTCGCGGCCAGCTCCTGCAAGGCGCCCTCATCCATGCGCGTGCGCGGCTGGTACTTGCCCGGTTGAAGCTGGTCCAGGCGCAGCAGGGAGGGCGCGCCCTCCAGCTTCGCGGTCTCGACGATCTCGGCCGGACCTCCCAGCAGCGCTTCGAGGCCGCGGCCCAGTCCCTTCTTCTTCACGGTACTCATGGTCACTGTCCTTGCATGGCGGTGGCAGCTTCCGGCGCCGACAGCTGCCTGACACGGGCGATCATCTCGGCGCCGAAGTCGAGATAAGCCTTGGCACCCTTCGACGACGGATCGAAGGCAACGCCCGGCATGCCATAAGACGGCGCTTCGGCCAGGCGTACATTGCGCGGGATCAGGGTCTTGAAGACCTTGTCGCCAAAATGCGATTCGAGCTGTGCCGACACCTGCTGCTGCAGCGTCACGCGCGGATCGAACATGACGCGCAGCAGGCCGATCACCTTCAGCTCGCGGTTCAGGTTCGCATGCACCTGCTTGATGGTGTTGACCAGGTCGGACAAGCCTTCGAGCGCGAAGTACTCGCACTGCATCGGCACGATGACCCCATGCGCCGCGCACAGGCCGTTCAGCGTCAGCAGCGACAACGACGGCGGGCAGTCGATCAGCACGAAGTCATATTCATCGTCGACCTCGGCAATGGCCTGCTTGAGCCGGCGCTCGCGCTGGTCCAGCTCCACAAGCTCGATTTCCGCGCCGGCCAGTTCGCGGTTGGCCGGCAGGACGTCGTACTTGCCGGTTTCCGAACGCTGGCGCGCCTGCGCTACCGAAGCCAGTCCGACCAGCACTTGGTACACGCTTTGCTCCAGCGACTGCTTGTCGATGCCCGAGCCCATCGAGGCATTGCCCTGCGGATCCAGGTCGACCAGCAGCACGCGCTGGCCCTGCGCAGCCAGTCCCGCGGCAAGGTTCACCGTCGTGGTGGTCTTGCCCACCCCGCCCTTCTGGTTCGCGATCACGAATACCTTGGCCATATGCTTCTGAGGTTCCCGATTGAATTCTTCATCCGTCCGTGCCCGCTGGCCCGTCCGGTTCGCGGCGCGAACGCCGTCAATATCATTTGCGCGACAACAGCACCAGGTGGCGCTCGGCATCTAGTCCGGGCACTGTCAGTCTTCGCACTTCCTCCACCTGCCACGTCGCCATCAGGCCAGCCGCTTCCATGCGGTCCAGTTCAGCCTGTGGATACACGCCCTTCATCGCGATCATGCGGCCTTGCGGCGCCAGCAGATGGCCGGACAGGGTGACAAAGTCGGTGAGTTCGGCGAATGCGCGTGATGTAATCACCGCAAACTTATCCGCATCTTCCAGCTTCTCGACCGGGCCCCAGTGCGCCGCCGCATTCGGCAGGCTCAGCTGGGCGCGGCACTGGGTCAGGAAGGCGGTTTTCTTCTGCACGATGTCGACCATCAGCACGGAGACATCCGGGCACGAAATCGCCAGCGGCAGGCCAGGCATGCCGCCGCCCGAACCCACGTCGAGCACCCTGCCCCGCGCAGCCCCTGCTACCGCCGGCGAGCGTGCGGCCTCCGCCAGCGCCGGGATGGCCGCGAGCGAATCCAGCAAATGATGCGTCAGCATTTCATCGGGATGGCGGATTGCGGTGAGGTTGTAGACGCCGTTCCACTTCCGCAGCAGGGCGAGGTAGGCGAACAGCGTCTCGATGCGCTCCGGCGGCAAGGCCAGGCCGATCTCGTTCAGGCCGGCCTCCAGGCGACGACGCTGGGCCGCGTCGTCGATCACGGTATGTCGTTGGCCCGCCACTAGGCTGCCTCTTGCGAGTTGCTGGAACGGGTACGCCCCAGCCCCTTCTTCTTCAGGTGTACCAACAGCAGCGAGATGGCCGCCGGGGTCACGCCCGAAATACGCGAGGCCTGCCCCAGCGTCTCGGGCCGATGCTGGTTCAGCTTCTGGCTGACCTCGAAGCCCAGTCCGCGCACTTCGGTGTAGTCGAGCCCTTCGGGCAAACGTGTCGACTCATTGGCTTCGAGCTTGTCCACTTCCGCCGCCTGGCGAGTGATATAGCCGTGGTACTTGATGCCAATCTCGATCTGTTCGCGGATCTGGTCCACCAGCAGCGGATCCGCGTCGAGCGGCGCCTCGGGTGCGTGGCGACCGCCCTGCAGCGCCATCAGGCCGTCGTAGCGGACTTCCGGGCGGCGCAGCAGATCAGCCAGGCTGTACTCGCGCTCGATGGGCTTGCCCAGCAGTGGCACGGCGTCTTCAGCCGGGAGGATGGTCGGATTGACCCACGTGCTCTTCAGTCGCTCTGTTTCACGTGAAACAGCATCGCGCTTGCGGTTGAACGCGTCCCACCGGGCGTCATCGACCACGCCGAGTTCGCGGCCGACCTCGGTCAGGCGCATATCGGCGTTGTCTTCGCGCAGGCTCAGGCGGAATTCGGCGCGGCTGGTGAACATGCGATACGGCTCGGTCACGCCGCGCGTGATCAGGTCATCGACGAGCACCCCAAGGTAGGCCTGGTCGCGGCGCGGTGTCCAGGCATCGCGTTCGCGCACGTAGCAGCCAGCGTTGATGCCGGCCAGCAGGCCCTGCGCTGCGGCCTCTTCATAGCCGGTCGTCCCATTGATCTGGCCGGCAAAGAACAGCCCACCAATCGCCTTGCTTTCCAGCGAAGCCTTGAGCGCGCGCGGATCAAAGTAGTCGTATTCAATGGCGTAGCCGGGGCGCATGATGTGTGCGTTCTCCAGGCCACGGATCGAATGCACCAGTTCGAGTTGCACGTCGAAAGGCAGGCTCGTGGAGATGCCGTTCGGGTAGAACTCGTTGGTGGTCAGACCTTCCGGTTCCAGGAAGATCTGGTGGCTGTCCTTGCTGGCAAACCGATGGATCTTGTCCTCGATGCTCGGGCAGTAACGGGGCCCTACCCCTTCGATCACGCCGGTGTACATCGGCGAACGGTCGAGCCCGCCGCGGATGATGTCGTGGGTACGGCTGTTGGTATGGCTGATCCAGCATGGGAGCTGCTGCGGATGGTGCTCGGGGCGGCCCAGGAACGAGAACACCGGCACGGGGTCCAGGTCGCCGGGCTGCTCTTCCATCACCGAAAAGTCGATGGTACGGCCATCGATACGCGGGGGCGTACCGGTCTTCAGGCGACCCTGCGGCAGCTTCAGCTCCTTGAGCCGGGCCGACAGCGATACCGAAGCCGGATCACCCGCACGGCCACCCGTGTAGTTATCCAGGCCAACGTGGATCTTGCCGTCCAGGAAGGTGCCAGCCGTCAGCACCACCGCGCGAGCGCGGAATGCGATGCCAACTTGCGTCACCGCACCGACCACCCGATCCCCTTCCACCAGCAGGTCGTCCACCGCCTGCTGGAACAGCATCAGGTTCGGCTGGTTCTCCAGCCGGGTGCGGATGGCCTTGCGGTACAGCACGCGATCGGCCTGCGCACGCGTCGCGCGCACGGCCGGACCCTTGCTGGAATTGAGGATACGGAACTGGATCCCCGACTCGTCCGTCGCGGCAGCCATGGCGCCGCCCATTGCGTCCACTTCCTTGACCAGATGCCCCTTGCCAATACCGCCGATCGACGGATTGCAGCTCATCTGCCCAAGCGTTTCGATGTTATGGGTCAACAGGAGGGTCTGGCAGCCCATTCGGGCAGCTGCCAGGGCAGCTTCCGTGCCGGCGTGACCACCGCCGACGACGATGACATCGAATTCTTTTGGGTAAAGCATGGGACACCTCCTCCGGGAGGCTGACGGGAACAATCGGGATGTCGAATTATAGCGGCAATCGCCTGACGGCTTTTTGAGGGTTACAGTGTTTCACGTGAAACATGGTGTGGAGATTACATGGGTGTTTCACGTGGAACACAGTGGGCGAAGGCTTGTGGTTGGCGCCCGACCATTTCCCCTCCTCCAAACAAAAAGGCCGAACCCAAAAAGGTCCGGCCGACGTGTTCCACGTGAAACACTCAAACCTGCTGCCTGACATAAGCAGCAACCCGCTGCGTCAGCAAAGCGAGATCCCGCTGCAGCGTACCAAATCCCTCGTTCCGCTCCCGGGTCCGCTCATCCATATAAAGCGGACGCCGGATCTCGATCTGGAGGCTATTGCGCCGTTCAGCGGGGCGCCCGATCTGGGCGATCAGCTGCACGCCCTTGTACGGGTCATTGCGCGCGACGGAGTACCCCATCCCCCGCAATTCCGCCTCCACCAGATCCACCAGCCCCGGCTCGCACGTGCTGCCGTCCCGATCCCCGAGCACGAAATCCGCCAACGGGTGCGGGCTCTGGATCCGGAGCCGCTCATAGGCGTTGTTCGGCATGGAGTGCAGGTTCAGGTGCCAGACCGCGCCGAAGCGCTGGTAGGCGCCCTCCACTGCCGCAGACAAGGCAGCATGGTACGGCCGGTAATAGCCGTCGATACGCGCCTGCACTTCGACCACGGACAGCTTGCGGTCATAGATCGGCGTGGCCGCATCCATGTTTCGCCAGATCAGCCCGAATCCCAGCCGGGTCTTCTCCCCCGGCGCCAACGGCGTGGGCCAGGGGCCGTCCAGCAGCTCCGGATCGATGTCGTCCAGCATCCGGTTCGGATCGATGTAGACGCGGGGAAAGGTTGCTGCGAGCAGCGTGCCACCGACGCTTGGCACGCTGTCCCATAGCGCATCGATGTGTGTATCCTCGCCGCCGCGCAAGCGCTCGGCCGGTACCGCGGCGCCGAAGTCCGTCGGATACACGGTGCCGCTATGCGGCGAATCACACACCAGCGGCAAGGCGCCCCCTTCGGGCAGCGCCAGCGTGAACGGCGCGCCGGCCAGGGCTTTGACAGCTTCACTCATACGTCAATCCAGCTTGATGTTTGCCGTCTTGGCCACACGCGCATACCGGGCCATGGCCTGCTGGATCTGCACCTTGAACTGGTCAGGCGTGGTCGGCACCAGCGTGCCGCCCGACTCTTCCACCTTGCGCTTGAACTCGGGGTTCTGCATGGCCTTGTGGATGGCCTGGTTCAGGCGCATGACCACCGCCGACGGCGTACCCGCCGGGGCGACGATGCCAAACCAGCCACCCTCCCCCATGTCCTTGTAGCCCAGCTCCGCATAAGTGGGTACGCCCGGCAGTTGCGGCGAGCGGGTCGCCCCCAGCACGGCCAGTGCACGCAGCCGGCCCGATTTCACGTGAGGCAGCGTGGACGACAGATTGTCGGTAATGGCATTCACCTGTCCTGCCACGGCATCGTTGAGTGCCAGGCCGGCGCCCTTGTACGGCACATGGAGCAGCTCGATGTGGGCCAGCATCATGAAGTTCTCGATATTCACATGACCGAGCGACCCTGCGCCCGGCGAGGCGAAGGTGTACTTGCCCGGGTTGGCCTTGGCCAGCGCGATGAACTCCTGCATGGTCTTGGCCGGCACGCTCGGGTGCACCGCGAAGACGCTGGGAATCGCCACCACGTTCGTGACCGGTGCAAAGTCCTTGATCGGGTCGTACTTCAGCTTCGGATAGACCGCCGGGTTGGAGCCGTGCGTGCTGACCGTCGCCATGCCGATGGTGTAGCCATCCGGGTCCGACTTGGCGACCTGCTCCATGCCGACCGAGCCCCCTGCCCCGCCCTTGTTCTCGACCACGATCGGCTGGCCCAGCTCGCGCCCGGCAAACTCGGCGACCAGGCGCGCCGACAGGTCGGTCGAGCCACCGGCCGCGAACGGCACGATCAGGCGGATGGGCCGGTTGGGATAAGCAGCCTGCGCAAATACGCTGCCGGTAAAGGTCAGCGTGGCGGCAGCCGCAGTGCCTGACAGCAACAGCTGGCGGCGCGACATTCTGGCTCGGGTCATTGGGCTTTCTCCTGTTCTTTTGTGATGAATAGCCGCCGAGTGTCAGGCGTTTACCGACCCGCGGCAAACGACTATATTGCACCTTCGCATTACCAAAGCTCATTCTCCACTGGCCCGCCCCATGCGGTTGCATTCGCCTTCGATGTCCGAGTTGCACGCCTTCGTCGCCGCCGCGCGCCTGGGCAGCTTCACGCGCGCCGCCGAGACGCTGTGCGTGACACAAGGGGCGGTGAGCCGCGCTATCGCCCGGCTCGAAGAACACTTCGGCCAACCGCTGATCCAGCGCAATGCACATCGGCTGACGCTGACCGGCGCGGGGCAACAGTTGCTGGAGGCCGTGGCCAATCCGCTCGCCGCCATCGAAAGCGCCAGTGCGGCGCTGCGTGCTGGCGACCGCAGCCACCATCTCACCCTGTCGGCGGTTCCGACGCTTGCCAGTGTCTGGCTGGTACCCCGGCTGCCCGATTTCCACAAGCGGCATCCGGACATACGGCTCGATTTCGTACCCTACCGCCGCGACGAGGATTTCTCCGGTTCCGCACCCGATGCAGCGCTGCTCGCCGGCGAGCCCGGGAAATGGCCCGGCTTGCAGGTGGACTACGTAGTGGGACGCGAAATGGTGCCGATCTGCCACCCCGACCGCGAGCACCAGCGGCGCGCGGCCGGGCGGTGGCGCGAGCCGGCCGAACTCATGGACGAGCCTCTGCTCTACCACACCACTGCCCCCGCCAACTGGGTGAACTGGCTGGCGGCCGCGGGCGTACCCAGTGCTGCGCCAAAGCTGGCGTCGGGCTTCGACCAGGTCTCGATCCTGATTCAAGCGGTGCGCGCCGACATGGGCATCGCCGTGCTGCAGCGCTGTCTGCTGCAAGATGAATTGGCTGCCGGCCGGGTAGTAGCGCCCTTCGATCTTCCGATCCGGCTACAGCGCGGCTATTTCCTTTGCGCGCCAAGGGAACGACGCGATCATCCGGCCCTCCGGTGCTTCCGGGAATGGTTGCTGGAAACTGCCGCGGGGGATGCTGCGAAGTACGTGGGCGACGATCATTCGCAGGAGAAATGATTAGTATAGATTGCAGCCATCAACAATTCGTCCCACAGATAAACTGCTAATTGGCCTCGGCCGTTTATTATTTGGAAGAATTTCCGACTGCATAAATACAAATACGTCATCTGTCACCCGCATACTTACCAATAAAGCAGGCAGCTAGATGGCCATTTATCCACGCGACAAATGAAAAAGCGGGCCTGACTATTCATCGATCGACTACTTGCGCATCTCACGCCGCCTTTTTCGCCAACCCAAGATAAGTTTCGATCACCTTTGGATTACTGGCCAGCTCCGCCGCCGGTCCCTCCATCGCCATATCGCCCGTCTCGATGACATAGCCGTAGTCCGCGACCTGCAGGGCCGCGCGCGCATTCTGCTCGATCAGTAGCGTCGCCACGCCAGTCTGGCGCAGGTTGCTGATGATATGGAAGATCTCCTTCACGATCAGCGGTGCCAGCCCGAGGCTCGGTTCATCGAGCATCAGCAGTTGCGGCTTGGCCATGAGCGCGCGGCCCACGGCCAGCATCTGGCGCTCGCCGCCTGACAGCGTGCCGGCGTCCTGCCGCGCGCGCTCGCGCAGACGCGGAAACAGGTTGTAGACCACGTCGATCTGATCCAGGTAGTTTTTCTCGCCGGCGCGCTTGCGGCGGAAGGCGCCGAGCTGCAGGTTGTCCTCGACCGTCATCGACGCGAACAGCTCGCGCTTCTCCGGCACCAGGCACATGCCGCGCGCCACGCGCCCTTCCACCGGGATGCCGGCCATGTCGTGGCCGAGATAGCTGACCGTGCCGCTGGCCGAGCCACTGACTGGCAGCGCGCCCATGATGGCATTCAGCGTCGTCGACTTGCCGGCGCCATTGGGGCCGATCACGGTCACGATCTTGCCAGCCTCCACCTTCAGGCTCACGCCGTGCACCGCTTCCACCTTGCCGTAGCGGACGTGGAGGTCCTTCACTTCGAGGATCGGGCTCATCTTGTGCTCCTTGTCCACACCATCACTCCACGCCACCGAGATAGGCCTCGAGCACGGCCGGGTTCTTCTGCACATCCTCGGGCACGCCCTCGGCTATGCGCGTGCCGAATTCCATCACGACCAGGCGGTCGGTCAGGTTCATCACGAAGTCCATGTCGTGCTCCACCAGCAGCACGCTCATGCCTTCCGCCCTGAGCTTGCGCAGCAATTCGGCCAGCGCCTGCTTCTCCTTGTAGCGCAGGCCTGCGGCAGGTTCATCGAGCAGCAGCAGCGCCGGGTCGCAGCACAGCGCACGCGCGATCTCCAGGATGCGCTGCTGCCCCAGCGCGAGACTGCCGGCTTCCATGTACATGCAGTCTGTAAGACCTACGCGTTCGAGCTGGCGCCGTGCCTCGAACAGCAGCTTGTCCTCCTCGGCGCGATTCATGCGCAGCATCGCCGCGGATACGCCGCCCTGCGCGTGGAAGTCGCCGCGCAGGTGCGCGCCGATCGCCACGTTCTCAAGCACGGTCATGGTCGGCAGCAGATGCACGTGCTGGAACGTGCGGCCGATGCCGCGCTTCACGATCTCGCGCGATGGCAGCCCGGATATCACCTCGCCGCGATAGCGCACCTCGCCGCGCGTCACGGGCAGCACGCCTGTCACCAGATTGAACGTCGTCGACTTGCCGGCACCATTCGGGCCGATCAGTCCGACAATCTCTCCGGCCCGCACCTGGAAGCTCACGTCGTTCACCGCCACCAGTCCGCCGAACTGCTTGCGCGCGGCGCGCACGTCCAGGATCAACTCGCCGGCCTCGGGCTTCTGCCGGACCGGCAGCGCATCGGCGGCTTCGGGTGCATGCACCGGCGGCCCCGACGGAAACAGCCGGCGCAAAAACGGCCACAGGCCATCGCGCGCATGTTGCAGCAGCAGCACCAGCAGCACGCCGAACACGATGATCTCGAAGTTGCCATTCGCGCCGAGCAGCTTCGGCAGCAGCCCCTGCAGCGTGTCCTTCAGGATCGTAAGCAGGCCCGCGCCAAGCACCGCGCCCCACACGTGGCCAACGCCACCGACCACGGCCATGAACAGGTACTCAATGCCGTAGTTCAGGCCGAACGGCGTCGGGTTCACCGCGCGCTGCAGGTGCGCATAGAGGAAGCCCGAAATGCACGCCAGCACTGCCGCCACGACGAACACCACGACCTTCATCCACGCGGTGTTGACGCCCATCGCCTCGGCCATCACGCCACCGCCCTTGAGCGCGCGCATCGCGCGGCCCGGCCGCGAGTTCAGCAGGTTCTGCACGGCCAGCACGGCGAGCAGCACCACGATCCAGATCAGGTAGAACATCGCACGGCCCGACTGCAGTTCGACGCCGAACAACGACAGCACCGGGATACCGTTGAGCCCGTCGTACTTGCCCAGGAACTCCAGGTTGCCGAACAGGAAAAACAGCGACAGGCACCACGCAATGGTGGCGAGCGGCAGGTAGTGGCCGGACATGCGCATCGTGATCAGGCCGATCACGTAGGCGCTGGCCATGGTGATCACCAGGCCCACCAGCAGGCCGAACCACGGCGACAACCCGAACTGCGTGGTCAGGTACGCGGTGCTGTAGGCGCCGAGCCCGACAAACGCCGCCTGTCCGAACGACGTCATGCCGCCCACGCCCGTCAGCAGCACGAGGCCGATCGCCACGATGCTGTACAGCCCGATGTAATTGCCCAGCGTGATCCAGAACTCCGGCGTCGGCAGCACCGGCAGCAAGGCCAGCCCCACGATGAACAGCAGCGTCAGCACGCGGTTGCGCTGCAGCCCGGCACGGTTGCCGCTGCGTTCGCCGCTCACGGCGGCCTGCTTGTCAGTCAGCATCGTCATGGCTTACTCCTCCTCCTCGACGTGCTTGCTCGTCAGCGAGCGCCACAGCAACACCGGAATGATCAGCGTAAAGACAATGACCTCCTTGAACGCGCTGGCCCAGAAGGACGAATACGATTCCAGCAGCCCCACCAGCAGCGCACCCAGTGCTGCGATCGGGTAGCTCACCAGCCCGCCGACGATCGCGCCGACAAAGCCCTTCAGGCCCACCAAGAAGCCCGACTCGTAGTACACGGTGGTCAGCGGCGCGATCAGGATGCCGCACAGCGCGCCCATGGCCGCGGCCAGCGTGAACGACAGCCGCCCCGCCTGTGTCGTGCCGATGCCGACCAGCCGCGCGCCGAGCCGGTTCACCGCCGTCGCGCGCAGCGCCTTGCCTTGCAGCGTGCGCTCGAAATAGAAATACAGCGCGCCGATCAGCAGCGCCGACATGCCCACGACCCACAGGCTTTGCCCCGAGACCGTGAGGCTGCCCACTTCGAAGCGCGCATCGGAGAAGGCCTCGGTGCGCGAACCCTCTGCGCCGAACATCACCAGCCCCAGCCCCACCAGCGCAAAATGCACGCCGACCGAGACGATCAGCAGCACCAGCGTGCTGGCTTCGGCCAGCGGCTGGTAGGCCAGGCGATACAGCATCGGCCCCATCGGAATGATCACCAGCAGCGTCAGCGCAATCTGCGCCAGCATCGGCAACGGCTGCGCACCGTATTGCTGCACCACAAGGTGCACAGCCAACGGAAACACAAGATACTTGCCGGCCAGCACCCCCAGCCTGCGCCCAAGCGTGCGACGCAGTTCCGCGCTGCGCAGCACGGTCACGGTCTCATACACGAAGGTCAGCACGCCCATGGCCAGCAGCAGCCAGCTCGTCTGCGGCGCGTGCCCGCTCTGCATGGCCGCCAGCGTCAGCGCGCCATAGGCCACGAACTCCCCTTGCGGGATGAAGATGACGCGGGTCACCGAAAACACCAGCACCAGTGCCAGTGCCAGCAGCGCGTAGATCGCGCCTGAGGTGATGCCGTCCTGCGCCAGGATGGCGGCAATCGAAAGGTCCATTGTCTCCCCGTGTTGTGGAATGACCTGCCTGCAAACCAAGGGGCGGACAGGGCGCGAACCCGCATTGGATGCTTGGCTGCGCTGGGATTACGGAATAGTAAACGGGTTGCTTATTGCAGAAATACAGGGCAACCCTAAGAAAAAGATGTCGAGCACAAAAAAAGAAAGCGCATGGGATTCACCATGCGCCTTCCTGTTCTACGCGTCCAGCCACTGCCAGCGGCTTACTTGGTCAGCAGCTTCCACTTGCCATCGACGATCTGCACCATCACGCGCGAGCGCTGGTCGAAGCCGAGGTGGTCGGTCGGACTCATGTTCATGATGCCGTGCGAGACCGGCAGGTTCCTGGTCTGCTCCATGGCGTCGCGCAGCGCCTTGCGGAATTCCTTCGTGCCCGGCTGGCCCTTCTTCAGCGCCTCGGGAATCGCATGCTGCAGGATCAGGCCCGCATCCCACGCATGGCCGCCGAAGGTCGACACCTGGCCGCCAAAGGCCTTCTCGTAGGCGGTCTTGTAGGTCATGGCCGGCTTCTTGACGGGATTGCTGTCAGGCAGTTGCTCGGCCACCAGCAGCGGGCCCGCGGGCAGCAAGGTGCCTTCGCAGTCCTTGCCGCATACGCGCAGGAAGTCAGGGTTGGCCACGCCGTGGGTCTGGTAGATCTTGCCCTTGTAGCCGCGCTCCTTGAGCGCCTTTTGGGGCAACGCCGCGGGCGTACCCGAACCAGCGATCAGCACGGCATCGGGATTGCTGCCCAGCATCTTCAGGACCTGGCCGGTCACCGAGGTATCGGTGCGCGCAAAGCGCTCGTTGGCGACCACCTTGATCTTGCGCATGTCGGCCACCTTGGCGAACTCCTGCGCCCAGCTGTCCCCATAGGCATCCGCGAAGCCGATGAAAGCCACCGTCTTCACGTTGTTGTTGGTCATGTGCTCGGCAATGGCCGTGGCCATGTGCGAGTCATTCTGCGGCGTCTTGAAAACCCAGGCGCGCTTGGCATCCATGGGCTCGATGATGCGGGCCGAGGCGGCCATGGTGATCATCGGCGTCTCGTTCTCGGCCACGATGTCGACCATCGCCAGCGAGTTCGGCGTGACGGTGGAACCCACCACCACGTCGACCTTGTCCTCGCTGATCAGCTTGCGCGTGTTCTTGACGGCCGTGGTGGTGTCGGAGGCGTCGTCCAGGACGATGTATTCGATCTTCTTGCCCGCGATTTCCTTGGGCATCAGCGTGAAGGTGTTCTTTTCCGGGATGCCCAGCGACGCCGCCGGACCCGTCGCCGACACCGTGACCCCGACCTTGACCTGTGCGCTGGCCGTGCCGGCAACCAGGGCCGCGGCAGCGATGGCCAGCAGGCTGGCGCGCTTGAAGTTCATCTTGTCTCCTTCGGTTCCTGAAACGGAAAGGCATCCGAACGGCTCCCGGCCGCCGGATGCCTCTGGTTCTTTTTCGACCGCTCGGGTCGCCACAGGCACATCGCTGGCGCCTGCGTACTGCCAGGAAGGAGATGAGTCCTTCCGTCTTTCCCGTCCGCACCACTTCCCCGGAAATGCCGCGGTGATTCCCCGACCGTGCGGTCGGGAATGCGCATCGAGTCTAACACAGCGGTTTTTTGCGGCCAGCCGGATTAACCCGCATCACATGACGGCGGCGTCAGCGGGAAAACGCGTCCCAGGCTGTCTTCAGGATCAGCGCGCTCACCACCACGATGAACACCTTGCGCACGAAGCCGCTGCCGTGGCGCAGCGCCAGCCGGCTGCCCACCTGGCTGCCGGCGACATTGGCAACGGCCATGACCAGGCCGAGCTGCCACCAGATATGGCCCTTGCTGGCCAGCAGCAGCAGCGCCGCCAGGTTGGTGGCCATGTTCACGACCTTGGTCGACGCCGAGGCGTGCAGGAAGTCGTAGCCGAACACGCGCACGAACACGATCATCAGGAAGCTGCCGGTGCCCGGCCCGAACACGCCGTCATAGAAGCCAATCACCGCCCCCGCCAGCAGCGCCGCCAAGCGTTCGCGCGTGCCGCTGAGCGAAGGCGCGTGCTCGGTGCCCAGATCCTTCTTCGCCACGGTATAGACGAGCAGCGACACCAGCACGAACGGCAGCGCCTTGCGCAGCGGCTCGGCCGGAATCATGGTCAGCGCCCAGGCGCCGGCCATCGAAAACAGGAAGGCCGCCACCACGGCCGGCGCCGTTGCGGCCCAATAGATGCGCACGCTGCGCCCGTAGCGGATCGCCGCATTGGCCGTGCCGGCAACCGAGGCCACCTTGTTGGTGCCGAGCAGCGTAGCGGGCGCCATCCCGGGAAAGGCCGAGAACAGCGCCGGAATCTGGACCAGTCCACCGCCACCGGCCACCGCGTCGATCAGGCCGGCGAGAAAGGCGGCAACCGCCAGTAATGCGAACTCCATGATTGCAGGAAGAAAGGAAGAGGAAAGGATCGGAAGAAGGCGAACGGTGCGCCCGGCACTCAGCCGAGCGTCTTGGGCGCGGGCACCAGCAGGCGGTGCCAGAGCCCGCTGTCGTGGCGCGTGAATGCCATTGGGGCGTCTTCGGCCAGACCAGGGGCCAGCAGGATATGGCGGATGCCATGAGCGCGGCACCAGTCGGCCAGCGTGGCCAGGCAGGCCGCGAGGCAGCCAGAACCGGGCACCGCTGCGTCCGACGGCAACCATTCCGTCGCACACGCCACCAGGCCGCCGAACTCGAGGCTCGGCACCAGGGCGACGGGCAGACAGGCCGCGATGTCGTCTTCATGCATTGCCAGCAGGCATGCACCCTGCCCGGACTGTGCGAGCAGCCCTTCCAGCACCAGCCGCCGTGCACGGGCGGCCGGCACCGGCAACGGCATGGCGGCCTGCAGCCAGGCGTCGAGCGCCGGCGCGTCGGCACTGACGCCAAGACGTACCTGGTGCTGCGGGAAAAAGTCGGAACTGGGGGGAGAGACGGGCTGGGACGGCATGGCGGCTCTGAAACAAGCCCGCATTGTCGCATGTGGCCCAGAGCGGAGTTATGCCAAGGCGGCATTAACGCCCGGAAACGGTGCGGGTGAAGCGAAAGTCACCCTGGAATGAAAAAAGCGTTGCCGAGGATCACCCGGCAACGCCCTTTATTTATAACGCTGCTACCCGACACCGGGTGCGCGCCTGTCGTCTCCTCGCTTCCGCCTCCATCTAACCTGCGAAAACCGTGTGTGAAATGTAACGAAGCGGTGCATCTGGAACAAGCTAGAACAAACCCTAGCCCCAATTCCGGGCATGTCGACCGCTGATCACTCCTGCTTGCGGCTGAACAGCGCGTTGAGCTCGCCCATGATGCCGCGGCGGAACGTCAGCACGCAGATGACGAAGATCGCGCCGATCACCATGGTCACCGACTCGCCCAGCGAGTTGAACCAGTCGATCCCCGTGACGGAGGCCAGGAAGGCGCCGATGTCCCCCAGCTTGTTCTCCAGCGCCACCACCACGAAGGCGCCGACGATCGGGCCCGACAAGGTGCCCAGGCCGCCCACCAGTGTCATCAGGATCACCGAGCCCGACATCGACCAGTGCACGTCGGTCAGCGTCTCGAAGCCCAGCACCAGCGCCTTGATCGAACCGGCCAGCCCGGACAGTGCCGCCGACAGCACAAAGGCGGTCAGCTTGAAGCGGTCGACGTCGTAGCCAAGCGAGATCGCGCGCGGCTCGTTCTCCTTGATAGCCTTCAGGATCTGACCGAACGGCGAGTGCACGGTACGGACGATCAGCGCAAAGGCCGCCACGATGATCACCAGCGCCACGTAGTACAGCGTCAGGTCGTCCGCCAGCGACAGCACACCGAACAGCTTGCCGCGCGGGATGCCCTGCAGGCCGTCCTCGCCGCCCGTGAACGGCGCCTGCAGGCAGATGAAGAACAGCATCTGCGCCAGCGCCAGCGTGATCATCGCGAAGTAGATGCCCTGGCGGCGGATGGCCAGCGAGCCGACCACGTAGCCGATCAGCGCGCCGCCGGCGGTGCCAAGGAGTAGCCCGATCTCGGGCGTCACGCCCCACAGCTTCATGGCCTCGCCCGAGATATAGCCGGCGCCGCCAAAGAACGCCGCGTGGCCGAACGACAGCAGCCCGGTATAGCCAATCAGCAGGTTGAATGCACACGCAAACAGGGCAAAGCACAGCACCTTGAGCACGAATACCGGATAGGCGCCGGCCATCGGCGCCGCCACCAGTGCCAACAGCAGCATTCCATACAACACTTTCTTCTGCACGCCCTGGCCCTCTCTGGCCTGTCCGGCCTTGATCGTCACGCTCGATTCTGCACGCATCACTTCTCCCTCCCGAACAGTCCGGCCGGACGCAGCAGCAGCACGATCACCATGATGAAGAACACCACGGTCGACGATGCTTCAGGATAGAACACCTTGGTCAGCCCTTCGATCACGCCCAGCCCCAGGCCGGTCAGGATCGAACCCATGATCGAACCCATGCCGCCGATCACCACCACCGCAAACACGATGATGATCAGGTTCTGCCCCATCAGCGGCGAGATCTGGATCACCGGCGCCGCCAGCACGCCCGCAAACGCGGCCAGCGCCACGCCGAAGCCGTAGGTCAGCGTCACCATCAGCGGCACGTTGACGCCGAAGGCCTCCACCATCTTGGGGTTCTCGGTGCCGGCGCGCAGGTAGGCGCCAAGCTTGGTCTTCTCGATCACGTACCAGGTGACGAAGCACACCGTTAGCGAAGCCACCACCACCCAGGCCCGGTAGTTGGGCAGGATCATGAAGCCGAGGTCCGTGGCGCCCTGCAGGGCGTCGGGCGTCTGGTAAGGCAGGCCCGACACGCCGTAGATCGAGCGGAAGATCCCTTCGATCACCAGCGTGATGCCCAGTGTCAGCAGCAGGCCGTAGATATGGTCCAGCTTGTAGATCCAGCGCAGCATGGTCTTTTCGATGACCACGCCCAGCACCGCGACCACCAGCGGGGACAGGACCAGCATGACCCAATAGTTGAGCCCGGCATACTCCATGCCCATCCAGGCCAGCACCGCGCCGAGCATGAACAGCGCGCCGTGCGCGAAATTGATGACGTTGAGCAGGCCGAAGATCACCGCCAGGCCAAGGCTCAGCATCGCATAGAAGGCGCCATTGACCAGGCCCAGCAGGAGCTGGGACAGCATGGCGGGAAGGGGAATTCCGAAGATGTCCATAGGCATCCGTTGCTGGCTGTATCTCCCCTCCCCGCGGGCGGCGGAGGGGAGCAAACCGGCAGGCTCTCGCTGGCTGCGGAGCCCGCCAACCTTCTTACTTCTTAAGCAGCGGGCACTTCGACTCTGCCACCGTCGTGAAAGCCTGATCGCCCGGGATGGTCGTCACGATCTTCATGTAGTCCCACGGCTTCTTCGATTCGGCCGGCGTCTTCACCTGCATCAGGTACATGTCGTGGATATTGCGGCCATCGGCGCGGATGTGGCTGCTCTTGGTGTAGAAGTCGCTGATCTTCATCTTCTTCAGCTCGGCCATGACCTTGTCCGGATCATCGGTCTTGGCGGCTTCCACGGCCTTCAGGTACGTGCTGATCGCGGAGTAGTCGGCGGCCTGCAGGCTGCTCGGCATCTTCTTCATCTTGCCGAAGAAGCGGTTCGCGAACTTGCGCGTATCGTCGTTCATGTCCCAGTACCAGCTGTCGGTCATCAGCAGGCCTTCGGTGTTCTTCAGGCCCAGCGAATGGACGTCGTTGATGAACATCAGCAAGCCGGCGATCTTCATGGTCTTGGTGATGCCGAATTCCTTGGCCGCCTTGATCGCGTTGATGGTGTCGCCACCCGCATTGGCCAGGCCCAGGATGTCGGCCTTCGAGGACTGCGCCTGCAGCAGGAACGACGAGAAGTCCGACGCCGACAGCGGATGGCGCACCGAACCCACCACCGTGCCGCCGTTGGCCTTGACCACCGCGGCGGTGTCGTTTTCGAGCGAGTGGCCGAAGGCATAGTCGGCGGTCAGGAAGAACCACTTCTTGCCGCCCTGCTTGACCACCGCGCTGCCGGTGCCCTTGGCCAGCGCCACCGTGTCATAGGCGTAGTGCACCGTGTACGGCGAGCATTCCTCGTTGGTCAGGCGGGCCGTGCCCGCGCCCACGTTGAAATACACGCGCTTCTTTTCCTGCGCCACCTTGTTCATGGCCAGGCCGGTCGCGGAGTTGGTGCCGCCGAGCAGCATGTCCAGCCCCTGCTGGTCCATCCATTCACGCGCCTTCGACGCCGCGATGTCGGCCTTGTTCTGGTGATCGGCCGAGACCAGTTCGATCGGCTTGCCGAGCACCTTGCCACCATGGTCCTCGATGGCCATCTTGACCGCTTCCAGGCCGCCGGGCCCGTCGATGTCGGCATACAGGCCAGACATGTCGGTGATGTAGCCGATCTTGACGGTGTCGCCCGATACTTGCGCGGCGGCGTTGAACGAAACAGCACCCATGACGATTGCCGCCATCGCGGCAGCGAGCCGAGTCTTCCTCATTGCGTTGTCTCCTGTGTTTTGGCGCGGCGCGCGCCACCCGTTCCTGCAAACAGCCGATCCGGCGATCCGTGCAACGGACGCGCCGATCAGACCCCAAGCAATTCGTTCAGCACCGGCATCTTTGCCTGCAGTTCGCCGGCCGCGAAGCGCTCGACGATGCTGCCGTGCTCCATCACATAGAAGCGGTCGGCCAGCGGCGCGGCGAAGCGGAAGTTCTGCTCCACCATCACCACCGTGTAGCCCTTCTTCTTGAGCATCAGGATCATGCGCGCGAGCGCCTGCACGATCACCGGCGCCAGGCCCTCCGAGATCTCGTCGAGCAGCAGCAGGTTCGCGCCGGTACGCAGGATGCGCCCCACCGCCAGCATCTGCTGCTCGCCCCCCGACAGGCGCGTGCCCTGGCTCTGGCGGCGCTCCTTCAGGTTGGGGAACATGTCGTAGATCTCGGCCTCGCTCATGCCCTCGCCTTGGCCCTTCAACTGCGGCGGCAGCAGCAGGTTCTCCTCGCACGACAGGCTGGAGAAAATCGCCCGCTCTTCCGGGCAATAGCCAATGCCGTAGTGCGCGATCTTGTGCGTCGGCAAGCCGATGGTCTCGTGGCCATTGACCTTGATCGAGCCCTTGCGCGTGCCCGTCAGGCCCATGATCGCGCGCAGCGTCGTGGTGCGGCCCGCGCCATTGCGGCCGAGCAGCGTCACCACCTCGCCGCGGTTCACGGTCAGGTCCACGCCGTGCAGAATGTGCGATTCGCCGTACCAGGCGTGCAGGTCCTTGATCTCGAGCGCGGGTACGTTGGATGTCGTCATGTCGATGGCCTCCTCAGTGCGCGCCTTGCAGTTCGGCGTCGGCGGTGCCCATATAGGCTTCCATCACGCGGGGATCCTTCGAGACTTCCGCATACGGCCCCTCGGCCAGGATGGCGCCGCGCTGCAGCACGGTGATCTTGTCGGCGATCGACGACACCACGTTCATGTTGTGCTCGACCATCAAAATGGTGCGCCCTTCCGAGACCTTCTTGATCAGCTGCGTGACGCGGTCCACATCTTCGTGGCCCATGCCCTGCGTGGGCTCGTCGAGCAGCATCAGCTCGGGTTCCATCGCCAGCGTGGTGGCGATCTCCAGCGCGCGCTTGCGCCCGTACGGCAGGTTCACCGTCACGGTCTGCGCGAACTCGGTCAGGCCGACCTGTTCGAGCAGTTCCATTGCGCGCCCATTGAGCACGTCGAGCGAACGCTCGCTGCGCCAGAACTGGTACGCGGTGCCAAGCTGGCGCTGCAGGCCGATGCGCACGTTCTCCATCACCGTCAGGTGCGGGAACACGGCCGAGATCTGGAACGAGCGGATCACGCCGCGGCGCGCGATCTGCGCGGGTTTCTCGCGCGTGATATCGACGCCGTTGAAGAGGATGGTGCCCTGGGTCGGCTCCAGGAACTTGGTGAGCAGGTTGAAGCAGGTAGTCTTGCCGGCGCCGTTGGGCCCGATCAGCGCATGGATCGAGCCGCGGCGCACGCGCAGGTTGACGTCGCTCACCGCCGTGAAACCCTTGAATTCCTTCGTCAGGTTTCGCGTTTCCAGGATGGTTTCCTGTGAATTCATAGTCTCCTGCCCGCCCTGTTGCTGAACTGCCGGCTTGTGCCCGGCACCACTGACAATCGGTTCGAACCCGGCGTTTCGCCGTTGGGTCGCTTTAGTGATTTTTATGATGCGGTGCGACTACCGCTGTTGCCGGGGTGCCCATTGCCATGTGCTGGGTGGTGCACCAACCGCTTTGTTCTATTGTGTGCGCCTGTTGCATCGCAAAACATCGGGGTTTGCACTATAAGACATGAACCACGTGTCATGTTTTTGACGCGCTGCGACAAGGGCTTGCGGGTGATCCGGCTCCCGAGCCCCTGCTCCGCACGGCTTATCGAAGCCCGCGACGCACTCAGGCCGCAAGCTGCTGCCGGCGGTCCTCGCGCAGCATGTCGCTGGCCCGCTCCGCGATCATGATCGTCGGCGAATTCGTATTGCCGGACGTGATCAACGGCATCACCGACGCATCCACCACGCGCAACCCCTCGACGCCAAGCACGCGCAGACGCTGGTCCACGACGGCAAGCGGATCGTCCGGTCGGCCCATCCGGCACGTGCCGACCGGATGGAAGATCGTGGTCCCGATATTGCCGGCCGCCTCCGCCAGCGCTTCGTCGGTCTCGAAGCCCGGCCCGGGCAGCCATTCTTCCGGCCGGTAGGGCGCCAGCGCCGGCGACGCCACGATGCGCCGCGTGAGCCGCAGCGAATCGGCCGCCACGCGCCGGTCTTCCTCCGTGGACAGGTAGTTGGGGGCGATCACCGGAGCCTGCCGGAAGTCGGCACTGTCGATATGTACGCTGCCGCGCGAAGTCGGCCGCAGGTTGCAGACGCTGGCCGTGAATGCGTTGAAGGCGTGCAGCGGTTCGCCGAACTTGTCGAGCGACAGCGGCTGCACGTGGTACTCCAGGTTTGGCCGCGCCTGCGACGCATCGGACCGCGCGAACGCGCCAAGCTGCGACGGCGCCATGCTCATCGGCCCGCTCTGGTTGAACGCGTACTGCAGCCCGATGCCCAGCTTGCCCCACCAGCTCGCCGCGCGCGTGTTCAACGTGCGCACGCCGTTGACTTTGACCACGCTGCGCAGCTGCAAATGGTCCTGCAGGTTCTCGCCCACGCCCGGCAAGGCGTGCCGGACTTCGATGCCCAGCGCCTGCAGCCGCTCGCCCTGGCCGATGCCCGACAGCTCCAGCAGTTGCGGCGTATTGACCGCGCCCGCTGCCAGGATGACTTCCTGCCTTGCCCCCGCGCTGTGCGGCTGGCCGCCGCCGACATAGTTCACGCCGGTACAGCGGCGCCCCTCGAAGGTCAGCGCGCTGACCTGCGCGCCGGTGACGATGGTCAGGTTCGGGCGATCCGCCGCGCGCCGCAGGAAGGCCTTCGCCGTATTCCAGCGGATGCCGCGGCGCTGGTTGACCTCGAAGTAGCCCACGCCGAAGTTGTCGCCGCGATTGAAGTCGTCAGTGCGCGGAATGCCGGCCTGTTCCGCCGCCTCGATAAACCGCTCCAGGATGTCCCAATGCAGGCGTTGCCCTTCCACGCGCCATTCGCCGCCGGCGCCATGGAATTCGCTCGGGCCGCGGTGGTGGTCTTCGCTGCGCTTGAATAGCGGCAGGACGTTGTCCCAGCGCCAACCGTCATCGCCGGTCAGGCGCGCCCAGTCGTCGTAGTCCTCGCGCTGGCCGCGCATGTAGATCATGCCGTTGATCGACGACGAACCGCCCAGCACGCGTCCGCGCGGATAGCCGAGCGAACGTCCGTTGAGTCCCTTCTCCGCGACCGTGCGATACAGCCAGTCCGTGCGCGGGTTGCCGATGCAGTAGAGATAGCCGACCGGGATGTGGATCCAGTGGTAATCATCCTTGCCGCCCGCTTCCAGCAGCAGCACATTCACCTCCGGGTCCTGCGTCAGGCGGTTGGCCAGCACGCAGCCGGCCGAGCCGGCGCCCACGATGATGTAGTCGAAGGTCTCCATACGAGTCGTCTTGTCTCCGCTTGTTCTGGTGTTCTGGTGTTCAGTGACTGCCTGCCACCGGCATCGCCCGATCTTTGCGTGGGGTGAAGATGGCCGGAGCGTTTTGCGCCCCATGACCGGGCTATGGGCTCCAGTGTCCGCAAGGTTGGCGCAGTTGCGCGGGCCCGTCCAATGATTTATCGTCAATCGCAATATAAGCCGCTGTAAATATTGCACCGCACACTCGCGCGCCCCTTTTGCGCTCCAACGTGGACCTCCATCACCTGCGCGCCTTCGTTGCCGTCGCCCGCGAAGGCAACCTCACCCGCGCCGCCCAGCGGCTTCACCTGACGCAACCCGCAGTAAGCCTGCAGCTGAAGGCACTGCAATCGGCCTGGCGCGTCCGCGCGTTCGAACGCACCGCCGCCGGCCTCACACTGACCCCGGATGGCGCGGCACTGCTGCCGCTGGCCGAACGCATCCTCGACAGCGTCGGCGACCTCCAGCACACCGTCGATGCCATGCACAACACCGTGCGCGGCAAACTCGCCATCGGCACCATCCTTGATCCCGAATTCACGCGGCTTGGCGTCATGCTGCGCACGCTGGTCGAACGCCATCCGCAGATCGGCACGGAGCTGCGCCACGGCATGTCGGGGTGGGTGCTGCAGCAGGTACGCAGCGGCGCGCTCGATGCCGGCTTCTATCTCGGGCAGCCGCCCGAAGCCGGCTTCCATGCACTGGCGCTGACGCCGTTCTCGTACTACGTGGTTGCGCCCAAGGGCTGGAAGGAACGGACGGCGCTGCGCTCGTGGGCACAGTTGGCGACACTGCCATGGATTTGGACGCCGCCCGAGTCCGCGCACCACAGGTTGCTTTCGGCACGCTTTGCCGAGGCTGGCGTGGACGCCGCCGGCGTGCACAAGGTCGCGCACGTTGACCAGGAGGCGTCGATGCTCGATCTCGTGCGCTCGGGCGTTGGCCTGTCGCTCGTGCGCGATTCCATTGCGCTGCGCGAATCGCATGCGCACGGTCTCGTGGTTGTGGAAGGCATGTCGGTGCAGACCGAACTGTCGCTGGTCGCGCTGGCGAGCCGCCGCGACGATCCCGTCGTAAGCGCCGTATTCGGCGTGGCGGAATCGGTCTTCCGCGCCTAGTCCTGCGTCGCCAGCAGACGCCGCCGCAGCCAGTCCGTCAGTGCCGCGAACACTTCGCCGCGCAAAGGCTCGGCTTCATTGAAGATCTCGTGGTAGCCGTGGTCGAACCACACTTCATCACGCAGGTCGGCCGGCGCGTGGTCGAAGAAGATACGGCTGCCTGCCGGATCGACGATGCGGTCCGCACCGCCCACCAGCATCAGCATGGGCGCTTCAAGCCGCGCGGCATCGGCCTGCGCCTGCGCCATGCCGTGGATAAAGCTCTCCAGCACGCCCGCCGTGATCGTGGTCTGCACGAGCGGATCGGCACGGTAGCGCGCCACGACCTGCGGGTCGTGCGACAGCATGCGCGCATCGATCGGGTTCGGCACGCGCAGCCGGGGCGCCAGTGTCAGCAGCACGCGGTGCAGCGTCAGCATGGCCGGCGACAGCCGCAATGCCAGGGCCGGCGACGAAAGCACCAGCGCGCGTACCGGCCGTACCCGCGCGGTCGCGAAGCGCGCCGCCACCAGGCCGCCCATGCTGTGGCCGAGCAGGATCGGCAGTTCGTTCCACGCGCGCATGGCGGCATCGTGGATTTCCGCCAGGTCGTCGAGATAAACGTCCGGATGCTCGGCCACCATGCGCGCCCCGCCGCTGGCGCCGTGGCCGCGCTGGTCATAGGCGCGCACACGCAGGCCCAGGCCGCACAGCCGCTCCGCCACATGCTGGTAGCGGCCGCTGTGTTCCGCCAGGCCATGGACGAGCAGCACGCAGCCCAGCGGCGCCGCGCCCAAGTGGGAATCCGGCTCCCATGTGCGCAGCAGCAGTTCCGTGCCGTCGCGCATGCGTTGCCGGCTTTCCACCGCAACAGGGCCGCGCGCCGTATCCTTTGCATCAGCGCGCGCCGACTGCATGGCTTCGGCGGTATGAACGGGATCTTCCGTCATGGGCTTGTCCATCCGCGGCTCTCCTGGTACCCCCTTCAACGGGCACTGCGCTTCCGATTATTGTTCGAGTTTTCCCGCGTCGCCAGAAGCGCCATGGCAATGCGCGGGGCTATCTGGCTGCGCAAAGTCGGCAAGGATCGGGCAATCGGGCCGGTCATCGCCGCTGCACGCCTCGGCCAGCGCGCGCAGCGTATCGCGCATGGCGGCGAGTTCGGCAATGCGCTTTTCCAGGTCGGCCACATGCCGCAGCGTCATCGCCTTCACATCGGCGCTGGCGCGCCGGCGGTCATGCCACAGCGACAGCAGCCCACGGATCTCGTCGAGCGAGAACCCGAGATTACGGGCGCGCCGCACGAAGCGCAAGGTGTGCACGGCCCGCTCGTCATAGCGGCGGTAGCCGCCTTCGGTGCGCGGCGGCGCATCGACCAGGCCGATCGACTCGTAGTGCCTGATCATCTTCGCGGAAACGCCCGAAGCGTCCGCGGCCTGACCGATATTCATGCCTTCCCCTCCTGTTCGCTAGCGCCGGGATGCCAGCGGCGCAGCAGCAGCGCGTTGCTGACCACGCTCACGCTGGAAAACGCCATGGCCGCGCCGGCCACCACCGGATTGAGCAGGCCCGCCGCCGCAAGCGGAATGCCCACCACGTTGTAGAAGAACGCCCAGAACAGGTTCTGGCGGATCTTGCGCACGGTGCGGTGCGACACGGCCAGCGCATCGGCCACGAGTGCGGGATCGCCGCGCATCAGCGTGATGCCGGCGGCGTGCATGGCCACGTCGGTGCCGGTCGACATGGCGATGCCGACATCGGCCGCGGCCAGCGCCGGTGCATCGTTGATGCCGTCGCCGACCATGGCCACCACCGCGCCGTCCTGGCCCAGCGCTTGCACGCGCGCCGCCTTGTCTTCCGGCAGCACCTCGGCCTGCACTTCATCCAGCCCCAGCGCCTGCGCCACGCGCGCGGCGGCGCCGCGGTTGTCGCCGGTCAGCATCACCGTGCGCACGCCAGCGGCACGCAAGCGCGCGATGGCCGCCGGCGCGCCCGGCTTGATGGCATCGCCGAAGGCGACCAGCCCGGCCACGCGCGGCGGTTGCGTTTCGACCAGCCACGATACCGTGCGGCCCTCGTCGCGCAGGCGTTCGGCCACGGCTTGCAGCGTACCCGCATCAGCGCCTAGCGCCTCGCGCAGCCGTTCGCTGCCGAGCTGCAGGGCCTGTCCGTCGACCACGCCGGCAATGCCGCGTCCCGGCAGCGCCTGCACGTCGGCGGCCACCGGCGCGGCAATGCCGCGTGCCTGCGCCGCGTTCAGCACCGCACGCGCCAGCGGGTGTTCGCTGCCCGCCTGCAGCGCGGCCAGCCGTGCCAGCAGCCGCGCGCCGTCGGCATCATCCGCATCGGCAGCGTGCAGGGCCACGACTTCCGGGCGTCCCACGGTCAGCGTGCCGGTCTTGTCGAAGGCCACCACGCTGACGCGGTGCGCGATCTCCAGCGCCTCGGCGTCCTTGATCAGGATGCCCGCGCGCGCCCCGGCGCCGGTGCCGGCCATGATCGCGGTCGGCGTGGCCAGCCCCAGTGCGCACGGGCAGGCGATCACCAGCACCGCCACCGCATTGAGCAGCGCCGCTTCCCAGTCGCCCGCGAACACGCCCCAGCCGAGCAGCGTGAGCAGCGCGATGCCAAGTACCACGGGCACGAACACCGCGCTGACCTGGTCCACCAGGCGCTGGATCGGCGCCTTGGCGGCCTGCGCGTGCTCGACCATGCGGATGATGCGGGCCAGCACGGTCTCGGCGCCCACTGCCACGGTGCGCGCCACCATCAGGCCTTCAAAATTGATGGCGCCGCCGGTGAGCTTGTCACCGGGGCCCTTGGGCACGGGCAGGCTCTCGCCGGTCAGCATCGATTCGTCCGCGTGGCTTGTGCCTTCGATCACCACGGCATCGACGGGGATGCGCTCGCCGGGGCGCACCACCACCTCGTCATCGACGCGGACCGAACCCAGCGGCACGGTGACTTCCTGCCCGCCGCGCCGCACGCGCGCGGTGTCGGGCCGCAGCGCGGCGAGCGCGCGGATGGCGTCGGCGGTCTGGCGCTTGGCGCGCGTCTCCAGCCACTTGCCCAGCCGGACCAGCGTGATGACCACGGCGGCGCTTTCGAAATACAGATGCGGCATGCCGCCAGGCGATCGCCACATCAGCCACAGCGACAAGCCATAGGCCGCGCTCGTGCCCAGCGCCACCAGCAGGTCCATATTGCCGGCGCCGGCACGCACGGCCTTCCAGCCGGCCTTGTAGAAGCGCCAGCCGAATACGAACTGCACCGGCGTGGCGAGCAGCCACTGCACCCAGGCGGGCAGCATCCAGTGCACGCCGAACCATTCCAGCACCATCGGCGCCACCAGCGGCAAGGACAGCGCCGCAGAAAGGATCACAGGCCACGGGCCGCTCCAGAAGTCGCGCTTGGCGGCATCCGGTGCTGCGGCGGGCAGTGAGTCCGTCACGGGCGTGGCGCCATAGCCGGCGCGCGTCACGGCGGCCGCAAGGATGCCGGCATCGGTGGCGCCGCGCAGCAGCGTCACGCTGGCGCGCTCGGTCGCCAGGTTGACCTGCGCATCGAGCACGCCGGGCACCGCGCGCAGCGCGCGTTCGACACGGCCCACGCAGGAGGCGCAAGTCATGTCCGAGATATTGAGTTCCATCGTCTCGCGCGGCACTTCATAGCCGGCATCGGCAATGGCCTTGGCCGCGGCCGGCAGCACGGCGCCGCTGTCCGCATGAAGCGTGGCCTGTTCGGTCGCCAGGTTCACGGCAACGTCCCGCACGCCCGGCACCTTGGCCAGCGCATTCTCGACACGGCGCACGCATGAGGCACAGGTCATGCCGTCGATCGGCAGCCGCCACTCCGGCGCCTCGCTGCCCGTCAGGGAAGGGGAAAGGCTGGCATTCGACATCGCTTGGCTCATCCACAGTTTCGGTGACTGCATGATGGACCTTACCATGATAGGAAGGTCAAGGCGGTCTTCCGACTTTCCGGTTTTGCTTGCGCTTCCCACGGTGGGAAGGTTCACACTACGTCTGTCGCGGCGATCGTGCCGCCAGTCCATGTCAATCAGGAGGTCTCAGCCATGATCCAGTTCCAGGTCGAAGGCATGTCGTGCAACCACTGCGTCGGCGCGATTACGCGTGCGGTGCAGGGCGTCGATCCCGCTGCACGCGTGTCCGCCGATGTACCGGCGCAGTCGGTCAAGGTGGAAAGCGGCGCCGACGTGCAGGCCTTGCGCGCGGCGATCGAGGAAGCTGGCTATCCGGTGAAGTCGGCGGCGTGAGTTCCTGCGGGGTGCGCTGACGAGCCAAACAAAACGGGGCGCCCAGGGCGCCCCGTTTTCGCATGTGCTCTGTCCGGACCGGTCAGAACTTGTAGCCCACGCTCAGGAACGTCACCACCGGATCGATCTTGATCTTGGTGTGGGACACGATCGTCACCCCGGCCGCCTGCGTGGTGAACGTCGCGCGCGTCGACACCGGCACGTAGGACACCGACAGGCCGACGAACCAGTTGTCGTTAATGGCGTAGTTGGCGCCGATATTGAATACCGGGTTCCACGAGCTGTCGGCGCTGGCGCTCATCCTGGCGCCGGGGATGCCGAAGGCGTGGTTGACGAAATCCTGGTTGCTGATGGTTTCGTCGGTGAACCACGTGTAGTTCACGCCGAGGCCGACGTAGGGACGGAACTTGGCCTTGGCCTCGAAGAAGTGGTACTTCACCAGCACGGCCGGGCTCCACTGCCTGACCGAACCAAGCTTGCCGTACTGGGCATAGTCGCCGGTGCCCTTGACGTCATGCTTGGGCGGAATGCCGGCAATGAAGTCGGCCGAGATGTTGTCCGTGAAGAAATGCGCGAAGGCGAGCCCCACCGTGTCGGCGGTCTCGATGTCCGCGCCGGTGTTGGGGCGAACCATGCCGACCGGGCGGCCGTTGATGCTGTCCACCGTCAGCGGATCGGCCGAGCTGTTCGGCATGACGCGGAACCAGCCCAGGCTGATGATGTTGCTGCCCGCCGATTGTGCCTGTGCGGTGCCTGCCAGCGCCATGACAGCGCCTGCCGCCAGCATCTTCTTATAGGTCGATTTCATAGTCCTCTACTCCTCATTCGGGTTACTACCGAAGGGCATTATCCGGCCTGCGGCAGCGGGACTGTTTCATCGACGATACGGATTCGTAGAATGCCTCCCCTAAATAAAGGGTTAACCACTAAAAAATCGCATCAAGACTGACTTTCGCCCGTTGCGCCGCAGCATTCACGCAACGTTTTTGCCCCACAAGGCGAAAAAACCCTCGAATGCAAGTGGTTTTACGCGGGCGCCGACCCGGTTTTCACCGTATCAACGCCCGCACGCGCCTGTTCGCTTGCGTCAGTGCATCAGGGCGTCACGATGGCGAAGTTGCTGTCGAACTTGTCCATCAGCCCCACCCAGGTACGCAGGGCACCGGCATCACCGTCGACACGGGCGCGTCCGGCCTGCACTTCGGCCGGCAGCGTGGTTTGCCCGGCCAGCACGCCGAGCAGCCTCGTGCGCGGGATGCTCAGCGTCGCCTGCGGGGCGGCATGCTGGGCATCGGCCTTGTAGCGGAACACGCCGTTCTCCACGGTCAGCGCGTAGCGCTTGCCGGTATCGGGCTGGACCCAGTTGATGGCCAGCTTCTGCCCGGCCGCGCGCTCGCCGTTCAGGCGGATGGCAAGGTAGTCCAGGAACATGGTGTCGGTCATGGCGCGCAGCACGTCAGGATTGGCCGTGCGCGCGCC
This sequence comes from Cupriavidus sp. C2SS-8b, assembly GCF_057073745.1. Lineage (NCBI taxonomy): Bacteria > Pseudomonadati > Pseudomonadota > Betaproteobacteria > Burkholderiales > Burkholderiaceae > Cupriavidus > Cupriavidus sp. C2SS-8b. The sequence continues at coordinate 3,554,467 of NZ_CP172716.1, forward strand.
CGGATCCTTGGGCAAGCCATTGCGCAGTTCCTGCGCGCCGCTCAGGAAAGCGCTGCGCCAGGTGGCGGATTCGGTCTGGTAGCCAAGCTGCTCCAGAGCGTCGGCTTCCAGGTTGCGTGCCGCCTGGTTGGACGGATCGGCGAACACCACGTGCTTCATGACCTCGGCCACCCAGCGGTACTCGCCGCGCGCGTAGGAGGCCCTGGCCTGCTCGATCACCTTGTCGGCACCGCCCATGAACGCGACATAGTGCTTTGCTGCCTCTTCCGGCGGCAGCGGATACAGGTTGGCCGGGTTGCCGTCATACCAGCCCAGGTAGCGCTGGTAAACGGCCTTGGCGTTGTGGTTCACCGTGCCGTAGTAGTCGCGCAAGTCCCACTGGCTGGCCAGCGACGGCGGCAGCTTCACGCGCTCGCCGATCTCGGCCGGCGTGAAGCCCTGGTTGGCCAGGCGCAGCGACTGGTCGTGGATGTACTTGTAGGCATCGCGCTGGTTGCCGAGATAGCTGACGATGTTCTGCTGCCCCCACTTGGGCCAGTGGTGCTGGGCGAAGATCACTTCGGTGCGGCCGCCGAAGCGGTCGATGGTTTCGTCCAGCGCGCGCCACCACTGGTTGGCGTCGCGCACCTGTGCGCCGCGGATGGTGTAGAGGTTGTGCAGGTTATGGGTCGCGTCCTCGGCCGCGCACAGCGCCTTCCACTGCGGGAAGTACATCAGCATCTCGGCCGGGGCCTCGGTGCCGGGCGCCATCAGGAACTCGATCTTCACGCCGTCGATCGTGCGCGTCTCGCCGGTCTTGGCGATCAGGTCGGTCGGCGCGATCAGCGTGATGGTGCCGTGCGACACCTCCTTGCCCAGGCCCGAATCGACATGGCCGGTGGCCGAACGCGGCAGGTTGGTGCCGTACATGTACTGGGCCCGCCGGCCCATTGCCGTACCCGCGAACACGTTCTCGCTGACCGCCTCCTCCATGAAACCCTCGGGCGCCAGCACCTTGACGCGGCCGGCGTTCACGGCCTCCTCGGTGGTCACGCCCTTGACGCCGCCGAAGTGGTCGCCGTGGCTATGGGTGTAGATCACCGCCACCACGGGCTTCTTCGGGCGATGCTTGTAGTACAGGTCGAGCGCCGCATGCGCGGTTTCCATCGAGGTCAGCGGATCGATGATGATCAGCCCGGTATCGCCCTCGATGATGGTCATGTTCGAGATATCGAACCCGCGCACCTGGTAGATGCGGTCGGTGACCTGGAACAGGCCGTTGTTCAGGTTGACCTGGGCCTGGCGCCACAGGCTCGGGTTGACCGTATCAGGCGCCTTTGCGTCGCGCAGGAAGGCATAGGTCCCGAGCGACCAGACCACGCGGCCCTTCGCATCGCGGATCTCGTTGCCATCCAGCGTGCCGAGGAAACCGCGCTGCGCATCCTCGAAATCCTGCCGGTTGGCGAACGGCAATTGTTGCAGGACGGCCACGTTGGCCTTCGCCGTGGCCGGCGTTGCCGGCTGGGAGCCTTCGGCGGCATGGGCCGTGCCGGCCAGGCACAGCGCAGCGGCGGCCAGCGCCGCATATCGGTGAAGCATTCAGTTCTCCTTGAGAGATTGGCTCCGTGCGAGCCCGAGGAAGCAACAGGCGGCAGCCGGACTGCCGTCCACCAGCGGGGGCGCATTGTACTGAACGTTCAGTATAATTCACGAGTTTGGTTCGAATGCCGTCACACTGTCAAATTCGAATAATCAGGGATGCTCCGCCCGAACCCGCCGTGGATGTGTCTTCACCGGCTCTTTTTATCGTCCCCATGCCTGCATTCCCCCCAACGCCCTCCCCGCCCGCTGCACAGAAAAACCGTCGCGGGCTTGAAACGCGCCAACGCGTGCTCGCCGTGACGCGCGACCTGATCCGCGCGCACGGCTATGCCGAGGTAAAGCTGGATCAGATTTCCGCCAGTGCGGGCGTGGCCAAGAGCAGCCTGCTATGGCACTTCGGCAGCAAGGAAATGCTGCTGGCGGAAGCCGCGACCACGCTGTTCCGCGAAATCGGGCAGGAGATCGCGCCCGAGATCAGGGCAGGAGAAACGCCGGCGCGCCGCCTCGATCGTGTATTCGAACAGGTCGCAAAGGCCTTCTCGGCCAATCCCGAAACCAAGGGCGTAGTGCTCGGCATGCTGTTCTCGGGCAACTTGCCGGCCAGCGTGCGCGCCGAAATCCACCGTGGCTGGGAAGGCCACGTGCAGGGACTGGTTGATGCGTTCACGCAACCGCAGCGGGCGATGCCGGCCACGATGGCGCGGCTGATGGTGTCCACCTTCCATGGCTGCTACTGCCACTGGTACGCCGGCGGATGCAGCGAACCGATTGCCGCCTACCTTGAGCCGGCGCGGGAACTGTTCCAGATGTGGCTGGCGTCCCCGCCCGCGCAGTAGCACTCAGTCCTGCCGGCTGGCCAGCACGCAGGCCGCGAGGTCCCACAGCGCGTAGCCCACGCTCTTGAATACCAGCGGGCTGCCGGCGCGCGCCCGGATGGCATCGGCCTGCAGGATCGCGGTCTCGAACGGCTGCACCGTGGCCCAGTCGATACCGGCCTGCAACAGGTCGCCGGCCTCGTCCTCGATGCCGAACAGCGTATCCGCGAGCAGCCGCCCGCTGGCCGAGGCCGCCTGGCACAGTGCCGGCGGCAGTTCGCACATATCGGGACGGAATGCGCCGACGGCCGCAATGAACTGGTCGTCGCGCCACAAGCCACTATCGAGATCGGGCAGCACCGGGATGCGGCTCGATGTCACCGTCACCACCATCGACACGCGCGGCAACACGCTTGCGACGTCATCGACCACCTCCGCCTCGACACCAAGCGTGCCGGCATGCGCGGCGAGCGCTTCGGCCTTGTCGCGCGTGCGCGAATGCAGCCAGACGCGGCGTACCGGCAATCCGGCGATGAAGGCCTCCAGGTGCGTCAACGCCTGCACGCCCGCGCCGATGATGAGCAGTTCGCCATCCGGTCGTGCAGCAAAGCGCTGCGCGGCCAGCAGCGACACCGCCGCCGTGCGCCGGCCGGTGACCGTCGGGCCATCGAGCATCGCCACGCGCGCGCCGGTATGCGCATCGGCCACCACCACTTCGCCAAGGATATTCGGCAAGCCGCGCCGCGGATTGTCCGGATGCACGGTGATGTTCTTGGTCATCACCAGCCGGCGGTTGCGCGCGGGCATCACCAGCAGCGTGCCCTCGCCGTCCTGCGCATCGCCGACCGGCAGCGCGATACGCGGCGGCGCCATGGCCGTGCCCTCGCGCAGCTCGGCCAGCATGTCGGCGATGGCATCGGCCAGCTCGGGATAAGGCAGGCGCGCCGCCGTGCTGGCGGCATCGAGGGGAATCAGGGACATGCGGCACTCCGTCGGGCACGGTTCAGGGCTCGTCATTATGCGGCCCCGCGTCCGCCCTCAGCGTGCCAGCATCGGCATTACATGCTCGGCGTAGCGTGTACCCGACGCTGCGCCCGCGGGGAAAATGGCGTCGATTTCCGCGAGTTCGCTGGCATCGAGCCGCACGTCGAGTGCGCCGAGGTTGTCGTCGAGATTGGCGATGCGGCGCGTGCCGGGAATCGGCACCACCTGCTGGCCGCGCGCCAGCACCCAGGCCAGCGCGAGTTGCGCCGGCGTGCAGTCCTTGGCGGCAGCCAGTGCGCGCACCTTGTCGACCAGCACGAGATTGCGTGCGAAGTTCTCGCCCATGAAACGCGGGTTGGACCGGCGGAAATCGTCCGCGTCGAAATCCTCCGGGCTGCGGATGGCCCCTGTCAGGAAGCCGCGCCCAAGCGGGCTGTACGGCACGAACCCGATACCGAGCCGCTCGCACGTGGCCAGAATGCCGTCGATCTCGACGTCACGCGTCCACAGCGAATACTCGCTCTGCAGCGCGGAGACCGGATGCACTTTGTGCGCGCGTTCGAGGGTCTGTGCGCCGGCCTCGGACAGGCCGATCCACCGGATCTTGCCGGCCTTCACGAGATCCGCCATGGCGCCCACGGTTTCCTCGATGGGCACCTGCGGATCGATGCGGTGCTGGTAATACAGGTCGATGTGCTCGACGCCGAGCCGCTTCAGGCTCGCCTCGCAACTTGCGCGTACATACTCGGGCCGGCCGTTGACGCCGCGCGCCGCCGGCTGCGACAGGTCGCGCACGATGCCGAACTTGGTCGCCAGCACGACCTGGTCGCGCCGCCCGGCAATGGCGCGCCCAACCAGTGCTTCATTGGTGTGCGGGCCGTAGATGTCGGCGGTGTCGAGCAGCGTGATGCCGTGGTCGAGCGCGTGCTGGATGGTACGGATCGATTCCGCGTCATCGTGCGCGCCGTAGAAATCGCTCATCCCCATGCAGCCGAGGCCGATGGCCGAGACCTTGGGACCGTGGTTGCCCAGTTGGCGTGAAGGAATCGAGGTGGCATTTCCGGTCATGCTGGCTCCTGATGGATGGCGTCGCACACGGCGACGAATGCAGGCAAGTATGGCCAGTCGACGGCCACGGAGCCAGCATGCTACGCTGCATGCATCATGAAGCCTGACTTCACAATCGATGCCGATTCCCTGCCTGCACTAGCGGCGTTCGTGCGCGTGGCCCGCCACGGCAGCTTCACGGCCGCCGCCGCGGCGCTGGCGGTCAGCCCGTCTGCGGTATCGCAGACCATTCGCCAGCTCGAAGCGCGGCTGGGCGTGCGTCTCCTGCAGCGCACCACGCGCAGCGTCGGGCTGACGGAAGCGGGCGCGGCATTGCTTGCCCGCATCGAGCCCGCGCTGCAGGAAATCGGCGCGGCCACCGACGATGTGCGCCAGCAGCGCGACATCCCGGTTGGCACGCTGCGCCTGACCACGCCCAATACCGCCGGTGCCATCGTGCTGCGGCCGCTGCTGGCGGCCTTCGTGCGCGCGTACCCAGGCATTTGCGTCGACGTGGTCACCGACGACCGCTTTGCCGACCTGGTCGCAGAAGGCTTCGACGCCGGCCTGCGCCTGGGCGAGGCTCTGCAGCGTGACATGGTGGCAATCCCTGTCACCGGCCCGCTGCGCATGGTCGTGGCAGCCGCGCCCGCCTATCTCGCGCAACATGGCACGCCGCAGACCCCTTCCGACCTGCACGCGCATGCCTGCCTGCAATACCGCTTCGGTCCGCATGGCAGCGTCTACCGGTGGGAATTCATCGAAGACGGCCGCACCTTCACCGTGGACACGCGCGCCACGCTGATCGCCAACGACAAGACGCTGCTGCACCAGGCCGCGCTGGATGGTGCGGGGCTGATCTACGAGTTTCCCCACCACGTCCGTGCAGCGCTCGACGATGGCCGGCTCGTCACCGTGCTGGAGCGCTGGCTGCCGCCGTTCGACGGCTTCTACCTTTACTACCCCGGCCGCGCGCTGATGCCCCCGAAGCTGCGTGCCTTCGTCGATTTCCTCAAGGCGCACGCACCTGCTTCAGCGGGCGCCGCGTCCCGCTGAAGCGGCCGGCGCACGCACGCTCGCGCCGCGCACTTCAATGCCGATGCGGTGCACCACCTTGCCGGCCGCATCCAGCAGTTCCACCTGATGGCGGCCCGGCCATGGCAGCCACGCCACTTCGCCACCGCGCCCGAGCGGCTTGCCGTCCATGCGCCAGCTCACCATGCGCGCGGTCTGGCCGGACACGCCTTCGGCGTGGAACCACACGCGCTGCGCGGACGGCGGCATGTCCGGATCGAGCGCGAAAATAGTCCCGTCGGCGGGGTTTGCGATCGCCGGCACGCCGGCGCGCGTCGACGATGTGCCGACATTGACATGCGTGAGCGCCGTGCCTGCCAGGAACACTTCCTCGCGCGCAGGCTCCAGATCATCGGAGAAGGTCAGCGCCACACGTTCGACACCCGCCGCCACGCCGGGGGCCATGCTCGGCTGCGAACGGTGCAGCGCCTCCATCACGTCATGCCATACCGGCGCCGCGCCCGAGACGCCCGACACATCGTGCATGCTGGCCCCGCTGGCGTTGCCGACCCACACGCCCACGGTGTAGCGCTGCGACCAGCCGATGCACCAGTTGTCGCGCATGTCCTTGCTCGTGCCGGTCTTCACCGCCGTCCAGAAGCGCGTGGTCAGCGGGCTGTCGAGACCGAAGGTGCGCGCGCGCGCATGCCGATCGGACAGGATGTCGCCGATCACATAAGCCGCCGCCGGCGACATCACCGCCGTCGACGGAATGGATGCCACGCCGGCGCGCGTGCGTACCGGGCCGTAGCGGCCGCCGTTCGCGAGCGCCCGATACGCATTGGTCAGCGCCAGTAGCGACACATCCGCGCTGCCCAGCGCGAGGCTGTAGCCGTAGTAGTCCCCGGCCTCGGTCAGGGGCAGCCCCAGCGCCACCAGCCGCTTGTGGAAGCGGTGCGGGGTCACCATCACCAGCGTGCGCACGGCGGGCACGTTCAGCGATGCCGCCAGTGCCGCACGCGTGCTCACCCAGCCCGCATAGCGATGGTCGTAGTTCTGCGGCACGTACAGCCCGCCGCCCACGGGTAAATTGACGGGACGATCATCCAGCAGCGAGGCTGCCGTCAGCCGCCGCTCTTCCAATGCCTGCTCGTACAGGAACGGCTTCAGCGTCGAGCCGGCCTGGCGCAGCGCCTGCGCGTGGTCCACCTGCGCCGCGCCGGACAGTTCGCCCGACGACCCAACGTAGGCGAGCACGTCGCCGCTGGCGTTGTCGATCACCACCACCGCGCCGTCTTCCACGTGCCGGCCGGCCAGTTCGCGCAGATGCCGCTGCAGGCTTGCCACGGCCACCCGCTGCAGCCCGGCATCGAGCGTCGAGCGGAGATACGGCGGAACGGGTGCATGCGGGCCCTCTTGCCCACGCGCCTGGCTCAACAGCATGCGACCCAGGTGCGGTGCCGCTTGCCCCGGCAATGCCGACGCCGCCGCCCCGCGCTGCACGACGCTGCCCGTGCGCAACAGCGCCAGTTGCGCGAAGCCCTCCAGCCCCTCGCATTCGCGCGGCACGCGCATCTCGCGCAAGATGCCGCACGCGCGTCGTGCGACTTGCGCGGCTTTGGCATTGGGCGCGCGAACGAGCGCCACGGCGAGCGCCGATTCGCGCGCATCGAGCCCTTCCGGAAACTTGCCGAACAACGCCTGCGACATCGCCGACAGGCCGACCAGTTCGCCGCGGAACGGCACCAGGTTCAGGTACGCCTCCAGGATCTGTTCCTTGCTCCAGCTTCGCTCCAGCAACGTGGCGCCGGCGGCCTGCCCAAGCTTCTGCGTGACGCTGCGGCCCGCGCCCGCGCTGCCGGGCCGGCGCAGGTCTTCATCGAGCAGCCCGGCGAGCTGCATGGTCAGCGTGGACGCACCGCGCGTGCGCGTGTTCCAGAAATTGGCCCACGCCGCCGCAGCCACGCCTTGCCAGTCGACGCCGCTGTGCGCGTAGAAGCGCTTGTCCTCCGACAGCACGATGGCGGTACGCAGCGCGGGCGAGGTTTCCGCGAGCGTGACCCAATCGCCGCGGCGCACGCGGAAGTCATCGCGCAGGCGCGCAATGGTTTCGCCGTTGCGGTCGGTGATGACGACGTCGGTGCTGCGCCAGTCGGCGCGGACCTGGGCGAAGGATGGGAGGGCTTGGGCGGGAGGCGCAGCACATACCAGTGCCACGGCAAACATGAATCCCAATGCATGCCGGACTGCAGGTTTGCTCCCCTCTCCCACAAGTGGGAGACGGGAGCAAACCGGCGAAACACGAAGCCCTGCGAACACAGCTGCAACCCCCTTCATGCCCCACTCTCTCCGCGATTCCCCACGATGCCTGCGACCATCAGCACCTGCGCGGCCGCATACGTCCACCAGATGCCCAGCTGGAAACTATCGAACGGCACGAGGAAGCGCGCAATGCCGATCATCATGTCAGACGCAGCGAAACACAGCGCACCCAGCGCGGTGAACGGCGTCGGCAGCTTCGCCACCAGCGCGGCGCAGACCATCGCCGCCAGCACGATGACGTACACCGTCACCGGCCCCGCCAGCGTGCCCAGGTTGGGCCAGAAGCGGCCCAGCATCGTGCCGGCCACACCGATCATCGCGCCGCACGCGACCAGCCGGTGCGCGCGCCAGTCGCCCGCGAGCGGCACCAGCACCCGCAGATAGGCGAGATGCGCGAGCAGGAACGCGCCGAGGCCGCCCACGAACGAACTGCGCAGCGCCGGCACCGCGAGCAGCAAATCCCCGATCGCGGAGCACACCAGCGCAATCACCAGCCAGCGCCGCTCCTTCAACGGGCGATGGAACCACGCGGCACGCGCCAGCATCAGCGCCATCGCGATCTTCCACGCGGGCTGCAGCGCGATCTGGCCGGTCAGCGGCGCGCCCTCGGGCAGCTCCATCGCTACCTGCACCAGCAGCGCCCCATAGACCACGCCCGCCAGGGTGCCGGCCAGCCACCACTCGCGCACGCGCGCCGGCATCATGAGCGCGAGCCAGCTCATGGGCGGGCTCCGACGGTCAGGCGCGCATTCGGCGCCGCGCCGAACACATCCGGCGCATACATGGCTTCGACGCGCGTCGGCGGCAGCGCGAAGTCGCCGGCGTTGTTCAGGCGCACCGTGTATTCGACCGAGATGCTGCCCTTGGGCAGGTACTCGTAGTACTCGCGGTAAGCCTGCGGCGTGCGTTCGGTATAGGCGGCCCAGGCCATGCCCTTGCGCCGCTCGCCGCGCGTGGCGATGGCCGAATCGCGCCCCAGCCCGCTGCCGAGGATGGTCGCGCCGGCCGGGACCGGATCGCTGACCACCACCCACGTCATGTCGGCCTGCGCGTCGATGTCAAGCTTCACGCGATACGTATCGCCGCGCGACCACTTGCCCGACACCGCCTGCTCCACCGGCGTCACCGTGCGGCGCACGCGATAGCCGGCGGCCAGCGGTCCCGACAGCGGCACCGCGGCCATGGCGCGCACCGTGGCCCACGGATGCCCCGCGCCGGCCTGTTCGAGCTGCAGCGTGCCGCCGCCCTCCCCGGTCGGCCACGGCAGGTCGACGCTACCCTGCGCCACGCCGTCGCGGCGCTGTGCGCGGCTCCAGTCGAAGCTGCGCGCGCTTTCCCCGCCACCACTCACCGACAGGCGCGTGCTGCCAGCCACCGGAGTCTTCTCGAACGCCTGCGCAAAGCGCGCGATCGCCAGCATGCCCCATGCATTGGCATTGGTCGTGCCCCATGCCCCGCGCACCTGGCGTCCGATCAATCCCGTGGCAAGCTGCGGCGCATCGTCCTTCCAGCCCGGCACTTCCGCGGCCAGCGCGAGCAGGCGTGCCGCATTTACGTCGCCACCGGCCATCAGCCACCACCAGTCGTCGCTGCGCTCGGTCGAGAACGCCAGCCGCGTGCCCTGCACCGTCAGGCGCGCGCGCAGCAGCTGCTGCGCTTCGGCAAGCCGCGCTTCGCGCTGAGGAATGTCCTGCATGCGCGACAGCAGCAGGGCCCAGTCGATCAGCGCCGAGGTCGGCCACTGCGCCGGCAGGATCTGGATCGACCCCAGCATGCGTGCCTGCGCGTGCCCCGTGCGCGACAGCGCTTCGAGCGCGGCCAGCTTGCGGACTTCGAGATCCATCGTGGCTGCGGAAGGACTCCACGCATCCGGGCGGATGCGACCTTCGACGAACGCTGTCAGGCCCCGTTCCATCTGCGCGCGCTGCTCGTCAGGCACGCGCAGCGTCAGGCCCGCTTTCGCGGCTTCGTCGCTGATCGACAGCAGGTAGGCCGTCAGGGCGACGCTGCCGCTCTGGCTGTCGCTGCGCAACGGGAAGTACGAGGCCAGGCCATTCGCATCGAGGTATGACGGCAGCTGGTTCATCAGCGCGTCCCACGCCGTGTTGTCAGCGAGGCCGATGGCCTTCGACGCACGCTGCTCCAGGCAGCTGAACGGGTAGTTGAGGAACCACTCGCGCACGCCCGGCATGCCGCCCGCGAGCGACGACTGCAGGTTCACCTGCAGGCCGCCGCGCAGCTTGCCCGTCGGATCGGTGAGCGCACCGGGCGGCGCCTTCACGGGCACCGACAGCCCCGGCGTCAGTTGCGCCAGCGTCGCCTGCTGCGCCGTCACCGGCTCCGCCGGCACGATCTGCTGCGATACCTTGATGCGGTCCGCCGCGCCCCCCGCGCCCTGCTCGGCGGCCTGCACTTCCCACTGGATCGTGCCGCTGCGCGAGTACGCGAGCAGCGCCGGCGCGGTGACATCCCAGCCGATCTCGCGTGCCTCGCCAGCCGGTATCTGCACGGTCTGCGCAGGCAGCGCGTTGGCATTGTCGACCAGCGTGGCGCGTGCGCTGGCTTGCACCGTCATGGCCCGCTTGGTTGTATTGCGCAGCGTGAACATGGCGCGATAGCGGTCGTCTTCGCGCACCAGCAGCGGCAGGCCGGAAATCAGCTGCAGGTCCTGCGTGGCCGCGATGGTCGCGCTGCCGGTGCCAAAGCGCCCGACGCCAAGGTCGGCCACCGCGACGATGCGGAAGCTGGTCAGCGAATCATTGAGCGGCACTTCCACCGTGGCCTTGCCCTCGGCATCGAGCTGCACGCGCGGGTTCCACAGCAGCAGCGTGTCGAACAGTTCGCGCGTCGGACTCTTGCCGCCGCCACCGCCGGCCGGCACCGCCTTGCGCCCATAGTGCCGGCGCCCGATGATTTCCATCTGCGCCGTGGCGGTCTCCACGCCGTAGCTGCGCCGTTGCAGCATGGCGTCGAGCAGGTCCCAGCTGTTGTTCGGCATCAACTCCAGCAGCGCCTGGTCCACCGCGGCCAGCGCGATCTCGCCATTGGCCGCGGGCTTGCCGTCGGGCAGCTTCACCTGCAGTGCCACGCGCGCCTTGCCGCGCACGGTATAGGACGCCTTGTCCGGCGTCACGGTGACATCGAGCCGGTGCGCCTCGTTGCCGACGCGGATCTCCGCCAGGCCAAGCCGGAAAGCCGGCCTGGACAGGTCCACCAGCGCGGTCGGCGCCGCGTATTCCTTGCCCTCGCTGCGGAACGCCCGCCACCATTCGCCCGGCTGGCGCCAGCCCCACGTGAAGAACGAATACCAGGGCACTTCACGCAGGCGTCCGCGGATCGTCATCACCGACACGTAGACGTTGGGGCCCCACTCCGGCTTGACCTTCACGCGTACCGTGGGATCGCTGCCATGGAGTTCGACCACTTGCGTCTCGAGCACGCCTTCACGCTCCACCGCGACCAGCGCCGTGGCCTCGCGGAACGGCATGCGCACCTGGAACACGGCGGTGTCGCCGGGCGCGTACTGCTTCTTCTCGGGCAGCACGTCGATGCGGTCATGGTTCTCGCCGCCGAACCACAGCTCGCCCTGGCGCGTGACCCATACCGTCGAGGCCGCCTGCGTGCTGCGGCCATCCTTGTCCCGTGCAATCGCCACCAGCTCCACCTGGCCCGCCTGGTCCAGCGTGATATCGCAGCGCGCGCGGCCCTGTGCGTCGGTACGCGTCTCGCACACCGTGCCGAGGTCGCGGCTCTCGCTGCGGTTGTCGTAGCGGTAGAAGCCGCCTACCACACGCTTGCGCGTCGAAGTGGTGAGGCGTGCCCGTGCGTTGAACTTCACCGGCGTATCGGCCACCGGCTTGCCCTGCGTGTCGAGCACCAGGCCGTGCACGGCCAGCTTCTGCTTGACCGATACCCAGCCATCGGTGCGGATACCCGCCACCACGGCGGCAGGCCATACCGGCACGGTCTGGCGCAGCGTCTGGATCTCGCCGTTCGGGTCGGCAAAGCCGGCTTCGAGCACCAGGTCGCGCGGCGCATCGGTCTTCGGCATCTTGCGCAGCGTGACCGTGCCATTGCCGTTCTTGTCGAGCGTCACCGGCAGCTTGTCGGCGACCAGTTTCTGGCCGCCGTCGCGAGCCTGGCCTTCGTCGACCTGATCCATCTCCTCGTCGCCGGAGGTGTTCTCGCGCGTGGCGCGCGGCGGCGTGAACGAGTATTCGTCGTAACCGGGGAAGCTGACCCACTTGTCGCGCAGCAGCGCCGACACGCGCACCGGCAGGCCAATGGCCGCGCCGCCGGATACGTAATGCACTTCGACACTGACTGGCACTTCAGCCGGCGCCATCAGGGCGCCGCCCTTGCCGCCTTGTCCACCCGTGGCTTGCAGCGTGCCGGTCAGTACCGGCAGCCGGAACGCCTCCACGCGGAAACTGCCGCTGGCATAGGTGCGCGCGTGGTTGTCGTCGGCGCCATTGCCGCCGCTGGCTTCGGTCTGCAACTCGACGCCGTAGACCCCGAGCTTGGCAGCGGGCGGCACCTGGAAGCTGCTTTCGGCGCTGCGCCCGCCGGTCGCGGTATTGCGCCACTGCAGCGGCAGTTCGTAGGTCTGGCCGCTGCCTTCATGGCGGATCACCACCGTCTGCGGCAGCTTGCGGTTCGCGGGCGGCAAGGCAAAGCCCTGTGCGGTCTCGGCACGGATGAAATGCTTCATCGACACCGTTTCGCCGGCGCGCAGCAGCGTGCGGTCGAACACGGTATGCGCGCGCACGGTCTGTGCCGCGCTGGCATCGGTCGGCACGTTGAAGCGCCAGGTCTCGATGCCGCGGTTCCAGTCGGACATCACGAAGGCCATGTCGGCCTTGCCGCGTGCCTCCGGATGCGTGGCCGCGATGCGCGCGGAAACAAAATAGCCCGACAGGCCATTGCCGTCGCAGCTGCGGCCGCGCACATCGTCGAGCCTGGCGAAGCGCACGATGCCGCTGGCATCGGTACGGCCTTCGCCGAGCAACCTGCCGGAACAGTCACGCACGGCAACGGCGGCGTCGCGTACGGGCTTGCCGTCATCGAGCGCGGTCACCCACGCCAGGCCGCTCATCGCGCCGTCGCCCTCACCGCGCGCCAGCTTGAAATGCACGCCAAGGTTGGTGACCAGCGCGGCCGTACGCACATACATCGGCGCGCGCTTGCCGAGCAGCGCCTGGCCGAGCATCGGCGATGCAATCTCGACCACATGGAAGCCCGGTTCCGGCAACGGAATGCCGACCACCTCGAAGGGCCGCGGCGCATCGCCCGAAGGCTTGGGCACAGAGAGCTTCTGCACGCCCGCCGCGCGTTCCAGCAGTGACACCGAGCGCGCTTCGATCGACGGGGCATTGCGCGGATTGTTCACGCCGTAGGGAGAATGGCCCGCCAGCACCGCGTCGAGTTCCGCGCGTGTCCAGCTGGTCTCGTGCATGCGGCGCACCAAGCCCAGCCAACGCAGCACGGCGCCATCGTCATCGACCTTGAGCTTCATCACCGTGCCCGCCTGCGCCTGCACGCCGCGCACCTGCAGGTCGGCTTCGACGTTGCGCAGCGTCACCGGCAGCAGCGGCGGATAGTCGGCCGGCGCCTTGCCCTTGGGCAGTTCGCCGAAGCGCTCCACCACGCCGAACGGCGCCGCGGCAAACTTTGCCAGCGGCGGCATGGCCGCGGTCGATACCTTGAGCGGAAACAGGTCGGCATTGGACAGCGTGCGGCCACTGTCGTCCTTCAGGTCACGCGGGATCTCGATGGTGAAATCGGCCTTCTCCGGAAACGGTGCGGCGAAGGCGAGCGACGTGACGCTGGCATCCGGCGCGAGATCCGCATCGAACTGCGGCGCGCGCGGGCCCGACGGCGTCTTCAGCACCACGTGCTCGGCCAGCTTGCGCCCGATCGGCGCCGAGAATGAGATCGTCATCGGCCGCAGTGGCGTGCAGGGTGACTGCGCGTGCTCGCGCTCGCAACTGAAGCTCGCGGTGAACGGCTCGCGCACGGTGTAATCGAAGCGGCGCTCGTCGCGCGTGGCGATGCCCGACGGCGTGGCAATGCCCGCGCCAAGCACCAGCTGCATGCGCGCGCCTGCCGGCAGCCGCTGCTGGCAGGCCAGCAGGTGGATCGCGTCGGGCGCGTCCTTGGCCAGGCGCTTCCAGTAGATGGCGTCGACCACGGCATCGCGCTCCTTGCCGGCCAGCAGGCGCACGGGAATGCGTTCGCCCAGGCCCTCCGCCTGGCACCACGCATGATCGCGCACCGAGGCCGCGGTGGCCGCGCCGTTGAAGCGCAGCGCGAAAACCTGGTCCTCCTCGATCTCGCCGCCCGACGGACGGTTGGCCACGACCGTGGGGCCGCCGGTCTCGAACCGGTACTCGGCCTTGCCCGCGTAGGGCTTGCCGGCCACGCTGCGCAGGCTGGCGGACATCCGCACGGAACACCGCACACCGGGCGGCAGGTCGTGCTCGAAGTCGAACACCCAGTTGCTGGCATCGACCCAGCGCCCCTGCCCCGCCGTGGCCGCGCCGGTACAGGAAAGGGCTGCCGGCGCAGCAGCCTTGACGTCGCCCATCGGCACCATGGCTTCGTCGAAACGAATCGCCACCTGGCGCACCTGTGGAACCGTTCCCTCTGGCGAGAAGCGCGTGACCTGCGCCGCGAACGCGGTCGACATCAGCAGCCCTGCCAGCACGCCCGCCATCGCGACGCGGCTTGCCGACGCGCGCTGGCCAAGTTCCCGACCCCGTCGGGCAACGATTCCCATCATCCTGCAATCCTCCCGTCAAAGCACCCGGCGAGGGTGACATGTGACGTTTGGGAGTGCAAGGCCGGCACGCAAACCTGCAGCGCGGCCGACAAAAATTTCAGCGCAGGTGCGACAGCGGCAAGGCGCCTTCGCTCTTGAGCGCGGTCAGGACGATGTTGGAACGGATGCTTTCCACGCCCGGCACCCGCATCAGGCGCTTCATGGTGAATTCGGCCAGGGTAGGAAGATCCGGCACGACCACGCGAATCAGGTAATCGGCCTCGCCGGCCACGGAATAGCACTCCTGCACTTCCTCGAGCAGCAGGATTTCCTCGCTGAAGCGTTCCGTGATGGTGTCGCCGTGGTGCGCCAGCTTGACGCTGATAAAGACCAGTACGCCCAGTCCCAGCGCCTGCGTCGACAGGCTCACGCGATAACCGGTGATGACACCGTCGGCTTCCAGCCGGGCCAGCCGCCGGCCTACCTGGCTCGACGACAGGTGTACCCGCTCCGCCAGTTGCTGGTGCGTGGAGCGCCCGTCAGCCTGCAGGGCGGCAATCAGCGCCAGGTCGAAGTGGTCAAGGGACACCATACGCAATTCCCGCATTAATCGTCTTGTTTGCGCGAATTATACGCACCATGAGTGTGATATAAGCCGATTTTGCGGCTTAATTTCACCAATTGACGCCTAAACTACGCAGATAAACCGCTTGCAACGCACTGCGCCAATCCAGGAGACAAATTCGATGTCCGCTATCGCCAGCGCCCCCGTTCAAGAAGCTTCCGCCCAGTTTGACGGAAACTTCCAGGGCACCATGACCGACAAGCTCAGGGAGCAGTTCGACGCCGGCCTGCTGTCCGGCCAGGAGCTGCGCCCGGACTTCACCATCGCGCAGCCGGTGCACCGCTACAGCAGCACCGACCACGCCATCTGGCGCAAGCTCTACGAGCGCCAGGCGTCGATGCTGCGCGGCCGCGTCAGCAACGAATTCCTGCAAGGCCTGGCCACGCTGGGCATGGAAAAGGACCGCGTGCCCGAGTTCGACCAGCTCAACGAGACGCTGATGCGCGCCACGGGCTGGCAGGTGGTGGCCGTGCCGGGCCTGGTGCCGGACGAGGTGTTTTTCGATCACCTGGCCAATCGCCGCTTCCCCGCCAGCTGGTGGATGCGCAAGCCCGAGCAGCTCGACTACCTGCAGGAGCCGGACTGCTTCCACGACGTATTCGGCCATGTGCCGCTGCTGATCAACCCGGTGTTCGCCGACTATATGGAGGCCTACGGCAAGGGCGGCCTCAAGGCGGCGGGCCTGGGCGCGCTGGACATGCTGGCGCGGCTGTACTGGTACACGGTGGAATTCGGCCTGATCCGCACGCCCGAAGGCCTGCGCATCTACGGCGCCGGCATCCTGTCCAGCCAGGGCGAGTCGGTCTACAGCCTGGATTCGGCCAGCCCGAACCGCATCGGCTTCGACGTGCGGCGCATCATGCGCACGCGCTACCGCATCGACACCTTCCAGAAGACCTACTTCGTGATCGACAACTTCGAGCAGCTGTTCGACGCGACCCGGCCCGACTTCGCGCCGCTGTACCAGGAACTGCGCGGCCTGCCGACGCTGGGCGCCGGCGACGTGGCCGCTGGCGACCAGGTGATCCATGCCGGCACCCGCGAAGGCTGGGGCGACAGCGACGATATCTGACCGCAAGCGGCCGACCGCACGGTTTTCTGCTTTGTGAAACAATGCCGGCAAGCCCGCCAGGGCGGGCCGGCTTTTTCTTTCAATTGATCGAGCCCAACATGACACCCCTTTCGCCCCAGGCGCGCGCCACCCTGCTCGCCGAACTGCCCGGCTGGACCGACGTCGACAACCGCGACGCCATCCACAAGCGCTTCACCTTCGCTGATTTCAACGCCGCGTTCGCGTTCATGACGCGCGTGGCCATCCAGGCGGAAAAGGCCGATCACCATCCCGAGTGGTTCAATGTCTACAACCGCGTCGACATCACCCTGTCCACGCACGATGCCAACGGCCTGACCCAGCGCGACATCGACCTGGCCCGTTTCATCGAGCGTGCGGCCGCCTCGCTGCAGGCGGCGTAAGGTGCCGCACCGGCGGTACTGAAGGCAAACCGAAAGGAAGACCAGGGCCGTGGCCTGTACAATCGGCGGATCGCGGTTTCGCGTGTGCGCTACGCCGCGCCTGCCGCATCCTGTCTTCCTTCCCGGCTGATCCAGCCATGCCCGACGTCCTGCCCGAACTGCCGCCATGCGAATCCTGCTGATCGAAGACGACCGCCAGATCGCCAGCGGCGTCGAAGCCGGCCTGACACGCGCCGGCCACCAGGTGCGCGTGGTCCATGACGGCGTCTACGCCACCGAACACCTGCTGCGCGAGCAGCACGACCTCGTCATCCTCGACCTGGGCCTGCCCGGCATCGACGGCATGACGCTGCTGGCGCGCTATCGCGCCCGCAACCGCACCACGCCGGTCATCATCCTGACCGCCCGCGACGAGCTCGAAGACAAGCTCTCCGGCCTGAACGCCGGCGCCGACGACTATCTCGTCAAGCCGTTTGCCCTGCCTGAACTCGAAGCCCGCGTGCGCGTGCTGCTGCGCCGCAGCCAGCATGGCGAAGCCGTGCCCGACCGCGATGTGCGCCTGGGCCGCCTGCGCCTGTCGGGCAACGATCGCCGCATGTTCATCGACGGCAAGCCGCTGGAACTGTCGCCGCGCGAGTTCGCGGTGCTGGAACTGCTGCTGCAGCGCCAGGGCCGCGTGGTCAGCAAGGCCCAGCTGCAGGACCACCTGGCGACCTTCGCGCATCCGGCCGGCGAAGGCGGCGATACCGTCGGCGATACCGCCATCGAGGTCTATGTGCACCGCGTGCGCAAGAAGCTCGAGGAAAGCGACGTCGAGATCGTCACGGTGCGCGGCTTCGGCTACCTGCTGCAGGTCCGCGCCGGCCAATGAACGCGCGCGTGGCACGGGCCGCGACTGCGCCGGCCGGCTGACTGAAGCTTCCGCGCCATGTGGCCGCGATCCCGCATCTCCCGTTCCGCTGCCGAACCCGGCACCCCGTCGTCGTCGCAGCCGCCGCCGCAGACCCGCCGCACGGCGCAGGCGCCGCGCGTGGCGGTCAACGCCAGCCTGCGCGTGCATCTGCTGCGCGCGCTGGCCACGCCGCTGTTCGCGCTGGTGCTGGTGAGCGGCTCGCTCTCGTACTGGCTGGCCGCGCACTACACCACGCAGGTATTCGACCGCGCGCTGTATGGCGTGGCGAACAGCATCGCGCAGCAGATCCGCATTGCCGGGCCGCGGCTGGAGCAGGACATCCCGATGATCGCGCAGACGCTGGTCGAGGCCGAAGGCACCGATCGCATCTACTGGCGCATCCATGGCCCGGACGGCCTGATCGGCGGCATGGATACCTGGCTCGGCTACGGCACCGGCCAGACCACGCTGCACGACGCACGCCTGTTCTATGCCTGGTTCAGCGGCCGCCAGGTCCGCGCGGTGCGGCTGCCGATCATGCTGCCGAGCCCGGCAACCGACGAACTCGGCACCAGCGAGGACGGCAAGGCGACGCGCGGCCCCATCGTGGTGGAAGTGGCGGAACTGCTGGACCGCCGGGAAACGGCGGCCAACGAGATTCTGCTGTCGGTGTCGGTGCCGCTGATCCTGCTGCTGCTGGTGGGCAGCCTGATCCTCTCGCACGTGCTCAAGGAAGAGCTGGTGCCGCTGCAGATCCTGACCGACAAGCTGAACCGCCAGACCGCGCGCTCGCTCGCGGCGCTCGACGAAACCCAGGTGCCGGCCGAGGTGGCGCCGCTGATCCGCGGCCTGAATGCGCTGCTGTCGCGCCTGCGGGACGCGCTGGACGCCCAGCGCAAGTTCATTGCCGATGCCGCGCACCAGTTGCGCACGCCGCTGACCGCCGTGAAGCTGCACGCCGACCGTGCCATGGAAGCCGATTCGCTCGAAGTCGCCCGCCACGCGCTGCGCGAGCTGCAGACCGCCTCCGACCGCGCGGTACGCCTGTCCAACCAGCTGCTGTCGCTGGCGCGGGCCGAGCCCGGGCTGTCGCTGGAGCGGCTGGGCCCGGTGGAGTATTTCGACCTGGCTGCGCTGGCCTTCGAGACCGGCGCGGAATGGGTGCCTCAGGCGCTGGCGCGCCGCCTTGACCTGGGTTTCGAGGTCCTGCCCGGCCCGACCTTTACCGGCAGCTCGCCGGCCATGGTGCGCGGCAACCGGCTGCTGATGCGCGAAGCCCTGTCCAACCTGATCGACAACGCCGTGAAGTACGTGCCCCCGGGCGGGCGCATCACCGTACGCGCGGGCGGCGAGGCGCTCGGCAATCGCGGCATGGCCGTGGTGATGGTGGAAGACAATGGTCCGGGCATCGCGCCCCAGCGGCGCGAAGAGGTCTTCAAGCGCTTTTTCCGTGGCGATCGCCAGGGCGACCAGGTGCCGGCGGCCCAGACCGCGGGCGCCGGGCTGGGGCTTGCGATCGTGCATGAAATCATCGGCCTGCACCACGGCACCATCCGCATCGAGGATGTGCCGGCCGGCAACTCGGACACCGCGGCAGCCACTGCCCCCGACCCGGCCACGAGCCCTGAACGGCGCCCGACCATGCGCTTCGTGATCCGGATCCCGTGCGAAGCTGCTGGGATGGCCGCCTGACGCGGGCGGCTCAGGTCGCCCGGGTTTGAGCGGGGCTTACTTGCTGCCCGACTTCTTGTCCTTGGGCGCAAGCATGGTGCCGCGGCATTCCGGACTGCCGCAGCGGCACTCGAATTCCTTCTTCAGCTTCTTCGTATAGCGGGCTTCGATCACCAGCCCGTAATCATAGAAAAGCTCTTCGCCAGCCGCGATATCGCGCAGCGCGTGGATAAACACCTTGCCCTTCTTCTCGCGCGCCTCGCAGTTCGGGGCGCAGGCGTGGTTGATCCAGCGCGCGCGGTTGCCGCCGAACTTGGCGTCGATCACGCTGCCGTCGTCCAGGCTGAAATAGAACGTGTGGTTGGGATCGTTGGGGTCGTGCGGGTGGCGTTCCAGCGCCTTCTTCCAGGAAATATGCTCGCCCTTGTATTCGATCACCCGCTCACCCTCGGCGATCGGCGCCAGCGCGTAAACGCCTTTGCCATGCACGCCCGACTGGCGTACCTCGATGCGGTCGCTCGCCGACTTGCCCGCCTTGCTTGCCTTGCCGCTGTCCTTGCGCTTTGCCTTGTCAGCCATTTGCCTTTCCGTGCTGGTCGCTTTCCGTTGCATTGCAGGCGCCGATCCCCTCGACGCGATCGGGATGATACCGGCGTGCCCCGGCACCGTATACGCGGGCCTCGACATCGACGGCGCGTATACGTCGAACACAACCCAGAAGCGGCTCGCATGAGCCCGCCAAAGTCGTATACGCAACCACCGCAAATGTGGATAAGGCCGCCTGTTTCTGTGGATAAGAAGCCGGATTGCATGTGGGCTGCCTGGGGCTGACATGGGGACGCGACTGGAACAAGTTCGGCCATCGGCGGGCGCTCTTTCCGTATACCCGGAAGTCATCCACGTCCGCCAACACTGCATCCCTGTGGTTTTCGTTTACGTAAACCGTTGATCTGGCTGACGTTTACCTGCTTATCCACAGAAAACGACCCCGTTTACCTACTACCACTATTTGTATACATGAAAAGAAAGATGTAAACCCAACGGCCCACCCCTCGCGCGACCTGAAAGCCGGGGTCGGGACGAGGGCGTAAACCAGCCGTCAGAGCCAGGTTGCCACGTCGACGGCGCCTGCCCGGCGTATACGTCGGCCGAGGTATACGCAAAAACGCAAAAAGCTCTGCAAAGCCCATATGTGGACCTGCAACATAGTGCATGTGGGTAGTGGAGGCAGAGAGCGAGGCCGCCTCGGGTGATCCGGGATGCCGGCGCAAGCCTTGGAAAGGGCCTTGCAGGCCTTTGGAGCCTCGGCAGGGCACTCCGGTACCCAATGGAGGTCGTACGGCTGCCACGCGCGTATACGCGCTCACAGGGCGCTGAAGCGCTTCAACAGGCCAAAGCCGCGTAAACCGCACATAGAGCGCGGCTTCACCATGGGCAGAGGGGGCCGACGGTCAGCGAAGTCACGGCCCGAAGCGGCTTTCCGGATAGCTTCTCGTAACAATCTCGTCCAGTGCGCCTTGTCCGGCACGGTATCATGTGGCCCGCGACGTCTTTGCCGGTCCGGTCCGCTAGGGGCCTTCCGTGCCTGGACGTCTGTGTTTTATCAACTCGATACGGAGTGAAGCATGACGAAAACCGAACTGATCGACGCTATCGCAGCCGGTGTGGACGGTCTGACCAAGGCAAAGGCCGAGCAGGCACTGAACGTGACCCTGTCGGCCATCATGGACGCCGTTGCCAAGGGCGATACGCTGAGCCTGGTCGGCTTTGGCACGTTCAGCAAGGGCGAGCGCGGCGAGCGCATGGCCCGTAACCCGCGCACCGGCGAAGAAATTAAGGTGGAAGCGGCCAAGACGGTGAAGTTCAAGGCTGGCCAGAAGTTCAAGGACGCCGTCAACCAGTAAGTCCGGAAAGTCCGGCGGGCCACTGCCCACCCCGGCTTTGCATGTTCCCGCCATGCCGCCACCGTGTCGCCCAAGGGCACAGGTGCGCGCCGGGCGGGGAAACGTTATCCACAGTGCCGGCAGGAGACTTCTGCAAAGGCCTGTGTACCCGGGCCCGGCCCGTCCAGCGGCTGGCCGGCCAGACCCGCAAACAGCCGTTCAGGCACGGTTGATCAAGGCCACAGCGTGTACGGCGCAACATTGGGGGCCATATGCTTCCCCGATCGGACCAGGACACCTTTCCACAGCGTTATTCACAGCGCTTTCCACAGCGGATTCCACAGGCTTCTCCACAGGCCCGGGGTTGGGTTCTTGGTGCCGCCCTGGCGCTGGCAATGCTCGCTGGCTGCAGCACGGTAAGCGAACCCGCGCGCCCGCAAGCCACTCCCCTGCCCGACCTGGAGCGGCCCGTCACCACGCCGGGCGCGACCGCGCGCGAACGCATCGTCGAAATCGCCATGCAGGAATGGCGGCGCTGGGGCTCGCAGACCGTGCGGCTGGGCCGCGACGATACCGCTTGCGTGACGTTCAGTCCGCTGCCCGCGCCACCACCGCTTGAAGCGCAGGCCGATACGGATGGCATACCGGCCCAGGCTTCCGCCGACCAGGATGCGGACCCGGACAGTGCCGGGGCCGGCTGTGTTTCCTTTCCGGATGGCACCGGCATGGAAGCCACGCCGCTGGGCTGCCAGATGGTGCGGCGCTACTGGGGCATCGTCGGCCAGGCGCCCGATTGCGTGCAGGCCACGCGGCCGTCCTGGGCGTGGTCGGCAGTGTTCATTTCCTGGGTCCTGCGCAAGGCCGGACTCGACGATCGCCAGTTCCTGACCGGCCAGTCACATTCGATGTATGTCGTGGACGCGCGCGACGGCATCCTGCCCGGGCCCGCCTTCCACATCGAACCCGTTCCTGCGCTGCCGCGCACCGGCGACATCATCTGCGCGCCGCGCGGGCGGGACAGATACCTCGAAGACATCGCCGAGATCGGCTTTGGCACGACGCCCATGCATTGCGACATCGTGGTCTCGGTGGACCGCGCCGCGCGGCTGGTGAAGGCCATTGGCGGCAACGTCCAGCAGTCCGTGTCGATGGAGGAGATCGAACTGGGCGATTCAGGCCTGCTCGATGGCGTGACCAACTCGCATATGCCCTGGCTGCTGATCATGCGGAGCAACCTGCAGTAGGTTATTCGCGCGACAAATCAAGCAGGTTAAATCTTCGATGTATTGATTTGTCGCGTAGATGAGATCAGGGAAACAGTTCGAGCTGCGACGTATCGCGATCGCTCGTGCCTACGCCCACGCCCAGCAACCGTACCGGCAAGCCGCGCCGTGCATGGCCCTCGGCCAGCAGGCGCGCGTAGGTATCGCGATCGGGCGCATGGCCGCGGCATTCCACGGTGGTCTGGCGGAAGTCCGCGAAGCGCAGCTTCACGGTGAGCTTGTCGATGGTGTCGTGCGCCTGCGCCCGGGCAATGCGGGCTTCGAGCATGGCGATCAGCGGCTCCAGTTCGGCCAGGCAAGCCTGCAGGTCCGGCAGGTCGTCGGCATAGGTCTCTTCGACGCTGATCGACTTGCGTTCGCGCTCGGGCGATACCGTGCGGTGGTCGACGCCGCGGCACAGGTCATGGAGCCGCGCGCCGAAGCGTCCGAACTCCCGATGCAGCCGGTCCGCCGGCCAGTCCCGCAGATCGCCGCAGGTCTCGGCGCCCAGGCGCTTGAGCTTGGCCGCGGTGACCGCACCCACGCCATGGATGCGCCCCACCGGCAGTTCGGCGATAAAGGCATCCACTGCCAGCGGCCGTACTACGAAGAGCCCGTCCGGCTTGTTCCAGTCGCTCGCGATCTTGGCCACGAACTTGTTCGGCCCGACCCCCGCCGATACCGTGACCCCCACCTCCTCGCGCACGCGCCGCCGGATTTCCTCGGCGATGCGCGTGGCGCTGCCGCCGTGGTGCGCACACGCGCTCACATCGAGATAAGCCTCGTCCAGCGAAAGCGGTTCGACCAGGGCCGTGTACTCGCGGTAGATCGCGAAGATCCGGCGCGAGACCTCGCGGTACTTGTCCATGGCCGGGCGCATGATCAGCAGGTCGGGACAACGCCGCAGTGCCTGCGCCGACGACATGGCCGAGCGCACGCCGAATGCGCGTGCCTCGTAGTTGCAGGTGGCAATCACGCCGCGCCGGTCAGCCGCACCGCCGACCGCCATGGGCCGACCGCGCAGCGACGGGTCGTCGCGCATTTCGACCGACGCGTAGAAGCAGTCGCAGTCGCAATGGATGATCTTGCGCTGGACGGCAGGTTCGCTGGACGGAGGCGGGTTGGCGGACATGCGGTTAAAGGGATGGTGGAACGTCTCCATCCATCGACGCTATTTATGATTAGGTATTTGAAGGCCTGCGCTTCATTTGTCGCATCGATTGATTCTGGCGGAAATCGTGCGACCGGGTCTTTAATTTCATCGATGCAATGAATGAATGATGCTCACTGATTTGCCGGTTCATCTTTCACGTTCATGGAGTTGGGTTTTTGCCGGGTACCGGCCCACAGTCCTTCCGCCGCATACAACACCAGAGATATCCAGATCAGCGCATAACCCATCTGCTTCTGCGGCGGAAACGGCTCATGCCATAGCCAGACGCCGAGCAGCAGTTGCAGCGTCGGGCCGGTGTACTGCAGCAGGCCCAGCAGGGACAGCGGAATACGCCGGGCTCCGGCGGCAAAGAACAGTAGCGGCACTGCGGTGACCGGACCCGCCATCAGCAGCAGGAATTGCGTACCTGGTGCTGCGTGCCGGAAGCTGTCCTGGCCCGTGGCGAACAGGTAGACCAGCGCCGCGGCGGCCAGCGGGAACAGCAGGAGCGTCTCGAGCGACAGCCCTTCCAGCGCCCCCAGGGCGCCCGTCTTGCGCAGCAGCCCGTAGCCGCCGAAGGTCGCCGCCAGTGCCAGGGCAATCCACGGCAGCTGGCCAGAAGCGATCGTCAGCCAGGCCACCCCGCCTGCCGCCACCGCGATCGACAACCACTGCCCCGGCCGCAGGCGTTCATGCAGGAACATCACGCCGAGCAGCACGCTGAACAGCGGGTTGATGAAATAGCCCAGGCTCGCGTCCACCACGCGGTTAGCGGACACGGCCCAGATATAGAGGAACCAGTTGCCGCACAAGAGCGCGGCACTCGCGGCAAAGGAGAGGATCAGCCTGCGGTCCGTGACTACCTTGCCAAGCCAGGCCCATTGGCGCCTGACGGCCAGGATGGCCGCCAGGAACACCAGCGACCAGACCATCCGGTGCAGCAGGATTTCGGCCGGTGCGATGCCCGGCAGCGACTTGATGTAGAGCGGGAGCAGCCCCCAGATGGTGTAGGCCAGGAGTGCGTAAAGGATGCCGAGTTGCATGGGGATTTCCGATAGATGCTGCGCGCGATTCTACCGGCGGGGGTGTTTTGTTGCCGAAGTGCGGCTGGCTTCGGCATAGCATTCGCGCGAAACAAAAAACCCCGTGCCTTCACAGGAACACGGGGTTTGAGCTGGCGGGGGCTGCCCCCGCGTCGCGGCCTTACAGCTTGCGGGAGTAGCTGAACTGCGCGAAGGCCTGCTCGGCCACGTTGAACCACGCGGCCTCGTTGTTGCGGAACACGCGCCAGTCGTCGTAGATCTTCTTGAACGACGGGTTCTTCGCGGTTTCGTCGGCGTAGGCTTCCTGCGTCGCCTTGAAGCAGGCTTCCATGATTTCCTTGGAGAACGGGCGCAGCTTCACGCCGTTTTCCAGCAGGCGGGCCAGCGCCTGCGGGTTGACCGTGTCGTACTTGGCCATCATCGTGGTGTGGGCCTCGATCGTGGCGGTTTCCAGCGCGCGCTTGTACAGCGCGGGCAGCTTCTCGAACTCGCTGGCCGAGGCATAGAACGACAGCTGCGCGCTGCCTTCCCACCAGCCCGGGTAGTAGTAGTACGGCGCCACCTTGTAGAAGCCGAGCTTCTCGTCATCGTACGGGCCCACCCACTCGGCCGCATCGATAGTGCCCTTTTCCAGGGCCGGGTAGATGTCGCCGCCGGCGATCTGCTGCGGCACCACGCCCAGGCGCGACAGCACCACGCCGGCAAACCCGGCAATGCGGTACTTCAGGCCCTGCAGGTCGGCCACGGTCTTGATTTCCTTGCGGAACCAGCCGCCCATCTGCGCATTGGTGTTGCCGCCCAGGAAGTTGACGACGTTGTATTCCTTGAAAAACTCGCGCATCAGCTTCATGCCGTTGCCTTGCAGCATCCAGGCGTTCTGCTGGCGCGCGGTCAGGCCGAACGGGACGGTGGTGTCAAAGCACAGCGTGGGGTTCTTGCCGAAGTAGTAATAGCCGGCGGTATGGCCGATCTGCACGGTGTTGTTCTGCACCGCGTCCAGGACCTGCAGGCCCGGTACGACTTCACCGGCGGCGAAGACCTTGATGTTGAACTTGCCGTCGGTCAGCTCCTTGACGCGGGCGGACAGCAGTTCGGCGGCGCCGAAGATGGTGTCCAGCGACTTGGGGAAGCTCGATGCCAGGCGCCATTCCACGGCAGGATTGCTGCCGACGACGGCCGGGGCGGCGGGGGTGCCTGCGGCCGGTGCCGCGGCCTTTTCATCCTTGCCGCATGCGGCAAGTGCCCCGGTTGCGGCCACGGCCGACGCTTTCAACAGGAAGGAACGACGCTGCATTGACTTCTCCTCTTTTATAGATATTGGTGCGGATGCGGGCCTGGGCGCCGATCGTGTCATCGCGCCTTGCACCGACCGTGACGTGCCCTTGGCCGGGATGGTGCCGTGGGCCCAACGCTGTGCGTGTTGCGGACGAGAACCCTTGCGATGGCGGGACGATATCCAACCGCCTTGAGACACCCGTTCGTAACAGGCCGGAGCTGTCTTACCCGAAAGAGTAGGGTAGGGACGAAGTCATTACTGACCTGTCCCCCCCTAGGAACCGTACGTGCGAGTTTCCCCGCATACGGCTCGGGTCTCAACTAAATGTCTCTTCTGACACCGGCTTCACAACAGTTCTACCTTGGTGATGCACTTGCTTGTGACAGTTCGGATGCAGCAGCACGCGATTCCCTAGCGCATCGGAGCCCCCGCGTATGCGAGGTTCGATGTGATGATCTTCCCATCCTGTTTCCTTGGTTATCTTGCACTGACACACCGCGCACAAGCCTTGCTGGGATAGATACAGTTTGATCCACTGCTTACGGTGCGCCATGTTTTCCAACATTCGCTCTTGTCGCAGCTTTTCGCCGTACCGCTCCTGCGTAGGATCGAAGGGATTGTAGTCCCCCCGAATCTTCTTGTGCCGCCGGATAGTCGTACCCGCAAGCGAGTACAGTTCTGTCCAGCCTACACTGCCGTTGCCGCTCACGAACTTGGTTCCGAACACCCAGTTTCGTTCTCCGACGGTTGCGAAATACTTCCTCCGCACCCATTCGGCCGACTTATGTGGATGTCGCCGTTTTGCCCACCGCCGTAGAGCAATAAATACTTCATGCTCCATGCGGGCGAACGCCGATTTAGCAACCACGGGACTGTGATACTGTGCCCAGCCCCGCAGCATCGGGTTTAACAGCCGAATTAGAACCGACTGCTCCACCGTCTTGTTGGTGCTGATGACCGCCTTCACCTTGCGATAGAACGCTTGCGCGTTTTTCTTGCTTGGCTTGATGAGCAGCGTTCCCGAGTACTTACGGAAATTCCACCCTAGGAAGTCAAAGCCGTCAGCGATGCCGACGATCCGCGTTTTCTCCGTCGATAGCGATAGCCCCCGTACTGCGAGGAACTGTTCTACCCACGGTTTCACTTCGCATTCGAGGACCCCCGGCGTATCACCGGTGATCACGAAGTCGTCCGCGTAACGCACAACATTCACTTTGAGCCTTTTCGCCTTGGTCGCTCCCAACTTTGTTTTGAGGAACTCGGTCAGTTGCGTTTCCAAGCCGTTCAGCGCCACATTTGCCAGAGTCGGGGAAATGATGCCTCCCTGCGGCGTTCCGGCTTCGGTCGCCTGAAACTGGCCCTGAAATACCACGCCAGCCTTCAACCACTTCCGAAGGATTGCTTTGTCCATCGGGACATTGCGCTCCAGCCAGTCGTGACTGATATGGTCGAAGCATCCTTTGATGTCTGCTTCCAGCACCCATTGAGCCGAGGCTTTTTGGGATAAGGCAACAAACAGCTGGGACATGGCATCCGCGGTGGATCGGTTGGTCCTGAACCCATAAGAGTTCGGATCGCTCGTTCCTTCGGACACCGGTTCCAGCGCCAGCAAATACAACGCTTGCATGGCTCGGTCCAACATGGTTGGAATGCCCAGAGGGCGCTCCTTCCCATTGGCCTTGGGGATGAAAACCCTCCGTAATGGCAAAGGTCTGTACCCCCGGCGCTTCAACCTCCCAATGGCTTCCCACCGGGCTTCAGGCGTTTTCCACTTTTCGCGATCGACGCCTGCCGTTCGCTTACCTTGGTTCATCGTCACTCGTCGTACCGCCAGTGCTTTGGCGGAGAACGAGCGGGTCAGAGACCGTTGTAGGGCTTTCACCCTACGCCAGTCCCCTTCCTGTGTCGCCTTCGCAATTCGAATCTGCATTTCTCGAACGTTCCGCTCCACGCGGCGCCAGTTTATGGCGCCCCAGGTTTGCGGCACGCCGGAGAGCGCAGATTCATCCTTGCGGTTCAATGCTTCCATGCTGCTCTCCTATCTTGAGGATCCCCCCAACATCAAGAGACAGCACGCCCCTTGAGGGACGTGTTGCCCCTCAAGGGAAGAAAATTTAAACAAGCGAGATCAGTCAGCCGTCCTGCGACGATTGACCAGTTGGAAGTCTGCCCGCTTTCGCGTGGGGTGATGTCTCAACCCCTATCCAGACCATTACAGCCCGGCGTTCGCTTTTTCCAACATCCCATACCCGCACAGCCAACAGCGTTCCTTGCGGTCCGCCTGCCTGAGCCAGACTGCGCTCCGGCAGCCATACGGGCTTACCACGTTCCCTGCGCATTACACGACTGGGTTAGGGTCTGCCTTTCCGCCGGTGGTCATCGTGGCGACGTGTCCCAAGGCTTGAGTGGGACAACCGACCACACACCGTTTGGTTAATGCCTAACAGCAGCTTTGGCATCTCAATCGTTACGACGTTTATCAGCAGTTCACTTACGTTACCCATACCAGTCAGCCTAGCGCCTCAACCCCGTTGCTGCTCGGAGCCTCCACCATCCTGTCTCACGACCTGATGGCACCCTTTCGGGGGCCGCATTGTCAGGAGAGCTTCACACCCCACCGTTACCAGTGACGCATGTCCCCCTAGGCTACTGCTAGTCGCATAGCAGGTTCTCTATCGTCACGCCCTTTCGGACATTTCCGACCGAACCATAATGCACAGAGCTACCGCTCCGGGACCTCACCTACTTACTGTCGTGCTCCCTTACCAGCGAGCGCTTGACGGCATCGAACGCTCTTGCGAGCCTCGATGTCATCCCAAAGAACGTAGCGCCGTTCCATCCGGAACGGTTTGAATGCTATGTTGCGGCGGTACAACGGAAACTCCGCTGTCTAACCGCAGACACCCTCCGGGGAGAGTGTTTACAGAGAACTCGCCCAAAGGCGAGCGTCCCCGCCCTTGGGCAATGGCTGGAAATCCATCCAGCAAAAGCAAGCCGTAAGGCGCCGATAGTCTGGCTTCCTCACAACACATCGGACTCCCCCTAGCTGTTCGGCCGGGTTCGTCTAAGCAAGTAATTGGTCGAGATTGGACGGTTCAGGCCGAGGCCCTTCCCTTGTCTCGACAAAGGTCGATGCTCCTTACGTTGGAGCTACCCGGACACGAGAATGCGTGTCGCACCAAGCCCACCGATTATAGCGGTGCCTTTTTCGGCACGGAGCCCTATGCAAGTCCGGGTTTTCGCTAATCTGGAAGACGGCTTCGCAATCGGAACACGCGTCCGAAGCCGTGCCACGCGCCCTGCGCTTTTCGTATTGTGAGAAGGCCAACGTTGTGATGGATTTTGTAACCCGGCTTGCAGTCAAATCGAGCGGCTGTTAAAAAAAGACCCCCGAAACCGGGTCTGCCGTACCGGTCCGTTCGTTGCATGCTGTCTGAATTCCTTGCCGCTTCCTGCCGTCGCTTTCCCCGCCGCCGCCTGAGTATTGCCGTACTGGCTGCCTGGGGGATGACGGCGTGCGCGCAGACGCCGCAGGACCTCCAGTCGCTGGCTCCGCCACGGATCCAGCCAGCGCGACCGGCGCCGCCCGTGCTGGCCATGGCCACGCCGGCCGATGATCCGCTCGCTGCCCTGATTGCCGGCGAGCAAGCGCCGCCCAGGGCTGTGGAGCCGCCCCCTGCGCCCGCCGAGCCCGCCGCGCCCGCTTCGGCAGATGCACAGGTGGCACAGGCCACCACGCCGTCAGAGGATGACTTCGTCGGCCCGCCTGATTCTGCTGCCCCGCCCCCTGCGCCCGTGGTGCTGTTCCCCGCAAAGCTCGGCCACTTCCTGCCCGAACCGCCTGCGGAAGCTGACAACAGCGATGCCACGCCGTCCGACGCGCCACCGGTGCTGCGCTCGCAGCTCCCGGCCGATGACGCCGCGGTCGATTCCGTCTGGCGCCTCAGCTACAGCGGCCGTGCCGCCGCTGAAGAGCGCGACGCCACCATGCGCGCCTGTGCCGGCGGCGCGTTGTCAACGGGCATCGGCCACGGCCTGGCATGCCGCAGCGCGGGCGAGGTCAAGATCCGCGAGTCGGTGCTCGACCTCGACGGCGGCGCCCAGGTCATGCTGATCGCTCAGGCCCGCGGCACGGATGCCACTTCCGTCAACGGCCGGCCCGCGGCGGTCGATCCCTACGCGCTGGTGCCGCAGTTCTACACGGCCGTGAACGGCCTGTCGGTGCTGGACGGCGCCACCATGTGGGCCGGCCGCCGCGACAGCGATCCGCTGCTGATGTCGTCGGGCCTGCTGCCGCCCAATTCCGCGGCCATGCGCTTCGGCGTGGACAATGCGCGCGTGCTCGGCGACATCGGCCTGAGCTACCAGTACACCGCCCGCAATGACCAGAACGGGCAGAACCTGCCCAGCTACCACTCGCTGCGTACGGCGCCCATCGCGACCAATCCGCACGGTTCGGTGCAGTTGGGCTTCACGCGGGTCGAAGCACAATCCGTGGTGGCGGACTCGGGCAGTGCCTGGTGGGCGTCGGCGATGCATGAGCAGAAAGGCGTGCTCGCCGGTACCAACCGGGTCGGGCTGCAGTTCGGCTCCGGCGCGCGCAGCGCCATGGCGGGCTACACGGGCATGGGGGATTCGCTGTCGCGCGTGCGGGTCGCGGAATCGCTCGAGTGGAAGGGGAAATCCGGGCTGGGCGGTTCGGTCGAATCCAGCATGCAGTTCGACCGCTCGCCGGTCGGCACGCTGCAGTGGGCGGCCACGCGGATCCGCCCGGCCTATG
This sequence comes from Cupriavidus sp. C2SS-8b, assembly GCF_057073745.1. Classification (NCBI taxonomy): domain Bacteria; kingdom Pseudomonadati; phylum Pseudomonadota; class Betaproteobacteria; order Burkholderiales; family Burkholderiaceae; genus Cupriavidus; species Cupriavidus sp. C2SS-8b. The sequence continues at coordinate 3,585,048 of NZ_CP172716.1, forward strand.
TCGCCAGCGACCAGTTCAAGCTTGTCTTCGAGGTGGCGCGGGACCAGATCTCGTCCGGCTTCGGCACCAGCGGACAGCGCACCGCGCTGACCGTCGCGCCGACGCTGACGCTGGGCAAGGCCGCCGGCAATGCGAACCTGCGCGCGTTCTACACCTACAGCCGCGCCACCGATGTCGACGGCCTCGCCTTCACGGCCCCGGCCGAGGCCTGGGCCACGCAGAACAGCGGCTCGATCTTCGGCGTGCAGCTCAATCGGCGCTGGTAGTCGCGGCCGGCCCGGCCTGACGCCAATGCGCCGCAGGCGCGGCCTCTACCGCCGCGGCCGGCTTGCGGTACAGCCAGTGGAACAGCAGCGTAGCGCTCAGTCCGCCGGCAATCTGCGCGATCACGAAGCCTGGCACATCGACGGGACGGATGCCGGTGAAAGTATTGGTCATCGCGCACGCAATCGTCAGCGCCGGGTTGGCGAACGACGTCGATGACGTAAACCAGTATCCGGCGGTGATATAGCCGGCCACGACAAATGGCACCAGGCCCGGACGGCTGCGCAGCGTGCCGATGCCGACCCCGACCAGCCCGAACGTCGCCACGAACTCGCTCCACCACATCGGCAGGCCCGTGCGGCTCTGGGCCGACCACGCCAGCACCGGTTCGCCGAACATCGCATGCGCGGCCATCACCCCGGCAATGCCGCCGCCGACCTGCGCCAGCACGTAGCCCAGCGCGGTGCGCGGCGAGAGCGTGCCCTGCACCAGCGCCGACAGGCTCACCACCGGATTGAAATGCCCGCCGGACACCGGTCCCAGCGCGACCAGCAGCGCCATGAGCCCCGCACCGGTGGCCAGCGCATTGCACAGCAGTGCCAGGCCGACATTGCCACCGGCCAGCCGCTCGGCGCGGATGCCTGAACCCACCACCACGGCGATCAGCAATGCCGTACCCAGTCCCTCTGCCGCCAGCCGGCGCGAAAGCGTACTCACTGCTGCGCTCCCCGGGTGGCGGTCATCAAGGGACAGGTCATGCGGAGCGGCCGCATGGCGCGGCGCAAGGTCTTCAGGAGCTGGGGCATGTGTGGCCAGGGTGCGGGCATGTCCTGCACGGAACAGGACATCAGGCCGAAAGAGAGGACGACAGCAGCGTGGCAGCGGGATGCGCAACGTCGCCTGAGACGACGCCTCGATCGGGAACAAAACCGGCGCCCAGGCATGGGGCCGCCGGAACGCGAAGTTTTCCGCCGGCGGACATAGACGTCAATGCGCGCGCGCGATCTTGTGAACAGACCGCAGGTATGGAATCAGGATGCGGCGTGGCAGAAGCCCAGCCGCAACGCGCTCAGCGCAACAGGAAGGCGATATCCTCCACGCCGATCTTTGCGACAGGGATGCCGCGGCGGCGCTGAAACAGGATGTGCTGCTGCACGCGGCTGCGCTGTTCGGCGAACACCGTCGGATCGATGGGCGTGCCGATGCGCATGTAATGCTGCACGAGCAGCTTGTAGGCACGGTGACGGATCTGCAGCGAGTCGGCTTCGGCGCGCAGCCGCTTGGTTTCGGCGGGGCTCCGGTCGACCGCCTGGTGAAGTTCGTCGACCGTGCGCGCGTGAAGCTCGCGGTAGACATCGCGCTCGGCCTCGGCGTGGTGCAGTTCATCGCGCAATGCGCGGATCTTCTGCTGCAGCTTCAAGGTCTGCGCCATGGCCTGCTGCACATTCCTTGCCGCGCCCAGCGCGTGGCTCGCCGCGGCCATGGTGCTCTTCCAGATGCCGCGTTCGGCGGCTTCGGTTTCCTGCGGCCAGCCGATGCCTGCCTCGGACAGCGTATCCATATTGACCCCCAAGTAGAAACAGCCTGAAGCGGCCGCGCATTCTGTGTGCGCGAGTCCGATACGTCTTCGGCATCAGGCAATCGTAGAGACATGTCTAACGACAGCCAAGTCAAAACTTTTTAGATCTGGTTTGTATCGCCGGGCGGATAGCGGCGTGGGGAACGGCGGCGCAAAAACAAAAAGCCCGACTCGATGAGTCGGGCTTTTGATGTTCTGGTGGCCTGGGACGGAATCGAACCGCCGACACAAGGATTTTCAATCCTCTGCTCTACCGACTGAGCTACCGGGCCAAAGAAGCGAAACTATAGCAACGGATCTTGTGCCCGTCAAGCGTTCATTGCATCACTGCTCCGCGGGTTCCTGCTTGTTGCGGCCCAGTTCCACGCCGAGCTGCTTGAGCTTGCGGTACAGGTGCGTGCGCTCCAGGCCGGTCTTCTCCGCCACGCGGGTCATGCTGCCGTGTTCGCGCACCAGGTGGTACTCGAAGTAGGCACGCTCGAACAGGTCGCGCGCCTCGCGCAGCGGCATGTCGAATGAAAAATGCATCTCCGCTTCGGGCGGGCGGGCCGCGTTGCTGCCATTGGGCGCGGCTTCATTGCCGGCCTCGGCGGCTGCCGGCGCCAGGGCAGCGTCCACGGCAGGCACCGTCGGTGCGGGCGTCGCAGCAGTCGCCGTGCGCGGGCGTTCGATGCCACGGGCCAGGCCCTGCTCGACCGCCGACAGCAGCTTCTGCAGCGCGATCGGTTTTTCCAGGAAATTCAGTGCGCCGATCTTGGTGGCCTCGACCGCGGTGTCGATGGTGGCATGGCCCGACATCATGATCACGGGCATTGTCAGCTGGCCTTGCGCGGACCACTCCTTGAGCAGCGTCACGCCATCGGTATCCGGCATCCAGATATCGAGCAGTACGAGATCAGGGGTCGTGCCCGCCCGGTACTCGCGTGCCTGCTGCGCGTTCTCGGCGACCTCGACCACATGGCCTTCGTCACTCAGGATTTCCGAGAGCAGTTCCCGAATACCCATTTCGTCATCGACTACGAGGATCGTTGCCATACTTCCCCTCTTAACCCCACCGTAGCGCTCCGTGACGGACCGCCAAGTTGACTATGCCAGTTTAACGAACAGGATCGAGATCTGTGCACCGACGATCTCGGCACCGTCCATTCGATTGCGCAGTTCAATGCGCGCGCCGTGTTCGTCAATGATCTTCTTTACCATTGCCAGGCCGAGGCCCGTGCCCTTGGCTTTGGTGGTCACATAAGGCTCGAACGCACGACTCAGGATGCGCGGTGCAAAGCCGGGACCATTGTCCGCAATGGTTAGCTTGACTGCCTGACGGTTTTCGCCGGCAGAATCTTTATATTCTACAGTCTCGGTGTGTAGAGCGATACGGGGCGCCGCCCTACCCGCCGCGACGTTCTCGGCCGCGGCATCCTGCGAGTTCTGCAACAGGTTGTGTATCACCTGGCGCAGTTGCGTCGGGTCTCCCTTGATCTCGGGAAGGTCGGGGTCCAGCGTCGCATGGATCACCGGATGCTCATGCACAGTGTGGTCGTCGATGCCATACAGGTGCAATACCTCGGATACCAGCGCGTTGATCTGCAGTGACTGCAGCACCGCCGGTGGCGTGCGCGCATAGTCACGGAAGTCATCGACCATGCGCTTCATGGCCGCCACCTGGTTAACGATCGTGGCCGCACCGCGCTTGAGGACTTCGGCGTCCTTGTCTTCGAGCTTCGGCGAAAGCTTCATCTGCAGGCGTTCCGCAGACAGCTGGATCGGCGTGAGCGGGTTCTTGATCTCATGCGCAAGGCGTCGCGCGACTTCGCCCCAGGCCACCGACCGCTGGACCGAAATCACGTCGGAGATGTCGTCGAACACGACCACGTAGCCAGGCTCGTCGCGTTCGCCGCCGGGCAGGCGCGCACCGCGCACCAGCAACGTCAGCGCCTGCTCTTCATGGCCTTGCGGCAGTTCGATCTGCTTCTGCCAGTGCTCGGCGCCACCGAGCACTTCGCGCGTGCTCTGATCGGAAAAGGCCTGGCGCACGATCTCGCCGAACGGACCCATGCCGGGGATATGTTCCATCGGCAGCCCCAGCACGGCGCCGAACGGCTGGCGGAAGATGCGCTCGGCGCCGGGGTTGGCGGTGATCAGCACGAAGCGCCGGTCAAACACCAGCACGCCGGCCGTGAGGTTCTGCAGCACGCTTTCCAGGTAGGCCTTCGATTGCTCGAGCGCGCTGCGGTTTTCCTCGACCGCCAGGCGCGCTTCGGCAAGCTGTCGCGTCATCTGATTGAACTGCTGCGTGAGCATGCCGAGTTCATCGCGGCTCTTAAGTTCGCGCTTGGGCGAGAGGTCGCCTTCGGCCACCTCCTTGGTCCCCTGCACCAGCATCAGCAGCGGGCGCGCGAGCTGGCCGCCGAGCAGCAGCGCGAGCATCACCGCGATGAACACCGCCAGGAACAGCGTGAGCGTCAGCGTGCCGATATACATCTTGCGCAGGCCGGTGCGGCCCAGCGCTTTTTCCTGGTACTCCTGGTAGGCGCGCTGCACTTCATCCGCATTGCGCGCGAGCACGGCCGGCACGGGGTGCACGACCTGCAGGTAACGCTCTTCACGCACGGTGTCGCCCACCAGGCCGAACCCGCTCGACGGCGAATCCTCGGGCCGGCGCTCCACCGAAAGGCCGGAGCCGGCCCAGCGCGTCTTCGGCGCGGCGGCGCGCGGGGCGTTGGCGGCGGCCGTGGCCGTGCTGGTATCGCCGGCGGGCGCGGCGCCGAGCGGAATGATCACGCGCAGCCGGTACAGGTGGCTGCTGTCGATGCGCTCGGTGCTGTTGCCATCCACGGATGGATCGGTCCCGCCTTCCACCGCGGCGTAGCCGCCTGCCAGGCGCGCCTGCTCGGCCAGCACGCCCGACGGCAGGTCGGGGACCAGCGTGGCATAGCTGCTGGACGCCGTGGCCAGCACGCGGCCGCTGCCGGTGAAGATTGCGGCTTCCTGTATGCCGTATTGCTCGCGCAGGCGATTGAGCTGCAGCGAGGTGGCCATGCCGGACGGCCCGCTCAGCTGGTCGGCCATCAGGCGTGCTTTGCCCTGCAGGTCGGCCAGGGCGCTGTCGATGGTCGAGCGTCCCAGGTTCAGGCCCGCTTCGAGCGCGGTTTCCACGCGCACGTCGAACCACGATTCGATGCTGCGCGAAACGAACTGCAGCGACACCAGGTAGATCAGCACGCCGGGCAGCACGCCCACCACGCCGAAGAACACGGCAAGCTTGGACATCAGGCGCGTGCCGAACTTGCCGCGGCGATAGCGCAGCCATAGCGTCAACGCCAGCGCGCCGACCGTGATCACCAGCAGCGCGCCGACGACCAGGTTGATCTTGAACAGCAGCGTGAAGTAGCGGTCGAAGAATTCCGTGTTGGCCGAAGCGCCGGCCAGCAGGCCCACCAGCACCAGCGCCAGGAACACGATGATCCCGGCGACCACCCGGTAGAGCACGCGGCGGAACCGGCTGTCCCAGAGACTGCTGCTGTTCATGGCTGGCCGGGGACAGACTGCACCAGCGTGAACGGCGAGAGCGCGGTCGACACGGTCTGCGCGAACGGGCTGCCACGCGTTTCGGCTGCCGCGGCCGGTGCCGACGCGGGTAGCGGAGGCGATGCCGGCATGGCTGGCGAGGCCGGCAGCGCAGGCGCGGGTACGGGCGCCGGCGCCGGCGGTGGCGCGTTCAGGTCAGTGGGCACGGTATAGGTGAAGCGGCGCCAGTCCGAAGCCAGGTTCCACTCGCGCGTATTGACCGCATTGATCTGGAACGGCTTGGGCAGCTGTGACAGGTCCAGTTTCATGCGGACCTCGGCATGATAAGACTCGCCGGGCTTGACCGCGCCGCGGTCGAACACGCGCCAGCCATGCACGCGCTGGATGAATTGCAGCGCGCTCTTCAGGCGCGCGAACGGGACCTGCAGGCCGCCCGTGGACACGCGGTACTGGCGCGTGAGCGGCTGGTAGGACAGGCGGATGGTACGGCTGGTATTGACGGGCTTTTCATCGAACCAGTACCAGCGCGGGCGGGTGAGCTGGAACTCGACCATGAAATACAGCGAGATGCCCTTGTTCAGCGCGTCTTCGAGCGCCGGCGGCAGGTCGAAGTCGAAGCTCGCCGTCAGGTCGAAGCCGTTGTCCTGGTATTCGATGCGCGCCTCGGTGGCTTCGATGGCCTGTGCGCCGACGGCGCCGGCCCAGAGCAGGCACGCCAGCACCAATGCCAGCACCGCGCACGTGCGCCGCAGCGCGCCGGCCGTGTCACCGCGCCACGCCCCGGCAATCGCGCGCGCGCGGTCTGCAGGGACGCGGAAGTCTGACAAGCGCAGCGTGCTCACCATCGGATCAGATCAAGCGCGTTTCTGGAAGCGGGCGTAGAAGAAGCCATCATGATCAGACGGCAGGCCGTCCCGGCCAGCATCGTTGTCGCTGGCGGGCTGTGTTGCTTGGGAACCGGGCAATAGCTGCCCCGGTGCCTGCAATCGTATCGCATCTGTCAACTGTGCACCAAACCAGCGCGCCTGCTCCTCCCCTTCCGTTGGGAAAATAGAACAGGTGACATAGACCAGGATGCCGCCCGGCTTGAGCAGCGGCCAGAGTTGCGAAACGATGCGTCGCTGTTCATTGACAAGCCGGGCGATATCGGCTTCGCGGCGCAACCAGCGGATATCGGGGTGGCGGCGCACGATGCCTGAGGCGGAGCACGGCACGTCGGCCAGGATGCGGTCGAACTGCTGTCCGTCCCACCAGTCGCCGGGCCGGCTGGCATCGCCCACCACGATATGCGCGCGCTTGCCCAGCCGTGACAGGTTCTCGTCGATGCGGCCGGCGCGCTGCGCGTCGCTTTCGACCGCGGTCACGTCGATGTCGGCCAGTTCCAGCAGGTGGCCGGTCTTGCCGCCGGGCGCGGCGCAGGCATCGAGCACGCGCATGCCGTCGGCGACTTCAAGCAGCGGCGCGGCGAGTTGCGCGCCGGCATCCTGCACCGACACATCGCCCTGCGCGAATCCCGGAATCTGCGTCACCGGAAATGCGCGCACCAGGCGCACGGCCTGGGCGCCGATGGCCTGTCCCGCCAGGCCGGCATTGGCCAGCTCGGTCAGGTATTGCTGCAGCGGGATGCGTGCCGTGTTGACGCGCAGCGTCATCGGCGGACGTACGTTGGCGCTTTCGGCCAGCGCCATCCATTGGTCGGGATACGCTTCGCGCAGCATGCGCAGCCACCATGCCGGCAGGTTCCAGCGGGCCTGCTCGTCGCGGTTCACTTCGGCCATCAGCGGCTTCTGTTCACGCAGGAAACGCCGCAGCACGGCATTGACCAGGCCACGCGCGTGCGCAGTCTTGGGTTCGGAGGCGGCGGCGCTGACGGCCTGGTCCACCACCGTGAATGCGCTGTAGCCGCCGCGGCCAACCTTGGCCGAGTCGCCCTCCTCGCCTTCGAGCAGCAGCGACAGCGCGACGGCCAGCAGGGAATCCACCTGCGCGCCGGGCGGCCGCGTGACCAATTGCGTCACCAGTGCGCGCGCCGTGCCGAACTGGCGCATGGTGCGGTAGGCCAGGTCCTGCAGCGCGCCGCGCGTGGCGGCATCGCGCACGCGGTCCAGGCGCAGGTGCGTGGCGGTATCTTCGATGGCCTGCGGCAGGGCCGTGCCTTCATTGACGGCACGCACGGCCATGGCGGCACCGAGCATCTGGAAGGCAAGCGATTCGTGGGGCAGGCGCATATCGGTAAGGCTTAAGACAATAGGACAAGGGGCGTGGCAACGGCTGACAGGCCAGGCAGGCGCAGGCGGCGCCACGCGGGCAAGAAAAAGCCCGCTGGCCTGGCAGGCAAGACAGCGGGCAGTTTACCCTGTGCGAAGCGGGGCACCTGGTTTTAGGCGCCGCGGCCCGGCTGGCATCAGGCCGGGTACGTTCCGGTCTGCGCCATCTGCATCAGGCGGGCAATGCGCTCCTCGGTCGCCGGGTGGGTCGAGAACAGGTTGGCGATGCCGCCGCCCGACAGCGGGTTCATGATCATCATCTGCGCCGTGGCCGGATGCTCTTCCGCGGCCTGGAACGGGATGCCCTGCGCATAGCGGTGGATTTTGTCCAGCGCGCTGGCGAGCGCCTGCGGGTCGCCGCTGATCTCCGCGCCGCCGCGATCGGCTTCGAATTCGCGCGCGCGGGAAATCGCCATCTGGATCAGCGAAGCGGCCAGCGGCGCCAGGATCGCCACGGCAATGCTGGCGATCGGATTGCTGCGGTTGCCGTTCTCGTCGCGTCCGCCGAAGAACATCGCCATGTTGGCCAGTGCCGAGATCGCGCCGGCCATGGTCGCGGCGATGGTCGAGGTCAGGATGTCGCGGTGGCGCACGTGCGCCAGCTCGTGCGCCATGACGCCGCGCAGTTCGCGCTCGGACAGCACGCGCAGGATGCCCGTGGTGGCGGCGACGGCGGCGTGCTCGGGGTTGCGGCCGGTGGCGAACGCGTTGGGGGCGTCCTCGTTGATCAGGTACACGCGCGGCATCGGCAGGCCGGCGCGCTGCGACAGTTCCTGCACCATGCCATAGAACTGCGGCGCGCTGCCGGCATCGACCTCCTGCGCGTTGTACATGCGCAGGACCATCTTGTCCGAGAACCAGTAGGAGAAGAAGTTCATGCCCAGCGCCATCACGAGCGCGAACATCATGCCGTTGCGCCCGCCGATCATGCCGCCGATGACGATGAACAGCGCCGTGATGGCCGCCATCAGCATGAAGGTCTTGACCCAGTTGAACATTGACGTGATCTCCGTGTAGTCGTCCCGTACGCCGCCGACGCTGTGGGGCGCGCTGAACGTTAGATAGGGATGAAACGCTGAAAATTCAACGGGTTTGCGCGGCTGCCGGAATGCAGCGTGGCAGCCACGCTGGCCGCGCTCCCGGGCAGATGATGACCGTGCCCGCCAGGGTACGCAATCCGCACTTCACATGGGGGCGTCAGGCTGCCGCGGCCGGCACGGCGAAGCGAGTTCCCGGTGGCAGCGGCGTCCCTTGCAGGAACTGCTGCGCGGGCTGGCGGCGGCCGCCCGGCTTCTGCAGTTCCGTGACCTGCAGCGCGCTGCCGTCGCCGCAGGCGATGATCACGCCACTGGCGTCGGCGACCAGCACCGTGCCCGCCGGATGCGGAAGACTGCTGCCGGCGGACAGCGGCACGGCTTGCCAGCACTTGATCACGGTGCTGTCGAGCTGCAGCGTAGCACCGGGAAAGGGGTTGAACGCGCGCACCTGGCTGGCCAGCTCGGCCGCCGGTCGGCGCAGGTCCAGCGGGGCTTCGTCCTTGCCGATCTTCTCGGCGTAGGTGACGCCGGCATCGGGCTGCGGCGTGGCGGGCAGCGTCTCGCCCGCGGCGAGCTTGCGCAGCGCGTCGACGATCATGCGGCCGCCCAGCGACGCCAGCTTGTCATGCAGCGTGCCGGTGCTGTCGTCGATGGCGATCGGCACCGACTCGCGCGACAGCATGGCGCCGGTATCCAGGCCTTCGTCCATCTGCATCAGCGTGATGCCGGTCTCGGCGTCGCCGGCTTCGATCGCCCTGTGGATCGGCGCGGCGCCGCGCCAGCGCGGCAGCAGCGAGGCGTGGATGTTCAGGCAGCCGAGCCGCGGCAGTTCCAGCACCTCGGCCGGCAGGATCAGGCCGTAGGCGGCCACCACCATGACATCGGGCGCGATCTTCGCCAGCGTGTCGACGGCCTGCGCGGCCTCTTCAGGATATTTCCCCGTGCGGCGCAGCGAGCGCGGCTGGAGCACCGGCTCCAGGCCATGGGCGACGGCGAACTGCTTGACGGGGCTCGCCTGCAGCTGCATGCCGCGTCCGGCCGGACGGTCCGGCTGGCTGAGCACGGCGACCACCGGGAAACCGGCGGCATGGATGGCTTCAAGCGCGACACGCGCGAATTCGGGCGTGCCGGCAAAGGCGACACGCAGGGACTTGGCTGCGGACATGACTGGCTCCCTGATGCGGACCTGAAAACAGAAGCGGACCTGAAAACAGAACCGGCCGCATAGCGGCCGGTACGTTCCTGACTTCGGAAGCCATAACGATAGCAGACACGGCGCGGCTGTCCCAGCCTCGGCGCCGTGCGCGTCCCGTCGTGGATGTCTGTTACATGCGCGCGCGTTCGCGCTTGTGCAGCTTGGACTTGATGCGGGTCTGCTTGAGCGGCGACAGGTATTCAACGAACACCTTGCCGAGCAGGTGGTCCATCTCGTGCTGGATGCAGACGGCCAGCAGGTCATCGGCCTCAAGTTCGAAGCGCTCGCCCTTTTCGTTGAGCGCGCGCACGCGCACGCGGTCGGGGCGCTCTACGCGGTCATAGACCTCGGGCACCGACAGGCAGCCCTCTTCCCAGACCTTGCGGTTGTCACTGGCCCAGACGATCTCGGGATTGATAAAGACCTGGAGCGCGTCGCGCGTCTCCGACAAGTCAATCACCACCACCTGCTCGTGCACGTTGACCTGTGTGGCGGCCAGCCCGATGCCGGGTGCCTCGTACATGGTTTCCGCCATGTCCTTCACCAGTTGGCGGATGCGGTCGTCCACTTCCTTGACGGGTTTCGCCACGGTATGCAGACGGGGATCGGGATAGGTCAGGATGTCGAGTTTTGCCATGATGCTAGGGCGCAACGCCGGCGGCTCTGGGCTGTCCGGCCGCGTTGCGGCGGCGGGGGATTACATGCAGAATCGGGGCGCTAGTACAAAAATTCAAGGCGCGCCGCAGCAGGCACGCTCTCCAGGGTCAATCCGGCTGCTCTACCAGCCGGTTCACGAAAATGCGCGATCTTACCAAAGAACACCAGGCGGCGTCGGGCCGCAGGCTGCATGCGTTCATCCTCGCCATATGGAGTGCTGCCGGCGTCACTGCTGCCGTAAGTGCTCCGGCCATGGCGGCAGATCTCTCGGTATCGCCCGCCCAGCACGCGGAAGCGCAGCGCGTGGCGCAGCAAGGGATTCCCGCCAGCGAGCTGTCGCCCAATGCGCCGTCGCAGTACACGGTTCGAAAGGGCGATACGCTGTGGGGCATTTCGGGGCAGTACCTGCGCCAGCCATGGCGCTGGCCAGAGCTGTGGGGCATGAACCGGCAGCAGATCCGCAATCCGCACCTGATCTATCCCGGCCAGGTCCTGTACCTGATCCAGCGCGATGGCCGGGCCTGGCTGTCGACCACGCCGGGCGCCAACGGCACCGTCAAGCTGACGCCGCAAGTGCGCGGCGACGCCGAAAGCGCGGCCATTCTCAGTATCCCGGCCAAGGACATCGAACCGTTCCTGATCCGTCCGCTGGTGGTGGACCAGGGCACCCTGGACACCTCGGCGCGCATCGTTGCCGTGCCCGAATCGCACGTTTATCTGGGCCGCGGCGACACCGCCTACGCGCGCGGCATCGCGCCGGACGCGGCTGCCGTGGGCAGCGACTGGCAGGCCTTCCGGCCGGTCACGCCGGTGCATGATCCGGTCACGGGGCAGGTACTCGGGTATGAGGCCGAATATGAAGGCAATGTGCGCGTGGCCCGCGCCGCCGACGGTCCCGACGCGGTTTCCACGCTGCGCGTGACGCAGGCCCAGCAGGAAATGGGCGTGGGCACGCTGTTGGTGCCCCAGCCGGCGCGCGAGGCCTTTCGCTACGTGCCGCGCGCACCGGAAACCCAGGTCGACGGCCGCGTCGCGAAGGTCTACGGCGGTGTGCAATACGGCGGAGCCAAGCAGGTCGTGGTGCTCAATGTCGGCACCAATGCCGGGCTGGAGCCGGGCCACGTGCTCGCGCTCTCGCGCACGGGCGAAGTCGTGGCCGACCGGACCGACCGCAACCGCAATATCTTGCTGCCCGACGAGCGCTACGGGCTGGCCTTCGTGTTCCGCGTGTTCCCGAACGTGTCCTACGCGCTGGTGACGGATGCCTCGAACGTGATCGAGGTCGGCGATCGCGTCATCTCTCCGCGTTGACGGCCGGCCAGGTGCCGGTCGCCGCATGGCCGGACGCGGTGCGGGACGAGGAAGACACGCTGGCGTGGCTGCGGCTGGCCAGCGCGCCGGGCATCGGCCCGGTGACGGCGCGCCTGTTGCTGGCGGCATTCGGCCTGCCGCAGCAGGTATTCGCCCAAAGCGTGGCAGCGCTGTCGTCGGTGGTGCCGCGCAAGCTCGCGGCGGCGATCCTGGCTGCGCCCGGCGCGACCTTGAACCACGCGCTGGCCAAGACCATGGCGTGGCTGGAGCAACCCGGCAACCATCTGCTGACGATGGTCGACCCGCGCTACCCGGTGCGCCTGCTGGACCTGACGGATCCCCCACCGCTGCTATATATCAAGGGCGACCCCGCCGCGCTGGCGCGGCCAGCGCTTGCCATTGTTGGTGCGCGCGATGCCACGGCGCAGGGCAAGGCCGATGCCGAGGCGTTCGGCCGGTCCTTCTCCCAGGCGGGCCAGACGGTGGTTTCGGGGCTTGCGCGGGGCGTGGATGCGGCAGCCCACGAGGGCGGCCTGGCGGGCGAAGGCGGTACGGTGGCGGTGATCGGCACCGGTGCCGACCGGGTCTACCCTGCGCGCCATTTCGACCTGGCCCACCGCATCGCCGAACACGGCGCGATCGTCAGCGAGTTCCCGCTGGGCATGCAGGGGTTCAAGGACAACTTCCCGCGGCGCAACCGCCTGATCGCGGCGCTCGCCCGCGGTGTGCTGGTGGTGGAGGCTGCGGCCCGGTCCGGTTCGCTGATTACCGCCCGTCTCGCTGCGGACCTGGGCCGGGAGGTATTTGCCATTCCGGGCTCCATCCACTCGCCGCTTTCGGGCGGATGCCACTTCCTGATCCGCCAGGGGGCCAAGCTGGTCGAGTCGCCACAGGACGTGATGGAAGAATTCGGCCTCGCGGTCGGACCGGCGAAGGCGGCGAATGCCGCACCGCCACGGTCCAAGGCGCCGGATGATCCCTTGCTCGCCATGCTGAAACACGAGCCCGTCACGCTAGACACATTGTGCGAGCGCAGCGGGCTGGCACCGGAAACGCTGGCGACGCGCCTTCTCGAGCTGGAACTGGAAGGTCGCGCGGAGCGTCTACCGGGGAACCTCTTTCGCAGTCTGTCCTAGACTTCGCCAGTGGCCCCGGACGCGTTGCCGATACAATCGGCGGTCCCTCGGTGTCCCAAGAGGCTCATGTTTGAACCGTAATGACCGTTTACTTTCCCGAACGTGACGTTGCCGCCATTGGCGCAGCGCTGTCCGCCCGCCCGCAAGGCCGGCTGGTCGCCTGCCTGTGCGCGCAATGGTGCGGGACATGCCGGGACTACTTGCAGCCGTTCTCCGCGCTGGCCGCGCGCCACCCGGAGGATTGTTATGTGTGGATCGATATCGAGACGCATGCGGACCGGCTCGACGACATCGACATTGAGAATTTCCCCACGCTGCTGGTCCAGCCGGTGGGCGGGGGCCCGGCGCAGTTCTACGGCACGCTGCTGCCGCATATCGAGGTACTGGAACGGATGCTCGCGCGGGGCACGACCATGCCGGGTGTGCAGGCAGATGTCCCGGAAGTGCTGGAGTGGTTGCTTGCCGGGGGACGGTGCGCCGCGTAGTGGCGGATTTCACACCGGTGCGGCTGGCTTGCACCGCCGTTGAAACCGCGCTTATGATTGGCGCCTCAATGCCCCCCGGGGGCGATGTCACCTTATATTGCTGTGCAAATCGCGCGTTGCCGGAAGCAACCCGCAAGGACCCGTTCAATGTCAAAAGCCCTCATCATCGCGGAAAAGCCATCGGTCGCGGCCGATATCGCCCGTGCCCTCGGGGGCTTTACCAAGCACGACGAGTACTTTGAAAGTGACGACTTCGTGCTGTCGTCCGCCGTGGGCCACCTGGTGGAGATCGCCGCGCCCGACGAATACGAGGTCAAGCGCGGCAAGTGGAGCTTTGCCAACCTGCCGGTGATCCCACCCCACTTCGACCTGCGCCCGATCGCCAAGACCGAGTCGCGCCTGAAGGTGCTCAACCGCCTGATCAAGCGCAAGGACGTCACCGGCCTGATCAACGCCTGCGACGCGGGGCGCGAAGGGGAACTGATTTTCCGGCTGATCGCCCAGCAGGCCAAGGCCAAGCAGCCGATCCGCCGGCTCTGGCTGCAGTCGATGACGCCGCAGGCGATCCGCGACGGCTTTGCCAGCCTGCGCGAAGACCAGGACATGCTGCCGCTGGCCGATGCCGCGCGCTGCCGTTCCGAGGCCGACTGGCTGGTGGGCATCAATGGCACGCGTGCCATGACCGCCTTCAACAGCAAGGGCGGCGGCTTCTTCCTGACCACCGTGGGCCGCGTCCAGACGCCGACGCTGTCGATCGTGGTCGAGCGCGAGGAGAAGATCAAGCACTTCGTGCCGCGCGACTACTGGGAAGTGCGCGCCGAGTTCATCGCCGCCGCCGGCCTGTATGAAGGCCGCTGGTTCGACCCGAAATTCAAGAAGAGCGAGTTCGATCCCGAGGCGCGCGAATCGCGCCTGTGGAGCGAGGCCGAGGCCAAGAGCATCGTCGCCGCGTGCCGCGACAAGCCGGGCACCGTTACCGAGGAATCCAAGCCGTCGACACAGCAGTCGCCGGCGCTGTTCGACCTGACCACGCTGCAGCGCGAGGCCAACTCGCGCTTCGGTTTCTCGGCCAAGAACACGCTCGGCCTGGCCCAGGCGCTGTACGAAAAGCACAAGGTCCTGACCTACCCGCGTACCGATGCGCGCGCGCTGCCCGAGGACTACATGGACACGGTCAAGCAGACCATGACCATGCTGTCGGACAGCTCGCCCAACTACCTGCCGCACGCGAAGAAGATCCTGTCGCAGGGCTGGGTCAAGCCAAACAAGAAAATCTTCGACAACAGCAAGATCAGCGATCACTTCGCTATCATCCCGACGCTGCAGGCGCCCAAGAACCTGTCGGAGCCGGAACAGAAGCTGTATGACCTGGTCGTGCGCCGCTTCCTTGCGGTGTTCTTCCCGGCCGCCGAATTCCAGGTCACGACCCGTATCACGGAAGTGGCCGGCCATCACTTCAAGACCGAAGGCAAGGTGCTGGTCAACCCGGGCTGGCTCGTGATTTATGGGCGCGAGGCGCAGGGCGACAAGGACGCCGCCAACCTCGTGCCGGTGACCAAGGACGAGAAGGTCAAGACCGACAAGGTCGAGAGCGTGGGCCTGACGACCAAGCCGCCCACGCGCTACAACGAAGCCACGCTGCTGTCCGCCATGGAAGGCGCCGGCAAGCTCGTGGACGACGACGCGCTGCGCGAGGCCATGGCCGGCAAGGGCCTGGGCACGCCGGCCACGCGCGCGGCCATCATCGAAGGTCTGCTGACGGAAAAGTACCTGGTGCGCGAAGGCCGCGAGCTGATCCCGACTGCCAAGGCGTTCCAGCTGATGACGCTGCTGCGCGGCCTGGGCGTGCTGGAACTGACGCAGGCAGAGCTGACCGGCGAATGGGAGCACAAGCTCTCGCAGATCGAGCGCGGACGCCTGAAGCGCGACGAGTTCATGCTCGAGATCGCGCAGATGACGCAGCAGATCGTCAAGCGCGCCAAGGAATACGACAGCGACACCATCCCCGGCGACTACGCCACGCTGGCCACGCCCTGCCCGCAGTGCGGCGGCCAGGTGAAGGAGAATTACCGCCGCTTTGCCTGCACTGCGTGCGAATTCTCGATCAGCAAGATCCCCGGTGGCCGCCAGTTCGAGATCAACGAGGTTGAAGAACTGCTGCAGAAGCGGGAAATCGGGCCGTTGCAGGGCTTCCGCAGCAAGATGGGCCGGCCGTTTGCCGCCATCCTCAAGATCGCCAAGGACGACGAAGGCCATTACAAGATGGAATTCGATTTCGGCCAGAACGATGACGAGGGGGATGGCGAGCCGGTCGACTTCAGCGGCCAGGAGCCCGTCGGCACCTGCCCGAAGTGCAGCGGCGCGGTGTTCGAGCACGGCATGAAGTACGTGTGCGAGAACAGCGTGGCCAGCCCGAAGACCTGTGACTTCACCACCGGCAAGATCATCCTGCAGCAGGAAATCAGCCGCGAACAGGTCGGCAAGCTGCTCAACGACGGCCGTACCGATCTGCTGACGGGTTTCAAGTCGTCGCGCACGGGCCGCAACTTCAAGGCCTTCCTGGTAAGGCAGGCGGACGGCAAGATCGGCTTCGAGTTCGAGGCGCGCGAGCCCAAGGCCGGTGCCAAGGCATCAGCCAAGACTGCGTCGCGCACGGCCGCAAAGCCGGACGAAGCCGAGGCCGCTCCGGCCAAGGCGCCGGCGAAGAAGGCGGCCACCAAGACCACCGCGACCAAGACCGCGGCCAAGAAGGCGCCCGCCAAGACGGTCGCGGCCAAGAAGACCCGCGCCGCAGGCAAGGCGACGGTCGAAGCCGAGGAGTAAGCGGGCCAGTCTCGGGAGGTCGCGGTGCTTGCCCCGTAGCCTCCCGGCCTGTCGGCGGGATCTAGTGGTCCTTGCCCCGGACCTGCCCTTCTTCCAGCAGGAAATCAATGAATGCGCGGACCTTGGTGGGCAGGAACTTCCGGCTCGGATAGACCACGCTGACATCGCGTCGCGGCAGCTGGTACTGCGGCAGGACGTGCACGAGACTGCCCGACTCGATATTCTGCTTGGCCAGGTAGGACGACAGCATCGCCACGCCCATATTCGCCAGCGCCGCCTGGTGCGCGAGTTCGGCATTGCTGCACAGCAGTCCCGGGCGGATTGGCACCGTGAGCTCGCCTTCCGGCCCGAGCAGCGTCCACTCGTGTTCCACGTTCGGCAGCCGCATGGCGATGCAACGGTGATTGGTCAGCTCGTGTGCGTGCCGCAGCGGCGGGTGCATGCGGACATATTCAGGCGAAGCACACAGCACAATTTCGGCTGAGATCAGGGGACGGGCCACCAAGTGCGAGCCCAGGCCCAGGTCCGACAGCATGACTGCGACGTCGCGTCCCTCTTCCACGATATCCACGTTACGGTCGGACAGGAGTACATCGAAGACCACATCGGGGTATAGCTTCTGGAACCGCGCCATCAGATTCGGTAGCAGATGCAGGCCGAACATCACTGGAGTCACCAGTCGCAACGTTCCTGATAGTGACTGGCTGCGCGCCGTCACCACGCCTTCGGCTTCTTCCACGTCTTCCAGGATCTGCTGGCAGCGCTGCAGGTAGGTTTCTCCGGCGTCGGTCAGCGACAGGCTGCGGGTCGTCCGGTTCAGCAGCCGCGTACCGAGGTGACTCTCCAGGTCCGCGACATAGCGCGTCACGACCGCATTGGACATCTCCAACTGCTGCGCTGCACGAGCAAAGCTCCCCAGCTCCACGACTTTGGCGAACACGCGCATCGATTGCAGGCGATCCATGACATAGTCTCCCGTCGTTTTCCTGAATTTTTCCTGCTTCAGGCGACTTTATTGTTGGAATCAGAACTAATCATTGTGTCAGGCGGTATTTATTGATATGAGGGAAACGCCTAATATGTACCCATCGGATGCCGCATTGCAGCAACTTAGACTGCACAAACCGGCACCAAGTTGAAGAAACACAGAGCCATGAAAACTACCCGTCTTTCCCTGATCGCTATTGCCACCCTCGCTGCAGCCCTTTCCGCTGCACCGGCGTTTGCCAAGGCCGGCAAGTTCGACCCGTACGCAGACGGCGCCAAGGCTGGCAAGTACGACGTCTACAGCGACGGCGCCAAGGCTGGCAAATACGACGTCTACAGCGATGGCGCCAAGGCCGGCAAGTACGACGTGTACAGCGACGGCACCAAGTACGATCTGTCTTCCGACCGCGCGCCCCTGTAATCGACACGGCCCGCAAGCCGCGGTCCGGGGCCGTATCTCCCCTTGCGGCCCCCTCCCTTTCAACCTGGTCTCCACAGGTCGTTTGGAGAGCGTCTGACAGACCTCTCCTTATTTATCCGGAGAAGAAGCCCGCACTGGTTGCGGGCTTCTTTGTTTCTGTGGCCGGTCAGGAGCGACTGCTTCTGCCAGGCATTATGCCAGAGCACGCAAAGAAAAACGGGCCAGTGGCCCGTTCCTGAATCCTGCCCGGCTGAGGGCGGGCTCAGTCGTCGTAATGATGGTGGTGCTTGTGCTTCTTATGCTTGTAGTGGCCACCACCACCGTAGTAGCGGCGGTCGTTCTCATACGAATTGCTGCGCGAAACGTTGCCGCCCAGCGCTGCGCCCGCGCCCCCGCCAACCGCCGCGCCGACCAGGCCGCCAGTGCGGCCGCCCATGGCGTTACCCGCCGCCGTACCTGCACCGCCGCCCAGCGCGCCGCCGATGATGGCGCCCGTGCGCTCGCGCCGGTTGGACGTTACCGCCCCGCCCGCGCCGCCGCCGACGGCGCCGCCGATCACGGCACCGGTGCTGCCGCCCAGCGCGCCGCCTACGGCCGCCCCTGCCACGCCGCCGAGGGCGCCGCCAAGGGCATTGTTCATGTCGCTCGCGAAGGCCGGCAGCGCGGACGCCGCCAGGGCGAGAGCCAGGGTCAAATTGCGAACGGGATGGCGAGACATATCGTTTCCTTTCTTTGCCATGTTGTGCCGCAAGTGTAGAGAACGAGCCCCGGCCTTGCTGTAACCACGTGTAAAGCCATGTAACCCCCTGCTGAAACGTATGATTTGAGCGACAACACGGCAGAGGCGTGGAACTCGACACCCAAAAAAACGGGCAACCCGAAGGTTGCCCGTTCCATCAGACCTGGCCGGTGCGGCTCAACAGCACTTGCCCTGCCCGCCGCCGTAGCGCGCTTCCTGGCGTTCGCGGAAGAACTCCTCGTAGGTCATCGGCGCGCGGTCCGGATGGGTGCTTTCCATGTGGGCCACATAAGTCTGGTAGTCGGGCAGGCCAACCATCAGCCGCAACGACTGCCCGAGGTAGCGTCCCATCGTTCCCAGTTGTTCCAGCATGGCGGGGCTCCTTTTCCTTTGATCCAGCCGATCAGGATTGTGCCGAGGCGGCCGCCGGCAGCGGCTCGAACGGCGTTTCCTTGTCGGTCGGGCGGTTCACGGCACGCGCCTGCATGGCGGTCTTGAAGCCGTACACCACGATCGACAGCACCACGAACATGAACAGCGCGCACAGGCCAGCGTCCAGGTAGTCATTGAAGACGATGCGGTGCATCTGCTCCATGGTCTTGGCCGGGGCCAGCACCTTGCCTTCGGCGATGGCGGCGCTGAACTTGCCGGCGTGGGTCAGGAAGCTGACCTTCGGATCGGCATCGAACAGTTTCTGCCAGCCGGCGGTCAGCGTGCAGATCAGCAGCCAGATGGTCGGCACCAGCGTCACCCAGGCGTACTGGCCGCGCTTCATCTTGACCAGCACGCAGGTGCCGAGCACCAGCGCCACGGCGGCCAGCATCTGGTTGGAGATGCCGAACAGCGGCCAGAGCGTGTTGATGCCGCCCAGCGGATCGACCACGCCCTGGTACAGGAAGTAGCCCCAGGCCGCCACGGTCAGCGCGGTGGCGATCAGGTTGGCCGGCAGCGAGTCGGTGCGGCGCATGCTCGGCACGAAGCTGCCCAGCAGGTCCTGCAGCATGAAGCGGCCGGCGCGGGTGCCCGCGTCGACGGCGGTCAGGATGAACAGGGCCTCGAACAGGATGGCGAAGTGGTACCAGAACGCCATCATGGCCTGGCCGCCCACCACCTGGTGCAGGATATGGGCGATGCCCACGGCCAGCGTCGGCGCGCCGCCGGCACGCGAGATGATGGTGTTCTCGCCAACGTCCTTGGCGGTCTGGATCAGCACGTCAGGGGTGACGACGAAGCCCCAGGTCGACACGGCGTGGGCCACGGCGTCCGGCGTGGTGCCAATCACGGCGGCCGGGCTGTTCATGGCGAAGTAAACGCCGGGCTCGATTACCGAGGCCGCCACCAGCGCCATGATGGCGACGAAGGACTCGGCCAGCATCGCGCCGTAGCCGATAAAGCGCGCGTGGCTTTCATTCTCCAGCAGCTTGGGCGTGGTGCCCGACGAGATCAGCGCGTGGAAGCCCGACACCGCGCCGCAGGCGATGGTGATGAAGAGGAACGGGAACAGGTTGCCCGACCACACCGGCCCGCCGCCCTGGGCGAACTGCGTGAAGGCCGGCATCTTGAGTTCCGGCGCGACGATCAGGATGCCGATGGCCAGCGCGATGATGGTGCCGATCTTCAGGAAGGTCGACAGGTAATCGCGCGGGGCCAGCAGCAGCCACACCGGCAGCACGGCGGCGATAAAGCCGTAGATGATCAGCATCCAGGTCAGCGCCTTGCCGTCGTACGTGAACAGCGGCGCCAGCACGGCGCTTTCATGCACGTACTGGCCGCCCAGGATCGCGAGCATCAGCAGCACGAAGCCGATCACCGACACCTCGCCGATGCGGCCCGGGCGGATATAGCGCGTGTAGATGCCCATGAACAGCGCGATGGGGATGGTCACCGCCACGGTGAACGTGCCCCACGGCGAGCCGGCCAGCGCCTTCACCACGATCAGCGCCAGTACCGCCAGGATGATGATCATGATCATGAAGCAGCCGAACAGCGCGATCATGCCCGGCACCGTGCCCATTTCGGACTTGACCAGGTCGCCCAGCGAGCGGCCGTCGCGGCGCGTGGAGATGAACAGGATCATGAAATCCTGCACCGCGCCGGCGAACACCACGCCGGCCAGGATCCACAGCATGCCCGGCATATAGCCCATCTGCGCGGCCAGCACCGGGCCGACCAGCGGGCCGGCGCCGGCAATGGCGGCGAAGTGGTGGCCGAACAGCACCGCCTTGTTGGTCGGCACGTAGTCCAGGCCGTCGTTGTGGCGCCAGGCCGGCGTCATGCGTTTCGGGTCGAGCTGCATCACCTTGTCGGCGATGAAGCGGCTGTAGTAGCGGTAGGCGATCAGGTAGATGCAGAGCGCGGCAACCACGATCCACAGCGCACTGACCGCCTCGCCGCGCGACAGCGCGACCGTGGCGAAGGCAAACGCGCCAAGGATGGCGACGGCCAGCCACACCAGGTGTTCTCCGATGCGATTCATAGTGAAGGTCTCCTCAGACCGGGGATTTCGATAGCCTGCGGCGGCGAAGGACTGGTAACTGGCAGGGTCGGCGGCGGGCGCGCGCCTGAGGGCGGGCAGCGGGGCAATCCGGCGGTGAGGGTGTCTCTTCGGATCTTGCTGCTGCTCGCCCGGTTCTTGTCGTTTCCGGATCTCGTCTTGCAGGCAGGCAATGCACCATCCGGGTGGGCGGCGCACCAGCTGCGTCGACGCACGCGCCTTGTTGGGGCGGCTCAAGCGTCCGGCGTGTAGTATTGACACCCGCCAAACCCCGCACAAGCGCGTAACTACGCAGCACTTCTGCGTAGTACTACGCAGATCGACGGTGGCATGCCGCCCGCGCGGCATCGGTGTTTACCCCCGGTCGTCCGGTTCACGTATGAAACTCCGCCAGAAGATCCTGTTGCTAGCCGTCGCGCCCCTGGCGGTGGCCATGCTCGGCATTGCGCTTGCCGTGCGTTTCCAGGCGACGCAACTGGCCAGGCATGAGCGCGCGCTGGTCGAGTCGGCCTATCTCCAGAGCAAGGAAACCGAACTGCGCCACTACGTAGAACTGGCGCAAAGCGCGATCGCGCCGATGGTGCGTTCGGGCCGCACCGACGCCGCCACGCGCCAGGCCGCCATGGACGCGCTGGCGCGGCTCGACTACGGGCCCGACGGCTACTTCTTCCTGTATGACCTGCAGGGCCGCAACCTGATGCATCCGCGCCAGCCAGAACTGGTCGGGCAGGACTTGTGGATGCTGCGCGACCCGCAGGGCGCCCTGACCATCCAGAAGCTGATTGCCGCGGCCAAGTCCGGCGGCGGCTCGGTGCGCTACCAGTGGCGGAAGCCATCGTCCCAGCAGCTCGCGCCCAAGCTCGGCTACGTGGTGGCCGTGCCCGAATGGGGCTGGATGCTCGGCACCGGCATCTACCTGGACGATGTGGAAAACACGCTGCGCCAGCTCGATGCGCGCGCCGCGACCGATATCCGCGAGACCATGGCGTGGATCGGCGTGATTGCGGCGGTCAGCATCCTGCTGGTGGCCGCTAGCGGCCTGGCCCTCAATATCAGCGAGCACCGCGAGGCCGATGCCAAGCTGCGCCAGCTGGCGCAGCGCGTGGTGCAGTCGCAGGAAGAGGAGCGCGCCCGCTTGTCGCGCGAACTCCATGACGGCATCAGCCAGTTGCTGGTGTCGGTCAAGCTGGTGCTGGAAGCCGCCGCGAACCGGCTGCGCCTGGCGCCGGCCGAGGGCGCGGCGGTGGCGCCCGTGCTCGGCATGGCGCTGAACCGGCTCGACACGGTATTCAACGAGGTCCGGCGCGTGGCCCGCAACCTGCGTCCGGCGTTGCTCGATGACCTCGGCCTGGTTGCCGCGCTGGAGCACCTGGCGCGCGAGATGCAGGGCGGCAGCCACCTGCAGATCAGCGTGACCCAGGCCGGCACGCCGCGCGAGCTGCCTGACGAACAGGCTACCGCGTTGTACCGGATCGCCCAGGAAGCGCTGACCAATGTCGAGCGCCATGCCGGCGCCCGCAAAGTCACGGTGGCTTTGGCTTTCGATCCGGACGCGACGCGCCTGACAGTGCGCGACGATGGCAGCGGGTTTGACGTGGCCCGCATGCAGGTCGATCCCCGGCGCGGCATCGGTCTGCGCAACTTGCGCGAGCGGATTGCAGCGTTGGGCGGGCAGTTCGGCATTGTTTCGGGCATGGGCGGCACGGAACTGGTAGCCGCGCTGCCGCTCGTGAAAGTACAGGCGCGGCCCGTCGTTCCCATTCCGGAAGAACCTTCGCAGTCATGACCCAAATTCCCGACCCGGCCGAAGGCCAATCTGGCTACGCCGCTGATACGCCTGCGCGCGTGCTGCTGATCGACGACCATGCGCTGGTGCGCGACGGCATGCGCATGCACCTGGCGTTGCAGCCCGGCCTGCGCGTAGTGGGCGAGGCCGACGGCGGGGAAGCCGCGCTGGCGTGGCTCGATCGTGCCGGCGCGGCCGAGCGCCCGGACCTGGTCATCACCGACATCGGCATGCGTGGCATGGGCGGCATTGCGCTGACGTGCGTGCTGCATGAGCAATATCCCGAAATTGCGGTGCTGGTGGTCAGCATGCATGACAACCTGGAATACGCGCGCCAGGCCGTGCGTGCCGGCGCGCACGGCTATGTGTTGAAGGATGCCCCTGCGGAGGAACTGATGGCCGCCATCGAGGCGGTACTGGCGGGGCGCGTGTTCTACAGCGCGCGCATTGCGCGCGGCATGGCGGAACAGATGCCGGCGGCCGGGCCGCTGGACGCGCTGACGAAGCGCGAAAGAGACATCCTCGGCTACATCGGGCGCGGCATGGCGAACAAGGAAATTGCGGCGCAGCTTGGTGTTTCAGTGCGCACGGTGGAGACCCACCGGCTCAATCTCAAGCGCAAGCTGGGTATCGAGGGCCGAGCAGGATTGGTGAAGTATGCGGTGGAGCAGTTGGGAGAGGGCGAGGCGGGATAACCAGAAGTTATCCACGGCTTGGTTCACCGCTCTCCCGACCCTCTCCCGTTGCGGGAGAGGGAATGTCTGCGGGTCGGATGCTTACCCTTCCAGCCGCTTGCCCAGCGCCGCCCGCGCTTCGACCAGTGCCTGCGGCAGGTTGTGCTTCAGCTGCGTAAACAGCGCGTCGTGCAGCACCAATTCCTGTTTCCAGGCCTCGGTGTCGATCGACGTCACCTGCGCGAACTGCGCCGGCGAGAACTCCACGCCGTTCCAGTTCAAATCTTCATAGCGCGGGCTGGTGCCGAACACATGCTCGGCGCCCTGGCCCTTGCCTTCGACGCGGTCGATCATCCACGACAGCACGCGCATGTTTTCGCCGAAGCCCGGCCATACGAAGCTGCCGTCGGCGTCCTTGCGGAACCAGTTCACGCAGTAGATCTTCGGCAGCTTCGCGCCCGACGCTTCCAGCTTCTTGCCCAGTTCGAGCCAGTGGCCGAAGTAGTCGCTCATGTTGTAGCCGCAGAACGGCAGCATGGCGAACGGGTCGCGGCGCACCACGCCTTGCTGGCCAGCGGCCGCGGCGGTGGTTTCGGAGCCCATGGTCGCGGCCATGTAGACGCCTTCGGTCCAGTTGCGCGCTTCGGTCACGAGCGGCACGGTGGTCGAGCGGCGGCCGCCGAAGATGAACGCATCAATGGGTACGCCGGCAGGGTTGTCCCAGTTCTCGTCGATCGACGGGCATTGCACCGCCGGGGCGGTGAAGCGCGCGTTCGGGTGCGCGGCCTTGGCGCCGGTGGCCTTGGCGATTTCCGGGGTCCAGTCCTTGCCCTGCCAGTCGACCAGGTGCGCAGGCGCTTCCTTGGTCATGCCTTCCCACCACACGTCGCCGTCGTCGGTCAGCGCCACGTTGGTGAAGATGACGTTTTCCTTCAGCGTCGCCATGGCGTTGAAGTTGGTCTTCTCGCTGGTGCCCGGGGCCACGCCGAAGTAGCCGGCTTCCGGGTTGATTGCGTACAGGCGGCCATCCTTGCCCGGCTTGATCCAGGCGATGTCGTCGCCGATCGTAGTGACCTTCCAGCCCTCGAAACCCTTTGGCGGGATCAGCATGGCGAAGTTGGTCTTGCCGCAGGCCGACGGGAAGGCGGCGGCCACGTGGTATTTCTTGCCCTCGGGCGAGGTCACGCCGAGGATCAGCATGTGCTCGGCCAGCCAGCCTTCGTCGCGGCCCATGGTCGAAGCAATCCGCAGCGCGAAGCACTTCTTGCCGAGCAGCGCGTTGCCGCCATAGCCTGAACCGAACGACCAGATCTCGCGCGTCTGCGGGAAATGGACGATGTACTTGGTCGGGTTGCACGGCCACGGCACGTCCTTCTCGCCAGCGGCGAGCGGCTTGCCGACGGTGTGCACGCACGGCACGAAGTCGCCGTCGGTGCCCAGCACGTCATACACGGCCTTGCCCATGCGCGTCATGATGCGCATATTGACGGCCACGTATGGGGAGTCGGACAGTTCCACGCCAATGTGCGCGATCGGCGAGCCCAGCGGCCCCATCGAGAACGGGACCACGTACAGCGTGCGGCCGCGCATGCAGCCGTCGAACAGGGCGTTGAGCGTCTGGCGCATCTCGGCCGGGGCGATCCAGTTGTTGGTGGGGCCGGCGTCTTCCTTCTTGTCCGCGCAGATGAAGGTGCGGTCTTCGACGCGCGCCACATCGGACGGATCGGACAGGGCCAGGTAGGAATTCTTGCGCTTGGCCGGGTTCAGGCGCTTAAGCGTGCCGGCCGCGACCATCTGCTCGCAGAGGCGGTCGTACTCTTCCTGCGAACCGTCGCACCAGTGAATGCGCTCCGGCTTGGTCAGCGCGGCGATCTCGGCTACCCAGGCCACCAGCTTCTGGTTCTTGACCCAGGCCGGCACGTTCAACGCCGTCGTGCCTTGCATCGAGGGGTGGTTCATCCTGCAACTCCAAAGTGTGTAAAGGGAAGGAAGGGGAAATCTTTTCAAAGCCCGACCTGAGACCAGCCAGGCCGATGCCTGTCGCGGCGCACTTTTGTGGCTCAATTCAGCGACTCGCACCGGTCGTCACATCCCGTTACAACTCCTCTGCGGCCCGGGTAACGCAAAGGGTCGCAGCAGTCCCTGCGCCTGCGCTAAAGTTGCGCTTCGCCCGCGCAGGGCTAGCTGCATGGGGCCAGCGGGCTTTGTCCGGCGGCACCGGATGTCGGGAGCGAAGCTCGACCGAACATTCTCCGGGGGCACCGGAACGGGCAAGGATACCACTGCCGCACAACGCTGTTTTTTGCTCCGCAGCATTGCCGGAACCGGATTCACGCATGGAATGTGCCGGCCCCGGATACCCGACAATAGCGCTGGTCGCGCGCGCGCTCCGTTGCCGCGCGCACCAATCCCGGCTCACCAGGCCAGCCGACAAAAAGAGTTGCCGATGAAGATTGCTGTACTCGACGATTACCAGGACGCCGTGCGCAAGCTGCCTTGCTTCAGCCTGCTGGAAGGGCACGACGTCAAGGTGTTCAACAACACCGTCAAGGGCGTGGGCCAGCTGGCCGCGCGCCTCTCGGACGTAGAGGCGGTCGTGCTGATCCGCGAACGCACGCGCATCACGCGCCAGTTGCTGGAGAAGCTGCCCAAGCTGAAGATCATCAGCCAGACCGGCCGCGTCGGCACGGCGCCGAACACGCATATCGATGTCGATGCCTGCACGGACCGCGGCGTGGCGGTGCTCGAAGGCGCGGGCTCCCCGGTGGCGCCGGCCGAGCTGACCTGGGCGCTGATCATGGCGGCGCAGCGGCGCATTCCGCAATACGTGGCCAGCCTCAAGCATGGTGCGTGGCAGCAGTCTGGCCTGAAGTCGACCACCATGCCGCCCAATTTCGGGCTGGGCCAGGTGCTGCGCGGACAGACCCTGGGCATCTGGGGCTACGGCAAGATCGGCCGGCTGCTGGCTGGCTATGGCCGCGCCTTCGGCATGAACGTGCTGGTGTGGGGACGCGAGGCGTCGCAGGAAGCCGCCCGCGCCGATGGCCTGGCGGTGGCCGAGTCCAAGGAACAGTTCTTCGCCGACAGCGATGTGCTGTCGCTGCACCTGCGCCTGAATGACGACACGCGCGGCGTGGTCAAGCTGGCCGACCTCACGCGCATGAAGCCGACGGCGCTGTTCGTCAACACCAGCCGCGCCGAACTGCTGGAAGAGAACGCGCTGGTCGCCGCGCTGAACCGGGGGCGTCCGGGCATGGCGGCGGTGGATGTGTTCGAGTCCGAGCCGATCCTGCAGGGCCACGCGCTGCTGCGCATGGAGAACTGCATCTGCACGCCGCACCTGGGGTATGTCGAGCGGGATAGCTATGAGATGTACTTCCGCATTGCGTTCCAGAACATCCTGGATGTGCTGGCGGGGCAGCATGAGAGCATCGTCAATCCGAAGGCGCTGACGCCGGTACTGTCGCGCTGAGTATTTGCCCACCTTCGGTTTGCTACCCTCTCCCGCTTGCGGGAGAGGGGCCGGGGAAGAGGGCAGGCGCTGGCAATAGTGAGGCGCTTCACTTCGTGGACGCTCCCGCCCCCTCCCCCACCCCTCTCCCACTGCGCGGGAGAGGGGAGCCTTGTTCCAGCGGCGTCGGCAAGTCCGGCGCTTCAAGGCTTCCGCCACCCGCGGACGCGAATTTCGCGAAACCGCTACACTCGGGACTTCCCTGACCGCCGGCCGCAATGGCCCGCGGCGCGTCCCGAACAACAACGACAAGGCGCCAGCGCGCCACCCCGGCATGGACCCCAGGCTTGTGACGCTCTGCGTCGGCAATTTCATCATTGGCACCGGCGCGATGATCGTGACCGGCATGTTGAACGACATTGCCGCCGATTTTGGCCTGGGCGTGGCCAGTGCCGGCCAGCTGATCTCGGTGTTCGCCCTGGCCACCTGCGTGGGAGCGCCGGTGTTCGCCACGCTCGGTTCACGCATCGACCGCCGCCTGTTGCTGTCCGGCTCATTGCTGATCTACGCCGTGCTGCACCTTGCGGCCGCCCTGGCGCCGAGCTTCGCCACGCTGATGGCGATCCGTTTTCTGACCGCGATCGGCGCGGCCATCTACACGCCGCAGACTGCCGCTACCCTGCCGCTGCTGGTCAACGCGCAGACCCGCGGCCGGGCGATCAGCTTCGTGTTCCTGGGCTGGAGCATCGCCAGCGTGGTCGGCGTGCCGCTGGGCACCTGGATCGCGAGCACGCTCGGCTGGCGCGTCAGCATGGCGGTGGTGGGCGTGCTGGCGCTGCTGGTGTCGGCGGCGGTCTGGCGCGCCTTGCCGCGCGGGCTCTACGTGCCGGCCGTGGGCCGCGAGGCCTGGAGCGCCGTGCTGCGCCACCGGCCGATCATGCTGGTGGTGGCCGCCACCATGATCCAGTCGGCCGGCATGTTCACGATGTTCACCTACATTGCCCCGCTGATGCGCGACGTGCACGGCATCTCCGGCGCCGCGCTGAGCCTGATGTTCCTGGCTTATGGCGCCTGCGGCGTGTTCGGGAACGCCATGGCGGCCTCGCGCATGGACCGGATCACGCCCAGCCGCATCGTCCAGTTCGCGCTGCTGACGTCGATCACGGCGATGGTGCTGTGGCCGCTGGCCGGGCTGGGCACCGTGCCGCTGGTGCTGCTGTTCATGCTGTGGGGCGTGGGCGGGTTTGCCACCAATAGTGCGCAGCAGGCGCGGCTGGTGATGATCGCGCCGGACCGCGCCTCGGTCTCGATCTCGCTCAACTCGTCGTCGATCTACCTCGGCCAGGCCATCGGCGCCATGGCGGGCGCGGCCCTGTATACAGTGGCCGGCACCGGTTCGCTGCATTGGGGCGCCGCGATACTGATGCTGGCGGCGCTGGTGATCTCGCAGCGGGCCCGCGCGCTCGGCTGCCAGTGGCCGCCGCGGCAGGTCCCGCAACAGGCCTGAGCGGCCCTGCCCGTCCCCGGGTCAGGTCTCGCTCCACAGCTTTTCCACAGTGTTGTCCAGCGCACTGTCCACCACCTGTTCCCTGCGTTATCCACGGAGTTATCCACAACTCGCGCGGCGGGGGCATCGTGAGCGAACCGAATGGAATCCTGAGCGGTGCACGCGTGCTGGCGATCAATATCGGCAAGGCCATTCCGCTGGTGGTGTCCCGTGCCGGCACCGAGGCGGTGGTGATGTCCGGCATCCGCAAGCACCCGGTCAGCACGCTGGCCCGCCCGCTGCGCGTGCAGCTGCGCCCGCTGGGCGTGGCCGGCGACGAGCAAGCGGACCTGGCCGTGCACGGCGGCCTGGACAAGGCTGTGTATGCCTATCCGTCAGAGCACTACGCGTGGTGGAACAAGCGCCGCCGCGCCGCGGGCCAGCCCGAGGCATACCGCGGACTTGCGTTCGGCTCCATGGGCGAGAACCTGACCATCGAAGGCCTGGTCGAGGCCGACCTGTGGATGGGCGACGTGCTGTACATCGGCAGCGCAGTGCTGCGCGTGGCGTCGCCCCGGCAGCCTGCATGCAAGTTCAACGCCGTGCTGGGCTACCGCCACGCCGTGCGCGACATGGTCGAGAGCGGCTACTCCGGCGTCTACCTGGGCGTGCTGCGGTCCGGCGAGGTGCGCGCCGGCGATGCCATTCATGTGCAGCATGGGCCGCGAAAGCTGTCGATCGACAGCATCAACCGCTCGCGTCGCGATGGCTGGCGGCTTTTCTGATAATGTTTGTGTCTCGATACAAGCAATCCGCCCCGCGTCCGCCACGCCACCCCTCGTAGCCGGCCAAGCCAGGCCCGGATCACGCCGTTACCGCTCGCTGTTATCGCTGTAACGCGCTGTAATAGTCCGTGCTGGCTCCGCGGGACGAACCGCTGTACTAGTAGAGGTTTGCGCGACACGTATCCGCCCGGCCCCCCGGGCTGCCCGTACTGGGTGGCCATGGAAGGGAACAGAGGCGGGACGTCACCGGGGAGGGCGCGCTGCAGCCAAGAGGGTCCACACAAGATGAAGACAGACAGGATCGACCAGCCCAAGGGGTTTGTCGACGGCAACTGGAGTGCATCCGCCGGAACCGGCCGTGGCCGGGTATCGCCGTGGGTGGTGGTAATCACCGTTGCGGTGCTCGCCGCAGCGGGATGGTTTGCATGGCACACGTGGCTGGCGCCGAAGCCCGTCGCCAAGGCGCCCGCGCCGGTGGCGGTGGCTACCGCACTGGTGAAGCAGGGCGACGTGCCGCTGCAATTCACGGCCAACGGCAATGTGACGGCGTTATCCACAGTCGAAGTCCGCCCGCAGGTTTCCAGCACCGTACGCGCCGTCCATATCAAGGAAGGCCAGACCGTCAAGCCGGGCGACCTGCTGTTCTCGCTCGACACGCGCATGGACGAGGCCAACCTGGCCAAGGCCCAGGCGCAGTTGCTGCGCGACCAGGCCGACCTGTCCGACGCGCGCCGCAACCTGTCGCGCAGCAAGGAACTGCTGGAACGCAACTTCATCTCCAAGAGCGCGGTGGACACGGCCCAGGCCAAGGTGGACGGCTTCGAGGCCACCATCCGCGCCGACCAGGCCGCGATCGAGGCCAGCCGCGTCGCGGTCAGCTACGGCGCGATCCGCGCCAGCATCGGCGGGCGCACCGGCGTGATCAATGTCTTCCCGGGCTCGATGGTGCTGCCCAACAGCACCGGGCCGATGGTCACCATCGCGCAGGTCCAGCCGATCGCGGTGACCTTCAGCCTGCCCGAGCGGCAGCTCGCCTCGCTGCGCGACGCGCTGCGTGCGGGGCCCGTGAAGGTCACCGGCCAGCCCAACGACGGCAGCAAGACGCCGGTGACGGGCAAGATCACCTTCATCGACAACACGGTCGATCCCCAGTACGGCACCATCCGCGTCAAGGCGCAGTTCGACAATGACGAGCAGCGCCTGTGGCCCGGCACGTACGCCAACGTCAGCGCCGTGGTGCAGACGCTCAAGGACGCCCTGTCGGTGCCGCCGCAAGCCGTGGTGACGGGGCCCGAAGGCCGCTTCGTCTACACCGTGCAGCCCGACAGCAAGGTCGCCCGCGTGCCCGTGAAGCTGGTGACCACCACCGCCACGTCGGCCGTGATCGAAGGCGTGCCGCCGGGTACGCGCGTGGTCGTGGAGGGCACGCAGAACCTGCGTCCGGGCGCCCTGGTGCGCGAAGTCGCGCCGACGCCTGCCGCTGCTGCCACGCCGGCGAGCGCGCCGGCCGCGGCCCAGGGACACTAAGCCATGACGCTGTCCGAGCTTTGTATCCGCCGTCCGGTGATGACGGTGCTGCTGTGCATCGCGGTCATCGTCACCGGCATCGTGCTGTACCCGACGATCCCCATCGCCGCGTTGCCGAGCTTCAACTCGCCCGTGATCCAGGTCACGGCCACCTTGCCGGGCGCCAGCCCCGAAACCATGGCCGCCTCGGTGGCCACGCAGCTCGAGAAGCAGTTCGCGACGATTCCGGGCGTGAAGGTGATCAGCTCGTCGAACACGCTCGGCAATTCAAGCATCACGATCGAGTTCGGCAGCGACCGCGATATCGATGCCGCGGCCGTGGACGTGCAGGCGGCGCTGTTCCGCGCGCAGCGTTCGCTGCCGATCGAGATGACGGTGCCGCCGTCGTACCGCAAGGTCAACCCGGCCGATGCGCCGGTGCTGCTGCTGGCGATCAACTCGCCGGCGATGAGCCTCGCCGAACTCAACGCCTTTGGCGACAACCTGATCTCGCCGACGCTGGCCACGCTGCCCGGCGTGGCGCAGGTGCAGGTGTTCGGCCAGAAGCGCTTTGCCGTGCGCGTGCGCGCCCACCCGGACGCGCTGGCCGCGCGCGGCCTGACGATGGACGAGCTGGCCACGGCGCTGAACCGCGCCAACGCCAACACGCCGGTCGGCACGCTCGACAGCGCGCGCCAGACGCTGACGATCCAGGCCAACCGGCAGCTCGCCAACGCCGATGCGTTCCGCAACATCATCGTCGCCAGTCAGCCCAACGGCGCCCTGGTGCGCCTGTCCGACGTGGCCGAGGTCGAAGACAGCGTCGAGACCCTCAAGACCGGCAGCTGGCTCAACAACGAGCGCTCGATCGTGCTGGCCGTGCTGCGCCAGCCCGACGCCAACACCGTGGCCGTGGTCGACGCCATCAAGGGCGCCCTGCCCCGTCTGGTCAGCCAGATGCCGGGCTCGGTCAACGTGGCGGTGGTCAACGACCGTTCCAACTCGATCCGCGAATCGATCCACGACGTGCAGTTCACGCTGGCGCTGACGGTGGCGCTGGTGGTGATGGTGATCTTCCTGTTCCTGCGCCGCGCCGCCGCCACGCTGATCCCGACCGTGTCGCTGCCGATCTCGCTGATCGGCACGGTGGCGCTGATGAAGGCCTTCGGCTACAGCCTGGACAACGTCTCGCTGCTGGCCATCACGCTGGCCGTGGGCCTGGTGGTGGACGACGCCATCGTGATGCTCGAGAACATCGTGCGCCATATCGAGGAAGGCGTGCCGCCGCTCAAGGCCGCGCTGGTGGGCTCGCGCGAGATGGGCTTCACCATCCTGTCGATCTCGATCTCGCTGGTGGCGGTGTTCATCCCGATCTTCTTCATGCCGGGCGTGATCGGGCTGTTGTTCCATGAATTCGCCGCGGTGGTGTCGCTGTCGATCCTGGTGTCGGCGCTGGTGTCGCTGACGCTGATCCCGATGCTGTGCGCGCGCTTCCTGTCGGCCGAGAACGTGCCGGTCGATGAATCGCAGCACGCCTATGGCGACCATGCCGGCCACGCGCCGGCGGTGGTGCAGAAGCAGACGCTGGGCATGCGCTCGACGCAGTGGTTCGAGAACCTGTTCGAGTGGACGCTGCACAAATACGCGCACGGCCTGGACTGGTGCCTGGCGCACCGGCGCGTGGTGCTGGCGGCCGCAGGCCTGACGTTCGTGCTGACCGCCGTGCTGTTCGTCAAGATTCCCAAGGGCTTCTTCCCCGAGGAAGACATCGGCCAGATCCAGGTCAACGCCGAAGGCCCGCAGGATATCTCGTTCGATGCGATGGCCGAGCGGCTGCGCGATGCCGCCGAGCGCATGCGCGCCAACCCGGCCGTGAAGAGCATCGTGGTGTCGATCGGCGGCGGTCCTTCGCCCGCGATCAACACCGGCCGCATGTTCGTCGAACTGAAGCCGCTCGGCCAGCGGCCCAAGATGCCGAAGGTGGTGGAGTCGCTGCGCAAGGACGTGTCCGGCATTCCGGGCCTGGCGGTGTATTTCTCGCCGGTGCAGAACCTGCGCCTGGGCGGGCGCCAGAGCAAGAGCCGCTACCAGTACACGCTGCAAAGCGTGAAGGCCGGCCAGCTGCAGGAGTTCAGCGACAAGCTGATGGCGAAGATGCGCGCCGACACGCTGTTCCGCGACGTCACCAGCGACTCGCAGCAGTCGGGCCTGGAAGCGCAGCTGTCAATCGACCGCGACAAGGCCAATGCGCTCGGCGTGCAGATGCAGGACGTGCGCACCGCGCTGTACTCGGCATTCGGCGAGCGCCAGGTCTCGACGATCTATACGCCGATCGACAACTACTACGTCATCCTGCAGGCCGCCGACGTCGATCGCCAGGACGAAAGCGCGTTCACCAAGCTCTACGTGCGCAGCAAGACCGGCCAGATGGTGCCGATCTCCGCGTTCGCCACGACCGAGCGCCGGGTCGGGCCGATTGCCGTGAACCACCAGGGGCAACTGCCTTCGGTGACGGTGTCGTTCAACCTGGCCCCGGGTGCACCGCTGGGCGAGGCCTCGGCGAAGATCGACCGCTACCGCCAGGAAATCGCCATGCCGACCTCCATCTTCACGAGTTGGGGTGGCGACGCGGCGGTGTTCCAGTCGTCGCAGGCGACGCAGATCGTGCTGCTGGTGGCGGCCATCGCGGTCATCTACACGCTGCTGGGCGTGCTGTACGAAAGCTACATTCACCCGCTGACGATCCTGGCCGGGCTGCCGTCGGCCGCCATCGGCGCGCTGCTGACGCTGTTCATCTTCAACGTGGAGCTGTCGCTGATCGCGACCATCGGCGTGCTGATGCTGATCGGCATCGTCAAGAAGAACGCCATCATGATGATCGACTTCGCGCTGGCGGCGCAGCGCGAACAAGGCATGGCGCCGGCGCGGGCCATCCGCCAGGCGTGCCTGCTGCGTTTCCGGCCGATCATGATGACTACCTTTGCCGCCGTCATGGGCGCGCTGCCGCTTGCGCTGGGCCTTGGCGCAGGTGCTGAACTGCGCCAGCCGCTGGGCCTTGCCGTGGTCGGCGGCCTGCTGTTCTCGCAGGTCATCACGCTGTTCATCACGCCGGTGATCTACCTGGCGCTGGATCGGTTCTCGGGTACCGGCCCTCTGCAGATCGACGCGGAAGGCAATCGCCTGCCCGAGACGGTGCATGGCGAGGTGGCGCACCAGCGTTAGGAGGCCACTGCATGACGCTGCCTCGCATTGCCGCGGTTGTTTTGCTTGCCGCCGGCTGCGCTGCCACGCCGCCGTCGTCGGGTCCCGATGCCGTCAGCGCGGCATTCGTCGGCAAGTCTTATGTTCTGCTCGGCGAAGTCCATGACAACGCCGCCGGGCAGCAGCAGCGGCTCGCCGCACTCACGCGGGCCGTCGAACAGGGCTGGCGCCCCGCCATCGCCATGGAGCAGTTCGACCGCGAACGCCAGGCCGATATCGACCGCGCGCGCCGCGAACGCCCGGCCGATGCGGACTACCTGATCAAGCAGGCGGGAGGCGGCGGATGGCAGTGGCCGCTGTACCGGCCGGTGGTGGCGCTGGCGCTGCAGTACGACCTGCCGCTGCTGGCCGCGAACCTGTCGCGCACCGATGCGGCGAAGATCGTGCGCGGCCGCCTGGATGGCCTGTTCGTGCCGCAGCAGCGCGCGCAACTGGGCCTGACCGGTACGCTGCCGCCCGACCTGGTGGCCGCGCAGACCGCGGTGCTCGACGAAGGCCATTGCGGCAATTTTCCCAAGGCCATGCTGCCCGGCATGCTCAACGCGCAGGCCGCGCGCGATGCCGTCATGGCCGCCACGCTGCGGCCCTATGCGGCGCGCGGGGCGGTGCTGATCGCGGGGAACGGGCATGTGCGCAAAGACATCGGCGTGCCGCGCTGGCTCGGGGCGGGTGACGGCAAGGCCGTCAGCATCGGCTACCTCGAAAGAGGCCAGGGCAACCCGGCCGGCTTCGACCGCGTGGTAACCGTGGCGCCGGTGGAACGCGAAGATCCCTGCCGCGACGCCGTGGTGGGCAAGGCCATGCAGGCGCCCGCCGGACGCTGAATCGCCCGCCATCCACGTAAACCCCGATGCCAAGGCTGTCAATCTGACAGCCTTTTGACAGTTTCCAGCGCCTAGAATCCGGCACATGATCCGTCAACGGGTCACGCAGAAGTCAAACAACAATGCCGGCATGCAGCGCGTGCAACGGACAGGAGACAGCGACCTACCGGTTCCCCGGGAGGGTATGCGCCCCACGTCTTCCCATTCCCTGACGCAATGCCATGAAGGCGAGCCGAAGATACGGCACATACCTACCAGGAGAAGGAGACCGTTATGCGTCGCTCGATTCACCGTTTCGCTCACGTCGTCATGGCTTCGGCTGCCGTTGTGGCCACCGTTGCCGCGGCGCCCGCCTTTGCGATGGACACCGTCAAGTTCATGATCGGCGCCAACCCTGGCGGCGGCTATGACCAGACCGGCCGCGGACTGGGCGCGGCGATGATCGCCTCGGGCGTTGCCAAGACGGCTACCTACGACAACAAGGGCGGCGCCGGCGGCACCATCGGCCTGACCCAGTTCGTCAATTCCGACAAGGGCAACCCGAACGCGCTGATGGTCGTCGGCGCGGTGATGGTCGGCGCCATCGAAACCAACCATCCGCCGGTCACGCTGAAGAACGCCACGCCGATCGCGCGCCTGTACGCCGACACCATGGTCATTACCGTGCCGGCTGCCTCGCCGATCAAGTCGATCAAGGACCTGACCACGCAGCTCAAGGCCAACCCGGGCAGCGTGAGCTGGGGCGGCGGCTCGAAGGGTTCGATCGACCACATCCTGGCCGGGCTGATCGCCAAGGACGTCGGCATCGACCCGAAGAAGATCAACTACGTGCCGTTCCAGGGCGGCGGCGAGGCCTCGGCCTCGATCCTAGGCGGCCACGTGACCGTGGGCATCGCCGGCGTGTCGGAATTCCTGCCGTTCATCAAGAGCGGCAAGATGCGCGCGCTGGCGGTGACCTCCAAGGACCGCACCGCTGATATCCCGACGCTCAAGGAGCAGGGCGTGAACGTCGAGATCTACAACTGGCGCGGTGTCTACGGCGCCCCGGGCACCACGCCCGAGCAGCGCAAGGCCATGATCGACGCCGTGGTGAAGGCAACCGAGAGCAAGGCCTGGAAGGAAACGCTGCAGAAGAATGACTGGACGCCGTTCCTGCTGACCGGCGACGAGTTCGGCAAGTTCGTCGACAGCGAATCGGCCCGCCTGGGCAGCACGCTGCGCGAACTGGGCGTAGCGAAGTAAGCAGCAAAAAGGCGCCTTTGCGCGTCTTGCAGTACGGGTCCGCAGCCCTGCGGACCCAAGCAGTGCTGATGAGTTACCTGTCGTGCCTGCCGAAGCCACTGGTGTAGACGGTGGCCCGGAAAACGGCGCGGGGCCCGGTGTCTACCACCTGCGATACCCAAACCAAAACTACATGTCGCCGGGCCCTGCGGCCGCGCAGGAACCAGAAAGCCAGCGTCGCGGACGCCAGCCACCTCCGGTTGGCGACGAAGGCCAAGGAGTCTCCATGAAACCCTCCCATCTCGCCATCGGCATTGCCGTGCTGGCGCTCTCGCTGTTCTTCTTCCTGGGCCTGTCGGGCATTTCGGGTGAAGAAGGCTATGCCGGCCTGTCGCCGCGCTTCGCGCCCACGCTGGTGGCGATCGGCCTGGCCGTATGCGGCGCGCTGCTAACCTGGCAAGGCGTGCGCGGCGGCTTCCGCAACATGCCGGAAGAAGATGCCGAACTGCCCGACGCCCCGCACAACTTCAAGGGCTTCCTGTGGGTGGCGGCGGGCCTGGTGCTGAATATGGCGCTGATCGGCACGCTCGGCTTCGTGCTGTCGTCCACGCTGCTGATGATCTGCGTGGCGCGCGGCTACGGCAGCCGCCGCATCGTGCGCGACGCCATCATCGGCCTGTGCATTACGGTGCCGATGTGGGCGCTGTTTGAATTCCTGCTCGGCATCAACCTGCCGCTGCTTCCCATCGCCGGCTTCTGAGCCCGCCTGACCCCAGGAGTCAAGAATGGATACTTTGAACCAGCTGATGCACGGTTTCGCCGTGGCGATCACGCCGATCAATTTGCTGTGGGCCCTGGTCGGCTGCTTCCTTGGCACCGCCATCGGCGTGCTGCCCGGCATCGGCCCCGCGCTGACGGTGGCGATGCTGCTGCCGCTGACGGCCAAGGTCGAACCCACTGCTGCACTGATCATGTTCGCCGGCATTTACTACGGCGCGATGTACGGCGGCTCGACCACCTCGATCCTGATGAATACGCCGGGCGAGTCTTCCACCATGGTCACGGCCATGGAAGGCAACCTGATGGCCAAGAACGGCCGCGCGGGCCCGGCGCTCGCGACCGCTGCGATCGGCTCGTTCGTGGCCGGCACCATCGCCACCGTGCTGCTGTCGATGTTCGCGCCGGTGGCCGCGGACGTCGCGCTGGAGTTCGGTCCGGGCGAGTACTTCATGATCATGCTGCTCGCGTTCACCACGGTCTCTGCCGTGCTGGGCTCGTCGCTGCTGCGCGGCATGACCAGCCTGTTCCTGGGCCTGGGCATCGGCCTGATCGGCATGGATTCGCTGTCGGGCCAGACGCGCTATTCGATGAACATCCAGGAGCTGTACGACGGCGTCGATATCGTCGTGGTCGCCGTGGGCTTGTTCGCGGTGGGCGAGGCGCTGTTCAATGCGTTCTTCCCGCAGCCGGAAGGCACGTTCAACAGGCTCAGCTCGGTCCACATGAACAAGTCGGACTGGAAGCGTTCGGTGCCGGCCTGGATCCGCGGCACCCTCATCGGCTTCCCGTTCGGGCTGATCCCGGCCGGCGGCGCGGAGATCCCGACGTTCCTGTCCTACGCCACCGAGAAGAAGCTGTCGAACCACAAGGAAGAGTTCGGCAAGGTCGGTGCCATCGAAGGCGTGGCTGGCCCCGAGGCGGCCAACAACGCCGCGGTGACCGCCACGCTGGCCCCGCTGCTGACGCTCGGCATCCCGACCTCCAACACCACGGCCATCCTGCTGGCGGCGTTCCAGAACTACAACCTGCAGCCGGGCCCGATGCTGTTCCAGACCTCGGGCGACCTGGTGTGGGGCCTGCTGGCGTCGCTGTACATCGGCAACGTGATGCTGCTGGTGCTGAACCTGCCGGCGATCGGCCTGTGGGTGCGCATGCTGCGCGTGCCGACGCCGCTGCTGTACGGCGGCATTCTGATCTTCGCCGGACTCGGCGCCTATGGCATCCGCCAGTCGTGGTTCGACCTGCTGCTGCTGTTCGTGGTCGGCCTGCTCGGCATGGTGATGCGCCGCTTCGACTTCCCGACCGCGCCGGTCATCGTCGGCCTAATCCTCGGGCCGATTGCCGAGAAGCAGCTGCGCAATGCGTTGTCGATCGGCCAGGGCGACTGGAGCCTGTTCGTGAAGCAGCCGATCTCGGCGACCATCCTGGCCATGACCGTGGCCGTGGTGGTGATTCCGCGCCTGCTGCGCTGGCATGCCAACCGGCCGTCGGCGCATGAACAGGCGGACAATGCGGCATGATAAGACCCCCGCTGTCATAAGCTGAACGAAGCCCGGCGCACGCGCGCCGGGCTTCATGCATTCCGGAACACCACAACAAAAGGCGCCGGTTCCCCCGCCAGGCCGCTGCATCATGAGTCTTTCCTCCCATCGCTGGTTACCGGTCGCGCTGACGCTGCTGCTCGGCCTGGCCGCCGCGCTGCTCTGCACCGTGCTGCGCACGCCGCTGCCGTGGATGATCGGGCCGCTGCTGTCCGTGGCCGGTGCGCGCATGGCCGGCGCGGACCTGCGTTCGCCGACGCAGGCACGCAATGCCGGCCAGTGGGTGATCGGTGCGTCGCTGGGCCTGTATTTCACGCCGGACGTGGTGGCCCGCCTGCTGGAGTTCCTGCCCTACATCGTTGCTGCATCACTGTTTGCGCTGGTACTGGGGGCGGGCGGCGCGCTGCTGCTGCGCCGGACCACGGGCGTCGCGTTCAAGACCGCGTATTTCTCCACGGCCATCGGCGGCGCCTCGGAGATGGCCAACCTGGCCGAACGCAACGGTGCGCGGATCGACCAGGTCGCCGCGGCGCATTCGCTGCGCGTCCTGATGGTGGTGGTAGCGGTGCCGGCCATCTTCCAGTACGGGGGCATCCATGGACTCGATCCGTACATTCCCGGGCCGCGCACGGTGAGCGCGCCTGGCCTGCTCGCGCTGATCGCCATCACGCTCGGCGTGGCGCTGCTGGTGCGGCGGCTCAAGATGCCGAACCCGTTCGTGATCGGCACGCTGCTGGCCGCGGCGGTGCTGACCGCTTCAGGCATCGAACTGTCGGCCATCCCGACGTGGATGAGCCGCGCCGGGCAGTTGCTGATCGGCGTGTCGCTCGGCGCGCGCTTCTCGCGCGACTTCCTGCATACCGCGCCGCGTTTCCTGTCGGGCGTAGCGCTGTACACGGTGGTGGCATTGCTGGTGTCGGCAGTGCTCGGCTGGATGATCTCCATCCTGTCTGGCGCGCACCCGGCAACGATGATCCTGGGCACCACGCCGGGCGGCATTGCCGAGATGTGCATCACCGCCAAGGTGCTGGAACTCGGCGTGCCGCTGGTGACCGCCTTCCATGTGATCCGGATGGCCTTCGTGGTGCTGGCCACGGGCCCCCTGTATCATTGGCTCAAACTTCGCGTCGCGCCGGAGGAGACGGAATAGCGGCCACCCCTTGCCGGGCGGCCACCGGGCGACAATCCCAGCGGGATAACAAGACCAGGATCGCCATGTCCGAATCCGCCGAAGGCCGCATGACCCTTGCCGACATCGATGCCACGCTGGAACGCGTGCTCGCGCCGTGGGTGCGCCAGCTCGGGCTGCGCGCCGAGGCCGTCGATGCCGCCGGCATCACGCTGCGGCTGCCGTTCCAGGAGATGTTCCGCCATGCGGGCGGCGTGGTGTGCGGCCAGGTGCTGATGTCCGCCGCCGACACGGCGATGATCGTTGCGGTAGCCAGCGCGCTCGGCGCGTTCCGGCCGATGACCACCGTTACCTTGAACACCAATTTCATGCGTCCCGTGATCGACGGCGACGTGCTTGTGCGTGCCAATGTGCTGCGCCTCGGCAAGACCGTGGTGTTCGGCGAAATCGAACTGACCGGCACCGATGGCAAGCTGGCCGTGCAGGCCACCACGACCTACGCCCTGCTGTGACGCCGCAGGCCAACGACTCTCGGAACGCCGCATGACCGCAGGCACGACCCAGCCGTTCGACCAGATCGTCTTCGCCGGCGGCGGCAACCGCTGCTGGTGGCAGGCGGGCTGGTGGGATACCGTCGCGCCTGAACTTCATTTGCGCCCCCGCGTGATCGCCGGCATTTCCGCCGGCGCGGCCACGGCATGCATGATCTATGCGCACGACTCGCAGCAGACCATGGCGTACTACCGCCAGGTGCTGTCGAGCAACAAGCGCAATGCCTACTGGGGCAACCTGCTGCGCAGCGAGCGCGTGTTCCCGCACTACGGCATCTATCGCACGGCGCTGTTGTCGATCTTTGCCGATGGGCGCCTGGCGCACCTGCAGCAGGCGCCGGAGATCCGCATCGGCGTGGCGCATATCCCGCGCTGGAGCGGGCCGCGCCTGGCCGTGGCGGCGGGCCTGCTGGCGTACAACATCGACAAGCACGTGCTCAAGACGCTGCATCCGCGGCTCGGGCGCAAGCTGGGCTTCCGCCCGGAGTTCGTGCGCGCGCAGGACTGCGGCTCGCCGGAACAGCTTGCCGATCTTTTGCTGCAATCCGCCTCCACGCCGCCGTTTACGCCGGTGCTGCGGCGTGAAGGCCGTGCGGTGCTCGATGGCGGTCTTGTGGATAACGTGCCGGTGGACGCGCTCGACGCCACGCCGGGCAATGTGCTGGTGCTGGTGACGCGGCTGTACCCGCGCCCGCGCCGTTTCGTGGTGGAAAGCGGCGGCCAGCGCCGCCTGTACCTGCAGCCTTCGCAACGCGTGCCGATTTCGAGCTGGGACTACACCCGGCCCGATGCCATGACGCACGCCTATGACCTGGGCCGCCGCGATGGAGAAACTTTCCTGCGCGATTGGCCGTCGATCCTGAATACGGAACTGAAGTCCGGCGCCTAGCCTGCTGCATGGCGCCGGTCCGATCGTTTGTCGATGCGGCCGCGAGCCGCGACAGGAGGCATGGATGAGCAAGCGCCAGACAACAACCGCCACGTCCGACAACGGACCAAGGCGGGCCCGTCAAGTCAGTGCAGAACCCGCGGTGGAACGCGTGCCGCGCGCGCGTGGCAAGAACGGCCGCACCACGCGCACCCGCAAGGCAGACTTCGTGGTCATCGGCGGCGGCTCGGCCGGCGTCGCCTGCGCGCGGCGCGCGGCGTCGCATGGGGCCAGCGTCGTGCTGGTCGAGCGCGACGAGATCGGGGGCACCTGTGTCAATCGCGGCTGCGTGCCCAAGAAGATGCTGTCGTACGGCGCCGGCTGGGCCGCGATCCTGTCCGGCTGCCTGTCGCATACGGGCGGGCACGAGGACTGGCGCGACGCCATCGTGCGCGTCAATGCCGAAGTCGCGCGGCTGAACGTAGCCTACGCGCAGCGCCTGCTCGAAGCGGGCGTCGACATTATCCGCGGCGACGCCACCGTCACCGCGCCCGATGAAGTGCGCGTGGGCGATGAGGTCATCCGCGCCAAGCGGATCCTGATCGCCACGGGCGCGCGTCCGAAAACGCTCGACATTCCCGGCGGCGAACTCGCCAGCAATTCCGATGATGTGTTCACATGGCAGACCGTGCCGGGATCGATCGCCG
This sequence comes from Cupriavidus sp. C2SS-8b, assembly GCF_057073745.1. NCBI lineage: Bacteria > Pseudomonadati > Pseudomonadota > Betaproteobacteria > Burkholderiales > Burkholderiaceae > Cupriavidus > Cupriavidus sp. C2SS-8b. The sequence continues at coordinate 3,626,538 of NZ_CP172716.1, forward strand.
TGATCGGCGGCGGCTACATCGGCGTGGAGCAGGCGTCGATCCTGTCGCGCTACGGGGTCAAGGTGGACCTGATCGTTGCCGGCGACCGGCTGCTGCCGCATTTCGATGCGGAGATCGCCGAGGCGCTCGCCGGTGCGCTCGAAGCCAAGGGCGTGCGGCTGCACCTGAATGCCAGCGTCAACCTGATCAGCCAGGCCAACGGTGCGCTGGAGATCTGCTATCGCGTTCGCAACAAGCCGGGGCAGACGGAATCCGTGCGTGCGCAGGCGGCGCTGGTGGCCGTCGGCCGCATGTCGAATGTCGATGGCCTCGGCCTCGAAGCGCTGGACGTGAAGCTCGGCGACAAGGGCGGCATCAAGGTGGACCGCCAGTTCCGCAGCTCGGTGCGTTCGATCTATGCGATCGGCGATGCGATCGAAGGCCTGCACCTGACGCCGGTTGCGACGGCGCAGGGCCGCTGGCTGGCTGACCGGTTGTTCGGCCGGCGCGGCGAACGTTCCGACTTTGACTTCGTGCCGACCGCCGTGTTCTGCGAGCCGGCCATCGGCGCAGTCGGCCTGACCGAGGCCCAGGCCATCGAAGAGGCCGGCAAGCCCGAGCGCATCCGCACCGTGGTCAAGCGCTTTGTTTCGCTGGAGAACCGCTTCGGCGGCAATGCGCTGCAGTCGGTGTTCAAGCTCGTGCTGAATGCGCGCACGGGGCGCGTGCTCGGCGTACACCTGATGGACAACGCGGCGCCGGAGATCGTACAGGCGATGGCGGTGGCGTTGCGGCTCGGGGTGCGCGAATCGCACCTGGAGACGACGCTGCAGCTGCATCCCACGGTGGCGGAAGAACTGTTCGGCTGACGGGATGGCTTAGCGGACAGGGGCCTGTCACGCGCCCTGTTCGCTGACGGGCAGCTTCAGCAGTGCCCTGACGCCCTGCCCTTGCGATCCTTCGGTGAGTTCGACGGTGCCGCCAAAACGCGCGGCCATTTCGCGCGAGATGGCCAGACCGAGTCCCGAGCCCGGTTCCGTGTTGCCGACGCGCCGGTAGAAGCGCGCGAATACCTTCTCGCGCTCGTTGACGGGAATGCCCGGCCCATCGTCCTCGACCATCAGGCAGGCGGTCTGGTCGATGCGCTGCGCCGACAGCGTGATACGGCTGCCGCGCGGCGAATACTGGATGGCGTTGTGGACCAGGTTGGCCAGTGCCTCGCGCAGCAGTGCCGCGTCGGCGCGCACGGGCAGCTTCAGGCCCGGCGTCGGCTCCCAGCCGAAGTCCTGCTGCTTGCCGCGCGCGAGCGGCAGGTAGTCCAGCGCGACCTGTTCGGCCACGGTGACGGCATCGAAGATATCAACGGAATCGACGGAAGCGACGGCCTGCGCGGCGGCTTCGCCATGGTGCTGCCGTACCCGAGCCAGCGCGAGCAGCTGGTTGGTCAGCCGCGCGGCCTGTTCCAGCTGCGTGACGATGCCGCCGACCGCTTCGCCGGCGGCCTGGCGCGACGCCGGGTCGTCGCCATGCGCACATAGCTGGCGCTGCGCAAATTCCGCCTGCGTCTTGAGGATGGCCAGCGGCGTGCGCAGCTGGTGCGCCGCATCGGCGATGAATTGCGCCTGCGCCTGCGCCATCGCTTCGGAGCGCGCGACGTGCAGGTTCACGGCATCGACCAGCGGACTGACTTCGATCGGCACGCGGCTGAACGCGAGCGGCGTGAGGTCATCGGGCGAGCGGGCTTCGACATCGTCGCGTACCCGTGCCAGCGGGCGCAGCACGTAGGTCACGCCGCCGACCAGGATCGCCGCGCTCAGCACGATCAGCAGCAGGTCGCGCGCGAGCGCGCTGCGCCAGACCTTGCCGATCAGCGCGGTGCGCGGCTCGGAGGTTTCGGCGACCTGGATGATGACGCGCATGCGCGCGTCGGGCCGGTACACGGGGCGCGCCATGGCGGCGATGCGCACGGCCTCGCCACGGTAGTCGTCATCGTCGTAGAAGCGCGGCTGGTTGCTGGCGAGAACGCCTTTGGGCAGCGGCAGGTCGTCGTAACCGGTGACGGTTTCAATGGCGCCCGCACGTTCGAGCGAGACGCGGTAGTACACATGGGTCTGCGCCGCCGTCTCGAACATCTCCATGGCGGCGTCGGGCAGGGAGAGCTGGACGCTGTCGCCGGCCATGCCGATGGCGTTGTCGATGGCGCGGATCGAGCCGTACAGCGAGCGGTCGTAGGCGGTGTTGGCGGCATCGCGCAGCGTGCCGTAGGTGAGCCACGTGTCGATCGCCATCATGGCCGCCAGCGCCGGCACCAGCAGCAGGAGCAGCTGGCGGCGCAGGCTGCCGCGCCGCCATAGCAGGATCGGGTGCCGCGCGCGCAGGCGCAGCTTGCGTGGCCACATATCAGGCGGCCGGGCCGGCCGGGGCTTCGGGCTCGAGCAGGTAGCCGAAGCCGCGCAGCGTGACGATGGTGACGCCGTGCCCGGCCAGCTTCTTGCGCAGGCGGTAGACCAGCACCTCGATGGCGTCGGGGCTGACGTCGGCGTCGAGCGAGAACACCTTGTCGAGCAGCTGCGCCTTGGTCAGCGGCTGGCCGCTGCGCGCGAGCAGCGCGCCGAGCAGCGTCGATTCGCGCGGCGTCAGCGCCAGCGGCTGGCCGTCGAGCGTGAAGCCGCGGCTCTCGCCGTCGAACACCAGCGTGCCGCATTGCAGGCGCGGGTGCGCGCGGCCGCGGCTGCGGCGGATCAGCGCCAGGATGCGGGCTTCGAGTTCGGCAATGGCGAAGGGCTTGGGCAGGTAGTCGTCGGCGCCGAGGTTCAGGCCGCGCACGCGTTCGTCCAGCGTGTCCTGCGCGGTGAGGATCAGCACCGGCGTGCGGTCGTCGCGCGCGCGCATGGCCTTGAGCACGGCCAGTCCGTCCTTGCCGGGCAGGCGCAGGTCGAGCACGACGACGTCGTACTCCTCGGCCACCAGTCGCGCCTCGGCCTGCAGGCCGTCGGTCACGTGCTCGATGACGAAGCCGCCCTGCTCCAGCGCGCGGGCCACCCAGCGCGCCAACTCCACTTCATCTTCCACCAGCAGGATGCGCATGCTGGTCTCCTCCGGCAGGTTCTGTTCATGCGGTCCACAGGCCGCGGGCGCCTATAATACCCCCGCCCTGCCGTTACCGGCGCACGTTGCGCCCGCCCTTCGTTGCCGCTCCGCACCATCGTGTCCCAGCGCCTGACCACGCCGCCATCCGAACCCGCACTGCTGCAAGCCCCCGCCTCGGCCCTTCGCCGGCAGCTGCTGGCCGGCGCCGCGCTGGCCCCGCTCGCGGGCGGGTCGCTGGCACAGGACGCCATGCCGGCGCCGCCGGCCAGCTATCCGTCCGAGTACGAGGTCACCGTCGCGCGCGCCATGCGCGAGGGCGCGGTCCATGTCTATGCCTCGACCGATCTCGACGTGGCGCAGCCGCTGATCCGCGCGTTCGAGGCGCGCTACCCGGGCATCCGCGTGCGCTACGAGGACCTGAACACGATCGAGCTGAACCAGCGCTTCCTGGCCGAGAGCGCGGCGCTTGGCAAGGCCCAGCCGGCGCCTGACTCCGCCTATGCCGATGTGCTGTGGAGCACCGCCATGGACCTGCAGATCAAGCTGGTCAATGACGGCTACGCGCAGCGTTACGAGTCGCCCGAGCGCAGCGGCCTGCCGGGCTGGGCGGTGTGGCGCGATGAAGCCTGGGGCACGACGTTCGAGCCGGCGGTCATCGTCTACAACCGCAACCACTTCGCCGGCACGAAGCCGCCCGGCAGCCGCAGCGGCCTGGCGCGCCTGCTGCAGGAGCATGCGCCGCGCTGGCGCGGCAAGGTCGTCACCTACGATGTGGAGCGTTCCGGGGTCGGCTACCTGCTGGCGCAGCAGGACGCGCGCATGGGCAGCGAATTCTGGTACCTGGCGCAGGCGCTCGGGCGCGCCCAGGCGCGGTTGTCGGCGTCTACCGCAGACATGATCGAGCGCATCGCCAGCGGCGAATTCGTGCTCGGCTACAACCTGCTGGGTTCGTACGCGCTCTCGCTGATGGAGCGCGGCGCCGCCATCGACGTCATCGCGCCGCGCGACTACACGCTGGTGATGTCGCGCGTGGCTTTTATCGCCCGGCGCGCGCCGCGGCCGAACGCGGCGCGGCTGTGGCTGGATTTCCTGCTCTCGCGGGAAGGGCAGACGGTGCTCGGCAAGGGCGCTTCGCAGCTCTATACGGTGCGCACCGACACCGAGAGCCGGCACACGGCGGCGGCGCTGTCGGAGCGGCTGGGCTACGCGTTGCGGCCGATCAGCGTGGGACCGGGCCTGCTGGCGGCGCAGGATACGCTGCGCAAACGCGCGTTCCTGGCGCGCTGGCGCGACGCCATGCGCGGCTGATTCCGGTCAGGCGGTCAGGTTGCCAGGGGGCACGCTCCGCCCTGCCCGGCTTTTTCGCACAGCGTGGACAGTTCCCGGTCCAGCGCGGCCATCGGGCGCGGCACATAGCCCAGGCGCAGCGCGGGGGAATACCTGAGGGTATCGATAAAGGCGTCCGCCAGGCGCTCGGCATTGGCGTCCAGGTCAAAGTCCTGCGGCGAGAACAGCCAGTGTGCCAGCACGCCGCCGATGGCGGCATGGAAGGCGTTCACGGCCAGGTCAAGGTCCAGGTTGGCCGGCAGCTGGTCGCGCTCCACCGCCAGGCGCAGGTGCTCGCGGATCTTCACCATGCCTTCCTGGTGCGACTGGCGCTGGCGCTCGAAGATGGCGCCGTTGTCCTGCACCATCTCGCACTTGTGGAAGATGATCTCGAACACGCGCCGCCAGCGCGGGTTGACCACGGTCTGGCGAAAGACAAAAGCGCAGATGTCGCGGATGCCGCCGAGCGGATCTTCCTGGCGCGCGATGCGCTCGGGATCGCAGAGGGCTTCCACCGGCAGGTTCACGCGGTCGCACATGGCGGCGAACACGTCGCTCTTGTTCTTGAAGTGCCAGTAGATCGCGCCACGCGTAACCCCAGCCGCCTCGGCGATGTCCGCGAGCGACGGGCGCGCGACACCGCGCGCGTGGAACACGGTTTCGGCCGCGTCGAGAATCCGGTGGCGTGTTTCGAGTGCCTCTTCCTTGGTGCGTCTGACCATCTCTATCTCTGGTGCCGGCCTTCAGGCCGGTCAGTTTTGCTCTCCCTGGCGCGGCTGTTTTCACAGCCGCACTTGCTGGTGGCCTGCACCAACGGGTCGTTATCGTTACTTCCGTAATACAGCCGGGCGCGAACCGCTGCGCCGACGGGCGCGCATCGTAACCCGTCCGGAACGGGTACGCATCGATTCAACGCCTGAACGGTGATTCCGTTGCACACAGTCAGCCGGAAAACGCAAGGCAGGCGCCTAATACCCCGCTTTGCTGCACAGGCTTAACATACATGCTTGAATGTATATATAATACTCGCTTGCCCGACGTTCGGCCAGCACGCTGGTTTGTGCGCACAGACGCACCATCGCCATCACTGACCGGTCGGTCATCCATACCATTCATCAAAGAAAAAGCCGCATTCGTCGCTTCGTCATTGCTGTGACGCTTCGTTTGGCTAGCATCACGCTTTTTCCGCTGCCGGGCACGCAGCGGACCGCATCGCGCCCCGGTTGCCCCAATGACAAGCAGGCATGCCGGGCCGGCGCGGCAGATCTCAAAATTTCATCATGGGGTTATCGATGAGGAAGTCCCAACGTATCCATTGCGTTGCCGTCGCCGCGTTGTCGGCGCTGGCGCTGACCGCTTGCGGCGAGAAAAAGCCACAGGGCGGCGCCATGCCCCCGCCGGAAGTGGGCGTAGTCACCGTGACGCCGTCGTCCGTCGCCATCGTCAATGAATTGCCGGGCCGCCTGGAAGGCGTGCGCACCGCGGAAGTGCGGGCGCGCGTGGAAGGCATCGTGCTGTCGCGCAACTACACCGAAGGCGGCGAAGTGAAGGCCGGCCAGGTCATGTTCCGCATCGACCCCGCGTCGTACCAGGCGCAGCTCGCGTCGGCCAAGGCCCAGCTCCAGCGTGCCGAGGCCAACGCCGTGTCGGCGCGCCAGAAGGCCGAGCGCTACAAGCCGCTGGTCGCCGTCAACGCCGTCAGCAAGCAGGAATATGACGACGCCGTGGCCGCCGCGGGCCAGGCCAATGCCGACATCGCTGCCGCCAAGGCCGCCGTGACCACCGCGCAGATCAACCTGAGCTACACCACCGTGACCGCGCCGATCAGCGGCCGCGCGGGCCGTGCGCTGGTGACCGAAGGCGCGCTGGTGGGCAAGGGCGAAGCCACCAAGCTGACCGTGGTCGAGCAGGTCGACCCGATCTGGGTGACGTTCACGCAGCCGGCCGCCGAAGTGACGCGCCTGCGCCGCGCCATCGAATCGGGCTCGGTCAAGGGCGTGGATGGTGGTGCCCGGGTGCACCTGTATGTGGAAGACGGGCGCGAGTACAGCCAGACCGGCAAGCTGCTGTTCTCGGACATGACCGTGGACCCGACCACTGGTGCCATCACGCTGCGCGCGCAGTTCCCGAACCCGAAGCGCGAGCTGCTGTCCGGCACGTTCGTGCGCGTGAAGATCGAGCAGGGCGTGGATGAAAACGCGATGACCGTGCCGCAGCGCGCGCTGATCCGCAATGCCCAGGGCGCCAGCGTGCTGGTGGTGGGCAATGACGGCAACGTGGCTGCGGTGCCGGTCAAGGCGCCGCAGGCGATCGGCGACCGCTGGGTCGTGACCGAAGGGCTCAAGGGCGGCGAGAAGGTGATCGTCGAAGGCCTGCAAAAGGTCAAGGTGGGCGCGCCGGCCAAGGCCGTGCCATTCCAGCCCGCCGGTGCTCCGGCGCCTGCCAAGCAGGCTTCGGAGCCGCAACCGGCTTCGGACAGCAAGGCCGGCGCCAAGGCGGAAGCCCAGGCTGACGCCAAGTCCGACGCCAAGCAAGGCTAAACCCAGCGCATCAGACAGAGGGAGCCAGTTTTATGGCCAAGTTTTTCATCGACCGGCCGGTGTTCGCGTGGGTGCTCGCGCTGATCATCGTGCTGGGCGGTCTGCTGTCGATCGCGCAGTTGCCGATCGCGCAGTACCCGAATATCGCCCCCCCGACGATCTCGGTCTCGGCCACCTACCCGGGTGCGTCGGCCAGGACGCTCGAGGACTCCGTCACCTCGGTGATCGAGCAGGAGCTCAACGGCGCGCCGAACCTGCTGTACTACCAGTCGACCAGCGAGTCGTCGGGCCTGGCATCGATCACCATCGCGTTCGCGCCGGGATCGAACGTCGACCTGAACTCGGTCGAAGTGCAGAACCGCCTGAAGCGCGTCGAGGCGCGCCTGCCGGCGGAAGTGCGCCAGCAGGGCGTGCGCGTCGACAAGGCGGGCAACAACTACATGATGTTCCTGACGGTGTCGTCGAAGTCCGGCGATGCCGATGCCATCCAGCTCGGCAATTACGTCTCGTCGCAGGTGATCGACTCGATCCGCCGCGTGCCGGGCGTGGGCCAGGCCGATCTGTTCGGCACGGAATACGCCATGCGCGTGTGGCTGGACCCGGCCAAGCTGACCGGCTTCAACCTGACGCCGCTTGACGTCACCGCCGCGGTGCAGGAGCAGAACATCCAGGTCGCCGTGGGCGAACTCGGCGGCACGCCGTCGCCCAAGGGCACGGAGCTGAACGCCACCGTCACAACGGAAAGCCGCCTGACCACGCCGGAGCAGTTCGGCAATATCCTGCTGCGCACGAATCCGGATGGCTCGTCGGTCCGCATCAAGGACGTCGGCCGCGTGGAGCTGGGCGGCGCCGATTATTCGACGCTCGCCCGCACCAACGGCAAGCCGTCGGCGGCCATCGCCATCAAGCTGGCCCCGACCGGCAACGCGCTGGCCACGGCCACCGCGGTGCGCGCCAAGATGGAAGAGCTGTCGAAGTACTTCCCGGCGGACTACCAGTACAGCGTGCCTTACGACACGTCGGCCTTCGTCAAGATCTCGATCGAGGAAGTGATCAAGACCCTGCTCGAAGCCGTGGTACTGGTGTTCCTGGTGATGTACCTGTTCCTGCAGAACTTCCGCGCCACCATGATCCCGACGCTGGTGGTGCCGATCGCGCTGCTGGGTACGTTCGGCGCGCTGCTGGCGTTCGGTTTCTCCATCAACGTGCTGACCATGTTCGGCATGGTGCTGGCGATCGGTATCCTGGTGGATGATGCGATCGTCGTGGTGGAAAACGTCGAGCGGATCATGAGCGAGGAAGGACTCTCGCCACGCCAGGCCACGCGCAAGGCGATGGGCCAGATCACGGGCGCCATCGTCGGCATTACGCTGGTGCTGACCGCGGTGTTCATCCCGATGGCGTTCTTCTCGGGCTCGGTGGGCAATATCTACCGCCAGTTCTCGCTGTCGCTGATTGCATCGATGGCGTTCTCGGCGCTGCTCGCGCTGACGCTGACGCCGGCGCTGTGCGCGACGCTGCTCAAGCCCGTCGAGGCCGGCCACCATCACGAGAAGAAGGGTTTCTTCGGCTGGTTCAACCGCACCTTCGCGCGCGCTTCCACGAGCTACCAGGGCGTGGTGGCACGCGTGCTGGCGCGCAGCGGCCGCTACCTGATCATCTACGCGGTCATCATCGCTGGCGTGGTGGTGCTGTACAAGCGCCTGCCATCGTCGTTCCTGCCTGACGAAGACCAGGGCTACATGATCACCGTGGTACAGCTGCCCAACGGCGCGACGCAGGACCGTACCATCGGCGTGCTCAAGCAGATCGAGGACTACTACCTGCAGAAGGAAAGCAAGGTGGTGGACCAGATGATCACGGTGGCGGGCTTCTCGTTCTTCGGCCGCGGCCAGAACGGCGGTATCGCGTTCGTGCGCCTGAAGGACTGGAAGGAGCGCACCGGCGCGAACGAAACCGCGCAGGCGCTGGTGGGCCGTGCGTTCGGCGCGCTGTCGTTCATCAAGGATGCGATCATCTTCCCGCTGAATCCGCCGGCGATTTCCGAACTCGGCAACTCGTCGGGCTTCGACTTCCGCCTGCAGGATCGCTCGGGCCAGGGCCATGCGAAGCTGATGGAAGCGCGCAACATGATGCTCGGCATGGCGGCCAAAAACCCGGTGCTGGTGGGCGTGCGCCCCGAAGGCCAGGAAGATGCCGCGCAGCTGCAGATCGACATCGATCGCGAAAAGGCGAAGGCGCTTGGCGTCACGGTGGCGACCATCAATTCGACGTTGTCGATTGCGTTCGGCTCCAACTACGTCAACGACTTCATCTATGAAGGCCGCGTACGCAAGGTGATCGTGCAAGCAGAAGGGGCTGACCGCCGCCTGCCGGACGACCTGACCAAGCTGCGCGTGCGCAACAGCAATGGCGACATGGTGGCGTTTGCCGCGTTCGCGACCTCGAAGTGGGTCATGGGCTCGCCGCGCCTGGAGCGCTACAACGGCATGCCGGCGGTGAAGATCGCGGGCCAGGCCGCGCCGGGCCACAGCACTGGTGAAGCGATGCGTGCGATGGAGGAGAATTTCGCCAAGCTGCCGCCGGGCTTCGGCTTCGAGTGGTCGGGCCAGTCGTATGAAGAACGCCTGGCCGGTTCGCAGGAGCCGATGCTGTACACGCTGTCGCTGATCATCGTGTTCCTGTGCCTGGCCGCGCTGTACGAAAGCTGGTCGATCCCGTTCTCGGTGCTGCTGGTGGTGCCGCTCGGCGTGCTCGGCGCGCTGCTCGGCGTGACGCTGCGCGGCATGCCCAACGACGTGTACTTCAAGGTGGGCCTGATCGCGACGATCGGTTTGTCGGCGAAGAACGCCATCCTGATCGTGGAATTTGCCAAGGACCTGCAGGCCCAGGGCAAGGGGCTGATCGAAGCCACGCTGGAAGCGGTGCACCTGCGTTTCCGACCGATCCTGATGACGTCGATGGCGTTCATCCTGGGCGTGCTGCCGCTGGCGATCGCCACCGGCGCGGGCTCGGGCAGCCAGCGTGCCATCGGTACCGGCGTGATGGGCGGGATGATCACGGCCACCGCGCTGGCGATCTTCCTGGTGCCGGTCTTCTTCGTCGTGGTGCGCAAGCGCTTCAAGGGCAGCGAGCGCCAGCACGAGTTCGAACGTGCGCGCCTGACCGCAGCGCAGGAGGACAACTGATATGACCAAGACACTGACCACGCTGCTGCTGGTGGCCGGCGTTCTGACGGGCTGCACGCTGGCGCCGAAGTATGAGCGCCCGGTGCCGCCGGTGGCGGCCGGCTTCCCGGCCGCGCCGGAAGGCTATGCCACCGCCGAAGTGAAGACCGGCGAGACGCGCCGCGCCGCCGATATCGGCTGGCGCGAGTTCTTCCGCGACCCGCGCCTGCAGGCGCTGATCGCCACCTCGCTGGAAAACAACCGCGACCTGCGCACCGCCGCGCTGCGCATCGAGGAAGCGCGCGCGCAGTACCAGGTTCAGCGTGCGGACCTGCTGCCGACGGTGAACGCCAATGCGGGCTATACCCGTGCCCGCACCACGGCCGCCCAATCGGCGACCGTGCTCGGGCAGTCCGGGGTGACCGACGTCTACCAGGCCAACCTGGGGATCTCGTCCTACGAGCTCGACTTCTTCGGCCGCGTGCGCAGCCTGTCTAACGCGGCGCTGGCGCAGTACTTCTCCACCGAGGAAGCGCATCGTTCGGCGTATATCTCGCTGGTGTCGGAAGTGGCCAAGGCTTACCTGTCCGAGCGTTCGTTCGCCGAGCAGTACGAGATCGCTCGGGACACGCTCAAGGCACGCGAGAGCACTTACTCGCTGGCGAAGCAGCGCTTCGACGTCGGCGCGACGTCCGCGCTGGACCTGCGCGACAACGAATCGCTGGTCGCGCAGGCACGCGTCTCCGCGGCGCAGCTGGCACGCCAGCGCGCGCAGGCGCAGAACGCGCTTGAGGTGCTGGTGGGCAAGCCTGTCGGCGCCATCGAGAACCTGCCGGAGCCGATGCGCCTGTCCGACGAGCGCATCATCAGCGATATCCCCGAAGGTTTGCCTTCGGATTTGCTGGAGCAGCGCCCCGATATCCGCCAGGCCGAGCAGCAACTGCTGTCGGCCAACGCGAACATCGGCGCGGCCCGTGCGGCGTTTTTCCCGCGCATCACGCTGACCACCAGCGTTGGCACGATCAGCCCGACGTTCTCGAACCTGTTCGATTCCGGCACCGGGGCGTGGTCGTTCGCGCCGCAGCTGACGCTGCCGATCTTCGACTACGGCCGCAACAAGTCGAACCTGGACCTAGCCAATGTGCGCAAGAACATCCAGATCGCCAACTACGAGAAGACCATCCAGACGGCCTTCGCGGAAGTGGCTGACGCGCTGGTGGCACGCGGCACGCTGGAAGACCAGGTGACGGGACAGGAGCAGGTGCGCAATGCGGAAGCGGCGCGCTACGAGCTGGCGCGCCTGCGCTTCCGCAGCGGCGTGGCCAGCTACCTGGATGAGCTGGATGCGCAGCGGCAGTTGTTTACCGCCGAGCAGGCGCTGATTCAGGCACGGCAACTGCGGTTGAACAACTCGATCGATCTGTATCGTTCGCTCGGTGGCGGAATGAAGGAGACGGGCGAGGTCGCGCAAGCGCCGGCCCCGGCTGCACCGGCGGGAACGGTCACGCAGTAAGGTTGGCCCTGACTGCCTGATGTACGGCGCACTTTGGTGCGCCGTTTTTTTATCGTGGGTCCGATTGTGCCGATAATGCGATGTCCCCATCCGTCGACTCGACCCGACCCCGTTCCCATGCACATTCGCTGGCTTGAAGATTTCATCTGCCTGGCCCAGGCCGGCAGCCTGGCGCGTGCGGCCGAGCTGCGCAACGTGACGCCGCCTGCGTTCGGGCGGCGCATGCAGGCGCTGGAGGTGTGGGCCGGCGCGCCGCTGATCGATCGCAGCGCGTTCCCGGTCCGCCTGACCGCCGAGGGTCGGCAGTTCCTGGAAGCCGCGCAAGGCGCGCTGCAGACGCTGGAGGAGGCGCGGCTCGCGCTGCGTACGGCGCATCGCGCCGACGCCAGCACGCTGACCATCGCCACGGGCAAGACACTCGCGCGTTCGATGGTGCCGGCCTGGCTCGCCGGCCTGCGCCATACGCTGCGCAACGACAAGGCAGCTGCCGGCTTCCGCACACGGCTGTCCACGTTTCCGATGCACGACGCGCTCGCGATGTTCACCGAGGGCGATGCCGATTTCCTGTTGTGCTACAGCCCGCCGGATATTCCGGTGATGCTCGACGATGCGCGTTATCGCTTCCACATAGTGGGCGTGGAGCGGCTCGTGTGCGTGAGTGCTGCGGACGCGCGCGGCGCGCCGCAATTCCGCTTACAGGCCGGCAAGAGCGCCGCAGGCACGGCTCCCACGCCGATGATCGCCTATGCCGACAGCCTGACGCTTGGGCGCATGGTCAACCAGGAGATCGAGCGCCGCAAGCTCGCCAGCCGGCTCGACGTGATCGCCGTCAGCGACTTCGCCGAGTCCGTGCACGAGATGGTGCGCCAGCGCATGGGCCTGGCCTGGCTGCCGGCGCGGCTGATCGCGGACGATCTCCACGCCGGGCGCCTGGTGCGTGCCACGACGGGCCGCGGCGCGGACGAGGCCGACCTTGCACTTGAGATCCGCCTGTACCGCCAGCGCGCGCCGATGCGGCCGCTGGCCGAAGCGTTCTGGGAAGCCGCAGTCAGCGAACCGCGGGGCTGAGGCATTGCCAAAACGGCAACCCCCGTTGCCAAAGCCGCAATCCATCGCCCCGCCCCATCTCTACCATCGGCCCAGCGTCATCCCCATTCCAAAAATCCAATCCAGAGCCATGACCACGAAGACCCTGCTGCGCGCGGCTGCCGCCGCCACCCTCGCCTTCTCCGCGCTTGCCGCCCACGCCTCCGGCTGGCCGGCCAAGCCCATCACGCTGGTGGTCGGTTACACCGCCGGCGGCAGCGTCGACCTGGTGGCGCGCACGGTTGCGCCCGAACTGGGCAAGCGCCTGGGCCAGAGCGTGGTCATCGAGAACTTGGGCGGCGCCGGCGGCACCATCGGCGCGTCCAAGGTGGTCAAGGCGGAGGCAGATGGCTACACGCTGCTGATGGGCTCGGGCAGCGAAGTGTCCATCGCCCGACTGACTAACCCAGCCGTGCGCTATGACGGCGAGAAGGACCTGGCTCCGATCACCTTCGTCGGCACGCAGCCGATGGTGCTGGTCGGCAAGACCGCGCTGCCCGCAAAGAACGCGGCGGAGCTGATGGCGCTGGCCAAGGAGCAGCCGGGCAAGCTGTCGTATGCGTCGTCGGGCGTGGGCACGCCGCTGAACCTCGCGGGTGAGCTGATCAAGCAGCAGGGCCACGTCAACATCACGCACGTGCCGTACAAGGGCGCTTCGGCCATGGCGACCGACCTTCTCGGCGGCCAGATCGACCTGGCGGTGATGGTGCTGTCGTCGGCGCTGCCGCATATCCAGGCTGGCCGTGTGAAGGCCTACGGCGTGACCGAGGCCAAGCGTTCCGGCGTGGCGCCAAACGTGCCGGCATTGGCGGAAACCCCGGCGCTCAAGGGCGTGGACATGGGCGTGTGGTTCGGCTTGATGGGTCCCGCCGGCACACCGCGTGCCGTCATCGACCGCCTCAACACCGAGATGCAAGCCGTGCTCGCCATGCCTGAAGTGAAGAAGAAACTGGCCGAGGCCGGCGTGGAAGTGGCGCCGGCCAATCCGGCCCAGTTCGGCGCGTTCATCAAGCGCGAGACCGGCCGCTATCGCACCATCGTTCAGACCGCCGGCATCCGCGAATAAGCCGTTATTCCCGCAGAACATTCCAGCATGACCCACGCTCCCCTTACCCTCGACGCCTATCCGGTCGAGGTCGAATTCCCGGATATCCGCCCGTATGCCGATGGCAACTGCGGCATCCCCTACGTGTTCACGTTCGACAGCGGCGTGCCCGGCCCGCACGTGATGATCAATGCGCTCACGCATGGCAACGAGGTGTGCGGCGCCATCGCAGTCAAGGGCTTGCTCGACGCCGGTGTGTCGCCGCGCCGTGGCCGCATGACGCTCGCCTTTGCCAATGTGGACGCGTATCAGCGCTTCGACCCGGCGCGCCCGGATGCGTCGCGCTTTGTCGACCAGGACTTCAACCGCGTCTGGACCGCCGCGGTGCTTGACGATGCCGGCCGCGACTCTTCCGAACTGCGCCGCGCACGCGCCATGCGTCCGGTGATCGACACGGTGGACCTGCTGCTCGATTTGCATTCAATGCATGAGAAGAGCCGTCCTCTGATCGTCTCGGGTCCGCTCGACAAGGGCATCGCGCTGGCTCGCCAGCTCGGCACGCCGGCGGACGTCATCGTCGACGAAGGTCATCCGGAAGGCCGCCGCATGCGCGACTACGCGGACTTCGGCGACCCGGCCAGCGCGCGCAATGCTTTGCTGATCGAATGCGGTCAGCACTGGGAGGCTGCGGCCGTCACGGTGGCGCGCGACAGTACCGCGCGCTTCCTGCTGAATGCAGGCGTGATTGAAGCGCAGGACGTGCCGGCGGGCTGGCTGCAGGCATTGCCGGCCGCGCAGCGCGTGGTGCGCGTGACCGAGCCCGTGGTGGCCAGCAGCATGGATTTCCGCTTTGCTGGCCCCTATACCGGGCTGGAGACGTTCGCCAGGGCCGGCACCGTGATCGGCTGGCGCGAGGGCGAACCGGTGGTCACGCCCTATCCGAACTGCGTGCTGGTGATGCCCTCGCTGCGCCAGCTGCGCCCCGGCGTGACCGTGGTGCGGCTGGGCCGGCTGGAGGACTGAACGCTCAGGACGCGGCGGCGGGCGCGGTCACGGGCGTGCCGGCTGGCGGAGGCGGCGGGGGCAGCATGCCGGGGAACAACTGTTCCACCAGTTCATCGAGCTTCCTCTCCGGCATGACGAAGTTGCTCAGGTTGATGCCGCCGGCGCTACGATTCGCGCTGTAGACCGCCTTGCCCGCACGCGCGCCGTTCTGGTACACGATGATGTCCACGCTGTTCAGGTACGTCATCCAGAACCACGCGCTCTTGGCCGAATACGTGGCCACCAAAGGGCAAGACACCACGGGCGCGTACGGCGGCAGCAGCTTCACTTCGAAATTGCGCGCCTGCAGCGACGCGCGGAACGCGTCGAGATATTCATTGCCGCTCACCGGGTTTGCCACCACGCACAGCAGCGCGCCGTTGGCGCCATAGTTGCCGCGCGGACCCGCCGCGACAGCGCTGCCGGCTGGAATCTGGAACGCGGCGAGCGGGTCCCCTTGCTCGGGCCGGTCCACGGGCATCACGGCCTGGTAGGTGGAACAGCCGGTAATCATCAGGCCCAGCGCGGCGGCCAGCAGTGCTTTGTTCATGGAGTGTCCTGGATGGCATCGATGCTGCTTTGCTGCTGACAGCAGACGGAGCATCGGGAACTTATCCACGCACTGTAGGCGCTGCCCGCGCGCGCCAATACCCGGAACAGAGGCGCAAAACCGTTGCTACTGCCCGGAGCCTGCGACGCGTGGCGTTTCAGCCGCCCGCGACGGGCTGCGCCAGGCGCCCGACCAGGATCAGCAACACCGCTGCCAGGCCCAGGCCGATCACGGCTATCTGCAGCCGCCCGACGGGCTTGCCTTGCAGGAAGGTCTGGCTGATGAACGTTGGGGAAACCAGGCCAACCACGGTGCCGATCAGGATGAGCAGGGCGAGGATGGAGAGGACAGTTTGCATGTTATTGGCTCGGTCGGCGGATTAGTTGGCGCCGCCGCGCAGCAGGCAATCGCTCAGTAACGGCGTGCCGTCGGACAGCCCTGCGCCGTTGCATTCCACGGCTACCTTTTGCCCGCGCCGGACCATGGTGGCGCGCGCTTCCACTTCGCACACGCGGCCGGCCGGGCCGCAGATCTGCCGGCGCAGCAACTGGGCGCGCACGACCACGTTCGGATCGCTGGTGCGGATATCGACAAACACATTGTCCGCCTCGCCGCGCCGCACGCCACTGGCCACGCCTTCGACGATGATGTATTTGCCGCGGTAGCGGTCATCGGCCGCGCGGGCGTTGTCGCGGTAGTCGTTCAGAAGCGCATCGGCCTGGTACTGGGGCAACCGGTCGGCCGGACGTTCGGGGTCGATGCTGACCGGATCGAGCGTGCCGTTGCGCGGCACGCCGCGCACGTCGCTGGCGGCCGGTGCGGTGGCGGCTGCGTCGTCCGTCGTGGGTGCCTGGATCGGGCCCTTGTCATTGCCGGCAAACCAAAGCATGCCAAGGACGGCCAAGGCGACGACGGCGATAAGGATCTGCTGGGTACGGTTCAACATCTGGATTTCCTGCTTGAAATGATTGGCTGTGTTGTTGCGGCAGCCGCTATGTTCTGCCCCGCCGGCAGAAAGTCTCGATGGCGGCCACGGCGTTATCCACACCGCGTTCCGCACGGATGGCAGCGCCGAGCGCCGCGGCTTTCTCGCGCGTCTCGGGCTGTCGCGTGAAGGCGAGCATCGCCGCGAGCTTGCCCGCGTCGATGTCATGCCCGGCGACATAGCGCGGTGCCACGCCAAGAGATGCCAGCCGTCCCGCCCAGAAGAACTGGTCGCCCGCGAACGGCAGCACGATTGACGGCACGCCGGCCGCCGCGACGGCGTGGGTAGTGCCGGCGCCGCCATGGTGGATGGCCGCGCTCACGCGTGGCAGCAGCCAGTCATGCGGCGTCGCGCCGATCACATGGAAGTTCGGCGGCAGCGCCGCAACATCGATGCCGCTCCAGCCCGGATAGAACAGCGTGCGCCGCCCGTCCAGCGCCTGCGCCAGCGCACGCATTACCTTGTCGCGGTCGAAGCCGGCCATGCTGCCGAAGCCGACGTAGACCGGCGGCACACCCTCGGCCAGGAAGTCTTGCAACGCAGCGGGCGGCTGCCAGCCGTCCTGCGCGGGCAGCGTCCACGCGCCGCAGACCAGCCAGTCCGCATGCCAGTCGCGCGGGCGCGGTACCAGATGCGGCGAAATGCCGTACAGCGAAGGGAAGTCCTGCCACACCGCCTTCCGCGGCGCGAGCCCGAACTGCGCCTGACGACCCGCATTGATGGCAGGCCGGAACATTCGCCACAGCACGCAGTTGATCAGTTGATGGGTGGCACGATTGACCCATCCCGGCAGGCGCTTGGGAGGCAGGAACGCAGACGGGAAATCGCGCGTCGGCGACAGCGGGAACATGGCGGCAGCGATGGCCGGCTTGCCCAGCGCATCGCCAACGGCCATGCCGACATAGGCAGCCAGACCGGAAAAGACGATCGCGTCGCGCTCGCGCGCGGCGGCGGTGAGCTGCGCCATCCACTGTGCGGTGTTGTCCTCGGCAATGCGCGCGAAGGCCCGCGTGGCCTCGCTGACGTTCCCGCCTTCGGTCATCAGCTTGTGCAGCGCGCCGCCGGGGGCCAGCGTGGCCTGGATGTCGCCGTCGAGCGGCTCGAACGCAAGACCCTGTTCGACGGCCAGCGCCTCGGCCGATCGTTCCCCAAGCATCAACACCTCATGGCCGGCCGCACGCAGCCCCGCGCCAAGGGCGACGATGGGGCGGCAGTCACCCTGGGTGCCGAAGGTGATGAGGGTCAGGCGCATGCGGTGGAGGATGATGGGAATGGCCGGCTTGCGCGGATGGGGCGAGCGGGCCGACCCGATAGTGTACCCGGATGGCATGGGGTGGCCGGACCATGCAAGGGCGGTCGATGTCGGCTGTTGGAGTACAGGTTTGCGGCGGGCAGAGACGTTGGCGGAGGAGCCGATGCGGCGGTGGTTGATCTGACGTGTTGTCAATTGCCGCGTCTCGGCGCCACCGGGAAAGATCAGAAGTCTTCAGGCTCGGCTTTGTCACGCATATCTAGAGAAGAACATCCGCGATGGGTGGCGGTTGATCCGATCCGGACCAATTTGGTGATGTCACCGAAATGGTCAGTAACTGCATGTACCGACTGCTCGCACGCCAACTTTGCCTTTTCAATAACTTGGACGAAATTACGCCAGTCTTACCAGTGCCAACGAGCTGGCAACGGGATAGTCCGGCCGGCCTGTCCGGCTCGTGCGGACGCGGTATCGCTTGACTACTTCCCAATACAAAACCGCGTAAAAATCGTCCCCAACAGATCATCACTGGTGAATTCGCCGGTGATGCTGTTCAGATGCTCTTGCGCCAGCCTCAACTCTTCGGCAAACAAGTCCAGCGCCTGCGCCTGTTGCTGGCTCTGCTCGGTCGCCACTTCCAGATGCGACTGCGCCTGCCGCAGTGCCGTCAGATGCCGCTCGCGCGCCAAAAACGTGCCTTCATTGCCCGACTGCCAGCCGACCAGCCGCAGCAGTTCCTTGCGCAGCAGTTCGATTCCTGAGCCATTGCGCGCGGAGATCCAGATCTCGGTCGGGTTCGGGCCATTGGCGGCAACCACGTGCGGGCGGTTGCCGCTGAACATCATGCCGCCGACCGTCGGCGCCAGGTCGATCTTGTTCACCACGCGCACGATCGGCGCGCCGGGCGGAAGCTGGCCGCTCAGGCGGTCGTCGATGGCGTCGTCGATCTCCGACAGTCCGTGACGGAGGTAATCCGTGGCATCGACCAGATGCAGCACGATATCGGCGCGGCGGATCGCGTCCCACGTGCGTTCGATGCCGATGCGCTCGACCTCGTCCGTGGCTTCCTCGCGCAGCCCCGCAGTGTCGATGATATGCAGCGGGATGCCTTCGACCTGGATGGTTTCCTTGACGCGGTCGCGCGTGGTGCCGGCGATCGGCGTGACGATGGCCAGCTCGGCGCCGGCCAGCGCATTCAGCAGCGATGACTTGCCCACATTGGGCTGCCCCGCCAGCACCACCGACAAGCCTTCGCGCAGCAGCGCGCCCTGCCGGGCCTGTGCGAGCACATTGCCCAGGTCCTCGCGGATGGTAGCGAGCTGACCGCGAGCATCTGACGCCTCGAGGAAATCGATCTCCTCTTCCGGGAAATCCAGCGTGGCTTCCACCAGCATGCGCAGGTGGATGACCTTCTCGACCAGCGTGTGGATGGCGCTGGAGAACTCGCCTTCCATCGACCTGGCCGCCGAACGTGCGGCGGCTTCGGTGCTGGCTTCGATCAGGTCAGCAACGGCTTCGGCCTGGGCCAGGTCCAGCTTGTCGTTGAGGAAGGCGCGGCGCGTGAACTCGCCAGGTTCGGCCAGGCGCAGGCCGATCTCGTGGCCGGCCTGCAGACAGCGCGTGAGGAGCATCTGCATGACCACCGGACCGCCGTGGCCCTGCAGTTCCAGCACCTCTTCGCCGGTGTACGAATTCGGCCCCGGGAAGTGCAGCGCGAGGCCATGGTCGATGACCTTGCCTTCGCCATCGAGGAACGGCAGGTAAGTGGCGTGGCGAGGCTTGAGCGCCTGGCCGCAGATGGCTTGCATGACGGGGCGGACATCCGGGCCCGAGACACGTACCACGCCGATGCCGCCGCGTCCGGGAGCGGTGGCAATGGCGGCGATGGGAGGCAGGTTAGCAGTCATGGCGCTATTGTCTCAGATCGATGTGACGGGGTCGGCGGGCGTGCCCTGCAACGCACAGGACACGAAAGAGGCGGCGAAAGGGCAGCGCGGCTGTCATTCACGCAGCGTCAGGTTCGGGTTCGAGGTCTTGCGGCGGCACGTCAAGGCATTCGCTCATCAGCCGGCGCGCGACAGACTCGTCGACAACGCCTCCGAGCCTGGCCTGTCGCCTGACGAGCTTGCGATGCAGGCGCTTCGTCTTTTGCTTCGGCAATACGGGCGCGAGTGCCTCGATGGCATAGCGTAGGCGCTTGCCCGCGATGCGCTGGCGGTGCAAGGCGCGCAGGCCATCATGACGCGCCGCACGGCCGCGCTGGCGCAGCGTGTGGCGCGCCTTGCTCACGCGTGTGCGGGCAAAATGGCCGAGGGGCTCGCTGCCATCGTCGGTGTGTACCGGCAAGTGCTGGAGATCGCGGTGCAGCGTCGGCAGCGGATCGTCGCGATACTGCTCGAGCCGGGTCATCATGGTTTGACGTGCAAGGCTCCGGCGCGAGCGTGCCGTGGCCGCCACGGCATGGAGGACCGGGTCTCCGGGCTGGCACTCCAACGCGGGCTGCACGGTCTCGGCGAGGAACACATCCCAGTCGCGCACCTCGCCTGCAGTATCGGCCAGTGCACCCAGGTCCTGCTTCCATCGCTGCGCGATACCAGGCGCCAGAAGCGGGCGGAACACCCACAATATGGCCCGCAAATGGCGCACGCCAACGCGGAGCTCATGCACGTCCTCCGCCTCGTCGCGCTGCAACAGGTTGACGATGCAGGATTCGATACGGCGCAGCCCGTGTACGCCCAGCGTGGCGAATGCCGCGGCTGGACGTGTCTTGCGGCGCAGCTTGGGGGAGGAGTCAGCGTTCATGGAAAGGCCTCTCAATTCGAGAGAGGGGCGGGACGCAAGTTCAAGTGTAGGCGATACGGCACGCGCGCGATGTCAGCGCGCGCCGCATCCGCCGCTTGGGCGGTTGATAGCGATTTGCCATTTGCCGGCGTGAAGGGGCCTAGCCCTAATAACAGCCGGCGACCAATCGCCCCACTTCTTTGCGATGCGTCATGTGTTGGTTAAAGAGGTGCCAATTCCTGGTCAACTTTCAGGCTGGTTCTATATCCGCCCTAAGCCGATTGCCTTAGCTTGCGCTGACGTTTAGCCCAAAGTTGCACGTTCGCCAAAAAGCAGTCGCACATAGCCAGCGCCAGTTCCGACGTGCTGGTCGAAAACTACCGGTTGCCAGCGTTGCCCCGGAGCCAACTGCAAGTCAGCGATCAGTATTCATCCTCCCACTGAGCCATGATCATTAGCCCGCCCTTCCTGCCCGCTCTGACAGCCGAGGCCCTGAACGCCAACGATCCCTCCGGGATCGACCCGATGATGGACGCCGTGGACGGCTTTGAGTTGCCGCACCATGGCGTCTATCCCATTGCCTTTGACCGCCGCTGGCATTGCGGTGTGCACCTGACGCCCAGATTCCAGAATGAGCCTGTGCGGGCCATCGCGGACGGTGAAGTGGTCGCGTATCGGGTCTGCCAGAAGGCCATTGCCGATGGAAGGAAAGACCAAAACGGGGCGGAAGCCTTGAACTCCAATACCGGCTTTGTGTTGCTCAAGCACACAACCGAGACTGGCGATGGCAGGACCATTACGTTCCATTCGCTATACATGCACTTGCTGGATCTCGATGGCATTCGACGGCTGCAGCCGCAACCGAACAATCCACCGGAAGTTGGCACTTCTACGGCGTTACCGAAATGGTTGCTGAAGCCGACAAATGGCGTGCAAGTACCGGCAAAGCAGAAGGTCTATCGCAAGGACATGCTCGGGTACCCGGGAGCGTGCCATGGCTACTTGCATCTGCATTTCGAGATCTTCATGACCGAGAGCGACTTCACCGCGTGGTTCAGTCAGCCCGGGCATGCGGTGCAGCTCGACAACAAGGCACCCACCACCCCGGCGTCCAGGGACTACTGGGGGCATAGCTACTTTGTCATTCCTCAAGGACAGCCCTTTGTCCGCACGCCTCCCGAGGCTATCGGCGCCGCTGCGAAATATTTCCCACCGCTACAGGACGGCACACTGCCTACCGGCAGCAAGTTGTATGTAGAAGCGTTCTTCCACAAGGGGCAACGCTACACCCGTTCCTGGCTGGATCGGGCCGGCACGATCACATCGCTGACGCCAGTGCCTGTGGCGGCTGACAAGGACTATGAGTACGAGATGTACGCGCGCGCCACGGCGCTATATCCGCAATGTCCTAGCGATGGCTATGAAATGCTCCGGTTCGGTCGCATCCTGAACGAGCATGCCAGTCGATCGGCGACGCCGCCAAAGACTTGGATTCCCGTGACGTTTGAGGTGGGCAAGCAGGGGTATGTCGAAATCAGCCAAAGCGCAATCCAAAAGCTTTCGGACGCGGATTTCCCATTCTTCATGGGATGGCAGAAGGTCGACGAAGGAAACACGCCATTCAATCAGGATGGCTTGTGTGATTTCGATGCGGTGCGCAGGATTGTTGACGTTGTTGAAGAGCTTGAAACGCCGGCCGAACGACTGCGCCTCGAATGGGAACAGGAAGACAAGCTGGCGGCCTACATCCAGACGCATCCCGCAGTGCGTGAAAAGCTGAGAGGGTTCATTTGCCATGCGCCCAGCGAGTGGGATGCAAGCGCCAATGACGCACGATACAGGCGGCTAAATGATCCGGACGGGTTTTTTGGGCAGCGCAAGGCAACCGATCCTGATGGATATTCCAACTTCCTGAGGTTTCATACACAGCTTCAGTTTTTAGAGCAGACGTCGCTGGGTGGTGGGAAGAAGTTCTGGTTCTTTCATCCGCTGCGGTTTATTCGGCACTTCAGAAGGTGCGGTTGGCTGAGTAACGTGGAAATCAAAAGAATCTTTCCACCGACTGCGCTGCGCAGAGTATCCGCCTCGCAGTGGGTCTCGGAGCCAGTACACCCGCAAATGATAGCAGTCGATAACTTGGGCGCGGAATTGAACAAGGCGATGCGTAAGTTCGGCATCAGCGCGAGGCTACGCCAGGCAGCTTTTTTGGGGAATGCGATGCAAGAAACGCAATGGTTTCATTTGCTGGCCGAGCAGTCGCCAGAGCAACAGCGATATTACCCATGGTCGGGTCGTGGATTCCTGCAACTGACGTGGCCTGATAACTATGTCAAGTACTGGCGTTTTGCCGGCCGACAGGTTGACCAAGAGTTGGCTGTGACGCTCCACGCGGCTGCAACCACATCGAATCAGGCGCGCAACAATGCAGCATTGGTGGCCGTAGAAGCATTCGTCCCTGCGGAAATGAAAGACTGGCGAAGGTTTGTGGGTCTTCGCGCTTTCGACGTGGCAGACAGCGCGGGTGCTTATTGGGCATGGTCTGGTGCAAGCCAACCTGCCGATCAGATACCGGTTTTGCGACGCGAAAGCAAACAAGTAGGTAGCGCGGCGAAGTTTTATTACAGCAGCGAATCATTCGGGAAAGTCGCTGCCACAATAAATGTTGGTTGGCCATCTAGTAATATCGCGGCGATAAATGGCCTCCAGGCGCGATATCAGGCGTATGCAGCCGCGCTTGCCATTCTAACGGATGGCATTCGATTTGCTGGTGTGGATGGCGCTCTAAATGATTTTCCAGATTAAGAGTGATGCAAGGGTGCTATGTATGAAGAAATTGATTTTCAAGTGCAGTTTCTCCGGGTTAATAGCTGTGCTATCAATTAATATCGGTATTGCACGAAGTTTGACCAGCAACCTCGCCAAGCAGCCGGAAATTGCAGAGCATGCTGTCGGTTCATGCCGCTTTAAGATTGCCAACATGTTTGGTGGTCGATTCGAGATTCTCAGTCAAAGTTCTCCGGCGCAAGGGGGATATCTACTTCCGAATACGGGGCCCAAGGCCTTTCTCACGGATGGTTTTAGCCTATTTTGTGTGGAGGCAAGCGTAGAAAATATTGCATCTTCGTTAAATGGGAAGTATGTGGATGGTCGTTGGTGGACGTACGGACCGGTCGATGGCCCTGAATTTGTTCCATACGAACGGCAGGCGAAGGCTCAAACAATTCGTTTGAATGAAAGAAACTGGACTGGGATCGCCTACACCGAGGACGCCACCACTGGTGAGGAACGAAAGAGGGCCCGCATCTTTCACTTCTGCCTGGTTCACGGAGCCAATGCCTTGTGTGGATACGCGCCAGTCAAATGGTTGTCGGAGCGAAAAGGACGCAATGACGTTGAGCGGGTCAAGGCGATCCTCGAAACTGTTGAGTTTGTTGACGGGCCCGGGTCCACTGATGCCAGCCCCACTTCTGGCGTAGCTCCCGTCAACAAGTAAGGCAGGATTCGAAATACAGGAGTGAGGGAAGCAACTGAAGTGAGCCCTCAGCGAGTCGCCACCACAAACAACCGCGGAAACGGCAGCAACACCGACCCATCCGGCAACGCCGGATACGCCTTGGCAATCTCCGCCTCATACTGCTCGAGATAAGCCGCCCGCTCCGCATCATCCAGTGGCTGGATGAACGGCCGCAGGCCGCTGCCCTTGAACCATTCCACGATGGCCTTCGCGCCACCAGCCAGCGGATGGTGATAGACCGTCAGCCACACATCCACGCGCGTGCAATGCGGGCGCAGCAGTTCGTAGTACCAACGCGCCGACGCCCGCGCTGAGCGCGCGTTGCTTGCGTTGGCCAGCTTGGCGGCCCACGGGCCGTTCGATGCGGTCTCGCGCATCAGGCGGTGCGCGGGTTCTTCGAGGTTATCGGGCATCTGCACGGCCAGCGTGCCGCCGGGGGACAGCTTCTGCACCAGCGCCGGAAAAAGCGTGGCGTGGTCCGGCACCCATTGCAGCACGGCATTGGCCAGGATCACGTCATAGGGACCGGCGTCATTCCATGCCGTAATGTCGGCCACGCCGAACTGCACATCAGGCAGGCGCTTGCGCGCGGCGTCGATCATGTCGTCCGAACTGTCCAGCCCGGTGATCGACGCGCCAGGGTAGCGCCCCATCAGCACCTCGGTCGAATTGCCCGGCCCACAACCGATATCCACGGCCGTGCGGATCATCTGGTTCGGAATGGCGGCGACCAGGTCGCGCACCGGACGCGTGCGTTCATCTTCAAAGGCAACGTATTGATTGGCGGACCAGGTCACGAATCTCTCCTCGGAGTACTGGACATCCACGGACGCCCAAAAACAAAAAAGCCCGGTGTTTCCACCGGGCTTGCATCAAACCTTCCTCATCGCCTGCGATCAGCTCTTGGCTGCCACAGCCGCCTTGCCCTTGCCGAGCATGCGGTTGATCTGCCATTGTTGGGCGATCGACAGGATGTTGTTCACCACCCAGTACAGCACCAGGCCGGCCGGGAAGAAGAAGAACATGAACGAGAACACCAGCGGCATGATCATCATGACCTTGGCCTGGACCGGGTCCGGCGGCGTCGGGTTCAGCTTGGTCTGCAGGAACATCGATGCAGCCATCACGATCGGCAGGATGTAGAACGGATCCGGCACCGACAGGTCATGGATCCAGCCCAGCCACGGCGCGCCGCGCATTTCCACCGACGACAGCAGCACCCAGTACAGCGCGATGAACACCGGGATCTGGATCACGATGGGCAGGCAGCCGCCGAGCGGGTTGACCTTCTCGGTCTTGTACAGCGCCATCATCTCCTGGTTCATCTTCTGCGGATCGCCCTTGTGGCGCTCGCGCATCGCCGTCATGCGCGGCTGCAGCTCCTTCATCTTGCCCATCGACTTGTAGCTGGCGGCCGACAGCGGGAAGAACACTAGCTTGATCAGCACGGTCAGCGCGATGATCGACCAGCCCCAGTTGTTCAGGAAGCCGTGCAGCTTTTCGAGCAGCCAGAACAGCGGCTTGGCCAGGATGGTCAGCCAGCCGTAGTCCTTCACCAGTTCCAGGCCCGGGGTGATCTTCTCGAGCATGCGCTCTTCCTGCGGGCCGGCGAACAGGCGCGCATCGGTCGTCACCGTGGCACCCGGGGCGATCTGGCCCAGCGGCTGCTGGATGCCCACGCGGTACAGGTTCGGATCGATCTGCTGGACGTAGAAGCTGTGCTCCTTGCCGGCTTGCGGAATCCAGGCCGAGGCAAAGTAGTGCTGCACCATCGCGACCCAGCCATTGGTGGTGGCGGCCGGCGTGCTGGCCTTGCCCTTGGCGATGTCTTCGAACGTGATCTTGTGGTACTTGTCCGCTTCCGTGTAGATGGCCGGGCCGGTGAAGGTGCTGTAGAACTGCGACTGCTCGACCTTGCTGCCGTCACGCGCCAATTCCATGTACAGCGTCGGCGAGACCGGCGCGGTGCCATCGTTGGTCACGGCAAAGCGCGCGTCCACCACGTAGCTGCCCTTGTGGAACACGTAAGTCTTCACAAACTTCACGCCATTCTTGTCGGCGGTCAGCGTGACTTCGAGCTTGTCGGCACCATCCAGCGTGCGCGGGCCTGGGGTGGCGGTGAACACGGTGGTGTGGTTCGGCAGGTCGCCGCCGATCAGGCCGGAGCGGGCCAGGTACGTGCGCGTGGTGTCGCGCTCGAACAGCACCACCGGCTTGCCGTCCTTCTCGTGCTCGTTGAGCAGTTCCAGGCGCGACAGGATGCCGCCGGCGGTGTCGATCTCGGCGCGCACCTCGTCGGTGGTCACGATGATCTTTTCGCCAGTGGGCTGGGCGGCTGCTTGGGGAGCTGCACCCTGGGCTGCACCCGGGGCGCCCGGGACTGCCGGCGCGGTGGCGCCTGCAGTGGCGTTGGCCTTGGGCACATCGCCCTGGGCTGCGCCGGCGGCGGGCGCCGAGGCGGCCTGCTGCTGGGTCGCGCTCGGGAAGAACATCGACGCGTGGCCGTTGGCGCGCTGCCAGTTGTCATAGAGCAGCACGAGGGCCATCGAGAAGATGACCCAGAGGATTGTGCGTTTGATATCCATGTCTCGCTATGGTCGGGGAAATCAGGGTCGTGGGAGACGGACGGTGACAGGCCTGTGGCCTGTCGCGGGATGGGCAAACCTGCCCTGCTGTGCCGTTTCCGCTTCCGCACCCGGCACGGGATCATACCCGCCTTGTGCGAAAGGATGGCAACGACATAGGCGGCAAGCCGCCATCCAGCTGCCGCGCGCGGCGCCATGACGGATCACGGCGTCGCGGGCGTAGTCGGAACACGTAGGCCAGAAGCGGCACCGCGAGCCCAGGTAAGGACTCAGGGCGATCTTGTAGATGCGTAGCAGCGCTAGCAGGATTCGCTTCATGGCTGGGGGCGGTCAGGCCGGAGCGCCCGTGGGCGGTTCTGGCGAGGCCGGTGGTGAGGACGGCGGCGCAGGCGGCGGTGGCAAGGGCCGGGCGGCGACTTCCAGCAAGCTGGTCATCTCCGTCAGGCACGCCTGTCGGACCGCCGTGCGGCTGGTAAATTCCTTGCGCGGAAACTTGGTCTGCAAGCGCAGCAGCACGTCGCGCCCGCCAAGCTGGTCTTGCCGCTGGCGGAACAACTCGCGCGCCATGCGCTTGACCAGATTGCGCTCGGCCGCGCGCGGTGCGAATTTCTTGCCCACCACAATGCCCAGCCGGGCTTCGGCCCGGCCGTTGGCCCGCACGTACAGCACAAAGTGCGTACTGCGCTTGCGAGGCCGCAAAGCAAAAACGGATGAAAACTCATCCGTCTTTGTCAGCCTCGCGGCTTTGGGAAAGGCAAAGGTAGACACGCTTGGCAACGCTAGCGGGAACACTGCAGCCTGCGGCAAGCTACCGGCCATCCAGAACGCGAGGCGGTTGGCATGGACGGCGTTGCCACCGTCCAGACCGGTCGCCCGGCCCTTAGATTGCCAGGCGCTTGCGGCCCTTGGCGCGACGAGCGTTGATGACGGCACGGCCGCCACGGGTCTTCATGCGCACGCGGAAACCGTGGGTACGCTTGCGACGGGTAACGGAAG
Organism: Cupriavidus sp. C2SS-8b; assembly: GCF_057073745.1. Taxonomy (NCBI): domain Bacteria; kingdom Pseudomonadati; phylum Pseudomonadota; class Betaproteobacteria; order Burkholderiales; family Burkholderiaceae; genus Cupriavidus; species Cupriavidus sp. C2SS-8b. The sequence goes on from NZ_CP172716.1 coordinate 3,653,991, forward strand.
GTTGGTAGGTACGTTTCATGTTGCACTCTCTGGTTGATCTGGGCTAGCCCGCCTCCGGCCGGTGCCGGGGTGCCGTGGCCGCCGCGTATGGTTCGCGTTGGGGTTGCCGCGTGTCGGAAAAAGCAGAAGCGTTTACCGACATTGTCACGACGATTCTGGTTCTGTCTTGGTGCCGGCCCTGAAGCCAGCCAGCGCCGGTTTGCAGGTATACCTGCGGGCGCGGGAGGCACGGACAGGCCAGACCCAGCGATGCGCATACGTGATCCCCTGCCGCATCGCAGAACCCGCCATTTAAACGATTTTTGGCGCGAGTGTCAAGACTTCGTCATGTGGGCAAGGACAGAAGCGCGACAGCACTACGTAAACGATCCGTAAACCATCGTGCGTCATTGTCCACAACAGCCTGTTAACAAGTTTGTATACGGTTTTATGCACTGCGACAGGCTCCGCAATTGAGCAAAGTCCCTGTTTCCGCTGGATTTTCCGGCACTGCAGCATGCCGGAAACCCGCGCCACTGCTCGGGTTGTGCACATCAATCCACTGAATTTGCACAAGTTGTCCACAGACTTATCCTTTGTGGATAACTTGGGGGCGGGGGTACAATCCCGGTCCAATCACAACACGGGTTGCGTGGCGCAGGCGCATCCCGGGCTTCCCCCCAATGTTTTTCAGGTCGTCGCGGCGGACCGTATACATCGACGTATACGTAAGTCGCTGCCGGCGTTGCAGACATGGGTACGGGGAAGGCCGGGCTGACGAGGCGCGACAGTAGCCAGTGGCGCACCCTGGGGATGCGCTTACTTAACAAAAAACAATGCAAGACTTCTGGCAGGCGGCAGCCGCGCAGCTCGAGCGCGAACTGACGCCGCAACAGTTCAAAACCTGGATCAAGCCGTTGGCGCCCGTCGGTTTCGACGAGGAAGCGCTCACGCTGCGCATTGCTGCGCCGAACCGGTTCAAGCTGGATTGGGTCAAGAGCCAGTTTTCGGGGCGTATTACTGCCCTTGCCTGCGAATATTGGGAAGCGCAGGTCAGTGTTCACTTTGTCCTGGATCCTTCTGCATCGGGCCGCGCCGCGGCCTATGCGCAGCCGCCGGTGGGCGGCGGCATGGGGGCCGGACAGGACGGTCACGCAGCACCGGGTACGGGTATGCAGGGCTATGGCGGCCAGCCGACGGGGCAACCCATGGGGCAGCCGATGGGCCAGCAGTTTTCCCAGCCCGGCTATGGCGAGTACCAGTCCGCCCGCGGCCAGGCCGGCTACGGCCAGGGCCAGGCGCCCTACCCCGGCCATCCGCTGCAGGGCGGTTCCCGCCAGCAGCCGGCGCAAGGTGCGCAGCACGGTTCGGACATGGGCGAGATCGACGTGGTCCAGATGGATCCGTCCGAAGCCGCCGCTCGCTCCTACCGCATGCAGCAGCAGCAAGCGCCTATGCAGTCGGGCCCCATCGTGCAGCACCCCAGCGGGCCCGGTGCGCAGCCCGCCCAGCCGAACCAGTCCAGCGACACGGTGCATGAGCGCTCGCGCCTGAACCCGATCCTGACGTTCGACAACTTCGTCACCGGTAAGGCCAACCAGCTGGCGCGCGCTGCCGCCATCCAG